>NZ_CP119145.1:0-2400000 GCF_029167625.1 Streptomyces sp. AM 4-1-1
CCCGCGGAGCGGGATATGACCCGGCAAGCCGGGTCATAGTGAATGAATTGCGCAAGCGCAATTCATATTCCCGCGTAAACGCGGGAATGGAATTCCGTGAACGGAATTCCGGGAGGGAATGCAATTCGCGCAAGCGCTCATTGCGGGCATCCGCGCAAGCGCGGTCGCCTGGGCTGGCAGCAAGGGGAGGTGCATCACGCTCGGGCCTGTGTAGGGCTTGGGGTTCCTGGCCACCACCCCTGCAACGGATGTGACGGGCCGTCGGGTTGTACGGGTGCCGGCCTTGCTGCAGTGACGGGTTTCGCTGCGCTCCACCCTGACCCCTCCCTCACTCTCAGACCCGCCCGGTGACGCTCATCAATGCCCCATCAGCATACAGGACAACCGGCCGCATCGGGTCGAGATTCGGTCATGTATCACCCTGGGGGTGAAAGTTGGCGTGCGGGTGATGCATCACGGACCACGCCTGTGTAGTGTTTGGGTCTACACACCACAACCCCGGACCAACCATTGCGCCCGGGACCTTCCATTCTTATTGCGCGCGGCATTCCGCGAAAAGGAGACCACGGGAATGGCTAGGAAACTGTTTCCTCACCAGATCGAGGCTGTTGCGAACATTGTGCGCGGTCTCGATGTTCCACTGGATGGCATTCCTGTCAATGGCCTGCGCGGACAGGTGCATGCCGCGTGCGGGACGGGAAAGACCACCATTGCCGCGGTGTCGGCAAAGCGGATTGTGCCCAAGGGGCGCATTCTGGTCCTGGTGCCGACGCTGGACCTTCTGACTCAGACGGTCCGTGAATGGCATGAGGCTGGGCACACGGGGCCGGCGGTTGCGGTGTGCAGCCTCACCGATGACCCGGAGCTGTGGAACCTCAAGGTGCGCTCCACCACGAACCCCGTGCAGCTGGCGCTGTGGCACAGCACGGGGCCTGTGACCGTCTACGCCACCTACGCGTCCCTGGGTGTCCTGGCGAAGGCGTTCGAGGGTGCCTACGGGCAGCAGCTGGCCCCGATGGACCTGACGGTGGTCGATGAGGCCCACAGGACAAGTGGCTCGATGGGCAAGGCCTGGGCCGACGTCCACGACCAGGACGTCATCCCCTCCTACCGGCGGCTGTATCTGACGGCCACGCCGCGGATCTGGGAGGAGCGGCCGAACCGTGAGGTCGCGGAGGGGGTGCGTGACCCGCTGCCGCGCGAGATGGCGGCCTCCATGGACGACGAGAAGGTCTTCGGGCCGGTCCTCTACAAGCTCTCGCTGGCATCGGCCGTGTCGCGGAAGCTGCTTGCGCGGTACCAGATCATCGTCCTGGAGCTCCAGGACCCGGTCGTCACCCCGGAGCGGCTGATGAGCGAGGAGCGGCACAGCGAGAGGGTGCGCGGTGAGCGCCTGGGGGCGCTGCAGGCGGCGTTGCTGCACACGATGGCGGAGCACCACCTCCAGACGTGCATCACCTTCCACCATCGGACGATAGAGGCGCAGGCGTTCGCGGAGGGCCTGGAGCGTGTCGCCAAGCGGCTGCACGCTGACCGGCCCGAGAAGTACCCGGCGCGCATCTGGGCGGACTGGCTGTGCGGTGAGCACGTCCCCGAGCGTCGGCGGGGGGTTCTGGGCGAGTTCGGGTCCACGGCGCTGCGGGCTGTCCTGTGCAACTGCCGGGTGCTGGGTGAGGGCGTCGACATCCGGGCTGTGGACTCGGTGGCCTTCCTGGACCCCAAGGGCGCTCCGCACGACATCGTCCAGGCGATCGGCCGGGCGCTGCGTCAAAAGCCCGGACAAGGGAAAGTCGCCTCTTTGATCGTGCCGGTATTCCTCCAGCCCGGAGAGGAGCCGGAAGACATGTTCACCTCCGGATCGTATCGGCCTTTGGTGAAGGTATTGGAGGGTCTGCGCGCTCACGACGAAGAGGCAATCGAATTGCTTGCGATTCCGCAGGAGCCTCAGAAGGACGTCGTGCAGCCGTCCGAGTACATCGGTTCGCCGCCCGAGGAAGGTGAGGACGAATCCCGTCTCTTGCTGCGTTTTGCGGCTCCGCGTGACCCGGTGATGGTCGCGGACTGGATTTCCTTCAACGTCATCGACACCGAGCGCCAGGACTGGGCGCGCGGCTGGTCGGCGCTCAAGACGTTCACGGAGCGTGAGCTTCACGCCCGAGTTCCCTATGGGTACAAAGAGGGCGCGTTTCCCCTGGGGACCTTTGTCGCAGAACAGCGAAGGGCCTACGGGGCGGGGCAGATGACCGGCAGGCGCGCGCAGCGGCTGGAGAAGCTGGGCATGGTCTGGAACCCGGCCGATGAGCGGTTCCAGGAGAACCTTGAGGCCGCCAAGGCGTACTACGCGGACCATTGGACCCTCTGCGCTCCGAGGTCCGCCGCTGCTCTGGACAGGCCGGTAGGGCAGTGGCTGAGCAATCTGCGGCGCCCCGGTGCGCTGGAGGGCCACCCTGAGTGGAAGACCGCGCTGGAGGCCGTGGACACGCACTGGAATCCCGCGTGGCCGCCGGAGTGGCAGCGGCACTACGCCGCGCTGCGGGAGCTGCTGACGGACGAGGACGACCGCTCCGAGGTCTTGCCCGGCTTCACCGTCCACGGCATGGACGTGGGCAAGTGGCTGGCGAAGCAGCGTCAGCACACGGTCTGGGAGGGACTGATAGACGGGCAGCGCGACCTCCTGGAAGCGGTCGGCATCGTGCCGCTGCCCCCGGAGCAGACGAAGCCCACTAAGGCCCCCAAGGCGGCCATGAGCGCCTTCGAGAAGGGCGTAGCGGCCCTGGAGCAGTACAAGGCCCGGGAAGGCTCTGTGAAGGTCCCCAGGGCCCACGTAGAGACGTTGCCGGATGGGTCGGAGGTCAAGCTCGGAGTGTTCCTCAGCAACAGCAAGAGCCGCCGGGCCAAGCTGACCGCCGACAAGCTCGCCGCGCTGGCCGACCTCGGACTCGACTGGGCTGCCTAGCCACGAGAACCTCAGGAGCCCGCCCTCAGCGAGTGGGGCGGGCTCCTGGGTACTCAGCTCGTCACTTCCTCCACGACCCTTGCGGCTCCCGCTCAGGCATACGGCGGGGGTGTCCCAGCTCCCCGCTGGCCGCCTTGGCGAGCCAACTGGTCCACCGGTCGATGAACTCGTCCAGATCCCCGACCGAGAGGGGCGTGAAGGGCCAGGCCACCTGGTGCATGGCCATGCTCGGGCCGACCGCCGCGCGAGCCTCATGGTTGGGATTGAGGGAGAACGGGTCGATCTTCGACGTCACGTTGCGCAGCGGCATGTGCATGAAGGCCGTCTCGAACCACTGGTAACGCTCGGCCGCCTGGGCGTCCGCGTACCAGAGGGAGTGGCTCCGCCCCCCATAGCCCAGCCGGTTTTGCGGGATCGTGAGTCTGATGGTCGCGTGGGCGATCACGTCGAACGGCGCCATCGATTTACCGTGCCAGGCACTGGGGTTGGTCTCCTGGGCGCTGCTGAAGGTCAGATCGGCTTCGGCCACGCGGAGCGTCCAGCCTGCCGGGGCCCTGCGCACCTCGGCCGTGGAGACGATGTTCGTGATCATTGTCAGGAGCTGGTCGGAGATTAGGCTGAGTGATGTGCGGGCGGCGTCCAGGAGGTCCCGGCGCCGCTCGGCTTCGGTGGCTTCTGCTGACGCCTGGCGGTCGGCTTCGGAGCGGCGTGCGGCTTCGGCCCGGTTCGCCTCTGCCAGTGCGGCCAGCCCGCCTGCCAGAGATGCAGTGGGGATGCGGCTCAGTCGCTCTAGTACGTTGCCAGCCGCGGGGCGGCCCTGGGGAGCGCGGAAAAGGCATTCGGTGATCAGCGCAGCCAGCAGGGCGGGTGCGGTGGTGAGCGGCGGTGGAGTGCCGTGGAGGTGCTGGTCCTGGTAGTCGTGCTCGTACGGCCCGGTGAAGGGCGTGATGCCCTCCAGGAGCTCGTAGGCGAGGACGCCCAAGGCGTAGATGTCGCTGGCGCTCGTGGCCCGTAGGTTCTTCCAGCGCTCCGGGGCCATGTAGGCAAGGGTGCCGGCGAACTTATAGGTCTGCTGGGCAGTGGTCGCTTCGGCGTAGCGGGCGATGCCGAAGTCGGCCAGGCACCAGCGGCCGTTGAGAAGCAGGACGTTCTCAGGCTTGAGGTCGCGGTGGACGACCTGGCCGTCAAGGTCGGTCAGGGTCTCGGCGATGTCCGTAAGCACGCGCACGGCCTCGGCCAGGGCGAGAGGCCCGTGCTGCTGCAGGTGTGCCCGCAGGGACTTCTCCGCCCGGGGCATGACGAGTACCCAGTGGTCTTCGTGCTCACCGTTGTCAAGGATCGGCACGATGTTGCGTACGCCATCGAGTTCGGTGAACAGCATTTCCCGTTCTGCGCCAGGCCGCTTCGGGACCATCTTCACTGCGGCGGGCAAGCCGTTGACATCCTGCGCTGCGTAGACGGCGCCGAAGCCGCCTCGCTCCCCGATGGGCTCGCCAACGACCCATTCACGGGCCAGTTTCAATCTCATGAGCACGCGCCTCGCCATCTTCGACCGCTCTGTCTGAATCATCATGCCGGAGCACTCCGACACCCGATCCGCGTTCACTCAAGCGGGCATGCTGAGGAGGGCGTGCCCCTGCCGGCTGCATGACGGTCTGGAGCATTTCGATGAGGCCGTCCCCGCCGCGGAACCTCAGCATGCTGTCGCGCGCGAGTCCGTGGGGCAGCGGGAAGCTGTAAGTGCCAGCTCCGTTGACGGGATGGAGTTAATGGTTCGCCCCTAGCTCAGCTCCGACACCGCGCCACTTGTCACCCTGCTGGACGACCTCGAGTTGTGTGGGGCCCGCAGGTCCACCTCAGCAGGTGAGCAGCCGGGAACGAGCAGCGGGGCCGAGCAGGGTGATCCGGTTCGGCCCCGCTGCTGTGTGGTCAGCCGAAGTCGAGCGTGTCCGGGGGCGGCGCCGACGGAGGCGGCGTCGGGGGCGTGTGGCCCCGCTGGGCGGCCTCCCAGCGCGTGATCAGCTTTTCCTTCCAGCCCTTCACTGGAGGCCAGGGGATGCCCCATTCGGCGAGCGTGGCACGCGTCCAGGCACCCTTTTCTGTGCGGGCTTTTCTGTGCGGGCGGCGTGGATCTCCTCAGGGGATGGCAGTACAGGCATGCGGGATCAACGAACGGCAGGGCGCAGGTGTCACCCACCAGCGCCGACTTCGCCCCCGGTGCCAGCGGTATCGCGTTCTGCGGAGGCTACACGCGCTCAAGTGCGACGCCGAGGTCTGGAAGCGGCGGCATCGCACTGGTGCGCTAAGAGCCCCTGGGACCTTGGGCGTTTCCGTTGCTGGTTCCGTGGCAGCCTGGAAGTACCAGGTTGAGTGGTCCAGCAACATGCAGATACCCGGCAGGGGGCGGGCGCGATTCCTGCCGCGAAGGTTTTACCCCGCTTGGAGCATGCTGCTGTACAGGCGAGGGCGTAAATCGTCGGGGGATGATCAGGATCAGGTGCGCCGGATCCGCGAGGATGCCCTGGATGCAGCACGGCGATGAAGAAACGGCCAAGGGGCGAGGCTGGTCAGGGCCGTGGCGCCAACTACGACCTGTCCGGCTTCATGGAGTCGATCAGGCAGATCTCGGCCTGGCAAGACAAGATGCTGGAGCCCGCTCGCCGCCACATCCGACAGATGCAGTCCAGCCGCCGGAACATCGAAAGTGTATGGGATTTTTCAACATGGCCTACCAGGCCGCACCGAACGCCCAGCGCCATTAATGGGCGAGATCGCCGAGCCCATACCGGCACTGCAGAGCGATCTGAGGGACATCTACGATCGGCACTGCCGCAGCAACGACGTCGTACTTGGCGTGTCGCTTCCCCGCACGCTACATGACCAACTGGCGGCGACAGTGATTTTCTTCCTGCCCGCGACCTGCTCAGCCTGGGAGCTGATGACCTCTTCACGATTCTGGAGATGGGTGAGGACGACGGGCTGTCCCAGGCATGGGCAATTCCCGGGCCGAGATCGTCAAAGCCCTGAAGTCTTCCGCGAGCGCCAAGAGCGTTGGGCGACCCTCGGCGAACGCCGCGACGACGTTTTCGACGACGTCGACGCCAGCCTCCAGAGCGTCACCCATCCCGAAGTAAACGGTTTCGGCGCCGGCCTGCATCCCGGCGTCGACACGCACCGCGCGGGCCTGCTTCGATGAGTTTTTCCTTGCTCGGGCGGCAACGTGCTCGAGACCGCGACAGCGAAGCGCCGCGTCGCCAAGACCCTGCGTTCTTCCCTGGGTGATTTTTCCGCCTGAAGGCCGGACACCACGGCACCATCGGCAGTGCCCGGGCGACGCGGACGATTGGGGCGCACCTACCCTGCGGCAGTTCAGGCACTCCCGCCTGCTCAGGCCGGCAGGGTGGCGAATACCCCTTCAGGCCCTGTGCCACCCAGGACACCTTCAACCGCCACCTCCGGGCACACCAGGCTTCGCCCGACGCCTACCGTCTGATTTTCGTTCTGACGGCAATCCTCCTCGCCCACGCCTTGCTGCGTGCGCTGGACCAGACCCTCGATCGCCCCGACGAAGAAGAAGACGAGGCGTAGCTGCTTTGAGTCTCCGGGCGCGGACGCAATCGTTCTCAGGGGGCGCCTGACCCATCGGGCTTGTTGCTTGCCGCGGCGGCCAAGATTTGCTACCAGGAAAGCGGCCCGCCGGGGGTGGAGCGCCAATACTTCGCGGGCGCGGTTCTGGGTACAGCGGGCCGTTTCTTCGATCGGTGCGGAGAGGCGGCCGTCGGCTTCGCGGAGGACGATTTCGCCGAGGGGGCCGGGGCGCCGTTTTCAAGCAGGGCGGCGGTGTGGCGTCGGACGTCGGCGGTGGGAGCGCTGGCGGGGCCTGGCTGCTGGAGCACGATCTGTTCGTAGTCGCATGGGAGGTCTCGGTTCTTCCACGCGAGACGGCGGTGATGAGCGCTTCGTACGGTGCGCGGTCCAGAGGGAGGCCGGCGAAGACTTAGCACGAGGGTCAATGAACTCGGTGGTTTTTTTCAGCACGGTCTCGCCAGGAGCGGAGCCCCGGTGCTGCGTCAAAAGCGGCGAGGGTGGTGGGGCACAAGGCAGCGGCGGGCCGCGGTCGCGGGGCGTGCCAACCAGGGCAGGCCAGCCGACAACAGCGTCCTCCAAGACCTGGCGCATGCTCGCAGTTTTTTGTGCGGCACTGGCACACACCGGAGGTAAGAAAATTTGAGAACATCCGTGTCGATGGATCGGCGATCACATTTCGCCAAAACGGCACCCCCCCCCCCCCCCCCCCCCCCCCCCCCCCCCCCCCCCCCCCCCCCCCTTTTTTTTTTTTTTTTTTTTTTTTTTTTTTTTTTTTTTTTTTTTTTTTTTTTTTTTTTTTTTTTTTTTTTTTTTTTTTTTTTTTTTTTTTTTTTTTTCCAGTGGGGCAGCAGGCACCGAGCGCCAGCGGGTGCTGGACGAAAGTAATCATGCTCAAAAAGTTGCCTCAGACTGCCTGAAGCAGCACCCCACAGGCCCTTGACCGGCAAATGATGTCGCGCGCAGAGTGGTAGGTTCACTCTGCACCCCAGGGGGTCTTGCTCGTTCGGTTTTTTTATCTCCAGGTCTCGTCGCCGAATCAGCCGTGCTGCTCGAGCTGACCGCGCTCGATACTCCACTTCGAGGAGCGAGGCTTGGCGGCCTTGTCCGGCTGGCGACAGGGCGCGTTGCACTTTTCTGGGCCATGGTCGACTTCGGGCTTCGGGGTGGAGTGGTCGGCTGCCTGCCTCGACTCCCGGAGCCGAGGAATGGCCAGGCGAATGGGCAGAAGACCACCTCCACCAGCACAGGGCGAACTTCGCGCCCTGAGCGGCCGAACGGTTTCCTCGATCGTCGGCCGGGGGCCTAGGGAAGTCTGCAGAACTCAACCGGCCTGCTGATGGATCGTGAGCATGCTCATCACCTCGAGGTTCGGCGCTCACTCCCAGAACATCCGCGACGCGCTCAGCAGCGCCTACCTCGCAGCCGAGGATGTCCTCGGTGCGCAGGACATCAGCACCGACCACCTGGCCCCTGACCCACCGGGGGGGGGCGAAGGCCGCTTCGGACAGACTGCGGCACCAGATAAGCGACTTTGACATCAGCCAACTGACCCAGACCTGGCGCTGGCGAGGTGGCCCTTCGGCATGGGGGGCACCCTTGCTGGAGCGACGGGGAGCGCCCCAGTCCTCGTTCTCACAGCACCTCGAGCTCGCTGAGCGCGTCGCCGATCTCGGCGCCGCCGTGGAGGCCTTCGACGATCGAAACCGCCACCGAGTTCGGCCAGGAGGTTCTGCGGGGATGGCGATTCCAGCTTCGTCAGCCATAACCCAGAAAAGCTCGAGGGTACCGACCTGGATTTCATCCTCGACCCGCGTCCCGACACCAGCGTCCGGCGAATTTTCAATTGCACCGCCGTGGACGAACTCGATGGATTCTGGGCGACGGAAAAGCAACATGGCCGCTGGCGTCGGCCAAACACAGCGCCCAAACTTCATGACTGGCCACGGAACGGCCCATCGCCTTACAACTCGCGCGGAGCGGCGACGTGCCCGCATTGAGCGGGCCTCGAACGTCCAGGAGGACTGCACTGTGGGACCGTCCTCGACTCGCCTTGGCCGGTACGGTACCTGATTTCGGACGACGAAATCATCGACCGGGCTGTGCACATTCAGGCGTTGCTGAACCGGGAGGTACACCCGCTGACCCGTGACACCGGTCAGCACACCTGCGTCAGAGCCGCCGGCTTGAAAGTCACCAAGATCCCCACGAAGGACCCGGAACGGGAGCTGGACATGGTCGGCTTGGGCCGGCCCGCGAACGGTACACACGCAAAGCGCCGCGAACGCCTGGCCGCCGGAGGAAGGAGGGCCGCGAGAGCTTAGAGCGGCGTCTACTGCTGGGCTGGAACCGCGTACTCCTCCAAAGCGCTGCGAGGCCTTGTCCCAGGGCGCGGAGCTTTATTGGGGCACCATGGTAGATGGTCGCATTGGCCGCGCCGTTGGGCGTGACGATTCCAAGGTTGGAGGGGCGCACCTGCCCGGCCGTGCCCAGTGCCCTGTCCGCGGTTGCTGAGTTCCGCTGCACCGACGGCAACCGAGGCCACGCCGACCGAGGATCTTCTTGACCGCGTCGGTGCCATCTGGGCCGGGAGCTGCATGGACGAGGCGCCAAGATGGAGGGCCTTGCGCTCGGCCTCGCCGACGAGGAAGGCACCCTTCGGTGTACTCATCGAAGGCAATCTCCGCCCTTGGAGCACGGTCTTCGCGGTTGCCTCGATCAGCTGGTCCGCGCTCCGATCGCGGCGGCTGGATCGTCTGCGATGGTGCGGCCGACCTGTTCAAGCCCCGCGAGGATGCCCGACGGGTCGGTCAGCTCCTCCAGGTGCCCCGTGGAGACCGATCGGCGTGAGCCATGAAGATCCGTCCACGTCCGTCGACGCTCAGCTGTCGCTGCTCCAGTTCGAGCGCGACTTCCAGCCAGCTACTCTCCCAGCCGCTCTGTCGCGTAGCAGCGGATGGGAAGTCCTCCAAGCACGAGAAGAGGACGGCGATGGACCTGGGCGTAGTCCGTCCAGTCGACTGCAGCGGCGTACGTCTCGAAGGTGGATGCGGCGCACGCTGGTGTCGTCGTAGTTCAGTTCGTCCTCGGGAACGAGGGCGAAATTGTGGTTCTGCCAAGCTCGGCCACGAGGCGCACTGTCATGTCGGTCGCCAGCGACCGGAACTGGTTTCGGGTAGCGCGGCTGACCAGGTCTCTGCGGTACGACGACATGTTCAGACGATATGGCGGACCACTGACCTTGGAGGCGGAATTTCGCCGGCTCATGCCCCGTCTCTCCGTCGATTCCTGGGAGGTGGCCAGTCCCGCGGCGGCTGTTGCACGAGCGGCAGAGCGTGCGCAGGTTCTCCATACCGTGTCGGCCGCCTGCCGATTGGTGCTGTATGTGATCGATGCTGAGATCGTCCTCGGAACCGCAGGCAAGACACCGGAAGCCGTCGCGCCCGAGCACAGCTATTCGCGTTGTCCGACGGGGTCGTCGCGGAAGGACCTCATGAGCGCAGCAGCCGCAGATGAACGCCGGGACGAAGGACGGGTCGTCATATGCACGCGGATCGGCGTAGTATTCGTTGGGATCGTCCGGCACCTCATGGCATCCGCAGGTGCATCCGGGGAGGCCGTACGTAGCTGGTGTACGTGTCCTTGTCACTCACTGCGCCAGCCCAGAGGGACCTTGGAGCGGAGCATCGCGGCCCTGGCGCAGGACCGGGTGAAAGCGGCGGAGACGGAGCCAGGCATCGTGCTGTGCGCCTGTCTGCAGCCGTTCCAGGAGCGCCGCCCGTCCGCCTGGCACGATGCGCAGCATGAACCTCATGCGCCGGAGCTGAGCCGTCAGGCTTTGGCCGCCCGCGGCTTTCGTGGCTTCGTGCCTTTCCGTGACCTGCCCGTCAGCGATGTGCCCGCCGGGCACGGGGTCTATGTAGTGATCCGCATGGCCGTCGCTCCCCCGGCGTTCCTCTCCTCCAGCTCGGCCGGACATCTGGAAGGGTCGCAACCCGTCCGTGGCCCCCTGCAAGCTCGCCGATGCCTGGGTGGACGGGGCGACGGTCGTCTATGTGGGCAAGGCTGGAGGCCGCAACGGGTTGCGCCAGCGGCTGACCGCGTATCGCCGGCACGGAACCGGTCAGCGAGCCGGGCACTGGGGCGGCCGCTACATCTGGCAACTGGCCGATTCGGACACGCTGGTCGTGGCTTGGCGGCCGACGCCGCACGCGAGTAAGGCGGAGCAGGCCCTTCTCGACGAGTTCAAGATCATCTACCACGGTGCACTGCTCTTCGCCAACCTCAGGAACAGCACCTGCAACAGGTAACGCCGGGGAAACTGGCTATGGGCCTCCCCGTCCCTCGCGACCGAGTCCGCCGTCGTGCCCGGCGCCGTGTGTGTGCATCTTGTCGCAGTGCAGCACTGCATCCGTCTTCATAGTGCTGCGAGGAGGAAGGTCAGCAGTGCCAGGGAGAGGGTGGCGCTGCCTGCGAAAGCCAGGGCACCCCGTAGCAGGGCGCCGGCGTAGGTGGCTCCCTCGATGCGGGCAAGCTTGCCGGCCGCTGCTCCTACAAGGGTGCAGAAGATCGCAACGACTGCGAGCAACAGGACCAGGAGCATCAGGTGGTGCTGGATGAGGTGTTCATGGCTTCTTCCCGGGACGCTTGACGAGGTGACACCGAGGAATTTCTCGGTTTCGGTGTTCGCCGGGGTTCGGGGTGAACAAAGATGAACGAAGGCGGTCGCCCTGCAGGACGGAGAAGCGGGACATGGGGGACGTGGACGAGGATCCGTTGGCGGAGCTCGCGTCTCGGCTGCGTACCCTCAGGGTGCAGCGTGGTTTGCAGATGGGTGGGTTGCAGCAGAGGACCGGGCTGGGGCGGACAACGGTCAGCCAGGCACTGAATGGTCAGGCGTTGCCTTCCGAGGCCACGCTGGTGGCCCTGGCCAAGGCGTTGGGTGCAGATGTGGAGCCTCTGCTGGCCTTACGTAACGCCGCCTCCCCCGTGCCGCAGGCACGCAGGAACTATCCGCAGCTGGTTAGGGCAACGCGGCTGAAGGCACAGCCTTCGTTCGAGGAGCGGTACCTCCGTTACGTGGCGGAGCGGCATTCCCAGCTGACGGTCGTGGGGCTGGATCTGAGTCGGCCGGAACGTGCGCGTTGGCCACTGGACGCGGCTTACCTTGAGCTTGGAACTGGCGGAGCGGCCGGAAGACTGGCTTGCGGGCAATGAGGAAGCCAACCGGCCGTCCGTCGTCGTGAAGCGTGCGGAGCACGCGTTGGCCAACTGCCGCCGAGTTCTTCTGCGAGGACTCGCGGGCAGCGGAAAGACAACACTGCTGCAGTGGCTGGCTGTCGCGACGGCACGCAATGAGCTGCCGGAGGAACTGGCGGACTGGCGGGGGCGCGTACCTTTCGTCCTGCCACTGCGGACGCTGGTGAGGCGTGGCCCGCTTCCTGAGCCGCACGATTTCCTGTCTGCGGTCGGCACCCCCTTGGCCGCATCACAGCCTGAGGGCTGGGCCGATGCTGTGCTCGACAGGGGGGAGGCACTCGTCCTGGTCGATGGCATCGACGAGGTTCCTCAAGAGCACCGCGGCGCCACGCGGGACTGGCTCGAGCAGCTTCTTGCGGCCTACAAGGACGCACGCGTCGTGGTCACCACACGTCCGTCCGCTGTCCCGGAAGGCTGGCTGGCCTCGTCGCACTTCACCGAACTGTCAGTGCGGCCCATGAGTGCGGCCGACACCGGAGTCTTCGTTCACCGGTGGCATACCGCAGCCCAGCACAGTTCTACGACCGAGACCGAGCGGGCACAGCTACATGATCTCGAGACAGCGCTCCAGGTCACCGTGCGTGCGCAGCGCGATCTGGCGCAGCTGTCCAGCACACCCTTGATGTGTGCCTTGATTTGCGCGCTGCACAGGGACCGCCGCGGTCATCTGCCTCACAGCCGCATGGAGTTGTACGAGGCAGCGCTGTCTATGCTGCTCGTGCGCCGCGACCTCGAGCGCAGCATCGATGACCCGGAAGGCATCCAGCTCACCGAACACCAGAGCGTCCAGCTACTGCAGCGTCTGGCTTACTGGCTCATCCGCAACCGCCAGACCGAGATGGAACGAGCCACTGCGCTGGCCCTGATCGGCGACGCGCTGCCAGCCATGCAGGCCGTGGCCGAACAGGGCACCCGCGACCAGGTTCTAACACACCTGGTCGGCCGCAGCGGGCTCCTGCGCCAGCCCACGGCGGACACCATCGACTTCGTCCACCGCACCTTCCAGGACTACCTCGGGGCCAAAGCCGCCATCGAAGCCCACGATTTCCCTCTAGTGTCCTGAGTCGTTAGTTCGCGTGCGGTTGTAGAGTGTGGCGATGCCTGGTCCGAAGCCGTTGCCGCTGGAGCTGTCCGATCACGAACGCAGGGTCCTGCGGGGCTGGTTGCGCAAGCAGACTGCGTCGCAGGCACTGGTTCTGCGGTCGAGGATCGTGCTGGCGTGCGCGGAGGACCGGTCGAACGCCCAGGTCGCGGACGACCTGGGTGTCTCGCGGGAGACGGTGCGTAAGTGGCGGTCCCGGTTCGTCGCGGACCGGCTGGAGGGCCTGGTGGACCGGCCGCGTTCGGGTGCACCGCGGAAGATCACGGACGAGCAGGTCGAAGCCATGGTCGCCAGGACGCTCGGCCAGAGCCCACCAACAGGCGATTCGCACTGGTCGACACGTTCGATGGCCCAGGCGCAGGGCATGTCGCAGTCGGCCGTCTCGCGGATCTGGCGGGCCTTCGGCCTCAAGCCCCACATCGTGGAGACGTGGAAGCTGTCGACCGATCCGCAGTTCGTGACCAAGGTCCGTGACGTGGTGGGCATTTACCTGTCGCCGCCGGAGAACGCGCTGGTCCTGGCGGTGGACGAGAAGTCGCAGATCCAGGCCCTGGACCGAACCCAGCCCGTCCTGCCGATGGCACCGGCCACGCCGGCGAAGATGACCCACGACTACGTCCGGCACGGCACGACCAGCCTGTTCGCCGCCCTCGACATCGCCTCCGGATCAGTCATCGCCCAGCACTACCGCCGCCACCGCCACCAGGAGTTCCTCCGCTTCCTGAAGGTCATCGACGCCGCCGTCCCCAAGGACCTCGAACTTCACCTGGTCCTGGACAACTACGCCACCCACAAGACCGAACCGGTCAAGAAGTGGCTGCTGCGGCATCCCCGCTTCCACCTGCACTTCACCCCCACCTCGGCGTCCTGGCTCAACCTCGTCGAACGCTGGTTCGCCGAGCTGACCTCCCGCAAACTCCGCCGCTCGGCCCACCGCAGCGTCATCGAACTCGAACGCGACATCCGCCGCTGGATCAACGAGTGGAACAAGAACCCCAAGCCGTTCGTCTGGACGAAGACCGCCGACGACATCCTCGACACACTCGCCGCATACTGCACACGAATTAACGACTCAGGACACTAGTCGTCAACAATGCCCATGACGACCAATGGGAAGACGTCGTACGCATGGCCGTCGCCCACGCCCGCCCCACCGAAAGCGCTGATCTGCTCCGCCGACTCATCGAACGCGGTGACGCCGAGACTGAGCACAGGAGCAGACTTCACCTCCTGGCGGCTGCCAGCCTGCAGTACGCCACAGAAATCGAACCCGCCGTCCGCAAACTGGTCGAACACCATGCGCGTGTTCTGATGCCGCCCCGCTCACCGGAAGAAGCGACAGGTCTTGCGGCGCTCGGACCGGGCATTCTGGACCTGCTACCGGGGCCTGAAGACCTGGAGTATGACGAAGTAGGCGCTGTCATCCAGACTGCCGCCACCATCGGAGGCGATCACGCCTACGCCTTCCTCAGCAACTTCACCCAGTCACTGAGTTCCGGACCAGTACCCTACGAACTCGTCAATGGCTGGGGCAACTTCGAATCGCTTCCCTATGCGCGGGAGATCCTACTCCCCGTCAAGGACCGCCTAACCCTTGTCGTAAATACCAATGACCAGCGCAACGCCTTGCAGGCGCTAAAACCCATCCTCGACGTCAACTTCGGAGAAGCTTTCGCCGACGAAGAAATAATCGAACACCTCTCTCCCGAACACACCCAGAGACTCCGAATCGACGCAGGCAGCTTGCTAGCTGATTTGCAATTTGTGCACCGTCTACCCGCCTTGAGAGAACTCACCCTGTCCGAGTGCAGCCAACTCACACACATTGAAGACCTCGCAGGACTACCACTGACATCTTTGAGCCTCCTCCGCTTTCCGGATGCAGTCTCTTTCGATGCTTTGGCTCTCCTTCCAGAACTCTCCGAGCTGTCTCTCTACACTCGATTGCCTTGGAACAGGCTTGAGGAGATGCCCGCACCACCGGGCTTAACCGAACTACGCCTAGTCCGCACGATCGACGCCTCACTAGAAGGCATCTCAAAGTGGCAACTTTTGGAAAAATTGGTCATCAACTCGGGACCGACCCCAGCGGAGTGGCGAGAAATCTCCTCGCTGCCAAAACTGACCGACCTTTTTATCTCCGAGTTTGATCTGGCACAGGCCACCCCGATGCTCAACGTGACACGCCTTCAGTTGTCAGTCACCGATACAGATACACAGATACACCTAATCCCGTATATTTTTCCTAACCTAAGAAGCGTACTCATCAATTGCTACAATTTCTTATCTAAGAATATTGACATCACTCCACTTAAGCAGATCGAGGATTTGAGCATATCCCTGCAGTACGCGAACAGCGTAATCGGCCTAGAAGAATTTGACACAGATGCTATTCAGCGGTATCCACGACCCCGAAAGACGGGCGCCTGATTTACCGCAGAACAAAAATAGGTCGCTATCGACTCTAAAGGCTGTCCCGTAACTCAACGCAGGCCTGGTTGGAGCTCCACTGAGGTGTCAGGTTGTCCGGTTCCGGACCGACTTGCCGCCTTCAGCGAAACCTCAAGCAATCGGCGCATACCGGGACACCGTTGAACGGAGCCAGCAGTTACGGGACAGCCTTTAACCGTAGCGAGGGCAGGCTCTTTCCCTACCGGCCTGGTGGTCGCGGGTAACGGGCCTGCTGCGGTGTCGCATGCAGAACAGTTCCTGTGTCTTCATGGTTATGGAGTACCGCAGACCTCCGTACCCTTGCCGCTGGCCTCCTTCGACAGGAAACTGGTCCGGCCTGTGTGCTGATTTCCCTGACCTGCTTGCTGCGGATTGGCACGATGAGCTGCGATGGACTTACAAGGGATCGCGCTGGTCGTCACCACCTCGGTAGCTGTCGTGGGGGTGCCGTGCACGCTACTGATCGGGCGCTGGCAGCTCCGTGCTGCCCTCCAGACTGCCGGTGCCACGCACCAGGCGGGTCTCCGCCAGGCGGAAACGGCCTACCAAGCCGCGCTGGACACGGTCCGAGCACAGTCGGACTCGGCTCACGACCAGTGGCTGCGCGGCGTACGCCGGGAAGCATGCTCGGTCTTCCTCCTCGCCATCGGGGAACTGGTCGGGATCCTGGACCAGGTCCTGGACAGCACGGGCGTACCGGACAGTCTGCGACCGGCCAACCGTGATCTCCAGCGGGCGCTGGCTGTCCTGGAGCTGGAGGGCGACGCGGAACTGGTGGGGGCCGCCCAGGAACTGGTGGCCTGTTGCGATGAGATCGCCGAAGCGGCGCTGAGCAGCAGCTTCGCTGCCCGCACCTGGCGTGCCCTCTATGCCAGGCAGGTGGAGGAGAGGAACGCTGTCACGCGGCGGGAGCAGTCGAGCACACCGGTCACCGATGCGGTCAACGCGCTGCTCGACCTCCAGGTCCGTCTCGCCGGCATGCGTGACGCCTATACGGCTGTGGAAGCGCCGCCCGGTGTCCGTCCGGGAACGATCAGCGCGCTCGGCCACTACGTACCCCGAGGTGGCCACCCGTTCGAATCCATCGGTGAGGCCTACGCCGCCGTGCGGCATGTGTACGAGACCGCGGTTCAGTTCCTGGAGAGGACCGACCTGCCACGCGAAGAGGCTGCTGTCTTGTTGCGCGATGCCGTCCACGAGGGCCGGGTCACCGTCCTCGACTACATGACGGGCCAGTCCACTCGCCTGACCGAGACCCGTAGGACGTTCCTTTCCGCAGCACGCCACGCGCTGGGAAACCACAGCAACGGGTGACAGTGCCAAGAGCCGGCGGACGCGCTGGGCTCCTGGTCGACACCCGTCGTGCACGGCCGCGCGGCACAGACTGGGTCGGGCCAGCCCCGTCACCGGTTCGGGTGGCGAGCAGCGGGTTGCGGGCTCAGCGGTCAATCGGGGCGATCTCGTCCAGCCCGCTCTCGTACAGGATCTGCGCGACGGTGTCCTCCAGGGAGCTGTCCGCCCCGATGACGGTCTCCAGGGCGCCGGGCAGCAGGTCTTTGGCCCGGTACCAGTCGCTGAGGTGATCGGGGGTGACCTGCTGGAGGTACGCGGCGTCCAGCTTCGTCGCGTGCCGTAGCACCGTCTCCGCGTACGGCACATCGAGGTAGTAGCAGCGTGAGACACCGCGGTGGGCGCGCACCAGGTCCTGCAGCATGGGGCCGTAGCGGTCGGCGTACAGGATGCCTTCGACGACTACGTGGAAGCCGTTGTCCAGGGCGTAGCGGGCGGTCAGGTCGATCAGCCCGATGTTGGCGCCGCCGGGCCGGTCGCGTTCACGGAGCACCATCCGGCGAAGGTTGTCCTGGCCCACGATGGCGAGGTTGCGGCCGAAACTCTCACGCAGGCTGGCCGCGACGGACGACTTGCCCGAGGCGCTGTTCCCACGGACCACGATCAGACGCGTGTCCTTGGTGCCCACGGTGTTATGCGCGGCCTCAGTCACGGAGGATCCCAGCCCCAGATCAACCGTTCGTCGTGTGTCGCCGTATCCCGATGAGCGGTGGGCACAGACGGGATTCTCAGCATCAGCAGCTACTCCCCCAGAACGCCCTCATGCTCGCAGCGTACGCAGCGAGCACGTTCGCCTCTACGGACGTCCACCCACGCATGGTGGTTGAGGGCAACGCGCAGCTTCTCGCGAACGCGGCACGTGGCGGGCCTGACGGGCGAGCCGCTCGCGTACGAGGCGATGCGTGCGCCGACGAACCGGATGCGGTACGACCGTGCGGCAGGCCGAGCAGGCGCAGCGTCCCGAGGAGGAACCGCAGAAGCTGTTCACCGAGGCGTGCCTGCACGGGCTGCGGGCGAAGCTGTGCGACGAAGTCGATTCGCTGGACAGCTACCTGCCGCCGCAGGTGGCCGCGATGGCCCGCAAGGTGGCCGAGGTGCTCGAAGTACCGGAGCTGGCGACGACGTCGTGATGTCGGAGCCGCGCTGTTGGTGAACAGCACGGCTCGGCGGTCGTCGGCTCAGGCGATGGCGTGGTCCACCAGGGCCCACATCCGAGACAGTTCACCGGTCGTGATGGCCGTGCCCGGGTCTTCCGCGAGGAGCCGTGCCGCCCCGGTGACCAGGGAGGCGACCGCCACGAGCCGGATCTGCTGGTCCGGGATGAGCCACAGCGCGCCCTGGACCGCACACGGCACGGCCGCCGGCGTGCTGCGGGTCTCCTCGTCGAAGCCGTTGCTCGTGGGCAGGATCGAGCCGCTCGGTGTCGGTAGCTGGCGCTACGGTCTAGGGATGACGACATCACCGTGGCAGCCGCTCTCCGCCCGCGAGGCCGGCCTACCCGTCGACCGGACAGTCCATGAAGGAGTTCCCGAGCACCTGGAACCGGGACTGCGGTCGTGGATCCGGGATTCGGTGGTGACGGAATCGCTTGTCCACCGCGTCATAGCCAGGCTGAAGTTGACCGCCGATGCTCATGTCTTCGACAACAGCCGCCTCCCGTCGAGCGCACGTGATCTGTCCAGGGTGTCGGCTGGCCTGCTTCTCGATGTCGTCGACTGTCTGCTCTACCTCGATATCGGCGAGGTCGCCCACCACGAGTACCTCGTCAAGCACCCGAACGCAGCCTCGCCCTTGGCGGCAATATTCTCCAAGCACGCGAAGTTCGTGGATCCGGTCAACACACTGGACGCACTGCTCGGCGATGCCGCCTCCGCCTACCAAGTGCGCGAGGCCGATGACGTCTCGCACGCCGGTCTGGAGCGGGTTGTCGACGCCACCGTCGCCGAGTCCGCCGTCATGGCCATGCAACACGCCGAATCGTCTGGCCGCGACGACGCCAGCTCGTATCTACGCAGTTCCTGGGCCAAGGCGTACGCACTGCACCCCGACGCAAGTGGCGCCTACGTCGATGCGGTGCGGGCAGTGGAAGATGTCGCGATCCCCCTGTACGCCAGCACCAAACCCCAGCCGACCCTCGGCACCGTCATCCGAGAACTGGACGACAACGAGGCCGCCTACTCGATGGTGATCCTTGACAACAAGGCGGTCCCAGCCAAGGTCGAAACGGTTCTCTCCCTCATGAGACTCCTCTGGCAAGGGCACCGCGACCGGCACCCCGGAGGACAGACCAGCGCGCCCATCACCCTGGAGGCCGCCCAGGCCGCCGTCCACATCGCCGTGCTCCTCGTTCAGCTCCTCAGTACTTCCGCGGTGACCAAGAACCTGCCACTGCCACCGCAACCGTGACAGCCGGCGGACTTCCTCCGGCCATCGCGCTACCCCTCTCCCGGCCAAGCACGGGAAGAAGGTGAAGCGGCTGGCAGGCTTAGCTCCTGGCACTCCGGATGCCCTGCTTTAGGTAACTGCGGACGATGGTGTCCAGGCCTCTGCGGGGCCGGAAGTAGACGCGCTGCTCCGCCGCCTCGATCTGAAGCCGGTTGAGGAAGCCAACCGTCTCCTCGGTGGCGATGCTCAGTCCGTAGCGGGGGGTCCGTCCGACCAAGAGATGCCTGGGACCGAAAGGCAACACGATGGAGGTGGAGTCGCCAATCGCTACGTTGAAGGCGGTTCTGGTTTCACTCTGCTGAATAGCCAGGGCCGGGGTGTCACCCAGGAGGAACTCCCCGGCGGCGGGCACCAGAATCTCCAACCCTGCATCGCTGATCATCTCTTTCGCTTTGGCGAAGGTGTCCTCGATCCGCGCCCGGAAGTCCGCACCGTTCTCAAAGTTCGCCAGGTGCGGGCTCAAGATCTCGTCCGCCGCGGCAGCCAGGCCCTGCGGTCCGGGAAGGTGAAGTCCGCTGCGTTGCAGTACCGCGAGGCGCAGCAGGTCGGACTGGTCGGTAAGCAGAGCGGTGCGCTGCTCGGTGTAGATCTTGGTGAAGATGCGCTGATGGACCTTGCGGTAGTTCAGCGAGCGGACCAGGTGCAGGGCGATCAGGTCCTTCAGGGTCTGCACATGCTGTTCATGCTGGAAGACGTCGCCTCGATCCACCGCGCGCGCGGCGTCGGGTATCCGTGTCTCGAGCTTGCCCCATAGCTGTTCCAGGGAGGCAGAGGCGAAGCGTGCGAAGTGCGGGACCTTGCCGCACTGGCGCGGACTCGCCATCTTGTGCAAACGGTCGGGGTGGTCAAGGTTGAAGGGCACGAGCTTGAGCCCATCGCTGCCGAACGGAGCGGCGAAGCGCTTCAGCAGGACTTGGGAGATCACGTGCTGCCCGACCACGTGGCGATCGGCCTCGGGTCGGAGTTTCTCGATCCGGGCATCGATCTTCTGCGCCGCCGCCAGCCACTGGGCGGGTGATCCCTCGTTCATCTGCCCAGTGTGCCAACCAGGTCCGACAAGCGGACGGATTTTCGGTCCGCCCTCAGTCCGGGTCTTCCCGTAGCCGGAGTTGGCTGCCGCGTGACGCCAGATACGCGGGATAGGGACAGCGTTCGTGGGCGCTGCGGGGAGCCCGAGCGCCGCCAGACATCGGCCGTGAGTCGAGCCGGAATCATTGACGCGAACAGTCCATGCGCCGCGCTCGCAGAAGGTGGTGGCCGCAGCGCGTCTTCGGATCGTAGTGTGCGACGGCCCCGTCGCGGTCGTTGCTTTCACCTACGCGCTGCCGTGGCGTGTGCTTGGTCTGCATGATGGCGGGATGAACTTGCCGTCCGGAGTGCCAGTGTTCAAACTGCGGGATGCCATCGCGGAGGCCTTGTGGGGTTACGTCAAGGCCAACCGACTCGCTGCGGTTTGTGAGTACCTGGGGCTCGCCCCGCAGGGCGCGGACGAGGATCCGTTCAACAGCAAGAGGGGCTACGTTCTGGCTCGGCTGGAGGACAAGTCGCTCCCGGATCTGATGGAGATAGCCCGTCGCGTGATCGAGGAGTACGGCGATGACGACCTGCAGCAGTTACTGGCTCAGCTGGGCCTGCAGGGCGTCTCCGGAGAGCTGAAGAACCTCATCTTCGCGGCCGACGGCCCCAAGCCGCAGATCGTCCTGCCGGACTCCATCAGCAACACCATCCGCATCGTCAAGAACGAGCAGTACTGCCTGGTGTACGACCAGCCGCTGGAGGGCCGCGGGCTGAGCTGGCAGGACTTGGTCACCTGGTGGGTTCGCCAGCACCCTGAGCACGCGGACGACCCGACGCAGGCGCGGATCTCTCTGCGGGACCGGCTGCGACGCTCCCTCGGGGACAACGGTGCTGAGCTCCTGGTGTTCGACACCTATGTCAAGCTCGGCTTTGACCTCCCCGCCCTTATCCCTCAGGTCTATCTCCACTACGACCCCTACAGCATGAGCGAGCTGGGCGGGGCCAGACGCCTTGCCCGCCAGCGCATGGATTTCTTGCTGCTGATGAACCATCGCACCCGCGCGGTCATCGAGATCGACGGCATCCAGCACTACGCCCGCCCTGCCGGCCGCGCCGCCGGGCAGCGGCCTGACACCGACTGGCTCCCTGACCCCGGGCGCTACGCGTCGATGGTGGCCGAGGACCGCGAGCTCACGCTCCAGGGCTACGAGGTCTACCGCATCGGCGGCCAGGAACTATGCGATGCAGCGGCTCCCGAGATGCTCACTGCCTTCTTCGAACGGCTCCTACGCCGCCACGACCACACCGACTCGTCAAGCTGACGGGCCGGTCTCGGTCTGCCTGCCATCGAAAGCCGGTGTGCGCAAGATGCGCGCTCACTACAGTGCTGTGATGACTGAGCAGGAGAAACTGACTTCACTTGAGCAGCGCAGAGCCGTATGCCCCTACGCGGAATGCGCCACTGGCACCGTGATGGACATGGTTGATCGGCGCATGATCGCTCCGGAGAGCCGTGATTACGCGTTTGACGAGTTCGGCAACGAGGGATCCCTGCCGGTCTTCCCCCTCTCCTCATGGACGCAGCAGGAATGCTGGGTGTGCCAGCTGTGCGGTCGCTCGATCCTGGAGGTCATCGAGTGCAAGCAGACCGGCTGGGGCAGGGAAGCTCGCATCGAAGAACTGACACGGTTGGTGCTGTGGCCCTCCCCCGCTCCTCGCGTGCTGCACCCAGATGTACCGGAGCGGATCCGCAGCGCGTACGAAGAAGCCTCACGGGCCGAGAACGCCGGTGCGGCCCGGCTCGCCGGCGTCGGGTACCGGTCAGCGGTAGAGGAGCTGTGCAAGGACCAGGGCGCCACCCACAACACCCTGCACGGAAAGATCCGGGAACTCGCGGCGAAAAACCTGCCTGGTGACATCATCACGGCTATGGACGAGACACGAGTCGTCGGCAACGACAGCGTGCACCAAGGCGTCGCCTACTCAGCCGAAGAACTGGCCGACATCGCAGAGCTGGTCGCCGAAGCCACGGTTCTCCTCTATGTCCAGCCCGCGCAGCGACGTCGCATGGCGGAATCCCGCAAAGAGCGTCACGAAACGGCCCAGCAGAACCCGTAGTTCCGCCTCCCAAAGAGGGCATGGACGAGGCAGGCATGGTTGGGGACGCGCAGCACCGCTGCCAGCCACCACGCTTATCCGATGGCGTGATCCAGCAGGGCCCACATCCGCGTCAGCTCGCCCGTCGTGATGGCTGTGCCCGGGTCTTCCGCGAGCAGCCGTACCGCCCCCAACACCAGGGAGGCCACCGCCACCAGCCGAATCTGCTGGTCCGGGGTGAGCCACCGTGCGTCCTGGACCGCGCACGGCACGAATACCAGCTTGCGGCGGGTTTCCCCGTCGAGGCCGCCCGCGCCGTCGACCATCACGCCGTCGGGTTCCATGCGGTCGCAGTCCTGCGGGTCCAAGGCTGCCGTCGCCTCCTCGATCGCTTCGGGCAGATCCTCAAGAAGCCAGGAGCCGACCGGGCCGGGAGTCGGCGCCTGGGGCAGGGAGCGGATCCATTCCGCCGCGCGGCGGCCGGCGGCCGCGGCCGCGGCGAGGGCTTCGTCCTCGCCGTCCCACGGCTCGTAGGGAACATCATCGGTGGGCCCGGCGGGCAGGTGCGAGATCGTCACGCCGGGCTAACCGACTTACTTCCTCTCAGGTCACCGCGCCCGCCGTCTCCTCCGGGCCGGGGTCGCGCAGCGGGTTGGGGTGGGAGCAGTCCCAGCACCGCACCGTTTCGGGGAGGTTCTCGAATCGTGTGCCGGAGACGCCGAAGGAGCCGTCGATGCGGAATCCTCCGCAGTTCTGGCACGGGGTGGCGTGGAAGGGCTTGTCGCAGCGGGAGCAGGTGCCTCCCGCGCTGGTGGGGTCAAGGCGGGTAACTCGGGTGTCTGCGCTGCCGCATCGCACGCAGAACACGTGCTGGGTCGTGTCCATGGTTCTGGTGTACATCAGGTTCGGCGGTTCGTTCCCCCTGCTCCGGTCCGGCCGTGTCGCAGGCGGTCGCGGAACGCGTGACGGCGGGGAGCTCCGCGGTTGTTGAACAGTGCGAGCCCGACCGGGCCCCGGGGGAGCCGTGGCGGTCCCCCGGGGCCCGCGGTGTGTCGGCCGTTCGGTCAGGCGGTGGGGTCGTCCGGGTCGGTGAGCCAGGTGACGACGTCGGCGTCGGTCATCCGGATCGCCTGCGTCTCCTCGGCCTCGCCGTGCTGGATGACGTGCAGGTGGCCCTGCTGGGGGTGGCGCTGCTTGGGGGCGGGGCCGGCGGCCGGGGCGAGGACCTGCCAGGTGTCGGCCGTGAACCGCGCCAGGATCACCGTGGCGAACAGCTCCCGGGCCGCGCCCCTGAGGACGGTGGCCTGGGGGCGTCCGTCGAAGATGACGTGGACGCGGGCCGCGCGCCCGACCCAGAGCGCTTCCTCGAGCGCGGCGATGGCCGGTGACGTCTTCGGGTCGTCCTTCTGCCGGAAGGTCTCCCAGTAGCGGGCGAGGCGGCTCAGCGTGGTGTTCGCTTCGTCGATGGCGACGATCAGGCGGGGCACGGTGTCCAGGTCACCGTCGAGGTCGAGGCGGCGCTCCAGCTCGGTGGCGAGGCCGAGGAGGGCGTCGTGGATGCCGGCGATGTTGCCCCGGTGGGTGACCGTGGGCAGTGCCTTCGCCCACAGGTGGGAGATCCGCTTGGTGTCCAGGACCAGGGCGTGGGCGCCCTGGTGGAGGAACTGGGCGGTCAGGGAGCGCAGCATGGTGGTGCTGCCGCCGCCGCTGGCGGTGCAGACCAGGACGTGCGGGGATTCGCCGTCCAGGTCGACGGCGATGGCCTGTCCGGTGGTGCTGATGCCGATGAGGGCGGTTTCCCTCGGGCATGGCCTCTATCTGCTCCCGCAGGTCGGGGTCGGCGAAGCTGAGCATCGTGAGGAGCGCGGTCTTCTTCATGGGGCGGTGTTCCTGTTCTGTGTGGTGCCGGGGAGAGCCGGGGGTTCTTCCGGGTCCGGGGGATCGTGTCGGTGAAAGCGGACAGGTTCGGATCGAGGGGCGGGTCAGATTTCTGACCCGCCGTGGTTCCGGGGTTCAGTCGAGGTCGGTGGTGCCGGTGGGGGCGCGGGGCCGGTTGCGGGCCCACTTCTTGAGGTCGTGGACGCTGTAGAGGAGTTCGGTGCCGCGCTTGGCGGCCGAGGTGGGGAAGGTGGGGTCGTTGGCGCGGGCGAAGCGCAGGGCGGCCAGGGTGAGGCCGGGCAGGTGGTGCTCGGCGGCCTGGCGCAGTCCCACCTCCTGGTCGTCGTCATCAGGTGCCGGATCCGTCGGCGACGTCGCCGGGACGGTGACGGGCTCGGCGGCCGGGGCCGGGGCGGGGGCGACCGGCGGCAGGGACGCGTCGCTGTTCCAGGTGTCGGGGGGGCGGGAAGTCGGCGGGTGGGTCGGGTTTGTGGAGCACGGGCGGGCCCGGCTGTTCGGGGAGGCCCGGGTGCTGCGGTTCGGCCGCGGTCGTCTTGCCGGTGCTGGCCCACTCGTGGGCTTCGGCCTCGGTGAAGAACAGCACCTGCGTCTCGGTGGCGCTGCCGCCTGTGACGACCTGGGCGCGGCCGGCGTGCTTGGTGGACTTCGGCGCCGGGTGGACCTCGGGGGCGAGCATCCGCCAGGCGTTCACGCTGTAGCGGGCGAGGATGCGGGTGGAGAACTGCTCGCGGACCTCCGGACCCCCCAGAGCGCGGGCGGTGGCGGACTGGGCGACCAGGAGGACGTGCATGCGCAGCTGGCGGCCCATGTAGAGGATCTCGTTGAGCGCGTCGACGGCCGGGGAGACCTTCGGGTCGCCGGACTCGCGGATCTTCTCCCAGTAGCGGGCCAGCTGCTTCATCGTCGCGTTGACCTCTTCGAGGAGGATCAACAACCGTGGGCCGATGGCCTTCGGATCGGCGCCGATACCGAGCTCGTCGGCGACCCGCGTACGGCGCCGCCCTTCGATGCCGAGGGCGATGAGCTGGTCATGGATGTCGGCGACGTCGGCGCAGTAGGTGACGCCGGGCAGGCCGCGCGCCCAGAGGTGGGAGATCCGCTTGGTGTCCAGGATGAAGACCCGGCTGCCGTGGTGGAGCATCTGGCAGGCGATGCACCGCAGGATCACCGACTTGCCGCCACCCGTACTGGCGTTGACGAGGATGTGCGGGGATTCGGCGTCCAGGTCGACGGAGACGATCATCCGCCCGGCGGCCCCGAACCCGATGATCGGTGCGGACTCCTTGGCCTTGGCGACCAGGTCCCGCATCTTGGGGTCCTTGAAGAGAGCCGTGGGCGGGGGCTTGCGGGTCTTCTTCACCAGCACGTACGGCTTGCGGCCCTCCGGGTGCCAAGAGAACGTCACGCCCTGGAGGGCGAGTTTCTGCGTGATGAGGTCGGCCACCACGTCGCGGGAGAACCCGAGCCGGGTGGGCAGATCGATACGGATCTGCGCGTCGTCGTCCGTGAAGTTCTTCGGGATGTGGAGGTAGCGGCGCGGGTCGGTCTGCTCCGCCAGCCCGAGCGGCTGATGCAGGGCGTCGTGCAGCGGGCCCACCCACTCGCGCATCAGCTCCCGGCGCTCACGGGTCAGGACCATGTACGTCGCGGTGCCCACCGTGAGGACGGAGGCGGCGGCGATCCCGCCGGGCTCCAGCGTCGCGAGCGCCGCCTCCCGGTTCTCCCACAACTCCGTCAGGGTCTCGCGGGTGGCGTCCAGGTCCCGGGTGGTCAGGTAGCCGCTCTCCGCGACCCCGCCACCGAGAGCGAGGCGGAAGGACAACCGGCGCCACCCGGGCTTGTAGGAGCGGCGGCGGACCTTGCCCTCCACCTTCGGCAGGACCCGGGTACCCGCACGCCAGAACGTCGCGTCCGTACGGCGGACCCCGTCCAGGTCTCGGCCGGCCAGCACCCGGGCGATCCCGCGCGCGAGGGAATCGGCGGACTCATCCACCTGCTTGTCGAACTTCGTCTGCGCCATGGCCGTGCCCTTTCGATCTGCGTCCCGGCACCTCACACCCGGAACCGGACACCGACCGTAAAAGCGTTGCCCTGTGCATAAGTTCTGGCGATTGACGAGCCCTGAGCTGCAGATCTGTGGACGGCGAGCCCGTGAAGATCAGGCGACGACCGCGGGAAGGCTTGGCAGTGGTGCGACTTTCGATACGTCTCATCGCGCACTGCACTCCCGGCCCGATCGAAACTTTAGTTGTCACGAAGCGTTTGCGTGCCCTACAGTTTCAGCATGGTTGATATGTGGGAGCTGCTCGACAACGAACCCTTCGAGGCGCGGGTCGCCTTCCGGGCGCAGGTTCGCGATCTGGTGTGGAACGAGACGAGGCGGCGCGTGAGCTTCCTGGGGCTCAGCGAACACGGGGGACCTACTAGCCCGAATGCGCTCGCCCCTGCATCCGCGGCCGCCAAGGTGCTGCACATCGCTTACCTGGAGGTCGCCACGGAAGCCGGTATCTCCGCGCGGGAACTGGCCAACGACGCCGCGACCCGCGCAGGCCGGGCTGCCGCTTCCTACGCGGAACTGGGCGAAGCGGCCGGGATCACCCGGCAGGCCGCCCGCAAGCGGTGGCCGGAGGCGGTCGGCACTCACTGGGCGCTCTACCTCCTGACCGGCAAGCGCCACCCGCACGGCAGGGCCGTCCAGGTGTTCCGCAGCAGCAGCAAGGCGATCGAGGCCGGGCGCACCGCCGTCGACGAAGGCGGCCTCACCGACGACGGTGCCGTGGCGGCCGTCGTCATCGACTCCGGCCGCCAGGCAGTATGGGCCTGCTACTTCGACAACGGCACGTACGCACCGGAAGAAATCACCCTGCCCGAGGACCTGGAAACAGTTCCTGCCCCCGGCGAGGGTGAGCACGGCGAATGGCAGCATCGGTGGGAGCGGCACATCACCCGCCTGCTCTGACAGCGGCAGGCCGGAACTGCCGGTCACGCGTCGGGCCCGGGCCTCCTTGTGGAGATCCGGGCCCGACGATCTTGAGGTGCAGTCTCAGCGGGTCTCGGTGTTCCCCTGCGGCCGCACCGCCGTGGTGAAGGTGGGGTTGGTGTCGCTCTTCTTGTCGGTGCCGATCAGCGCCTGGTTGGCGAAGGTGTCGACGAAGTCCGGCTGAGGCGCCGGAGCTGGGGCGGGTGCGGCCGGCGCGGGGTCGGGCTGGCCGCTCCCCTGGTTCGGTTCGTTGCTCATGGTCCTCAAGTGTGCAGCAGCAGTGCGACAGTCGACAGGCAAAGGCCTGCGCCAAGCGACCAGAGGCTGACCGCCCAGTACCGGACCTTCTCCTCGTGTCGTTCCTTGTTCTTCTCGAAGATGACCGCCCGGGACGCCGCCAGCTCAGCCAGGACCCGCCCCTTGGGGGACCCAACGTGTGCCGCCAGCATCGGGTGGGGCTCCAGATCCTTGTGCTCCGCCACCCGGAACGTCAGCACACCCGTGACCAAGGCGATGGCGTACGCGGCGAAGGCGCAGTAGGCGAGGACCTCGTGGCGCTGGTGCGTCGCCAGGAACTGCGCGGCGGTCGCAGCGAAACCGATGAGGAAAACTGCCTTGGTGTCGATCTTCGCCAGCGATTCCGACTGCCGCGCCAGACGCGAAGCCACCTCGTTGTTGAGGAGCTCCAGGGTGTCCGTCTGCGCTTCGATTTCAGCCGGTGTCATCGTCATGCCGAGAGCCTATGAGCCGAGCGGGGGCGCCGTCCGGCTCATAGGAGGTGGGCCTGGCCAGCGAAGGCCGGGTCAGGTGCCCGCCTCCTCGCTCCGACGGATCTCGCACTGATCGAGCAGGCGGGCGAAGTAGCTGTACGCCGCGAGTCGCTCCATCCCTTCCTGTTCAGTGAGCTCATCGCGGGTGTGCGTTGCGACGTTCCTGACCGTGAGGTTCAGTCCGGTCGCGAGGTTGTTGAGCGCGCCAGCCAACGGCGCCAGCCCTCCGCGCATGCTCTTGGCAGTCTGATCTTCCGCCGGGCCTGGCCAGGCGAGCTTGGGCTTGCTGGGTTCTGGGTCGCCCGCGGAGAGGGTCTGCTGCCAGAACGAGGTGTCGGTCACGTCGTTGCGGCCCAAGCGTTTCTTCCAGTGCACGGTCAGTGCCTCCGACGCCTCGCGCACCGCGACCCGGTACTGGTGGGTCGTCCAGTGGGCGGCCGCCGCCGTCCAGATGACCTCATGGAGTTCGGAAGGGGCGAATCCTGGCGTCGCTGACTCCGCCGCTGCCTCAGCCTCGCTGATCATCATGCTCAGACGGCCCCGGACCCTGGCCGCCGTGGTGCGGACCTCCTGGGGTGTGAAGAGCGCCTTGGGGGCCGACATCAACGACCAGTTCTCGATCGGGTCAAGGACCCCGACCCCGTCCACGGCGATCTGCGCCCCAGTAACCGTGACCGCCCGGGCAGCGGCCCCCGCAGCCTCCGCCACGTCCAGCTCGAGCCGGCGTATCGCCGCCCGGTCCTGCCCGTCCTTGGGCCGGACCGTGGGGAACAGCCCGCGCGTTTGGACGTGGTCCGACTCCTCCTGGGTCTCCATCCAACGCCCGAAGACCTCCTCGAACCGCTCCACAGCGGCCCACAACCGCTTCAAGTAGTCAGCGCTGTACGTCGTCACGCCCTACCCCCTCCTCTGGATCATGTCTGCCCGCCACCGAGAGCTAGAAGAGTGCGCCTGCTCGTCGTCGGCCTTCATCCGACCAGCCTTCCAGCCACCACTGACAGCGCGGTCCCGATGGCCGGAGGACCGGCAGGGGTGAAGGCCGGGCCTGTCGTACTCATCGCGCCTTCGGCAGTGCGGCCAGGGTCCGGCGTTCCTCGCCGCGGTGGTTGCCGACGACCCGCCACACCGCCCTGCCCGCGCCGTGCTCCGTCAGCAGGGACAGAGTCGTGGTCGCCACGGTGAGCCGGTAGCCCACGCTCCCCACCCGGCCGGCCCGCTCATGGAAGGCGGCTTCTCTCGTGTCCGGGGCCGCGCGGCGCCGGGCCGGGGCGAAGACGAACAGCACCGGCGGGAACGGGCGGTCCAGGGACGGCCCGGCGTAGTTCTCCTGCCAGTGCGAGCGCGGCGGGCGGGCGGCGTTCCCGCGCCCGGCTACCGGGGCGCCCCGGTAGGCGTCGTAGCGTTCCAGCTTGGCGATCAGGCGAGCGTAGGACATGGTGCGGTCGATCTCCACGAACGCGCTGGAGCCGTCTGCCAGGAGCACCACGCCGTCGGGCAGCAGATTCCCTGCCGGGGTGGGGTGGGGCGCTTCCACCCGCCAGTCCGCGTGATCGGCAAGCTGCGCCTGGTGGAAGGCGATGGCGGTGTCGACCAGGGCCAGGCCGTGCTCCCGGAGGCCGGTCTTGCTCGCGGCGATGCGCTTGCCCGTGGTCCGGCCGGTGGTGGGTGCGAGTTCACCGGAGGCCGCTGCTTCGGCGAGGCCGACCGGGGTGCAGTGCCAGTAGCTCTGCTGGGCGCGGTTGGTCCGGCCGACCAGGGCCGGGGACTCCTCCAGCAGGTTGCGCAGCGCCCGGCGTACGTGGTCGGTGTCCTGCTGGTGCGGCAGCAGCAACGCCTTGAGCTGGCGGGGTGTGGCCAGGCGCAGCTGAGCGAGGGTCAGCAAGACCTCGCCGCGGAGGTCCGCGCCGGCCTTCGCCACCGCCTTCTTCCCTGGCCGGGACGCTTCTCCCAGTACATCAGTACTTGTAGAAGAGGAGTTGCAACCGGCCGGGGCAGGCGAATCAGGGGTCTGATCAGCAACAACGCTCAGACGGCGGCGAGTGGCTGCGTGGCTGGGTGCGGGGCTTGCCCCAGGGCTCGGAACGGGGCTCGCTGTCGCAGCGGGGTGCGCCGGGGAAGGGCGGGTGTGTGGATCGGGTGCGGCGGTCATCGGGTCCTCGCGGTTCTCCGGCCCTACGTAGCCGGATCGGTGACAGGTCCGGCCCGTACGCGGATGTGCGTACGGGCCGGAGCCACCGTGCGAGGTCACCCCTTGACCGCGGTCTGACGCCCGACCATCACCGGTGCCCGGTACGCCCCTTGACCACCGTTCGTTCTCCCGGTTTGTCCGTGGCTGACGCCACACCGGCAGGCGGGGATCAGCGGGCGGGGCGTGTGCTGGAGGGTGAGGCTCCGCGCCGCCAGTCCGAGGGCTTCTGGGCCCGGAACGTCTCGCCGCTCTCGATCCGGGCCTTGTTCCGGGTGAACTCCCGCTCGGCTGCCGACAGCTTCCGGGGTGCGCAGCCGGGGTGTCCCCAGCCCTCGGTGACCTTCGTGATGACCTCGCCTTTGGCGTAGTCCTTGAAGCAGGCCGGGCAGGTGCCGCCGTACGCGGCCCGCAGCGACCCGCGCGGCAGCGGCACCGTCTTCTTGGCCACCGCCTTCTTCGCGGCCGGCTTCCCGCCACCCGCCTTCTTCCTCGCCGCCTGCGCCCGCAGAGACGCCTCGCGCTGCGCCTTGCCGGGCCGCTTCTTCGGCTGCTGCCCACGTGCCGCCTGGGCGGCCTTCTGTGCCGGGTTCTGTCCCACGCGCGGACCATAGAAGCCGACATGCGGCGAGCGGCGCACGCCACGCGCACCAGAGGGCCCAAGCGGTGGCGCGCGGATGCGGACCGGCGCGCGCACGGTGCGCTGAGTTGCGCACGATGGAACGCACTCCCCCGCCCGGTGGAGCGCACCGGGTGGCCTCCGCCCACTCCTGGTGCGCTTCGCGGTGGCCGCCACTCTCCATCCGGTGAGGAAGGTGTCATGCACTTCCACCCGGTGGGACGCGCCTCGATACGGCGCTGCGCGGCATCGTCCGCACCGGCCTACGGACGGTGACGGTGCGCGGTGTGCCGGGAGGGAGAGATCTCCCCTCCTCCACCGTGCACTGGGACCCCGGCGCCGGTCGATGCCGGAGAGGTAGCGGACGAGGTCAAGGGGAAACGTCGAAGATCACGCGGAAACTCGTAGCTGGACAAGGGTTGCTTTCCGCCCGATGGGCTGGGTGGAATCCGGCGGCGCACCTGGTCAAGGGGGTGCATCGAGTGCACCGCATCCGATGCGCCGTCACCCTCCGTACGCACACCGGGTGGAACAGGCGGAAGTGGTGTCCACCCCCACCCGTGCGGTCTCGTGGTGCGCATCGCGCCGCGCACTGTCGGTGCGGTGGCACGCGGCGGGTGGAACATCACGGTGGGCTCCACTCCACTCGATGCGCGCCACGGTGGGCTCCACCTTCTCCGACGGACATCAGGGGTGGAGTCCACTCCGGCCCGACGCGCGCCGTCCGGTTGGCGTCCCTTCACAGGTCGGGGCCAACTGCCCTGCTCTGGTCGGGCTGCGCCGTGTGGTGCTGTTGTGCGTCGGCGGCCGGGGCCTGCTTCGCCTGGTGCGCTTGCTTGGTCTGGTCTGCCTGCTCTTCGACCGTGCGGCCGCGGGCCTCGGCTGCACGGGTGAGGGCGGCGAGGTGGGCGAGGTTCTGCGGCGAGGTGATCCACGTCTCGGGGTCAGTGGTGCGGCCCTCCAGGTACTCCTGCGGCATCGCGGCCTGCTGGTGGGCGTGGATGGCGGCGACCCGCTGCGCCGGGCTCTGAGCGGCATCCCCGCCGGGATGGTCGACGCCGTGCGGCGCGGCCTGGTCGTGGTCGCCAGCGGGTGGGGGTGCGGCCGACGCGGTCGCGGCCGGGGCTTCGTCCCGTGCGGGCGGTGCGGTGAGGGCGGTACGGATCGCGTTCTGCAGGGCGTGGCTGGCGACCTTGGCCCGCTCGTACCGGGTCGACTCCCGGGGTGGCTTCCCATCGGTGCCCGCGATCCACCAGCGGCTGGGCGAGGTGAACTCGGCTGTGTAGGAGAGCTGGTCCGGGGCCGGGGCCCGCCGGCCTTTCTGGGGCACGGTGAGCTGACGGCTGTAGCGCTCCAGAGCCCGGTCGGCGATGTAGGTGTCGATGCCGGGCGCGTAGGCGCGGCCGCGCAGGGTCTCCAGCAGATGCCGGCGCGCTTCGGCCAGGACGTGGCGGCGGTAGAAGACTCCGCGCACGGTGAAGACGACCGCGGCGACGTCGACCGTGGCGAGCGCGGTGTCCACCCAGGGGCCCACCCGGGCCCGGATCGCCGCCCCGGCCGCCTGGCACCGTTGAAGGAGCTCGTCGACCATCCGCTGCCCGAACTTCAGGAGCGCGGAGACACGCCACCACGCGAGCAGCTGGTCCAGCGGGCGCGGGGTCTTCTTGTCCGGGCGGGTCTCCTGCGCCGCCCACCACGCCAGACCGTGGCGGGCGCGCTCGCCGGGCAGCCGGCCGTGCTTCTTCACGTAGTCGTCGGTGATGCCCTCGAGGACGTCCTCGATCCGGCGGCGGCGGGTGGAGGACCAGTCGATGAGCTCCTGGTCGACGCCGGCTATCTCCATCACCGGGCGAAGGCCCGGCGTCACCTCCCTCGGCACGGTCGCCAGCCCGAGTTCCTCGCACACCTCGGTGGTCATCTGAAGGGTGTACAGCGTGTCGGCGGCCACGATGTTCTTGTAGAGCCGGGCCGTGTCCAGCGCGTACCAGGAGCTGTCCGGGCGCTGTGCCCGGTTGGCGATCAGACAGTGCTCGTGCAGGAGCGGAAACCCGTTCCTGTTGTCGTAGTGCCTGAATGCCGCGACGACCAAGGCCGGGGCCTTCGCGCGCCCCCGGCCGGACGCCCACCGGGTTTCTGTGACCTCGTCCTCCAGCCAGCGCAGGGTCGTGGCGATGGCCCGCTCGTGCGCCCGCTCGATGACCCGGCGCGTCCGGTCGTCCCCCAGCGCCCACAGCACGACCAGTGAGGCCTGCGGCCGGAACACGAAGTCCAGGGCGAGCAGCGGGGTCTGCTTGCGGTGCTCGATCTCCTCGATCGGCTGGCCGAGGACGGTGGCCCGCCGTGCCGTGGCCGGGTCGACGCCGTCGTCCAGGAGCTCGCGCTCCATACGGTCGGCGTCCGGGTGCCGGCCTTCGCCGAACAACAGCTTCATCTGCCGTTCCGTCACCCCCTGCCCGTCGGTGAGGCCCAGCGCGGACAGGCCGCGGCCTCTCCACACCCCGGGCGGGAGCCCGGCCATCTCCTGAGCGTCCTTCAACGACTGGCCGACGGGACGGCGCCCGTCCCCGAACGCGACCCCGCGCATGTAGTACCGCCAGGCATTCCGCCGCTGCACCTTCGCAACACTGATCATCCCGGCAGCGAACACCGGCTCTGACCTGCACAAAAGAGCGCTCCCGTGGGGCGGGAGAGTTCACCGGAACTTCACGGCCGATCCCGCACAACGGGCGCCGGCGACAACATCGCGCCCGCCCTGCGGACGCACCCGAGGCCATGCAAATCCTGTGCGGCACCCGGTCACACACGCCTCACAGGCAACGAAAACCGCCAGCAGACACCGCTAACGCCATAACGCGTACACCTACGTACCGCTCCCCCACGACCGGGCGGAAGGCGCCCCGTCCCAGCACCACGTCACCGACTCCCTTCAACCCGAGTAGGACCCGCCGCCCCCGGCATCGCCGGGGGCTTCTTGCTGCCTGGAGGACCGACGTGCCGACCTACGAGACGCTGCCCCGCTTCACCCGCGACCTGGAACACCTCACCCCGGACCAGCACCGCCGGTTCCGCCGGACCGTGGCGGCCTTCGTCGACGACCTGCGCACCGGCCGCCAGTTCCGCCCCGGGTTACGGGAAGCGCGCAGGTTCCCGAAATCCCGGAGCCGGAGTACGCCGAACCGGGACGCCACTTCCCTGTCTTCGGCGGTGGTCGTGCGAGTTCAGACTTCACGGCTGGGGCCGGATAGGTACCCGTATTCATCCGGCCCGTGCTCCGGCCTCCTGTGTCAGCTGGTGCGGCCGTTCACTTCGAAACGTTGGAAGAGGGCCAGCAGGAACTCTTGGAGCAGGAGCCTGGCACGTTCCGCGTCCCTGAGTTCGTCGTGGCCGAACCGGAAGACCTCGTAACCTCTGAGCTTGAGTTCGCGGTCCCCAGCCACCAGCTCCGCGTACTTACAGCTGTCGGGTACCTGACCGTCGTCGCGGGTGTAGTGCTGGGACCCGTCGACCTCAAGAACGACGCGCTGGCCGTGGGGCAGTAGGAGCAGGAAGTCCATGCGGGAGCGCAGCAGCGCTTCAGGGCCACGCTCACGGACTGTTTTGTGGTCCCAGTGGAGCCACACCTCGGGCAGGAGCGCCGGGAGGTCATAGACGGCAGAGCCGAGGATGTGGTGGTAGAGCTCGAAGACGTTGCGCTGCCCGGGTGAGTTGCCGGGCAGGCTGCGGCGGAGCCGGTGGTAAAGGGTCTTCTTGGCTTCGGCCTCGTCTGCGATCTTTTGGGTGTCCTGCCACCAGGTTTGGAGGTCTCGCCAGCGGATGCCGTCGCCTGTGATCTCGCGGTCGTAGACAAGGACGTTGCCGGGGTCACCGACGATTTCGATGTCGTTGTCCACTGCGGAGAGGAATCGGATGTCCGGCTTGGTGAGCGAGGCGAAGATGACGTTCTTCGGCCGTCGGTTGTCGGCGAGCCGGGTGGAGACCACGGTGAAGCGCGGGTAGCCGCCGTCGGCCCCGGTCTCACGGAGCTCGACTCCCGCGCTGCGGATCTGCTCGTTGATCTGTGCCACGAGGTGACGTTGGGCGGGCTCGTCGAGGAGCACGTCGGCGGAGACGGCCGATGCGAGGAAGCGGGCGAATCGCGCGTCGCCGGCCTCGAACGCCCCGAGGTGTTCGAAGAGGTCCTCGGTCGACCAGTCCTCCGGGTTGCGGAAGACGTGTTGCTGGATGTGCTATCTCAGCCCAGGCGGGCGGTTGGTGCTGGGAAGTAGCAGGTCGGCAAGGGATTCTTCACGGTCGAGCACCCAGAAGCGCTCCAGCAGCGTCATGAATCGGGCTTCGTGGCGTGCCATGTCCGCCAGGTCCAGGGCTCGGGCCGGAAGATTTCAAGTCCAGTGAGACGGTCGTGATGCTATGAGGTTTGTGGTGCGGGTTCCCTGCGCTTGGCTGGGTCGTTGATCCATGCCTGCTGGGGTATCCGGGGTGGTCGGGGGCGGCGGCCGAAGCGTTCGGGGTGGCGGATGTATGCGTCGGCGAGGGTGACGGCCCGCTGGTCGCGGACCTCCTCGGCGGTGCCGAAGTGCACGCTGGCCGGTGTGTGCCAGCCGATGCCCGAGTGCCGGTGTTCGTGGTTGTAGTACGCGATGAATGCCTCGAACCACTCGCGGGCATGGGCCAGCGAGTCGAATCGTTCGGGGTAGTCGGACATGTACTTCGTGGTCTTGAAGTGTGCCTCGCTGTAGGGGTTGTCGTTGGAGGTCTTCGGCCGCGAGTGCGACCGGGTGACGCCGAGGTCGACCAGCAGCTGCGAGACCCTCTTGGAGGTCATCGAGGTGCCGCGGTCGGCGTGCACGGTCTGGGGCACGATGCCGTTGCGGATGATGGTCTCGCGGATCAACTCCTCGGCCCGCACCGCTGATTCGGCCCGCTCAACGGTGTGGCCGACGATGTAGCGGCTGAAGATGTCGATGATGACGTAGGCGTGATACCAGGTGCCCTTGACCGGTCCGGCCGCCTTGGTGATGTCCCAGGTGAACACCTGCGAGGGTCCGGTTGCGACCAGCTCGGGCACTGCTTTGGCGGGATGAGCGGCCTGCCGTCGGCGCTCACCGGACTGACCCTGCTCGCGCAGGATCCGGTACATCGTCGAGACGGAGCAGTAATAGCGGCCGGCGTCCAACTCGCGGGCCCAGATCTGGGCGGGCGCCAGTTCGGCGTACTCGTCGCTGTTCATCAGTTCCAGGACGGCAGAGCGCTCCTGGTCCGTCAGGGCCGAGGGCTGCACCTGCGCGTGGGAGCGGGGTGCGCGGACTGTCGGGGGCTTGAGGCTGCGATAGTGCGTGGCACGTGAGCGACCGGTCAGCCGACACGCGGCCGTGATGCCCAGCTGAACCTCGACGCCGGTGAACGCCTCGTCCACGACAGGGACTGCGGCAGGCTTCAGTCCGCGCTCTCGGAGATCATTTCCAAGAGCGCGGAAGCTTTTCCCATCACCTCGAGTGCGGCCCTGTTCCGGGCCAGGTCCTTCTCCAGCCGTGCCACCTGCTGCCGCAGTTTCTCGTTCTCCACCTCCGCGGCGGACTTCTTCCCACGGGCCGGGCTCGTGCGGCGGTCGACCAGGTTCTCCAGGGCCCGGGCGTCCCGGGCGGCCCGCCATTCCTTGACGTGCGAGTGGTAGAGCCGTTCCCGGCGCAGGACCGCGCCCTTCTCGTTCCTGGGCGCCGCGTCGTACTCAGCGACGATCCGCAGCTTGTACTCCGAGGTGAAAGTGCGGCGCTTCGGCCTCGGTGCCGGGTCGGACCCGACCGGTTCAGTGCTGGTCATAAGGGGCGATTCTCCTGTCCTACCCTCTCAGGCTAACCCGACAGAGCGGGATGTCTCACCCAAGGCTGGCAGAGAGGGGGCCAGTTCGCGTCGGACCCTCTTGGATATCCCCGGGGGTGACGACTCCGCCCAAAGTAGATCTTGTATCCCGTTGCGAGTCGCAGCGGTGAGGCTCCCACGAGCCAGGATGCTTTGCGCGACGTGGGTGAGGTCGTTGTCGGAGACCTGGGCGTAGCTGCGTTCGATTCGTTCACGCAGCGATCCCTCCTCCTTGGGGATCTCCGGCATGGCCAGCTCCGCGAACGCTGCGTTGAGGGTGGCGTGCGTGTTCCCGCTGAGGTGGCGCGAGACGACAGCGTCCAGCTGCTGCCGAAGTCCCGAGCGGTACCTGCTGCTGACCATCAGCCGATGATCCCAGAACTTCGCCGGGCAGTCAGCAGTTTGCAGCGTCCAGGACGGCTGTCGAGTCAGGCTCGCAGTGCTGGGCGGAGGGCCGAGCGGTGCTGGTCATGGCGCGATGGACGCCTCAGATGCGAGGCGCCATGACCTGCCCCGGCAGCGGCCCGGGGCAGGCGGTCTTTCTCTGCGCCAGCTTCACCGCGGCCTGGGCAAGTGCGCGCGCTGCGAGTGCCTCGGGAGAAGCCATGGCCTGGACTGTAGCCACGAACCGGCTCCCGCAAGAAGGAGACCGCGGGTCCCGTCCCCACCCTCTCCTTGTCGACCGCACCCCACCTGTCACCGCCGACGCCATCGCTCGCACCGGCTTCTGGGACGAACGAATCGGTAACAGCAGGCCCGCAGGGAGCAGCTCAGCTACGCCGACCCGTCACGCTCTGGAGGGCGGATCATCAGAACGTTCGACACACCGCCCTGGTTCACGCAGTCCTGCGCCAGGTCGTGCACCTGCCAGAAAAAGTCCGGGTCAGAAGCAACTGCATTCACAGTCGTCTCGACAGGCGTATACCGATGCAGAGGGGTCGACACCTCGTCGTAAACGAAGCCCATGGTGTCCCGGGTCAGAATTGTCAGCGGCCCTTCGCCAGCCCACTCGACTCCGACACGCACGTCGTACTCGCCGGCACCGGTCAGGTCCGCAGTCGCTCGGACCAACGCCATCATGTCCGCGATCGAGCACTCGATGGCAGAGGACTCGACGTGGCGGCCCTCGAAGAACTCCCCGCCCTCAGCGCCCGAAGCAGCACGCCGGTGTCCGCCCACAGCGGCCGCCAGGGTGACCGATCCGTCGTGGTGGATGGTGGCCCACGCCTCCTTCCACAAGGAGTAGGCGGCCGCTGCCGTGTTCACCAGGACCCACCGGCGCAGGCCAGGGCGAGGGTTGAGCCGGTTCACGCTCTCCAGGGGGTGAACACCACCCCGCCCCGCGTACATCAAGGCAAGGCTCTCTGCCTTGGACATCACCTTCTGCGCCTGGTCGCGCGTCAGCCTCTCGCGAACGAGAGGGAGCCGCGGGTGGGCAACCGCGATCAGCCACGCCCGCTTGCGGCTGTCGCGCCCGGCGGCGGCTTCGGTGAACAGCGAGTCCAGGGCCTCGGTCGCGTGGCGGCGCTCGTCGAAGCGAGCACGGTACATGGCCTCGATCTGGCGTTCCTTCATCCATACCGTGTCGGCGTCGTTGCGGACGGGAGCGCCAAAATAGTCGTGCCGATAGATCAGGTGCGGACCGTCGACGCTAGCCGGGATCTCCACCACCACGGCCCTGTTCCCTGCCTCGCCCACACGGTGCACACCCAGCCCGAACACTGGCGGAGAGATCGCAGTGATCGCGGCGCTTCGCAGTGCCCGCTCGTGGCCCTCATCGAACTCGCCGACATCGACGCGGCTAGTCGCCGCCTTCTGCGTCTCTTGTACGCCGTAAACGATCACACCGCCGCCGCTGTTCGCCATGGCCGCGACATCCTTCGGGAAGTCTGTCTGCGGCAGACCTTTGGCGGGCGGCAGCTCGGACTTCCAGTCCAAGTCGCTGTGTTCCGTCACGCCAGCTGTTACGGCGGCGTCCAGGATGTCACCGGTCAGTGGCCCAGGCGCGAGCCCGAGTATGCGGTGAAGTGGCGTGAAAGGCATGGCGCAAGCTTAGGGAAGCCCTCTGTGCCCTGTCCTCCTGAAGCTGCCACGAAGGGACCAGTAGCTCCAGGACGGCAGCGCCGCCGGCCGGGATCCGCCCGACCGGGGGCCGAATGCGCAGCGGCCGCTCTCGCCCCCGGAGCGTCCGGGCTACGCGAGCGGGGCATTGGCGCCGGTGAGGTCTTCGACCACACCGGGGTCGAGCTCCGCAGCACAACCCCGCAGACGCTTCTGCTGCGCGGGGGTCAGGCCGAGCTCGTCGTCGAAGGCGAGGCGTTCAAGGGCGGCGGCGACGTAGCCGGGCGCGGCTGCTGCCAGCGCCTGGCGCATGGCCTCGCCGACCACGTCTGCCGCGGGCAGGCTGGCGGAGTAGTGCGCGGCGATGCCATATGTCTCGGCCGCGCGCGTGTTGATTCGCTCCAACGCAGCCTGCATATTGGCGTCACCCTGGTCGGCACGCAGGACGAGGTCCACTTGGTCGCGGCCGTTGGCGGCAGCAGTCACCGGTCGGAGACCAGACGCAGTCGGCCCCTCGGGGGCAGTCTCCTGTACCACCTCAGCGGCCGGGGCGTCCTTGGGCCTGCGTCGCAGCTTCTCCTTGAATCGGCGTGCCCCCTCCTTGAGGTACGGGGTGGCAACCTCCACGGCGGCGACCGTCACGGTTTGAGCGACCTCAACTGCAATGTCGGTGGCGCAGTTGACGAGGAGGTTCCTTAGGCCGTCCTCGTAGCCCTCGTCGTACCGGTCGTCGGCGTCGAAGAGTTCGGCCTGGGCAACGAGCGAGTTGTCCCGGTCATCGCGGGCGGTACCCCGCATACCGCCGGAGGAGGCACGGGAGTGGTCGAGGTGGGTGCCGGCCGGGAACTCGACCAGCATGTACTTTCGATTCATTTGGAGCCGTTGATATTTGGACATGACGGAACTGTAGAAGGCTGCGCCGACAACACGGCCGTTTTCAGAGATCGCCATTAGTCGTCGCTGAGGAGGTCCCTCGTCCTCGCTCCGCTCGAGTGCCTCGTCCGTGCCCCTATCGTGCCGATCCTCTCGCCTCGGCGGCGAGGAACGTGCCTGATGTGCCTGCACAAGCTATGGGTTTGTGGCCAGCCGTTGCACTTAACAGATGCAGATAAGGCCCTACGACTAACGGCCGGTGTACGTACTGCGGATCGCCGCCGGTGCCCGCCCCACCCGAGCCGACGCCCCCTGGCATGCAGATCCCCTGGAAGGCTGACGGCCCGCTTCACCTCGGCAGCTTGGCCGTGCGCTCCGGGTGGGCGACGGTGACGTAGTGCATGGCGGTCTTCTCCGTGATCCCGAAGAGCCTCATCAGCCGGAGAGGGTCGGCGGCTTCGGCGGCTTCGTTGAGGATGCGGTCCTGGCGCAGGCCGACCAGGGTGAGCCCTTGGGGCAGGTCGTCGCGGAGCAGGGTCTTGCTGACTGCGGGATGGTCGGGGTCGAGTGCCGATCTCTGGCTGACGAGCAGGCGAGGGTTGGTCGAGGCGGGCCAGCGACCGTGGCGGTAGTCCAGCCAGTCGGCGGTGATCCGGTGGGTGAGTTCCTCCAGGTAAAGGGTGTGCCGTCGAAGGCCGCGCCGGATGACGAGGGTGCCGCGTGCAAGGTCCAGGTCGCACGTCAGAATCGTGCGGAGTTCATGGACGGGCACGGCGTGAACAGCGGCCAGGACAAGGACCATGCGCCCGAGCGGGGTCTTCGTCTGCTGCAACGCGTTGGCCAGCAGGTCGCTGCGGACCGGCTTCGGGATCCCTGTCGGGTTCCCGACGCGAAGGTGCTGGGCAGGGTCGCGGAAACCACCCGTTCGCGCTTCAGCGTCCTGAACAGGCTGCGCAGGGCGAGGGCGAGCTGCCGGCGGGCACGTCCGGCATGGCCGTCCACGGCCGCGTCGACGTGGCGCCGGGTGATCTCTCGAAGCGAGAGCAGGCCTGCCTCCGCCCAATCGGTGAGCACCGGCTGGACAGAGGCGAGGTACGGGCGGATCGCGTCGTAGCCGCGGGTCTCCCCTTCATGGCGGCCCCGGCTTCGCAGCACCTTCACCCACTGCCCTACCTCGCCAGCGAGGGCCTCCGGCATCGCGGCGATGGTGTCTTCGATCCACGCCAGATCGACATCGCGGTGGAGGTCGGGGTCCTCCAGAAGAAGGCCCCGGTCGCGCAGGAACTGGCAGACGGTCTTGGCTCTGAGGCCCGGTCCGGTCCGGGCAAGCTCGTGGATGTCCCGTTCGGAGATGGCCCCTTCGGCGCCGCACCAATAGACGAGGATGCTCAGGGTGCGGATGTTGCTGTCGCGGCCGGGTGACTGCCGCTCGTGCAGAACCCGGCTGAAGTCCTCGACCAGCCGTGCAGTCGTCCCGGTCAGCCCCAGGTCGGCCGTGTTCCGGCCCTGGAGGCCCGACAGCAGCCGCGTCCAGTCGCGCCGGATGGCAAACAGCTGCTCCTGCCCGGCAGCGGTGTGCACCGGCGCGGGTAGCAGCCCCGGTTGGAACGGTTCGTCGACCGGGATCGGCGGGGGCGGTCCGGATCCTCCGACGGGCACGTCGACCATCAGCTGTGTGTACCGGGTGGTGGCGGGCTGGGCGTCGTCGAGGAGACGGTACGGGCGGCAGCCGCGGCAGCGGCCCTTCCGCAGCGGGAGTTCCCGCCGGTGGCAGCGTGTGCAGGTGCTCCGCGCCAGCTTGGCGTGCCAGTGCTGACAGGGAGTGCAGCGGGAACCGTACTGGCCAGAGGGCATCCACGCCTGGCAGTCCGCACACGAATGCGGCGTCCGGCACCAGGGCACCCGGCCGGCCACGGTCCGGGGTGGGCGGCGGACTGCTGGGAACAGTCGCAGGGTTCCGGCTCGGAGGCCAGCAGCCCGGCCCGCTGGAGAACGAGGCGGATGGTGTTGCGGCCGGCGGGCAGGTCCCGCAGGAGTACCTCGGGCAGCAGCCAGGTGCCTTCGGCCGCGCGGATCGCCAGCGCGAGTCGCAGCAGCGCGGCCTTGCGGTAGCGGTTCCCGCGGCTCAGCCCTTGTTCGGCGGCGATCTCCTCCAGCACTGCCTGGGCTTTCTCCCACCCGGGCACCGGACGGCCCGCAACCGCCCGGGCCGTGTCCGCGGTCAGAGTCCTGGGGATCGTGAACAGCGGGATCTGCCCCCACGCGCCCGGCTCCAGCACCGCGGGCCGCTGCTCGGTGCCCGCGCGCTGCTGCCGGAGTCTGAGGTTCCACACCTCGCTGGTCCGCGGACCGGTGCCGCCGGCCCGGCTCAGCTGGCGGGCTGAGTCCGCGCGGTCGTGATAGACGCCGACTGTCAGCTGGAGGTTACGCGGCGGTGCCCCTCGATGCCCAGGGCCCACTCGGCGTCGTCCAGCAGCCGGATCGCCTGCAGGCATGAGCGGCACAGACCGTCGGAGTTCAGCAGCCGCTCGTGCCGGCACCGCGGACACGTTCCCCGCTCGCGGTAGTGCTGTCGCCAGCGCCTGCACCCGGCGCAGGCCCCCGCTGGTTGAGGACGACCCAGCCCAGACAGTCCGCGCAGCTCCGGGCCGTTGCCCGGTCCGCGGCCACCGGCGCTCAGCTCGGCGGGAGCGGGCGCGGCCCACTCCCCCGGCGGCTTCCGGCACCGGCCGCACCGGCCCCGACGGCAATTCCGCGCCGTCGGCCGTCCGTTCCCCTTCCTCCGGCAGCGCCTGGGTTCCGGCGAGGGGCTCGGCCTGCAGCAGATCCGCGACGGTGCAGCCCAGCGCGGCGCACATCAGGTCCAGGTCCTCCAGTCGCACCGTGACCGGAGTGCCGCCCCACAGCGCGGCGACCTTGCTCAGCGACGGGTTGAACCCGACCTGCCGGAACGCAGCTAGTACCTCGGGCGGCCGCCACAGATCGCGCTGCGCGGCCACCATCCGCAGATTCCACTTCACCTCAGGTTCCCCTTGTCCATCACCAGTCGTCGGGCCGCCCGGGAGCTGGCCTCCACGTTCGCGTGCTCAGGATCGGCCTGCGCGGTCGCCATGTACCGAAGAGTCGTGGTTGCCCAGGCGTGTCCGAGGACCTTCTGTACCTCCCACAACGTCATCCCGCGCTCGTAGTTGTGGGTCGCGCACGCGTGCCGGAGAAGGTGCGGGAAAAGGTCGGTGACCGGCCCGCTCAGGTAGCTCGCCGCCGCGCTGTGCAGGGCGCGACGGAACGTCGAGGGCACGATCGCCGGCGCGATCGGAAGGTTCAGCGCCGCGATCGCCGTCGGCTTGCGCTCCGACGGCCACAGCGGCGCCCGCGGGTGCTCGGCATCATCACCGAACTCGCCCCGGATCTGCTCGATGTACCACCACAGCAGAGCCCGGCCCTCCTGGAACAGGTACGCCTCGCGCGGCCGCGGTCCCGAACCGCTCGCGCCCTTGCCCAGGACGACGAACCGGCCCCACTGACCGTGCTCCCAGTGCACGTCCCCCATGCAGACGCCGCACAACTCCGCCGCACGGACGCCCGACAAGTAGGCGATCTTCGTCATCACGTAGTCGCGGCAGGCGACCAGGTACTTCCGCGCCCGGGGCAGGTCCTCGCGCCAGCGGCCGAAGAACATCTTCATCGCCGCCTGCGACGGCGGGATTCTCAGCCCGAAGTCGCCTCGGTGCCGGGGCCTGTTGAACGGATCGATCGGCGACTCGACCACAGCCCCGAAGCGGCTCATAATCTCGCCCGCGTACCGCTGCTCCAGGAACGCGAAGTACCGGTCGATCTTGCCGATCTTGTACCGCATCGTCGACTGGGCCCGCTTCCCCGGCCCGGCGAAGTACCGGTCGACCTCGCGGGAAGAGAGTTGCCACGGCACCGTGCCGTAGAACTCACAGACCTCAATCACCGGCTTGATCAGCCCATCCAGCGTCTCCTGCGCCAGCCCCGCCGCGTCCCGGGCCCACTGATACTCCGACAGCGTGTCCAGGAAGAAGCTCTCCTCGTCGTGCGCCGAGATCCTTGCCTGCCGGCGCCGCTGAAGCGTCACAACGTCAGCGAGCCCGGCCTCGACCGACACCGAGGCCGGGTCCACCGGCATGCCTGGCTCCGGCACGGTGCGTACGAGCGACAGGGTGCGACTTTCGAGATCCGACACAAAGCCGCAGATTACGGCGATCACTCGCAGAATCTGCGAGTTATTGCGGAGATCTCACACCATCGAGTGAACGGGCCCAGCACGCCGATCTACCAGCTGAAATGCGACGTCGACACGCCAGACGGCCACGAACGAACCCGTACGTACTCCACCAGTCAAGCGCGTCCAGCGCGCATCCGGCATCTACGAACTCGCGTGGTCCATGGGCGCTGGACCCGCAGGACGCGCCACCTGGCAATACGGGCCTGCACTCCGCCCCAACACGCCCCCGAGCGCCTCGCACACCTCGGTCGTCATCGCCAAGGTGTACAGCGTCCCGGCGGCCACCACGTTCTGGTAGAGGCGGTAGGTGTCCAGAGCACCCCAGACCGGAACGCCGTCGGCGCCCAGGCGCTGGACGCGGTTGAGGATCAGGCAGTGCTCGTGCAGGAGCAGCAGCCCGTCGCGGTTGTCGAAGTGACGGAAGGCGGCGACCACGAGCGCCGGCGTCTTCGCGCGGCCGCGGTCTGACGCCCACCGGGTCTCGACAACCTCATCCTCCAGCCAGCGCAACGCCGTGGCGACGGCCCGCTCGTGGGCCCGCTCGATGACCCGGCGAACGGTGGCATCGCCCAGCGCCCACAGCACGACCAGCGACGCCTGCGGCCGGAACGTGAAGTCCATGCCGAGCAGCGGAGTCTGCTTGCGGGCCTCGATCTCCTCGATCGGCTGCCCCAACACGGTAGGCCGACGGGCCGTCGTCGCGTCGACGCCGTCGTCCAGGAGGCCGCGCTCGATGCGGTCGGCGTCCGGGTGCCGGCCCTCGCCGAACAGCAGCTCCAGCTGACGCTCGGACACCTCCGCGCCCTCGGTGAGTCCCAGCGCACGCAGACCACGCCCCAGCCACCGTCCCGGTGGGAGCCCGGCCAGCTCCTGGGCGTCCTTCAACGACTGTCCGGCCGGACGGCGGCCGTCCCCGAACGCCACTCCGCGTATGTAGTACCGCCACGCGTTACGCCTCTGGATCTTCGCGACACTCAGCATCGTCACAGCAGACACCGGCTCTGACCTGCGAAAAGGCACGATCCCGTGAGGCGGAAGACTTCACCGGAACTTCACCACCGCTCCCGCACAGCGGGCGCTCGTGGCGACGCCGTGCCCGCCCGGCGGACACCACTAGGGCCATGTAAATGCTGCGCTCCGGCGGTCGATCCTCATGGGATGTTCGGGCAGCTTCTGTGGCGGAGACACCTCACGGTCGATGCCGGGAGACGAGTACCGGGGGCCGGTCCAAGAGACAGTGCCCAAGCCTTGCGAATGCTGTCGATCAGAGGCCGGGCGCTGTAAGGCGATATCCCGAGTTCTTGCCGTGCGTCGGCAAGCCGTTCAGGATCGCCGTCCTGGCCGTGCTCGGCTGCCAGTTGCTTACGGCGCTCAAGTCCGTCGGTGCTGAAGATGTCGAGCAGGGTGAGTGAGAAGTAGGCGTACGTGGATGCTTCGTCGATGAGCTGGCGTGCACTGCTGCTGATCTCTGGTTCGTCGGGTGGTCGATGTGATGAGTCGCCGACGGTCGCAAGAAGAGGTCTGGCGTCGTAGGCGTGAAAGGCGAAGTGATCAAGCGTGCGCACCACATCCGCTTCGACGCACGGACAGGGGTCGCGCAAGTAGCTGCTGAGCGTGCGGAAAGAGGCGAGGATGCCGTTGGTGTCATGCGACCACTGCAGTTTGCTCAGCAGGGTCCGGAAGCCGGCGAAGGTTTCCGCGAGTTCTTCCAGAATGAGTTGCCGCGAGATGTCTGTGAGTTCGTAGGACTGGGTCTTGTCCTGTGTCTCGCGGAGTTGCAGGCCATAGCGGAGCAGGTCGCGCAGGATGCCGCCTGACAGAGCGTGGGCGAGCAGGATGTGTGGTTCCTTCAGTGTCTGTGAGCGCTTGGCCAGGATGGCGCGTGAGTCGCTGAGGGTGCTGGGCTGGACATGGATGATGTCGTCCAGGGAACTGTCGGTGGCGTCCCTGTGAGGAAGGCCCCTGCGGACGAAGGCGGCTCCCACGTCCTCGGCGACCGAGATCAAGTAGTGGACCAGGGGAACGCCCAGGATGGCTTTGATCTCCCGGAGGAACGCGAGCGCATCGGTGTCCGCGCCCAAGCGGTCTACTTCGTCGATGGCGATCACGACGGTCCTGCCCGCTTCGGTCCTCTCGACGGCGATGGACCTGAGCAGTTCGCGGAATTCCTCAACAAGCTCCGGGTAGTTCGGGGGGACTGTGGACACAGACGCGGAGTGGTTGGTGCCCAGGCTCAGGATCTGGGCAGCGCCCCCCGTGGTCACGCCGTTGGTCACCTGTTGGATCGTCTGAAGACGGTAGAGGTGGTTGCGGCATCGCGTGACCAACTCGGGTTCTTCCGCATGCGGTTGCCAGTCCCCCAACTTCGACACCAGGACTCCGGCGATAATCCCTGCCAGTCGCAGCGGGTTTTCTGGGTCCGCCAGTAAGGACCGTATCTGCGGGTTCGTGATGAGGAAGAACACCAAGTAAATTCCTGCGGCGGCGCTGATCGGGCGGAAGATTCTCTCTAGGAAGATGTGCCATCTTCCAAGAGGGAACTCGACTCCCGAATCACGAACGAAGCGCAAGAACCACCACACGAGCAGCAGCCCTCCTGCATAGCCGACAGCGCGGTAGAGAGCCTCGGGCTGGGCGATATGGAGGTTTAGGGCCTGCTGGCGTATCTGTTCGTCGAGCAGCAGAGTGGCAGCGGATGCCCAGGCCAGGAGCAAACCGATAGGTCTGACGCCGCGCATCCACAGGCGACCCAGCATGCGGGGCAGCCAGGCTTCATGCCGTGACTTCCACCAGACGATCCCGCCGATCGTGACGGCCAAGCTCGCGACAACGGTGTGGCCCTGCCAGATGGCCGTGACGTCGTGGCCAATCGCGTCAGTGTACGCGTGCGCGGCGTCCGACGCGGACGTGGCGTACTGCTTGTAGAAGGACCGCATCGAGGCGGACAGGCCCAGCACCACCAGGGCGGTGGCGGGCACCGCGAAGGAGCTCCACCGGCTCAGCCGTTTGACCTGGAGCCATATTCGCCGCAGTGCTCGGCGCGCGGGCGACAGGCGCGCGAAACCGGTGGGCTCATAGCCCCGGGCCCGCATGTACTTTTCGCACAGCTGGACCGACAGCGACAGGAGGAAGTCATGGGGAGCGTAGGTGGCCGGCGCCTGGACGATCACGCCAAAGCCGGCTTTCTTGACGCACTGCTCCAGCAGCGTCGATTTGCCCGCACCGCGCGGTCCGCAGACGGCGATGGTGCCGTCCTCAAGATGCGTGAGCTTGCGTTCGAGTTGACGCCGGGCCCCGTTCTCGATGACGAAGCCGGGCGCTCGAGGCGCGCGCAGGCCCCATTCGTAGTCGTCCGGAATGAAGAGGGAGTCGGGGTCGTCGCCCAGCATATGGCGGACCAGGTCGGCCACCACGGGAGCAGTACCTGTCTCAAGCAGCTCTTCACCCCAGCGTGCAGCGCACAGTCCTACCTCGATGCGCTGAACGAGCCAGGCGCCTTTGAGCCCTGCTGCTATCAGGCACTGCCTCAGGTTGGACCACAGCGCATACCCGCGCCAGATGTACAGCCCGACCATCGAGACAGCTGCCGCCACAACTGCGATGAGCAGAGCGAGCAGGCCACTGAATATCAGCAGGACCATCGAGACGGTGGCGACCAGCGAGCAGACCACTCGCCAGTTCCACTGCGTCGCTCGTGCTGCTCGCTCGTGTTTATCCCGGGCCGCAGCCAGGTCTTCGATCGCTCGGTCGAGCAAGGGCGAGGGACAGCGGAGGATGGTGTAGCGGCGGTACCGCGCCGTCATCATCCGATCCACAACGGCCTCACGGTCTACGCCCGCACGCTTGCCGAGCAATCGCTCCGTCGCAGGCCCATCAACCGCGAACTCCACACACCGGTGGTAGATCCCCGTTTTGTCCTCACCATCGACGAAATCGAAGGCCCTCGCTGCCCATAGCTCCAGCCAGGCCCGCAGCCGCAGCATCCCTCCGCCTTCCCTCGAGGTGCAGAACCTGCGGATGCTATCCCTGCGTTGTCAGCGTCCGAGTGCGTTTCGGTGAAGGTGGCTCAGTTCTTGCGGCGCCATGCGCGCGAGCTATCGACCTCCGAGCGACAAAGGGCACACCCCGCTTCACCGCCGACCTCCAGCACCACACCCCGCCCCGGCTTACGGAACAAAGACGTTCGCCGTGCCCCCGGCGTCTACGAGATCACCTCGTCCATGGGGGCACATCGGAGTCATCTGGCGTTACATCGGCAGGCACGACGTCTCAGGTGCCGGTGGTAGGCCAGCGCTCTGTCGCTGTGAGCACCCCGAGCACGACGGAGTTACCGCATTACGGAGTGAGTGAGGACGAGTGTTGTCCGGCTACGCCCGCGCAATAGGTGAGTAAGGTATCCGCATGACCGCCCCATACAGTCCCGATGATCGGGAAAAGGTAGTTGCGAAGCTCCCCGCGCCGCTGCGACAGGAACTGAAGGTCCGTGCCGCAGAGTTGGGCGTGGATATCAAAGATGCCGTTACGGAAGGCGTCCATGCCTGGCGCAGCGCCGACGCTCCTCGCCCTCAGGTCGACACGTCGGGCGGCGGTTCGTTCGCCACGTATCTCCCGACAGGCCTTTACGGGGAGTTCAAGGACGACTGCAAGGCCCGAGGGATCCCGTTCAACCAGGGCATCGCCCAGTCGATCCGGCTTTGGCTCGACAGTCACCCGTCGCCCCGCCGTGCCCCCCGCACGACCGGTGCGCGGCGTCTTGTATTCGGGAACCAGAAGGGCGGTGTCGGTAAGACGGCGACGTCAGCCGGTGTGGCGGAGGCTCTCGCGGAGATCGGCCAGCGCGTCCTACTCGTCGACTTCGACCCTCAGTGCCATCTGACCAAGCAGCTTGGCTACGAAATGCTCGCCATCGATGAGCCCAGTCTGGCCAAGCACATGCTTGGCGAGGAAAAGGTGCGCTGCGTGACCTGCTGGTGCCGATAGAAGAGGGTGCTTTCGGCGGCCGGCTGTTCCTCCTGCCCGGGTGCAAGGACGCGTTCCTGCTGGATGCGAAGCTGGCGACGACGCGTCATGTTCGTATCAAGGAGATCGCCCTCGAGAAGGCGCTGGAGCCGCTGGAGAGCGAGTTCGACTTCATCGTCATCGACTGTCCGCCCAGCCTGGGCTACTCGATGGACACGGCGCTCTACTACGCCCGCACGCGGGACGGTGAGGAAGCCAGCGCGTCAGGCGTGGTGATCCCGGTGTTGGCAGAGGACAGCTCGGCCGACGCCTACGACATGCTGTACGACCAGATCGAGGACCTTTCGGAGGACCTGGACGTGGCCATCGCCAAGTTGGGGTTCGTCGTCAACATGTACGACAGCCGCAAGGGCTTCATCGCTACGTCGTCCCTCGAAAGCTGGAAGGCCATCGGTGATCCGCCGGTTCTGGCCGTGGTCCCTGAGCGGAAGGAGCAGCGTGAAGCGAACCGTCTCAAGGCTCCGTTGCTTTCCTCTGCGCCGAACTGTGAGCAGTCCGAGGCGATGCGGACTGTGGCTCTGGCGGTGAAGGGATGAAGGCCGCGGACCGTCTGGGGACTGGGTCATCGTTCAACAAGGTGCCGCGCGGTCGCAGTGACCGTGGGCGGGCCAAAGCAGTGGCGCAGGGTGATGTGCCGTCGTACGAGCTGGTGCGGCTCCGCCTGAGGGAGGTGAAGCCCACTCCCTGAACCCTCGGCGGAATTTCGGCACGGACGAGCAGAAGGCCCGTTTCGGTGAGGAGCTGCGGGCTGTACAGCTCGCAGCGTGTGTCGCTGTATCGCGCGATGCATACCTGTCCCTGTGGCCCGAGCACGCTGATCACGTCGGCGGGGCCGACTACGTGCTCGTGAACGGGGAGCGCCGCTACCGCAGTGCGGATCACGTGGGGCTCGAGGCGCTCGACTTCGTGGTGCGGAACGATCTCGCCTCGTCGCGGGAAGACTTCGTAGATTTTCTCCTCAAGGAGAACCTCGATCGTGAGGACTTCGATCTCGTCGAGCGGGCTCGTGGTGTCCAAGCACTGGTAGAGGTCTGCGCTGGAGAGGGCGACGCCGGCGCCCAGACTCGGGCGGCTGAGCGGCTGGGCAAGTCCAAGGCCTGGGTGACCAACCAGCTGGCCCTGCTCACCCTGCCTGAAGGCATTCAGGAAAAGCTCAGTGCCGGCGTACTGCCCGAACGGGAAGGCCGTCTGCTGGCTCGTCGCCTCAAGGCTCAGCCAGGTCTGAGCAGCGCCGACCTCATGGAGCACCTGGCCTCGCACCGGGAGGCAGAAGCACAGAAGCGGGACGAAGAGAAGAAGCTGCTGCGGGCAGCCAAGAGCGGAGGCGTGTTGACCGCGGTCAACACGGAGACCGTCAGCGCGGGCGGCCCCACGAATGGGCAGCCATCCGTGTTGACCGCGGTCAACACGTCGGAGTCGTTGGCGGAAGGCACGAAGCCGGGCGACGAGGCGCCGGAGGTGTTGACCGCGGTCAACACCTCCGCTCCCCCGCCGGTGCCCGCGCGCCAGGCGTCAGCCAACTCGGGCTCCTCGGTCTCCAAACCGCCCGCTCAGTCGTCCGTGCCGTCTCAGGGTCGCTCGGCGGAGCACACCGGGGAGGCTGAGGAGTACGCGCAGGTCCTGATGAAGGAGCTCGGGGAGACGCCAGCAGCTCAAGCGGCGACGATCGCTTCGGCTCTCTCTACAGCCGAGCTGAATGCTCTGATCGAGGCTCTTCGAGAGCACGTCTAGCAGGTCGCCTCCTGGCCCGATCAGCGTGGCCCGTCGTGGCAGCACCCACGGTGTGTTGACCGCGGTCAACACCGGATCGGTTGAGGGCAATGAGCAGGTGGTCTTGACCTGGCGAAGACCCAAGAACGAGGAAAGGCCCGGCTTCCCCGCAGTCAGTGGGGAAGCCGGGTCTTTGTCGTGCCGGTCGCGTGTGTCAGGCCGCCCAGGTAGCGGGGGCGCCTTCGTCGGGGTTGGGGATGCTGGCAGCGGTCGCCGGGGCAGCGGGGTGGCGCAGGGCGGTGATCGGGACGACGCCGGGTTCGGTGGCGGGTGCCCAGACCACGCGCCAGGTGTCGTCCCACTCGCAGGCGCACCTGTGATCGGCGTGGGGATGGTGTAAGAACACACCCCATGTCTGGACGGCGCGCGGGATGCGAGGGATGAGCTCCGAGGGGTCGTCGCCCGGGTAGAGGTGGAGGTTGCGCCAGGTGTGGACATGGGCCATGTATGCGGCGGCTCCCTCGATGGCGTCGGCCCACCGGTGGTGCCCGAGGACGATGAAGGCGACCGGGTAGAGGTGGTCCTCGGTGGCGTCATCGATTCCGGCGATGTTCAGGCCGTGATGGGTGACGAAGCCGCTGTTCGACGGGGTGTGGTGCCGTCGTCGCCTTCGCTGGTCTCGATCTCGTACAGGGGCGTGGTGGTCACGCGTTCACCTCCGCGATGGCGTCGGCGAGGAGGGCGGTGATGTCGGTGAGGTACGGGTCGGTGTAGCTCTCGTGGTCGTTGACGTCGAACAGCGCGTTCTTCGCGGTGACGGTGAAGCCGGGGAGGACGGTGGCCGCCTGGCCCGCGAGCTCGGTGTTGAGGTGGTCGGCGTCGTGGGAGGCGACCCAGGTCTGGAAGTACGGCCCGAGGCGCAGCAGGGTGTAGCCGGTGCCGTCGGCGCGGCGGGCTTCGACGTGGACGCCGTAGTGGGCGGGCGTCATGCCGATGTCGGCGGGGAGGGGCAGGTTGGCGGCGGCGTGGGTGAGCATTGCGTAGGCCGGCTGCCAGGTGCCGAGGATCGCGGTTGTCTCGCAGCGCAGCCAGCCCTTGGCGTTGTAACCGAGCTGGTGGCCGTGGAGGTAGGCCGCGGCGTGCGGGGTGTCGGGGTGGACCAGGGAGACGGCGATCGTCTCGGTGCCCTGATCGTCGCCGGGGCGGGGGTGCGCGCGCTCGATGAACGTCCCGACCCTCACGGCGATGTCCTGGGCGAGGTCGGGCGTCCAGGGCTGCGGGTTGCGGACGGCGGCGAGCATCGCGCGGAATCCGTCGACGACGGCCTGGTCCTCGGGGGCGACGGCGCGTGATGTGGTGGCGCAACGGCTGAACATGCGACGGATCATCCGGGAGCTGGGCGGCGACCGCACGGCGGGCCGCCGACCAGGTGGGCCACCTGCCTGACCTGACAGCCGCCGGCATCGCGGTCCCGCCCAAGGCCGGATTCGCCTGCACCCGGCAGGTCTTCGCGCCCGGGCAGCTCATGGCGGACCCGGCGCTGCGCGACGCGGCCGACACCGTCATGGTCTTCCGCCGCCGCGCCCACGGGGCGGCACCCGATCCGGACACCGCCACCACCGCTGCCGCCGGGCTGGTTCGGCGGGAGCTCGGCACACAACTTCCGCCTGGCTTCGGCTCGGACCTCCTGCAGGACCCGGCGTTTCGCGCCGCAGCGCGCCAGGACCGCGAGGAGGTCCTGCTGGCGAGCGCCCGCCCGGCCCGCGACGCAGACCCGGTGCGTCATGGCCGGCGACTGGCCGTCCTGGAAGACGCGGTCCGCGCCGCCGACGGGCCGCCAACCGCCCGTGCAGCAGCCGGCCCGTCCGTGCCGCCGGTGGGCACCGGGCAGCAGGAGCTGTTCCAGGTCGGCGACCACGGCATACCGGTGCTCCAGGCCGTACCGCTAGCCCCGGCGGACGAACTGGGCACCGTGTCCCCGGCCCTGGCCGGATTCACCGCGCGGGACCTGTTCGTCACCGCGGAGACCGTCGGCCTGGAAGCCGTCAAACCGCGGCGGCACCGCCGCCCGGGCCCGGTCCCGGACGACGAACTGGACACTCCGTCCCGAGAGCGGCGGCTGGCGATGCTCCTGGGTGCCTGGGCCTACAACCCCCGGATGGCCGGCACGATGCGCGACCTGGTCTTCTGGCTCGCCCACCCCGACCCGGACAACCCCGCCTACCAACTGGTCACCGGTACGTTCCCTGCCGAGCAGCACGACGCCGCCGCGACTACGGCAGCGCTGTTCGCCCTGCACCGCCGACGCAGCCGCAGCGCCCCCGTCCACGGCAGCATCCCGGTGCCCTGGGTGATGCGCCAGGTGCACGGACGGGGTCACCAGAGCACCACCGCCGCCCTGGTCACGATGGTCCGCGCGCCCACCATCGCCGCGATGCGCCCGCTGCTGGCGGCCCAGATCCGCTCCGCAGCCGATGCCGGAATTTCCCCGTCCTGGGGTCACTTGTTCGGCGATCTTGCGCACTGGGACGGCCCCGCCGTCCGAGAACGCTGGACCCAGCTGTACTTCGGCCGGCGCACCGTCCCCCGTCACTCATCCGACTCCGACTCCCGTGACCAGGAAGCCCTCACACCGTGACCAGCGCCACCGAACTCCACCTCCCCGAAACCGGCTTCACGATCGACCTCTCGGAAGTCCCCGGCCCGTTCGTGACCGTCCATTCCCTCACCACACTGTCCGGCGTCGCCCTGAACCGCGATCAGCTCGGCCGGCCCAAATCCATCGCGATCGGTGGCGTCGAGCGCATGCGGGTCTCCGCCCAGGCCCAGGTACGGGCCATCCGCGACGCGATGCGCACCTCCGCGCTCCCTGGAGAAGTTCCCGCCGCCAACAGCCGCTACCTGCCCCGCGAAGTCTCCCGACGCCTGCAGGACACCGGGACCGACGCCGCGGACGCCGACCCCGCCGCGGCCCTGATCGTGGCCGCGGCCGGGATGAGCATCGACCCCGCCGAACCGCACCGCACCCGCGCCGCCGTCTCCCTGCCGGACACCGCACCCGACGTGTTGTCCGCCCTGGTCACGCTGCACTGGGACGTCCTGCAGGAGGCCCGGGAGAAGGCCGAGCACATCATCACCGGCGCCGTGGCACCCGCGCCCGGCACCAAACGACCGCCGAACCCGGGAAACCCGCTCAACTCCGCTGCCGCGCTCGTCCCGCCCGCAATCGCCGCCCAGGCCCGCGAAGCCTTCGGCCCCGGACGCTCCGACATCCAACTGTTCGGCCGGATGCTCACCGAACTGCCCCCGCCGAACGGGCACATACGCTCGGCCTTGGAGGTGGCTCACGCCTTCTCGGTGGACGCCATGGCCGTCTTCGCCGACGACTTCGCCACCCGCGACGACTGGAATGACGCCGGGGTCTTCGCCTCCAGCATGCTCGGCCAGCAACTGCTCGCCTCCGGCACCCTGTACCGCTGGGCCGCCCTGGACCGGCGTCTCCTGCGCGCCAACCTGGCCGACACCGACCCCGACCGTGACAGCGTCGAGGCCAACGCGCGGACCATGGAGCGACGATTCCTCACCGCCGCCACCTACACACTGCCCTCAACGGGCAAGAGCCGTACCGGCGCAGCCGCCTGGCCCACCCTGGCCGTCGCCGCGACCTGCCCCTTGCCGCTCACCGCAGCCGCCGCGTTCGAAGACCCCGTGCCCGCCCCGGCCGGTATCGAAGCCGCCACCCGACTGGCCCGCTACCTGCGCCACGCCCACCTGGGCGGAGGGATCGCCCGGTGGCTTCCCCCCAACGGCGAAACCGCGCCGGCCGAGCTGCCCGGGCATCTGACCGTGGAAGCCGGCTGACCCATGGCCACCACCGTGCTGATCCGGCTGTCTGGCCCGCTCCAGTCCTACGGCGCCTCCTCGCACTGGACCGAGCGGGAAACCGGACCCAGGCCCACCAAGTCCGCCGTGGCCGGCCTGATCGCCAACGCCCTGGGACGGCACTGGTCGGCGGACCTGTCCGACCTGCGCGCCATGACCTTCGCCGTCCGCGCCGACCGGCCCGGTCACCTCCTCACCGACGACCAGACCGCCGGCGGCGGGACGTTCCCTTCCTACGCCTTCGAGACCAGCGCTCCCGGGGAGACATCCCCTACTACGGAGCGCCGCGGGCGCCGACCCACCTGGCCGACGGAACCGTCCACGCGCCTTGGATGGGGAAGCAGCGCGCCCCGGTCCAGTTCCGTAAGCACTATCTCGCCGACGCCGCGTTCCTCGCCGGGCTGACCACAGACGACCACCACCTCGCCGAACACATCGTCCGGGCCCTGCACCACCCGTACGGCCTGCTCTACCTCGGCCGGCGATGCTGCCCGCTCGCCCACGCCCCCGCCTACGGCACCACGCCGCTCGGCGCCGACTCCTGGCCCGACCGGATTCCCCTGCTGCCCGAAGCAACCACCACTACACCGCGGACCTGGACCGAAACCAACCCCCGGCCGGGCACCGCCCCGAGCCCCGAGCAAGTCCCCGCCACGTATCTCGAACGCGACCACCCCCTGATGTTCCTTCAAACCGCCACCGCGACCCCACCCCCGACCGAGGAGCCATGACCGCCCCCACGAACACCGCCGCCCAGCACGTCGCCGACGGCGAGACCGGACTGCGGGTATGGCGCTCGGCGCTCACCCTGTCCATCGAGCAGCAACACCTTTGTCTGGACGTGCAGGAACTCCACCGCCTGGTCATGCGCGGCTTCCGCGCCCCCCACACAGTCACCGCGACCCGCACTCCGCGCCCCGCCGGCATCCTGTTCGCCGCCCGCCGCAGCACCCCGCTGCGGGATCCCGGCACCCGCCGCCTCAGCGCCGGCGCTCCCGAAAAGATCCTCGTCCAATCACCCCAACAACCCCACTGGAGCCACCTGCTCAGCGCCGGCGCCCTGACCGCGGCCACGACGATTCCCGTCCGGCAGCACTACAACACCGGAGACATCATCGAAGGCCGCACTTTCGCCAACCCCGTCGCCCACGACCGCCGGACCGGCCGGAACCTGAGCAGGCGCACCGCCCAGGAATGCGGCGAATGGCTCCGCGGCAAACTCCACCAACAGGGACTCGACATCAGCCCGCAGCGCATCACCATGGGCGAAGGCCAAAGCGTCACCGGAATGCACGGAGACGATCCCGTCAAAATCATCCTCCGTGAGATGTTCATGACCGGAATCGTCACCGACTCGGACAAGTTCCACGCCCTCCTGGCAGGCGGATTCGGCAGAGCGAAGGCGTACGGGTGCGGATTGTTGCTCACGCGTCCGGTAGAGTGAGGACCGCGCTGACGCGCCCTTCCCGCCCTCCTGGCAGGCTGAACCCCACGAATTGATGTGGGATTTCCCTTCCCTCCCGTTGGAGGGCCCTCGCAAGAGATGATCGCGCCGCGGTCTTACCCCCAATCGACGAGCCCGCCCGACCCCCCACTATCCGGTGGACGGAGCCCCGCCATCCCGTCCGGCTCGGCTCGGCGAGATCGCGTGCGGCGAGTCGCCCCGTCCGAAACTGCGGTGGAGAGGCCGCGGTGTCAGAGGTCAGCGAGGATTCTTGCGATCAGTTGACGCGCGTCGTGACCGAAGACCGCCTCGGATTGCAGTTGGCCGAACATCGCCGCATAGAGCGCGATTTCCTGTGGCCTGGTGACCTTGATCGCCGCGGTGGGTGTCTCCAGCGCGACGGCGTTGTTGTCGAAGATCCAGAATCCGATGGTACCGATCGCCCGGCGCTGGACACCGGCTGGGATGACGCCGACGGAGACGAACGGCAGGCGCATGAGCGACAGCAAGTGGGTGAGCTGGTCGGACTGGTCGGACGGGGTGCCGCGGCGGGTTCGCAGGGCTTGTTCACCGAGGACCACCAGGATGCGCTTGGTCGGGCTGAGGGCGGCGGCGGTGCGTTCTTGCTTCATGGCCACGGTCGCGTCGGCGTCGTCGGGGGCGTCGAGGAAGGTGTACCAGAAGGCGAGCATCTGCCGGATGTATGCCTCGGTCTGGAAGATGCCGGGCAGTACGAGGGGTTCGTGGATGCGGAAGGTGGAGGTCTGCCGGTAGGTGGCGATGGAGTGCAGGTCGCCGAGCCGGCGCATGCCGGCGCGTGACTGCCTGGCCCATTCCAGGTACGCGGACTCGGTCGCCTGGAAGGTCGCGATCAGCTCGGGGATCTGGGCTTCGGCGCCGCAGACGGTGCACCAGTCGCGGATGTTGCGTTCGGTGGGTGGTTGCGCGGCGTTCTCGATCCGGCTGACCCGGGTGACGTGCTGGCCGGTGGCGTCGGCGACGGTCTGCTGCGTCAGCCCCGCGGACTTGCGGAGCTGACGCAGCCGGGAGCCGAGTTCGCTGCGCGCCTGGGCGACTGAGCTACTGGGGTCGGTAGTCACGGAAGGGCGTCGCTACGCGCCAGACGTCTTCGAATGCTTGCCGGCATGCGCGTACCGTCTGGGCGTCCTCAGTGATGTCGAACGAGGCGTTCGTGCCGTTTCCGGCGTAGTGGAGGAACAGGGCGAGTTGGTCGTCGAAGACGTAGAAGTCGCCGCTGCCGGGGAGGGGGACCCTCGCCAGGGCGGGGCGGGGAACGTAGCGGATGTCCTCGCCGGCGTCGACGAACACCTGGGCGTGGCTCATCGTCCAGCGCTGGTAGTCGCTGACCGGTTCGGACACGATCCGGGCCCGGCGGCAGGTGCGGCCGGCGGCGCGGTGGCCGCGCAGCATCTCCAGCCACCAGCCCAGCCACGCGAAGTCGTCGGGCTCGCCGCGGCGCCACTTGGCCATGTGCGGCAGTTCCGTCTCGGTTCCGTAGGCGTCCCGGGTCTCCAGGTGCACGAACGAGGACTTGATGCCCTTGCAGAGCTCGTTGAGTTCGCCGTGGGTGGCCGGTCGCATCACTGGTTCTGCTGGAAGAACGGGATCATCCGGTCGGGGATCTCCACGCATGTCTCGCCCTCCGGTATGCCCATCTTCGCGAGAGCCTCGGGATCGGTGACCACCCAGCCCTGGACCAGCCACGACTGCCGGTCGGTACGGTAGAGCGTCGGCGATCCGCTGGGCTCCGACTCGGGATCTTTGGCCACGAAGGTAATCTGCACGCCCGTCTCCTTGGTAGGACCTTGCCGGAACTTGCGGTGACGTCATCCTCACGGACCGTGCACCGAGCGTCAATCCGCAAGTTTCTGCAACTTCGTGGATGCCGGCGGCGCACCGCTCGTACGGTGCAGGGGCAGGCCAGTCCGGCGGTCCGCAACCGGCGGCCGGAGGAAGGGCCGTGGCCGCGATCGCCGTGGTGTGCGACCGCAGTTCTCAGGGTCTGCCGAGGCGATCCGGATCGATAGGGTGACCGCATGACTACAGTCCGAGATTCGAGTGTCGGGGACGCGGCGTCGCTGCGCTCCGCCATGGTCGGTGAGCTTCGCGGCGAGGCGATCACGTCCGAGGCCGTCACTGCTGCTTTCACCGCGGTGCCCCGGCACCTGTTCGCTGTCGGAGAGCCGCTCCGGGCGGCGTACGAGGCGAACCGCGCTCTGGTCATCAAGCGGACCACTGACGGCGAGGCCATCAGTTCCCTGTCCGCCGCCCACATCCAGGCGGTGATGCTGGAGCAGGCCGCGGTCGAGCCTGGTATGCGGGTCCTGGAAGTCGGGTCGGGGGGCTACAACGCCGCCTTGCTGCAAGAGCTCGTCGGTCCGAGCGGCAAGGTCGTCTCGGTCGACATCGATCCGGAGATCGTTGAGCGTGCCCGCGGCTGCCTGGCGGAGGCCGGCTACGACCGGGTCGAGGTGGTGCTGGCCGACGCCGAGAACGGCGTGCCGCACGGCGCGCCCTACGACCGGATCGTGGTCACGGCCGGTGCGTGGGACATCCCGCCGGCCTGGGTGGAGCAGCTCGCCCCGGCCGGCCGGATCGTCGTGCCGCTCCGGCTGAAGGGCCTGACCCGCTCGATCGCCTTCGACCGCACCAGCAGCGGCCTGCAGAGCAGCAGTTACCGGCTGTGCGGCTTCGTGCCCATGCAGGGAGACGGCGCGGGCACCGAGCAGAGGGTCCCCCTCAGCGACGGGGCCGACCTGTGGGTCGAAGGCGAGGCCGGCTTCGATATCGAGGCACTGCGGGAGGCGGTCCGCTCGGCGCAGTTGGAGCGCTGGTCGGGCGCGGCCTTCGACCTGCCCGACGAGCTGGAGCTGTTCCTCATGACCAGCGCGCCCGGGGTCGTCCTGCTGCGCGCCAGTACCGAAGCCGCCGAGCAGGGTCTGTTCGCGCTCTCCGCCACCCGGGGTGTGCCCGCCCTGATCAGCGGGGGCAGCTTCGCCTACCGCATCAAGCGGCCGAACGAGGCGACCGGCGGATTCGAAAGCGGCGTGCTCGCCTACGGGCCCGAGGCCGAGGACGTCGCGGCCCGGTACGTGGATCTGCTGCGCCGGTGGGCGAGCGACCACCGCCGGCGTGGCGCAGCCCGTATCCAGTACATCCCCCGCACCCCGGCCACCACGACCACGACTGGTTCGTCACGGTCGTCGGGGCTGATCGTCAAGCGGCACGGCGTCGTCGAGGTCGCCTGGCAGTAGGCCGCCGGCCCGCACGAAACGCGATCGGGCGTTGGGCCGAGCGCACCGCATCCACCAATGGAGGTTTTTGTGTCCACCACGGTCACCGAAGCATCGAGCACGGTCACGGTTCCGGCAGGAGAGGACGCGGAGGGGTGGGAGCTGGACGTCTCCATCGTGGAGTCCGGTCCCTCCGCCGACCGGCTCATCCAGATGACCGACGACGGCTGCGGATCGACGTGCCAGTCGGCCTGCTCGACCACCTGCCCGTAGCTCGCGCCGTCGGCGCGTCGATCCGCTGAACTGGGGCGTCCGGCCGGGCGGTTGTGCCCGGCCGGACGCCGCCCCGGCCGTGGGAGCGGTAGGTGTTCCAGTACCTTGATGGCGCAGTGGTGCGTGCCACGGCCTGGCCCGCGGACCACGCGATCGGGTCGTGGCCCGACCTGACCGGCCCCGGAGCCGGGCCCGAATCCTGGCGTCCCTGGCTCCGGGAAGTCTTGGAGGTTCCCGGCTTCGCCGCCGCGCTGGAGCAGGCCAGCCCGGTCCTGGCCCGTCGTGCGCGCGATATCGGCGACGGCCGGCCCGTCGCCGAACCCGTCGCGCGACGCGCGGTACTCGCGCTCCTGCGCTATGTGCTGCGGGCCTCCGGCCGTGCCACGCCCTTCGGTCTGTTCGCCGGTGTCGCCCCAGCCCGGATCGCCGCCAGCCCCGGACTGCGGGCAGGGGACGCCCACCGAGCCGTGGCCCGGGTGGAGGCCCGGTGGCTGACGGCGGTGATCGAACGCCTGGAGAACGAGCCAGCCCTACGCCCCCGCCTTGCGGTGCTGGCCAATAACCTCATCCTCGAGCGCGACGGACAACTGGTCCTTGTCCACCGCTCCAGCGGCAGCGTGGGCAGCCCACCGGTGCAGGTGTCCGTACGCGCTACCGCGCCGGCCATCGCGGTGCTGAAGGCCGCACGCGGGCCGATCCGGTGGGCCGATCTTGTCGGCAAGCTGGCCATCGACTTCCCCGGCGTCCCCGGCCGGGTCATCGACCGGCTCCTGGGAGAGCTGGTGACGCAGGGCTTCCTCCTGACGAGCCTCCGCCCGGCGATGACGGCCGACGAACCGCTCGGCCACCTTCTGGCCGCACTTCAGACCGCAGGCGCGCAGGAGATCGGTGAGGTCGCCGAGACCGTCGCGTGGCTGCGCGACATCGCCCGCGAGTTGTCCGAGCACGACACCGCGCCCACCCCCGCCGCCGGCCGTGACCGGCGCGAGCGCCTTTCGGCCGTCATGGTCTCCAGGTGCGCCCCCGCCGAGTCTCCGCTGGCGGTCGACCTGCGGCTGGACTGGGATCTTACGGTCCCGCACGCGGTAGCAGCAGAGGCGGCCGAGGCCGCGGACGTGCTTGTGCGGCTGGCCCCGCGCCGCAACCTCAACCGGGGATGGGCTGCTTGGCACGAGCGGTTCCTGGATCGCTACGGCCCGCGAGCTGTCGTTCCTCTTCTGGACGCCGTCGACGCCGACACCGGACTCGGGTACCCGGCCGGCTACCTCGGTTCGTCTTCGGTTCCTGAGGCCGGCGGGCTGACCGACCGGGACCGGAAGCTGCTGACGTTGGCGCAGAGGGCAGCCCTCGCCGGCCGACGCGAGATCGTCCTGGATGACGCGATGGTTGCCGATCTCGCGGCCGTCGACGCTGAGATGTCTCACCAGCGCAGCACCGAGCTGACCGTCCGCATCCACACTCCGGCCGAGGGCCTGGACGAGTTCGCCCTGTCGATCGTCGGCGTCTCGCGGAGCGCCGGAACCACCACCGGGCGGTTCCTCAGCCTGTTCGGCGACGAGGACAGGACGCGGATGGCCGCGCTGTACGCGAATACTCCTACCGCGAACTGCGGCGCCCTCCGAGTCCAGCTCTCCGCTGGTCACCCGTACGCGGCGACCGAGAACGTCGCCCGCGCCCCCCAGGTGATTCCCCGACTTCTCCCGCTGGGCGAGTTCCACGACGGCGGCGGAGCGGACCGGATCGCCGTGGACGATCTCGCTGTCACTGCGGATGTCGACCGGGTCTACCTGGTCTCCTTGTCACGGCGCCGGCCGGTCGAGCCGGTGGTGTTCAACGCCGTGGAGCCGGTCCTGCACACGCACCCGCTGGCACGGTTCGTCCTGGAAGCCACCAGCGCCTTGAGCACTCCCTGCGCGGCCTTCGACTGGGGGGCCGCGGCGGGCCTGCCGTTCCTTCCCGCGCTGCGCTGCGGCCGTACGACCCTCTCCCCGGCGCGGTGGCTGCTCGATGCCGTCGACCTGCCCGCTTCCGTCGCGCCCTGGCAGGAGTGGGACAGCGCCCTGACCGCCTGGCGGACGGAGGCCGGCCTGCCCGCCGCGGTCTATCTCGGTGACGGCGACCGGCGCATCGGCCTGGACCTGGGTGAACCTGCCCATCGGGCCCTGTTACGTGCGCACCTGGACCGCAAGGCGACCGCCGTCCTGCGCGCGACGTCCGGCGCTCCGGTGGGATGGATGGGCGGGCACGTCCACGAAGTCGTGATTCCGCTGGCCGCCACCGGCCGGCCCCAGCCGGCGCCCGGCTGGGTGGATACCGCTGTGCAGGTCAGCGGTCGGGAGCACGGTCATCTGCCCGGCGCTGACGGACGGTTCTATGTCAAGCTCTACGGGCACCCCGACCGTGCAACCGCTGTCCTCACCCGCCACCTTCCCCGCCTGCTGACCGGACTGGGTGAGCAGGTCGCGTGGTGGTTCGTGCGCTACCGCGACCCCCAGGAACATCTCCGGCTCCGGCTGACCGTCCCTGCCGACCGCGTTGCCGCTGCTGCAGCTCAGATCGGCGCCTGGACGAAGGAGCTGCGCCGGGCTGGTCTGGTCGCGCGCGTGCAGTGGGACACCTACTTCCCCGAGACCGCCCGCTTCGGCGGCGAGGAGGCGATGGCCGCCGCGGAGTCGTACTTCGCCGCGGACTCCGCTGCGGCGCTCGCGCAGTTGACGGCCGGCTCCGCTCCCGGCGGCCCCGACCCGCGTGCTCTGACCGCCGCCGGCATGCTCGATGCTGCCGTCGCGCTGTTCGGCGACCCGGGCGAGGCGATGCGCTGGCTGATCGCACACGCCCGCAACGCCCCGTCCGCCCCGGCGCGCCCCCTCTACGACCAGGCCGTCGCGCTGGCCAACCCGTATGACCAGCACCACCTGGCCGCTCAGCCCGCGGGCGCAGACGTCGCCGCGTCCTGGGCGCGGCGCCGCCAGGCGCTGGCCGCCTACCGGCGCGTGCTCGATCGCGGGCGGGCCGGCCATGCGGCCGACCTGCTGCCCGAACTCCTGCACCTGCACCACGTCCGCATGGCCGGGATCTCGTCGGACGGTGAGCGGACGTGCCTGCACCTGGCCCGTGCCGCGGCTTTGAGCTGGTCCGCGCGCGCGACTAAGGGAGCATGACGGTGGGAGACCCGATCGCGCTGACCGCCGCGGACTCCCTCGCCGAGGCGCTGTCCGATCCCGGTGCCGTCCGCGCCGCCGCGCCGGCGGGCGGGCGGGCCTGGCCGCAGTCGCTGGCCGGGGGCGCCGCGGGCATCGCACTGCTCCATATCGAACGGGCCCGCTCCGGCCGGGGAGACTGGGCCACCGCGCGCGCCTGGCTGTCGTGGGCCGCGTCGGACGACCTGACGGCCGCGGCCAACGCCGGCCTTTACATGGGCGCCCCGGCCCTGGCCTTCGCCACCCACGCCGCCGCCGGTTCCACCGGGAGATACCAGCGCACCCTTGCCGCGCTGGACGACGCCACCATCGCGGTCACCCGCAGACGTCTGGCGGCCGCCCACGCGGGCATCGACCGCGGCGACCGGCCCGAGATGAAGGAGTTCGACGCGATCCGCGGACTGACCGGGCTGGGCGCGCTCCACCTCCAACGCCATCCCGACCACCCGGTCACCGGCGAAGTCCTGAGCTACCTGGTGCGGCTGACCGAACCGCCGCTGCCCGCCCGCGACGACGGGCTTCCCGGGTGGTGGACGAACGTCTCGCCTAACGGCGAGCCGAGCCCGCACTACCCGGACGGGCACGGGAACTTCGGCCTGTCCCACGGGATCGGCGCCGCCCTGGCCCTGCTGTCCCTGGCCCTGCTGGGCCACCGGCCGGTACCCGGAGCGCACGAGGCCATCGCGCGCATCTGCGCGTGGAGCGACCAGTGGCGCCAGGACACCCCCGACGGCGCCTGGTGGCCAGGACTCATCACCGCTGACCAGGTCCGCGCCGACGGCGTCGAGGCGTCGCTGCGTCCGCGGCCGTCGTGGTGCTACGGGATCGCCGGCACCGCCCGCGCCCAGCAACTGGCCGGCATGGCGCTCGGCGACACCGCGCGGCAGCAGAGCGCCGAGGACGCGATGCTCGCGGCTCTGCGCGATCCGGCCCAGGTGGAACTGCTCGACGGGATCGGGCTGTGCCACGGCTCCGCCGGTCTCCTGCAAGCCGCGTGGCGGATGGCCGCCGACGCCGAGAGCTCCCCCATCACCGACGAGCTGCCGTCGCTGGCAGCCCGGCTCGTCAGGCAGATATCAGACCCGGTGGCGGATCCCGAGCTTCTCGACGGCGCCGCCGGGGCCGCGCTCGCCATGCACACCACCGGCACCGGCACCGCCCCGGCGTCGGGCTGGGACGCCTTCCTCCTGCTGGCCTGATCACCGGAGGCACCTATGGAATCCCACCCGTGGCGCCAGGTCCACGTCACCTTCCCCGACTGGGCCGAAGCCGAACGCACCGCCCTGGCCCGCCTCGTCCCGGTGCTGGTGGCGGCGGAGGACGAGAAGGTGATCAGTTCGTGGTTCTTCATCCGCAAATCGCCTTCCTGGCGCCTGCGTTACCTCCCCGGTGGCAACCCGAGCGAAGCCGATGCCTACATCACCGGGCACCTCGTGGACCTCGCCGGCGAGCACCACGTCGACATCATCGCCGGCATCGTCTACGAACCCGAGACCCGTGCCTTCGGCGGCAGCGAGGGCATGGCGTCCGCACACCGCCTCTTCCACCTCGACAGCCGGAACCTGCTCGCCCACCTCGCCCGTACCAACGCGGCCTCGCCCGGGGGCGGTTACCGTCGTGAGCTGCCGGTCCTGCTGTGCACCGCCCTGCTGCGCGGCGCCGGACTCGACTGGTACGAGCAGGGAGACGTCTGGGCCCAAGTCGCCGACCACCGCGACCGGCCCGACCACGTTCCCCCGAGCCGGCTGCCCCAGCTGGAGAACAACCTCCGGCGGCTGATGAGCGCCGACATCGCGGGCCTCACGGCGGACGGAGCGAGCTTGGCGTTCGCCGCCGATTGGCTACGCGCCTACACCTCCGCCGGCCGGGAGCTGGCCGACCTTACGGCCACCGGACTGCTCCACCGGGGGCTGCGCGCCATCCTGGCGCACCACATCATCTTCGCCTGGAACCGGCACGGCCTGCCCCATCCCACCCAGGCCGCCCTGGCCCACACCGCCAGGACCGTCGTGTTCGGGCCCGATCCCACCACCCGACACCAGTCGACGCGGGGAGGCGAGCCATGCAGCGGGACACCGGAGGACCACTGACCGAGCGGATAAGGCCCGGATGGTTTCCGCTCCTCCCCCGATCACGCCCGCCGTGCCGGCCGATTCGGGACCGGGTCGGAGAACTGCGGGCCCTTCTCGCCCATCCGGACGACGCCGACCCGCATGACCGGATGGTGCGGTGCGCCGAGGTGTGCAACAAGGCGGCGCTGATCGCCTCCGACTGCGGCCTGCCCGATCTCGCGCTAACCCTGTGCTGGCGGCAGTACGACGTCTTCGACCACGCGCGACCGCTGCCGGCCACAGCTGCGACGCTCGCCCTGCAACCGCTGCTGAACCTGCCGCGCCAGATGATCCGCCAGGGTCAGGGCCATCAGGCCCACGCCCTGTTCGAAGAGCTCTACCAGGCAGCCCGGGACCGGACGGACGCGGTGATCGTCGGGCGGTCGGTCAACCTCCGGGATCTCATCAGCGCCTCGGACGACCACAAGACCATCTGCACCATGGTGTGGGCGGCGCTGCTGGCCGACGGCACCCGCGCCCTGGCCCTGGCCGGGCGCTGGCGCGAAGCCGCCGACCAAGCGGCAGCCCACCGGGGCGTCGGCACGCGGCTGCTCGACGGCCGGCAAGCCGCCGTCCTTGCGCTGGTTCAGGAAGGACAGGCCGACCACGCAGCCGTGCTGATCGAACAGAGCGCGGTCACTCAGCCCTGGGAACAGGCCGTGCAGAGCCTGCTGCGCGTCCTGTGCCAACGGTCGGCCGGAGCCGACAGCGAACACGAGGTCACGGCGATGCTCACCGCGGCGCTCGCGCTGACGGAGGTGCCCGACCCTTCCCTCACGGTCTTCCGCACCAGGGTCGGGATGACCGCGCTCGACCTCGCCGACGGCCACGCCGACCCGCAGCGGCAGCTGCTGGGCTCAGCACTCATCGAAGCCGCGCGCCAAGACGCCCACGCCGCTCGCGATGTCCTCGCCCATCCGCAGCTCGATCCCGTCATGACGGCAAGCCAGCGGCGCGATCTGAACGGGCTCGTTCACACTTCCGGACTCGGCATCGGGACGATCCACGACGCCCTGTACGACGACCTGATCGCGACCGTGGCATCGGCCGAACAGCAGCTGCGCGAACTCGTGACCCGACGGCACGACACGGGAGTTGCCCTGAAGTGATGACGTCCGCCAGAACACGCACGCATACCGATCCCGGCGCCTCCAGGATTGCTGTACTGATCGCATCGAGGCGGACAACGTACGCGATCACCCGGAAGGGCCGTGCCTTCAGGCACATCCCGCTCCGGGCCCCCGCAACAAGGCGGCTGCCTCCGGTCGGCTTGGACACCGAAGCCCTGGACGGTTGCCGTTCGGCGGACCCGGGCGCAGGGCGGCCTGTACGCCCGGACCGAGGTGACGCTGACCGGGCACGGTCTGATCACCGGCTCACGATCGACGAGGACGGAGGCCAATACGTGTACGCAGGGCGAGACGTTCTGGAACACGCCTGGCTGCTGCCGAACCGAATGCGGAACGCGGTGCCGGTCGGAGGGCGGCCGTGACGGATACCGCGGCGCCGGGCGAGGCCGGGCAGACCGAGAGGGTGCCGCGTGCCCGAAGCGGCGACCTGCCGCTGCCGCCGGCATCCGCGCCGGCCGCTCCGGCTGAGGGGGATCTCGGGGAGGAGTTGGCGGACGCGTACTGGACGACCCATGACGGGGCCGCTGCCCGCACGAGCCTGTGGACCATCCTGGGCCGGCTGCCGTCGATCGGCCGCCGGGTGCTGGGCCTGGCCTGGCGGGCCGAGCCCTCAAAGCCCGGATGCCTGAAGGCTGGGAGCCCACGGAAGAACAGGTGGACATCGGGCTTGTCCACAGCGAAAAGGCCCTGCCCTTCACCATCAACGCCGCAGGCATTCTCGGCATGCCGCAGTCCGTCGTCGCCTACAGCCGACCGGCTGCGCAGACCAAGTACTTCTTCACCGGAGGCTCCGCCTTCCGCGCGTTTCCCGGCCAGGGATACATCGGACTGCGCGTGCGCTAGTGATGTGTGCCTGCCGCGTCGGGCACACGAGCGCGCCTCCGCCTCACTGCCCGGTACGGGAGTCAGCAGAGTCTCTCCTCGCCGCCAGAACAGCGACAAGCACCGCAGCCCCCGGGGATGCCGAACCGGTAACCACGGTGCCCCTGACCGCCGGTTGCACGTCGGTGCCGGTGAGCGCCAGCGTGTCGTCGCTCCGTGCCCCACCATCTCCCGCTCAGCAGCAGAGGATGGGCACACCGTCAGCCACTGGAGAACGCTTATGAAATGCAGCGTCTACCAGGCGGGCGGAACCATCCCCTACTCGAGGAGCATCTCCATGTCGCCCGCCCGATCGCAGTCCGCCGCCACCACGGCGGCGGCCGCCCCCGACCCCGGCCACCCCTTCCACATCACCAAGGAGGAGGAACGGCGGCTACGTCTCGCCGCGGCGGAGGTCGCTCCCTCGCTGGTGATCGGTCAGCCGACCGTGTTCGACGAGTACGTCCGGCAGCTGATGGTCCCGCCCATGGTCATGGACCTGTTCCGCAAGGCTTCCAGCATCCAGCTGTCGGCGTGGGAGATCGAGGCGATGCGCAGGCACCTCGCGCCGCCCGGACTGGGCGCGCTGCCCGAGCCCGGGCTGCTGCGCCGGATCATGATGGAGAAGGCCCGTCGGGACAAGACCCATCCGCCCTATATCCGGGTGGCGTGCACCGGCCGCGGCACCTGGGACCACTGGGCCACGGAGTTCAACTACGTGCCCGCCGACGACGAGCCCTCAGGCGACATCGGCTCCCCGGTCGTCCTGGAACTCTGGCCGGCCCAGCACTACTCGCCAATCCACTCGCACGGCAACACCACCGGGATCATCCACTGCCTCGCCGGGCGGCTCGACGTCATGGCCTACGACCACTTGGAGTGGGACGCAACCAAGCGCGGCCTGGTCACTCTCACACCCGGTCAGTGCGCCTGGCTCGACGGCGACACCTACGCCGTCCACAAGGTCTTCTGCCCGATGGACGGCGGTGGGGGCGCGACGGGGCCCGAGTTCATGAGTACCACCGGCGAGTTCGGTGCCAGCTTCCACGTCTACCTCAATGAGTGGGAGACAGCCCTGGACACCGACGGCACCCCCTCCCGCGACGAGTTCGAGTACATCGACGAGCTCAACAAGAAAAAGAAGAAATTCGCCACCTACTCCGACCTGTCCTGGAACGTCCTGCGTCGAGTCCTGACGCACACCGACCTCGACTGAAACCAGAGATCGGCCCGTCAGCGTGCTGCATACGTACAGCCGCGACCGGTCGGCCCGGCGAGGGCTACGGCACACATGGCCCCAGTTCCCCCGAGGTCCAGAAAATCCGTGCGGTCTGCGCGACGAGGTTCGGGGCGCTGGTGGCGATACACCCAGTCTTCCGAAGATCAGCCCCTAGCTCGACGCAGAAGGGCGGGCGGCGGGCAGGGCAGTGACCGGCTTGGCCTGCACCGGCGCTCGGCGACCCCCGGCGATCTGGCACCCGTCCCATCACCATGTTTCACCCGTTCGGCGGTTGGAAGCAGCTACTGAGATTGAACTCGTGAATTCGTAGGGGCTGGCGGGGGTGCTTGCCTGCGGTATCACGGGAGGATGAGGTATCCACAGGGTGGCGGGTTGACCGCTGAACGGCAGTGCAGGCGCGAGGAGTTACGGCTCCAGGCGGCTGAGCGGTTCGCTCGTGGCGAGGGCAGTACGAAGTACGGCGATCGCCAGGGATCTGCGGGTCAGTGTCCGATCGGTGCAGCGGTGGCGTCACACGTGGGCCGAGGGCGGCCCACGGTCCCTGCGGTCGCAGGGGCCCGCGTCGCTGCCGCGACTGAGTGAGAAGCAGATCGCTCAGCTGGAGTCCGAGCTGGCCAAAGGGCCGGCCGCGCACGGCTGGGAGGACCAGCGCTGGACTCTGAACCGCGTGAAGACGGTGATCGGACGGCGCTTCCACCTCACGTACACGATTCAGGGTGTCCGCAAGCTGTTGGTGCGTAACGGCTGGTCCTGCCAGGTCCCGGCCCGTCGTGCCATGGAGCGGGACGACGAGGCGATGGCCGGGTGGATCCAGGAGGTGTGGCCCCGCGCGGAAGGCTAGCGGCGGCCCGTGGAGCATGGCTGGTCTCCGAGGACGAAGCCGGCTTGACCCGGGCTGGTCCTCGGCTACGCGGCGAGCGCGCCCACCGACATCAGCGAAGGTGTGGCAACCCTCGGCGCCGCCCTACGGCGCCTGCCCTGAACAGGTCGATACACGGTCCAACGCCAGCATCGACCACCACGAGGCCGCCGGAGTCAACCCCCGAAAAACTTCCGGAGCCGACCACTTAGTGCGATCGGATCATCACGGTGTGCTCGAACGGGCTAATCTCCCGTCGCGTTGAGGCCGTTGGCTTCAGGAAGGGGCAGCTGCGGCCCTGATGAAGTGAGCCAAGGACGGCCGCGGGATGGAAGGAACTGCCGCGAAGACGCCCTCCTTGATCGGCGGACACGAGACCGTGGTGGAGTGATCCTTCCTCCCGGCCTTCTGCGTACCGCTCCCCCTGAACAGAGAGACGACGTCGTCGCTGATCTGCCGCATCGCGAGCCGCTACGGACTGAAAGCGACGGCGTTACGGTCCTGCTGGAAGTGGCGCAGCCACCAGCCTCGGCACGACGGAGGGGGCGCGCGGGCAGACGCCGAAGTGTTGTTGAACACGGCGGGGCGGCAGCTCCTGGCAGGCCTGTGCGGCGTCGAGGAGGGTGTGCTGGCGCGGGCATTGCCGTCCTGGGTGCGGGAGGATGCCCGGCTGCTGGCCGCGGATGCCGGGGAGCCGGTGGCGGCGTGGCGGATCGGTGGTGCGGTTGCCGGGCCGGTGGCGTTCGGCTGTCGTCTGTGCACGGCCCGGCGTACGGGGACGGCTGGGCGGGCGGTCCCGGGTGTCGTCCAGCGCCTGGACCAGGCCGCGCAGCGGCATGTGGCCGCCGGGCCGGTGCCAGACCGGCCCCTGGGGGCCGTGTGCGGCCAGGTCGTCCAGCGCGGCCACCAGCAGCGGCACGGCGCCGTGCCCGGTGTAAATCTCGAGGAAGCTGTGCTGCCAGTGCTCTGCGGTCAGGTTCAGGACGCGGTTGATGCGGTTGGCCAGCGCGGCGCGGCCGGCGCGGGGGTCCGATACAGGCCTTGGCCACGCTGCGCCGCCACATCACGGGTCCTGGCGGCTGTGACCGCCACGGTGTTCACCAGGCGGCGATGGGGGCCGTCTTCCCGGTTTGCGTTCTGCGGTTGCAGGGGCTGCACGTGCGTGCCTCACTGGAGATAACGCGCCTTCCGGTCGTCGTAGTTCGGATTGATTGGCGGAACCACGGCGCCAGTTACCTACACATGCTGCATCGAAGGAGCCAATTTATGGGTGAGGTACATTTCGGTGACATCACACTCGGAAGCTACAACTGCCTTCCGAAGAACAGTCAAATTGTTCCCTATCATGCGCCCGAAAAATTGACCATGCTGGCCACGCCCCAAGTCGACTGGCTGTGGCCCTCTGGAGTGCGGACCGCCTTCGATCGAGAGGTGACTGCAAAGTCCATCTCCAGCACCATGCCGCTTGACGCTGCCCACAGCCGCTGGGAAGAAGAGACGAAAGGGCATTGGTTCGGGGATAATTACAATCGTGCGGACTTCAAGAAGGCTCATGAAAGTTGGAATGAATGGCCATTCCATCTCACAGACACACAGATATATTACAATTACGTTCAGCATTACGGATATCATTCGCAGCCGTGGGCACTATATCATGAGACTACTTTCCTCGGGAGTCCGTCGGCCTTCGTTGGAGTCCTCGTCGGGGTAGCACCCCTGGTCTTCTGTACCAATCCGGTGCAGGGAAAGGCGACGAAGATTTACACCGAAAGCAGTAGTTTTCGAGTGAGTAATAAAACTACGCAAGAAACGGAAATCGGTTTCACTATCCAGGCAGGAGCCAGCATCTCAGGATTCACACCAAAGCTGGCTCATACCTTCAAATGGTCGAAAACCACCACCCACACATCAGAGGTTAAGCATACGAGCGGAGAACAAACCACGGTTCAGCTCGATGAGGGACAGTGGGGTCGGATGGAAGTGCGTGCCTGCGCCGGAGTCTATGACGGCTGGATCTGTTACAGGCGCCCGGAACAGGGCAAGCAGAGGTTCGCGGCCTACCCCATGCGTACCGCGCTACACGTGCCTGGATTCGCTTCCGCCGTTACGGAAAAAAAGGCAGTCGGCACAGTGTGATTGGCTTCCTACGACCGGTGGCGCAGTTATTAGGTCAACGGCCTCGTTCGCTCAGAAAGGACGCTTCCCGTGAGCAGCAAGTTCGGCGACATCCAGATAGGGTACTACAACTGCCTCCCTCCGGAGACGACTATAAATCTTCCCTACCGCATGAGTAACATAGCGTCTATGGTTGCGATAGGAATGCCCCATGTCGAATGGGGAAAGGAGGATGACGGCACCAAATGGCTGATGTGCGCATTCGACAGAGATACAAAGACAAGCGACGTGGGCGACTGGCGTGCAGCTCAGTCGATATTGAGCGGTCGTAGTCCATTTCGGAATTTGTTTGGACAACCAACCAGTGGTGACGTCAAAAAGGTGCACGCCAATTGGTCCGAATGGCCATATCAGCTACCTCAAAAAGAGATCGACAGATACACAAGGGTCTGCGGAGAGAAGTCGCAGCCCTACGCACTCTACGATCACTGCGCAAGTAAAGAACTGCCAGCGGCTTTTGCGGGAAAACTGGTGGGATACGCACCGCTCATCGCGCAGAAAATTCCATTCTCAGGAATGACGAAAAAGTACGTTTCCGAAGTTTCCGTCAAAGTCACTGACACCAGCGCGCACAGATCGGAGCTGGGTCTGTCCGGCGAGGCAGGAATCGCGGTGCCCAACATACCTGTCAAATTGGATTCGAAACTTATGTGGACGAAATCCGTGACAGAAGAAACAGAGGTGAACAAATCGCATATCGAGCAGACGGAGATAGAGGCGAAAGAGAACGAGTTTGTGAGACTGGATCTGCGCGCCTGCGCAGGGCTGTATTCCGGCTATATCTTCTACCAGGTGCAACCTGCGACGCTTCTGGAACCTACTTCCGTCCAATTGGGTGCTTATCCTGCCATTATGCCCATACATTCACCTGGATGCCCTGCCTCGGTGGCAGAGCATCGGATGAAAGCCTCTACGACTCTCTTCAGTGAAGACGAGCGTGCTTTGATGGACATGTACTCTCAAGCGGAAGCCGAGTATCAGTCGGCATGGCGGGCCGCCACCCATACCGGTAAGTCGGCGCCAGACACGACTGACAGTCGGCTGCTGGAACTGGATAAACGACTAGGCACCCTGCGGGCGGCCGCTGTGGCAAGTCGCCTCGTCAGTTGGTGACATCACTGGCGCCATCAGACTGCTGCTACTGAGATTGAACTCGTGAATTCGTAGGGGCTGGCGGGGGTGCTTGCCTGCGGTATCACGGGAGGATGAGGTATCCACAGGGTGGCGGGTTGACCGCTGAACGGCAGTGCAGGCGCGAGGAGTTACGGCTCCAGGCGGCTGAGCGGTTCGCTCGTGGCGAGGGCAGTCGGCGATCGCCAGGGATCTGCGGGTCAGTGTCCGATCGGTGCAGCGGTGGCGTCACACGTGGGCCGAGGGCGGCCCACGGTCCCTGCGGTCGCAGGAACAGCTCGACACCAGCCCGATAGCGGTCGTGATGATGGGCATGCCCGTCACCCTCCGCCACTGCGGACACGGCCAGGGGCTGGCGCAGCCGGACCAACTGAGCGCGCAAGCTCGTCGACTGTCGCGACCGCACCTCAACCTGAACATAAACTCCCGGGACACCAGATCACCCAGTTCTCCGGCAGCCCGGTCCGCCACCTGCGGACCGGCCGGCACCACAGCGCTGGTACCGCCATGCACAGTCCTCCTCCACCCCCGCCGTCACCGCCCCGTCGTCGGCTCCCGGGCACATCTCGCTGCTGTCGTCCATCCACCCAGACTCGCCCCAGATCTCGGCCCTGTCACCCGCCCCCTCCTCAAGTGGCCGACCCGCGCGCAACCGGGCATCGGACCAACGGCCTGCTCAGCCGGTGATTCCGCCTACCGCAATGCGGGGCGTCGGGCGTGAACACGGCGGGCCCGGCGTGTGCGGCAGCAAGACGTCGCAAAGCTGATGCCCGCACAGTGTCACTGGACTCTGCCCGTGGTGACGGTCCTGCAGATCCGCCACCGCATGGAGTCCGTCGACGAAGAGCTTCTCCAGCTCGCGCAACAGCCCACGGGCCCCGCCTTGGTCTGAACGTTCCCCCAAGCGTGCACTCCTGTCTCCTTCCACACGCTGGGAACAGCATCCCGAGACTCGAAGTCGAGGTAGGCGGCCGGCTCAAGCCCGCTGTCCCGGCCCAGCAGGAGACCGGGCGTTAGAGTGTGGGCTCCGTCACGTGCCGGTCCCGAGAAAGCGACACGCTGAGCTACGCGAATGCGACACAGGCCGAAAAAGCAGCCGGGCCATAAAGCGACACGCCCCCGGGGGACACGGTCTCTGCGGAAACAAACCTGCTTACCCGCCTGCATTTCACCGCCAGCGAGCTCGGGGTCATGCTGGGCTGCGCGAATGTCGGGAGTCTGGCCGGCGCGCTGCTGGCCCCGCGGATGAGCCGCCGGCTCGGCCCCGGTCCACTGATGATCATCACGCTACTGGGCCTTCCCCTCACCCAGATCCCGCTGCTGCTGGCCGGGCCGGGCCGCCTGTGGCAGGTCTCTCTCGGCGCCGCGCTGAACGTGCAGTTGTTCTGCACGCCCGCGTGCGGCACCACCCAGCGCACCGTGCGGCAGATGATCTGCGCACCGCACTTCCAGGGCCGGATGCAGCAGGCGTCCACAACGCTGACCGCAGGATCGCGGCCGTTCGCGGCGCTCGTCGCCGGCGGCCTGGCCGCGCTGGCCGGGGTTTGGCCGGTCCTCGTTCTCGGCGCCATCCTGCTGCTGGCGCCGGCCGCCGTGATGTGTCTGTCCCCCTCCGGACGCTGCGCGCCCTTCCCGGCAGCACCCGGACTGCGGTACCGCAGGCCTGCGACGGCGCAACCGAACCATGACCCTCTCCTCCTCCACACGGGCCGGCCGCCGGGCCGGACCAGCTGTTCACCACGCACCCACAGGAGCCTTCGACCGTGACGCTCGACCAACTGAACGAACCCGCCGCTCGCGATGGGGACTTCCGGGACCTGGGAGAGGCCGAGCGCGGCCTGCTTTCCGAGCACGTTCCCGCCCCCGGCGAAGGGGGCACGGTCTTGGACGTCGGCTGCGGGACCGGTGAACTTGCCGCGTATCTCGCGAAGAGCGGGTACCGCGTCGACGCCGTCGACCGCGACGCCAGCGTCCTGGACCGCGCCCGGTCCGACCACGCCGACGCCCAGAACGTGCGGTGGTTCCGCCTGGACATCGAACGCGACGACCCCGCCCCGCTCGGCGACGACCTCTACGACGTGGTGATCTTCCGCTCGTCTGTGGCGTTCGTGCACGACCGTACCCGCGTCGTGCACGCGCTCGGCCGCCGACTGCGCGAGGGCGGCACCCTGCTGATCATTACCCCGCTGGCCGCGCACACCCGCGCCGAGGTGCGGCACAGCGCACTGGACGAAGACGAGATCGCCGCCCTCACTTGCGGATGGACGAGCGTGCAGCGCGCGTCGCCGTCGACGACCTGGCGGCGCTGGTCCTGCGCGGGCCGTGCGCGGACACCGTCGCCATGGAACGGTCCGTGCCAGCCACCGGCAACGCCGTGGCCGGGGCGCTGGCCGCCGTCACCGACGAACAGGGGCGCGTCCTGCTCGGGTGGTCCAAACGCGGCATGTGGGAGCTCCCCGGCGGGAAGATCGAGGGTGCCGAGCCGCTGGACGGAGCCGGGGCGCGAGAGCTCGCCGAGGAAACCGGCCTGCACGCCACCGGCGCCACCTTGCTGACCATCATGACCGACGCAGCCCAAGGCGTGCCGCGGGTGACCGCCGTGATCCGGATCGCCGGCTTCACCGGCACCCTCACCACCGCGGAGCCGGAGAAGTTCACCCGCTGGGAGTGGCACGACCCTCACAGCCTGAGCTGCCTCGGCCCCGTCTTCACCCCGGCCGCCCAGGCTCTGAACGCCGTCTGGCCCGGCGTCATCCCCGGGCTGCCGCCCGTCCACCGCTATCCGCACGATGCCGACCAGCCGGCCGTGCCCGGGGAGCCGGCCGAGGCCGTCCGGCTGCGCGATGAGATGACGGACGCCGTCATCGCCGGCGGCTGGGTCCCCAGCCCTGCGGTTCAGCAGGCGCTGCACGCGGTGCCGCGGCACCGCTTCGCACCGGAGAAGGATCTCGTCACCGCCTACGACGACAACCTGGCCGTCGTCACCCGCTGGGACGAGAGTGGCCAGGCGACCAGCTCGGTGAGCGCGGCGTGGCTCCAGGGGGACATGATCGAGAAGCTCCGGCTGGAGCCTGGGGCGGTCGTGCTGGAGGTGGGCTCCGGCGGGTACCAAGCGGAGCTGATCGCCCACGTCGTCGGGCCGGCCGGCCGGGTCGTCACCGTGGACATCGACCCCTACGTCGTGCACCGCACCCGGCGATTCACCGCAGAGGCCGGCAGCGGGCGCGTCCTGGCTCTTGTCGGCGTACAAGTGAACGTGCACCACTCCGTACGGATGAGAGTGCACCAAAGTTGATGCGGTGATGGGGTCGTGTCCGTGAGTCTGCTGTCGTCTGTTGGGCGTCGGTGGAGGGCGGCAGTCGATGGTCTTGGATCCGCATCGCTGGCTGGAGTTGAGGCGTTTTCGCGGGCTGTACGAGTCCGGTGCGATGAGCCTGCGGCAGATCACGAAGGAGACGGGGCTGAATCGCCGTACGGTCGCCAAGTACCTCGCCGGGCCGGCTCCCATCGCGCCGCCGCAGCGGGAGGCCAGTGAGAGGCAGCGGCCGCGGGCGGTGGACGAGGTTGCCCCGCTGATCGATGCGATGCTGCGGGCAGAGGTTCTGCTCAAGGGTGCGGTGATCCACGAGCGTCTGGCGGCGGAGTACGGGATCACGATCAACTACCAGCGGGTGAAGATCTACCTGCAGGAAGCCCGGCCGAGAATTGCCGGGGAACTCGGCATCAGCCCGGGTGAGCTCGTCGGTCTGCACCGCCGGTTCGAGGTGGTTCCCGGAGCTCAGGCACAGGTGGACTGGGGGGACGAGGGCAGGGTCCTCGCCCATGTCGGGATCCCGAAGGTCTACTCGTTCCACATGGTTCTGTCCTATTCCCGAGATCCCTTCTGCTGCTTCACCACGTCGTTGGACCTGGCGACGTTCTTCGACTGCCACCGGGCCGCATTCGCGCACTTCGGCGGGGTGCCGATGAGCGTCGTCTATGACCGCACCAAGACAGTCGTGCGCCGGCACGTCGCGCCGGGCGAGGCGGTTCCGTTGCATCCGGAAGCCGTGGCCTTTGCCGGGCACTACGACTTCGACATCGACGTCTTGGCTGCCTACCGGCCGCAGGGCAAGGGCCGGGTCGAACGCCAGGTGCTGATCGTCCGCGATCATGTGCTGGCCGGGCGGGCGTTCTCCTCCATCGAGGAGATGAACGCCGCCTTCACGGCCTGGGTGCCCGTCCGGCGGGCGAAGGTCCATGGCACCCACGGCGAGGTGATCGGGCACAGGGCCGTGCGCGATCACGTGGCCCTGCGGCCGCTGCCGCAGGCTCCGTATGTGGTGGCTCAGCGGCATCTGCGGCACGTCGGCAAGGACTGCCTGGTCGCGTTCGACGCAAACCTCTACTCGGTGCCCGCCCGCAAGGTCCGCCCCCGACAGCTGGTCGAGATCCGGGCCACGAAATCCCAGGTCACATTGCACTCCACCGTGCCCGGCCAGGATGGAATGACGCTTCTGGCCGTCCATCCACGAGCTGTCGGCCGCGGCGCCCGCATCGTGGACGAGAGCCACTGGAACGGCCTGCCCACCGGCACCGGCCGCCGCGTCACGAGCGGCGACGGCCCGCCCGCGCCCCGCCGTGAACAACCGCTGGGACCGGAAACAGGCCCCTTGCAAGCCCTGTTGAACCGGGCCTCCGCCGCCAGCGTCGAGGTCGGCCGCCGACCGCTTTCCGTCTATGACGAGCTGACCGGCACCCGTCCCTTCACTCCCAAGCCCCCGATGAAGGAAGTCCGTTGAGCGAGCTGACCAGCACCCGCGTCCGCGCTACGGCCGTCAAGCTCGGCCTGCCCCACCTGGCGGAGGCCGTCAGCCAGTACATCCAGCGGGCGGACGAGGCGAAGATGGGCTACCTCGACCTGATCGATCTGGTCCTGGCCGAGGAACTCGCGGTCCGTGAGGACCGGCGCTTCCGCAGTGGGCTGCGGACCTCGAAGCTGCCACACCACAAGACGCTGGAGGATTACGACTTCTCCTTCCAGCCCGACCTCGACCCGCGCAAGGTCAAAGACCTCGCGACACTGTCGTTCGTCGCGGACAAGGCCAACGCTGCCCTGCTCGGGCCACCCGGGGTCGGCAAGACACACCTCGCTGTCGCTCTGGCCGTCGCGGCCTGCCGGGCCGGCTACTCGATCTACTTCACCACCCTCGACGACATGGTCCGCCACCTCAAGACCGCCGAGGCGGCGGGCCGGTTGACCAGCAAACTCGGCAGCTACCTGCGGCCAAGCGTGCTCGTGGTCGACGAGGTCGGCTACCAGCCTCTCGAACGCGCCGAGGCGAACCTGGTCTTCCAGGTGATCTCCAAGCGCTACGAGAAGGGATCGATCATCCTGACCTCGAACAAGACCTTCAGTGAATGGGGACAGATCTTCGGCGACGAGGTCCTGGCCACCGCCATTCTCGACCGCCTCCTGCACCACTGCGAAGTCGTCGCGATCAACGGCAACAGCTACCGCCTCAAGAACCGTCTTCAGCCCTCGAACGGGACACCGACGTCGCCTGAGCGGTGCACATAACTCTGTACTTGATGGAGCACTCACATCAGTACGGGGACAGCTCTCCAGGGCGACGGCGCGCTCGGCGCACCAGGGCATGTCCCGCGCGGCGGCTTCGACGGGTGCGTGATCACCCACAACGTGTAGGACCTGTCCCCGCACTGGCGCAAGCAACTGGCCCACGGCGCCATGTTGGTGGTGCCGCTGGAGATCCACGGCTACACCCGCGCGATCGCCCTCGAACGGCAAGGTGACGTCCTGCACGCTCCGGCCTGGACCTTCTGCGGATTCGTCCGCGACCTCGGCGAGAACGGCCGCGCCACCCCGACCGTGAATCTCGCCGACGGGCAGTTGCAGCTCCGCTTCGAAGACGGGGCTCCCGGCGACACCGCAGGGCTCGATGAGGCGCTGCGTGGCACCCGACACGAGGTGCCCACGGGGGTGACCGTGGCCGGCAACGAGTCCTTCGAGACTCTGCAGCTCTACCTCGCAACCACCGTCCCCGGCTTCTGCCGCCTCGCAGGCAACAAGAAGAAGGACACCGGCATCGCCGCCGTTCCGCGCGGCGCCGACGCCGCCGCCGTGCTCGGCGACGGCGCTCTGGCCTACCTCACCCATATCCCGGTCCAGGAGGGCGAGACCCCCGCCGAGCATCGCGCCGAATTCATCGCCCACGCGTTCGGCGAACAGGGCCCTGCTCTCGCCGACCGGCTCGCCACTGCAGTGCGCTCCTGGGACCGGCACGTCCGGGGCCACGGCTACCCCGGACTCACCGTCCATCCCCCCAGCACGGCCGACGGCGAGCTTCCCGCCGGCCACCTCCTGGACAAACACCACACCCGGCTCGTCTTCACCTGGCCCGACACACCCTGACCCCGGCCCTCTCCGGGCCGGTACGCGACCAACGTCGAAAGTTGACACGTCGGTCCGCTCGTCATTGAGCCCGGCCGCCGCATCGCCCAGGTCCGCAATCCGTTCGGAACGATCGTCGGCATCGAGGGCAAGTAGGGCCCAGGAAGGCCGGGCCGCGGGGTGCCCGCTGACCGACCGGTGGGCACCCCGCGCAGCCCAACCCACTCTTCGTGCCCCGCCCCGACCCGCTGGTGGCCCGGACGCATCCTGGCCGCCGAGTACTTCACCTACCTCCGCTCACCCCCGCAGGAGAATCCGTGGAACACCCTGAGTTCGATCAGGTCCCCTCCGACTGGGCAGGTGCCTTCTTCGATGAAGGCTTCGAGGAGACCTTCCGACGCAGAGGCGCGTACGACGCGACCGTTCAGGACATCGACGACCTCTGCTCCACCACGCTGCTGTCCGATGCCGGCACCCGGATACTCGACGTGGCCTGCGGGTTCGGCCGACACGCCGGTCTGCTGGCCGAGCGCGGTCACCATGTCGTCGGGATCGACGCGTCGGCAGACCAGATCAAGCGAGCTCAACAGCTCTACCCACAGGGTCAGTTCGCTCTCGGGGATATGCGTCAGCCGCCCACGGGTCCGTTCGACGTGGTCTTGAACTTGTGGACCAGCTTCGGGATTCTGCCATCGGACGAAGAGGATCTTTCAGCGCTGGTCGCATGGCGCCAAGTGCTGGCTCCCGGTGGCATCCTGGTCCTGGACTTGACGACCCGGGAGCGCGCTGAGCATCTCAACCGCCGAGGTAACGAGCCGGTCAGCACGAAGAAAGTGACACGGGAAGGTGTGACGACGGAGGCGCGCTACGACTGGGAATCGGGAGTCTCCTACGTCCGCTACACCCGTCCAGGCTGGTCACGGTCGAGCCGAACCCGGCTGTACTCCCGCTTTGAGCTGGCCAGCATGCTGCAAACAGCCGGATTCGGCTCCGTAGGGTATTGGGGGGATTTCCGGCTCGGGCCGGTAGACCTGGCGAAGCGACTGGTGGCCATCGCGACTATCGGTGAGGTCAGCGAGTTCGCCCCTCACCGCCTAAATGAGCCGGGGAAGCGGGATCAGGTGGGAGGTGGCGGCTTCCGGACCCCCTGAGCGCGCAGGCCCGGTAGCCTGCCAGCGGGCGGACCGAGAGTGAGGGTGCCGATCGGCACCCTCAGACTGATCAAGCCGCTGGCCCCCTCGGAGCGCTCCCGCGCGGTAGCCGGTTACACCGCTCTGGGCTGCTGCCCCTCTGTCTGCGAGCTCAAGGTCTTGCTCAGCGCCCGGTTGATCCGGGGGTCCCGGCCGGAGACGTAGGGGTCGACCAGGGCGTATCCGCATCTGGTGTAGAGGGCGAGCGCGGCGTGGTTGCTGACGCCGGTTTCCAGGAGCACCTCGGTCTTTCCGTGATGACGGGCGTCCTGTTCCAGGGCCTGAAGGATCCCCCGTCCGAGGCCCTGGCCGCGGGCTGCCGGGGTCACGTACATCCGTTTGACCTCGGCGGTGGTGGAGCCGACGGTCCGCCACCCGCCGCAGGCCAGGGCTGTTCCGTCCGGGAGGCCGGCTACGAGGAACACGCCGCCGGGCGGTTCGAACTCCGCGACCGGGGTGGTTGCCGGGTCGTCGGCCTTTCCGTAGGTCGCGACCTGCTCGCTGTGCAGGGCCCGGGTGAGCGCACGGGCGGACGGGCTGTCGTAGGAGACGGCGGTGATCGTCCACGCGGGTGCGGCGGCCGGGAGCAGTCGGGTCATGCCCTCGATAGTGCCGTGCTGAGGGCGTCGAGCGCATCAGTGCGGCCGGCGGCATGCAGCTGCTTGCCCGCCCTGCCGCGCACGCCCGCCAGGAGCGTGCGGCATCGGACGGACTGCACGTGGGGCACGTGGCCGGCGAGGGCGGTGATCCATTGGGCGGTGGCTTCGGTGTCGCGGGCGCCGATGCTGGCGCGGACGAGGTGGATGCCGTGGAGGATTCCGGAGCGGCGGAAGCCGGCGGCGGGCCCCTGGTCGGCGATCGGGGTGAGGAGGTTGGCTGCCTCGCGGAGCAGGCGGGTTCGCTGGCGGGGGATGTGGGCGGCGAGGTCGACCAGCGCCTGGCCGGACTCGGCGTCGATCTGCTGGGAGGTGAGGTAGTACAGCGACGGCGGGTCGTCGCTGCGGCGTTGCTGGATCAGGCGTCGGCATTGCTCGGTCGCGCGGCGGAAACCGTCCAGGTTCCCGGCGCTGGCGTGGGCGGTGGCCAGGCGCCCCCAGGCCCGGGCCTGGACGAGAGGCACTGCGTGGGCGGAGTGTTCGACGGCGGCGTGCGCGAAGCGCAGGGCCAGAGCGGGGTCTGCGCCGGCGGCGTGCTGGTAGGCGAGCATGCCGACGGCGTTGGAGACGGTGGTGGTGTCGGCGGCGGCGCGGGCGATGCGGATGGCCAGGAGCTGGTAGCGGTGGGCGGCGGGGGCGAGTCCGGCGTCGAAGCTCATCCAGCCGGCGAGTTGCGCGGCGCCGGCGGCGTGCTGGAGGAGGCGGTTGCCGGTCGCGGCGGTGTACTGGGCGCTGTGGATGAGGGCGAGGGATTCGTGGAGGGCGATCCGGGCCTGGCGCTGGCTGAGGAGGCCGCCACCGGTGCGGTCGTCGAGGCGTCGCAGAGCGGCGAGTTGCTCTTCGAGCATGTCGACGAACTCCGGCGCGACGAAGTCCCCGCCGCTGCGCCCGGTGATGCGCTGGACGGGGGCCTGGCGGGTGGCGTCCCAGACGGCCGCGGTCAACTGCTCGGTGGCGGTGGACTGGACGAGTGCGGGTTCGATGGTGCCGCTGGTCCACTGGGACGCGGTCCGAAGGACTTCTTCCAGGGGCAGGGGCCCGAGGAGTTCCTCGGTCTCTCCCGTCTCGGTGGTGGGATGCTCGCGGCCCCACAGCTGGGCGGAGGTGTAGCGGCGGCCGGTGGCCTCGGACAGGACGACCGCCACGACATCGCGCACCGCGGAGGAGCGCGGGAGGCGCCCGCGCAGCCACTTGTAACCCGCGGTGGTGCTCACGGTGGGGTGACCCATCGCGTTGAGGCGGGGGTTGATGGCTCTGGCCAGGTCCCCGGCCGACCAGTCAGCGCGGGTGAGCGCTTCCTGGAGTACAGCGGGGTGTGGGCGCGAGGGGATGCGTTCAGTCGCCACACGTTGACGCTACGTCACAGTGATGCGGCGTGGGACGTTTCACGGGTTTTCACGCTTCAGCCGTCGAGTTCACGGGTTTCACGCCCGTGAGTCCTGGGCGCGCCGGGGCCGGGGTGCTGAGCTGGTTGGGGGCCGGAGCCGCCCGTGACCGTACCGCGGCGGCATCCGGCCGGCCCATGCCTCTGCTTCTTCACCTCCTAGGTGGCCCCCCTTGATCCCTGACTTCGTCGCCGCCCTTCGCGCAGCAGTCGGTCCGGACCACCTGTTGTGGCTGCCGGGGGTGAACGCGGTCGTCCGGGACGAGGAGGGCCGGGTGCTGCTGCACCGTCGCTCCGATACCGGTGAGTGGTCGCTGCTGAGCGGCATCCTGGAGCCGGGCGAGGCCCCGGCCGCCGGGGCGGTCCGGGAGGTGGAGGAGGAGACCGGGATCCGGGTGGTGGTCGAGCGCCTGGCCGCGGTCACCGTCTCACCCGAGGTCCGGCACCCGGGCGGCGACCTGGCGCAGTACCTGGAGCTGGTCTTCGCGTGCCGGCCCGCCGACCCGGACCAGGTGGCCCGGGTGGCGGACGAGGAGTCGCTGGAGGTCGGCTGGTTCGCGCCGGACGCCCTGCCGCCGGTGCGCGACAGCGTCCGCGAGCGCATCGCGCTGGCCTTGGCGGACGACTCGCGCGCGTTCTTCACTCCGGCGTGAGGACCGTATGCCGTACGACCTCGAACGCCTCCGCAGCCTCGCGGCCGATCTGGGCGCCGCGCACGTGCGCGGCGGCGAGCACCGCGCGGACCGAGCGGGTGTGCGGCCAGGGACGCATCTCCGAGGCGTACAGCTCCAGCGCCTGTTTCTTCACGGCCAGGGCCCGGGCGGTCAGGGGCTGGAACCAGGTGGGGCGGAACGGGTCGCCGGTGCCCCATTCGGTGGCCGAGCGCACTTCCCAGGCCAGCACCGTGGCCACGCTGGAGCCGGGCTGGGGGCGGGTTGCGGCTGCGACGGCTTCGGCGGTGATGCGGTGGTCGAGGGAGAGGTCGGCGGCGCTGTGGGTGTAGAGGATCTGCGGCTTCCAGCGGGCGACGGCGGCTTCGACGGTCTGGGTGATCGCCAGGCGGGGCACGGTGTCGAAGGCGTTGTCGGCGAAGTCGGCGATCTCCACCTCGGCCCCGTAGAGCGCGGCGACCTGGTGGACGCAGTCGGCGCGGTGGGCGCGGGTCTCGTCGTGGCCGGTCCCGGGGCGGCTGGTGGCGCTGGCGCAGAGGACCAGCAGGTATACGCGGTCGCCGGCGTGGACGTGTTCGGCCAGGGTGCCGCCGGCGCCGAGGACTTCGTCGTCGGCGTGGGCCGCGACGGCCAGGACGCTGCGCGAGCTGGAGGTCATGGTGCTCCTTAACCGCGTGAACGGATCGGATCGGCCTGCGGCGGTCGCCGTCGGCCCGGCGTGAACAGGAAGGAAGACGCGGTGGAGATGAAGGACTTTCCCGGCGTGGAGGTACGGGTCGGCCGGGTGCGGATCGGCCAGGGGGTGCGGATCGGCGCCGGGACGGTGATCGTCGCCGACGACCTGGTGCTGGCCGATGGCGCGGTGGTCGGGTCGGGGTGCGATCTGCGCTCCGCGCACCTGGAGTTGGGACCGGGTGCGCAGGTGGGCGAGGGCAACCGGTGGCTGGTGGCGGATCAGGCCGTGTTGGGTGCGGGAACGGTGGTGGATGCGGGTGCGGACGTGGTGTGCCGGCGTTGGTCGGTGGGCGACGGCAGCTACATCGGCCACCGGCTGCGCGTCGGCGCGGGCGCGTCGATGGAGGAGCGGTCGGTGGTGCGGATCGGGTGCCGGTGCCAGATCGCGCCGGACGTGGTGGTGAACCCGACCGAGCAGGTGGTGATCGGGGACGAGGTGGGGATCAGCGCCCAGGTGGCGATCTGGACGCACGGCTACCACGCGGGCCACGCCGTCCGCGACGGGCACCGAGCGGCGTTCGCCGGGGTGGAGGTGGGCGACAGGGTGTGGCTGGGGTTCCGGTCGGTGCTGCTGCCCGGCGTGCGGGTGGGGGCGGGCACAGTGGTGGCCGCGATGGCCACCGTGAACCGGTCGCTGCCCGCCGGTGTGCTGGCGGCCGGGGTGCCCGCCCAGGTCAAGCGGGCCTTGGAGCCGGTGGCGCTGGACGTGGCCGCGCGGCGCGAGGCGGTGGCCGGCCTTCTGGAGATCTGGCTGGAGCGCCTGCGGTTTAAGGGCGCGGCGGTCGAGCCGATGGATACCGGCGGTGCCGCGGGCCGGTGGTCGGTGACCGCCGGAACTCAGCGCTGGGAGGTCGCCTGGCGCGCGGCGGATGACGGGGAGCGTCCCGGCGTCGTAGAGCTCGCCCGCCGGGAGGCGGGGGTGGCGCCGGTGGTGTTCGACTTCGCCGAGCCGCTGGCGGTGCGCGGCGTGCTGGACGACCTCGGGCACGATCTGCGCGATCACCTGCGCCGGGCGACGTGGCTGTTCCCGTACGAGGGCAACAGCCGCGGCCTGGTGCCCGAGCGGTTCGCCCGGCTGCTTCGGTGACCTGCCCGCCCGGCCGAAGCCGGACGGGCAGCAGGAGTTGGTCACGGGCGGCCTTCGAGGTAGGCGACCAGCTCGGGGGTGACGCGGTCGGGCGCGGCGGCGCCCGCCATGCTCTCGCGCAGCTGCCGGGCGGTGCGCGCTCCGATGACCGGGACCACCTGTGCCGGCCGTCCGGCGGTGCGCAGGTAGGCGAGGGCCAGTCCGTGCGGGGTCATCCGCAGCGCCGTGGCGGCCTGAAGGAGCCGGGCTCGGCGGACCCGGCCGGTCGGGGTGTCGTAGGTGGTGGCGTGGTGGGGTGCGTGGCGGCCGGTGTGCCGGGCGGTGAGGAACCCGGCGGCCAGCGCACGGTAAGGGGTGACGGTCATCGCGTGCCGGGCGGCCAGGGCCAGGTGGTCCGGATCGGCCTCGACCAGCCAGGGTTCGGGCGGCGGCTGTACGCGCGGAGCCAGGCTCCACAACGGCGCGGTGACCTCGGGGACGGCCAGTCCTTGCCGGTGGGCGTGGACGGTCCAGGTCTCCAGCCGGTCGGTGGTCCAGTTGGAGGCGCCGACGCGGCCGGCGTAGCCGTCGCGGACCGCCCGGTCGGCGGCATCCGCGATCTCGTCGACGCCGATGTCGGGGTCGTCGCGGTGCAGGACCAGGGTGAAGGGGACGCCGAGGCGCTCGCTGCTGCGGCGGGCGTGGTCGAGGATCGTCTCGGGGCGCAGGTCGCCGCGGTCGGGCCGGGCCGGGTCCAGGCCGGCCTTGGTGATGACGTGCACGTCATCGGCTCCGGTGGTGCGCAGCCAGGTGGCGATCAGGGGCTCGGCGTGGAATGCGCCGTCGCCGGTCGGTCCGTAGGTGGGGGCGGTGTCGATCAGACGGCCGCCGAGCTCGTAATAGGCGTCAAGGAGTTCGTAGGCGCGGGTCGGGGGCAGGGCGGGGGTGCCGAACTCGAAGGTCCCCAGCGCCGCCGGACCGCTGACCGTGCTCAGCGCCGGCCGTCCGACCGACGCCCCCGGCGGCGGGGAGGCGGGGAGCGCCGGTGCGGGCGGGGCGGGTGCGGGGTTCACCGGGTGGCTCCGGCCGGCACCCAGGTGAGGGAGCGCTGCTGGAGGGTGTCGGCCAGCGCCTGGTCCAACGGGCGGTGCTCGATGGGCCCGTAGAGGCGGGCGAACAGCGTCATGTCGGCCGTGAACGAGGCGATCTCGTTCGGGCGGGCGGCGGTGTGGGTCACCGTGCCGCGGCCGGCGGCGCGGATGACGGCGTCGGCCAGATCGCGGACCGGGACCGCGCGTCCCGAGCCGCAGTTGACGACCGGCGGCAGCTCGGGGGCGTTCAGGATGCGGGTGAGCATGGTGACCGCGTCGTCGATGTGAGTCAGGTCCCGGGCCTGGCTGCCGTCGCCCTCGATCGTCAGCGGCCGGTCGGCGGCGATGGCGTCGAGGAAGGCGGGGACCACGGCGTCGGGGTCCTCGTGGGCGCCGAAGGTGTTGAAGAACCGCACGATGCCGAGCTGGCGGCCCTCTCCCAGGCGCGGCCGGTAGATGCCGGCCAGGTGCTCGGTGGCCGCCTTCCCCGCGGCGTACGGCGAGCGGGGCGCGTGCGGCGCGCTCTCGGCGAGCGGGCCGGTCTGCTGGCCGTAGACCTCGCAGGAGGAGGCCAGCAGCAGGCGCCGGGCCGTCGAGGCGGTGAAAGTGTGGATGACGTGCCGGTCGACGGCGACGTTGTGCTCGAACCCGCCGACCTCAAAGCTCGCGGGCACGGACTTGTGCGCGGCCAGGTGCACGACGGTGTCGCAGCCGGCCAGGTCGTCGGTGGTCAGCGAGCGGACGTCGCGGACCTGGAGGCCGTCGGGGCGCGGGCGCGGCGAGACGACCGACAGGTCGTCGACCGCGGTGACGCCGTGCCCGGCGGCACGCAGCGCGCCGGTGAGGGCGGAGCCGATGAAGCCGGCGGCTCCGGTGATCAGCAGTTCCACAGCAGGTTCCCTTGATGTGGGGCGGAAAAGCGGAAGGATCAGAGGGTGTTGAGGTAGACCGCGAGGTCGGCGGCGCCCTGGTAGTGGTGGGCGCGCAGGCCCAGGCCGGCCGCGGCGGTGGTGACCTCGGCGATGTCGTCGATGAGGACGAGCCGGCTGCGCGGGACGCCATGCTCTGCGGCGACGTGGTCGAAGAACGCCGCCTGCGGCTTGGTCGCGCCGATCTCGTGGGAGCAGTGCACGGTGTCCATGACCGGGAGCTGGTCGCGGTACAGCTCGCGCCAGAAGTCGGCGTGCAGGACGTTGGTGTTGGAGACGCCGACGACGCGGTCGAAACGGGCGCGGGTGCTAGCGCCGCCCAAGAGCCGGATCAGGTCGGTGTCGACGGTGCCGTAGATGGCGTTCCAGCCGGCGGCGATCTGCTCGTCGCTCAACTGGTATAGGCCCAGCCGGTGGCGCAGGTGGCCGAGGTAGGCGGCGGGGGCGATTTCGCCGCGTTCGAACGCGTCGAATTCGGCGTCGATCTGCCAGCGCTCCCGCAGCAGGTCCGGGTCGGTGTCGGCCGCGTCCGCCCAGGCGGCGAGGGCGGACAGGAAGGAGTAGGAGAAGAAGACGCCGCCCATGTCGAGACACAGGATGGGCTTCGGGTCATGCGGGGACACGGGCGGGCTCCGGGAGGGTGAGGAGGTGGCGGTAGCGGTCGGCGATCACCGTGCGGCGCGGCTTGCCTGTGCTGGTGACCAGGCCGAGGTCGGGCCAGGAGTCGGGCAGGACGCGGACGGCGGCCAGGTCGGACCACGGCAGCTCGCCGCGCCGCCGGGCGGCCTCGGCGCTGCGGTGGAGGTGGTCTTCGAGACCGGCGAGCTGTTCGCGCGGCCAGCCGGCGGTGCCGGGCGCGCAGACCAGGGCGATGGCGCGGGGCAGGCCGTGGCCGAGCAGGCACGCGGCGGTCACGGCCGGGTGGGACAGAAGGTGGGCCTCCACCGGCTCGGGGCTGATCATCTCGCCGCGGGAGGTCTTGAACGCCGAGGCGAGGCGGCCGGCGAGATGGAGTTCGCCGTTGGCGTCGACGCGGACGAGGTCGCCGGTGCGCAGCCAGCCGTCGCGGTCGGTGACCGGCCGCAGGTGCGGCCAGCAGTCGACGAAGCCGGCGGCCAGGTTCGCCCCGCGCAGCAGCAACTCCCCCTGCGTGGTGACCCGGTAGGAGATGCCGACCGGCCGGCCCAGGCCGGGCAGCGCCGCGTCGACCTGGTGGAAGGCGGGGACGGTGGTCTCCGTCGCCCCGTACGCACTGGCGATCCGCAGCCCTGTCAGGTGCTCCAGGTCGGCGGCGACGGCCCGGTCCAGGGCGGCGGCGCCGTTGACCGCCGTCGTCACGGCGGCCAGCGCCTGCCGCAGTTGCCGCCCGGCGGCGCCATCGTGCGCGGCGGCGGCCAGGCGGGCCCAGACGTGCGGGACGCCCAGCAGCGTGTCCGGCCGGTGAACGGCCAGGTCCTCCACGACGCGCTCGGGCGTGGAGGCCACCACGGTGGTCCCGTACAGGCACATCAGGGTGTGCCCCATGATCCGCTGGGCGACGTGGGAGACCGGAAGGTAGGACAGGGCCCGGGCCGGCCGGTGGTTCCACTGGGCGGTCCAGGCGCGGACTCCGCGGACCAGCTCCGCGTCGCCCAGGGCGACTGCGCGCGGGGTGCCGGTGGTGCCGGAGGTGAACACCACCGCGGCGGCCTGCTCCAGCCGCGCTCCGGCCCAGCGCCGGGCAACCGCCCGCCATTGGAGGGGTGTTCCGGTCGGGCGGCAGGTCGCCTCGTCCACCCGGTGAAGGAGAGTCCCGGCCCGGGATGCCGCGTCCGCGAGCAGGGGACTGTCCCGGCCGGTGGTGTCGATGACCGCGGCCGGGTCGACGACCCGCCACACCGCGGTCAGCTGCTCGGCGGTGAGGTCGGGCAGGACGGCGGGCACACCGCCGGCCAGGAGCACGGCCAGGTCGGCGACGCTGAACAGCGGCCCCGGGCCGGTGCGCAGCAGCACGACGCGGCCGGCGACCTGGTGGTGGGCGCGCAGCTGTTGGGCCACGGCCAGCGCCCGGCCGAGGATCTCGTCGAACGACCAGATGGCGCCGTCGAGATCGACGGTCGCGGCCCGGTCGCCGGGCTGGTCGAGGAAGCGGTGAAGGAGACGGTCGTGCATCACAGATCCTTCGCGGCGGTCTCGGACAGCTCGAAGGCGCCGGCCAGTTGGCGGCCGCGGGCGGCGACCAGGGCGTGGCGGGAGATCACCACGGCATCACGCCAAGCGCCCTCCAGGCCGTTGCCCCGGTGGACGGCCGCGGTACCGGCGGCGTCGAACAGCTCCCGGCACACGGCCTCGGCGGCCTCGGCCATCTGGCAGCAGGCCGACCGCAGCAGCGCCCGCTCGGCGCCGGGCACCTCCCCGGCCAGAGCAGCGGCCCAGGCGGCTGCGGTCGCACGGTCCAGCAGCGCGGCCGCGGCGCGCACCCGGCCGTCCGCGCGGGCGAACGCCGCCTGCGCGGACGGCTGTTCGGCGAGCGTGCCGGCCGTGTGCCGGGTGCCGGTGGTGGCGGCCAGCGCGGTGAACGCCGCCAGCGCCCGCTCGGCGGTCGCCTGCGCCACCGCGGCGATGCACCCGGCCATCAGCCCGTAGAGCGGGTAGCGGAACAGCGGCACGTCCACGTGCGGCGGGTCCGTCAGCACGACGCTGTGCGCGAGGGGGACGTCGGTGTCACAGGCCACGGTGAACGAGGCACTGCCGCGCAGGCCGAGCGCGTCCCAGTCCTCCTCGACGGTCACCGCGTCGCGCGGCACCAGCCACCAGCGGGTGACCGGGGTCCCGTCGGCGCCGCGGACGGGGGCGGCGAGCGCGGTCAGCGTCATCGCGGGCGCGCCTGTGACCAGGGGCCAGCGCCCGCGCAGGCGCACGGCCGTGCCGTGCTGCTCGGTGGTACCGGCGGGCAGGGAGGATCCGGCGATGACCGGGCGCAGCCCCGCCAGGTCGCGGGCCGCGGCCTCCTCCAGACGGGAGAGGAACGCGCCGGCCGGGGCGTGGATCGCGGCAACCCATCCGGCGGCCGGGTCGGCGGCGGCCACCTCCCGCACCGCGTCCAGGATCTGCGGCACGGCCCACCCCAGGCCGCCGCAGTGCACGGGCAGCGCGACGCGCGGCAGCACCGACTCCTCCAGCGCCCGCCACACCCACGGGTGCAGCGTGCCGTGCCGCTCCCCGTGCTCGCGGTGCACGGCAGCCGCCTGGCTGAGCTCTTCCACGGCCTGCGCCCCGGCCAAGGCGGGGTGCTCTCGGACAGCGGTCATCACGATATCCACTCACAGTTGAGGAATCGAAGGTTCACAGGTGGGCGGGCCAGGGGGCTTGCGCCGGCCGGTGCCCGTCCGGGGCGGCGAGCAGGTCGCGCAGGGCGACGGCGACCGCGTCGAGCAGGTCCCGCGAGAGCCAGCCCGGTCCGATACCGGCGGCGAGCGCGGCTCCGGCGGTACCGACCAGGTGGCAGGCCAGCGCCGCCGCGTCGGTTGCGGCAAGCGCCTGCGCGAGCAGGCCGGCCGCCACGCCGGCCAGCACGTCACCGGTCCCGTGACGCGCCAGCCCCGGGTGCCCGGCCGGCACCTGCCAGGCGCGCGCGCCGTCGGTGATCAGGTCCTGGTCCCCCTTGGCCACCGCCACGGCCCCCGTCTCCTGAGCCAGCGCGGCCAGCTCCGACATCCCGGCCCCCGCGCCGCGACCGCCGACCGGACCGGTCCCGGCGGGCAACAGCGCACGGGCCTCGTGCCGGTTGAGGAGCACCACGTCCGCGCCCAGCGCCCGGATACACCGCCGGGCGGCCGGGCCGCCCCCCAGTGACCCGTCGACCACCAGCGCCGCGGACCGGTCCTGCCGACGGGCCTCGACCAAGGCGTCCAGCACCTGCCCGGCCTGCGGGCTGCCGCCCAGGCCCGGACCGACCAGCCACACCACCCGGCCGCAGGCACCGTCGGCCACCAGCCGCCCGTGCATCCGCGCGGACGCCTCGGCGACCGTACGGACGGCCGCGGCGTCCAGCTCCGGGCCGTCCGCCTCGATCAGATGCGCCTCCAGCACCGTATGCTGGCCGGCCGGCCCCGGCGGCGCGGCGATCCGCACGCCGTGCACCCCGGTGCGTCTGGCGGCCAGGCCGGCCAGGAACGGCGGCGCGGCGTAGGCACGCGAGCCGCCGATCACCACCACCAGCCCGCCATCCCCCTTCACTCCGCCGCCGGCCACCGCAGCCGCGCGCTGCGCGAGCGCCCGCGCGGCTGCGTCGTCCACCGTCACCGCGTCCACAGCCGTTCCCCCGTCCCGCGGAACGGCAGGTGCGCACGCCCGCAACTGGCTAGGCTCGAACTCCGAAGCAGACCGGCCCGGCTCGGCGATCGCCGGCGGGCCGCACCGAGGGGAACCCTGTGACCGCACCCGCCGTCCGCACCTGGCCACAGCTCCTCGCCGCGCTCCTGCGCCGCGAGGACCTGACCGCGGACGACACCCGATGGGCCATGGGCGAAGTCATGAGCGACGCCCACACGCCCGCGGCCTTCGCCGGCTTCCTCGTCGCGCTGCGCGCCAAGGGCGAGACCGCAGCCGAGATCTCCGGACTGCTCGACGCCCTCATGGACCGGGTCGTACCGCTGCCCGTCGACGGCCGCGACGTCGTCGACATCGTCGGCACCGGCGGCGACGGCGCCCACACGGTGAACATCTCCACCATGGCGGCGATCGTCACGGCCGCCGCCGGGGCGAGCGTGGTGAAGAACGGCGGACGCTCGGTCTCCAGCAAGAGCGGCTCCGCCGACGTCCTGGAAGCCCTCGGCATCCCGCTGTACCTCAGCCCCGAGCAGGTCGCCCGGTGCGTCACCGACCTGGGCATCGGCTTCACCTTCGCCCCGGCCTTCCACCAGGGCCTCAAGCACGCCTCCCCCGTCAGGCGCACCCTGGGCGTGCCCACCGCGATCAACTACCTGGCCCCGCTGACCAACCCCGCCCGCCCCGGCGCCGCCCTGGTCGGCTGCTCCAACCTGCAACTCGCCCCCGTCCTGGCCTGCGTGCTGGCCGACCGCGGCGCGAAGGCCCTGGTGGTCCGCGGCCACGACGGCCTGGACGAGATCACCACCGCCGCCCCCACCGAGGTATGGACCACCGGCGAGCACGGCAGCGTACGCACGACCACCATCGACACCCTCCGCTTCGGCCTGGCCCGCCCCCGGCCGGACGCGCTGCGCGGCGGAGACGCCGCCTACAACGCGTCGGCCGTGCACACCATGCTCAGCGGCGCTCCCGGCGGGGCCCGCGACGCCGTCCTCGCCAACGCCGCCGGCGCCCTGGCCACCCACAGCGGCGCCCTCCACGGCGCGCAGGCGGCGCCGTTCGAGGACGCCTTCGCCGACGGCCTGGCCCGGGCCCGCGCCGCGGTGGACAGCGGCGCCGCCGCCGACCTGCTCGACCGCTGGGTCAAGCTCGCCTCCGCGCTGGCCGAACCCAGCTAGTCCCCAGTTCACCGCCCCGACCCGTCGTTCAGCAGCGGCGCCCGGCGCGACCAGTCCCTGACCGCCGCCCACCGCTGCGGCGTCTGCGGAACGGCGATGTCCCGGACCAGCGCCGCGAACGCCTCGCCCCGCCATCCCGGCACCCGCCTGGCACCCGGCGGAGCCGGAGGACACCCCGGGTAGGCCGACCGCACCGCCGCAAGCGGCGTCTCGATCACCGACGAGCCGCCGGGGCCGCTGGCCCATGCGGACGCCACCAGCTCGGCCCGCTCCTGCCAGGTCAGGAACACCGCGAGCTCGCGCACCACGTCCAGCGGGTCGTCGCTGGTGTGCACCATCGTCAGCAGCCGGTTCGGGCTGCCCGCCACCGACCGCAGCGAGTCCCGCGGCCGGCCCGCCGGGTCGTTGCCGCCCTTCAACCGCGTCAACCGTACGGCCGGGTCGCCCTGCGGATGGCGGTAGAGCACCAGCAGTCCGGGCCCCAGCGCCGCCACGGCGTCCAGCAGCAGCAGCCGCTCGGCCGTCGCCCGCGTCAACTGCCACCACCACAACGCCCGCACCCCGCCCCGGTCCAGACGCACCGCGCACGCGCCGACCGGAACAAAGCGAGCGCCGGCGACCCGCTCGATCACCTCCCCCGCAGCCCCGGCCGCGGCGACATCCGGCCGCAGCCACAGCAGCCCAGTCTCGCAAGCGAACCGCAGCGCCTCATCCGGCCCGAGCACCCCGACCAGCGTCGCCCAGCCCTCACGCACCAGCGGATCCGCGCCGTAGCGCACCGCCTTCTCCGGCTCCCCCGTGAGCTGATCGACCGGGGGCACCGGCATATCGCCCCACATGGCGGCCTCGTCGGCCTTCTCCTCCGCATGCGCAGTCAATTCAACGCCCTCCCGGCCGGATCCTGCTTTTCCTCAAGCAGGACCAGCACACCGTGGCCCCGGCCGCCAGCCCAGTCGCCAGCGGCGTGAAGAGCGTGAAATTCTCAGCGAAAGCGTGAAACCCCGTGAATTCGCGCGCCTTGCCCGTACCGGGCATACGTTAAGTCGGCTCACGGGAGGTGCATGCCTGGTCGCTCGTCACTGATGGCTCGCGGTCACGCGCTCGATGTACTCCTCCAACGGGTCGAACCCCCAGGCAGCACGCAACTCGTCGACGGCGTCGGGCTCTTGCACAGGGTGCGGGACCAGCGCCCCGTCCGGCCCAGGGATCAGCTGTGTGCCGAAAATCTGGGGAAGCCCCTGAGCCACGAGTACCCGGTCCTCCAGGAGCGCGCCGTGCCGTGGGGCGGCGTCGCCAGCGGTCACGCTGGCCGCGAGCAGGTCCAGGCACGCCTGTTGGAAGCCGGCATCCCGGTCGGCGTGTGGGCGATCAGCCACGCTGCCGAAGCCGCCCGCAGGCCGACCAGCGCATCTCCGGGCCAGCCGTGGATCGCGATGATATCGCGCAGCCGCGCCGTGTTGGCCTCGTCGATGCGGGCGACCGCATCGCTCCAGTCAGCGGAGCGCAGGGCTGGCAGCAGCGTGCGGAGGGCCTGATCGGTTTCCTGGCGTTGCAGGAGTTCGGCGGCCAGGTTGTCGTCGCGGGCCGGCGGATGTCGCAGTGCGGCGGCAGACTCGATGTCGTCGGACAGTGCGCGGCCCATCACCAGGGTGTCGCTCGGGATCTCGAGGTCCAGCAGGTCTGCGGCGGACACCCGGTGGACGGCGTGTTCGGTTCGGCGACGGGGTGAAGGAGGCGGTCGGCCACGCCGATGAAGATGTGGTCGCGGTGGAGGTGACGGTGCGGGCAGCGGCTGTCCGCCGCAGCGGGGATCTCCGCGACGTGCCAGGCCGTCGGCGCGACCGGGTACGGGTAGCCAGCAGGCGGCAACGGGGCCAGGAGCCGAGCCTCCTCCCGCGCCTCTCGAACGGCCGTCTGTTGCGGTCCTTCGCCGTGTTCGACGTGTCCGCCGGCGGCGAGTTGGCCGCCGACCCGCGAACGGGAGATCAGGCAGAACCTCCAGCTCGTCCCGAACCGGGCGAAGAGGAAGACGGACGCTGTCTCGTGCTCTACGTCGCTCACTCGTCCGATTGTGTGCGCAGGAGAGCTGATCCGCTGCGACTTGCGGCAGCCTTCACCTTCCTGGGCTGACGCTGGGGACTTGCACCCAGGCGGACCTGGAACGGTGGATGGCTGGCCCCACGGCGAGCTATCGCGACGAGACAGGCCACTTCGTCCGCTGGTCGGTACAGCACAGGCATGCCCGTGGCCTGACCTACAGCACCGTCCGCTGGACAGGCCCACTCGGCACAATCGACAGCGAGAAGCGCTGGGCCGACGCCCGACGCCTCCTCCACGACGACGCCCTGCCCACCCCGGTCTTCCGCAGCCAGGTGATCGCTAGATCGGGCGGTCGACCTGGACCAGGCGCTCACGGAGCCGGTCGAGTTCGGGCGCGATGGTGCCGTCGTCGGCGGCGAAGACCTTGCGCAGGCGGGCGGCAAGACTGCACCGGGTGCAGGGCGCGGTCGTCAGCTGCCACGTCGTGTTGCAGATGCGGCACCGTTTCCAGAAGTCCGGTTCGGGGTTGACGCAGCGGGCGCACAGCGGCTTCTTGAGTGTCCCGCCGCGGACAAGGCTGTTGTCACCGCACCCGGAGCAGACGATCCAGTGCCCCTTGCACAGGTCGCACAGCGGCTTTCCCGTAGCGCGGGAGATGGGTTCCCGGGCCAGTACGTCCACAGATGGCGCACGTGCGCTCGGGGCGCGTCCGGCATTGCAGGCAGACCGGGCCCGGTCTCGGTGCGCCCGTAGACGCGGCGTCGGTTGCCGCACTCGACGCAGACTTGCCGGTTCCGTTGGTCACCGGCCCAACAGGGCTGACAGAGGCCGTCACCGTTCTCGTCCCGGAAGTGGATGGGCTTCGTCTTCTCGCAGCGAGAGCAGACGGAACCCTGTGGCTTCGCGGCGCAGTACCCGCACACGCGTAGAGCGCCGGGAGTTTGCCGCATGGGCGTCCTGCTGCCCCATCGGTAGGGTTACGTATTCGCGGCGCCCCGAAGGGCTTCGCTCTCACCACGACGAGGAGCATGTGATGAGTCAGCAAGACACGTTCGATGCGGCAGTATTACGGACGGATGCTCCGCATTCCGCGCGGGTGTGGAACTACTGGATCGGCGGCAAGGACTACTACGAGGTCGACCGCCGTCTCGGCGACGACGTCATAGCCGTGTACCCGCAGGCACAGGAACTGGCGCGCGCTTCCCGAGGCTTCCAGACGCGCGCGGTGCGCCACCTGGCGGCGGAAGCCGGAATCGGTCAGTTCCTCGACATCGGTACGGGGCTGCCGGTCGCCGGCAGCACCCACGAAGTGGCACAGGCCAGTAATCCGGCTGCGCGCATCGCGTACGTGGACAACGATCCGTTGGTTCTGGCACACGCACGGGCGCTGCTGACGAGCACCCCGCAGGGACGAACGCAGTATATCGCCCAGAATTTCATGGATACGGAGCAGGTGCTCCGTGAGGCTCGCGAGACGCTCGATCTGTCGCAGCCGGTGGCGGTGATGGTGCTGTCCACGCTGGGACACGTCGAACCGGCAGCAGGCGTCGACCTGCTGCGCCGGTACATGGCGCCGCTGGTGTCCGGAAGCTATCTGGTGCTCTGCGACACGATCTCGACACCGGCCACGGTGGCGGCGCAGGAGGCGTACGCGGCAGGAGACACCCCGGCGTACTGGGTGCGGCACCGGGACGAGATCACGGCGAGCGCGGAGGGCATGGAGATGGTCGAGCCCGGGTTCGGGCCGGTCTCTCTGTGGCGGCCGGAAGCAAGCGGTGCGACGGCGGTGGACCAGTGGGGGTTCGTCGCCCGCAAACCGTAGACGGCAGACTCCCCCGCGGAGCGACGCGGCGAGCAGCCGTTGCGTGGCATCGCCGGTGCCGGTCGTCTCCGCGGGGCGCGTGCAGCGCCTGGATGGATGTGCTCTCGGCAATGCAGGCCCCGCCCGTAGGTGAGAAGCCCACGGGGGAAGGGGCTTTGGCGGGCCTTCACACAAGGCGGGAAACCGCCAGCTGCCGTAGCGTGTCTGAGTCGCGCACCCCACATCCATCGTTGTGAACCGGGGTGCGAGAGGATCGGAGTGTCTTGTTCGCTCACTGGTCTATGAGGTGGTCGTGATCGACGATGCACACATCTTGGAGCTCTTCCGATTCGCTGACGGCGTGCAGAGCGTGACCCTCCGGGTCGCGTGTGATGTACCGATCGTGACAGGGGAAGAGAGGTACTACGCGGCCGAGATCGTGTTGGAGAGCGGCTTCGTCAACGGCACTGTCGGACTGCACGTTTCAGACGGGGATCTGGATGCATGGGGCCGTTGTCTCGATGCTCTTGAGGCCGAGGAGGGAGCCGAGTGGCCACCCGGCGGCCGTAGTGCGTGGTTGTCTGTGCTTCCCGAGGATCCGGTGGAGGTGACTGTGCACGACTCGCCATCGACGCAGATTGCAGTGCAGGTACCCGTGGACGTGGCGTCCGGGTGGCTGGAGGAGAACCGGCTCCGGCTTGAGCACGTGCGTAAGGCGGTCGCGCAAAAGACGACCTGATGATCTGACGCGATGACCTGGTCTTGCGATGTCTGGCGTGATCACGGCGTCGAAGCCGTCCTGGACAGCCCCGTTCACGGGGCTGGGCCCGCGTCTCTTCGGCAAGCTGGTGCCTGCGCCGCGCCCCGAGGGCGCGGATGGGACGCCGGGAGCATCAACAAGGTGGCGGCGGCCGTCGAGGTGCTGCTGCCCAGAGCCGACCGGGGTGCTTGATGGCGTAGGCGGAGCCCGCATGCAGACGAATATGCCTCCTTCGGTGTCAGACCATGGCCATGGCGGGTGGGCCCTGCGCGCGAGCTGGGCGTTTCATCCATGCAGCTTCGCCCGCAAAGGGAAGGGTGACGGCACCCGGACGGGCTCCGCCTGCCATGGTGCGGGGCCGGGCGCGACCAACGGGCGCGGCGTGGCCGTGGCTGGTCCAAGCGGGGACGGGGCAGCGTTCGGTGAAGCGGGCGGGTGCCGTTCTCGGTCAGGCTGGTGTGGCGGATCAGATGAGAGGATGCGCGCTCAGCGAATCGGGAAGAACGTTGTCGGGGGTGTCGAGCCAGATCCGCTGCCCTTGAGACGTGACAGACAGGCCTGCCCGGTCGCGGGCCGGGCGGCCGAGGTCGTCCCAGGTGCGGTAGGCGGCCAGGGCCTCGTCCCACAGCCTGCGGGGCCCGTACTGCGCAACGGGATACTCCTGCCGGTCGGGCATGTAGTCGGCCGAGGCCCAGGAATTCTGGTCGTCCGCGAGGATCCAGAAGGTGATCTCGCCACTGTCGTCGTCTGCGGTGATGGGCAGGTGCCAGGCGTCCGGCAGCGCGAGGCCGGCGAAGAACAGGGCATCGGCGTCCTGCGCGATCGCGAGGGGCGAGAGGCTGGTCGTGGTCTCGGTGGCGTCCTTGCGATGGTGCAGGAAGTCGTTCAGGTAGCCACGCGCGGGGCGGGAGTTGCGGGACCGCATGAACGCCGGGTAGCCGGTGAACGTGCCGTGCGCGCGGCCGTCTCGAATGTCGACGACGGCGAAGAGTACGGGAAGAACGATCCTCCCCAGGGCGCGACGATCCGGCCGTGTCGGGCCTGTTCCACCCAGGCGTAGGGAATCTCCGTGACCGCGTAGGTGGCGATGACCCGCTGGTGGGGGGCGCCGGGTGGCCAGCCCCGGGTGCCGTCGCCGTGCACGATCAGTGGCGAGAGGCCTGCCGCTGCGGCGTTCTTGGCCGCCTGCTCGGCGAGCACCGTGTCGATCTCGACGGAGACGACGTGGGAAGAGCCGAGGCGGTGGGCGAGCCAGGAGGCGTTCAGGCCCGTGCCGGCGCCCAGTTCAAGAATCCGGTCGGTCTCGCGTGCGTCCAGCAGGGACAGCATCTCCAGCATGACGGACGGCTGCGAACTCGATGACGTCGGCAGACGGTACTCGTCGTGGGCTGTGGAGCGGCCGTCGTTGACCTGGGTGGTGATCGAAACGTCGCTGTAGACCGCCTCCAGCCATCTGGCCGGGGAAGTGGTGCGCGAGATGGCCTCGTCCCCGACCTCGATGTCCTCGGGAATGAAAAGGTCCCGTCGTACGTCGGCGACGGCGTCCCCCCAAGGCGCAATGGGCACGCCCTTCTTCCGCAGAGCGTCCAGCAACGACGCGGGCGAGCTCACAGCCGGGTCACTTCTTCTTGGGCGGGTTGCTCACCGGCCCGCTCCACTGGCCGTCCGACTCCTTGGGCGACTGCCTCTTGTCGCCCTCGGAACCGCCTTTGCCGTCACCATGCTGTCCCATCGCATCTCCTTATCCACCCAGAAACCTAACCCTTCGTATTCTCCTGTCCGGACGGTGAGAGGAAGGGTCGTGTTCAGCCGCTCACAGCAGGCGGGGAGGTACGGGAGCGGGGGCCAACCGGTCGGCCTTCTGTACAGCTTGCTCTGATGCCTTCTCGACGGTGGCGCCGCACGGTGACGTCAAGCTGTGTGGCGGGGCCCGCTGATCGCTCTGCACAGCCACGATCCGGTGATCCGGTCCGTGCTTGCGGCCTGCGAGGTCTGAGAACCTTGCGCCGACCACTGCACCTTGGGCTGAAGGGGCGGCAACGTCCCGGCGGGCAGGCCGCAGGACGCGCTGCGGTCGGTGGCGGGCAGCCCCAAACCGGCTGGTTGGCGGCGGTGCACACCTGTGCCGGTCCGTTGGACGTGGTACGCGAGCTCGGCGTGCTTTTGCCCTGGCGCGAGCGAGCCGAGCTGGCGGCGTCCGCCTGGGCCGGCAGGCCCGGCGTCTCGCCGGTGAGCGAGGCCCCGCCCGCGGCGGTGCGAGCGGACTACCCGGGTTGTCGCCAGCTCCGTCGGGGCCGGGCGGAGTCCGGCGGGGCGGAGCGAGGAGTTCGCGGCGCCGGTGCGTGACCTCACGGTCTTGCAGCGGCAAGGTCCGCCTCTGGGAACCCCGCCGTCTGCGATTCCGCCTGTTCTCCGCAGCCGGACAACCCGTCACCACCGGTCGGCGCCGCATCCTCCGCCTCGCCCGGCACTGGCCCTGGACCGGCGAGATCACCGCCGCACTCGAACGACTCGCGCTCCTGCCCAACCCCGGCTGACCAGCAACGTCCATCGACCCCACGACAACATCACCCGCCCCGGCAGTGGAACCCGGCGCCCACCCGACGCGAAAGCCGGGCCGCCGACCTGCCCACCATCAGCTCCGGAACGCGAAAGGGCCCACCGACTCCGTCGGCGGACCCTCACGAAAGATCGAGGCTAGAGACAATGCCGGTAACTTAGGGACATTCTGGTCGTTGTTGGTGGTATGCCGGGCCTGTAAAACGTGCGGCTCTGTCTCACATTCGGTGGTGACTCTGCGTTGTGAGTGTCGTTGACATCGATGTGATGGATGTCAACCAGCTTGCGCAGATGGTATTTGCGGGGATATCTCCGCTGGTCATTGAGGATGTGGTCGACGAGGGCGAGCGGGTCGTGGTGAGGGCGCGGACTCCGCAGAAGACCGCGCCCTGCCCCGTGTGCGGGGCCTCGTCGGGGCGCGTTCACGGGTATCACTGGCGGACCGTGGCCGACGTACCGGTCGACGGCCGACGAGTGGTGGTCCGTGTACGGGTGCGGCGTCTGGTCTGTCCGACACACGGCTGCCGTCACACCTTCCGCGAGCAGGTGCCCGGGGTGCTGGAGCGTTATCAGCGACGCACCACCCGCCTGACCGCGCAGGTCAAGGCGGTAGTCAAGGAGTTAGCGGGCCGGGCAGGGGCGCGCGTACTGGCGATACTCGCGGTAGGCCTGTCGCGTCACACGGCTCTGCGGGCCCTGTTGCGGATTCCGTTGCCCACGGGACGGGCGCCCCGCGTGATCGGCGTCGACGATTTCGCTCTGCGCCGGCGGCACCGCTATGCCACCGTGGTGATCGACGCCGAGACCCATGAGCGGATCGACGTGCTGCCCGACCGCACGGCTGACACTCTGGAAGCCTGGCTGCGCGAACATCGGAGCGTCGAGATCGTGTGCCGTGACGGCTCGGCGACCTACGCCGAGGCCATCCGCCGCGCTCTGCCCGATGCAGTGCAGGTCGGTGACCGCCGGCATTTATGGCACAACCTGTGCGAAGCCGCCCTGAGCGAGATCAAGGCGCACAGCACCTGCTGGGCCACCGTGCTGGAGGCGCCCCTGTATGACGGGCCCCGCGCACGGACCACCCTGGAGCGCTGGCACCAGATTCACGACCTCCTCGACCAGGGCGTGGGTCTCCTCGAGTGCGGCCGCCGTCTGCATCTGGCCCTGAATACCGTCAAACGCTATGCCCGAGCCGACCGGCCCGAGCGGATGCTCCGCGTCCCGAAATACCGCGCCAGCCTCGTCGATCCCTACCGCGAGCACCTGCGCAAACGCCGGGCTGACGACCCCGCCGTCCCCGTCCAGCACCTCTTCGGAGAGATCAAGGCCCTTGGCTTCACGGGCTGCCTCAACCTCCTGCACAAGTACATCAACCAAGGGCGCGCGGACGCCGACCGCAGCCATATCTCCGCACGCAGACTCGCCCGGATGCTCCTCACCAGGCCCGACAACCTCAAGGCCGAGCACCACGACCTCCTGGCCCGGCTCACCGCCGCCTGCCCCGAGTTGACCCAACTGGCAACCCACATCCGGACCTTCGCTCTACTTCTGAAGCCTCAGCCAGAAAACGCCGATGCACTCGACCGATGGGTCGCCCAGGTCCGCGCGGCCGATCTGCCGTATCTGCACGCCTTCACCCGCGCTCTCGAGCGAGACCGCGACGCTGTGATCGCCGCATTCACACTCCCGTACAGCAACGGCCCGACCGAGGGCGTCAACACCAAGACCAAGCGGATTGCCCGCCAGATGCACGGACGAGCAGGCTTCACCCTCCTTCGCCACCGCATCCTCCTCGGATAACACCACGCAGAGTCACCACCGAATGTGAGACAGAGCCGCTCGTTTGACAGACCCGCAAGACGCTGGGCTCGCAGGGACGTGACTGGTACGCCCCGAAGAACTGCTCGATGTAGGCGGGGGCGTCGCCACCGGCTGTCGGGATGAAGCACACCCTGGGGCGAGGAACGGGCACCTGATCGAGCACCCAGTCATCCAGCAGACCATCGTCGTCGGTGGAGAAGCCGCCTCCAAGGAGAGCTAAAACGACGTTCCGGAACGACAGACACGAGGGTGCCTCCTCAGATCAGGATTCAGACGCGCATGATGCCCTGAACCGTGCCAAGCCATCGGCTACGTCCGCAATCGAATAGCCCCTCTGGCTGCCCGAGGTCCTATCCATCCAGGGCAGACCACGGCCACCGCAGACGTCGAACGGCAGCAATTAGGACAGTCCGCGACCCAGACCGTGTTCCACCTGCACGGCCACCTCGTTCCCCGCACCGCCGAGAGACGGCCTCGCCCTTCCCCAGAAGCCCGTCCGATGAGTCTCTTCGATCAGTTCACCCGCCGCACCGCCGACATCACCGCCCAGCTCACCATCCGATTCACCGCGCCGGTCCCACCCGTCGAACACGGCACCGCCGACCCGTGGGCCAGCAGCTACACCGGCCCGGTCGGCAGTGCCGACCGCCCGTGTCGAGTATCAACACCGGCAAAACGGGCTTATGCCGACGCCGTACCTTGCGGCTGATGTCAGCCAGGTATGGCGGCCCAGTGCGCTCGGTGGGTCAGGCCCGCAGGTAAGTGAGGACGGCCAGGACCCTGCGGTGGGCCTTGTCCGTCGGAGGCAGGTCCAGCTTGGTGAGGATGTTGCCGATGTGCTTGCCGATCGCCGCTTCGGAAACCACCAGCTCCTTGGCGATCGCGCCGTTGGACTTGCCTTCGGCGATCAGTGCCAGCACCTCGCGTTCGCGCGGGGTGAGCTGCTCCAGCGGATCGCGGCGGCGACGCAGCAACTGGCGCACCACCTCGGGGTCGACCACCGTCCCGCCGTCCGCCACCTTGTGCAGCGCTTCTACAAACTCCTCGACCTGGCCGACCCGGTCCTTAAGCAGATAGCCGACGCCTGATCCGTCGCCGGAGTCCAGGAGTTCGGCAGCGTACGTCCGCTGCACGTACTGACTGAGGACCAGGACCGGCAGTGTGGGGCGCTTCTCACGCAGCCGCACTGCCGCGTGCAGGCCCTCGTCCTGGAAACCAGGCGGCATGCGTACGTCCGTCACCACGATGTCAGGGGCATGCTCCTCGACCGCGGCGACCAGTGCCTGCCCGTCCCCGACGGCCGACACCACCTCGTGGCCGCAGCGGCTGAGCAGGCCGATTAGCCCTTCCCGCAGCAGCACGCTGTCTTCGGCCAGCACTACGCGGAGCGATCGGCCCCCTTGGTCAACTCGCAAGAAAACTCCACACGCAACAGAGTCGGTCCACCCGGCGGACTGGTCAGGGCAAGTCTGCCATCAAGGACCGATACCCGGTCCGCGAGACCGGTGAGGCCGCTGCCCACCGAGGGATTCGCGCCGCCGCGGCCGTCGTCGCGCACCTCGAGGAACAGGCGTCCGTCGCGATGACCGCCGCTCACCTGCGCGCCGTCGGCCCCGCTGTGCTTGGCGACGTTGGCCAGCGCCTCGCAGACCACGAAGTACGCCGCGGACTCGACCGCCTGGGCTGGCCGGCCCGGCAGTTCGAGGTCGACGTCGACGGGGACCACACAGCGGTCCGCGGCGTCGCTGACCGCGGCTTGGAGGCCGTAGTCCGTGAGGACCTTGGGATGGATGCCGTGGATGAGCTCGCGCAGCTCCGCGAGCGCCTTGCCCGCCTCCTCGTGGGCCTTGGTCAGCTGGTCGGCGAGCGGGCCGGGCGGGGCATCGAGGCGGGCCAGCCCGAGGGCCATCGTCAGGGCCACAAGGCGCTGCTGGGCGCCGTCGTGCAGATCGCGCTCGATACGGCGCCGCTCGGCCTCGAAGGCATCCACCAACCGGACGCGGGAGCGGGCCAGTTCGACCACCTTGGCGCCGAGCTCGCCCTCGCGGGAGGTGATCAGCAGCCGGGCCAGCTCGGCGCGGGCGCCCGCCGTGACGCCGAGCACGTAAGCGCACAGGCCCATCAGGAGCAGGCCCAGTACGGCGACGCCGAAAGCGGTCGGCCATGTGGTGACCGTCCACTGCTTGAGCACCTTCGCCTCGTGGCCGTCGCCAACCGTGGCCATCAGCAGCGGGGTGGCGACCATGGACAGTGGAAAGAGCAGGGCGACCGTGATCACCAGGGCGTCGACAGGCCACAGCAGCCCGGCGAACAGCAGCGCGTACCCGAGCTCCCGCCAGGTCGCCTGCTCGCGCAGCCGGGTGGTCAGCCAGGCCCACAGTCCCGGCGCGGCCGGCACCTGGTGCCGACCGGACACCGGGTTGCGGTCGATCAGGCGCACCCTGCGCCGCTCCACCCAGGCCACCGGGATACCGCTGAGGGCAACCACGACGAGCATGGGCAGCCCCACCAAGACGATGGCGAGCGCACCGCAGACCGCTGCCACCGTCACGATCCCCACCAAGGTGGCGACGCCGGTCACCGCGCCGGTGAGCAGATACGCGGCGGAGCGCCAGGGCCAGGCCGACAGCAGGAAGCCCGGCCGGGACATGGCCTGCCACACATTCTGAGGGTGCATGTGCATGACCGTAAGTGGCCCACCGGTCCGGTGCCATCGGTCCAGGGCGCGTATCGGGGGTATGCCTGGCACTACCCCAAGTCTCGCTCGGGCCGTACTGCGTCACGAGGGGCTTCCGCGGTTTCGTTGAGGCACCAACGAGCCAAGGAGCAGGTACTGGTGGGGGAACATATGAGCAACGACGCGATCCGATTGCGCTCCGTAACCCGGCGGTACGGCTCGGGCGGCACGTCCGTCACCGCCCTCGACCAGGTATCGTTCGCCTTCCCGAAGGGGACTTTCACCGCCGTGATGGGCCCGTCCGGGTCCGGCAAGTCGACTCTGCTGCAGTGCGCCGCGGGCCTGGACCGGCCCACGTCGGGCTCGGTCACCGTGGGCGACACCGAGCTGACCAGGCTGAGCGAGACCAAGCTGACCCTGCTGCGCCGCGAGCGCATCGGCTTTGTGTTCCAGGCGTTCAACCTGCTGCCCTCGCTGACCGCCGAGCAGAACGTGGCCCTGCCGCTGCGGCTGGCCGGCCGCCGCCCGAAGAAGGCCCAAGTGCGCGAGGTGCTCGAACAGGTCGGACTCGGCGACCGTGCGCGGCACCGCCCGACGGAGATGTCCGGCGGCCAGCAGCAGCGAGTTGCCCTGGCCCGCGCCCTGATCACCCGCCCCGAAGTGCTGTTCGGTGACGAGCCGACCGGCGCGCTTGACTCGCAGACCAGCCGCGAGGTGCTGACCCTGCTGCGCGGCATGGTCGACCGGGACAGCCAGACGATCATCATGGTCAGCCACGACCCCGTCGCGGCCTCCTACGCCGACCGCGTCGTCTTCCTCGTCGACGGCCGGGTCAACGGTGAGTTGATCGGCGCCTCCGCTGAGGACATCGCGGCGCGCATGACCAAGCTCGAGGCGGCGCCGTGCTGAGCACCACGCTGCGCACCCTGCGTACCCGCTGGGTCAACTTCGTCGGCAGTTTCGTCGCCCTTTCCCTGGGCGTCGCGCTGATCGCCGTGATGGGGCTGGCCCTGGCGTCCTCGCTGGACGCTCCCGACCGGGGGGCGGAGCGGTTCGCCGCCGCGCCGGTCGTCGTCAAGGGCCAGGACACCATCAAGGTGCTCACCTCGATCGGCGACCGCACCCAGAAGCTCGCGCAGCCGCGTGCCGTGCCCGACGACGTGGCCGTGAAGCTGCGGGACCTCGGGACCGTCGTCGAGGACCGGTCGTTCGCCGTGCGCGCCGAGGGCGGGCCCGCCGATCTGGTGGGCCACCCCTGGTCCACGGCGGCCTTCGCGCCGTACCACCTCGACGCGGGGCGCGCGCCCGAGGCCGTGGACGAGGTCGTCGTCAGCGGTGACTGGGCCCGTCCGGGCACCCGGGTGCGGACCGACGGCGGCACGGTGCGCGTCGTCGGCACCGTGGCCGGGCTCGGCTTCGAGAACGCCGTGTTCTACACCGACACCCGCGCCGCCGAACTGTCGCCGCGCAGCCTCCAGCTCGTGGTCGACGCCGATGCGGCGGCCGTGCGCGAGGCGGTACGCGGTAGCGGAGGTGTCCAGGTCCTCACCGGGGACGCGCGCCGGTACGCCGACGCCGACCCCGACCGGGACAGCGAGGCACTCACCGCGATGAACGCCATGTTCGGCACGGCCGGCGGCGTCACCGGATTCGTGTCGGTGTTCGTGGTGGCCTCGACCTTCGCGTTCGCGGTGGCCCAACGGCGCCGCGAGTTCGGGCTGCTGCGCACCGCCGGGGCGACCCCGGGACAGATCCGCCGCATGGTCGTGTACGAGGCGCTCGCGGTCGGTGTGCTCGCCTCGGCCGTCGGCTGTGTGCTCGGTTCCTACGGGGCTCCGAAGCTTGCCGAGTGGGCGGTCGACGAGAGCCTTGCGCCCCGCTGGTTCACCATCGGCGGCTACACCTGGCCCTATCACATGGCGTTCTGGACGGGCCTGTTCGTGGCCCTGTGCGGCGTGCTGGCCGCGTCCTGGCGGGCCGGGCGCACCGGTCCCACCGAGGCACTGCGCGAGGCGTCCGTTGACACCCGGCCGATGACCTGGGGCCGCTGGCTGTTCGGCGCGGCCCTGCTGATCACCGCCGCGGTGACGCTGACCCTGGCCCTGGTGACGAACCCGGGCGACCTGCTGCAGCGCAAGACCTATGTGAGCCGGCCGATGCTGCTGATCACCGCGGTCGCGCTGCTCGCGCCGGTGCTGGTGCGGCCACTGGCCCGGCTGATCGCCTGGCTGCCGGCCCAACTGCCGGGCGCCGGCGGGATGCTGGTGCGGGAGAATGCCGCCACCGGGGTCCGCCGCAGCGCCGCCGTCGCGGCGCCCGTGCTGGTCACGGTCGCGCTGGCGGGCTCGCTGCTCGGCGCCACTGCCACCCTCAACGAGGCGAAGGCCACCGAGGTGCGCGATCAGACGGCCGCCGACTTCGTGGTCACTCCGGCGGGCAACGCCGGCTTCGACAAGGCGACGCCGCAGCGGCTTCGGGCCGTGTCCGGTGCCGAGGTCTCGGCGAGTTCGTCGAGCGCCGTGTACGTCCTGGAGGACGGCGTGGCGCTCATCAGGTCCGATGCCAGGGCCGTCGAGCCGGAACCGCTCGCCGCAACGGCCCGTCTCCCTCTCGCCGCGGGGAAGGTGGGCGATCTGGACGACGACTCGATCATCGTCAACGAGGAGTGGGAGAAGCACACCGTGGGCGAGCGGGTGGACGTGTGGCTCGGTGACGGCACGAGGAAGTCCCTGAAGATCGCCGCGGTCATGGCCATCGGTACCGGCAACAACGGCGTCTACGTCACCCCGCGCAACGCCCCCGCGGCGTTCGTCGACCGGGTCGACGTACGCCTCGCGGACGGTGCCGACGCGGGCACCGTGGCCGCCGGTCTGCGTCAGGCGGTGCGGGCGTCGGGCGGGGAGGTCCTCACCAGGGACGCCTGGGTGCGAGCGACGTATCCCGAGACCAACCGGACGACCCGGATGGGGTTCCTCCTGGCCTTCGGGATCGCTCTCCTCTACACCGGCATCTCGCTGGCCAACACGATGGTCATGGCGACCTCCGACCGGGTCCGCGAGCTGGCTGTGCTGCGGCTGGCCGGCGCCACCAGGTGGCAGGTGCTGCGGCTGGTGGGCGTCGAGGCGCTGATGGTGGTCATGGTCGGCGGACTGCTGGGAGCGCTGGTCGCCGGGCTCAACCTGGTGGGCATGTGGAGCGCGCTGGGCCTGCTCTCGGTGTGGACGTCCATCGAGATCCCGTGGGCGACGCTCGCGGCGGCCCTGGGTGCCTGTGCGGCGCTCGCCGTGATCTCGGCGGTCGTTCCGGCCGGCCTCTCCCTGCGCCGCAGGGCGGTGGAGCTGGCGGGGACACCGGAGTGACCTTTCTGCCCTGGGCGCTGGTCTGCCCGGATGCAGACCTCGTGGATCACGGGGCGAGGGACCTTCCCGTGGACTGTAGGTGTGCTCTTGACCTCAAGGCGTGGGAAAATCGCGGGGACCAGCGCGGGAGAGGATCTTCGCAGGCAGTCGTACAAGTCGTGACCAGCGAGTTCCGTCGGCGCCCCTGATGTCCGCGACAGAAACACGGGGCTGGGCGGGCTCGGTTGTGAGCAGGCGGTCACTGACCGGTTAGGGTCCGCAGGTGTTGAGCAGCTCTGGGTGGACAGCGCACTTCGTGAGCCGCGTCCTGCCCGCGCCCACGACCACGTGTCCTTTCCTTAGATGTACAGCCCGACGACTTGGTGTCGTGGCTGGATGAGGTGGGTCTTCCCGACGGCCTGCCGTTCCTGCTTTCGCCGCGGTTCGAGTACGACGTCGCGCTCAACCCGACACCCAGCACCGCGCCAGGCTGCTGACCGAACCCGCATTCACTCAGGGAGACACGAAGTGTTTACCGCTGTCGTCGCCGTCCTCGGCACCCTCGCCGGATCACTCCTGACCGGCATCCTCCAGCACCTCAGCCAGCGATCGCCCCAAGCGGGGCCGCCATCGCGGTCGGCCCTGGTGCCGCCCGTTTTCACGCCGGGCTCGACAAGGTCAACGCGACCATCGAGGCCAACCCGACGCTGCGGGGCCAAGACGCAGACGAGCGACTGGAGATCACCCTCCTGCGGGACGAGTTCGCGAACCTCCACCTGGGTACGGTCAACCACTGCCTCTGGAATGCGCCCACCACCGAGTGCCAGAACCAACTCCCTTCTGCTCAGCGCGGCCAGGCCCCCTGCTGGGCGCCTGCCAATCATCGCGTTGCCGCAATTGCGTCCTCACCTTGTCGCACAAGCGGATCTGGCGCATGGAGGAGGCCGACTTGGTGGACTTCTTGAAGAAGAAGCTCTCCAGGCCACTGCGCGAGCAAGCCGTGACGCGCCTCGCGGAAGTCCGCTCTGCCACCGCGCAGACCGACAAGCTGAAGGAGAACCTCTGATGCCGCTGTCCGCAGCCACCGCCGCCACACTCCGAGAGGCCATGGCCCGGCTGCTGGCCGGAGAGGCCCGGCACAGCGACGGCGCGCTCACCAAGGAGCCTGGCCCGCGAAGCCCAGGTCAGCCACGCCAGCGTCCACCGGGCCGAGGACGTCCTCGCCGAGTGGAACGCTCTGATCCCGCAACCAGTCCTCCGGACGCCCGGCGAGGTTCAGCGCGACGAAACCATCGCTGAACTCAAGGGAAGACTCCGGAAAGCCAACCTGAAGGTCAGCGAGTTGCAGAGCAAGCTCGACGCTCTGGCCACGGTGACAGCCAACCTCTACCACGGGAACATCGATCTGAAGAAGAAGCTGAGCAAGCAGCAGCAGAGACGCCTCGCTGTGCTCGATGACGGAGTGTGACCAGTCGGGATGCGCACGCTGAGGTCCGCATGTAGCCGAGAAGCCCGACGTCAAAGGGCTCCGGAACCGAATTGACCGGGTTGCAGGGGCCGAGGGGGCATCTGCCGTGTGGACCTCAGCGTGTAGGCGCGACCAGGCCGATCTCGAAGGCGAGGATGACGAGGTGAGCGCGTGCAGGGTGGTCATCGTGTCGCCTCCTCGGGCCGCAGCGGCAGCTCGTCGTCATGGTCACCGACAGCCGTAGCAGCATCCGCCAGCACGACCGGGTCGAATCGGTCCAGGACCTGGTCGATCCGCTGGGAGTACGGGCCGAACACGGCCATGAACTGGGCGGCGGGCATCTGCTGCCACTGCCGGGAGAAGAACGCCTTCAGCCTCAGGAGGTTGGCGGCATGGCGAGGCGCGAACACCGCCAGTGGACAGAGCAGACACACCCACGGCCGGGCCGGACACGGCTTGCCCTTGGGGCCGTGCAGCCCGGACATCTGGTCAGCGCACGCCGCGGTGAACACATCGCGTTCCCCGCCGATCAGTTCGCCGACCACGGTTCGTCGAGCTGGAGGCCGTTGACCAGCTGCGGGTAGTCCCGAGCCAGGACAGCAGCGCCTTCGTCTGTGATCACCGCCGGAGGATGAGCTCTTCGCAGCTAGTCGTGCTGAGCATCCTCGACGAGCGCCTCCACCGCCCGCTGCGGGGATGGCGTCGCGGCGGTCAGATAGTGGTCGCCCTCCACCTGGGGACTGTGGTTCGGGTCGATAGTTGCCCGTCCCTGTCCGCTCCAGGTCCGACGGTCGCGCATCGCCAGATGCGTCGTAAGGCGGTCCCATTCGGTCTCCGAATACGGGGGCAGTGCCTGCCGAGACGGAGCCTGGGTGTAAGCGCGGCCGGTCAGCAGCTCCCGCTCTCCGGGATCGAGGCGGCCCGTAGCTGTGTCGAAGCCTCTCAGCATCCGCCGGATAAACGCCTCCCAGCGGAACTTGCGGGTCGCCATCCGGTACTCGATCAGCACGCCGCGTCCCAGTTCCGCGGCCCCGCCGCTGAACCCCTGCGCGGCCAGCCCTTGGGCGAGGTTCCGAACCGGGGAAAGCACAGGTCGACCGAGTTCGCCGAGTCAAGACTGCCGTGTGGGTGGATCAGTTCGACCAGACCGGTCAGCAGATCACTCACCAACTACGGGCAGGGCAGCCCCTCCAGCCTGAACTCCGCCGTGGAGCCGTCGCTGAACATGCACCGGATGCCCGGAGGATCGATCCGTAAGTACCGTCGCGGGCATCAGATCGCCTCCGCCGTGTCATCGTCGAACTCGGCCGCGGCTTCTCGCTCGGAGGCCGCATCATCGGTCAGCCCGGCAGCGGCTCCGGCCCCCTCGTATGCCTCCCGGTAGATACGTGTCGTATCCAGGCGGCGTAATGGTGGAGTCGGGTATTGGAACTTCCTGAATGCCCCTGCCTTGGGAGGGGCTCCGCGTGGGTCCCCAGCATGTTGCGGACCGGTATCAGATCAGATCGGTGCGAGGATCGATGGCCCAGTGGTTGGTTCGTAGGACTCGACCGGCGAAGGGCACGTCTTCCTCGTCCAGAAACCTGAAACCGAGTGCTCGGCAGATACCGTTTGACGGGGCGTTTGATGTCGCGGGAAAGGCGTGTATAAGCCCCCACCGGCCGTCGTCGCGGGCCAGCTCAAGCAGCATCCGGACGCTCTGCTTACCGAGTCCTCGTCCTTGGAACTCCGGCAGCACCATCCAGCCGATCTCGGAGATGCTCTCGGCGTCGGCGTCGGCGCCGTGAGGCCGCAAGGTCACCGTTCCCGCGACCACTCCCGGCTCGGCCTCATCGGGCACGATCATCTTGGTCCAGTCCGTGCCCGCCGTCGCCCGTTGAACATCACGTTGGACCTTCGCTTCCATGCCCTCGCGAGGCAGCGGACCGCCCAGCTCGACCATCATGGCCGGGTCGCATCGCATACGGACGTAGGCGTCGACGTCGCCATACTCAACATCACGTAGCAGCATCTGTGTTGCTCCATTCGCTTTGAAAGCCGACATCACGGCTGGCGGTGGCTGATCTCGGCCGCGTAGGCGGCCCAGTCGCCGGCGGCGGCTCGCTGCCATTTGACGGCGACGGTGATGTCGATGCCAAGGGTGCGGGCGAGGACCGCGGCGGGCAGTTCGGTGGCGAGCTGAAACAGGGCGGTCGAGCGGGTCTGTGCGAGCGGGATGCCGAGTTCGCGGAGCCGTACACCCATGGCCCAGGCGCTGATCGGTCGGCCGGGTTGTCCTCCGGGGAAGAGCCAGTGCGATTCTGTGCGGCCGAGGACGGCATGGCTGCGGCGAACCTTGACCTGTTGGAGGGCCAGTTCAGCGACGGGTGTGGGCAGGTCCACCGGGACGGCGCCGAGGTGGATGCGGGCTGCTCCGTTCGTGTCCTCGATGTGGTCAACGGTGAGCCGGGAGATCGCTGCGGGCCACTGGGCATAAAGGAACAACAGCAGTCCGGCGAGGCGGCCTTCGGGCTTGAGGGTGTCGTCATGCAGCAGGCGGCGGGCGGTGCCCCAGCGGGCTTCCTCGTCCATCGGCTGGGAGGGGCCGTTCCATCGCACGGCAGGGAAGGTGACATCGCGGGCGATCTTCTGGGAGAGGGCCCATCGCACGAAGTGGCCTGCCTCCTGGCGAAGACGAGCGTCGTCTCCGGTCATCCAGCGTTCGAGGTCGGTCTGTCGGCAGGTGGCAGGGGTCAGGTTCTGGTCCTCGACCCAGTTCAGGAGATGGACGGCCGCCCGCAGATGTTGCCGCGCGACCGTGAGCTGATAGTGCGTGATGTCCTTGCCGCGGCTGCGTCGGCGAAGCCGGCGTAGCAGGTGCCATGTCGCGTACCGGTGCAGGATTTTCCGCCCCTCGACGGTCGCGTGGGAGGCGACGAGGTCTTTCAGTCTTTCACGTGCCGTTCGAGGCGGACCATCTGTTCGTCCCGTTCGGGCAGGACGCCGGTGGCGACGAGGACACTGCGGAGGTGTTCGACGACCTTGCCTTCGGGGAGTTCGTCCAGGGCTTCGTGGGCGAGGGGTCGGCGGCCGGAGCCGAGATCGGACAGGACGGTGGAGACTATGCCCTGGGGAGAGCCAGCGCATCGCGGTGCCGGCCCGTTCGGCGTCGGCCAGGGCGTCATGGAGAGACTGCAGTTTCGGTGGTATGGAGCCGGCGCCATCGGCGAGGATCTCGCGGAGTCGCTGCTTGAGCGTGCAGCGGGGACATGGGCAAGGAACGTGCAGTCGTTCGGCCTGTCCGCAGGTGGGACATGGGCGCCAGAGCTCGGCGTCCGGGTTGGTGCAGGGGCCGCAGACGGGAGCATCTGCGGTGCCGGAGTGGATGCCGAGGAGCCGTCCACAGACGGTGCCGTGGGCCGGGCGTCTGTCGCAGCCGCCGCAGCGGGGCAGGCCGGTACGCTTCGAGAGTGTGCAGGGTGCGGTGCGGCCGCAGATCGAGCAGAGCAGGACGGGCGGGGGACAACAGTTGGGGCAAAGAGGCCCGTCAGCGGTGCGGCTCTGTACTCGTCGGCGTTTGCCGCAGCCGATGCAGATCTCGGTGTTCGCGGGGTCGGTGACCAGGCAGTTCGGACACAGCGGTCGCCCCTGGGCACGGGTGGCCGGTTCGCGCCGAGCACCACAGCGTACGCATTCTTCGATGCGGGACTTGGCGATGCAGTTGCGGCAGACCCGCTGACCGTCCAGCGGCTTGTCGATGCGGACAACTCGGTGGCAGCAAGGGCAAGCCGGACGGACGATCCCGGCGACGCCTGCCTCGTGCAGCGAGTCGATGAACCGCAGGATGGCGCGATGTGGCGCCAGATGGCCCTCTCCGGTCAGCAGATGAGGGTTCTCCTCCAGGGCCCGGGCCACTCTCTGTCGATAGGTCGGACCCTGGGGTGCCGTGCTGCGGAGGGCTTCGGCGATCACGTCGCGGTCGGCGTCCGGTGCGATCGCGGTGATGACCTCGTGGACGACCGTTACCGGATCACGGTCGTCGTTGTCAGGACACATCTTGCAGCGCGGCAAGCCCTTGCTCCCGGAAGCCGACGCGTCGGACGTCGCCGCAGACGGTGCACTCGGTGGTCTCCTGCCCGCACACCGAGCAGTACCAGTCCTGGCCCTGCCGCTGGAAGGTTCGTAACTTCTTGCCGCACTCGACGCAGATCGGCGGCGAGATCGCCGAGGCGCCTGCCCTGCGGAGCTCGATGAGTAGATCGCCGAGGGCCCGGGGTGCCGGGGATCGGTCGTCGGTCAGGACTGCGGGCCGCGTCGCCAGGGCTTCCGCCAGGCGCCGTGCGCCCGCAGGGCCGATGACGGAGGTGGAGGCTTCATGAAGACCACCAGGTCCGGCGTGACGACGTCGCCGTAATTACGGCCTGCGACCAGCATTCTGCTGGGCTCGGCCGGGGCGAGCAGGCGGACCTCGGCCAGCGACTGGTCGCGCCGGTCGGCCGGATCTCGTCGCAGGGAGTGCCGGACAGGAGATGGATCAGCCCCGCGTCGGTGTCGACACGGGCGTACGTTCGTCGTCTCCGACGGCAGCACGCGCGATCAGCAGTGTTCTTGTCCTCTCACCAGGTTGCGGGGGCCAGTTCATGCAGCAGCAGGTCGACGCGGCGTCGCACGTCGCCGGCCGGCGCGTCCGGTGAGCCGATCTCGGGGTCGAAGTTGGGGTCCAGGAAGATCTCGGTCAGGCCGGTGTCGGCGAGCGCGGCGAGAGCGGCCCGGATGCTGTCCGCGGTGCCGGTCAGCGGCGGCCCGCCGGGAACCGACCGGGTCCGCAGCCGCACCGGGGCACGGCAGACGAACCGCAGGGCCGCGGGGTCGCGTCCGGCGCGCTCCGCACTGTCGCGCACGACGGTGATGGCGTCACGGATGGCGGCCGGGCCGGCCTTGCTGCTCGCGATCCAGCCGTCACAGAGACGTCCCGCGCGGCGCAGTGCGGCGGGCGCGGCGCCGCCCAGGAGCAGCGGCGGATGCGGGGACTGGACGGGCCTGGGGCCGAACCGGGCGGGCGGGACGCGGTAGAAGGGGCCGTCGTGTTCCACCACGTCCTGCTCGGCCCACAGGGCGTGCAGGCAGGCGAGGAAGTCCTCGGCGCGGCGGCCGGTGCCGGTGGGGGGAACGCCGGCGGCAGCGTACTCCTCGGCGGCCCAGCCGTTGCCGAGACCCACCTCGAGCCGGCCCCCGGAGAGATGGTCGAGGGTGGTGAGCTGCTTGGCCAGCACCGCGGGAGTGTGCAGCGGCATGACCAGGACGGCGACACCGAGCCGGATCCCGGTGGTGTGCGCGGCCAGGAACGCCAGGGTGGTCAGGGGGTCATGGACGCTGCGGTTGGCCTCGCCCCAGGAGTCGTCGGGCGCGCCGAGGACACGCTGGTAGGTCCAGAGCGAGGCGTATCCGAGCTGCTCGGCGGTGCGGGCGACGTGCACGGCGGTGTCCGCGGTGGCCCAGGGACCGGACATGGGCGCGGCGAATCCGATGCGCATGCCGTCACGTCCCCGGGCGGGCGCGGACGAGGTCGCGCGCGGTGTCGAGGAACGCCGAGTCCTTCCGCAGCCAGTGGTGCTTGATCTGGGCTCCTGCGGCGCCCTGGCGGAACCTTCGTTCGGCGATCCGGCCGAAGGCCCCGGGCACCAGGGGCAGGACCTGCAGGGGCCGCAGCCGTCCGCTGCGGCGCTTCTCGGCGTATTCCACGTTGACTTCCTGAAGGGTCGCGTCGATGCGGCGGGCGGTGTCCTGCACGTTCAACGCGCCGTGGACGTCGGCCCACTCGACAGCGACGAGATAATGAGGCGGGGTGTCCCGGACCGGGACGCCGCAGAAGTGCGGATGACCGGTGCGCTCACTGCCGAGGACCCGCATCACGGCGGTGTGCACATCGGATTCGGTGAGTTTCTCGCCGGTGAAGGTGGACTGGAACCCCGCACGTGCCAGGAACTCCAGCCGTGGCGTGGCACCGACCGCGCCGACGACGCGGTACACGTCACCCACGTCATAGCGGTAGAGCCCGTTGGCCTGGCTCATGACGAGCCGGTAGTCCGCGCCGGGTTCGAGTTCGTCATAGCCCAGGGCAGAGGCGTCCTCAGGCAGGGGACCGCCGTCATCCAGGTCCTGCCTCGGTACGAATGCGAAGTGTCCCTGACCGACAGCGAGCGGCCCCGCCGAGAGATGGCCGTCAACGGGCAGCGTGACGATCCCCTCGGTACCCGTAGTACTGAACGGCAGTGTCGCCACACCGGCCGCGAGCCGGGACGACCAGGGCCGGTACAGCGCCGCGGAGGCGGAGTTCCAGCACACCAACGAACACAGGCCCGGCCCCTGCGCGCAGGGCGAGCCGGGCGCAGGCGACGCCGCCGGTCGCGCCGAACAGCAGCACGCCCTCGCCCGGGCGCGGCCGGGCGCGGCTGAAGAGCAGGCGCCGGGCCGTGACGCAGGAGACGGGCAGTGCGGCGTAGCGTGCCGGGTCGGCGTCCTGGTCAGCAAACGCCGGGCCTTCAACTGACCGAACCGTTCGAACCGGCCCTGTTCCGGCTGCTCGGGCCAGCCGCACACGGTGAAGGCAGCCGCCCGCAAACCGCACTCTCGGCGATCACCTGTGGTGGGCCTCGCACCGGATCTGCCGCTGGTCAAAAGCGCCACTGGTGATCTGGTCCTCCGGCCCCCGCCGCCTGGACGCAGAACCGGTCGGCGACCGGGAACAGGAAAGCACGCATGGCCACGCGAGCCTCCCGTCCGGTGATCCACGCAGTACGTGAACCGGGCGGTCTTCATCACCGTGCGCAGCAACGCGACCATGCAGTCCGCCTTCTGTGCGTATGACCTCGTTCGCTCTCCAGCAGCAGCGTCTGTCACCAGTTCGGACGGCGACGGACGGTCCGAAAACCCCGTGGACACGCACAAGCAGTGACGTCGCTCCCGGCTGAGGAGCCCGACCATGCCCGGCCAGGCACCGGGCAGCTGATATTACGTTGTCCGCCTCAGTCAGGCTGCGAGATCATCCGCCGCATGGAAAAGCCCGCCGAAAACCTCAGTTCCGACCAGGTCGCACTGCGCCGGTGGCGCATGAGCGATCTTGACGCCTTGGAACGGGCGATCTACGAGTCTTTGGACCATCTGGTGCCATGGATGCCCTGGGCAGCTGATCCCGGCAGACAGCAAACCCATGACTTCCTCGCCCGGAGCCACGAAGAGTGGGAGACCGAGCAGGCCTTCGGCTACGCGATCACGTCCGATGCCGCGGTGATCGGCAGTTGCGGCCTCATGCGCCGCATCGGTACGGGCGGCCTCGAAATCGGCTACTGGCTTCACCCTCACCGGACCGGACGGGGCCTGGCCACGACGGCCGCTGAGGCCCTCACCGGCCAGGGCTTCCAACTGGCGGGCACCGACCGCATCGAGATCCATCACGACGCTGCCAACCCTGCCAGCGGAGCCGTCGCCCGCCGCCTGGCATTCACTGAGATCGAACGCGTACAAGCACGTGAAGGACCGGTCGCTCCCGGCGAAATGGGGATTGGCGTCATCTGGCGGATGACGGCAGACCAGTGGAAGGAAAGATCAGCCGAGTGTGCTCAGCGAGCAACTGAACAGAGCTGATCCGGGGGCCTTCTCCCACCGGGAACCGTCTGCCCTGATCCACCGTCCCGGACGACGACGAAATCAGCCGTCGCACTCGGTCATCAGCCTCGGCCAGGAGTCGCGGCAGATCATCTGATCCTTGTCCGCCCGATCGGCGGTCTCATCGAACTCGTTGGGAGGCGAGGACGCTTCCATGTACCGACCAGCGGCGCGGAGTGAGCGGCGTACTCCGCTGATGGGTTCGTAACGGGAGCGAGCACCCCTGCGCGAAGCACTTCATCGCTTCCAGCCTCGTCTCGTTCGGTCGGTCGGCCGCCACGAGACTCAACTCCCTGGGTCAAGTGCGATCGACTGGTGGACGAGGGCCGGTCGACGGGCCGTCAACCGCGGTGTCCGGTCAGCAGCCAGGCGAGGTCTGTCACCGCGATCGCACCCCAGATCCAGCAGACGGCGGCGCTTCCGTCAGGTGCCAACGCCGTGGCCAGTGCGCCCAAAGCGACCGTGCCCAGCACCAGTCCGGTGCTGCGCCTCCGCGCCAGTGATGCGCGCAGCGGCCCCGGTTCGGCCAGCCTGTCGGCCAGGTAGGCGTCGAACGCCTCCGCGACCTGATCGTCGATCTCGTCCCGCATCCGGGCATCCATTGATTCAGACATGGACGGCCACCCGCCGCACCACTGTCGCCTGAGCGGACGCCACTCCTGACGGTCTCAGCGCGACGACTACACACAATGCCGCAAATGGCAGTTCCGGTGTGCAGGCCGGCGCCGGCGAAATGAGGAGGCAGTGCCCGGCCCTCATGAAGTCGCACCAAGCGCCGGCCAGTAACAGCACGGCCGTCGCGATCGACACCAGCGGTGCCCGGTGGCCACCACGCCGCACCAGTACCGCGGGCCACGGCACCAGCAGTACCGTCTCTGCGGACCTCAGCGGCACCCCGGCCAGGTTCTTTCGCATCCGGACCCCCGAACGTCCCGGCGCCCCGTCGGCGCCCTCTCGAACCAACGTAGCGATTACAGAGACATTCTGCAAATAATCTCTGCGGTTACTGCAGAGGGTCTCTGCAGTACGCTGGCCGGTATGGTCGAGCGCCCCGAGAAGAGAGTGCTCACCGGCCCGGACCTCAAAGCCTTTTACAAGGCACTGTCCAACCCGGTGCGCCGCGACATCCTGAGCTACCTCGGAGAGCACGGCGAGGCGAACTCCACCAGCGTCGCCAAGGCCCTCGGCGAAAGCACAGGCACCACCAGCTACCACCTGCGCAAACTCGCCGGCCTCAAGCTGATCGCCGAGATCGAGGAGCGGTCCACCGGCCGGGAACGCTGGTGGAAGTCGCTCATGACGGACATCTTCACGCCGCCGGGCCTGGAGTTGACGGCCGACGAACGCGAGGCCGCGGTCAAGATCGGCGCGCTCAAGATGACCCATGATCTAAACCTGGTCGTGAGCGCCTACACCGGTTACGACTCCGCCGCAGGCTGGAACCAGATCTACCGCGCCGGACTGCGGATGACGAAGGAGCAGGTCGCCACGTTCGTCGAGGAATACCAGGCGCTGCTGCGCAAGTACCTGAGCGAGCCCGGTGACCACCCGCCCGGCTCACGGCACATGGCCGTACGCCTGGTGGTTGTGCCCGACGAAGGCCCCCGGCCCGCCCTGCCGGACGACGATCAGCCCCGCACCGGACAACACAGAGCCGACGCGGAGGTCGGTACAGGGCACTGACGCCGTCCCCACTCGGCCGGCCCGGTCGACGGCGTGCGGCGCGGCCGCCGCCTGATCGGGGTTGTGGTTGTCGGCGCGTGCGGTGGCGGAAGCGGTCGCGGCCGGGGCTCCGTCCCGCGCGGCGTCCGGTGTGGCGCGGGCGGCGCGGATCGCGTTCCGCGGGGCGAGGCCGGCGACCCGGGTCCGCTCGTACCGGCTCGCCCCGCGAGTTGGCCTGCCGTGGTGCCGCCGAGAACAGGCAGCCCCCGGCCCGCACACCCTGAGACCCCCGCTCGGACCACTCGTCCCGCCTCTCGGTAGACCAGCAACACACCGGTTCAGCCCGCACCCCGCACACCCACCACCACACCTCCCAGCTTCAGGAGGGCCGGGACGGCTCATGTGGGGACCGCCCGGAATCGGCCGACGTTGGCCCGGTCCTGCGCCGGGTGCGCCGGGGGCTCCGGCCGGCCCGGCCCGGTACGTCGTGGGCACGGCGCGAGGGCGGGCCCGCGAAGGCGTTCGAGCCTGTGGTCGGTGATGCCCGTATGCGGACGTTCCCTCCCCGTCATGAGGGCGCGGGGATCGGCCGTGCCGTCGGACGGCACCGTCCCGGAGGGCGTCCCGCGCCCGGCCGCCGCGTCCCGGGTGTCGGGGCCGGGCGGACGTCGGCCGGATCGCGACGATCGTTCTTGTGGGCATATCGGGCCTGTGTGAGCATGCGACTGCGCAAACGCAAACATGATCTTGCAACTGGTCGCGGAGTCGCCGTCCGGCCCGCGCCGATCTGTCGACGAGAGGTACGGAAGTGAATCCGTCTGCCGACTCCGACCACCAGCCGCCGCGTAACACGCCTCCTCGGGACGACCGGAACGCCGTCGATCCCGTCGTCGAGCGCTTCCACTTCCTGGTGAACGCTCCGGCGCTCTTCAACGCCGTCGTCACCGCGCTCGAATGGGACCTCTTCGCGTTACTCGCCGAACACCCCGGAGCGTCCTTCGAAGAGCTGCGCCGGACCACCGGTGTCCCCGCCCACTCGCTGCGGGTCCTGCTGCACGCCGTGTGCACCACCGGCCTGCTGGAGCGGCGGGCGGACGGCGGCTACCACAACGCCCCGGCCGCCGAGGAGCTCCTGGTTCCCGACGGGCCCGACAGCTGGCGCCACATCCTCACCGGCTGGAAGGAGATCTACTACCCGGCCTTCGCGCGCATGAGCGAGGCCCTCGCCGCCGGCACCAACACGGCGCTGGCGGCACACCCCGGCGACGAGCCGACCCTCTACCGCAGGCTGTCGCACAACCCGGAACTGGAGACCGTCTTCCACCGCAGCATGAGCGCCTTCACGCTCAAGAGCCTCGACTCGCTGGTGGAGTGCGAGGAGTTCGCCACCGTGCGTCACCTCCTCGACGTGGGCGGCGGCGACGGTACGACCAGCGAGCGGCTGATCGCCCGTCACCCCCGGCTGCGTTCGACCATCTTCGACATCCCGTCGGTGTCGCAGCTCGCGGCGGGCCGCGGCACGGCCGGCGAGGCCGGCGGCGGGCGCATCGCGCTGCACCCCGGCGACCTGTTCGCCGACCCCTTCCCCGACGGCGCGGACGCGGTGCTCTTCAGCCACGTGCTGGAGATCTTCTCCGGCGAACAGATAACAGCGCTGCTGACGAAGGCGTGCTCCGTCCTGCCCTCCGGCGGACGGGTGTTCGTCTACGGCTACAACGTCTCCGACGACGAGACGCGGGGCTGGTACTCCGCCCGGCTCTCCCTCTACCTCAACGTGCTCGCCAGCGGGCAGGGCATGGCCTACCCCGCCCGTGACTACGAGGAATGGGCGCGCCGGGCCGGTTTCACCGGCGTACGGACCCTCACCGACCACCCCTACGAGCACGGCCTGACCATCGGCACCAAACCGTGAGAAAGGCCCTCGGCGGCCGCGGCCACTTCCCCGTCCCCGATCCGGGTGACCCGGTCACCACCTCTCCCGTCCGCTTCCTGGTGTGGCTCGCGACCCGGCACCGGGACAGCCTCGTCCTGGCCACCGTGTTCGGTGTGCTGTGCACGCTCGCGCAGGCACTGGTGCCGGTGGCCATCGGCCTCGGCATCGACCGGGGGCTGCTCCCCCGTGACCGGGGCGCGCTGCTGGTGTGGGGCGGGGCGGTGCTGCTGCTCGGCGTCCTCCAGGCCGTCGTCGGGACGCTGCGCGACCGGGCGTCGGCCACGAACCGGTTCGGGGCGGCCTACCGTGCCACCCAGTTGGTCGTCCGGCAGGCCACCGAGCTCGGCGCGGAGTTGCCCCGGCGGGCCTCCACCGGCTCGGTGGTCGCTGTCAGCGCCATGGACGTCGGCTCCCTCGGCACCGCCGTCGAGGGCACCGCACGCGGCGGCGGGGCCATCGCCTCGATCCTCTTCGCGTCCGTGTTCATGCTGGTCACGTCGTGGCAGCTGGGGCTCGTCGTCCTCGTCGGCGTACCGTTGATCGTGGCCGCCGCCGCCCGGCTGATGCGGCTGTTGCACGGCCGGCAGGAACGGCTGCGTGACCGGCAGGGCGCACTCACCGACCTGTCGGTCGACATCATCGACGGACTGCGCGTGCTGCGCGGCATCGGCGGCGAGGACGTCTACGCGCGCCACTACCGTGACGCCTCGCAGGATGTGCGCGCCGAGGGGGTACGGGTCGCGGCGACCGTGGCCGGCATCGCCCTTCTGCGGGTCCTCCTGCCGGGCATGCTGCTGGTCGCCATCGTCTGGCTGGGCGCGTACCAGGTGAGCACCGGCCGTCTCGAACCGGGCCTGCTCGTCGCCTTCTACGGGTACACGGTCTTCCTCACCCAGCAGTTGGGGCAGATCACCACGATGCTGGACCAGCTGACCCGCGCCACGGTGGCGGCTCACCGCATCCTGGACCTCCTCGCCCTGAAACCCGAACTGCCGTCGGGCACCCGGCCGCTGCCCGACGAGAAGCTGCGGCTGCACGACCCGGGGTCGGACCTGACCGTGCCGCCCGGCCGGCTGCTCGGCGTGGTCTGCGCCACGGACGGGGACGCGCGGGCCCTGGCGGACCGCATCGGCCGGTACGTCGACCCGGCGGCCCGGCACGGCGAGACGCCACTGTCGGACTACCGCACCGAGGACGTGCGCGGCCGGGTCCTGGTGTCCGACAACCGGGCCGCCCTGTTCTCGGGCCGGCTGGGCGCCGAACTCGACATCCGTGACGCCCGCGACACGAGCCGCGGGGACGACGGTGACGGCAGGGACGGCAGGGACGGCGGATTCGACCGGGCCGCCGTGCTGCGCGCCCTGGAGGCGGCCTCCGCGGAGGACGTGACCGATGCCCTGCCCGACGGGCCGGCGCAGGAGATCAGCGGAGGCCGCGAGTTCTCCGGCGGCCAGCAGCAGCGGCTCCGCCTGGCCCGCGCCCTGCTCGCCGGTCCGGAGGTACTGGTCCTGATCGACCCGACGAACGCCCTCGACGCCCACACGGAGGGCCGGGTCGCCGGGCGTCTGGGACCGTACCGGGCGGGCCGGACCACCGTGGTGTTCACCACCAGCCCCATCCTGCTCGCCCACGCCGAGCACGTCGTGTTCGTCCAGGACGGCAAGGCGGTGGCCGAGGGTGATCATCCGAGCCTGCTCGCGGACCCCGACTACCGCGGCGTCGTCACCCGGGAGGTCACGGCATGACCGCTACGGCCCCGCCCGTCGACCGGCTGCCCATCGCCTCGCAGCGGGAAGTGCGTTCCTACGCCCGGCGCACGATGCTGCGCCACCGGGGGCCACTGGCCCGCTCGCTCCTGCTCCACGCGCTGGCCTGTGCCGCCGCGCTGGTGGTCCCGCAACTCCTCGGCCGGATCGTGCAGAACGCGGCGGGCGGAACCGTCGCCGTCACCCCGGTGGCGCTCACGATCTGCGCGGCGGTGGTCCTCCAGGCGGTCCTGACCGGCTTCGCGCGGCTCTTCTCGCTACGGCTCGGCGAGACCGTGCTGGCCGACCTGCGCGAGGAGTTCGTGGACCGCGTGCTGGCCCTGCCGACCCACACGGTCGAGCGGGTCGGGACCGGTGAACTGGTCACGAGGACCACCCGTGACATCGACGTACTGGCCCTCACCGTGCAACGGGCCGTTCCCGACACCCTGGTGGCGGGCACCACCGTCGTACTGACCGTCGGGGCCGTCTGCCTGACCGATCCGCTGCTGGTGCTGCCCTGTCTGGTCGCCGTGCCGGTGCTGTGGCTGTCGACGCGCTGGTACCTGCGGCGGGCCCGCGCCGGATACCTGCGCGTGAACGCCTCGTACGCGCACCTCACCGACCACCTCGCCGAGACCGTCGCGGGCGCCCGTACGGTGGAGGCTCTGGGGTTGCGCCGGCGGCGCCGTACGCGCACCGACGGGGACATCGCGGCGTCCTACGCGGCCGAGCTCCACACGCTGAACCTGCGCAGCGTCTACCTGCCGATCGCCGACACCGGCTACGTCCTTCCCGTGGCCGCGACCCTGGTCATCGGCGGGCTGATGTACATCGACGGGCTGGTCGGCCTGGCCGCCGTCACCGCCGCCACCCTGTACGTCCAGCAGATCATCGCGCCCGTGGACACCCTGCTCTTCTGGATGGACGAACTCCAGGTCGGCGGCGCCTCCCTGGCCCGCGTCCTCGGCGTGCGCGACGCGGCCGGGCAGGCGGAGGCCCCCTCGACGGCTCCCCCGCCGCCCTCCGGGGCGGAACCGGCCCCGGAGGGCGGCGTCGAGCTGAAGGGGGTCCGCTTCTCCTACCGGGACGGCCGCGAAAGCCTGCGCGGCATCGACCTACGGGTGTCCCCCGGGGAACGGCTGGCGATCGTGGGCCCGTCCGGGGCGGGCAAGTCGACTCTCGGCCGGCTCCTCGCCGGGATCGACACACCCGGCGGGGGCAGTGTGACCCTGGGCGGGACCTCCCTCGCCGAGTCGTCGTCGGCCGAGCCGCGCCGCGACGTCGTCCTGGTCACGCAGGAGTACCACGTGTTCCGGGGCAGCCTGGCGGACAACCTTCTCATCGCCCGTCCCGACGCGGGCCCCGCGGACCTGGAGCGCGCCCTGCGGGCCGTCGCGGCCTGGGGATGGGCCTCCGTCCTGGGTCCGGACCACAAGGTGGGCTCCTCCGGAGCGGGCGAGCTGACCCCGGGCCAGGCCCAGCAACTGGCGCTGGCACGGCTGGTACTGCGCGACCCGCCGGTGGTGGTCCTCGACGAGGCGACCGCCCTGCTCGATCCGCATACGGCCCGCACCCTGGAGCGGTCCCTGGCCGGGCTGCTGAACGGCACCGTCATCTCGATCGCACACCGCCTGCACACCGCCCACGACGCCGACCGGGTGGTGGTCATGGAGGACGGCCTGATCGTCGAGAGCGGGTCCCACGACGACCTGGTGGGCCGCGGCGGAGCGTACGCGGAGCTGTGGAGGTCCTGGCACGGCTGACGGCACCCGGAGCCGGGCCGGCCGGCCCGGCGCGGTGAGCGCGCGGCAGCGCGTCGACGCGACCGGCGCCGCCCGCTCACCAGGCGACCGGCAGCGCGTGCACCCCGTAGAAGCCCATGTCCTCGCCCAGCGGCACCCTCGACGGCGGCACGGCGAGCCTCAGCCCGGGGAAGCGGGCGAAGAGCGCGGGGAAGGCGATCCGCATCTCGGTACGGGCCAGGTGCTGGCCGATGCACTGGTGCGCTCCGTGGCCGAAGGCCAGGTGTCCGGAGGCGGAGCGGGTGACGTCGAGACGATCGGGGTCCTCGAAACGGGCCGGGTCGCGGTTCGCCGCGGACAGCGACACGGTCACGGACTCCCCGGCGCGCAGGAGGCGGCCGGCGATCTCGATGTCCTCCAACGGGGAGCGGGGCACACCGAAGTGGAAGATGGTCAGGTAGCGCAGGAGTTCCTCGACGGCGCCGGCGGCCAGGGACGGGTCGGCCGTCAGGCGGGCGAGCTGGTCGGGGTGGGACAACAGCGCGAACACGCCCAGTCCGAGGGAGCCCGCCGTCGTCTCGTGGCCCGCCGACAGCAGCAGGGCGCCCACACCGGCGATCTCGGCCGTCGACAGCTCACCCCCTTGGGCCAGTTCGCTCAGCAGGTCGTCGCCGGGACTGCGGCGTCGGTGTCCGGCCAGCTCCGTGAGGAAGGCGTCCAGCTCCTCCATCGCGGTGGAAGCCTGTTCCGCCGTGGCGTCGAGCTCGAAGAGGATGGCGCTGTTGCGCTGGAAACCGGCGCGTTCGGCGTAGGGGACGCCCAGCAGTTCACAGATCACGAGCGAGGGGACGGGCAACGCGAACTGCTCGATCAGGTCGGCGTGTTCGCCGAGGGCGGCCATGGCGTCCAGCCGCTCCTCCACGATGCGCTCGACGCGGGGCGTCAGCGCGCGGGTGCGGCGGGCCGTGAACCAGCCCATCAGACGCCGGCGCAGCCGGGTGTGGTGCGGCGCGTCCATGTCGACCAGCCAGCCCGGCAGGGCGGGACTGCCGTAGAAGGGGTCCGTTCCGGGACGGGTCACCGGCACCCGTTTCAGTTCCGAGCGGGCGCTGAAGCGGGGGTCGGCGAGGACCTGGCGGGCCAGTTCGTGGCCCGTGACCAGCCAGCCGACGTGCCCGTCGGGGTAGCGCAGGCGGGTGAGGGGTCCCTGGTCGCGCGCGGCCATGAGTTCGGGGGGCGGGTCGAAGGGGCGGCGGCGGTCGCGGGCCGTCGGGTGCGTGGGCACGTCGCCGCGCCCCGGGCCGCCGTGGGTCGCGGGGCAGCCCTGCTTCTCGCGTCCGCTCGGCGCCGCTGGGCGGGGACATGCCTCGGGGCCGCTTCGAGCCTCGGGGCCGTCCTGTTCCGGGCGGGCGGGCGGTGGTACGGGAACGCTCCGCTCGTTCATCGCCGGACGCCTTCCTCGAAAGCCGGGGTGCCGGTTCCCGGCCGGCCCTGTGCCCGCGCCCGCAGGAAGGCGACGAGGCGGCGGACGCCTTCGTCGATCCGGTCCGGGTCCAGGTAACTGCACGACAACCGCAGGCTGTGGGTGCCTCCGCCGCCCGGGTGGAAGGGGGCCATCGGCGTCCACAGCACCCCGTACTCGGCCGCGGCCACCTCCAGCAGTGCCTCGTCCGCCGGGACGGGCAGCCGCATGAGGACGAAGAAGCCGCCGCCGGGACGGTTCCACCGCACCCCCTCCGGCAGGCCGTCGGCGCTCTCGCGCTCCAGTGCCCGCAGCAGGTGGGTGAGGTTGCGCCGGTAGAGCGCGGACCGCGTCCGGATCGGTTCGGCGAGCGAGCCGCCGTGTTCCAGCAGCATGCCCGCGATCAGTGCCTGGCAGACCGGGGAGGTGTTGACGGTGACGGCGGTCTTCAGGCGTGCCAGTTCGGCGGCGAGCGGTACGACGCCGCCAGCGGTGCGCACGCTCTGGTCGGCGACGACGTAGCCGACGCGGGCCCCGGGGAAGCACACCTTGGCGAAGGTGCCGATGTGGACCACCCGCCGGGTGGTGTCCAGTGCCTTGAGGGCGGGCAGTTCGGTGCCGGGTACGGCCGTGAAGCCGTACGCGTTGTCCTCCAGGACCAGGAAGTCCTCCCGCTCGGCGAGAGCCAGCAGCCGCAGGCGCCGGCCGCGTTCCATGCGTGAGCCGCTGGGATTGGCGTAGTCCGGCGCGACGTAGCAGGCACGGATGCGGCGGCCGGTGCGGCGGGCCGCCCGGCAGGCCTCGGCCAGCGCGTCGACGTCGAGGCCGTCACGGTCCTCGGGGACGGGGACGACCCCGGCGCCGAGGAGGGCGGCGGCGCTGGTGATGCCCACGAAGCAGGGTTCCGCGACGGCCAGGAGGTCCCGTTCGGTGGCGATGAGGGCCCGCACCGTCAGGAACATCGCCTCCTGGGCGCCGACGGTGATCACCAGACTGTCCGGATCGGCGTCGATGCCCTGGTCGCGGCGCAGCGCCTCGGCCACGACGGTGTTGACGATGCCCCGCGCGGGCCCGTACTCGTAGAGCAGCCGGGCCGCTGTCTCGCGGGTGCTGCCGGGGGCGGCGGCCACGTGGGAGACGAAGCGGTCCAGGTAGCGGGTGGTGTCCAGTTCGGCGTACGGGTCGGGGTGGGGAGCGCCCGGGGCGAAGGAGACGGCATCCGGGTAGCGGCTCATGATCTCGTTGAGGAAGCCGATCGACTCCAGCACCGGGTCCTGGAGCGAGGCATGCAGGGCTTCCCGGTCGAGGAGGGCCGTACGGGGGCTCGTGCCGCTCATCCGGGTGCCCCCTCGACCGCGGTGGGCCCGGCGGTGCTCCGGGAGCGGGCCCAGTGCCGTTCGGCCTTGGCCAGCACGTCGGGACTGTGGATGCGGCGGGCCTGGACGACGGCGAACTCCGCCAGGTAGCCGCGCAGGAGGTCCAGGGGTTCCTCGGCGTGGATCAGCATGGCGCGGTTGGCGGCCACGGCCGGGCCCGCCAGGTCGTGTACGGCGCGCTCCGCGGCCTCGTCGAGACCCGCGGTCGGCACGACCTCGTCGACCAGCAGGGCCGCGGCGGGCTCGTCGGTGTGAATCCGGCGGCCGGAGAGGATGATCTGGCGGGCCGTCCGGGCCCCGGTCAGCCGGGTGAGCCGGAGGTTGCCGAGGCCGGGGACGATGCCCTCGTCGGCGGCGGGCAGGCTGAGGAAGGCCCCCTCCTCGGCGATGACACGGTCGAGGACGAGCAGCAGTTGCATCCCGCCGCCGATGGCGAACGAGTCGACGACGCCCACCCAGGGCTTGGTCACCGCACCGAACGGGTCGTCGTCGAGCAGACCTCGGGCCATCTTGTTGACGTAGCCGAGCTCGCGGCCGAGCAGGAAGCCGACGAAGGGGATCGCGCCGGCACGCAGCTCCTTGAGGTTGATACCGGCGCTGAAGACACGTTTCCCGGCGTGGCGCGGATGGTCCACCGGGCCGCCGCGCAGGACCCCGACGCGTATCCGGTCGTCGAGGAGGACGACGTCGACGGCGGTCTCCAGATCCGCGATGAGCCGGGTGTCCTCGGCGTTGAGGCAGTGCGCGTTGCGGAAGGTCACGTGGGCCGCCCCACCACGGCGTTCCAGGAGCACGGCGTCCAGCTCCAGCCGGTCCGAGCTCCGGAATTCGGCCAGGCGGGCGGCCGATCCGGGCACGGGACGCAGCATCGACTCGATGAGGTGGGCACCGGCGGACGGGGACCGCAGAAGGGCTCCGAAGAAGATGCCCTGGTCGATCTCGCGGCCTTCCTTGTGCGCCTGGACGCGTGTGCGTTCCTCGGCCATCCGGGAGGCGTCCGGTACCAGGCCCGGAAAGCGCACGGCGGCCTCGGCGGCCAGTTCGGCCAGACGGGGCCGCCGTGTGCGGTCGGCGGTCAGGGTGTCGTAGACCGCGTCGGCGTGCCGGGCGAGGAAGGCGTGCCGGGCGGCCCGGCAGTCCTCGTGGAGGGCGCCCGCGCGGCGGGTTTCGGCTTCCGTGCGGGCGGGGGCGGAGGGCAGGTGCGCGAGGAGTCGTTCGCCTTCGGCCGTGTGACGGGCGAGGGCCGCGGCGTCGACGGTCAGGTCGCCCGCCGGGGCAGGGGCGGCGGGCAGCGGACCGCCTGCCGTCGCTTCCCCGGACCGGCCTCCGCCGGAGGCACGCGGAGGGCCGCCTGTCGTTCGGCTCGTGCTCTCGTTCACGCGGCGTCTCCCGGTGTCCGGCCGGCCTGGAGCGCGGTCAGCCGGCGCAGTTCCCTGTCGCAGGCCGCCAGGTGGGCGCCGAGCGCGTCGTCGAACTCCAGGGTCTGCGCCTCCAGCAACAGCTGTCGCCGGACGGCGAGTTCGCGGTCGGAGATGCGGCCCATCAGCACGCTCGCCGTGTGGACGGCCTCATCGGTGTCCGCCGACACCTGGTCGATCAGGCCCAGTTCCCGGGCGCGGGGTGCGTCGATGTCGTCGCCCCACAGCACGATCTGCCGGGCGCGGGCGGCGCCGAGTTGCTGGGAGAGCCGGTATACGGCCATTCCGGGCCAGAACTGTCCGTCGTTCACGGGGGCGAGGAGCCTCAGATCCGGGGCACCGATCCGGTAGTCGCTGACCAGCAGCAGATCGAGGGCGGGTCCGCCGCAGGCCCCGCCGGCCACGGCAATGCTCATCGCGGGCAGGCGTTCCAGTCTCCGTACGGCACGCTCCCAGCGGTTGATCTGCTGGATGTCCACCGGGCCCGGCCAGGACCGTGCCGCGGCGGGCGCCCTCGGGAGGCGGACGATCACGACCGTGCGCTCGGACCGTCCCTCGGCCCGGTCGCAGGCCTCGGTGACGACGGCGGTCAGCCGGGGCAGCGGCAGACCCGTCTCCAGCCGCAGGGTGATGTCGAGCCCGTCGGGTAAGCCGTCCGGCCCGTCCCCCGGTCCGCCTTCCGCTGTACTGTGCCTCGCCTGCCCGCCCTCCGCGGGGGGTGGCGGCATGTCGTGCGTGCGCACCGCGGTTCCCTTCGTCGTTCGCGTCTTCACGTCGTCGTGTCCGCACGTCGTCGCGTGGTCATGTCCCTGGCCGTGGGGCCGTGGGGCCGTGGGGCCGTAGGGTCGTCGGGCCTTCGCGGGATGTCGTCCGGCTCGGGGATCACCACCGCGCCAGTGCCATTTCGATCGTCGATCCAGGCCCCATCGTCATCAGGACCCCCACGTCCCCCGGCCGGGCCGTGCCCTCGGCCGCGAGCCGCTGGTAGGAGAAGAGGAAGGAGCCGCTCGACAGGTTGCCGTGGTCACGCAGCACTCCCGTGGTGTGCCGTACGTCGTGCCGGGTCAGCCCCAGGTTGATCCGGACGGAGTCCACCACCTTCTTGCCCCCGGAGTGCACCACCCAGTGGGCGATGTCCGACGGGAGCAGCCCGGTGCCGCGCAGCAGTCGCTCCAGCGCGCCGGGCGCGTGCGCGCCGACGACGTAGGGGATCTGCGGGTCGAGCCAGAAGCTGAACTTGCCGTGCCCGTCGTCCCAGTCGTAACGCATGGCGTCGACCGCCTCCGGGATGATGCGGCTGGAGAAGCCCAGCAGGGCCGGCGCGGGGGCACTCCCCTCCCGCGTACCGGCGGTGGTGACGGCGACGGCCGCCGCCCCGTCGCCGAAGAGGCTGTTCACGACCGAGGAGCGCATCGTCGCGTCGAAGACGTACGCCGCCGAGCACACCTCCACGCACACCAGCAGGGCCAGTTCGCCGGGGTGGGCGCGGGCCCAGCCGTCGACCGCGTTCAGCGCGTTCAGGCCGGCGTTGCACCCCATGCCGACGACGTCGAGCCGCGAGCACGACACCTCGATGCCGAGTTCCTTGATGAGCAGGGCCGAGAAGCCGGGTGTCAGGAAGCCCGTGGAGGTGACGCAGCACAGGTAGCGGATGTCGGAGATCCGTGCGCCGGCGTCCTCCAGGCAGTTCTCGACGGCCCTGCGGCCGAGTTCCAGTCCCTGTCGGGTGTGTTTGCGCAGCAGATCGCCCTGGGACTCCACGGTCCGGGAGCCGTCCGGTCGGGGGGCGGGGAGGGTCAGGCCGCGTCGCTCGATCGCGCTGTTGAGGAAGACCGAGCGGACGCGGGGGTCCGTGACGTCCAGCAGGTCGAGCAGTTCGCGCTGGGTGTACGTGGTGTCGGGGACGGCGGTGCCGACCCCGGCGAGCCGGGATCCGACGCCGGGCCGGGTCATCCGAGGTAGTCCTCCGGGCCGCCTTCGCGCACGGTGTCGAGCGTGAAGCAGTGGAAGCCTCCTCCGAACAGCCGCCGGTGCCGGTGCCGCACGGGTACGACCGTGAACCGGTGCTTCTCCAGGGTGCGGATCAGCTCGGGACAGGCTTCGTTGACGAGCACGGTGTCCGGGCCGGCGGAGAGCACGTTGAGGTCGATGAACGGGCTGGTCAGGACCAGGTCCTTGTCCTCGTAGCGGGGGAAGTTGTCGCTCTCGGGTGTGGGCGCGACGATCCGGTCCCAGCCGCGCAGCGCCTCCGGGAGCTTGTCGGCGACGGCCTCCGAGCGCACCAGCAGCGTGCCGGGGCGCAGAGCGAGGACCATGCTGTCGATGTGGCTGTCGCTGAGCCGGTGGACCCGGTGGACGCGGAACCGGTCCCCCACGTGGCGCTCCAGCCAGTCGCAGGCCAGCGCGTGGTGGGTGGTGGAGATGTTGACCACCAGGTCACGGCCGAGTCGCAGCACCTGCGCCCCGTCGAACATCATCTCGATGCCCACGTCGTAAGGGGAGGGGGTCGGCGCCCCGATGGGTTCGGTGGGACCGCCGACCGTGCTCTCACGGGCGTAGGTGAGGTCGAAGGACGCGTCGGTCATCAGGGGCCGGGGCATCACCGTCCAGCGGGCGCCCCGCTCGAAGTACCGCTGGAAGACCGGGGTGAGGAACTGCGTCTCGAAGTAGCGGGAGCGGATCATGGGCGGGGTCTCGATGATCTCGTCGCCCAGGATCAGGGTGTTGTCACGGATGTTCAGCGGGGGGACGACGGAGGCGGACCAGGCTGGGGTGCGCACCTCGCTGGTGCCCGCGTCGAGGTCCATCGGGCGGTGCACCGTGACCGAGAGGTCGGTCAGTGCCGCGGCTATGCCGTCCAGGTCCTCGACCAGCTCGTCGACGTAACGCTGTTTGATGGGTACGCGGCCTCGTCGCCCGCTTTCGCCGGCCGGTTCGCCGCCGACCGTGAGCCGGGGGTAGTACCACTCGGACCGGCTCGCGTTGTCGCCGGCGATGTTGTCGTGGAAGAAGAGGTCGAAGGACAACTCACGTTCGTGTGAGGTGTAGTTGGCCGCCGATCCGACGATCACTTCCTTGAGTGTGGACCATTCGTCGAAGCTGTTCAGCATCATCGCGTGCTCCATCGATCGCCTGGGGCGTGCCACCGCCCCGCTCGGCTCCGACCGGCCCCCGGGACGGGGCCGTCGCGTTCTCCACCCTCGGCTCCCGAGGCGATCAACGGCAAGGGGCAATTGTCGTGGTGACCGCTTTTCGGTCTTCCACCGCGCGGCGTGTCCGGCAGGTGCCACGCGCAGACCGCATTCCGTGCGTACCAGGGGGATTTACCTGGTCAGCGACACCATCGCACAGACCCGCACAGACGATCGAAAAGCTTCACGAGGGCAATGGTCCGCCTGCCGGATGTGTCCTGATCCGCGCATCGGACACTCACACGAGTGTGACGTGGGCCACAGCGATGGTCGAGGCCGTGCCGGATGTGCTTCCATCGAAACCGGCGAGGCCCCTGGCCCGCACGACGAACCGACGCGGTTCCGACGGAACCAAGTGCGCGGTTCAGGAACGGATTTCCCCGACCCCTACCCGGTTCTTCCGACTCCCCACCGGCAGGAACTCCCACCGCCCGGCAGTCCCGCACCCGAGCGCCGCGAGGTGTGTCGCACCGGACGTCGCGAGTCCCACGGACCGCTCACGGCGGCGCGGCAACCACCGGAGCCCGCTCCGACACCCGTGTGCACGTGCAATCACACGCCACCACCGCACGCGGTTCACCCGGATCGCGTCGGCTCCTTGCCGCATTCCTCCGTTCCTCCTTTCCCATTCCCGCACACGGACGACACGAGGTGGACCACAGACATGCCCCGGCTGCTGATCGGCAACGGACCGAGTGAAGACCTGGTGGGAACGTGGAACAAGCCCTTCATGGGCTGGTGGGCCCAGCGCCTGCTCTGGTTCATCCGCGACGGCGACGTCCTGGTACTGCCCGAAGCCCCGGACGAGGAGTTCCTGGCCTACGTCACCGAGCTGGTCGGTACGGACCCGGAGAGCATCACGTTCGTCGTCCCGCCCGCCGTGATCCGGCCCGGCGATTGGCTGCTCGAACCGGAGCTGGCGGACCGGACACGGCAGGCACTGGGCGGACTCCCGCCGACCGAGGTGTTCGCGCTCTGTCCCAACGAGGCGGTGGTCGAACTCGCCAGGTCCCTGGGAGCGAAGTCGGCGGTGCCCGGCCACGCCTTCCTCGACCAGGGCGGTGCCCGCGTCGCCGACAGCAAGGCGGTCTTCCGCATGCTCGCGGCCGGCGCGGGCGTGCCCCTGCCCGAGGGCGGCGTCAGCGCCAATCCGGAAAGCGCCTACCGTCTGATCACACGCCTCCTCGACGCGGGCCGGCCGGTCATCCTGAAGAAGGAGTTCCTCCAGGCCGGCAGCGGCAACGAGGTCCTGACCCTCACGGACGGCATCAAGGTCAACGGCGCGGCCCGTACGGTCGTCCTCCCCGATGCCCGCGACGCCGTCCGCGTCTACCTCAACGAGCGCTGGGAATGGCTCACCGAGGGCCGGCTCCACCAGATCGTCGTCGAGGAGTACCACCCGGGCAGCCGGGCCGTGTTCGCCGAGTTCTGGATCGGGGACGAGGGAATCGAACTCGGCGGCCAGGGCGAGCTGGTGGCCGAACCGGTCGCCGACCACTCCTTCCTGCCGGCCCCCGGTCTGACGCCGGAGCAGGAGCAGGCCCTGATGGCGGGCGGCCGCCGGCTGAGCGAGGTCCTCCGGGAGATGGGCTACCGGGGCGTCCTGAGCGCCGACGCCATCGTGGTCGACGCCGCCGACGGCACCCCCGAGGTCCTGTTCACGGAGTACAACGGTGTGGTGACCGGGTCGACCCACGTCTACCACCTCGGCAAGCGCCTGGCCGGAGCGGACTACGCCCGCGACCGCCTGCTGGCCGAGTACGTCTCCTGGCCGATGCCCTCCTTCGCGGAGGCCCGCAAGTACGTGGAGAGCGAGGGCCTCGGCTACGACCGGGAGACCCGCACCGGTGTCGTCCTGCTGAACTCCTGGCGGGCGAAGACCACCGGCACCGTCCCCTTCTGCCTGATCGTGGAGGACATCGAAGCGGCGGAGCGCCTGAAGCAACGGCTCATGCCGCAGGCACCGCCCCCGGAACACTGAGCCACGGCCCCCGGCCTGTCCCACAGGGCACGCACACCACACCCGTACCCGGGCCGGCCGGGACGCGCTCCCTGACGCGTTGCCACCGGCCCCTCGCCTCCGCCGGGCCGCTGTGACCGCGACGCGTGGGAGCGGCCGCTCCGGGCCCGGCAGCTCCCACGCTCCGGACCCCGGCGCGCGGTCACCGCTCGCGCCGCTGCTGCCGGGCCAAGTCGGCTTGGGTGTAGCCATTTTGCTCGTACCTGGGCCGGAAGATAGGCTCTCGGAAATGGCAGGATCACGTGGAGAGCGGGTGCCGGTGGCTCGGCGGATCACCTCACGCAACGCCCGCTTCCAGCAGTGGCAGGCATTGCTCGGCAACCGCAACAAACGCACGCGCGCAGGTGAGTTCCTGGTCCTCGGAGTCCGTCCGATCTCGCTCGCGGTGGAGCACGGCTGGCCCGTACGCGCCCTCCTCTACGACGGACAGCGGGAGCTGTCGAAGTGGGCGCGGGAACTCCTTCGTACGGTGCGGACGGAGCAGATCGCGATGGCCCCGGACCTGCTGATGGAGCTGGGTGAGAAGAGCGAGGCCCCGCCCGAGGTCGTCGCCGTCGTGGAGATGCCCGCCGACGACCTCGGCCGCATCATGGCCGGGGAAGACTTCCTGGGCGTACTGTTCGACCGGCCGACCAGTCCGGGGAACATCGGGAGCATCATCCGCTCGGCGGACGCCCTGGGCGCTCACGGACTGATCGTGACGGGACACGCCGCCGACGTCTACGACCCGAAATCAGTCCGGTCGAGCACCGGCTCGCTGTTCTCCCTGCCCGCCGTCCGGGTGCCGTCACCGGGCGAGGTGATGGACTGGGTGGACGCCCGCCGGGCCGGCGGGGCACCGATCGTCCTGGTCGGTACGGACGAGCACGGCGACTGCGATGTGTTCGATTTTGACTTCACCCAGCCGACACTGCTGCTGATCGGCAATGAGACAGCCGGGCTCAGCAACACCTGGCGTACGTTGTGCGACTACACGGTCAGCATCCCGATGACCGGCTCCGCGAGCTCACTGAACGCGGCGAATGCCGCGACCGCGATCCTCTACGAAGCCGCCCGGCAGCGGATCAGCAAAAAGCTCTGACAGCTCACGGAACTCCTTCCCACGAGCCGTACCAACGGCTGCCGGTCTCCTCCTCCGGGTCTGGTGCGGTCCGGCGGCCCGGCCGCCGGGCCATGGCACGACCTCCAGGAAGCAACTCCCATGTCATCTCGGCCAATTCATGACTGATGCCGTCTTCCGCGTTTGTCCACCGACGTTCACCCGAGGTGATGGAACGACGCCGTATCGAAGGTCTGACGCCGTGGTCGTTCCTAACCTTCCTGGAGACCGCCGTGCGCTGTGCATGGCCTGCGGACCGAGGACGACGCGATGACGAGTGCCGTGAAGAACCAGAAGTTCAGCATCCTCTTCGACTGGTTCGACCAGGGCGGGGACGGACAGCTCACTCAGGACGACCTGCGGGCAACGGCCGGTGTGTTCGCCCGGGTGGCGGCGGAGGACGACCACACCAACATCGGGGCCATGCACAACGCCTTCGAGCGGTGGTGGCAGCTGTTGCTCAAGCACGGTGACACGAACGGCGATGGGCGGGTGTCGCGCCAGGAATTCATCACCGTCATGGAAGCCAATGTCACGGCTCCCGAGCACTTCGAAGGCGCTGTCATGGCGATCATCGACGCGTTGATGAGCGCCCTCGACACCGACGGGGACGGAGTCCTCAGCCGCGACGAGTACGTGCGCATGTACGACGCGCTGGGCATCCCCCCGGAGACCTCCGGGAAAGCGTTCACCAAGCTGGACCTGGACGGGAACGGAGTGATCAGTCACGGCGAATTCCGTACGGCCATCTCCGACTTCTATCTCAGCGCCGACCCGGACGCGCCGGGCAACCACCTGCTCGGCCTGGTCGGCCCGCCGGTCTGACACAGCCGTCTCACACAACAGTCGATCCGCCGGACCCGGCGGATCGACCGTTACGTCCGGTGCCGCTTCGGACAGCGTTCGCCCTGCCCGCTTCCTCCGATGCCGGGGTGGTCGTGATCAGTCGGTTCGTGATCTCCTCGGCGGTCAGCACGAGTGCGAAGCCTTTGCGCAGGACGGCGAGTTCCGCTTCCTGACGGGACTCGTCGTCGGTGGCCGTGGTGTCGGATCCGAAGACGACCTTGTAGCCGCGTTCGTATGCCTGCCGGGCCGTGGTGCCGCAGCAGTAGTTGGTGAGGGTGCCAGTGACGATGACCGTGTCGCGACCGAGGTTGCGCAGCATCGTGTCGAGCGGGGTGTCGTAGAACGCGCCGTAGGAGGGTTTGCGGATCAGGGCCTCGTCGGGGCGTCGGCCCATCAGAGCCGACACCTCGGCGGGGCCCGGGCGACGCCAGTCGGTGTCGGCGTGCGGGAGGAAGCGCAGGGCGTGCGGCCGGTCCAGTCCGAGGTGGGTGTCGTCGAAGACGGTCCATATCACCGGGACCGAGGCGGCCCGGCAGTCCTCGACCAGCCGCCGTAGCCGAGGTGCCATCCGGGTCGCCGCGGGCACCCAGTAGGGACTCCCCCCGGGGCGGACGAATTCGTCCTGCATGTCGATGACCAGCAGCGCCGTGTCCTCTGGCCGTACGTCGAACGATGCCCGGCCGTGCTCGTAGGCGTCACGCGCTCGCGCGGTCACCCATTCCTCGGTATACGCCATCCTCGCCCCTTGTATCGATTCGAGGTATCTCGTTTCGATGTGCGAGAGTAGCACCATGCTGGAACTCGCGATCCTGGGATTCCTGGCCGAAGGGCCACTGCACGGCTACCAACTGCGCCGCCGGATAGCGCACTTGTCCGGCCATGCCCGCCCGGTCAGCGACGGCAGCCTCTATCCGGCGATCAACCGTCTGGTCAAGGCCGAACTGCTCGACCGCAGAGCCGAGCCGGGCGCCTCGGCCGTCCAGCGGCACACCCTGAGCCTGACCGCCACCGGCCGTACCGAGTTGCTGCGCCGGCTGAGGGAAGCCGACGGCCTGGACATCAGCGACAGCACCCGGTACTTCACGGTCCTGGCTTTTCTCTCCCGGCTTCCCGACCTCGCCGACCAGCATGCGGTACTGCGCCGACGGCTGGACTTCCTGGAACAGCCCGCGAGCTTCTTCCGCGGTGGCGACGGCCTCCTGAGCGCCGAAGACACCGACGACCCCTACCGCCGCGGCATGCTCACCATCGCCCGCGCCACCAGCCGCGCGGAACGGTCGTGGCTATGGGAGCTGCTGGCCTGACGCACCACGGCGGCACCCGCCGTGGTGCACCGAGGCAGGACAAACGCTGCCTGATGCGGCACCGGACCGAGAACGTCAGCACGCCTCACCCGAGTTGTGACGAAGACCTCTCCCCGTGCCTCTCGCGGTGCCTCCTCCCGCAGTACCTCCCCGGCATCAGCAACCGGCCCGTCCCGGCCCGCCTTTCGGTGAGCCGGGACGGAGCCGAACCCACGAGCGTCCGCCGCGGGGTGTCTCCGGGAATCCGCCGTTTCCGCGACGAGGTTCCCCCTGCGAGCGATCGGACCGGAACGGAATTGCCCCGCGCCCCGCTCAGATCACGTCGGCGAGCTCCTGAAGCAGCCGCCGCTTGGGCCGGGCTCCGACCATCGACTTCACCGGTTCACCGTCGCGGAACACCATCAGCGTCGGCATCGACAGCACTCCGTACCTGACCATCACCTCCGGGTTGCTGTCCACGTCCAACTGCACGACCTTGAGACGCTCCGCCTCCTCGCCGGCGACGGCGCTCAGCACCGGCGCCAGTTGGCGGCACGGCCCACACCAGTCGGCGGTGAATTCGACCAGGACCGGCAGGTCCGCCTGGAGTACTTCGGTGTCGAAGTCCGCATCGGTCACGGCCTCGACGCCCACTGCGTGGATCATTGTCTGTCGTCCTCCCGCTCGGAAAGTTCACAACGTGGTTCGGGGCCGCCGGGCAGCCCCGCCTCGGCGCGCGCCAGCTGCGCTCCCACTCGTCCGCGAACGCGCTGAAGCTGCTCGATCAGCGCGTCCAGCTCGGAGAGCTTGCGACGGTAGACGGCGAGCGAGTCGGGGCACGCGTCTCCGGCCGGATGTCCGGCACGCAGGCACTCGACGAACGGCCGGGTCTCCTCCAGCTCGAACCCGAAGTCCTGCAGGCTCCTGATCTGCCGCACCAGCCGCAGATCGGCCTCGTCGTACGTCCGGTATCCGTTCACCGCACGCCGCGCGGACAACAGTTCCCGGGACTCGTAGTAACGCAGAGTGCGCGTGGTCGTCCCCGCTCGCCGCGCCAGTTCACCGATTCGCATGTCCACGACGGTAGTCCTTGACGCGGACGTCAAGGCAAGACCGTCAGCCACCGGACACCGGGCGCCCGGCACTCCGTTGTTCACATCCGGAGCACGGCCTTAGGCTCCCGGTATGTTCCTACGTGTTCGTATGCGCCAAGCCCTCCCGGAAGCGATGCGTGCCCGCGACAAGGTCGCGGTGAGCGCCCTGCGCGCGACGCTCGCCGCGCTGGACAACGCGGAGGCGGTGCCCGTGGACGGAGCCGAGGCGCGCGGCCTGGCCCTTGAGCAGTCACCGGTCGGTGCCGGTGCCACCGAGGCAATGCGACGTGAGCTGAGCGAGCACGATGTGGCGGATGTCGTGCGGGCCGAGGCCACCGAACGCTTGGACGTCGCGGCGCAGTTGACCGCGCCCGCGCACGCCGACCGAGTCGCGCGGCTCCGCGCCGAAGCCGCTGTGCTGTTTCGCTTCCTCGACGGCCACGACATCCCGTAGAGCACGCGGGAACCGTCGCACCCCCCCGAATTCGGCACTGGTCACAAGCAACCGGTGGCCCGGTTGTGAGCGGATACGGCCACCGCGTGATCATCGGGGTGGCGCAGCCCCTGAGGATCGTGCGGTGGCCGCGGGCCGTGGCGGGGAGGGACTTGATCACGCGCTGTCCACCGACCCCCTCGGACCGGGCCGCGCCGATGTCCACGAGCGGTGGGAGTCGGACGAACAGCTGATGACGTTCCCGGGCCCGGACATCGGCGCGGTGCGCGTTCCCATGCCGGACACGGACACGCACCACCGGACGGTTTATCTCAGACGGCGGGATGGTCCGTCGCGGCGGTGGTCCTGCGGCATGCGGGGCACGGGCGTTCGGTGTTCTCCACGACGCGTGCGAGACGATAGCGACTCAGAGATCCGCACCTCTCGCAGCGCGCGGCCCAGGGGGTCCGGAAGCCTGGGTACCGGGTCACCGGGACCAGGCCTGCGGCGCGCATCCGGCGTTCGGCCTCCGCCGGGTCCCCGTTCAGGGTGCGGCGTTCCACCTCCGCCGCTTCGGCCGCCCTGCCCCGTAACTCCCTGCGTCGTTCACGCTCACGCACCCGGTTCCACGCCGACACCCAGTCCGGAAACGCGCGCTCCGCGACCCCCACCGCCAGCAGATACGCCCGCAGTGTGTCCGCGGACGCCGGAAGGGACTTGCGGGTCGCGATGCGCCATGCGGTGCTCCTGGACAGGGGCGCGTACAGCCGGGTGGCGCGGTAGCGCCGCTCGGCCCGCTGCGCCATGACACGGGCGGAGGGGCGGTCGTTCAGTTCGTACGCGCGTACCAGAGCGGCGCCGAGATCCTCGACGCTGCGGACCAGCTTCAGGCTGGGGGCCTGGGTGAGGCTTCGCCGGGCGGTACCGCCGCGAGTGCGGCGCGCGGCGAGACGCAGCGCCAGCAGTTCTTCGGAGTCCAGCCCGCAGACCCGGGCGTATCCCTGGATGATCGCCAGGGTGGGCGGTGTCCGGCCGGCTTCAGCGCGCTGGATCGTCGACTCGGAGCAGCCGATCAGCTCGGCTATGTCGGCGCGGGAGAGCACCCTCCTGCTCCTGGCCTCGCGCAGGCGGGAGGCCAGTCTCCCGATGGCGCTCCCGGGGTCTGCGACGGCCTTCATCGGACGGCCGGTGTGTTCGCGCATCTTGTGGCACCCCTCAGCTCCGCGCGGTACCGGAGAGTCCGGTGGCGGTGCGGCGGCGGAGCCGGAATGCGGGTGCTCCGGCCGGAGGAACAGCACCGCGCGGCCCGGTCGCCGCGCGGGGGAACCGAGGGCCGTCGTGCGCGGTGGACTCGGCTCCCGGGACCGTGGGCGCGGTGACGGCGGCGGGCTCGGCGCCACGTGGCCGCCGGGGCCCGGCGGCGCTGTGGGCAAGGGTGGGTACGGACACGGAACGCCCTTCTGTCTTACGGAAGTCGGCGGTAGCCGTCACGGGCTCCGGCTCCGACCAGGTCGATCCGCGCGGGCCTTCGGCTCCGGCTCCGCGCGGTCTGACGAATCGTGCCACTGCCGGGGCGGGACGCTCGCCGTACCGGCCCATTTCATTCATGTCCGTCTCAGCGCGCGGAGAAGGGGACATCCGGCAAGCCCAGCCCTGAGTCACCACCAAGAGTGAATCTCTGCCCCACGATCGCCACGCCCCGGAGGGCAAGAGACCGAATCCGATCATTCAATGATGATTTATGATCAAAAACTTAATCAATTGAGTCCGGCACGATTCGCTGATCGCATATTCACCCAACATTGGCCCACTTTCATTTGCCGACGCCGTGCCCTGCTGCGACGATCCGGCGGCGCCTCGCCCCGTGCGGTCGGAACCCGTCCCCGGATCACCGGCTGCCGCTCCGGGCGGCCCCGCTTGTCCGGGCCCGTGGAAGACGGCGCCGGGTCACGGACAGAGCGTGCCGATACCCGTCACGCGGCCCGGCGGAACCACGACGGGCACACGCCGTGACCGCGGCAGCCGGAACACGACGGTCGACCTGAGAATCCCTGAATTACCCATGGACCGACGCCTTTCTCGTGTGACTACTAGGCGGTTCGAGTGGATATCGGGAGGTTTTCCAATCCGATACGGGAGTCGGTCACGAAATACGCTCGGTGACCGGGCAGCCTGACGTCCGGCCACTGAACGGAGCTACCGGCCCAGCCGGAATGCACCGCTTTCAGCTCCGGTCTTCTAACTGCCCGAATAGTAAGGGAAGGCACTCCATGCGCAACTTCACCAAGGCCCTCGCGATCGTCGCGATCGTCGCCCCGATCGCCCTCGGCGGTGCCGGTGTGGCCTCCGCCGACGCCGGCGCCGTCGGCCAGACCAGGGCCGCCGAGCAGGGCGGGAACGCCGGAAACGGCTTCCTCTCCGGCCTCGTGGGCCGTCACCACGACCGCGGCCAGAACCGCGACCACAACCGTGGCGAGACCGCCGGCCCGCTGTACGTCCGCACCGGCCAGGTCGCCGGCCCGGAGGGCTCGTGGTCCACGGTCCGCGCCACCGGCTTCACCCCCGACGGCGAGGCGTTCTACTTCGACACCGTTCGGGGCGCGGGCCCGGACGGAGCGTTCAGCGGTACCGTCGCCACCCACTCCTGACAGCGGTCCAAGAGCCCGCCGCCGCTGAGAGCGGCGTCCGGCCCGGCTGATCGGAAACGTGCGCGACAACACGGGCGCGGCTCCCGGGAATGATTCCCAGGAGCCGCGTCGGTCCATTTCCGTACGGGACCCGACACAACAAAGCGGTCACTCGCAGGAATTTCGGTCGCGATCGGAACTCGGCCATACGTAGGGCAGGCTGTCCGGAACCCCGGGGAATCGAGGACGGTAATATTCCGCGTCCTTGCGTACCAGCGCCGAGCGATGACTGCGATGGAACGCGGAATCCCCCAGCCATGGCGGCAGTTCACCCGCTTCCGAGAGAGCGCTCTGATCCCGCACGGCGGAATCCGGTCGGCAGGCGCCGAAGCCGGCCGTCAGGCTCGCGGCGCACGTGTCGCCGTGACCCTGGTCCGTCCAGACCCGGCACACCTCCAGCCCGTACCGGACCAGTGCCTCCTCGTACCCGCACCACATCCGTACCGCCGGGTGGTGACGCCAGCCGTAACCGGGCACCGTCAGACCTCGTAGCACCTGGAGTGCTTCGACACGCTGCTTCCCCAGGCGGCGCCGGTCCAGAGCCTGCGCCGATGACGCGAAATCAGGAAACGGCAGAAAAGTCTGCATACCGTATGCGTACCGCGCTTCCCCGGACGACAACCGTCCTTCGCGTCCCGGTCACAACGGGAAGCGGTGATCAACCGCGTTTGGAAACGCGTTGACCGGCCATGTGAAGTGAGACGCAGGAACAAGACACCAAGACACCAAGTAGAGGGGCTGTCGGCTATGGGCATCATCGCGTGGATCATCATCGGCCTGCTGGCCGGAGCTATCGCCAAGGCACTGATGCCGGGCAAAGACCCGGGCGGCATCATCATCACCATGCTCATCGGCATCGCCGGCGCGCTGCTCGGCGGTTGGCTCGGCAAGGTGATCTTCGGCGTGGACTCGATCGACGGCTTCTTCCATCTCTCCACCTGGATCGCCGCGATCATCGGCTCGCTCATCCTTCTCGCCCTGTACCGCATGGTCACAGGACGAGGGCACAGCCACCGCTGATCCTCCCGCCCAAGCCCGTCGGGCCCGCCGTCCTGAGGGACGGCGGGCCCGACGGCGTGGTGCGGTCAGCTCTGAGGACGCCGACCGTGATTGGCCGCGTTCTTACGACGCGCTCTCTTCTTACGACGCCGCTTCGATGACATGCCGCCTCCTCTTCCCTGGGGATTTCACCGATTTTATACACTTTCGCCCCATGTTCATCGTCCGACGGGTTCGCGTCCGGCCCGTCAGCGGCTCGTGCACGGCGTGGTGCCCCCGGCAGTCGCCGGGGGCACCACGTGTCTCCGTGGTTCAGGGGACGTCAGCGGTGACCGCCCCGGCGGCCCCAGGACTCCGAGTCGACCTTGTGGCCCCGGGCGTCGCGCAGGGTGGCGGTGTCCCGGTTGTCCCACACATAGGTACGCCGGCCCTGGTGGACGTCGTGGCCGTTGTCGCGGCCGACGCCGGTGTGCACCCGCACGGAGGAGCGTCCCGCCAGCCGCAGCTTGAAGCGGTAGGTGTGGCCGCCCTCGTCGCCGAGCGTCCAGCCACGGAGATCGGCGGACTGCCGGGAGGTGTTGGTGACGGTGACCCACTCCCCGTTCAGGCTGCGGTTGGAGCCGTCCTCGCGGCCGGGACTGTCGTACTGGATCTTGCCCAGGACGATCACCGAGCGCTTGGCCGGCGCGTCGTGGGTCCTGCCGTGTCCGTTGTCGGCCGCGGCGGGGAGAGCCGCTGCGGCCAGCAGTGCGCCGGACGCGAGAACGGCGGCGGTGATTCGTCGTGCGGAACGGGACATGAGAACCCCTCATCTGGCGTTGCCGGGCCCGGTGCCCGGACGGTGTTCGGTCCCGGCGTGCTACCGAGAACGCACACTGTGGCCGGACGGCGCGACGGCCGGAAGGTGCCCAGATGTCTGTTACGAAACACCGACATTTCCGTCACACGCGGCTGTACCCGGCACCCATCACGCCATGCGTCGGCTCCTGTCGGCCGGTGAGTCCCACCGGCCGTGGGGCGTCGCGGCACCGGGATGAACACGCCGTCCCACCACCCTTCCCACACCCCCGCGCGCCCCTGGCACGCGGCGCCGCGTTCGTGTAACAGCCGCCGCCCCACCTCCTGAACAGCTGTACGCCAGCGGCAGGTAAAGCGGAGAGACCGTTCGACGCCCGCGCCGGGACCGGCCGCCGTCGCGCGCCGGTCGATCGGGTGACTCATGAGGTGGCGCGACATGCCGAAGCGGATCGTGGGTTAGGTGTGCAGTCATGAGTCTTGAGCCACGTTCCACGAAGACCGACGGCCTCCCGGGCCCTCGTACCCGACACCCGCGTGTGGTCGGCTCCCTGTGCGTCGTCGCCGCCTCGGCCCTGTTGCTGGCGGGATGCGGCGGCAGCGACAACGAGGAAGGGGCGCCCTCACCCGCGCGCGCCACGCAGAGCCCGACCGTGTCGTCGGCCGCTCCCTCCGCCTCCTCGTCCATGTCGGCCTCGCCGTCGGCCACCGCGTCGAGCCGGGCGCCCCTCACCGAGGACCAGGCCGAACGCAAAGCACTGATCCCGGCCGCGAAGATCGCCTTCCTCAAGGCGGCCGACACGGCGGTGGGCAAGGTTCCGGGGAGCAAGCTCGCCGAACTCGAACTGAAGGGGACGAGCGGCAGCGCCGACACCGGGCACCCCCAGTGGATCGCCAAGGTCGCCTCGAAGGACGGTACGGCGCACACCGTGCGCATCGACGCGGTGTCCGGCAAGGTCATCCGGTCCGAGACGGACCCCGACCAGGACGCCGACGACAAGCGCGAGCTCGCCGACAGGCTCGCCAAGGCCAAGGAGACCCCCGAGGCGGCCGCCAAGGTCGCCATGGACAAGATCACCGCGGCCGGCAGGAAGGGCACGGTCAGCGCCATCGAGCTGGACGAGAAGAAGGGCACTCTCGTCTGGTCCGTCGATGTGGTGACCACCGACGACTGGAACAAGACGACGTTCGACATCGACGCCGCGAACGGCGACGTCAAGCGCGAGCACGTGGACCGCGACTGATCCCGACGCGGGCCGCGAGGCCGGGCCAGGACGTTGATCGCGGTCGGCCCGCACGATGAGGGCCCCGGACCGGTGCCTGGGTTCCAGGGGTCCTCGCAACTCCCACCATCGCGGGTGTTGCGAGGACCGTGAGAACCCAAGGTGAGGTCCGGGGCCCTCACCGGTCCGCGACCGCGGCGGTGGGCGGTCGGTTCCCGCGGGGGCGGGTACCGGGCCGGCCTGTCCATGGGCGCGCGGTCGGCCGGACGAACAGGGTGACCCGTCCTCGTACGGTTCAGAATTCGACCGCGCGCCGGGCAGCGACCGCGCCACCGCGCAGCCGGCGGCCCAGGGCGAGCAGCCGCGGGTGGCGTTCGTGCAGTTCGGCCGAGCGGCGGTCCAGTTCCTTGCCCAGGCGCTCGGTGCGTTTGTCGATGTCGAGCTCGTCCAGGATGCGGTCCACCTCGGCGAGCAGGGCTCCGTGCAACTGCCACTGCCGTGGGTGTTCCTGAACTCCCGACAGGAGCATGTCCGCCACCCGGTCGCGGGTCGTGCGGCTGACTTCGAGGGCCTCGGCCAGCCGGGACTCGGCCTCTTCGGCGCTGGCGGCGACCGAGGTGGTGACCAGCAGTGAGTAGCTCTCGATGGCGCCGGCCATCTGCCCGAACAGTTCCCTGAGCGAGGCGGCCACGTCCTCGGGGAACAGCTCTTCGTCGGTGCGCGCCTTGGCGAGGTCGGTCATGGTGCGGGTCAGCACCCTCAGCACCACGGCACAGATCTCCAGGGTGTCGAGTCCGGTGCGCAGGACGACCCGGTACAGCAGCCCCTGCCGTACGCGCGGGTTGAGCCTCAGGCTCTCCTCCGCCTGCCGCAAGGACGCGTCGACCTCCACGATGTCGTGGTCCAGGCGCCGGGCCTTGTGCAGCCGGGCGGCCGCTTGGGGAGCGGGTACCAGCTCGCCCGTCTCGTCACCCATGGCCCGGAGCATCTCCCCCATCTCCCGGGCCAGCCTGTCGATCGAGGTACCGGCTGTCTGCACCCACACGGGGGGCGCGAACAGCAGATTGAACATCAGGCCCACACCCGCGCCGATCAGGGTCTCCAGCACCCGATCCCAGGCGGTGTCGGCCACCTGGGCCACCCCGAGCACCAGCATGGCGCTGATCGCCACCTCGGGCACGAACTCACTCACGCGCACCAGTCGTCCGACGATCAGCGCGGTGAAGATCGTCAGCCCGAGGCTCCACCAGGTCAGTCCGACCAGGGAGCTGAAGCCGATGGCGATGAGGACGCCGACGACGACGGCGTTCACCCTGCGGATTCCGGTGGTGAGGGTCGCGTAGAGGGTGACCTGCACGACGAGCAGGGCCGTGAGCGGGGCTGTCAGGGGGGCCGGCTGGGGAAGGGTCCACAGGGCGACGACATAGGCGATGACGGCGGCCGCCGTCGAGCGCAGGGTCTGTGCCGCCACGGGTTCGGTGGTCCGCCGGACGAGATTGATCATTGGCGCGGAGACTTCAGGCATTTTCTTCCCTTGCCCGATCGAGTGGCATCGCAGCCCTCTTCGGCCCGACAAGACCGCCGGACGGGCGAAGAGCGCCGGTGGCGCCGGGCGGGCGCCGGTAGCGTGGAGCGCGACGACGATCGATCCTCATGACATCGCGGGGCCGGGTGGCGCCATGTGCTGGAGTGCGACCGCCGACCTCGTGGCGGGCACCGGGGTCGCCGCGATCGGGGTGGCGTGTGTCGCCCGTCGGCACCGGGTCCGCGACCTGCCCCTCGCCTCGCTGCCCCTGCTTCTCGGCGCTCATCAGATCGTCGAGTCCCTGGTCTGGCGCGCGGGAGGGGGCGCGGGTCCCGCGACCGTCGCCTGGACGGTCATCGCGCTTCCGCTGCTGGCGTTGTGGGTGCCGCTGGGGGTGTGGTGCGCCGCGCCGCCGGGTGCCCGCCGACGGGTGCTGGTGCCCCTCGCCGCGGGCGCCGCGACGGCGGCGGTCCTCGGGTACGTTCTCGCCATGCGTCCCGTGACGGCCGAGGTCCGGGGCCACACCCTCGGCTACCTGGTCGACCTTCCCCAGGGCGGGCTGATCATCGCGGGATATCTGCTGGCGACCGTCGGTTCCCTGCTCTCGGCCACCGACCGATGGCTGCGGATGCTCGGTGTGCTGGCCGCTGTCGGCGCGGTGGTCTGCGTGGCGCTGTGGCGGCTGGAGTTCGTCTCGACCTGGTGCGCGTTCGCCGCGGTGTGCTCGGTCGTCCTGTTCGGCTGGGCGCGGCGGCGCCCGCCGGTCCCGCGGGTGTGAAACGGCGGCCCCTTCGCCGGGGCCGCTCGACGGGACGGTGCCGGCGGAGGCGGTGGGTCTTCGGACCGTCGGCCGGTGCCGGTTCTGCCGGGGTGGCCGGGCCACCGGCCACCGGAGACAAGACCGGGTGGGGTCCGGTGTGGCGTGCCGGGATTCGGGAAAACGGTGGCCGGCCGTCGGACGATGCGGCGCGATCCGGATTCTCTCCGGCTGAGGCCCGCCGAGGGACATTTGGTCATTTCAGGGCCCGTATCGCGGGTACAAGAAAATCACCAGGGAAAATACTCGACGGGGTGAAACGCATGAACAACCGCATTCCCATGGCCGAGGCGTCCGGCTCGTTCAACGGAGAGACGCACGCGGAGTTCGTCTGCCGGCCCCGCTGGGCGGCGGAGGCGCGTGACGCCGTCGCCACCTTCGTGGCACGGCTGCACCCCGCTCTGCCGACGCAGACCGTGCAGAACCTGTTGCTGCTCGTCTCCGAACTCGTCACCAACGCTCTTCGCCACGCGGGGTCGGTTTCGGCGCTGCGGCTGACGGCGGACCGTGCCGGTGTCAGCGTGCACGTCGCCGATCCCAGCCCGGCCCGGCCCACGAGCCGTACCCCCGACATGACCGGGCAGTGCGGCGGCTTCGGCTGGCCGATGGTCCAGCGGCTGGCCCGTGACGTGAGCGTGCGTGCCGGGGCGGGCGGCGGCAAGGTCATTCTCGCGACCCTTCCCCGCTGACCTCCCGGCGGCCCGGAGACGCCGCGCCGGTTCCCGACGGGAGCCGGCGCGGACCCATGTCCGGGCGCGGGCGCGCCGGGCCACGCCTTCCGTATCACCGGACAGGAATACGACCGGCTCGGTGGGAACAGGGCCCAAGAGCTGTCCCACGATCCCTGGTGGGCGTGCGACGACAGCTACGGCGCCTCGCGGCGTTGTCGAAACGTCCCCATACGTCCAGTACGCGGACGCCCTTCCGCCTTGCGAGGCACCGCGTCCGACGCCGCGCGCTGATCCACCACGGATCGCGGGACAGCCCTCAGGACGGGAAATGGCTCCCCTTCGGCGTCCGTGTTCACGCATTCGGTCCATCGGCCGGAAACACGACTTCCGCCTGTTCCCACGTTCCCGGTCCGGGGAGCCGGCCCTGGTTCCGGCGTCGCGTTTCCGGACCGCCGATCCGGCCGTGTTTCAGCCATCGCGCCGTGCGGAGCCGAACAGGGACTCGTCGAGCCGGGCGAGCAGGTCCGCCGGATCACGGTAGATCTCGGCCGCCCCCGCGTTCTCCAGGTCCGCCCTCGGGATTCCTCCGGACAGCAGACCGATGACGGGGACGCCGGCACGGGTCGCCGCCTCCATGTCCCACACGGAGTCACCGACGTACACGCTGTCCTCGCGGGTCGCGCCCGCGAGTCTCCTGGCTCGCTCGACCGGCTCCGGGGCGGGTTTCCCCTCGTCCACGTCCTCCGCGCCGGCCGTGTCCGCGATGACGTCGTCGGCGTCCAGCGCCTTTCTCAGCGCGTCGAGTTCCGGCCCCGATGCGGATGTCGCGAGAACGACGGTCCAGCCGCGGGCGGCGAGCGTGCGCAGCAGATCTCCCGCGGCGTCCAGGGCGGGCAGCCGCTCGAAGTACTGCCCGTACAGCACCTTGTGCGCGGTGCTGATCGCCGCGCCCTCCTCGTGGTCCCTGCCGGTGCCGAGGAGGTGGTCCATCAGGTCGTCCGAGCCCAGTCCGACGGCGTGGTGGACGGCCTGCATGGGTACGTCGTGCCCGGCCTGCCGGAACGCCTCCCACCAGGCGGTGACGTGCAGGTAGTTGGTGTCCACCAGCGTCCCGTCCACATCGAACAGCGCTGCACGTGCCATGGTCGTGTCCTCCGGAGTGGGATTCGGCCGGCCCGGGGGCTCCGGGGCCGGTACCGGTTCGGATCTGTCTTCTCGTTCTGGATCGCCGCTTCGGCCACGGTCGTGCGGGCACGCGTCCGCCCCTCGCCCAGCGTAGGCCGGGTGGCCGCTCCCGGCCCGACGGCGCGGGCAGCGGCCGTCGGCTGCCGCGTCTGCGCGTGAGCGATGGCCGGTCTACGTTGGACGGGGGGAGTTCCATCGGAAGCGCACCTCGGGCTGAGAGGACAGACCATGGCTGACAGCGCGCTCGACGGCCGTCGGGTTCTGGCGATCGTGACGAACTACGGCGTCGAACAGGACGAGCTGCTGGTACCGGTGCGGCATCTGCGCGAGCGGGGCGCCGAGGTGGACGTGGCGGCCGTTTCGACGGACCCGGTCCGGACACTCGTCGGCGACAAGGACCCCGGCGAGACGGTGACACCGACGATCGCCCTCGCGGACGTGGACGCCTCCGCCTACGACCTGCTGCTGGTGCCGGGCGGCACGCTCAACGCCGACTCGCTGCGCCTGGAGGCCAGGACGCCGGAGATCGTCCGCTCGTTCACATCGTCCGGGCGTCCGGTGGCGGCGATCTGCCACGGACCGTGGGCGCTCGTCGAGGCGGACGTCGTCACCGGCAAGACGCTCACCTCCTACGCCTCGCTGCGGACGGACATCCGCAACGCCGGGGCTGACTGGGTGGACAGGCCGGTCGTCACCGATGACTCCGGCGGGTGGGTCCTGGTCACCTCGCGGACCCCCGACGACCTGGAGGACTTCCTCCGCGAGGTCGACACGGCGCTGGGGACGCCGGTCGGCTGACCGCCCCGGGCGGCCCGCCACCGGGCGGCCCGGGGCCCGGACGCTCAGGGCCCCGGGTCGCCCGGTGGGGTCGTGTCCCGGGGCACACTCTCGTTCCAGGTACGGGAGAAGACCCTGCGTTCGCCCTCGTAGCCGTCGAGTGTCGCGTCGACGTGGAACTCCTCCTCGTCGCAGGTGAGCACCGTGCGGGTGATCACCTTGACGTCCCAGTCGTCACGCCGGAACCGCATGGTCCAGGTGGATTCCCCGCTCACCGAGCTGAAATCCTCCGCGACCGACGCGTACCGTTCGTATGCCCTGCGGCCCACCTCGATGCCGGGGTCCTCGAAGCGCGTCATGCCCTGGTCCTTGACGATCTCCAGCTGGGACCGGTAGCCGACGAGATCGCGGGTGACGTCCCAGCGCTGCTCGGGTTCGGTGAGCCGGGTGACCCGGGCCGGGGCGGTGCCCTCCGGGGCGCCGAAGGGGCTGCCGGACATCTCGTCCGGCTCCTGTGTGGGCCGGACCGGCAGGGTGAGGGCGCAGCCGTCCTCGTACACGCTGAGCAGCACGGGCCTGGGCGTCGGCCAGACGAGCGGCCAGTACGAGGTGGAGAGCGACAGGCGGATGCGGTGACCGGGCGGGAATGCCTGCGCGACACCGTTGAGGTGGACGGTCGCCCGGTAGCGGTGGCCGGGTTCGACCGGTTCCGGGTCGCCGTTTCGGTGGGCGAGGTCGAGGACGCCGTAGGTGACGCGGGTGGCGCTTCCGTCCGGCGCCACGTCCGAGAGCCGCACCGCGATCTGCGCGGCCGGTTCGGAGGCCGACACCTCCAGCTCGACCGAGGGGGAGCCGAGGATCTCCACCCGTTCGGTGAGGACCTCCGTGTCGAAAACGAGCGAACCGCCGTCCTCCTCGCGCTGGTCGTACGGCAGGTCGGGCGGAGCGTTGTACGAGGCCCACTTCCCGGCGAACTGCCCGACCGAGAGCGGCGACCGCAGGGTCAGCACCCGCCCTTCCCCGGCGTCCGTCCGGGCCGGGCCGGCGGATCGCCCCTCCGGGTCCGCGGGACGGACGATGTGCCGGTCGTGCAGCGGGTGGACGACCTCCTGGACGTGCGGCGAGGGCCAGCTCGGTTCCCCCACCCAGCGTCCGGGCCGCTCCTCGTACGCGGTGGAGGGCGGCACGCTCTCCTGCATCCAGGTCTGGAGCATGGGGCCGTCCATCACGCCGTTGTCGACGCCCTTGAGCCAGTGGTCCCACCAGCGGACGACCTCCTGCAGGTATCCGATGGCGGGGCCGGGCTCGCCGAGGTGGGGCAGTTTGTGCGACCAGGGGCCGATGAGGCCCTTGCGCGGCACGTCCACGTTCGCGAGCAGCCTCGTCACCGCGTTGGAGTAACCGTCGGCCCAGCCGCTGGAGGCGAGGACCGGGCAGCGCAGCGCCCCGTAGTCCTCGCAGACCGACGCGTGCCGCCAGTAGGAGTCGCGGTGCTGGTGGCGCAGCCATTCGAGGACCCAGGGCCGGGTGTTCTCCAGCCGTTCGTGCCACATCTCGCGCCATCGTCCGCCGACCACCGCGGGGTCGGGCGGACAGGTCGCGTACGCGAACATCGTGCCGGCTTCCGCGAGGTTGTCCGACAGCATCGCGCCGCCCATGTAGTGCATGTCGTCGGCGTACCGGTCGTCGGTGAACGAGGCGATGACGACGGCCCGCAGGCTGGGCGGGCGGCGGGCGGCCACCTGGAGAGCGGCGAATCCGCCCCAGGAGATGCCGATCATGCCGGTGCTGCCGTCGCACCAGGGCTGGTCGGCGAGCCAGGCGAGGACCTCCTCGGCGTCGCGCTGTTCCTGTTCGAGGTACTCGTCCCGCAGGACGCCCTCGGATTCCCCGGTGCCGCGCAGATCGACCCGTACGCAGGCGTAGCCGTGTCCCGCCATGTACGGATGGCTGATCGCGTCACGTACGGAGGTCAGGTCGCGTTTGCGGTAGGGGATGTACTCCAGCACCGCCGGAACCGGCTCGTGGTCGGACGACGTGGGCCGCCAGATACGGGCGGACAACTGGACGCCGTCCGGCATGGGGATGGTGACGTGGTTCTCTTCCTTCGTCACGTACGGCAACTGGTCCACGATACGCATGCCGATGGGTGCTCCTTCCCGGTGGTGCGGATGGGGCGGGCGGGCCGCGGTCCGTCGCCGGCCGCGCGGGGCCGGCTCACGCCGTCTTCTGGTGGCGGTCACCCGGTTCGGTGTCGCGGAAGGTGAAGTCGAGCGCCGCCACGCACCGGTCGTACTTCTCGCGCATGTCCTCCTCACTGTCGCCTCCGGTGAAGATGTGCGCCAGTTCGAAGCTGTAGCTGTCCTGTCCGGGGATCTCGGAGAGCCGCTGTCCCTCGGCGGGGACGATGTCGATCCGCACCCCGGGTATCGTCCGCTCGATCTCGGCGATCTCGTCCGGGCTGGGGACGCGGTGCGCGGAGGCGTCGCCGAACCAGCGGTAGTACCACTTGGCGGCCGTCCGGTAGCGGCCCTTGCCGCCGGGCACGGCCGGGTCCTCGCCGAGGGCCAGCCGGAGCATGCGGTGGTGGTTGGGCACCCCGTCCACGTACTGGAACATCTCGGCGTGCGACTGCGAGTGGCGCGGGTTGATCTCCAGCAGGTTGATGCTGTCCGTGCCGGGGTCGTAGAAGAACTCGATGCTGAAGGTGGCGTGGTCCATGCCGATCTGCCGCATGGTCCGTTCGCTGATGTCACGCAGCCGGCGGATCACCGGGTCGGGCAGGGTGCTGGGGTACTGGTGGCGCAGGAAGCACGGGGAGTCGGGGTAGTTGATCGAGTCGAGGACGCCGTAGACGGTGACCTCGCCGTCGAGCGTGTATCCCTCGACGGCGACCTGGATTCCGGTCAGGGCCTCTTCCGCCAGGCACACCTGCCCGCCGACGCCCGCCATCTCCGGGGGCAGCTCCATGCGGTCGAGGATGTACTCGAAGGGGCGGCCGACCCGGGAGATCCCGGCGCGTATGTCGTCCACCGCGGTACGGAACTCTGCCATGTCCTTGACCCCGTAGGCCAGTTCGGAGGAGTAGGAGAGGGCCGGCTTCAGCCACATCGGGAATCGGACGCCCTCGGGCGGCCGCGGGTCGTCGCTGTCGAGGTCGACCATGCCGAAGCGCGGGTGCTCCTCGATGACCTTCCGCTGTTCCAGCCGGCTCCAGTACTTGTGCTCGCACTTGACGACGGACTCAAGGCTGGTGCTGCGGGTGCCGTAGTGCTCGCTGAGGAGCGGTACGAGCGTGCTGACCGGGAAGTCCCAGTAACCGACGATGGCGTCGATGCTTCCCTCGTGCGCGTCGAGCACCTTGTGCGCCTCGGTGAGCAGGTCCGCGACGGACACCTCGCCCTGCTGCAGCTGGTCGATGGTGAGCAGTCGGTGGAACCGGTAGCTGTCGGCGTCCGGCACGGCCGTGAGGGTGGGGAGGTTCGCCTCGTCGAGACCGACGACGAAGATGTTCTTCCGCTTCTGCGGCACGGCGGGGCCCTTCGTTCGGGGGATGGGGTTCCACGCCGGGTACCCGGCACGGTCCGGGCCAATCCGTTCCGCCGCCGGCCGGCGTCCGGCGCGCGTGTTCCGCGGGGGCCCTCCCGGGTACGGCGGGGCACCGGTGAAGTGGCCGGTCACGGGCGGGGGCGGTGGCTTGTCCGTACCGTGGACGGGTCCGCGGACAGATACTCTGGTCGCGCCGCGGGCTCCTGTCCGTCCCGTACCCGATGAGGTCGCCTTCGCGGCTGTCGAGGTGGCCCACAGTTGGAGATTGGTGCACAGGTGCTGGTAGCTGGTCGGTACCGATTGATGTCCCCCATCGGCCGTGGCGGCATGGGGGAGGTATGGCGTGCCACGGACGAGGTCCTCGGCCGTGCGGTGGCCGTGAAGCTGCTCCTGGGGGACCGGGCCGATGCCTCGGCGACCGCGCGGTTCCGGCTGGAGGCGCAGACGGCGGCCCGGCTGAGCCACCCGCATCTGGTCGCGGTCTTCGACTTCGGGGCTTGGGAGGATCGTTTCTTCCTCGTCATGGAGCTGGTCGAGGGGGTGAGCCTCGGCGGACTGCTCGACACCGAGCGGCGGCTGAGCCCCGAACGGGTGGCGCGGATGGCCGGTGAGGCCGCCGCCGGTCTGGCCGCCGCGCACCGGCAGGGCGTCGTCCACCGCGACATCAAGCCCGGCAACCTGATGCTCGACGCCGAGGGGTCGGTGAAGATCGGCGACTTCGGCATCGCCCAGTTCGTCGACGACCCGTCCGCCGCCCTGACGGGAACCGGCCAGATCGTCGGTACGAGCCTCTATCTGGCGCCGGAGCGGGCGCTGGGCCGTACGGCCGGGGCCGCGTCCGACATGTACTCCCTCGGCTGCGTGATCTACCAACTGCTCCTGGGAGAGCCGCCGTTCAAATCGGACACCGCGACCGGGACCCTCTACCAGCATGTGGACGCGGCTCCGGTTCCGCTGCGTCAGCGGGGCGTGGACGTCCCCGCCGCCTTCGACGCGTATCTGCTGGGGCTGCTCGCGAAGCAGCCGGAGGAACGTCCCGGCGCGCAACAGGTGGCCGACTGGTTCCGCACGGACGCCTGGCGCGGACATCCGGAACCACTGCCCCGGCACGTTCCTCCGTCCGTACCTTCCGCCTCCGCCCCCTCCCCCGCCCTCACGCCGGCGTCCCGCGCCGCCGCGCCCTCCACGACGACCTACCGGCTGCCACAGGCCACGGGGCGAAGACGGGCACCCGCCTCCGGGCGGGCCAGGCCCGCGGCGCGGCGCGGCGGTGCCCGGGAGGTCATCAGGCGCCGGCCCAGGGTGGCGAGTGCCGTCGCAGGGACGGCCGCGTTCCTGGCGGCGGTGTACCTCGGGATGACGCTGTTCGCCCCGGATTCCAGCTCGGCCGGCACTCCGGACAACGGTCCGGGGCCGTCGGCGGGCGTGGAATCGGTGCGGCCGCCGGACTCGGACCAGCGGTAGCGCGGGTCGCGCGCCCGGTGGGCGGGGCGAGGGACTGGGCGGCGCCCGGGATGTCCGGCTCCCACGGAACCGTCCCACCCACCGGCCGCGCGCTCTCCCCGGTGAACGTGAGGAGGGCGAGCGGCGTCCGGGCCGTCACACGGTGGGCGTGGCCACGGATCTCCGGGCGGTCCGCCGGTACGGGCGAGTCGCGGATCGCCCGGCAGCCGCCGGTACGGGAAGGCCGCGGATCTCCGCGACCGTCCGGGAACCGGACCGGTCCGCTTCGGCTGCCGCCGCGCCGACACCCACGTGTGTCCGCGCACGCGCAGGGGCGCCCCGACCGGACGGACCGGCCGGGGCGCCCCAGGACTGATCGAGGATGATCAGGCAGTCGGGCTCACGTCAGCTGACGTTGACGTCGACGCAGGCGTAGAACGCGTTGGGGGTGTCGGCGATGTTCCAGACGGCGAGCACCTTCTGCTTGCCCTTCAGCCCACCGAAGTTGACCTGGTGGCTGACGGTCGCGCCGGGCTGGGCGCCCTTGTCGTTGAACTCGGCGATCTTCCGGCCGCCGGCGTAGTACTGCCAGGTGCTGGTGGCGTGCCGGGCGGTCAGGGTCCACTTGAACGCCGTGGTGCTGCTGACCGGGGTGACCTTCCACCCCTTGGAGTCGTTGTCGAGGTCGGCGAAGGCGCTGTTGCCGCCACTGCAGCTCATGAGCCCCTTGGGGCCTTCCACGCTCTGCGGTTCGTACTTGATGGAGCCGCACTGGACGGTTCCGGCCGCACACTGCGCCTGCCTGCTCGGCGGCGAGTTGATGTACCCGTGGGCACTCGCCGACGCCGCGGGAAGGGTCAGGGCGAGGACCGGGGCGAGTACGGCGCCGAAGGCGACGGCGGTCTTCCTCTTTGCGTTCATGCTTCTCCTTCACAGGAGGCCTTCCGCGTGCCGACAGGCCGTGGGAGCCAGTCCGCCGCGAGCCGGCCTCTCGAGTGTGGGGCCAAGAGGCGCGAAGGGCGCGACAGGGTAAGCAGCCGAATTTCCCCTGGCTCACGGGGAGTTCGGTGCTGCCCTGTACTTGGACTAGACCATACCGATGGACGCGTGCACGTCAAGTACATCCCGGCGGGGAGGACGCGAACTCAGCCGCCCGTGACACCGTCCAGACGCTCGCGCAGGAGGTCGGCGTGCCCGACATGGCGGGCGTACTCCGCGATCATGTGGAGGTAGACCATCCGCAGCGAGTAGACGTCGTCGCGGTGGGTGAAGGCGTACGGGCGGGTTCAGGAGCTGTCCAAGTCATACGATCATCATGCCCGCCGGGGGTGGGAGGCGTGATCGTATATCCATCGGCGACATCACGCCTCAACGACCGGTCCGCCGCGGCGGATTGCGCCGATGATCCGAACCATGGACCTCCGGGGCCACTGTTCGGCCGGGGCGCCACGCCGCCCCGGCCGCGAGGCGCCACGGAAGGCGGACAGGCACCGAGAATGCGGGCGTGCCTCCTTCCTCCGCCTCGACACCACCCTCCGACGCGTCGGCCTCCGGGCCGAAGACCACGGCCGCCGCGCGCGAACGGCGCGGCGAGTGGGTGCTGTGGCTGCTGTCGGCGACGTCCGGCGCCGTGGACGCGTTCGTCTTCCTCTGCGTGGGGCACGTCTTCGCCGGGGTGATGACCGGAAACCTGGTCCTGCTCGGCGCCTCGGCCGCGGGCGCGGGAGAGGACGGGGTGGCGTGGCGCGCCACCACGGCGCTGGTGGCGTACGGGGGCGGGGCCGCCCTCGGGGCGTGGCTGGCCGAGGCCCGCCGGCTGCCTGCGCCGGTCACGCTGCTGATCGAGGCGGTACTGCTCGCGGGCGCGGCGGCGCTGTGGGGTCCGGGCCTGATCGTCTCGGACGGCGACCGGCTGGGACTGCTGTCGATCACGGCTCTGGCGATGGGCATCCAGGGGCGGGTGCGGGTGACACCCACCAACTACTTCACCGGCACGCTCACGGCCCTCATCGCCCGGGCGGCGCTGCGGGCACCTCGCCCGGGGGACGGCTGGGCGATCGGCAGGGTCGTCGGCGTCGTGGCGGGTGCCGGGGCGACCGCGCTGACCGTCCGGTTCTGGCCAGGTGCCGCGGCCGCGGTCGGGGCGGTGCTCGCGGTATGCGCGCTGCTCCTGGAGACCGCGCCGGGAGGACGGCGCGGTCGGAAGCCGTGACCTCCACCTCCGCGGCCGAGCGCGGTCCCCTGAATCCCTGACGGCCGGCTGACTGATGGATCGGCGCGTGGCGTCGGACGGGGTGCGCGCGGGGAGACGCCCGCCCGCCGGACGGGTGCGGGCGTTCCGGCGACACGGCGAGGCGCGTCGCGGCCGTCGCCGTACGCCCGCCGGGGATCACGGGACGGACGGCCTGCGGCACACGGCCGGGCAGAGAGAAGCCCCGGCCGGATCGGGGGAATCCGGCCGGGGCGGCCTGAGGGTGGGAGTGAAGGGTGGTCGCCTCTCGGCGAGGGGCTCCATGGGGCTTCAGCCGAACGATCTTCCCCATGGGCGATAACTGAGGCCCGGGGACACTGTCCCCTCCACGCCCACATATAGATGAACGATAAACCACGCGGCACTGTTCCCCGCCCGTGACGGCTCGGGTGTGATTCAGGACACGGGTCCGCGCGTCCGTGCCGCACGCCCCGCCGGGCGGCGTCAGGCGCCGCCCGGCGGTCGGGCCCTCAGCGCTCCTCGCGGAAGAGGACGTGCCGGCCGGCGGCCGGGTCGTACTTGCGCAGGACCAGACGGTCCGGGTCGTTCCGGCGGTTCTTTCGCGTCACATAGCTGTGGCCCGATCCGGCGACCGAGCGGAGCGTGATGACGGGACGGATCTCACTGCGTGCCATGGGCGCCTCCAGACGTCTGCACCGACCCCCTCCCGCACGGGGACGGGTGTCGTTGTCGTGACCGGTTCAACGGATGGCGGGCGTGCCGCATTCCCGGCGATGGCCGAATCCGATCGGCATCCCTGGCGAATATGCCCCGGGTACCCGGTGGTGCGCCGCGCGAGAACCGCGCACGCGGGCGCGTGGACCGCCGAAAGCGCCGGGTGACTTGCATCAATGCCCGCCGGACGCAAGGCTGTTCGAAGCAAGGGGTGTCCCACGCGGCCTGCGGCATATGCCCTGCGCAACTACGCGTCGAGTGTTGCCAAACGCCTTACGGGCCTCCTCCGCCTGTGTCACAGTCGTCATCGGCCCCACCCTTCAGACCTGGTAGTGCCGCGCCTGTATCGGAGTACGAGATGTCGTCCCATCCGTTCGCGGACCACCCCGCCCCGCAACCGCCCGAACACGATGTCGTCGCCACCGTTGACGCCTTGATCGACCGCACCCGGCGACTGCGCGGAGACATGGACGCCGTGCGGCGGGACACCGCTGTGATCGATGAGGACGACCCGCGGCTGCGCTGGCAACGGGCGCTCTGCGACCTGGCCGTCAGCCACCTCGACGACCTCGGTTCCCATCTGGGGCAGCTCAAGGAGGGCCTGCCCCCGGAGGACGGACGGGAGGAACCGCCGGAAGGCGCCTCCGGGAGCGTCACCGCGCCACCGCGCGGCTCGCTCCTCAGCAGGGTGGGCAGCGCCGAGTGGAACCTGCTGACCGACGAGGTCACCTGGTCGGCGGAGCTGTACGAGATCTTCGGCCGCGGCGTCGAGGCGGGCCCGCTGTCACTGGACGACCTCCCGTCCACACTCCTTCCGGAGGACCAGCCGCTGCTCACCTCGATGGTCACGGACTGCCTGGTGGACGGGAGGCCGATGGACGGGGAGTTCCGCATCCGTCACGCCGACGGCCGGACACGCACTCTGCACATGATGGGCGAGCCCGTCCTCGACCCGGACGGCTGCACGGCGTCCATGTGGGCGGTCCTGCGGGACGTCAGCGAACTGCGGCGCAGCCAGCGGGTGCTGGACGCCTCACGGGACTCGCTGGAGCGGGGCCACCGGAGGGCGCAGACCGAGCGGCGGATCGCGGTCGAGCTCCAGGAAGCCGTGCTCCCCCCCTGGCGCGGTTCACCGCGGCTGCGCGGCGGGGAGTCCGGCACACTGGACCTCGCCGCCCACTACCTGCCCTCCGAGTCGAGCGCGATGATCGGCGGCGACTGGTACGACGCGCTGGAGCTGCCCGACGGCAGAACGCTCCTCACGGTCGGTGATCTCACCGGCCACGGCATCTCCGCGACCTCGGCCATGGCGATGCTGCTGGGAGCCGTGCGCGGCATGGCGGTGGCGGGCATCGGGCCGGGCACGCTGATGGGACATCTGAACCAGCTGCTCGACGCGTCGGCCCAGCCGGCCCTGGGCAGCGCCCTGTGCTGCCGCTTCGATCCGGCGACCGGCACGCTCACCTGGTCGCAGGCGGGACACCCCGCGCCGCTGCTGTTCCGCAACGGGACGGGGCGGCCCCTGTCCGCCCCCGGCGGGGTGCTGCTGGGAGCGGGCTCCGGCGCGGCGTACGAGCAGGCCGAAGCGCGCCTGCTGCCCGGCGACGTGCTGGTGCTCCACACCGACGGACTGACACGCCGCAGCGACCGGAGCGTGGGCCCCGAGGCGCTGCTCGGCCTCGCCCCACGGTTCGCCCGGGCCCGTACGGCACAGGAGTGCCTGCGGACCGTCGTCGAGGAGTTCGGCGGCACCGGCCGCCTGGACGACGCGTGCGTACTGATCGCCCGGATCGGGGCGTGAAGAGGCGCCGAACGGCGGATCGCCCGCCGGTCACGTCGACGCCACATGCCGACGCCGTGCGGTGGTACGCCTGTACGAGGTGATGCCCCTGCGTCAGGGCCTGGTCAGACCTCCGCGCCCCCGGGCCGTGTGATCAAGGAGCTCTGCGGCAGGGAGAGCTTGATCTCCTCGCGCAGGTCCTCGATCTTGGCGTATCCGGCGAACTGACCGGTGAGCCGGTACATCTGGCGCAGCCGGTCCCAGGTGCGGTGCGAGGAGGTCTCCCCCATGGTGACGAGCGCGAGCCGCGCGTAGCGGTCCGCCTGCTCGGGATCGTCGGCGATGAAGCACGCCGAGGCGAGCGAGATGTAGTCGAAGATCTTGGAGCGCTGACGGCCGTTGGCCCGGAGTTCCAGCGCCTGCTTGGCGTGGCGTTGGGCGATGCCCGCCACCGAGGGATCGTGTTCGGCGAGCGTACGGAACGCCAGTGCCTGCATGCCGTGCATGTCCGCGTCGTCGAACATTTGCATCCAACTGGGCGGCGGGACGTCACCCTTGTCGGAGACGAAGAGTTCTTCGGCCCTGCCCAGGGTGCGGCGCATGGCCTGGCCCTTTCCCATGGACGCCTGCGCCCACGCCTCGATGGTGTGCAGCATCGCCTGGGTGCGCGGCAACGTCGTACTGCCGGACCCGGACTTGGCGAGCTTCATCAGATCGAGCGCGTCGTCGGGCCGGCCCAGATGGACCATCTGACGGGCCGCCCGGGAGAGCGCCTCGCCCGCGCGCGGCCGGTCGCCTCCCTCGCGCGCCGCGTGGGCGGCGATGACGAAGTACTTCTGGGCGGTGGGTTCGAGGCCGACGTCGTGGGACATCCACCCGGCGAGTACGGCGAGGTTTGCGGCGACGCCCCAGAGGCGGCGCTGGAGATGGTCGGGGTGGCGGTAGGCGAGCATTCCGCCCACCTCGTTGAGCTGGCCCACGACGGCCTTGCGCTGGAGTCCGCCGCCGCGTGAGGCGTCCCAGGCGCGGAACACCTCGACGGATCGTTCCAGCGCCTCGATCTCCTGCGATCCGATGGGGGCGGCCTCGTACCGGTCGAATCCGGCCGGGTCCGCGTGGACGGAGTCGCCGGTGTGGGGAGCGGCTGTGGTCAGGGAGGGGTCGGTGTGCAGCCAGTCGTGCATGGCACCGGTGAGTACGGAGCTGGCGGTGAGCGCGGCGCCCGCGCCCACCAAGCCGCGTCGGTTGAGCATGAGGTCCATTCCCGTGAATTCGGTGAGGACCGCCGCCGTCCGTTCGGGCGCCCACGGCATTCCGTCGGGATTCTGCTCCGCCCCGACATCCCGCCTCTTCCCCGCGCGCCCGCGTCGGCCGAACCCGAGGTCCTCGATGGTCACGACACGACCGAGCCGCTCGGTGAACAGGGCCGCCAGCACTTGGGGCACGGGATCACGGGGGGACTCCCCCATGTCGATCCAGCGCCTCACCCGCGAGGTGTCGGTCGCCAGCTGGGGGTGGCCCATGGCCGCCGCCTGCCGGTTCACCAGCCTCGCGAGTTCGCCCTTGGACCAGCCGGCAAGGCCGAACAGATCCGACAGACGGGTGTTGGGTTCTCCGGTCACGTCAAGCCCCCAGGTTCTCGGCTGTGTTGACAGTAACCCCCTGTCAGGGGCCCTGCGCCTATTCGCCAGGGTTCGCCAGGGTCCGCCAGATGGTCTGCCACCCGCGGGCCGGTGTCAGGTAGGAAAGCGCCACCCCGCCCGGCAGCCCTAGGTACTCCCCAGGGTGCCGAACGGCCGCCGGCCGGGGCTGGTGCACGCAACCTGTCGGCGCGCGAAGGGATCTGTCCCGTTCATGTACACAGCATCGTCCTCCGTGTCCGCCCCGCCCCGCCCGCTGCGTCCCCTGACGACGAGCGGCGGACCGTATCTCGACCCACGCGCCGGAGCATCGGCGGCCGGCGGTGGTCGGGCCCGGCGGCCGGCGGGGCCGGGTGCCCAACCGCTCAGCGGCAGACTCGATCTGTCCGGTCCGCAGGGCGCCCAGCTGAGGATGGCCATCGCCTCGGTGCACCGCATCTGTCCGGAGTTCAATCCGGTGCAGGTGCTGCGGCGCAGCGGGCGTTCGGTGCTGCTCGTCGGCTCGACCGGCCGGACAGCCGCGGTGGCCAAGTGCTTACTCGACCACTCCCCCGCCTGGTCGGAGCGGTTCCGGCACGAAATAGCCGCCTACCGTTCCTTCGTGCGGCACCGCCCGCCGGTCCGGGTGCCCCGGCTGATCGCCGCCGACCCCGACAACTGCACGCTGGTGATCGAGCGCATGCCGGGACGGGTGGCGGCGCTGACACGGCATCCGGCGGAGGCGCCGCCCCGCGCCGACCTGCTGGCGGTCCTGCGTGCGGTCAGCCGGGTCAACGAGTGGCGGCCGCCGTCCGGGCTGTTCGACGCGCCGCTGGACTACGCCTCGCGGATCGCCCGCTATCACGAGCTGGGTCTGTTCACCGACCGCGATCTGGGTGATCTCCAGAAGCTGGTGCACGGCCTGGCGCACGCGGGCGGACGGCAGGGCGGACGGGGGCAGTTCTGTCACGGTGACGCGCTGCTCTCCAACATCCTGCTGTCACCGACGGGGCCGGTCCTGGTCGACTGGGAACACGCCGGCTGGTACCTGCCGGGGTACGACCTGGCGACGCTGTGGACGGTGCTGGGCGACGCTCCCGGGGCGCGGCGGCAGATCAGCCAGCTCGCGCAGGCCAAGGGGCCCGCCGCCCGGGACGCGTTCCTGGTCAATCTGATGCTCGTCCTGACACGGGAGATCCGCAGGTACGAACTGGCCGTGCGCCGGACCGTACACGACGCCCCGCGCGCGGGCACCGGTCAGGAACGGCCGGGCGTGCTTCCGTCGGGCGAGGAGCAGCGGCTGCTGTTGCGCCGGCTGCACGACGACTGCGCGCTGGCCCGTGGGGCCGTGCGCGCGGCGGTCGGCACCCGCTGACCGCCGGCCGGTGCCGTACGGTACCGGCCGGCTCCCGGGGCCCTCGCGCCGACACCCGGGGAGCGTGGCGCGCCGCTCCCCGGGATCTCAGTGGGCGCGGACGATGTCGACGTCGGCCGCCTTCACGAAGGCGACGCGGTGGCCGATCTGGACCGTCACGTACTTCTGCCGGCCCGGGAAGTAGGTGTGGCCGTACGGGAGTGAGGCGTCGATGGTGGGGGCGTAGAAGTAGCCGGTGGGAGCCCTGCCGCCGCCCGGGTAGGACTGGCCGGCGCTGATCGTGTACGGGAGCGGACTGCCAGGTGCCGGGGCGGCGAAGCCCGCCGGGTACTCGGACTTCTCGGGGTACGCCACCCCGTACACCGGCACGTCGGTCCGGCCCGCCTTCGGCGTGACGACCAGGCCGGCGGTCGGGGTGGTGATCCGGGTGTGCGGCGGGGTGCGGAACCACGCCTTGCGCCCGTACCACCAGATCGCGGTCCAGCCTGGTGCGTGGTCCGCCACGACCGCCTGCTGGGTGGCGCTGATCTTGCTGCCCCAGTCGGCGGCGCAGTTCGTGCCGGGCGAGCCGTCGGTGTGCAGGCCGGGGTCGGGGAAGAGCGGCGCCCCGGTGGACGGTTCGGTGTACAGGGGGACGGCGCTGCTGCCCTGGACCGGCAGGTCGACGCCCTTCTCGCAGTCGCGGAACACCTGTCTGTTGCCGGTGAAGCCGGGATCGATCGTGACGAGTGCGCTGTTCTCCGGTGCGGTGGGTCCCGTGGGTCTGCCGAGCAGGGACATGAAGCGGTTCCAGTCCCAGTAGGGCCCCGGGTCCCAGTGCATGTTCCTGGTGCCGGCCGCGCTGGTGGGGGGTACGCCGTCGTGGCCGATGATGTGCTGCCGGTCGAGCGGGATGTCGTAGGTGGCGGCCAGGTGTCGCACGAGCTTCGCCGTCGAGCGGTACATCTCGGGGGTGTACCAGGTGGCGCCCGTGGTGGCGTAACCCTCCTGTTCGATGCCGATGGAGTGGGAGTTGACGTACCAGTTGCCCGCCTGCCAGGCGATGTCCTTGGTCTTCACCATCTGCGTGACATGGCCGTCGCGGGAACGCACCACGTAGTGGGCGGAGGTCTGCTTCAGCGGATTCCTGAAGATGTCCAGGGTGGTCGCGAAGTCCTCCTCGGTGTCGTGCAGGACGATGAACTTGATCGTCCCGTTGTGCGCGCGGTCCGCGATGTCGTAGTTGCCGTACGTCTCCTTGTCGTCCGGGGCGCCGATCTGCCGGTAGGCCGCCGGGACCCAGTCGCAGGCGAGGCCCCGGGGGCACTCGGGGCGTGTCCCGTCCGCGCCGGCGTGGGGGACGGGGGTGAGCAGGGTGAGGCCGAGTGCGCCGGTGGCGGTCAGGGCGAGTGCGAGACCGGTCCGCTGTCTGGAGGTCATGACAACCCTTTCTGGACTTCCTGAGGCCTGGCGCGAGGCGTCCGCGCGCATGGCGGCTGTGAGTGGGGGGTCCTGCCGGGCGGCTCTCGGCGCACACTCTGTGGTGCGGGGTGACGGGGCGTCAAGGGTTCGTGCCGGGCGTCCGGACGAGCCACCGGACCGGACCATTGGCGGGGCCCGCGACCTGCGGGCGAAAGTTCGGCGGCGCCGGGTGGCGACGGCCCGTTACCCGGGCTCTGCTCAGGTGGCGGGTGGGGAGGAAGTGCGCGGAACGGCACACCAAGGAGCACCATTTGTGTGACTAATTCCTGGTGTGCGTGGGCCGTATGGGTGAGGGGTAGTGCTCGCGGGACATGACCGGTCCGCGCGAGCACCGCGCGGATGTCTCTCGAGAGGCCGGACGCACATGGCACAGCCCTTCACCCTGCCGGAGTTCTACGTTCCGTATCCGGCGCGGCTCAATCCCCATCTGGAGGACGCCCGACGGCACACGAAGGAGTGGGCGCGCCGGATGGAGATGCTGGAGGGGTCCGGCATCTGGGAGGAGAAGGATCTCGACTCCCACGACTACGCGCTGCTGTGCGCGTACACCCACCCCGACTGCTCGGCCGAGGCGCTGTCCCTGGTCACGGACTGGTATGTGTGGGTCTTCTTCTTCGACGACCACTTCCTGGAGCTGTTCAAACGGAATCCGGACCGGGAGGGCGGCAAGCGGTATCTCGACCGGCTGCCGGCGTTCATGCCGATGGAGCGGGGAGCGGCGACGCCCGAGCCGAGGAACCCGGTCGAGGCGGGGCTCGCGGATCTGTGGCAGCGGACGGTGCCCGGCATGTCCGACGGCTGGCGGGCCAGATTCGCCGAGGCCACCGAGAACCTGCTCAACGAGTCCCTGTGGGAGCTCTCCAACATCAACGAGGACCGGATCGCCAACCCCGTCGAGTACATCGAGATGCGGCGCAAGGTCGGCGGCGCGCCGTGGTCGGCCGGGCTCGTGGAGTACGCGGCGAACGCCGAGGTACCGGCCTCCGCGGCGGGGTCACGGCCGTTGCGGGTGCTCCGGGACGCCTTCTCGGACGCCGTTCATCTGCGCAACGACCTGTTCTCGTACCAGCGGGAGGTGGAGGACGAGGGGGAGAACAGCAACGGTGTCCTGGTCCTGGAGACGTTTCTGGGCTGTTCGACCCAGGAGGCCGCGGAGGCCGTCAACGATCTGCTGACCTCGCGGCTCCAGCAGTTCGAGAACACCGCGCTCACCGAACTCGGTCCGCTGTGCGCGGAGAAGGGCCTCGACCCGGCGGAGACCGCCGCCGTCCTCGCGTACGTCAAGGGACTTCAGGACTGGCAGTCCGGCGGCCATGAGTGGCACCTGCGCTCCAGCCGGTACATGAACGGCGGCGGGGTGGAGAGCCCCGTGCCGCTCGGTCCGACCGGCACCGCGGGCTCGTCCGTTCCGTTCGGTTCGCTCGGCGCGTTCGGTTCGTCCGCCCCGTTCGGTTCGCCGGGCTCTCTGCGCTCGCTCGGCTCTGCCGCGTCGATCCGGCTGACGCCACGCTCCGAGATCGCCCGGTGGCGCGGCCATGCCCATGTGCCGTACCAGTACGTGGGCCCTTCCCGGCTGCCCGACTTCGAGATGCCGTTCACCACGACCCTGAGCCCGCACCTGGAGGGCGCGCGGGTGCGGCTCGTCGAGTGGGCGCATCGCATGGGGCTGCTGGAGTCACAGCCCGGGGTACCGGGCTCCCAGGTGTGGGACGAGGAGAAGATCGTCGCGTTCGACCTGCCCCTGTGCGCGGCGGGGCTGCACCCCGACGCGACCGCGGACGAGCTGGACCTCTCGTCGGGGTGGCTGGCGTGGGGCACCTACGGGGACGACTGGTTCCCGGTGGTGCACGGCCGGACCCGTGATCTGGCCGGGGCGCGGGCCGCCAACGAGCGGCTCTCGCTGTTCATGCCGGTGGACGGGGCGGCCGTCGTGCCGGAGCCGGTGAACGCGCTGGAGCGGGGGCTGGCGGACCTGTGGCGGCGGACCGCGGAGCCGATGGCCGAGAACGAGCGGCGCACGTTCCGCACCTCGGTCGAGTCGATGACCGAGAGCTGGCTGTGGGAGCTGGCCAATCAGGCGCAGAACCGGATTCCGGACCCGGTGGACTACATCGAGATGCGTCGGATGACGTTCGGCTCCGATCTGACGATGAGCCTGTGCCGGCTGGGTCACGGGAAGCAGGTCCCGGACGAGATCTACCGGAGCGGGCCGCTGCGTTCGCTGGAGAACGCGGCGGCGGACTACGCCTGTCTGCTCAACGATGTCTTCTCGTACCAGAAGGAGATCGAGTACGAGGGCGAGGTGCACAACGGTGTGCTCGTCGTGCAGGACTTCTTCGGCGTGGACTACCCGACCGCGCTACGGATCGTCGGGGATCTGATGAACTCGCGGATGCGGCAGTTCCAGCATGTCGCCGAGCACGAACTTCCGGTTCTGTACGACGACTTCGGCCTGGACGCGGAGGCGAGGGAGATCCTGGCCGGGTACGTCGTGGAGCTCCAGCACTGGATGGCGGGCATCCTGATCTGGCATCGCGGCTGCCGCCGCTACCGCGAGGAGGATCTGCGGCGCGGCACCGGTTCGCCGTTCCGCCTGAGCGGGCCCACCGGGCCGGGAACCTCCGCCGCACGGGTTCCGGCGTCGTTCGCCCGATACGCGATGAGCTGACCGGTCCGGCCCGCCGTGCGGACGACGCGGCGGGCTTCCGTGTCCTGGTGGGCGGCGGGACCCGGCGGTACCGCCGCCTCAGCCCTGCTGGAACAGTTCGGCGGGCAGCGGCTTCAGGAGCGCGTACAGATCGTCGGTGATCGGCCGGTCCCAGCTGGCGATGGTGACGAGTACGCCGTCGCTGCGGTCGAACTGCACACAGGAGATCCGGCTCTCGGAGAGCTTGACGCGTCGCACGATCAGCAGGTTGTCCCCCTGCATCACCGGTACGTCCTCGGTGCCGGTCACCTCGACCGGCTCGTCGTTCTCCAGTGCCAGCAGCAGCTGGGCGACCTCGAAGGGGACCTGGCCGTCCTCGGTCTCGCGGGCGGGCGAGCCCTCGGGGAGGTTCCCGATGACCATCGCCGGGCCTCGGCCGCCGAACAGGTCGTAGCGCAGAAAGACACCCTGGCAGCTCCCGTCGGGCGCGGGCAGCAGACCGGCGCCGAGGTTTCCGGGCCAGTCCCCCGGGTCCATGGCCAGGACGTCGAAGTCCGGGCCCGCGGGTGTGGCGGCGCTACGGCGGCGGAGGAAGGACATGGGGACATGGTACGTGTCCCGGGCGGTGCGGCCGAGCCGGGCGGGACCGGCCCGCCGCGGGCAGGCGGACGGAGCGGAGGGCGGCCGCGCTCCCGCCGGTACGGGATGTCGCCGGGACCCTTGCCAGGTCGTGGATGATCCTGAATTACTGCTCCCGGAAGAAACGACCGAATGATCGGTCGACCGCCCCCGGGAGAGGATGAGGCGCATGACAGCTGCGCTGGACGCCGCGGAACGACTCGGCCGCGACGAACTGGAGGCCCTGCAGCTGGAACGGCTCCGCGCCACACTGCGCCACGCGTACGAGAAGGTCGCCTTCCACCGCACGGCCTTCGACAAGGCCGCGCTCCGGCCCGAGGACTGCCGGACCCTCGCCGACCTGTCCCGCTTCCCCTTCACGGCCAAGGCCGATCTGCGGGACAACTATCCGTTCGGGATGTTCGCGGTGCCCGAGGACCAGGTGCGGCGGATTCACGCGTCCAGCGGCACCACGGGACGTCCCACCGTCGTCGGGTACACCGAACGGGACCTGGACATCTGGGCCGATCTGGTCGCCCGCTCGATCAGGGCGGCCGGCGGGCGCCCGGGGCAGAAGGTCCATGTGGCGTACGGCTACGGCCTGTTCACCGGCGGGCTGGGCGCGCACTACGGGGCGGAACGGCTCGGCTGCACGGTCATCCCGGCGTCCGGCGGCATGACGGAGCGTCAGGTCAGGCTCATCCAGGACTTCCGGCCGGAGATCATCATGATCACGCCCTCGTACATGCTGACGCTGCTCGACGAGTTCGAGCGGCAGGGCGTCGATCCGCGGTCGACCTCACTGAAGGTCGGCATCTTCGGCGCCGAGCCGTGGTCCGAGGAGATGCGCCGTGAGATCGAGGAACGCCTCGCGATCGACGCGGTCGACATCTACGGACTGTCGGAGGTGATGGGGCCCGGCGTCGCGCAGGAGTGCGTGGAGACCAAGGACGGGCCGCACATCTGGGAGGACCACTTCCTCCCGGAGATCGTGGACCCGCTCACCGGTGAGGTGCTGCCGGACGGGGCGGAGGGCGAGCTGGTGCTCACCTCGCTGACCAGGGAGGCGATGCCGGTGGTCCGGTACCGGACCAGGGATCTGACCCGGCTGCTGCCGGGGACGGCCCGTTCCTTCCGGCGGATGGAGAAGGTCACCGGCCGCACGGACGACATGCTGATCGTGCGCGGGGTGAACGTCTTCCCCACCCAGATCGAGGAGGTCGTGCTGCGGACGCCCGCACTGGCACCCCACTTCCAGCTGCGGCTGACCCGGACCGGGCGGCTCGACGCGCTGACCGTACGGGCGGAGGCGCGCGGCGGGACGACCCCGGAGGAGCGGGCGACCGCCGCGCTGTCCGTCGCGGCGGGTGTCAAGGAGGGGGTGGGACTCTCGGTCGGGGTCGAGATCGTGCCCTTCGGGACGCTGGAGCGTTCGGCGGGCAAGAGCAGGCGGGTCGTGGACGAACGCGAGGGGCGGGGCGGGGGCCACGGGGCGGGGCACTGAGGGGCGCGGGCAGACCACGCCGGGGTCACTGAGGGCGCGGACGGTCACGCCGGGTGGGTCTCATCGCGGGGGCGGGCGGGACCGCCCGGCAGGTCACCGAAGGCGCGGGCGGGTGCCGTTCTCAACCGGCGGCGAAACGGTCCCGCAGTTCCCGCTTGAGGATCTTCCCGCTCGCGTTGCGTGGCAGTGCGTCCACGAAGAGGATTCTCTTCGGCGCCTTGAAATGGGCGAGCCGGTCCCGTACATGGTCCAGGAGCTGCTGCTCGGTGGCCTCCTCGCGCAGCACCACGACGGCGGTGACGGCCTCGATCCAGCGCGCGTCGGGCAGTCCCACGACCGCGGCCTCGGCGACCGCGGGATGGGTGTAGAGGGCGTCCTCGACCTGGCGGGAGGCGACCAGGACTCCCCCGGAGTTGATGACGTCCTTCACCCGGTCGACCACGGTGAAGTAGCCGTCGGCGTCGCGGACCGCCAGGTCACCCGAGTGGAACCAGCCGTCTCGGAACGCCTCGGCCGTCTCCTCCGGCTTGTCCCAGTACCCCTCGCACAGTTGTGGCGAGCGGTAGACGATCTCGCCGGGCGTGCCGTCCGGCACCTCCTCACCGTTCTCGTCGACGGTCTTCGCCTCGACGAACAGCACCGGACGCCCGCAGGAGTCCATCCGGCCGTCGTGCTCGTCGGGTCCCAGGACCGTGGCGAGCGGGCCGATCTCGCTCTGGCCGAAGCAGTTGTGGAAGGCGAGTGACGGCAGACGGGCCCGCAGCCGTTCCAGCACGGGCACCGGCATGACCGACGCACCGTAGAACGCCTTGCGCAGGGCGCCGAGGTCACGGCGCGCGAAGTCCGGGTGGTTGGCGAGGCCGATCCAGACGGTGGGCGGGGCGAAGAGGCTGTCCGCCTGCCCGGCCTCGACCAGGTCGAAGATCCGGTCCGGTTCCGGCGCGTCGATGATGGTGTTCTCCGCGCCGACGGCGAGGTAGGGCAGCAGGAACACATGCATCTGCGCGGAGTGGTACAGCGGCAGGGCGTGGACGGGCCGGTCGGTGGCGCGCAGGCCGAGTGCCGTGATCGCGCTGACGTACTCGTGGACCAGGGCCCGGTGCGTCATCATCGCCCCCTTGGGCAGGGCGGTGGTACCGGAGGTGTACAGCAGTTGCAGCAGGTCACCGGCGTCCGGTACACGTTCGGGAGTGAAGGACCGCGGGTCGGCCAGCTCGTCGAGGAGCGAGTGCGGCGCGCCGCGCAGGGCGCGTACCGGTACGCCGTCCGGGACGCGGTCGGCGAGGTCCGGGTCGGTGAGGACGAGAACGCTGCCGGACTGGCTCAGGAGGTACGCAAGGTCGTCGCCCGTGAGGTTCTGGTTGACCGGTACGTGGACCAGCCCGGCGCGGGCGCAGGCGAGGTAGGCGATCAGATAGACGTCGGAGTTGTGCGCGTAACAGGCGACCCGGTCGCCGGGGCGCAGGCCGTGGTCACCGACGAGCACGGCGGCCGCGGTGCCGACCGCCGTGTCCAGGGCCCGGTAGGTCCAGATCCGCTCGGCGTACCGGACGGCGGTGCGCTCGGGAGCGCGTCGCGCGCTGCGGGTCAGGACGCCGTCCACCGTGCTGCCGCGTACACCTGTCATGGCGTGATCCTGGGGGGCGGCGCCCCGCGGGTCAAGGGTTCGCGCGCCGGACGGCGCCGCCGGAGCCGGGCGCGGACGGACCGGACCGCCCGCCCGCGCCCGACCGGCTGGTGCCGCTCAGTCCTCGTCCTCGTCGCCCGGACGGTCCGGGTTGATCAGGGTGTCCATCAGGTCGACCGCGCTGCCGTCGTGGTCGCTGCCCGCGGTGCCACCGCCCGTCTCGATGTTCGCCGTCCGGTCGATCTCCAGCCAGGAGTCGGCCTCGGAGTTGTCGATCAGGGTCAGGAAGCTGGTCGACGCCTGGGCCGGTGCGGCGCCGGCCGCGAGAGCCGCGACGGCCGCCGCCATGGCGGCGGCCGTGACCGCCGCCGCGCGGGCGCCGTGACCGCGCGGAGGCGACGCGGGACAGGCCCGCACGCCCCGTACGCCCCTCATGCCGTCACGCCTTCGCGCTCGACGTGGTGCCGGCTGATGTTCCTGGCCAGTAGTTCGGTGGACTCGCGGACACCGACCTCTCCGCTGTCCCCGGTGGCGGGCAACCGCCCGTCGGCGAACTTGAGTTCGGCCAGGGCCGTGTCCATCGCGCGGTGCGCGGCGAACAGGCACGGTGTGCTGTAGATCGCCACGTCGACCCCGAGTTCCGTCAGTTCGGAGAGGGAGAGCCGGGGTGACTTGCCGCCCGCGATCTGATTGAAGAGCAGTGGCTTGTTCCCGACGACCGCGCGGACCCGGCGAATCCACTCGACGCTGCGTACTCCGTCGACGAGGATCACGTCCGCGTCGGTGGCGGCCAGGGCCTCGGCGCGGCGCAGGATGTCGTCCGGCTCGGTGGCGTCCGTGCGGGCCACGACGAGCAGGTCGGTGCGGCTGGCCAGCACCATGTTCAGCTTGTCGAGGTATTCGGCTAGGGGCAGGACCTGCTTGCCGTCCGCGTGCCCGCATCTGCGGGGGCGCTTCTGGTCCTCCAGGATGACCCCGGACGCGCCGATGCTCTCCAGGCGCCGCACCACATGGCAGGCCACCTCCGGATCGACGTAGCCGTCGTCGATGTCGACGAGCAGATGGTGCTGCGGGAAGGCGCCGCGCAGCCGCTCGACGAAGGCGACCATGTCCGGCCAGGCGATGAACCCGATGTCCGGCAGGCCGTAGTACGACGCGGCGAAGCCGAAGCCCGACACGAAGAAGCCGTTGTAGTGCCCGGCCGCGACAGACGCCGAGTACATGTCGTAGACGCCGATCAGGGGTGTCGTACCCGCTGTGGCGACCTCGTCACGCAGCTTGCTTCCGTATGTCATTCGTTGTCCTTAGCTCTGTGTGGAGAGGCGGCCGCGCACGGACCCGGCGGGCGTGCGGCACACACCGGGACGAACTTCCGCGCGGCACGACGCTTCTTTGCCGAATCCGAACGGGTTCCAGAGTCGCGGAAGTCGGAATCCATATCCAGCTTTGCCCTGTCATGACCTTCTATTTGCTCAATAATTCCCCCTTGGGGAGGGCGAAGAGGTGGCTGTGCTGACGGCGGTATCACCGGTCGCCGGAAACCGGCGGCGGCCGGCCCGGGGGCGGTGGGAGGGTGGGATGGGCGAGGGCGGTGGCGGCGACGCGGTCCGTCCCCGGCGGCGTACCGGCGGTCGAGAGGAGTTCGGGATGACGGACGGCACCACGGCGCGAGGGGTCGGGCGGCGGAGGGTGGGTGGCGGGATACTGGCTCTGGGCGGAGCGCTCGCCCTGGCCCCGGTCCCGTTCGCCCGGACGGCGGCCGCCATGGAACCGGGCACGGGAGCGGATGCGGTGGGCGACGGAATGGCGGGCGGGCGTCCGGGCTCGGGGAGCGGCGCGGAAACCGGTGACGGGGCGCCGACACTGCGGCACGGATCAGCGGCGCGCGCCGGGCTGTTGGCGGGCCCGCTGGATCAACTGGTCCGCGAGGCCGAGCGGTTCCTCGGCCCGTCACCCACGCACCCCTGGTACGCGGGCGCGGTGCTGCTCGCGGGACGGGGCGGCACGGTCGCGCTGCACCGGGCGATCGGTTTCGCGGTGCGCTACACGGCGTACGACGAGAAGACCGGCGCCGGGGTGGAGTTCCCGGAGGATCAGCGGATCGCGGCAACCGAGGACACCGTCTTCGACCTGGCCTCGGTGTCGAAGCTGTTCACCTCGCTGCTGGCCGTGCAGCAGATCGAGCGCGGCCGGCTGCGGCTGGAGGCCACGGTCGCCTCGTACCTCCCGGACTTCGCGGGCGGCGGCAAGCAGGACGTGACGGTCCGGCAGTTGCTCACACACACCTCGGGTTTCCGCTCGTGGATACCGCTGTACGGGGAACCGACCCGGGAGGGAAAGCTGCGGCTGCTGTGGGACGAGGTTCCCGCGACCGAGCCCGGCACGGCGTATCTCTACTCCGATCTCAATCTGATCTCGCTGCAACTGGTCCTGGAGAGGATCACCGGTCGCACCCTGGATGTGCTGCTCCGCGACGAGATCACCGCTCCGCTCGGGATGCACCGCACCCGCTACAACCCGCCGGCGTCCTGGCGGCCCGGGATCGCCGCCACCGAGGACGCCCGGCCGCCCTGGTCGGGGCTGGACCGGGGGCTGGTGTGGGGCGAGGTGCACGACGAGAACGCGTACGCCCTGGGGGGTGTCGCGGGGCACGCCGGGGTGTTCTCCTGCGCCTGGGACCTCGCGGTCCTGGCCCGCGCGCTCCTCAACGGCGGGGCCTACGGACGGTCCCGTATCCTCTCCGCCGACTCGGTGGAGCTGCTGTTCACCGACTTCAACACGGCGTTCCCCAACGACGCGCACGGACTCGGTTTCGAGCTGTATCAGCACTGGTACATGGGGGCGATGGCCACTCCGCGCACCGCGGGGCACACCGGTTTCACCGGCACCAGTCTGGTGCTCGATCCGACGACCGACTCGTTCCTCGTCGTGCTGGGCAACTCCGTGCATCCGTTGCGTGACTGGCGCAGTGGCAGCGCCCCGCGCGTCGCCACCGCGAACCAACTGGCGCGCGCCGTGCCGGTCAGGGCGCCCCGGGGCCGTGCCGCGTGGTTCTCCGGCATGGCGAGCGGCGCGTCCGCCACGCTCACGCTGCCCGCGCTGCGGCCGGGTTCCGCGCGGGCCCGGCTGACCTGCGCCCTGTGGTGGGACACCGAGCCCGGTTCCGATCTCCTCGTCCTGGAGGCGTCGGCGGACGCGGGTACGAGCTGGCGGCCGGTGCCGTTCACCACCGTGCCGGGCGGGGGGACGCGCCACCCGGAGCCCGAACCGCGTCCGGAGGGCACGGTGTCCGGCTGGTCCGGCCGGGTGTGGCACCGGCTGAGCGCCGATCTCGCCGCCTGGCGCGGCACGGAGGTGCGGCTGCGCTGGCGGTACGTCACCGACCGGCTGTACGTGGGCCGCGGGGTGTACGTCGACGCGATCCGGGTCGAGGACGGCGGCCGGACGGTCTTCGACGGGACCAGGGCCGCGGACGGCCGTCGCGTCGAGGCCGTGGGGTGGACGGCGTCCCGGGACTGACGGGGAGACGAGGGGGACCACGGGTCAGGGGGCGGGCGCGCCCCGTTCCTGGCGGAGCGCCGCCACCCGGCGGTACAGCTCCGCCGCCTCCGTGGCCCGGCCGAGCTGTTCCAGACAGTGCGCCTCGTCGTCGCGCCCGGCCAGCGTCTCGGGGTGGTCGGCGCCGAAGACGCGCTCGCGCGCCTCGGTGACCTGGCGGTACCGGGCCAGCGCCGCCGCCCAGTGCCCGAGCCAACCGAGGGCCACCGCGACCTCACGGTGGCTGACGAGCGTGTCGGGGTGGTCGGCGCCCAGCAGGCGCTCGCGGATCGCGTGGATCTCGCGGGACTCGGCCAGGGCCTCCTCCCAGCGGGCCAGCCGGCCCAGGCCGACCCCGAGGCCGTGCCGGGCCCGCAGGGTCTCCGGGTGCTCGGGTCCGCTGACCCGGGTGCGGTCGGCGACGAGCGCGCGGTACAGCTCGACGGTCTCCGCGCCGCGCCCCAGCCTGCCGAGGCTGATACCGACCTCGTAGCGGGCGGCCAGGGTGTCGGGATGGTCGGAGCCGAGGGCCCGCGCCCGGGCTCCCGCGACTTCCCTGTAGGCGTGCAGCGCTTCCGTCCAGCGTCCCAACTGGCCCAGCGTGTAAGCGACTTCGTACAGCGTGGCCAGGGTGTCCGGATGGTCGGAGCCCAGTACCCGGGCCCGGTCGGCCGCGACGTCGCGTGCCATCCGGTGCGAGTCCTCCAGCCGCCCGAGCCGGCTCAGGTTGAAGGCCAGGTTGTGGCGGCAGCGCAAGGTGTCCGGGTGGTCGGGGCCCATCGACCGTTCCCGGGACGCCAGCACCGCCGCGTACACCTGGTGGGCCTCGAAATGACGGCCGAGTCTTCCCAGTACGTACGCCGTCTCCTGACGGGCCGCCAGTGTCTGCGGATGATCCGGCCCCAAGGTGCGGGCACGGCCCTGGGCGACCCGGTCGAAGGCACGCAGCGCGTCCGCGTCGCGCCCGGTGCGGCTGAGGGTGAAGCCGACCTCGTAGCGGCTGGCGAGGGTGTCGGGGTGGTCGGTGCCCAGCAGGCGTTCGCGTTCGGCCGCGACCGCGCGATGGGTCTCGCCGGCCTCCTCCCAGCGTCCGAGGCCGCCCAGTTCGACACCGGCGGCATGGCGCTCCGCGAGGGTGGCGAGCAGTTCGGGCGACGGGGCGGGCGGGGCCGCCGGGAACCCGCCGGCCGCGGACCGGACTCCGTCTCCGGTCGTCCACGCGACCGCCAGGCCCGCCGAGTGGTCGGGAGCGGGGACGGGGCAGGAGGGACCGACCGCCCGGCGGCCGCCCGTCAGCTCCTTGGCCCAGGGCGGCGAAGACGGTTCGGCGGGGCGCCCCGGGTGGACGAAGGACGTGGGCTGGAACGGCACGGGGCTCCCGCCCGGGAACGGGAGGTGCGTCTGTTCCCCGGTACGACCGGTCGCGAGGCGGCGGCGCAGGTCGCCCGCGTCGACGGGCCGCTCCTCGGGGGCCTTGGCGAGCAGGTCGAGGACGACCCGGTCGAAGAAACCGGGGAGTTCGGCCCGGTGGGTGCGCGGCGGTTCCGGCTGGGTGTCCCGGTGGCCGACCAGCACGGACCAGGCGTCCTCCAGGTCGAAGGGAGGCACCCCGGTCGCGATCTCGTAGAGCACGCACCCCAGCGAGTAGAGATCGCTCCGGTGGTCGACCTGGCCGCCGCTGATCTGTTCGGGCGACATGTAGTGCGGGGTGCCCATCGCGATGCCGGTGCCCGTGAGACGTGAGGTGAAGCCGATTTCCCGTCCGAGGCGGGCGATGCCGAAGTCACAGATCTTCACCGTGCCGTCGGCCAGCCGCATGATGTTGGCGGGTTTGAGGTCGCGGTGCACGATGCCCTGCTGGTGCGTGTAGCCGAGGGCGTCGGCCACCTGGTCCGCGATGTCGACGACGTCGGACACCGGCAGCGGGCGCTGTGTGTTGTCCTCCAGCAGCTGGCTGAGGTTGCGTCCGTCGAGGAGTTCCATGACCAGATAGAGGACGCCCTCGTGCTCGCCGAAGTCGTGCACGACGGTCACGCCCCGGTGCTGGAGCGCGGCGGCGACCCGGGCCTCACGGCGGAAGCGTTCCCGCAGCACCCGGGTGATGGTCCGGTCGTGCTGGGCCCCCATGGGCTTGAGGCACTTGACGGCGACGTGACGGCCCAGCGCTTCGTCGCGGGCCCGCCACACCTCCCCCATCCCTCCGCGCCCGATCAGGTCGAGCAATCGGTACCGGCTCTGGATCAGCCTGGTGTCCGCCATCGCGTGCTGTCGCCCCCGTCGCGTCGTTGCGCCTGCCGTCCGCCCTCCCCGGCCCGTCCAGTATGGCCGCCCGTGCGCGCGGGCCGTGCGGGGCGGGCCGGGCCGGGCCGGGTCGTGGCGGTGGGCGCGGAGTCGTACGCGTACGTCCCCGGTCCGGTACGGCGGCCCGGCCGTCAGCGGCGCACGGCGCGCAGCACGACGAACTTCGGGTCCGACGCCACGATCGCGCAGTTGCCGAAGGTCCGGCGCAGCTGGGTGTGGTGGCCGAGGTGCCGGTTCCCGACGACCCAGAGTTCGCCGCCGGAACGCAGCGCGGAGTGGGCGCCGTGGAACATGCGGCGGGCGGTGGCGTCGGTGACCGCCTGGTGGGAGTGGAAGGGCGGGTTGCTGAGCACCAGGTCGGCCCCGGCGCGCGGTATGCCGGCGAGTCCGTCGCCGACGACGAAGGCGGCCGGGGCGCCCGGGCCGAGGTTGGTCCGGAAGGTCTCCTCGGCCGAGGCGACGGCCTGGTACGACTCGTCGACGAAGGTGACGGTGGCGTCCGGGTTGGCGAGGGCGGCGGAGGTACCGACGACGCCGTTCCCGCAGCCCAGGTCCACGACGTGGTCGGGGCCCGAGCGGTGGGGCAGGTGCTTCAGGAAGAAGCGGGTGCCGATGTCGAGGCGTTCGGCGCAGAAGATCCCGGCGTGGTTGGTGACGGTCCGGCCGGAGACCGCGCCGACGTCGTCGGGCAGTGCGTAGCGGTGCGGCCAGGGGCTGGGGACGCGGCCCGGGTCCGGGGCCGGGTCGGCGAAGACCAGCCGGGCCTTCTTCACGGCCAGGGAGGTGCGGGTGGGTCCGACGATCCGCTCGAAGAGCCTGAGGGTGGAGGTGTGGATCTCCTTGACCATGCCGGTACCGATGACGGCCGTGCCGGGGTGGAGGGCGGGTGCGAGCCGGTGCAGCTGCTCCTCCAGGAGGGCGAGACTCTTCGGGACCCGTACGAGCAGCACGTCGATCCGGTCCGGCGGGGTGTCCCGCACGGAGAGGAGCCGCACACCGTGCGGGTCGGCGCCGGCGCGGGCGAGGTTCGCCAGGGTGGCGCGCTGGGCGAGGTACGAGTCGGTGATCTGTACGGGGCGGTGGGAGGCCAGGGCCGTGGTGAGCGCGCCCCAGCGGTCACCCACGACGACGACGCTGCCGGAGAGATCGGTCGGCGCCGCCTCGTCGGTTCCCGCCAGCTGTCGCAGCAGGTATTCGTCGGCGGCGTCCCAGGCGCGGAGCGGATCGCGCGGGTCCTCGGGGAAGCGGGTGAGGTCGAGCTCGCCCCATGGCGTCGTGAAGAGATTCATCGTGCGTCCAGGCTAAGGGCTGTTCCGTACTCCCTGGTGGGCGCACGACGGCAGCTGCAGCGCCTCGCGGCGTTGTCGGAACATCCACGGACATCCGGTATGCGGACGTCCCGCCGTCTTGTGGCGCACCGCGTCCGACGCCGCGCGCCGCGCCACCAAGGAGTACGGGACCGCCCTCGGGCCGTCTTCAGACGTCGCCGGTGTGCCGGGCCGGTCGTCCGGGGAAATCGCGGGCGGCCATCCAGATCGTGAGGTCCCGGGCGATCCGGTCGACGCAGGTCCCGGTGACGACGTCATGCTCATGGTGAGTGGTGTCGCGGCGGACGACTTCGTAGCCGCCCCGGTCCAGGACCGCGACGGATACGGACCAGGCCGGGTCGTCCCCGTCGGGCCGGATGACGACGAACGTGTTGTCCGAGACGTCGAGGTCGTCGATCAGCATGAACAGCGCGTCCTCGGACGGGTCGTCGATGTGGTCGCCGTTCTCGCTGTCGGCACGGTAGTGCACAGCCCTCATCGCCCCTGCTCTCCCCTCGACCCGCTGACCTGACCCGCCGCCAGGATGGCATGTGAGCTGGTGAGCCGGAGGGCCCGGGCAGACCGTGGAGCGGATAACCCCGCCTCACTCGTACCGCGCCTCCTCGCCGTCCCCCGTCGTCCGTTTCCCTCGCCGCGCGGAGCGCCGAAGGCGCATGGCCGGCCTGATCAACAGATAGACGACCGAGAACATCACACAGCGAGGCGTCAGCTCGGAGCCCCACGCCCTGTCCGTCAGAAGGGTCACGGCGGCACCCACCGCAGTGCCCAGGACGACCGGTATTCCCACCCACAGCCACCAGTGCCTCATGACTGGCGAGTACCCCAGGCCGGCAGTTCCACTTCGACGGCGATCGGACCCCGGCCTTCTCTTTCCGAAGGCACATGGACCGGAGCCGCGCGCGGCGTCCCGCCCGTCCGATCGGGGTAGTCGTACGGGCAGCCGCCGACCACCGATGCCCTACCGGAAAAGGACACCGCCCATGCGCCTCTACGCCCAGACCCCGGCACGTCGGAGCCGACAGGTCATCGCAGACGTGACAGCGGCGGCGCTGATCTACGCCGCGGTGAAGCTGGCGTCGGCGGTGCACGACGCGATCGGGCGACTGGCCGGTCCGGGCCGCGAGGCGGAAACCGCCGGCAACACTCTCTCCGACGGACTCGTCGACGCCGGCGACGCCGCCTCGAAGGTGCCCTTCGTCGGGGACCGGTTGAAGAAGCCGCTCACGTCCGCCGCCGAGGCCGGCACCGGGCTGGCCGACGCGGGCCGGTCGCTCCAGGACACGGTGGGCCACGTGGCGACACTGACCACGGTCGCCCTGATCGTCATCCCGGTGGTGTTGGTGCTGCTGCTGTGGCTGCCCCTACGCCTGCGCTGGATCCGGCGCAGCGCCGTCACCCGGCGCCTCGCCGCCGAACCGGGCGGCGCGGACCTCCTGGCACTGCGCGTCCTCACCGGCTCGGAGCGCGAACTCGCGGCGCTGCCCACGCCCCCCGGTGGTCTCGCAGCGGCTTGGCGGCGTGGCGACGAACAGGTCATCGCCGACCTGGCGGCGATCGGCATGCGACAAGCCGGCCTGCGCGCCTGACAGACGAGCGGCAGCGGGCTCCCGGGCCGTCCGTTCTCCTTCGGAGGCGAGCCGGCCTGCGGGGCGGAGAGCCGTGCGTCGCCCCACGACGGCCTGACCGGTGTCGTGCCCGCAGTCGGGACGGGCCGTCGGGATGGCGGCGGTCACCGGCTTCTCCCTGGGACCTGGCTGGCGACAGCGGTCGGGGGACGAGGGGACTACCGGTCATCGGATGCGCCTTTCGGGGTAGTTGGTGGTCATGCGTGAGACGAGACCGACCGACCCGGTGAGCAGAGGATTCATGCGCTCCGTCGACCGGATGCTGGTGTGGTCGTCACCTGTACTGGCCGTCGTGATGGCCGTATCGGCTGTGGCGGGGGTGGCTACGGGAGCGGCGGTAGGCCGTGTCCTGGCCCAGTTCGCGCTGGCGTTCGTCATGGTCTGCACCGCGATCACGGCGCGGGCCCGGTTGCGCCGGGACGAGTTCCCGGAAGAGCGAAAGGCGTGAAGCCCTCGTCGGCATCCCCGCCGATCGGCCCCCGGGTCGGTGCCCCGCCGGATCTCCGCCCCGACCCGGCGTCCGGGGGCCCGTCCGGTGTCGCGGGTACGGCGGACGCGGGGCGCGGGAACAGCGGCTGGGCGGAGTCGACCAGATCGTCCATATGTCGCCCGTACGGCGATCGACAGGTATGTATGGACTCGCCGAACCACCCGCTCCGCACGGGAGCGGGTGCGACCCCCGGGAGGGAACGATGGACACGGACGCCCTGACCGTGGACGTACTGCGGGAGCTGCGCGCGACCAGGCCCTATCCGGCACTGTCCCTGACCATGCCGACGCACCGGCGCGCCCCGGACAACGCCCAGGACTCCGTACGGCTGCGCAATCTGGTCGCCGAGGCGGGAACGAGGCTCGACCATGATCCCCGGGTCACCCGGGAGGCGCGGGCCGCCGTCAGGGAGCAGCTCGACCGGGCGGTGGCGGACATCGATCCACGGCGGGCGCTGGACGGTCTGGTGCTCCTCGCCACGGCCGATGAGTACCGGATCTGGCAACTGCCGCGTACGGCACCCGAACGAGTGGTGCTCAGCGATTCGTACCTCACGCGCAACCTGGTCGCCGCGAAGGCCCTGGCCAGGCCGTTCTGGGCGCTGTCCGTCTCCGCTGACCACGCCACGCTGTGGAGCGGGACGGTGGATTCCGTGCGCCCGGTGGAGGCGTACGGCTTTCCCATGACGGCGCCCCGGCTGGAACCGAACCCGCAGCGCGAGGAGCGGATCGGCGACACCCCGAGCGTCTACCGCAACGAGGACACCCGGCAGTTCATGCGGGCCGTCGACGAGAATCTGCGCGCCGCGCTGACCGCCGATCCCCGGCCGTTGTACCTGGCGGGGATCGTGCACGCGCTCAGCCTGCTGGAGGACGTCGGCGAGAGTACGGGGGCGGCCGTCGGCCGGGTCCCCAAGGGCGTGCCGGCCGATGTCACCCCGAGCGGTTTCCTCCAGGAGCTGCGGCCCGCGCTGGAGGAGCGGCGGGAGCGGTTCGCGGCGGAGATCCGCAAGCGCCTCGACGACGCGCGCAGCGGTCATTCCTTCGCCAGCGGGCTGGACGAGGTGTGGGCGGCGGTACGGGAGGGACGCGCCGGACTCGTGGCGGTGGAAGAGCACTTCCAGCGGACGATGCGGGTCACGGAGGGCCATCTCGAACCGGTGGACGAGGCCGGGGAACGGGGTGCGGACGGCCTGGTACGCGAGGACATCGTGGACGAGCTGGTGGAGACGGCCCTGGACGGGGGCGCCACCGTGGTGTTCGTCGCCGACGACTCCCTCGCGGAGCACGGCCGGATCGCCGCCTCGCTCCGCTTCTGACGCCCTGACACCCCGCCCCACGGGGGTTTCCGTGTGGATTTCGGTCTGAAGAGGCCGGACGAGCCGCGGATCGCCGGCGGCGAGATGGTGTCACCGACCGTCCGGGTGACCGTGCGCTGAGCGGGTACCCGGCACACAGGTGGCTCCGGGAACACCGGCACACACCGGCGTTCTCGGGGCCGTTCCACGGAAAGGAGTGACGGCGCCATGCCACGTGGTTCCAGTTCCAAGCGGGAACGGCAGTACGAGCACATCAAGGAGAGCCAGCAGGAGCGCGGGGTCGGCGAGGACCGGGCGGAGGAGATCGCGGCGCGGACGGTCAACAAGGAGCGGGCCCGCTCCGGTGAGGCGAGGACCGCGAGCCGCACCTCGACCCAGGACATCTCGTCCTCGCGCCGCGGCGGACTGCGCTCGCACACCGGCGCCGGGGGACCGACCCGCGACCAGCTCTACGAAGAGGCCAGGAAGAAGAACGTCAAGGGACGTTCGTCGATGACCAAGGACCAGCTGGCCGAGGCCGTCGGCCGCTGAGTCCCGCCGCCTCGCCGCCCCGTCCCGCGCGTCCGCGGGACGGGGCGGCGGCGTGTCTCAGCCGTTCCAGGTCCAGCCGGTCACCTCGGGCAGGTCCTCGCCGTGCTCCCTGATCCAGTCGTGGTGGCGGAGCCGGACGTCCGCCATCGCCTGACGCACGGCGGTGGCGCGGACGCCGAGGCCCGGGACCCGGTCGATGACGTCCATGACCAGCCGGTAGCGGTCGAGGTCGTTGCGGACCACCATGTCGAAGGGCGTGGTGGTGGTGCCCTCCTCCTTGTAGCCGCGTACATGCAGATTCGGGTGTCCGGCACGGCGGTAGGCGAGCCGGTGCACCAGCCAGGGGTAGCCGTGGTACGCGAAGATCACCGGCCGGTCGCGCGTGAAGACCGCGTCGTACTCGGAGTCCGGCATCCCGTGCGGATGCTCCCGCTGCGGCAGCAGCCGGGTCATGTCGACCACGTTGACCACGCGCACCGCGAGTTCGGGGAGGTGGTCGCGGAGCAGTCCGGCCGCCGCCATGACCTCCAGCGTGGGCACGTCCCCGGCGCAGGCGAGCACCACGTCCGGTTCCCGGCTGCCGTCCTCCGTGCCCGCCCAGTCCCAGACTCCGACGCCCCGCGCGCAGTGCGCGCGGGCCTCGTCCATGGTGAGCCAGTCGAGGCACGGCTGCTTGCCCGCCACGATCACGTTGACGTAGTCGCGGCTGCGCAGCGCGTGGTCGGCGACCGAGAGCAGGGTGTTGGTGTCCGGCGGCAGGTAGACCCGGACGACCTCCGGGCTCTTGTTGAGCACGTGGTCGACGAAGCCCGGGTCCTGGTGGGAGAAGCCGTTGTGGTCCTGGCGCCAGACGTGCGAGGTGAGCAGGTAGTTGAGGGAGGCGATGGGGCGCCGCCAGGCGAGCCGGCGGGAGGTCCGCAGCCATTTGATGTGCTGGTTGACCATCGAGTCGACGATGTGGGCGAACGCCTCGTAGCTGGAGAAGAGGCCGTGCCTGCCGGTGAGGAGGTAGCCCTCCAGCCATCCCTGGCAGAGGTGTTCGGACAGCACCTCCATGACGCGTCCGTCACGTGCCAGGTGTTCGTCGGTGGGCAGGACACGCGCCTGCCATGCCTTTCCGGACGCCTCGTAGACCGCGTCGAGCCGGTTCGACGCGGTCTCGTCGGGGCCGACGAGACGGAAGTCCCGGCGTTCGGCGGTCGCGGCCATGACGGCTTCGAGTAGCCCGCCGAGGACACGCGTCGGCTCGTGCGTGACGGTGCCCCGGCCGGTGATCTCGACCGCGTGGTCGTCGAGGGACGGGATCGGCAGATCGCGCAGGAGGAGTCCGCCGTTGGCGTACGGGGTGGCTCCGAGCCGGGCGGCGCCCTCGGGAACCCATTCGAGGACCCGCGGAGTCGGCCGGCCGTCGTCGTCGAACAGTTCCTCGGGCCGGTACGAGCGCATCCACGCCTCCAGCTGCCGCAGGTGCTCGGGGTTGTCCCGGACGCCGGAGAGCGGCACCTGGTGTGCGCGCCAGGTCCCTTCGACGGGCAGGCCGTCCACCTCCCGGGGACCGGTCCATCCCTTCGGGGTGCGCAGCACGATCATCGGCCAGCGGGGGCGTTCGGTGTCGCCCCCGTCGCGGGCGGCCTCCTGGAGTTCCCTGACGCGGTCCACCGCCCGGTCCATCGCGCCCGCCATCGCCCGGTGCACGGTGAGCGGGTCGTCACCGCTCACGTAGAGCGGGTCGTGGCCGTAGCCGCGCAGCAGCGCGTCGAGTTCGTCCTCCGGGAGGCGGGCGAGCACCGTCGGGTTGGCGATCTTGTAGCCGTTGAGGTGGAGGATCGGCAGGACGGCCCCGTCGTGGACGGGGTCGAGGAACTTGTTGGAGTGCCAGGACGCGGCGAGCGGACCGGTCTCCGCCTCCCCGTCGCCGATGACACAGGCGACGAGCAGATCGGGGTGGTCGAAGGCGGCTCCGTAGGCGTGGGCGAGGGCGTAGCCCAGTTCGCCGCCCTCGTGGATGGAGCCGGGGGTCTCGGGGGCGACATGGCTGGGGACACCGCCCGGGAAGGAGAACTGCTTGAACAGCAGCCCCATGCCCGCCTCGTCGCGGCCGACGTCGGGGTACGTCTCGTGGTAGCTGCCCTCCAGCCAGGAGTTGGCCAGGACGGCGGGGCCGCCGTGGCCGGGTCCCCAGACACACAGTGCCCGGGTGCCGCGGGCCTTGATGATCCGGTTGAGATGGGTGTGGACCAGGTTCAGTCCGGGTGAGGTGCCCCAGTGGCCGAGCAGTCGCGGCTTGATGTGCTCAGGGGCGAGCGGCTGCTTCAGCAACGGGTTGGCCATGAGGTAGATCTGGCCGACGGCGAGGTAGTTGGCGGCGCGCCAGTGCGCGTCGAGCGCCGCGACCTCGGACGCGGACAGCTCGGCCGCCGGGGTCTGTCCCGCTCCGGGTCCGCCGGCCCGGGGCTCTTCGGCCGGGGTTTCGTCACCGGCGGGGCCGGGGGCGGCGGGCGGAAGGGGGGCGTCGGTCATGAGGTGTCCTGTCTCGTGGGCAGGGGTGCGGGTCAGGTGCGGTCGGCCTGGTCGGACTCGGGGCCGTACCAGACCGTGGTGGCGTTGCAGAACTCGCGGATGCCGTGTCCGGCGAGTTCGCGCCCGTATCCGGAGCGCTTGACACCGCCGAAGGGCAGCGCGGGGTGGGACGCCGTCATGCCGTTGAAGAAGACACCGCCCGCCTCCAGGTCGCGTACACAGCGCAGGGCCTCGTCGGCGTCCCGGGTCCAGACGTTGGAGCTGAGGCCGAAGGGGGTGTCGTTGGCGAGGGCGACGGCTTCGTCGAGGCCGGCGACGCGGTGGAGCGTGGCGACCGGGCCGAACGTCTCCTCGTGGTGGAGGCGCATCTGCGGGGTGATCCCGGTGAGGACGGTGGGGGCGTAGAACCAGCCGCGGTCCAGTCCCCCGCCCAGGTTCTCGGGCCGTGCGCCGCCGCACAGGACGCGCGCGCCCCGGCGCACGGCGTCGTCCACGAGTTCCTCCAGGTCGGCGCGGCCCTGTTCGCTGGAGAGGGGGCCTACGTCGGTGGACTCCTGGAGCGGATCGCCGACGGTGAGGGCGCGCATCCCCGCGGTGAACCGTTCGGTGAACTCCTCGTACACGTCGGTGTGCACGATGAAGCGTTTGGCGGCGATGCAGGACTGCCCGTTGTTCTGGACGCGGGCGGTCACCGCGGTGCGGGCCGCGCGGGCGATGTCCGCCGACGGCAGCACGAGGTACGGGTCGCTGCCGCCCAGCTCCAGGACGGTCTTCTTGACCTCGGCGCCCGCGATCGAGGCGACGGACCGGCCCGCCGGTTCGCTGCCGGTGAGCGTGGCCGCGACGATCCGCTCGTCGCGCAGGATCGCCTCGATCGCGCCCGATCCCACCAGCAGGGTCTGGAAGCAGCCGGCGGGAAAGCCGGCCCGGTGGAACAGGTCGCCGAGGTACAGGGCGGTCTGCGGGACGTTCGACGCGTGCTTGAGCAGGCCGACGTTGCCCGCCATGAGGGCCGGCGCCGCGAACCGTACGACCTGCCACAGCGGGAAGTTCCACGGCATCACGGCGAGCACGACGCCCAGCGGGCGGTAGCGGATGTACGCGCTCGACGCGCCGGAGTCGCGGACGTCGGCGGCCGACGGGTGCTCGTCCGCGAGCAGTTCCGCGGCGTTGTCGGCGTACCAGCGCATCGCCTTGGCGCACTTCGCGGCCTCCGCGCGGGCCGCCTTGACCGGCTTGCCCATCTCGGTGGTCATGACGCGGGCGATGTCCCCCTGGTCCTCGTCGAGGAGGTCGGCGGCGCGGCGCAGCAGCCGGGCCCGTTCGTCGAACCCGGTGGACCGGTACGCGCGGTACGCGCTGTGGGCGGTGGCGATCCGGCGCTCGATCTCGTCCTCCCCCAGCGCGTCGAACGTCCTGAGCGTTTCCCCGTTCGCGGGGTTGACCGTCGCGATGGGCATGCCGGTGGCCTCCTTGCCTCGGTTCTTCGACCGTGCCGCGCGAGGCGCCGACGCGCAACGCGGGCCGTCCCCGCCGCGTCCGGTGCGCGGGCGTCGCGGGAGCCTCCTGTTCACACGTACCCGACCGGCGTGGATCATGCGTGCGGCGGACATTCCGTCCGTGCCGGGCGGGGTCCCCCGGGTGTCACACCGGGGCGGGGGCCGGACTCGGCGCGGCGGTCGCGGGCGTCCCGGGCAGCGGGGCGCGGGCGGGCCGGCCGGGACCGACGGGCGCGTCGGTGTACCGGGTGAACCAGACGACCTTGCCCTGGCCGGTCCGGCAGGTGCCCCAGCTGTCGCTCAGGGCCCTCACCCGGCTGAGGCCGCCTCCGGCGGCGAGCAGCCTGGGCATCCCGGAGCCGTCGTCGGCCACGGAGACCGTCAGCGACCGCCCGGACAGACGCAGTTCCACGACGCACCGGGTCTCGTCACCGACATGGCGCCGGACGTTCGTCAGCAGCTCGTCCACGCCCCGGCACACGGGCCGCACGTGGAGTTCGAGGTCCCAGTGGCGAAGGTGCGCGGCGACGATGCGCCGCAGTCCGTGCGCGCGGTCCGCCGTCACCCGGAGTTCGACCAGGTAGTGCCGGTCGAGTGGAACGGTCATCGTCGGGGCTCCTCAGCGCCTGGACCCGCGTACTTCACCTCGTTGAACCAACGACCCCCCGCATACGAAGAGTGAGCGTTTGTCACTGATGGGTCACTCATCAGGGTGACGCGGTGGGACGGGTCGCGCAACACGTCGGGGTTCAGCCCGGCAGGAGGCCGGGCACGGCCAGCGCCCCCAGCAGGGTCATCCCCATCAGTGCCCAGGCCACGTAGTCGCCGATGTGCCCGGAGTGCAGACGGCGCAGCGGCTGGGTCCACGGATGCGGCTTCGCCCAGCCGGGCCGCCGTACGGCCCGTGCCGCGAGTGCGACGGCGAGCAGGGCGGAGAGGCCGCCGAGGAGCAGACCGGGACCGGTCCAGTGCGGCGGGTGCGGGGCCGCTCCGGGGAGCGCGCCGTCCACCGCCCGGCCGACGTCGTCGGCGACGCCGGGGACCAGGCCGACCACGAGCGCCCCGGCGAGCAGCAGCGCCGGGACGGCCAGCATGGTGTCGGGCACGCGCACCAGCGTGCCCCGGGTCTCGGGTTCCTCGTCCCGGCCACTGGTCTCGTACCGGCCCGCGTCGGTCGGCCGGGGGCCGAGGCCGCCGAAGACGCGGGCGGTCATCCGCAGTACCGCCGCGCCGGTCACGGCGGAGACGGCCACGAAGAGGGCGGTGAGCGGGGTGCCCGCGCCCTCCTCGACGACCGCCTTGCCCAGTCCGGTACCGAACGGGGGCAGTCCGGCGAGCGCCAGGCCGCCGATGGCGAAGAGCGTCCCGACGACGGGCAGCTTCCGTGCCCTGCCGTGGAGTTCGTGTTCGTCGATGCTGCCGTAGCGGTCGAGGAGGATGCCCGCGCAGGCGAAGAGTGCCGCCTTGACACCGGCGTGCGCCAGTACGTACAGCGCCACTCCCCCGGTCGCCTCCGGGGTGAGCAGGCCGAGGCCGATCAGGAACAGACCGGTGTGGGCGACGGTGGCGTAGGCGAGGAGGCGTTTCACGTGGCGCTGCTGCCAGCACATGACGGCTCCGACCGCGGCGGAGGCGGCGCCGAGCACCAGCAGCGCGCGTTCGGTGTCGGGCGCCGGGATGCCTCCCGGCCCGGCGAACACGGTCCAGTACACGCGCCCCACGCCGTACACCCCGAGTTCGACCATCACTCCGGACAGCAGCATGCAGACCGGGGTGGGGGCGACGGCGTGGGCGTCGGGGAGCCAGAAGTGGAAGGGGAAGGCGGCGGCCTTGACGAGGAGTCCGGTGAGGACGAGCACGAACGCCGCCAGGACCAGGGCGTCCGGGCCGCCCTGTTCGTCGAGCCGCCGCCCGATGGCCCGCATCCCCAGCTCGCCGGTCCTGGCGTACAGCAGCACGATGCCCATCAGCATGGCGTAGGCGCCGAGGGAGTTGACGATGCCGAAGGTGAGGGCGCCCTGGACGGCCCTGGCCTCCTCGACCCGGTAGCCGGTGAGGGCGTAGGCGACGACGCTCATCAGCTCGAAGAAGACGAAGGCGTTGAACAGGTCACCGGTCAGCACGAAGCCGCACATGCCCGACTGGAAGAGCAGGACGAGCGCGGGGAACGCGCCGGAGTGATGGCTCGGCGGTTCGTCGAAGTACCGCCAGGAGTACGCGAGCACACCGACCGTCAGCAGCGAGACCAGCGCGGCGAGTCCGAGCGCGACGGGATTCCCGGCCAGCACGATGCCCACACTCGTCCCGTCGTGTCCGGGGGTCCATCCGCCCACCCAGTTGAGGTCCGTGGCCGGGGAGGCCATCAGGAGGTGGAGGGCGAGTCCGGCGGTGGCGGCGGCGACCGCGCAGCCCACGGCCTCGGCGACGGGCCTGGGCAGTCCGCGGCCGGCGGCGACCAGCAGGGCCGCCCCGAGCAGCGGGGCGGCGACGACGAGCGGCAGCAGCCGGCTCATCCGCGCAGCTCGGTCAGTTCGTCCGGGTCCACGGTGCCGTGCCGCTTGGCGACCTGGATGACGAGGGCGAGCAGCAGGGCGGTGACCGTCGCGCCGACGACGACGTCGGTGAGCGCGAGAGCCTGGACGACCGGGTCGACGAGCGGGCGTGAGCCCGGGGCGAGGTCCGAGAAGACGGGAGCGGTGGCGTCGTGACGGTAGCCGACGGAAAGGAGCAGGACGTAGGTGGCGGACTGGCAGACGGCGAGGCAGCCGACGGCGTGGATGAGGTTACGGCTGGTGGCGAGCCCGTGACAGCCGACGAGGAAGATCCACGCGGCGGTCAGGTACGGCAGGACGGACATCAGCACGCACCCGATTCCCGGTTCATGTGTGGTCCTCCTTCTCGATCTCCACGGCCTGGTCGAGGAACCGGGCGAGCAGCACGACCACCGCGCAGGCGACCTCCATGCCGATCGCCGCGTTGAGCAGCGGTACGGTGCCGCCGGACGCGAGCGTGTTGAACGTGCCGTACGGCAGCAGGGTGTTGGCGAGGAACGCGGACCCGCCGAGGAGTCCGGCCACGCCGATCACCAGATAGGCGGCCTCGCCCGCCGCGTCGCCGAACTGGTAGAGGCCGACGGGTCTGATCCGCTCCAGCGCCCGGTAGTCGACGGCGATGTACAGCAGGTGCAGAGCGGTGGCCGCGACGACCCCGCCCTGGAATCCCCCGCCGGGGCTGAGCTGGCCGTGCGCGACGACGTACAGGCCGACGAGGAGGGTGACCGGCAGCGTCAGGAGCGCGTAACGGCGGATGTGCGGGGCGACACGGGCCGGGGCGGGTTCGACCTGGCGTTCGTCGCGGGTCTGCCGCAGCAGGACTACGGTGCCGAGCACGGCCGCGAAGAGGATGCTCTCCTCACCGAGGGTGTCGAAGGCGCGCTGGTCGAAGTTGACGGAGGAGACGACGTTCGCGGTGTGCCGGGCGAGTGCGGCGCGCACCGCGCGGTCGCCGTACGGGTGGGAGTCGCCGCCGAAGGCGGGGAGCCGGAAGCAGGCCGCGACGAGCAGCGCGGCGAGCCCGGCCGTGCCGACGGCCAGCACCAGGAGCCGCAGAGTCCGGCTCACGTCGGTTCCCTCCGCCCGCCGTCCCGCCGCCTTCCCTTCGGGGCGGGGGTTTCGCGGTCCTCGGTGGGGCGTTCGCCGTCCGGTGCGGGCCGCTTGCCGCGCCGGCGCACCTTGTGGACGGAGAGCAGCAGCAACAGCGGGGTCAGCGCCGAGCCCACCGCGAGCTGGGACAGCGCCACGTCCGGCGCCTGGAGGACCAGGAAGAGCGCGGCCAGGGTCAGTCCGAGCACGGACAGGACCAGAGCCTGCCGGGCCGGATCGCGCACCAGTACGGCGGCGGTGGCCGACGCGGCGACGAGCAGCAGCGCGATCACGGTCAGTGCGTCAGTCATCGTCGTCCGCCTCCGGTTCGTTCTCGCGCAGCGCCCGGGACGCGACCTGGTTGCCGACCACCAGAAGAGCCCCGGTCACCAGGAGTTTCACCGCGGCCCGCCCCGGTCCGGCGGCCACGCACAGCGACAGCACGACCGCCACCGTGGCGACGAGGGAGCAGCGGTCGGCGATCCGGCCGCGTGGCGGGTCGTCCTTGAGGTCGGGGCCGAGCAGCCTCGCGTAGACGAGGGTGCCCGCGGGGCCCAGGAGGGACAGCACCAGGGCCGTGTCGACGTACGCGGGCCGCGCGAACCCCTGGGCGAGGAGCAGGAGTACCAGGCAGATCAGCGCGGTGGCGTGGTTCTGCGCGCCGACCCGGCGCCGCAACGGTCCGGTGGCGACCGCGGGGACGGTCGGTCCCACCGCTCCCACCAGGAGCACCGCCGCCGCCACGAGCCAGCCGTTCACCGGCCCGCCACCGCGCGCCGGGCCCGGCTCGCCGCGAGGGCCGCCAGTAGTGCGGCAGAGCCGCCCACCACCAGCTCCAGGGCGTCCACCGCGCTGACCAGCGTCAGCCAGAGGCCGGACAGGGCCGCCCACCACAGGGCGACCTCGGCCATGACCGCCACCGCGTGTCCCATCCGCCGCACCTCCCGGCCTCCCGCGTGCTCGTACCCGCCGGCCGGCCGTTCGCCGGCCGGGCCGTGCCGCAACCGCCGCCGGACGGCCGTCGGCGTCCGCCGGCGTCCGCCGGCGTCGTCGGTGACTGTCCCGTCAGGGCAGGAGCGGGAGCAGCCTGTCGGGGGTCAGGGGGAGGGTGCGCGGGCGGGCGCCGGTCGCGTGCGCGACGGCGTTGCCGATGGCGGCCGCGGCGCCGACGATGCCGATCTCGCCGATGCCCTTGCTGCCCATCGGGTTGAGGTGCGGGTCGTCCTCGTCGATCCAGTGCGCCTCGATGTCGGGCACGTCGGCGCAGGCCGGGACGTGGTACGAGGCGAGATCCCGCTCGGTGAAGTCGCCGTACACCGGGTCCATGGTGCTGCCCTCGGTGAGCGCCATCCCGATGCCCATGGTCATTCCGCCGATGAACTGGGAGCGCGCGGTCCGGGAGTTGAGGATGTGCCCGGCCGCGAAGACGCCCAGCATCCGGCGGACCCGGGCCTCGCCGGTACGCGTGTCGACGGTGACCTCGGCGAAGTGGGCGCCGAACGCGTGCCGCGCGTACGGGGGTTCCTCCGCGGTCTCCCGGGCCGTGTCGGTGCTGACGGTCAGTCCTTCGACGGGCAGCGGGCCGCTGTGGTCGCGCAGTCGGCGCGCCAGGATGTCGGCGGCCTTGTGCACGGCCCAGCCCCACGAGGCCGTGCCGGAGGAGCCGCCCGCCAGGGGTGCGTCGGGCAGGTCGCTGTCACCGATGTCGATCCGGACGTTGTCGACGGGGGTGGCGAGGGCCGCCGCGGCGACCTGCGCGAGGACGGTGCGGGCCCCGGTACCGATGTCGGTGGCGTTGACCTGGACGAGGTAGGAGCCGTCGGGCGACGCGTGGGCGGTGGCGCCGGAGGCGCTGATGAGGACCGGGTAGGTGGCCGAGGCGACCCCGGTGCCGGTCAGCAGCGGCCCTTCCCTGCGGGCGGCGGGGCGCGGATCGCGGTCGTGCCAGCCGAAGCGGGCGGCGCCCTCCCGCAGGCAGGCGGCGAGGTTGCGGCTGCTGAACGGGCGGTCGCTGTCGGGCTCGTGCGCCGGATCGTTGCGCAGTCTCAGCTCGACGGGGTCGATGCCGAGGGCCGCCGCGAGTTCGTCCATGGCCGACTCCAGGGCGTACATGCCGGACGCCTCGCCCGGTGCCCGCATCCAGGAGGGGCTGGGCACGTCCAGGGCTGTCACCCGGTGGACGGTCCGGCTGTGCGGGGAGGTGTACATGACGCGGGCCGGTACGGCGGCCTGCTCCACGAACTCCTTGATCGTGGAGGTCTGCGTGATGATCTCGTGGGCGAGCGCGGTGATGACGCCGTCGGGTCCGGCGCCGAGCCGGACACGCTGCACGGTGGGGGCGCGGTGGCCGACGACGGCCGCCATCTGGGCGCGGGGCATGGCGAGTGCGACGGGGTGTCCGGTGTGGCGCGCGGCCATGGTGGCGAGGACGACCTGAGGGCGCGGTGTCCCCTTGGAACCGAAACCGCCGCCGACGTGGGCGGAGAGGACGGTGACCCGCTCCGGTTCGAGCCCGAACGCCGCGGCGAGGCTGTCGCGCACCGTGGTGGCGCCCTGGCTGGAGTCGTGCACGGTCAGATGCCCGTCGGTCCATTCGGCGGCGGAGGTGTGCGGTTCCATCGGGTGGTTGTGCAGCGCGCTCAGCGTGTACGTGGTGTCGACCTGGACGGGTGCGGCGGCGTAGGCCCGGTCGAAGTCGCCGCGTTCGCGTACCGCGGGATAGCCGCCGTTGGCCGCGTCCGGGACGTGCAGGCCGGGGTGGTCCTCGGTGAGGAGGACGTCGTGCGGCAGCCGGTCGTACTCGACCCGTACGGCGTCGGCTCCCGCCCTGGCCGCTTCGAGGCTTTCGGCCACCACGAGGGCGACGGGCCAGCCGCGGTGCGGGACCCGCTCGTTCTGGAGGACGTCGAGGATCGGGTCGTCGGGTTCCTTCAGCCGTGGGGCGTTCTCATGGGTGAGGACGGTGTGCACGCCGGGCAGCGCGAGGGCGTCGGCGGTGCGGACGGCGGTGATCCGGCCGTGCGGCACGGTCGCGGGGACCGGCCAGGCGTACAGCGTGCCGGCCGGGGGGAGTTCAGCGGCGTAACGGGCGGTGCCGGTGACCTTCTCCCGGCCCTCACGGCGGATGACAGGGGTGCCCAGGGGGTGGGGGGCGTGGCTCATGGCGGGGTCCTTCGGCTCTTCCGGTGCTGCCCGGTGTCGGGTCCGCCCGGACGGTGCGGCGTGGGCTCGGTCCCGGTGTCGGGGCGCTCAGGTGCGTGCGGTGAGTTCGGCCAGCGCGTCGACCGCGAGGTTGCGGGCGAGGGGCACCTTGAACGCGTTGTCGCGCAGTGGCCGGGCGGCGGCGAGTTCGGCGTCCACCGCGCGCTCGAAGGTGTCCTCGGTGGCGGGCGCGCCCCGCAGGACCTCCTCGGCGGCGCGGGCCCGCCACGGGCGGTGGGCGAGTCCGCCGAAGGCGAGCGCGGCGTCCTCGATCCGGCCGTCGCGCACGAGCAGCACCGCGGCGACGGAGGCCAGGGCGAAGGCGTACGAGGCGCGGTCGCGGGCCTTGCGGTAGAGGGAGACCGTGCCGAGCTGGCGCGGTGCGAGGACGACCTCGGTGATGAGTTCGCCCGGCCTGATCACCGTGTCCTGGTCGGGATTGTCGCCGGGCAGCCGGTGGAATTCCGTGACGGGCACGGCGCGTTCGCCGTCGGGGCCGTGCAGCAGCACCGTGGCGTCGAGCGCGGCCAGCGCGACGGCCATGTCCGACGGGTTGGTCGCGACGCAGTCCGCGGAGTGGCCGAGGACCGCGAGGTCGCGGTGGTGGCCCTCACGGGCCGGGCAGCCGGTGCCGGGGGACCGTTTGTTGCAGGGCTTGGAGGTGTCCTGGAAGTACGGGCATCGGGTGCGCTGCAGCAGGTTCCCGCCGGTCGTCGCGGTGTTGCGGAGCTGGCCCGAGGCGCCGGCCAGCAGTGCCTGGGAGAGGACGGGGTAGCGGGTGCGCACGGCGAGATGGGCGGCGAGGTCGCTGTTGCGCACGGTCGCGCCGATCCGCAGTCCCCCGCCGTCGGTCTCCGTCACCCGGTCCAGCGGCAGCCGGCTGACGTCGATGACCAGGTCCGGTGTCTCGACGCCGAGCTTCATCAGGTCGACGAGGTTGGTGCCACCGCCGAGGAACCTGGAACCGGGGTGGGCGGCGCCCGCGCGGACCGCCTCGACGGTGGAGCCCGCGCGCAGATAGGCGAAGGGTTTCACGGCGTCACGTCCTCGATCGCCTCGACGATGTGCGGATAGGCACCGCAGCGGCACAGGTTCCCGCTCATCCGCTCGCGGATCTCGGGCCTGTTGAGCGGCGCCGGGGTGGTGACGGGTTCGATGTCCGGGGTGGCGTGGGACGGGAAGCCGTCCGCCGCCTCGCCGAGCATCCCCACGGCGGAGCAGAGCTGACCGGGGGTGCAGTATCCGCACTGGAAGGCGTCCCGGTCGAGGAACGCCTGCTGCACCGGGTGCAGGTCCTCGCCGTCGGCCAGGCCCTCGACGGTGGTGATGCGGGAACCGTCGTACGCGACGGCGAACAGCAGACAGCTGTTGGCCCTGCGGCCGTCGACGAGGACCGTGCACGCTCCGCACTGACCGTGGTCGCAGCCCTTCTTGGCCCCCGCGAGTCCCAGGTGTTCGCGCAGGGCGTCCAGGACCGTGGTGCGGTGGTCGAGCGTCAGGGTGTGCTCGGTCCCGTTGACCCGCAGGGTCAGGGTGGAGCGGTCGTCGGTCACCGGCGGCTGCTCCGGGCCGTCCTCCCGCTGGCTGATGAGGTCCACTCGCTCGCACCTTTCAGAACCCGGCCGGAGCCGGTCCGGGCTGGTCGGACCGCGGTGGTGGAACCGGGCCGGCCGGGCCGCCGAAGCCGCCCCCGGCCGGTCCGGCCGGACCGGCCCGCCGACCGACCGGCCGGACCACACACGCGCGATTTGTCTATTTGATTACATTTTCATGGTCACTTGTCGTTTCCTCGGTACCGACACCCTCGGACCGGTGCCGGCACCCTCGGGCCCGCGTCGGCTACCGGCTCTCCAGCCGCAGCCGGACCTCCTGCTCCTGGTCCCCGGCCGCCGTCCCGATCACCCGCACGGTGAAGGCGTCGGCCAGGTGCTGGCGCAGCCGGTCGACGGCCCAGTAGCCGCCCTGTGCCTCGACCGTGACCGGCGCGGAGAGGGTCGCCGGTCCCGCGACCGCCTTCGTCCGGGAGACGTCGACCGTCGCGGCCCACACCGTGGGGTGACTCCTCGACTCCTCGTGCGGTACGTCCTCCGGCGCCCGGTCGGACGCGAAGGAGGTGCTCAGCACGGCGAAGACCGTCTGCGCGTCGCCCTCGGCGCAACCGCTGAGCGACACCGTCACGTCCCGGCTCTCCTTGCCGCTCCGGGCGCTGTCCTGGGCCTGTCCGTCGGTGCTGTTCACCGGGGTTCCTTCCGTTGGTGGTCGGGCTGTGGGTTCTCTCGTTGGGGGCCCACCGTGTAGACCGGGTCGTCGGCCGACGCGATGCCCGCCGCGAAGACCCCGAAGCGGGTGCACGCCGATCCGGCGAGCAGCGCGAGCCCCGCGCCGACGGCGGCCGCACGGCTGCGGTGCCCCAGCAGGGCGGCTCCCGCGGCGCCGACGGCGGTCAGGGCGCGGGCGGAGCGCAGCAGTGTCCCGGCCCGCCCCGTCCGGTAGGTCTCGGCGACCATGCCGAGCCGCCGTTCGGCGGCGCGTTCGGCGAGACCTTCGCACACGGCGGCGAGCACCGCGGCGTACCGGGCCGGGGTGTTCTCCCGGACCGGGGCGACGGCCAGGGCCATGCCCGCGGCGGCGGCCGTCGCCGATGCCCCGAAGAGGTACGGGAGTTCGCGGTGCGCGCCGTGCCAGGCGGGTACGGCGGTGTCGGCGGCCAGGACGGCGGTGTACGTCGCCACGGCGGGCCCGAAGAGGGCTGCCGCCCCGGTCGCGGCGGCGCCCGCCCTGGGCAGCCGGCCGGTGACCGCGCACAGGGCGGCGCCGCCCGCCGCCGGACCGTAGACGGACAGCAGCCAGGAGCCGACGCTCATCGGCGAGGTCGGTTTGAAGACCCTCAGCATGTTGGGGAATCTGCTGGGCCGGCCCAGGTCGTGGACGAGCGCGGCGGCGGAGAGGCCGATGGTCACGACGGAGGAGACCTTCATCGCGGTGGCCGTCACCGGCCGGCCGGACAGGTGCGCCCCGGCGGCGAGCACCGAACCCGCGCCCGCGAGCCCGCCGAGGAAGAAGTATCCGGCGATGTCCTGCGCCGACCAGGCGGGGGCCTTGATCACCGGGCGCCCGTAGTACGACCCGAACTCGGCGCGCGGCACCATCAGTTCCTCGCCGCGCCGCCGCTTGCGCCTGCCCCCGCGCCCGCGCCCACGCGTGCGGTCGTCCGTCCGTCCGGGGTCGCTCATCGCTGTCCTTTCCGCCTGGTGAGCACGGGCAGGGCGAAGGAGAGCGTCAGGCCGCCGACGAGGGAGAGCGCCGCGATCCCCGCGTGCCGCCACATGGCGGGCAGGTCACGGGTGGTGACCACGGGTGCCGGTGGCAGCCCGTAGACCTCGGGCTCGTCCAGCAGCAGGAAGAACGCGCCGTCCCCGCCGACCCCGTTGCCGGGGTCCTCGCCGTACAGCCGGGCCTCCGGGACCCCGGCCTCGTGGAGTTGCCCGACCCGCAGGGCCGCCCGCTCGCGCAGTTCGTCGAGCGGGCCGAACTGGATGGATTCGGTGGGGCAGGCCTTCGCGCAGGCCGGTTCCTGACCGGCGCCGAGCCGGTCGTAGCACATCGTGCACTTGAACGCCCGCCCGTCGGTGGGGCGTTGCTCGATCACGCCGTAGGGACAGGCGGGGACGCAGTATCCGCAGCCGTTGCAGATGTCCTCCTGGACGACGACCGTGCCGAACTCGGTGCGGAACAGCGATCCGGTGGGACAGACGTCCAGGCAGGCGGCGTGGGTGCAGTGCTTGCAGACGTCCGAGGACATCAGCCAGCGGGTGCCCTCGGCCGCGACGCCGGTCCCGGTGACGGCCGTGTCCCCCGGCCCGGTACCCGTACCGCATCCGCACCCGCCGGCCCCGCCCGAGCCGCATCCGCCGCCCCCGTCCGGACCGTCTCCGCCGGCCGTGCCGGACCGGGGCCCGCAGCCGCAGCCAGCGCCGTCGGCGGTCGTGGGCCCGGTCCCGGCGAGCGGGAGTTCGGTGCGTCCGCCCGCGACGGGCTCCTCGGGCCGCTCGTCCCGGACCGGCTTCGGCTGTTCGATGAAGGCGACATGACGCCAGGTGGACGCGCCGAGGCCGCCCGTGTTGTCGTACGACATGCCGGTCAGCGGTCCCCCGTCCGCCGGGATCGCGTTCCACTCCTTGCAGGCGACCTCGCACGCCTTGCAGCCGATGCAGACCGAGGTGTCGGTGAAGAAGCCGACCCTCGGCGGGGCGTCCCGGTGGCCCGCGTCGCCCGCCGGGTCCGCCTCCGGCCCGCTGAACAGGTTGTCCCTCACGCCCGGTCCTCCGTTCCGGTCGTCGCCGTGATGCCCGCCCGGCGCCGGTAGTCGGCGACGAGTTCCGGCAGGGCCGGACCCCGGGGGCGGCGCCCCGGCCTGATGTCGGCGGTGAGCGCCTTGTCCTCCTGGATGAGGGCGTTGGGGTCGAGGGCGATGGCGACGAGTTCGTTGGCGGCGTCCCCGGTGGCGATCCCGTTGGGTCCCCAGTGGAACGGCAGACCGATCTGGTGGACCGTGCGGCCCTGGACGGTCAGCGGGGTGATCCGCCGGGTGACCATCACCCGCGCCTCGACGGCGTTGCGCGCGGTGATGATCGTCGCCCAGCCGCCGTGTTCGAGGCCGCGTTCGGTGGCGAGCTGCGGGGAGATCTCGCAGAAGAACTCCGGCTGCAGTTCGGCCAGGAAGGGGGTCCAGCGGCTCATGCCGCCCGCGGTGAAGTGCTCGGTGAGGCGGTGGGTGGTGACGACGTACGGGTAGACGTCGGCGCCGGGCTCGTTCCCGCTGGGGTGGTAGCGGTTGCCCTCCCTCGGGTGGAGCTTCCGGACCGGCGACCGCGACTGCTCCGGGTGGAGGGCACTGGTGAACGGCGAGTCCTGCGGTTCGTAGTGCGTGGGCAGCGGGCCGTCCTCCAGCCCGGCGGGCGCGTAGAGCCAGCCCTTTCCGTCGGCCTGCATGATGAACGGGTCGTCGCCGCGCAGCGCGTCGGGCCCGGTCGCGTCGTCGTCGGGCACGTGGTCGGGGGCCCGGTCCGGTACGAAGTCCGGGACGTCCCGGCCGGTCCAGCGGCCGTCGACCTCGTCCCACCACACGTACGCCTTGCGGTCGCTCCACGGGGTGCCGTCGGGGGCCGCGGACGCGCGGTTGTAGAGGATACGGCGGTTGGCCGGCCAGGCCCACGCCCATTCGGCGGCCACCCAGTCCTGTTCGCTCTGCGGCTTGCGGCGGGCGGCCTGGTTGACCCCGTCCGCGTACACCCCGCAGTAGATCCAGCAGCCGCAGGTGGTCGATCCGTCGTCCTTCAGCTCGGTGTACGCGGAGAGCGGGGCGCCGTCCGGACCGTGGCCGTTGATCTCGGCCAGCACGGCCGCGGCCACGGGTTCACGCAGCGGGCCGTCGACCGGGTAGTCCCAGGTCAGGTCCTGCAGCGGGCGGTCCATCGGGTCGGTGGAGGAGGCCAGCCGCTCCTTGATGCGGCGGCCCAGGTGGTACATGAACCACAGGTCGCTGCGGGCGTCCCCGGCCGGTTCGACGGCGGCGTGGTGCCATTGCAGCCAGCGGTTGGTGTTGGTGAAGGACCCGGACTTCTCGGTGTGCGCGGCGGCCGGGAAGAAGAACACCTCGGTACCGATCCGGTCGGTCTCCATCTCACCGGTCTCGATCTCCGGCCCGTCCTGCCACCAGGTCGCGGACTCGATGAGGGAGAAGTCGCGGACGACGAGCCAGTCCAGCTCAGCCATGCCGAGCCGTTGCAGCCGGGTGTTGGCGGAGCCGACCGCCGGGTTCTCCCCCATCAGGAAGTAGCCCTTGCAGATGCCGTCGAGCTGCGCCAGGACCGTTTCGTACGTCGCGTGGGAGCCGGTCAGCCGGGGCAGATGGTCGAAGCAGAAGTCGTTGTCGGCGGTGGCCGCCTCGCCGTAGTACGCCTTGAGCAGGCTGACGAAGTACGCCCGCATGTTCCCCCAGAAGCCCTTCTCGGTGCGGCTGGCCCGGATGAAGGCGTCCAGGTCCTCGTCGGGGTGGGCGTGCGGCATGGGCAGATAGCCGGGCAGCAGGTTGAACAGGGTCGGGATGTCGCTGGAGCCCTGGATCGAGGCGTGGCCGCGCAGCGCCTGGATGCCGCCGCCGGGCCGGCCGATGTTGCCCAGCAGGAGCTGGAGGACGCTGGCGGCCCGGATGTACTGGGAGCCGACCGAGTGCTGGGTCCATCCGACCGCGTAGGCGAAGGCGCTGGTGCGGTCGCGTCCCGAGTTCGAGGTCAGCGCGTCGCACACCTGGAGGAAGAGGTCGCGGGGGACTCCGCAGACGTCCTCGACCAGTTCGGGGGTGTAGCGGGCGTAGTGACGCCTGAGGACCTGGTAGACGCAGCGGGGGTGCTGGAGGGTCTCGTCGCGGGGGGCGCGTCCGGCGGTCTGGGCTCCGCCGGAGCCGTGGGCCTCGGAGCCGGCGGCGCCGTGCAGGTGGTCGTGCGTCCCGCTCTTCCCGGACCGGTCCTCGTACTGCTGGTCGACGTCCCCGGCCGGTGCCTGGACCTCGGCGCCCTGGTACTGCCAGCTCTCCGGGTCGTACTGGTGCCGTTCGCGGTCCAGGCCGGAGAAGACCCCGTCGAGGTCCTCGGTGTCGCGGAAGTCCTCGCCGACCAGGGTGGCCGCGTTGGTGTAGGCGAGGACGTACTCGCGGAAGTCCTTCCCCTCGGTGAGGACGTGGTTGATGATGCCGCCGAGGAACGCGATGTCGCTGCCGGCCCGGATCGGCACGTGCAGGTCGGCCAGGGCGCTGGTGCGGGTGAAGCGCGGATCGACATGGATGACGCGCGCCCCGCGCGCCTTCGCCTCCATCACCCACTGGAAGCCGACCGGGTGGGCCTCGGCGAAGTTGGAGCCCTGGATGACGATGCAGTCGGAGTGCTGGAGGTCCTGCATGAAGGTGGTCGCCCCGCCGCGCCCGAACGAGGTGCCGAGTCCGGCGACGGTCGAGCTGTGGCAGACCCTGGCCTGGTTCTCCACCTGCACCACGCCGAGCCCGGTGAACAGCTTCTTGATGAGGTAGTTCTCCTCGTTGTCGAGGGTGGCGCCGCCGAGGCTGGCGATGCCGAGCGTGCGTGCCGTACGCAGCCCCTCGTGCTCCCACTCCCATGTCCGGCGCCGGGTCTCGATCACCCGGTCGGCGACCATGTCCATGGCCGTCTCCAGGTCGAGCGGTTCCCAGTCGGCCGCGTAGGGGCGGCGGTGGAGGACCTGGTGGCGGCGGGACGAGCCGGTGGTGAGCTGGAGGGTGGCCGAGCCCTTGGGGCACAGCCTGCCCCGGCTGATCGGTGAGTCGGGATCGCCCTCGATCTGCACGACCCGGTCGTCCTTGACGTACACCTGCTGCCCGCAGCCGACCGCGCAGTACGGGCAGACGGACCGTACGACGCGGTCGGCGGTGTCGGTGCGCGGCCGGAGGTTCTCGGTGGGCGGCGACATCGCCGCGCGGCCCCTGCCCAGGCGGTCACCACCGGTCAGCTGTCGGTAGACCGGCCAGCGGCCGAGCGGATTCGGCACTCCCATCGCGTCCTCCAGCGATTCGCGGATTCTCTACAGGCTCACCCCGCGGCTGGGTGTCTGCGACACGGAGCGGTCCGTCGGTGGCCGCCCTCCGGAGCCGCGGACGGCCGGCCGGGTCCGTCCCGGCCCGGCCGGTCCGGCAGAGGCTGAGGGGCCGCGTACCCGCTCGGGGGAGCTGAAACCTGTCCGAAGCCCCTCAGAGTTCGCGCAGGGCCGGAAGGAGAGTCCGCTGCGCCCATTCGAGGAACGGCCGCTGGTGGTCGCCGCCGATCTGGACCAGTGCGATCTCCGTGAAGCCCGCGTCGCTGTAGGCGCGTACGGCGTCGACGAACGCGTCCACGTCGTCGCCGCACGGGACCGCGTCCGCGATGTCGTCCCGGCGGACGAGTTCCGTCGCCTGGGCGAAGCTCGAAGGGCCGGGGAGCTCCGAGTTGACCTTCCAGCCGCCTACGGACCAGCGGAACTGGTCGTGGGCCCGCGCGATCGCGGCGTCCCGGTCGGTGTCGTAACAGACCGGCAGCTGACCGACCCGGGGCTTCCCCGAGCCGCCGTGCCGGTCGAAGGCGGCCAGCAGCTCCTGCTCGGGTTCGGTCGCGATGACGAGGTCCGCGTGCTTTCCGGCGATCTCGCAGGACCGCTCCCCCGACACGGCGACGCCGATGGGCGGCGGCGCTTCGGGCAGGTCCCACAGCTTGGCGTTCTCCACGTCGAAGTGGGCGCCGTGGTGGTTGACGTATCCGCCGCCGAAGAGGGCCCGGATGATCTCCACGGCCTCCTCCAGCATCTCCAGCCGGACATGGGGCGACGGCCAGCCGGCCCCGACCACGTGCTCGTTGAGGTTCTCGCCGGACCCGAGTCCGAGCCGGAAGCGCCCCTCGGAGAGGAGTTGCAGCGTCGCCGCCTTCTGCGCCACCACCGCCGGGTGGTAGCGGGTGGTCGGGCAGGTCACGTACGTCATCAGCGGGATCGTGGTCGTCGCCTGGGCCGCCGCTCCCAGGACGGTCCACGCATACGGGGCGTGCCCCTGGGAACTCAGCCAGGGGAAGTAGTGGTCCGAGGTGACGGAGAAGTCGAAACCCGCCCGTTCCGCGCCCACCACGTCCTCGACGAGTGCGCGGGGCCCGGACTGCTCGGTCATCATCGTGTAGCCGATTTGCACCATGCGAAACGCTTTTCCGATCATCTCCCCTTAAAACATGAATTCGACGCAATGGCCGAGTGACACCCTTCCCCCGGGGTATCCGGCTTGCATGGATGTATCGAACAGAGCCCTCGCGTCCCCGGCCGTCGAACTCGCCCTGGGACGCAGCACGCTGGGGGCGGTGCTGGGCATCATCGGAGTGGTCCTGGTGGGCACGCTGATCGGAGCGGTCTGGCTGGGGAGGCGGCGCCGGGCCCAGGAGTTGCCGGCGCCCCGGCCGGACGAACAGCCGCCCCGGCCGGACCACCGCGCCCATATCGAGGAGCGCGACGTCCACGGCGACGACGCCTTCCCGGCGGACGGCAAGGGGCTCTCCCCGTACGAGCTGGGTGATCACGGCAACGAGACCATCCGGCACGCCGACGACACGACGCCTCCCCGGGACGACGGGACGCGCGACTGACCGCACCGGCCGCACGCCCCGCGCGGGGTTCCGGCCGGTCGCGGCGCTCCGGCGCCTCGCCCGGCACCGGTCCACGGCGTCTCGTCAGGCACCGATCCGCACATCATCCAGGGGGCCGTGGTGGACCACGCGCAGTCCGATCGGAAGACCCGGGTCACCGTCCTGGTGGCGCTGGCGGCGAATCTGCTGATCGCGGTGGCGAAGGCGGTCGGCGGTCTCTTCTCGGGGTCCCCCGCGCTGCTCTCCGAGGCGGCTCACTCGGTCGCGGACAGCATGAACGAGATCTTCCTGCTGACCGCGCTCAGCCGAAGCCGTCGGCCGGCCGACGTCCGTCATCCGTTCGGCTACGGCATGGAGCGCTACTTCTGGTCGTTGCTCGCCGCCGTCGGGATCTTCGTCATGGGTGGCTGCTTCTCGTTCTTCCAGGGCTTCGAGGCGTTCCGCAGTGACAAGCAGGAGTCCCCGACCGGCTACACCGCAGGACTGATCGTGCTGGGCGTCGCTCTGCTCGCCGAGGGCAGCTCGCTGGTCCGCGCCCTGCTCCAGGCGCGGGCCGAGGGCAGCGGGGTCCGCGATCCGGCGCTGCGCACCGTCATCGCCGAGGACAGCACAGCCGTCCTCGGTGTCGTCCTGGCCATGGCGGGCATGTCACTCCACTGGGCCACGGGCGATGTGGCCTGGGAGGCGTCCGCCTCGCTCGGCATCGGACTGCTGCTGGTGTTCGTCGCGTTCCGGCTCGGCCGGGACGCCCGTGACCAGCTGATCGGCGAGTCGGTCGCTCCGGAACTGCGTGATCACATCCGTGAACTCCTGGACGAGCAGCCGGAGATCGACAATGTGGCGGCCCTGCTCACCATGCGGCTGGGCCTGGACTCGGTGCTGGTGGCGGCCCGGGTGGACCTCGCTCCCGGTATCGACAGCGAAGAGGTCGAGCAGGTCTGCGTACGGATCAAGGAGGCCGTCGTCGAGAAGTGGCCGGAGGCCGACCACGTCTTCCTCGACATCACGAACGCGCCGCCGCACGGCGGTGTCTGAGCGGACGGGTGCCGCCCCGGCAGGTGTTGCGGCGACGCCCGCCCCACCCGAGGCTGGAAAGGGACGCCACCGCCGTCCGACCGCGTACATTCAGCGCTCCGACCCCACGGAGGCAGTTCGACCATGACCGGACGAAGCGAACCGAAGGCTTCCGCGGCGACCCCCTTGACCGGAGCGTCCGCACCCTGCTGGGTCAATCTGATGACCAGGGACCTGGCGGCGGCCCAGCGGTTCTACGGTTCCGTGCTCGGCTGGACGTTCCGCCCGACCAGGCTGGGTGACGAATTCGCGGTGGCCCGCCGTGACGGTGTGCCCGTCGCGGGGATCGGCGCGGTGGCGACCGCCTACCAGGTCGCCGTGGCCTGGACCCCGTACTTCGCGGTGGCGGACGCGGATGTGGCGGCCTCCCGCATCCGGGAGCGCAGCGGCACGGTGGCCGTGGGCCCGCTCGCGCTCGGCAAGGGACGCGGCGCGCTGGCGTCGGACCGCCAGGGAGCGGTGTTCGGCATCTGGGAGCGGACCGGGGCCGCCACGTCGCCGCCCGCCGCGGACGACCAGTCGCACGCCTGGCTGCGGCTGCGCACCAGGGACACCTTCGACGCGGCGATCTTCTACGGCGAGGTGCTGGGCTGGGCGAGCGACCGCCCCGGCGCCTGCGAGGTCTCGTACGTGCGGGACGAGGTCGTCGTGGTCTGCGCCGGGCGGCAGCTGGCCCGGATCAGCTCCGGCGCGGTCGAGGCGGCCGGTGACCCGATGGTGCGCCCGCGCTGGCAGGTCCACTTCCCCGTCGACGACGTGGCGGCGGTGTCGGCGGCGGCCCGCGAGCACGGCGGCACGGTGATCGAACGGCGGCCCCTCGCGCAGGGCACGCAGGCGACCCTGCGCGACCCGGACGGCGGCCTCTTCACCGTCACCGACGTCCCGAACCCCACCGTGCTCACGGACTGACACCCCACCGTGCTCACGGACTGACACCGCACGGTCCTCACGGACCGGCATCTCGCGGTCCTCGCGGACCGGCACCGCGCGCCGGAGAGCTGTTCCGGGGGTGAGGGGCCGCTGTCCCGGGACCGGTTCCGCGCGGCGTTCGGCCGACGGGCCCTGGCCGGTTCCGCACGGCGATCAGTCGTCGTCGCCGTTCCCGGAGCGGGCCAGTGCCCAGGCCGGGAACACGAACCAGCACACGACGAACCACAGCGCCATGCCGCCGACCAGCCAGAGGGCGAGGGTGTTGTGCAGCGCCACCCGCATGATGAGCAGCAGGGTCGAGCACATCGTGCAGAGGAGCAGCACGAGTCCGAGGACGGTCAGCCGCGACGCCCAGATGACGGTCTGCGGTTTCATGCGGCGACCGGTCAGCAACCGGTGGTACGACACCGGTGCGATCAGCGCGGCGGCCGTGGCCGAGCCGAGGATCACGGTGACGACGTAGATGGTGAGATCGGCCGGCGCCAGATCGGCGAAGCGGGACTGGAACACGACGGCGAGCAGAAAACCGAAGAGGATCTGCACACCGGTCTGGGCGACGCGCAGTTCCTGGAGCAGTTCGGTCCACTGGCGGTCGGCACGCTCCTCCGCCGTTTCCTGCCGGCCGTTGCCACCGTCGCGGGATATGTCCATGGGGGATCTCGGGCTCACCGTAATGCCTCGCTCTCGGCGTACGCGGAGTACTCCGCGTTCCCTGCCCGGTCACCGTTGAACCTCCGGGGCACGACGTCCTCGCGCCCCCTTCCCCCTCCCTTCCCTCCGTCCCTTCCGCCGGGAGCGGTGGTGTCTCAGGAGGGGCGGAGCCGGCCGCGCAGGGTGTCGGCGAACTCCTCGGCCCGCGACAGCTGGGTCCGCAGATGCGCCACCCGCTCCGCGGCGGCCCGTTCGAAGTGGCGTACCCGCTCCAGCAGCGCCGCCCGTTCGGCCCCGGTGACCGGGTCGCCGGAGTCCAGGCGGTCGGTGGCCGCGAGCAGGTCGCGCATCTCGTCGAGCGTGAACCCCAGCGGCTTCATGCGCCGGATGAGCATGAGGCGGGCGACATCGTCCTCGGTGTAGAGCCGGAAACCGCCCTGGGAGCGGGCCGAGGGCGTGACCAGCCCGGCCTCGTCGTAGTGCCGGATCGTCCGCAGCGACAGCTCGGTCCGCGCGGCGACCTCACCGATCCGCAGATGCGCGTCGCTCATGTCCGTCCACTCCCCGCGTTCCCGCTTCCCCCACGAACCTTGTGGCTCGCGGCGGGCCCTGAGACCTCGGTGTCTTCCGAAGAGATCTCGTGACTCGACGGCTCGGTCTCTACCCTAACGTCAGGGTAGAGTCCGGGTTTCCCGCATCCATGTCCCGCCCGCCGTGTGTCCGGCGCGCGGTGGCCCGAGCACGACAGGTCCCTTCCCTCTTGCTGTCCTCCCCCGCACGGTCCCTGAAGCCGCCGTCCCTCGATGCCTTCACCCCGAAGGTGCTGCGCACCGAGGTGCTGGCCGGACTGGTCGTCGCACTGGCGCTGATCCCCGAGGCGATCTCCTTCTCGATCATCGCCGGGGTCGATCCCCGGGTCGGTCTGGTCGCCTCGTTCACGATGGCGGTCACCATCTCCGTCGTCGGCGGCCGGCCCGCCATGATCTCCGCGGCGACCGGCGCCGTCGCACTGGTCATCGCTCCGCTCAACCGGGAGTACGGTTTCGGCCATCTCGTCGCGGCGGTCATCCTGGGCGGGGTCATCCAGATCGTGCTGGGCGCGCTGGGAATCGCGAAGCTCATGCGCTTCGTACCGCGCAGCGTGATGGTCGGTTTCGTGAACGCGCTGGCCATTTTGATCTTCATGGCCCAGGTCCCGGAGATGCGTGACGTGCCCTGGGCGGTGTATCCGCTGATCGCGGGCGGGCTCGCGCTGATGGTGTTCTTCCCGAGGCTCACCCGGGTGGTCCCGGCGCCGCTGGTCTCCATCGCGGTCCTCACATCGATCACGGTGGCCGCGGGGATCGCCGTGCCCACCGTCGGCGACAAGGGGGCCCTGCCGTCCGCGCTGCCGGTGCCGGGGCTGCCCGACGTGCCGTTCACGCTCGACACCCTGACGACGATCGCGCCGTACGCGCTCGCCATGGCGCTGGTCGGGCTGATGGAGTCACTGATGACGGCCACGCTGGTCGACGATCTCACCGACACCCGGTCCAGCAAGACCCGTGAGTCCGTCGGACAGGGCATCGCCAATGTGGTCACCGGGTTCTTCGGCGGGATGGGGGGCTGCGCGATGATCGGCCAGACCATGATCAACGTGCGGGTGTCGGGCGCCAGGACCCGGCTGTCCACGTTTCTCGCGGGCGCCTTCCTGATGGTGCTGTGCGTCGTCTTCGGGCCGGTCGTCTCGGACATTCCGATGGCCGCGCTGGTCGCCGTGATGGTGATGGTGTCGGTGGCGACCTTCGACTGGCACTCGGTCGCGCCCCGCACCCTGCGCCGGATGCCCGCCGGGGAGATCGGCGTCATGGTGATCACCGTGGTCTGCGTGGTCGCCACCCGGAACCTCGCCATCGGTGTGGTGATCGGCAGCCTCACCGCCGTGGTGATCTTCGCGAAGCGCGTCGCCCGGCTGGTGCGGGTCACCTCCGTGACCGACCCGGACGGTTCCTCGGTGGTGTACGCCGTCACGGGTGAGCTCTTCTTCGCGTCCTCCAACGACCTGGTGACACGCTTCGACTACGCGGGCGACCCCGGCCGGGTGGTGATCGACCTGTCCGCGACCCGCGTCTGGGACGCGTCGTCGGTCGCCGCGCTGGACGCCGTCACCGCCAAGTACGCCGAGCGCGGGAAGACCGTCGAGATCACCGGGCTCGACGAGGACAGCGCCAGGCTGCACTCCACGCTGAGCGGCGAACTCACCTCGGGGCACTGAGCGCACACCGCCAGGGCACGGGCGGGCGCTGACGGCGCCGGCGGCACCGGACCGGGCCCAGGTGGCCCCGAAGCGGAGAAGCCGGGGAAGAAGGACAGCGACGCCACGCGAGCGAGACGCGGACCCTGGCGGTCGGGCGGTAGCGGGCGCGGCACCGTACGGGGGATGTGCGCGGCCCACGGTCGGGACACGGTCCGGTCGGGACACGGTCCGGTCGGGACGTGGGTGGTGGGGACACCGTCCGCGGTGTCCCCACCTCACGATCAGCACCAGTTCATCTTGATCTCACGCTCGAAATTGAGGTATCCGGCGCGGCGGAAGGCCTCCGCCATCGGAATGTTGCCGAGGTCCGTGGACGCGCGGATGCGGGGGACGCCCTCCGCGGCGAGGACTCGGGTCCCCTCGGCGAGGAGGTCGTCGACGTAGCCGTTGCCGCGGTGCTCGGGCAGCACCCCGATGTAGGCGATGATCGGGTTGTAGGCATTGCGGGCCGGAATGACGAACCCCACCGGCTCTCCCCCGGGCAGGGCCGCGATCCGCCACCAGTCCCGCGGGCTCGGATACCGCGCGAGTTCGTCCTCGTACTGTTCGACGGCTGCTTCATGGGCAGGCATCCGGGTCAGTTCGGCACGGCTGTGCGCGTCCAGCGTTCCGTCGAGGACCGAGGCCATCAGCGCCACGAGTTCCTTGCCGTCGTCGACCGGCCGGAACGCGAGGCGCCCGCCGGGTTCGGGAACCGGCGCCTCGGGGCGCCACTCCAGTCGCAGTCGTTCGACGAAGGGCCGGGCCCCCACTCCTTCCAGTACCGCCATGCGGTCTTGGACGACTCGTGCGGTCATCGCGTTCTCACGCCAGTCCGGCGGGGCGAACCGGCTGTACTCAGGGGGGTGCGCCCCGTCCGGCAGGACAGCGGCCATCGCGGTGCGCAGGAGTCGTACCCCTGTGTCCACCTGGCCGGAATCCGGAGCGCCGTCCTCGATGTCGAGGACGTCCAGGATGAGTGGCGCGTCATCGGCCGCCCGGCCCCACCAGGCCACCCTGGCCAGCAGGCGGTCACCACGCAGGGCGACCCACATCCATTCCGGACGGCGACGGCCGGCGGCGAGATCGTTCGCCAGTTCCCCGTTGAGGGTGTAGGGCAGCCGGGAGAACAGGTCGAGTTCTTCGCGTCCGGTGATCGGACGCATGGTCAGGTCGTTCGTTTTCACGGTCAAGCACACTCCGGTGAAGGCGCCTGTCCGCTCCGGGGTCAGACGCGGTGCGCGCCCCGGGAGGACATGAGCGCGGTAATCCTGCGGATCATGGGCTTGTCCCTCCTCTCGCTGTCGTGGCCCCGCACCTCACGGTGCGGACGCAGAGGCAATCTCTATCCGGCCCACGGCCCCGCTCGCAACCCTTTTCGATCGTCGTGCTCACGACCGCGTCGAACGGCACGCCCCGGCGTGCCCGGCCTCGGGTCCCGGTCGGGATCGGAGGCAGCTCGGGGTCGGTCCGCGGTACGGGGAGGTGGCCGCCCCGCGCCGTCAGCCGACGGGGAGCACCAGCTCCGGGCGGTCCCACATGACGGCGGGCGGGTCGGCCGCCTCGGTTCCGACGCGCCGGGCCCCCACGCTGCGGTAGAAGCCCTCGGCGGGCGGGTGCGAGACGATCCGCACCTCGTCGAGCCCCGCGCGACGCGCCTCGTCCCGCAGATGACCGACGAGCAGCCGGCCGATCCCCAGTCCCTGAGCGTCGTCCGCGACGAACATCAGGTCGAGCTCCGGCGGGTCGAGGATCAGCGAGTAGAAGCCGAGCACCCGGTGCGAGGCGCTGTCGACGGCGACGAACACCCGGTGCGTCTCGACGTAGTCGGGCCCCACACGGTATCCGGCCACCATGGGCGCGTACGGCCCCTCGTAGGCACGGGAGGCCGTGACCAGCCGGGTGAGCCGTTTGGTGTCACGCGCGGTGGCCCGGCGCACCGACACGTCCTCGCGACGTGGGGCGCCACCCCTGGGCGTAATGCTCGATGTCATGTGGAGAGTATTACGCACGCTCCGGCGGTCCATCACGCGTGATCCGGCGCACGGACTCCCGCACTTCTCTCCGGAGCGGGACCGGCCTTGAACGGCGCGGGCGGGGTACACGACCTCCAGCACGGCATCCGGCAGCCCAGACATCGGCTCCGGTTACGGACGAAAGGGGTTGGTGAGAGTGGAACAGCACGACGCGACGACCGAGACCCGGCGGGGGCGGTGACCATGACGACTGTCGTGATCATCATCGTGGCGGTCCTGGTGGTGGCCGCCGGACTGTTCTTCGCCTTCGGCCGCACCCGGGGCGGACGCGGTCTGCGGAGCCGGTTCGGCCCCGAGTACGAGCGTGCCGTCGCCCGGCACGACGGTGACACCCATGCCGCCGAGCAGGAGCTCGGTGAACGGGTCAAGCGGTACGGCTCCCTCGACGAACGGCCGCTGTCGGCCGAGGCCCGCGCGGAGTACGCCGCGCGCTGGACCGAGCTTCAGGAGCAGTTCGTCGATTCGCCGCAGAACGCGGTCGCCGAGGCCGACGCGCTGCTGGCGCGTATGGCCAGGGACCGGGGTTTCCCGGACGCCGAGAACTTCGACGAGCAGATGGCGGCGCTGTCCGTGCACCGGGCCGAGCACGTCAACGGTTACCGCCGGGTCCACACGGCCCGGCGCGGCCAGACCGGTACGGAGGAGATGCGCGAGGCGCTGATCGAGGCCCGCGGTCTCTTCGACGCGCTGCTCTCGGACGGAACCAAGGTGCCGGCCCACGCCGGCGGGCACCACCCGACGAAGGAAAGTGGCACATCATGACGTACGAATCCGCACGCACCCCGCAGACCCCGGCGAATCGCGCCGGCCGCTCCGAGAACACCGGACGCTCCGAGAACGCCGGGCGGCGCGGTTCCGCCTCCAGGGCCCAGGGTCCGGAGGGCGCCGCGCCTCCCACCGTGCGCCCGATCCCGGGTGACCGGCCCGACGACCGGACGGATCTGCCCACCGAGCCCGGTACGGCGGGGACGGGAACCGACGGCGGTCACGACACGACCCGGCTGGACATACCGGGAGCGGGCGTCGGAGCGTCCGGCGCCGGACCGGACCAGGACGTCCACGAGGACGGGGCGCGGAAGCGGACCCCGTCGTCCCGGGACGGTCACCGCACCTCCGGACCGGCGGGGAACACGGACGGTGCCGGCGCGGCCGAGCCGCTGTTCCCCTCGGGCGAGCAGGACCAGCTCGCCGCGCGCCTCCAGCAGGCCGTCAGCGACTTCGTGGAGAGCCCGCGCCGGGCGGTCGAGGAGGCCGACCGCGCCTTCGACGAGATCGTCACGGGGCTGACGGACGCCCTCGCCCGACGCCGCGACGCCCTGCGGGCCGGGTGGCAGGGCCAGGACACCGAGGCACAGACGGAGGAACTGAGGATCGCGTTGCAGCGCTACCGCGAGAGCGCCGAACTGCTGCTCCGCGTCTGAACGAACACTCCGGCATCCCCGGCCCCGCCCCGGTGCGGCGCTCCTCCCCGAGCGCCGCACCGGGGCATGTCCGGCTCCGCGCGCGGCCGGAGCCACGGCCGTTCTCCCGCTCCGCGCCCCTCACCGTCCCGTCCCCCGTCCTTCACCGGCCCTTCCCGTACGCTTCACCGGTCCGGCCCGCGTTTGTGCGGGCGGTTATCATGGTGAACAAGACGCCCCAGCCCCTGGCTTCTGGCTGCCCCTCCCGCGGGCAGCGACCACCGGCCTCATCAGGGCCGCGGGTCCCAACCGGGGACGTCAGCGACCGTCACCGCGGCATCCGTCACGACGCCGCCGTGCTCCCGTCGCCTTCTCGACACCGCAGTGGCAGTGACCACTTCGGCAATCCGTACCCGGCATCTCGCGTCCCGCGACTCGCGTCGCCTCTCTCGTCCCGTACCAAACGTGGCACAGCGCGTGATCCGGTTCTTCTACTCGTTAGGGCGTTGACGGCATGACGATCCACACCTCCGGGGCCCCCACGGCCACCGCTCCCCCACGCGAATCGGGCAGCGACTTCGCCCGGCTGTCCAGGGCGATCACCGCGGACGGTCTGATGCGGCGGCGACCGGGCTACTACCTGGTGCGGATCTCGCTCGTCGCGCTGTTCTGCTCGGCGGGCTGGGCCGCCTTCGTCATGGTCGGTGACAGCTGGTGGACGCTCGCCCTGGCCGCCTTCCTCGCCGTGGTCTTCGGTCAGGTGGCCCTCGTCGCGCACGACATCGGTCACCGCCAGGTGTTCCGGCTGCGCCGGGCGAGCGAACGCACCGGGCGGATCGCCGGGAACCTCGTCATCGGGATGGGGTACGGCTGGTGGCAGGACAAGCACTCACGCCACCACGCCAACCCGAACCACGAGGAACTGGACCCGGACGTCAACCCCGACATCCTGGTGTGGAGCGCGCGCCAGGCACGGGTCGCCAAGGGGCTGCCCCGGCTGATCGGGCGCCACCAGGCGTACCTCTTCTTCCCGCTTCTCGCGCTGGAGGGCTTCAACCTCCATGTCGCGGGCGTACGCGCGCTGGCCGACCGGACCCTGAAGCAGCGCGGCGCGGAGGGCGGGCTGCTCCTCGCCCACTTCGCGCTCTATCTGACCGCGCTCCTCGTGGTGCTGCCGCCCGGCAAGGCCATCGCCTTCCTCGCCGTCCACCAGTGTCTGTTCGGGCTGTACCTGGGCTCCATCTTCGCCCCCAACCACAAGGGCATGCCCACTCTCACCGGCCAGGACCGGCCCGACTTCCTGCGGCGCCAGGTCCTCACGTCCCGCAACGTACGCGGCGGCTGGTTCACCGATGTGGCGCTCGGCGGGCTCAACTACCAGATCGAGCACCACCTCTTCCCCAGCATGCCGACCCCGCATCTGCGCAAGGCCCGCCCCATCGTCCAGCGGTACTGCCAGGAACTGGGTGTCCGTTACGTCGAGACGGGGCTGATCGGTTCCTACCGCCAGGCCCTGCGGAGCCTGCACGACGCGGGTGCCCCCCTGCGGGCCGCCGCCCGCGGCCAGGCGGGCTGACCGGGCGGGGCGCGGTCCGTCCGGCCCCTCCCCCACTCCCATAACGGCGTTTCTCCCCACGAATACGGCAGATCTTCTGAGAGTCTGCTGATACGCCCCCGGCCGTGCGCCCCACGCGCACGGCCGGTGTCACGCGGGGACAGGAGTGCGCATGAACGGGTCGGGCCCGGCGATCGCGCTGCTGCTGTGTGTCGTCCTGGCCGGGACGGCGGCGCTCCACGCGGCCGGGGCCTTGCTGGCGGTGGTACGTGAGCCGTTGCGGACGCGGCCGTTCAGCGGCGGGCTCGCTCCGCCGGAACACGCGATGTCGCGGTTCCATGTGCGCTGGTATCCGGTGACGATGGTCTTTCTGGCCTTCGACATGGAAATGCTGTTCATGTACCCCTGGACGAAGGTCGTCGTCGAGGTCGGCGTGTCGGCCGTGGTCGAGATGTTCCTCTTCCTGGGCGTCCTGTTCGCGGCGGTGGCCTACGCCTGGCGCGAGGGTGCCTTCCGATGGACCTGACCCCGCTCGTCCGGTTACGCCGCGCGGCCCTGCGCAGACCCGCCGTCCTGGTCGCCGCCGGGCCGGGCGCGACACGGGTGCGGCTGGCCGTCGAACGTGAACTGCCGCGCCGGGGGTGGCCCACGGCGCACGGTCCCGCCGACGCCGATCTGCTCGTCGTCGCCGGAGATCCGGGAACCGGTCACGCCGAGTGGGCCGCGGGGGTGTGGGACGCGATGGGCGCGCCACGCGCCAGGGTCGCGGTCGGTGCGGCGGAGCGGGTGGCCGACGCTCTCGACGAGGCGCACCGGGCGCTGCTCGCCGCCTGCCGGGCGACGGGAGGGGGCCACCCCACGGTCGAGCGCCGGCCTCAGGAACCCGGCCGTGGAAGCGACCTGACGGCACATCGGCGGCGTTCCCCGGGCGCCGGCCCACAGCACGGACGGACCGGGCACGAAGAGCACACCGGGCACGGAACGTCCGGTGTCGCGGGGGCCGCGATGGCCGAGCGCGCGGACGACCGGGACGGTCTCCGGCTGGACCGGCTGCACCTCCCGCTCGGGCCGATGCTGCCCGACTGGCCCGCCGGGCTGGTGCTGCGGCTGGCGCTCCAGGGCGATGTGATCCAGCGGGCCGCCGTCGAGACACCGCCGCCCTCGGCGCACCACACGCGGCCGGCGTACTGGGACGAGCCGTGGCTGCGCGCGCTGCGCGGCGAGACGGTGTCCCGGGGAGCCGCCGCGCGACGGCTCTGCGCGGCGCATCTCGACAGTCTGGGCCGGCTCCTCGCCGTGGCGGGGTGGGGCGACGCGGCGGCGCGTGCCCGGTCGGTCCGGGACGCCGCGCTCACGGACACCCCGGCGGCCGAACTCCCGCCGCTCGTCGATGCGTTGGCGCGGCGGGTACGACGCTCGTGGGTGCTGCGCCGCTCGACGGCCGGGCTCGGCGTGCTCACCGGGGCGCGTGCGGTGGCCGCCGGGGCGACCGGGCCCGCGCAGACCGCCACGGAGGACGGCCACGGGGACGTGTACGGCCGGCTGCTGGCCTGGCTGGCCGGCGCCGAACGCGCCTCGGCGGAGTCGGCGGACGCCCGGCCGCTGGACGGCCCCGCCGCGCGCACCGGCCCCAGGGGCGCGCTCGACGGCCCGTGTCCCCCTTCCCGTGCGCTGCTCGATCTGCTGCCCGCCCTCCTCGACGGAGCCGAGTTCGCGGGCGCGCGTCTGATCGTGGCCAGCCTCGACCCCGATCTCGACGGCCTGGTCACCAGCGCCGCCGGGTCCGCGGACGGCACGGAGGTGCGAGGTGGCTGACCCGGGGCCGCTGTGGAGCGCCGCCCTGCTGCCCGCCCTGCTGATCACGGCCGCCGCGGCGACCGCCGGTCTCGACGCCGTCCTCACGGCCGGGGCCGCGCGCGGCCGGGCCGGAACGGTCCGCGAGACGGCCTCACGGGCGGCGGCCCCGGTGCGCGAGGTGGTACGCCTCCTGGTGCGGCAGCCCCGCCGTACGACCGCCATGGACGTCACGCTGCTCCGGATCGGGGTGGTCCTGCTGCCGACGACGGCCGTACTGGCCGCCGCGGTGCTTCCGCTCGGCTTCCGCGCGGTGGGCGACCCGGACATCGGCGTCGTGTGGTTCAACGCGCTGGAGGCGCTGGCCTGGGCCGCGGTGTGGCTGACGGGCTGGGCGTCGAACTCGGCCCTGGCCCTGATCGGCGGCTACCGGTTCCTGGCGCAGGGGCTGGCGTACGAGCTGCCGCACATGTTCGCGCTCACCACGGCGGCGCTGGGCGCGGGCTCACTGCGGGTGGGTGGCGTGGTCGACGCGCAGGCCGGTCTGTGGTTCGTCGTGTGGATGCCCGTGGCCTTCGTGGTGTACCTGGTCAGCGCCATGGCGATGGCGTTCTGGGGGCCGTTCGACCAGCCCGTCGGACGTGACGTGTCGGGCGGTGCGGGCGCCGAGCTGTCGGGCGCCGACCGGGTGCTGTTCTTCGGTGGCCGCTGGCTGCTGCTCGTGGTGGCCGCGGCCGTCGGTGTGCCGCTCTTCCTCGGCGGCGGTCACGGCCCGTGGCTGCCCGGCTGGGCCTGGGTCCTGGTCAAGACCGCGGCCGTGCTGGCCGTACTGGTCCGGGTCCGGCACCTGGTTCCGGCCGTGCGCATGGACCGTTACACGGAGATCGCCTGGCTGGTGCTCACACCGCTCACGGTTCTCCAGGCCCTGGTGGTCGCCGTGGTGGTGCTGGGCCGATGACGGACGGGCCGCTGTTCTGGGTGCTGGGCGTGTCGGCGGTCGTCGGCGGGGTGTCCGTCTTCCGTTTCGACTCGATGGCCCGGGCCACGTACGCCCTGCTGTTCTCGCTGCTCTGCGTCGGCGGCGAGGTGATGCTGCTGGGGCTGGACTACCTGGGCGTGGTGATCGTGCTGATGATGACCGTCGAGATGGCGGTCATGGGCGTCTTCATGATCATGTACATGATGAACCCGGCGGGGCTCACGCCGATGCCGATGCTCCACAACCGACGGGGCGCGACGGTCATCAGCCTCGTCGTCCTCGCCGGGCTGACCGCCGGAATCCTCCTGGTGCCCTGGCCTTCGCGGCGCGGCCGGCCACCCGCCGACGCCACGGAACAGCTCGGCCTGTCCCTGATGGGACCTCAGATGCTCACCATGATGACCCTCGGCATGGCGCTGTTCGCCACCATCGTCGCGACCGTCGTCCTGGCCACCCGCCGCGGACGTTACGACCGGCTGGGCGACGGCCTCGGCGCCCGGCACGCCGACGACCCGGTGCGTGGCGGTGTCGGCCGGTGAACCTGGAACTCTTCCTGCTGCTCGCCGCCGCGCTGTTCTGCGTCGGCCTGTTCGGCGCGCTCACCCAGCAGAGCGTCGTGATGCTGATGATGGGCCTCGAACTGATGCTGGGCGGTGTCATCGTCGCCGCCGCAGCCGTCCGGCACTACATCGCCCCGGCGACCGGCGACGGTCAGGTGCTGGTCGTTCTCGCCGTCACGGCGATGGCCCTGGAGATGGCGATCGGATTCGCCGTCGTCACCGCCCTGTTCCGCGCCCGCGAGATCGACATGACGGACCTGGCCGCGGAGTTGAAGGAGTGAGCGGGGCGGACGGACTCCTGTGGACGCTGATCGCCCTGCCGCTCGTGGCGGGTACCGCGCTCGCCGTCGCCGGACGCGCCGCCGACCGGATCGCGGCCCCCGTCGCCGTGTGCGTCGCGCTCGGCGATCTCGGTCTCGCGCTGACCGCCGCGCTGCGGCATCCGCACGCGGGCGCGCCACTGGTCGCCGGCCTACCGGTGCGGCTGGCGGTCGACGGGCTCTCCGGACTGATGGTCGTGACCGTCACGGCGGTGACCCTGGCCGTACTCGCCTCCGGCGTCGGCGAGTTCGGCGCCGCCGAGGCACGGGCGCGGTACTTCGGCCTGATGCTCGTCTTCGCCGCGAGCATGCTGGTCACGGTCACCGCGGTCTCGCTGCCGGTGCTGCTCATGGGCTGGGAGGTCATGGGCGCGACCTCCTGGGCGCTGATCGGATACCGGTGGCGCGATCCGGCCGGGGTCGCCGCGGCGGACACCGCGTTCCTCACCACCCGTACCGCCGATCTCGGCCTCTACCTCGCGGCCGGGGCCGCGCTCGCGGGCGGCGGTCCCGCCGGGCTCGATCTGGCCCGGCTGTCCGACGCGGCCGGCCCCTGGCGGTCCGTGGTCACGGCCGGGATCATCGTCGCCGCGCTCGGCAAGTCGGCCCAGCTGCCCTTCAGCTTCTGGCTGTCGGGCGCCATGCGCGGCCCCGGCCCGGTCTCCGCCCTGCTCCACTCGGCGACGATGGTCGCGGCCGGGGCCTACCTCCTGTTGCGCACCGGACCCCTGCTCGAAGCGTCCGGCTGGGGCGGCGCGGCCGTGGCCTGGACCGGTGCGGCCACCGCCGTGGCGCTGGGACTCGTCGCGGTGGCCCAGACCGATCTCAAACAGCTGCTGGCCGCTTCGAGCTGCGCGCAGATCGGCTTCATGGTCATGGCCGCCGGGGCGGGTGGCGTCACCGGCGGGACGCTCCAGCTGATCGCCCACGCGGCGACGAAGAGCCTGCTGTTCCTCGCGGCGAGCGCCTGGCTCACCGCACTCGGCACCAGGACGCTGAGCGGACTGTCCGGCGCGGCCCGCCTTCACCGGACGGTCGGCGCCGCCTTCACCGTCGGCGCCCTCTGTCTGGCGGGGCTGCCACCACTGTCGCTGTGGGCGACGAAGGACCTGCTGCTCGCCTCCGCGCTCGGCCGGAGCCCCTGGCTGTACGTCACGGGGCTCACCGCCGTCGTGCTGTCCGCTGCCTACAGCGCCAAGGCCCTGTGGTTCGTGCTGCGCCCCGCGCCCGCGCGGGACCGGCCGGAGTACGACACCGAACGACGGGGCACCCGCCGGTTCCCCCCGGCCGCCGTGGCGCCGCTCGTCCTGCTGGCCGCCGCCTGCGTCGCGCTGACCGCGACGGCGTTCCCGCCGGTACGCGACGCCGTGGAGCGGGTGCTCGGGACGACCGGGCGGGCCGGGCCCGGCGCCTGGGAGGCGGCGCTGTCCGGGGCGGTGGCCCTGGCGTCCGCCGCCACCGCCTGGGTGTGGGGCGGGCGGGCGCTGCCCTTGCCACCGTCCGCCAGGGCATGGGCCGAGCAGTGGCTGGGACTGGAGCGCTCGGCGCGGCTGCTGGTGGTACGGCCCGTGCTGCGGCTCGCCCGGCTGTCGGCGGTCCTCGACGACCGGGTGCTGGACCGGGCCGTCGACGGCTCCGCCCGCCTCACCCTCCGGCTGGCGCGCGGGACGGACCGGGTGGTGGAGCGGGCCGTCGACGGCACGGTCACCGCCGTCGCGGCCGGAGCACGCGCGCTGGGCGCACTCGCCCGTACCCCGCAGACGGGGCAGCTTCACCAGTACCTCTCCCAGGCCGCAGCGGCCTTCACCCTGCTCGCCGTCGTGTTCGTCCTGGTGAGGTGACCCCGTGCTGACCGTCCTCGTCCTCGCACCGGCCGCGGTGGCCGCGCTGCTGCTCTGCCTGCCCCGGCGCACGCCCGCGCGGGTGATCCGCGCCGTGTGGCTCGCGGTCACCGCCGCCGAGCTGGGCCTGACCGTCGCCGTCCGGTCGGGCCACCCGGCGGGCGGCGGGACGAGTCATGAGGAGCGGGCGCGCTGGATTCCGAGCGCGGGCGTCGGCTACCACGTCGGCGTCGACGGCCTCTCCCTGCCGCTCACCGCACTGACCTGTGTGCTCTTCCTGGCCTGTGCGGTGTACTCGCTGCGCGGGACCCGGCGTACCCGGGAGTTCGCGGCGCTCTTCCTGTTCCTCCAGACGACCTGCCTGGGCGTGTTCGTCTCGCTGGACCTGATCCTCTTCTTCGTCTTCTTCGACCTGTCCATCGTGGCGATGTACTTCGTCATCGCGGGCTGGGGACACCGGGACGCCGGGCGGGCGGCGCTGAAGTTCTTCCTCTACACCTTCGTCGGATCGCTGGCGCTGCTCCTCGGATTCATCGGCCTCTATCTGGCGGCCTCGCCGCACACCTTCGACATGGTGGAGCTGACCCGGCAGAACCCGCTCGCCGGGCGCGCCGCGTACGGCGGCGCCGTGCTGCTCGCGATCGGTGTCGGGCTGGCCGTGAAGACCCCCACCGTGCCGTTCCACACCTGGCTGCCGCCGGCCCACACGGAGGCGCCCACCGCCGGATCGGCGATCCTCGCCGGGGTGCTGCTGAAGATGGGCACGTACGGCTTTCTGCGGATCGCCATGCCGATGCTCCCGGACGCCTGGCGCCGGTACGCCCTCGTCCTCGTCGTCGTCGGCGTCGTGTCCGTGCTGCACGGGGCGCTGGTCGCCCTGGCGCAGACCGACTTCAAGCGGATGATCGCCTACACCTCGGTCACCCACATGGGCTATGTCGTGCTCGCCGTGGGCGCGGCGGCCGCCGTGGGCGGCGACGTGGCCGAGGCCCGGTCCCTCGCCGTGACCGGCGCGGTGACGCAGATGGTCAGTCACGGTCTGCTGACCGGTGCGCTGTTCCTGCTCGCGGGGGTGCTGTACGAGCGGGGGCGTACGTACGACATGGGGGCGTACTCCGGAGTCGCCGGTCCCGCGCCGGTGTTCGCCGGGCTCACGGGTGTGGCGGCCTTCGCGTCGCTGGGGCTGCCCGGTTTCTCCGGGTTCATCGCAGAGTTCCAGATCTTCGCCGGCGCCCTCGGGCCCCGGCCGGTGGCCACGGGACTCTCGCTGTTCGGCATCGTGCTGACCGCCGCGCTGTTCCTACGGGCCTTTCAGAGGGTGTTCCTCGGACCGGCCGCCCCGTCCGACGCCCCGGGCATCCCGCGGGGGTTCACGGACATCAGGCTCCATGAGGGACTGGCCGTGGCGCCGTTGCTGGCCCTCGCCGTCGTGCTGGGGGTGGCCCCCCGGTTCCTGCTGGACCTCGTCGAACCGGCGTCGAGGGCCGTCCTCGGGCTGCTCGCGCGGTGACCGGCATGGACGAGAACCCGGCCGCCCTGCTGCCCGAGATCCTGCTGGCGGGCGGCTCGGTCGTCGGGCTGCTGCTCGGGTCCTGGCTGCCCCGCACCCGGCAGTGGGTGGTGGCGCTGGTGGCCGCCGCGGTCTGCGTCGCGGGGATCGTGGCGGCGGCCGTGGCCTCGGCCGGGCCGGACAGCACCGCGTTCGGCGGCGCTTTCGCCGTCGACGCACCGACCACCACCTGCCGGATCGCCGTGCTCGCCGGACTGCTCGTCGTCATCGGGCTCGGCGCCGGGCCGCTGCGGGCGGACCCCAGGGAGAGCGAGTTCCACGTCCTGCTGCAACTGGGCGCGCTGGGGGCGCTGGTCCTGGCGGGTGCCCAGGACCTGCTGCTGCTGTCCGCCGGATATCTGCTGGCGAGCGTTCCCGCGTACGCCCTCGCCGGATTCCGCAAGGACGGCCCGGGTACCGAGGCGGCGTTGAAGTTCTACGTCGTCGGGGCGTTCCTCGGGGTGCTGATGCTGTCCGGGGTCACTCTGCTGTACGCGGCCGGTCGCGCCACCGGCTACCCGGCCCTGGATGCGGCGCTGCGCGACGCGCCCCGGGGACTGGTCGTCGTGGGGGCGGTCGGGCTGCTGGCCGGGCTCCTGTTCAAGGCGGGGGCTGTGCCCGCGCACTTCTGGGTGCCGGACGCGGTGCAGGGCAGCGCGGCCCCGGTCGCCGCGTTCCTCACCACCCTGCCGAAGATCGGCGCGCTGGTGGCGCTGGGCCGGCTCGGAGCCGTACCACTGGCAGGTGGCCCGCTCCCCTGGGCCGCTCTGATCGCGGTGGTCTCCGCGGCCTCCATGACGCTCGGCAACCTCGGCGCGTTCTTCCAGCGGGACGTGAAGCGGCTGCTCGGCTACTCGGCGATCAGCCAGATCGGCTATCTGCTGCTGCCGGTGGCGGTGACCGGGCGGGCCTCACTCGCGCAACCCGCGCTCCTGTACTACCTGTTCGCGTACACCGTCACCAATCTCGGTGCCTTCGCGGTGGTCTGCGCCCTGCCCGACGCCCGCGAGACCGCGGACTACCGGGGGCTGGCGCGGCGGCGCCCGCTGCTCGCGGCGAGCCTCGTCGTCTGTCTGCTCGGACTCGTGGGCACCCCGCCGACCGCGGTGTTCCTGGGCAAGCTGGAGGCGTTCACCGCCGCTTTCGACGGCGGTCACGGCCGGCTCGCGGTGCTGGCCGCCGTCAACACCGTGGCCTCGCTCTTCTACTACCTGCGCTGGATCGTCCCCGCCGTCACGCCGGGCGCGGGCGGGCGGCTGCGGGACGGCGGGCGGGGGCCGCGCCTCCTCGCCTGCGCCACCGCGGCCGGTTCGGTGGTGCTGGGACTCGTCGGCGGACCGGTGCTGGCGGCGCTGCGCTGAGGCCGCTTCCGTAGCCCTCGCGACGCGCTCCGCCGGGCTCCGCGCTTCGGCGCCCTCACCGGGTCACGAGGGTGATCTCCGTGGCCTTGACGCTGGTCCATACCGCTGATCCGTCGGTGATGCCGAGTTCCGTCGCCGCCGCCGTGGTGATCTCGGCGACCAGGTCCGGTGCCCGCTCAGAGGCGATCACGACCCGTAGCCTGCTGCCGACGGCGGTGATCTCACGGACGGTTCCCGGCCAGACGTTACGGGGGCTGCCCGCGGGACGGTCACGGTGCACGGAGACGGCTTCGGGCGCGATGACCGCCAGCGCCGACGCCCCCTCCGCGACGGGCTCGGCGGTCACCAGCCGGGCGCCGCCGTCGAGCGTGAGGGTGCCGTCGGGCGCCCCGGTGCCCGGCCAGGCGTTGCGGCCCAGCATCCGGGCCACCCACGGGGAGCGCGGATGGCGGGCGACCTCGGCGGGCGACGCGTCCTGGAGGGTGCGTCCCTCGTCCAGTACCAGGACCCGGTCGGCCAGCGAGACCGCCTCGACGGGGTCGTGGGTGACGATCAGACAGACGCCCGGGAAGTCGGCGAGGTGCCTGCGCAGGGTGTGGCGCACCCGTGCGCGGGTGGTCTGGTCGAGGGCCGCCAGCGGTTCGTCGAGGAGCAGCAGCCGGGGCCGGGCGGCGAGCGCCCTGGCCAGCGCGACCCGTCCGGCCTGTCCGCCGGAGAGCTGTCCGGGTCTGCGGTGGGCCAGTTGGCCGACGCCGAGCTGGTCGAGCCAGCGCTGGGCCTCGCGGCGGGCCTCGGCGCGGCGGACGCCCTGGGCACGGAGTCCGTACGCGGTGTTGCCGAGGGCGCTCAGGTGCGGGAAGAGCGCGCCGTCCTGCGGGACCCAGGCGACGCCCCTGCGGTGCGGGGGGAGCGCGGTGATGTCGAGGTCACCGAGGCGCAGTTCGGCGCGGGCCCGGGGGGTGAGGCCGAGGAGGGCGCGCAGCAGGGTGGTCTTGCCCGCCCCGTTGGGGCCGACGACGGCGATGGTGGTGCCGGGATCGGCGTCGAGGGTCAGCCGGTCGAAGCCGGTGACGTCGGCGTGCAGCGGCCAGCGCTGCCGTGGCTCGTCCGGTTCCACGGCCGGTTCCACGGCCTCGGAGGTGTCCGGGGCGGGCGGGGTGGTGTCGGCCGCCGGGGGCGTGACGCGCGGGGCGCGGCCCGGGGCGCCGCCGGTCCAGCGCCCGCGCAGGGCGATCAGGACGGTCATCGCGATGGCGAGCAGCAGCAGCGAGACGGAGGTGGCGGCCTCGGGCGAGTCCTGGAGGAGCAGATACACCTGGAGGGGCAGGGTCTGGGTGGTGCCGGGGAGGTTTCCGGCGAAGGTGATGGTCGCCCCGAACTCCCCGAGGGCGCGTGCCCAGGTCAGCGCGGCACCCGCGGCCAGGCCGGGGGCGACCATGGGAAGGGTCACGGTGAGGAACACCCGGACCGGGGAGGCCCCCAGGGACGCCGCTGTCTCCTCGTACGAGGGACGCAGTCCGGCCAGGGTGCCTTCGAGACTGATGATCAGGAAGGGCATCGCCACGAAGGTCGCGGCGACGACCGCGCCGGAGGTGTGGAACGGCAGGGTGATGCCGAGGGTGTTCTCCAGCCAGGGGCCCAGCACCCCGCGGCGGCCGAAGCCGAGGAGGAGGGCGACCCCGCCGACGGTCGGCGGCAGCACCATCGGCAGCAGGACCAGGGTGCGGACCAGTGTCTTGCCGGGAAACGGCACCCGGGCCAGCAGCCAGGCGAGCGGCACCCCGAGGAGCAGGGAGAGTCCCAGCGCCCAGAAGGAGACGAGCAGCGACAGCCTGAGCGCCTGGGTGACACCGGGGCTGGTCAGATGGGTGCCCAGGTCCGCCCAGGAGGTGCGGGCCAGGATGCCGACCAGCGGCATCAGCAGGAACGCGATCGCGAGGAGGGCGGGAACGGCCAGCGCCAGGGGGGCGCGGGGGCCGGCCGGGCGGGTGCGGTGGCGTCTCATCGCGGGTTCCTGGGGCTGGGCGGGGGGCCGCCCCGAAGGGTGGCCACCCGGTCGGGTCGCTTCCGGGGGCCCGGGGTCCGGCCGGTCACGTCCCTGTGGCGGGTCTCCCGGCCGGGCGGCGGTCCCCCGGGCTGTTCACGGCTGTCCGGCTACGGCTGCTGGAAGCCCGCGGCCCGCAGGATCTTCTGGGCGGCGGGACCGCTCAGCCACTTCACGAACGTGTCGGCGGCCTCCGTGTGCGTGGACTGCTTGAGGGTGGCGGCCGGGTAGGAGGCGACGGCGTTCTGCGCGTCGGGGATGTCGACGGCGTCGACCTTGTCCGTGGCGCCGGCCGCGTCCGTCCGGTAGACGATGCCCGCGTCGGCCTCGCCGAGTTCGACCTTGCTGAGGACCGCGCGGACGTTGGGCTCCTGCGAGACCGGCTTCACCTCGATCTTCTGGGCGTCCAGGACCTGTTTGCCGTAGCGGCCGACGGGGACCTCGGGGGCGGCGAGGACGACCTTCAGCTTGGTGTCGGCGAGGTCCTTCAGGCCCTGGATCTTGTGCGGGTTCCCCTCCCCGGTGGCGATCACCAGGCGGTTCTTGGCGATCACGGTCGGGGTGCCGGTGTCGGAGGCGAGGCCGTCCATCGTCCTGGTGTCCGCGGTGACGAGGGCGTCGGCGGGGGCGCCCTGCTTGACCTGGGCGGCGAGTTCCTGGGAGCCGGCGAAGGAGAACGTCACGGTGGTGCCGGGGTGCTCCTTCTCGTAGGCGGCGCCCGCGGACTTGAAGACATCGGTGAGCGAGGCGGCGGCGAGCACGGTGAGGCGCGCCTCGGGCGCCGCGGACGAGCCGGTGGCCCGGGCGCCGTCGGCCTTCCCGCCGTCGTCGCCGCCGCAGGCGGTGAGCGGTGCCAGCAGTGCGGCGGTGATGAGCGCGGCGGCGGTCCGGCGGACGGTGGGCGTGGTGGGCATCAGGAAGGGACTCCTCCGGAAGTGGCGACAGGTCAGACGCGGTCGATGTGCACACTGGTGGACTTGACGCGGGCGGTGGCCCGCATCCCGACCTCCAGTCCGAGTTCCTCGACGGCCTCCCGGGTCAGCAGGGACACCAGGCGGTGCGGGCCCGCCTGGATCTCCACCTGCGCCGCCACATCGCCGAGCTTCACGCCCGTGACGATCCCCGGGAAGGCGTTGCGGGCGGAGGTGTACGAGGGTTCGTCGTCCCCGCTCCCGCCCTGTCCCACCTCGATGGAGAAGGCGGCGAGGTCACGGCCGTCGATGAGCCGGCGGCCACTGTCGTCGCGATGGGTCGCGACCCGGCCGGCGTCCGCCCAACGGCGGGCGGTGTCGGGGCTGACTCCCAGCAAGCGCGCCGCCTGCCCGATTGTGTAGGACTGCATGTGCGACAAGATATTCGCATACGTCTCGCAGCTGCAATGCTCCCTGGTGTTCCGTGGGGCATCTGCCGGACGGTATGAGAGCGGCGGGGCGACGCCGCCGAACGCCCGAAGTCCGCGTCACGGGCTCCCTGCGCCCTTTGACGGCCCGCCCCAAGGGCTGTCCCGCGATCCGTGGTGGATCAGCGTGCGGCGTCGGATGCGGTGCGTCGCCAGGCGGAGGAGCGTCCGCATACTGGATGTACGGGGACGCTCCCACAACGCCGCGAGGCGCCGTAGCTGTCGTCGCACGCCCACCAGGGATCACGGGACAGCCCTCAGGACAGGGGGCGCGGCGGATCAAGGGCGCTCCGGAGAGGGCAAGGTCACAGGCCGCACCTGTCGCGGATTCCGGCCCCTGCCCTAGCATCTGAGCATGACGGTACTGCCCGATGACGGGCTTTCCCTGGCCGCCGAGTTCCCCGACCCCACCCACGAGCAGTGGCAGAGCCTCGTCGAAGGCGTACTGCGCAAATCGGGCAAGGACCTCTCGGGCGCGGCCGCCGAGGAAGCGTTGTCCACCGCGCTGGGGGACGGGCTCACCACCCGGCCCCTCTACACCTCCCGCGACGCCGCGCCCGCCGCCGGTCACCCGGGCTTCGCCCCCTTCGTGCGCGGGGACAGACCCGGGGGAAACGCGACGGGCGGCTGGGACGTGCGCCAGCGCCACACGATGCCCGACCCCGTCCGGCTCAACGAGGCGGTGCTCGCCGACCTGGAGAACGGGGTCACCTCGCTCTGGCTGACCGTGGGCGGCGCGGGCGGGGTGCCGGTCTCCGGGCTCGCACGGGCGCTGGACGGGGTCTATCTCGACCTGGCCCCCGTCGCCCTCGACGCGGGCGGTGACTTCGACGCCGCCGCGCGGGAACTCCTGCGGCTGTACGAGGAGCGGGGGGTGGCCGAGGAGTCGGCGCGCGGCACCCTCGGGGTGGACCCGCTCGGGCACGCGGCCCGTACCGGCGCGGAACCCGGCACGGCGTCCCTTCCGCACTGGGCGGGGCTGTGCGACACCCGGTACCCGGGTCTGCGCGCGCTGACCGTGGACGCGATGCCGTACCACGAGGCGGGCGGTTCGGCCGCCGAGGAGCTGGGCAGCGCGCTGGCGACGGGTGTGGCCTATCTGCGGGAGCTGACCGGGTCGGGCCTGTCCGTCGCGGCCGCGTGCGGCCAGCTGGAGTTCCGGTACGCGGCCACCGCGGACCAGTTCCTGACCATCGCCAAACTGCGGGCGGCGCGGCTGCTGTGGGCGCGGGTCGCCGAGGTGTGCGGGGAGCCCGGCGCGGGAGCGCAGCGTCAGCACGCCGTGACCTCTCCGGTGATGATGACCCGCCGCGACCCGTGGGTGAACATGCTGCGGACGACGCTGGCCTGTCTGGGTGCGGGCGTCGGCGGCGCCGGGTCCGTCACCGTGCTGCCCTTCGACCACGCGCTGGGACTGCCGGACGCGTTCGCGCGGCGCATCGCGCGCAACACCTCGACGATCCTGCTGGAGGAGTCACATCTGGCACGGGTCATCGACCCGGCGGGCGGTTCCTGGTACGTCGAGCGGCTCACGGCCGAACTCGCCGAGGCGTCCTGGGCGTTCTTCCAGGAGATCGAGCGCGCGGGCGGCCAGGCGGCGGCGCTGCGCTCCGGGATGATCGGCGAGCGGCTGGCGGCCACCTGGGCGGAGCGCGGCAGGCGGCTGGCGCGGCGCGGCGAACCCATCACGGGCGTCAGCGAGTTCCCGAACCTCGCGGAGCGTCCGGTGGAGCGGGAGAGCGCCCCGCCCGATCCCTCCGGCGGTCTGCCGAAGGTGCGCCGTGACGAGGCGTTCGAGGCGTTGCGCGCCCGGTCGGACGCGCATCTCGCGGCGACCGGGCGGCGGCCCCGGGTGTTCCTCGCGGCGCTCGGCCCCGCGTCGGCCCACACGGCACGGGCCTCGTTCGCCTCGAACCTCTTCCGGGCGGGCGGGATCGAACCGGTCCACGACCCGGTGTCGGTGGACGCGTCGACCGCCGCCGACGCGTTCGCGGCCGCCGGGGCCGAGATCGCCTGTCTGTGTTCCAGTGACGCGCTCTACGCGGAGGAGGCCGAGGCGGTCGCCGCCGCCCTCGGCACGGCCGGGGCGCGCCGGGTCTTCCTCGCGGGCCGGCCCGGCGAGTACGCCGGCGTCGACGCGTACGTCTTCGCGGGCTGCGACGCCGTCGCGGTCCTCACCTCCGTCCTCGACCGTATGGGAGTGGCGTGATGCCGACGCCCGACAGCCCGGTGAGCCCGGTTCCCGACTTCTCCGGCGTCGCCCTGACGAGCGACCGCCCCGCCGACGGCTCGGACGACCGGTGGCGCGCGGCGTTGAAGGAGGCCACGGGGTCGTCCGAGGACGATCTGCTGTGGGAGACGCCGGAGGGCATCGGCGTCAAGCCGCTGTACACCGAGCACGATCTGGAGGGGCTGGACTTCCTCGGGACGTATCCGGGCATCGCCCCGTATCTGCGCGGGCCGTATCCGACGATGTACGTCAACCAGCCGTGGACGATCCGGCAGTACGCCGGGTTCTCGACCGCCGAGGAGTCGAACGCCTTCTACCGGCGCAATCTGGCGGCCGGTCAGAAGGGGCTCTCGGTCGCCTTCGACCTGCCGACCCACCGCGGCTACGACAGCGACCATCCCCGGGTCACCGGTGACGTCGGCATGGCGGGGGTGGCGATCGACTCGATCTACGACATGCGCCAGCTGTTCGACGGCATCCCGCTCGACCGGATGACGGTGTCGATGACGATGAACGGCGCGGTGCTGCCCGTGCTCGCGTTGTACATCGTGGCCGCCGAGGAGCAGGGCGTGCCGCCGGAGAAGCTGGCGGGGACCATCCAGAACGACATCCTCAAGGAGTTCATGGTCCGCAACACGTACATCTATCCGCCGGGCCCGTCGATGCGGATCATCTCCGACATCTTCGCGTACACCTCGCAGCGGATGCCGCGCTACAACTCGATCTCGATCTCCGGCTACCACATCCAGGAGGCGGGTGCGACGGCCGATCTGGAGCTGGCGTACACCCTGGCCGACGGGGTGGAGTATCTGCGGGCCGGGCGGGAGGCGGGGCTCGACGTGGACGCGTTCGCACCGCGTCTGTCGTTCTTCTGGGCGATCGGTATGAACTTCTTCATGGAGATCGCGAAGCTGCGGGCGGCCCGGCTGCTGTGGGCGAGGCTGGTCGGGCAGTTCGATCCGAAGAACGCCAAGTCGCTGTCGCTGCGCACCCATTCGCAGACATCCGGCTGGTCGCTGACCGCGCAGGACGTGTTCAACAACGTCACCCGGACCTGTGTGGAGGCTATGGCCGCCACCCAGGGGCACACCCAGTCGCTGCACACCAACGCCCTCGACGAGGCACTGGCGTTGCCGACGGACTTCTCCGCCCGCATCGCCCGCAACACGCAGCTGCTGCTCCAGCAGGAGTCCGGCACCTGCCGGGTCATCGACCCGTGGGGCGGGAGCGCGTACGTGGAGAGGCTGACGTACGACCTGGCGCGGCGGGCCTGGCAGCACATCGAGGAGGTGGAGGCCGCGGGCGGAATGGCGCGGGCCATCGACGCGGGCATCCCCAAACTGCGGGTGGAGGAGGCCGCGGCGCGCACCCAGGCGCGGATCGACTCGGGGCGTCAGCCCGTGATCGGCGTCAACAAGTACCGGGTGGAGACCGACGAGAAGATCGATGTGCTGAAGGTCGACAACTCGTCGGTGCGCACCCAGCAGATCGAGAAGCTGCGGCGGCTGCGCGAGGAGCGCTCCGAGGACGCCTGCCAGGCCGCGCTGCGGGCGCTGACCGAGGCGGCCGGGCGGAATCCGGGGCCGGGGCTGGAGGGCAATCTGCTGGCGCTGGCGGTCGACGCGGCCCGTGCGAAGGCCACGGTCGGTGAGATCTCCGACGCGTTGGAGAAGGTGTACGGGAGGCACGCGGGCCAGATCCGTACGATCTCCGGTGTGTACCGCAAAGAGGCAGGTGAGTCGCCGTCCGTGGACCGGACCCGGGCCCTGGTCGACGCGTTCGAGGAGGCGGAGGGGCGCCGTCCGCGCATCCTGGTCGCCAAGATGGGCCAGGACGGCCATGACCGGGGCCAGAAGGTGATCGCCACGGCCTTCGCGGATCTGGGTTTCGACGTGGACGTGGGCCCGCTGTTCCAGACGCCGGCGGAGGTGGCCCGGCAGGCCGTCGAGGCGGACGTGCACATCGTCGGCGTCTCGTCGCTGGCCGCCGGGCATCTGACGCTGGTGCCCGCGCTGCGCGAGGAGCTGGCCGCCGAGGGCCGGGAGGACATCATGATCGTGGTGGGCGGGGTGATCCCGCCGCAGGACATCGAGGCACTGCACGAGGCGGGGGCGACGGCGGTGTTCCCGCCGGGCACGGTGATCCCGGACGCGGCGTTCGACCTGGTGACGCGGCTCGGTGCCGCGCTCGGCCACGAGCTGTGAGCCGCTGACCCATGGCCGCGACGATCGACCTCGACAGCTATGTGAAGGGGGTGCTCGACGGGAAGCGGGCGTACATCGCGCGCGCGATCACTCTCGTCGAGTCGACCCGCCCCGATCACCGGGCGCTCGCGCAGCGGCTGCTGAGCGAACTGCTGCCGCATTCCGGACGGGCCCGGCGGATCGGTGTCAGCGGGGTGCCCGGGGTCGGCAAGTCCACGTTCATCGACGCGCTCGGCACGATGCTGACCGGGCTCGGACACCGGGTCGCCGTACTGGCCGTGGACCCGTCGTCCAGCCGTACCGGTGGTTCCATCCTGGGCGACAAGACCCGGATGGAACGGCTGGCGGTGGACGCCGCCGCGTTCGTGCGCCCCTCCCCCACCGCCGGGACGCTCGGCGGGGTGGCCAAGGCGACCCGTGAGTCCGTCATCGTGATGGAGGCCGCGGGCTACGACGTGGTGCTGGTGGAGACGGTGGGGGTCGGCCAGTCGGAGACGGCGGTCGCGAACATGGTCGACACCTTCCTGCTCCTCACACTCGCCCGCACGGGCGACCAGTTGCAGGGCATCAAGAAGGGCGTCCTGGAGCTGGCGGACGCCATCGCGGTCAACAAGGCGGACGGCCCGCACGAGCGCGACGCCCGGTCGGCCGCGCGTGAACTCGCGGGCGCGCTGCGGCTGATGCACCCGGCGGACGCGGCGTGGACTCCCCCGGTGCTGACGTGCAGTGCCCGTGAGTCCAGCGGTCTCGACGCCCTCTGGGAACGGCTCGAACAGCACCGGGCGCTCCTGGAGTCCAGCGGACGGCTCGCCGCGAAACGCCGTGAGCAGCAGGTGGACTGGACCTGGACGATGGTCCGCGACGAGCTCCTGGACAGTCTGCGCAGTCATCCCCGGGTGCGTGCGCTGGCTCCCGCCCTTGAACAGCGGGTGCGGGACGGGGAGTTGACGGCCACTCTGGCGGCCGAACGCATCCTCGGCGTATTCCGGGGTGGCGACGGGGCCGATCCGCCGGACACGGGTCCGGGCCCGACGGGCTGAGGCGACGGCGGCGGCTCGCTCGGCACCCGCGCGGGCCGCCGCCCCGGTCGTCCTGGGCCCGCGCCCCGGCGCACGGCCCGACACACGCCCGCGAGCCGCCCCCCGCAGCTGCTTGCTCACCTCCGCGAGCCGTCCCGCACTCGTTCACGCCACCCACCCGCAAGCTCCGCCGCGAGCCGTCCCGCACGCGCGTCGCACGGAAGCGCGGCACCTTCGCACCGGGCCGTCGCCCCCGTCACTCCGCACCGCGGACCGCCGCCGCCTCTGCGGCCGACCACCGCACGCCTCGTCAACTCCCTTGCGCGGCAGCCGAAGCGCCACACCGCGCCCCGAGGACGGCATTTCCGTCGACCGGTACGGCGGGCGGCCGCTCCGGCCACTGCGCCGTGCGGCTTTTCGCTCAGGTGAGGTTAACCTAACCACTGATTCGACAGCTGATACCCACTGGGCTGCCACTTCATATTAGGTTAGGCTCACCTAACAACATGGGGAGGTTGTTCATGCCTGAGCACATACCGGGCTGTCGTGGCGAGTTCGCGGACCGCGTCGCTCTGGTGACCGGCGCCGGACAAGGCATCGGGGCGGCCGTCGCCGCCTCACTCGCCGCCCTCGGCGCACGGGTGGCGGCGACCGACATCGCCCCGCGGCGCGACGTGCCCGGTCCGGCCGATGAGACGGACACCGACCGCTCCACCGGCTCGGTCAGTTCCTTCACCCTGGACGTCACCGACCGGGCGTCCGTCGACCGGACCGTGGATCAGGTGGAACGCGAACTCGGGCCGGTGGACCTGCTGGTGAACGTCGCCGGCATTCTCCGTACCGCCCCCGTGACGGAATTCTCCGACGAGGACTGGGCGGACACCTTCGCGGTCAACACCACCGGAATCTTCCATACTTCACGGGCCGTCGGACGACGGATGGCCGGCCGGGGCTCGGGGTGCATCGTCACGGTCGGCTCCAACGCCGCCGGCGTTCCCCGCACGGGCATGGCCGCGTACGCCGCGTCCAAGGCCGCCGCCGCCATGTTCACGAAGTGTCTGGGGCTCGAACTCGCGGGCAGCGGCGTCCGCTGCAACGTGGTGGCCCCCGGCTCGACCGACACCGCCATGCAACGGGCCCTGTGGACCGGCGAAGACTCCGAACGGCGGGTCGTGGCCGGGGACCCCGAGACGTACCGGACAGGGATTCCGCTCGGCCGGATCGCCGCCCCCCAGGACATCGCCGACGCCGTCGTCTTCCTCGCCTCGGACCGCGCCCGGCACATCACCATGCAGGAGTTGTACGTCGACGGCGGCGCCACCCTGCGCTGACCCCGCCCACCCCGCGTCCCGCACCCCACCGCATCCGCACCCCGACCCCCGCCACGCTGACGGGAACCACCGAGAATGGAGCCCCCGTGTCGACGGCATCCCAAGTCGCCACGCACGTCCCCCTGGCCGATCCGGCCCACCCCGCCGTAGGAGCGGCCACCGCGCTGCTCGACGCGTACACCCCGCGCGCCCGCTTCCTCGCCACCCCCACGCGCACCCTGCTGGCGACCGGCGCCGCCTGTGAAGTCCCGCACGACGAACGCCCGTTGCCACAGCGAGTGGCCGCCACGCTGGCCGCCGCCCGCAGCGCCGGACGGTCCGCGCCGGTCGTCGTCGGGGCCGTCCCCTTCGACCACACCGCGCCCTCGGCCCTGGCCGTCCCGGAGACCGTGCGCAGCGCGCCGCCGCTCACCGCCGACCCGCTGATCGCGCTGCCCGCGGAGGCCCCCGACTCGGCCGACTGGGAGATACGCCCGGTCCCCGCTCCGGAGGTGTACGGGGCCGGGGTGGCCTCGGCCGTCGAGCGCATGTGGCGCGGCGAGTTCAGCAAGGTCGTGCTGTCCCGCACGCTCGAACTCACCGCCCCCGAAGCGCTGGACATCCCGGCGATGCTGCAACGGCTCGCCCGCCGCGACCCGTCCGGCTACACCTTCGCCCTGCCCACCGCGCCCGGCCGGACCCTGCTCGGCGCCAGCCCCGAACTGCTGGTCTCCCGCCACGGGCAGCGTGTCGTCGCCAATCCGCTCGCCGGGTCGACACCGCGCAGCACCGACCTGGCCGAGGACGTCCGCCGGGCCGCCGCCCTGCTGGACTCCGCCAAGGACCTCCACGAACACGCCGTGGTCGTGGACGCGGTGCACCAGGCGCTGGCCGGGCACTGCACGGAGATGACCGTGCCCGCGCGGCCCACACTGGTGCGCACCGCCACCATGTGGCACCTGTCCACCACCATCACCGGGACGCTCGCCGCCTCCGGCACCTCCGCGCTGGAGCTGGCCTGCGCCCTGCATCCGACCCCGGCGGTCTGCGGTACGCCGACCGGCCTCGCCCGTACGGTGATCGGCGAGACCGAGCCCTTCGACCGCGGCTTCTTCACCGGGGTGGTGGGCTGGGGGGACGCCCACGGCGACGGCGAGTGGGTGGTGACGATCCGGTGCGCGGAGGCGGAGGAGCAGACCCTGCGGCTGTACGCGGGAGCGGGTGTCGTCGCCGCGTCCGAACCCGAGTCGGAGACCGCGGAGACCGCCGCGAAGTTCCGCACGTTCCTGCACGCGGTGGGGGTCGACCTGTGAGTACGGAGCAAGCACCCACCTGGCCGGCCGAGTTCGCGGAGCGCTATCGCGCCGCCGGGTGGTGGCGCGGCGAGACCTTCGGGCAGCTGCTGCGCGACCGCGCCGCCGAACACCCGGACCGCGTCGCGATCGTCGACCCGGTGGCCGGACACCGCTGGACCTATGCCGAACTCGACCGGAGAGCCGACCGGTTGGCCGCCGGACTGGTCGCCCGCTCCATCGGCAGGGGCGACCGGGTCGTCGTCCAGCTCCCCAACATCGCGGAGTTCTTCGAGGTCGTCTTCGCGCTGTTCCGGATCGGCGCGCTGCCCGTGTTCGCGCTGCCCGCGCACCGCGACAGCGAGATCCGGTACTTCTGCTCGTTCACCGAGGCCGTCGCCTATGTGATCCCGGCCGAGCACGGCGGATTCGACTACCGGGGACTGGCGGCCAGAACACGGGTCGAAGTCCCCACGCTGCGCCATGTGTTCGTCGCGTCGGACGACCCCGGCCCGTTCGAGGCACTGGCCGACGTCCACCAGGACGGGCCGCCCGAGGTGGCCGGTCCCGCCCCGGACGACCTGGCGTTCCTCCAGCTCTCGGGCGGCAGCACCGGCGTACCGAAGCTGATCCCGCGCACCCACGACGACTACATCTACTCGCTGCGCGGCTCCAACGAGATCTGCGACGTCGACGAGGACAGCGTCTATCTGTGCGTGCTGCCGGCGGCGCACAACTTCCCGCTGTCCTCGCCCGGTTCACTGGGCGCGCTGTACGCGGGCGCCCGGGTGGTGCTGTGTCCGCAGCCCAGCCCCGACATCGCCTTCCCGCTGATCGAGAGCGAGGGGATCACCCACACCGGGCTCGTCCCGCCGCTGGCCCTGGTGTGGACGGAGGCGGCGCCGAAGTCCCCGCACGATCTCAGCAGCCTCCAGGTCCTGCTGGTGGGCGGCGCGAAGTTCAGCGAGGAGGCCGCCCGCCGGGTGCGGCCCGCGCTCGGCTGCACCCTCCAGCAGGTCTTCGGCATGGCCGAGGGCCTGGTCAACTACACCCGGCTCGACGACCCGGAGGAGACCGTCGTCACCACCCAGGGACGGCCGATCTCCCCCGACGACGAGATCCGGGTGGTCGACGACGAGGACCGCGAGGTGCCGGCCGGCGGCACGGGGCATCTCCTCACCCGTGGCCCGTACACCATCCGCGGCTACTGGAACGCCCCGGAGCACAACGCCCGTTCGTTCACCGAGGACGGCTTCTACCGTACGGGGGACGTCGTACGCGTCACCGGGACGGGCCATCTGGTGGTCGAGGGGCGGGCCAAGGACCAGATCAACCGGGGCGGCGAGAAGATCGCCGCGGAGGAGGTCGAGAACCACCTCCTCGCCCATCCGGCCGTGCACGACGCCAATGTGGTGGCCGAGCCCGACCCGTACCTCGGTGAGCGCACCTGCGCCTATGTGATCCTCCGGGCGGGCGCCGGCCCGGTGAAACCGCTCGCCGTCAAGAAGTTCGTCCGCGAACGCGGCCTGGCCGCGTACAAGGTGCCCGACCGGATCGAGTTCGTGGAGACCTTCCCGCAGACCGGTGTCGGCAAGATCTCCAAGAAGGACCTCCGCACCACCGCCGCCCGCACGTCCGTCCCTCCCACATCCGCGCACCCCTGAACGGAACGCAACGCACCATGGCTCTGCCCGCCATCGCCCCGTACCCCATGCCGACCGCCGGCGAACTGCCCGCGAACCGGGTCGGCTGGACCGTCGACCCGTCCCGCGCGGTCCTGCTCGTCCACGATCTGCAGAACTACTTCCTGTCGGCGTTCGACCGGGAAGCCGAGCCCGTTCCCGAACTGCTGGCCAATGTCGCGGCGTTGAGGAAGGAGGCGGAGCGGCTGGCGGTCCCCGTCCTCTACACCGCCCAGCCCGGCGGCCAGAGCCCCGAGGAGAGGGGACTCCAGCAGGACTTCTGGGGGCCGGGACTGCCCGACGACGCCCACGCCGCCGCGATCGCCGACGCGGTCGCTCCCGGCCCCGACGACACCGTCCTCACCAAGTGGAAGTACAGCGGCTTCGTCCGCACCGACCTCCTGGAGCGGCTGCGTGAGCAGGGCCGTGACCAGATCGTCGTCACCGGTGTCTACGCCCACATCGGCGTGCTGATGACCGCGTGCGACGCCTGGATGCGGGACATCCAGGCCTTCGTGGTGGCCGACGCCGTCGCCGACTTCTCCGCCGCCGACCACGCCATGGCGCTGCGCTGGGCGGCCGGGAAGTGCGCGGTCGTCACCACGGCCGACGCCGTCTTCGCCGAAGAGTGAGCGAGGCGGCGCCCACACCCTGAGGCGGTGGTACTCACGTCCTGAGGCGGCGGCGCCCACGCCCTGAGGTGCGGTGGTATTCATGCCCTGAGGCGGCCCTCCACGGCGTGGTCCCGGCCTGCGGACTCCGGCAGACCACCGAGGTCACGGCTTCGGCGACCCGGTTCCTCCGGCACCGGCACACCCCCACACCCCACCCGTCCGACAGCGGCCCCGGTCATGCGCGACCGGGGCCGCTGTCATGTGCCCCCTCTTCCCGGCCGGGGCCCGAGGTGTTACAGTCCGAAGAGAAAGCGTGTACGTCCCGTTCGGGGCAGGTACCACTTCCTCTTCGCAATTCTTCTCCGTGCCGCCGCTGCGCCTGTCCTTCTTCGACCGGCGAACCGGCTCCCGGCACCCTTCCACACCGTCCGGTCCGGGCCTGTGCCCGACGCCCGGTGCGTGACTCAGCCGCACCGTACCCACCGGACTCCTCATTCGCCATGTCCGCGAAAGGACTCCTCCATGACCACCACACTCGAACGCCCCGTCGTCCGACGGGAACAGCCTCCGGCCCACGCGGCCGGTGTCCTCGACCTCACTGCGCAGGGACACGGCGTGCTCCGTACCGGCGACTGCCTGCCCACCCCGCACGACGTGCACGTGTCCGTCGCCCTCGTCCGCCGGCACTCCCTGCGCAAGGGCGATGTCGTCGAGGGCGCTTGCGACCGGCCCCTGACGCTGAGCACGGTCGAACGGGTCAACGGCCTTCCCCCGCAGGCCGTTCGGGACCGGCCGCACTTCCGTGACCTCACCCCGGTCCACCCCCGGGAACGGCTCCGGCTGGAGTCCGCGTCCAGAACCGCCGCGACCCGCCTCGTCGATCTGATCGCGCCGGTCGGCAAGGGGCAGCGCGGGCTGATCGTCGCACCGCCCCGGACGGGCAAGACGGTGCTGCTGCAGCAACTGGCCGCCTCGGTCGCCGCCAACCACCCCGAGAGCCATCTGATGGTCGTGCTGCTCGACGAACGCCCCGAGGAGGTCACGGACATGCGCAGATCGGTCCGTGGCGAGGTGTTCGCCTCGACCTTCGACCGGCCTGCGAAGGAACACATCGCGCTCGCCGACCTCGCCGTGGAGCGGGCCAGGCGGCTGGTCGAACAGGGCCGGGACGTCGTGATGCTGCTGGACTCGCTCACCCGGCTGTGCCGGGCGCACAACAACGCCGCGTCGGCGGGCGGACGCACCCTGAGCGGTGGCGTCGACGCCGCCGCGCTGACCGGCCCCAAACGTCTCTTCGGTGCCGCGCGGGCGGCCGAGGAAGGCGGTTCGCTGACGATCCTCGCCACCGCGCTCGTGGAGACCGGCTCCCGCGCCGACGACTATTTCTTCGAAGAGCTGAAGGGCACCGGCAACATGGAGCTGCGTCTGGTCCGCGCCCTCGCGGAAAAGCGGATCTTCCCGGCCGTCGACATCATGTCCTCAGGCACCCGCCGTGATGAACTCCTCGTCCCGGCGGCGGAGTTGGCAGCCGTCCGGGGCCTGCGCCGCGCCCTGCACGGCAGGGACGGACAGACGGCGCTGGGGACGCTGCTGGAGAGAATCCGGCAGACACCCGACAACGCCGCCTTCCTGCGCCAGGTCCACCGCACGGTCCCCGGCGCCTGACCCCACCGCCCGTCAGTGCCGGGCGCTCATCGACGCGGTGTGCTCCCGCACCTGCTCCGGGGTGAGGTAGGCGTCGGTGTACTCGAAATCGCGCAGTGTGGCGGGCTTACGGGCCTGGAAACCGGTCCGCACGAAGGCGTCGCCCGCCACGGCGTTGAGCATCCAGTCGGTCAGGACCCGCGTCTTCGCGACGCTGGTCCGCAGCGCCGACCAGTGGTACCCGCGCGCCACCGCCTGCGCGGAGATGCCGTGCAGTTCGACACCGAGCGGCTTGGAGACGGCGTCCTTCCCCCCGAGGTCGACGACGAGCCCGAGGTCCCGGTGGGTGTACGGCTGCAACGGTGTTCCGCGCAGCGAGGCGATGACGTTGTCCGCCACCTTCCGTCCCTGGCGCATGGCGTGCTGCGCGGTGGGCGGGCAGACACTTCCGTCGCCCTTGACGAGGTCCGGAACAGCCGCCGCGTCGCCCAGCGCGAACACCCCGTCGAACCCGGGCAGGGTCATCTCCGGTGTCACCGCGAGCCGGCCGCGTACCGTGTCCGCGCCGAGTGTGCCGACCAGCGGGCTCGCCGCGACACCCGCCGTCCAGATCAGGGTGCGGCAGGGCAGCACCCTGCCGTCGGTGAAGGTCACCTCTTCCGGGCCCGCCTTGGCGATGGACACCCCGAGCGACACCTCGACGCCCCGGTCGCGCAGGACCTTCAGAGCGCTCTCACCGAGCTTGTCCCCCAGCTCCGGCATCAGCTTCGGCGCGATGTCGATCAGATGCCACTTGATCAGCTTCGGATCGAGGCGCGGATAGTGCCGCAGGGCGCTGGTCGTGAGCCGCTGCAGACAGGCGGCAGTCTCCGTGCCCGCGTATCCGCCGCCGACGACCACGAACTGGAGCCGTGAGGCCCGCTCGGCCTCGTCGTGGCTGGCGTCCGCGAGATCGAGCTGGGCGATCACGTGGTCCCGGACGTAGGCTGCCTCGGCGAGCGTCTTCATGCCCCGGGCGTTCTCGACAAGACCCGGGATGTCGAACGTCCGGGTGATGCTGCCGGGCGAGAGCACGATGTGGTCGTACGGCTCGTTGACGATCTCGTCGGTGATCTTGCGTACGACACAGACCTTCGCCCGGGTGTCCACCCCGATGGCGCCGCCCGGGATGATGCGGGTGCGGTGGCGCCTGCTGCGGCGCAGCGAGACCGCGACCGACTGCGGGGTGAGCACGCCGGAGGCCACCTGGGGCAGAAGCGGCAGGTAGAGCTGGTACGAGAAAGGCGCGACCAGAGCGATGTCGGCCTCCCCCGGTCCGAGTTTGCGCTCCAGACGGCGCACGCACTCGACTCCGGCGAATCCGGCGCCCACTACGAGAATCCTGGGTCGTGCCACAGTGTTCGTCCCTTCTCGGGCTTGCACGGTCGTCTCTCCGCCTGCCCCGTCACACGCGTCCCTCACCCCCTCATCCTGACCAGCCGTCCAGGAGTCCGCCCGCTGGGTACGGCAGAACGGGCGGCGGCTCCGGAGCACGGGCGGCACGGGCGGTGCGGGCCACCGCCCGTGCCGCGCCCGCCGCCCGGCGGTCACCGGACACGTCAGCGTGTCAGGCAGGTCAGCGCCGTACAGGTGCCGCTCGCGGCGCCGACCGCCAGTACGGCGCCCATGACGCAGCGGGCCCTGAGCCTGCGGTAGCGCTCCTCGTACTCGCCGCGCAGTTCCACGGCGCGGGCGCGGATTCGGATCAGCGTGGCCCGTGACGCGGCGACACGGTCCGCGACGTAGACGCGTTCCACGTCCTCGCGCTGGGCGGTGGTGAGCCAGGGCAGTGCCTCGGTGAAGCGGTCCGCCCGGACGCGCGCGTCGGTCAGCTCGGCGTTCCAGAGCAGGTGTCCTTCGAGCTGGGCCAGGCCGCGGACGGGGTCGTCGTCGGGTCTCACCCGCCCCCTCTCCCCGGGCCGGCGGCTCATGCCTGCTTGTCCCCGGGTGCCACCGTCACGGAGGCGCCGGGGTGGTTGACAGCGTCGTCGAGCAGCCGGACCGAGGGGTGGTGCAGGTCGAAGGCCGGGGACTCGGAGCGGATGCGCGGCAGGGTGACGAAGTTGTGCCGGGGCGGCGGGCAGGACGTCGCCCATTCGAGCGAACGGCCGTAGCCCCACGGGTCGTCGACCTCGATCTTCCTGCCGTACTTGGCGGTCTTCCACACGTTGTAGAAGAACGGGAGCATCGACAGTCCGAGCAGGAACGAGGAGATCGTCGAGATCGTGTTCAGCGCGGTGAATCCGTCGGCGGCCAGATAGTCCGCGTACCGACGCGGCATTCCCTCGGCGCCGAGCCAGTGCTGGACCAGGAACGTGCCGTGGAAACCCACGAACAGCGTCCAGAAGGTGATCTTGCCCAGCCGTTCGTCCAGCATCTTGCCGGTGAACTTCGGCCACCAGAAGTGGAAGCCAGCGAACATCGCGAAGACCACGGTGCCGAAGACGACGTAGTGGAAGTGCGCGACCACGAAGTACGAGTCCGAGACGTGGAAGTCCATCGGCGGCGAGGCCAGGATGACACCGGTCAGACCACCGAAGAGGAAGGTGACCAGGAAGCCGATCGACCACAGCATGGGCGTCTCGAAGCTGAGCGAGCCCTTCCACATCGTGCCGATCCAGTTGAAGAACTTCACCCCGGTGGGCACCGCGATGAGGAACGTCATGAAGGAGAAGAACGGCAGCAGCACCCCGCCGGTGACGTACATGTGGTGCGCCCACACCGTCACCGAGAGACCGGCGATGGAGATGGTCGCGGCCACCAGACCGATGTAGCCGAAGATCGGTTTGCGGCTGAAGACCGGGATGATCTCACTGACGATGCCGAAGAACGGCAGGGCGATGATGTACACCTCCGGATGGCCGAAGAACCAGAAGAGGTGTTGCCAGAGCAGTGCGCCGCCGTTGGAGGCGTCGAAGATGTGTGCCCCGAACTTCCGGTCCGCCTCCAGCGCGAAGAGCGCGCCGGCCAGTACGGGGAAGGCGAGCAGGACCAGCACACCGGTCAGCAGGACGTTCCAGGTGAAGATCGGCATGCGGAACATCGTCATCCCGGGCGCCCGCATGCAGACGATCGTGGTGATGAAGTTGACCGAACCGAGGATCGTACCGAAGCCGTTGAAGGTCAGACCCATGATCCACAGGTCGGATCCGACCCCGGGCGAGTGCACCGAGTCGGTCAGCGGGGAGTAGGCGAACCAGCCGAAGTCGGCCGCCCCCTGCGGGGTCAGGAAACCGGCCACCGCGATCAGCGAGCCGAAGAGGTACAGCCAGTACGCGAACATGTTCAGCCGAGGGAACGCCACGTCGGGCGCGCCGATCTGGAGCGGCATGATCCAGTTCGCGAACCCGGCGAACAACGGCGTCGCGAACATCAGCAGCATGATCGTGCCGTGCATGGTGAACGCCTGGTTGTACTGCTCGTTCGACATGATCTGCGTGCCGGGTCTGGCGAGCTCGGCGCGCATGAGGAGCGCCATCACACCGCCGATGCAGAAGAACGCGAACGAGGTCGTCAGGTAGAGCGTGCCGATCGTCTTGTGGTCCGTGGTGGTCAGCCACCTGATCACGACGTTGCCCGGCTGTTTCGGGCGCAGCGGGAGTTCGTTCTCGTACTCCTCCCCCTCCGCCTCGTCCGCCCCTGCTTCACCCATCGTCGTCACTGCGACGCTCCTTCGCTTGTCTTTCGCGGGATTCGGTGTCCGCACCGCGTCCGTTCGGACGGCCGACGGGTTCCTCCGGCGCTCCGCGCCGGTCCCCTTCCGGCAGCAAAGCAGCCGCCGGGCCGTGTTGTACGGCCCGGCGGCTGTCGTCGTGCGACTTTCACTCGACAGGACGTCGAGGGTGTCCGCGGTCAGGTGGCCGCCAGTCCCGGTCGGGGCGGGGCGGGAGGCGCGGACCGAGGGGTGGACCCCGGCCGCCACGGCCCCGGCCGTGCCCGCGACGACCGCCCCGGGCAGGACGACGGCCGGCTCTGGTACGTGGCGTATCCGAAGGTCGCCGAGATCCCGATCAGCGTGCCCACCGCGCGCCGATGGCCGACAGGGCCGCCGGCCGGGGCGCGGCCCTTTTCACGCCGTCCCCCGGCCGGGTGGCCTCCGGTCCGTCGGGTGGGCCCGTGCACGCCCTCGACGAGCGAAGGTGCGGGCGCAGGCCGGGGCGACGGGGCAGTCGCTGCCGCGCCCGGTCAGTGGGACCCGCGCTGCCGGGGCGGTGAGCCGGTCCCGGGGCTCTTGCGGGCGCCGCGGTTGGCGAGCAGCGCCCGTCTGATCCCGGCCGCGGCGGTCCTGGCGTGCTCGGACGTCGCGGTGTTCTCCGCCACCGAGGGGACGAACCGGTGCAGGGGCCGGCGGCAGTGACCGCAGGCGGTGCCGGTGGTGACGAGATAGCCGTCCTCGCACGGCGGGTTCTGGCAGTGGCCGGGACGCAGCAGCTGTTCGGCGATGTCCTGGGCGGTCCAGCGGCGCCTGCCGTCCTCGTCCTTCTCGTACAGCGCGTGGGCCCACCGGGTGTTCCAGCGGCGCTCCAGGCGGTCCAGCAGCTGATCGGCGCTGCGATGGGACAGCTCCTGGTGGATCAGCTCGTGAAGGGTGTGCGGGATGCGGTGGGAGAACGCCTGTGTCAAGGGCTGCGGCAGGGCCTGAAGGATGTACGCGACCGGATCGCCGGCCGCTCGTTCGCGCCATTTGCGGCACGGGCACGCTCCGTCGAACGGGAGCTGGGCGTGGCAGCGCCCGCACAGTCCGCGGCATTCGGCGCACAGTCCGTCGTTCAGTCCGTCCACGTGGGGTGCGGGAGCCCTGCCGCAGTCGCGGCAGCAGGCGGCGCACGGACCACAGAGCCGTTCGGTTCCGGACCTGGTCGTCCAGGAACGCTGCTGGCACCGGCAGCAGAGGGCTGTGTTGCAGTACTCGTGGTGGGCGGCGCCCGACTGCCGTCCGAGGGGAGGAAGCGACATGGCTGCGTTCTCCAGGATCGTGGCGGACCGGGGGTACCCACGATTTCACGAACGGCGGCGAGGTGACGACCACCGACACCGGACACCCGGCCGTCGGGCACGGGTCCGGCCGCATCACCGTGAACACCGTCACCGGAACGGCCCCGACGGACCCGCTCGTGGCCGAGACGCTGGACAAGGACCTTCAGCGGCGCCTGTCCTCCCCCGGTCCATGATCGACGGCGGCAGGCGGCGCGGGTCCATCGGCTCGTCCTCGGACGCGCAAGGGCAGGCGGAGGGGGCGGTGGCCGCCGTGGTCACCGCGTCGGTGGGCGGTGATCCGGCGGTGGTCGTGGCAGCGGCCTCGGAGGCGTACGACTACCGGAAGGTGTAGCGCGTCGGACGGGCCGTGACCCTGCCGGTGCCACGGCCCGCTCCCTCCGCCGGTGTCCGGTGGTGGCGGTCGGTGGTGGCGGTCGGTGGTGGCGGTCGGTGTTTCCCGCGCGCAGGCTTGACGGCATGTCGACAGGCAGGCGCAGCGCGGGGCTTCTTCTCTTCCGGTCCGGGACGAGAGGCGCGGAGGTGTTGATCGGGCACATGGGTGGCCCGTTCTGGGCGGGGCGCGAGGCCGCCGCCTGGTCGATCCCGAAGGGCGGTTACGGGCCGGACGAGGAGCCCGCCTCGGCCGCCCGCCGGGAGTTCGAGGAGGAGCTGGGGCTGCCGGTGCCGGACGGCGCGTGGGTACCGCTCGGCGAGGCCCGGCAGCCCAGCGGCAAGCTGGTGACCGTGTGGGCGGTGGCCGCCGACCTCGATGTGTCGAAGGCGGTTCCCGGGACGTTCGGCATGGAGTGGCCGAAGGGTTCCGGTGAATGGCGGGAGTTCCCGGAGATCGACCGGTTCGCCTGGTGCACCCCGGAGGAGGCCGAGGAGCGCCTGGTCCGTGGCCAGCGCGTCTTCGTCGAGCGCCTGATCGGCCACGTCGAAGGCGAGGGCGCGTCCTCGGCGTAGCGTCGTCCGGCTCCGGCCTGGGCGACATGCCATGTGGGCGGGGAGTTCCCGCGGTGGCGCGGAAGGAGCGACCGACCACGGCCTCCCGGGAGTGCGCGGTCCAGGGAACCGGCGGGGCGGCGAACCCACGCGCCCCGGTCCGACGGCCCACAGCCACAGCCACCGTACGGCCGTACGGACCGGCGCTCCACGGCGTCGGCCCGTACGGAAGGGGAGGCGGATCGCGGGGAGGCGGATCAGCCGTTGGGCAGGATGACCGCGCGCCCGTTGATCTTCCCGGCGTGCAGTCGCTCGTACGCCTTCGGCGCCTCGTCGAGCGAGTACGTCTCCACGTGCACGTCGACCACTCCGGCATGCGCCAGATCGAGCACCTCGGTCAGCTCGCTGCGGGAGCCCCAGTAGGGCGCCGTCACCGTGACACCGTAGGCCAGGCTGCCGAATCCGACAGGCAGTTCACCGCCCCCGATGCCGACGATCGTGACGTCGCCGTCGATCGCGGCCGCGGCCCCGGCCGTGCGCACGGTGGGAGGCGCGCCGACGAAGTCGAGGACGACCTCCGCCCCGATGCCTCCGGTGAGCTCGCGGACCCTGGCCGCCGCGTGCTCGTCGGAGAGCACGGTCTCGTGGGCGCCGACGCTGCGGGCCAGGGCGAGCTTGTCCTCACTGACGTCGAGGGCCACGACCCGGACGGCCGTCATGGCACGCAGCAACTGGATCGCCACATGGCCGAGGCCACCGGTGCCGATGACGACGGCGGTGGCCCCGGGCACCAGCTTGGGCATGGACCGCTTGATCGCGTGGTACGGGGTGAGCCCGGCGTCCGTCAGCGGTGCGGTCCTCACCGGGTCGAGGTCACCGATCGGGACCAGGTGACGCGGGTCGTCGACGATCATGTACTCGGCCATGGCGCCGGGGGCGCCGAGTCCGGGCGGGTTGATGCCGAGTTCCTTGGCACGCAGACAGTAGTTCTCCTTGCCCTGGGCGCACTTGACGCACGTACCGCATCCCCAGGGGCCGTACACGGCGACCGGGTCGCCGGTCGAGAAGCCGGTGGCTCCGTCCCCCAGCGCGGCCACGGTGCCGACGCCCTCGTGCCCGAGGGTGAGCGGCAGCGGGAAGGGGAGCTGCTCCGCGGACCAGCTCATCACGGCGACATCGGAGTGGCAGACGCCTGCGGCGGCGACCTTCAGCAGCACCTGTCCTGGTCCCGGCTCGGGATCGGGAACGGTGACCACCTCGGGTGCGGCGCCGATGCTGCGGTACTGGACGGCTTTCATGGGATCGACCTCGGTCCTTCTGTAGTTTCTCTGCCCCCGAGCTGCGGTTCCTCCGCTCCCGAGTCCCCGTTTCCCCGGACTTGATACCTTTTGGCCGCCCTTCGGTCACTTTCGCTCGGGTGACGGGCCGGTTTCTCCCGTACGGCGCTCAGCGGCGGGGGCGAACGCAGCCGCTTCCCCGCCGTCGCGATGAGCACGCGAGCCGTCGGCGAAGCGGCGGATCCGTTCCCGAGCCGCCCCGGACGACTGTTCTGAGCCAGGGCGGGAACTCGAACAGCTCACCAAGAGCGGCGCTGCCGCGGCACCCCGCCGCCGCACGCCGCCGACCGGCTGGAGAGAGAAAACATGCTGGGAATCGCAGCGGCAGTGTTCTTCGGGATCGCCTTCGTCATCAACGCGACGGAGACCTCGACGTCCATCCTGTTCAGCCCCACGAGCCTGATGCTGTTCGGTCTGGTCCTTCTCGCGCTTCAGGTGAGCGGCATCGGCGCCGCCCTCCCCGCGCGTGGACGTGGTCGCCGACGCTGACGGCCGAAGGCGCGGACCGCGGGGGGTGGACGCCTCGTCCGACCGTCGAGAACCACTCAACTACCGCCCGGGACAGGGCTGTCCGATCCCATTCAGGTGATCCCTGTGGCACTCTGGTTCCGGCCGTCCCACCGGGCTCCCCCGTACCGGTGGGGCGGTTTCGGGTGTTCCGCGCTCTCCCCCGGTCCCCCTTCCCGTTCTCTCCGTTCGGCCTCCCGGAGTGACGGACCCTCACCTCGCATATCGGTCGCATCCTCGCTGTGACGTGATCAACTTCCCCGAACACGCATACGCGCTTCCCCCGGGGGCAGGCGAACACACCTCATGGCCCATAACCCAGGGGAGCGTGACCAGATGACGGCGCACACCGCGCAGACGGCCCACATGGAGCGAGCGGAGGGTGCACGGTCGACGGCGACGAGCACATCGGTCGTACCGGGCACCTCGGACATCGCTGGTATCAAGGGCGTGACGAGCTTCACCGACGACCTTCCGTGGATCGAGGACGCGGGGAAGATAGCTCCCAAGGACGCGCGGAATCTGTCGAAGCTGTTCTTCGACCGGCTCCAGGTGCTTGAGGAGGGCACGCACGAGTACCAGTACGCGCGCAACACCCTTATCGAGATGAACCTCTCCCTCGTCCGGTTCGCGGCGGGCCGCTTCCGCAACCGGGGCAGCGGCGACATGGAGGACATCGTCCAGGTCGGCACCATCGGTCTGATCAAGGCGATCGACCGGTTCGACCTCTCCCGCGAGGTGGAGTTCACCTCCTTCGCGGTCCCGTACATCGTCGGCGAGATCAAGCGGTTCTTCCGGGACACCAGCTGGGCCGTGCACGTGCCGCGCCGGCTCCAGGAGCTGCGGGTCGACATCGCCAAGGCCAAGGAGACCCTGGCGGGCGACCTGGACCGGGACCCGACCGTCCGGGAACTCGCCGAGCACCTGGGGATCGACGAGTCGGAGGTCAGCGAGGGCATCGTCGCCGCCAACGGCTACACGGCCGGATCGCTGGACATGCCGACCGACGCGACGGACGCGGGACGGCTCAACACCCCGGGCCGCACCGTCGTCGACGCCATGGGCGACACGGACCCCGCGCTGGAGAGCGTCGAGAACCTGCACACGCTCGCTCCCCTGCTGAGCAACCTGGACGCGCGCGAGCGGCGCATCATCGACATGCGGTTCGGCCAGGAGATGACCCAGGCCCAGATAGGCGCCGAACTCGACATCTCGCAGATGCATGTGTCACGGCTGCTCAGCCGGATTCTCCGCAAGCTCCGCAACGGGATGTTCACCGAGGACTGAGCCGCCGGCCGCCGGTCCGACCGGCGGCGCCCGGCCCCTCGGCGACCATCCGCCGGCCCGCGACCACTCCCCGTACCCGCAGAGGACCGTACGGCGGGGGACGCGGGCCGGCGGCGGCGCGTGACGGCTCCCCCGCGCCTCGGCCGCTCCGCGAAGGTGTCCCGCCCCACCGCCCGGTGTTGCCAGGACATTGCGGGTTCGTGGCCAAACCGGTGACATGCTTCCGCACGCGCGCGGCGCCCTCTACGGTCCGAAGCCGGACGGTCGTGAGGCTTTGCCCCACACCACTGAGCTACCCGTGCGAGGAACGTCATGAGCCAGCCCCTGGACTCCGTCACCGCAGGCCACACCCCTGAGGGTCAGGACCACGACCGGCCGGACGCCGGGCCCGCCTGGTCCTTCGAGACCAAGCAGATCCACTCGGGCGCCGTCCCCGACCCGACGACGGGCGCCCGCGCGGTGCCGATCTACCAGTCCACGTCGTTCGTCTTCCGGGACACCCAGCACGCGGCCGACGTCTTCTCGCTCGCCGAGCCCGGCAACATCTACACCCGCATCCACAACCCGACCCAGGACGTCCTGGAGCAGCGGATCGCCGCGCTGGAGGGCGGAGTCGCCGCCGTCGCGGTCGCCTCGGGGCAGGCCGCGCAGACCCTCGCCGTCCTGACGCTCGCGGGGGCCGGCGACCACATCGTCTCCAGCACCTCCCTCTACGGCGGTACGTTCAACCTGTTCCGCCACACCCTCCCCCGGTTCGGCATCGAGGTGACGTTCGTCGACGACCCCGACGACCCGGACGCCTGGCGGGCAGCCGTCAGGCCGAACACCAAGGCGTTCTTCGCCGAGACGCTGGGCAACCCGCGCGGCGACGTGCTCGACATCCGGGGCGTGGCCGACGCGGCGCACGAGGCCGGACTGCCGCTGATCGCCGACAACACCCTGCCCACCCCGTACCTGCTGCGTCCCCTCGACCACGGCGCGGACATCGTGGTCCACTCGGCGACGAAGTTCCTCGGTGGCCACGGCACCACCATCGGCGGGGTGGTCGTCGACGGCGGCACCTTCGACTTCGGCGCGCACGCCGAGCGCTTCCCCGACTTCCACTCCCCCGACCCCAGCTACCACGGGCTGCGTTACTGGCCCGACCTGGGACCCGGTGCGTTCGCCGTGAAGTTGCGGGTGCAGTTGCTGCGCGACCTGGGTCCGGCGCTCTCGCCGCACTCGGCGTTCCTGCTGCTCCAGGGTGTGGAGACGCTCAGCCTGCGGGTGGAGCGGCACACCTCGAACGCGTTGGCCCTCGCCCGGTGGCTGGAGGGGCGCGACGAGGTGTCCGCCGTGCACTACCCGGGCCTGGAGTCGAGCAGGTGGTACGAGGCGGGGCAGCGATATCTGCCGCGCGGCGCCGGCGCGGTGTTCTCGTTCGAGCTGCGCGACGGGGTGGAGGCGGGCAAGCGTTTCGTGGACGCGGTCGAGCTGTTCAGCCACCTCGCGAACATCGGTGACGTACGAAGTCTGATCATCCACCCCGCGTCGACCACCCACAGCCAGCTGGACGAGGCACAGTTGGCCGCCACCGGGGCGACCCCGGGGCTCGTGCGGCTGTCGGTGGGGCTGGAGAACGTGGCGGACCTGAAGGCCGATCTGGAAGCGGGCTTCCGGGCGGCGAAGGCGGCGTCCTGAACCGGACGGCCGCACCCCCCTCGCTCCCCGTCCCGGCCACGGGAGGCCACCGGGACGGGGACCCGCCGGGCCGCAGGTCCTGGGCGCCGCTCGGCCGGCCGCTGCCGCTGGAGTGCGGCGACACGCTTCCCGGCGTGCGGATGGCGTACGAGACGTGGGGACGGCCGGACCCGGACGGGGCGAACGCGGTGCTGGTGCTGCACGCGCTGACGGGTGACAGCCACGCCGCCGGCCCCGCCGGGCCCGGACACCCCACGGCGGGCTGGTGGGACGCCCTGATCGGCCCTGGGAAGGCCCTGGACACCGACCGCTGGTTCGTGGTCGCGCCGAACGTGCTCGGCGGCTGCCAGGGCACCACCGGACCCTCGTCGCCGCATCCGGACGGCGCCCGGTGGGGCAGCCGGTTCCCCCGTCTGACGGTCCGTGACCAGGTGGCCGCCGAGGCCGAGCTGGCCGACGCCCTCGGCATCGGACGCTGGGCCGCGGTCATCGGCGGCTCGATGGGCGGGATGCGGGCGCTCGAATGGGCGGTGAGCCGGCCGGAACGCACCGGGGCCCTGGCGGTGCTGGCCACCACCGCCGCCGCCTCGGCGGAGCAGATCGCCTGGGGATCGCTCCAGATCTCCGCGATCCGCGCCGACCCGGGCTGGCGGGGCGGGGACTACCACGAGGCACCGCCCGGCGAAGGACCCCACCGGGGCCTGGGGCTGGCTCGGCGGATCGCCCATGTCACCTATCGCAGCGAACAGGAGCTGGAAACCCGGTTCGGCGGCCGGCCGCAGCCGGGCGAACACCCCTGTCGGGGCGGGCGTTACGGGGTGGAGTCGTACCTCGATCATCACGCCGCGAAGCTGGTGCGCCGGTTCGACGCGGGCAGCTACGTCACGCTCACCGAGGCCATGAACGGGCACGACGTCGGCAGGGGCCGGGGCGGCGCCGCCCCGGCCCTGCGCGCGGCACGCATGCCCGCCCTGGTCGCGGGTGTCGAGTCCGACCGGCTCTACCCGCTCGCGCAGCAGGCACGGCTGGCGGCCGCGCTGCCCGGCGCAGGCAGGCTCCGGATCATCGACTCGCCGTACGGGCACGACGGATTCCTGATCGAGACCGAGCAGGTCGGGCGCCTGCTGCGCGAGGTGCTGCCCGGCACCTGACACCCACGGCCGGCCGGGGCGGGCACGCGACGGTGATGCCCGGAGAGGCCGGTCCCACGGGACCGCTCCGCCCGGCCGTGGACCTCTTCGGTACGCGTCCCGTCAGATCCGCCCCGCCGTCCGCTCCCCCCGCGCGCCGTCGAGAACCGCCCGGTGCACGGCGCGGGCGAGGCGCGCCCCCCAGGGTGAACGGGGCCCGGCGAACGGTTCCCCGCCGTCGGCGCCCGGGGCGGGCGAGGCGACACAGACGGCGTCGGTGGGGGTCCCCGAGCAGTCGAGTCCGGCGTCCAGAAGCGCCTGCACCTTGGCCTCGGTGGCCGTGGCGACGGCGTTGACCAGCGCGGCGTCGGACAGGGCGACCGGCAGGGTCACCACGATGTTGACGGTGCCGGGCGGCCGCGGCCCGGTGTCGCCGTCCGGCGCAGCGGCCCAGCCCCGGACACCGAGACCGCAGGTGACGGTCGCCGTCGCACCCTTGTCGGTGGCGACCGTGCGGGCGGTGACGTCGGCGGCGGTCATCAGTCCCGCGCCGGGGCCGGTCAGGCCCTCGGCCGCGGCGATCTCCGCGAGATGCCGGTCGGGGTCCAGGCGTGGGTACCCACCGGGCACCTGGGCGTTCACGATCCATCGCCGGGGGCCGAGTCCGCCGCCGAGCACGGCGCTGCCGCACACCCGCCAGCCGGGTCCCAGCCGCCACACGAGGTGGTGCAGACCGACGCCGCCCTCGTGCCGCCCCAGCAGCTCGCCGCGCCGCTGGGGCGGGAAGGTCCGTACGTCGGTGATGGCGCACTCCCTGGGCACGGGTTCGGGCAACGGCCCGCCGATCATATGGGGCGCACCGGACCCGTTCCCAGGCCGGGCCGGTGACCGTCGCTGCCCGCGCCCACGGCCCCGTCACCATCCCCTCGCTTCACTCGAACGGCCTAGTGCGGGTGGCGGCGGCCGCAGGCGCGCGGTGGTGGGCCGTGATGGGCGTCCCCGCACCTGGCGGGTCCGCCGGAGGCCGTCCTCCGGTGCCCGGCGGTTGCACGGTCCTACGGGGTGAGGCGCGATGGAAGTCGGGCGCGCCTCCCCTGGGGGACTCACCCACAGGACGCGCTCGGGCGAGGAGGAATCGGTCATGGGTGCCGCTGACGGTTTCACGGATTCCGGAGAGCTCGACGGCCTGACGGTCTACGACAGTGACGGGGAGAAGATCGGAAATGTGGGGCGGGTGTACGTCGACGACGACACCGGCAAGCCGGACTGGATCACGGTCAAGACCGGTCTGTTCGGCATGAAGGAGAGCTTCGTACCGCTCTCCGGGGCCCGGCGGTCGGGTTCCGACCTGCACATCTCGCATCCCAAGGACCGCGTCAAGGACGCCCCGAGGGTCGACGCGGACGCGCATCTGTCCGTCTCGGAGGAGGAAGAGCTCTACCGGCACTACGGACTGACCCGGAACCGCACGACGAAGCTCGGCGACCGGTCCGGCACCGGCACCGGGACGCCCGACGCGTCCCGCGCGGGTGTTCTGGGTGCCGCGGGCGCCGGAGCGGGCGCCGGAGCGGCGGGTACCGCGCGTACCGCCGGTGATCCGGCCGGTACGGGCAAGCACCGGAACGCGGACGCGTCCGCCATGTCCCGTCCGATGGCGGGGGCGGGAGCGGAGCGGTCGGCTCCCGGCATGGGCGGCAAGGAGGAGGTCATCCGGTCCGAGGAGCAGCTGCGCGTCGGCACGGAGGAGTACGAGAGCGGCAAGGCGCATCTGCGCAAGTACGTGGTGACCGAGAACGTCACCAGGACGGTGCCCGTGAGCCATGAAGAGGTGCGGATGGTCCGTGAACCTCTGCGGGGCGACGAGAAGTCGACCCGGGCGTCGGACATCGGCGAGCAGGACGTGGAGGTCACGCTGCACGCGGAGCGTGCCACGGTCCGCAAGGAGGCCGTGCCGGTGGAACGGGTGCGTCTGGAGACCGACCGGGTCACCGAACAGAAGGAGGTCTCCGCCGAGGTCCGCAAGGAGCAGGTCGACTACGCGGACGGCTCGGAGAAGGGCGGCAAGGACGCGGGCGGCGAGTTCGGCCGCGGTCGTCGCCGCTGACCCTCCGCATCGGCGGGGACAGTCACACACACCGGGTGAGGGGCGGGCCGCAGGGTCCGCCCCTCACCCCGTGGGCCGGTGCCGGGGTGTTCGCCGCCCCGGCACCGGCCCGTGCGCGGGCGCCGGGGCGGCCTCTCAGGTCCGCCGCGTGGCCCCGCCCGGGCAGGAAGCGCACCGAGGGCCGGGCGTCCAACCGGTCCGGGGGACCGCCGCGGTCACGCGGTGGACGTCCGCGATGGGTTCCGCGGTGATCACCTCGTGCGGGGACACCGCCCGCGACGACCCGGCCCTGTTCCGTGACGACGATCCGCTCGCAGAACACCGCCGGGAGACTGTTGGGGTCGTGCGGCGCGACGACGGCAGTTCCCCGGCGTCCCACGGCTCGTGCGCGGAGCCTGGTGTCCGTGTGCCGTGTCCGGTCCCGGGCGCGGCCGCCGGCGGGTCTTCGGACTCGGGTTCACACGGAGGAGGCGCCTTCCCGGGAACCCGTGGGCGTCCCAGTGGCCTTGGCCCCGCCCGTCCCCTGACCGCTGCGCGTCAGCTCCGGACTCGCACCGGATTTCCTGACCCCCGCATGGGGCTTCACCAGCATTTAGCGAACTGTCACGCGGTCGATGACCGCCCGGCGGGGGTGTGCGCGGGGGCAGTACGCCAGGCCGGTGGCCCGGCGTTCCGCCCCCGTTCCGTGGCCCGTCGACCCGGTTCAGGGACGCTGGAGCGCCAGTACGGCGTTGTGTCCGCCGAATCCGAAGGAGTGGCTGACGGCCCGTCCGACGGGTTGCCTCAGCGGTTGTTTGGTGACGCAGTTGAGGTCGAACTCGGGCGCGGGCGCGTCGAGGTTCGCGATCGGTGGTACGACGCCGTGCTGAAGGGTGAGGATGGTCAGCCCGGCCTCGATCGCGCCCGCCGCCCCCATGCAGTGGCCGAGCACGCCCTTGGGGGCGGTGACGGGCGGCCGGTGCGGGTAGACCCGGCTGATGAGGGCGGCCTCGGTCGCGTCGTTCATCGGGGTCGCGGTCCCGTGGGCGTTGACGTGCTCGACGTCCTCCGGCCGCCACCCCGCGTCACGCAGCGCCGACTCGACCGCGGCCTGGGCGACGGCGCCCGAGGGAAGCGGGCTGGTCGGGTGGTGGGCGTCGGTGGTGGCGCCCGTACCGGCGAGCAGCGCGCGGGGGGCCGCGCCCCGGGCGCGCGCGTCGTCGGCCCGTTCCAGCACCATGATGGCGGCGCCCTCACCCATGACCAGTCCGCGGCGGTCGGCGGCGAACGGGCGGCACAGCCCGGCCGGGTCGCCGTCCGCGGGAGCGGCGGCGCCGGAGCGGGCGAGGCCCGTCATGGCGACCGGGTAGATGATCGACTCGGTGGCCCCGGCGACCGCGATGTCGCACTGGCCGGTGACCAGCAGGTCGCGGGCGACGGACAGCGCGGTGACGCCGGACGAGCACGCGGTGCACGGCGCCAGGCTGGGGCCGGTGGCCCGCATGTCGATGGCGATCTCCGCCGCGGGCATGTTGGGGATGGTGAGCAGGATGCCCGACGGTGAGGTGGCGCTCGGGCCGCGCCGGTCGAGGGTGACGGCCTGCGCGGTGAGTCCGGCCGAGCCGCCGCTGCTGGTGCCGACGACCACCGCGACCCGGGTGCCGTCCCAGTCGGCGGGGTCGAGTCCGGCGTCCGCGACCGCCTCCCTGGCCGCGAGGACGGCGAACTTGACGTACTTCCCCATCCGGAAGGCGGTCCTTCCGCCGATCCGGGCGTCGAGGCCGGTGTCGTCGACCGTGCAGGCGAAGTCGACCACGCATCCGTCGAGCTCCGGCACGGTGTGGGCCGAGGAGACCCCGGCGCACACGCCGTTCCAGGTGGTCTCGGTGTCGTGGCCGGCCGGAGTGATCATTCCCAGGCCGGTGACGACGACGGTGTGACGGCTCATCGGGCGTTGCCCACCGGCAGTTCGCCCCGCAGCGACTCGTCGATGAACGCCGTGAGTTCGGCGAGGGTGGCATCGCGGTAGAGCCTGTCCGAGCCCGCGTCCACGTCCAGCGTCTCCCTCAGGATGACGGCGAACTCGGCGACGGCGAGGGAGTCCATTTCCAGGCTGTCCATCGTGGAGTGCGGCAGGATCTCCGCCGCGGGCACCCTGAAGGTGCCGATGAGAATCTCGTTGATCTTGGGGTGGATCTCGTACATGATCTTCCTTTCGCTTGCGTGCGCATATGTATGCGACCATGTGGATGAAGCGCGCATCAGACACTCCGCCGCCGGAACAACTCGACGACGAACCGCCGGTTACGCCTTGGGGCGAACCGATTCGTCACCGCCGCGGCGCGGTTTCGCGAACCACCGCGCCAGCGTGGAAGCCGTGCCCCAGTACGCCAGCAGCACGGCCCTGACGCCGAGCGCCGCCGCGGCCTCCTTCATCGACCGCACCGGGGCCCCGGCCACCGGGGTCATCGCGTCCCCGGCGTCCGGGGCCGCTCCGGGCCGGTTCGCCAGGCACCTTCCGGATCTTCGTACGCGTCCGTGTAGTCGGCACCCGCGATGGGCCAGTCGCCGAACAGTTCATCCGGAAGCGCGAAGGACTCGACCAGTTCGCCCGCGTGCGCGGCGACGGCGGCGATGAGCTGTTCGGTGGTCTCCGGCAGCGCGTCGACCTGGCCGGCGGTCAGCCACCCGGCCGCCAGGAGATCGCCGCTGTTGCGGGCCACCCACTGGAGCGCGAACAGCAGCTCCAGCTCCCGCAGCCGCTCGCGGGCCGGTCCCTCCGGGAGACCGGTCACCGCCTCGGCGTACGCCTCGGCAGCCTGCCGGTACGCATGCGCCTCCACCCCCCGCAGCGCCGCTCCCGACGCGGCGTTCCACCGGCCGAGCGGATCACCGTGCGGCGCCCGGCCCATCCGTGCGGCGGCCCTGGCGAACCAGATCTCCTCGACGGCCGCGAGGAGGCTCCCGAGGAACCGGGGGTCGAAGAGGTCGCCGTACCGCGCGGCCGGGGCGGCACGCCGCTCGCCGGACGCGCTGGTGAAAAGTATCTCGGCCGCGGCCTTCGCGTGGATGGCGAGGTTGTCGCCCTCCGCGGTGATCGCCCCCTCGATGCCGGTGATGAGTTCGGTCATGCCGTTGCCCTCCAACAGGCCCTGGGCACCGCACCGTTCACGGCACTCCACGATCACGGTGCGGGCCTGCCAGGTGATCCACCCCTTGGCGACGGCGACCAGGCGTTCCGCCTCGTCCCGGTCCGCGGTGGTGTGGGCCGTCCACCGGTCGAGCGCCCTGCGGTGCAGCAGGCTCATCGCGAAGACGGTGGCCAGGGCGGTGGCGAGCGGCCCGTGGTGGCTGCGGTGGGCCATCACCGGGACGCGGCGCGAGGCGCGGGGTCCGGAGATGTACCGGTGCCCGCCGTAGCGGACGGCGATCGCGAGGGTGGCGCGGGCGGAGCCGACCGCGCAGGCGCTCATGGAGAGCTTGCCCGGGGTGACCCGGCCGATCGAGACGAGGAGACGGCGTCTGCGATTGCTCACCGAGCTGCTGAAATTTCCGTCCGCGCCGAGCCGGCCGTGCTCGCCGCCGAGCAGCGCGCCGCGTCCCACGAAGACCTGGTCGAAGGAGGTCAGACAGTGGTCGACCGCGCTGCCCAGCCGTGCGGGCAGCGGCCGGACCCGCACCCCCGGCAGGGTCCGTTCGCCGTCGGTGAGCGGGGTCAGGAAGAGGAAGACGCCGAGGTCGGCGCCGTCGACGAGGAGTCGGGCGGCGACCAGCCCGGATTTGGGGCCGCCCGCCGGGCCCGTGTTGGGCATGAACTTCTGCGCCCCGGCGCACGGCGTGTGCAGGACGAATCCGTCCCGTTCACGGTCGTACGTCGCGGTGGTCTCGACCGCCGCCGCGTCGTTGCCGTGCGCCACCTCCGTACAGAGGAAGGTGCCGGTCCGCCGCAGCCGCAGGAAGTCCGACAGGTCCCTCGGGGCATCGCCCTGGTGGTCGAGGAGACTGCCGAGAAAGAGGTTGTAGTGGATGCCCGCGATGGTGGTGAGCGCCGGGTCGACCGGGGCCAGCCATTCGTGCAGGGCCGCCAGGGCGCGGGGGTCGGAGGCGAGCCGGGCACCGCTGTCGAGTGCGTCGTTGAGGATTCCCAGCCGTTCGTACGCCAGAGGGAGCCGGCCGTCCACCGAGGACCCGGCTCGGCGGCGAAACGGTTCTGTAGTGATCAGCCACCGCCAGAATCCATGTTCCCGGCGGAAGTCGCGGCCGAAGAGCACACCGGTCAGCAGATCGGTGGCGGGCTCGGTGGCCGCGCTGTCGATGATTGCGGTCATGGCATGAACAACGATCCTGGAACGGCGAGGACACCCCCGCCGTCATGGAATGTACGCAGGTCAGAAGCGGATCATGACCCAGCGGGGGGACGGGCCCGCTGGAAGGCGAGCGCGACATTGTGCCCGCCGAAGCCGAAGGAATGGCTGACCGCCCGCTCCACGGACCGCCGGCGCGGCTCCTTCGTCACACAGTCCAGCTCGAAGCCGCCCGGCGGGGAGTCGAGGTTGGCGACCGGCGGGATGACGCCGTGTTCCAGGGTCAGGACCGTGGCGACCGCCTCGATGGCCCCGGCCGCGGCCAGGGTGTGGCCGAGAACGCCCTTGGGCGCGGTGACCGGCGGGCGGTGCGGGAAGAGCTGGGTGATCAGAGCGCTCTCCATGGCGTCGTTGAGCCGGGTGGAGGTGCCGTGCGCGTTGACGTGGTCGACGTCGCCGGAGGACCAGCCGGCCTGGCCGAGCGCCGTTTCCACGGCCAGCCGGGCGCCGCGGCCGTCGGGCGCGGGTGCGGTGGGGTGGTAGGCGTCCGTGCTGGACCCCGCCCCGGTCAGCAGCGCGCGGGACCGGCCGCCACGGGCCCGCACGTCCGCCGTCCGCTCCAGCACCACGAGCGCGGCGCCCTCGCCGACGACGAATCCGTCGCGGTCCTCCGCGAAGGGCCGGGAGGCGCCCGCCGGGTCGTCGGTACGCGTGGACAGGGCGCCGGCCCGCGCGAACGCCGTGACCACGAGCGGCGTCAGTACGGATTCGGCGCCGCCCGCCACCACCACGTCGCACCGACCGCTCGCCAGCAGGTCCCTGGCCACGGCGATCGCGGTGGCACCCGAGGCGCATGCCGTGGCGGGTGCCAGGCTGGGCCCGCAGGCCCGCAGTGCGATGGCGACCTCCCCGGCGGCGGCGTTCGGCATCATCATCGGCACCAGGACGGGTGAGACCGCGTCCGGACCCCGCTCGTCGAACTTCCGCGCGTTGTCGACGAGTGCGGAGATCCCGCCGACCCCGACCCCCAGCACCACGCCCACGCGGTCACCGTCCCAGACCGCCGGGGAGAGCCCGGCGTCCGCCACCGCCTGCCGGGCGGCGACCACGGCGAGCTTCACGAACCGCGCCATCCGCCAGACCGCACGTCCGCCCACCGCCCGGTCCAGGTCGATGCCGTCGATCGGACAGGCGAAGTCGACGGGCAGGCCCGCGAGTTCGTCACAGCGCCGGGCCGTCGAGCGTCCCGCGCACAGCCCTGCCCAGAATGTGTGCTCGTCGGCTCCCGCAGAGGTCACCAGCCCGACACCGGTCACCGCGACGCCCTTGTCAGTCACCCGCGCCATCTTCCGTTCCTTCCCTCGTCCCCGTCACTTCCGCCACCGGCGCCCGTCCGGCCGTGTCCGGGCGGCGGAAGTCCCGGCCTCCACGTCCGGGAGCCGGTGCCGAACGCGTGTCCTCCCGTCACGCGCCGCCCCGATCGCGTAATCGATCAAGGCAACCGGGTGACGAACGGCCGTAGCGGTGATGAGGATGCGTCCCATTAGGCCGAATGGGTGATGTCGATGGGGAGAGGGCCGCTCAGACGCGCGCCAGCACCGCTTGGAGCTCCGCCGGGTCGGGCGGGCTGGCACCGGCCCGTCCGACCGTCACGGCCGCGGCGGCCACCGCGTGGCGCAGTACGTCGGCCCGCGTGCCGGCGTCCGGCGCGCGCAGCCCGTCCCGTCCCGCGGGGCCGAGGAGCCCGCGCGCGGCGAGGGCGTGCAGCGCGCCCGACATGAACGCGTCGCCCGCACCGACGGTGTCGACCACCGCCGTGGGCGGCGCCGCGATCGCGGTCCCGCCCTGAGCCGTGACGGCCAGCGCCCCGGCGGCTCCCCGGGTGACGAGGACCAGGCCGGGGCCCCCGGTGGCGATCCAGTCCTCGGCGACCCGCTGGGGAGGCCGTCCCGGATACAGCCAGGCGAGGTCCTCGTCGCTCGCCTTGACCAGATCGCTGAGGGCGACGCAACGCTCGGCGTGCCGGACCGCCCGGGCGTGATCGCCCATCAGGTCGGGGCGCACGTTGGGGTCGTAGCTGACCGTCGCGGTCGCCCGCAGCGACTCGATCGCGGCCCGCACGGTGGTGGCTCCGGGTTCCGCCACCGCCGCGATGGATCCGGTGTGGACGTGGTGCGGCGGCCGGGGCGGCGGGGTGGCGGCGAGTGTCCAGGTGACATCGAACGTGTAGGCCGCCCCGCCCGCGTCGTCCAGGGTGACCAACGCCGACGGGGTCGCCGCGGCCGAGCGGTCCGTACGGACGTCGACGCCCGCCGACACCAGGTGGCGGCGGATCAGCGCACCGTGTCCGTCGGGGCCGAGCTGGGTGAGCAGGGTGACGGTCCGGCCGAGTCTGGCCAGGCCGTACGCCACGTTCGCCGGGCTGCCGCCCGGGTGGACCCGGTCGGCCGTTCCCGGCAGCCGGACGATGTCGGCGACGCATTCGCCGATGACGAGCAGGTCGAGGGTGTCGGGCATGCGGTCGGGGCCTCCTGGCGTGCGCGCGGGTACGTGCCGTGGTCGGCGGAGCGGACACGAACATACGGAGCCCGGCCCGGGGCCGGTACACCTGGGCGGTGGACCGGGCCGGGCCGGAAGCCAGGAACCGGGGCGGGAGTCCGTCCCGGAGGGGTCAGGGAAGTTCCTTCTCGATGGCCGCGCGCCCCTCCTCGGCGAGGCGGCGGCGCGCCCACTCCAGGTTCTCCGGGGTCACGTCCCGGCCGCTCGCCAGCACCAGGTCCTCCGGCGAGACCTCGTCCCCGCTCGTGTGCAGTTCCTCGTCGGGGGTGGTCACCCGGGCGTCGGTGCCCCCGCGCGCGTCCTCACCGAGGTAACGGCGCTCGAACTTCGCGATCTGCCCCTCCGAGTCCACCACCCGGGCCTTGCCCGTGTAGAACGGATGGCTCTCGGCCGAGATCTCCACGTCGATCACCGGATAGGTGACCCCGTCGTCCCAATCGATCGTCCGCTCACTCGTCACCGTGGACCGGGTGAGGAAGGCGTATCCCGCCGCCCGGTCCCGGAACACCACGGGGCGATAGGGAGGGTGCTTGTCCTGCTGCATATCTGCTCCTGTGGGTGAGGCGGTGGCGGTCGGGCAGGGAGCCGGAAGGCCGCGCCCCGCGTGTCGGCGAGAGCGCTCCCCGGCGGCCGGGCTTCCGCGGACAGGTCCGTGCCCCCCTCTTCCGTGTCCAGCGTCGCCAAGGGAGGCGCTGTGCGCGATCCCAGACGTCCGTACGGGGTGCGGGCCGTGCCGGGGGGAGCGGGGCCGTCAGGTCCGCCGCGCGGCCTCCAGCGCGTCCGCGACGAGGGTCAGGAACCGGGCGTGGGCGCGAGGGCCGCAGACCGGTTCGGGGTTCCACGCGACCACGTGCGCGTCTCGCGTGAGGGCGGCCCAGGCCGCGTTGTCCGCGAGCCGCTCGACGGGGGTGGCGTTCGACCGGACGTCGGTGAGCACGACGTCGGCGCCGAGCGCCGCCGCCTCGGCCCAGCCGACGGTGGACCAGTTGGCGCCGGGCCCCTCGGCCGGTTCCACCAGGTCGACGCCGTGTTCCGCGAGGACGCGCAGTTCCGGCCACATGCGGGGACGGGCGAGATGGGCGCTCTCCTGACCGGCCGGCGACAGGGCGAGCACCCGGGGGTGCTCGCCCCGCTCGGCGACGGCCCGCAGTCGGCGCCGTGCGGCGGCGAGTTCGTCCGCTCCCGCCGGCTCGTCCGCTCCGAGCGCGCGGGCCAGTTCGGCGAAGCGGTCACCGATACCGGTGAGGGTGCGTGTCTGTCCGACGTCGATGACGACGACCGGGAGGTGTTCCTCCAGGCGTTTGGCGGTCTCCGGGGCGATTCCGTACACGTGCCCGCCGCCGTAGCTGACGGCCACGACCAGGTCGGGTCCCGTCCCCAGCAGTGTGTCCACGTCCAGTGCGCTGCCCGCGCCGAGGTAGTGGACGGAGTCCAGGGGAAGGGCGCCGGTCTTCGCCGGGTCGGGGGCCTCACCGTCGTGGTCGGAGCCGAAGATGCCCAGCGGGCGTATGCCGTAGTCCCAGAGGGTCGCCCCGGCCTGCACGTAGGCGACCACGCGCGCGGGCCGCCGTAACGCTGTCGAAACCTGTCCACGGTCATCGGTGAACTGCCATCCCGTCCGGTCCATCACGTCTCACGCCTCTCCGTGTCCGTCCGCCGCTTCCGTCCGTTACGCCCTCTTCGGGCGTCGCACAGCTGTACCTGCCCAGCGGGCCGCGTGGACATCCCTCAGCCGGAGAGTTCGGTGGCCCCGTTCCCCGAGCGTGGTCCGGGAACGGGGCCCGGGACCGGAAGGATCTCCGGTCAGCTCCCGGTCCGGCCCGCCGGGAGGAAGACGTCGAGGAAGGCGGCGTCGAACGCCTTGAGGTCGTCCGGCTTACGGCTGGTGATCAGGGTGTTGGGACCGCCCGTGCACACCTTGACCTGCTCGTCGACCCAGTTGCCGCCCGCGTTGGCGATGTCGGTCCGCAGGCTGGGCCAGGAGGTGAGCGTCCTGCCCCGTACGACGTCGGCTTCGACGAGCGTCCAGGGCGCGTGGCAGATCGCGGCGACGGGCTTGCCCGCTTCGAAGAACGCCTTGGTGAACGCGACGGCCCGGCCGTCCATGCGCAACGCGTCCGGATTGGCCACACCGCCGGGCATCACCAGCCCCGTGAAGTCCTCGGCCCGCGCCTCGTCCAGGGTCCGGTCGACGGCGAACGTGTCGGCCTTGTCAAGGTGGTTGAACGCCTGTATCCGTCCGGCCTCCGTCGAGACGAGACACGGCGTGCCGCCCGCGTCGAGAACGGCCTGCCAGGGATCGGTCAGTTCGGTCTGCTCGACGCCTTCGGGGGCCACGAGGAATGCCACCTGCATGATGGGGTGTCCTTTCCGGTCGGTGCTCTTTGTGCCGGTTTCCCCTTCGTTTCAAGCCTAAGCATGTGGGTGAAGGTGGTTCACCCGGAGGACGAGCCAGGGCGACGAATTACTCACGGTCTGTTAGGGAGGACGTACACGTCGTAATTCCCAGACGATGGAGAAAGGGAAATGACGCATGCAGACAACCGCATTGAGAGCCCTGTTGACCGTGTCCCTGGGGGGTTCGCTCTGTGCGGCCTCCCCAACCGCCTCCCTGGCGCGAGGAATTCCCTCCGACGAACAGCCGCCCTCCGCCGCGAAGGGGTATTTCGGGTTCGACGGCACATGGCCCGGCCCGGTGCTGCCCGCCTCGGCCGGCTGCCCGGTCGTCGATGTGCTGGCGGTCTACACCCCCAAGGCCGCGCATCAGGTCGGGGGCAGACACCGGGTCTCCGCATCCGCGCAGCAGATCGCCACCCGGATGAACAAGTCCCTCAAGGCCGGCGGTGTGTGCGGTTCGATCAGGATCGTCCATTCCTACACGGCCAAGCGGTACAACGGTTCGGAGGAGTTCCTGGACGCGCACCGGAATCTCAAGAGCCGTACGCACTCAACTCTGGGACGGGAGGCCCATGAACTCCGCGAGCGGTACGGCGCGGATCTGGTCACCCTGATGGTGAACAGGGCGGAGCGAGGCGGCGGAGTCGGTGACTACTCGCCGACACTCGACAGCTCCTCCGACGACTACGCCTATTCGGTCGCCGATGTCCAGGGAATTCCGCTGGATTCGGTGAGTCATGAGATCGGCCATAATCTGGGGCTCGCCCACGACCGGGAGACCGTGCGGAACGACGCGATCGGCGCGATGAGGGTCAGCCCCGTCCGACCGTACAACACCGGCTGGATCACGCCGGATCGCAAGTACTACACGATCATGGCGTACCAGCGGTCCTGCGGCTCCGGGTGCACGAGGGTCAGCCAGTTCTCCAACCCGGACAACACCTGGAAGGGCCAGCCGCTGGGGGACGCGGCGAACGACAGTGTGCGCGTGCTGCGTCAAACACTTCCCATCGTCGCCGGGTACCGCACGGCCCGCTGACGTCCACCGGGTGTTCGCGGCCCCGGAGGCCGGGGCCGCGAACACCCCTTTCCCCACGGCGGGTTCACCGGACCGGACGGGCGGGCCCGGCCACCCCGGCGCGCGCGTCACCGTGCGCGCGGCCGGGCCCCGTCGAGGATCAGATCGACCACCCGGCGCGCGAGCCCCTCCTCCAGCGGATCGCCGGTGAGCAGCACCCGTGAGAAGAGCGGGCCCGCCAACAACTCGGCCACCAGGCGCGGATCGGTACCGGCGGCGAGTTCACCGCGCTCGACGCCGCGACGGACGATGGCCTCGCCGCGTTCGAGACGGGCGTTCCAGTACGGGCGGCGCCCTTCCTCCACGACTTCGGCGTCCGGCGCCGCGCCGAGGTGCAGCAGCGCTGATCCCTCCGGTGTGGCGAGGTAGCGCGCCACCGCCTCCATGAGCCGCGCCAGGTCCTCGCGGACGTCCCCGGTGTCGGGCATCGGCAGCGCGTCGTCGGTGTGGGCCGCGAGGGCCTCGTAGATCAGGTTCTCCCGGGTCCCCCAGCGCCGGTAGAGGGAGGTCTCGTGCACGCCCGCGGCGTGCGCCACGGCGGACATGGTGGTGCCGGACAGCCCCTCGGTGGTGAGGAGGCCGACCGTCGCGGCCAGGACCGCCTGCCGCATGCGTTCGCCTCGTCGCCGCAGGGGCGCGGGACCGCTCTCGGAAATCACCGCACCACCGTAACGCAAGGCCATTTGCGTTACCCCGGCGGCGGACGTACGTTCTAAAGCAGGGTGACTTGCGATAGCCGTGGGCCGCCTGCCGTACCGCCGTATTGGAGAACTTCGCCATGGAACACATGCGTGCCGCGCGACTGCACGTCCCCACCCACACGCTGTCGGTCGTCGAGGTGCCGAAGCCGGTGCCCGGACCCGGCGAGGTCCTGGTGAAGGTCGAGGCCGCAGGTGTCTGCCTCTCGGACGTCCATCTGATCGACGGCAGTCTCAGCCCGCTGTACCCCACGGGGGACACCGTCACCCTCGGCCACGAGGTGGCGGGCGTCGTCGACTCCACCGGCCCCGGGGTCAGTGACTGGGAACCCGGCCGGCGCGTCGTGCTCCAGGCGGGCGAGACGCGCGACGGCAGGACGCACACCCGAGGGGTCGACTACGACGGCGGCTGGGCGCAGTACGCCCTCGCGACCGTGGGGACCCTGATCGCCCTGCCGGACTCGCTGCCCTTCGACCAGGCGGCGATCATTCCGGACGCGGTGTCCACCCCGTGGGCGGCCGTCACGGCCACGGGCGGGGTCCGGCCCGCCCAGGCCGTGGGTGTGTGGGGCGCGGGCGGCCTCGGCGTCCACGCCGTGCAGCTGCTGCGCGCCATCGGTGCCCATCCGGTGATCGCCGTGGACCCGTCGCCCGCCGCGCGGGAGCGGGCGCTCGCCTTCGGCGCGGACCTGGCGCTGGACTCCAGCGATCCCGGACTGCGCGAGAAGGTGCTGACGGCGGCCGGCGGCGCCGGTCTGGAGACGGCCTTCGACTTCGCGGGGGTCCCCGCCGTGCGCGAACAGGCGCTGACCGTACTGGCTCCGAAGGGACGCCTGGTGCTGGTGGGGCTCACCGACCAGCCGCTGACGGTCGGCAACGGCACGCTGTTCAGCTACTTGCAGCACCAGATCCTCGGGCACTACGGCTCCGAGGAGCACCACGTGCCGCAGCTCGTCAGGCTGGCCGAGGGCGGCCGGCTGGACTTCTCGCGCTCGATCACGGATGTGCTCGCGCTCGACGACGTCGCGGACGCCGTTCGGCGGATGGTCACGAAGGAGGGCGACCCGATCCGGCTGATCCTGCGTCCGTAGTCCTCGCGGGCGGGGACGGCTCGACGGGCCGCCCCCGCCCGATGAGTTCCACGTTGAACTGGGCACCCGCCAGCAGCGCCAGATTGCTGAACCAGATCCAGATCAGGAAGACGACGAGCCCGGCGAGCGAACCGTAGAGCCTGCTGTAGGCGCCGATCCGGGTGGCGTACAGGGCGAATCCGGCGGAGGCGACGAGCCACAGCAGCGCGGCCAGCACACCCCCGGGCAGCGCCCTGCGCACACCCCGCGCCGACCGCGGCCCGGTACGGAACAGGACCGTGATCAGACACGCCACCAGACAGAGCAGGAAGGGCCACTTCAGCACCACCCACATGGCGTCACCGATGTGCGCGAGGCCCAGCCGCTCCCCCAGCCGCCGGGCCGGCGGTCCGGTGAGGACGAGGACGAAGGCGCTGGTCATCAGGAGCAGCAGCAGTCCGACGGCGGTGGCCACGATGACATGGGCCTTGCGCAGGGCGGGCCTGCTGTCCCGCACGTGGTGCATGGCGTGCAGCGCCCTGCGGAAGACGGCGAGATAGCTGGACGCCGACCACACCGCGCTGACCGCGCCGGTCGCGGCGAGCATCCAGACCGCGGTCCGTTGGCGGGTCGCCGCCTCCAGGGGTTCCCGCAACGCGGCGCCCGCCTCGGCCGGGGCGAAGGACGTGAGATCGGCGATCAGCGCGTCCGTCGCGCCGGGGTTGGTCAGACCTATGAGCGAGACGGTCACCAGGAGCGCCGGGAGCAGCGCGAGGATCGCGTAGTACGTCAGGGCCGCCGCCCAGTCGGATATGTCGTCGTTCCAGAGGGACACGGGGGTCCGGCGCAACGCGCCGCGCCAGCGCGCCGCACTACCGGAACGCCCGCCTGCGGTGACGGTGGGTGCGGTGGGCCTGTCGAGCACGTGGTGGTCTCCGGGGCGTGAAGGCGTGACGGGGAAGGGGAGGGGGTACGCCGGGGCCGTCCGGGCGTGGGCACCCTCCGGAGGCGGTGCCCGCGCCCGGACGGCCCCGGCGCGAGGTCTCTTCTCTCCCCTTCTCCGGTTTTCCGGGTGTCACACCCTCCGGCAGCGCCCCCGGAGAAGTCGCACGCCGCCGATCGGTCGTCGACGACGGCCGGTCGTGACGCCGGACTCCGCTGCGGATGTCAGTCGTTGAGCGGCCGGACAACAGTCGTTCACGGCCGGACGTCAGTCGTTGAACGGCCGGCCGTCAGTCGTTGACGGCGGTCAGCACCACCACCGCGTCCTCCAGCGCGAGCAGGCCATGGCGCTCCTGCGGGATGGGATGCAGCGCACCGGCGGTCAGCTCCACGTCGCCGGAGGCAGCGGTGAGCCGGACCGCGCCCCGGAGCACCTGGAGGGAAGCGGCGGGCGGGGCGTTGTGCTCGTCGAGCGAGGAACCGGAGACGAGCGCGATGACGGTCTGCCGCAGCGGCTCCTCCCGCAGCAGCAGGTGGGCGCTGCGTCCGTGCGGTGAGCTGTGAGCGGCGGCCAGGTGTTCGTCCGCGAGGGCGTTCAAGTCGTTCATACGCCCACTGTGCCGTAGTCGCCGCGCGGATGCGTCTTCCGGGAGCGCCCGGTTCCGGCCCGGGGCACGCGGTCGCCGGACCGAACCGGCCTGCGGGCGCCCCGGAGAGGCCGGGAAGCGGGGTCCTGGGGGACGGTCCCCGCGCCTGCCGGTGGAGCGGGCCGGACGGCGCCGCGTCACGCGGCACGGGTGACCGGGCGTCAGGTGGCCACCAGGGGAAGCAGCGTGGCGTCGGCCTCCGACGACGCCACCCGGCTGCTCCCGGTCCTGTCGCTCACCCAGCGGCCCACGGCGGCCTCGGCCGTGATCCCCGGACCGAAACCCGCGATCATCCCCTGGGCGTCCTCCGCGGGACCACCCTCGTCGAACAGTCGGCCGAGGGCGTCGAACACCACCGAGCTGGCGATGTTGCCGCGTTCGGTGAGTGTCCGACGGCTGAAGCGGAACATCTCCGGGGGGAGTTCGAGGTAGTGGCACAGGTCGTCGAGGATGCGCGGGCCACCAGCGTGGATGATGAAGAAGTCCATCGCCCCCACGGTCCAGTTGTGCTCGGCCACAAGGGTCTGGAGGACCGGGGCCAGCATCTGCATGGTGCCGGGCACCCGCTTGTCGAGCAGGAAGTGGAACCCGGTGTCGCGGACCGCGTAGGCGATCCAGTCCTCCGTGTCCGGGACGAGGTGGGACCCGTTGCGCTCCAGCTTCATGCCGGTGCCGCCCTGCCCCCGTACGACCGCCGCCGAGATCGCGTCCCCGAACAGCCCGTTGGACAGCAGCGAGCCGACGCCGACGTCGCTCGGCTGGTAGCAGAGCGAGCAGAACTCGCAGGAGACGATGAGCACATTGGACTTCGGGTACGCGAGACAGAAGTCGTGCGCCCGGTTGATGGCCGCACCGCCCGCCGCGCAGCCGAGCTGGGCGATGGGCAGCTGACGGGTCTGCGGACGGAAGCCCATCGTGTTGATCAGCCAGGCGGTCAGCGACGGCATCATGAAGCCCGTGCAGGACACGTAGACGATCAGATCGATGTCACCGGGAGCGACCTGGGCGTGGTCGAGGGCCTGGCGTACGACATCCGGCACCCGGGTCTTCGCCTCCGCCTCGTACAGCCGGTTGCGGGCCTCGAAACCGGGGTGGCGGAGAGTGTCCTCGATCGGTTGGACGATGTGCCGTGTGCGGACCCCGGTGTTCTGGATGAGCCGGAGAACGAGGTCGCGCTGCGGGTGGTCGGCGTGGGTCTCACGTGCCAGGTCCAGGGTCTGCTCCATCGTGATGACGTGCTCGGGCACAGCGATGGCCGGTCGACACAGGGTCGCCATGGGGTCTCCTCGTTCGGGGATGCGGAGCTCGTCGTCACCAGGTGACGGGCAGCGCGAGCGGGTAGCGCCAGATGGACGTCGTGTTCCACCGGACGTCCTGCACCGGTACGGCGAGGCGCAGGTCCGGGAACCGCGCCAGCAACGACATGAAGGCGACCTCCAGTTCCATCGTGGCGAGCGGGGCGCCCAGGCAGTGATGGGCGCCCCAGCCGAAGGTCATGTGCGGAATGGAGGGGCGGGAGGGGTCCAGTTCGTCGGGCCGCTCGAATTTCCGGCCGTCCCGGTTCGCGGTGAGGTAGGAGACGTGCACGACGTCGCCCGCCTGGATGGTCACCCCGCCGAGCTGTACGTCCTCGGTGGCGATGCGCGGGATGCCGACGCCCTTGCGGAACGGGATGTACCGCAGGAGCTCTTCGAGCATCCGGGGGAACTCCTCCGGTGAGGTCCGCAGCGCGTCGACGAGTTCGGGCCGGGTGAGCAGGGTGTAGGCGATGTTGCCGAGCTGGTACGTGGTGGTGTCCTGGCCGGTGATCAGCAGGACCATGGCCATGACGGCGAGTTCCTGGTCGTTGAGGAGTTCGTCGCCGTCCCTCGCCGTGGCCAGGGTGCTGATCAGGTCCTCGCCGGGGGCGCCCCGGCGTTCGGCCGTCAGGTCCGTGAAGTACGAGCGGAGTTCGGACTTCGCGACGACGGCCGCCTCCCGGCCCGCCGCGCCCGTGTTCATCATGGTCAGCGCGTGGCCGCGCAGCCAGGGCCGGTCGTCCTCGGGGATGTCGAGCACTTCACAGATCGTGATCAGCGGCAGCGGCGCGGAAATCCGCTGGACGAAGTCGGCCGGGGAGCCGCCGTCGGCCATCTCCTGGAGCAGCCGGTCCACCACCCCCTGGGTCCGTACCCTCATCTGATCCACCCGGCGCGGAGTGAAGCTCTTGGCGACCAGGCTCCGCAGTCTGCTGCTGGCCGGCGGGTCCATCAGGTTGATGGACTCGTCCTGCACGATCGGCTCCGGCGTCATCCGTGGAAAGTCCCTGCCCAGGACGGCGTTGCGGCTGAAACGCCGGTCGGTGGTCACGGTCCGGACGTCCTCGTACCGGGTCACCAGCCAGGCTTCGCCCTCTCCGTACGGCATGCGGATGCGGGCCACGGGGGCCTCGGTCAGGAACTGCTTGAGCTGCGGGTCGAACTCAAGCTGCTGCGCGTAGTCGAACGGACAGGACAAAGCGGTCTCCGTGGTCTCCACCGAGGAGCTCCCATTCGTCGGATCGCGGAATTCATGGGGGTGTCTGCGCGGGGCCCGGGGACAGACCACCCGTATCTCCCCTGGGGGTGGCAGGAAGATGTCCTCCACGGTCGGTAATCAGCCGATCAGAGGGTGACGGGACTTCCGCGCAGGGCCGTTGGGCGCAGCGTCCGGCACACACACGCATGAATTTCCCGGGCGCGCCGCGCCGTTCGCGCGGCGGCGAGAAGACATGTCCGGGACGGCCCGCCCGAACCAGGCCCTCTCCCCGCACACCCAGGTCACCCAAGCGCATGGACGAGGCTCCACCATGAAATGCAGCGACGCGTCCGGAAACCACCCGAACCCTCGCCGGGAGGGGCGGAGAAGATTCATCCTCGGGGCCGCCGGCCTCGCGGGGGCGGTGGCGGCCGGCCCGGAGTCCGCCGCCCGCGCGGCGGACGCACCGCACCGGGGTGTCGTCCCGGAGGCCGGGGCGGCAGTGCCCTTCCACGGGGAGCACCAGGCGGGCGTCCTCACCCCGCAGCAGCAGTTCGCCGCGTTCGCCGCGTTCGATGTGCGGGCCGGGACCCGGGACGAGCTGGCGGACCTCCTGAGGAGACTGACCGGGCGGGCCCGGACCCTCGTCGCCGGGGTGAAGCCCGACGAGCCGGACGTCGCCGCTCTCACGACCGAGCAGGACCGGCTCACCATCACGGTGGGGGTCGGCGCCTCGCTCTTCGACGACCGCTTCGGGCTGGGGTCCGTCAGACCGGTGGGACTCACCACGATGCCCGCGTTCCGGGGCGACCGGCTCGACCCCTCGGCCTGTCACGGCGATCTGTCCGTGCAGGTCTGCGCGCGGCATCCCGACGCCGTCCTGCACGTCCTGCGTGACCTGACGCGTGAGGCACGGGGGCTGCTGCGGCCGAGGTGGCGCACGGACGGCTTCCTCAACCCGCCCCGGCCGGACGGGGCTCCCCGCTCGTTCATCGGTTTCAAGGACGGGCTCGTGAACCCGGACACCTCCTCGTCCCGTGAGATGCGTCGGCTGACCTGGCTGGGGTCCGCGGCCGGGGAGCCCGGGTGGGCGCGGGGCGGCTGCTACCAGGTGATCCGGCTCATCCGGTTGCGGGCGGAGGCGTGGGACCGGGTGGAGACACCGGAGCAGGAACGGTTCCTCGGCCGGCACAAGGCGACCGGTGCGCCGCTGGGCGGCCGGACGGAGTCGGAGGTCCCGGACTTCCGGGCCGACCCTGAGGGTCGTACGATCCCGCTCGACTGCCACATCCGGCGGGCCAACCCCCGTACCCCGGAGACCGCCGACTCGCTCTTCCTGCGCCGTAGTTACAACTACGACCGGGGGCTGGCACCGGACGGTTCGCTCGATGTCGGCCTCGTCTTCTGCTGCTACCAGCGGGACATCGGCCGCCAGTTCGCCACCGTGCAGCGACGCCTCGAAGGCGAGCCGTTCGCCGACTTCATCACCACGACGGGCGGCGGCTACTTCCTCACGCTGCCGGGGGTCCGGGACTCGTCGGACTGGTTCGGTTCGGCGCTGCTGGGTACCTGACGGGCCGGATCGCCGGTACCGGGAGCCGTCACCGGCGGAGAGCCCGGCGGACCCCGGCGGACCCCGGTGGGTCCCGGCGGACCCCGGTGGGTCCCGGCGGACCCCGGTGGGTCCCGGCGGACCCCGGTGGGTCCGAGAATTCGGAAAGCCACAGACCCGAGGAGGACCGGCGTGATCGGCTGGACGTTCGCCTTCATCGACCGGCCGGCACCCGCCGTGGCGCGTGCGACCGCCTTCTGGAGCACGGTCACCGGAACGCATCCGTCCGCGCCGTGGGGCGAGCGGGGCGAGTTCACCACGCTGGAGCCGGAGGCCGCGGACGCCTGTCTGGCCACGCAGGCCGTGGGCGGACCGTCCGGGGCGCACATGGACTTCGCGGTGGAGGACCCGTCGGTGTTCACGACCCGTGCCGCCACGCTCGGTGCCGCGGTGGTGGCCGGCCGGCCGGGGCTGACCGTGCTGCGCTCCCCCGGCGGTATGCCGTTCTGCGTCGTGGCTTGGCGTGGACAGCGCCGAAGGCCGCCGGTGTTCGGTGGTCCCGGCGACGGTGTCGCGCGACCGGACCAGGTGTGTGTGGATGTCGCACCGGGGGCGTTCGACGCCGAGGTGGGGTTCTGGGCGGCGTTGACCGGCTGGCAATCCCGCCCGGGGGCCGGCGACGGATTCCACTCGCTCGCACCACCGGCGCAGTTGCCGGTACGTCTCCTGGTCCAGCGCCTGGACGAGGACCGCCCCGCGTCCGGCCACCTGGACCTGGCCTGCTCCGACCCGGCCGCGGTTCGCGCGTGGCACGAGGAGCGCGGGGCGTCCTTCGTCGCGGACGAGTAGCACTGGATCGTCATGCGGGACCCGGCGGGCGGCGTGTACTGCCTCACCGGACGGGCCCCGGAGCCGGACGGCCCGCGGTCCGTGTGACGGCGGTCGCCACCGTTCGTGACCTGCCGGGCCTCGGCGCGAAGCGGCACGGGCCCGCGCTCGCCCCCGGCCGACGGGTCCCAGGAGCGGTGCGCGCGTGCTGCTGAGCACGGGGCTGGGGAAACCTGGGCCGCCCAGCTCTCCCCGGCCGCCGACGACGAGGAGGGCGGGCGCCGTGCCCCCGGACCGATTGCCCGCGCCGACGACCGGGCCGCTCTCATCCAGGTCGGCCGGTCCACCGGCCCGCTGAAGGCCGCCCTCACCGCCCCCGGCGAACCGCCGGGGACCACCCGTCAGCGTCTCCCGGTGGTGTGTTCGAACCAGGCAGGTCCTTCCATCGTGGCCTGCTTGATCCGCAGCAGCGCGAAGTCGCTCAGCGGTGGGAGCGCGTCGAGCTCGAACCAGGCCACCTCCAGCGACTCCTCGTCGTTGACCCGGGCCTCGCCGCCGGTCGCCCGGCAGCGGAAGGTGATGTCGAGGTACTGGCAGTGGTCCCCGTTGGGGTACTGCACCGGCTTCAGGGCCTGGGTGAGGACGACCCGTTCCGCGACGCAGTGCACGGCCGTCTCCTCGTACACCTCCCGCTCCGCGGTGGTCGCGGGCTGCTCCCCCGGCTCGGGGATACCACCGATCAAGGACCACTTGCCGGTGTCGGAGCGTCTCCCCAGCAGGACCCGCCCCGCGTCGTCGAAGACGACGGCGGAGACCCCCGGCAGCAGGAGGAGCTGATGGCCCGCGGTGGCCCTGATGTCGCGGATGAAGTCCGGAGTCGGCATGGAACCGACCCTATTGCGTGTCGGTGGCCGTCCGGCGTCGCTCCCGTACGCGCCGGAAGGTCACCAGGCCGAGCCCGGCCACGGCGACCAGCGCGATCACTCCTTCGGGCAGCGGGCCCATCCGGGTGGCGGGCGTGAGCGAGGAGCGCAGCGGCACCTCGTTCACCAGCACGTCGGGGGTGAACACCTTGGTCCTGCTGACGACCGTGCCGTCCGGGCGGATGACCGCGCTGACGCCGCTGGTGACCGGGACGACCACCGTGCGGCTGTGCTCGACGGCGCGCACCCGGGACATCGCGAGCTGTTGGTAGGTCATCTCGCTGCGGCCGAACGTGGCGTTGTTGCTCGGTACGGCGATCATCTGGGCCCCGTGCGTGACCGTGTCCCGTACGGCGTCGTCGAAGGCCGCCTCGTAACAGGTGACGAGGCCGACGTAGGTGCCCGCCAGGTCGAAGACACCGACCTGGCGGCCCGGTACGAATTCCCGCTCCACCCGGTCGACGTCGGAGCTGAAGACACGGGCGACGGACCGCATCGGCATGTACTCGCCGAACGGCTGGATGTGCCGCTTGTCGTAGGTGGCGACGGGGCCCTTGCGCGGGTCCCACTGGATCAGCGTGTTGCGCAGCGTCCCGGAGTCGGTCTCGATCACCGAGCCGACGACCGTGGGCACGCCGATCGCCCTCACCGCGTCGTCGATGACGGTCCGGGCGTCGGGGTTGCGGTAGGGGTCGAGGTCGGAGGAGTTCTCCGGCCACAGGACGAAGTCGGGCCTGGCCACCTTGCCCGCCCTGACGTCCCGGGCGAGCTGTTCGGTGCGGCGGGCGTGGTTGTCCAGGACGGCGCGGCGCTGGGAGTTGAAGTCGAGTCCCAGGCGCGGCACATTGCCCTGGACCGCCGCGACGGTGGCGGTACCGTCCTCGGCGGAGTCGTCGACGAGCGGCAACGCGGCGAGCGACGCGGCGAGGGGGACGACGACGGTCGCGGCCGCCACCGCGGCGGCGGCGCGCGGCACCTCACCGGTCGCGCGGTACGTACGGAACTGGCGTACCGCTTCGAAGAGCCCGAAACCGCACAGCACCACGGCGAAGGAGAGCAGCGGGGTGCCGCCCACCGCCGCGAGCGGCAGGAAGACGCCGTCCGCCTGTCCGAACGCGATCTTGCCCCAGGAGAAGCCGCCGAACGGGACCCGGGAGCGGACGGCCTCGTCCAGTGTCCAGACCGCGGCGGCCCACACCGGCCACGCGGCGAGCCGTGACACGACCGCGATGCCCACACAGCCGGCCGCGACGAACAACGCCTCGGCGAGCGCCAGCGCCAGCCACGGCACCGGGCCCACGTCCTCTCCCGTCCAGTGCAGCAGCGGCAGCATGAAGCCCAGTCCGGCGAGGAGGCCGAGCCCGGAGGCGGCGCGCGGCGCGCGGCCGTGCAGACACCAGCCGAGCAGGGCGAATCCGGGCAGTACCAGCCACCACAGGGGCCTGGGCGGGAAGCTCAGGTACAGCAGCGCACCGGACAGCACGGCCGCGGCGGGCCGTACGAGCCTCGGGGGCAGCCGCCTGCCGCGGGGCGCGGGGGTGGGCTGCGGGGTGTCGAGAGAGGTGATGGTGGCGCTCACCTGCCGGAGTCTACGGTGGGCGGCTGTGCGGACGGCGGTCCGCCGTCCGCGTCCCCGGCCGGTGCGGGCGTCGCCCGCCGCGGCCCGGGGCGGGGGTGTGACGGCCCGGGAGGGCGGCTGATCCGGGCGCCGTGTGCCACGGTCCGGTGATGCCTCCGGTCGCGGTTCAGGCGTCGGCGGGTCTGCCGGCGGGGCGCAGCCTCAGCCGGGCGCGGATGAACCGTACGGCGGCCTCCGCGTCGTCCACGGTGACGGTGAACGTCCTGCCGTCGCCGAGCCTGACCACCAGCGCCTCTCCTCTGCGGACCACCACGGCGGTGCCCTGCTCGGGACGCCAGCGGTAGCCCCAGCCGCCCCACTGACGCGGAGTGACCCTGGGTTCGAAGTCCGCGCCCACCACGTGGGTCAGCAGAATGCGGCGACGCGGCAGTCCCATGTGCCCGCAGCGCACTTCGAGGGCGTCCCCGTCGACCCGGACGGCCACATGGACGAAGGCGAGTGTGCCGAACAGCATCAGGAGTCCCGCCGCGACACAGCCGGTCACCGACATCAGCAGCGCGACGGAGCCACCGGTCCAGGAGGAGTCGACGGCCAGTTCGATCCCGAGCGCCAGACAGGCCGCGCCCGCCGCCGCGAGCAGCCATTGCACCCGGTTGGTGGCGCGACCGGTCCAGACGGCGGGGTGGGCCCCGGAGACGGGGCGCGACGGGGTTCGGGGGTCGTCCCTCATGGGAGGAAGCGTACTCAGGTTCCGCGGGCCGGGCACGGACCCGACGGCGTCCGCCGTATCGTTTCAGCCCTCAGCGGGCGGGGCTCATGGCCTTCAGCAGACGGCCCTCGGCATAGGCCAGAGCGGCCTCCGGCAGTTCACGGACGTGCCCGCTGAGGATGACGGTGAGCGCGGAGGACGGTTCGGCCGACGGGGCGGGACGGGCCCCGATCCGGCGCAGTGCCTGAGCGGCGACGGCTCCGGCCGAACCGTGCAGGACGACGGGGGCCCGACCGGGACCGCGCAAGGCCGCTCGGATGCGCTCCGCGACGAGTTCGTAGTGGGTGCAGCCCAGGACGACGGTCCGGACGTCCGGCGGGGTGAGGGCGGCCGCGGCGGCGAGAGCCCGGTCGATCCCGTCCTCGTCGGCGTGCTGGACGGCGTCGGCGAGGCCGGGGCACGGCACGGCGGTGACGGCGACGCCCTGCGCGAAGTCACGGATGAGCGCGCGCTGGTACGGGCTGCCCGTGGTGGCGGGAGTGGCCCAGATGGCGACCGGCACACCGCCCGCCGCGGCGGGCTTGACCGCCGGGACGGTGCCGATGACCGGCAGCGTGGGTTCCAGCTCCGCGCGGAGGGCGGGCAGCGCGTGCACGGAGGCGGTGTTGCAGGCCACGATCAGGGCGTCCGGGCGGTGCTGCGCGGCGGCCCGGGCGGCGTCGAGCGCGTGCGCGGTGACGTCCTGCGGTGTACGCGGTCCCCAGGGCATCCCGTCGGGATCGGAGGAGAGCACCAGATCCGCGTCGGGCCTCAGCCGGCGTACCGCGGCGGCGGCCGGGAGCAGACCGATTCCGGAGTCCATGAGCGCGATCTTCACTCGCTCACCATAGTCGACCGCCCTTGCGGTCCCGCGGGAGTGGGGCAGACTGCGGCAGATGAGCGCCGTTTCCTGGATCGCCGTGGGTTCGCTGGCCGCGTGGGTGTGGCTGTTGCTGGGGCAGGGGTTCTTCTGGCGTACCGACCAGCGGTTGCCGCGCCGGACGGACCCGGCGCACTGGCCGTCGGTCGCGATCGTCGTCCCGGCGCGTGACGAGGCCGAGACGCTGCCGGTGGGCCTGCCGTCCCTCCTTGCCCAGGACTATCCGGGCGAGGCGGAGATCTTCCTCGTCGACGACGGGAGCGAGGACGGTACGGGGGACCTCGCCCGGCGGCTGTCCGTGCGGTGCGGGGGGCTGCCGCTGACGGTGGCCTCGCCCGGCGAACCGGAGCCCGGCTGGACGGGCAAGCTCTGGGCGGTACGGCACGGCATCGCGCTGGCGCGTGCCAGGGAGGCCGGGGAGCCGCGGTATCTGCTGCTCACGGACGCCGACATCGCCCATGAGCCGGACAGTCTGCGGGAACTGGTGGCCGCCGCGGGCCCGGACCGCGCCGACGGGTTCGACCTGGTGTCGCAGATGGCGCGGCTGCGGGTGGCGAGCGTCTGGGAACGGCTCGTCGTGCCGGCCTTCGTGTACTTCTTCTCCCAGCTGTACCCGTTCCGCTGGGTGAACCGGGCGGGCGGACGCACGGCGGCCGCGGCGGGCGGCTGTGTGCTGCTGCGCACCGAGACGGCGGTCAGGGCCGGGGTGCCCGCGTCGATCCGGCAGGCGGTGATCGACGACGTGTCGCTGGCGCGTGCGGTGCGGCGCTCCGGCGGACGGATCTGGCTGGGGCTGGCGGAGCGGGTGGACAGTGTACGGCCGTATCCCCGGCTGGCCGATCTGTGGCGGATGGTCTCCAGGAGCGCGTACGCGCAGCTGCGGCACAGTCCGCCGGTGCTCCTCGGGACGGTGCTGGGTCTGGCGCTGGTGTACCTCGCGCCGCCCGTCACACTCGTCCTCGGGGTACTGGGCGACGATCCGGTGGCCGCGTGGGCCGGAGGCGCGGCGTGGGTGGTGATGGCGGGGACGTACATGCCGATGCTGGGGTACTACCGGCAGTCGCTGTGGCTGGCGCCGCTGCTGCCGTTCACGGCGGTGCTGTACCTGCTGATGACGGTCGACTCCGCGGTCCAGCACCACCGCGGCCGGGGCGCGGCCTGGAAGGGGCGGACGTATGCCCGCCCGGAGGCCGCGCCGGACCGGTGAGCGCGCCCGGCGCGCCGGTCCGGCGCGTCGGGCGGGGCGTCACTTGCGGCCGGGGGTCCAGTTCATGCCCCAGCCGTATGCCTGGTCGATGGTGCGCTGCGGACTCACGCCTCGCTCGGGGACGAGGTAGCGGGCCTCGCGCTGCACGGTGAGGTCTCCGCCGTCGTTGGTGAGGAGCGCGAGCGCGCAGACGGTGGAGGGGACGGTGCATTCGTCGAGCGAGAAGTCGATCGCCGCGCCGTGCTGGGGTTCGAGGGTGACCGTGGCGTGCAGATCGGCGAAACTCCGGGCGCCCTCGTAGATGGTCACGAAGATCAGGACGCGGCGGAGACGGTCCTTGTGGTCGAGGCTCACGGTGAGGTTCTCACCCGTGGAGACGGCGCCGGTGCGGTCGTCCCCGTCGAGATGGATATAGGGCGGCTGCCGGAGAGAGCCGAAAGCGTTTCCGAGTGCCTGCACGACGCCCTTGCTTCCGTCGGTCAGTTCGTACAGGGCGCAGAGATCGAGGTCGAGATCGCCGTGCATGGCGACCGCTCTGCCGAGTTTCGCTCCCCAGCCCTTGAACTGCTTGCGCACTTCCCAGTTGAGATTGACGCTCAGCGTTCCCGAAGTGCCGCCCTGTTTCGTCAGCGAGACGGACGGGGCCTCCTTTGTGAGCGTCACTTTGGTCAGCCGGACTGGCTGGGCCGCGGGGGGCGCCGGGGGTGCGTGGGGGGCGGGCGGGGCCAGGGGTACCGGCGGGCCCCCGGGCGGGGGCGGTGCGACGGGCGGACCGGCGGGCGGGGGCGGCGGAGCCGGCGTCGCGAACGGGGCCGCGGGGACCGGCTGCTGCGGCTCGTCGACGGAGATGCCGAAGTCCGTCGCGAGACCTTCGAGTCCGGTGCTGTACCCCTGGCCCACCGCGCGGAACTTCCAGGCGCCCTGGCGGCGGTAGAGCTCACCGAGGATGAACGCGGTCTCGACCGTCGCGTCCGCGCTGTCGTAGCGGGCGATCTCCGAGCCGTTCGCGGCGTCCGTGATCCGTACGTACAGACCGGTCACCTGTCCGAAGCTGCCTCCGTCGGCCGACGCGGCGAGGACGACGCGGTCGACGACGGGCTCCACCCGGGCGAGGTCCACGGTGAGACCGTCGGTGACGGCGTCCCGCTCCGTCCGTTTGCCGTCGTGGCGCACCGCGCCCGAACCGTGCGCCGGCTGGTTGTAGAAGACGAAGTCCGCGTCGTCGCGCACCTTTCCCGACACGAGCAGGAGTGCCGAGGCGTCGACATCAGGGGTACCCGGTGAGGTGCGCCACCCCAATTCGACCCGCACGGCCTGTGTCGGCACCGGAACATTGGTTCCTTTTAGCATGGTCATGCTCGCCCCCATCGTGAGTCCGGCTGTCGATGACTTTCGACGCCAACCTAATCCCAGGAGCGCCACGGAACTCCCGGTGATGCGCCCGTCACGCGTGGCGACCCGCGACAGTCTCCCTGAAGTCGCCTTTACGCGATCATGATGCATCGTGGCGCCCCATTTTCCCAAGTTCGCTCGCATTGGGGATAGTCACCCACCCACAACCCGTAAAACAACCGTCTTATCGGGCTCCCCAACCGGCACATCGTGGGCTTAACTTAGGTGCCATGACCTCCCCTCGCTCCACCTACGGTGGCGGCTACTACGCCGCGCCGTCGTTCGCCGACACCCCGATCTACGACTCGCTGGTCGCGGAGCGCGGCACGCCCCAGATCGCCCCGATTCGGGTGCCTTCCGCGTACGAGCCCGGCAACAGCTACCTGCCGGCCCTCCCGTCGGCGCTGCCCGCCCTGCCGTCGGGTCCGTCGTACCAGGCCCCGGCGTACGGCTATCCGCAGCAGCAGGCGTACCAGCAGCAGCCCGCGCCGATGCAGCCGGCGCAGCCCGCGCAGCTCCAGCACGCGCCGGCGCCGTACATTCCGCAGCAGCAGGGCGGCGGCCGCGGCTACCCGGCCCCCGCGCCCCAGCAGCCGCGGCCCGCGACCGGCACGGGGTACGAGGCGATGCGGCCCGCGGCCCCCCGGCCCGCTCCCGCGCCGTCGCCGTCGCCGTACGAGGACCCGTACAACCGCCCGTACCAGGGCCGGGGGTACTGAGCGGCAGCTCCGGTACGGCCGGCGCCCGGACGGCTGCCGGTGATCGGCCGCGGGCGGACCGAGTCGGCTGGCAGGATGTGTCCATGCCTTCTCCAGTGCTGCGCGCGATCCGCGTCCACCCGGTCAAATCACTGGCGGCGTGCGCCACCGACGAGGCCGTCGTCGAGCCATGGGGACTCGACGGCGACCGACGCTGGATGCTGGTCGATCCGGCGGGCACAGTGGTGACGCAGCGTCAGCAGCCGCGCATGGCCCTGCTGTCCGCGATGCGGCTCCCGGACGGTGGTCTCACCTTGTCCGCGCCGGGGAGCGCGCCGCTGACCGTGGCCGTGCCCGCACCGGTCGGCACGGTCACCGTGACGCTCCACAGGGACAAGCTGGAGGTGGTCGAGGCGGCCGAGGCGGCCCACGGGTGGCTCAGCGACCGCCTCGGCGCCCCGGTACGGCTGGTCCATCTCGACGCGCCACGGCACCGGAGATTCATCGACCCGGTGTACTCGCTGCCCGGAGAGCCCGTCAGCCTGGCCGACGGCTATCCGCTGCTCCTCACCACCCGGGCCTCGCTGAACGCCCTGAACTCGCTGATCGCCCAGGGCGACCACCCCGACGAGGGGCCGCTGCCGATGAACAGGTTCCGGCCGAACGTCGTGGTGGAGGGCACCGCTCCGTGGGCGGAGGACGACTGGCGGCGGATAGCCGTCGGCGAGGTCACCTTCCGGGTCGCCAAGCCCAGCGGCCGCTGCGTCATCACCACCACCGACCAGCGCACGGCGGAGCGCGGCAAGGAACCGCTCCGCACCCTGGCCCGCCACCGCAGGTTCCAGCTGGGCCTGCTGTTCGGCCAGAATCTGATCCCGGAGGGGACCGGGCGCATCAGGGTCGGCGACTCCGTGAGGATTCTGGACTGACGGCCGGTGACGGTTCCGCCGCGCCGGCACGGGAGAGGGCGCGGGACCGTGTGCGGGCGGTCATGGAGGTCCGCCTCCGGCGGCGCAAAGCCCCGCAGCGCGTCCCCGGCCGGGGACAGGGCGGGGACGCGGTGGCCGGGACAGGTCCGGGCCCGGTCTCCCCGGAGGCCCGGCGCGGGGGCGGACCCGTCAACCCCGGTCCGTCACGCGCGCTACGGTGGACCGGCCGGCCCGCCGCTTCGGCGGGCGGACCCGGAGTCGCAGCCGCCGGGCCGGTGGCACGGGCATGACACACACGAGGCGGGGGCACGACAGCGCCATGGCACAGGGCACGGTCCAGGTGACGCACACCGGCACATCGCGGTGGCGGCGCCGCACGGGCGAGTACGCCTCCCTCACCGCCGCCCTGGAGGCCGCGGCGGACGGTGACGTGCTCACCGTCGCACCCGGCACCTACCGGGAGAACCTCGTCGTCCACCGCGCGGTGACCCTGCGCGGCCCGGAGGGCTCGGTCGGTTCCGTGCGCATAGCGCCGGCCGACGGTGTTCCGCTGACCGTCCGCGCCTCCGCCGTCGTCCAGGACCTCCATGTGGAGGGCCAGGACTCCGCCGCCCCGGCCCTGCTCATAGAGGACGGCGCCGCCGAACTCTCCGACCTGCGGATCGTGACCCGCTCCGCCGCCGGGATAGAGGTGCGCGGCGCGGCCAGGCCCACCGTGCGCCGCTGCACCGTGGACAACCCGGCCGGGGTGGGCATCGCCGTACTCGACGGCGCGGGCGGCGTGTTCGAGGAGTGCGAGGTCGTCTCGGCGGGGCAGTCGGGCGTCTCGGTACGCGACGGCGCGCATCCGCGCCTGGACCGCTGCCGCATCCACCACGCCTCCGGCGCGGGGCTGAGCGTCACCGGTGAGGGCAGCGGTCTGGAGGCGGTCGGCTGCGAGATGTACGAGATCAAGGGCAGCGGCGTCCATGTCACCGCGCGGGCCAGTGCCCACCTCACCGACTGCACCGTGCACCGCACTTCGGCGGACGGGATAACCCTCGACACCGACGCGGTGCTGACGCTCGCCGACTGCGACATCCACGACATCCCGGAGAACGCGGTGGATCTGCGGTCCCGTTCGGTGCTCACCCTGACCCGGTCCACGGTGCGCAGGTTCGGCCGCAACGGGCTCTCGGTGTGGGACCCGGGCACCCGGGTCGACGCCGACCAGTGCGAGATACACGACAGCACGGGCGACTACCCGGCGGTCTGGGTCAGCGACGGGGCGACCGCCGTCCTCGACTCCTGCCGGGTGCACGACGTCCCGGACGCCATCTTCGTGCTCGACCGCGGCTCGCGCGCCGATGTGGTGGACAGCGATCTCTCCCAGATCCGCAACACGGCGGTGTCGGTGAGCGACGGTGCGACCGCCCAGCTCGACGACTGCCGCATCCGTGAGGCGTCCACCGGCGCCTGGTTCCGCGACCACGGCAGCGGCGGCACGCTCAACAACTGCACCATCGACTCGGCGCAGACCGGGGTCATCGTCACCAAGGGCGCCGATCCGACGATCGAGCGGTGCACCGTCATCTCCCCCGCCGAAGCCGGTTTCTACGTCTCCGCGGAGGGCCGGGGCACGTTCCACGGCTGTCGCGTCACCGGCAGCGAGGGGTACGGCTTCCACGTGCTGGACGGCTGCCGCACCACGCTGACCCGTTGCCGCACGGAACGGTGCGCCCGCGGCGGGTACGAGTTCGCGGACGCGGGCCCGCACACCGACGGCCACGGCGGCGGCCCGGTCGTCGAGGACTGCACCAGCGACGAGAGCGGGCTGCGCGCCACCCCCGCGCCCGCGCCGACGGTGCTCACCGCCACCGAGTCCGCGCCGAGGCCGCTCGGCGCGGCCCCCGATGGCCGTACCGCCGAAGCCGCTCCGGTGTTCGACGCTCCCGCCGAGCCGGCCCGCGGTCCGGCCGACGTGCTCGCCGAACTCGACACGCTGGTCGGCCTGGACAGTGTCAAGCGCGAGGTGCGCGCCCTCACCGACATGATCGAGGTCGGCCGCCGCAGACAACTCGCGGGGCTGAAGGCCGCGTCGGTCCGCCGCCATCTGGTGTTCACCGGCTCCCCCGGCACCGGGAAGACGACGGTGGCCCGGCTGTACGGCGAGATCCTGGCCTCGCTCGGTGTGCTGGAGCGCGGACACCTCGTCGAGGTGTCCAGGGTCGACCTCGTCGGTGAACACATCGGCTCCACCGCCATCCGCACCCAGGAGGCGTTCGACCGGGCGCGCGGCGGGGTGCTGTTCGTCGACGAGGCGTACGCCCTGTCGCCGGAGGACTCCGGGCGTGACTTCGGCCGGGAGGCCATCGACACGCTGGTGAAGCTGATGGAGGACCACCGGGAGGCGGTGGTGGTGATCGTGGCCGGGTACACCCACGAGATGGAGCGGTTCCTGACCGTCAACCCCGGTGTGGCGTCCCGGTTCTCACGGACCATCACCTTCAGCGACTACCTTCCCGAGGAGTTGCTGCGCATCGTGGAACAGCAGGCCGAGGAACACGAGTACAGCCTGGCGGCCGGGACCGGGAAGGCCCTGCTCACGTATTTCACGGCGCTTCCCAAGGGCCCCGCCTTCGGCAACGGGCGCACGGCCCGGCAGACCTTCGAGTCGATGGTGGAACGGCACGCGGGGCGGGTCGCCCAGCTGGCCGAGACCAGCACGGACGATCTCACCCTGCTCTATCCGGAGGATCTGCCGGAGCTTCCCTGACCTCCTCCGCGGTGCCGCCCTGGCGCGGCAGGACCGGGTTCAGGCGTTCGAGGAGTGCGGCGCGTTCCCGGGCGAACACCGGGTCCGCCTGGTAGTCGGAGTGGCCGAGGATCGGTTCGGGCAGCGGGTGCGCGCTGCTGCGGCCGTAGACCAGCGGGTCCGCCAGTGGCCCTTCGTCCACGACCGGACGGCCCTCCTCCTTCACCCGCACCGGGCCGCCGATCGGGTCGGTGGGCCGCCAGAGATTGCGCCAGCAGTGCACCTCGTGGTGCAGGCCGCGCAGCGGTACGGGCCCGAAGTAGGCCGGGAACCACCGCCCGTACAGCCGCTCGATCGGCGAGCCGTAGGTGAGCAGGGCGACCCGGCTCCTGGTTCTGGCGGGCAGCTGCCAGACGGCGGCCGCGGCGAGGACACTGCCCTGGGAGTGGCCGGAGATGACGAGTCTGCCGCGGGTGTGTCCGGTCCACGCCGACATCCGGGAGGCCAGGTCGGGGACGGCGCGTTCCGCGTAGCAGGGGGGTGCGAAGGGGTGGGCCGCGCGCGGCCAGAAGGTGCCGACGTCCCAGAGGATGCCGATGGTGCGCCGGGCGGAGGCGTCACGGTAGGCACGCCTTCCCCAGGTGATGAACAGTATGAAGCCGAAGCCGATCAGCCAGGAGCCGGTCGACTGGGCCGCCTCGGCGGCGGAGTCGACCACCGGGCCGGCGCCGTCGAACGCCAGGCCCGGCACCTCCCCGGTGATCCAGGTGCCGGCGACGGCGCCCGAGCCGAGCAGCAGGGTGGCGCCGGACACCAGGCCGACCATCCAGGGGGCGGAGTCGGTGAGGGCGGCCCTGGCCCGGGTCGCGGCGATCCGCCGGGTACGGGCCGGGTCGGGACGGGCTTCGCCGTACTCCGCGTCGACCACGGGTTCCATGGCGCGGCCGCGCCGCGAGGTGCGCAGGACCACCGCGACGGCCGGCACGAGCAGCAGGGCCAGCAGTACGGGGATGACGGACGCCTGCCAGCTGAGCAGGACCGGCGGCCCGTCGATGACGGAGCCGCCCCCCATGCCCGGGCTGCCCGAGCCGTCCAGCCAGTCGCCGACGCGCTGCGCGAGCCCGCCGGTCATGACCCCGCCGAGCGCGCAGGCGAGCATCGCGACGGACGGCCCGCCGAGGCCGTACAGAGCGGTCCGGGCCTCAGGAGTGCGGTGGTAGAGGAGCAGCGACACCACGGCCAGGACGACGACCATCACGCCCTGGCCGAGGGTGATGGCGACGAAGGTGACGGCGTTGCCGGGGAGTGTGTCGTGGGAGACCCAGCCGGGGCGTGACCAGCCCGCGTACACCAGGGCGAGGACGAGTTCGGCGAGCGCGGTGGCCGGGAGGTAGGAGACGACCACCCGGTCGATGCGGTTGTCGAGCCGGCGTTCGCTGCGGCCCCGGCGGCAGACCACCCAGAGCACGACGCACCAGCACAGTACGAGGGTCACCTCGATCAGTCTGCCGAGGAGGCCGGGGACGGGGCTGTCCTCGGTGCGGTCGTGCCGGGCCGCGGCGCCCGCCACCGCGGCGGCGACGGTGAGGAATCCGGCGGCGGTGTGGGCGGCGCGCAGCCGGGCGACCAGCCGGCGCCCGTACCAGAAGCCGGGCCTGCCGAGGGCGGGGCGGACGACCGGAGCGGTTCCAGCGGTGCCGCGCGTGCTCTCGGGCCGTTCGGTCTCCGTGCCGTACTCGTCGTCGGGTTCGGAGCCGGTGAGCGGACGTTGCGACTCGTACGCGCTCCAGGTGCGGTTGGAGAGATACCAGAGCAGTCCCACGAGTGCCACGGGCACGACGGCGGCGACGGCGAGCCGTCGGCCCGGCTGCGACCACCAGCCGCCCTGTTGCGTCGAGAGGAAACCGAGCCAGGACCGCTGGTTCGAGCAGTCGGGGACGCCCGCGCACTGCCAGGCCGTCAGATCGAGGGCGACCTCGCAGGCGGCGGCGGTGAACAGCACGGTGAGGCTGAGCGCGAGGAGGCGTACGACCACGCCGTACAGCCGGACCGCGCGGGTGCGTCCCCGGGCGGTGGGGCGCATCCAGTGGGCGAGGTTGACCACCATGAACGGGAGCAGCAGCAGCCACAGGGCGCGGGAGCCGTTGCCGGAGGTGAGGTTGGCCCAGCAGTATGCCTCGGCGACGGGCTTGTGCTCGTCGCAGCCGGGGCGCTGTTCGGCCCCCAGGTCCTCGGTGCGCCGGTATATGGCGGCCGTGGCGTCACCGGTGACCCGGGTGATGCGGGGGTCGTCGAGCATTTCCTGGGGCGTGGTTCCGCCGACGCCGTGGACGAGGAGTTCCAGGGCGGACCCGGCGGCCCGTGCGGACCGGGTGACAGGGGGCACTTCGGTGTCTCGCTCTCTCGGCTTACGAGTGGGGGGAGTTGGGGCGCGACGGGTGGGAACGGACGCGCGGGGAGAGGGCAGTGCGAGGAGGGGGCCGTGCGGGACGGCGGAAGGTGCGGGCGACACCTGAATCGCGGAGAACCGCTGCCGGCGGTGTCGCTCACCATGAATCTCCCCAATGGGACGGCGGCCACTCCTGCGTGGCAGGATGAACCACGTTCGAAGGACGGCTGCAAGCCATCGAGAAGGAGCGGGCCCGGCGTTGACCGAGAATCAGAATCTCCTCGCGGAACAGCGTCGTGCTCTGATCCTCGACGAGGTGCGCAGGCGTGGCGGGGTACGGGTCAACGAGCTGACCCGGAAGTTGAACGTCTCCGACATGACCGTCCGCCGGGACCTGGACGCGCTGGCCCGGCAGGGTGTCGTGGAGAAGGTGCACGGCGGCGCCGTGCCGGTGGTCGAGGCCAGTACGCACGAGCCGGGGTTCGAGGCCAAGTCGACGCTGGAGCTGACCGCCAAGGAGGAGATCGCGCGGGCGGCGGCGGCGATGGCGGTGCCGGGCAGCGCGATCGCCCTGTCCGGGGGCACCACGACGTACGCGCTGGCCCGGCACCTGCTGGACGTGCCGGATCTGACGGTGGTGACGAACTCGGTGCGGGTCGCCGACGTGTTCCACACCGCGCAGCGTTCGCGGTCGGCGGGCGGGGCGAGATCGGGGGCCGCGACGGTGGTGCTGACCGGTGGGGTGCGCACACCGTCCGACTCGCTCGTGGGTCCGGTCGCCGATCAGGCGATCGGTTCACTCCACTTCGACGTGCTGTTCCTCGGTGTGCACGGCATCTCGGCCGAGGCGGGCCTGTCCACACCGAATCTCGCGGAGGCGGAGACCAATCGCCGTTTCGTCCGGTCGGCGCGGCGGGTGGTGGTGGTCGCGGATCACACCAAGTGGGGGACGGTGGGCCTGAGTTCGTTCGCGACGCTGGGGCAGGTGGACACCTTCGTCACCGACGCGGGTCTGTCGGCCGGGGCACGCGAGGAGATCGAGGAGTGGCTGCCCGGTCTGGTGGTCGCGGGCGGCGGCGCGCACGACGAGTCCGCCGAGAACTGACCTCGGACAGGTGTGCGGTTCCGCTCGGCGGGCCGCAGGGCCGGGGCGGTCCGGTGGTGCTCCAGGCAGGCTCTGTCACGTCGCGCAGCCGGTCGCGCGCGGCCCTTCCGGGCGAACATCGCCGGTCACGGCACTAGGATCGGGCTGTGGCCGTCTTCCGGATCGAGCGTTTCACCGCCCTGTCCGTCACCGACGCATGGCACCGGGTGACGGACTGGGAGCGGCACGCCACGCGGGTGCCACTGACGTCGATCACCGTCACGACGGCCCCGCCCACGCGGACCGGGACCGTCTTCGTGGCCCGCACCGGTATAGGTCCGCTGGGGTTCGACGACCCGATGGAAGTGGTGCGGTGGACACCCCCGTCGGTGGGCCGGGCGGGGCTGTGCCGGCTGGAGAAGCGCGGCCGGGTGGTGCGCGGGCGGGCGTCGATCGACGTGTACCCGACGGAGTCCGGAGCGCATGTGGTGTGGGTGGAGGAGCTGCGGGTGCGCCGGCTGCCGCGATGGGGTGATCCGTTGCTGGCGACGGCGGGCCGGAAGGTCTTCGGACGGGTGCTCGACGATCTGCTCGCGTGGCCCGCGCATCGGTTCGCGTGACGGGCGCGGCCGGTACGGATCGGCGACCAGGACGCCTCCATCCCCCGTACGGCCCTACGGCCGGTGGCTCAGGCGTCCGTGGCCCGGTGGCCCGTGCGGGCGCGTTCAGCGGGTGAGGTCAGCCCGTCCACTCCCCGGTCGCGAGGAACTGGTTGATCGTGGCGGTGTACGGGGTGATGTCCAGGCTCTGTTCCGCCAGCCACCCGTCGGAGTAGTACTTGTCGAGGTAGCGGTCGCCCGGGTCGCAGATCAGGGTGACGACGCTGCCGCCGTGGCCCTGCCGCAGCATCTCGGCGATCAGCTTGAACGCGCTCCACAGCCCGGTGCCGGTGGAGCCGCCCGCCTTGCGCCCGATGGACCGCTCCAGGGCCCGTACGGCGGCGACGCTGGCCCCGTCGGGCACCTTCATCATCCGGTCGATGGCGCCGGGTACGAAGCTGGGCTCCATCCGGGGCCGTCCGATCCCCTCGATACGGGAGCCCCGGTCGCTGGTGGCGAGCGGGTCGTGGCGGGTCCAGCCGTCGAAGAAACAGGAGTTCTCCGGATCGGGCACACAGATCCGGGTGTCGTGCTGCGTGTAGCGCACGTAGCGGGCGATGGTCGCAGAGGTGCCGCCCGTCCCCGCGGTGGCGACGATCCAGGTGGGCTCGGGGTAGCGCTCCAGCCTCAACTGCTGGTAGATGGACTCCGCGATGTTGTTGTTGCCGCGCCAGTCCGTGGCCCGTTCCGCGTAGGTGAACTGGTCCATGTAGTGACCGCCGCTGTCCGCGGCGAGAGCCGCCGACTCCTGGTAGATCTTCCGCGCGTCGTCCACGAAATGACAGCGTCCGCCGTGGAATTCGATCAGCCGGCACTTCTCCGGGCTGGTGGTGCGTGGCATGACGGCGATGAACGGCACGCCGATCAGCTTCGCGAAGTACGCCTCCGAGACGGCCGTGGAGCCGCTGGACGCCTCGATCACCGGCTTGCCCGGCCGGATCCAGCCGTTGCAGAGCCCGTAGAGGAAGAGCGAACGGGCCAGCCGGTGCTTGAGGCTGCCGGTGGGGTGCGTCGACTCGTCCTTGAGGTAGAGGTCGATGTTCCACTGTTCGGGCAGCGGGAAGCGCAGCAGGTGGGTGTCGGCGGAGCGGTTGGCGTCCGCCTGGACCCTCCGTACGGATTCCTTCAGCCAGGCGCGGTACTCCGGGTCGCTGCGATCGACGTCGACCGTCGCCGCCGCCCCGCCGACACGCCTGTCCTCACCGGTTTCCATCAGCGCATCCTCCTCGGTTCACGGGCTTCGCCCGCTCCCAACAATATTCCTCCTACCTGCACAAACGTTCACTTTGGTGTTCTGTGGCCCCGTCTTTGGGCATTCGGCCCCGATGGCCTCTGGTGCACGGGGCCGCGTTTGTGCAGACTTCCCAGCAGGGACCGGAATCGAGGGGGCGAAGTGACGGTGAAGGAAGCGGAGTTCAGCGCGACCGGGGTCCGGATCGAACGGTGGGCGCGATCGCTCACCAGAGCCGGACAAGTGATCGTGAAGGACGGCAGACTGGCGTTGCTGACGAGTTACGGACGAGAGATCGACAGTGCCCCGCTGGGAGCCGTCAGCGCGGGCCGCGGATGGTGGTTCACGGGCGCGGACTCCGCGGTGGCGCGGGTCAACGGGCGGCGCTACCGGCTCACGATGGGACAGCGCGAACGCCGGCCGAGCGGAGCGGCGCCCGCGCGGCGCTTCCTGGAGGCGCTGCGCGGCGCGGCCGGACGCCGGGGCTGACCTGCCGAGGTCCGATGGGGGAAGGCCCGGGTCCGGGTGTGCGTGAGGGTCAGGGCGGCCGCCACGGTCGGAGGTCGGGCGGGGGTCGCGACCGAGGACCGGGGCCGGGGAGGGGGCGCCGGAGCCGAGCCTGACACGAGACCGGAGCCGGGCAAGCGGGTCGACGGGCAGGACCGGCGAGGGGGGCCGACGGGGCGGGGCGGGCCCGCCGCGAGTTGCGGAGGCTCGCCCCCTGAGCGACGCTGGTCCTGTGTCACCCGCCGTTGACCGGTAGTGACCGATCGGGGTCCGGTCCGCCGGCCCCGGCAGATCAGCCGGCCATCTGCTGGGAGCGTTCCTCCGTCTTCTTCCGGACCTATTTCGGGGAGTCGCAGCCGTGATCAGCGAGCCAAGCAGGCACTGCACGGTGGAGCTCCAGGCCCTGCCGTCGCGGATCGGTCAGGTCCGCAGGATCATCTCGGCGCACCTGCGCTACTGGCATCTCGATCTTCTGATCGATCCGGCCGCGCTCGGCGTCACCGAACTCCTGACCAATGTCCACCGGCACGCCCGGCCGGACAAGACGTGCACCGTCGACGTCGAGCTGCTGCTCGACCGGCTGACGGTCTCCGTCCACGACCGCGACCCACGGCTGCCGACCCTGCGGGACGCCGACGCGTCCAGCACGTCGGGGCGCGGGCTCGCCCTCATCGCCGCCGTCAGCGAGAGCTGGGGGGTGCGCCCCGACGGCCGTACCGGCAAGGCCGTGTGGTTCACCCTCCCCGCCTCGTACAGCGGGATACTGACGCCGCATCCGGTGTACGGCGCGACGACCGAGGGCCCCTTCGGCGGTGAGGCGTCCGGGCACGCGCGAGGGGAGACAGGGGCTTCGGCCCGGTCGGCCGTGGTCGGCTGACCGGGCGGGGCGCCCCCGCCAGCCCGGAGTGGGCGGTGGTGGTGCCGCCCGCCCGCCACCCGTCCCCGTACTCGCGCTCTCCCGGCCCCTCGACTGCTGTACCTACTGGTATGTACAGTGACGTCATGAGCACCCCTGACCGTCTGATCGAGGCCACCCGGGAACTCCTCTGGGAGCGTGGCTACGTGGGCACGAGTCCCAAGGCCATCCAGCAGCACGCGGGCGTGGGCCAGGGCAGCATGTACCACCACTTCCCCGGCAAGTCCGGCCTGGCCCTCGCGGCCATCCGCCGCACGGCCGACGAACTGCGCGCCGCCGCCGACCGGTCGCTGGACGGTCCCGGGACGGCCTACGAGCGGATCGCGGCGTATCTGCTGCGCGAGCGTGAGGTGTTGCGGGGCTGTCCGGTCGGCCGGCTGACCATGGACCCGGATGTCATGGCCAGCGACGAGTTGCGCGCTCCGGTGGAGGAGACGATCGGCCGACTGCGCTCGCGGCTCACGGAGATCGTCCGGGAGGGCGTGGACCGGGGCGAGTTCGACCGGGCCGTGGTGCCCGGGGAGGTCGCGTCGACGATCGTCGCGACGGTGCAGGGCGGCTATGTGCTGGCCCGCGCGTCGGGCTCGACGGCCGCGTTCGACGCGGGCGTCCGAGGGCTGCTCTCCCTGCTCGCCCCCCGTGGCGCCGGCCGGTGCGCACCGGCCGGCGCCACGCCGTCCGTCTGAGGAGTCATCCGGTGCACGCCATGCAGTACGACATCACTCTTCCCGCCGACTACGACATGGAGATCATCCGCAAGCGCGTCGCGACCAGGGGCCATCTCCTCGACGGCTTCCCGGGCCTCGGCCTCAAGGCGTATCTGATCCGTGAACGCGGCGCCCTGTCACCGGTCGCCCAGTACGCCCCGTTCTACCTCTGGACGGCGCCCGAGGGCATGAACTCCTTCCTCTGGGGCCCCGGATTCCAGGGCATCGTCGATGACTTCGGGCGCCCCGAGGTCCGGCACTGGACCGGTCTCGCGTACGAGGAGGGGCCCGCGTCCGTCGCCCGTACGGCGGTGCGCGACATCCTGCGACTGCCGCCGTCAGCGGGGCTCCCCGAGCTGATGGACGAGGCGGTACGGGAGACGGAGCGTCTGGCCGGGCTCGACGGCGCGGTGTGCGCGGCGCTGGCCGTGGATCCGCGCCACTGGGAGCTGGTGCGCTTCTCCCTCTGGGACCACGAGTCCCCCACCGCCCCCGGCGACCGCTTCGAGGTGCTGCGACTGTGCGCCCCGCACCGGGCGGAGCTGCCCCGGGGCAGGCAGTGGTGAGCACGGTCCGGACCGTCCTGGGGGACGTACCCGCCACGGAGCTGGGCGTGTGCGACGCGCACGATCATCTGTTCCTGCGCAGTCCGCTGCTCCCGGGACAGGCACTGGACGACCCGGCGCGTGCCGCCGGGACCCTGCGGGACTTCCAACGGCTGGGCGGCCGATCGGTGGTGCAGTGGACGCCGTACGGAATGGGGCGCGGCGCCCGGGAGTTGGCCGCGCTCGCGCGGACCACGGGCGTACACATCGTGGCCGCGACCGGGCTGCACCGAGCGGCGCATTACGCACCGGAGTTGATCCGTCGCGTCAGCGGCGGGCTCGCCGGTCTGTTCGTCCGGGAGCTGACGGAGGGCATCGGTACGACCGGGGTGAGAGCCGGGCTGATCAAGGTCGCGGGCGCCTTCCACGGCGTCGACGACCACGCCCGGATCACCATGACGGCCGCCGCCGAGGCCCACCACCGCACGGGCGGGGCGCCGATCGCCGTCCATCTGGAGCTCGGTACCGGTGCGCTCGACGTACTGGACCTGCTCTGCGGGGAGTTGGGGGTGCCCGCGCACCGCGTGATCCTCGGCCATCTCGGCCGGTCGCCCGACGGTGTCGTGCAGGCCCAGGTGGCGCGGGAGGGCGCGTTCCTGGCGTTCGACGGGCCGTCCCGGGCCACCCATGCGACGGACTGGCGGCTGCCACGGGAGCTGGCGGAGCTCGCCGACGCCGGGTACGGCGGACAGCTGCTCCTCGGCGGGGACAGGACCGTGCCGGAGACACCGGGCATGCCACATCTGCTGCGACGGCTCCGTCCCCGCCTTGAACACTCCCTGGGGCAACAGCTGTCGGAGCTGATACTCATCGACAACCCGGGCCGCGCCTTCTCGTTCGGGCCACCACGGGACGGCTGATCCCTTGTCGTCCGTCCGGAACGGGCCGGATCGGTGGGCGGACGGGAGACCCCTCGGTCAGGCGAGCGCGGCGAGCGGGTCGTCGAGCACCGGCTGCCAGGCCAGTTCGGCCGCGCCGACCAGGCTGTTGTGATCGAGTGTGCAGGGCAGGATCGGAACACTGCCGCTGCGCCCCCACAGGCTGCGGTCCGCGACGACGGCACGCAACCGCTCGGGGTCGGCGTCGAGGAGGGACCGGTGCAGTCCGCCGAGGATGATGCGATCCGGGTTCAGGATGTTGACGAGCCCGGCGAGTCCGAGGCCGAGCCGGTCGATGAGCGCTTCGGCGGCGTTGCGGACGGCCGCGTCCTCGTACTCCGTACGGAGCAGATCACCGGCCTGCTTGAGCAGTGACTCCTCGGGGCCGGGCGCGCGTCCCGCGGTGGTCAGGAAGGCGAGCGGGTCGGTCTCGACGTCGAGGCAGCCGCGTCCGCCACAGTGGCAGGGGCGGCCTTCCGGGTGCACGGTCAGATGGCCCACTTCGAGCGCCAGTCCGGAACTGCCGGTGTGCAGACGGCCGTCGAGGACCAGGGCTCCGCCGACGCCACGGTGTCCGGTGGCCACGCAGAGCAGGTGCTGGGCGCCGCGGCCCGCGCCGTGCCGGTGCTCGGCGAGCGCGGCCAGATTGACGTCGTTACCGGTGAACGCGGGCCCCGGGATACCCGCGTCCCGTACGCAGGCGGCGAAGATCTCACGGACCTGGGCACCCGCCGGCCAGGCGATGTGCAGCGGGTTGAGGGCGGTGCCCTCCGGTTCGGCGACCGCGGAGGGCACGGCGAGACCCGCGCCCACGCAACGCAGTCCGCTGTCCCGCAGCAGCCGGGCGCACGCGTCCACGACCTCGCCGACGACCTGCGCCGGGTCGGCGGTGACGGCGACGCATCCCGGCGCGGTGGCGACCATCCGGCCCCCCAGCCCGACGAGCGCCGCGCGGAACCCGTCGGAGTGCACCTGGGCGGCAAGGGCGACCGGCCCCGTCTCACTGATCGCCAACCGGTGGGAGGGTCGGCCCTGCGACCCGGCGGCGGAACCCGGCCGGGAATCGACGCGGATGAGTCCGAGTGCTTCCAGTTCGGCGGCGACCGCACCGGCCGTGGCGCGGGTGACGCCCAGCTCGGACGTGAGGACGGCCCGGGTGGGCGCGCGTCCGGTGTGGACCAGTTCCAGGGCGGGCCCCAGCGCGCTGCGGCCTCTCTCCAGCTTCGTCCGGGCGGTCGTCACCTTGCCGTTCATGGAGGCGAGTCTCCCATGATCCCGAGGAGCCGCCGACGGTCCTCCGGCACGGTTCCCGCCAGGTCCGAGGGGTTCGGGCCTCACTTCGGCCCCGTCGTCGATGGCACCCGGACTCCCTTTGTGCCGCAAATAAACAAACCCGGGCCGACCCTACCAGGGGGCAGCGCGCCGGACCCCGCAGTCCGTGCCGCGCACCGCTCCCTACCGGCTCCCCCTTCCCCTCTCCCCTCCGCGCCGCACCGACCGGGCCACGCCGACCGAAGAGGAACACGGGACCACATGGTCGAATCTCGTACATACGACGGGGTGAGTAGATGTACTCAGGCGGAACGGACACCCCTGACGCACGCTGGAGGCATGGGAACAACCGAGGGAGCAACGCCGTGAACCAGTCGGCCGGAAACGAGCGGAACGGTGCCGGGCACGGTACGGGCAGCCGGAACGGGAACGCCACGCGCGGCCAGGGCAGAAGCGGGCATGGCACGAACGGGCATGGCACGAGCGGGCGTGGCACGAGCGGGCGGAGCGCGGGGGGACGGCGACTGCGCACGCTGGTCCGGCTGACCTTCGCCAACCCGGCCTCGATGATCTATCTCGGTATCGTCCTGGCGACAGCCGGGTTCGTCACCGTGGACACACTGTTCGTCCACCACGAGGACGCGTCGTTCGCGGGGGTCTGGCTGTTCTTCCTCGCCGCACCCACCGTGTTCGTGTTTCTCGTCGGCAGTTCCCTGGGCGGTGCGGAATCGGGCGGGCCGACGTGGTTCCTCCTGCTCGGGCTGACCGTGTCGGTACTGGTGCAGTCGCTGGCCATCGGCTGGTTCGTACGCCTGCTGACCGGCGGCCACCGGAACCGCTCGACGGCCGCGCGCGGCGCCTGAGTTCATTCACGCGCCGTCGGCGGCGCCGTACCGCTCACGCCTTCCGGTTACGGGTTCAGTCCCCCGCTCGCGGGCCGGGGCGGGCGTCGATCAGCCCGACGGACCGGCCCAGTTCAGCGGCCGCCTGCCCGAACAGCAGGTCACGGGCCTCGACGACCCGGTTGAACTGACCGAACAGCTCGAAGGAGATCAGCCCGAAGAGCTGGGCCCACGCGGCGACGAGGGCCGCGGCCACCGCCGGGGGCAGATCAGGGGCCAGGTCCGCGGCGATGCGTTCGGCCTCGGGACGCAACTCGGCCGCGAGCGGGGGCACGGCGAGGCCGTGACCGCGGTGGGCGTCGCGGAGGACGCCGATGAGGACGAGGCCGACCCGGGAGGCGGGACCGACGGTGTCCTGCGGCGCGATGTAGCCGGGCACGGGCGAGCCGTAGATCAGGGCGTACTCATGGGGGTGCGCGAGGGCCCAGTCGCGGACGGCACGGCTGACGGCGATCCAGCGGGCGGCGTGCGAGTCGCCGCTCCGCGCGCCGGCGCGGGCCGCTTCGGCGGCCTCCCCCACGGCGTCGTACGCGTCGATGATGAGCGCGGTGAGCAGTTCGTCCCGGCTGGGGAAGTAGCGGTACAGCGCCGAGGAGACCATGCCCAGCTCACGGGCGACGGCCCGGAGCGAGAGCTTCGCGGCGCCCTCGGCCATGAGTTGCCTCCGCGCCTCTTCCTTGATGGCTGCGGTCACTTCGATACGGGCGCGCTCGCGGGCCCCTCGGATCGTACTCATGGCCCCAGTTTGCCATGCGAACAGAGCGCCGATCGACAATGTGAGCGGCGCTCTTGTTTTCGAGCGGCGCTTTCGTACACACTGATCTCAAGCGAGAGCGCCGCTCTCGGAACCTGGGGGTCACCGTGTCGCAGCAGCCGTATTACCTCAAGAGCAGCACCTTCAACACCCGGATGAACAACGTGATCGGCCGGCTCGCCCGACACGGCGTCAGCCTTCTCGGTACCGCCGAACTCTCCGTGCGTGGCCGGAAGAGCGGGCAGCTCCAGCGCGTGCCGGTGAACCCGCATACGCACGAGGACGTCCAGTACCTGGTTTCGGCGCGCGGCCACTCCCAGTGGGTGCGCAACATGCGGGTGGCGGGCGGCGGCGAACTGCGCGTCGGCCGCAAGGTCCGCGCCTTCGACGCGGCCGAGATCCCGGACGAGGAGCGGAAGGCGCGTGTCATCCGCGCCTATCTGGAGCGGTGGGGCTGGGAGGTCGACCAGTACTTCCGGGGTGTCACCGCCAAGTCCTCCGACACCGAACTGCTCGCGGCCTGCGCGGACCATCCCGTGTTCCGGATCACGGTACGCGCCTGACGCCCGGTCACGACCGGAGCCGGCCCCTACCGGCGTCGCCTCACACCGGAACAGCCGGATCGGTCGGGGCAGGTCACCGACCGGTGATCCACCACCGTGGGACAGGCTCTGGCGCGGCATGTCCAACCAGCCGGACTCTCCGCCGAACGGCAGCATCCAGCCGACGGGTGGTTCCCTCACCCGCGCGGCCCTCCGGGCCCGGCTCGGCGAACGGTACAGTCGCCGAACTCATGCCATGCGTGAGCACCGGAGTCGCCACCCCCACCATGCTCGATCAGCTCACCACGGAACGCGATCGCATCGCCGAACACATCCAGGACCTGACCCGGACCAGGTCCAAACTCGACCGCGTGACTAAGGACGTCGTCGCGGCGGGCGTGGTGAAGGGCTGATCGCCCGCGGTGACCTCGTCGACCGCTTCCACGACCGCACGATCCACAGCTGAAGAGCCCTCAGAAGCACCTGAACACAAGACGGTCGCGGCACGAAGCCGCGCCGGAGTGCGCCGGAGCCGATCTCCGCAGCCAACGAGAAGGGACCGGACGCGAACATCCCCTCCCTGCACGTCCTGACGCCCGCGCCCGTGAAGCCCGTCCCCGCCACGACGGCCGCCGCTCCGGACCCGCGGCCGGACACACCCGCCGCGCCCGTGCACCGCCGGACGGCCACCGCCGGGCCGGCGAGCCTTGCCCTCGGTCACCCTCGCGCGAGGATCGCGGACAGGCCGAACTCGAAGCGTTCGCCGAATGATTCCGCGTCGAGATGGCCGAGGACGCGGTGGAGTGCGGGGTGGGCCGCCCCGGAAACCGCGTCGGCCAGACGGTCGTTCAGGGGCCGGCCCGCCGCCGCCTGTTCTTCCTGGGTGAGGCCGAGGACGAAGTAGATGATCGTCCACGTGGTCCAGGCGGTCTCACGCTCGTCCAGGCCACCGTCCAGCAACGCGCCCACCAGGGCATCAGCGAGACGCAGGGTATGCGGTTCGGCGGCGTAGGTGCCGACGACGAGCGTGGCGCCGTCGCGGTGGGCGAGCAGGGCGCGGCGGTACCGGCGGGCCAGTTCGCGGACGCGCTCGTCCCAGGGGGCCGGAAGGTCGTCGAGCGGGGCTTCGCCGACGACGGCGTCCGCCATCAGCTCCAGCATCCGGGCCTTGGTCTTCACATGCCACAGCACGGTGTTCATCCGTACGCCGAGCCGGTCGGCGACCGCCCGGGTGGACAGGCCGTCCAGGCCCTTTTCGTCCAGCAGTTCAAGCGCTGCACGAATCACCGTTCCAGGGTCCAGCCGCGGGCCGCGGTCCTCACGCGCTTGCTTATTGGTCATTGACCTAGTTTACTACGGGACACGTTATTGGTCACCGACCTAGGATGGGTTCATGGAACAGCAGGTTGTCATCGCCGGAGGGGGCCCGGTCGGGCTCTGGCTCGCCGCCGAACTACGGCTGGGCGGGGTTTCCGTCACCGTCGTCGAGGAGCGTGCAGACATCGACCAGCGCTCCAAGGCCCTCACCATCCACCCACGCACCATCGAGATCCTGGCCTCGCGCGGCGTGCACAAGCCCTTCCTCACCGAGGGGATGCCGATTCCGAGCGGCCATTTCGCCATGCTCGACGACCGGCTCGACTTTCGTGCGCTGGAGACCCCGTTCCCGTACACCCTCGCCCTGCCCCAGGCCCGCACCGAGGAACTGCTGGAGGAGCACGCGCTCGCACTCGGCGCCACGATCGTGCGCGGTCACCGCGTCACCGGGTTCACCGAGCACGCGGAGTCGGTGACCGTGCGGGTCGACGGGCCGGACGGGCCGTACGAACTCCAGGCGGCGTTCATCATCGGCTGCGACGGCTCCCGCAGCACCGTGCGCACCGCCGCCGGCATCGACTTCGTCGGTACGCCCTCCACCGTCCTGGGCTGGCTCGGCGACGTCACCCTTGACAGCCCGCCGCGTCCCGGGTTCAGCACCTTCGGGCTCCGGGGCGGGGTGATGGTCGCGCCGCTGCCCGGTGGTCGGTACCGCGTGGTCGGTGCCAGCCCCGACAGCCTCACGACGCAATGGCCCGGCGACCTCACGCTGGAGGAGCTGCGGGCCAGGACCGTCGCCATCACGGGGGAGGACTTCGGCATGCGCGACCCGATCTGGCTCTCCCGATTCGGCAACGCCACCCGGCTGGCCGCCCGGTACCGGCGAGGCCGGATCGTGCTCGCCGGTGACGCCGCCCACCAGCACTTCCCGGCGGGTGGGGTCGGAATGAACGTCGGCATCCAGGACGCGCACAACCTCGGCTGGAAGCTCGCCGCCACCCTCCGCGGCTGGGCACCCGACCACCTGCTCGACACCTATCACACCGAGCGCCACCCCGTAGGCGCCCAGTTGATGGAACACAGCCGCGCGCAGACCGCACTGATGACCGGCTTCACCCCGGAAGCCCTCGACCTGCGCTCCCTGTTCAGCGGGATGATCGCCACCCAGCCGGCACTCAACAAGGCCCTGTCCGAACGTCTCACCGCGCTTGCCGTCGGCTACCCCACGCCAGATCCGACAGCTCACCCCCTCGTCGGCACCCGCGCCCCCGACCTGGCCTTCACCGGCTCGGAGAACCACCTGTTCTCCCGGTCGCGCCCGGACAGCTACCTGCTGCTCGACCTGACGGCGGGCGTCCTGACGGACCGGACGCGGCCGGGGCTCGTGGTCCACACCTCAACCCTCGACCGGACCCCGGACGCATGGGCCACCGTGCGCGCCGCTCTCGTCCGCCCCGACGGACACGTCGCCTGGGCCGGCGCCGATGAGGACGACACCGCACTGTCCGCCGCCGTCGACCGGGCACTCGCCACCACCCACCGCACCACGGCCCGCTGACCGCGGGCCGGCCACTCGCCGTTCCGTTCCCGCCTGGCCGAACGAGAACGGGAGTACCTAGCGGTCCATCGCCGACATCGCCCGCTGGGCCAGCGGGTGCGTACGGACCAGCTCCGCCAGTGACGTCGTCCCACGGGTGATGCCCGCGAACGCCTTCCATGCGGGACGGAACCCCGTGAGCACCGCGTGCAGCATCCCGGGGCGACGCTCGAACAGCTTCAGCATCCGTCGTCCCACACCCATCTCGACCCCCAGCCCGGCCTTGATGGCGAAGGCGTAGTTGAGGGCCTGACGGCGCGCGTCGACCGCGTCGTGCGACTCCGCGATCCGCACCGCCCACTCCCCGGCGAGCCGCCCGGAGCGCAGGGCGAACGAGATGCCCTCCCGGGTCCATGGCTCCAGCAGTCCCGCCGCGTCCCCGCAGACCAGCACCCGCCCGCGCGACAGCGGCGAGTCGTCGCTGCGGCACCGCGTCAGGTGCCCGGACGAGATCCGCGGCTCGAACCCGGCGAGTCCCAGCCGGGCGATGAAGTCCTCCAGATACCGCTTGGTCCCCGCTCCGTCACCGCGCGCCGAGATCACACCGACGGTCAGCGTGTCGCCCTTCGGGAACACCCAGCCGTAACTGCCGGGCATCGGGCCCCAGTCGATGAGCACCCTCCCCGCCCAGTCCTCGGCGACGGTCTCCGGCACCGGGATCTCCGCCTCCAGGCCGAGGTCCACCTGGTCGAGCTTCACCCCGACATGGGCTCCTATCCGGCCCGCGCTGCCGTCCGCGCCCACCACGGAGCGGGCGAGGACGGTCTCGCCGTCGGACAGCACCAACGCGACCGTGCGCCGGTCCGGCACGGCCGGCCCGTGCTGCTCGACCCGCGTCACCGCGGCGCCGGTACGGAGTTCGGCGCCCGCCTTCTGCGCCTGCTCGACCAGGCCCGCGTCGAACTCGGACCGGTTGATGAGTCCGAAGAGCATCCGCTTCGAGCGCCGGGTACGGGTCAGCCGGCCGTTGAGCGAGAAGGTGACCGCGTAGACGCGTTCCCTCAGGGGAAGTTCGAACCCGGGAGGCAGCGAATCGCGCGAAAATCCGATGATCCCGCCGCCGCAGGTCTTGTACCGGGGCAGTTCCGCCTTCTCCAGCAGCAACACCCGCCGGCCCGCGACCGCCGCCGCGTACGCCGCGGAGGCTCCGGCCGGTCCGGCGCCGACTACGACGACGTCCCACACCGACGACTCTTCGTGCTCACGTCCGGCGTCTGCGTTCTCGCTGCTCACGATGTGCTTCTGCTCCCGATCCGACCAGTGGCCCAAGCTGCTCACGGCATCCTACGGCGCGTTGCGACCGACCCCCGCTGTGGGAGGATCTGCGGTGGTTCCCGCCGGCCCGACCGCGCGCCCGCCGCCACACACACGGCATGGTGCACGACGAGTCGTCCATTCAACGTCGCACCCACGAGGAGCGTGCCCATGACCGCCCGTCCGATATTCGAGACCATCGCGTCGCTGATGCCCCGGGCCAAGGCGGAGCTGGCCGAGCTGGTGGCCTTCCGGTCGGTGGCGGATTCCGCGCAGTTCCCGAGGAGCGAGTGCGAAGCGGCCGCCGACTGGGTCGCCGACGCGCTGCGCGCCGAGGGCTTCGAGGACGTCGCCCTGCTCGACACGCCTGACGGCACCCGATCGGTCTACGGCTTCCTGCCCGGCCCGGCCGGTGCGCCGACCGTGCTGCTCTACGCCCACTACGACGTGCAGCCGCCGCTCGACGAGTCCGCCTGGCTCTCCCCGCCGTTCGAACTGACCGAGCGCGACGGCCGCTGGTACGGGCGTGGGGCGGCCGACTGCAAGGGCGGCCTCATCATGCATCTGCTCGCGCTGCGCGCCCTTCGGGCCGACGGCGGCGTGCCGGTCTCCGTCAAGGTGATCGCGGAGGGCTCCGAGGAGCAGGGCACGGGCGGTCTGGAGCGGTACGCCGAGGCGCACCCGGAGCTGCTCGCCGCGGACACGATCGTCATCGGTGACACGGGTAACTTCCGGGTCGGCCTGCCCACCGTCACGGCGACGCTGCGCGGTATGACGATGCTTCGGGTGCGGCTGGACACGCTCGCGGGCAATCTGCACTCGGGGCAGTTCGGCGGCGCCGCGCCGGACGCCCTCGCCGCGATGATCCAGCTGCTGGCCTCGCTGCGCGCCGAGGACGGCACGACGACGGTCGACGGACTCGTGTCGGATGCGGACTGGGACGGTCTTCAGTACCCCGAGGACGAGTTCCGCAAGGACGCACGGGTCCTGGACGGGGTGGAACTGATCGGTACGGGTACGGTCGCCGACCGGATCTGGGCCAGGCCCGCCGTCACCGTGATCGGTGTCGACTGCCCGCCGGTGGTCGGCGCGACCCCGTCGCTGCAGGCCAGTGCGCGGGCCCAGATCAGTCTGCGCGTGCCGCCCGGCCAGGACGCGGCCGAGGCGACGAAGCTGCTGACCGCGCACCTGGAGGCGCACACCCCCTGGGGTGCGCGGATCTCGGTGGAACAGGTCGGCCAGGGCCAGGCGTTCCGCGCGGACACCTCCAGTCCGGCGTACACCTCGATGGCGGAGGCGATGCGTGTCGCCTACCCGGGTGAGGAGATGCAGACGTCGGGCATGGGCGGTTCGATCCCGCTGTGCAACACCCTCGCCGCGCTCTACCCGAAGGCGGAGATCCTGCTGATCGGCCTGAGCGAACCGGAGGCGCAGATCCACGCGGTGAACGAGAGCGTGTCGCCCGAGGAACTGGAGCGCCTTTCGGTCGCCGAGGCGCTGTTCCTGCGCAACTACGCGGAGTCGAGGAAGAACTGACCCACGTCTCCGCCGCGGTCCTGCGCGCGTCAGCCGACCGGGACTCCGGCCTCCAGGTTGAGCACGGTTGACCGCTCCCGCGCCCGCAACGCCCAGCGCAGCCGCTGGTAGCGGGCGGGCGGCAGGAGATCTGCCGCCTCCTGCTCGGTGACGAACCGCCAGCCCCGCAGCTCCGACCCGGGCAGCAGCAGCCGGCCCGCGTCCTCGCAGTTCAGCAGGCCGCCGTCGAACAGCATCCGCAGGCCGCCGTAGCCCGGGGGCTTCGGCGGCTCCCAGTCCACCAGCAGCAGTTTCGGCACCCGGTCGAGATGGATGCCTATCTCCTCCGCCACTTCGCGTATCCCCGCCCGTGCGGGCGGTTCACCCGGTTCGACCACACCGCCGGGGAACTCCCATCCGGGTTTGTAGGTCGGGTCGACGAGCAGCACCCGGTCGTGTTCGTCGAAGAGCAGCACTCCGGCGGCCAGGGTCTCGGCGGTCGGTTCGGGGGTCTGGACGATCTCGCAGTCGGCCGCCGCCCCGCTGTCCACGGCCTCGACGATGCGCTTCGCCGTCTCGTGCGGGGTGAGCGCGCTGGTGTCGATGATGTGGGCGTCGTGAGTGATCCAGCCGAGTGCCGCCCGGTAGGGCTCGATGTGTTCGTACGCCCACTGCCGAATCCGGTCGTTGCGGACGGGGTCGTCGGCGGTCTCCTCGCGGTCCGCGATCCTTCGGCGCAGGATCGTTTCCTCTGGGGCGAGCAGCACATGCCGGACGGAGATGCGCCGGGACGCCAGTCCGCCGAAGATCTCGTCGCGGTACTCCTGCCGGAGCAGGGTCATCGGTACCACGAGCACACCGCCGACCTCGGCGAGCATGGCGGCGGCGGTGTCCACGACGAGCCGCCGCCAGATCGGCAGGTCCTGGAAGTCCGTCACCTCTGCCAGTCTCTTGCGCGGCAGCAGGTGGCGCAGCCCCCCGCCGGTCAGCTCGGGGTCGTAAAAAGTGCTGTTCGGGAGCAGATCGACCAGTTCGCGCGCGGCGCTGGTCTTGCCCGCGCTGAACGCGCCGTTAACCCAGACGATCACGGTTCCCCCTCTTCCGTAGCCCTCTGAGGCTTGCCCGCAACACCATGCCGCGAAAACCCGTCCTCGGTGACGATGTGGGACAGGAACCGCCTCCAGCCCCCGCGGCCGGCCTGTTGGGACGGGCGGGAAGGAGGCGTGGAAACCGCGCGTGGAGAAGCCCGGCGCCGACGGACGCGGCGGCGGGGCCGTCTCGCCGTCATGTGCTGAGCGCCACGGCTCCGGCCGGGCGGACCGGCGCGGCGGCGGCGGCGCCGACCAGTCCGGCGTCGGTGCCCATGACGGCGGGGACCACCGTCAGGCCGCGTACGAAGGAGAGCGTGGCGTAGTTCCGCAGAGCGCGCCGCAGCGGGGTGAACAGCACGTCGCCCGCTCCGGCGACTCCGCCGCCGACCACCGCGATGTCGATCTCCACGAGGGTGGCGGTGGCGGCGATCGCGGCGGCCAGCGCCTGGGCGGCCCGCTCGAACGAGGCGATCGCGACCGGGTGCCCGCTCCGTGCGGCAGCGGCCACTCCGGCCGCCGTGACGTCTCCGTCCGGACCGGGCAGCCAGCCGCCCAGCAGCGCGCGGCGCGCGATGTTCGGACCGCTGGCGATGCGTTCGACGCAGCCGCGCGACCCGCACGGGCACAGGTCCCCGTTCAGTTCCACGCTGATGTGGCCGATGTGACCCGCGTTCCCGGTGACTCCCGGGTGGAGCTTCCCTCCGAGCACCAGGCCACCGCCGACACCGGTCGACACGACCAGGCACAGCGCGTCGTCGTGGCCCCGGGCGGCGCCCAGCCAGTGTTCGGCCGCCGTCATCGCGACCCCGTCGCCGACCAGCGCGACGGGGAGTCCGCCGATCGTCCGGCGTACCCGGTCCACCAGCGGGAAACCGCGCCAGCCGGGGACGTTGACCGGGCTGACCGTGCCGGTCGACGCGTCCACCGGGCCCGCGCTGCCGATGCCGAGCGACGCCACCCGCGGCCAGTACGGGGAGGCGGTGAGTCCTACCAGTACGTCCGTCACCGCGTCCATCACCGCCTCGCCGTGCTCGCGGGCGGGCGTGGGCCGCTGGTTCCTCACCAGGATGCCACCGCTCCCGTCCACCAGCGCACCGGCGATCTTGGTGCCGCCGATGTCGAGCGCGGCGACGAGGTCGGTATGCATCGGCGTGTGCTCTCCGAAGGGGTGCGGTGACAATGTGAGGAGAATACGGAAGCGGAGTACGGGACCTGTGGAGTCTGTCAGCAGTCCGCCCAGTCTCCCTGCGCATGACAACGTTGTCCAGGGCCTATGCTCGACGCCACAGCCTTCGGCTTCCCTCCCCGGTCCCCGGCCGTCCCCGGCTGCGGACCCGGAGCGTCAGGGACGCCCGCATTCGACGACAGGACAGCGCACGTGGCCGAGACCATTCGTCATTCCGACTCCCGCTACGGCAATCGGCCGACCATGAAGGACGTGGCGGCCCGGGCGGGAGTGGGTCTCAAGACGGTGTCCCGGGTGGTGAACAGCGAACCGGGTGTCACGCCCGACACCGAACGCCGGGTCCAGGAGGCGATCGACTCGCTCGGCTTCCGCCGCAACGACAGCGCGCGCGTGCTGCGCAAGGGCCGCACCGCCTCGATCGGTCTCGTCCTGGAGGATCTGGCCGACCCGTTCTACGGGCCGCTGAGCCGCGCGGTCGAGGAGGTGGCCCGCGCGCACGGCGCCCTCCTCATCAACGGGTCGAGCGCGGAGGACCCGGGGCGTGAGCGGGAACTCGTCCTGGCGCTGTGCGCCCGCCGGGTGGACGGTCTGATCGTGATCCCGGCCGGTGACGACCACCGCTACCTGGAGCCGGAGATCCGGGCCGGGATCGCCACGGTCTTCGTGGACCGCCCGGCGGGCCGGATCGACGCGGACGTGATCCTCTCCGACAACTTCGGCGGCGCTCGCGCCGGCGTCGCCCATCTGATCGCGCACGGCCACCGCAGGATCGCCTTCATCGGTGACCGGCCGCGCATCCACACCGCGGCGGAACGGCTGCGCGGCTACCACGCCGCCATGGCGGACGCCGGGATAGCCGTCGAACCGTCCTGGGTCTCCCTCGGACCCACCGACCCCGCGCGGGTCCGGGCCGATGTCGAGTCCGTCCTCGCGGGTCCCGAACCGGTCACCGCCCTCTTCGCGGGCAACAACCGGGTGACGGTGACGGCGGTACGGGTCCTGGCCGACCGCGAACGCCCGGTCGCCCTGGTCGGCTTCGACGACATCGAGCTGGCCGATCTGCTCGGCATCACCGTGGTGTCTCAGGACGCGGCGGCCGTCGGCAGGACCGCCGCCGAACGCCTCTTCCGCCGCCTCGACGGCGCGGACGACGCACCCGCCCGGGTGGAGCTCCCGACGGCGCTCATCCCCCGGGGCTCGGGCGAACTGCCGCCCGTGTGAAGGCGGCCGGGCACGCGGGCCCGGCCGCCTTCGCGCCCGGCCACGGGTGGGTACCGCGCGGAGCGCGGACGCCGGTCGCGTATCCGCGCTCACCGTCCGCGGCCGGCGACTCGTGCCGCGCCGAGCGGCGGGCGGGCCCGCTTCCGGGCGACCGTTCCGGGACCCGCCCGCCTCTCTCAGGCAGGCAGCCGCCGTACCTTCAGCGTGTTGTCCGTGCGGACGGTCGGCGCCCCGTCCGGACCGGTCCGGGTCCGCTCGTGCTCCTCACTGAGCAGCACCTCCCACTCCCCTTCGGCCAGCTCCAGCGACTCCAGGACCTCGTCCGGCGTGGGGAGCCGCACCTCGGGGTGGTCGTGCTGCTCCCAGGCCGGGTGCCCGGCGTGCCCGACGATCAGGAGCACCCCGCCCGGTGCGACGGCCGAGGCGGCCGTCCGCAGAATCCGCTCACGCGGCAGGTCACCCACGGAGTGCAGGAAATGGGCGGACACGAGATCGAAGGGGCCCTCCGGGAACGTCACTCCGAGGTCGTGGCGCTGCCAGTCGACACGGTCGGCGACCCCTTCCGCCGCCGCGTGCCCGGCCGCCCGGCCGAGGGCGACCCTGGAGATGTCGGTCGCGGTCACCCGCCACCCCTAGTGGGCGAGCCAGATCGCGTCGGCCCCCTCACCGCAGCCGAGGTCCAGCGCCCGGCCCGGTTCCGTGCCGGTGACCTCGCGGACCAGGACGGTGTTCGGTTCGCCGCTCCACATCCGCTCGCTCTCCAGGTAGCGGCCGTCCCAGTACTCCGCCTCCGTGGCGGTGCGGTCATCGGTCATCGACGTGTCCTCCTTGGTGTGCCGGTGTGTGTCGTGGTGTGTGTGGTGCCGCGTTCACGCGTGGCCGTGCCGCGGTGTGAACGCGTACCGCGGTCACGGGTGCCGTGTCCGCCTGCGCCGTGCTGTCGCTCCCGGCCAGGACACCGGGTGTGGTGGCCGCCGGGCGGCACGGTCACAGGCCGTGCCGGCTGTCGCCGAGCACTCTGCCGCACACGTCCCGTTCGGCCTGGGCCGAGAACGGGGCGCGCCGGGCGGCGACGGCCCGGCGGGTGTCCTCCGCGACCAGGTCGGCGTTGATCGCCCCGGCCGCTCGTACTCCCGCCGCGGCGGCCCCGACGACGGTGTCCGACGGGGTCGCGACGTTGCCCGCCGCCCACACGCCCGGCACCTCGGTCGCTCCGGACGGATCGGTGGGCAGGTAGCGGCCGACGACCTCCCCGGCGAACTCCTGGCCGGTGGTCTTCAGACCCAGATCCGCGAGCATGCCGCCTCGGGCGGTGAAGCGCGGCGGGGCCACGACGGCCTGGCACGCGATCACGTGGCCGTCCCTGAGGATCACCCCGGTCAACCGGTCATCGGTGATCTCCAGCCCGGCCACCTCTCCGTCCACGACAGCGATGTCGCGAGCGGCGAGCCGCTCGTACTCCTCGTCGGCCGGCTCGGGACCGGTGTGCGACAGCAGGGACACCCGCGGGCTCCACTGCCGCCACAGCAACGCCTGGTGCACGGCCATGGGGCCGCCGCCGAGAATGCCGATCGGCAGGTCGCGGACCTCCCATCCGTGGCAGTACGGGCAGTGCAGCACGTCACGTCCCCATCGCTCGGCCAGCCCCGCCACCTCCGGCAGTTCGTCGACCAGACCGGTGGTCACCAGCAGCCGCGCCGCCTCGACCGCGCTCCCGTCGGCGAGGACGACACGGAAGCCACCGCCCGCCGACCGCTCCACGGTCACCACCGTGCCCGCCATGATCTCGCCGCCGTACCCGGTCACCTCGGCCCGCCCCGTGGCCAGCAGCTCCGAGGGCGGAACCCCCTCACGGCCCAGATAGTTGTGGATGTGACCGGCCGGGGCGTTGCGTGGCTCTCCCGAGTCGATCACCAGTACCGAGCGGCGGGCCCTGGCCAGGGTCAGCGCCCCGCTCAGCCCGGCGGCCCCGCCGCCCAGGACGACGACGTCGTAACGCCGTTCCCCCGTCGAGTAAGCGGCTGTCGCCCCGCCTCGTGTGTTCCGTGTGTGCTCGTCCATGTGAAGCACCTCCATCCACCGGGATGGTCCGTCAGCACTTCACCACTTGACAAACTTCGTTGCCGGTATGGCAAATGGAGGTATGACCGCTGATGACGCCCTCTCGTCCGTCCTGACCTCCGTGGGTCCCCGGTTGCGCGCGCTGCGCCGCGAGCGCGGTACGACCCTGGCCGGGCTCAGCGAGTCGACCGGGATCTCCGTCAGCACCCTCTCGCGCCTGGAGTCGGGTGGGCGCAAGCCGACGCTGGAGCTGCTGCTGCCGCTGGCGAAGGCGTACGGTGTGCCGCTGGACGAACTGGTGGGGGCTCCCGCGACCGGTGACCCGCGCATCCACCCGCGCCCCTTCACCCGTCACGACGGGATGACCTTCATTCCACTGGCCCGTCACCTCGGCGGGCTGCACGCCTACAAGCAGGTGATGCCCGTGGGATGGGACCGCTCCGGCCAGAGGCTGGAGCAGCGGGTGCACGAGGGGTACGAGTGGCTGTACGTGCTGTCCGGCCGGCTGCGGCTGATCCTGGGCGAGCACGACCTGGTCCTCACGGCCGGGGAGGCCGCCGAATTCGACACCCGTACCCCGCACGCGTGGGCCAACGCGGGGACGGAGCCGGTGGAGTACCTCAGTCTGTTCGGCCAGCAGGGCGAGCGGATGCATGTACGCGCCCGCCCCACCGCCGACTGATACGTGCCCGGCGCCGGCCGGTAGTCGCCCTCCTCCCTGCCCGGCCGCCCGTCCCCGTCTCGGCCCTGGCCGGAGGGCGCGCCACGGCTGGGCACAGGCGTCCAGGTCCGCCCGGCCGGAAGCGATGATCCGGGTGGCGGAGCGGGCGCGCGGCCGTGCCCGGTCAGTGGTGCCCGGAAACGATCCGGGGCCGCGTGGTGAGAACACCACGCGGCCCCGGGCCTTCGGTCGGACGCCGGGCGCCCGGGAGAAGGGATCAGCCCTTGCGGGTCTTGATCTCGTCGGTCAGCTGGGGCACCACGGCGAAGAGGTCGCCGACGACGCCGTAGTCGACGAGGTCGAAGATCGGGGCCTCGGCGTCCTTGTTGACCGCGACGATCGTCTTCGAGGTCTGCATGCCCGCCCGGTGCTGGATCGCGCCGGAGATGCCGGACGCGATGTACAGCTGCGGCGAGATGGACTTGCCGGTCTGGCCCACCTGGCTGGAGTGCGGGTACCAGCCGGCGTCGACGGCGGCGCGGGAGGCACCGACGGCGGCACCGAGCGAATCGGCGAGCGCCTCGATGACCTGGAAGTTCTCCGCGCCGTTGACACCTCGGCCACCGGACACGACGATCGCGGCCTCGGTCAGTTCGGGACGACCGGTCGACTCGCGGGGGGTGCGGGAGACCACCTTGGTCCCCGTGGCGCTCTTCGAGAACGAGACGGACAGCGCCTCGACGGCGCCCGCGGCCGGGGCGGCCTCGACGGCGGCGGAGTTCGGCTTGACGGTGATGACCGGGGTGCCCCTGGAGACGCGGGACCTGGTCGTGAAGGCGGCGGCGAACGCCGACTGCGTGGCGACCGGCCCCTGTTCGCCGGCCTCCAGGTCGATGGCGTCGGTGATGAGACCGGCCCCGATACGGACCGCGAGGCGGGCGGCGATCTCCTTGCCCTCGGCGGAGGACGGCACCAGCACAGCGGCCGGGGACACGGCGTCGTAGGCGGCCTGGAGCGCGTCCACCTTCGGTACGACGAGGTAATCGGCGAACTCGGCGGCGTCGGCCGTGAGGACCTTCACCGCGCCGTGCTCGGCGAGCGCGGGCGCGGTGGCCTCGGCGCCGGTACCGAGGGCGACGGCGACGGGCTCGCCGATCCGGCGGGCCAGCGTCAGCAGCTCCAGCGTGGGCTTGCGGACGGCGCCGTCCACGTGGTCGACATAGACGAGAACTTCAGCCATGGGAATGCACTCCTGCGGATGCGAGGGATCTGGGGCGATGAGGGTGACGGGCCGGAGGCCGGGACAGGTCCGCGACCACTGCCGTGGCCGGAGGTGTCCGCCCGGACGGGGCGTCGCCCGGTACGTGCGGTCGCCGGCCGGCCGGAACTCCTCGATGAGGCCCCCCGGTCCTCAGGACCGTGAGGGAGGAGCTGTCCGGGCTTCGGCCGAGGCCGCCGGCGTGCGTGCCGGGCGGCGCCACAGGGCAGGGCCCGCCGGGAGCGGCACTGGCGCCGTGACCGGCAATGTCCACCCGGAAGGAGCGTCGTCCGGTGCGTGCGATCGCACGGCGGCCGGCAGTCCTGGAGGGGGTCCCCCTGGTCCTCAAGACCTTGGGGGAGGAACCACCAGGGCTTTCGGCCAACGCCGCGAGCGCGGGTGCTGGGCGACGCGACGGGGCAGAGCTTGCCGGGAGCGGCACTAGATGAACTTCTGGCCCACGAGGAACTCGGCCAGCTGCTTGCCGCCCTCGCCCTCGTCCTTGACGATCGTGCCCGCGGTGCGGGCCGGGCGCTCGGTCGCGGAGTCCACCGCGGTCCAGGAGCCCGCCAGGCCGACCTCGTCCGCCTCGATCTCCAGGTCTTCCAGGTCCAGCGACTCGACCGGCTTCTTCTTCGCCGCCATGATGCCCTTGAAGGACGGGTAGCGGGCTTCGCCCGACTGGTCGGTCACGGACACCACGGCCGGCAGGGACGCCTCCAGCCGCTCGCTCGCGCTGTCTCCGTCGCGGCGGCCCTTGACGGTGCCGTCCTCGACGGAGACCTCGGAGAGCAGCGTGACCTGGGGGACGCCGAGGCGCTCGGCGAGGATCGCCGGCAGCACGCCCATGCTGCCGTCGGTCGACGCCATGCCGCAGACGACCAGGTCGTAGCCGGTCTTCTCGACGGCCTTGGCGAGCACCAGCGAGGTGCCCATGACATCGGTGCCGTGCAGGTCGTCGTCCTCGACGTGGACGGCCTTGTCGGCGCCCATCGACAGCGCCTTGCGCAGCGCGTCCTTGGCGTCCTCCGGGCCCACCGTCAGAACGGTGATCTCCGCGTCGTCCGCCTCGGCGGCGATCTGGAGCGCCTGTTCGACCGCGTACTCGTCGAGCTCCGACAGCAGACCGTCGACGTCGTCACGGTCCAGGGTCAGGTCATCGGCGAAATGCCGGTCGCCGGTGGCGTCGGGCACGTACTTCACACAGACAACGATCCTCAAGCTCACGCCGGCTCTCCTACTTGCATCGTCATTTCCGGGCTGCCTTGTTGCACGCAGCATAGGCGCCTGATGGGGCGGTTTCCGGTCGGGGCGACCGGCGCACCGGGCGAAATATTACTCGCCAGTACAACCATTGCCTTCCCCGTCGGCAAGCGCTTCGAACTGTGACCTTCCCAACGCGGTTCTCCCCACACCGACCGGGAACCCTCAGTCGCGCAGAGCGTTGAAGCGCCCCTGGTGGTAGAGGAGCGGCCGTCCTCCCCCGGAGGGGTCGCCGATCACCGCGCGCGCGATGACGATCCGGTGGTCGCCCGCCGGTACCCGTGCCACCACCTGGCACACCAGCCAGGCCGGGACGCCTGCCAGCACCGGCACCCCGTGCGGTCCCTCGTGCCAGTCGGTGGACGGGCCGAACCGGTCGGCGCCGCTGCGCGCGAAGGTGGTGGCCAGCTCCCGCTGGTGTTCGCCGAGTATGTGGACACCGACGTGCTCGGCCTCCGCCAGGACCGGCCAGCTGGAGGACGAGACACCCACACCGAACGAGATGAGCGGCGGATCGGCGGCGACGGAGTTGAGCGAGGTCGCGGTGAAGCCGACCGGGTGGTCACCGGCCGCCGTGATCACCGCGACGCCCGCGGCGTGCTGTCGGAAGACGGAACGGAGGAGGTCGGGTGAGGCCGTCCGGGCGCCGAGGTCGGGCGAAGCCGTCATGGAACTGTCCTTCTGTGAGGGGTGTCTACGGGGCCTTGGTCGTTCGGGGACCCGGACAGCGCGCGCTCGCGTTTCGGGCGAGGTCCACATGGACGCGCCCGTACAGAAGGGGTTCTGACGGCATGGCGTCAGGCTGACGAGGCGAGGACCGCGCGGTCAAGAGCGTTCCACAAGGTGGGAGATGTGTCACGGTCCGTCACATCACCCTTCCCAGAGCCGCCACGACGTCGGCCGTGCGCGGCTGCCCGGCCGCGCGGCGCACGATCAGGCCGGTGGCGTCGAGCACCAGGACGGTCGGGGTGCCGCTGATCCCCAGCTTCCGTACGAGAGTGAGATGCGCCTCGGCGTCGATCTCGACATGGGCGACCCCGTCCACCATCCCCGCCACCTCCGTGAGGGTCCGCCGGGTGGCGCGGCAGGGCTGGCAGAAGGCGCTGGAGAACTGCACCAGTGTCGCCTTTTCCCCCAGTTCCGCGCCGAGTTCGGCGGAGTCCAGTCTGTCCGCACCTGCCCGCCCGTCCACTTCCGGCCTCCCCTCAGAGCTCTTCGTAAGAGGTCAGCACCGCGCGCACCTCATACATTCCCGACGGTTCCACGTGACGAGAATCTCGCGCCCCGGGCCTTTCGAGACTGGCGACCGCGACGCGCATGGGGCACGATCGGCCCAATGCCGAAAACCTACGGCTGCGTAACTTCCGCCCGGGAGACCCCTCCCCAGGCGCTGAAGAAGGGTCCTCTCCAGATGGCAGAACTCGTCTATCGGCCGGTCATCGGCGCCGCTCGCACTCTTTTCAAGGCGCTGGACCTGAAGATCGACACTCAGGGTTCGGAGCACATCCCGCGGACCGGGGGCGCGGTGCTGGTGAGCAATCACATCAGCTATCTGGACTTCATCTTCACCGGCCTCGCCGCGCTGCCGCAGAAGCGGCTGGTCCGGTTCATGGCGAAGGAATCCGTTTTCCGGCACAGGATCTCCGGGCCTCTGATGCGCGGCATGAAACACATCCCGGTGGACCGCGAGCAGGGCGAGGACGCGTACGCGCACGCGCTCGCGTCGCTGCGTTCCGGTGAGATCGTGGGTGTGTTCCCCGAGGCGACCATTTCGCAGTCGTTCACGCTGAAGAGTTTCAAGTCCGGCGCGGCGCGGCTGGCGCAGGAGGCGGGCGTTCCGCTGATCCCGATGGCCCTGTGGGGGACCCAGCGGCTGTGGACGAAGGGGCGGCCGCGCAATTTCAGGCGCAGCCACATTCCCGTGACGCTCCGCGTGGGCGAGCCCATGGAGGCACCGACGGACCAGTACGCGGGCGCGATCACCCGACGGCTGCGGGGGCGGATGCAGGAACTTTTGGAGGCGGCGCAGCGCGCCTACCCCGTACGCCCGAAGGACGCCGGCGACACCTGGTGGGTGCCCGCGCACCTCGGCGGTACGGCTCCGACGCCCGCCGAGCTGCGCGGGCGTGCCTGACAAGGGGCCTGAAGCCTGACGGCGGTGGGCCGGGGCGGCGGCCACCCATGGCCGTCAGAGCTCAGCGGGCAGGATCTGCCAGAGGTGCGGGCGGTCCCGGGCGGAGCGCAGGGCGTGCAGCACTCCCGGGTGCGGCGCCGCGTGGAGGCCGGGATGGTCCACCCCGTCGGTGCCCGGGAGCACCGGCCAGGCCAGTCGTTCCCCGTCCAGTGAGAACCGGGCGTCGACGCCCGGCCCGTTGCCTCGTGGGTCCTGCCGGTCCCAGCGGTCACGCCCGGGGAGCCGGACGGCGACGAGTCCGTGCAGCATCGGGCGTTCGCCCTCCTCGGTGCTCGGCCGCTGATAGCAGAGGGCGGTGGGGACGCCCTCGGCGCGCAGCAGCGCGGCGAGGGCGTGCGCCTTGGCGTGGCAGATGCCGGTGCGGGTGGCGAGGACGTCGGAGGCCCGCCAGGTGACCCGGAGGTCGCCCGAGTCCGCGGAGTGCGCGATCGTGTCGCGTACGAACTCGAAGGCGGCTTCGGCGTATGCGTATGCGTCCCCGGCATCCGCTGCCAGGCGGGCGGCGGTCCTCCGCACCAGCGGGTGTTCATGGTCGATGGCCTCGTCGGCCGCGAGATAGGGCGCGAGACCGGGGGCGCGCTGAATCAGTTCCATGACCGCCCAGCGTAGGTGTGCGCGCGAGCCGGTGCAATGATTTTCCGGTCGAGCGCATACCTATGCACTTTGGAGTGTCAGGCGGCCGGGCTGTCAGGCGGCCATTTCTTCCTTGAGCGCCTGGACGAACGCGTCGACGTCGTCCTCCGTGGTGTCGAAGGCGCACATCCAGCGGACGTCCCCGGCCTTCTCGTCCCAGAAGTAGAAGCGGAAGCGCTTCTGGAGACGTTCGCCGACCGCGTGCGGCAGCCGCGCGAAGACCGCGTTGGCCTGAACGGGGTGAAGGATCTCCACCCCGTCCACCGCGCGTACGCCCTCGGCGAGCCGCTGCGCCATGGCGTTGGCGTGACGGGCGTTGCGCAGCCAGAGGTCACGCGCCAGCAGTGCCTCCAACTGCACGGACACGAAGCGCATCTTGGAGGCGAGCTGCATCGAGAGCTTGCGCAGATGCTTCATCGCCCGCACGGCGTCCGGGTCGAGCACGACGACGGCCTCACCGAAGAGCGCCCCGTTCTTGGTGCCGCCGAAGGAGAGGACGTCGACGCCGGCCGCGTTGGTGAAGGCGCGCATCGGTACGTCCAGCGACGCGGCGGCGTTGGCCACCCTCGCCCCGTCGAGATGGACCTTCATGCCATGCCCGTGGGCGTGCTCGCAGATGGCGCGGATCTCGTCGGGGGTGTAGACGGTGCCCAGCTCGGTGTTCTGTGTGATCGACACGATCTGCGGCATGGCGCGGTGCTCGTCGTCCCAGCCGTACGCCTCCCGGTCGATGAGTTCGGGGGTGAGCTTGCCGTCCGGGGTGGGCACGGTCAGCAGTTTGAGGCCGCCCACGCGTTCCGGGGCGCCGCCCTCGTCGACATGGACGTGTGCGGAGTCGGCACAGATCACGGCGCCCCAGCGGTCGGTGAGCGCCTGGAGGGCGACGACGTTCGCGCCGGTTCCGTTGAAGACGGGGAACGCCTCGGCCGTGGGGCCGAAATGGCTGTGCATGACTCGCTGGAGGTGTCCGGTGTAGTCGTCCTCGCCGTACGCGACCTGATGACCGCCGTTGGCCAGGGCGAGGGCGGCCAGGATCTCCGGGTGGGCCCCCGCGTAGTTGTCGCTGGCGAATCCTCGTACCAGCGGGTCATGGTGACGCCGCGCGTCGGTCCTCAGGGTTGCGGGGTCAGCCACAGGCGCTTTCCGTTCACTTCCGGGGCGGGCCGCTCCCAGACGCCGGCGATGGCATCGGCCAGATCCCGGACGTCGGTGAAACCCGCGAACTTCGCATGGGGGCGCTCGGCGCGCATCGCGTCGTGCACCAGTGCCTTGACGACCAGGATCGCAGCCGCGGTCCTCGGCCCGTCCTCGCCCCCCGCCTTGCGGAAGGCGTCGGCGAGGGCCAGCGTCCACGCCTCGGCCGCGGCCTTGGAGGCCGCGTAGGCGGCGTTGCCCGCGGTGGGCCTGCTCGCGCCGGCGGCGCTGATCAGCAGATAGCGGCCCCGGTCGCTGCGCTGGAGGGCTTCCTGGAAGGCGAGCGAGGTGGCCTGGACGGTGCGGATCAGCAGCTTCTCCAGGAGGTCCCAGTCCGCGAGGTCGGTCTCGGCGAACGTGGCGCTGCCGCGCCAACCGCCGACGAGATGGACCATGCCGTCGATCCCGCCGAACTCCTGCTCGGTCTTCTCCGCCCACTCCCGGGCGGCGCCGATGTCGAGCAGGTCGACGGTGTCGCCGGTCACCGTGGCGCCGCCGTGCGCGTACCGGGCGGCGTCGACGGCCTCGGCGAGACGGGCGGCGTCGGCGTCGGACGCGACCACGGTCGCGCCCGCCTCGGCCAGTCTGAGCAGGGTGGCCCGGCCGGCCGCTCCGGCCGCTCCGGCCACGGCGATCACCGCGCCTTCGAGCGTGCCGCTCACATCGGGCCTGTCGTCGCCGTTCATGGCCACCGCCTCCTCGTCATGGGTGTTCACGCGGCCGCGCCTTCGGCGCCCGCCGCGGTGATCCCCTTGGTGGAGGCGATCACGTGCTTCAGCTTCTTGGCGAGTGCCTCGTAGAACATGCTCAGCGGAAACTCGTCCGGAAGCACGTCGTCGACGAGTTTGCGGGGCGGCTGCGTCAGGTCCAGCGCGTCCGGGCCCTTGGCCCAGCGGGACCCGGGGTGCGGGGCGAGATAGCTCGCGACCAGGTCGTACGCGGCGAACCAGTGGACCAGCTTGGGGCGGTCGATGCCGTCGCGGTAGAGCTTCTCGATCTCGGCGCAGAGCTGGTTGGTGACCTGTGGGGCCCGCGCCCAGTCGATCGTGAGGGTGTTGTCGGTCCAGCGCACCACGTCGTGCCTGTGGAGGTACGCGAAGAGGAGCTGGCCGCCGAGTCCGTCGTAGTTGCGTACGCGCTCGCCGGTGACCGGGAAGCGGAACATCCGGTCGAACAGCACGGCGTACTGCACGTCGCGCCCCTGCTCGACACCGTCCGCTTCGAGCTTCACGGCCTCCTTGAAGGCGGTGAGGTCGCAGCGCAGTTCCTCCAGTCCGTACATCCAGAACGGCTGGCGCTGCTTGATCATGAAGGGGTCGAACGGCAGGTCGCCGTGGCTGTGCGTGCGGTCGTGGATCATGTCCCACAGCACGAAGGCCTGCTCGCAGCGCCGCTGGTCGCCGACCATCGCACGGATGTCGTCGGGGAGTCCCAGCCCGAGGAGGTCCACGGACGCCTCGGTGACACGGCGGAACCTGGCGGCCTCACGGTCGCAGAAGATGCCGCCCCAGCTGAACCGCTCGGGGGCCTCGCGCACGGCGATCGTCTCCGGGAAGAGCACCGCCGAGTTGGTGTCGTAGCCGGAGGTGAAGTCCTCGAAGGTGATGCCGCAGAAGAGCGGGTTGTCGTAGCGGGTGGCTTCGAGGTGGGCGAGCCAGTCCGGCCAGACCATGCGGAGCACGACCGCTTCCAGGTTGCGGTCCGGGTTGCCGTTCTGCGTGTACATCGCGAAGACGACCAGGTGCTGCAGGCCGTCCGCGCGCTCCTTGGCGGGCTGGAAGGCGAGCAGCGAGTCGAGGAAGTCGGGCACGCCGAATCCGTCGGCCGCCCAGCGGCGCAGATCGGCGACGAGGGCACGGTGGTACGCGGCGTCGTGCGGGAGCAGCGGGGAAAGCTCCTCGACCGCGCCGGTGATCCGGCCGAGAACCGCCTCCACGGCCGTCCGGGAGGGCGCGCCGTCCGCCGCGAAGTCGACGGAGCCGTCCTCGGACTGCCAGGGACGGATCTCCTCGACGGCATCCTTGAGCGTGGGCCAGGCCGGGTGCTCGACCACCCGCTGGGCGGCAGCCGCGCCGCCGGCCGGGGCGTCGTGCGCAAGAATTTCCGTCATAACACTTCCTCCACGGGAGAACCTTCCGTGACGCCACCGTATCCATGTGCGGTTCCTTGAGACAAGTGCGGATCAGAAAGTTATCCTGTCCGACCTTGATATCACCGCAGTTCTTCCGGTTGTTCGGCGATGAAACGGCATCTTCCGTCGCGGTGGCGACCAGGCCCTCCGAGTGGGACACCTCAGCACGGTTGCGGGGCCACGCCTGGGTAGGAACCCTCTCGCGCGGGGAGTCAGCCTTCTCACGGAAGCGGGAGTCGTCTTGTCTTTTGTCACCATCGGTCATCGCGGCGTCATGGGAGTCGAACCCGAGAACACACTGCGCTCCTTCGTCCACGCGGAGCGCGCCGGGATGGACGCCATCGAGCTGGATCTGCATCTGAGCAAGGACGGGGCACTCGCCGTCATGCACGACGCCGACGTGGACCGTACGACCGACGGCACGGGGGCCGTCGCCGGGATGACCCTGGCCGAGTTGCGTGAGCTCGACGCCGGACAGGGCGAACGGGTTCCCGTCTTCGAGGAAGTGCTCGACGCCGTCCGCTCCCCCGTGCAGGCGGAGATCAAGGACGTCGCGGCGGCGCGGGCGCTCGCGGAGGTGATCAGGCGGCGGGACCTCGCCGACCGGATCGAGGTGTCGTCGTTCCACGACGAGGCGGTCGCCGAGATCGCACAACTGCTGCCCGACGTGCGGACCGTTCTCATCGCGAGCCGCTGGCGGGCGGACGTGGTGGACCGGGCCAAGGCCGTGGGCGCGGCGACGCTGGCGCTGAACATCCGCCGTCTCACGCTGGAGGTGGTCGAACAGGCGCATGGCGCGGGGCTGAGGGTCATCGGCTGGGTGGTGAACACCCCGGAACACCTCCGGCTGGCGCGCGCCTTCGAGCTGGACGGGGCGACCACCGACTTCCCCGAGATCCGCCGGGCGGGCCGCTTCACCGCCTGAGGCGGCCGGAGAAACGGGGGCGGGATGGCGTCACCCCCGGCGAAGGGGACGGAGGCGATCGCGTCCGAGGGGCGTCCCCGGTCCGCGGAGGCGGTCGCGTCCGAGGGGCGTCCCCGGGCAGGTGGCGTGCCTGTGAGCGCAGACGTACGGGTGCGAGGCCGGCGGGTGGAACGTGCCGGCACGGCTCGGCCGGTCGCGTCACCGGGCCCGTGGCCGACGGACGGCCGTCAGCCCTGACCCAGATCCTTGACCAGGAGCTCGAAGGCGAGATCGTCGCGTCGCGGAATACCGAAACGCTCGTCGCCGTACGGGAAGGGGCTCATCCTTCCCGTACGGCGGTAGCCACGCCGCTCGTACCAGGCGATCAGCTCCTCGCGGACCGAGATGACGGTCATCTGCATCTCGGACACCCCCCAGTCCTCCCTGGCCGAGCGCTCGGCCTCCGCGATCGTCAGCTTGCCGAGTCCTGCGCCCTGGAGACCGGGGCGGACCGCGAACATTCCGAAGTAGGCGGCCTCACCCCGGTGTTCCAGGTGGCAGCAGGCGACCATGGCGCCGTCCCGTTCGACCACGAGCACGCGGCTGCCGGGCGCGGACAGTGTCGCGCGCACCCCGTCCGGGTCGGTGCGCTGTCCCTCCAGGATGTCCGCCTCGGTGGTCCAGCCGGCGCGGCTGGAATCCCCGCGGTACGCCGATTCGATCAGCGCCACGAGTTCGGGCACATCGGCGTCCGTCGCGTCGCGGAACGCGGTTCGGCCGGTCTCCCGGGGCAGTGCGGTGTCCATGGGGAACTCTCCGTTCTTCCGCCGCGGCCTCCCGCGGCGCGTGGTCCGTCGCACCGTGGCTCGTTTCGGCCGGCCCCGGCGCGGGCCCAGGACACTAGTGTCCTGGCATGGTTCATGTACTGAGCAGTCGCGTCCTGCTGCGTCCGACCGATCCCGAACGATCGCGGGCATTCTACGGAGAGGCCCTGGGTCTGCCGGTCTACCGGGAGTTCGGCACCGGTCCCGAGCGGGGCACGGTGTACTTCCTGGGCGGCGGCTTCCTGGAGGTCTCCGGCCGATCGGCCGAGCCGCCCGCGCCCGGCACGGAGCTGTGGCTCCAGGTCGCGGACGTACGGGCGGCGCACGAGGAACTGGGGGCCCAGGGCGTGCCGGTCCTCCGTGCGCCGGTGCGTGAGCCGTGGGGGCTGATCGAGATGTGGATCGCGGATCCGGACGGAGTGCGCCTGGCGGTGGTGGAGGTACCCGCCGACCATCCGCTGCGCCACCGGCCCTGAACCCCGCGCCCGTCGGCCCCGGCCCCCCGCGCCACCGGTCCCGCACGGGCCTGGACGGGCCTGGACGGGGCCGGACGGGCCCGCCGGGCGTCCTGGGGTGCCGCGCCGCGCCCCGGCGGCAGACCGGACCACATCGCACGCCCCCCGTGCCCCTCCGTGTGTCACGTGCGCTCCCGGCGTACCCCCGCCGTACACGTGTGCGCCGCGTACGTCCCCCGGGGTCCGGGCATCGAACTGGTCGAGGTTGTCGGCGACGTACGTCCGACGGTGGGGGGTGCGTTGTGCATGGTTCGGCCATGTCCGGCTGGTTGCTGATGGCGTTGTGCGCCGCGACGGGGGCGTACTGCCTGCTGCGGGCGCGGTGCGAGGCGGCGGAGGAGCGCCGGACGGCTCGCGCGGAGGCGCTGATGGGCTTCGGCATGGCCGCGATGGCGTTACCCGCGGCGGTCGTGCCCCCGCCGGCCTGGGCATGGGTGGCGTACGCGGTGCTGTTCGGCGCGGCCGCGCTGCGCGCGCTGCGGACCGCACGGCGGGGCGGGCACCATCTGCACCATCTGGTCGGCTCGCTGGCGATGGTCTACATGGCGCTGACGATGGCGCCGGGCATCGGCGGGGCCGGGCACGGTGCGGGTGGTGCGCACGCCGGTCACGGCTCCGGGGCGGTCGCGCCGACGGCGGGCGGTATACCGCTGCTGACCGGTCTGCTGCTCGTCTACTACGCCGTCTACGTGCTCCGCTCGGGGGCCCGGCTGATACCGGCCGGCGCCCCGGGGGCGGAGGCCGGCGGCGGTGCGGGGGCCGGGAGGGGGAACGGGTGGGGCGCCTGGGGCGCCCGTCCCGAACTCGTCCCCGCCTGCCGGCTGACGATGGGCATCGGGATGCTGGCGATGCTGCTGCCGCTGTGAGCGCGGTCGCGGAATGCGGCGCGGCGACGGGGACGCCTGGCGGGCTGAGCTGCGGCGGCCCGTGCGGCGGGCGGCTCGCGGGAAACGCCACAGCGACGTGGCGTACGTCACTTGCCGGGCGCAGCCGTACCAGCGGGGCCACACCCCTCATAGGCTGACGGCATGTTGGTCTCCCTCGCGCTGCTGCTGCTCGGCGCACTGGCCGCCGTCGTGACCCCACGGCTCATGGCGCGGGCCCAGTGGCCGGAGCGCGAGCCCGTGGTGGCGCTGTGGGTGTGGCAGTGCGTGGTGGCAGGGGTACTGCTGTCGTTCGGCCTCTCCATGACGTTCAGCGCCTCGGCCGCCTGGCAGGAGGTGCGCGGCCAGGTCTTCGCTCCCGCGCCGCGCGCCGTCGTCGAGGCGTACGCCCTGGCCGCGTACGGGCCGTGGTCGGCCGTGATCGCCGTGCTGCTGGCCCTCGGCGGTGTGTGGACCGCCGCGATGCTGACCCGGGAGATCCGGCGCGCCCGGGTACGGCGCAGGCGCAGCCGGGCGGAGCTGCTGGTGCGTTCTCCGCTGCTGCCCGGTGAGGAGCCGGGCGCGGGCCGGCTCGTCGTCCTGGAGGGCGAACGCCCCGATGCCTGGTGGCTGCCCGGCGCCGCGCCCCGGCTGGTCATCACGACGGCGGCACTGGGTCGTCTCAAGGGCCGCCAGCTGGACGCGGTCCTGGCGCACGAGCAGGGCCACGCGCAGGCCAGGCACGACTGGCTGCTGCACTGTTCCGGCGCGCTGGCCGCGGGTTTTCCGCAGGTGCCGGTGTTCGCCGCGTTCCGTGACGAGATGCACCGGCTCGTCGAACTGGCCGCCGACGACATGGCGTCGCGCCGCTTCGGCCGGCTGACCACCGCGCTGGCGCTGGTCGGACTCAACGAGGACCGGGGCGTGTTCGGCCCCTGCCCGGCCCCGGGCGCACAACTACCGCTGCGGGTGAACCGGTTGCTCGCTCCGGTGAACCGGCTCACGGCGGGCCGTCGGCTGCGGCTCACCGCGGCAGCCGCCCTGGTGCCGGTCGTCCCCCTGCTGGTCGCCTTCGTTCCGGGACTCAGCGCACTGAGCTGAGGGCAGCTGTCCCGTTCTCCCTGATGGGGCGGCTCTCTCAGGGCCACTCGTCCTGGTGCGCGCCGGGCTCACCGCCCCGGCACGCGCCGCTGGTGCCGGCCCCGGCCACCGACCGCTCCCGGTGGGTCCGTTTCCCGCTTCGCGGCCCGCGGCACCGGCCCGCAGGCACCGGCCACCGCTCACCGGCCCCCGCGGATCTACCCCGATCCACACCGATCCGGGCGGAAGATCCTGCCCGGACGCCGCGCCCATCCGCGAGGATCGTCCTATGCACTCCCCCACGCTCTCCCCGCCGGACCGTGCGACCCCGCCCCCGGCGGGCCTCCGGACGGGCGCCGTCTGCGCCTTCCTCGCGGTGGCACTCACGGTCCTGGTCACCGCGCGCTGGTCGCCGCTGATGTCACTGGACCGTACGGTCGCCGACGCCCTGCACCGCCGGGCGGTGGCGGAACCCGGTCTCGTCGGGGTCAGCCGGGTGCTGACGGACTGGGTGTGGGACCCCTGGACCATGCGCGCGCTGATCGCGGTCGCGGTGATCGCCCTGTGGAGGGGCGGTGCCCGTGTGCTCGCCCTCTGGGTGGCGGTGACGAGCGCGCTCGCCGCCGTCGTCCAGCAGGGGCTGAAGTCCGCTGTCGGCCGGGACCGTCCGCGGTGGCCGGACCCGGTGGACTCCGCGCACTACGCGGCCTTCCCCTCCGGGCACGCCATGACCGCGGCGGTCAGCTGCGGGCTGCTGCTGTGGCTGCTGCGCCGCCACGCGGTGACACCGCCGGTGTGGCGGGCCGCGGCTGTGGCCGCCGCGGTCTCGGTGGCCGGGGTGGGGGCGACCCGGGTGTACCTGGGGGTGCACTGGATGAGCGATGTGCTGGGCGGCTGGCTGCTGGGAGCGGCGCTGGTGGCGTTCTCGGTCGCGGCCCACGCCAGGTACACCTCGGACGGACGGGCCCTGTTGCCGCCCCGCTCCTGAGGAGGGCAGGATCGCCGCATGGCGGTCAAAGGCGCGCTCTTCGACTTCTCCGGGACCCTGTTCCGCATCGAATCGGTCGAGTCCTGGCTGCGGGCGGCGCTCAGGGAGCGGGGGCTGGTGCTCGACCCGGCGGACTTCGCCCGGTACACCGCGCGGCTGACGGCCGCGGGCGCTCTGCCCGGCGGGCCGCCGCCGCGACGGGTTCCCCCACGGCTCGCCCCGGCCTGGGAGGTCCGGGACGAGAGCGCGGAGCTTCACCGGGCCGTGTACACGGGGCTGGCCAGGGAGGCCGGGCTGCCCGATCCGGGGCTGTACGACGCGCTGTACGAACGCCACAGGTCGCCCGCCGCGTGGACGCCCTACCCCGACGCCGCCGAGGTCCTGGCCGGGCTGCGCCGCGCCGGTGTCCGGGTCGGTGTGGTCAGCAACATCGGCTGGGATCTGCGCCCGGTGCTCCGCGCGCATGGACTGGACCCGCTGATCGACGCCTACGTCCTGTCGTACGAACACGGGGTCCAGAAGCCCGATCCGCGCGTCTTCCGCACCGCGTGCTCGCTGCTGGGCCTCGCTCCGGCGGACGTGGTGATGGTGGGCGACGACCGTCGCGCGGACGGCGGCGCGGCGAAACTGGGCTGTGCGGTGCGCTTCGTGGACCATCTGCCGGTGGCCGAACGGCCGGACGGACTGCGGTCCCTCGGTCTGGTGAGGACGGACGAACCCATGTGAGGGATGTGTGAGCGATATCCCGTCGCAGCGGGGGTGGGATTGCCGCGCCGGGGCCGTAGCCTGGTCCGTATGTCCTCTTCTCCGCCCTCGTCCGGTTCCGTGCGTTCCGCCACCGTGGTCAATGAGGAGATTCGCGATCTGTGGCAGCACGCCGACGGCTCTCTGTCCCCCGAGGACGAGGCCGAGTACCAGCGCCTGCTCGTCGAGTGGGCCGCGGTGACCGGTTCGAGCGACAGGTCGGCAGCCTGAGCCGGTCCCACGGCCCGGACAGCGGATCTGGCGCACCATGGAGACATGGCTACTCCCCCGATCGTGATATCCCGCCCGTCCCCCTCGGGTGGCCGACGCGTCACCGTGCAGCGCGACGGACGCGTCCAGATCCTGGGCCTCGCCCATTCCGACCATGATGTGATCGTGTTCCTGGCGACCGCGGGGCTCGACGACCCCGAGCGGGTCCTGGACAGTCCCGAGTGGACGGAGTGGCGCGGCGGCCGGGCGCACCGGTACGAGGCGGCCTGATCACCGATGGCCCCCGGCGCGGCTGACCGGCCGTGCGGAAGCGGCCGGAGTACGTACGGCGGTACGGGACGCGGCCAGGTACGGGCGGCGGTACGGGACGCGGCCAGGTACGGACGGCGGTACGGGACGCGGCCAGGTACGGACGGCGGTACGGGACGCGGCCAGGTACGGACGGCGGTACGGACCGTACGGCGTCACCGGTCAGCCGCGGTCGATCCGCCCGGCCTGGCGCTCGACCGCATCGAGAACGCTGTCCAGCAGTCCGGGGAAGAGGGCGTCCAGGTCGTGTCTGCGAAGCCCGTTCATCTTGGCGGTCCCCCGGTAGGTCTGCCGGATGACGCCGCTCTCGCGCAGCACCCGGAAGTGGTGCGTGGTCGTCGACTTCGACACCGTGAGCCCGAAACAGGAACAGCTCAGCTCACCCTCGGCGAGGGCCAGTTCCCGGACCACGAGCAGTCGTGTCGGGTCGGACAGCGCGTGGAGCACGTCCTCGATCCTGATGTCGCCGCGGTCGGGGTGCGCGAGCGCGCGAGCGCCGGTCGCCGGGGCCGCACCGTCAGCGGCGGCGGGTGCGAGGGTCACGGTGACTCCACTTCGTCCGGGCCCCGTTGTACGAGAACCATCGTAGTTTGACACTTAGCGTACTACGAGGTCTATCGTACAAGACGGGGCGGCAGCTCCCTGCCCTCCCCCGCACGAGAATGGAGCCCCCGTGAGCGCGTTGTTCGAGCCTCTGACCCTCCGGTCGCTGACCTTCCCGAACCGGGTCTGGATGGCACCCATGTGCCAGTACTCCGCCGCGTCCTCCGGCCCCGGGACGGGCGTCGCCACCGACTGGCACTTCGCCCACTACGCGGCGCGCGCCATCGGGGGGACCGGTCTGATCCTGACCGAGGCGACGGCCGTCAGCCCGGAGGGCCGGATCAGCCCCTCGGACCTCGGCATCTGGAACGACACCCAGGTCGCCGCGCTGCGCAGGATCACCGACTTCCTGAAGTCGCAGGGCACCGTTCCGGGCATCCAGATCGCTCATGCCGGGCGCAAGGCGTCGACAGCGGCGCCCTGGACGGGCGGCGCGCCGCTCGGCCCGGAGGAGGGTGGCTGGCAGCCGCTGGGTCCCAGCCCGGTGCCCTTCGACGAGCGTCATCCGGTACCCACAGAGCTGTCGGCAAATCAGATCCAGCGGATCGTGGGCCAGTTCGCCGACGCGGCCAGGCGTGCGCTGGACGCCGGTTTCGAGGTCGCCGAGGTGCACGGCGCGCACGGCTATCTGATCGGCGAGTTCCTTTCCCCGCACAGCAACCACCGCACCGACGGTTACGGCGGCTCCTTCGACAACCGCGTCCGCTTCGCCCTTGAGGTCGTCGACGCCATGCGGGCCGTGTGGCCGCGGGACAAGCCGCTGTTCTTCCGGATCTCCGCCACCGACTGGCTGGACGGGGACGGCTGGACCGGTGACGACACCGTGCGGTTCGCGGCCCTGCTCAAGGAGCACGGCGTGGACCTCCTGGACGTCTCCACCGGAGGCAACGCCGCCGGGGTACGCATCCCGGTAGGCCCCGGGTACCAGGTGCCGTTCGCGGCCCGTGTCAGGAGCGCGACCGGGTTGCCGGTCGCCGCCGTAGGTCTGATCACCGAGGCCGGGCAGGCCGGGAAGATCCTCGCCAACGGCGAGGCGGACGCGGTGCTCCTCGGCCGTGAACTGCTGCGGGACCCGTCGTGGGCGCACCGCGCCGCGCGGGAACTGGGCGGCGACGTGCGCGTCCCCCAGCAGTACCACCGATCGGTCTGAACCGGTCCGCGTCCCGGATCACCGCTCCGGACGGTTCCGTTCCGGCCGGAGACGTCGTCGCGCTGACCGCTCCGGCCGGGCCGCCGACGCGGGGCTCAGCCCCGGCGCCGGAGACCGATCCCCGCGTCGGCGGCGTAGCTCTGGGTCCAGGTGCGTCCGCCGTTCGACACCCAGGTGATGTGCGCGTCGTCCCCGTCGACCCTGACCCGCTCCACGGTCATCACACGCTCACCGTCGCGCACGTCACCGCGCCGCAGTTCCCGCGCCTCGACGGTCACCGGGTCCGCCGACCGCACGCGCTCCGCCTCGTCGGCGGCGCGGACCAGGGCGGCGGCCAGTTCCCGTACGGCCGCGGGAGTACGGGACAGGGTGACGTCCTCCTCCCCGTCCCGTCCTCGCAGCCCGATCAGAATCCCGCCGCCTTCCGCGCCGGGACGGACCTCCAGTGTCAGCCGGTGCCCGGTGCCGTCCCCGGCCGTACCGCTCTCTTCCGCCCAGGTGTCCATGGGCCCATTGTGACCCGCGCCGCCGGGATCACCGCCGGTCAGGGCAGGCGCCAGTCCACGGGCAGGGCGCCCTGGCGGGCCAGCAGATCGTTGGTGCGGCTGAAGGGCCGTGAACCGAAGAAACCCCGGTCCGCCGACATGGGGGACGGATGGGCGGACTCGACGGCGGGCAGATCGCCCAGCAGGGGGCGCAGGTTGCGGGCGTCGCGCCCCCACAGCACGGACACCAGCGGCGTTCCCCGCCCGACCAGAGCGCGGATGGCCTGCTCGGTCACTTCCTCCCAGCCCTTGCCCCGGTGCGCCGCCGGCCTGCGGGGCGCGGTGGTCAGCGCCCTGTTGAGCAGCAGCACACCCTGTCGGGTCCAGGGCGTCAGGTCGCCGTTCGACGGGCGCGGCAGCCCCAGGTCCGCGTGCAGCTCCCGGAAGATGTTCTCCAGGCTGCCGGGCAGCCGGGTGACCTCGGGGGCGACCGAGAAGCTGAGCCCGACGGCCATTCCCGGTGTCGGATAGGGGTCCTGACCCATGATCAGGACGCGTACCTCGTCGAAGGGCTGCTGGAAGGCACGCAGGACGTTCGCCCCGGCCGGCAGATAGGTGCGTCCCGCCGCCACTTCCGCACGCAGGAAATCACCCATCTCGGCGATACGTCCGGCCACCGGGCGCAATGCCTCGGCCCAGCCGGGCTCGACAACTTCGTTCAACGGTCGTGCTGTCACGGAAGATCACTCTACCGGCGTAGCGGGGGTGTTCCTCCTGCCCCTGTCTCCGTCCGCCGGCCCGGAGGGCGACTCCCGGGAGGAGCCCCGGGAGAGGCGGGTCTCGGGACAGCCCTTAGGCTGCCGTCGTCACTCGTCACTTCTTCCTGGGGACGGTCCATGAGGTCGCGCGGCTCCTCGGACGGCAGCGGTGGGCGCCGCCGGCTTCCGGGACCACGGGGCGCCCTCCTCCCCGCCGGGCCGCCGTCGTGAAGGGCACGGCGGGCGCCGGAGTGCCATGGGTGCTCGGGGTCGACTCGGGAGGTTCGGGGCTGCGCGTGGCCCTCGGGCCGGTTGCCGGCTCCGGCGACGGCGACGTGCCGGTGGTCACGGCCGGCTGCGCCGAACCGGTACGCACGGGTCCGTCGGGGATCGACGCCGGACATCTGCTGGCACAGCTGCTGCCCGCCGTCGCGGAACTGCGCACGGAGGCCCGGGGGGCCGGACACGGCGAGGTGCCGGTCGTGGCGGCTGCGGTGGGGGCCGCCGGGATGGCGACGCTGGGTGACCGGCTGCGCGCGGAACTTCCCGCCGCGCTGGAGAACGCCCTCGGTGTACGAAGGCTCGCACTGGCCGCCGACGCGGTGACCGCGTACGCGGGAGCGGTCGGCCAACGGCCCGGGGCGGTCGTCGCCGCGGGCACGGGCATGATCGCGCTGGGCACGGATCTGACGAGCTGGCGGCGGGCGGACGGCTGGGGTCATCTGCTGGGCGACAGCGGTGGCGGGGCGTGGATCGGCCGGGCCGGGCTCGAAGCGGCGATGCGCGCCCACGACGGGCGGCGCGGCGGGTCGGCCACGTTGCTGGCCCGGCTGCGAGCGGTGTTCGGTCCGGCGTCCGAACTGCCCGGTCTGCTCTATCCGCGTACCGACCGGCCGGCCCTGCTCGCCTCCTTCGCCCCGGAGGTGGCCCGCTGCGCGGCGGCCGATCCCGTCGCGGCGGGCATCCTGCGGGAGGCGGCGCGTCATATCGCGGAGGCCGCCGTCGCGGTCTGCCCACCGGCACCCGGGACCGGCGTGGACAGCGGCCCGGACACCGGAGCGGCTGCCGGACCGTACGAGGCCGGGGAGGGGCACGGGCCGTACGAAGTGGCGCTGACCGGTGGACTGTTCCGGATGGGCGCTCCGCTCCTGGTACCGCTGCGCGAGGAACTGGCGCGGCAGCTCCCGTACGCGACGCCGGTGACCGCCACCGACGGTCCCCTCACGGGGGCGTTCCGGATCGCCCGGGCGCTGGCCACGGACGGTCTGCGGCTGCCGCTCCATCCGACACTGCTTCACATACCGGGCGCCCACACCGGGCCGGAGCCGGGCGGGTGAGGAACACCGCCCACAGCGGGTCGAACAGACGGAGACAGTCATGAGACAGAGCGGGGCATTCGGAAGTTAAGCCACTCATCGGATAAAAGCGGACAGATAACGTTTGACCGGGCCCTCCCCGCGCGGCAGACCACCCAAAACCAGTAGCATGCGGCGCCATGAGCACCCCCACTGGGCCCGCTTCCGGCCTGCCTGTACGAATGCCGCGACCTCGCCAGTCCGGACGGCACCGCCGCCCGGAGCCCGTGGTCGCACCCGAGGGCGCCGCCGCGCTCGTCCTGGCCGTTCCCGGCCCCCCTTCGCCGGCCACTCGTAGCCTCGCCGAAGAGGTCATCAGCATCGCCCGTTCCGAGCTGCCCGGCCTGAACGCACGGATCGGGTACCTCGACGGCGACGACGAGGAGTTCCCGACGCTGACGTCCGTGCTCGCGCACGCCGCGGCCGAGCGTGTCACGCGCTTCGAGCAGGCGAAGGCCGCGGGCCATGAGGTCTCCGCACCCGAGGGTCCGGCCGGTGTGGTCGTGCCCCTGCTCGCCGGTCCGGACAGCGCGCTGATCCGGCGGATACGGCAGGCCGTCATGGACAGCCGCGCGCCGGTCGAACTGACCGATGTGCTCGGTCCGCACCCGCTGCTCGCGGAAGCCCTTCACGTACGGCTGGCGGAGGCGGGCCTGGCCCGCGCCGACCGTGCCAGGCTGTTCACCGTGGCCACCGCCGCCGACGGCATCGTGCTGGCCACCGTGGGCGGCGAGGAGGCCGTGCGGGCCGCCGGGATCACCGGGATGCTGCTGGCCGCCCGGCTCGCGGTGCCGGTCATGGCCGCCGCACTCGACGTGGACGGTTCGGTCGCCTCGATCGCCGAGCAGCTGAAGAACTCGGGCTCCGCCCAGCTCGCGCTGGCGCCGTACCTGGTCGGTCCCGAGATCGCCGACGGACTGCTGGACTCCGCGGCGAAGGAGGCAGGCTGCGCGACGGCCGACGCGCTCGGCGCCTATCCGGCGATCGGGAAGCTCGTCCTGTCCAAGTACACGGCGGCGCTCGGCATCTCCCCGGCGGTCCAGCAGGGAGTACAGGTCCACTGACCCCGGTCCGCCGGGCAGGTGAGGGGGAGCTTCAGCCGGTCAGCACGGTGTGCGACGGGGTCGGTACCGATCGGATGAACCGGTACCGGCCCCGCCGTCGCGTTCCGCGCCCGACGGGGTGTCCGCGCCGGTCGTGGAAGGCGTACGCGGACGCGTACGGCCTCAGACGAAGACGACGCAGGAGGCGGCCGGTACGTCGACCGAGCCCGCGAGGGCAGGAACTCCGGTCGCCGGGTCGACGCCGAACCAGCTGACGTCCCCGGAGCGCTCGTTGGCCGCGTACAGCCACCGGCCGGTGGGGTCGAGGGCCAGGTCGCGCGGCCAGTGGCCACCGCAGTCCACGGTCGTGACCAGGGACAGCCGCTCGCCCGTCGCGTCGAGGGCGAGGACCGAGATGCTGTCGTGGCCCCGGTTGGCGGTCCAGACGAACCGTCCGCCGGGAGCGACGACGATCTCGGACGGATAGACACGTACCTCGGGGTCGGTGACCGCGTCGTCGGGCAGGAGGGCCGTCTCGCCGAGCGGTTCGAGTGTTCCGGCGGAGGAGTCCCAGTGGCAGACCGTGACGGTCGGTTCCAGCTCGTTGACGACGTACGCGTGACCGCCGCCGGGGTGGAAGGCCAGATGACGCGGCCCGGTCCCGGGGCGCAGCGGTGTCTCGCTGTGCACGCGCAGTGCGCCGGTGTGCGCGTCGAGCGCGCACACCCGTACGGAGTCGGTGCCGAGGTCGACGCTCAGCACCCAGTTCCCGGAGGGGTCGGGCAGCACCTGGTGGGCGTGCGGACCTTCCTGACGGTCGGGGTCCGGGCCCCCGCCCTGGTGCCGGAGTACGGACACGGCTGCGCCCAGGGTGCCGTCGGCCAGGACCGGGACCGTGGTGACGCTTCCGGAGCCGTAGTTGGCGGTGACGAGGTGGCCGCCCGCGAGGGCCAGATGGGTGGGTGCCTCGCCGTCCACCGGACGGACCTCACCGGCCGGGCGGGGCAGTTCGCCGCTGATGTCGAACGCGGCGGCGGCCCCGTGGCCGGTCTCGCTGACCGCGTAGAGCGCGGCGCCGTCGGGGGCCGGGGCGAGGAACGAGGGGTCGGGGACGGTGTCCGTGGCACCCAGTACGGTCAGCGCGCCGGTCTCCGGGTCCACCGCGGCGGCGGTGATGCCGCTCCCGCCCGCCGAAGTGAAGGAACCGATGAACGCCCGCCGCCCCACACCGTTGCCGCCCACCGTGCATCCCCTTTTCGCCGAGTGGCCGCGGTCGTTCGAACAACCGCGCTCTTCCGCGCAGACGGTAGCAGCCGTGCCCGTATTGGTCCGGACCTGACCACTGTCCGGTCCGCACCGGACGCGTCGTCCGGCCGTCGGCCGGGCACGGCTGGAGCGCGGAGCGGCGTGCCGCGATCCCGCCCGCCCTTCCCCTCTCCGCGGTGCGTGCGCGGGAGGGGCGCCGGGCGTCAGTTCGCCAGGTGGAAGCGGATCGTGGTGCCTTCGGGGCCGGTGTGCACGCGGACCAGGTCGGTGAGGTAGTGGACTATCAGCAGTCCCCGGCCGCCGATCTGTTCGGGCGGCGGCGGGCGGCGGCCCGCGAGCGGGTCGGCCAGGTGCCCCGCGTCCGTGACCTCGCACAGGACCTGTCCGTCCTGTGTCCAGACGCGTACCGTGCCCGATCCACCACCGTGCACCACGCTGTTCGTGGTCAGCTCGGCGACGGCCAGGGTGAAGTCCTCCAGCCGCTCGTCCGTCAGGCCCAGACGCCTGGCCCGGTCGACCGCGAAGTCCCGCGCGCCGGGCAGGAGCTCGGCTCCGAAGGCGAAGGCGGCCGCACGCGACGGACGGGCCAGCGGCTGGTTGTAGACGGCGACGACATGGTCGGGGTCGTACGTCCCGCTGCGCTCCTCACGTCCCGCGTCGACGACCACGGGATGTGTGGCGTACGCGTCGGCGAGCACCGCCTCGTCCAGCCGCGCGGCGTCGTACGGGCAGACGATGGTGACGTCCCGGTCGTGGAACGCGGCGTTGATCAGCGCCTCGTGCTGCACACAGGCGGGGTATTCGGCCTCGGTACGGCCGGGCCAGATCGGCTCCCCGATGATGCGCACCCGTCCGGCGGGATGGGCGTCGGCGAAGGCCCGCAGCACCTTGGGAATGATCCGACCCGGGTTGCGCCCCGCGTCGGCCATGTCGATGAACCGCACCGCCCCGGCGTCCGTGCCCAGTTCGGTGCGCAGCAGACCGAGCCTGCTGCCCGGGACCGCCACCGCCACCGGCTCGCCCGCGGCGAGACCGTCCTGGACGAACGGCACCGTCCCGGCGAGGTATTCCTGGTCGTCCCGGTAGAACAGCGCCGGATGAACGAACGGTTCGGACACCTGCGTCACGTCGTCACCTCGATCGCTGACAAGTCGGGCCAGAACAGTTCCAACGCGCGCCGCAGCGGGCGTGGCGGTGCCTTGAGGACCATGGATCGTCCGGTGCCGAGCTGCTGGGCCGCGACCGCCACGGCGGACGCGCCCGCGACATCGACGAAGGACACGGACGACAGGTCCAGATAGACATCGCCGCTCCCTCCCACCAGGCTCTCCAGCGCGTGCTCCCACGCGGCGCGTGTGGTCAGCGTGACCTCACCGGCCGCGCGCACCCCTGGCGGGTCCGTCAGCGAACGCAGTTCCAGCACGGCCGCCCTCGGCGGCGCGGATGCCGTGAACGGGTCCGCACCGTGTGAGTCGTCCACCCTCCGACCTCCCCCTGTCTCAGGACCGGGGCATCATCCCACACCGCCCCGGAGCGCCGGGGCGGCCCGTCCCCCATCACTCCGAGGGCCCGGTGGGCCCTTCCTCGAACCGCCGGCCCGCCGGGGAAGGACCGGCCGGCCGGGCGGTGTCCTCCACCGGTAGCGGGCGGAGCCGCGCGGTGCTCGCTCACCTGCCCCATTCCAGGTGCACGACGGCCCGGTCGTCCTTGTGCCCGCCGTACTCGGCCGACAGCTCCTGCGTCTCGGTGATGAGCGTGTCCACGAGGCTTCCGGCGAGCAGCCCTGCGTGCTTCCGGGCCAGCGCCAGAAGTCCCTCTTCGCCCAGGCGCTGCCCCCCGGGACCGGTGCGCCCCTCGAACAGGCCGTCGGTGAACAGGACCAGGGCTCCTGACGGGGGCAGGGCGAGTTCGGTCTCGGGCCAGCGGGCCAGCCCGGCGGGCAGCAGACCGAGGGCCGGCCCGCCCTCGGTCTCCACCAGTTCCGCGCCGCGTGTGTGGGAGATGAGGAGCGCGGGCGGGTGCCCCGCGCGCTGTGACGTCACGGTGTCCAGCCGGGGCGAGAAGGTCAGGCTGGTGACCGTGGCGAAGATCTCCTCCCGGGCGCGCTCGGCGTTGAGGATCTCCTCCATCAGATGCATCAGGGTGTCGCCCCGCGCTCCAGCGAGGGTGAAGGAGCGCCAGGCGACACGGAGGCAGACGCCGAGGGCGGCCTCGTCGGGGCCGTGGCCGGAGACGTCGCCGATCAGGGCGCGGACGCTGCCGTCCGACGATTCCACCACGTCGTAGAAGTCGCCTCCGAGCAGTGCCTGCTCGCGGCCTGGTTCGTACCGGGCGTGGACGCGGATGGTGTCGGAACGCAGGAGCGGGGAAGGGAGCAGCCCTCGCTCCAGGCGGGCGTTCTCCTCGGCGCGCAGCCGGCTCGCCTGGATGGCGGACGCGGCCCGCTCGCTCTGGCGGCGCTGGACCGCGTAGCGGATCGACCTTCCGAGGGCGGAAGGTTCGATGAGCCCTTTGAGGAGGTAGTCCTGGGCTCCGGCACTGACCGCGGACAGCCCGGTGCTCTCTTCGGCCAGCCCTGTCAGGACGACGACGGCGGCACGGGGCGATGCCCGCAGGATCGCCCGGACGAGGTCCAGGCCCTGCGCGTCGGGCAGGTGAAGGTCGAGCAGTACGCACTGGGGCGTGTGTGTGCTCCGCAGGGCGGCCTCCGCCTCCGCCAGCGACCGGGCCCGCCGCAGCTCGGTGACCAGCCCGGTGTCCGTCAGCATCTCCTCCACCAGCAGCGCGTCCCCGTCGTCGTCCTCCACGAGCAGCATGGTGAGGACGGTGCCGGCCGGGGGTGTTCCCTCGTCCGGTACGGGCAGTGGCAGGCCGCCTGTTCTTGGGGACGGAGGACCGATGGGCCGCACGCTCTTCCCTACTTCCGCTCTGGCCGCCTCACGGGGCGGAAGGAACATCCACAGGTGAGAATACTTGTCGCGCCGCAAGAGCTGACGGGTGTTCCGCTCGGTTCAGCCGGTACCGGAGCCGCCCGTTCCCTCGGGACCGGAGCTCCGCTCGCGGCGTTCGCGTAGCGCGGCCGGCACGCCCAGCGCGACACCGACCGCCAGCACGAGCAGCCCCCGCAGCCAGATCTCCGCCTCGATCCGGGTCGCGAGCAGGACGCAGGACGCCGCGCCGAGCACGGGGAGCACGGCGGGCACCCGGAAGTGATCGCGTGTTCCCCGGTCCCGGCGCAGCACGAGAACGGCGGTGTTGACGATGAAGAACACCACGAGCAGCAGCAGGACGAGCGTGGCGGCCAGGGCGGCCACGTCACCGGTCAGGGCCAGCAGCAGGGAGAGCGCCGTGGTGGTGGCGATCGCCGCCCAGGGCGTGCGGCGGCCGGGAAGGACCCGGGCCAGGAAGGACGGCAGCAGCCCGTCGCGTGCCATGCCGTAGGCGAGGCGTGAGGACATGATGCCGGTGAGCAGTGCCCCGTTGGCGACGGCGACGAGCGCGACGGCGCTGAAGATCCACGTGGGTACCCCGCCGGCCGCGTCGACCACCTCCAGCAGCGGGCCGCTGGACCGCACCAGGGTTTTGGTCGGTACGACGGCCGAGGCCGCGATGCCGACCAGGACGTAGACGACACCCGCGGTGATCAGGGCCCCGAAGAGCGCCCGTGGGTAGGAGCGGCGGGGGTCACGGGTCTCCTCGGCCACGTTGACGGACGTCTCGAAGCCGACGAACGAGTAGTACGCCAGCACGGCCCCGCTCAGGACCGCCGCGGCCGGTCCTTTCCCGCCGGTGCCCAGATCCGTCAGCCGGCCGAGTTCGCCGTCGCCGCGGAGGATGACCCAGGCGCCGAGCCCGATGACGAGCAGGAGCCCGCCCACCTCGATCACCGTGGCCACCACGTTGGCCCGGGTCGACTCACTGATGCCGCGGGCGTTGAGCAGGGCGAGAGCGGCCAGGAAGACGATCGAGACGACGACGACCGGAAGGGTGACGAACTCGGTCAGGTAGTCCCCGCCGAAACCGCGGGTCAGCGCGGCGACCGAGACGACACCGGCGGCCAGCATGCAGTAGCCCGCCAGGAATCCGGTGAAGGGCCCGTAGGCGAGGGTCGCGTAGTGGGACGCCCCGCCCGCGCGGGGGTATTTCGTGACGAGTTCGGCGTACGAGGCGGCGGTCAGCAGAGCGAGGCAGAGCGCCACACCCAGCGGTACCCAGACGGCGCCGCCCGATTCCGCCGCGACCTGGCCCACCAGCACGTAGACGCCCGCGCCCAGTACGTCCCCGAGGATGAAGAAGTACAGGAGCGATGTCGTGAGGGTCTTCTTGAGGGGTGCCGAAGTGGCTGACGCCTCTGTCGTGGCACGTGGTTCTTTCACGCGGGCCGTATACCCGATCCGTCGCGCGGCACCGATGGCCGAGGACGCCGTCCCCCCACCGGGGCGGCGATCGGTGCCCCGGGAGGGCGGACGGCGGGCGAGCGCGGTGGCGCGGCCCCGTGAACGGCCGGGGGGCTGTTCCCTTTGGCATCCTGAGACCGTGCAGAAGCCGACCGCTGTCGCCCTCGACCCTCCTGTCGCGATACCCGCCCCGCTCCTCACCCAGCAGTGGCTGGACCTGACCTTCATCCACTGGGCGGTCGAGCCGGACGTCGTCGCGGGCCTGCTGCCGCGCGGGACCGTTCCCGACACCCACGACGGGCTCACGTACATCGGGCTCGTCGCCTTCCGGATGCACCGGGTCGGATGGCTCCGGCTGCCCGCAGTGCCCTACCTCGGCTCCTTTCCGGAGACCAACGTGCGCCTGTACTCCGTGGACGGGCACGGGCGGCGGGGTGTGGTCTTCCGTTCGATGGACGCCTCGCGGCTGATTCCGGTGGTGATGGGCCGGATCTGCTTCCGGCTGCCGTATCTGTGGTCCCGTATGAGCGTCCGCACCGCCGGCGACACCGTCACCTACGCCGGCTCCCGCCGGTGGCCGGGCCCCCGGGGCGCGTACAGCCGGATCAGCGTACGGACCGGGGAGCGCGTTCGGGAGCCCACTGAGCTTGAGCACTTCCTCACGGCGCGATGGGGCATGCACAACCGGTTCTTCGGCAGAACGGGGTACCTGTCGAACCAGCACCCGCGCTGGCCCCTGTACCGCGCCGAACTCATCACGTGCGAGGAGAACCTGATCGTGTCCGCCGGCCTTCCGGCGCCGAGCGGTGCTCCGGTCAGTGTTCTCCACTCCCCCGGTGTGCCGGTCCGCCTCGGCCGTCCCGCACGCGGGCCGGCCGCTCCTGCCCGCTGATCCGGTCGGGCACGCCGGCCGTTCGCCCGACTTCCCGGTTTCCGGTCCGGGTTGAGGGCTGGGAACCGGCGGCGTACGGAGGACGTGTCCTCCCGTACGGGAGGATGACCGCATGAAGGATCACACAGAGCCGTCCGCCGTGCGCTCGGTCCGGGGACCGGCGCGCTGCGCCGTCACCACCCTCGCTCTCGCCGGCGCGGCCTGGGCGGCTCGGGCCGTATGGCAGATCCGGCTCGCCGCGGCGGGGCAGCCGTCGTCCGGGCCGCCGGAGCAGGGCGGCGGCCGGCACCGCCCGCTGACCGCGCTGGAGAACACCTACCATTTCGTGAGTTCCCTGGGGGACGCGGCCACGGTGCTCTGCGCGATCGCCTTCCTGATGTGGCTGTCGCGTGCCCGGGACAACGCCCGGGCACTCTCGGGAGAGCGCCCGCGCCGTGCCTGGCCATGGGTCTACGCGGGCTGGATCGTCCCTGTCGTCAATCTGTGGGTACCCCGTGGGATCGTCGTGGACATCCACCGCGCCAGTGCCCCCGGTGAACGGCTGCCCCGCGTCGTGAACTGGTGGTGGGGCCTGTGGCTGGCCGGCTCCCTGAGCGGGGTGGGTCTGATGTACACCGAGAGCGCCGACGGCGTCATCGCACGCGCGTACACGGACCTCCCGTTCCTGCTGACGGCCGACACGGCCGTCGTCGGCGCGGCCGTGGCCGGCGTCCTCGTCGTCCGTACTCTCACCGGGACCCAGCGCGAACGCCTGCCCGGGACCGTCCCGCACAGGGCCGACCCGGTGTCCCCGGCGCGGCGCGCGGTCTGAACGGCGGTCGGTCCCGCTCGCCGCGTCGGCCTGCCGACATCCCACCCGTACCGCCCGTGTACGTCCGGCGTACGAAGCACCGCTCGGGTGCCTGTCACGACCGACTACGAGGGTACGAGGGGAGCGCGCGGCGCACTCCTCAGGGGGGTGACGAGTTCCGCGAGGGCGTGTTCCAGGCCGTGAAGGTGGGTCAGAGCGGGCCCGGCGCCCAGGGGAGGCGGAACGGAACCGGGGGCCGTGGACCCGGAATTCGCGTCCGGCGCCGTGAGCGTCGGTGCTGTACGGGTCGGTGTCGTGAGGGCCGGCGTGGTGAGGGCCTTCAGCGCGGATTCGACGCGCCGGCAGGCAGCCGCCAGCCGGGCGTCGTGCGAGGCGTCCGGGTCCGCGGCGACGGAGGCGAGCCCGCGCACCTGGCCGGCGCAGTCGTCGAGCAGCGCGAGAACTCGTCGGGCGCGGGCCTTACGGGCCCGCGACGGGTTCAGCGGGTGCACGAGAGGGGCGACGGAGACGCGTACGCGTTCGAGCAGCAGGTCGAGCTCGACGATGCGGTCTGTGGGGTCGGCGGACGGAGAACCCGCGAGCCGGGCGGCCGCCTCGGCCGTGCACAGATGGACACAACGCAGCGCGCGCTGAATCCAGGCGTCGGTCGTGGCATGGGTGGTGAGCGGCAGAACGAGGAGCACGGCCAGTGCCGCGCCGACGGCCCCCGTGACGGTCTCGACGAGCCGCAGGACCAGGAGTCCGGGGTCGAGGACCCCGAGCAGGCCGTAGAGCACCCCGGCCAGCACGGTCACGAAGAACATCATCCAGCTGTAGGAGACAGCGGCCGCGTAGAAGATCCCTCCCACGCAGACGGCGACCAGGCAGGAGGTGAGGACCGCGTTGCCGTGGAGCGGGACCGCGATCGCGAGCCCGGCGACGATGCCCAGGGCCGTGCCGAGGACCCGCCGGAAGCCGCGGACAAGCGTCTCGCCGCGTGAGGCGGTGTTCACGAAGATCCACCAGGCGGCGCCGACCGCCCAGTACCAGCGGTCGTGGGACAGGAACTGGCCGACGGCCAGCGCGAACGCGCACGCGACCGTGGCCTGCACGGCCTGGCGGGTGGCGGGACGCTCGATGCCACGGCCACCGGGCGGGGCCGGCGGGCGGGGCGTCGGCAGGCCCCGCTCGTAGCACCAGAGCCCGAAGCGGACCGACGACGAGGCGAGAAGGGCCACCGCGACGGCGGCGTACAGCTGGGGCAGCTGAGCCGGCACCGCGTGCAGGAACTGCGCCAGGAAGAACGTCATGAACGCGAAGACCCCCAGGGCGTGACCACGCGGGCCCCACCGGCGGGCATGCACCCCGGCACCGATCACGGCGAGGAACAGGGCGTCCCGCGACAGCGGCCGGTCATGGAGCGCGGTCGCCAGCGCGAGCACGGGAAAGCCCACCACGGGAAGCAGCGCCGTGGTGATCGCCTGGTTCCTGACCGTGGGATCGGTGACGGTGAAGAGCGCGAGGAGCGCCACCAGTCCCCCGGTGACAGCCATGATCAATGACCGGTCCGCCGCCCCGGAGACAGCGACGGCCAGACCGACGCCGAGAACGGCGCGGCCGGCACTGCGCAATCGCAGCCGGCCCGGATCGGGGGCCGTGAACAGCTTCTTCGTTCCCGTGGCGACGGTCCGGGACGTACGGGCCGTCCCGGTGTTCCCGCTCCGCGCCCCTCGCGCCGTCCGCGCGTTCCGCATGGTCCTCACGACGGTCCGACCGCCCCCTCCGGCTCGTCATACACCTCTTCGCACAGCGAAGGCGCCGCGTCTCCGGAAAGCGGCTTCGTCGCCGTCCGGCGCCGCGCGGCGCCATCGTCGGACAGAGCAAAGCACCCCACCGGTCACTGGCTCAAATCGACGGGACAGCACTGCGCCATTGGTACAGTGACGATCCCTTTCGACGGACCACGGAGAGGCCAACGGATCATGGCGGTGGACGCCCTCGACGCCCGCATCCTGACGTTGCTCATCGAGCGGCCGCGAACCAGCGTGCGCGAGTACGCACGTCTCCTCGGGATCGCCCGGGGCACTCTCCAGGCCCGGCTCGACCGGCTGGAGCGGGACGGGGTGATCACCGGTACGGGCCCGGTCCTGTCACCCGCGGCGCTCGGTCACCCGGTGCTCGCGTTCGTCCGTCTGGAGGTGACCCAGGGCCGTCTGGACGAGGTGGGTGACGCGCTCACCGTCGTCCCGGAGATCGTGGAGGCGTTCTCGACCACCGGGGACGGGGATCTGCTGACCCGGGTCGTGGCGCGGGACAACGGGCATCTGGAGGACGTGATCCAGCGGCTGATCCGGTTGCCCGGTGTGGTCAGGACCCGGACGGACGTGGCGCTGCGCGAGCGGGTGCCGCACCGGCTGCTTCCACTGGTCGAATCGGTGGGCCGGGCGGCGGGCGGCACACCGGGCTGAACGGCGTGCCGCCACTGTGGATGCTGCCGCGACGGCCGACGATCCGGCGTTCCGCGTCGGTACGGGCCCGTCGCGGGCCCGGGAGCGCCGCGGGGTCAGCCCGCGATGGCGCGCAGTTCGGCGTCCGGCGGCAGGACCCGTACCAGCTTCTTGTTGACGAACTCCTGCATGCCCAGCTTGCCCAGCTCGCGCCCGTACCCCGAGCGCTTGATCCCGCCGAACGGCAGGTCGGCCTGGGTGGAGGTCGGGTGGTTCACCCACACCATGCCCGTCTCCACACGCTCCGCCACCGCGCGGCCGCGCTCCACGTCCGCGCAGAACACCGAGCCGCCGAGGCCGTACTGGCTGTCGTTGGCCAGAGCCACCGCCTCGTCCTCGTCGGCCACCCGGTGGATGACGGCGGCGGGACCGAACAGTTCCTCGGCGTACGCGCGCATCCCGGGCCTCACCCCGGTGAGGATGGTCGGTTCGACGTAGGCGCCCGGCCGGTCGATCCGGTTCCCGCCGATGACGAGTTCGGCTCCCTGCTCCACGGTTTCACGGATCTGCTCGACCAGGCCGACGGCCGCCCGTTCGGAGGAGAGCGGGCCGAGCGTGGTGTTCTCGTCGGCGGGGTCGCCGGGCCGCAGCGCGGCGAACGCGGTCCGCATGCCGTCGACGAACCGGTCGTAGACCTCGTCCACCACCACGAAGCGCTTGGAGGCCACGCAGCTCTGCCCCGTGTTGGACATGCGGCCCGCCGTCGCCGCGCCGATCGTGCGTTCCAGGTTCTCCCCGTCCAGCACGATGAACACATCGCTGCCGCCCAGCTCCAGCAGGCTCTTCTTCATCGCCCGCCCCGCCTGCTCGGCGACCTGGGAGCCGGCCCGCTCGCTGCCGGTCAGCGACGCGCCGCGTACCGCCGGGTGCCCGATGACGCGGGGTATCTCGTCGTGGGTGACGAAGAGGTTGGTGTAGACGCCGCCGGGGGCGCCCGCGTCCTGGAAGATCTCCTCCACGGCCAGCGCGGACTGCGGGCAGATGCCCGCGTGCTTGAGGAGAACGGTGTTGCCGAGGACGAGGTTCGGGCCCGCGAAGCGCACCACCTGGTACAGCGGGAAGTTCCACGGCATGACGCCCAGGAGCACCCCGAGCGGTTCGTGCAGCAGGTACGCCTCGCCCTCGTCGACCTCCAGGGTCTCCGGGGCGGCGAACCCGGGGCCGTGCTCCGCGTAGTAGGTGAGGATCGACGCGGCGAGGTCGACCTCGCCGCGCGCCTCGGAGATCAGCTTGCCCATTTCGAGCGTGACGAGCTGGGCCAGCTCCTCCTTGCGTTCGGTCATGATCCCGGCGGCCCGGCCGACCACGGCGGCCCGCTCCCCGATCGTCTTCCGCCGCCATTCGCCGAAGGCCCGGTCGGCGTCCTCGACAACGGCGTCGACCGTCTCCCCCTCGATCACGGGGAACTCCGCGAGCGTCTTCCCGGAGGACGGGTCGACCGTGGCGAACGGGCTGGTGTGCTGCTCCGGCATCGGAACTCCAAGGGGTGGTGGGAACGTACGGCGGAACTACCGGTTCCGCGCTCAGCCCCCGAGTGCCCGATGACGAAAGCCGCAAACAGCACCAATGCGGATGGTGTGATCGCGGGAGCCGTGGCGCGCGGCACGGGCGGGCCGCGCGGTGCCGTTGTGCGGTCCGTGGCCGACAGCGGCACAGTGGGGAACAGTGGAGGAGAGAAGACCGGAAGGCGGGAGGACCGAGGAGCCACGGGACGGGCGTCGGAGGAAGGAACCGGACGTGAGCGACCACGACGCGCTGCGGACCTACCGCGGCAGACGACACTTCGGTACGACGGCGGAGCCGCGCGGATCGGGCGGCGCGGCGCGGGACGCGCCACGGTTCGTCGTACAGATCCATGACGCCCGCCGTATGCACTTCGACTTCCGGCTGGAGGTCGACGGCGTACTGAAGTCCTGGGCGGTACCGCGCGGCCCCTCCGGGAATCCGCGCGACAGACGGCTGGCGGTGCCGACGGAGGACCATCCGCTGGAGTACCGCGAATTCGAGGGCGTCATCCCCCGGGGCGAGTACGGGGGCGGCACGGTCATCGTCTGGGACCAGGGCACCTACCGGCCGCTCAGCCACGACCGGCGCGGAGCGCCCGTACCGTTCGACGAATCCCTTGAACAGGGCCACGCCACGTTCTGGCTGGACGGTGCGAAACTGCGCGGCGAGTTCGCCCTCACCCGGTTCCGCGGCGGCCACGAGGGCGCCGGAATGGGCGAGGACGCCTGGTTGCTGATCAAGGCCAACGACAAGCGGGCCGTCCACGACCGTCCCGGGACGCCCGACCCCCACCACGCGCGTTCGGCCAGGACCGGACGCACCCTGCGCCAAGTCGCCCACGAGGCCCCGGGAGGCTCTTCGTGACCAGCCGAGAGACCGTGGACACCCTGCTCACCCGGCACGGTGAGACCTACGCCGCCGAGGCGGGCATCCGGCTGCGAGACACCCCGCAGCCGCTGTACCAGCTGTTGGTGCTGAGCGACCTCCTCAGCGCCCGGATTCGGGCGTCGGTGGCCGTCGCCGCCGCCCGCGCCCTGTTCGGCCACGGCATGCGCGGTCCGCGGCAGATGGCGGACGCGACCTGGCAGCAGCGCGTCGACGCCCTCGGCGAGGGCGGCTACCGGCGCTACGACGAACGGACCGCGACCCAGCTCGGCGACGGGGCCCATCTGGTGCTCGACGCGTACGGCGGTGATCTGCGGCACCTGCGCGAGGAGGCCGACGGCGACCTCGACGCGCTGCGCGCGGGGCTGCGCCGGGCGCCGGGCATGGGTCCGGCCGGGGCGGACATCTTCCTCCGCGAGGTACAGGCCGTATGGCCGGAGACGGCGCCCTACCTGGACGGGAAGGCCCTTCAGGGCGCGGAGCGGCTGGGACTGCCGTCCGCGCCGGAGAAACTGGCGGACCTGGCGGGCGACCGGGGGCCGGCCGTCCTCGCGGCGGGTCTGGTGCGGGCGGCGCTGGACAAGGACGTGGTGACCGACGTGCGCGAACACGCCTGAGCCGGACGGTCGCGGGCGCCGGGAGCGGATGTGCTCCGGCCGGTGCCCTGCCGGTCGGCCGTCGTCCTCAGGGGCGCCAGCGCCGTTCGGCCGTCGTCCGCTCGTACGGTTGCGGATCGGGGTAGCTCACCAGCTCCAGGATGCTTCCCCAGGGAGTGCGCAGATAGGCGAACCTGTTGCGCTCGCCCTCCTCCGGGCCGGGCAACGGATGCGGTGGGGCGAGGAGGGCGGCCCCGGCGGACACACAGTTCTCCACGGCCTCGTCCAGTTCGTCGGTGTACAGCGCGACGTGCTGCCAACCGAAGTCGCAGGGCAGTACGGGGGGTTCCTGCCTGGGGCCGCTGAACTCGAAGAGTTCGACGCCGGGTCCGTTCGGCAGGGACAGCATCCGGATGGCGCGCTGCCGGGTGCCCTTCGGCACACCGAGCCGCTTCTCCAGGTCGGGACCCTTCCTGGGCTCCTCCTCACGGCGCAGGGTGTCGTACAGGATCTTGGCACCGAACGCGCGGACGAGAAAGTGGGTCGCCGTCTCCAGGTCGGGGACGGTGAGACCCACGTGATCGATACCTCGTACAGTCATGGACCCATCGTCGCCCGAGGTGAGCGGCGCGGCGCGTTCACGGCCGTGTCCGGGCGCGCCGCCGTGGGGCGGCCGGACCGTGCGGGCCCGGCCGCCCGGCAGGGGCGGGCGGTGTCTCAGCCGGCCGTGCCCAGTGCGGTCGAGACCAGGGTGCGGGCCTCCTCCTGGACCCTGGCCAGATGGCCGGGGCCCTGGAAGCTCTCGGCGTACACCTTGTAGACGTCCTCGGTGCCCGAGGGGCGGGCGGCGAACCAGGCGCTCTCGGTGCAGACCTTGAGCCCGCCGATCGCCGCGCCGTTCCCGGGGGCCTCCGTGAGGACCGCGGTGATCGGTTCGCCCGCCAGGGTGTCCGCGGTGACCTGGTCCGGGGCGAGCCTGGCCAGGACGGCCTTCTCCTCGCGGGTCGCCGGGGCGTCCACCCGGGCGTAGGCGGGGTCACCGAAGCGGGCGGTGAGTTCGCCGTAGTGCTGGGAGGGGGTGCTGCCGGTGACGGCGGTGATCTCGGAGGCCAGCAGGGCCAGGAGGATGCCGTCCTTGTCGGTGGTCCACACCCGCCCGTCGCGGCGGAGGAACGACGCGCCGGCCGATTCCTCGCCACCGAAACCGAGGCCGCCGTCGAAGAGGCCGTCGACGAACCACTTGAAGCCGACCGGGACCTCCACCAGCCGGCGTCCCAGGTCCGCGGCGACCCGGTCGATCATGGAGGAGGAGACCAGGGTCTTGCCGATGCCGGCATCGCCCGGCCAGCCGTCACGGTGCGAGTAGAGGTACCGGATGGCCACGGCCAGGTAGTGGTTGGGGTTCATCAGCCCGCCGTCGGGGGTGACGATGCCGTGCCGGTCGGCGTCGGCGTCGTTGCCGGTGGCGATGGTGTACGCGTCACGCCGCTCGATCAGCGAGGCCATGGCGTGCGGCGACGAACAGTCCATCCGGATCCGGCCGTCCCAGTCCAGCGTCATGAACCGCCAGGTGGGGTCGGCGAGCGGGTTGACCACGGTGAGGTCGAGGCGGTGGCGTTCGGCGATCCTGCCCCAGTACGCGACGGAGGCGCCGCCCAGCGGATCGGCGCCGATCCGCACCCCGGCGTCGCGGACCGCGTCCAGGTCGAGGACGGCGGGCAGATCGTCCACGTACGCCGTGAGGAAGTCGTGGCGCGCGGTCGTCGGGGCGGCCAGTGCCTTCGCGTACGTGATCCGGCGTACTTCCTTCAGACCGCCCTCGATCAGGGCGTTCGCCCGGTCCTGAATCCAGGAGGTGGCGTCCGAGCCGGCCGGCCCGCCGTGCGGCGGGTTGTACTTGAAGCCGCCGTCCGCGGGCGGGTTGTGCGAGGGCGTGACCACGATGCCGTCGGCCCGGCCGTTGCCGGAGCGGTCCCGGTTGTGGGTCAGGATCGCGTGCGAGACGGCGGGGGTGGGGGTGTATCCGTCGTCGGAGTCGATGAGGACGGTGACGCCGTTGGCGGCCAGTACCTCCAGTGCGGTGACCCTGGCGGGTTCGGACAGGGCGTGGGTGTCGGCTCCGAGGAACAGCGGCCCGTCGGTGCCCTGCCGGGTCCGGTATTCGCAGATCGCCTGGGTGGTGGCCGCGATGTGGTCGTCGTTGAAGGCCGCGGCGAGGGACGAGCCCCGGTGCCCCGACGTGCCGAAGGCCACTCGCTGGTCCGGGTCCGCCGGGTCGGGGTGGCCGGCGTAGTACGCCGTCACCAGTCGCGCCACGTCCACCAGATCCCCGGACTGCGCCGGTTTCCCGGCCCGTTCGTGCACCATCGCTTCTCCTCAATACTCATCGGTCGTCCCGCCCCGGCCGGCCGCCCTCACCGGGGAACCGGGCCTGGGCGCGGACAGGTGCCGTGCGGGGTGAGCGGCGTGTCAATCATCCCATCGTCCGACCGGACCGCAGGGCGGCGGCCAGGGCGTGGGACGGTCGTGGGCGGGACGGCCCGGCCGGTCGCGCGGGCCGCGCGGGCCGCGCGCCCGACGGTTGCGCACCGTCGCTCCTCCGGTCCGGTGCCCCGATCCCGCACCGTCACGCGTCCCGGGCGGCGGCCGGTCGCCGGACCCCGGCCCCGGTCCGGCGGGCGAGGTCGGCCGTCTCGGCCCGGCCGGCCCACCGCGGGGCCAGCCTCAGACGCAGACCGCGCACCTCCTGCCCCAGCAGCGTCGACTCGCCCGCCGTGGCGACGGCCAGTACCGGTTCGGCGACGGCGAGGGCGGCCTGCGGGTCACCGGCGCAGGCGTAGCTGTCCGCCATCCGTATCGTGAAGAGCGCCCGCGACGCGTGCATCCCCGGCGCGAGCAGGCTCAGCGCGGTCCGGCCGGACTCGACCGCGCGCAGGGCCAGCCGCCGGTCGCCGATGGCCGCCGCGATGTCCCGGAGCGCTCCGGCCGCACCGGACTCCACGCGCAGCCGCAGCGAGGCGACGGACAGCCAGGGTGCCCGCGTCCCGTCCCGCTCGTCCGCCAGGTCCGTCAGGGACCGGGCGCGGTCGATGTGGCTCAGGGTGGCCGGGGCGTCCCCCCGGACGGCGTGCCCGCGTGCCTGGTACAGCTCGCTGAGCGCCCCCGCCCAGTACCGGCCCTCGGCGGCCCGCCCCATCGCCCGCGCGTACGCGAGTGCCGAGGGTCCGTCCCCCTCCAGCCGGGCCAGTGTGCTCATGTCACCGAGGGCGGCCACCTCCACTCCGGCGTCACCCGCCATGGCGGCCCAGCCCAGGGAGGTGTCGAGCCAGGCCATGGCCGTCCCGTTGCGGCCCCAGAACAGCCGAAGACAGCCCGCCGACTGGGCGTACTCGGCGGCCAGCGGCGCCAGTCTGCGGTGGTACGGCATGGAGGGCACGGCCATCCAGCGGGTGATCGCGTGCAGGGTGCGTTCGACGAGGGCGGCCGCGTCCGGCCAGACCCGTTCCTCGTCGGCCCGCAGACAGGCGGCCAGCAGCGCGGTCAGCGCGTGCACGGTGTCGTCGTCGAGGGCCGGGCTCGACGTGGTGGCCGGGCCGAGGGCGCAGAACGCGGAGTGCAGGGCGACGGCGTCCGTGAGGCGGGGTACCGAGCAGCCGTTGTCGCCGTGCACCGGGCACCTCAGCCCGTACGCGGGCAGACTCGTGGGCAGGGTGACCCCGGGCGGCAGCGCGAAGAGCGAGGCGTCGCCCTCGGGCTCACCGGGCAGCGGGCGCGGCGCGACGGCGGCCGGGGGCCGTGGCGCGGGGTCCGGTTCGGCGGGGCCGGTGCGCCCGGCGGTGTCGGCCGCCTCGCAGGCGGCCAGCAGTTCGCCGCCCGCCGTCAGCAGGTCGTCCAGCCTGCGCGCCAGCCTCGGTGGCGCCTTCCGGCTCCCGTGTTCGAGCCTGCTGATGGCGGTGTGGTCGTATCCGACCCTGGCTCCGACCTGGGCCTGGGTGAGTCCGGCCCGTCTGCGCCACTGCCGCAGCCGGACGCCGAACTCGCGCCAGGGCTCGGACGTGCGGGCGTCCGGCGGTACGGGTGCTGTGTCCGCGCTCATGGGCGGACCCGTTCCGTACCGGTGGCGGCCCCCGGCCCCGGCCGGCGGAGCGGGGGGCCGCCCTTTGGGGCGTCGCACCGGGGAGGGCGCGGTGTGCCCGGTGTCCTCCCGGCCGCCGCGTCCCGGCCGCGTCTGTGCCCACGCTGATGGGTCATAGCTCGGAAGAATAGCGAGCACCCGCCGCCCGCGGACCGGTTCGCCCGGCCACCTTCCGGCAGCGGGGCGGTTCAGCTCGGTTCGCGGAGCAGTTCCTCCAGGGTTCCGAGCAGTCGCAGCGCGTCCGCCCGCTGGTCAGGGCCGAGTGAGGGGCCGGTTCGCCAGGATGTCCCGCGAGCGGGGACATCGGTGGCGCGGTCGGTCACCACCCGCAGCGCGGCGGCCGCCTGCCGGGCGAACAGCGCCAGCAGATCGAGGTCCTGGAGGCTGGAACGCGCCTGCGGGGACGGGTCCAGCACCTCCAGGACGCCCAGCACACGGGAGCCGTGGATGAGCGGGGCGGCCATCAGGGAGTCGGGTACGAACTCGGTGGACTCGGCGAGGGAGCGGTCGAAGGAGGTGTTGGCGGTGAGGTCGTCGACGACCATCGGTTCGCCGGAGGTCGCCACCCAGCCCGCGATGCCGCGTCCGGCCGGGAACCTGCGGCCGACCAGGAACTCCTCGCCCTGGCCGGACACGGCCTGGAAGACCAGTTCGTCGGCCTCCTCGTCGAGCAGGAACACCGAGCTGGCCTGGGCGCCGAAGATGGCGCGGGCGACGTCGACGACCGACTGGAGCAGTTCCCGGCAGGGGTGCTCCGCCGCCGTGGGCGGTTCGGTGACAAGGGCGGGTTCACTTCTCGGAGTCATCGGACACCTCTCCTGCCGACGTGGACTGCCGCGGGCCGTATCGGACATTGGCCGCGGAGAGATAGAGGGCGTTCTTGAGCTGAAAACTGGTCATCCTCGGGTGTTCGGAGAGGATGCGGGCGCAGAGGCCGGAAATGTAGGGCGTGGCGAAGCTGTTCCCGGTGGTGCGGATGGTCGTGCCGCCGAGCCAGGGCACGGAGACGTTCTGGCCGGGGGCGAAGAACTCCACCGGCGGTTCGGGGTTGTAGAGGTGGAGGCCGGGGTCGTCCTCCTGGTGGCTGCCCACCGAGATGACCGAGGCGAACCGCCAGGGGAAGCTCTCGACCGGGGTGTTGTGCGCGGACGCGACGATCACCGTGCGGGCGAAGTACGCGCTGTCGGCCAGGGAGTGCAGTTCCTCGACGAACCGCGCGCGGGTGGTGGACAGGCTCAGGTTCACCACGTCGAAGCCCTGTTCCACGGCCCAGCGCAGGCCGCCGATGAGTACGTCCCCGGTGCCGGAGAACCGCTCGCCGAGCACCCGGACGCTGTGGAGTTCGCAGTCGGGGGCGGTCCGGCGGATGATCCCCGCGCAGGCGGTGCCGTGTCCGCAGGTGTCGCCGATGTCGGCGGGTCCGGCGGGTTCGACCGTGATCGTCCCGGTGTCCTGGTCCTTGACGACGACCCAGGAGCCGTCGACCGTTCCGACCAGCGGATGGTCGCGTTCGACTCCGGAGTCGACCACGCAGACGCGAATGCCCCGCCCGGTCGCCTCCGGCGATGTACGGGCCGGTGGCACCGGCCCGTAGTCGGCCGAGACGGGTACGTCGTCTGGGCTGCGGCCACGCAGACTCCAGGTGAGCCCGTGGCCCGGCGCCGTGCCGGTTGTCCTCATCCGTCAGCTCCTTTCCGTGTCCGTGGCCCCGGCCGCCCGTGCGGCGAGCCGTCCGGCCCGTCGTACGCCCGGCAGATGGCCCTTGTCCGAGAACCGCGCGCCCGCCACCCGGGCCGAAGCCGCGGCCTCCGTGCGGCGGCCCAGCAGCAGCAGGGTCTCCGCCCGGTCCAGTGCGGCGACCGCCTGCACCAGCGGGGAGTCGGTCCGCGCGGCGGCCGCCACCGCCGACTCCACGTGGCGCAGGGCCCGTTCGGCGGCGCCCTCGGCGGCGGCCAGCCGGCCGAGCAGCCCGTCGAGGTCGATCGTGTCGGCGTACGGCAGTGCCTCCGGCGGGCCGACCAGGGTCAGCCGTTGCCGGGCCCGTGCCGGGCGGCCCGCGTCGAGCAGCAGACGGGCGGTGTCCAGGCCGACGGCGGCCAGCATCCCCGGGGCGCCGAGGGCGCGGGCCGCCTCGTCCGCCCGGCGGACCAGGTCCAGCGCCTCCTGACGGCGGCCGAGCAGTGCCTCGACCGTGGCGCGGAAGACGGGCAGGAAGACCTCGGCCTCGGCGTATCCCAGCTCACCGGCGAGCCGGTCGGCCTCCGCGAGGCAGTCCCGGGCCTCGTCGGCGCGGTCCTGGAGGGCGAGCAGGACGGCCAGCGGGCAGTTGAGGGTGACGCGCACGGTCCGTCTGCCGCCGCCGTGTTCGGCGAGCAGGGTCCGGCAGCGGGCGACCGCGGTCGGTACGGGTTCGGGGCCGCGCCACAGCGAGACGCCCATCGCGCCGAGCGCGGCGGCGCGTTCGGGTTCGGCCTCGGCGCGCACGGCGTGCCGCAGGGCGCGGCCGAGGTAGCGGTACGCCTCGTCGTGGCGGCCCGCCCGCTGCCGCTGCTGGGCCAGTCGCAGATGGGCCCTGGCCTGTCCGGTCGCGTCGTCCGCGGCCTCGAAGACCGGCAGCACCGCGTGCACGGTCCCGGTGATCGCGTCGGGATCGGGGCGGGTGGCGAGTACCGCGAGGGCGAGCCGGGCGTGGGCGGTCTCCACCGGGTCGGTGGCGGTGGTGAGCACCTGGGTGAGCAGGGACCGGCCCTCGTCGGTGCGGCCCAGGGCGACGCGGACCTCGCCGAGTGCGCGCAGCGCCGGGACGGCGGCCTGTTCGCCGGTGGGGCACAGCTGCGCCGCGCGGCCGAGGAGGTCGTGTGCCCAGTGGAGGTCGGAGCGGGCGAGGGCCTGGGTGCCGGCGCGGGTCAGCGCGGTGACGGACCGGCCGCGCAGGGTCTCGGTCCGCTCGTCGAGCAGGCCCAGTTCTGCGCGGTAGCGGTGGGCGCGCTCCAGGTGTCCGCCGATCGCGCCGTCGCCGCCGCGCAGGACGCTGGGCAGTTCGGCGGCCCGTTCGTGGCGTTCGGCCTTGGCGCGCTTGGACATGCACTGGTACGCGACTTCCTGGACGAGTCCGCTGCTGAACCGGAAGAGTCCCTGGCCGGAGGTGGCGGGGCCGGGTTCGATCAGCCGGCGGCGGCTGAGACGCGCCAGCGCCGCCGGCACGACGACGTCGCCGCGCCCGCCGGGCGGGCCGCCGGCGGACGGCGGGGTGGGGCGGCCGTCGGGCCCGGGGCCCGTCCGGGACAGCCGGACCAGCTCCCGCTCGGTGAACTCCCGGCCGACGATCGCCGCCAGATCGAGTGCGGTGCGCTCGCCCCGGCCCAGCGCGCCGATCCGCGCTTCGAGCAACGCCTGTACGGTCGCGGGCAGTTCGTCGTCCCCGTCACCGAGCGGTCCGGTGCCGGTCCCGGAGGTGGCGAGCAGTTGCTCCAGGTAGAGGGGGTTGCCCTCGGCGCGGGCGAGCAGTCCGGCCGGTGCCGTGTCCTGGTGGGCGTCGAGGTCGGCCAGCCCGGCGGCCAGTCGGGCGGATTCGGTGCCGGAGAGACCGGTGAGGGTCAGCGTCCGGCGCCCGGGGTCCACGGGCTCCCCGGTGCTGGTCCGGCCGTCCAGGAGGTCGGGCCGGGCCAGACGGACCACCAGGACGGCGGCCCGGCCGAGCAGGCCGACGAGCCGGTCCACGGTCTCCAGGAGGGCGGGGCCGGCCCAGTGGCAGTCGTCGAGCAGCAGGACCACCGGGCGCCGCCTGGCGAGCAGTTCGAGCACGACGGCCAGGGCGGCGCAGGTGTCGTCGACCGAGGAGTTCGGGGTGCCGTCGCGCAGCAGTCCGCCGGTCAGCAGGGCGAGCGCCTCGTCGGCCGCGGCCGAGCCGGTGGGCGGTCCGTGCCGGTTCCCGGTGATGTCCGTCCCGGCGGCGGCGAGCAGGTCCCGTACGGCGTCGGCGAGCGGGGCGAGCGTGCCGTGGTCGCCGTACGTGCGGCACCGCCCGGCCCCGTACGGCAGGGCCGAGATCTCCGTCCGGCGGCGCAGCCATTCGCGGGCCAGCCGGGTCTTGCCGATTCCGGCCTCGCCGCCGATGTGCAGCAGCTGGGCGCCCTTGCCGGTCGCCGCCCGGTCCAACGCGGCGTCCAGTTCGGCCAGTTCGCGTTCCCGTCCGACGAAGGGCACATCGAAGCGGCGGAGCAGTTCCGGGTCGTCCGCGCCCAGGGCCAGCAACCGGTAGGCGTGGACGGACTCCGTCTTGCCCTTGAGCCGCAGTGGGCCGACCTCCTCCACGGTCACGGTGGGTCCGGCGGCGAGCAGGGTCTGCGGGCCGATGAGGATGTCCCCCGGGCCGGCGTTCTGTTCCAGCCGTGCGGCGATGTTGACGGTCTCGCCCGAGATGAGCGCCTGTCGCGCGGTGGCGTCGGCGCCCGCGACCACCTGCCCGGTGTTGACGCCGATACGGACGTCCAGCCGGATGCCGAGGGCCGCGTCCAGCTCGGCGTTGAGCCCGTCCAGGGCGTCCAGCATGCCGAGCGCCGCCGCCAGCGCGCGGCGCGCGTCGTCCTCGCGGACCACGGGGACGCCGAACACCGCCATCACGGCGTCACCGATGAACTTCTCCGGGGTGCCCCCGCACGCCTCGATCCGACGGCTCATCAGGTCGAAGTAGCGCAGGGTGACGGACCGCAGCGTTTCCGGGTCGAGCGTCCCGGAGAGCGCGGTGGAACCGACGAGGTCGCAGAACACCACGGTCACGAGCTTGCGTTCGTCGTCCGGCGCGGTGCCCGCCGGTACGGGGCAGGGCGTACCGCAGGAGGGGCAGAACCGGGCCGCGTCCGGCAGGTCCCGGCGGCACGAGGTGCAGGTCATGACGGTGTCCTTCTCTGTGGGCGGGGCGGCGCGTCCGGCGCGCGCGCCCGGCCGGTGCGCGCCCGCCGGGCGGAGGGCCGTCCTCCTTCTTCCGGACGTACGTGAATGACTCCGACGGCGTGGCGGGTGCGCGTGCCGGGCGCTTCGGGCCGCACTCCTCCGGGCTTACGGCGGGCGGGACTTCGCGGACACGGCCCTGGCGCCGCTCCCGCGGGCCTCGCCGGGAGCGGCACCGGTGCGGTGGCCGGCAAGGTTTGCCCCGAAGGAGCGTCGTCCGGTGCGTGCGATCGCACGGCGGCCGGCAGTCACTGGAGGGGGTCCCCCCTGGCCCTCAGGACCTTGGGGGAGGAGCTACCAGGGCCTTCGGCCAACGCGACGAGGACGGGGCCTCCCCCGGTCGAGCGAGGCCGAGAGCTCGGGGAAGTGCCGGGCGGCGCGACGGGGCGAAGCTCGCCGGGAGCGGCACTAGAACAGCGCCCCGCCCGCGATCTCGCCGTGTGCCTGGACCTCGGGGCCGACCGCGTCCAGACGGTTCTTGATGTCGAGCAGGAGGACCAGTTCCTCCTGGCTGAGTGCGCTCAGTACCTCCTGTTGTTCCTCGGTGAGCATGTCGACGGCGAAGCCCGCGCCGTGCAGCGCGGCCAGTCGGTCTTCCGGTTCGTTCATGTGGGGCCTCCGATCAACGCGTGGGTGTCCGGCTCCCCGGGGGCCGGCGGGGCCGGTCCGGGGCGCCCGAGCCGGACGAACAGCTGGGTGAGCGCGTCGGTGGTGTGCAGCGCGCTGACGGCCACGGCGGCCTCCTGGTCCGGGGTGAGCGGCAGCCGGTCGAGCAGGGCGTGGAGATCGTCGAGGTGGCCGGTGTCGAGCCGGGCGTGTTCCCTCACGGTCCGGAAGGCGGCCGGGGGCAGACCGGTGGCGGCGGTCAGGCGGGGCGCCAGTCCGGCGGCGGGCGCGTGGCCCTCCAGGACGGCGATGTAGCCGAGCAGGGACACGGGGTGGTGGTGCTCGGCCCAGTAGTACTGCGCCCCCACCAGGGAGGCGACGACGGCCGGGGGCACCCGGGTGAGCGGCGCGGTGGGATCGGCGCCCGCGGCGGCGAGGTCGGCCAGCAGCCAGTCGTCGTGGTCGGTCTCCTCCCGGGCGTGCGCGGTGAAGTAGTCCGCGAGCGGGGCGCCCAGCGGGTCCCCGGCCGTGGCCAGCCGCTCGCCGCGCCGGGCGGCCAGCCGCATCAGCGGTACGGAGGCCCGGATCACCGCGTGCATGGCGCAGAGGTAGTCGAGGTATCTCGGCAGCAGACCGTCCGAGCGCCACAGGGTGGCCGTCGCGGTGCGCAACGACGGTTCGGTGAGGGCGAGTTTGGCGCGCAGTCGCCGGGCGGCGCCGCCCGGTCCGGCCGCCCTCACCGGCCCTCCCCCGGCGCGGGCAGGGGGGCGTCGGCGCGTCCGGCCGTGTGGGCCCCGGCCGGCCCGCGCGGCGTCAGCAGGTCGGCGTAGGGGGCGCAGCCGTGTCGCCGCACCAGCGCCACGGGTCCCTGCTCGACCTGCGCGCGGGCGGCCGTCAGATCGAGGAGAACACCGGCCGGTCCGGCGGCCACGGCTTCGACGGCCGCCGTGATCCGGGGGTGTTCGCCCAGTGCCCGGCAGCCGGCGCAGTAGCCGTCGGCGGGGACGTCGGGTGCGTGACGTGCGTACAGATGGCTGGGGCCGACCGTCCTGATCATGCGCAACAGCGGTGACAGGAGGGTGCGTTCGCGGATCTCCGGCCAGGTGTCGTCGGCGATGTGGCCGAGTCGCAGATGGGCGGGCGCCGGTCTGCGGTCGACCGTGTCCTGGTTGCAGCAGGCGAGGACGGTCCCGTCGAAGGCCACCACCGGCCAGGCCGCCATCGAGCAGGGCAGTGCCCGCTCGGCGTCGGGCGGCGGCCGGGTGGGGCCGGCCCAGGACGCGGCACGGCCGAACGCCCTGACCTCGTTGACCAGGGAGGGGACCCGGCCGTCGAACTCCCGCCGGATGTCGGCCGTGACGTCCGCGAGGTACGGGTCGTCGGGGCCGGTCCCGGCGAGGTGGAAGCTGACCGGGACCCCCGCGTCGCGCACCTGGCGCACGGCGCGGAACACGTCGGCCCGGTCGATCTCGCGTTCGTGGTGGGCGTCGAGGCTGGCGGAGAAGTGGTCGACGGAGGTGATCGCGCGCAGGATTCTGTCGGGCACCGTCCGCTGCCGGGCGAAGAACATTCCGCTGAGGAGTGCGGTGCGCGAGCCCGCCGTCCGCGCGAGGGCGCCGAGTTCGGCGGCCAGCTCCGGCAGCAACAGCGGCTCGCCGCCCGTCAGCATGACCACGTCGGGCCGGGTCTCCGGGGTGAACGAGGCGACGAAGCGGCGCAGTTGGCCGGGGTCGGGTTCGTCGCGGGTGGACATGCCGGAGGCGGTGGAGCAGTGCGCGCAGCTCAGCGGGCAGCGGCGGGTCAGGCTCAGCAGCAGTCCCGCGCCGGGAACGGGTCTCAGGCCGATGAGTTCGGCGAGTTCCACGCGGGCCGCCTCCTTCAGGATGTCCGGATGCGCGGCGCGGTCGCCGCGCACGGGGACAGCGTCCCGGCCGGGGGTTCGGCTCCGGTCAAGGACCGCTTCGGAAGCGGTATGGGCGCAGGCCGGCGGCCCGGGGCGGGTCGTACGGGTGGCTCCCGGCAGCTGGTTCCGGTCCCGCCCACCCCCGCTGAGCTGGCGGTATACCGGGGCCGTACCGGCACCGAGCCGCTTCCGGGGGCGGCGGGCCTAGCTTTCTGGTCATCGGCAGGCAACAGCCCGCCGCTCCCGGACCACCGGGCTTCCCCGCGGAGCCCGTACCGGTCCTGGAGGTGACCGCACCGCTATCAGTGGATGGAGATCACCATGGCCGAGAACACGAAGCCCGCCGCCGAGGACAACAACGAGGAGACCCCCGAGGTCGAGGCGCACAGCTCCGTCCTGGACCTCCAGGAGACGGCGGCGGTCAACGAGCGTGAGCTCGACGGCAGCTGCGTCAGCGTCATCAGCGTCGTCCTGTCGGAGCGCTGATCCGGGGACCGAGTCCTGACCAGCGGCACGGGGGCGGTTCGCCGCCCCCGGCCGTCGGCGGCTCGTCGTCAGCCATGGGGCGGCTCCTCGCGGGGCCGCCCCGCCGCGTTTCCCTTCGGCCGGTCGCGCGGCCGGCCCGTTTCCATGGCACCGGGAGGGCCGTTGAAAGCCTCTTCGCTCCGAAGCAACAGGGATTTCCGTCTGCTCTGGATCAGCGGTCTGTTCGCCACGCTGGGCATCCAGATGTCCGCCCTCGCCCTGCCCCTGCTGGTACTGCGGGAGACCGGATCGGCCGTGCAGGCGGGCGCCATCGGCACGGTGTCCGTCGGAGCCCTGCTGTTCACCATGCTCCCCGGTGGTGTGCTGGCCGACCGGGTGGAGCGCAGACGGCTGATGCGGCTGTGCGACGTGGGCAGTCTGCTCGCGGTCACCTCCCTGGTGGTTGCGGTACTGAACGGAGGGGTGCCGCTGGTGCTCGTCCTGCTCGTCGCGGGCGCGGGCGCGGTGCTCAACAGTGTGTACGGGCCCGCCGCGTTCGGGCTGATGCGGACCGTGGTGTCCGCCGAGCACATGGGTACGGCCACCGCCAGGCTCCAGGCCAGGACCTCCACGGCCCGGCTGGTGGGTCCGCTCGTCGGCGGCGCCCTCTTCGCCTGGCACTCCGTGCTGCCGTTCCTGGCGGAGGCCGTCGGACTGCTGATCTCGACGGCATGTGTCGCGCTGGTGCGGACCCGTTCGAAGGCGGAGAAGCGGGCCGGTTCGGTGTTCAGCCGGAAGGAGCTGACCGCCGGACTGACGTTCCTCTGGTCCCTGCCCTATCTCCGTACCGTGCTGCTGGTCTTCGGCCTCGGGATGAACTTCGCCTTCGGCGCGATGATGTTCACCACGCTGGCGGTGTTCTCCGACAGCGGCCAGTCGGGTCTCGGTGGCGGGGTCGTCGTCACCTGCACCTCGGCGGGCGCGCTGCTCGGCGCCCTGATCGCACCGAAGCTGCGTCCGGAGGACCACAGTTGGGCGCTGATCGTCGCCACGTGCTGGGGCTGTGTGCTGACCGCGGGGCTGCTGGCGTGGATTCGGCAGCCGTTGGCGGCCGGGCTGCTGTGCGCCGCGTGCATGTGTCTGGCGACCGTGGCCAGCATCGGTTTTCTCTCCACCATGCTGGTCGTCACCCCGAACGACCGTGTCGGCAGGGTGCAGAGCGCCGCGAGCTTCCTGTCCACCCTCGTCCAGCCGTTCGGCCCGCTGGTGGGCGGGGTGCTGCTCGGCGCGTTGGGCGCCGTCGGCGCGTACGGGGTGCTGGGAGGCGTCCTGGCGCTGTCCGCCGCCGTGATCACCCTGACCCCCTCGGTACGCCGCGGCCCGGCCCCCGGGGCGGACGGCGGGACGGTGCTGCCGGGAGCGGCGCCCGCTGCCGCCGCCCGGCCCTGACCCCCGACCGGACCACGACGGCGGTACCGGGCCGGCGCCCGCACACATTCACCAGGAGTCGTGTCATGCCCAGCGTCCAGAGGACCCAGCTGTTCTGCGTCGCCGACCCGGTGTACTACGAGACACCGGAACGGCTGCCCGATCACGACACCCGGTACGGCCTCGACCGGTCCGAACCGCCGCCCGGCTGGCGCCGCGACGCGAACGGGCTGTGGACGTCGATGCGCCCGCACGGGACCCAACCGGCCGAGCAGGGCTGGAAGATCCATGTCTCCACGGTCCCCGCCGAGGCGGCCCGGACCCTCGACGACACGGCGCGGATCTGTCTGGCGCACGGGGTGATCTTCAAGTTCCTGCGCAGCGAACGGGCACTGGCACTGATGTCCGGCAAGTACATGGCGCGGGGCGGCAGCGGCAAGTTCATCACGGTCTACCCACCGGACGAGGAGACCTTCCTGCTGGTGCTCGCCGAGCTGGTGGAGGCGCTGGACGGACGCCGCGGACCGTACATCCTCAGCGACCTGAGGATCGGACGGGCACCGGTGTACGTCCGTTACGGGGCGTTCGTCGAGCGCTGGTGCCGGGACGCGGACGGCAACACCGTGCACGCCCTGCGGCATCCGTCCGGCGCACTGGTGCCCGACACCCGGGAGGTCGTCTTCCGGACGCCGGACTGGGTGACGCCGCCCGACGAGCTGCGCCCGCATCTGGCCGCCCGCGCGGCGGCCGGGGACGACGGATTCCCGTACCGCGTCCGCGAGGCGCTCCAGTTCTCCAACGCGGGCGGCATCTATCTGGCGGAGCACCGCGACACGGGTGAACGGGTGGTGCTCCGCGAGGCGAGGCCGCACAGCGGTCTGGACGCGGCGGGCGACGACGCGGTGACGCGGCTGCACCGGGAGCACCGGGCGCTGCGCCGGCTGGCGGGGCTCGACTGCGTACCGAAGGTGTACGGGGTGCGTGAGGTCTGGGAGCACCACTTCCTGATCGAGGAGCACATCGAGGGCAACTCCCTGCTGGAGGAGGTCGTCACCCGCCACGCACTGGCGCACGGCGGCCGCTCACCGGCGGAGCTCGCCGCGTACGCGGCGTGGGCGGAGGGCATCGCGGACGCCCTCGGCAAGGCGGTCGCATCGGTGCACGAACGGGGTCTGCGCTTCGGCGATCTGCACCCGTCGAACGTCATCGTCCGCCCCGACGGGTCCGTCGTGCTGATCGACTTCGAGTACGCCACCGACCTCGACGATCCGCACACCCCGGTGGCCGGGGCTCCCGGTCTGCAGGCGCCGCCCGGCACCACGGGCGCGGAGGTCGACCACCACGCGCTCTGGGCGACCTGGCTGAACATGCTGATGCCGCTGCTGGAGATGGCCGAGCGGGACCCCGGCAAGGTGACGACGATCGAGACCTGGGCCCGGCGGCGGTTCGGGCTCGGCCCTGACGCCGGGCCGCCCAGGCCCGTCGCGTTCCGCCGCCCGCCGACCGGTTCCGGCGAGCAGCGGGTGCGGGAGCTGTTCGGCGCGGGCGCCTTCGACTGGCCGACGGTCCGTGACCTTCTGGTGGCCGGGGTGCACGCGGGGGCGACGCCCGAGCGCCGCGACCGGCTGTTCGCCGGAGATCCCGACGGATTCGACACGGGCGGTACGAGCGCGGCGCACGGCGCCGCCGGGGTGCTGTACGCCCTGCACCGGGTGGGGGCGCGCGTCCCCGAGGCGTATGTCGAGTGGCTGGCCGGGGCGGCGCGCCGCAACGGCCGGGCGGCGTCGGGCGGGCTCTTCGACGGTCTGCCGGGGGTGGCCGTGGTACTGGCCGCGCTGGGGCGCCGCGAGGACGCGTACGAACTGATGGAACGCGCGGCGGCGGCGCCGCACGGCTCGGGCGCCGATCTGTTCTCGGGACTCGCGGGCGTCGCACTGGCCCGGACGCGGCTCGCGGTGTCCGGGGACGGCGCGCCGGACACCGGCCTGCTCGACGCCGCTCTGCGCGACGCCCGGGAGCTCGACGCGCTGGTGCGCGGTGACCGGGCCACGGGGCTGGCCGCGCCCCCGTCGGCGGGACTGCTGTACGGGCTGAGCGGCGCCGCCCTGCTCCAGCTGCGGCTGTACGAGCTGACCGGGGAGGAGTGGCTGCTGCGGGCGGCGGAGGCGGCGATCGACCGGGAGTCGGGGCACTGTGTCGACATGCCCGGAGGTTCGGTGCAGGTGAGGGACGGCCGGCGCCATCTGCTCTATCTGGACCAGGGCAGTTCGGGTGTCGCGCTGGTGGCGCGGGAGCATCCGGCCCGCTGGGGCATCCCGGGACAGCGGAAATTCCTCTCCGATGTCCGGCGTGGGTGCGTACTGGAGTTCGTCCGTGAACCCGGTCTGTTCCGGGGCCGGGCCGGGCTGATCGCGGCCGGACACCGGCTGGGTGGTCCGGAGCTCCGCCCGGACGTCCTCGACTCGGTACGCAATCTGTCCTGGCACCTGGTGGCGCGGAACGGCGCCCTCCATGTGCCGGGAGCGGGCCTGCGGCGGTACTCCACCGATCTCGCGACCGGGTCGGCCGGTGTGCTGCTGGCCCTGCACTCGGTGTTCGGAACTCCTGAACCCCCCGCCGACGGGCGGGGCCGCACACGTGGTGCGGTGGGCCTGCTGGATCTGCTCACACTGGGCTGATCACGGGCCGACCGGCACAACGGTCCCGGACCAGGAACCGGGACCGGTACCCGACCCGGCCGACGGGTGGTCAGGCACCCGTCGGCCGGGTCCCGTCGCGCTCGGCGGCCGATCGGCGAATGACCGATCGACGAGTGGCCGACGGGTGACGAACGGCGGGCGGGCACGGTGACCGGGCCCGCCCGCCGACCGGACCGGGCCTGTGCGAAGGCCCCTCCCCCGTGCCCTTCGCGCATCCCCCTACTCGTCCTGTTCCCGTGCCCGTTCCTACTCCCGTTCCTGTTCCCGGGCGTGCAGACAGGTCAGCCGGGGAAGCGCGTAGAGCGCGGCGTGCGCGGTCACCTCACCCGCCGGGGAGGTGACCGCTCCGGCGTCGATCAGCGCCTCCACCGCACGCAGCGCGGCCCGTTCGGGGCAGCCGAGCGCCGCCTCCGCCTCCGGCAGGGTGAACAGCGCCTCACGCGGCAGCTCCGCCAGCCGGCCGAGGGTACGCCTGCCCTCCTCCGTCAGATCCCGCCAGCCGGAGTCGAGCCGGGCCCGTACGGACACGTCGCCCGCGATCAGCTCGTCCAGGGCGGCGGCCGGGTCGGCCAGCCGGGCCGCGTACTCGCCCAGTGGCAGATGCCTCAGCACGGCCAGCCGCATCCCGCTCACCCGTACCGCCAGGGGAAGCAGTCCGCAGGCGTCGCCGATCCGCAGCGCGGCGGCCCGGTCGGTGTGGACGCGGCCGGGTCCGACGATCCGGCTCAGCAGTTCCAGCGCCTCGGCCGGGCGGAACGGCGGTACGGAGACTCGGCGCACCGCCGCCAGTCCGGCCAACTGGCCCCGGGCGCACACCACGACGGAGCTACGGCCCGTGCCGGGCAGCAGGTCGCGCACCGCGCTCTCCCCCGGGGCGTCGTCCAGCACCACCAGGGCCTCGCGCCCGGCCAGCCACGAACGCCAGGCCGCGGACGCGGACGCCGGATCGTCGTGCGCCGGATGTCCCGTCAGCCGGGCCAGTTCCGCGAGCAGGTCGGTGCGCGGGCGCGGCACCCCTTCGTCGGTGCGCATCCGTACCAGCAGCCGTCCGTCCGGGAAACGGTCGCCGAGCAGGTGGGCGGCCCGGACGGCCAGCGCCGTCTTGCCGACGCCCGCGGGCCCCGACAGCACCACCGCCTCGCCGTCGGCGGAGCCCAGCACGTCGAGCAGTTCGCGCAGCTCCTCCGTCCGGCCGGTGAAGTCCGCGGTGTCGGCGGGCAGCAGTGTGCGGGTCGCCGGAGCGGCGGGCCGGGCCCCAGCCGCGCGCCCCGCCGGCGCGGGGCGCCCCTTGGTGAGGATCGACCGGTACAGCGCGGCCAGGGCCGGGCTCGGTTCCAGTCCCAGCTCCCTGGCCAGCAACTGCCGGTGCCTGTCGTAGACGGCCAGCGCCTCGGCCTGCCGGCCGGACAGGTGCAGGGCGTTCATCCGCGCCGCCTGAAGGCGTTCGCGCAGGGGGTGTTGTTCGGCCAGTTCGGAGATTCCCTCCGTCACCGCTGTGGCGTTGCCCAATTCGATCTCGGTCTCGGCCCAGTCCTCGTACACCCCGAGACATCGGGCCTCCAGCCGTTCCGCCTCCGCCTCGATCTCCGGCGAGTGGCGAAGGCCCCGCAGCGGCGGCCCCTGCCACAGGTCGAGTGCCTGGCGGAGCAGCCCGGCGGCGGGGGCGAGGGCGCCGTTGCCCGCGGCCTCCCGGCCCTCTCGGGCCAGGGACCGGAAGCGCAGGGTGTCCAGCTCGGGTTCCGCGACGCGCAGCACATAGCCGCCGCAGTCGTGGACGAGCCGGTCACGGCCCCCGGGGCCGAACAGGGCGCGCACGGAACTGATGTAGACCTGGAGGTTCTTGCGCGCGGTGCGGGGCGGCTCCTCCGGCCACACGGCGTCGGTGAGCACGTCGACGGGGACAGGGGTGTTGGGCCGGCTCAGCAACACGGCGAGCACCAGCCGCTGTTTGAGCGGTCCGAGCGCGATCGGCCGTCCGCCGGTCTCGCCGGACAGGGACCCGAGGAGGGAGAACCGTACAGCGCCGCCGAGCACCGCGCCGCCGGACGTCGCGCCGGTGCGTGCCGGGCCGATGAGTGACCTCTCGGTGCGTGACACATCGACGGGCGCCCGGCCGGTGAGCGCCGTGCCCGTCGACGGCGCGGCGGCCGGCGCGGGGCCGGACGGCCGGGGGCGGCGGTACGTGGCGGCGGGCGCGGGGCCTGCGGAACGTGTCACGGTCATCGGCGGACCTCCGGGGGTGAGGGCGGGGCGAGCGACTGCCGTGCTCCCGTCCGATCCTCCGCGCACCGGCCACCCGGTGCATCGGGGCGACGCCCTCATGTTCACCGGCGGCGCCCCGCCGAAACGGGCCGGTCACCCCCATGTTGGGTGCTGGGCACCCATGTTCGGGCCACCGCGGGCCGGGGAACGGCCCACGGTCCCGCGTTCCGGGGCCCGTTGACCGGGACCGGCCCCGCTTCCAGGACCACGGCCCGTCCCCAACCGGCCTGTTGTACGGGTGGGCCGTCAGCCATCGCCCGTGGTGATCAGCCGCTGCCCGTGGCGAGTTCGGCGGCCAGTTCGGCGGAGAGCGCGCACAGGGCCGCCCGGTCCGACCGGCCGGTCTTGCCGAGCAGGCTCGCCATGTGCTTCTCCACCGTCCTGGGTGAGATGCACAACCGCTGGGCGATCTGCTGATTGCCCGGACGGTCGGCGAGGAGGACGAAGACCTCGTACTCCCGCGGGGTCACGCCGTGCGTGCGCAGCGGGGCGGGTATCCGTTCCCAACCGCCCCGGTGCTGCGCGACGCTCACGCCGGCCTGCCGCAGGGACGCCCGGCAGGCCCCGGCCACCGGCTGGATCTCGGCGGCGTAGAAGAACTCCTCGGCGGTGCGCAGCCAGGCGACCGGGTCGCCCCAGCCCTGGAGGAGCGCCGCGTCGGCGACCAGCCGCAGGCCCAGGTGGTGGGCGAGCGGAAAGGTCTCGGCGGTCCGGCCGGCGGCGCGGACCGCGCGGACCGCGCCCTCGTGGTCGCCCTCGCGGCCGAGCAGCACCGCCTCGGTGAGGCGGAGGAACTGCTGGTTCCAGGCGAGCGCGGCGGCCGGCGCGGCGACCGCGGCCTCGTACTCCTCGCGCCCCGCGTCCCCGGCGAGGACGGCGAGCAGCGGGTACAGACCGTACCGGCCGCTCAGATAGAAGAAGCTGGGGTGGCGTTCCTCCCAGGCCAGCGCGGCGGCGAGTTCGGTCCTGGCCCGGTCGGCGTCCTCGTCGAGGAGGGCGCCGACGCCCCTGCAGAGCCCCAGCTGGAGCGGGACGAGAAATGATTCCTCGCCGCCGACCTGCCGGAATCTCGCCAGTTCGCGTTCCATGTCCCGTCTTCGTCCCCGGTGCGCCGCGAGGGTCGCCGACGCGAGCAGCAGATAGCGGTGCGCGGCGAGGTTGCGGAGCCGGGCGCTGGCTTCGAGGGACCGCCCGATGATGTCCCGGGCGGTGTCCCACCGGCCACGCATGATCGCGTTCATCGCCAGCATGCCGTCCACCGTCTGGGTGAGCACGATCGCGCCGAGCCCGCCGGCCGCCTCCCTGGCCGCCTCCAGACGGGTGGCGTCGCCGGACCGCATGAAGGCGTTGGCGCCCAGCCGCAGCAGTGCCTCGACCCGCCAGACCGGCAGGGCGTGGCTCTCGGCGACGGCGAGCATCCGCTCCAGACAGGCGTCCGCCTCGTCGAAGCCGCGTTCGCGGGACAACAGCGCCAGCAGTTGCCATGCCTGGCAGGCGACCACCGGCAGTCCCCGGTCCTCGGCGATCTCGGCGGCCCGCCGGGCCGTCCGGTAGGCGTCGGCGAGCTGTTCACGGCCTCCCTCGCCGGGCAGCAGCGCCAGGTGGCCTTCCACCACGGCGAGCGCGGCGCGCTGTTCGGGGCGGGGTTCCGCACCGAGGAGTGTCTGTACGGTCCTGACCTGGAGCAGCGCCTCGGGTCCGCGTTCCGCCATGACGGCCGCCCAGGCGAGCCGGGTGTGGAGCTCGATCCTGCGCTCGGCGGTCTCCGTGCCCGGGCGTACCGGGCTGAGGATCGCGGCCAGGGCGAACGCCCGGTCGAGTTCGCCGGACTCCGCCTGGGCGACGAGGAGGGACTCGGTGACGGCGGGGCGGTCGGCGTCGGCGGCGAGGCCGTGGGCGCGTTCCAGCAGGACGACGGCGGAGTTGAAGGCCCCCGCCGCGAGCGTGCGGCGGCCCGCCTCGGCGTACTGGAGGGCGGCGCCGGCCCGGTCGCCCGCCGCGAGCCGTAACGCCGCGACGAGCTGACGGCGGTCGTCGGTCGGATCGGGGTCGCCCTCCTCGATGGCGAGCGCGGCACGGCGTGCGACGGCGGCCCGTTCGGCGGGGGCGAGCGAGGCGATGAGCGCTTCGGCGGTCAGTGCGTGCCGGAAGGTGTAGCGGTCGGGCGCGGCGCCGTCCGGGACGATCACGTTGGCCTCGACCGCGGACCTCAGATGGCTGAAAAGGGTGCGGTCGTCGTGTCCGGTGATGAGCTGGAGGACGGCGACCGAGAACTGGTTGCCGAGCGTGGCGGCGGTCAGCAGCAGATCCCGGACCTGGTCGTCGAGTTGGTCGATCCTGCGGGCCCAGCTGCGGACGATGGTGGTGGGCACCCCGGCGATGAGGTCGTCGGACGCCCCCCACCGGCCGTCGGTCTTCCACAGCGCCCCGGAGTCGAGCATGTCGGCGAGCAGCACCTCGACGAGGTACGGGTTGCCGCCGGCCCGCTCGGTCAGTCTGCGGTGCACCACCTGGGGCAGTTCGTCGGGGTGCGTCTCCAGGCAGATCGCGGTCATCTCACGCACGGATTCCGGTTCCAGCGGCCGGAGTTCGCTGACGGTGGCGGTCTGCCGCTGCTCGGTGGCGCGGACGAGGTCCAGGGCGGGACCCGGCTCGGGACGCAGCGTGCCGACGAGGAGGACGGGCAGGTCGGCGACGTTGTCGACGAGGTATTCGACCACCGCGACCGTCTCGGTGTCGGTGTCGTGCAGGTCCTCCAGGAGCAGTACGCAGCCCTGTTCGCGGCCCAGTACGGCCAGCAGGCGCAGCAGCGCCTCGGCGAGCTCGATGACCGTCTCGGGGTAGCCGGGAGGCACGCTTCCCCGCCATTCGGGGACGAGCCTGGCCAACGCGGGGCGGTACGGGTCCAGTTCGGGGTCAGTCGGCGGGCCTGTCGCCCTGAAGCGGGAGGACAGTGCCTCGATGAGCGGGCGGAACGGCACGACCAGCCCGGTCGACGTGGCCCGGCCCCGCAGTACGGGCAGGCCGAATCCGTAGGCCTGGTAGGCGCATTCACCGACCAGCCTGGATTTTCCGATACCCGCCTCGCCGATCAGGAAGACCGCGCGCCCCGAGCGCTGTCCGGCAGCGTTCAGGGCGCCGCTCAGCAGGCCGATCTCGTCCTCCCGACCGACGATGACCGACGAAGTGGTCCGCATGGGCGCAGGGTACTGGAGCCTTCCTCGATCGGGCAGGGCGCACTATCGGCCACACCTGAGTGGTGCGGTCCCTCAGAGCGGGGACGTCATGGTGGTGAACGGCAGATCGTGGGTGTATCCGGCGATCCGGTCACCACCGCCGAGCAGCCGGCTACGGCGGCCGAGGGCCCCGCCCGCCCCCAGCAGGACCTCCCCGGCGGGGTGGTCGGCGACCGCGGCCGGTCTCGGTCCGCTCTGCTTCCAGTCCCGTACCAGCTCGTTGTTGTCCATGGTCCTCAGCACTTCCTCTCGTGAACGTGGCGATGGGGCGTCAGGTCCTCTTGCCATGTGCCGTGTGCGTCGTTCGGGCAGTGGTGGGCGGGGTGCCGCTGTCAGTCGGCGGGGGCCCGTCCCGCCGACGGGGTGAGGAGGAGCGCGGGCGGGGTGCGTTCGGCGAAGCCCGCGCGGAGCAGTCCGTGCCCGATGCCGGCGAGTCCGGTGAGCAGTCCCGGGTGGGGGACGTGTCCCGGTGTCCCGCAGCGTGGGCCCGCTCCGTCGGTTCCGGCCAGCAGCGCGCCCGCCCGCCGGACCCAGTCGGCGCGGGTCTGCGGCAGCGCCTCGTGACCGAGCAGTTCGAGGATGCCCAGCTCGCCGTGGCACAGGCTGTCGTCGTGCGGTGGGCGGGTCTTGGCGACGGCGGCTGCCGTGCCGCGCGCCCAGGCGCCCAGCCGCGGGTCGGCGAGGGCCGCGGGGCTGTCGGCGACGGCGAGCGCGATCCCGGTCCGGCCCCGGCACCAGGAGCCGGACCGGTCCGACGCGGCGGTCGCCGCCCGCAACGCGGCCAGGCCCTTGCGCCGGTGTCCGTCGCCGCCGCCCGCCTCGGCGAACCGGAGCAGCGCCCAGCCGAGTCCGGCGGCGCCGTCGGCGAAACCGGCGGCGGTGGGCAGCGGAGCCTCGGTGATCCGGGCCGCGCAGCGCTGGGCGCCCTGCCACGCCTCGGCGTCCCCGGTGTTCCGGTGGGCGGCGAGCAGCGCCACCAGTCCCCCGGCCACGCCGCTCCGTACTCCGTACTCCGTCTCCGTCTCGGCGGCGGTGCGGGTGAGACGGACGGCCGAACCGGCCCATTCGCGGATCTGCGGATCGTCGAGCAGCCGCGCCACCTCGGTCAACGCGTAGGTGATGCCGCCGAGTCCGGCGAACGCGCCGGAGCCGAGCGGACCGAGTTCGTCGGGGAGGCCGTGCAGGGTGGCGAGCAGTCCGGGCACGGCGGTGAGGGCGCTGCGAGCGGCCTCCGCGTAGCGGTCGGCGCCGGTGAGGGCCGCGAGTTGGGCGAGGAACAGCGCCGGGCCGGTGTATCCGCCCGCCAGGTCGGCGGCCATCGGGCCCAGTCGCCAGTAGCGTTCGCCGAGCAGTTCGAGGCCGATCCAGTTGGTGCGGTCGTGGCCGTGGTAGGCGAGTGAGACCAGCAGGTCGCCCACCGAACGGGCGGCCGAGAGCAGATGTTCGGGTTCGGGGGCGGTGGCGGCGGTCCGTTCCCGGGCGGCGCCCGCGACGTGGTGGGCGAAGGTGGCGGACGTGCTCACCATGGCGGCCCTGATGATCCACTCCTGGTCCTGGCGGTCCACCGGGCCCAGGGCGGCCAGCTTGGCGTCGACCCTGGCCAGGCCCGGTTCCGCCGACGGGCCCGGCAGCCGCCGGCCGGACGCGCTCCACAGATCGGTGCTGTCGGGCCGGGTGGTGAACAGGGGTACGTCCCCGGCCCACAGGTCCGTCAGTTCGTCCTCGACCAGCACGGGCAGCCCGGCGCCCAGCGCGTCGGTGTGGAGGAGTTCGAGGACCTTCTGCCGCTCGTCGGCGTTCCTCAGCAGGTCCGGGTGGGTCGATTCGTCGAGCAGTGTGGCGTAGACGCGGGTGGGCCGGGCCACCACCCGGACCGCGTCCCCCGCGAAGGCGTGGAGCAGCCCCTCCGGTCCGGTCAGCTCCGCGCGGGCGGCCCTGACCGCCTCGTACCCGGCCCGGAATCCGGAGAGAAGGGCCTCGGTGTAGGCGGTCGGGTCCACGGCGGCGCCGAGCAGCCGGGGCTGGTTGGAGGACTCGGTGAAGCGGTGGGCTCGGCGCACCAGCCGCATCTCGTCGGTGCCCGCCCCCGCCCAGTCGACCCCTTCGACGGGGGAGAGCGCGGCCCGGCCGCCGCCGATGCCGGAGACGTCGAGGGCGCTCTCGTCGCCGACGAACAGCTGGGGCAGCAGACCGACGCGGTACACCGACCGCTGGAGCGCCCGCGCCGCCGGGTCGTCCGTCCCGTCCGCGGGCTCGGCCGGGTGGAACAGGGTCTCGACGTCGACGAGGACCGGGTGTTCACCGCAGGCGATCACGTTCTCGTAGTGCAGATCGGTCCCGTCGAGGACGTGCAGCAGCGCGAGCAGTGCGCCCTGGCGCCGGTAGAACGACTCGACGAGGTCCGCCGAGGGACAAGGGCGCTCCTCGGCGAACTCGACCCAGCCGTACGTCCCCCGGTCGAGCAGTGCGAGCACCCGCAGGTCGGGGGTGCCGGGGAGGGTGTTGAACCACTCGGCCAGTTCGTTGAAATGCCGGTGCGCGCTCAACGGGCGTGGTTTGTACACGAGTCCGGTGCCGTCCGCGAAGCGCAGCAGCATGACGGTCCGCCCACCGTGGTGGCTGTCACCCGCGGCCGGGTCGACGGAGACCAGCCGGCCCGGAACCCGGCCGACGAGCGGTCCGGCGGCGAGCAGCGCCCGGTCGGCGGCGAGCCTGTCCAGCATTTCGGCGAGCGCGGCGGCGGCGTCCAGACTGGTCCGGGCGAGCAGCCGGGCGAGCACCGCGTACTCCGTGAGCAGTGCGGTGAGGCCGTCACGCCGGCCGGTGAGCCGGAGGAAGTCCCGGAAGCGTTCCGCCGGGGTGGCGCCGCCGAGCCGTCCGGACACCCGGGCGACGTTGAGTTCCAGTACGAGGGTGCGGGCGGCGATCCGGGCGAGCCTGCGGCTGAGGTGGCGTACGAAGTCCGCCCGGACCGCGGGGAGGTCGACGTCCCGGTCCGTACCGTCGGGCAGTGAACGCAGCGACCGCTCGACGGCGCACTCGGCGAACGGCGCCAGGACGGTCTCGAATCCGGCCAGGCCCGGCCGGCCGGTGTCCGCCGCCTCCGCCGTCCTCGGTTCGAGCGGCGCCGCGGAAAGCACTTCCTCCGTGAACGCCGCCCAGTCCGGGCGCGGTTCACGGTCGGACCGCCGCGCGGTCAGGCCCGGCCACCACCAGTCGTCCGGGACTTCGTGCCGTGCGGAGGGGCGCGGTCCCCCGACCGCGCCCCCCACGCCGGGGGCACCCCCTGCCGCCGTCCGGCCGGACGGCGCCGCCGTGCCCGAAACGTCCCCCGACGCGGCTCGGACACCCGCTGCCCCGGTACCCGGGCCCTCCCCCGTCGTGGGACGGCCGATCGCGTCCCCCGTGCGTATCTCGTCCGTTCCCGCCATCGCCGCACCCCCTTCGTCCCGGAGCACCGCCGTCCGCCGGCCTGCCCTCGACCGACATCCTTCCCCCCGCACCATCCCTGTGCATGGGGGCCCGTCCCCCATCTTTGTGCCGGGCGGCGCGCAGCATCCGCCCTGAGCCCGACGGTCCCGCCCGCACGGGCCCCCTGGAGTGAACTCCGTCCGGGGTGAACGCCGCCCGGCCGGGTAGCCGCGCGGGAGCGGCGCGAACGGTACGCGTGTTCCGGTGGGCGCCCCCGCGCGTCGCACACGTCCGCGCGGGGGCCTCCTGCGGAAGGATCGGTTCCGGGGCGACCGCGGTGGGCGGACCGTCCGCGAAGTCACCGGAGAGGAGCACCGTGCCGGAATCGGATGTCGTCATCGTGGGCGCGGGCGCGGCCGGGCTCTCCCTCGCGTACCGGCTGTGCGACCCGGCGGCGGCCGGCGGGCCCGTCTCCGTGGTTCTCGTCGACGCGCCGCCCGGACCGCTGCGGCCGCCCCCGCGGACCTGGTGCTTCTGGGAAGCGCCCGGCGGGGAGTACGACGCGGTCCTCACCGCGTCCTGGGACCGGCTGCGGGTACGGGGGGCCGACGGGGGCGCCGCGCTCGGCGAGCCCGCTCCGCTGCGCTACAAGATGCTCCGCTCGGACGACTTCGGGACGCTGGTCGGCCGGCGGCTGGACACCGCCGACCGGTTCCGCGCCGTCGAGGCGACGGTGGACTCGGTCCGTGACGTTCCCGGTGGGGGCGAGGTGAGGGGCCGTGACGCGTCCGGCGCGGAGGTCACCCTGCGGGCCCGCTGGGTCTTCGACTCCCGCCCGCCCGCGCGGATGCCACCGGCCCGCACCACGCTGCTCCAGCACTTCATGGGCTGGTTCGTCCGTACCGAGAGGCCGGTCTTCGACCCGGGGACGGCGGATCTGATGGACTTCCGCACGCCCCAGCCCGCACACGGACTCTCGTTCGGATATGTGCTGCCGCTCGGCCCGCGCACGGCGCTCGTGGAGTACACGGAGTTCTCCCGCACCGTGCTGGACACCGCCGGGTACGAGCGGGCGCTGCGCCGCTACACCGGGGAGATCCTCGGCATCGCGCCGTTCCGGGTCACCGCCGCGGAGCGGGGCGTCATCCCCATGACCGACGGCCGCTTCCCGGGGCGTACCGGACGTTCGGTGTTCCCCATCGGCACGGCGGGCGGCGCCACCCGGCCGTCCACCGGCTACACCTTCGCCGCCGTGCAGCGGCAGAGCCGGGCCGTCGCCGCCCGGCTGCTGAGCGGCCGGAGCCCCAGGACGCCCGCCCCGCACGGCGCGCGGTCCCGGGCCATGGACGCGGTGCTGCTCCGGGCCCTGGACAGCGGGCGGGTGGACGGCGCGGAGTTCTTCTCCGGGCTGTTCCGTACCGTTCCGGCGGAACGCCTGCTGCGCTTCCTCGACGGCCGTTCCCTGCTGTACGAGGACCTGTTGATCGGCCTGCGCACCCCGGTCGGGCCCATGCTCCGGACGGTCGCCGAGCTGCCGTTCCTGCCCCGGCGCCCCCTCTCGCCGCAGCCGTCCCGCTCCCCCGTGCCCGGCCGGGGAACCGCCCCGGGCACAGACCAGGACACCCCGAGAACGGATCAGGAAGAGGCCACTTCATGACCCAGCCGTACGACGACCGACGCACCGGCGTGACCACCCGCGGGGCGGCCCGGACGGGGACCGCCCCGCGGGGCAGGGACCGTCGGGCCGCGCTGCTGCCCGCGCCGCCGGGGCGCCACCGTTTCCCGGGAGAGGCGCCCGCGGTTGCCGTGATCGGCGGTGGCATCGCCGGGCTGGCGGCGGCCACCGCGCTGGCCGAACGGGGCGCGCACGTCACGCTCCACGAACGCGGACCGACCCTGGGCGGGCGTCTGGCGGGCTGGCCCGTGGTGCTGTCCGACGGCTCCACGGCCACCATGAGCCGTGGCTTCCACGCCTTCTTCCGCCAGTACTACAACCTACGCGGGCTGCTGCGCCGGGTCGATCCGGGGCTGGACTCGCTCACCGGTCTGCCGGACTATCCCCTGCGCCACGGTGGTTCCGGACTCCGTGACAGCTTCGCCCGGGTGCCGCGGACCCCGCCGTTCAGCGCCGTCGGATTCGTGGCGCTCAGCCCCACGTTCGGCTGGCGTGATCTGTTCCGGATGGACGCGCGCGCCGCGCTGCCCCTGCTGGACGTGCGTGTCCCCGAGGTCTACGCGCGGTTGGACGGGGTGAGCGCGCACGACTTCCTGGCGCGGGTCCGGTTCCCCGAAGCCGCCCATCATCTGGCCTTCGAGGTGTTCTCACGGAGCTTCTTCGCCGATCCTCGCGAGTTGTCGGCCGCCGAGCTGGTGCTGATGTTCCACATCTACTTCCTCGGGTCCAGCGAAGGTCTTCTCTTCGACGTGCCGAACGAGCCGTTCCCGCAGGCGCTGTGGAATCCGCTGCGCCGGTACCTGGAGGGGCACGGTGCCCGGGTACGCACCGGCACGGCGGTGGAGAGTGTGGCGCCCGTGCCGGGTGGCGGGCTCTCCGTGACCGCCGAGGGCCGGACGCGCCGCCATGACGCGCTCGTGCTGGCGCTGGACACGGAGGGGCTGCGCACGGTGGTCGCCGCCTCGCCCGAGCTGGGGGACGGACCGTGGCGTGCGCGGATCGGCCGGCTGCGGACGGCGCCGCCGTTCCTGGTGTCGCGGCTCTGGCTGGACCGGCGGGTGGCGCCGGAGCGGCCCGGCTTCCTGGGCACGAGCGGCTACGGCCCGCTGGACAACGTGAGCGTGCTGGAGCGCTGGGAGGGCGAGGCCGCCCGCTGGTCACGGCGTACCGGCGGCTCGGTGGTCGAGCTGCACGCGTACGCCGTCGCACCGGACGCGGACCGGGAGAAGCAGCAACGCCTCCTGCTGGACGAGTTGCACCGGGTGTACCCGGAGACGGCCCACGCCCGCGTCGTCGACGCCCGGCACGAATGGCGCGCGGACTGCCCGCTGTTCCCGGTGGGCGGTTACGCCGATCGCCCCACGGTGCGCACCCCGGACCCATGGGTGACGGTGGCGGGCGACCTGGTCCGCACCGAGCTGCCGGTGGCCCTGATGGAACGCGCGGCGACGAGCGGATTCCTCGCCGCCAACGCGTTGTTGGAGAAGTGGGGCGTCCGGGGTGTCCCGTTGTGGACGGTGCCGTCCGAGGGCCGGTCGGCCGCGCTCCGTGCACTCGCCCGGCTGGGCGGACGCTGACGGTCCGTCAGGTGCCGGGCGGGGCGCGCCGGCGGCCGCCAGGTGTGCGTGACGTCCGGCCGGTGGACCGGACGCGTCATTCGGCCGGTCGCGCCCGGTGCCCGGTGGTCAGCCGGGGAACCGGCCGTCGGCGCGCAGCTCCCAGCGCCGGTGCGCATAGGCGAGGTCGTCGCGCCACAGCCGGCCCGCCGACAGCCGCATCAGCGGACGCAGGAGCGGCGCCGCCGACCGGGCGACCGCGAAACCGCGGCGGTCCGACGCGGCGATCAGGGCCTCGACGACGACCGTGCGCGGCCGGCCCGTACGGTCCGGGCCGAGCGGGGTGGCGTGGGTCTCGACCACCGAACCCCGGCCCTCGCCCTCGGTGATGCGCATGACGACCGTACGCGGCCCGGGGGCGGTGAACACCGCTCTCACCGGCACCACCACCCGCCCCGCGAGCTTGAACGAGACGTCCACCGCGAAACCGTCCGTGTCCGGCCGCCGCCCACCGCCGTCATCCGCACCACCGTCATCCGCGCCACCGGTGTCCGACGCGCCGGGAGCCGCCGGTGCGGGTGTCCCGACGACGGTGAGATCGACGAAGGTGTACGGGTGGAACCACGCGCCGTGCCACGGATCGAGCCGGTTGGCGACCACGTCCTCCGGCTCGCAGACGCCCCGCCCCTGGTAGACGGCCGCGAGGGCCGATGCCTGGTGGGGCCGGTCCGGGACGAGGGGCCGGTCCAGCGGGGTCTCACCGCCCACGTGATCCAGCCGGACCCAGACGAGGACCCCGTCGTCGAAGACCGGGTACGGCTCCCATCCGGCGAACGGCGCGCCGTCCAGGGCGAGTCCGTGCCAGTGGCAGACGAGCGTGCCGCAGCGCACCCGGCTGTCCCGCAGCGGTGCGCCGAGGTGCGGGCAGGCTCCCTGCCCCGCTCGCGGGGTGCCGTCGGTGTCACGCCAGAGGACCACTTCGATGCCAGCCACGGTGCGGCCGAACGGCCGGCCGGCGGTGATGTCGCGGGACGCCCCGACGACGTACCAGTTGCCGGAGGGGCGGGCGAGTGCGCGCTTCAGGGCATCGGCGATGAGCGCCGGCCGGGCCTCACGCCAGGTGGGTGGCTGCCGCTCCCAGCGGACGGGGTGGCGTCGCAGGCTCAGCGGGACACGGCCGCGCCGGGACCGGTCGTCCGCCGTCACACCGGCTCCTTCCGCAGGGGCGTCGCCGCCCGGAGCGCCGCGGGGGCCGGACGGGCGGGGTCGGGATGGTGCGGCGCGGCCCGCCGTCCCCGCCCGGGGGCGGCGGCCCTGGCCGCCACTGCCCGGACCAGTCCGTGAAGGGCCACGGCGGCGCGGCGGCGTCGGGGCACGACCGCACGACGGTGCAGGACGGCGTATCCGTCGTCCTCGATCGCGTCGAGGATGCCGCCGTAGAGGACGAACGCGGTACGCACGCAAGGGCGTGACACCGGGTCGAGGAGGCGGAGGCCGGGAAGCGCCGTCAGGTAGACGCCGCGGTTGTGGGCGGCGGCGGCGCGCAGCGCGGCGGTGATCCTGGAGTCCCGGCCGCCGGTGGCCCGGCTCCACTCCAGGAGTTCCCGGTCCGCGCCGTGCGCGGCGAGGAGATCGGCCGGGAGGTAGAGGCGCCCTCGGTCGAGGTCCTCACCGACGTCACGCAGGAAGTTGGTCAGCTGGAAGGCGACGCCGAGCGCCGCGGCGTACGGCGCTGCCTCCGCCTCGGGCCCGACGGTGCCGAGCACCGGCAGCATCTCAAGGCCGATGACGGCGGCGGAGCCGTGCATGTAGTGGCCCAGTTCCTCGTAGGTGGCGTATCCGGTCACCTGGAGGTCGCTGCGCATGGAGGTCATGAAGTCGGCGAAGTGCTGATGGTCGATGCCGTAGGCGCCGGCCGTGTGCACGAGGGCTCTGATCACCGGGTCGGGCCCGGCGGCTGCGGACGCGGGTGCGGCGGCCTCGGTCACCTGGCCGAGGCGCCGCCGGGCGGGACCGGGGTCCGGGGCCCGGCGCAGTGCTTCCTCCAGCCGGTCCTGGAAGTCGCGGAGCGCGCGGGCGCGTTGGGCGGGGGTGGCGTCGCTGTCCAGGTCGTCCACGATGTCGTCGGCGCGGCGGGCGAAGCCGTACAGGGCGTGCACGGCGGGACGGCGGTCGTCGGGGAGCAGCCGGGTGGCGAGGAAGTAGGTCTTGCCGTGCCGGGCGTTGAGGCGGCGGCACCTGGTGTAGGCGTCCCGCAGGGCGGGCTCGTGGATGCCAGCCGCGTCGAGTTCGCGGGCGGTCATGCGGGGGTGCCTTTCGGGGTGCGGGCCTGTCGTCCGAGGGGGCGGGCGACGCGGGCGGCGGTCCCCGCTGGGCGCGGGCCGGTGATCCGGGCGGCGGCGAGTTTCCCGGAGATCAGTACGGTCGGCACACCGACGCCGGGGGTGGTGCCGCAGCCCGCGAGTACGGCGTTCTCCGTGCCGCGCACGAGGTTGCGGGGCCGGAAGGGTCCGGTCTGCGGGAAGGTGTGCGCGGCGGAGAACGGGGTGCCGGCCGCGTGTCCCTGGGCGGTCCAGTCGGCCGGTGTGACCAGGCACTCCTCCTCGATGGCGGCGGCGAGCCCGGGGAGTCCGCGCCGGTCGAGCGTGCCGAGCAGGGTGTCGCGGTAGCGGGGCGCCAGCTCCCGCCACTCAACTGCGCCGGGGCCGATGTCGGTGTTGGGGCAGGGTGCCAGGACGTAGTGCAGGTGTTTCCCGGGCGGGGCGAGGGCGGGGTCGGTGGCGGTGGGGCGGGTGATGAGCAGGGACGGGTCGCTCATCGGACGGCCGGTGCGGGTGAGTTCGTCGAAGGTCTTCTTCCACGCGGAGCCGAACGAGATGGTGTGGTGGGCGAGGCCGGGCCAGGTACGGCCGGTTCCCGCGTGCAGGACCACCGCCGACGGGGAGTGCCGCAGGGCGAGCGGGCGGTGCGGGGCCCGGCCCAGCAGGCGGTAGCTGACGGGCAGGTCGGGGGTGAGGACCACGGCGTCGCAGGGGATGCGGTCCCGGTCGGTGACGACGGCGGTGATCCGCTCACCGGAGCGTTCCAGTCGGGTGACGGTGTGTCCGTACCGGAAGTCGGCCCCGGCGTCGGCGGCCGACTCCGCCATGGCCCTGGGCAGGGCGTGCATGCCGCCGCGCGGGAAGTGGACACCGGCCACCGTGTCCATGTACGCGATGACGGCGTAGGCGGCGAGCGCGCGGGCCGGGGGAACGCCCGCGTAGAGCGCCTGGAAGGAGAAGACCCGGCGCAGTCTCTCGTCCGAGAGGAAGCTCCCGATCCGGGCGTCGAGCCGGCCGAAGCCGCCGAGTGCGGCGAGCCGCGCCAGGTCGGGGTGGAGGAGCGAGAACGGCGAGTCGAAGTTGGCGTCGATGAAGCGGCGCATCTGGACCTTGTAGAGCCGTTCGAGCCATACCCTGAGGCGGCGGTACCCGTCCGCTTCCCGGGCGCCGGCGAACCGTTCGACGGCGTCCTCCATGGCGGCCGGTTCGGTGTGCACGTCCAGCTCCGAGCCGTCGGCGAACCGGGCCCGGTAGGCGGGGTGCAGCGGGATCAGGTCCAGCCGGTCGGCGAGCCGGTCACCGACCGCGGCGAACGCCTCCTCGATCAGGTCCGGCATGGTCAGCACCGTGGGTCCGGTGTCGAAGCGGTAGCCACCGCGTTCCAGCAGCCCGGTCCTGCCGCCCGGCGACAGGTCCCGTTCCACGACGGTGACCCGACGTCCGGCGCCGAGCAGATGCAGGGTGGCGGAGAGACCGGCGAGTCCGGCACCGATCACCACCACATGGTCGGTGGGCTTCTTCACTGTCTTCACGGTCATCGAGGTGTTCCAGCTCTTCCAGCTCTTCCGGCTCTTCCGGGCATGGCGGGTGCGACGGGTGTGATGGGTCTGACTGGTGTTACGGATATGGCGGGTGTGACGGTCATGGCGGACGTGGCGGACATGCGGGCGTGGCGGGTGTAGCCGGCGCGACCGGCGTGGAGGGCATGACGGACGATGCCGGGTCCGCGGGGTTCATCAGTGGTGCTCGCTCTCTCCTCGGGCCGCCGCGGCCGTCCCGATCGCCGGGCGCGCGCCGTCACCGCCTTCGCGCACCCGCCCCGGAACCGCCCCGCCCGGCGAGGAGGCCGGTTCCGCGGACGCCCCCGCCACCGACGCGAGCAGGTCGCCGAGTCTGCGTCCGGCGGCCGGTTCCCAGGCCACGCCCGCCAGGCAGCGCGTGCCGTCCTCCACGAGGCGGTCGATCTCCTCCTCGACGGCGGCGCGGGCCCCGGTCGCGATCAGCGCGTCCCGTGCCCGCTCCAGACCTTCCTCGGTCAGACCGGCGTCCCCCAGGGCGGCGTCGATGGCGTTCCGGGCACGGTGGTCCCCCGTCACGTCGGCGCGCTCACGGGCCATGGCCATCAGATACGTCGGTTTCCCCTCGCGGATGTCGTCGCCGGACGGTTTCCCGGTCCGTTCCGGGTCGCCGAAGACTCCGAGCAGGTCGTCCCGGAGCTGGAAGGCGAGTCCCGCGCAGCGCCCCGCGGAGCAGAGCGCGCGGGTCGTGGGCTCGTCCGCGCCGGCGAGCGCGGCGCCGAGCGCGAGGGGCCGTTCCACCGAGTACAGGGCGCTCTTGAGACGGGCGGTGCGCAGGGCGTGTGCGGCGGTCCGGGTGCCGGTCGCCTGACCGTGCAGGTCCAGGTACTGTCCGGCGACCATCTCCGTGCGCATCGCCCGCCAGATGCTCCGCACCCGTCGACCGGGCAGTGGGGCCATCGGTGTGTCCGCGACGATGTCGTCGGCCCAGGCGAGGGAGAGGTCACCGACGAGGACCGCGGCCGATCTGCCGAAGGGCCGTCCCCGCACCGGATCGGGGCCCGTACCGAACTGCGCGGCGAGGTCCGCGTGCACGGCGGGTCTGCCGCGGCGCAGCGCGGAGCCGTCCATCACGTCGTCGTGGACGAGCGCGCACGTCTGGATGAGTTCCAGTCCGGCTCCCAGGCGGAGCGCCGCCCAGGTGTCCGCCGGGTCGTCTCCTCCGCCACAGGCCCGCATCGCCCACCAGAGGAATCCGGGGCGGGTGCGTTTGCCGCCGCTGAGCGTGAAGTCGGCGACGCGTTCGGCGATGTCCCGGGCGAAGACGGTGTCCACCGTTCCGGCCTCGCGGAGCCGTTCGCGCAGCACCGCCTCGATCGCCCGGCCGACCGCCCCGGTGACATCCGTGTCGACGCTCCGGGCGTCCGCGGGCACCGGTCCGTGATCGGTGCGGGAGCGTCCCTCCGCCCGGATGCGGCGCATCGCGCCTCCCTTTCCTCGTGTCGGTCGGCAGTGCCTCTTCGGTCCCCGTGCCCGGTTGGGGCGGTGTGGTCCGCCGCGTACCCGGAACCCGGAGGAGTACCCGCCGGACGGCCGCCCCGGTGGGTCGCCGACGGTCTTCCCAGCGGATCACGGCCGAAGGCCCATGGTGCTGCTGTCAGGGCCGTGACGCTCCCCGGGACGGCCGGAGGTGACCCGTTCGGCGGTCCTGGGCGCGAGTCGCCGTGGGCGGCGTACTCCGGGGAGCGGGGCCGTGTGCGCGCGGGTACCCGGGGTACTCCGGGAAGCGGGATCGCGCGTGCGCGGGCACGGTGGACGTGCGGCACACGGACCGAGGTGGAGGCTTCATGGACGGCGAGGACCGTGCACCGGGGGTGCACTGCCTGGTGACCGGGGCGACGGGCTACATCGGCGGGAGGCTGGTGCCGGAGCTGCTGGAGGCGGGCCACCGGGTGCGTTGTCTCGCGCGCACCCCGGAGAAACTGCGTGACTACCCGTGGGCGGGTGAGGCCGAGGTCGTCCGGGGGGACGTCACCGACGCGGAGTCGGTCCGCTCCTCCCTGCGCGGCATCGATGTCGCCTACTACCTGGTGCACGCGCTCGGCAGCGGACCGGACTTCGAGGAGACGGACCGCAGGGCGGCCCGTGTCTTCGCCGAGCAGGCACGCGCCGTCGGCGTCCGGCGCATCGTCTATCTGGGCGGCCTCACCCCGGAGGACGTACCGGTGGACCGGCTGTCCCCCCATCTGCGCTCGCGCGCCGAGGTGGGTGACGTCTTCCTGGGATCGGGGGTGCCGACGACCGCGCTCCGCGCCGCGGTCATCATCGGATCGGGTTCGGCCTCCTTCGAGATGCTGCGCTATCTCACCGAGCGTCTGCCGGTGATGCTCACGCCGAGCTGGGTGTCGACGCGAATCCAGCCGGTCGCCGTCCGCGATGTGCTGCGCTATCTGGTGGGCAGCGCGCACATGCCCGAGGACGTGAACCGCACCTTCGACATCGGCGGGCCGGACGTCGTCACGTACCGCGACATGATGCAGGAGTACGCGCGGGTCGCCGGACTGCCGCACCGGCTGATCGTGCCGGTCCCGATGCTGACGCCCCGGCTGTCCAGCCACTGGATCGGGCTGGTCACCCCGGTTCCCCGCGCGATCGCCCGGCCGCTCGCCGAGTCACTGCGCTACGAGGTGGTGTGCCGCGAACACGACATCGACCGCTATGTCCCGGACGGTCCGGGGCGGCCGTTCAGCTTCCGCGAGGCGCTGTCGCTCGCCCTTCAGCGGGTGCGGGAGGCGAAGGTGACGACGCGCTGGTCGTCGGCTTCGGTACCGGGGGTGCCGAGCGACCCGCTGCCCACCGACCCCGACTGGGCGGGCGGGAGCCTGTACACGGACGTACGGGAGAGGGAAGTGGACGCGTCCCCCGAGGCCCTGTGGCGGGTCGTCGAGGGCATCGGGGGTGACCACGGCTGGTACTCCTTCCCGCTGGCCTGGGCGGTACGGGGCTGGCTGGACCGGTTGTTCGGCGGGGTGGGTCTGCGCCGGGGGCGACGGGACGCCGAACGGCTCAGGGTGGGCGACTCCCTGGACTTCTGGCGGGTCGAGGAGATCGAGCCGGGCCGTCTGCTGCGGCTGCGGGCCGAGATGCGGCTGCCTGGCCTGGCCTGGCTGGAGCTGTACGTCGAGCGGGACGGGAACGGCCGGGCCCGCTACCGGCAGCGGGCCCTGTTCCATCCACACGGACTGCTCGGTCATGCGTACTGGTGGAGCATCTCCCCCTTCCACGCCCTGCTGTTCGGCGGGATGGCGCGGAACATCGCCCTGGCCGCCGCGAAGGGGACGACGCCCGCCGAGCTCAGGCCGGCGCCGCGCTGAGCGGGGCGGGCGCCGGACCCGCCGGCCGAGGCGTGCGGGGACGGGGTCACCGGCCGCCCTCCTCGGTCGGGGACGGCAGGAACCCGGTACGGATGAAATAGGTCAGATAGGTCCGCAGGGTCGCGTCGGTCAGCGCGGGAAGGGTGACTCCCGCCGCCCTCACCGCCTCGATCGTGACCGTGGAGTCGAACGTCTGCACGGGGAGCGGGGTGGTTTCCGCCGCCTCGGGCGCCGCGCCCCGCCGCCCGGCGCCGCCCGTTGCGCCGTGTCCTTCCGTCGCGCCGCCGAGGAAGAGCTGTGCGGCGTTGTCCGGCTGGGCCGCCACGCGCTTGCTCCACTGCTCGGGCCCCACCGGGTGCAGCGGGTAGCCGAGGGCTTCCGCCGCCCGGAAGACCTGCGAGAGGGCCGGCGCCCCGGGATGGGTGAGGTGGAAGGTGTCCCCGGCCGGAGCGGCCGGGTCCGGCCGCGGTTCCCGCCGCTCCCGGCCCGCGAGCGCCACGACGGCCGCGCTCACGTAGTCCACCGGTATCCAGCCGGTGGACTCGTCGGCTCCTTCCGGAACGGCCCGCGCCTGGAGGCATCCCTTGATGAACTGCCAGAGAAGGTCCCGCTCCTGGCAGGCGCCGGTCCGCGAGTCGCCCGAGATCCGGGCAGGCCGGAGGACCGTCACCGCGAGTCCGCGCCGCCGCGCGATCCGTACGATCCCCTCGGCCACCCACTTGCTCTGCGAGTAGCCGTCCGGCAGGTCGCCCACCGGTCCCAGAGGTGTGGTCTCCGTGACCGTCCGGGGTCCGTCCGTCGGCCGGGCATGGACACCCGTGGTCGAGATGTAGTGCATACGGCCCGACTCCGACGCGGCCACGACACGCAGCAGTTCCTCGGTGCCGTCCACGTTGGCGTCGCGCAACTCCCCGTAGGGTGCGGCGAAGTTGACCCGGGCACCGTTGTGGTAGACGTCCCCGGCCCTGCTCCGGAGCGCCTTGAGCGCCCGGTCCGGCATGCCGAGCCCCGGCGCCGCCAGGTCGCCCGGCACTGCGTGGATCAGCTCGCCGTAGTGGTCCTTCCAGAGCCCGTACCGTTCCAGGTTGGCGCGCAGTCTGCGTACGCCGTCGGCCTCGTCCTCGGCCCGTACGAGGCAGTCCACCGCGTCGTCCGTGGTCTCCAGCAGATCGCGCAGGAGGAACGCGCCGAGGAATCCTGAGCCGCCGGTCAGCAGCGGTCTGCGCGCCGCTCCCGCCGCCCCGGACGGTAGCGCGGGAACCCGGGCGATGTCGGGTGCCAACCGCACGTCGTCCTGCGGGTCCGCGCCCGGTGCGGCGGCGTCCGTGGGGTGCGGGGCATCGGTGGCGTCGAGGGTCCGCCGGATGCCGTCGACGGTGGGCGCGGCGAAGACGGCGCGCATCGACAGCCGTGCCCCGAGCCGGTCCTCGATGCGCTGGGCCAGCCGCACGGCCAGCAGCGAGTGCCCGCCGAGCGCGAAGAAGTCGTCGTCGAGGTGGACGTCGGGGATGTCGAGGACGTCGGCGAACACCTCGCACAGGACCTTCTCCCGCTCCGTGACGGGGACGCGCCCCGCCTCACGGCCCAGGGACAGGTCGGGGGCGGGCAGCGCCCGGCGGTCGACCTTCCCGTTCGGGGTGACGGGCAGGGCTTCGAGCGGGACGAACACCGACGGCACCATGTGTCCGGGCAGTACGGAGGCGAGTCCGGCACGCAGTTCCGCCGCCGCGGCACCTCGCCGCCCGTTCGGGGCCACCGTGTACGCGACGAGCCGCGGGTCGCCCGGCCGGTCCTCACGGACGACCGCGCAGGCGGCGGAAACGGCGGGCAGTGCGGTGAGCGCTGCCTCGATCTCCCCCAGCTCGATGCGGAACCCACGGAGCTTGACCTGGTCGTCGGCCCGGGACACGTATTCGAGTTGGCCGTCGGCGTTCCACCGTACGAGGTCACCGGTGCGGTACATGCGCCGGCCGGCGGTGCTGAACGGATCGGCGACGAACCGTGACGCGGTGAGCCCGGCACGTCCCAGGTATCCCCGGGCGAGTCCGTCCCCGGCCACGTACAACTCCCCGACGACGCCCGGCGGCACGAACCGCAGCCCGGCGTCGAGTACGTACACCTCCGCCCGGTTCACCGGGGTGCCGATCGGTACGGTCCGTACGGGTGCCTGCGGGCCGTCCGTGGGCTGCACGGCGCTGATCGTCGCGCAGACCGTGGTCTCGGTCGGTCCGTAGGCGTTGACGAGGCGTCGGTGCGGGGCCCACCGGCGGACGAGCGCGGGTGTGCACGCCTCTCCGGCGAGGACGAGTGTGAGGCCGTGCGGGATTCCGTCCTCGGGTGGCATCACGGCGAGAGCCGCGGGCGGCAGGGTGAGGTGGGTGACGCCCCGCTCCACGAGGAGGCGGGCCAGGGCGGGCCCCGGTTCCAGCTCCGACCGGTCGGCGATCTCCAGCCGGGCTCCGGTGAGCAGCCCCATGCAGATGTCCCAGAACGCCGCGTCGAAGCTGATCGACGCCATCTGGAGCACCCGGCTCGCGGGTGTCAGGTCCAGGCGTTCCAGATGGGTCCGCACCATGGCTGCGACCCCGCGATGCGTGACGACGACGCCCTTGGGGCGGCCGGTCGAGCCGGAGGTGTAGATCACGTACGCGGGCAGGGAGACGTGCGGGGCGGTCCGCGGATCGTCGGTCCGGTGGCCGGCCCAGGGGGCGGTGTCGTCGTCCAGTGCGATGAACGGCGTCGCGATGGCGGGGAGTTGTCCGCGCGTGGCGGTGGTGGTGAGCAGGAGGACCGGTCGCGCGTCGTCGAGCATGTACGTGATGCGGGACGCCGGGTACTCCGGGTCGACCGGCAGATAGGCCGCGCCCGCCTTCAGCACCGCGAGCATGGCGACGATCATCCCGGCGGACCGTGGCACGGCGAGCGCGACCAGGTCCTCCGGGCCGACACCGCGGTCGATCAGGTGGTGGGCGAGGGCGTTGGCACGGGAGTTCAGCTGTCCGTACGTCAGGGTTCCGGCACCGTCGCGGACGGCGATCGCGTCGGGCGCGCGCCGTACCCGGTCCTGGAACAGTTCCGGGATGCTCGCCTCGGGTATCGAGGTGTCCGGTCCGCGTCCCCAGGCTTCGAGGTCCGACCGTTCACCGGCCGTGAGCAGGTCGTGGGCGGCGACGGGCCGTCCCGGATCGGCGACGACCGACGCGAGCAGGCGTGTGAGCCGGTCGACGAGGTGGTGGACCGTCCCGGCGTCGAACAGCTCCGTGGAGTAGTCCAGGGTCGCTTCCATGCCCTGGGGCACACCGTGCTCGTCGTGCGTCTCGGCGAAGGAGAAGGAGAGGTCGAACTTGCTGACCCCGATGGAGGCGGGTTCGCTGCTGACGGAGAGGCCGGGGAGGTCGATCTCGGCCGGTGCCTGGTTCTGGAGGACGAGCATGGTCTGGAAGAGCGGGTGATGGTTCTGCGACCGTGCCGGGTTCAGCATCTCCACCAGCCGCTCGAACGGCATGTCCTGGTGGGCGTAGGCGTCGAGGTCGAAGTCCCGTACCCGCTCCAGCACCTCACGGAACGTCGGATCACCCGACAGATCCGTCCGCAGGACCAAAGTGTTCACGAAGAACCCGACGAGATCGTCCAACGCCTCATCCGTACGCCCCGCCACCGCCGTACCCAACGCGATGTCCTCACCCCCACCATGCCGCGACAACAACACCGCCACCGCCGCCTGCAACACCATGAACACACTGCACCCCGACGACCGCGCCAACCCCACCAACCCCGCATGAACCACCCCACCCACCCGGAACCCCACCACATCACCCTCATACCGCATCACCGAAGGACGCACCCGATCCCACGGCAACTCCACCAACTCCGGCAACCCCGCCAACGCCCCACGCCAGAAACCCAGCTGACGCGCGCCCACACTCCCCGCGTCACTCTCCTCACCCAGCACCCGCCGCTGCCACAACGCGTAATCCGCGTACTGCACCGGCAACACACCCCACCCCGGCACACCACCACCCGAACGCGCCCGGTACGCCACCCCCACATCACGCACCAACGGCGCCAACGACCAACCATCAGCCGCCACATGATGCACCACCCACACCAACACAAACACCCCACCACCCAACCCCAACAAACACACCCGCAACGGCACCTCACACGACAGGTCGAACGGTTCGGTGGATGCACGCCTGATCGCGTCGGGGAGTTCGGCCTCCGACACGTCGTCGACCGTGAAGTCGACGACGACATCGGCCGCGTCGAGGATCAGTTGCTCGGGCATGCCGTCGTTCTCCGGGAAGACGGTGCGCAGGGTTTCGTGGCGTGTGACGACGTCGGTGACGGCCTGGCGCAGGGCGTCGACGTCCAGATCGCCCTCCAGCCGCAGGACCAACGGCACGTTGTAGGTCGCACTGGGACCTTCAAGCCTGTTCAGGAACCAGAGCCGCTGCTGCGCGAACGACAACGGCAGACGCGCCGGCCGCTCCTCACGCACGAGCGCCACCCGCGCCCGGTCCGCCCCGTCGAGCACCGACGCCAACGCGGCAACAGTCGAATGCTCGAACAGCGTACGGACCTTCAGTTCGACCCCGAGGGAGGAACGGATACGGCCGACGAGCCGGGTGGCCAGCAACGAGTGCCCGCCGAGCGCGAAGAAATCGTCCTCCACAGCGACTCGTCCGAGGCCCAGCGTCTCCGCGAAGAGGTCGGCGAGTATCTCCTCGTGCGCGGTTCGCGGCGGACGACCTCCCGTACCGGCCGAACTCTCGGGTTCGGGCAGTGCGCGGCGGTCGACCTTGCCGTTGGTCGTCAGCGGCAGAGCGTCCAGAGTGACGAACGCGGACGGAACCATGTACGCGGGAAGCTTCCGGCCCACCTCGGCCGCCAGTGTCTCCGGCGACACCATCGCCTGATCAGCGGCCACCACATAGGCGACGAGCCGGCGGTCCCCGGGAACATCCTCACGCACCACCACACACGCCGACGCCACCGACACCAGACCACTCAACACCCCCTCGATCTCACCCGGCTCGATGCGATACCCCCGCACCTTCACCTGACCATCCGCACGCCCCACATACTCCAACTCACCCCGACCATTCCACCGCACCAGATCCCCCGTCCGATACATCCGACCACCCCCACCCACAAACGGATCAGCCACAAACCGCGACGCCGTCAACCCCACACGCCCCACATAACCCCGCGCCACCCCACGACCACCCACATACAACTCCCCCACCACACCCGGCGCCACCAACCCCAACCCACCATCCAACACATACACCCGCACACCATCAAACGCCCCACCAATCGGCGCCACACCCACACCACCACCAGCCCCATCCCCATCACCGTCAGCCGGGCACACCTCGAACCGCGTCGCAAACGTCGTCGTCTCCGTCGGCCCATACACATGCAACAGACGCGTCCCCGGCAACGCCCCGGCAACCCGCTGCATCACCCCGGGCGCCGCCATCTCACCACCCACACACACCAACCGCAGACCGGCCAGCACACTCACATCCCACTCAGCCAGCACATTGAACAACGCAGTCGTCAAAAACACCGCCGTCACACCCTCAGACACCACCAACTCACCCAACACCCGACCCTCCAACACCCCCTCCGGAGCCACCACCACCCGACCACCCCGCAACAACGCCACCCACACCTCAAACGTCGACGCATCAAACACAAACGCCGAATGCATCAACACCACATCAACACCACCCCCACCCCACACACCATCCCCCGCCAACGCCAACACATCGCCATGCGACACCCCCACACCCTTCGGCACCCCAGACGAACCCGACGTAAACATCACATACGCCAACCGACCACCACCCACCACCACCGGCAACCCACCACCACAGGAAACCCCACCCCCCGAAACCACAACCCCCGACCCACCAACAACCGACACCACACCACCCACACCATCCACCACCACCACCGGCACCACCCCACACATCTCCCCCACCCACCCATGACCCACCAAACCCTCACCCACCACCAACACATCCAACCCCACCACACCCACCACACCCCTCAACCGCTCCACCGGCCACCGCACATCCAACGGCACATACACCCCACCCGCCCGCACCACACCCACCGACACCACCACCACACCCACCGAACCCCCACCCACCAACACACCCACACACCCCTCCACACCCAACCCCAACCCCACCAAACACTCACCCAACAACCGAGACCCCACCTCCAACCCCTCATACGACAACTCCACACCCCCACCACACACAGCCACCACACCACCACCCACACCACCACCCAACACACCACCCACACCACCACCGAACAACCCACCACCCAACACACCATCCGGCACCTCAAGCACACCACCACGACCCCAGTCCAGCAGTCGCCCGGCCTCACCCGGGAGCAGCACGCTCAGGCCGGCGACACGTCCGTCGAGGTCGTCGGCGAAGGTCTCCAGCACCAGACGCAGCCGTTCCGCCATCAACCGGACGTCCTCGTGCCCGAAAGCGGCGGTCCGGTGTCCGAACGTGATCCGGAGATCGTCCCCGGGTGCGACGGTGAGGGTCAGCGGGTAGTGGGCCGCGTCCGTGCCTTCGAAGCCGACGATCCGGAGGCCGGGCAGTCCTTCCTGTGCCTGTCGCAGTGCCTCTGCGTCCATGGGGTAGTTCTCGAAGACGACGAGCGTGTCGAAGAGTTCGTCCAGGCCGGTGAGCGCGTGGACCTCGGTCAGCCCGAGGTACTGGTGGCCGAGGAGGCGGCCCTGCTCGTCCTGTACCCGGCCCAGCAGAGTGGCGAAGGTGTCGTCGTCATGTACCGCGATCCGCACGGGCACGGTGTTGATGAACAGGCCGATCATGGATTCGACGCCCGTGATCTCCGGCGGCCGACCGGAGACGGTGGTGCCGAACAGCACGTCGTCCTGTCCGGTGAGCTGGTGCAGGAGCAGTCCCCACGCGCCCTGTACGAGGGTGTTCAGGGTGAGGCGGTGGCGGCGGGCGGTGTCACGCAGACGAGCCGTGACGGACTCGCCCAGTGTGAGTACGACCTGCTCGGGCAGTTCGTCCGAGGACACGGCGGCGGATCTGCCGCCGGACAGCAGGGTCGGTTCCGCCACCCCGGCGAGCGCGGTGCGCCAGGCGTCCGTGGTGGCCGCCCGGTCCTGGGCGGCCAGCCAGGCGAGGTAGTTCCGGTAGGGGACGACGCGCGGCATGGCGCTGTCGTCGCCGCCGCGCGCGTACAGCTCGAACAGCTCCCGCACGACCAGGGGGGTGGACCATCCGTCGAACAGGATGTGGTGGCTGGTCATCACCAGGCGGTACCGGTGGGTGTCCGTCCTGATCAGGGTGAACCTCAGCAGGGGCGGCTCTTCGAGGTCGAAGCGCCGGGCCCGGTCGGTTTCGAGGAAGGCGGCGAGGGCTTCGGCCCGCTCGGTGGGCTCGCGGCCGGTGAGGTCGATCTCCTCGAAGAGCGGTGAGACCTCGGCGGCGACCGCCTGGACGGGTTCGTCCAGGTCCTCGTGGAGGAATCCGACCCGCAGATTCGCGTGTCTGCGCAGCAGTCCCCGGACGGCTCTGTGCAGCACCGCCGCGTTCACCGGGCCCTCGATCTCGAAGACGAACTGCGCGGTGTAGACATCCACCGCCTCCGAGTCGTACTGGGCATGGAACAGCATGCCTGCCTGCAACGGCGTCAACGGCAGGATGTCCTGAAGCTGGAACCCGGTCACTTGCGTCCACCCCACTTGTTCTGCAGTCGGTCGATCTGGGCCTGGTTCAGGGAGACCAGGGGGAGGTCGGAGGGTGTGTAGCCTCCGACGTCCGGCGCTTGGGCGTGCTCGGCGATGGCGCGCAGTGCTCGTAGCCACCCTTCGGCGAGTTCTTCCACGTCCGGTTCGCTCAGGAGTTCCGTCGGCCAGGTCCAGCCGGCGACCAGGCGCGGCCCGTCGGGAAGGTCCTGGGTGTACGCGTTGATGTCGAGCACGTGGTGGACCGCCATGTCGGGGTCCTGGCTCCGGGGACCTCCGCCGTCGAGGAGGAGCTGCCAGTCGGGGCCGGCCCCGGCCGCCTCGCCGCCCTGCGAACCGGCGTACCTCCCGAGGTAGTTGAAGCCGATCTGTGGGGTCGGCGCGTCCTGGAGCAGGGCGCGGGTGACCGGGTTCAGATGGCGGAGCAGGCCGTAGCCGATGCCGTGGTCGGGAATGGCGTGTAGCTGTTCCTTGACGCGTTTGAGGGCGCGGTCGACGAGTGGCCCGTCGTAGGCCCGTGCCTCGTACCGGCTGACCGGCCCCGGGTCGAGCCTGACCGGGTACATGCTGGTGAACCAGCCGACCGTGCGCGTCAGGTCGATGTGCTCGGACAGCTGCTCACGGCCGTGCCCCTCCAGGTCGAGCAGTACAGCGGGGTGTCCCGGGACGTTCCGCTCGGCCCGCCACCCGGCGACCGCGAGGGCCAGTCCGGTGAGCAGCACGTCGTTGACGCCCGCGTGGAAGGCGGTCGGTGCGGTGGTCAGCAGGGGCTGGGTCCACTCGGCGGGGAGGGTGAAGGTGCGGGTGGTGACGCGGGCCGCGGTGTCCTTGCCGGGGTCGAGCGGCCGGTGCCCCAGCCGCGGTTCCTCGGTGCGGATGATGTCCTGCCATAGCGGCAGTTCGTCGGCGCGTGCGGGACTGTGCGCCTCGGCGACCAGGAGTTCGGCCCAGCGGCGGTACGAGGTGAGGACGGCGGGGAGTGGGGATGTGCCGCTCCCGGGCTCACGCGTGCGGGAGGCGGGGGTACGGGAGTGGTCACCGGGACGACCGGGTGCCGAGGTGACCTCCTGCCAGGCCGCGACGAAGTCGGCGGTGAGCGTGCGCCAGGAGACGGCGTCGACGGCCAGATGCTGGACGACGAGGAGCAGTCTGCCCGGCCGGTCGGCGCCGGCGTCGAACCAGACCGCTTCGGTCATGGCTCCGGCGGCGGGCCGTAACCTGCGGCGGGCGGATTCGGCGGCCTCGGCCATCACCGTGTCGGCGGTGTCGGCGTCCAGGTCGGCGATGTCCACGCGGGTCAGGTGTTCTCTCGCGGGCACCGCCCCCTGGGGCAGCACTTCCAGCCCAAATCCCCCGTCCGGTGTTCCGGTGAGCCGCAGTCTGAGGGCGTCGTGGTGGTCGAGGAGCAGCTGGAGCGTCGCGACCAGGTCCGCTTCGTCGGCCCCGGCGGGCGAACGCAGCACACTCGACTGGTTGTAGCCGTCGGTGGGTCCGGGCCGTCCGAGGAACCAGGCGGCTATGGGGGTCAACGGCACCTCGCCGACACCTTGGTCCGTGGCGTCCACGGGTTGCTCACCGATGGGTGCGGCGACCGAGGCGATCATCTCGGGGGTCCGGTGCACGAAGACATCACGCGGGGTGATGACCAGCCCGGCTTTACGGGTCCGGCTGACGACCTGGATGGACAGGATGCTGTCGCCGCCGAGCGCGAAGAAATCGTCGTCGATGTGGATGTCCGGGGTGGCTAGAGTCCCCGCGAACACCTCGCAGATGATTCGTTCCTGCGCGGTGCGCGGTGCGCGCCCGGTGGGCCGGCCCGAGGTCAGGTCGGGTGCCGGCAGTGCCCGGCGGTCGGTCTTACCGTTGGGCAGGAGGGGCAGCGCGTCAAGTGTGACGAATGCGGCGGGGACCATGTACTCCGGCAGCACGGCCGCCAGCCCGCCACGTAATTCGGCCGCGTCGATGGCCGGTCGGCCGTTCCGTGTGTCGGCCACTGTGTAGGCGACGAGTCGTCGGTCGCCGGGCTGGTCCTCCCGAACGACCACACAGGCCGCCGAAACACCCGGCAACCCCGACAACACGGCCTCGACCTCACCCAACTCAATACGGAACCCACGCAACTTGACCTGATCATCCGCACGCGACACATACTCCAGCTGACCATCAGCATTCCACCGCACAAGATCACCCGTGCGATACATCCGCCCACCCGCAACACCGAACGGATCAGCCACGAACCGCGACGCCGTCAACCCCGCACGCCCCAAATACCCCCGAGCCAACCCCTCCCCCGCCACATACAACTCCCCCACCACACCCCACGGCACCAACCCCAACCCACCATCCAACACATACACCCGCACATTACGAACCGGAACACCGATCGGCACAGACCCCCCACCCCGCACCCCAACAGAACCCACCCGAAACGCCGTCGAATCAATCGTCGCCTCCGTCGGCCCATACAAATTGTGCACCTCAACACCCCACACACCCGCAACCTCCGCCGCCAACCCCACCGGAAGCACCTCACCACCACACAACACAACCCGCAAACACCCCGGAACAGACACCGACGCCTCACGCACAACCACCGACAAATGCGACGGCACGAACTGCGCAACACTCACCCCCAACTCACCCATACGACGCAACAACACATCAGGATCACGATTCACCTCCGGCGACACCACACAAACACACCCACCATGCAGAAGCGGCAACCACGTCTCCCACACCGACGCATCAAAACTCAACGACGTACGCGCAAGCACCCGATCCCCCACCCCAAAACCAACCTGCCCCGCCAACCACCCCATGTGATTCACCAACGCACCATGCGAAACCACCACCCCCTTCGGCACCCCCGTCGAACCCGACGTATAAATCACATACGCACCCGAATCCGGAACCACCACCCGCTCCACACCACCCACACACCCCGACCCCCACGACCCCACATCATCCAACTCCACCAACGGCACCCCCAACGAACCAAACACACCACCCACCCCACTCACCGACAACACCAACACCGGCCGCGCATCCTCAAACATAAACCTGACCCGCGACACCGGATACTCCGGATCAACCGGCAAATACACCGCCCCCACCTTCAACACCGCCAACATCGCCACCACCGACTCAACCCTCCCCGGCAACACCACAGCCACCACATCCCCCACCCCCACACCACGACCCACCAAACAACCCGCCAACACATCCGACTCCCCATCCAACTCCCCATACGACAACTCCCGCACCCCATCACACACCGCCACCACACCAGACCCACGGACCACCTGCGCACCAAAAGCCGCCGGCACCGTCGAAGGAGAGAACCGACGCACTTCACCGCGGCCTGCCTCAAGCACGCGCTGCTGCTCCGGCTCGGTGAGCATCTGGATGCTGTGCACCCGTACATCGGGGTCGGACGTCACACCATCGAGCAGCCGGGTCAGCCGGTCGGCCAACGACCGGGCCGTCGCCACCTCGAACAGTTCGGTGGAGAACTCCAGGCTGCCGTCGATGCCGGTGACTCGCCCGGCTTCGTCGTGTGTCTCGGTGAAGGAGAACGTCAGATCGAACTTGCTGATGCCGGTGTGTACCGGCTGGCTGGTGACGGACAGTCCGGGGAGGTCGATCCGGGCCGACTCCTGGTTCTGGAGGACGACCATGGTCTGGAAGAGCGGGTGGAAGCTCTCCGTCCGCGTCGGACTGAGGACGTCGACCAGGCGCTCGAAGGGCACGTCCTGGTGGGCGTAGGCATCGAGGTCGAAGTCCCGCACCCGCCCCAGCACCTCACGGAACGTCGGATCACCCGACAGATCCGTCCGCAGGACCAAAGTGTTCACGAAGAACCCGACGAGATCGTCCAACGCCTCATCCGTACGCCCCGCCACCGCCGTACCCAACGCGATGTCCTCACCCCCACCATGCCGCGACAACAACACCGCCACCGCCGCCTGCAACACCATGAACACACTGCACCCCGACGACCGCGCCAACCCCACCAACCCCGCATGAACCACCCCACCCACCCGGAACCCCACCACATCACCCTCATACCGCATCACCGAAGGACGCACCCGATCCCACGGCAACTCCACCAACTCCGGCAACCCCGCCAACGCCCCACGCCAGAAACCCAACTGACGCCCCATCTCACTGCTCGCGTCATCCTCGTCACCCAGCACCCGCCGCTGCCACAACGCGTAATCCGCGTACTGCACCGGCAACACACCCCACCCCGGCACACCACCACCCGAACGCGCCCGGTACGCCACCCCCACATCACGCACCAACGGCGCCAACGACCAACCATCAGCCGCCACATGATGCACCACCCACACCAACACGAACACCCCACCACCCAACCCCAACAACCGCACCCGCAACGGCACTTCCGAGGCCACATCAAAGGCGTGGGAGACGGACTCGGTGAGCACTCGGTCCAGGTCGGCCGGGTCGATGTCCTCCGGCCTCAGGTCGAGGTCGACCGCCGACGCGTCCAGCACCAGTTGGCGGGCCACGCCGTCCGTTTCGGGGAAGACGGTGCGCAGGGTCTCGTGTCGTTCGACGACATCGGCGAGGGCCGCGCCGAGCGCGTCGACGTCCAGAGCGCCCTCCAGCCGCAGGACCAACGGCACGTTGTAGGTCGCACTGGGGCCCTCAAGCCTGTTCAGGAACCAGAGCCGCTGCTGCGCGAACGACAACGGCAGCACCTCGGGCCGTCGCTCGGGCAGCAACGCCGTCCTGGCTCGCTCACCGCCGTCGAGCACGGCGGCCAGGCCCTCGACCGTGGGATGCGCGAACAGTGTCTTGACACCCACCTCCACACCCAGCACGGTCCGGATACGGCTGACGAGCCGGGTGGCCAGCAGCGAATGCCCACCGAGGTCGAAGAACTGGTCGTCGACTCCGACCCGGTCCAGGCCCAGGATGTCGGCGAACAGTCCGCACAGGATCGTCTCCCGTGCCGTCCTCGGCTCGCGGCCCTTCGCCTGGGTGGTCGGCGCCTCGGGAGCCGGCAGGGCGCGCCGGTCGACCTTGCCATTGGGCGTCAGGGGCAGAGCGTCGAGGAAGACGAACGCGGAGGGTGTCATGTACTCCGGCAGCGTCCGTCCGAGGCCGGTCACCAGCTCGGCCTGCTCAAGCACCGCGCCGGCCGAAGGCACCACGTACGCAACCAGCCGGCGGTCTCCGGGCATGTCCTCGCGCACGGTCACAAAGGCGGTGGCGACTCCAGGAAGACCGTCCAACGCGCCTTCGATCTCACCCGGCTCGATGCGATACCCCCGCACCTTCACCTGACCATCCGCACGCCCCACATACTCCAACTCACCCCGACCATTCCACCGCACCAGATCCCCCGTCCGATACATCCGACCACCCCCACCCACAAACGGATCAGCCACAAACCGCGACGCCGTCAACCCCACACGCCCCACATAACCCCGCGCCACCCCACGACCACCCACATACAACTCCCCCACCACACCCGGCGCCACCAACCCCAACCCACCATCCAACACATACACCCGCACACCATCAAACGCCCCACCAATCGGCGCCACACCCACACCACCACCAGCCCCATCACCGCCACCATCACCCGGGCACACCTCAAACCGCGTCGCAAACGTCGTCGTCTCCGTCGGCCCATACACATGAAAGAAACGCGTCCCCGGAACCTCACCAGCCACCCGCTGCAACAACCCAGGCGCCGCCACCTCACCCCCCGTCGCCACCAACCTCAACCCACGAAACACACCCACATCCCACTCAGCCAGCACATTGAACAACGCAGTCGTCAAAAACACCGCCGTCACACCCTCAGACACCACCAACTCACCCAACACCCGACCCTCCAACACCCCCTCCGGAGCCACCACCACCCGACCACCCCGCAACAACGCCACCCACACCTCAAACGTCGACGCATCAAACACAAACGCCGAATGCATCAACACCACATCAACACCACCCCCACCCCACACACCATCCCCCGCCAACGCCAACACATCGCCATGCGACACCCCCACACCCTTCGGCACCCCAGACGAACCCGACGTAAACATCACATACGCCAACCGACCACCACCCACCACCACCGGCAACCCACCACCACAGGAAACCCCACCCCCCGAAACCACAACCCCCGACCCACCAACAACCGACACCACACCACCCACACCATCCACCACCACCACCGGCACCACCCCACACATCTCCCCCACCCACCCATGACCCACCAAACCCTCACCCACCACCAACACATCCAACCCCACCACACCCACCACACCCCTCAACCGCTCCACCGGCCACCGCACATCCAACGGCACATACACCCCACCCGCCCGCACCACACCCACCGACACCACCACCACACCCACCGAACCCCCACCCACCAACACACCCACACACCCCTCCACACCCAACCCCAACCCCACCAAACACTCACCCAACAACCGAGACCCCACCTCCAACCCCTCATACGACAACTCCACACCCCCACCACACACAGCCACCACACCACCACCCACACCACCACCCAACACACCACCCACACCACCACCGAACAACCCACCACCCAACACACCATCCGGCACCTCAAGCACACCACCATGACCCCAGTCCAGAACAGCCTCAGTGGTCGAGTCGTCCAGCGTCCGTAGGGAGGCGAGGGGAGAGGTCAGGTCCGCCTGGGCGAACTCCGTGATGAGTGTGGTGATGCCCTGTTGGTGCGGAAGCACGTCGTCGAAGTGGTAGAGGTCCTGGTTCACATCGAACCCGATCAGCGGCCCGTCCTTCTCGGACCGCTCGGAGATGAACATGGAGACGTCGTCGACCGGACCGGTCGAAAGGAGTCGTGAGGCTCCGGGGCTTCCGGCGAAGTCGAGGCCGTAGTCGTACGGCATGACGTTCACGACGATGTCGGAGAGCCGGGACGCGTCATCGGCGATATTCAGATCCCGGGCCAGGTCCTCCCGGGAGTAGCGACGGTGCCGAAGAGCCAGCCGCATCTCCGTCGCGACCGTACGGACCAGCTGTTCGACGGTCATGTCGGGGGTGACGCGTATGCGGAGGGGAAGAATGTTGGCCGTCATGCCCACGATGTGGCGCAGGCTGCCGTGGCGACCGTTCGAGGCCAGCCCGATCACGACATCGCGGCACCCGGTGATGCGGGCGAGGTAGGCGGCGACAGCGCTTACGTAGACGGCTGACCAGGTGGTCCGCGCTCCGGCGGCGATGGAGCGCAGTCCGGCCATGACCTGTGGCGGCAGTGTCTCGCCCTGGTGGAGGTGGTTGCCGGCGGCAGCGGGCCGCCCGTCGGAGTCAGCGCCGCGCGTGGCGTCGGAACCGGCGCCGCGGTGGGACGTACGACGTGGAATGAGGGTGCTGTCGCCCGGGGTGCGGACCGTTCCCGCGGGTCCCCCGCCGGGATGGCCGTCCGCGGGGCGGGAGAGGTCGCCGAACTTCTTCGTCCAGTAGGCCCGGTCGTTCTCGAACGCGGCCGACCGCCGGTACCGGATCTCGTCATCGATCAGCGCGCTCAACGGCGCCTCGACACCGGCCGGTTCCTCACCACGCATGGCGGCGGTGTACATCTCGGCGACCCGGCGGGCGAACACCGACCCGCTGAGCCCGTCCATGGCGATGTGGTGATATCGGAGGTACCAGTAGTGGAGATCCGCACGGAGCTTGATCAGAGTCAGGGTATGGCGCGGGGATGTCAGGGAATCGACCGCAGCCATGTCATCCGCCATGTATCGTTCTGCCGCGTCGACAGGATCATCGGCACCCGTCAGATCCACGACACCGCAGCGTTGTGGCGGCTTCCGGGTGATCCGCTGATGAACGATGTCGTCTTCTGTGACGAACTCCGTGTTGAGACTGTCGCACTCGTCGCCGGCCCGCCGCAGTACCGTTTCGAACGTCTTTTCGTCCAACGGTCCGCGGATTTCTATGCACTCACCGATGTTGTACTTCGGGCTCTGCGGATCCAGCAGTTGCGCATACCAGACGCCTTGCTGCGCTGCGGTTAACGGGAGAAGACGAGCACGGCTTTCCTGCATGGCACTTCCGCTCTTCCAAGAGGTATTCGACATGTCCGTGAAGGCATGGCGGATCTTCCCGCGGCGCCTTCCGCCGCGCGGGCGGAAAGCGATGTCGATCGGGGCCGCTCACCTTTAGGCCCTACGCCTCGCGTACCGAACGCAGCGATCGGTACGCACGTGTCCCGCAGAGCTCCGGGATGGCATGCCGCCCCTGACGGGGCGGCGGCATCGGCGAACACGACCGCCGGGCGGTCGCACCCACGACGAGCCTTTTCGCTGGTCGGGCCAGGTACTACTTGCCCTCGCCCTCAAGGAGGGCCACCAGACTGGCCGGCCTCATGTCGACCCAGGACGCCTCGATGAAGTCGAGACACTCCTGCCGCGACCCTTCCGGCCGCGCCGTCCGCCACCCTTCCGGCACTTCGGAAGTTGCGGGCCAGAGCGAGTACTGACGTTCCTCATTGATCAGAACCAGGAATCGAGCTTCATCATCGTCAAAAGGATTGGCCATGAACTCCCCACCTCTTCGTTCACCGTTCCGCGAGCCGCCGGACAATCCAGGACCGTGCGGGCCTCCGCACTCTTTTGTCCCGTTCCCCCGAACGATGCCACGGGATACTCCGTTCGGTATCGGTCGAGCGTGAGTACGGTACACCTCACTCTCTGGGCAACAAAACAACTCCCGCGAATCACCTGCCCACCAAATCCGGATGCATGTGCGAGCGCCGACAGCATTCATGGAACGCCGCCGAGCGGACGCACCCCCCTCACCTGGCTTTTGGCTGAAAAACATACTGTGGTATTGCTTCTGGCATTTGCCCCCACGCGACCATCAGTCCACATTCAGCCACCGCCTTGTCCGATACCCGACGTCTCATCAATGCGACACCGCCCCGTCCCCCGCGCCGTAACGGGGCGCTGTGCGACCCTGATGCGGACTTGGACGCCGGAGCATGCCCCCGTGCGCCCGCCTTGCGCCCCCTGACCCGGCACCCCTCTTGGCGCTCGACGGGGCGCCGCCCCGGATTCATCGCGCCACACGGCAGACCCGTTCTCCGCGGTGGACGTGCGGCGGGGAGTGCGAGAACAGCGTCCGGGAGTCCCAAACCCGTTCCGGCGCATGGATCACGCCGCGAGCTCCCCCGCGTTCGCCGGCCGTCGCCCCTTACCCACGCTCAGCGAGTTATGCGGGATCGCGACCATTGCCGGGGTTGCGCCAGGGGTGCGAGCGGATCGCGGGCCCGAGCCCGCGCGATCCCGCACGCCGGGCCGGGGCCATTGCGCAGCGTTACTGATCCACAGCACTCTGTTGATACACATCCCCGGCGGAGGACAGTCCGCCGGGGATGTACCCAGGTCCGCCGCCGATGAGAGGTGCCATGTCCAGTTCCCCGACCAGTGACACGGGTGGCCTCCGACGGGGGCGCGCCCCGGGGAGGGTGGTGCGAGCGGTCCTCTCCCGGGCCGCCCACCCCCTCCTGCTGGTCTCCGTCGTGGCCGTGTTCGTCTCGTCGGTGCGCTTCGGCTGGGCTCAGGACCGGGTCACCCTCCTCTTCCAACTCTCGGTGCTCGGCTACCTCGTAGTGCTGGAATACCTGATTCCGTACGAGCGTGCCTGGCAGCCGAATCGGCGTGAGTGGGGCTGGTACGCCGTCTACTACGTACTCACGGCGCTGAGCGGCGCCCTTGGGCAGACCCTCGTGATGATCGCTGTGGGCGCGGTGGCCCGGCCCGACTCCATGTTTCCGCTGTGGGTGGAGATCCCCTTCGCCCTTCTGCTGGGTTCGCTCACCAGTTACACGGTGCACAGGCTCGGGCACGTCAATCCGTGGCTGTGGCGACTGCACGGCGTGCACCACGTGCCCGACAAGGTCAACGTCGGCAACAACGGCGTCAATCACGTCGCCGACGTGCTCATCTCCCAGGCCAGTGTGCAACTGACGGTGGCTCTGGTCGGGTTCTCCGAGCGGGCCGTCTTCGGAGTGGGTCTCTTCGTCATCGCCCAGGGGTATTTCATCCATGCCAACATCACCGTCCGCCTCGGCAGGCTCAACCATGTGTTCGCCGGCCCCGAGCAACACCGTCTGCACCACAGCACCGACCTCGCCGAGGCCGGTCACTACGGTTCCGAACTGTCCGTCTGGGACAGGGTGTTCGGCAGTTACACATGGCACCCCGGTCGCGAACCGGCCTCTGTCGGTCTGGTGAGACCGGAGACCTTCCCCGGCACCGGCGCCATCCTCGCCACACTCGTGCACCCGCTGCGCCGATCGGCGAAGGCCGGCGAGACGGCCGGGTGACCCCGCTGTCCTTCCCGGCCCGCTCCCCGGTCCCACCCGTCGCGCCGTCGAGCGCGTCATACGGGCCCGGACGCGCCCCGGCTCCAGGAAGTCACCATCTCTTCTCAGTCCCTTTATCTCTCTTATTCCTGTTATTTCCCGTTACGAATCAAGGAGCCGACCATGGCTGACTCGCTCCGAACCACGCCTCCCGAGAAGATCGCGATCATCGGTATCGGCTGCCGTTTCCCCGGCGGAGCGTGCGACCACCGCGAGTTCTGGCGGAACCTGCTGGACGGCAAGGACTGCATCACACCGACTCCGTCCGACAGATACGACGTGACCACTCTGGGCAGCCGGGACAAGGCGAAACCAGGCCGCCTGGTGGGCGGCCGGGGTGGATACATCGACGGTTTCGACGAGTTCGACCCCGCCTTCTTCGGCATCAGCCCCCGGGAAGCGCACTACATGGACCCGCAGCAGCGAAAGCTGCTGGAGGTGGCGTGGGAGGCCCTGGAGGACGGCGGCCAGAAACCGGCCGAGCTGGCCGGGAGTGATGTCGGTGTGTTCGTCGGCGCTTTCACCCTGGACTACAAGATCCTTCAGTTTGCGGACCTCGGGTTCGACACCCTCGACGCGCACACGGCGACCGGCACGATGATGACAATGGTGTCGAACCGCATCTCGCACTGTTTCGACTTCCGCGGGCCCAGCGTCTCGATCGACACCGCGTGCAGTTCGTCCCTGGTCGCTGTGCATCTGGCCTGCGAGAGCCTGCGCCGGGGCGAGAGCACGCTGGCCCTGGCCGGCGGCACCCTGCTGCATCTGGCCCCGCAGTACACGATCGCGGAGACCAAGGGAGGGTTCCTCTCCACCGAGGGCCGGTCCCGCGCGTTCGACGCGGGTGCGGACGGCTACGTCCGTGCCGAAGGAGTCGGTGTCGTCGCCCTGAAACGCCTCGCGGACGCCGTCCGCGACGGCGACCCGATCCACGCCGTGATCACCGCGAGCGGCGTCAATCAGGACGGCCGCACCAACGGCATCACCGTGCCCAACGGTGACGCGCAGGCCGCGCTGATCGAGCGGGTGTGCGCGGAGGCCGGGATCACGCCGGGCGACCTCCAGTACGTCGAGGCGCACGGTACCTCCACGCCGGTCGGCGACCCCGTCGAGGCCAACGCCCTCGGCCGGGCCCTCGCCAGGGGCCGTGAGCCGGGCGCCGCCTGCTACGTCGGCTCGGTCAAGACCAACATCGGGCACACCGAGTCGGCCGCCGGAATCGCCGGCCTGATCAAGACGGCTCTCAGCATCGAGCACGGGCTGATCCCGCCGCACATCAATCTGGAACAGCTCAACCCCGGCATCGATCTGGCGGCGCTGCCCTTCGACATCCCGAGCGGGGTGACCCACTGGCCGGCGCACGTCGGCCCTGCGCGGGCGGGTGTCAACGCGTTCGGCTTCGGTGGCACCAACGCGCATGTTCTGCTGGAGGCTCCCGCCGCAACCCGCCCGGACGCGGGGGGACTCGTTCCGACGCAGTCCGGGACGGGGACGCAGCAGGAGGGAAGTCCCGGGCCGACGACGGCCGAGGCCGAAACGGCGGGGAAGGCCGGGCCCGCGCACTCCCGTCCCCGTTACAGCATTCTTCCGCTGACCGCCCGGGACGCCTCCGGTCTTCCGGTGCTGGCGGAGGAGATCCGCCGGGAGCTGGCCGGACCGGACGGTGCGGGAGACCGGACCGGTGTACGGGCCGTGTCCACCGCCGATCTCGGTCACACCCTCGCGCACCGCCGCCAGCACCACTCCGCCCGGCTGTCCGTCGTCTACTCGTCCCGTGACGAACTGGACGGGGCCCTCGCGGCCTATGCGCGGGGCGAGGCCCATCCCCGGGTGCTCACGGACCGGTGCCGCGAGCCCCGACAGCGTCGCCTGGTCTGGGCGTTCACCGGTATGGGCCCCCAGTGGTGGGGCATGGGCCGGGAGTTGTTCGCCTCCCAGCCCGTCTACCGGGAGGCGGTCGAGCGCTGCGACCGGGAAATCGCCGCCCTCACCGACTGGTCGCTCATCGACGAGATGAACGCCGACGCGGCCGATTCCCGGATGGCCGAGACCTGGCTGGCCCAGCCCGCGAACTTCGCCGTGCAGGTCGGCCTCGCCGCTCTGTGGCGTGCCCATGGTGTGCGACCGGACGCCATCGTCGGTCACAGCACCGGCGAGATCGCCGCCTTTCACGAGGCGGGCGTCTACAGTCTGCGTGACGCGGCACGAATCGCCGTCCACCGCAGCCGGCTCCAGCAGCGCCTCGTGGGCACCGGCACGATGCTCGCCGTGGGCCTTCCCGAGGACGAGGCGGTGCGCCGCCTCCGCCCGTACCGGGACGTGGTCTCCGTCGCCGCGGTGAACGGTCCGGCCTCGCTGACCCTGGCGGGCGACGAGGCGGCTCTGACGGCGTACGCCGAGAGTCTGCGCGCCGAGCAGATCTTCGCCAAGTTCCTCACCGTCCGGGTGCCTTACCACAGCCCCCAGATGGAACAGATCAAGGACGAACTGCTCGAAGGTCTCGCCGACATCGAACCGCGACCCGCCCGGGTACCGCTCTATCTGACCGGCCGGGAGGGACGCGCCCAGGGCACCGAGCTCGACGCGGCCTACTGGTGGGACAACGTCCGCGACAGCGTCCGTTTCCGGTCCGCGGTCGAGCGTCTGGCCGACGACGGACACCGCCTGTTCCTGGAGATCGGCCCGCATCCCGTGCTGGCCCACTCGATCAGGGAATGCCTCGCCGACCGCCCCGCCGAAGAGCCCGGTGACGAGGTGCTGACCCTGCCGTCGATCCGTCGTGAGGAGGACGAGCAGGCGGCCTTCACCACATCCCTCGCCGCACTCCACAATCTCGGCTTCCCGCTCGACTGGGACGTACTGCATCCGCGGGGCCGGATCGTGCCGCTGCCGCGCTATCCGTGGAAGCGCGACCGGTACTGGACCGAGCCCGCGCCGGTGGCGCAGATCAGGCTCGGCCAGGTCGACCACCCTCTGCTCGGCCGTCGGCTGGCCACGGCGGAACCCGCATGGGAGGTCATGCTCGACGTCGAGACCGCGCCCTACCTCGCCGACCATCGCATCCAGGGCCGGGCCCTGTTCCCGGCCGCCGGCTACCTCGAAATGGCCGCCCAGGCGGTCCGGGCGATGACCGGCGGTACGGACGTCGCACTCGGTGACATCGAACTGCGCAAGGCCCTGTTCCTCCCCGACGACGCGCCCCGCAGTGCACAGCTGTCCTTCTCGACACAGAACGCCGCCTTCACCATCGCGACCGGCACCGGGGCGGCCGACGAACCGGCCGTCCACGCGTGCGGCGTCGTGCGCACCGGGGACCGACGCGCCGCCGGGGCGCCACTGGACTTCGACGCGGTCGCGGCCCGTGGCGGCCGGCACCTGTCGGCTCCGGACTGCTACGCCGAGTTGAGCGCCCTCGGTTACGACTACGGTCCGGCCTTCCAGGGCATCGAGGAGGTGTGGACCGGCGAGGGCGAGGCCCTGGCCAGAATCCGGCCGCCGAAGGTGATCGGTGACGGCGCCGCGCACCACCACGTCCACCCTGTCCTGCTCGACTCCTGCTTCCAGGCTCTCCTCACCGCGGGACTGTTCACCGGTCCGGCCGGACCGGTGAACGCCGGCGGCCCCGGAGCACCCGGTACCGGCATTCTGCTGCCGCTGTCCGTCACCGACGTGCACACTTCTCCCGTCGGCGACCAGCCCCTGTGGGCCCACGCCACGGTCACCCGGCGGCGGGACGACGAACTCGTCGGCGACATCGCCCTCTACGGGGACGACGGGCGCCCGCTCGGACACATCGGCGGATTCCGTGCCGCCGATGTCGAGAAGGCGTCGGCCACCGTGGGGCTCGGCACGATCGACAACTGGCTCGCCGAACCGACCTGGACCGAGGCTCCCGCCGAAGTCGCCTCGGCGGCCGCCCTGTCCTCCCCCGGTACATGGCTGCTCCTCGCCGACGGGCCCGGCGGGGTCGCGGACGCACTCGCCGAACTCGTGACGTCCCGCGGCGGCCACTGCCATGTCGTTCGCCCTGGAGATTCCTACGCGTTCGACCGTGAGTCCGGCGTCTCCGTGGTGGCGCCCGGACGCGCCGAGGACCTGCGCCGACTGCTGACCGACCTGGCCGAGGCATCGGGAGGCGGAACGGAAGGGTCCGGCAACCGTCCCGCACCGCCCGTCGGCACAGTCGTCCATCTGTGGAACCTCGACCTGCCGACGCTGGACGGCACGACGCGTGACCGGCTCGACGAACACAGCGCCGTCGGTGCGTACTCCCTGATCGCCCTCGCGCAGGCGCTCCAGGACGATCCCGGACAGACCGGTTCCCCGGCCGCGCTGCACATCGTCACCCGTGGGACACAGCCCACGACACCGGGGGCTCCTGTCGAACCGCTGGGCGCCCCCGCCTGGGGCATCGGCCGCGTACTGCGCCACCAGGAACTGACCACCCACCGGGGCAAACTGATCGACCTCGCACCGGCCGGCGGCGGCGCGGGCCCGGACCACCGCGCCGAGGCCGACGCGCTGCTGCACGAGATCCTGTCCACCGCCGCCGAACCGGGGCAGGGCGACGACGAGGTCGCCCTGCGTGACGGCCGTCGCCTCGTCAGTACGCTCACCCGGCCCGAACTCACCCGGCCGCTGCCGGCACGTCTGAGGCCGGACGGGGCGTACCTGGTGACGGGCGCCTTCGGCGCTCTCGGCCGGCTGCTGTGCCGGTTCCTCGTGCGGTGCGGAGCCCGGCATCTGGTCCTCGTCGGCCGGACCCCGCTGCCCGACCGCGGCACCTGGCGCGACCTCGATCCCACGTCCCCGGCAGCCGACAACGCACGTTTCGTCAAGGAACTGGAAGCCCTCGGCGCTCATCCCGTCCACGCGGCCCTGGACATCACCGACGAGCGGGCCCTGGCCGGCTGGCTGGCCGCGTACCGGGCGCAGGACGCACCGCCGGTACGCGGTGTGTTCCATCTGGCCGGGCATGTCCGGGACACACTCGTCCGGGACATGGACCGGACCGTCTTCGACGCGGTCCTGGTGCCCAAGGCGGCCGGTGCCTGGCTGCTCCACCACCATCTGAGGGACGAACCGCTCGACCATTTCGTGCTCTTCGCCTCCGTCGCGTCACTGCTCACGACGACGGGCCAGACCAACTACGCGGCGGGCAACGCGTTCCTCGACGCGCTGGCTCACCACCGCAGGTCCCTGGGGCTGCCCGCGCTCAGTCTGGACTGGGGGCCATGGGCGACCGGCATGATCGAGGAACTCGGTCTCGTCGAGCACTACCGCAACAGTCGTGGGATGAGTTCGCTGTCGCCCTCCACGGGCATGGCCGTCCTGGAGCGGGTCATCGGCCAGGACCGCCCGCAGCTGCTGATCGCCACGATCGTCGACTGGAAGACGTTTCTCGCCTGGTACGCGTCACCGCCCCCGCTCGTGGCCCGTCTCGCGGCCGACGCGGCGTCCGGGGACGGCACGTCCGGGGACGAGCAGAGCAACTTCCTCGATGTCTTCCGCTCGGCCGGCGAGGAGGAACGCGACCGGCTCGTCACCGACCGGTTCACCGCGCTGGCCGCGGCCGTGCTGCGCGTGCCGGCCGAGCAGATCGAACCGGCGAACAGCCTTGGTTCGCTGGGTCTCGACTCCCTCCTCGCCATGGAACTGCGTGCCCGTATCCATTCCGAGACGGGTGTCGCCCTGCCTGTGGTGGCCCTTCTCAGCGGTGCCCGCAACCGCGAGCTGATCGGCCAGCTCCACGCGGCGGCCGCGGCGCTGGCCACCGAGGCGGCGGGGGCGGCGGGCAGCGGCGCGTCGGTCGAGTTGTACGAGGACATGTCCTGCCATCCGCTCACGCAGAACCAGAAGGCCCTGTGGTTCCTCAAGCAGCTCAATCCCGACGGGTTCGCCTACAACATCGGCGGGGCCGTCGAGGTGGAGGTCGCCCTTGAGCCGGAGCTGATGTTCGACGCCGTGCGGGTGCTCGTCGCCCGCCATCCGGTGCTGCGTGCCAACTTCTCGATGGAGGAGGGGCAGCCGGTGCAGCGGGTGTCGGAGACCGGTGAGCCGGATGTGGCGCTGTTCGACGTCCAGGGCCGTGACTGGGACGACATCCACGACATGATCGTCCGTGAGTACCGCAGGCCGTACGACCTCGAACACGACCCGCTGATCCGGTTCCGGCTCTTCAAGCGCGGCCCGGACCGGTGGATCATCATGAAGGCCGTCCACCACATCATCTCGGACGCGATCTCCACGTTCACCTTCATCGAGGAGCTTCTCGCGCTCTACGAGGGGATGCGCGCGGGCCGGCCGGTCCAGTTGCCTCCCGTACCGGCCCGGTACCTGGACTTCCTCAACCGGCAGAACCAGTTCCTGGCCTCGCCGGACGCGGAACGCATGCTGGACCACTGGCGCGCCGCCCTGCCTGCCGAGATCCCGCCCCTTGAGCTGCCGACCGACCGGCCCCGGCCCGCGGTGCAGACCCACAACGGCGCGTCGGAGTTCTTCGTCCTCGACTCCGAACTCAGCGCCCGGGTCCACGCGTTGGCCCGGGAACACGATGTGACGGTGTTCATGGTGCTGATCAGCGCCTATTACATCCTGCTCCACCGCTACTCCGGCCAGGACGACATCATCGTGGGCAGCCCGGTGACCGGCCGGACCGATGAGGGCTTCGCCTCCGTCTACGGCTATTTCGTGAATCCGCTCCCCTTGCACGCCGATTTCTCGGGGGCGCCGTCGGTCGCCTCGTTCCTGGCCCAGGTCCGCCGGACCGTCCTCGGCGGTCTGGACAACCAGGAGTATCCGTTCGTCCTGCTGGTGGAGAAGCTGGGCCTCCAGCACGATCCGAGCCGGTCCGCGGTGTTCCAGGCGATGTTCATCCTGCTGGCCCACAAGGTGGCGACCCAGCAGTACGGCTACCATCTCGACTACATCGAACTCCCTGAGGAGGAAGGGCAGTTCGACCTCACGCTGTCGGCGTACGAGGACGAGTCGGAGCACCGCTTCCACTGTGTGCTGAAGTACAACACCGATCTGTTCCTGCCCGGGACCGTGCGCCGGATGGTCGGGCACTACGTCACCGTGCTGGAGGCGCTGACCCGGGCCCCGGCGGACCGGCCGGTGGCGCTGCTCGACATGCTGGGACCTGAGGAACGCGAGCGGGTGCTGCACGACTCGGCGGCCGTGGGCCGCCCGGTACCGCACGACGTGCCGGTGCACCGGCTGGTCGCCGAGGTCTCCGGCCGCGTTCCGGACGCCGTCGCGCTCACCGTCCCCTCCGACAGCGGTCCGGCCCGGCATCTGACGTACCGGGAGCTGGAGGACCGGACCCGGGTCCTGGCGGGCAGGCTGCGCGCCCGAGGAGTGCGTTCGGGGGACGTCGTCGCCGTCTGCCTCCCCAAATCGGCCGAACTGGTCGTCGCGCTGCTGGCCGTCCTCCGGGCGGGAGCCGCGTACACCCCGCTCGACCCCGAACACCCCGTCGACCGGCTGGTGTTCATGGCCCGCAACGCCGAAGCGGTGCTCGTCGTCACCGACGAGGCGGGGAGCGCGCGGCTCACGGAGCTGCGCACCGAACTCCTCACCGTCGACGCTCCCGGCGCCGCCGGCGACGGTGGCGACGGTGGCGGTGACGCGACGGAGTTCGACGACGGCGCCTTCGACATGGACACACCCGCGTACGTCATCCACACCTCGGGGTCGACGGGCCGCCCCAAGGCCGTGCGGGTCAGCCACCGCGCACTCGCCGCCGTCCAGGCGGCCTGGCGCGAGGAGTACGGTCTCGACACGGCCCCGGGTGTCCATCTGCAGATGGCCGGTGTGTCGTTCGACGTGTTCACGGGCGATCTCGTCCGGGCGTTGTGCTCGGGTGGACGGCTGGTGCTGGTCGGGCGCGATCTGCTGCTGAACACCGCCCGGCTGTACGAGACGATGACGGCCGAGCGGGTCGACTGCGCCGAGTTCGTCCCGGCGGTGGTCCGCGTTCTGATGAACCACTGCGAGCAGAGCGGTCACCGACTGGCGTTCATGCGCCTGATGATCGTCGGCTCGGACACCTGGAAGGTCGAGGAGTACGAGCGGCTGCGCCGCCTGTGCGGGCCGGAGACCCGTGTCATCAACTCGTACGGGCTGACGGAGGCGGCCGTCGACAGCGCCTGCTTCGAGGGCTGCACGGACGGGCTGGACCCCCATCAGACGGTGCCGATCGGCGCTCCGCTGCCCAACTGCTCGCTGCGGGTGCTCGACACACGACGTCAGCCGGTCCCGCCCGGGGTCGTCGGTGAGCTCTGGGTCGGTGGCGCGGGTCTCGCCCTCGGCTACGCGGGAGATCCCGAGCAGACCGCCGACCGCTTCGTGTCCATGACCCTGGACCGGGGCCCCGGGGCCGTACCCGAGCGGCTGTACCGCACCGGGGACCTGGCCCGCCGGGACGCGTGGGGACGGTTGCATCTGCTGGGGCGCGCCGACTCCCAGATCAAGGTACGCGGCCACCGCATCGAACCCGGCGAGATCGAGTCCCTGCTGATGTCCAGGCAGGACCTCGCGCAGGCCTGCGTCACGGTACGCACGGATGCCCGGGGAGAGGCCGTCCTGTGCGCCTACTGCGTCCCGGCCACCGGTTCCACGCTCGACACCCGTACGCTGCGGGGCCATCTCGCCGCGCATCTGCCCACGTATCTCATTCCGACGTACTTCACGACGCTGGACGCACTGCCGGTGACGGCCAACGGAAAGGTGGACACCGCGTCCCTGCCGGAGCCTCGGCCGGAGACGGCCGAGGAGAGTCATGAACCGCCGGTCACCCTCTACGAACAGCGCATGGCCGCCCACTGGGAGGATCTGCTCGGCACGGAACACATGGGACTGCGAAGTGACTTCTTCGCGTCCGGTGGCAGCTCCATCCGGCTGATCGAGCTCATTCACCAGCTCCAGGCCGAGTTCGGCATCGCCATCCCGGTCGGACTGCTGTTCAAGGTCACCACCCTGCACGGCATGGCCCGGACGGTCGAGGACATCGTCACCGGCAGGATCTCCGGGAACCGCCCGTATCTGACCTTCAACTCCGGTCAGGGCCCCGCGCTGTTCTGCTTCCCGCCGGCCGGCGGCCATGGACTGGTCTACCGGCGGTTCGCCGCTCATCTGCCGCAGTACGAGCTGGTCGCCTTCAACCACGTCGACGGCGACAAGGTGAACCACTACGCCGACCTGGTCGAGTCGCTTCGCCCGGACGGTCCCTGCCCCCTCCTCGGGTACTCCCTCGGCGGCAACCTCGCGTTCGAGATCGCCAAGGAACTCGAACGACGAGGGCGTGACGTGGGCCATGTGGTGATCATGGACTCGTACCGCATCCTGGAGGCGCGGGCCCTGGCCGACGAGCACATCGAGGCCTTCGAGCTCGAACTGCGTGAACATCTGCACCGGCACACCGGCTCGCGGGCCGTCACCGACCAGACGCTCGAACAGGCCCGGGAATACCTGGACTTCTGCGGCCGGACGCCGAACCTGGGGACGGTGACGGCGACCGTGAGCGTGATCTCCGACGAGCGGAAGGCCGTCCTCTACGCGGCGGGGCAGCGCGGCACGTGGCACGGCAGCTCGTCGACCCGCACCGAACTGCTGCGCGGCTTCGGGACACACGCCGAGATGCTGGACGCGAAGTACGCCGCGCAGAACGCCGAACTCGCGCTCGCCGCGCTCAGCGGTTTCGCCGACCTCTCCGGCGGTGAGACCCATGTCGCGTGACACCCGCCCCGTCTGGGAGGCCCGTGACAGGGCGCCCGGCGACAAACCCCGGGTCATCGTGATCGGCGCCGGCATCGGTGGCCTCTCGACCGGCTGCTACGCCCAGATGAGCGGCGCCGAGACCCGCATCTTCGAGCGGCACGTGCTGCCCGGGGGCTGCTGCACGGCGTGGTCCCGCCAGGACTACGTCTTCGACTACTGCATCGAATGGCTCACCGGTACCGGCCGCGGGAACGACGCCAGCCAGGTGTGGCGGGAACTCGGCGCCCTCGACGGCAAGACCATCGCGAACTTCGAGATGTTCAACACCGTCACCGACGAGGACGGCCGCTCGGTGACCTTCTACAACGACCCCGACCGGCTGGAACGCCATCTGCTGGAGCTCTCGCCCGCCGACGCCCGGCCGATCCGCGCCTTCTGCCGGGATCTGAGGCGCTTCATCGACATCAACCTCTATCCGTTCCTCACCCCCGCGCCGCTGCAGACGCTCCGGCAGAGGCTGGCCACCCTGCGGACCGTCCTGCCTGCCTTCGTCCTCTTCTGGCGGACCGCCGCGACCCGCATGGAACGCTTCTCGGACCGGTTCCAGGACCCGTTGCTGCGGCGGGCGTTCCCGTTCATCTTCTTCCAGGACCACGAGGTCTTCCCGCTGCTGCCCTATCTGTTCAACATGGCGAGCGCGCACCACCTCAACGCCGGTTTCCCGCAGGGGGGTTCGCTGGGACTGGCCCGGTCGGTCGAGGAGCGGTACACCTCGCTGGGCGGACGGGTCGACTACCGGGCCCGGGTGGAGCGGGTCATCGTGGAGAACGACCGGGCGATCGGGGTGGAGCTGCGGGGCGGGGAGCGGCACTACGCCGATCATGTCGTCTCCGCGTGCGACGGCCGCACCACCATCGACGGACTGCTGGGCGGCCGGTACTCCAGCCCGAGGGTCGACACCCTCTTCAAGGAGATGACGCACCGGCCGGAACTCCTCTATCCCGGGGTGGTGTCGGCGTTCGTCGGGCTGCGGGGCGAGCTCGGCCCGGACGTACCGCACAGCACCACCCACCTGCTGTCCGAGGAGGACAGCGCCGCCCTGCCGAAGGCGCTGCAGAAGAGCCTCGTCGTGCAGCTGCGCTCGCGGTACTCCGACGGTTTCGCCCCGCCGGGCAAGTCGGTCGTCCACTGCACGTACTTCAGCGACTACGGCTACTGGAAGGAGCTTCGGCGCACCGACCGCAAGGCGTACTGGGCCCGCAAACAGGAAGTGGCCGACTTCGTCCGTACGTTCCTGGAGCGCCGCCACCCCGGCATCGGCGCGGCCATCGAGGTCATCGATGTGGCCTCGCCCTCGACCACCGAGCGGTACACCGGCGTCCAGGGCGGCAGCATCCTCGGCTGGAAGTCGTTCACCGACGCCGACGACGTGATCACCGGGATCATCAACAAGGACCGGTTGCGGCTCCCGGGCCTGAGCGGGTTCTCGCTGGCCGGACAGTGGTTCGGCGGCGGCAGTCTGATCCGCACCGCGGCGAGCGGCCGGTTCGTCACGCAGTACCTCTGCCAGGAGCTGGGCATCGAGTTCCGGGCGTGGGAGAGCGGGGGCACGGACCCCTGGCACCCGGGAAAGCTGGGCCGGCTGCCGCAGCTCGAACAGCGCGGGGTCCGGTGAGGCACACGATGAAACTCCGAGGAGAGCACGGCATGCCGTCCGCCAAGCGCAGAGAGACCATGATCGTCATCGGTGGGGGGCTGGGAGGGCTGTCCACCGGCTGCTACGCGCAGATGAACGGGTACCGCAGCCGGATCTTCGAGATGCACGAGATCCCCGGTGGCTGCTGCACCGGCTGGGGGCGGGGCGCCTTCACGTTCGACTGCTGCATCAGCTGGCTTCTGGGCAACGGGCCCGGCACCGAGATGCACCAGATCTGGCTCGAACTGGGCGCGCTCCAGGGCAAGGAGATGCGTCACTTCGACGTGTTCAACATCGTGCGGGGCCGGGACGGCCGGGCCGTCCACTTCTACTGCGATCCGGACCGGCTCGAAGCGCATCTGCTGTCACTCTCACCGGCCGACGCCCGGCCCATCCGCGCCTTCTGCTCCGGGCTGCGGAAGTTCATCACCGTCCTGCCCACCTACCCGTTCCTCAAGCCTGTGGCGCTGATGGGCCGGTGGGAGCGCTGGCGGATGCTGGCCCGTTTCGTCCCCTACGTCAATCTGTTCCGCACCTCCATGTCGGTGCTGATGTCGGAGTACTCGGGGAGGTTCGAGGACCCGCTGCTCCAGGAGGCGTTCAATTACATCCTGTACGAGAAGCATCCCAACTTCCCCGTGCTGCCGTTCTACTTCCAACTGGCCGCGCAGGCACACCGGGCGGCCGGGGTGCCCGAGGGAGGTTCGCTCGGCCTGGCCCGCTCCATCGAGGAGCGGTACAAGCGGCTGGGCGGGGAGATCACGTACAACGCCAAGGTCGAGAAGATCCTCGTCGAGAACGACCGGGCGGTCGGGGTCCGGCTCTCCGACGGGCGTGAGTACCACGCCGACGTCGTCGTGTCGGCCTGCGACGGCCCGGCCACCCTGCTGCGGTTCCTCGACGGCCGCTATCTCGACGACACGTACCGGCAGCTCTACGAGAAGACCCTCAAGGAACCGGGCATGGTCTTCCCCGGCTACGTCAGTGTGTTCCTCGGCCTTCGGCGCCCCTTCCCCGAGGGGGAGCCCACCACCACCCATCTGCTGGACGAGTCGATGGCGTCCAGGCTGACCGGTATCCGTCATCCGAGCATCAACGTCCAGTTCCGCAGCAGGCACTATCCCGAGCTGTCGCCCCAGGACACGACCGTCGTCTACGCCACGTACTTCGCCGACGCCGCGCCGTGGCGGGAGCTGAGCGAGGGTCCCGAACAGCTCAGCCGCCGGCGTCGCGGGGCGGAGCTGCACACACTGCCGGTACGCCGCGGGCGCACGTACTCGGTGGCCAAGCGTCAGGTCAGGGATGTGATCGTGGACTTCCTCGACGAGCGCTACCCGGGACTCGGGGACTCGGTCGCGGTCCGTGACATCTGCACTCCACTCACCCAGATCCGCTACACGGGGAGCTACGAGGGCACCGTCCTCGGCTGGCAGCCCTTCGTCGAGAGCGGCGAGACGATGGAGACGCTCGTCAAGAAGCACGGGCCGGTCCTGCCTGGTCTCGGGAACTTCTACCTCTCCGGTGTGTGGGCCACGACCGGTGGTCTCATCAGGGCCGCCACCGCCGGGCGTCAGGTGATGCAGTTCATCTGCCGTGACGACGGGATCGGTTTCACCGCGTCCGTCGACGACACCGCGCCGCCACCGACCCATGTCGTCCTGCCCCCGGGCCCGCTCGCGAGCCCTCCCGCTCCCGGGCCGCTGCCCCGGCCACGCGCCGAACCCGTGCGCCTCTCGCGCTGACCTCTCACCACCACCGAACCACCAGGAAAGGCAGACATCCGCGTGTCCCCCCAGAAGCAGCATGCCGAGCAGTGCCCGGAACCCCTCGCCTACCCGTTCTGGACCACCGAGGGCCTCGGCCTCCACCCCGACTACCGCGAGCTGCGGGACAAACCCCTCGCCCGGGTGCGTCTGCCGTACGGTGAGGACGCCTGGCTCGTCACCGGCCACGAGGATGTCCGCGCGGTCCTGTCGGACGCCAGGTTCAGCCTCTCGGAGGCCGTCCGCCGCGACCATCCCCGGATCAGCCCGATGCCCCGGGTCGGTGGCGGCCTCATCGCCATCGACGCGCCCGATCACACCCGGATGCGTTCGCTGCTGAGCAAGGAGTTCACGGCCCGGCGCATCGAGCATCTGCGCGACCGGGTCCGGGAGAACGCCGATGAGCTGCTGGACCGCATGGTGGAGACCGGGCCGCCCGCCGATCTCGTCGAGGATTTCGCGTTCCCGTTGCCCATGACGCTCATCTGCGAACTGGTCGGTGTGCCGTACGAGGACCACCACCACGTACGCGCCTGGGCGGACACCGTCTGCGCGGGCAACGCGGCGCCGGAGGTGATCCAGGAGAAGGCCGGCGCGTTCTTCGAGCGGATGAACGGCTGGGTGGCGGCCCGTCGTGAGGAACCGGCCGACGACCTGCTCACCGTCCTCATCAGGGCCTGCGACCAGGACGGCACCCTCTCCGAGCGGGAGCTGTCGGAACTCCTCAACGAGGTGCTCATCGGCGGCTTCGTGACCACCACCAACCAGATCGCGAACTTCTTCTCCCTGCTCCTGCTGCGTCCCGACGGCGACCAGGACCTGCTGGCCCGGTTGCGTGCCGAGCCCGGCCTCGTCCCCAAGGCCGTCGAGGAACTGCTGCGGTACGTACCGCTGTTGAACGGGCTGATCCTGCCGCGCTACGCCCTGGAGGACATCGAACTGGGCGGGGTCCTCATCCGCGCGGGCGAAGCCGTCGTCGTCTCCCAGGCGGCCGCCAATCGGGATCCGGGAGTCTTCCCCGATCCGGACCAGCTCGTCCTCGACCGCTCCGGGGCCGCCCACGTGAGCTTCGGGTACGGCACGCACTACTGCCTCGGCGCCCATCTCGCCCGGCTGGAACTCCAGGTGGCCCTGGAGCGCGTGGCGACCCGGATGCCGGGACTGCGGCTCGGCGTTCCCGTCGAGAAGCTTCGCTGGCGTTCGAAGGAGTTCTTCAGCGGGCTGCGGGAGCTGCCGGTCGCCTGGTGACGGCGCAGGGAGGGCCGGTGCGGCCCGGCCGCCCTCGCTGCCGACCTTCCGGAGGCGCGCCGGACGGGTGTGGGCGATGATGGGAGCCGGACCGTCCGGCCGTCCGGGGGCGGCATCGCTCCCGGACGTCCCTGGGAGCCTTGTGGGGAGGCCCGCGTGGATTACCCGGAAAGCTACGAACTGGTCTTTCGAGACCCCGCCGGGACGGATGACGTGGTGGTCGTCCGGCGCACCACGGCGTCGGGAGCGGGCGGATACCCGATCTACGAGGACGACACCGGTATCGTCCGCGCGGAGATCAGCAGCCGGGCGGAAGTGCGCATGCTGGCCAGTGGAGGCCACCAGGCTCCCGGGATTCCACTGGCACGGTCGCTGAACGCCTGAAGGCGCCCGAAGGCCGGGTATCCGACAACGTCCGCTCCCAGGCCGGCCCAGGCCAGGAGCAGCCCAGGCTCAGACCCAGCCCAGCACCAGGACGAGGCCCCCGCCCCCGTGCCGCGGTTCCCGACGGCGAAGAAGCCGCCGTGGCGCGTGCGGCAGGGGGCGTCGGGGGCCTACCCGAGCAGTGACACCTCCACGGCTGCTCCGCAGGTGTTTCGCAGGTGTGAGGTTTTCCCCGGGCGGCTGCGGCGTCTCAGGCGTCGCCGCTCCCCCTGTCCGCCGCTTCGGCGTCCTCGGTACGTGTGTGCGCGACGAGGGCGTTGGCGTGGCCGTGCCCGAGTCCGTGCTCGGTCTTGAGCCAGTCGACCAGTTCCATGTGCTTGGTCAGCGGCGAGGACCTGATGAGGTCCTTCCATTCCGCGATCGGCCGGCCGTGCTTCCGCTCGATCGACGGAAAGTAGCCGGCGGGGCCCTTGACGATGTCGCTCATGCCGGAAGTCTGTCATCCCGTCGGCGAGCGGGGAATGACGGCCTCGGTGTGCTCCTTCGGCCGGCCGCCGGTGATCGCGTGCGGAGAGCACCGAGGAGACCTCGCCGGAAAACGTCCGCACGCGGATCGCATAAGGCCGTGGACTCAGGGCACCAGGATCAGCGAGGCAGGGTCACCGCGTTTCGGCGGCCTTCCTCTTGGCTGAGCATTCGTCGATAGAGAGGCTTTCTCATGAGTGACATCTGGGGCTACCAGCCGACGACCGGCCACACCGCCGGCAACACCCTGACCGGTTACAAGGTCGAGGCGAAGGACGGCAGCATCGGCAAGGTCGACAAGCACTCCGACGAGGTCGGTTCCTCGTACCTGGTCGTGGACACCGGAGTCTGGATCTTCGGCAAGGAGGTGCTGCTGCCCGCGGGCACCGTCACCCGCGTCGATACGGACGAAGAGAAGATCTACGTCGACCTGACCAAGGACCAGATCAAGGAAGCGCCCGAGTTCGACAAGGACAAGCACCTCGGTGACACCGGCTATCACGAGCAGGTGGGCGGCTACTACGGCCGTCACCGTCGCGTCTGAGACACCGATGCCAGGGGTGGGGCCGACCAGTTCGACTGGTCGGCCCCACCCCTGTGTTCCGCCGTATCCTCCCGGGGCCGGGAGTCGTCACGGTCGGACGCCATGTCCCGCCGGCCGCCGCCCAGGACAGGCGGGACGGCACCGGGCGGCGGCCGGACGACCGCACGGGCACGGGCCGTCACACCAGAGCGGTGCCCTGTACCAGGAGCAGTGTCACGTCCACCGCCGCCACGGCCACGGTCCCGACGAACGGCGCCCTGGACCAGTACCGGCCCAGGACCGGCCCCGCGAACGCCATGAGCGCCGCCGCCCCCAGCGTGGCCACTCCCCCTCCGCCCGGTGACCCCTGAGGCCCCAGCACCAGCACCGCGGTCGCCGCCAGCAGCGGGACGGGCAGCAGCAGCCGGATGCCGGTCGCGCCCAGCCGCTGCGGCAGCCCGCGCACACCTTCCCTGAGGTCGCCCTCCAGGTCCGGGAGCACATCGCCCAGATGAGCGGCGACCCCCAGCAGCGCCCCGGCCGTCAGGACCCACCACTCCGGCCAGGGCCGTGCGGGCAGGCTCAGGGTGACGACAGCGGGGAGACCTCCGAATCCGACGACGTACGGAAGCCACGAGAGCGCCGTGGTCTTCAGCCTCAGGTTGTAGGACCACGCGGCGGCGACCGCCGTCAGGTGCACCGCCGCGGACGCGGGGCCACAGGCGAGTGACAGCGGGACGCACAGCAGCAGAGCGGTGAACGCCGCCCGCCACACCGTGCCACGGCCGAGGGAGCCGACGGCCACCGGTTTGTCCCGTCGGCCCGCCGCGATGTCGCGCCGGGCGTCGAAGGCGTCGTTGCACCAGCCCACCGAGAGCTGCCCGGTCAGCACGGCCGCGCCGATCAGCAGACAGCCGGTCGCGCCGAGGCCGACGCAGACGCCCAGCGCGACCGCGAGGCCGGTCACCGCGGCCACCGGGCCCGGGTGGCAGGACATCGCGAGTGCCACCGCGCGACGCGGCGGCCACCATCCGGTCAGTTCGGGCGTGCGCTGCGGGTCCCCGGTGTCCATCGGGCGATGGTAGGCATCCGGGCCGGACCGACCTGGCAGCCGCACGGGTTGTCCACGGTGTGTCATTCCGCGCTCTCGGGCAAGGATCGATTCATGAAGCCTCCGAAGCGGAATCCGGGATGACCAGGATCGCGGCGGTTCACGGCGCTCTCGCCCCGTATCGCCATACCCAGAGCGAGATCACCGACATGGTGGCCCGCACCTGTCTGCCGGCCGGCGCCGACCGACGTGTCCTGGACCGGCTCCACCGGAACGCGCGGGTCCGTACCCGGCACATGGTGCTGCCACTGGACGGCTACGGCGAGCTGAACGGCTTCGGGGACGCCAACGACGTGTTCATCGGAGCGGCGGTCGACCTGGGCGCCGAGGCGGTGCGCGGCGCGCTGCGGACCGCCGGGCTGACACCGACGGATGTGGACCTGCTGATGTTCACCTCGGTCACCGGTGTGGCCACCCCCTCCGTCGACGCGCGGCTGATCGGCCGTCTGGGGATGCGTCCCGATGTGAAACGGCTGCCGATCTTCGGTCTGGGCTGTGTCGCCGGGGCCGCCGGGGTGGCCCGGCTGCACGACTACCTGGTCGGCAGGCCGGACCAGGTGGCGGTGCTGCTCTCGGCCGAGTTCTGTTCCCTCACGTTTCAGCGCGACGACGCGACGCCCGCCAATCTGGTGGCCACCGGCCTGTTCGGGGACGGCGCGGCGGCCGTGGTCGCCGTCGGCGACGGACGGGCGGCGACCGGACCGGAGGTGATCGACACCCGCAGCCGGATGTATCCGGGCACCGAACACGTCATGGGCTGGGACATCCGCGGTTCGGGCTTCAGGGTGGTGCTCGATCCGGCCGTTCCCGACGTCGTGCGTGAGTACCTCGCCGACGACGTGCACGACTTCCTGGCCGAGCACGGCCTCAAACCGAAGGACGTGGCCCACTGGGTCTGCCACCCCGGCGGCCCCAAGGTGCTGGAAGCCGTCTCGTCCACGCTCTCGTTGCCCGACCACGCCCTGGACGTCACCTGGCGCTCCCTCGCCGCGGTCGGCAATCTGTCGTCGGCGTCGGTGCTGCACGTGCTCCGGGACACCATGGAGCAGGAACGGCCCGAACCCGGGACACCCGGTCTGATGCTGGCCATGGGACCGGGCTTCTGCTGCGAACTCGTACTGCTGCGCTGGTAGGTCGGAGGACCGCATGATCTGGTACACGGCCCTGGTGCTCGCCGTCGCGGGCGAGCGCGTGGCCGAACTCGCCGTGGCGTCGCGCAACACCCGCTGGAGCCTGGCCCGCGGCGGCATCGAGTCCGGTCGCGGGCACTACCCGGCGATGGCGCTGCTGCACACCGCGTTCCTGGCCGGCTGCTGGGCAGAGGTGTGGCTGGCCGACCGCCCGTTCGTCCCGGCGCTCGGCTGGACCATGGTGGGGGTGGTGGCCGCCGCGCAGGCGCTGCGCTGGTGGTGCGTCGGGACGCTCGGGCACCGGTGGAACACCCGGGTCATCGTCGTCCCCGGATTGTCCGCGGTCACCGCGGGCCCCTACCGGTGGCTGCGCCATCCCAACTATGTCGCGGTCGCCGCCGAGGGGCTGGCCCTGCCGCTGATTCACGGCGCGTGGCTGACCGCCACCGTCTTCACCGTGCTCAACGCGGCGCTGATGACGGTCCGCGTGCGGTGCGAGAACGCGGCGCTGGCCTCCGTCACCGCCGTGCCCGGCGTGACGGAAACACGGGATGTGCGGAGCACGAGGGACGTACGGGCGTGATCGACGTCCTGGTGGCGGGCGGTGGCCCGGCCGGTCTCGCGGCGGCGATCCACGCCGCGCGGACCGGTCTGGAGGCCGTCGTGGTCGAACCGCGGCCCGCCCCCGTCGACAAGGCGTGCGGCGAGGGCATCATGCCCAGCGGGGTGGTGGCCCTGCGCTCGCTGGGGATCGACGTCCAGGGCCATGAGCTGCGCGGAATCCGTTACGTGGACGGCGTCCGTGACGCGCGGGCCCTGTTCCGGGGCGGCAAGGGACTCGGCGTGCGCCGGACCGCGCTGCACACGGCCCTTCACGCACGGGCCCTGGCACTCGGCGTCCGTGTCGTCCAGGGCAAGGTGACCGGTGTCCGTCAGGAAGGGGACAGGGTCACGGCCTGCGGGCTGACGGCGCGTTGGCTGATCGCCGCGGACGGCCTGCACTCCCCGCTGCGCCGGGCACTCGGCCTGGACCGCCCGGCGGAGGAGCCGGGCCGGTACGGACTGCGCCGTCACTACCGGGTCGCCCCGTGGTCGGACTTCGTGGAGGTCCACTGGTCGCGACGGGGAGAGGCCTATGTGACACCGGTCGGTGACGCGCTGGTGGGGGTCGCCGTGCTCAGTCGCGAACGGTGTCCCTACGACGAGCACCTGACGGACTTTCCCGGCCTGGCCGCCTCGCTCCGGGGCCGGGAGGCGGGTCCGGTACGCGGCGCGGGGCCGCTGCGGCAGCGGTGCCGGGAACCCCGGGCCGGGCGGGTGCTGCTGGTCGGTGACGCGGCGGGCTACGTCGACGCGTTGACGGGTGAGGGGGTCGCGCTGGCACTGGCGACGGCCGGAGCGGCGATCGGGTGCGTGGCCGCCGGCCGGCCCGAGGACTACCCGGCCGGATGGGCGCGGCTGACGAGACGCCACCGGTTGCTGACGGGGGCGCTGCTGCGGGCGGCCCGGAACCCCGGCGCGTCCCGTCTGATCGTCCCGCTGGCCGGTCGGCTGCCGCGGGTGTTCGGCGCGGCCGTCCACGCGTTGCAGTAGCCGAACAGGGCCGCCCGGCCGCCGCGTCCGTCGGGGTGGATGGGCGGCCGGGATCGGCTCCGACCGGCCGGGGGATGCGCGGCACGTTCGCGTACGCCCTGTCCCCGGCCTCGCAGGTGCGCGCTCGCCGGACGGGGACAACAGGTCGCGCTCTCACGGGAGCCGGCCGACCGGCCGTGGCAGATCGACCCGGGCGCGCGACCGAGGGCGGGCGGGCCGGGAGGGTGGCCGACCGCTTCGGCCCCGCCCCGGGCCCGTCGCCCAGCGGGTGTCGGCCCGTCACGCCTCCGTCAGGATCTGCTCGGCCGTGTCGGTCCGCTCGGCGGCGCCCTTGTCCGCCGGGTCGCGGCGCGCGGCCGGGATGACCGCCGCGATCAGAGCGGCGACCAGGGCGACACCACAGCCGATCAACAGGCCGGTGCGGAAGCCTTCCTCGGAGGTGAAGCCGTGGCCGCCCATGGTGTTGGTCATCTGCGAGAGGACGACGCCGATCACCGCGGCGCCGATCGATGTGCCGAGCGAACGCATGAGCGCGTTGAACCCGTTGGCCGCGGCCGTCTCGGAGAGCGGCACCGAGCTCATGATCAACGCGGGCATCGCACCGTAGGCGAGACCGACGCCGCCGCTGGTGACCATGCCCACCAGCATCAGCCCCCAGGCGGAGCCCATCAGTGACAACGACAGGCCGTAGCCGGCGGCGATGACCAGGACCCCGCAGACCAGGGTGAACTTCGGGCCGCGGGCATCGGTGAGCTTTCCGCCGAACGGGGAGACGATCATCATCATGATGCCGCCGGGTGCCATCCACAGGCCCGCCGCGAGCATCGACTGTCCGAGGCCGTAACCGGTGGCCTCGGGGAACTGCAGCAGCTGCGGCAGGATCAGCATGCTGGCGTACATGCCGAAGCCGACGAAGACCGAGGCGATGTTGGTGAGCAGCACCCTGGGACGGGCCGTGGTGCGCAGATCCACCAGCGGTTCCCGTGTGCGCAGCTCCCAGACGCCCCAGACGAGCAGCAGCGCGAGTGCGGCGGCGAACAGGCCCAGGGTCGTCGCGGAACCCCAGCCCCAGTCGGCGCCCTTGGAGACGGCGAGCAGCAGGCAGACCAGGCCGGCGCCGAGGCCGATCGCACCGGGCACGTCGAATCGCTGTCCCTTGGCGGTCGCCGGGACGTCCGGGACGAGGAACCAGACCAGAGCCGCCACCACCAGGGCCAGGACGGCGGAACCCCAGAACAGCATGCGCCAGTCCGTGTACTGGGCGACCGCCGCCGCGATCGGCAGACCGAGGCCGCCACCGATGCCCATGGAAGCGCTGACCAGTGCGATGGAGGAGCTGAGCTTCTCCGGCGGGACCACGTCGCGGAGCAGGGCGATGCCGAGAGGCACCATGCCCATGCCCACGCCCTGGAGGCCACGTCCGACGATCATCGGGACGACGGAGGACGCCAGCGCGCAGACCACCGAGCCGCACACCAGCGGGACCGCGCACACCAGCAGCATCCGGCGTTTGCCGACCAGGTCACCGAGACGGCCGGAGACGGGCACCCACACGGCCGCCACCAGAAGGGTGACGGTGATCACCCAGGCGGAGTTCGAGCGTGAGGTGTGCAGAATCCGCGGGAGTTCCGCGATGAGCGGCGTCACCAGCGTCTGCATGATCGCTGCCGTGATGCCGGCGAACGCCAGCGTGGCAACCACTCCGCCCGCACGGGCCGAGGGCTGGGGGGCATTCATGAAGGAACTCCCTGGGGTGTCTTCGGAAACGAGAGTGTGCATCGTACATGCCTCATGCACCAGGCACGACGCATGGCCGATACATACCACTGTGAGAGGATCGGGCCGAGCCGTCCCACATGAGGCACCCCTGGTACGGCGGGAAGCAGGAGGCGAGAGCGCATGACCAAGCCCACCCACGAGGTCGAGTACGAGCAGATGCTGCTCAGCCGCCATGGACTGCTGCAGCAGAGAGGCGGGCGCCGCAAGGGCGGAGGGCTGGAGCGGAGCGCCTACATCCTGCTCAGCCGCATCCGCGTCCAGGGACCGATGTCGATCGGGGAGCTGAGCGACGCCTTCGGACTCGACGCCTCCACCCTCAACCGGCAGACCGCGGCGGCGATGCGCGCCGGGCTCGTGGAGCGTGTGCCCGACCCCCAGGGGGGCATGGCCCGCAAATTCCGGCTCACGGACGAGGGGGCGCACATCCTCGACGACGAACGCGAGGGCATGGTCGACGGCCTCGACCGGGTCATGGTCGACTGGTCGGACGAGGACATCGCCGCCTTCGCCTTCTATCTGAGGCGCTTCAACACCGACATCGAGCGCCTCACCGGACGCCCTTGGCCACGCCCGTAGGCGTCGGCGGCGCGTTCCTCCGGCGGGCGGCGACGCGGCGCGGTGGCGGGTCCGGTCTCCCGCCGCCCCCGAGGCCGGAGACGGCGGAGGACGGCGGAAGGGAGCCTCCGGCCCCGCCCGCCGGAAACCCGGACCCGCCCGGAGCACAACCGGACCACTTCAGGCCGCCAGGACGGAACCGGACCGCCTCGGACCCGCCCGCCGGAAGCCCGGACCCGCCCACGCCGGACCCACCCGCTCCGGACCCGCCCGAGGGCGGAGTCAGACCGCCGGGGCCGGGTAGGTCGGGTACTCCACACCGGAGACGTGCTGTACGACGCGGATGACCTGGCAGGAGTATCCGAACTCGTTGTCGTACCAGAGGTAGAGGATCGCGTCGTCCCCCTCGACCTTGGTCGCACCGGCGTCGACGATCGAGGCGTGGCGCGACCCGATGAAGTCGCTGGAGACCGCGTCGGGGGCGCTGATGAAGTCGATCTGACGCTTCAGCGGTGAGGCGAGCGACACATTGCGGAGGTGGTCCAGGACCTCTTCGCGGGTGGTCTCACGCGCCAGCCGCAGGCTGAGGATCGCGATCGACACGTCCGGCACCGGGACGCGGATCGAGCTGCCGGTGATCCTCGCCTTGAGATCGGGCAGCGCCTTGGCGACGGCGGAGGCGGCACCGGTCTCGGTGATGACCATGTTGAGCGGCGCCGAACGGCCACGGCGGTCGGAGTTGTGGTAATTGTCCAGCAGGTTCTGGTCGTTGGTGAACGAGTGCACCGTCTCCACGTGACCGCGCAGGACCCCGTACTCGTCCGCCATCGCCTTCAGCGGCGGAACGATCGCGTTGGTGGTGCAGGAGGCGCAGGACAGGATTCGCTCGTCCGGCTCGATCATCTCGTGGTTGACACCGTGGACGACGTTGAGGACGTCCCCCTTGCCCGGGGCGGTGAGGACGACCTTGTCCACTCCGGGCCGGAGGTGTTGCGAAAGGCCCTCGCGGTCGCGCCACTTGCCGGTGTTGTCGATGAGGATGGCGTTCTTTATGCCGTACGCCGTGTAGTCCACCGACGTCGGGTCGTCGGAGTAGATCACCTTGATCTCGTTGCCGTTGGCGATGATCTTGCTGTTCGCCTCGTCGACGGTGATCGTGCCCTGGAACTGGCCGTGGATGGAGTCGCGGCGCAGCAGCGAGGCTCGCTTGACGATGTCCTGGCCGGCTCCTCTGCGGACCACGATGGCACGCAGCCGCAGACCGTTCCCGGAGCCGGCCTTCTCGATGAGCAGCCGGGCGAGGAGACGGCCGATCCGGCCGAACCCGTAGAGGACGACGTCGCGCGGTTCGCGGCGCTCGATCCTGTCGGGGCCCGTGGCGCCGGCGACGGCCTCGGCGGTGAACTCCGCCACCGGAAGGCCGCGGTCGTCGGCCCGGTACGTCGCGGCGAGCATGCCGATGTCGATCTGGGAGGGGCCGAGTTCGAGCGTGGTGAGAGCCTGCAGGAAGGGCAGCGTCTCGGTGACGGAAAGCTCCTCGCCGGCGATCTGCCTGGCGAATCGGTGGGTCTTGAGGATGCTGACCACCGACTTGTTCACCAGGGAGCGGCTGTGGAGCAGGACTGTCACATCCCGTTCCCGGTGCAGCTTCCCGATGATCGGGATCATCGACTCCGCGATCTCCTCGCGGTTCTTCCAGTTGGTGAACGAGTCCTCGTTGACAGTCACAGTTCATCTTTCGAGCTAGGCGGTGCTCATATGGTAGCCGTCTCACATTTTGATCATTCAAGCGGCGTCGATGGCGCCACCGGGCGTGAGAGCGGCGCCTCACGGGCCGCGTCCGGGCGGATGATCCAGGGGCGGGACCTCAGGCGGCGCCCGTGGGCAGCGTCACCTCGAACCGGCAGCCCCCTTGCACATTGCGGACGTTCACCCGTCCCGCGTGTGCCTCCACGATCCCCCGGACGATGGCGAGCCCCACGCCCGCGCCCGTCGAGGGAGTGCGGGCGGCGGTGCCGCGCCAGCCCATCTCGAAGACGTGCGGCAGGTGTTCGGCGGGGATGCCACCACAGCCGTCGGTGACCGAGACGACGACCGATTCGGCACGGCGTTCGGCAGCCACCGCGACGGTCCCGTCGACGGGTGTGTGGTGGATGGCGTTGACCAGGAGGTTGGTGAAGACCCGCAGCACCTCCTTGCCGTCCACCTCCACCGGAATCGCCTGGATGCCCGCGTCGACGAGCCGGACCTCGTTCTTCCTGGCGAGCGGGTCGGCGCCCGCCAGCGCCTCGCCGACCAGATCGTGGACGGACAACCGGGTACAGGTGAGGGCGAGCGCGCCCGAGTGGATGCGGGAGAACTGGAAGAGGTCGTCGACCATGTGGTTGAGCCGTTCCACCTCTGTTCCGATCTGGCGGTAATAGCGCTCGGGATTCGCCACGACCCCGTCCTCCAGTGCCTCGGACATCGCGCGCAGCCCGGCGAGGGGCGTTTTCAGATCGTGCGAGATCCAGGCGACCAGTTCGCGGCGCGAGGCTTCCAGCGTCTGCTCACGCTCCCTGGAGGCCGCGAGCTGGGCACTGACCGAGGCGAGCCTCGTGGACAGCGAGTCGAGCTCCGCGGTCCTCGCTCCGCCGGGGACGACGAAGCCCCGGCCGGACACGAGGGATTCCGCGGCCGCTTCGAGCTCACGGGTGCGGGCCACGACCCAGCGGCCGAGCAGCACCGCCGTGGGAAAGGCGACGACGGCGGCCATTCCCACGACCACGGTGACGACCCACAGGTCGCGCGAGGACAGGAACATCGCGTGGGCCACCACGAGCGTCCCGGTGAGCATGGCGCCGACCGCCACCGCGGCCACGACATTCAGCGCGACCACCACGGAACGCCGGCGAAGCCGCCACAGGGCGAGCCCTCCCGCGAGACCGGAGAGCCCGGCGCCGAGGAAGGCGTACATGGAGGTGTAAAGGGCGATGCGCGGCAGGTCCTGCACAGGGGCTCAGCTCGCTTCCACCGGCAGGACGCCGATCCGCGACTCGGGCGTACGGAACACACCGCGCAACGTAACAGCGCTGTCCGACGGCGGGCAACGGAAGCCGGTCCCGTTCCTGACGGGGTGCCGGGGCGCGGACCGTCAGCGAGCACGGGTGGCGGCGTACCGAGTGCGTCCACCCGCCACAGGCGCCCCAACCTCCCTGTGAGGCCAGGGCGTCGACAGACGGCCGGCCTGCCGTGAACCCGGCCGCACCGCTCGTCCACGTACCGGGAACCGGCGTTCCGGACTCCGTGCTCCGTGCTCCGTGCTCCGGAGAAGGACGGACGTCATGCTTACGGAATACGGACATCATCCCGGCGACGCCGCACGGGCGCCCCGCGCGGCGTCCGTGCGTGCCAGGGTGGTGGGATGCAGAACATTCCGGACGGCTCGGTCCCGGCCCCCGCAACCTGCCCCGACGCCCCGCGCGGCCGCATCCTCGTCGTCGACGACGACCCGACCGTCGCCGAGGTCGTCGTCGGATATCTGGAGCGGGCGGGATACGAGGTCGAGTGGGCGGAGGACGGCCCGGCGGCTCTGCGGTGCTTCGGGGACCACCGGCCCGACCTGGTCGTCCTCGACCTGATGCTTCCCGGCATGAACGGTATCGAGGTCTGCCGTCACATCCGGGCGCACGGACATGTGCCGGTCATCATGCTGACCGCGCGTGGCGACGAGGACGACCGCGTCCTGGGGCTGGAGACGGGCGCCGACGACTACGTCACGAAGCCGTTCAGCCCGCGTGAACTCGTCCTGCGCGTCGACTCGGTGCTGCGCCGCGGCCGGGCGACGGCGCCCGCCGCCCACTCCCCTCGGGACCCCCTGCGAGGCGCCGGGCTCCGTCTCGACCCGGTGGCCCGCCGCGCGACCATGGAAGGCCGTGAACTGAACCTGACCTTACGGGAGTTCGATCTCCTGGCCTTCTTTCTCCGCCATCCCTCACGGGTGTTCAGCCGGGAGGAACTGATGCGGGGCGTGTGGGGCTGGGAGTTCGGCGACCTGTCGACGGTGACGGTCCATGTGCGGCGGCTGCGCGGGAAGGTGGAGACGGACCCGGCCCGTCCGCGGTTGATCCGGACGGTATGGGGTGTGGGCTACCGCCTGGAGCTGACCCCGCCCTCGGACCGTCACGACGACGCGGCGGCCGGCGCGACCCCGTCATGACGGGCCTGTTCCTCGTCGCGTCCATCGGCTTCGGGCGGACCGAACCGCGCGGTGAAGAGGAAGCACTGGACGGCCCGCCCCGGAATCCCGATGTATGACGAAAGTCTGACGAGCATCCGATGCCTCTGGAAATGCGCCCTCCCCCCTGCTGGAATCTCGGTATGACCGAACAGCACCGAAGGCGCGCCGGGGACGAGACCTCCCCGAAAAGGGGGCGCACGGTTCACGGGCGTTCCGGATGGTTGTGGTCACTGAACACCACGGCGCTGTTCGACTGCGGGGCCTTGTCCAGGCATCGGCCCCGGAAACACCTCGGAAATGACGGGGGTGCGCTTCACGTCGGCGCGGAGAACCGCGCCGACGCAGATCACTCGGCCATGTCGACGCGACGTCGGGTCATGGGACGAGTCGGGCCGGAAATGGGAAAATGAGAAATCTTTCGTCATTCACGTTATTCAGGCCGTCCGCGCGGTCAGGACGGTCCGCGGCCGTTTCGGAGGGGACCGCCCCCTCCCCCGCGTCCCCGAAGCGCGGGCGCTCCCTGGTCGGCGCGCTGCTCGGCGCCACGGCCCTGACGCTCACGGTCCCGATGTCGGCGGCTCACGCCGATTCCCTGCCCAACCTGCCCCAGAACGCGGGAGGGTACGAGGCGTCGTTCTCGCCGGCCTACGACTACGACACGGACGGCTGCTACGCCGTGTCCGCCATCGCGCCGGACGGAACCCTCAATCCCGGGCTGAAGACGAGCGGTGCCATCAACGGCAACTGCCACGACCAGTCCGACCTCGACAAATCACAGACCTACGCCCGCTCGAAGTGCAACAACGGCTGGTGCGCCATCGTGTACGCCAGCTACTTCGAGAAGGACCAGACCGTGAACGGCTCGGGGGGCCACCGCCACGACTGGGAACACGTCATCTCCTGGGTCAAGCAGTCGTCCAACCAAGTGGAGTACCTGACAGTCACGCAGCACAGCAGCCAGGCCACCTACCCGCGTTCATCGGTACGTTTCAGCGGCTCGCACCCCAAGGTCGTCTACCACAAGGACGGTCTGCCCGCTCTCACGCACCTCTTCCGGCTCGCCAACAGCAATGACGAACCGCCGGAGAACCACTACCACAACTGGCGTCAGCCTCCCATCGTGGACTGGAACGGCTGGCCCAGCACGTGGCTGCGCGACCGGCTGAACAACGCCGACTTCGGGTCCGCGACCATCAAGACCACGGACAAGGACGACCGCTTCAGGAATCTCCTCAACGCCTCCAAGCCCGGCGGCATCCCCTTCAATCCCTGGGCCTGACGACTCCCGCCGGCGCTCGCCGGTGAATGACCCCGGCTGCTGAACCGACTTCGTGCACCGCACTGACGGGTGCCACTCCCGGAGTGGCACCCGTCTTCCCCGTACGGACGTCGCGAGGGTCCTACTTGCCGTACCTGCGTTCCCGTCCGGCGTAGGAGCGCAGGGCCCGCAGGAAGTCCACACGGCGGAACTCGGGCCAGTACACGTCCACGAAGTGCATCTCCGCGTACGCGGACTGCCACAACAGGAAGCCGGAGAGCCGCTGCTCACCCGAGGTGCGGATCACGAAGTCGGCGTGGTCCCGGCCGGTGTCGGAGTACAGGTTCGCGGAGATGTGCTCGACGTCGAAATCGGCGATCAGTTGCTCGGGATCACCGCCGGCGGCCCTGTGTGCCTCGAACGCGGCCTTCACGGCGTCCACGATCTCGCGACGACCGCCGTAGCCGACCGCCACATCGACCTTGAGCCCGCCCCGGCCCGCGGTCCGGCCCGCCGCTTCCTTGAGTGCGCTCGCCGCCTCGGCGGGCAGCAGGTCGAGCGAACCGATGACCTGCACCTCCCACGGCAGACCTGACGCCGACACATCGCGGACGGTCTCGGTGATGATCTCCATCAGCGGACCGAACTGCTCGGCAGGGCGGCCGAGATTGTCATCGGACAGCATGAACAGCGTGACCTGCTGGATCTTCGACTGGACGCACCAGCCCAGGAACTCGGCGACCTTGGCCCCGCCTCGCCGGTATCCCTCACGGACGTCGGAGTGACCGGCCTCACGGGCCCAGCGCCGGTTCCCGTCCAGCATGATCCCGACGTGTTCCGGGCGCGGCAGCCCCTCCAGCGTGCTGGCCAGACGGCGCTCGTACACCGCTTCCAGCGGCCGACGAACCACCTTGGGCAGCAGCCTCATCGACTTCCTCCAACTGTCACGTGCCTACAGGGGCTGCCGACAGTAGCAGCGGGCCGCCAACTCCTCTGACCACCTGGGGTTTCAAGGGGAACGGGCAGGACGGCGCCGTTCCCGCGGGTCCGGGCGGGGATCAGCTGTCCGGCTGCTGCGCCCCGGCGGCGACGATCGTGCCCTGGGCCACGGCGACGAGGCGCTCGACGTCCGCCCGGAGCACGTGGACGGTGCACCGGCAGACCGCCTGCCGGCGGGTGGTCACGACCGCGTCCGCCCGGGCGATGACGACATCGCCGACCGCGGGCCTGGCGTAGTTGATCTTGTACTCGGTGGTGAGCGCGTCGCCGCCGAGAGCGAGACCGCCCGCGAACGTGAGCGCGTTGTCCGCCAGGTAGCTGATGACACCGCCGTGGACGAACCCGTGCTGCTGCTGGAGCTCGGGCCGGTTACGGATGCGGATCTCGGCCGAGTCCGGACCTACGGCGGTCAGTTCGGCGCCGAGGAACCGGCTGAACGGCTGGGCCTCGAAGATGCTGTGGGCGAAGGCGGCGAGGTCGGTCGTCATGCCGGTTGTCCTGTCGTGTCGTCGTGGGGCGCGGCGAGGCGCGTGTCGATGTTGTCCTGGAACATGGCGAGCAGTCCCTCGGCGAGACCGAGCACGTGATGGTCGCTTCCACCGTGCTTCAGGCCGCGCTGAACGTTTTCGGCGATGGCGAAGTCCTCCTGGTCGAAGACGTCGTCGTTGGTGAACCGGAACCGCTTCTCCAGCCCGCTCTGACCGGCCGAACCGGCGAAGTCCTCGGCACGGTAGAGCATTTCGTGGGTCCAGACCGTCCGGTCGGGGGCGAGCGGCCAGAACGTGTTGATGGAGACGTAATCGGGGTGGAGGATGAAGAACGTGTTCGGGAAGAGCGTGTAGTAGACCGACGCGTAGTCGAGGATGCGCCATTCCTCCTCGGGCTTCGACCCGGTGTCCTCGATGTTGGTGCGCGCCGCCGACAGGCGGATGTGCGGCCCCTCCTCGTCGTGGGCGATCACGCCCTTCTTGAACGCGAAGGCGAGGGTGTCCCTGTGCAGGTAGGGAACGTGGTAGCCCTCCAGATAGGTCTTGATCAGGAGCTTCCAGTTGGCCTCCTTGACGACCTTGGTCTTCTTGTACCGCACCAGTGACGCGACGTCGAAGTTCACGAGGTCGTCGTGGAAGGCGCCCAGGTACGTGGGTATGTCGAGCTCGGCGCCGGGGTCCCTCGCGAGCCAGACGAGGCCGCCGGACTCGGTGGCCGGCAGTTCGACGAGGCCGTAGTCGCACTTGTCGACGCCCGGGAAGTCGTGCGACCGCGTGATGCCCCTCAGGTCCCCGTTCAGCCCGTAGACCCAGCCGTGGAAGGGGCAGACGAAGTTCTTGACGGAGCCGGTGCGCTCCGTGACCAGCCGGGCCCCGCGGTGGCGGCACTGGTTGTAGAACGCCCGCACCCGGCCGTCGTCGCCGCGGACGACGACGTACGGGAACTCGTCCCAGTCGCTGGTCACGTACGAACCGGGCTCGCTCAGGGCCGAGGCGTGGCTGACGACAAGGGGGAACCGGGCGAAGGCCGAGGCGAGTTCGCGGTCGAGGAGCGCGCCGTCGGTGTACTTCGTGACGGGAATCCGCACGACTTCGTCCAGCATCTTCTCGTCATGACGCGTCTCACGCAGCGCGAGGAGCCGCTTGATCATGGCCACCTGATCGTCCTGTTTCATCGGGACCCACTCCCTCTACGACGGATTCGGGGTTGCCGACCGGCGGCGGCCGCCGGTCCGGAAGACGGCTGCCCGGCACCGACCGCGCGAAGGCAGAGCGGCGGGATCTCCCCGACGATCGGTGTCCCGGCCTGCCGCGAAGAACCTCACCCCATGATCTGAACCAAGGTTCATTTCATCGTACGGCCGGAGGCTCGACGGAGCAACGCTCCTCGGGGCGGCGTGTCCGTTCACCGCCACGCATCTCCCTCCGCGGGCAACGCACTTGACGGCTGGTGTGTCTCGGGTGGGGACCCCGAGGCACGTTCTGACCCGCGATCAGTCGCGTGGTGGTGGCGCACGGTCGGCCGGGCGGGCGCGTCCCGGGCCTCACCGCGTCTCCAGGGGTCAGGAGGGGGTCGCCGACGGCCGGCCGAGGGCGCGGAAACAGAAGTCGCGGATCTCCGCGACGAGAAGTTCGTCGGACATGCCCGAGACGGCGTCGGGCTCGATCGGACCGAGCCGTCCCACCAGGGCTTCCGAGATGGCTCCGATGACGGCCGAGGACGCGACGGTCGCGTTCTGCGGCGCGAACGCACCCTCCGTGATGCCGTCGCGGATGATTCCCTCGCCCAGCTCGACGTAGGCGCGCCGGTAGACGAGTCTCTCGGCCTCCACGGCCGGCGCCACCGGCTCGAACAGGAGGGACCACGCCATCCGGCGGCCTCTGAGCGCACGACGGGTGAAGGTGCGGATCAGCGCGTCCAGGCGTTCGGTCGGAGAGGCGGGAGCCTCCGCGACCGCCCGTCCCACCGCCGTCAACTCCCGGTCGGCGACTTCGCGGAACACGGCTGCCAGCAGGTCCTCACGGCTGTCGAAGTACGAGTAGAGCGAGCCCGTGCTGGCATGACACGCCTGGGCGATGGCGCTCACCTTCGCGCCGGCGAAGCCGTGGAGAGCCACGAGGTCGAGCGCGGCGCCGAGGAAGGCGACCTGCTTCTCCTCCGCACGCCGCCTCGTCCGGTCGGTCTGCCGATACGCCATCGACACCTCCTCGGCAGAAGGAATGAACTAATATTCAAAGCATAGTTGAGCTCGGTGCATAGTTGAGCTCGGTGACCGTCCGAGGAGCCACGCCGGTGCACCTGACCGCCCTGCTGGAACGTGCCGCACGAATCGACCCGCGGAAGGACGCCGTCGTCCACGGCGATGAACACCTCACCTACGGCGCCCTTCTGGATCGCGCGCGCCGCGCCGCCACGGTGCTGACGGACCGTGGACTCGGGCCGGGCGACCGCGTCGCGGTACAGACGTTCAACACCCCGGGATTCGTCGTGGCGGCCTTCGGCGTCTGGTTCGCCGGTGGTGTACTCGTCCCCGTCAACCACAAGCTCGCGGTTCCGGAGACCGCCTACGCGATCGAGCACAGCGGCGCCCGCATCGGCATCGTGGCCGCCGAACTCGCGCTCGACGCCACGGTCGCCGGTCCGCAGACCCGCTGGCTGACCACGGAGGCCCGTGTCGAGGGCCTGGAGTGGTTCGACGAACTCGTGGAGCGGTCGGCGCCGCTCAAGCCCGTACCGGACCTCGGTCAGGACGACGTCGCGCAGTTCCTCTACACCTCGGGAACCACAGGCGCCCCGAAGGCATGCGTCCACACCCACCGGACCATCTCGGCGGTCCAGCCTCTGATCGTCTCGACACTGAACTTCACCAGCGAGGAGCGGTTCCTGCTCTCGATGCCCGTCTGGCACGCGGCCCCGCTCAACGACTGGCTCCTCACCATGGTGTTCCTGGGCGCCACGACGATCCTGCAGCGCGAGTACGACCCCGCCGGATTCCTGGAGCACGTCGAGCGGTACCGGGCGACCGCTTTCTTCGGCGCCCCCATCGCCTACATAGCCCCCACACAGCTGGCGGCGGCCGGCAGGCTGAGCCTGTCCGACTACGACCTGTCGAGCGTGACGCGGTGGCTGTACGGGGGCGCCCCCCTCGGCGCCGAGGTCGCCCGGACGCTGATGGGGGCGTACGGAAGCGACCGCTTCGTCCAGGTCTACGGCGTGAGCGAGATGGGGCCCGTGGGCACGGCTCTCCACCCCCACGAACAGCTGACGAAGGCCGGCTCCATCGGCCGCCGCGGGATGCCCGGCGTGGACCTGCGTGTCGTGGGTGACGACGGCCGGGACGTCGACGCCCCGGGCACGGGAGAGATCTGGCTGCGCGCCGACACCGCGATGGTGGCCTACCACCAGGCCCCGGAAGCCACCGCCGAGTCGTTCTCCGGCCCGTGGTTCCGTACCGGCGACGTGGCACGCGTCGACGAGGACGGCTACCTCTACATCGTCGACCGGCTCAAGGACGTCATCATCGTCGGCGGGGAGAACGTCCACTCCCAGGAGGTCGAGGAAGCGCTCCGCGGACACCCGCGGATCAGCGACATCGCCGTCGTCGGCCGCCCTCACCCCGCCTGGGGGGAATCAGTCGTCGCCGTCTACGTGAGCGGCGACGGCGCGGCGGTCGAGCTGGAGGAGATGCGGGAGTACCTCGGGAAGCTGCTCGCGCGCTACAAGCTCCCTCGCGAGGCCATCAGGGTCGACCGGCTGCCGCGGAACCCGTCCGGCAAACTCACCAAGCACATCATCCGTTCCGAGGTGGTTCTGTCGCGTACGGCCACTGAGGAGCCGCAGCCCTCGTGACCGGCCCGGCGGCGCAGTGATCGTGCGGCCGATGCCGTGGGCCCGGGCAGGGTCCACGGCATCGGCCGGCATCGCGGGCGACAGCTCGTCGGCGGGGGCGGACCGGCGGCCAGGTGTGCGCCGGCCGTCAGGAGGCCGTCGGCACGGGCCGTTGGTCCTGTCCGTCGTAGGAGGCCAGGGGGCGGATGAGCGCGTTGTGGGCGAGTTGTTCGGTGATGTGGGCGGTCCAGCCGGTGACGCGGCTCATCACGAATATCGGTGTGAAGGTGGGGATGTCGAAGCCCATGAGGTGGTAGGCGAGCCCTGCCGGATAGTCCAGGTTGGGGTGAATCCCCTTGCGTGTGATCATGGCGTGGCGCAGGGCCGCGTGCAGGGCGGCGAGGCGGGTGGCCTCGGGGTCGGCCGCGCGGGCGACGAGCCGGTCCGTGGCGTCCTGCATGATCGGGACGCGTGAGTCGCCGTGTCTGTAGACGCGGTGGCCGAAGCCCATGATTTTGCGCTTCGAGGCCAGAGCCTCGTCGAGCCATTCCTCGGCCCGTCGCGGGTCGCCGATCTCGTTGAGCATGTGCATCACGGCTTCGTTGGCACCGCCGTGCAGCGGCCCCTTGAGGGCGCCGATGGCCGCGGTCACGGCGCTGTAGAGGTCGGAGAGCGTGGAGGTGACGACGCGGGCGGTGAACGTCGACGCGTTGAAGCTGTGTTCGGCGTAGAGGATGAGGGAGATCTCGAAGCAGCGGACCACTTCGGGCTCGGGAATCCGGCCGAAGCACATGTGGAAGAAGTTCTCGGCGTATCCGAGGGAGGGGTCCGGCTGGATCGGGGCGAGTCCGCGGCGCCTGCGGTGGTCGGCGGCGACCACGGTCGGCAGTCTGGCCAGCAGGGCCAGGGACTTGGTCCGGTTGGCGGCCGGACTGCCGTCGTCCTCGGCGGGGTCCTCGGCCCCGAAGAAGCTGACGGCGGTCCGCAGGACGTCCATGGGGTGGCAGGTCTCGGGCAGGCGGGCCAGGAGTTCCGCGGTGGTGCGGTCCAGGGGCCGCAGGGCGCGTTCGCGGGCCCGGAACTCACCGAGCTGCCCCGCGTCGGGGAGTTCCCCGTGCCAGAGCAGGTGGGCGACCTCCTCGAAGGAGTGGCGGGCGGCCAGGTCCTGGACCGGGTAGCCGCGGTAGGTCAGGGAGTTGGTCTCCTGGATGACGGTGGAGATCCCGGTGGTGTCGACGACGACACCGGCGAGGCCGCGGTGGATGTCCGGCGTGGGCGGGGCGGTGGGCATGAGGTTCCTCCAGCGGGGGGTGCGGGCCGGGCGGGAGTCAGGCGCCGGGCGGGAGGGTGAAGTCGAAGACGGCCGAGTCGAAGGCCGTGTAGTCCTCGTAGCCGAGGACCTCGTAGAGCCGGGAGCGGGTCTGCATGCGGGGCAGCAGGGACGCCTGGGTTCCCTCGGCGGCCAGCGTGCGCAGCCCGTCCTCGATGGCGCCGTTGGCGAGGCGGAACAGGGTGACCGGGTAGAGGGCGATGTTGTACCCGAGGTCTTCCAGGGCGGCGGTGGTCAGCAGCGGGCCCTTGCCGAACTCGGTCATGTTGGCGAGCAGCGGCACGTCGAGGGCCGCGCGGAACGCCGCGAACTCGGCCTCGCCGTCCAGGGCCTCGGGGAAGACCGCGTCGGCGCCCGCGTCGACGTACGCCTTCGCCCTGTCGATCGCCGCGTCCAGGCCCTCGACGGCGCGGGCGTCGGTGCGGGCCATCAGCAGGAAGCCGTCGTCGCGCCGGGCGTCGGCCGCGGCTCGGACCCGCTGCGCCATCTCGTCGCGCGTCACGAGCGTCTTGCCGTCGAGGTGGCCGCAGCGTTTGACGGCGGTCTGGTCCTCCAGGTGCATCCCGGACAGTCCCGCGTCCTCGAAGAGCTGGACGGTGCGGGCGGCGTTGACGGGGGCCCCGAAGCCGGTGTCGGCGTCGATGAGGACGGGGAGGCCGGTGACCCGGGTGACCTGCTGGGCGCGGGCGGCGATCTCGGTCGAGGTGGTGAGGCCGATGTCGGGCAGGCACAGTTCGGCGGCGAGGACGGCGCCGGAGAGGTAGACGGCCTCGAAGCCGTGCTCCTCGATCAGCTTCGCCGAGTACGGGTTGACCGCGCCCGGCATCCGCAGCAGCCGCCCGGAGGCGAGCTGTTGCCGTAGCGCCCGGCGGCGTTCGGTGGGTGTGGTGCGGGAGTGCAGCATCAGAACAGACCCTTCGGGAGCCGCGCGTCGTACGCGGCGACCTTCTCCGTGTCGACCCGCGGGAAGAGCTCCGCGAGCCCGTCCGTGTCCAGGTGGGCGAGCCGGCTCGCGCTGTCCAGGAAGGTTTCCCGCGCGTCGGGGGCGACGACGCCCTCGGCGAGGGTGCGGAACTTGGCCGTGTATCCGGCCCGGCCGAAGGGGCGGGCGCCGGCCGGATGGGCGTCCGCGACGGCGAGTTCGTCCTCGATCACCGTGCCGTCGGCGAGCGTGATCACGGCGCGGCCGCCGAAGGCACGGCGCCCCGGGTCCGGGTCGTGGTAGCGGCGGGTCCACTCCGGGTCCTCCACCGTGGAGATCTTCCGCCACAGCTCGACGGTCTCCGGGCGGCGGGCGCGGTCGGGGGCGTAGGAGCGTTCGTGATGCCAGGCGCCGTCCTCCAGGGCGACCGCGAAGATGTACGGCACGGAGTGGTCGAGGGTCTCGCGGCTGGCGTGCGGGTCGTACTTCTGCGGGTCTCCGGCACCGGAGCCGATGACGTGGTGGGTGTGGTGGCTGGTGTGCAGCACGATGTCCCGCACGTCCGTCAGGGGTCCGGTCCTCTCCCGCAGCCTGCGGGCCAGGTCGATGACCGCCTGGGCCTGGTACTCGGCCGAGTGCTCCTTGGTGTACGTGTCGAGGATCGCGCGGCGCGTCCCGCCCGGTTCGGGCAGGGAGACCGTGTACGACGCCTCGGGGCCGTCGAGCAGCCAGGCGAGGAAGCCGTCCTCGCCTTCGTAGATCGGCGAGGGCGCGCCTTCCCCTCGCATCGCCCGGTCCACCGCTTCGACGGCGGCCTTGCCGGCGAAGGCCGGGGCGAACGCCTTCCAGCTGGAGATCTCTCCCTTCCGGGACTGCCGGGTGGCGGTCGTCGTGTGCACCGCCTGCCCGACGGCCTGGTACACGGTTTCCGTGGGCAGCCGCAGCATCGCCCCGAGTCCGCAGGCGGTGGCGGCGCTCAGATGCGCCACATGGTCGATGCGGTGGGCGTGCAGGCAGATGCCCTTCACGAGCGCGACGTGGATCTCGTACGCGGCGATGACGCCGCGCAGCAGATCCGCACCGGTGCGGCCGGTGTGCTGGGCGACGGCGAGCAGCGGCGGGATGTTGTCACCGGGGTGGGAGTAGTCGGCGGCCAGATAGGTGTCGTGGAAGTCCAGCTCACGCACCGCCGTGCCGTTGGCCCAGGCCGCCCATTCGGGTGATACGCGCCGGCTCGTGTCCGCTCCGAAGACCGAGGCCCCCGGGGCAGCCGTGTGCGGCAGGGCCTGGGCTCGGGCCACGGCGACCGGACGGCGGCGCAGGGAGGCGACCGCGACCGACGCGTTGTCGATCACCCGGTTGACGGCCATGGCCACGGCTTCCGGTTCCAGCTCGGCGGCCTCCTGGGTGCCGGTGGCGACGGTGGCGAGCTTCCAGGCGAGCTGTTCCTCGCGGGGCAGCCGGTCGGCGCTGGGGTGGACGCGTACCTGATGGTCGATCACGGGGCTCCTCGCGGTGTTCGTCCTGGCGGGGCGACCGTCCTGAGAGCTGTCCCGGGACGGTTCCCGCCGGCCTGTACCAGCGAGCATGCCCGCGTCCAGGGTGTGGCGCGACAGTTCCAAGCTGCTGAATCCGTACCGTCGCGCGCTGCGAATCTGCGAATCTTGCGAAAGGTGCGGATGGTAACTTCACAGGTGCGCGACGCGGATGGCACCCAGGAGGAGCGGCGGGAGGCACACATGGCGCGAGCTGCCGGGCGGAAGATCTACGCGCACGCCAAACTGCGGAGACTGCGGTCCGAGCGCGGTATGAACCAGGTCGAGCTGGCGCGCTCGCTGGGCATCTCGACGAGCTACCTGAACCAGATCGAGCACAGCCAACGTCCGCTGACCGCCCCGGTGCTGCTCCGGATCGCCGAAGTCCTGGGTGTGGAGGCGGAGTTCTTCTCCGAGGCCGCGGAGGAGCGGCTCGCGACCGATCTGCGGACCGCGCTCGGCGACGAGGCCAGCGGTGTGTCCGTCCCGGTGGAGCAGGCCGCCGAAGTGGTCCGCGACCATCCCGAGGTGGCCCGTGCGCTGGTCGCCCTGCACCACCGTTACCGGGACGCCGCCGAGCAGGTCGCCGCCCTGGCGTCCGCCGACGCGCCCGCCTCCTCGGTCAGGGTGCTGCCCCCGGCCGAGCCGCACGACGAGGTCCGGGACTTCTTCTACGCCCACCACAACCACTTCGGCCGGCTCGACAGCGAGGCGGAGCGCGCTGCGCACGCGTGGGGCCTCGACTCGGCGCGTACGGCGGCGGAGATCCTGCGGCGACGGCTGGCCGACCGCCACCGCGTCACCGTGGTGGAGGCCGCCCCCGAACGTTCGGCGGACGCCCGGCGCTTCGACGCGGCGCGCGGCCTGCTGTTCCTGTCACCGTGGCTCACGGACGGCCAGCAGTCCTTCCAGCTCGCCACCCAGATCGCCCTGCTGGAGTACCGTCCGCTGCTCGACGCCCTGATCGAGACCGCCGCGCTGACCTCCGCCCAGTCCGCGGACCTGGGGCGGATCGGGCTCGCCAACTACTTCGCCGGTGCGCTCCTGATGCCGTACACGGCGTTCCGGACCGCCGCCGAGGAGCTGCGGTACGACATCGAGCTGCTCCAGGCCCGCTTCGGTGTCGGCTTCGAGACCGTCTGCCACCGGCTGAGCACCCTCCAGCGCTCCGGGCAGCGCGGGGTGCCCTTCTCCTTCCTGCGCGTGGACCGGGCCGGGAATGTCTCCAAACGGCAGTCCGCCACCGACTTCCACTTCTCGCGGCTCGGTGGCACCTGCCCGCTCTGGACGGTGTACGCGGCGTTCTCCTCCCCCGGCCGGGTCCTCACCCAGGTCGCCGAGATGCCGGACGGGAAGCGCCACTTCTGGGTGGCGCGCACGGTCACCAGGGGTGGCGCCGGACACCGAGCGTCCCGGGCCGAGTTCGCCGTCGCGCTGGGGTGCGAACTGCGGCACGCGCACCGCCTCGTCTACGCGGAGGGCATCGCCCTGGACGACCCGCGCGCCGCGACACCGATCGGCCTGGGCTGCCGCATCTGCGAACGCCGTGACTGCGCCCAGCGGGCCCGGCCGCCGGCCGGCGGCCGGCTGGCCGTGGACCCCGACCGGCGTACCTACGTCCCCTATCCGGTGGAGACTTCGGGCGGCGGCGCCTGAGCGTCCCGGGGGAAGTTCCGCACACGCCCTCGGGCATCCGGCGTCCGCCCTACCCGGCACCCGGCACCCGGCACTTCAGCGGTCCGTCACCTCACCGGTTGTCCGTGCCCGCGCGGCCGGCGAGTGCGTCAGTGTCCGCCGACCAGCCGGGGCAGCCGTGCCAGCGCGGCGCCCACCGCCTCGGGGGTGAGACCGCCGCCCTGGGCGAGTTCCCGCGAGCCGCCGCCCCGGCCGTCGAGGAGCCGCTTGACCAGGGCGGCCGAGTCCAACCCCGTGTCGAGTCCTGCCTTGTTCACCGCGACGACGACGGTCCCGGCCGGGGTGCCCACGGCCACGACGCCCGGCCGTTCCGTGGGGAACCGGTCGCGTACGGCCACGGCCAGCGAGCGTGCCTCGTCCGTACCGCCCTCGCTGGTCGTGGTGACGACACCGATTCCGTCGGCGTCGGCCCCTCGCTCCGCCAGCTCGGCCGCGCGACCGGCCATGGCCTGCCGCTTGAGACGGGCGTTCTCGCGGTCGGCCGCCTTGAGGCGCTCCAGCAGGGCCGCGATCCGGTCGGGGACCTCGGCGCGCGGGGCGCCGAGCTGCTCGGCGACACGGGAGACGAGGTCGCGTTCGCGTGCCAGATAGCCGAAGCCCTCGATGCCGACCGCGGCTTCGACGCGGCGCATACCGGCGCCCACCGAACTCTCGGAGGTGATGGCCACGGTGCCGATCTGTGCGGCGTGTTCGACGTGGGTGCCACCGCACAGCTCGCGTGACCACTGCCCGCCGATCTCGACGACTCGGACCTTCTCCCCGTAGGTCTCGTCGAAGAGGGCGAGGGCCCCGAGCCGCTTCGCCTCGGACAGGGGCATCCACCGCACGGTGACCGGCAGGTCGCGGCGCAGCGCGCGGTTGGCCGCCTCTTCGACGTCCCGCCGGACGGCCTGCGGGAGCGCGCCACGCCGGGGGAAGTCGAGGCGCAGGTATCCGGGCCGGTTGTAGGAGCCCGACTGCAGGGCCGCGGGGCCGAGGACCTCGCGCAGCGCGGCGTGCAGTACGTGCGTGCCGGAGTGGGCCTGGCGGGCACCGAGGCGCCACTCGGGGTCGACGGCGGCACGGACGGTGTCGCCGACGGCGAGTTCGCCGGAGAGGACGCGTACCTGATGGACGACCAGGCCGGGCAGTGCGCGCTGAACGTCCAGCACTTCGGCCTCCGTGGAGGGACCGGACAGGCGCCCGGCGTCGCTCTCCTGGCCGCCGGACTCGGCGTAGAAGGGCGAGCGGTCGAGGACGACACCGACGATCTCTCCCGCCCGGGCGGCCGGGACGGCTCCGGTGGCGTCGGTCAGGGCGATGACACGCGACTCGGTGGTCAGCGTTTCCCAGGCCCGCCAGTCGGTCGGACCGTGTGCGTCGAGCACCGCGCGCAGGGCTGCCGTGCTCGCCGTCCCACCCGGCCTGCGGGCGTGGGCGTCGGCGCGGGCACGTTCACGCTGGGCGTTCATCAGGGCCGCGAACCCCTCGCGGTCGACCTCCACCCCTTGTTCGGCCGCCATCTCCAGGGTGAGGTCGACGGGGAATCCGTAGGTGTCATGGAGCAGGAACGCCTGAGTTCCGGGGAGCGTCCGGCCGCTGTCCGCCTTGACCTTGGCGAGGGCGGTGTCGAGAACGGTGGTCCCCTGGCGCAGGGTGCCCCGGAAGGCGTCCTCCTCCGCGGACGCCTGTTCGGCGATGCGGATGAAGTCGGCGGCGACCTCCGGGTAGCCGGGCGCCATGCAGTCACGGGCCACGGCCAGCAGTTCCGGAAGGACGGGGTCCCGCTGACCGAGCTGGTGCATGGAGCGGACGGCGCGGCGCAGGAGGCGGCGCAGCACGTAGCCGCGGCCCTCGTTGCCGGGGACCGTGCCGTCGGCGAGCAGCATCAGGCCGGTGCGGACGTGGTCGGCGACGATGCGCAGGCGCACGTCGGCCGGGGCTCCGGCGCCGTAGCGCACGTCGGCCAGGGCCGCCGCGCGGTCCAGGACGGGGCGGGTCTCGTCGATCTCGTAGAGGTTGCCGACTCCCTGGAGGAGCGTGGCCATGCGTTCCAGGCCCATGCCGGTGTCGATGTTGCGCCGGGGCAGCTCGCCGAGGACGGGATAGCCGGTCTTACCGGTGCCCTCGCCCCGCTCGTACTGCATGAAGACGAGGTTCCAGAACTCCATGTACCGGTCCTCGTCGACCGCCGGGCCTCCCGCCCGGCCCAGGGCCGGCCCCCGGTCGTAGTACAGCTCGGAGCAGGGCCCGCACGGGCCGGGGACGCCCATGGACCAGAGGTTGTCCTCGTCGCCGCGCGCCACGATCCGTTCGTCGGGGAGTCCGGCGACCGCACGCCAGATGCCGCGCGCCTCGGTGTCGGAGTGATGGACCGTGACCCAGATCCTGTCGGGGTCCAGGCCGAAGCCTCCGTCGGCCATCGCTTTCGTCGACAGCTCCCAGGCGAAGGCGATGGCCTCCTGCTTGAAGTAGTCGCCGAAGGAGAAATTGCCGTTCATCTGGAAGAACGAGCCGTGACGCGTGGTCCGGCCGACCTCCTCGATGTCCAGCGTGCGTACGCACTTCTGCACACTCACCGCCCGCGGCCAGGGCGCCGGTACCTCGCCCGTCAGACATGGCTTGAACGGAACCATGCCCGCGTTGACGAACAGCAGCGTCGGATCGGGTGTGGGCAACGGTGCGCTCGGCACTCGGGTGTGGCCGTGCGCGGCGAAGAAGTCGAGGAATCGGGTACGGATGTCAGCGGTACGCACAGGTGCTCCGAGGACGTCAGAGGGGAATCAGGAGGGAGGAAGCGGCACGGCCGTACGGGCCGGTCGTGCGGGCGGAGAGCCGGGAATCGCGGCATGGTCCACACCACCGGCGAAGGACAGGTGTCCCCGAGGCGTTGCCGGAAGCGCGCCGCGCCCCCGACCCGTACGGGAGTCAGCGTCCGCCGGTGGCCGCCGACGCGGTCGGGGCGGTCGGTGGTCACCGCGTGGCGCCGTCGCCGTTCCGCACGACGTGGGCCGGTGGTGTCATGCCGCTCCCGCGGCGGAGGGCCGGGCGACCGGATGCAGCGAGGCGTACTCCAGCGGAGCCGAAGGGTCGACGGACAGGTCCAACGGGGCGGGGTCGGCGCCCGCCCGGAGGAGAAGATCCCCGACGGCGGCGATCATCGCGCCGTTGTCCGTGCAGAGGGACAGGGGTGGTACGCGCAGACCGACACCGGCGGCGGCGCAGCGCTCCTCGGCGAGAGCCCGCACCCGCGAGTTCGCGGCGACGCCGCCGACGATCAAGAGGGTCCGCACGCCGTAGGCACGGCAGGCGGCGAGCGCCTTGCGGGTCAGTACGTCGGCGACGGCCTCCTGGAGTGACGCGGCGCCGTCGGACAGAGGGATCTCCTGGTCTCCGAGGCGGTGCCGTTCGGCCCAGCGGGCCGCTGCCGTCTTGAGCCCGGAGAAGGAGAACGCGTACGGATCGTCCTTCGGGCCGGTCAGCGGCCGGGGGAAGGCCACCGCCCGCGGATCGCCTCCCCGGGCCGCGCGGTCGATGGCGGGGCCGCCCGGGTAGGGCAGCCCGAAAACCCTGGCCGCCTTGTCGAAGCACTCACCCGCCGCGTCGTCCACCGTGTCACCCAGATGCACGATGGGATCGCGGACCAGGTCCCGCACGACCAGCAGGGACGTGTGCCCGCCGGAGACGATCAGCACCACGCACGGGTCGGGCAGCGGGCCGTGCTCCAGTGTGTCGGCGGCGACATGCCCCGCCAGATGGTGCACCCCGTACAACGGCACACCCGTCGAGTAGGCCAGAGTCTTCGCTCCGGCGAGCCCGACCTGCAACGCGCCGGCCAGCCCCGGCCCCGTGGTCACCGCCACGGCGTCGATGTCGGACAACCGCAGTCCCGCCCGGTTCAGCGCCTCCCTGACCACCGGGTTGAAGGAGTGCAGATGAGCGCGTGCGGCGATCTCCGGGACCACACCGCCGAACCTGGCGTGCTCGTCCATGCTCGACGCCACCGCATGGCCGAGCAGGCGCCCCCGCGAGACGATCCCCACACCCGTCTCGTCGCACGACGACTCGATCCCCAGCACGATCCGGTCCGTCGCCATCGCATCTCCTCCCGAAGCGGGTTCTTGCCACAGAAGTGTAGTTGCAATCCATGTGCAACAAGGTGCGGCATCGCTCCAGGAGCCGTCGGGTCATCAGAGAGGACCCGACGCGCGACCGGGGACGCACCGACGGCGGTGCGCCCCCGGATCTGGCGAGCCCAGTCGCTGATGTCCTGCCCGTCCGACGCCGCTGACGGACCGGTCCGCGGAGAACACCGGCAAACGCTGGGACCGCTCCCGGCCCGAAGCGGTGGCCCTGCGCCGCCAGACCGTCCGCCACTTCGGTTGTGCGTGTTCGCCGCCCCGGCGCTGTCCGCCGTCACCTCCCCCCAGAGCGCCCAGCGCCGACTCGGTCCGCCGATCGTCGGGGAGATGGGCCAGGAGGTGGTGTCCCGGCTCGTCGGCCGCCGGACCCGGGCGGCAACCCCGCGTCCCCGCACCGGACGGAACCGGTCGGGCCGGAGCGGAGCACCCGGGAATGGATGGAAACCCAAGGCCAGGATCTGTCGCGTCAAGGGGAACCGGTCAGCGGCACGGAAGCATGCGTGTGTCGGAAGTCGTCACGGTGACTCGCTTGCCCTGCCTCCGAGTCGGCCGGCTCGGCTTGCCCGCACTGGGCAAGAATGGGGCCTTCTCCGCGTCGGCAGGACGCGGATCTGCAGGGAGAAGGCCGACCATGTCCATAGCCACACCTCAGAACACACGCGCCGTCATCGGGGAACTCCTGCGCAGAATCGGCGAAGGCGATCCCGGGCGCATCGCCGAGCTGTATGCCGAGCGGTGCGATTGGAAGCTGGACTGGCCGGAGGCCGAGCACGGCCGAACGGCCACGCCGTGGATTCGTCACCGGTCCACCCGGGCCGACGCGGCCGATCACTACCGCGAGCTTGCCGAGCACCACGAGCCTGAGCACGTGGCCACCGAGATCGAGCGCATCCTCGTCGATGGCGACGACGCAGTCGTGCTCGGTGAGATTCGCCAGACCGCCCGGCCCACCGGGCGGGCGTATCGCGCGCGGTTCGCCCTGCACCTCACGGTCGAGGACGGCCTCGTCACCCGCCACCATGTCTACGAGGACAGCCTGGCGGTCGCCCAGGCATTCGAGGCGGAGAGCAGGTGAAGGCCACCTGGCGACCGCGCGATGGCAGGCCGCAGCCACACGTTCGCGGACCACGGACCGCTGACCTTCCCCGGCCCGCCGGTCGGCCGACTCGGCTGCCCTACAAGCCCCGCCGGGACTCCCGCACCAGCAGTACCAGCAGATACGCCCCGCCGACGCACACGGTGACCGCACCGGTCGGTAGCAGCACATCCGGAATCGCATGCTGCGCCGCGATGTCGGCGCCGAGCAGCAGGAGCGCGCCGACGAGCGCCGAACCGGCGAGGTCGACGGAGGCTCCCCGCCCGGTGAGACGGCGGGCGATCTGCGGCGCCGCCAGCGCGACGAAGGCGATGGGGCCCGACGCGGCGGTCACCGCGGCTGTAGCGGCCACGCCGAGGACCACCAGCAGCAGCTTCGTGCGCTCGACGGGTACTCCCAGCGTCGCCGCCGTGTCGTCGCCCAGTTCGAGCAATCGCATCCGGCGTTGCACCACGGTGGCCGCCAGTGCGACCCCCGCCGTCAGGACGGAGGCCATCATGACGGCGGGCCAGCCGATGGAGCTCAGTGAGCCGGCGCCCCACACCGCGGCCCTCAGCGCGGTGTCCACATCGGCCTTCACCGAGAACCACGTGTTGACCGAGGACAGCAACGCACCGACCGCGATACCCACGATGATGAGCCGGAAGCCCCGCACACCCCGTTGGAACGCCAGCAGATACACGGCGAAGGCGGTGACGAGCCCGCCTGCGAGCGCGCCCGCCACGAGCGCCGAGTAACTGCTCGCGCCCGCGAGCAGCGTGAGGACGACACCGGTGTAGGAGCCGGTGGTGAAGCCGATGACGTCGGGGCTGCCGAGCGGGTTGCGGGTCAGGGACTGGAAGATCGCGCCGCCCACGGCCAGGGCGGCCCCGAACACCACGGCGGCGACGATGCGCGGTGCCCGCCACTCCAGGACGACGGTACGGACGCTGTCGCCGGCCGTGCCCGACATGACCGCGATCAGGTCGCCGAGGCTCAGCGGGTAGCTGCCGAGTGTGAACGCCCACAGGGCCAGCGCGATCAGCGCGACCCACAGCAGGCCGCACACGACGACCACACGGCGCGACGCTCTCAGACTCAGGGGCCCTGCCCTGAGGACGAACACCCCGTTCACAGCGCCCTCATCCGGCTTCCGCGCACCAGCAGGATCAGTACGGGCGCGCCGATGAGCGGCATCATGACACCGACCGGCAGCTCGGCGGGGATCACGATCAGCCGGCCCAGGACATCGGCGACCAGCACGATCGCCGGGGCGAGGACGGCGGAGTAGGCAAGAATCCAGCGCCAGTCCGGTCCGGTGAGCCATCGCACGGCGTGCGGCACCATGAGACCGACGAACATCAGCGGGCCCGCCGCGGCCGTCGCCGCACCGCACAGCAGGGCCACCGCGATCACCACACCGCACCGGGTCGCACCGATCCGCAGACCGACAGCCCGCCCCGCGTCGTCGCCGAGTGCGATCGCGTTGAGCGGACGCGCACAGCAGACGGCGACCAGCAGACCGGCCAGGACGAAGGGCGCGATGTCACCGGCTGTGCCCGTCGGGCGGTCGGTGATGGTGCCCGCTCCCCAGAATCTCATGCGGTCGAAGGTCTCCGTGTCGATCAGGGCGAGGGTCTGGGAGATGCCGGACAGCACCGCCGTGAAAGCGACCCCGACGAGGGTGAGCCGCAGCGGCGAGGGCCCGCCCCGTCCGCCGCTCGCGGCGAGGTAGACCACCGCTGAACCGACGACGGCGCCGACGAAGGCGAAGGGCAGGTACTGCTCGATGCGCGTGACGCCGAAGACGGCCACACCCAGGGTGACGGCGAAACCCGCGCCGGCGTTGACGCCGAGAACACCCGGGTCGGCGAGCGGATTGCGGGTGAGCGCCTGGATGAGCGCCCCCGCCACGCCCAGGGACACACCGACGACGATGCCGAGCAGCGTGCGGTCCACGCGGGCGGCGCTGATCGTGGCGTGCGAAGCGGAGCCGTCGGGAGCGGTCAGCGCCTGCCACACCACGTCAAGGGGGAGCATCGCCGAGCCGATCGCGACGCTGAGCAGCACCGCCACGAGGAGCGCGCCGACGGCGACGCCCAGGCCGAGGAGCCGGCGTGTCCTGCGACGCGACGACCGCGACGACGCAGTCGGTGGTGGCGCGGTCGTCGTCGCGAGCGCCTGTGGCATCGAACCTCCCTGAGCAACCCGTCACCCGGACAGCCCGGTGCCGTGCGTGATCGAAGTACTTGAACTGCTTGAACTGCCTGGCTCCCGATTCAGTGACCGCCGAGCGCCCCCACCGCGTCCGTGCTGAGCGCGCTCACGGGCACCCCGGACTCGCGGCTCAGCGCGCGCAGCAGTCCGGCCCGGGTCGCGTAGCCGGCCGCCCTGGCCGCCGCCGTCAGCTCACCCCCGCCGCGGAGGTGTTCGACGGCGGCGTTCATCCTGGCCCGGTTGCGCCACCGTGTGAAGGGCAGTCCGGTCTCGTCGAGGAAGACGCGCTGCACCTGCCGGGGGCTCATCCGGTGCTGCGCGGCGAGCTGCTCCAGCGTCCCGGAGGCAGTGCGCAGGGCCTCGCGGGCGAGTGCGCGCACCGCGGGATGGGCGGGGAGCACGACCGGGAAGTACTGCCGGGAGATGCCCCTCAGCACGCGTCCCAGTGCCTGACGGAACGGCTGGACCTGCTCCGCCGTGCTCGGCGCCGCGCCGAGCGTGGTGGTCATGACCTCGACGATCGCGGGTACCGCCCCGAGCGGCTGCACACGACATCGGGGCAGGTCACCGGGGTTGAGGGTGGGGCCGAGTGCCATGCCGCCCGACTCGATCCGCAGCGCGTGCGGCACGCGGGGAGCGAGCCAGACTGCCTCGTGTCGCCCGAGCCGCCACTCCGCGCCGTCGGCAGACAGTCGGGCGTTGCCGGTCACCAGGTAGACGAGGTGCGGCTCGTCGTGCCGATGCGTGTCGTGCCCGAGAAAGCGGATGGCGTTCTCGGGGACCACGGTGCCGAGGAATGTCATCGGCAAGCGTGCCTCCCGTTGTATGCGACGCGTCGTGTCCGTCACCGGCGATGTCACACTCGGATCGACGCAACGGAACCAGCAAGGTTAGCCTCACCTTACCAATAGCTCGAACACTCGAGCCTGCCCTGCCCAGTCACATGAGGTCCCATGTTTGCTCCTGCCCGCCTTCTCGCCTTCGCGCTCGTCGCCGCGCTGGCCCTCACCGGCTGCTCGGCCTCCGACTCGTCGGGCGACGGGGACAAGGCGCCCGTCGCGAAGACCCGTACCGTCAAGACCGACTACGGCGAGGTGAAGGTGCCGACCGACCCCAAGCGTGTGGTCGTGCTGAACCATGCCCTCGCCGGGTACCTCTACGACCTCGACGTGCCGGTGCGCGCCACGATTCCCGAGGACGCCGACGGCAAGGGCAAGTTCTCCCCGTACTGGGAGAAGGAGGCGAAGGAGGACGGCACGACGTTCCTGCCGTGGAGCGTCGACGGCTTCGATCTGGAGGCGATCCTCGCCCTCAAGCCCGACCTCATCGTCGGCGGCGGCATCGGCTTCCCGCTGTTCCAGGCGGAGAAGGTGTACGACAACCTCTCCGGCATCGCTCCCACCGTGCTCGTGGGCAAGAAGCTCGGCGACTGGCGGAGCCAGTTCTCCTTCCTCGCCGACGACGTGTTCGGCAAGCCCGACGTCTACGACCGGCACCTGGCCGCCTACGACAAGCGGATCGCCGAGGTGAAGAAGGCGATCACGCCGCCGCCCGGCCCCGTGTCCTTCCTCGCCCTCACCGGCGACGGCACCGCCTACGGCCTTGTGGAGAGCGTGGGCCTGCCCACCGAGTTGAAGAGGGTCGGCATCGAGCCGGCGCCGGTCTTCGCCAAGGGCGGTTTCAAGGTGTACGGGCAGGGCGGTGACATGTTCGAGCTGTCGACCGAGAAGGTGGGCCAGACGATCACCCAGCCGTCCGTGTTCGTCATGGGCTTCAACGCCGACACGACCGACGTCGCCACCCTGAAGAAGAACCCCGTCTACGGCGCGCTGCCCGCCTTCAAGGCGAACCACGCCTACGACCTGCCGTACTGGGTGCTGCGCGGCGACTACGACGAGTCGATGGCCCTGCTCGACATCATCGAGAAGCGGTTCTCCTGATGGCCGCCCAGCGCGCGTACACGACGCACCCCCTCGTCCTGCGCCGGCTCACCGTGCGCCGTGTCCACGAAGTGACCCCCAGGATGCGGCGAGTCGTTCTCGGCGGCGAGGATCTCGCCGCGTTCACCCGCGACGGAATCGGCCGTCCCGCCTTCTCCGCGCCCGGGTTCGACGACCACATCAAGCTGATCCTGGCCGCGGACGGGGACATCCACGCGGCGCTCCCCGCCCAGTTGCCGCACGGCATCGAGTGGACACCGGCCGAACACCGGCTGACCCGTGACTACACACCCCGGCGGGTGGACCTTCAGAAGGGTGAGCTTCACCTCGACTTCGTGGTGCACGGCGAAGGGCCCGCGGAGACATGGTCCGCGGCGGCGCGGGAGGGCGACGAGCTGTGGTTCGTCGGGCCCAAGTCGTCGCTCCGGCTGCCGGAACGGCTGGACTGGATGCTTCTCGTCGGGGACGAGACAGCACTGCCCGCGATCGGCCGCTTCCTCGACGAACGTCCGCTCGACGCCACGGCGCACGTCCTGGTGACCGTCTCGGACGACTCGGCACGCCAGGAACTGGCGCTGCGCGACGGCGACACGATCACCTGGGTGGTCGCGGAGCCGGGTGACGCGGCGGCACTGGACGCCGCCGTCCGCGCGCTGCCGGTGCCGACGGGTGAGGGGTACGCCTGGGCGGCGGCGGAGAGCCGGGCGCTGCTCCCGGTACGCCGGTATCTCCAGCGTGAACGGAAGCTCCCGAAGGACCGTCTGAACATCACGGGTTACTGGCACCGCGAGGAGGCCACCGCGCCGGAAGGGGAGGGCACGGCCGACAACGGCGCTGCCGCCCGCGGCCCCGCCGACGGCCGGGTCCCCTCCCCGCTGCCGTGGCTGGTCACACGGGCCGCGTTGCTGCTCGGCGTCGTCGACGCGGTGGCCGACGCACCGGGACTCCCAGTCGGCGCGCTCGCGACACGCCTGGGCATGCCCGGACCGGGGATCGACGTACTACTTCCACTGCTCGCCGCGTACGACGTGGTCGTCGGTGCCGACGACGGGACCGGGCTGCGCCTCGGCCCGGCGGGTGAGGAACTCCTGGACGACCACGAGCGTGAGGAGTACACCGGCCACGAGGCCGAGCTGCTGCTCGCCCTCACTCACCTCGCTCCCGCGCTCCGCAACGGTACGTCCCCCTGGCGGCTCGCCTCGGGCACCACCCTGCACGACACGGTCACCCACGACGCGGAACGCTACGGCGAACTGGTCGAGGAGTGCGAGCAGTTGGTCTTCCTGCTGGACGGCCTGACGGCCGACCCCCTCTGGGAGGACGTCGGGACCTGCCTCCTGACCGGGCCGGGCAGCGCCTCGGTGGTCGCCGCTCTCGACGACGCCGGACGGCGTCCGCGACTGCGGATCGCGGAGGACGCCACACCGGCCACGGTCCTGCGCGGACAGGTTCCGGCGCCGGAACGTATCGACTGGACGGCCGGCCCCGCCGATGTGGCCGTCGCCGCCAAGGCCCTCGCGTACCGCACCGATCAGGAGGCCACGCTGCTCCTCACTCGGCTCACCGACTGGACCCGGACGGCGGTCCTCGTCGAGGCGTCCCGCCCCGACGGCCTGAGTCCGCACGCGGCGGAGGCGGCCCTGCACGCGTACGGTGCGACCGGCAGCCCCCTGCGCGACTCCGCCGCCATCGCCGCCCTCGCGAAGCGGTCGGGCTGGGACGTCGGCCGGACCATCGCGCTCGGCTGGGGCGCGGAGGCCACTGTCCTGCACCGGGCCTGACGTCCCCGGGCCTCCGGGCCATGGCCGGGACGAGGTCGGCCGCTCCGGGAATTCCCGGAGCGGCCGTGCGGGGCCGAGGATCAGGCGGAGCCTTCCCGCCGTCAGCGAGCGCCACGCGGCGCTCCGCCTCCGCGATGCCACCGGACGGTGAAGATCCACTCCATACACCCCGGCCCCTGACGGAACTCGCTCGTGCGGTGCCGACGAAGTGAGCCGGCGCGGCGGACGACGCGACCTCACGCGAGAAGAAGCCGACCGGACCGAAGCGGACACTCCCCGCACACACCGCCACACACGGAACCCCGCCGGAACAGGCCGCCGGGGGTTCCCCGGCTTGCGTGCGCTCTCCGAGTCGGCCGGCTAACCGAGGAAGCTCAGCCGGACCTGACGGTCGGGATTGTCCTTGTTGGTGTCGACCAGGCAGACGGACTGCCAGGTGCCGAGTTCCAGGTGCCCGCCGATCACCGGCAGGGTGGCGTGCGGGGGCACGAGTGCCGGGAGCACATGGTCGCGGCCGTGTCCCATGCTGCCGTGGCGGTGCTGCCAGCGGTCGTCCGCGGGCAGCACCGTGTGGAGGGTGGCGAGGAGGTCGTCGTCGCTGCCCGCTCCGGTCTCCAGGACGGCGATGCCGGCGGTCGCGTGCGGCACGAAGACGTTGAGCAGACCGTCCCGGCCGTCGGCGGCACGGCCGAGGAACCGTTCGCAGTCGGCCGTCAGGTCCGTGACCGTCTCGGTCGACCCGGTGGTGAGGTGCAGGACGTGGGTGGTGAAGGCGTCGGGCATGCTCCCATCCTCCCGCGCGTGCGGCGGAACGGCACGCTCCGGGGTGGCCGCGCGCGATCGGCCGCACCGACGGGGCATCCCGCTGGGCGTCCGGCCGGGCACCCGGCCGGCCCGTGACAGAGCCGTTGACGGGAAGATCCCCGCCGTTCCGACGGTTGGTAGAAGCGTGAACGGAACCGGGTTGCGTACGGCTGGGAGCGGCGGCGTGGATGTGGACGTGGTCGTGGTCGGCGCCGGGCAGGCGGGGCTGTCCGCCGCCTACCATCTGCGGCGCGCCGGGCTGGCGCCCGACCGTGACTTCGTCGTTCTCGACCACGCTCCGCGTCCCGGTGGTGCCTGGCAGTTCCGGTGGCCCTCGCTCACGTACGGCAAGGTGCACGGGATGCACTCGCTGCCCGGGATGGAGCTGACCGGCGCCGACGACAGCCGGCCGTCGTCCGAGGTGATCGGCGCGTACTTCGCCGAGTACGAGGAGACGTTCGGGCTGAGGGTGCACCGGCCGGTCGAGGTGCGGGCGGTACGCGAGGGCGGCGGCGGGCGGCTGCTGGTCGAGACGTCGGAGGGAACATACCGGGCGCGGGCCCTGATCAACGCCACCGGGACCTGGGACCGGCCGTTCTGGCCGCGTCTTCCGGGTCAGGAGACGTTCCGGGGGCGGCAGTTGCACACCGCGGACTATCCGGGGCCGGAGGAGTTCGCCGGTCTGAGGGTGGTCGTGGTCGGTGGCGGCGCCTCCGGCACCCAGCATCTGATGGAGATCGCGGAGGTGGCGGCGGAGACGCACTGGGTGACCCGCCGGCCCCCCGTGTTCCGTGAGGGACCGTTCGGCGCGGACGAGGGACGGGCGGCCGTCTCGATGGTGGAGGAACGGGTGCGGCGCGGGCTGCCGCCGCGGAGCGTGGTGAGCGTGACCGGTCTGCCGCTCACCGATGCCGTCCGGCGGGCCCGTGCGGAGGGCGTGCTCGACCGGTTGCCGATGTTCGACCGGATCACCCCCGAGGGGGTGGCCTGGGACGACGGCCGGAGCGCCGGCGCGGACGTCATCCTCTGGGCGACCGGGTTCCGGGCCGCCATCGACCATCTGGCGCCGCTGCGGCTGCGTGAACGGGGCGGGGGCATTCGGCTGGACGGCACGCGGGCGGTACGCGATCCACGCGTCCAGCTCGTCGGGTACGGGCCGTCCGCGAGCACCATCGGGGCCAATCGGGCGGGGCGGTCAGCGGTGCGCGCGATCGAGCGGCTGCTCGACCCGGCCGGACGCCGGGAACGTGCGCCGGCCGGGGTGTGACCTGTGACCCGCATCCGGACGGGGGTTGCCCGGGACGGGCGCCATCGGTCTCCGTCCCGGCACGGTCGTACGGCCGGTGGCGTGACCTCGTCCGTCACTCGGTGCCTGGCGGGCGCTCCGGTCACCGGGCCGCCCGCGCGTCATGTGACCGCCGGGGCGAGCGGGGCGTCGCGGCGGACGAGTGCGGCGTAGCGGCCGTCCCGCTGGACCAGTTCCTCGTGCGTGCCGTGTTCGACGGTACGGCCCGCGTGCAGGACGACGATCTGGTCGGCGTCACGGACGGTGGACAGCCGGTGCGCGATGGTGAGGGTGGTCCGGCCTTCCGAGAGGGCGTCGATCGCCTGCTGCACGGCGAATTCCGTACGGGTGTCGAGGGCGCTGGTCGCCTCGTCGAGGATCAGCACGGGCGGATCGCGCAGGATGGTGCGGGCGATGGCCAGGCGCTGTTTCTCGCCGCCCGAGAACCGGTATCCACGCTCGCCCACCAGCGTGTCGTAACCGTCCGGGAGTGCGGCGATGTGGTCGTGGATCTGCGCCGCGCGGGCCGCGGCCTCCAGCTCGGCATCGGTGGCGTCCGGCTTGGCGAAGCGCAGGTTGTCGGCGACCGAGGCGTGGAAGAGGTACGTCTCCTGGGAGACCACGCCGACCGCGCGGGCGAGGGTGTCGAAGTCGAGGTCGCGCACATCGACGCCGTCGATCGTGACCCGGCCGCCCGTGACGTCGTACAGCCTCGGGACGAGGTAGCTGAGCGTGGATTTGCCGGAGCCGGTGGGGCCGACGACGGCCAGGCTGTGGCCCGCGGGCACGGTCACGTCTATGCCGCTGAGGGTCGGGCCGCTCTTCTCGTCGTAACTGAACTCGACGTTCTCGAAGCGGACCTCGCCCCGGACCTTGTCCAGGCGGACCGGGTTCTCCGGTTCGTCGATGTCCACCGTGAGGTCCAGATATTCGAAGATGCGCTGGAAGAGGGCGAGCGAGGTCTGCATCTGCACACCGGTGGAGAGCATGCTCACCGCCGGACGGAAGAGGCCCTGCTGGAGCGAGACGAAGGCGACCAGGGTGCCGATGGAGACGGCGGGTCCTCCGGACCCGAGGGCGAGGCCCGCGGCCCAGTAGATGAGGGCGGGCATGGCGGCCATCACGACACCGATCGTCGACATCCGCCAGCGTCCGGCCATGCTGGAGCGCACTTCCAGGTCGACCAGCCGCTCGGACTCCTCGGTGAAGCCCTTGGTCAGGGAGTCCGAGCGGCCCATCGTCCGGCCGAGCAGGATGCCGCTGACCGAGAGCGATTCGGTGACCGTGGCCGCCATGGCCGCCATCTGCTTCTGACGCTGGGTGGTGATCCTCTTCCTCTCGCGGCCGACCCGGCGGCTGATCCAGACGAAGACCGGCAGCAGGAGCAGCGAGACGGCGGTGAGCCGCCAGTCGAGGGCCAGCATGGCGACGACGGTCGCCGTCACCGCCGTGAGGTTGGAGACGAGCGAGGTGGCGGTGGAGGTGACCGTCGCCTGCATTCCGCCGATGTCGTTGGCGATGCGGGACTGGACCTCTCCGGTGCGGGTCCTGGTGAAGAAGGCGAGCGGCATCCGCTGGAGCTGGGTGTAGACCGCGGTGCGCAGGTCGTGCATCACGCGCTGGCCGACCGTGGTGGAGATCAGGGTCTGCAGGACGCCGAAGACGCCGTTCAGCACGGCGGTGAGGATCATGCCGAGCGCGAGCAGCGAGAGCAGCCCGGTGCGGCCGTCGGGGATGGCGGTGTCCAGGATCTCCCGGAGCAGGAACGGCGAGGCCACCGACACCAGGGACGAGGCACCGACGAGCAGCCCGACCAGTGCGAGCCGGGCGCGGTAGGGGCGGAAGAGACGGACGATCCGGCGCAGCTCACCGGGTGAGCGGTCGGCGTCTCCGGGCGGCGAGGGGGTCCAGGTGGGTTCGTCGGGTTTCATGTGCTCCTTCGTCGGGTGTGCGGGAGACGTCGGGCGGACGCCGCGAGGGGGCGGAGGATCGGGCGGATGAGAGCATAGCTCATTGTTACCTTCGTTCACAATGAACCAGCTCCTGATATTGTTCCCGCATGGATTCCCCCGACGCCGACGGCCCGCTGGCCGAGCAGTTGCTGCGGCTGACCCGCAGGCTGCACCGCATCCAGAGCCGCCAGCTGGAGCCGATCGGCATCACCCCCGCCCAGTTCCGGCTGCTGCGCACGGTCGCCCACTGCGACGGACCGCCCCGGATGGCGGATCTCGCGCAGCGGCTGGACGTCGTGCCGCGCGCGGTGACCAGCCTGGTGGACGGCCTGGAGGCGAGCGGCCGGGTGCGGCGCGCGGCCGATCCGGCCAATCGACGGGTGGTGCGTGTCGAGATCACCGAGGAGGGCCGCGCCACCCTCCGCTCGCTGCGCGACGCGCGCCGCGCCGCCGCGGAGGAGATCCTGGCTCCGTTGAACACCGAGCAGCGCGAGACGCTCGGCGAACTGCTGTCCGCGCTGGTGGACGGCATGCCGAGGCATCGCGGCTGAACCGCGTCGCCCGTACCGGCCGCGGACCCGCCGCACCCGCGCCGCGCCGTCCGTGACACCGTTGCATGGACCACCGAGTTACCGAGGGGATGTCGACATGCCGCTGCTGGAGCCGAATCCGGAAGCCCTCCGCCCTGGCCTCGCGCGGGCCGCGTCCCACGACCGGGTGCCCGACCGGCAGGCGTCCGGCACGCCCGAACCACTGCGCGGCGAGCTGACCGCCCTCCTCGGCCCCTCGAAGGTGCTGTGGAAGGTCTCCGATCTCGTCCGCTACGCCTCCGACGCCAGCCCGTACCGCTTCCTGCCGCAGGTCGTCGTGGTCCCGGAGGACATCGACGACATCTCGGCGATCCTGTCCTACGCCCACGGCAAGGGGCGCGAGGTCGTCTTCCGGGCGGCGGGCACCAGTCTGAACGGCCAGGCGCAGGGCGAGGACATCCTCGTCGACGTACGACGCCACTGGACGGGCATCGAGGTCCTGGACGGCGGGGCACGGGCACGCGTCGCCCCGGGCACGACGGTCATGCGGGCCAACGCCACCCTCGCCCGGTACGGCCGGCTCCTGGGCCCCGACCCGGCCAGCGCGATCGCCTGCACGGTCGGCGGTGTCGTCGCCAACAACGCCTCGGGGATGACGGCGGGCACCACCCGCAACTCGTACCGGACGGTCTCCTCGCTGACCTTCGTCCTGCCGACCGGCACCGTCGTCGACACGGGTGACCCGGCCGCCGACGAGCTGCTGCTCGGGGCCGAGCCCCGGCTGTGCGGGGAACTGCTGGCGCTCAAGGCGGAGATCGAGGCGGACCCGGCGCTCACGGCACGCATCCGCGCGAAGTACGAGATCAAGAACACCAACGGCTACCGGCTCGACGCGTTCCTCGACGGGGCGACGCCCGTCGAGATCCTGCGCGGTCTGATGGTCGGCTCCGAGGGCACCTTCGGTTTCATCTCCGAGGTCGTCTTCGACACGCTGCCGCTGGACCGGAAGGTCTCCACGGCGCTGCTCTTCTTCCCGTCGCTGTCCGCCGCGGCCGCCGCCGTGCCGCGCTTCAACGAGGCGGGCGCGGTGGCCGTCGAGGTGATGGACGGCAACACACTGCGCGCCTCGGTGAGCGTCCAGGGCGTCCCCTCGGACTGGGCGGCGCTGCCCAAGGGAGCCGCCGCGCTCCTGGTCGAGTTCCGCGCCCCCGACGAGGAGCGCAGACAGGAGTACGAGCGCGCGGCGGCCGAGGTCGTCCGAGGGCTCGAACTCGTCAGGCCGGTCCCCTCCGTCACCAACGCGTTCACCCGCGACGCCGGGACGATCTCCGGGTACTGGAAGGCCCGCAAGGCGTTCGTCACCGCGGTCGGCGGCTCCCGTCCGTCCGGTACGACGCTGATCACCGAGGACTTCGCCGTTCCGCCCTCGCGGCTGGCCGAGGCGTGTGAGGCCCTGCTCGAACTCCAGTCGCGGCACGGCTTCGACGCGGCCGTCGCGGGCCACGCGGCGCACGGCAATCTGCACTTCCTGCTGGCCTTCGACGCGGCGAAGCCGTCGGACGTCGACCGCTACGCCGCGTTCATGGACGAGTTCTGCGCGCTCGTCGTCGACCGCTTCGACGGTTCGCTGAAGGCGGAGCACGCGACCGGCCGCAACATCGCTCCCTTCCTGGAGCTGGAGTGGGGGCCCAGGGCGACGGAGCTCATGTGGCGTACGAAGCAGATCATCGACCCCGACGGGGTGCTGGCGCCGCGGATCGTCCTGGACCGCGACCCGAAGGCCCATCTGCGCGGCCTGAAGACGATCCCGAAGGTCGAGCCGGTGGCCGACCCGTGCATCGAGTGCGGCTTCTGCGAACCGACCTGCCCCAGCGAGGACCTGACGACCACGCCCCGTCAGCGCATCGTGCTGCGGCGCGAGATGATGCGCCAGGAGGACGGTTCACCGGTCGAGTCGAGCCTGCTCGACGCCTACGGCTACGACGCGGTCGACACCTGCGCGGGCGACTCCACCTGCAAGCTCGCCTGCCCGGTCGGGATCGACACCGGGGCGATGATGAAGGACTTCCGCCACCACCGGCACTCGCCGCGCGAGGAGCGGATCGCGGCGCTCACCGCGAAGCACTTCAGGGCGGTCGAGGCGTCGGCCCGTCTCGCGGTCGCCGCCGCCGACCGGATCGGTGACCGGATCGGCGACGGGTTCCTGGAATCCGTCACCCGGCTGGCCCGCAGGGCCGTACGCCCCGACCTGGTGCCCGAATGGCTGCCCGAGATCCCCGGGGCCGCGGCACGGAAGCTGCCCCGCACCTCCCGTGCCGGGGCGAGCGCCGTCTACTACCCGGCGTGCGTCAACCGCATCTTCGCGGGACCCGAGGGCCGCCGCGAGCCGTCACTCGCGCAGGCCCTGGTCGCCGTCTCCCGGCGGGCCGGCAGGCCGGTGTGGATTCCCGAGGACGTCGCGGGCACCTGCTGCTCGACGATCTGGCACTCCAAGGGATACGACGAGGCCAACACGGTGATGGCCAACCGCATCGTGGAGGCTGCCTGGGGCTGGACGGCGGGCGGCGCGCTGCCCCTGGTCGTCGACGCCTCCTCGTGCACCCTGGGCATCGCCCATGAGGTGGTGCCGTACCTCACCGACGACAATCGCGCACTGCACCGCGAGCTGACCGTCGTCGACTCGCTCGTCTGGGCGGCCGACGAACTCCTCCCCCACCTCACCGTGCTCCACAGAACCGGTTCCGCGGTGGTGCACCCGACGTGTTCCATGCAGCACCTGGGCGACGAGGCGCAGTTGCGCACCCTGGCCGAGGCCTGCGCGGACGAGGTCGTCGTACCGGACGACGCGGGCTGCTGCGCCTTCGCGGGTGACCGCGGCATGCTGCACAAGGAGTTGACGGACTCGGCGACGTCCAAGGAGGCCGCCGAGGTCAACTCCCGCGAGTACGACGCGTATCTGTCCGCGAACCGGATGTGTGAGATCGGCATGGACCGGGCGACGGGCCGGCGCTACCACTCCGTCCTGATGGAACTGGAACGCGCGACCCGGCCGACGGGCCGCCCCTGACCCCGCCCCGGACAGAGCGGAGCGGCCCCCTCCGCGCTGTCCGGTGCCGGCCGGCCGGCGGCCTCGGCCCGTAAAACCGATTGCTCCGACCGGTGTCCCCGGGTGAACCTTGCACGGCTCGGGTCACCGCCATGACCGGCCGACCGGGTCCCGGCGAGCCGCGACGAGCCACTCGTCCGCCGGACCGACCGATCCACCGAACCATGGGGCGTCATGCAGATTCGCGATCTTCCGTTCCCCGATCCCGGCGATCCCGATGTCCGTTCCGGCCCACGCTTCCTGCTCTGGCTCGGGCGCGGCCAGCTCGGCGGCCAGCTCAAGGCCCTCGGCTGGGGACTGCTCCAACAGTGCACCCTCGCCGGATTCCCGCTCGGCGTCGGGCTCGGCGTGCAGGCCGTCGTGGAGCGCTCCGGCAGCCGGCTGGCACTGGCCGGCGGACTGATCCTGGTCCTCGGCGCGCTGATGGCGGTGGGCGACACCATGCTGCACCGCGCGGCCATCACCAACTGGATCACCGCCGCCGCCCGGGTCCAGCAGCTGCTGGTCCGCCGGACCGCCGAACTGGGCGCCGCGCTGACCCGCCGGGTCGCGGCGGGTGAGGTGGTGGCGGTGTCGACCGGTGACGTCGAGAAGATCGGCTGGTTCGTGGAGGCGCTGTCGCGTTTCGCCGCCGCGGCAGCGGCCCTCCTGCTGACCTGTGTCGGTCTCATCCTCTATCTGCCCTCGCTGGGGTTGCTCGTGGCGCTCGCGGTACCGGTCCTGGCACTGGCCGTACTGCCCCTGCTGCCCCCGGCCACCCGGCGCGCCGACCTCCAGCGCGAGAAGGCGGGCCGGGCGACCGAGCTGGCGTCGGACACCGTCGCCGGACTGCGGGTGCTGCGCGGCATCGGCGGGGAGGAACTGTTCCTCGGCCGCTACCGGCGCGCCTCCCAGGAAGTACGCCGGGCCGCCGTGCGCAGCGCCCGGATGTGGGCGCTGATCTCGGCGGTCCAGGTGCTGCTGCCGGGGCTGCTGCTCATCGCGCTCGTCTGGTACGGGACGGTGCTCGCCCGCGACGGCCGGATCGAGGTCGGCCAGCTGGTCACGGTCTACAGCGCGGCGACGCTGATGCTGTTCCCGCTGCGGCACTTCGAGGAGATCGCCATGGCGTACTCCTTCTCCCGGCCCTCCGCGCAACGCGCGGTCCGGGTGCTCTCGCTGCGCCGCGCCGCGGGCCCGTCCACCGTCGACGCCGCGCCGACCGGGGATCTGTACGACCCGGTGACCGGGCTGCTGGCGCCGGCGGGACTGTTCACCGCGGTGGTCTGCGGCGATCCGGACGCGGCGGGCCGGCTGGCCGAACGGCTCGGCGGACACGCCCAGGACGAGGAGACCGACCGCACCGGACCGGACCGGGACGGTCCCGGGGACCGGCCGCCGGGCACCCCGTCCGTGCTGCTCGGCGGCGTACCGCTGGACGAGCTGCCGCTGGACTCGGCCCGGACCTCGGTCCTGGTCCAGGACAAGGACCCGGTGCTGCTCTCCGGAACGCTGCGGGAACTGCTCGACGTACCGGCGTCCGGTCTCGTCGACGCCGGCGCGGCGCTGGACGCGGCCCAGTGCGGGGACGTGCTGGACGCGCTGGCGCAGACGTCCACGCACCGGGACGGCGACCCGATGGAGACCCGGATCACCGAACGCGGCCGGTCGCTCTCGGGCGGCCAGCGACAGCGGCTCGCACTGGCCCGATCGCTGGTGACCGACCCGGGGGTGCTGGTCCTGGACGAGCCGACGTCCGCCGTCGACTCGCACACCGAGGCCCGGGTCGCCGCAGGGGTCAAGGGGCTGCGTGAGGGCCGTACGACGGTGGCGTTCGCCTCGTCACCGCTGCTGCTGGACCTCGCGGACCGGGTGGTCCTGGTCCATCAGGACACCGTGGCCGCCGTCGGTACGCACCGCGAACTGCTGCGCACCGAACCGCGCTACCGGGCGGTCGTCACCCGTGACACCGAGGACCCGCCCATGGCCCCGCCCTCGTTCACCGCCCCGCACGCCCCGGACGGTGCGCACCCCACGCACACCACGCACACGGTCGGGAAGACCGCGGAGATCGAGGAGAGGGCATGATCGGCGTCGAGCGACCCGCGTACGACCCCGCCGCCCCGGAGTCGGCGGCGACCCTGCCGGTGGGCACGTCGGCGACCGTACGGGCCTATGTGCGGGAGCTGGCGAGTCGCCACAGGCGGGCCTTCGCCGTGCTCATCGGGGCCAACGCCGTCGCGGTGATCGCCTCGATCACCGGCCCCTACCTGCTGGGCGGTCTGATCGAGGACCTGTCGAGCGGAGCCGAGGACCTCCACCTGGAGCGCACGATCGCGGTCTTCGTGATCGCGCTGGTGATCCAGACGGTGTTCACCCGGACGACACGGCTGCGCGGCGCGATGCTCGGCGAGGAGATGCTGGCCGATCTGCGCGAGGACTTCCTCGTACGGTCGGTCGGGCTGCCGCCGGGCGTGCTGGAGCGGGCCGGGACGGGTGATCTGCTGTCCCGGATCACCACGGACATCGACCGGCTGGCGAACGCCATGCGCGAAGCGGTACCGCAGCTGGCGATCGGGGTGGTGTGGGTGGCCCTGCTGCTCGGCGCGCTCACGGTCACCGCGCCGCCCCTGGCGCTGTGCGCGCTGATCGCCCTGCCGGTGCTGATCACCGGCTGTCGCTGGTACTTCCGGCGGGCACCGTCCGCGTACCGCTCCGAGGCGGCGGGTTACGCCGCGGTGACGGCCGTGCTCGCGGAGACGGTGGACGCCGGGCGGACCATGGAGGCACACCGCCTCGGTGCCCGCCGGGTGGCGCTGTCGGACCGGCGGATCTCGGAGTGGACCGCGTGGGAGAGGTACACGCTCTTCCTGCGGTCCGTCCTCTTCCCGGTCATCAACGCCACCTATGTGACGATTCTCGGCGCGGTACTGCTGCTGGGCGGCTGGTTCGTGCTGGAGGGGTGGATGTCCGTCGGACAGCTGACGACCGGTGCGCTGCTCTCGCAGATGATGGTCGAACCGATCGGTCTGATCCTGCGCTGGTACGACGAGCTGCAGATCGCCCAGGTATCACTGGCCCGGCTGGTCGGCGTACGGGAGATCGAACCGGACGCGGGTGATGCCGAGGTCGGTCCCGACGGGCGGCACGTCCGGGCGGCCGAGGTGCGCTTCGGCTACAGCGAGGGGGTCGACGTGCTGCACCAGGTGTCGCTGGACGTCACTCCGGGGACCCGGCTGGCGCTGGTCGGCCCGTCCGGTGCGGGAAAGTCGACGCTCGGCCGGCTGCTGGCCGGGATCTACACGCCGCGCTCCGGCGAAGTGACCCTGGGCGGAGCGGAGTTGTCCCGGATGACGGCCGAGCGGGTGCGTTCGCACGTGGCCCTGGTCAATCAGGAGCACCATGTCTTCGTGGGGTCACTGCGCGACAATCTGCTGCTGGCCAGGACCGGCGCCGATGACGCGGAGCTGTGGGCGTCGCTCGCCGCGGTCGACGCGGACGGCTGGGCGAAGGCCCTGGACGACGGACTGGACACGGAGGTCGGTTCGGGCGGCCGGGGCCTGACCCCGGCCCAGGCTCAGCAGGTGGCGCTGGCCAGGCTGGTGCTCGCGGACCCGCACACGCTGGTGCTGGACGAGGCGACCTCGCTGCTGGACCCCCGCGCGGCCCGGCATCTGGAGCGGTCACTGGCCCGGGTGCTCGACGGCCGCACGGTGGTGGCCATCGCGCACCGGCTGCACACCGCGCACGACGCGGACGTGATCGCGGTGGTCGAGCGGGGCCGGATCAGCGAGCTGGGCAGCCACGACGAACTGGTGGCGGCGGACGGCGCGTACGCGGCGCTGTGGCGGTCCTGGCACGGCTGAGGACCGTCCCGGGCGGCCGTTCCGGCAGCTGCCCGCCGGTCGGATCGTGTCGCCCGCGTCTGCGTGCTCCTGCTCCCCTGCCCTGAGCCGGGAGCCCGGAGGGCCGGGGCAAAGGAGCCGGACGCCGGGAGTGCGGCGGCCGGACGCGGAGGCACGGGACCGGGCGCGCGGGGTGCCGGCCGTCCGGTCCGGGCGCCAGGAGCGGCGGCCGGACGCGGACGGCTCAGATGACGTTGAGGGCCGCCGCCGCGCCCACTCCCCCGAGCACCATGAAGGCCGGCATCAGCACCTTCAGCTCCACCCAGCTCCCGGCACGGAACCGGATCGCCTTGGGCGGTCCGATCGGGTACCACCGCTTGCGCCCCACCGGGATCGGCCACAGGACCGGGCACCCCGAGACGGTCAGCGCGTCGCCGATGTCGTGGACCAGGGCTCCCAGGACGATCGGCAGCCCCAGCCACAGGTACTCCTGGCCGGGCGCGGAGAACAGCCAGTCCGAACCGTTGCCCGGCTTGTCCAGGACCCCCGCCAGAATCCACGCGCTGGTCGCCCCGAGCAGCCACACCAGCACATCGCTGGACATCCGCGCGGCCCGCCAGAGCAGCCCTTCGACGGCCAGCACCAGATGGACGAAGAGGATGGCGAGGACGGCCCACCGGCCGCCGGTGATCGCCGCGGCCGACGCCCCGCCGCCGATCAGTACCGCCCAGAGCCAGGTGTGCGTCAGGGTCCGGTGGCCGCCGTTCCTGCGCGGGTCGCCCTTCATCCGGGTCGCCTGGTAGACGGCGTGCGAGAGCTTGTCGACGATCTCGCACAGCCCCCGGGAGACCGGGCCGAAGGCGCGCGAGATGGTCGCGGACCTGTGGTCGAGGTCGGGGGCCAGGGCCGCACCCGCGGTGATCAGCGCCCCTACGGCCAGGACCGGCCACGGCATCGGCCGGTCGGCCGCCGCCGCGGCGGCGCCCACCCCCAGCCAGGCCGCTGCCCCTGACAGAGAGTGTGCCGGTCCCATCATGGTCGTTCCCGCCCCCATCACCGCTGTGGCGCCGACGCAGCCGCGAGGGCGTTCCAGGACGTCACGGACGCCGGGCCATCGCGGTTGTCGTACCGCCGAGTTGAGTGGGCAGCGTATCGTCCGTGATCTTCGTCCGGTCGTCCGGTTCCCTCCTGGGGGCCGAAGGCAGGCAAGATGGGGGGGTGACCCTTATCGATCAGCTGCCCCCGACCGACGACCCGGACGCCCTCTTCGAGGCCTTCTCGTCATGGACCGAGACCCAGGGCATCACCCTCTATCCGGCTCAGGAAGAGGCGCTGATCGAGGTGGTCTCCGGGGCCAACGTGATCCTCTCCACCCCCACCGGCTCGGGGAAGAGCCTGGTCGCGGCCGGTGCGCACTTCACCGCGCTGGCCCAGGACAAGGTCACCTTCTACACCGCGCCGATCAAGGCGCTGGTCTCGGAGAAGTTCTTCGACCTGTGCAAGCTCTTCGGCACGGAGAACGTCGGCATGCTCACCGGTGACGCGTCGGTGAACGCCGACGCCCCGGTGATCTGCTGCACCGCCGAGGTGCTGGCCTCCATCGCGCTGCGTGACGGCAGGTACGCGGACATCGGCCAGGTCGTGATGGACGAGTTCCACTTCTACGCCGAGCCGGACCGTGGCTGGGCCTGGCAGATCCCGCTGCTGGAACTGCCGCAGGCCCAGTTCGTGCTGATGTCCGCGACGCTCGGTGACGTCTCGATGTTCGAGAAGGACCTGACCCGCCGCACCGGCCGCCCCACCTCCGTGGTGCGCTCCGCGACCCGGCCGGTCCCGCTCTCGTACGAGTACCGGCTGACCCCGATCACCGAGACGCTGACCGAACTCCTCGACACCCGCCAGGCCCCGGTCTACATCGTGCACTTCACGCAGGCCGCGGCCGTGGAGCGGGCCCAGTCGCTGATGAGCATCAACATGTGCACCCGGGAGGAGAAGGACCGGATCGCCGATCTGATCGGCGGCTTCCGCTTCACCACGAAGTTCGGCCAGAACCTCTCCCGCTATGTGCGGCACGGCATCGGGGTGCACCACGCCGGCATGCTCCCGAAGTACCGCCGTCTCGTCGAGAAGCTGGCCCAGGCCGGTCTGCTGAAGGTCATCTGCGGTACGGACACCCTGGGCGTGGGGGTGAACGTCCCCATCCGCACGGTGCTGTTCACGGCCCTGACCAAGTACGACGGCACCCGGGTCCGCACGCTGCGCGCCCGTGAGTTCCACCAGATCGCGGGCCGCGCCGGGCGGGCCGGTTTCGACACGGCGGGCCTGGTCGTCGCCCAGGCGCCCGAGCACGTCATCGAGAACGAGAAGGCGCTCGGCAAGGCGGGCGACGACCCGAAGAAGCGCCGCAAGGTGGTCCGCAAGAAGGCCCCCGAGGGCTTCGTCGCCTGGTCGGAGACCACCTTCGACAAGCTCATCACCTCCGACCCCGAGCCGCTGACGTCCCGTTTCCGGGTCACGCACACCATGCTGCTGTCCGTGATCGCCCGGCCGGGCAACGCGTTCGAGGCGATGCGCCACCTGCTGGAGGACAACCACGAGCCGCGCAAGGCGCAGCTGCGCCACATCCGCCGGGCCATCGCCATCTACCGCTCGCTGCTCGACGGCGGTGTGGTGGAGCGACTGGCCGAGCCGGACGCCGAAGGCAGGATCGTCCGGCTCACCGTCGATCTCCAGCAGGACTTCGCGCTCAACCAGCCGCTGTCGACGTTCGCGCTGGCCGCGTTCGAGCTGCTGGACCCCGAGTCCCCCTCGTACGCCCTGGACATGGTGTCCGTGGTGGAGTCGACGCTCGACGACCCCCGGCAGATCCTCGCGGCGCAGCAGAACAAGGCGCGCGGCGAGGCCATCGGGCAGATGAAGGCGGACGGCGTCGAGTACGAGGAGCGGATGGAACGGCTCCAGGACGTGACGTACCCGAAGCCGCTGAGCGAGCTCTTGTGGCACGCGTACGACGTGTACCGCAAGAGCCACCCGTGGGTCGGTGACCATCCGGTGTCGCCGAAGACCGTGATCCGGGACATGTACGAACGGGCCATGACCTTCACGGAGTTCACCTCGAACTACGAGCTGGCCCGGACCGAGGGCATTGTGCTGCGCTACCTCGCGAGCGCGTACAAGGCGCTGGAGCACACCATTCCGGACGATCTGAAGTCGGAGGACCTGGAGGATCTGATCGCCTGGCTGGGCGAGATGGTGCGTCAGGTGGACTCCAGTCTGCTCGACGAGTGGGAACAGCTCGCCAATCCCGAGGTGGAGACCGCCGAGCAGGCGCAGGAGCGGGCCGACGAGGTCAAGCCGGTCACCGCCAACGCGCGGGCCTTCCGGGTGCTGGTGCGCAACGCGATGTTCCGCCGGGTGGAGCTGGCCGCGCTGGACAAGGTCGGTGCGCTGGGCGAGCTGGACGCCGGGTCCGGCTGGGACGAGGACGCCTGGGGCGAGGCGATGGACGCGTACTGGGACGAGTACGACGATCTGGGCACCGGGCCCGACGCCCGTGGCCCGAAGCTGCTGAAGATCGACGAGGACCCGGAGCACGGTCTGTGGCGGGTGCGGCAGACGTTCGCCGATCCCAACGGCGACCACGACTGGGGAATCGGCGCGGAGGTCGATCTGGCGGCCTCCGACGAGGAGGGCCGGGCGGTCGTGCGGGTCACGTCCGTCGGGCAGCTGTCCGCCGCCGGACAGTCGTGAACGGGTCGTCGGACGGCTCATGGCCGCCCGGCGGGCCGGGCGCCGGACCGTCGGTCCGTGTCGGGTCCGTCGTGTCCCGGCCGGACCGGCGCCCTCGTCCGTACGGTGGTACCGCCCGTACGTACCGCTGACACCGCACGCGAAAGGTCCTCGCCCATGACCGAGATCGTCTCCCTGTCCGGCCCCGAACTGGTCACCTACGCGGACGAGTTGGCTGCCCTTCTGGTGGAGTCCGTGACCGGCGGCGCCTCGATGGGCTTCCTCGCGCCGCTCGACCGGGGCGTGGCGGCGCAGTGGTGGCGCGAGCAGGCCGCCGCGGTGGAGGCCGGGCACCGCCAGGTCTGGATCGCGAGGGACGACGAGCGGGTGGCGGGGACGGTCAGCCTGGTCCGGGCGCTGCTGCCGAACGCCCGGCACCGGGCGGAGGTCGCCAAGCTGATGGTCCGTCCGTCCGCCCGTGGCCAGGGCGTGGACGCCGCCCTGCTGGCCGCCGTCGAGCGCGCGGCGGCGGGGGCGGGCGTGACGCTGCTGCTCCTGGACACCGAGACGGACTGTCCGGCGGAACGGCTCTACCGTTCGGCGGGCTGGACACGCTGCGGGTCCGTGCCGGACTACGCGGCGGACCCGGCCGGGGTGCTGCGGCCGACGACCTTCTACTACAAGGCCGTGGGCGCCGCGGCCGGGCCGGAGCGGCGGGACGCCGACGCTCCGGCCTGAGGCCACGGGGACGTGGCGCGGCACCGCGAGAGCGCAGGGGTGGGACCGGCCCACCGGCTTCGTGCCCGGGGGTCCCCGCGCGCCACAATGAGGGCAAGAGCCATACCGACGAGGAGAGTTCCATGACGCTGTACGACATCGCGCTGCACACCCTGTCCGGCGAGCCGACGACGCTGGCGGCCTACCGCGGCAAGGCGGTCCTGGTGGTGAACGTCGCCTCCAGGTGCGGGCTCACTCCGCAGTACGCCGGTCTTGAGCGGCTGCAGAAGGAGTACGCGGACCGCGGGTTCACCGTCCTCGGCGTTCCGTGCAACCAGTTCGCCGGGCAGGAGCCGGGCAGCGCGGAGGAGATCGCGACGTTCTGCTCGTCGACGTACGGGGTCAGCTTCCCGCTGCTGGCGAAGACCGAGGTGAACGGCGACGGCCGGCACCCGCTCTACACCGAGCTGACGCGGCTGGCGGACGCCGAGGGCGAGGCCGGTGACGTCCGGTGGAACTTCGAGAAGTTCCTGATCTCCCCGGCCGGTGAGCCGGTCGCCCGCATCCGTCCCCGCACCGAGCCGGACGCCCCCGAGGTCGTCGCGGCCATCGAGGCACAGCTCCCCGCCTGACACCGGGTCCGCGAACGGCGGACCTGACGCGTGGAGGCGCGGCGCCCGCGGGTCGCGGGCGCCGCGCCTTCGCCGCACGGGCCCGGGGTCAGCGGATCGGCATCCCCGACAGGGCGCGGGCGATCACCAGCCGCTGGATCTCGCTGGTGCCCTCGAAGATGGTGTAGATCGCGGCGTCGCGGTGCATGCGCTCCACCGGGTACTCGCGGGTGAAGCCGTTGCCGCCGAGTATCTGGACGGCCTGCGCGGTGACCTTCTTGGCCGTCTCGCTCGCGAACAGCTTCGACATCGACCCTTCGGCCGAGGTGAACGGCTTGCCCGCGCTCGCCATCCAGGAGGCCCGCCAGACCAGCAGCCGGGCCGCGTCGATCCCGGTGCGCATGTCGGCGAGCTGGAAGGCGACGCCCTGGTTGTCGATGATCGGGCGGCCGAACTGGGTGCGGGTCCCGGCGTAGTCGAGCGCGACCTCGTACGCGGCGCGGGCGGTGCCGACGGCCATGGCGCCGACCGCCGGGCGGGATGCCTCGAAGGTGGCCATCGCGGCGTTCTTGACGCGCTCACCACCGGCGGCGGCGCGTTCCCGGGCGCGGGCGAGGCGTTCGTCGAGCTTCTGCTTCCCGCCGAGCAGGCAGTGGCCGGGGACCCGGGCGTCCTCAAGGACGACCTCGGCGGTGTGCGAGGCCCTGATGCCGTGCTTCCTGAACTTCTGCCCCTGGGAGAGTCCGGGGGTGCCCGGCGGCACGATGAAGGAGGCGTGGCCCTTCGAGCCGGCCTCCGGGTCGACGACGGCGACCACCACGTGGACGTCGGCGATGCCGCCGTTCGTCACCCAGGTCTTGGTGCCGTTGAGCACCCACTCGTCCTTGGCCTCGTCGTACACGGCGCGGGTCCGCATGGCGGAGACGTCCGAACCGGCGTCGGGTTCGGAGGAGCAGAAGGCGGCGACCTTCACGTCGGCCGCGTCGCCGTACATCTGCGGGACCCAGGTGCCGATCTGTTCCTCGGTGCCGTTGGCGAGGACACCGACGGCCGCCAGGCCCGTACCGACGAGGGAGAGGCCGATGCCCGCGTCACCCCAGAACAGCTCCTCCATCACCATCGGAATGCCGAGTCCGGTGGGGTCGAAGAACTGCTGGGCGTAGAAGTCGAGGGAGTAGATGCCGAGTTCGGCCGCCTCCTGGATGACCGGCCACGGGGTCTCCTCACGCTCGTCCCACTCCGAAGCGGCCGGTCGCATCACATCCGCGGCGAAGCCGTGCAGCCAGTCGCGGATCTGCTTCTGGTCGTCGTTGAGTTCGAGCGTGAACTCGGCCATGTTCCCCTCCAGGCACTGCCGTCGAAACTGATCGTTACTATCGGTAACAGCAGTCTGTTACCGGCGAGTAGCCTCTGTCAACCCGTCCGGCCGCCCTCCGCGTCGCCCCCGGGCGGGGTGTTACGTTGCGCGTGCGCGACGAACTGCATGGCCAGGGGCGGGAGAGACGACATGGAGACCACGCGACAGGCCGGGCGTCAGCGGTCGGCGGCCGAGCGCCGTCGCCGGGAACTGCTCGAAGCCGCGGACCGGGTGGTGCTCAGGGACGGGCCCCAGGCCTCGATGAACGCCATCGCCGCGGAGGCGGGGATCACCAAGCCCATCCTCTACCGGCATTTCGGCGACAAGGGCGGCCTGTACCGCGCGCTCGCCAAGCGTCACACCGACGCCCTGCTCAGCGCCCTGCGCGCCGCGCTCGACGCCCCGGCCGACCGCCGCGAGCGGGTCGAGGCGACGCTCGACACCTATCTCGCGGCGATCGAGGCCCGGCCACAGGTCTACCGGTTCCTGATGCATCCCTCCGACAGGTCGGCCGATCCGGCCGACCCGGCCGCCGTGGAGCAGGGCTTCGACGTCGGCCGGCACTCCGCGCCGCTGCTGCGGCGCCTCGGCGAGGAACTGGCCATGGTGATAGCCGAACGGGTCGATCTGGGCCCCGGCAACGAGGAGAGCGCACGCATCTGGGGGCACGGCATCGTCGGCATGATGCACGCGGCGGGCGACTGGTGGCTCGGCGAACGCCCCTGCTCCCGGGCCCAGTTGGTGCACAGCCTGGCCGATCTGCTGTGGGGCAGGCTGGCCATGGTGAGTGACCGCCCCGGCGGGCCCGGCTTCTGAGCCGGCCCCGGCGGCGGCCGTCAGCCGGTCCGTCCGGCGCCCGCCCACGGAGCCCGGCGCGCGGCGCGCAGCGCCCTGGCCCGCCGCAGCCCGGTCAGCCGGTCGGTGTACACGGCGCCTTCCAGGTGATCGCACTCGTGCTGGAGACAGCGCGCGAAGAAGCCGGTGCCGACGATCCGTACCGGTTCGCCGTCCCGGTCCGTCCCCTCGACGACGGCGCGGTCGTGACGGGGCGTGCCGGCCTCGATGCCGGGCAGCGACAGACAGCCCTCCGGGCCGCGCACCATGCCGCCGTCCGCCTCGACCAGTACCGGGTTGACCAGATGGCCCAGATGACGGACCTCCTCGTCGTCCGGGCAGTCGTACACGAACACCCGCAACGGCACGCCGATCTGGTTGGCGGCGAGCCCCACGCCCCGCGCCGCGTACATGGTGGCGAACATGTCCTCGACCAGCCGGCCGAGCGAGGGGCCGAAATCGGTGACGGTCCCGCAGGCGGCGTGCAGCACCGGATCGCCGAGCAGGCTCATGGCGCGGACGAGTCCGGAACTGCCGGGGATCGGGCGGCTTCGCATGGCGGCAAGCGTACGTTCCGCCCCGTCCGGGCCTGCCCGGCGGTGCCGCGATGCGGCCCGACGCCCCGGACCTGGATAGGCTGGGCGTGGACCGATGCAAGGAGGATCTAGGACGATGGCAGGCAACACGGAGCCGTTGTCGCCGCGGGCCAAGCTGGCGGTGACGGCGGGCAAGGCCGCTGCGGCGGTGTCGCGCGCCGCGGGGCGCGGCAGCGGGTCGGTGATCGGCGGCCGGGTGGCGCTCAAGCTCGACCCCGACCTGCTGGGGCGGCTGGCGCAGCACCTGGACGTGATCCTCGTGTCGGCGACCAACGGCAAGACCACGACGACCCGGCTGATCGCCGAGGCGCTTCGGGCCGCGGGGCCCGTCGTGTCGAACGCGCTCGGCGCGAACATGCCCGCGGGCATCACCTCGGCGCTGGCGGGTGGATCGGACGCGAAGTACGGCGTGATCGAGGTGGACGAGAAGTACCTCGCCGGGGTGGCACGGGACACCACGCCGAAGGTGATCGCTCTGCTCAACCTCTCGCGCGACCAGCTGGACCGGGCCGCCGAGACCCGGATGCTGGCGGAGAAGTGGCGTGAGGGCCTGTCCGGTTCGAAGGCCGTGGTCGTCGCCAACGCCGATGACCCGCTGATCGTCTGGGCGGCGTCCTCCTCCCCCAACGTGGTGTGGGTGGCGGCCGGCCAGGCGTGGAAGGACGACGCCTGGTCCTGCCCGTCCTGCGGTGGCGTGATGCAGCGTCCCGGCGACGACTGGTACTGCGGCGAATGCGGTTTCCGCCGCCCCGCCCCGAGCTGGGCGCTCAACGGCGACTACGTCCTGGACCCGCACGGGTCGGCCTGGCCGATCCACCTCCAGCTGCCCGGCCGCGCGAACAAGGCGAACGCCACCAGTTCGGCCGCCGTCGCGGCCGTCTTCGGGGTACCGCCCCAGGTCGCCCTGGAGCGGATGTACCAGGTGCAGGCCGTCGCGGGCCGCTACGACGTCGTCTCCTTCCTCGGCCGCGAGCTGCGGCTGCTGCTGGCGAAGAACCCGGCGGGCTGGCTGGAGACGTTCTCGCTGATCGATCCGCCGCCCACCCCGGTGATCCTCTCCGTCAACGCCCGCGGCGCGGACGGCACGGACACCTCGTGGCTGTGGGACGTGGACTACACCCAGCTCGCCGGCCACCCGATCTTCGTGCTCGGTGACCGCAAGCTGGACCTCGCGGTGCGGCTGGAGGTCGCCGGGCTGGACTTCCGGGTCTGCGCGACGCTCGACGAGGCCGTGCAGCAGGCACCGGCGGGCCGCATCGAGGTCATCGCCAACTACACCGCTTTCCAGGATCTGAGGCGTCGTGTCGGCAACTGACCCCCGCAGCGGTTACGCGCACCCCGGTCCCGCCTACTCCCGTAAAGGACGAGGAAGCATGAGCAACAACGGCCTGCGTCTCGTGTGGGTCTATCCGGACCTGCTCAGCACCTACGGAGACCAGGGCAACGCCCTGGTGGTGGAGCGCAGGGCCAGACAGCGCGGTCTCGACGTCTCCCGGGTCGACGTGCGCAGTGACCAGCCCATCCCGACGTCCGGTGACATCTATCTGATCGGCGGCGGTGAGGACCGGCCGCAGCGGCTCGCCGCCGAGCGGCTGCGCCGGGACGGCGGTCTCAGCCGGGCGGCTTCGAACGGGGCGATCATCTTCTCGGTCTGCGCCGGTTACCAGATCCTCGGCCATGAGTTCATCAACGACCTCGGCGAGCGCGAGCCCGGTCTCGGACTGCTCGACGTGTTCTCCACCCGGGGCGAGGGCGACCGGTGCGTCGGCGACGTGCTGGGCGACATCGACCCGCAGCTGGGCCTGCCGCCACTGACCGGCTTCGAGAACCACCAGGGCGTCACCCATCTCGGACCGACGGCCAGGCCGTTCGCCCGGGTGCAGTTCGGCCGGGGCAACGGCACGGGTGACGGCACCGAGGGCGCGTACAACGACACGGTCTTCGGTACGTACATGCACGGCCCGGTGATGGCGCGCAACCCGCAGATCGCCGATCTCCTGCTGAAGCTCGCCCTCGACGTCAACGCCCTGCCGCCGACCGACGACCGGTGGTACGAGGCGCTGCGTTCGGAGCGGATCGCGGCCGCCACCCAGCCCGCCTGACCGGGGGCGCGTCGGCGCGTCGGCGTGCGTCCGGGGCCGTCCAGCAGTCGGACGCCCGGTTCAGTCCCGCCACCCCGCGCCGGTAGGGTGGCGGAGATCCAACCGGACGACGTGGTCCGGTCGTCGGCCCACGTTGCAAAGGTTCCCCGGGCAATGCGAATTGGTGTGCTCACCTCCGGCGGCGACTGCCCCGGCCTCAACGCCGTCATCCGTTCCGTCGTGCATCGCGCGGTGGTCGACCACGGCGACGAGGTCATCGGCTTCCACGACGGATGGCGGGGCCTCCTCGAATGCGACTACCGCAAACTGGACCTCGACGCGGTCAGCGGCATCCTGGCCCTCGGCGGCACGGTCCTCGGCTCGTCCCGGGTCCAGCCGGCGCATCTGCGCGGCGGGGTGGAGCGGGCCCGGGGCCATGTGGCCGACCTGGGTCTCGACGCGATCATCCCGATCGGCGGCGAGGGCACGCTGAAGGCGGCCAGCCTGCTCTCCGAGGCGGGGCTGCCGATCGTCGGCGTACCGAAGACCATCGACAACGACATCGCGTCGACCGATGTGACCTTCGGTTTCGACACGGCCGTCGGGGTCGCGACGGACGCCCTCGACCGGCTGAAGACCACCGCCGAGTCGCACCAGCGGGTGCTGATCGTCGAGGTCATGGGCCGGCACACCGGCTGGATCGCACTGCACTCGGGCATGGCGGCCGGTGCGCACGCCATCGTCGTCCCCGAGCGCCCCTTCGACATCGACGAGCTGACCGAACTGGTCGGGCGCCGGTTCTCGGCGGGCAAGAAGTTCGCGATCGTCGTCGTCGCCGAGGGCGCGAAGCCGCGCGAGGGCTCCATGGACTTCGACACCGGCGGCAAGGACGTGTACGGGCACGAGCGTTTCGCCGGGGTCGCCCGTCAGCTGTCCGTCGAGCTGGAGCACCGCCTCGACAAGGAGGCCCGCCCGGTGATACTCGGCCATGTGCAGCGCGGTGGCACCCCGACGGCGTACGACCGGGTCCTGGCCACCCGTTTCGGCTGGCACGCGGTGGAGGCGGCGCACCGCCGTGAGTTCGGCATGCTGACGGCGCTGCGCGGCACGGACATCGTGATGGTCCCGCTGGCGGAGGCCGTGGAGACGCTGAAGACGGTTCCGGCCGAGCGGTACGCCGAGGCGGAGTGCGTCCTCTGAGGAGAACCGTCGCACCCTCCCGCGGGTGACGACACCGGGACATCCCGACCGCCCCCGGCCGCGAGCGCGGCCGGGGGCGGTTCTACTCTGGTGCGGACAACCGGCACGAATCGGGGATGTCCCCATCGGGAGTGAACAGATGGATCACAGCGGACACGGCATGAACATGGATCTGCCGCCGTTCACGCTGGGACGGGGCCTGGAGTTCTCGGCGGAGCCGTTCTTCCTCACCGGCTGTGTCCTCGCGATCGTGCTGTACGTGTACGCCGTGGCCCGGCTGCGCCGGCGCGGGGACGGCTGGCCGGTCAACCGGATCGTCTTCTTCGTCGTCGGCGTGCTGTCCGTGGCCCTGGTGATGTGCACCAAGCTGAACGACTACGGCATGGTCATGTTCAGCGTGCACATGGTGCAGCACATGGTGATCAGCATGCTGTCGCCGATCCTGCTGCTGCTGGGCGCTCCGGTGACGCTGATGCTGCGCGCGCTGCCGGTGGCCGGGCGGCGGGGCCGGACCGGGCCGCGCGAGCTGCTGCTGAAGCTGCTGCACAGCCGGTACATGCGGGTGATCACCCATCCGGTGTTCACGATCCCGCTGTTCATCGCCAGCCTGTACGGGCTGTACTTCACCCCGCTCTTCGACTTCCTGATGGGGTCGACGGTCGGACATCTCGCGATGATGGTGCACTTCCTCGCCGTGGGGCTGGTGTTCTTCTGGCCGATCATGGGCATCGACCCGGGTCCGCACCGGCCGGGATACGTGATGAGGATGCTGGAGCTGTTCGCCGGGATGCCGTTCCACGCGTTCTTCGGCATCGCGCTGATGATGGCGTCGCAGCCGATGGTGGAGGCGTACAGGAACCCGCCCGCCTCGCTGGGCCTCGACGCGCTCACCGACCAGAACGCGGCGGGCGGCATCGCCTGGGCCTTCAGCGAGATCCCCTCGGTGCTGGTGCTGGTCGCGCTGGTCTTCCAGTGGTACCGCTCCGAGCAGCGGACGGCGAAGCGGTCGGACCGGGCGGCCGACCGGGACGGTGACAAGGAGCTGGCGGCGTACAACGACTACCTCGCCGGGTTGCGGGCGCGGGGACAGTGACGCGGGACGGTAGCGGCGGACCGGCGTTCGGGGGGACGATGGTGCGGACGGCCGCGCGGCCGACGAGGAGGGTGCGCGCATGTCCGGATCGACGAAGACGATGGGAGTGCTCACCACCGGGGCACTCGTGGCGGTGACCGCCTACACGGTGGCGCTCGGGAGCAACGGCTGGCTGTGGTTCGGCTGGGTGGTGCTGGGACTGCTCACGATCGCGATGGTCGCCACCCGGGACGGCTGAGCGCGGCGGCCCGGGTGCCCGGTCCGGCCGGGCACCCGGGCCCGCTCAGGAGCCGTCGGCCGGGGCCGCTCCGACCGCCGCCGGGCGCGGCGGGCCGTGGTGTGCGGTCGCCCTCACCGGCCGCCGAACCTGACGGTCAGCTCGTACTTGAGGATCTTGCCGCTGGGACCGAGCGGGAAGGCGTCGACGAACCTCACCTGGCGCGGGTACTTGTACGCCGCCAGCCGCGCCCTGCTCCAGCCGACGATCTCCTCGGCGAGCGCCGGGTGCGGGGCCGTGCCCGGCCGTGGCCGCACGACCGCGCAGACCTCCTCGCCGTGCACCTCGTGCGGCAGACCGATGACGGCGACCTGGGCGATCGCCGGATGCCGGGCCAGTACCTCCTCCACCTCGCGGGGGTACACGTTGTAGCCGCCCCGCAGCACCATGTCCTTCTTCCGGTCGACGATCGTCAGATAGCCCTCGTCGTCCTTGACGCCCAGGTCACCGGAGCGGAACCAGCCGTCCACGATGGCCTCGGCGGTCGCCTCGGGGTGGTTCAGGTATCCGGCCATCACGTTGTGTCCGCGGATCACGATCTCGCCCAGCCGGCCGGGCGGCAGCAGTTCGATCCGGTCCTCGACGTCCGAGCTGGCGATCTCGACGTCGACCCCCCAGATCGGACGGCCCACGGTGCCCGGTCTGCACGGCCACGCCTTCTGGTTGTACGCGACCACGGGGGACGTCTCGGTGAGGCCGTACCCCTCGTAGATCGGGCAGCCGAACGCCCGCTGGAACTCCTCCAGGACACTCACCGGCAGCGCCGAGCCGCCGGAGAAGGCACGGTCGAGCCCCGGCCGTCGCGGGTCGTGCCGGGCCGCTTCGAGCAGCGCCACGTACATCGTGGGGACCCCCATGAAGAGCGTGCAGCCCTCGTCCACCATGAGGTCCAGTGCCCCGGGCCCGTCGAAGCGCGGCATCAGCACCAGGGTCGCGCCGGCCCGGAAGCAGGTGCTCATCCCGCAGATCTGGCCGAAGGTGTGGAACAGCGGCAGACAGCCGAGCAGCACGTCGTCGGCCCGGAAGTCGAACGGTGACAGCACCGTCGTGTCGATGTTCATCACCACGTTGAGGTGGGTGAGCATCGCGCCCTTGGGCAGGCCGGTGGTGCCCGAGGTGTAGAGCACGAGCGCGATGTCGCCGGGGTCACGCGGCACGTACCGGTCGATCGGCTCTGCGCGCTCGGCGAGCGCGTCGAGTCCGGGTAGGTCCCCGTCGGACTCCGTCAGTACGGTGAGCAGGGGCGTCCCGGTGGTCTCCGCGGCCCCCCGGCCCTCGCGCAGCAGCGGTCCGGCGCAGATCAGGGCCCTGGCTCCGCAGTCGCGCAGCACGTGGGCGATCTCCCGCTCCCGGAGCAGCGCGTGCACCGGCACCACGACCGCTCCGAGGGCGAGGACGCCGAAGTACGCCATCGGGAAGTGCGGGGTGTTGGGCAGCAGCAGCGCGACCTTGTCGCCGGGGCCGATCCCGCGTTCGCGCAGCACGGCGGCGTACCGCCGGGCGGCCGTCCACAGCTCGTGGTAGGTCACCTTCCGTGAGCCGGAGACGAGGGCGGGATGACCGGGGCGGCGCAGGGCGGTCTCGGCGAGCACGGCGGCGGCTGAGAGCGTCATGGCTCAGCCGCCCGCGTTCGCCGCCAGCCTCGTCCTGTCCGGTTTCCCGGCGCCGGTGAGGGGGAGCTGCGGGTGGACGGTGATCCCCCGCGGGACGTGTTTCGGGGTCAGCTCGGCGGCGACGTGGTCGCGCAGCGCGTCGGCGGTGGTCCCGGCGCCGTCGCGGAGCACCACGGCGGCGTGCAGGTACTCGGTCCTGTCCCGGTCGCGTACGCCGAACGCCGCTGCCTGGACGACGTCCGGGTGGGCCAGCAGGGCGTTCTCGACCGTCACCGGGTGGATCTTGATGCCGTTGGTCTTCAGTACGTCGGCGACCCGGCCCCGGATGTGGATGTAGCCGCGCTCGTCGGTGCTGCCGAGGTCCCCGGTGTGCAGCCAGCCGTCCCGGAGGGTGCGGGCGGTGAGACCGGGGTCGCCGACATAGCCCTTCATCGCGAACGGGGAGCGCACACAGATCTCACCGGTCTCGCCGGTGGCCAGATCGCGGCCGTCGTGCGGGTCGCGGATGCGGACCTCTCCGAGGAGGGGCCGGCCGGCCGTGTCCAGCAGCTCCGGCTCCTTGTGTTCGGCGGGGGTCAGCATGCTGATGGCGCCCGCCTCCCCGGTTCCGTAGACCTGGATGAGGGCGTCGCCGAAGATCCCGGCCGCGGCGGCCAGCCGTCGCGGTGACGCGGGGCAGCCCGTGTAGCAGAGCATCTGGAGGCTGGACAGGTCGGTGGCCGTGAGGTCCGGGTGGTCCATGAGCAGATACAACTGCGGGGGCGAGACGAGCAGCCGGGTGACGCGGTGCTCCGCGACGGCGCGCAGCACCTCGCCCGCGTCGAACCCGTCGTGCAGCACCGCCGCTCCCCCGGAGGCGAGTGAGTCGTCGGTCGTCTGGCCGCTGGAATGGCTCATCGGGAGCGTGGCCAGATACACCGCGCGCCAGCCCATCCGGAGTCCGGCCGCGATGAAGCCGTTCCGGGTCCGGAAGTCGACCGCGATCCCCTTCGGCTTCCCGGTGGTGCCGCTGGTGTAGGTCACCACGGCGGTCCTGGTGGGGTCGATCTCGACCGCGGCCGGGTCGAACGCCTTAGGGTCGCCGTCGGTCAGGTCGAGGACGCCGGGGCCGAGGTCGCCGAGCGCGGCCAGCGTGAGCGGTGTGTCCAGGAGGGCGCGCAGTTCGCGGGCGAGCGCCAGATGGTCCGCGTCGACGGCCAGTACGGTGGCGCCGGTCTCCTTGAGGATCTGGAGTTCGGCTTCCGTGGCGATCCGGTCGTCGGGGTCGACGGCGTTGGTGGTGTGGAGATGGACCACCGTGGCACCGGCCAGGTTCGCCGCGTACCGCAGGATCAGTGTCGCCGGTGAGTTGGTGACGGTGAGGATGGCGACGACCGTGCCGGTCCCCGCCGTGTCGCCACTGTCGGCGGGCGCGTTCTCCGCGCCGCTCCCGTGCCGGTGCAGGACATGGGCGGCGGTGCGCACCGACGCGTCGAACCCGGCCGCCGTGACGGTCCCGCCCCGCCAGGTCAGGACCGTCTTCTCCGGCTCGGAGGAAAGCACTTCGAGGATTTTGTTGACATAGGTTTCGCTCGCGGACATGGAGTTCTCCAGTCGGGCGCTCGGCAGGATCTGCGACGAGCGTAACAGCGTGACGAAGTGTTCGAATCGATATTCCCGGACGAACTCGCAGACAATTACGGGCAATTCGACGAACGGCGCCCGACGCAATGTCGCGGCCCACGCTATTGAAATGATACGGGCCCCTGGGAAGATGGCTTCGGTTCGAAGAAATCCATCTCCGTCGACCACTGACCGACGGGCGGGCCAGGCGCTGCCGCGTCACGCCGGGAAGAGCACCTGTTGTCATCGGCATGAGGGGGCCGAGCCCCGTGCAGTCACGGTTCCCAGAGAGCGAGTTGACGTCATGACCCATTATCTGGACTTCTTTTCGCAGCACATGAAGGAATTCGAGTCGACGGGCGGTAAGCGGGAGTTCCTGGAGATCGGCCGACGCGCCGGGCACTTTCCCGCGGCCCTCAACAGCAGGGACGGGGTCGACTCCGAGATCAGCGTCTGGTGCAGCAACGACTATCTGGGCATGGGGCAGCATCCGTCGGTGCTGGCCGCGGCCCGGGACGCCCTCGACTCGTTCGGGGCGGGGGCCGGCGGGTCCCGGAACATCGGCGGAACGAATCAGTACCACGTGCTGCTGGAGAAGGAACTGGCCGATCTGCACGGCAAGGAGGAGGCGCTGGTCTTCACGTCCGGGTACACGGCGAACGACGGCTCCCTGTCGGTCCTGGCCGGGCGGGTGCCGGGCTGCGTGGTCTTCTCCGACGAGTTGAACCACGCGTCGATCATCGACGGGCTCCGGCACAGTGGCGCCGAGAAACACATCTTCCGTCACAACGACACCGCGCATCTCGCCGAACTGATGGCGGCGGCCGATCCGGAGCGTCCGAAGATGATCGTCGCGGAATCCGTCCACTCGATGGCGGGCGATGTCGCCCCGTTGGCGGAGATCGCCGGCATCGCGGAGCGGTACGACGCGATGACGTTTCTCGACGAGGTGCACGCGGTCGGGATGTACGGACCGCAGGGTGCCGGGATCGCCGCGAGTCTGGGACTGGCCGACAGGTTCACGGTCATCATGGGAACCCTGGCCAAGGGGTTCGGCACCACCGGCGGGTACATCGCGGGGCCCTCCGCGCTCATCGGCGCGGTGCGGGCGGTCTCCCGCTCCTTCATCTTCACGACGGCCCTCCCGCCCGCGGTGGTGGCGGGCGGTCTCGCCGCCGTGCGTCATCTGAGGACGTCGGACACCGAACGCGACCGGCTCGGCGGGAACGCGCGCCTGATGCACCGGCTGCTCACGGAGCGCGGGATTCCGTTCCTCTCGGACATGTCCCACATCGTGTCCGTCTTCGTGGGCGAGGAGAGCCTGTGCAAGGAGATCTCCGCCATCCTGCTGGAGCGGCACGGCATCTACGTCCAGGCCATCAACGCGCCGAGTGTCCGGGTCGGTGAGGAGATCCTGCGGGTGGCCCCCGGCGCCGTGCACAGCCCCGACGACGTACGCGAATTCGTCGGGGCGCTGGACGGGATCTGGGATGAGCTGGAGGTCCCCCGGTCGGCGCGTACGCGGGCCGCGCGGACGGGGACGGCCCAGCACTGAGCCCCGGTCCGGTGGCCGCTCCCCACCTGGGGGCGGCCACCGCCGGGGCCGGGTCGTGTTCCCTCCCGGTTACCGCCGGGGTTCCGGGACGGCCCGCGAGGCCGGCGCGTCGAGGTCGCGCATCGGATTCAGACGGTCCTCGCCGAACCGTTCGCGCAGCTGGTGGTCCGTCACCCCGAGGCCGGTGCGCGGCGCCAGGCAGAGCACCCCGACCTTGCCGATGTGCTGGTTGGTCTGGACGTGCCGGACGGCGTCGGCGGCCTCGGTGAGCGGATAGACCGCGGACAGGGTGGGGACGAGCTGTCCGAGCCGGAAGAGCCTGTTGCACTCCCACTGCTCCTGGAAGTTCGCCCCATGGCTGCCGATCACCCGCTTGAGATTCATCCACAGGTAGCGGTTGTCGAACTGGTGCTGGTACCCGGTGCTCGAACCGCAGGTGACGACCGTTCCGCCCCGGCGGACGACGAACACGGAGACGCCGAAGGTCGCCCGGCCCACGTAGTCGAAGACCACGTGGGGGTCCTCACCGGTCTCCGCCCTGATGATCCTGCCCAGCCGCTTCCCCAGCTCGATCGTCTCCTCCGGGGTGGCCGGGGGTTTCCCGGCCATGCCGATGTCGGCCCGGTCGATGACGACGTCGCAGCCCAGCTCGCGCACCCGCCGGGCCTTCTCCCGCGAGCCGACCACTCCGACGGCGATGCCTCCGCCGTTCTTGACCAACTGCACGGCGTAGCTGCCGAGGCCGCCGCTCGCGCCCCAGATCAGCACGATGTCCCCCTGCTTGATGCGGGCACCGCGCTCGCTGACCAGCATCCGGTACGAGGTCGCCGCGCACAGCATCATGGAGGCGGCCTCCTCCCAGGTCAGATGCGCCGGTTTGGGCAGCAGCTGGCTGGCACGGGCCACGCCGTAGTGCGCCAGACCGCCGAAGTTGGTCTCGAAGCCCCAGGCGCGCTGCTCGGTGCCCATCATCCCGTCGCCGTGCGTGGCGGGTTCCTGGTCGTCGACCTGGACGGCGCTGACCACGACGTGGTCGCCGACCCGCCAGCGCCGCACCCCGGCACCGACCCGCACGACGACTCCTGAGGCGTCCGAGCCCACCACGTGGTACGGCTGGTCGTGCCGCGCGGCGAATCCGCCCTGCCGGCCGAAGCGCTTGAGAAAGGCGAACGTGGGGACGGGTTCGAAGGTCGCGGACCAGACGGTGTTGTAGTTGATCGAACTGGCCATCACCGCGATCAGCACTTCGTCCACGGCGAGTTCGGGCATGGGTACGGAGCCGAGCCGGAGGGACTTCCGTACGTCCTTGTCGTCGGCGTCACCGAACATCCCGACGTCCTCGGCCCGCAGATGGACGGCGGTGTACTCGTCCGGTACCGCCTCCCGCTCCAACCGCTCCGGGGAACTGCCATCGAGCACCGCTTCGGCCAAGAGGTCCATAGAATTCCTCTGCGTCATCTGGAGACACCCGCGCGGCGGGGAACAGTCACGGGACCGCGCTCGGTACGAAATGGTGAGTGACGGAAAGCGAATAGCGGATGCGCCACGTCATTGCCCGTCCGAGCAGCACGGTACGACGAGTGCGGTCCGGTGCCAACCCTTATCCGGTTCCCCCTATTTCACGGCTGCGGGACGGCCCCGACGAACACCTGGGAAACAGGAGTGTTCTTTCGTTTCACACCGCCCCGCAGGCCCCGGGGGTCCGGTCCCCGGGGGGAAGTTCCCGGTTCTCCTCAATTGGCCGGTAATCATCGGAAGGTGACGCCCTGACCGGAGACGTCTCCGCCCGGAGAGCCACTCGGCGCCCTTCCCGTTCCCTCGCACGGCAGCGTGCCGACGACCTGTACCGGTGAGCCTGGCCTCCGCCGGCACGACGACAGATCGTTGCCACCCCGGTCACTTCTCAAACCATCGACGTGAAAATTGCGGACCTGCGGAAAGTGACACGTTCGGCGGTCACGAGACAATAAGCTATGGAAGAGGTCGCCTTTTCGGAAGAAGGGAACAGTTGTGCTATCTGACACCTTTTCCGTCAGCCTTCTCGGTCCGCTCACAGCGGAGCGAAATGGCCAACCGGTCACTCTCGGCCCGGCCAAACAGCAGTGCGTACTGGCCGCGCTGCTGATGGACGCGAACCGTGTGATCTCCATGAACACACTGATCGACCGGGTGTGGGAAGACACCCCGCCGGCCTCCGGAAAGAACGTGCTCTACAGCTACATCGCGCGCATCCGCCGTACGCTCTCGGCCGGTACCGGTCACACACCCGGCGGGCGTCCGGGCGAGGACACGGCGTATCGCGGCGGTCCGCGCATCCGCCGCTCCCTCGGCGGCTACACGGCCGAGATCGATCCCGCCTCGATCGACGTCCACCGGTTCCGCTCGCTCGTCTCCGCCGCCCGGCAGTGCGGCGACCACTACGAGCGCTCCGCGCCGCTGTACCGGCAGGCCCTGGACCTGTGGGACGGCGAAGCGCTTCAGGGCATCGGCGGCCCGTGGGCGGAATCCGTCCGGGAGACCCTGTCCAGGGAACGTGTCGCGGCGCTGCTCGACCACCACGCCCAGGAGCTGCGCGCGGGCCACCATCTCGCGGTGCTCGGCGATCTGGAGGTCCTTGCCACCGACCGGCCCTTGGACGAGGTCGTACTGCGGCACCTGATGATCGCGCTGGACAGGGCCGGACGCCGGGCCGACGCCGCCGCGCGGTACGAGCGCACCCGTCGGCGGCTGGAGGCGGAACTGGGCATCGCGCCCAGCCCTCTCTCCCAGATGCTCTACGGTCAGTTGCTGCGGAGGTCCGCCTCCACCGTGCTCGGTCCGCCCCGCTCGCAGAACTCCGGGGCGTGCGAGGTCGCGGCCTCGTCGGTCTGACCGGTGTCGCGGCCCCGACCGGCTCCGAGCGGGTACGGGACCGCGGGAGACGGAAGCGGCCGATCGACGCACCCGCGCACCACTCGCTTCGCGCTCCCCACGGGCGGGGGTGGGCGAACCGGGGAGGGAACGGCCGGCCGGCCGACCGGGTGGACGAACACCGGTACCGGTACCGGCACTGTCCGGACCAGCCGCCGGACAGGCCGTCACCCGTCACCCGTCACCCGTCACCCGTCACCCGTCACCCGTCACCCGTCACCCGTCAGGCCAACGTCGCCTCGCCATGTCCCGGCACGGTGAAGCGGGTGGCCAGACAGGTCCGCACATCGGCCACCAGTCCGCCGCCGATGTGTTCCGGGCCGACCGTCTCCGCCCGAGCCAGCGCCGCGGCGAGATTCCGTTCGGTACGCGGCCGGTCCACGGGCCGCTTCAGCGACGGGTGGTCGTCGGACGGGCCCCGGGACCGCTGCACACGATGGCCGACCAGGGTGAGGCCGCTGCCCTCCAGGAGACTCAGGTACCAGCCGAGCAGCCGGCGCAGTATGGCGACACGATGCTCGGGCCGTTCCTCCAGCTCGGCGCGTTCGCGGGCGTAGGCGCGCAGCGGGTGGTCCAGACGGTAGAGGTGCTGGCCCTCCTCGCGCAGCAGATGGGCGTCGACCAGGGTGTCGAGGACGTCCTCCGCCTCGTCCTGCGAACACTCCAGCAGCACCGCCGCCGTCTCCAGCTCGAAGCTCGACATGTCGACCACTCCGAACGCCCTGAAGGCCGCCCGCAGATCGGTGCCGAGCGCGGAACGCGGCGGCAGCGAGGCGTACGCGGCGTCCAGGGTGGCGCGGATGGCGAGATCGCCCACCTGCATCTCGTCGAGCGTCCGCCGCGGGTCCGCCAGCCGTTGCGCGACGCCGCTCAGACTCCGCCGGGGCCGTCCCCGCAGCCGGGCCCCGACGATCCGCACGGCCAGCGGCAGCCCTGAGCAGAGTTCGACCACGCGCCGGGCGGCCTCCGGTTCGGCGTCGGTGCGGTGCCTTCCGACAAAGGCACGCAGGATGTCCAGCGCCTCGGTCTCGTCGCAGTCGGGGAGGCCCACGGCGTGGGCGCCCTCAAGATCGGCGAGCCGGTCCCGGCTGGTGACCAGGACCCTGCTGTCACCGGCTCCCGGCAGCAGGGGACGGACCTGCGCGGCGTTCCGGGCGTCGTCGAGCAGCACCAGGGTCCGGCGGTCGGCCATCAACGACCGGTAGAGCGCGATGCGTTCGCTCCCGCTCCGGGGAACGGCCGTCTCGGGCACGCCGAGGCCGGTGAGGAACCGGGCGAGGACGTCGTCGGGCTCCGCGGGCCGGTCCCGGGTGCCGGCGAGGTTCGCGTACAGCTGGCCGTCGGTGAAGCGTCCCCTGTCCAGGTGGGCGGCGCGCAGGGCCAGCGTGGTCTTGCCGATGCCGCCGCGTCCGGTGATGACGGTGGTCGTGGCGAGGGCGGCCGCGGGTTCGGTCCCGCGCAGCGATCGGCCCAGTTCGTACAGCTCCCTGGTGCGGCCCGTGAAGTCGGGCAGGTCCGGCGGGAGTTGGGCGGGCTCGGTACGGGCGACGACGAGGTCGGCGGGGCCCTGTTCGGCCGGCTCGGGCAGATGGAGGGTGCCGGGCGGTGGCTTGGGCGGCTCGTCCTCGGCGGACAGGATGCGCCGGTGGATCTCACGCAGGCCGGCGCCCGGTTCCGCGCCCAGCTGCTCGACCAGGACCGCCCGGGTACGCAGGAACAGTTCCAGTGCCTCCTGCTGCTGGCCCGAGCGGAACAGGGCCAGCATCAGACGGCCGACGAACGCCTCGCGCAGGGGGTGTTCGCGCACCAGCCGCCACAGCTCGGGCAGCATGTCGGCGTGCCGTTGCAGGGCGAGTTCCATGTCCATGCGCCAGCCCAGGGTCTGCAGACGCAGCTCCTGGAGGTAGCAGACCTCGGCGTCGTGCAGCGCCTTGGACGGGACGTCCAGCAACGGGTCGTGCCGCCACAGCGCCAGGCCCTGTTCCAGCCGTGCCACGGCGCCGCGCAGATCACCCGCGTCGGCGAGGGTTCCGGCGGCCCTGCGGTGTTCGGTGAACCTGCCCAGGTCGGTCTCGCACTCCTGGAGTTCCATGAGATAGCCGGGGGCGCGGGTGGTGATCCTGGCCGCTCCCGCGGCGCCCAGCACGTGGCGGAGCCGCATGACGTAGGTACGGATGGTGGCCGCCGCGCTCGGCGGGGAGTCGCCGTCCCAGACGAACCTGGCGATGCTGTCGACCGAGACCACTCGGTTCGCGTTGAGCAGCAGGGTCGCGAGGACGATGCGCTGCCGGGGGGCGGACACCCTGAGTTCGGCTCCACCCGTGCGGACCACCAGGGGCCCGAGAAGCAAGAATTCCATATGTGTCGGACACCTCCGTCATCGCACGAACTGCCCCACCTGATCGTCACGGTTCGTACGTTCCGCTTCGCCTCCACGAACGTGCCGGAACTCGGTGAAATAAATCTGGCAAGTATCTTGAACGACTCTCTCCGGCTGCTCCAACCGGCGCTTTCCGGCCGATTCGTGGACACGGGCGCCGACGGTGTACGGAAACGGCGTCGAGGACTTCCCGGGAGCACCGGCGGGACGGCCCGTTCCCCACCGGGCCGGTCCGGGGCCGGGGGTGAGAAGTCTGGGGCCGGCAGGGGGCGTTTAGGGGTGTCCGCCGTTTCGTCCGACTGGCTACATTGCTCGACCAAGTGCCCTCTTCGGGCACCTGTCCGCCGCGCACGGCGGGCGGACGCCGGGAGAAGGGACACCGATGGACGGTCACGCCTCCGATGACGAACTCTGGCTGCGGCGCTACCACCCGGCGCCCGGGGCGGGGGTCCAGTTGGTCTGCTTCCCGCACGCCGGCGGGTCGGCCAGTGCCTTCTTCGCGATGGCACAGGCCCTGGCGTCCTGCGCGGACGTCCTCGCGGTGCAGTATCCGGGGAGGCAGGACCGGCGGTCCGAGGCGTGTGTCGACAGCATTCCCCGGATGGTGGACCGGATCGTCCCGGTGCTGGCCCGGCGGACGGACGACCGGCCGCTGGCCCTGTTCGGGCACAGCATGGGCGCGACCGTCGCCTTCGAGGTGGCCCGGCGGATGGAGGGGTCCGGCGGCCGGGCGCCGCTGGTGCTCTTCGTCTCGGGCCGACGACCGCCCGAGTCGGTGCGCGCCGAGTCGGTCCACCTCCGCGACGACCGGGGCATCCTGGCCGAACTCGACCTGCTGGGCGGGTCGCTCTCCGCGGCGCTGACGGACCCGGAGATCCGCGCGATGGTCATGCCGTCGATCCGCAGCGACTACCGGGCGGCGGAGACCTACACGTACACCCCCGGGCCGCCGCTGACCTGCCCGGTCGTCGCGCTGACGGGGGACGCCGACCCGAGGGCCGCGGTCGAGGAGGTCGCGGGGTGGCGCGCGTACACCGAGGGCCGCTTCACCCTGCGGGTCTTCGAGGGCGGTCACTTCTTCCTCAACGACCGTCCCACGGCGGTGCAGGACGCCGTCCGCGATCATCTGGGCGCCCTGCGGGTGCCGGGACCGGATACCCGCTGACCGAGAGGTTGAGTGAGGCATGTCCAATTCCGAGACCGAGGAACTGCTGCGCGTGATCGAGCGGCTGGGGCGCTGCGTCGACTCCTTGCGGAGCCGGACCGGCGAGTCGGCGATGACGCTGAGGCTCGTGAACACCGTGGAGCGGCTGCGGATCGACGCCGCCGACCTGTACGGCGTGCCGCGCCCGCTCCCGGCGGGTGACGGGCTCTTCGTGGCCGTGCCGGACGATCCCTACGATCCGGGTCTGTGGCACGGGGCGGACGACGAAGGGGTCGGCGGCCACCGCCCCCACCTTCCCACGGAATTCGGCATCATTTCCTGAGGGAAATCCGCCGGGAACCATGTCTTAATTCCACTGCCGCGCTCTTGAGGAGAATGCGGATTCGCCATTAAAATTCCGGTATGGCAGACCAGTTGAACATCACTCCGCATCTCCTGGACTACGTCAGGGAATTCTCACTGCGTGAGGACGACATTCTGCGCGAGCTGCGTGCGGAGACCGGCGAGCTGCCCGGCGGGCAGGCCATGCAGGTGCCCGCCGAGGAAGGGCAGCTGCTGGCGCTGCTCGTGGGCGTCACGCGGGCGTCGACGGTCCTGGAGATCGGTACCTTCACCGGCTACAGCACGTTGTGCATGGCCCGCGCGCTGCCCCCGCGAGGCCGTCTGGTGACCTGTGACATCAGCGCGCGCTGGCCGGAGATCGGCGCCGGTCACTGGAAGCGGGCGGGGGTCGCCGACCGGATCGAGCTACGGATCGGGGAGGCCGTGGAGACGCTGGCGGAATTGATCGCCGCCGGGGGCCAGGAATCGTACGATCTCATTTTCATCGACGCGGACAAGGCCAATTATCCGCGGTACTACGAACTCTCCCTCTCGCTGATCAGGCCGGGGGGTCTGATCGTGGTGGACAACACGCTCTTCTTCGGCCGGGTCGTGGACCCGACCGCGTCGGACGCGGACACCGCCGGTGTGCGGGAGCTGAACGCGCTGCTGCGTGACGACGACCGGGTGGAGATCAGCATGCTCCCGATGGCCGACGGCATCACGCTCGCGCGCCGGAGGTCCCGCTGACGTACGTGAGCCGCCCGGGTCCCGGGCGGCTCGCGTACGCGCCGTTCACACCCTGGACGTGACCACCCCGTCGGCGGGTTCCCGCCCCGTCAGCCGGACGGCCTCCACCCGGACGTAGGTCGGTGCCGGCTGCCGTACCGGTGCCAGGTGCAGCCGCTGGACACCCTCCGCCCCGGCGGGGGCCGTCGCCGCTTCCCGGCAGACGCACGGCTGCTCGTCGAAGCCGGCGAACCGGTAGGCGATCTCCATCATGCGGTTGCGGTCGGTGCCGCGGAAGTCGGCCAGCAGATGGGTGCCGGCCCGCGCCGCCTGGTCGACGAGCCAGCTCAGGATCGTCGCTCCGGCGCCGAAGGACACCACCCGGCAGGACGTGGCGAGCAGCTTGAGGTGCCACACCTCGGGGCGCTTCTCCAGGAGCAGCACCCCGACGGCTCCGTGCGGCCCGAAGCGGTCGGTGAGCGTGACCACCAGCACCTCGTGGCCCGGGTCCGCCATCAGCTCGCGCAGGACCCGGTCCGGGTAGTGCACCCCCGTCGCGTTCATCTGGCTGGTCCGCAGGGTGAGTTCCTCGACCCGGGACAGCTCCTCGTGGGTGGCCCGGCCGATGCGCATCTCCAGTTCGAGGGAGCGCAGGAACTCCTCGTCCGGGCCTTCGAACCGGGTGCGTTCCGCCTCGCGCCGGAAGCCCGCCCGGTACATCTCGCGGCGGCGCCGGGAGTCGACGGTGCTCACCGCAGGGCTGAACTCCGGCCGGCCGGCGAGGGAGGCGGCCTCCTCGGCCGGGTAGCAGCGCACGTCGGGGAGGCGGAAGGCGACCTCCGCGCGTTCGGCCGGCTGGTCGTCGATGAAGGCGATGGTCCGGTGGGCGAAGTTCAGCCGTTCGGCGATCCGGGCGACCGCGTCCGACTTCCGCCCCCAGCCGATCTCGGGCAGGACGAAGTACTCGGCCAGACCCAGCTCCTCCAGCCGTGACCAGGCGAGGTCGTGGTCGTTCCGGCTGCACACGGACTGGAGGATGCCCCGGGAGTCCAGTTCGACGATCAGTTCGCGCATGCCGTCGGGCAGCAGCACCTCGGCGTCCTCCAGGAGGGTGCCCCGCCACAGGGTGTTGTCCAGGTCCCAGACGAGGCACTTCACCAGGGCGGGTGGTGGGGTGGGTTCGTCGCTCATGTCCTTGCTCCTTGCTCCTTGGCGTGCGGGTGCGGAGGAAAGCGTGGGGCGGGGCGTTGCCGGTGGCCGGTCACAGCGGCATGGTCAGGACGTGTTCGGCCAGCATCAGCTGGCACAGCTCGTTGCTGCCCTCGATGATCTCCATCAGCTTGGCGTCCCGGTAGGCACGGGCCACCGGGTGCCCGTCGCGCGCGCCGGCCGATGCCATGACCTGGACGGCGGTGGCGGCGCCCCGGGCGGCGTGACCCGCGCCGATGTGTTTGGCCAGCACCGTCGCGATCACCATCTCCGGGGAGCCGTTGTCCCAGCAGCGGGAGGCGTGTTCACAGGCGCGGGTGGCGATCTGCTCGGAGACGAGGAGTTCGGCGAGGTGCCTGGCCACCAGCTGGTGCCGCCCGATCGTCTTGCCGAACTGTTCGCGTTCCCTGGCGTGGGCCGCGACGGCGGCCAGACAGGCGCGCAGGATGCCGACGCAGCCCCAGGCCACCGACATCCGCCCGTACGCCAGGGCGGTGGTCACGAGCAGCGGGAGCGACTGGCCGGCGCCGCCGAGGACCTGGCCGGCGGGCAGCCGGACCGCGTCCAGCCGGACCTCGGCGTGCCCGGCCGCGCGGCAGCCCAGCGGGTCGGCGACGCGTTCCACCCGTACGCCTGGGGTGTCGGCGGGTACCACGACGGCCGCTCCGCCGTCGCCCAGACGTCCGAACACCACGAGGAGGTCGGCGTAGTGAGCGGCCGTCACCCACACCTTGCGGCCGTCGACGACGACGGAGTCGCCGTCCCGGGTGATCGTGGTGGTGATCGCCGACAGGTCGCTGCCCGCCCCCGGTTCGCTGAATCCGACGGCGGCCAGCTCCCCGCCGGTCAGCCGGGGCAGCAGCGCCGCCCGCTGTCCCGGTCCGCCGAGCCGGTCGATGGTCCAGGCCGCCATGCCCTGCGAGGTCATGACGCTGCGCAGCGAGCTGCACAGGCCGCCGACGTGCGCGGTGAACTCTCCGCCGAGCGCGCTGTCCCAGCCGAGCCCGCCGAACTCCGCGGCCACCTCCGGGCACAGCCGTCCGGCGGCGCCCAGCTCACGCAGCAGTCCGGCGGGGAGCAGACCCGCCCGGTCCCAGGCGTCCGCCCGGTCACCGACGAGGCCGGTGACCGAGGCCGACGCCTCCGCGAGCGCGTCACTCACCGGCGTCCCCGGAGGCCGGTCGCTGGAGCCGCCCGGTCAGGGCGGCCATGCCGCGTACCGTACGGAAGTTGTCGAGCCGGAGGTCGGCGCCGCGGATCGAGATGCCGTACGTCTTCTCCAGATGCACCACCAGTTGCATGGCGAACAGGGAGGAGAGCCCGCCGGAGGCGAACAGGTCCAGGTCCTCGTGCCACTGTGTCCTGGTCCGCGCCTCCAGGAAGACCAGGAGTTCCTTCTCCACGACGGCGGTGGGGGTCACCGCGGGGCGCGACGCGTCGTCGGACGAGACCGTCATGACATTTCTCCTTCGTACACGTAGAAGCCACGGCCGCTCTTACGGCCGTGGTGGCCCTGGCGCACCTTCTCCAGCAGCAGGTCGCACGGGCGGCAGCCCTCGTCGCCGGTGCGGTCGAGCAGCACCCAGAGGGAGTCCACGAGGTTGTCGAGACCGATCAGGTCGGCGGTGCGCAGCGGGCCGGTGGGGTGGCCCAGACAGCCCCGCATCAGCGTGTCGACGGCCTCGGCGGTCGCCGTGCCGTCCTGGACGACCCGGACCGCGTCGTTGATCATCGGGTGGAGGACCCGGCTGGTGACGAAGCCGGGGGCGTCGTTGACCACGACGGGTTCCCGGTGCAGGACGCCGAGCAGTTCGCGTACGGCCGCCATGGTGGCGTCACCCGTGCGCCTCCCGCGGATGACCTCGACCGTACGGATGAGGTACGGAGGGTTCATGAAGTGGGTCCCGACGACCTCGGCCGGGCGTGCCGCCGCGGACGCGAGTTCGTCGATGGGGATGGCCGAGGTGTTGGACACCAGGACCGTGCCCGGCGACACCGCGGCGGAGACCTCGGAGAGCACTTTCGCCTTGAGTTCCGCGATCTCGGTGATGGCCTCGATCACGGCGTCGGAGCCCGCCGCGTCCGTCACCGAGGCGCTGGTGGTCAGCTCCCCCGTGGGCGCGCCGTCCGGCAGCGCGCCCATCAGACGGGCCAGTCGCAGCTCGTGTTCGATACGGTCCCCGGCGGCGGCGAGCTTGTCCCGGTCCGTGTCGACGAGCAGCACCGGCACGCCGTGCCCCACGGCCAGGGTGGCGATGCTCGCGCCCATCACCCCGGCGCCCAGCACGGTGAGCCGGGGTGTCCTCCCGGTATCGGTGTCCATGTTCTCCGGCATCTCCTGTTCCTCTGTCCCTAACGGGATCACCCGTCGGAACGGCCGTCGGGAAAGGGCCTCTCGGTGGGCCTCTGAGTGGATTTCTGAGTGGGCTTCCGCACGGGCTTCGGCGTGTCGCCGCCGGTTCCCGGCGCCGGGGCTACTCATCCGTGATCACGGAGTCCAGCCACGCGGAGACCGCCCGCGCGGTGGACGGAAGGTGTTTCTCCATCATCGACCAGTGGTTTCCCGGCACATCGACGGCCGTGTGCGGCCGGTTCCAGGAGGCCCGCCAGTCGACGGTGGTGTCGCCGGCCGGTTCGGCGGGCGGCTCGGAGGCGCGTACGAGCAGGACCGGGGCCTTGACCGGGGGCGTTTCCCAGTCGTCGAGGAGCTGGAAGTAGCGGCCCATGGCGGTGAGCCGGGCGCTGTCCATGGGAGCCGCCCGGTCCTCGCGGTCGAACATGCCCTGCATCAGTACGTCGTTGAACTGGCTGATCGCGGTGTCGCCGGACAGGTAGGTGTCCAGCAGCACCACCGCCGCCGGGCCGCGTCCCCGCGCCTCCAGCCGGGCGGCGACCGCGTGCGCCAGGGTGCCGCCCGACGAGGACCCCAGCAGGACCAGGGGCCGGTCCCCGAACCGGTCCCCGACGCTCGCGGCCTGGAACTCCACCAGCGCGGACATGGTCCCCGGCAGGGGTTCGTCGGGGGCGAACCCCGGTGCGTCGAGCGCGCTGACGCCGTAGCGGCCCTCGAAGGCGGCGGCGAAGCGTGCGTACTGGTGCGCGCCGCCCAGCGCGACGACCGAGGCGAAGCAGATCAGCTCGGGACCGTCGTCGCGGGCGTTGAGCCGCAGCGGTTCCGGCCGGGCGTCCGCGCGGAGCAGTTCGGCGCCGGAGCGGAAGTCGGGCCGGAACATGGCGGCGTGCTGGAGGATCTTGACGCCGTCGTGGAGCTTTCCCGCCTCGCACGCCTGCCGGAACAGGGCGTTGACCGGGTCGACGGCGGGGGCCGGGGCCCGGTCCTCCGGCTTCCCGTCCGCCGAGGCCGCGTGGGCGAGTTCGTCGGACAGGTGGGCGGCGAGACGGGCCGGGGAGCCCGTGTCCAGGACCGCGGTGGGCCGTAGCCGCAGGTCCAGCGCGGCGGCCAGCCGGTTGCGCAGTTCGACGGCGGTCAGCGAGTCGAATCCGACCTCCAGGAAGGCGTCGCGCGGGGCGAGCGCGTCCGGGTCGGCGTGGCCGAGGACGGCCGCGGCCTGGGCCCGGACCAGTCCCAGCAGGATCGCCCGCCGCTCGTCCTCGGGCGCCGCCGCGAGCCGGGGCCGCAGAGAGGCGTCGCTCTCCGGACCGCCCCGCCGGGCGGGCGGGCGCACCAGTGAGCGCAGCAGATGCGGCACCGGGCCGCCCCGGAGGGCGGCGGGGTCCAGACGGATCGGCACCAGGACCGGGTCGTCGAGGGCCAGGGCGGTGTCGAGCAGGGCCAGTCCCTCCTCGGCGGTCAGTGCCTGTACGCCGCTCCTGGCCATCCGGGTCAGGTCGGTGCCGGTGAGGTCCGAGGTCAGGGCGGAGCGCCGCTCCCACAGGCCCCAGGCGAGCGAGGTGCCGGGCAGGCCGGCCCGGCGGCGGGCCACGGCGAGCGCGTCGGTGAAGGCGTTGGCCGCCGCGTAGGACGCCTGTCCGGGACTGCCGAAGATTCCGGCGGCGGAGGAGAACAGGACGAAGGCCGACAGGTCGGCGTCCCGGGTCAGTTGGTGGAGGTTCCACGCCCCGTCGGCCTTGGGCCGCAGGACGGTGTCCAGCCGCTGGGGCGACAGTCCTTCCAGTACGCCGTCGTCGAGCACGCCCGCGAGGTGGACGACGGCCCGCAGCGGGTGGGCGGCGGGCACGGCCGCGAGCACCCCGGCGAGCGCCTCGCGGTCGGCCACGTCACAGGCGGCCATGGTGACGTGGGCGCCGAGCGAGGTCAGCTCGTCGGTCAGGGCCGTGGCCCCGTCGGCGGCGGCGCCCCGGCGGCCGACGAGCAGCAGATGCCGTACGCCGTGCGCGGCGACCAGATGGCGGGCGACCAGGGCGCCGAGGGTGCCCGCGCCGCCGGTCAGCAGGACCGTGCCGTCCGGATCGGCGGTGAACGCCCGGCCGGGGGCGGGCGGGCGGCCGAGCCGGGCGGCGTACAGGACGCCTGCCCGCAGGGCGAGCTGGGGCTCCCCGCAGGCCAGGGCGGTGGCGAGGATGCCGGGCAGGTCGTCGGCACGTCCGTCGGTGTGCCCGTCGGTGTGTCCGTCGGTGTCCAGCAGCAGGAACCGTCCGGGGTGCTCCAGTTGGGCCGCGCGCAGCAGTCCGTGGACAGCGGCGGCGCCGGGGTCGACCGGGTCGTCGCCGAGGTCCACCGCACCGCGGGTGAGCAGCACCAACGGAGTGTCCGCGAACCGTGGTTCGGCGAGCCAGCGGCGCAGCAGGTCGAGCACGGGAGCGGTGGCCGCCAGGGCCGGGCCCGGCCGGCCGGGTGCGCCGGATGGGCCGGAGTCCGGGGCGGCCGGGGCGGGGGCGGTGGACGGGCCGGGGGCGGCGGGCGGGGCCGGGGCCGTGGACGGCGAGGGCGGGGCGCACAGGGCGAGTACCGCGTCGGGTGTGCCGGTGATGTCCGCCGGGCCCTGGTGGTGGCCGGCCGGGAATCCGGCCGGGAGCAGTCGCTCGTCCGGTCGGCCGAGCACGGCCCACCGGGGGACGGCGGGAGCGGGCCCGGTGGCGCCCAGGGGCGCCCACTCGGGGCGGAACAAGGACCGCGTGGGTGTCCGCGAGGTGACCGGTGACGCGGTCCGCAGGGTGAGGGTGCCGATCGTCATCACCGGCCGGCCGGTGGGTTCGGTGACCCGCACGGACACCGTGTCCTCCGTCAGGGAGCGCAGCGCCACCCGCAGGACGGGACCGGCCGGGCGGGTGAGGGTGACGTCGTGCCAGGAGAAGGGGAGCCGGGGCCCGTCGCCGCCGTCAGGCGTGCCGGACCGCAGCCCGACCGTCTGCAGTGCGGCGTCCAGCAGCGCGGGGTGCACCGCGAATCCGGTCTCCCGCGATCCGGGTACGTCCTCCGGGAGCGCCACCTCCGCGTGGACGGTATCGGCGCCGCGCCAGGCCGCGCGCAGTCCGGTGAAGAGCGGTCCGTAGTGGACCCCGGCGGCCTCGAAACCGTCGTACAGCTCGTCGACGTCCAGGGCGACGGCGCCGGCGGGCGGCCAGGGGGCCGGGGCGGCCGGGAACCCGTCCCCGTCCGCCGGCACGGCGGGGGCGAGGGTCCCGGAGGCGTGCCGCACCCAGGTGTCGTCGGCGCCGGGATCGTCGGCGGTGCCGGGGCGGTCCGGGCCGTCGGAGCACGCGCGCGCGTACAGCTCGAAGGTACGGCGGCCGGTCGGGCCGGGGCCGGCCACGGCGAACCGTAGTTGCCGGTCCCCGCCGCCGGGCTCCTCGGGGCCGTCGCCGGGCAGGACGAGGGGCGCCGCCAGGGTCAGCTCCTCCACCGTGGCGCAGCCGGTGTACGCGCCCGCGTGCGCCGCCATCTCCAGTACCGCCGCGCCGGGCAGCAGCACCGTGCCGGACACGGCGTGACCGGCGAGCCAGGGGCGGTCGCGCAGCGACAGCCGCCCGGTGAACAGCACCCCGCCGGAGTCCGGCAGGTCCACGGCAGCGCTCAGCAGCGGATGCCCGGTGCCGGTCTGGCCACTGGACGCCGGGTCGCCCGCCACGACGGGGGTCTCCAGCCAGTAGTGGTCGCGTTGGAACGCGTACGTGGGCAGGTCGACCCTGCGCGCCCCGGTGCCCTCGAACACCGGCCGCCAGTCGACGTCCACCCCGTTGACGTACGCCTCCCCCAGTGAACTCAGCATCCGGGCGGGGCCGCCGTCGTTCTGGCGCAGGGTGGCGACGACCACGGCGTCGTCGGCTGCGGCGTCGGCGACGGAGTCCTCGATCCCGTAGGTGAGCAGCGGGTGGGGGCTGACCTCCACGAAGGTGCGGTGGCCCTCGTCGAGCAGTCGGCGCACGGCGTCGTGGAAGCGGACGGTCTGCCGTAGGTTGCGGTACCAGTAGTCGGGTCCGAGATCCGCCGCGGTCAGCCAGTCGACGTCCACGGACGAGAGCAGGGGGACGGCGGGGGTACGGGGGGCGAGTCCGGCCAGGTCGTGGCTCAGCCGGTCGCGCACCGCTTCGATGTCGCCGGAGTGCGAGGCGTAGTCCACCGGGATGGGCCACGCCATCGCGCCCTCGGTGGTCAGCGCGTCGACGAGCGCGGTGACGTCCGCGGCCGCGCCGGCGACCACCAGGACCCGGGGGCCGTTGACGGCGGCGATGGACACCCTGCCCTCGTACGGTTTCAGACGGGGCGTCAGCTCGTCGGGGGACATCAGCACGGTGGCCATGCCGCCGTCGCCCGCGAGTCCGGCGAGCGCCCTGCTGCGCAGTGCCACCACGGTGGCCGCGTCGTCGAGGGTGAGGGCTCCGGCCACGCAGGCCGCGGCGGCCTCGCCCTGGCTGTGGCCGATGACGGCGGCGGGTTCGACGCCGTGGGAGCGCCAGAGCGCGGCGAGCGAGATCATCACCGCGAAGAGGACCGGCTGGAGCACGTCCACCCGGTCCATCGACGGCGCGCCGGGCGCTCCGCGCAGCACCTCGGTCGGTGACCAGTCGAGGTGGCGGGCCAGGGCGCGCTCGCAGTCGGCCAGCCGGTGCGCGAACACGGGTGAGGCGACGAGGAGTTCGGCGCCCATACCGGGCCACTGGGAGCCGAGGCCGGGGAAGACGAACACCGCCTTGCGGCCGGGCAGGGCCCTGCCCCGGGCCGAGCCCGGAGGGTTCTCGCCCCGGGACAGCGCGGCCAGTCCGTCGAGCAGGGTCGCGCGGTCGTCGCCGACCAGGACCGCGCGGTCGGCGAAGCGCGACCGGCCGGTGGCGAGGGAGAGGCCGATGTCCCGTGAGTCCGGGGCGGGTTCGGCGGTGACGCGTGCGTGCAGCGCCGCCGCCTGACCGCGCAGCGCGGCCTCTCCCCTGCCGGACAGCGTCCAGACGGTGGGCCCGACGGGGGCCCCGGACCATGCCCGTCCGGCGGCGGGGCCGGTCGCGGCCGAGCCGGAGGCGGAGGGGCCGGTCGGGGAAGGGCTGCTCACGGAGGAGCCGGACGCGGAGGAGCCATTCGCGGAGGAGCCGGACGCTGAAGAGCCGGTCGCGGAAGGCCCATTCGCGGAGGGACCGGTCGCGGAATGGCCGTTCACGGAGGGGCCGGTCGGGGAAGGGCTGCTCACGGAAGGCCCGTTCACGGAAGGCCCGGTCGCGGAAGGCCCGTTCACGGAAGGCCCGTTCACGGAGGGACCATTCACGGAGGGGCCGGTCGCGGCTGAGCCGTTCACAGCAGTACCGGTCGCTGAAGGGCCGGTCACCGAAGGACCGGTCGCGGCCGGGTCGTCCGGGGCGGCGGGCTCGGTGGCGGGCGCCGACTCCAGGATGGTGTGGGCGTTGGTACCGCTGGCGCCGAAGGAGGAGACACCGGCCCGGCGCGGCCGGCCGGTGTCGGGCCACGGGGTGGCCTCGGTCAGCAGGGAGACGGCGCCCTCGGACCAGTCCACCTGGGACGACGGCCGGTCGACGTGCAGGGTGCGGGGCAGCAGTCCGTGCCGCATCGCCAGGACCATCTTCATCACCCCGCCCACTCCGGCGGCGGCCTGTGTGTGGGTGAGGTTCGACTTGAGCGAACCGAGCAGGAGCGGCCGTTCCGCGGGGCGGTCCCTGCCGTAGGTGGCCAGCAGGGCCTGGGCCTCGATCGGGTCGCCGAGCCGGGTGCCGGTGCCGTGCGCCTCCACGGCGTCGATGTCGTCGGGTGCCAGCCCGGCGGCGGCCAGGGCCTGCTGGATGACCCGTTGCTGGGAGGGGCCGTTGGGGGCGGTCAGCCCGTTGCTTGCGCCGTCCTGGTTGACCGCGCTGCCGCGTACCACGGCCAGCACCGGGTGGCCGTTGCGCCGGGCGTCCGAGAGCCGTTCCAGCAGGAGCATCCCGACGCCCTCGCCGAAGCCCGCGCCGTCGGCCCCGTCGGCGAAGGACTTGCACCGGCCGTCGGGGGCCAGTCCGCGCTGGCGGCTGAATCCGACGTAGAGCCCGGGGGTGGACATGACCGTCACACCGCCCGCCAGTGCGAGACGGATCTCCCCGGCCCGCAGGGCCTGGCAGGCCAGGTGCAGGGCGACCAGGGAGGACGAACAGGCGGTGTCCACGGTGACGGCGGGCCCTTCGAGGCCCAGGGTGTAGGAGATCCGGCCGCTGACGACGCTGGACACGGAGCCGGTGCCGAGGAACCCCTCCAGATCGGCGGGGAGTTTGCCGAGCCGGACCGCGTACTCGTTGTACATGACGCCCGCGTAGACACCGGTGCGGCTGCCGCTCAGCGACAGCGGGTCGATCCCGCCCCGTTCGACGGCCTCCCAGCAGGTTTCGAGCAGCAGGCGCTGCTGGGGGTCCATGGCCAGCGCCTCCCGGGGGGAGATGCCGAAGAAGCCGGGGTCGAACTCGCAGGCGTCGTGCAGGAAACCGCCCTCCCGGGTGTTGGCCGTGCCGGGGTTGTCCGGGTCGGGGTCGTACAGCTCGTCCAGCGGCCAGCCCCGGTCGGAGGGGAAGCCCGTGACGGCGTCCCGCTCACCCACCAGGAGCTGCCACAGGTCCTCCGGCGACCGGACGCCGCCGGGGAACCGGCAGCTCATCCCCACGATCGCCACGGGTTCGCGCGACCGGTCGCGGATGCGCCGGTTCTCGTCACGCAGCCGTTCGTTGTCCATCAGCGAGGCGCGCAGCGCCTCCACCACCCTGTCCGTGGCCATGTCGCTCCTCAGATCACGTGCCGGGTCAGGCATGTCCGCCGCCGAGTGCCGTCCGGACGAGGTCGTCCACGTCCATCTCCTTGATCGCGTCGACGCCGGCCGGGGTGCCGGGGGCCGGTTTCTCGTCGTCCGGGGCCGCGAGCCGCAGCAGCGCTTGCAGCAGTCCGGAGTCGCGCAGCGCGGCGACCGGGACGGTGGCCAGGGCGCGGCCGATCTCGGCGTCGTCCGGTCCTTCGGTGGTGGGTCGCCGCCGCGGTACGGACGGTCCGAACCGTTCGGCCAGATGTCCGGCCACCGCCTTCGGGCTCGGGTGGTCGAAGATCAGCGTGGCGGGCAGTCGCAGTCCGGTGGCGGCGTTGAGCCGGTTACGGAGTTCCACGGCGGTCAGCGAGTCGAACCCGAGCTGGCGGAAGGCCCGTTCGGGGTCCACCGCTGTCGGGTTCTCGTGTCCGAGTACGTCGGCGACATGGGCCCGGACCAGTTCGGTGAGGACCGTGCCCGCCTCGTCGGCGCCCAGTCCGGCGAGCCGTCGGCGCAGGGTGTCCGCGCCGGCCGCCGTGGCGCTCCCGGCGGCCGTCCGGCGGGCCGTGCCGCGTACCAGGCCACGCAGCAGATGCGGGGCCCCCGTCGCGTCGGCCCGTGCCCGCAGCCGGGCGAGGTCGATGCGGACCGGTACCAGTACCGCTTCGTCCCGGGTCAGGGCCGCGTCGAACAGCGCCAGTCCCTCCTCGGAGCTGAGCGCGCCCGCACCGCCCCTGCCCAGCCTGCGCAGATCGACCTCGTCCAGGGTGCCGGTCAGTGCGCTGAGCTGCGCCCACATGCCCCAGGCCAGCGACTGCCCCGGCAGTCCCAGGGCTCTGCGGTGCTGGGCGAGTGCGTCCAGACAGGCGTTGGCGGCGGCGTAGTTGCCCTGTCCGGCGCTGCCCATGGTGCCCGCGGCGGAGGAGAACAGGACGAAGGCCGACAGCGGCGACTCCCTCGTCAGCTCGTGGAGGTGTGTCGCGGCGTCCACCTTGGGGCGCAGCACCCGGTCCAGGCGTTCGGCGGTGAGCGAGCCGATGACACCGTCGTCCAGGACTCCCGCCGCGTGGATCACCGCGGTCAGCGGCCGGTCGGCGGGCACCGAGCCGAGCAGTGCGGCCAGTGCCTCACGGTCGGCCACGTCGCAGGCGGCCGACCGCACCTGCGCTCCCAGTCCGGTGAGTTCGGCGGTCAGCGCGGCCGCCTCGGGGGTGTCCGGGCCGCGCCGCCCGGTGAGCAGCAGATGGCGGACGCCGTGCCGGGTGACGAGGTGCCGGGCCACCAGTGCGCCCAGGACCCCGAAGGCGCCGGTGATGAGCACCGTGCCGGACGGGTCGAGCGGCGGGGCGCCGGACGGATCGGTGAGCGGGGCCCCGGCCGGTCCGGCGGAGGCGTCGACGGGCGGGGTCGTGAGCGGTACGGCCGACGCGTCGGTGGACGGTTCCGTCGGCGGCACGGTGGACGCGTCGGCCGACGCGGGCGGGTCCGTGGGCGCCGGTGCCTGCCGCGGTGGGGCGGCAGCCGGTACGCGGGCCAGCCGGGGTGCCAACAACGCGCCACTTCTGATGGCCAGTTGAGGTTCACCGGTCGCCAGGACCGCGGGCAGCAGAGCCGGTGCCCGGTCCCGGTCGTCGGTGTCGACGAGGACGATCCGGTCGGGGTGTTCGGACTGGGCCGAGCGCACCAGGCCCCATACGGCGGCGCCCGCCGGATCGGCGATGTCCTCGCCGGGAACGGTGCAGGCGGCCGACCGGGTGAGGAGCACGAGCCGGGTGTCGGCGTAGATGTCGTCCGCCAGCCATTCCTGGAGCAGCGTCAGGACGCCTCCCAGGGCGGTGCGCACCGCCACGGGGGTGGTGAGGTCGACGGCGATCACCTCGGGTGCGGGCGCGCCCGCCGCCACGGTTCCGGTGAGCGCCGCGAGGTCGGGGTGCGCGTCCGGCAGGAACTCCCCGGAGGCGATCGCGGCCCATCGTCCGGCGGGCCGGTCGCCGCCAAGGGGTACGGGGGTCCAGTCCACCCGGAACAGCGAGTCGTGGGCGGTGGGTCCGGTGCCGCGCAGCGCGTCCAGGGAGATCGGGCGGACGGCGAGTTCGCCGACCGTGGCGACGGGCCGGCCGGCCGGGTCGGCGGCGGACAGGGAGACCGCTCCGCTGTCGTCGTAGCCCAGCCGGACCCGCAGGGTGGTGGCCCCTGACGCGTGCAGGGTGACTCCGCCCCAGGAGAACGGCAGCCGGGCGGTGCCGGGTTCCTCGGTCTGCTCGGTGCCGTCCTCGGTGGCCAGCAGGCGAAGTCCGTGCAGCGCCGCGTCGAGCAGGGCCGGGTGCAGGCAGTACGCGGCGGCCTGGGACCGCTGGTCCTCGGGCAGCTCGACCTCGGTGAAGATCTCGTCGCCGAGGCGCCAGGCGGAGCGCAGCCCCTGGAACGCGGGGCCGTAGCCGTACGCCGAGTCGGCGATGCGGTCGTAGAAGCCGTCGAGCGGGACCGGCCGGGCCCCCGCCGGGGGCCAGACCTGGTCGTCGGGGGTCTGGTCCCCGGCGGGTTCCTCACCCGGGGCCAGCGTGCCCGACGCGTGGGTGGTCCACTCCCGGTCGGTGTCGTCCTCGCCTCGTGAGGACACGGCGAGGGTGCGCCGCCCGGTGTCGTCGGGGGCCCCGACGCGCACCTGGAGCCGGACGGCACCGGTCGTGGGCAGGACCAGCGGGGCGTGCAGGGTCAGTTCCTCGACCTCGGCGCAGCCCGCCTCGTCCCCGGCGCGTACGGCCAGTTCCACGAAGCCGGTGCCGGGCAGCAGTACCACTCCGGAGACCGCGTGGTCGGCGAGCCAGGGGTGGGTGGCGAGGGAGACGCGGCCGCTGAGCAGCACCTCCCCGGTGTCGGCGATCTCCATGGCCGCGCCGAGCAGCGGGTGCCCGGTGGAGCCGAGTCCCGCCGAGGTGACGTCGGCCGGGGTGACGGCGGCGGGGCGCACCCAGTAGTGGCGGTGCTGGAAGGCGTAGGTGGGCAGTTCCACCTGGGCCGCTCCGGGGAAGGCCGCCGTCCAGTCCACGGCGCCGCCGCGCACCCAGAGTTCGGCGGCGGAGAGCAGGAGCCGGCGGGGTCCGCCCTCGTCGCGCCGGAGGGTGCCGAGGACCACGGCGTCGTGTCCCGCCGCCTCGACCGTCTCCTCGACGGCCATGGTCAGTACGGGGTGGGGGCTGATCTCGACGAAGGCGGTGCAGCCCTCGGCGGCGAGGGCGCGGACGGCGGGTTCGAAGCCGACGGTCCGGCGCAGGTTGCGGTACCAGTAGCCGGCGTCCATCTCGGTGGTGTCCAGCCAGCGCCCGTCGACGGTGGAGTAGAGGGGGACCCTGGAGGTGACGGGTCGCAGTCCGGCCAGGACGTCGAGGAGTTCGTCGCGGATCTCCTCGACCTGTTCGCCGTGGGAGGCGTAGTCCACATCGATACGGCGGGCGCGTACCCCCTCCGCCTCGCACCGGACCAGCAACTCGGCCAACGCCCCCGGCTCACCCGACACCACCGTCGAAGCAGGACCGTTGAACGCCGCCACCGACAACCGCCCCTCCCACCCCGACAACAACTCCCCCACCACCCCAGCCGAACACGACACCGACACCATCCCCCCACGACCACCCAGAACCCCCAACGCACGACTCCGCAACACCACCACCCGCACCCCGTCCTCCAAACTCAACGCACCCGCCACCACCGCCGCCGCGATCTCACCCTGGCTATGACCCACCACCGCATCCGGCACCACACCGAACGAACCCCACAACCGCGCCAACGACACCATCACCGCGAACAACACCGGCTGCACCACATCCACCCGATCCAACCCCGGCGCACCCACCTCACCCCGCAACACCGACACCAACGACCAATCCACCCACCGCGACAACACCCCCTCACACTCAGCAACACACCCCGCAAACACCTCTGAACCCTCCAACAACCCCACCGCCATACCCACCCACTGCGACCCCTGACCCGGAAACACAAACACCGTGCGGCCGTCCGTGTCGGCGACGCCGCGTACGAGTTCGGGGGCGGTCGCGCCGTCGGCGAGGGCCGTGAGCGCGGCGGGCAGCCGGGTGTCGTCCCCGACCAGGACGGCCCGGTGTTCGAACGCGGTGCGGCCGGCGAGCGAGAGGCCCACGTCGGCCGGGGTGGCCGGGCTGCCCGTCAGGTGCTCCGCCAGCCTGCGCGCCTGGTTCCTGAGCGCGTCCTCGGTCCTGGCGGCCAGCGGCCAGGGCAGGGCGGTGTCACCGGGCCCGGGGGTGCCGGGCAGGGGGTCCGGTTCGTCGGTCGCGGTGTCGCTCTGCTCCAGGATCACGTGGACGTTGGTGCCGCTCATGCCGAACGCGGAGACGCCCGCCCGGCGCGGGTGGCCGCTCTCCGGCCACGGGCTCAGCTCGGTGACGAGCGAGAGCTCGCCCGCGTCCCAGTCCACCTTGGCCGACGGCCGGTCGACGTGCAGGGTGGCGGGCACCTGGCCGTGCCGCATGGCCAGCACCGTCTTGATCACCCCGGCCACCCCGGCGGCGGCCTGGGTGTGGGCGATGTTGGACTTCAGCGAGCCGACCAGCAGCGGCCGGCCGGGCGGGCGTTCCTGGCCGTAGGTGGCGAGCAGCGCCTGCGCCTCGATCGGGTCGCCCAGGGTGGTGCCGGTGCCGTGCGCCTCGACGACGTCGACCTCGGCGGCGGACAGCCGGGCGTTGGCGAGCGCGGCCCGGATGACGCGTTGCTGGGAGGGGCCGTTGGGGGCGGCGATCCCGTTGCTGGCCCCGTCCTGGTTGACGGCGGAGCCGCGCAGCACGGCGAGCACCGGGTGTCCGTTGCGCCGGGCGTCGGAGAGCCGTTCCACCAGGAGTACGCCGACCCCCTCGCCGAATCCCATGCCGTCGGCGGCGTCGGAGAACGCCTTGCAGCGCCCGTCGGCCGCCAGCCCGCGCTGCCGGGAGAAGCTGACGATGGCTCCCGGGGTCGACATCACCGCGACGCCGCCGGCCAGGGCCAGGGTGCAGTCCCCGGCGCGCAGCGCCTGCGCGGCCACGTGCAGGGCGACCAGTGAGGCGGAGCAGGCCGTGTCGACGGTGACGGCGGGGCCTTCGAGGCCCAGGGTGTAGGAGATGCGGCCGGAGATGACGCTGCCGCCGCTGCCGGTGAGCAGATGTCCCTCGTCCACGGAGCTCTGGTACAACGCGCTGCCGTAGTCCTGGTAGTTGACCCCGGTGAACACTCCGGTGGAGCTGCCGCGCAGGGTCTCCGGGTCGATCCCGGCGCGTTCGAACGCCTCCCAGGAGGTCTCCAGGAGGAGCCGCTGCTGCGGGTCCATCGCCACCGCCTCGCGCGGTGAGATCCCGAAGAACTCGGCGTCGAACTGCCCCGCGTCGTGCAGGAATCCGCCGTGCCGGGCGTAGGCGGTGCCGGGCCGGTCCGGGTCGGGGTCGTACAGCTCCTCCAGTGGCCAGCCGCGGTCGGTCGGGAATCCGGAGACGACGTCCCCGCCGTCGGCGAGCAGGCGCCACAGCTGCTCGGGGGTGTGCACCTCGCCCGGGAAGCGGCAGCTCATGGCGACGATCGCGATCGGTTCGTCGGCGGCTGCCGTGGACGGCGCGGGGACGGGCGCGGCGGGTGTGCGCCGCTCACCCAGCACCTCGGACCTGATGTGCTCGGCGAGCACGGCCGCCGAGGGGTGGTCGTAGATCAGGGTCGCGGGCAGTCGCAGCCCGGTGGCCGACCGCAGCCGGTTGCGCAGCTCGACCGCGGTCAGGGAGTCGAAGCCGAGTTCCTGGAACGCCTTGGCGGGGCGCAGTTCCTGCGGTGAGGAGTGGCCGAGTACGGCTGCCGCGTGGGTGCGTACGAGATCCAGGGCGGCCCGGATCTGTTCGCTCTCCTCCAGTTTCTCCAGGCGTTGCCGGAACGGTGACGACGCCCCGGGAGCGGCGGCGGGCACCTCCTCCAGCAGTCTGCGGGCCTCCGGGACCCCGGTGAGCAGCCTGCTGGGACGTACGGAGGTGAAGACCGCGGCGAACTGCTCCCAGTCCACTTCGGCGACGGCGATGACGGAGGCGTCGTCGTCCAGTGCCTGCTGGAGTCCGGTGAGGGCCGGTCCGGCTTCGATCAGCGGCAGGCCCTGCTTCTGCACCCGGAAGAAGTCGGCGTCGGACACGGTCACGCGGGGCACCCAGGGGTTGGCCGCCTGCCACACCCCCCAGTCGACGGAGGTCGCGGTCAGCCCCCGGGACCTGCGGTGCTCGGCCAGGGCGTCGAGGTAGGCGTTGCCCGCCGAGTAGGCGGCGTGGTTGCTGCTGCCCCAGACGCCGGCGATGGAGGAGAACAGGACGAACGCGTCGAGTTCGTGGTCCAGCAGTTCGTCCAGGTGCCGGGCGCCGGCCGCCTTGGCGGCGACGACCGCGGCGAAGGAGTCGAGCGGGGTCTCGTCCAGCGGGGCGAGTTCGATGTAGGCGGCGGCGTGGAAGACCGCGGTGACGGGGGTGCCCCGCTCGTCGAGCCCGGTCAGCAGCTCGGCGACGGCGTCCCGGTCGGAGATGTCGCAGACGGGCAGGGCGAGTGTGGTGCCCAGCTCCGCCAGTTCCGCGGTGAGTTCGTCGGCGCCGGGGACGTCCGGGCCGCGCCGGCCGGGCAGCACGAGGTGTTCCGCGCCGCCCCGGGCGAGCCAGCGGGCGAGGTGCGGGCCGAGCGCTCCCGTACCGCCGGTGATGAGCACGGTGCCGCGCGGTTTCCAGGCCGGGCGGTCGCCCGGGGCGCGCGGGGCCCGCACCAGGCGGCGGCCGAGCAGGCCGGAGGCGCGGACCGCGAGCTGGTCCTCTCCGGTGGTCCCGCCGAGGACCGCGCACAGCCGGTTGCGGGCCTGGGAGTTGAGGGTCGGTGGCAGGTCGATGAGGCCGCCCCAGCGGTCCGCGTGCTCCAGTCCCGTCACCATGCCGGTGCCCCAGATCAGGGCGTGTTCGGGGGTGGTGAGCGGGTCGGTGGAGCCGGTCGTCACCCCGCCGCTGGTCACGCACCACAGCGGTGCGTCGATGCCCAGGTCGCCGAGCGCCTGCACCAGGACGAGGGTGAGCGCCGCGCCGACGGGGACGGAGGGGTGGCCGGGGTGCGGCCGGACGGCGGCGGCCAGCAGGGAGAGCACTCCGTCGAACGCCGGCCGGTCGGCGCCCGGGTGCGCGGCAGGCGCCCCGGTCAGTTTCGCGGCCAGGTCCTGGCGTTCCGTGTCCTCGTCCGTGAGCACGGCGGGCACGGTCTCGGCGCCCGCGGCGGCGAGGGCGGCGAGGGTGTCCCGTACCAGTGCGTCCTCCTCGTGGCCGGCCGGCAGGACCACCAGCCAGCGGCCGGACAGGGTGGTCGCGGCCGGGTCGGGCACCGGCTGCCAGTCGATCCGGTAACGCCAGGTGTCGACGACGGAGTTCTCCTGGTGCCGTCGGCGCCAGGAGGTCAGTGCGGGCAGCACCGTGCCGAGCGTCTCGGCGTCCAGCGAGAGGGTGTTGGCGGGGTCGCCGCGCTCGACGATGCGCCAGAACTCGGAGTCCGCCTCGTCCTCGGCGGCCGGTCCCATCGCGCCGGGGCCCTCCAGCCAGTAGCGGCGGTGCTCGAAGGGGTACGTCGGCAGGTCGGTGCGGCGGGCTCCGGTGCCCTCGAACAGGGCCGACCAGCGCACCGGGACGCCGTGCGCCCAGAGTTCGGCGGCCGAGGACAGTGCCCGTTCGGGGCCGCTCTCGCCGCGCCGGAGGGTGCCGACGGCCAGCGCCCGCGGGGTGTCGGTGCCGTCCAGGGTCTCCTGCACGGACATGGTGAGGACGGGGTGCGGGGAGACCTCCAGGAACACCTCGTGGCGCTGTTCGGCCAGGGCCCGTACGGCGCCGTCGAACTCCACGGTCTCGCGGAGGCTGCGGTACCAGTACTCGGCGTCCATGACCGCGGTGTCCAGCCAGTCGCCGGTCAGGGTCGAGAACAGCGGCACCTTGGCGGTGACGGGTCCGATGCCCGCCAGGGCGGTCAGCACCTCGTCACGGATGCGCTCCACGTGGGCGGAGTGGGAGGCGTAGTCCACGGCCACGGCCCTGGCCCGTACGCCGTCGTTCTCGCAGTCGGCGAGCAGTTCGCGCAGGGCGTCGGCGTCGCCGGACACCACCACGGCCGTCGGGCCGTTGACGGCCGCGACCGACAGCCGGCCCGGCCACCGGCCGACGAGTTCGGTGACCCGGTCGCGGGGCAGGGCGACCGACACCATGCCGCCGTGCCCGGCGAGCGCGCCGAGCGCCCGGCTGCGCAGGGCCACGACCCGGGCGCCGTCCTCCAGGGTCAGCGCGCCGGCCACCACGGCGGCGGCGATCTCGCCCTGGCTGTGGCCCAGTACCGCGTCGGGCTCGACGCCCCAGGACCGCCAGAGCGCGGCGAGCGACACCATCACGGCCCACAGCGCGGGCTGGACCACGTCGACCCGTTCGAAGGGGGGTGTGCCCGGGTCGCCGCGCAGGACGGCGGACAGCGACCAGTCCACGTGGGGGCGCAGGGCCTCCTCGCACGCGGCCATGGAGTCGGCGAACGCCGACGGCCGGTCGAGCAGGTCCACCGCCATGCCGGCCCACTGGGCGCCCTGGCCGGGGAAGACGAACACCCGGCGCCCCTCGGCGTCGGTGACACCGCGCACCAGCCCGGGGTGATCCTCGCCGCGTGCCAGCGCGTCCAGCGCGTCGAGGGGGCCTTCGGGGCCGGAGCCCAGCAGGACGGCGCGGTACTCGAACGGGGTCCGGCCGGTGGCCAGCGAGAAGCCGATGTCGAGCGGGTCCGGACGGTCGCCGCCACCGCCGCTGTCGCTGTCGCGCAGTTGTTCCCGGAGGCGTACCGCCTGTCCGGTGAGTGCCTGCGCCGTCCTGGCCGAGAGCACCCAGGGCAGGGTGGGCGACGGGGCCGGGTCCCCGGCGGTCGCCTCCGCCGTCAGCTCGGTGTCCGCCGTGTCGGCGGGTGTGTCAGCCGAGTCGGTGGCTCCGGCCGGGTCCGCCGGTGCCTCCTCCAGGATGGCGTGGACGTTGGTGCCGCTGAAGCCGAAGGCGGAGACCGCGGCGCGGCGCGGCGCCCCGGTGTCCGGCCAGTCGTACGGCTCGGTGAGCAGTTCGATGTCACCGGTGGACCAGTCCACGTGCGGGGAGGGCTCGTCGGCGTGCAGGGTGCGGGGCATCACCCCGTGGCGCAGGGCCAGCACGGTCTTGATCACCCCGGCGACCCCGGAGGCGGCCTGGGTGTGCCCGATGTTGGACTTCAGCGCGCCGAGCCGCAACGGCCGCCCCGGCGGGCGTTCCCGGCCGTACGTGGCGAGCAGCGCCTCGGCCTCGATCGGGTCGCCGAGGGTGGTGCCGGTGCCGTGCGCCTCCACCACGTCGACGTCGGACGCGGTCAGGCCCGCGTTGACGAGTGCCTGACGGATCACCCGTTGCTGGGCGAGACCGTTGGGGGCGGACAGGCCGTTGCTCGCGCCGTCCTGGTTGACGGCGGAGCCGCGCAGCACGGCGAGGACGGGGTGCCCGTTGCGCCGGGCGTCCGACAGCCGCTCCAGCAGGACGACGCCGACGCCCTCTGCGAGCCCCATGCCGTCGGCGCTCGCGCCGAACGCCTTGCAGCGGCCGTCGGCGGCGAGTCCGCGCTGCCGGGAGAAGCCGATGAACACGCCCGGGTTGGACATCACGGCGACCCCGCCGGCCAGGGCGAGGGTGCAGTCGCCGCTGCGCAGGCCCTGCGCGGCGAGGTGGATCGCGGTCAGGGAGGAGGAGCAGGCCGTGTCGACGGTGACGGCCGGGCCCTCAAGGCCGAGGGTGTACGCCACCCGGCCGGACACCACGCTGGCGGCGCCGCCCGCGACGAGGTGGCCCTCGCCGATCTCCGGGGAGGGGCCCGCGATCAGCGTGTAGTCCTGGTAGTTGACGCCCGCGAACACCCCGGTGGGGGTGGCGCGCAGCGAGGCCGGGTCGATCCCGGCCCGTTCGATCGCCTCCCAGGACGTTTCCAGGAGGAGGCGCTGCTGGGGGTCCATCGCCACGGCCTCGCGCGGTGAGATCCCGAAGAAGGCCGGGTCGAAGTCGCCCGCGTTGTGCAGGAAGCAGCCTTCCCGTACGTAGGAGGTGCCCTGTCGGTCGGGGTCGTCGTCGAAGAGCCGGTCGAGCGGCCACCCCCGGTCGGTGGGCATCCCGGACAGCGCTTCGCCGCCGTCCTGGAGCAGTTGCCACAGCTGTTCCGGGGTGTCGATGCCGCCCGCGAACCGGCAGCTCATCGCGACGACGGCGATGGGCTTCCCGGGGTCGGCGGCGGGGGCGGGGGCCTGTCGGGCCTGCCCGGTTCCGGCGCCGAGGAGTTCGGTGCGCAGGTGTGCGGCGAGCCGGGTCGCGGAGGAGTAGTCGAAGACGACGGTGGTCCGCAGCCGCAGTCCGGTGGCGGTGTTCAGCCGGTTACGGAGTTCGACGGCGATCAGCGAGTCGAAGCCGAGTTCGCGGAACGGGCGGTCGGGCAGCACCTCGTCGGCGGATTCGTGGCCGAGGACCGCGGCGGCGTGGGTACGGACCAGTTCGAGGAGGGTGCGGTGGGCCTCGGCGGTGGGCAGTGCGGCCAGGGTGCGGCGCAGCGGGAGTTCGGTGTCGCCGTCGTCCGGTGCGGCCTCGTCGTCCGCGGCGGCCGGGGCCGCCGTCAGGGCGCGTACGTCGGGGAGGTCGGCGATCAGCGGGCTGGGGCGGGCGGAGGTGAACACGGGGGCGAACCGGGGCCAGTCGACGTCGGCGACGAGGACCACGGTCTCCTGGTCGTCGAGGGCCTGTTGGAGTCCGGCGACGGCCAGCGCGGGGTCGATGGACGGCACACCGCGCTGGAGGAGGAGTTTTTCCAGATCGACGGCGAGCTGTCCGCCGCCCTCGGTGGTCCAGATGCCCCAGACCACGGAGGTCGCGGCCAGTCCCCGGGAGCGGCGGTGCTCGGCCAGGGCGTCCAGATAGGCGTTGCCCGCCGAGTAGGCGCCGTGGTCGGCGCTGCCCCACGTGCCGGAGATGGAGGAGAACAGGACGAACGCGTCGAGTTCGGTGGTGGCGAACACGGCGTCGAGGTTCGCGGCGCCCTGGGCCTTGGCGGCGAGGCTGGCGGCGAAGGTGGCGTCGGTCTCGTCGCGGACCGGCACCATCCGGGCGGCGTTGGCGGTGTGCAGGACGGAGCGGACGGGGCGGCCCTCCTCGGCCAGTCCGTCGACGAGGGAGGCGAGGGCGGCGCGGTCCGTGATGTCGAGCGCGGCGAGGGTGACGCCGACGCCGAGGGCGGTGAGTTCGTCCCGCAGCGCCACGGCTCCGGGGGCGCTCTCCCCGCTCCTGCTGGTCAGCACCAGGTGTTCGGCGCCGCTCCGGGCCAGCCAGCGGGCGCAGTGGGCGCCGAGCGCACCGGTTCCGCCGGTGATGAGGACGGTCCCGGTGGGCCGCCAGCCGCCGTCGGAGGACTCCGGGGACGGGGCCGTCGTGGGTGCGGACCGGGTCAGGCGCCGGGCGTGCGCACCGGAGGCGCGTACCGCGATCTGGTCCTCGTCGCCGATGCCCGCGAGCACGTCGGCGAGCAGTCGGCCGGTCCGGTCTCCGGGTTCCTGGGGGAGGTCGACGAGGCCGCCCCACAGTTTCGGGTGTTCCAGTCCGATGACCCGGCCGAGCCCCCAGACCAGTGCCTGCGCCGGGTTGCGCACGGCGTCGGAGGGGCCGGTCGAGACGGCGCCGGCGGTGGCGCTCCACAGCCGGGTCCGTACACCGAGGTCGACGAGCGCCTGGGTCAGCGCCGTGGTCAGTGCCACACCGACGGGAAGTGCCGGGTGCAGGGGGTGCGGGCGTTCGTCGAGGGCGAGCAGGGAGAGCACTCCGGCGGGTGCCTCGTCGTCCGCCAGGAGGTCGCGCAGCCGGGCGGTGAGCGATGCCCGGTCGGTCCCGGCGTGGCCCAGGGGGACCAGGACGGGGTGTGCGCCGTGTTCCTCCAGTGCCCGGACGGCGTGGAGCACGGTCTCGTGTCCGGTGTGTTCCTCGGGGACGGGCACCAGCCAGCGGCCGGACAGCGGCCTGGGCCGCTGCTCGGGGAGGTGGTGCCAGCCGGCCCGGTAGCGCCAGCCGTCCAGTACGGCCCGGTCCCGGCGGTTCTTGCGCCAGCCGGCGAGGGCGGGCAGGACGTCGTTCCAGGTGGCTGCCGGGACGCCGAGGGTGGCGGCGACGGCCTCGACGTCCTGGCGCTCCACCGCGTCCCAGAAGGCGGCGTCGGCGGGGTCGCTCTCCACGGGCGCGGCATCGGGCCGGGCGACCGGTTCGAGCCAGAAGCGGCGGTTCTGGAAGGCGTACGTGGGCAGTTCCACGTGGCGGGGTTCGACACCCCGGAAGGCGGGCCGCCAGTCGACGGGGACGCCATGGGTGTACGCCTCGGCGAGTGCGGTGAGCATCCGCCGCGGTCCTCCCTCGTCCCGGCGGAGGGTGCCGGTGATCAGGGTGGGCACCTCGGGGGCGCCGGGTACGGGCTCGGCGAGGTGGTCCTCGACGGTCTCCTGGAGGGGGACGGTGAGGACGGGGTGGGGGCTGACCTCGACGAACGCCCGATGCCCCGCGGCCAACAAAGCCCGCGTCGCATCCTCGAACAACACCGGCTGACGCAGATTCCGATACCAATACCCCCCGTCCAACACACCCCCGTCCACCAATCCACCCGTCACCGACGAATAGAACGGCACCCCACCCGACCTCGGCACCACCCCCGCCAACTCACCCGCCAACACCCCACGAATCTCCTCCACCTGCTCACCATGAGACGCGTAATCCACCTCGATACGACGCGCCCGCACACCCTCCACCTCACACCGGACCAGCAACTCGGCCAACGCCCCCGGCTCACCCGACACCACCGTCGAAGCAGGACCGTTGAACGCCGCCACCGACAACCGCCCCTCCCACCCCGACAACAACTCCCCCACCACCCCAGCCGAACACGACACCGACACCATCCCCCCACGACCACCCAGAACCCCCAACGCACGACTCCGCAACACCACCACCCGCACCCCGTCCTCCAAACTCAACGCACCCGCCACCACCGCCGCCGCGATCTCACCCTGGCTATGACCCACCACCGCATCCGGCACCACACCGAACGAACCCCACAACCGCGCCAACGACACCATCACCGCAAACAACACCGGCTGCACCACATCCACCCGATCCAACCCCGGCGCACCCACCTCACCCCGCAACACCGACACCAACGACCAATCCACCCACCGCGACAACACCCCCTCACACTCAGCAACACACCCCGCAAACACCTCCGAACCCTCCAACAACTCCACCGCCATACCCACCCACTGCGACCCCTGACCCGGAAACACAAACACCGAACGACCCACCCCCACACCCACCCGACCCACCACCACACCCACACCCGAACCCCCACCAGCCACCACACCCAAACCACCCACCAACCCCTCCCGATCCCCACCCACCACCACCGCCCGATGCTCAAACACCGAACGCGACACCACCAACGCACGCCCCACCTCACCCACACCACTCACACCGATCCCACCCGACCCCACACCACCCACACAAGCCGCCAACCGACCCGCCTGCTCACACAACGCACCCGCACTACGACCCGACACCACCCACGGCACCACACCACCCAACCCCACCACCGGCACCGAAGACCCCGACAACGCACCGGAACCACCAACACCCCCACCACCCTCAGGCCCCTCAGGCCCCTCCGCCGGAGCCTGCTCCAGGATCACGTGGGCATTGGTGCCGCTCATGCCGAACGCGGAGACACCCGCCCGGCGCGGGTGGTCGCTCTCCGGCCAGTCCCGGGCCTCGTCGAGCAGACGTACGTCACCGGCGGACCAGTCCACGTCGGGCGTCGGCGCGTCGACGTGCAGCGTCTTCGGCAGTCGTCCGTGGCGCAGCGCCATGACCATCTTGATCACCCCGGCCACCCCGGCGGCGGCCTGGGTGTGGCCGATGTTGGACTTGACCGAACCCAGCCAGAGCGGCCGGCCGGCCGGGCGCTCCTGGCCGTAGGTGGCGAGCAGCGCGTCGGCCTCGATCGGGTCGCCGAGCCGGGTGCCCGTGCCGTGTCCCTCGACCGCGTCGACATCGGCTCCGGTCAGACCGGCGTCGGCCAACGCGGCGCGGATGACGCGTTGTTGGGAGGGACCGTTGGGGGCGGCCAGGCCGTTGCTCGCACCGTCCTGGTTGACGGCGGAGCCCCGTACCAACGCCAGCACCGGATGCCCGTTGCGCCGGGCCTCCGACAGCCGCTCCACGAGGAGCACACCGATGCCCTCACCCCAGCCTGTGCCGTCCGCGGCGGCGGCGAACGCCTTGCAGCGGCCGTCGGAGGCCATCCCGCCCTGCCGGCCGATCTCCAGGAAGGCGCCGGGCATGGCCATCACGTTGACGCCGCCGACCAGGGCCAGGGTGCATTCGCGCTCGCGCAGGGCCTGGGCGGCGAGGTGCAGGGCCACCAGGGAGGCGGAGCAGGCCGTGTCCACGGTGACCGAGGGACCTTCGAGCCCCATGGCGTACGAGACCCGGCCCGACATCACGCTGATCGCGTTGCCGGTCATCAGGAAGCTCTTGACTGATTCGGGCGCACCGTCGGCGAGGGAGGCGTATCCCTGGTCGATGGTGGAGGCGTAGACGCCGGTGAGGCTGCCGCGCAGGGACATCGGGTCGATCCCGGCGCGTTCGACCGCCTCCCAGCACACCTGGAGCATCAGCCGCTGCTGCGGGTCCATGGCCAGTGCCTCGCGCGGCGAGATCCCGAAGAAGTCCGGGTCGAAGCCCGCCGCGTCGTCGAGGAAGGCGCCCTCCGCGGCGCTGCCCGCCGCGGTCAGCCCGGCGGCCTCCCATCCCCGGTCGGCGGGAATGCCCGTCATGGTGTCGCGGCCCCCGTCCACGACGTCCCAGAGGTCTTCGGGGGTGCGGACCTCGCCGGGGAAGCGGCAGCCCATGGCCACGACGGCGATGGGTTCCTGACCGCGTTCCTCCGCCTTCCGCAGCCGGTCGCGGGTCTGCTGGAGGTCGATCGTCACCCGGTTGAGGTATTCACGAAGCTTCTGCTCGCTCATCGCGCACCTGCGCCTTCTGCTGAGTTCCGTACGGGCGGTCGGGGATTCACGAAATGCCCAGCTGTTTGTCGATCAACTCGAAGATCTCGTCGTTGGAGGCGGACTCGATGTGGTCCGCGGTGACCGCGCTCTCCGGGGCCGCGGCGGGTTCGAGCCGGGCCAGGACCTCGCGCAGCCGCCGCGACAGCCGGTCGCGGTCGTGGCCGTCGTCGGGCAGTGCGGCGATCAGCGCTTCCAGGCGGTCGAGTTCCGCGAGCGGGGAAGCGCTGTCCGGGGTCCGGGGACGGACGGTGCGCGCGCCGATGTGGCGGGCGAGCGCTTCCGGGGTCGGGTGGTCGAAGACGATCGCGGCGGACAGGCGTACGCCGGTCGCCGATGCCAGCCGGTTCCGGAGTTCGACGCCGGTGAGGGAGTCGAAGCCGAAGTCCTTGAACGGCCTTGTGGGCTGGATCAGTTCGGGTGAGGCGTGTCCGAGCACGGTCGCCGCGTGACCGCGTACCAGTTCCAGCAGGGCGCGGTGCGCGTCGGCGTCGGAGAGCCGGGACAGCCGCTGCGCGAAGGAGTCGGACGGTTCGGCGGCGGACGCGACGGCGCGGCGGCGCGGCGGGCGGGCGGCCAGCGCTCGCAGGAGCGCCGGGACGTCCGTGGCCGGGCGGCTCCGGAGAGCGGCGGTGTCGAGTCCGGCGGCCAGCAGGTGGGCGTGGTCGGAGCCGACCGCCGCGTCGAACAGGGCCAGCCCCTCCGAGGTCGTCAGCGGGGCCATGCCGCTGCGGCTCATCCGCCGGAAGTCGACCTCGTCGAGGTGGTCGCCCATGCCGCTGCGCTCGGCCCACAGTCCCCAGGCGATGGAGAGGCCGGGGAGCCCTTCGGCCCGCCTTCGTGCCGCCAGGGCGTCCAACGAGGCGTTCGCGGCGGCGTAGTTGGCCTGCCCGGCGGCGCCGAGCAGGCCGGCTCCGGAGGAGAACAGGACGAACGCGGCGAGATCGGCGTCCCGCGTCAGCTCGTGGAGGCCGAGCGCCGCGTCGATCTTGGGACGCAGGACCCGGTCGAGCTGTACGGGGGTCAGTGAGCCGACCACACCGTCGTCCAGCAGACCCGCCGCGTGGACGACACCGGTCAGCGGGCGCTCCGTGGGCACGTCGGCGAGCAGTGCGGCCAGGGCGTCGCGGTCGGCCACGTCACAGGCCACCACCTCCACCTCGGCACCCGCCGCCACCAGCTCGTCCCGCAACTCCGCCGCGCCCACCGCACCAGGACCCCGACGACCGGTCAGCACCAGCCTCCGCACCCCGTGCTCCGCCACCAGATGACGGGCCACCAGGCTGCCGAGGGTGCCGGTGCCACCGGTGATCAGGACGGTGCCTTCCGGGTCGAACCGGCCGGGAAGCGTCAGGACGTTCTTGCCGATGTGCCGGGCCCTGCTCATGTGGCGGAACGCGTCCGGGGCCCGGCGCAGGTCCCAGCAGGTGAGTGGCAGCGGGGTGAGGACGCCCTGTTCGAAGAGGCTGACGATCTCGGTGAGCATCTCACCGATCCGCTCCGGTCCGGCCTCGGTGAGGTCGTAGGCCCGGTAGTCGACCCCGGGGTGCTGTCCCGCCACGGTGGCGGGGTCGCGCCGGTCGGTCTTGCCCATCTCCAGGAACCGGCCGCCCGGGCCGAGCAGTCCCAGTGAGGCGTCGACGAACTCGCCCGCGAGGCTGCCCAGGACGACATCGACGCCCCGGCCTCCGGTGGTGTCGCGGAAGTGGTCGGCGAAGTCGAGGGTGCGGGACGAGGCGAGGTGCCGGTCGTCCAGTCCCTCTGAGCGCAGCACGTCCCATTTGCCGGGGCTCGCGGTGCCGAACACCCGGGCCCCGGCATGCCTGGCGAGCCGGGCGGCGGCCATGCCGACACCACCGGCCGCCGCGTGCACCAGCACCGTCTCCCCCGAGGTGAGCCCCGCCAGGTCGAACAGGCCGTAGTACGCGGTGAGATGGGCGATCGGTACGGCCGCCGCCTGTGCGTACGACCAGCCTCGCGGGATGGGTGCCAGGGTGCGGTGGTCGGCGACGGTCACCGGTCCGAAGGCGCCGCCGAAGATGCCGAACACCCGGTCGCCGACGGCCAGGCCGGTCACCCCGGGCCCGGTCTCCAGGACGACACCGGCTCCCTCGCTGCCCAGTACCTGCTGGTCGGGCTGGTCGGGGACCATGTCGAGGGCCACCGCGACGTCCCGGAAGTTGAGGCCCGCGGCGCGGACCGCCACCCGTACCTCGCCCGGGGCCAGCGCGGCGGTGGCGTCGGGTGCGGGCAGCAGCGCCAGGTTGTCCAGGGTGCCGCGTTCGGTGAGTTCCAGCCGCCAGGCCGGGGTGTCCGGGGGCGGGGTCAGGGTGCCGGGGCGGTCCGGCCCGGTCAGCCGGGGGACGAGCGTGGCGCGTTCCCGTACGGCCAGCTGGGGTTCACCGCTCGCGAGGGCGGAGGCCAGCACGTCGGTGAGGCTCGTGCCGGACGGGGCGGTGGCGGAAGGGGCGGTGGCGGAAGGCGTACCGGCGGACGGGGCGGTGCCGGTCGCCGTGTTGTGGGGTGCGGCCTCGTCGAGGTCGAGCAGCACGAACCGGTCCGGGTTCTCGGTCTGGGCCGCCCGGACCAGGCCCCAGACGGCGGCCTGCGCCGGATCGGCGGGCCGGCCCCCGGGGCCGGTGACGACCGCGTCATGGGTGAGCACCACCAGCCGGGCGCCGGCGAACCGGTCCTCGGCAAGCCATTCCTGTACGACGGCGAGCGCGCGGGCGGCGGTCGCGTGGACCCGGTCCGCCTGGTCGGGGGCCGGGTCCGCCGGGCACGGCCAGACGACGAGGTCCGGGGCCGCGGACGCGCCAGGTGTTCCGGGCGCGTCGGGCGCTCCCGGCGCGTCAGGGGTTCCGGGCGCGCCAGGTGCTCCGGGCGCGTCGTCGAGGGCCGTGCGCAGGGCGCCGAGCCCGGGCCACCGGATGCCGGGGAGGTCCCGCTGCTCCGGCCGGTCCTCGCCCAGCACGGCCCAGGAGTCCGGGGAGGATGCCCGGGAGCCCGGTGTCGCGGCGGTGTCCCCGGCGGGCAGGGGCGCCCAGTCCACGCGGAACAGCCGGTCCCGCCGGGCGGTGGACGCCGTCCGCAGGTCCGGTGCGAGGGGGCGCAGCAGCAGGGAGTCGGCCGTGAGCACGGGCTGGCCTGCGGGGTCCCAGGCGTCGAGGGCGACCTCGTCGGGTCCGGCGGAGGAGATCCGTACCCGAAGGGTGGTGGCGCCGGACGCGTGGACGCTCACGCCGTTCCAGGAGAACGGCAGCCGGGCGACGTCGTCGCGGTCGGCGAGGAGCGCGGCGGACTGGAGGGCGCTGTCCAGCAGCGCGGGATGGACCAGATATCCGGTGCTGTCCTGCCGTTCCGGCAGGGCGACCTCGGCGAAGACCTCGGTGCCGCGCTGCCAGACGGCCCGCAGTCCCTGGAACGCGGGGCCGTAGACGTATCCGGCGGTCGCGAACCGCTGGTAGAGGTCGGTGATGTCGAGCGCGGTGGCGTCGCGCGGCGGCCAGTCGGCGGGGGCCGGACGGGGCGGCCCGGCGTCGGGTCCGAGGGTGCCGGTCGCGTGCGCGGTCCATTCGGTGGCGCGGCCGTGTTCGCTCCGGGAGTACAGACCGAGCGGGCGGAGCCCGGTGTCGTCGGCGGGACCGACGCGCAGTTGGAGCTGGGCGGCTTCCCGGTCGGTCAGGACGAGCGGGGCGTGCAGGGTGAGTTCGTCGACGCGTGCGCAGTCCGCCTCGTCCGCGGCGCGCAGCGCCAGTTCCAGGAAGGCGGTGCCGGGCAGCAGGTTGACGCCGGTGACGGTGTGCTCGGCCAGCCAGGGGTGGGTGCGGTGCGACAGCCGCCCGGTGAGGAGGTGTTCGCCGGACGGGTCGCCGGGTGAGGCGAGGCGCACGGTGGCGCCCAGCAGGGGGTGGTCGGGCGAGCCGAGTCCGGCGGCGGCCACGTCCCCGGTCGTGGTGGGGGCGTCGAGCCAGTAGCGGCTGCGCTGGAAGGGGTAGGTCGGCAGTTCCACCGTACGGGCGGGCCCGGTGCCGAAGGTGGGGGTCCAGTCCACGGGTACGCCCTGGACGTGGGCCTCGCCGATCGACAGCAGCAGCCGGCCGAGGCCGCCCTCGTCGCGCCGCAGCGATCCGACGGCGACGGGGGGCGCCGCGGCCGGGTCGTCGAGGGTCGCCTGGACGGCGGTGGTGAGCACGGGGTGGGTGCTGATCTCGACGAAGGTGGTGAATCCGGCGGCTGCGAGGGAACGCACGGCGGTCTCGAACTCGACGGTCTGCCGCATGTTGCGGAACCAGTAGTCGGCGTCCAGTCCGGAGGTGTCGAGGAATTCTCCGGTGACCGTGGAGCAGAACGGCACCCGGGAGGCGGCCGGAGCGGTACCGGCGAGTTCCGTCAGCACCTGGTCCCGCAGCGGGTCGAGGTGCGGGGAGTGGCCGGCGGCGGCGGACGGCACCCGTCGCACCCGTACCCCGTCGGCCTTGCAGGCCGCCATCAGCTCTTCCAGCGCGGGCAGGTCCCCGGTGACGACCGTGGACGTCGGGCTGTTGACCGCGGCCACCGACAACTGGTCCTGCCAGGGGCGCAGTCGCTCGTGGAGGTCGGCGACGGACAGGGCCACGGCCGCCATTCCGCCGATTCCCGCCCGGGTCGACTGGGCGCGGCTGCGCAGGGCGACGATCCTGACCGCGTCCGTCAGCGACAGCGCGCCGATGATGTGGGCGGCGGCGATCTCGCCCTGGGAGTGGCCGACGACGGCGTCCGGTTCCACGCCGTGGGCCCGCCACAGGGCGGCGAGCGACACCATCACCGCGAACAGCACCGGCTGCACCACGTCGAGCCGGTCCAGTGACGGGGTGTCCGCGTCGCCGCGCGCCGATGCCAGCAACGACCAGTCGAGGTACGGGGCGAACGCCTCGTCGCACTCCGCCATCCGGGCCGCGAACAGGGGTGACTCGTCGAGCAGCCGGCGGGCCATGCCGGTCCACTGCCCGCCCTGTCCGGGGAAGACGAATACGGTCCGCCCGGTGGTGGCCGCGACTCCCTGAGCGGCGGTGGCGCAGGGGGCGCCATCGGCGATCTCCCGGAGCGCGTCGACGAGTTGGTCCCCGTCTCCGACCAGGACGGCCCGGTGTTCGTGCCGGGCGCGGGTGGCGGCCAGGGAGCGGCCGATGGCGGCCGCGTCCGGTCCGGGGCCGGCCAGGACACGCGTGTGCAGCCGGTCGGCCTGGGCGCGCAGGGCTTCGGGGGTACGGGCGGACAGCACCCAGACGGCCGGTCCGGGGCGGTCCGTGCCGGGGGCGGGGGCCACGTCGGGCGCGTGGCCGGCCGGCAGGGGTGTGCCCGTATCCGTGGCGGTGGGGCCCGTGTCCGTGACGGTGTCCGTGGCCGGGGCGGGTTCCGGGACCTGTTCGAGCAGCAGGTGCGCGTTGGTGCCGCTCATGCCGAAGGAGGAGACCCCGGCCCTGCGGGGCAGTCCGTCCCGGGTGTCCCAGGGACGGGCCTCGGCCAGCAGTTCCACGGCCCCGGCCGACCAGTCGACCTGGGGGGACGGCTCGTCCACGTGGAGGGTCTTCGGCAGCAGTCCGTTGCGCAGCGCCATGACCATCTTGATCACGCCGCCGACCCCGGCCGCCGCCGAGGTGTGCCCGACGTTCGACTTCAGCGAACCCAGCCACAACGGACGCCCCTCCGGGCGCCCTTGGCCGTACGTCGCGAGGAGTGCCTGGGCCTCGATCGGGTCGCCGAGGGTGGTGCCGGTGCCATGGCCCTCGACCGCGTCCACGTCCTGCGGGGACAGCCCGGCGTCGGCGAGCGCCGCCCGGATCACGCGTTGCTGGGAGGGGCCGTTGGGCGCGGTCAGGCCGTTGCTCGCACCGTCCTGGTTGACCGCCGAGCCGCGTACCAGCGCGAGCACCGGATGGTCGTTGCGCCGGGCGTCCGACAGCCGCTCCAGCAGGAGCAGGCCCACACCCTCACCGAAGCCGGTGCCGTCGGCGGCCCCGGCGAACGCCTTGCAGCGGCCGTCCTCGGCCATTCCCCTCGACCGGCTGAACTCCACGAAGAGTTCGGGGCTCGACATGATGGTCACTCCGCCGGCCAGGGCGAGCGAGCACTCCCCCGACCGCAGCGACCGCACGGCGAGGTGCGTGGCCACCAGCGAGGACGAGCACGCGGTGTCCACCGTCACCGCCGGGCCTTCCAGGCCGAAGACGTAGGCGAGCCTGCCGGACACGACACTGCCCGAGTTGCCCGCGCCGAGGAAGCCCTGCACCTCCTCGGGGATGTGCGGCAGCAGCCGGGCCGCGTAGTCCTGGTGCATGACTCCGGTGAAGACGCCGGTACGGCTGCCGCGCAGGGTGTGCGGATCGATTCCGGCCCGCTCGAACACCTGCCAGCCGGTCTCCAGGAGGAGCCGCTGCTGCGGGTCCATGGCCAGTGCCTCACGCGGCGAGATCCCGAAGAACCCGGCGTCGAACTCGTCGGCGTCGTGCAGGAATCCGCCCTCGCGGACGTAGGAGGTGCCCTGCCGGTCGGGGTCGGGGTCGTAGAGACCTTCGAGGTCCCAGCCCCGGTTGGCGGGGAAGGGGGTGATCCCGTCCGAGCCGGAGGCGACCAGGTCCCAGAGGTCGTCCGGGGACCGGACACCGCCCGGGTAGCGGCAGCCCATGGCGACGACCGCGATCAGGTCGTCATCGGGGTCGCCGGTTCGCCGTGCGACCGCCGGGGCGGCCGGGGCGGCGGCCAGGAGCCCGGCCGCGCCCAGGAGTTCGGTGCGCAGATATCCGCTGAGGACATCGGGCGTGGGGTGGTCGAAGACCAGGGTCGCGGGGAGCCGGAGGCCGGTGGCGTGGTTCAGCCGGTTGCGCAGGTCGACGGCGGCGAGCGAGTCGAAGCCGAGGTCGCGGAAGGCACGCCCGGCGTCGACGGTGTCCGGGGACGGATGGCCCAGCGCGGCCGCCGCATGGGTCCTGACCAGGTTCAGCAGTTCGCGCAGCCCCTGGTTCTCGGGCAGTACGGCGATCCGATCGGCCAGCGGGTTCGTCCCGGCGTCGTCGGACGCGGCGAGCGCGGCCTGTCGTCGTACCGGGACCCGCACCAGGCCGTGCAGCAGCCGATGGACGGGGTCCGTGTCCGCCCTGGCGCGAAGCGCGGCCGTGTCCAGCCGCATCGCCAGGAGCGACGGCGGTCCGGCCGTCAGCGCCGCGTCGAACAGATCCAGTCCCTGCCCGGTGGTCAGTGGCGGCATACCGGACCGGGCGATGCGCCGGACCTCGTCGTCGTCGAGGTGACCGGTCATCGCGGAGCGCTGCTCCCACAGGGTCCAGGCGATGGACTGTCCCGCCAGGCCGTCGGCGCGGCGCTGCTCGGCCAGCGCGTCCAGGAGGGCGTTGGCCGCCGCGTAGTTGCCCTGGCCCGGCCCGCCGAAGGTTCCGGCGGCGGAGGAGAAGAGGACGAACGCCGACAGGTCCATGCCCTCGGTGAGCCGGTGCAGATGGAGTGCCGCGTCCGTCTTGGGACGCAGCACGGTGTCGATCCGGCCGGGGGTGAGTGAGGAGATCACTCCGTCGTCCAGCGCTCCGGCCGCGTGTACCACGCCGGTCAGCGGGTGCTCGGCGGGGACGCCGTCGAGGAGGCCGGCCAAGGCCCGCCGGTCCGCGATGTCGCAGGCGACGACGGAGACCTCGGCGCCGAGGGCGGCCAGTTCCTCTTCGAGCGCGGTCACGCCCGGTGCGTCGGGGCCCGACCTGCTGGCGAGGAGCAGATGCCGCACACCGTGTTCGGCCGCCAGGTGCCGGGCGACCCGCGATCCCAGCATTCCGGTGCCTCCGGTGATCAGCACCGTACCGGCCTGGTCGAACGGGGCCCTGGGGACGGTCGTGTCGTCCGTGCGGGCCACCCTGGTCAGCCTGGGCGCGTACGGCAGGCCGCCGCGCAGCGCGAGTTGCGGCTCACCGACGGCGGCCAGGGCCGCCACCGAGGCGAGGGCCGCGTCGGCGGTTCCGGGGGCGGAGGCGACCTCGGAGGTGGGGGCAACCTCGGAGGTGGGAGCGACCTCGGAGGTGGGGGCGACCTCGGAGGCGGGTGCGGGGTCCGCGCCCCGGCGGGGGTTCTGTTCGGTGACCTGTTCGGTGTCCTGTTCGGTGTCCGGGTCGATCTCCTGGTCGGTGTTTTCGTCGGCGTCCTCGCCGATGCCCCCATCGGTGTCTTCGTCGGTGTCTTCGTCGATGAGGAGGAACCGGCCCGGATGTTCGGACTGTGCCGACCGCAGCAGCCCCCACACCGCGCTGCCCGGCAGATCGGGTACGCGGTCGCCGTCCCGGGCGGCGACCGCCCCACGGGTGAGCAACGCGAGCCGGGAACCGGCGAAGCGGTCGTCGGCCAGCCAGTCCTGGACGAGGTCCAGGGCCCGGTGCACCGCCGCCCGGGTCGCGTCGGCGACGGCGGCGGGCGCGAGCGATCCGGCGGGGGTCACGCTGGGCACCAGGACCACGTCCGGTACGGGCGCCCCCGCGTCCACGGCGGCCCGTAGCGCGGCGAGGTCCGCGTAACGGACGGACCCGGACGGGGTGTCGGCCGCGCCGGGGGCCAGCACGGCCCAGCTCCGCGCCTCCGGGGTTCCGGACACAGGTGCCCACTCCAGGCGGAACAGCGAGTCGTGGTGACGGGGAGCGGGAACCGGGGCGCCGGGCGTCTCGGCGGCGACCGGGCGCAGTGCCAGCGATTCCACCGACGCCACCGGTCGGCCCGACGGGTCGGAGAGTTCCAACGCGTACGCGTCCGGTCCGACCGGGGTCACCCGGGCCCGTACGGTCGAGGCGCCCTGCGCGTGCAGGGTGACCCCGGTCCAGACGAACGGCATCCGACCCTCACCGGCACCGGTCAGCCCGGTGGTGTGCAGGACCGCGTCCAGCAGGGCGGGGTGCAGGCCGAAGGCGGCGGCGGCGTCCTGTTGTCCGGGCGGCAGAGCGGCCTCCGCGTACACCTCGTCGCCGAGCCGCCAGACCGCGCGCAGCCCCTGGAACACCGGGCCGTACGCGAAACCACCGGACGCGAACCGCTCGTACAGCCCCTCGATGTCGACGGGGACCGCGCCGGGCGGCGGCCAGGCCGTCACATCGGCGGGGAGCGGACCGGAGGTGTCGGGGGTCAGTGTGCCCTGGGCGTGCCGGGTCCACGGTGCCTCGGGGTCGTCGGTCTCGGGCCGGGCGTGCAGGGTGAGCGGGCGACGGCCTCGGGCGTCGGGGGCGCCGACGGCCATGCGTACGACGGCTCCGCCGTGTTCGGGCAGGACCAGCGGGGCTTCGAGGGTCAGCTCCTCGACCCGGCCGCAGCCCACCTGGTCAGCGGCCCGGATCGCGAGTTCGAGGAAGGCCGTGCCGGGGAGCAGGGCCGCGTTCCGTACGGCGTGCTCGGCGAGCCAGGGGTGGCTGCGGGTCGAGAGGCGGCCGGTGAACAGCGGCCCGTCCTCGCCCGTGGACCGGACGACGGCGCCGAGCAGGGGGTGGTCGGCGGCTGCCAGGCCGGCCGAGGCCATGTCTCCCTGGGGGGCGCCGGAGTCCTCCAGCCAGTGCCGCTCCCGTTGGAAGGCGTACGTGGGCAGTTCCACGTGGCGGGGTTCGACACCCCGGAAGGCGGGCCGCCAGTCGACGGGGACGCCATGGGTGTACACCTCGGCGAGGGACTGGAGGAACCGTTCCCCGGTTCCCTCGTCGCGGCGCAGGGTGCCGGTGACCAGAGCCTCCGTGTCGGCGGACCGTGCGGTCTCCTCGATCGGCAGGTTGAGGACGGGGTGGGGGCTGACCTCGACGAACGCCCGATGCCCCGCGGCCAACAAAGCCCGCGTCGCATCCTCGAACAACACCGGCTGACGCAGATTCCGATACCAATACCCCCCGTCCAACACACCCCCGTCCACCAACCCACCCGTCACCGACGAATAGAACGGCACCCCACCCGACCTCGGCACCACCCCCGCCAACTCACCCGCCAACACCCCACGAATCTCCTCCACCTGCTCACCATGAGACGCGTAATCCACCTCGATACGACGCGCCCGCACACCCTCCGCCTCGCACCGGACCAGCAACTCCTCCAACGCCCCCGGCTCACCCGACACCACCGTCGAAGCAGGACCGTTGAACGCCGCCACCGACAACCGACCCTCCCACCCCGACAACAACTCCCCCACCACCCCAGCCGAACACGACACCGACACCATCCCCCCACGACCACCCAGAACCCCCAACGCACGACTCCGCAACACCACCACCCGCACCCCGTCCTCCAAACTCAACGCACCCGCCACCACCGCCGCCGCGATCTCACCCTGGCTATGACCCACCACCGCATCCGGCACCACACCGAACGAACCCCACAACCGCGCCAACGACACCATCACCGCGAACAACACCGGCTGCACCACATCCACCCGATCCAACCCCGGCGCACCCACCTCACCCCGCAACACCGACACCAACGACCAATCCACCCACCGCGACAACACCCCCTCACACTCAGCAACACACCCCGCAAACACCTCCGAACCCTCCAACAACCCCACCGCCATACCCACCCACTGCGACCCCTGACCCGGAAACACAAACACCGAACGACCCACCCCCACACCCACCCGACCCACCACCACACCCACACCCGAACCCCCACCAGCCACCACACCCAAACCACCCACCAACCCCTCCCGATCCCCACCCACCACCACCGCCCGATGCTCAAACACCGAACGCGACACCACCAACGCACGCCCCACCTCACCCACACCACTCACACCGATCCCACCCGACCCCACACCACTCACACCACCCACACAAGCCGCCAACCGACCCGCCTGCTCACACAACGCACCCGCACTACGACCCGACACCACCCACGGCACCACACCACCCAACCCCACCACCGGCACCGAAGACCCCGACAACGCACCGGAACCACCAACACCCCCACCACCCTCAGACCCCTCAGGCCCCTCCGCCGGAGCCTGCTCCAGAACCACATGTCCGTTGGTGCCGCTGATCCCGAAGGAGGAGACGGCGGAGCGGCGCGGCCGACCGGTCTCCGGCCACGGCACGGGCTCGGTCACCAGTCGCACCCCGCCGGACGACCAGTCCACCTGCGAGGTGGGGTGCTCGACGTGCAGGGTGGGCGGGACCGTGCCGTGACGCATGGCCATGACCATCTTGATGACACCGCCGACGCCTGCGGCGGCCTGGGTGTGGCCGATGTTGGACTTCAGCGAGCCGAGCAGCAGGGGCAGGTCCTCGGGCCGGTCCTTGCCGTAGGTGGCGAGGAGGGCCTGCGCCTCGATCGGGTCGCCCAGCGGGGTGCCGGTGCCGTGCCCTTCCACGACGTCCACCTCGGGGGCGCCGAGCCGGGCGTTGGCGAGCGCGCGCCGGATCACCCGCTGCTGCGAAGGCCCGTTGGGAGCGGTGAGACGGCTGCTGGCGCCGTCCTGGTTGACGGCGGAGCCCCGTACCAACGCCAGCACCGGATGCCCGTTGCGCCGGGCCTCCGACAGCCGCTCCAGGAGCAGCATTCCGACGCCCTCGCCCCAGCCGGTGCCGTCGGCGTCGGTGGCGAAGGACTTGCAGCGGCCGTCCCTGGCGAGGCCGCCCTGCCGGCTCATCTCGACGAACGGGACGGGGGTGGACATCACCATCGCCCCGCCCGTGAGGGCGAGTCCGCATTCACGCTGCCGCAGGGCGTGGCAGGCCAGATGGAGTGCGACCAGCGACGAGGAGCACGCCGTGTCGACGGTGACGGCCGGGCCCTCCAGGCCGAAGGTGTACGAGATCCGGCCGGACGCGACACTGTCCGAACTCCCGTTGCCCAGATAGCCCTTGATGTCCTCGGGGACCTGGTGGAGCCTGAGGGCGTAGTCCTGGTACATCACCCCGGCGAAGACCCCGGTGTCGCTGCCGCGCAGCGCGGCCGGGTCGATCCCGGCGCGTTCGAACGCCTCCCAGGAGGTCTCCAGGAGGAGCCTCTGCTGGGGGTCCATGGCCAGTGCCTCGCGCGGTGAGATCCCGAAGAAGCCGGGGTCGAAGTCACCCGCTCCGGTGAGGAACCCGCCCCGGGCCGCATAGGTGGTGCCGGGCCGCTCCTGGGCGGGGTCGTACAGGGCGTCGATGTCCCAGCCCCGGTCGGTGGGGAAGCCGTCGATCGCGTCGGTGCCGGAGACGACCAGTTGCCACAGGTCCTCCGGGGAGCGCACTCCGCCCGGGTAGCGGCAGCTCATCGCGACGACGGCGATGGGCTCGTGGTCCTTGGACTCCGCCTCGTCGAGGCGGCGGCGGGTGCGGTGCAGGTCCGTCGCCGCGCGCTTGAGGTATTCGCGGAGCTTGCTGTCGTCGACCGTGGCGCTCTTCGCCGGAGCGGTGTCCGAGGGGTCCTTCACCGGGACCGCGTCCATCGCGCTCTTGGCCGGGCCGGCGTCCGTGGCGTCATTCACTGCTGCACCGTCACCTTCGCGTGCGGGTAAGGGAGTCCGAGGATGTGCGGCCGGGCCCGTCATGACTGGCCGAGTTCGTTGTCGATGAAGGCGAACAGCTCGTCGTCGCTGGCGACGCCCATCCGCTCCTCCACCCGGTCGTCGGCGGGGGCACCCGAGTCCGGGCGGGCCCTGGCCAGCAGTTCCTGGAGCCTGGCGAGGACTTCCGGGCTCGCCTCGCCGCCGCTCAACGCCGTTTCCAGAGCGCCCAGTTCGGCGAGTCCGGCCGGGGTGCGGGCGGCGCAGAGGTCCGGGGCGATCTCCTCGCCGAGGTGGCGGGCGATGGCGGCCGACGTGGGGTGGTCGAAGAGCAGTGTGGCGGGCAGCCGCAGACCGGTGGCGGCGCCGAGCCGGTTGCGCAGTTCGACCGCGGTGAGCGAGTCGAAACCGAGTTCCAGCAGGCCCCGTTCGGCGTCCACCGCGCCGGGATCACCGAAGCCGAGCACGGTCGCCGCGTGGTCGCGTACGAGGTCGAGCAGGGCCCGGTGGCGCCGGGCGCCGGAGAGACCGGCCAGACCGCGGCGCAGCGCCTCGACGGCGTCGGGGCCCGCGTCCGCCGAGGCGGCGCCGCGTCGGGCGGGCGCCCTGACCAGGCCCTTCAGCAGCGCCGGTGGGCCCGCGGCGCCGGCCTGACCGCGCAGTGCCTTGAGGTCGAGGCGCAGCGGCATGACGGCGGGCCGGTCGGCGGCGACGGCGGTGTCGAAGAGTGCCACGCCCTCGTCGGGAGAGAAGGCGACGATGCCGCCCCGGGCGATGCGCCGGAAGTCGGCCTCGTCGAGCCCTCCGCTCATCCCGCTCCGGTTGGCCCAGAGGCCCCAGGCCAGTGCGGAGGCCGGGAGACCGGTGGCCCTGCGGTGGTGTGCCAGCGCGTCGAGGAAGGCGTTCGCCGCGGCGTAGTTGCCCTGGCCCATCCCGCCGAACACCCCGGCGATCGAGGAGAACACGACGAACGCCGACAGGTCGAGGTGCTTGGTGAGTTCGTGCAGATGGAGTGCGGCGTCGACCTTGGGGCGCAGCACCCGCTGGAGTTGTGCCGACGTCATGGCGTCGACGACGCCGTCGGCCAGCTCGCCCGCCGCGTGCACCACGGCGGTCAGCGGGTGTTCCGGCGGTACCTCGGCGAGCAGTGCGGCCAGGGCGTCGCGGTCGGCCACGTCACAGGCCACCACCTCCACCTCGGCACCCGCCGCCACCAGCTCGTCCCGCAACTCCGCCGCACCCACCGCACCAGGACCCCGACGACCGGTCAGCACCAGCCTCCGCACCCCGTGCTCCGCCACCAGATGACGGGCGACATGGCCGCCGATGGCTCCGGTGCCGCCGGTGATCAGGACGGTCCCCGGGCGGGACCAGTCGGGGACGCGGGGCCGTTCGGTCAGCGGGACCCGGGCCAGCCGCGCCATGTGGGCCCGGCCGTCGCGCAGGGCGAGTTGTGGTTCGCCGGATTCCACGGCCGCGCGCAGGGCGGCCCGGGAGGCGTCCGTGTCGTCCAGGTCGGCCAGGACGAACCGGTCGGGGTTCTCGGTCTGCGCGGAGCGCACCAGGCCCGCGGCGGCGGCGTGCGCGAGGTCCGGTACGTCGTCGTCCGGGGTGAGCGGTACGGCTCCCCGGGTCAGCACGACGAGCCTGCGGCCCGCGAAGCGGTCTCCGTCGAGCCATTCCCGTACCAGCGCGAGGGTGTCCTCGGTGGTCCGTCGCACGGCGTCGGCGCTCCCGGCTCCTTGTGTACCGGGGGTGAGCGGTGCGAGGACGGTGCCGGGCAGCGGGGTGCCGTCCGCGTCCTCCCTCAGGAGGGCGGCGAGGTCGGGTGCCGACCGGGTGATGCCGTGCGCGGCCCAGTCGGCGGACTCGGCACCGATGACCGCCCATCCGGTGGGCGGCGCCGCGGCGGTGGCCGGGCGGTCGGGCAGGACCGGCCACTCGACGTGGAACAGTTCCTCGTGCCGGCCGGTGCGGGCGCTGCTCAGCCGCTCCGGGGACACCGGTCGCAGCACCAGGGAGTCCACGGTGAGCACCGGCCTGCCGGAGGTGTCGGTGGCCAGCACCGACACGGCGTCCTGACCGGCCGGTGCGAGCCGCAGCCGCAGGGTGTGGGCGCCGGTGGCGTGCAGCCCGGCGCCGTTCCAGGAGAACGGCAGCCATCCCCGCGTGGTGTCCTGGAGCACTCCGAAGATCAGCGAGTGCAGGGCGCTGTCCAGCAGGGCCGGGTGCAGGCCGAACGCGGCGGCGTCGGCCCGCTGTCCGGGCGGCAGAGCGGCCTCCGCGTACACCTCGTCGCCGAGCCGCCAGACCGCGCGCAGCCCCTGGAACACCGGGCCGTACGCGAAACCACCGGACGCGAACCGCTCGTACAGCCCCTCGATGTCGACGGGGACCGCGCCGGGCGGCGGCCAGGCCGCCGGGGTGTCCTCCGCGGCGGGCGGGGGCCCGGCGGTGAGCAGGCCGCCCGCGTGCCGGGTCCACGGTTCGTCGGCGGGCGCGTCCTCGGCCCGGGAGTGGACGCTCAGCGGTCGGCCGCCGGTCCCGTCCGGCGCGCCCACCGTCAGTTGCAGCACGACGGCGCCCTGTGGGGGAAGGACCAGCGGGGCTTCGAGGATCAGTTCCTCCACCCGGTCGCGGCCGACCTGGTCGCCGGCCCTCACCGCGAGTTCGAGGAACGCGGTGGCGGGGAACAGCGCGGTGCCGAACACCCCGTGGTCGGCCAGCCAGGGGTGGCTGCGCACGGAGAGCCGGGTGGTGAACAGGAACCCGTCGCTGTCGGCGAGTTCGACGGCGGCGCCCAGCAGCGGGTGGTCGGCTGCCAGCAGTCCGGCGGAACCGATGCCTGCGGTGGGGGCGGTGGCCTCCAGCCAGTACCGCTCGCGCTGGAAGGGGTACGTCGGAAGCTCCACGGGACGCGGGCGGACAGGAGCCGGCGGAGCGTCGGCGTGGCCGGTCGGCGCGTCGGAGCCGCGGTCGGTCGGGGGTTTCTCCCGGGGGGTTCCGCCGAGTGCGGTGAAGACCGCCGGCCAGTCCACCGGGACGCCGCGTACGTGCAGTCGGGCGAGGGCGGCGGTGACGGCGTGGGGCTCGGGCCGGTCCTTGCGCAGCATCGGTACCAGAGCGTCCGGGTCACCCGGTGCGCCGTCGGTGTCGGGCAGGCAGTCCCGGCCCAGGGTGGTCAGGGAGCCGTCGGGGCCCAGTTCGAGGAAGGTGGTGGCGCCCTCGGCGACCAGGGTGCGGATGCCGTCGTGGAAGCGCACCGCGCGGCGGACGTGGTCGACCCAGTGGTCCGGGGAGCAGATCAGCTCGGCGCTCACCAGCTCGCCGGTCGTGTCGGAGACCAGCGGGACGGCCGGCGGACGGAAGTCGAGCGTCCGTGCCACCCGGCGGAACTCCGTCAGCATGCCGTCCATGTGCGACGAGTGGAAGGCGTGGCTGACCGGCAGTCGTTTCGCCCTGCCGCCGCCGGACTTCCAGCGGGCGGCCAATTCCGTCACCGCGTCCTCGTCGCCGGACACGACCGTCGTCGCGGGGCCGTTGACCGCGGCGACGGCGACCCGGTCGCCGAGGTCCGCGAGCAGCGGTGCGATGTCGCTCTCGCCGCCGGACAGCGCCACCATGGCCCCGCCGGCGGGCAGTTCCGACATCAGCCGCCCCCGGGCGGCGACCAGTGTGGCGGCGTCGGCCGATGACAGCACCCCCGCCACCCGCGCGGCGGCCAGTTCACCGATGGAGTGCCCCAGCAGCAGGTCCGGCCGGACCCCCCACCGTTCGACCAGCCGGAACAGGGCCACCTCGATGGCGTACAGGGCGGGCTGGGTGAACTCCGTACGGTCCAGGAGGGCGGACCTCTCCGATCCGGCGGGGGCGAACATCACGTCGCGCAGCGGGAGTTCGAGGAGCGGGTCCAGATCGGCGCAGACCTCGTCGAAGGCGTCCGCGAACACCGGGTGGCGGGCGTAGAGTCCGGCGCCCATGCCGGGGCGCTGGCTGCCCTGTCCGGCGAAGAGGAAGGCGGTCTTGCCGGTGGCCCGTCCGGCGTTCCCGGCGCTCGCCGCGACGCCGCGCAGCACGCCGGGGGCCGCGCCGCCCGAGGCCAGTGCCCGGACCCCGTCGAGCAGCGCGGCGCGGTCCGCGCCGACGACCGCGGCGCGGTGTTCGAAGGCGGACCGGGTGGTCGCCAGGGCGTGACCGACCTCGGCGGGCCGCGACTCCGGTGCGGCGGTGAGCAGTTCGAGCAGTCGCCCGGCCTGGTCCCGGAGCGCGTCCGCGCTCCTCGCCGACAGCAGCCACGGCACGGCGTCGCCGTCCTCGGTGAGCGGTCCGGCGGCCGGGGCGGGCTCGTCCGGTACGTGTTCCAGGATGGTGTGGGCGTTGGTGCCGCTGACGCCGAAGGAGGACACCGCGGCGCGGCGCGGGTGCGCGCCGACCGGCCACGGGGTGTCCTCGGTGAGGAGTTCCACCGCTCCGGCCGACCAGTCGACGAACGGGGTGGGCGCGTCGATGTGCAGGGTCCTGGGGAGCACTCCGTGGCGCATCGCCAGCACCATCTTGATGACTCCGGCGATGCCCGCGGCGGCCTGGCTGTGTCCGATGTTGGACTTCAGCGAGCCCAGCAGCAGCGGGCGGCCGGGCGGGCGGTCCTGGCCGTAGGTGGCGAGGAGCGCCTGGGCCTCGATCGGGTCGCCGAGCCGGGTGCCGGTGCCGTGCGCCTCCACCGCGTCGATGTCCGCGCAGGTGAGTCCGGCCCCGGCCAGCGCCTGCCGGATCACCCGTTGCTGGGACGGACCGTTGGGGGCGGTCAGGCCGTTGCTCGCGCCGTCCTGGTTGACGGCGGAGCCCCGTACCAGCGCGAGCACCGGATGCCCGTTGCGGCGGGCGTCCGACAGCCGCTCCAGCAGGACCACACCGGCCCCTTCGGCCCAGGCGGTGCCGTCGGCCGCGGCGGCGAACGGTTTGCAGCGGCCGTCCTCGGCGAGGCCGCGCTGCCTGCTGAACTCGACGAACGCCGAGGGCGTCGACATCACCGTCACCCCGCCGGCCAGGGCGAGCGTGCACTCCCCCGACCGCAGCGCCTGGGCCGCCATGTGCATCGCGACCAGGGACGAGGAGCAGGCGGTGTCGACGGTGACCGCCGGGCCCTCCAGGCCGAAGGTGTACGAGATGCGGCCGGAGGCCACGCTGCCCGCGCTGCCGATGCCGAGGTATCCCTCCAGTTCCTCCGAGGGTTCCTGGACCCGGGACCCGTAGTCGCGGTAGCTGGAGCCGATGAAGACGCCGGAGCGGCTGCCCTTCAGCGTCAGCGGGTCGATCCCGGCCCGTTCGACGGCCTCCCAGGAGGTCTCCAGGAGGAGTCGCTGCTGCGGGTCGACCGACAGCGCCTCGCGCGGCGAGATGCCGAAGAAGGCCGGGTCGAAGTGGTCCGCGTCGTGCAGGAAGCCGCCCTCGCGGGCGTAGGTCTTGCCGATCCGGGCCGGATCGGGGTCGTACAGGCCGTCGAGGTCCCAGCCCCGTCCGGTGGGGAACGGCGAGATGGCGTCGGTGCCGGAGATCATCAGCCGCCACAGGTCCTCGGGACTGCGCACCTCGCCGGGGAAGCGGCAGCTCATCGCCACGATGGCGATCGGGTCGTCGGCGGCCCGGTCGTCCCCGGCCGGTGGCGCGGCGGCCGGGGACGCGAGGGGGGCTTCGGTGGTGGTCGCGAACGGCTCGGTGACGGTGCGGAGTTCGGCGCGCAGATGGGCGGTGAGGGCGGCGACGGTGGGATGGTCGAAGACCAGGGTCACCGACAGCCGCAGTCCGGTGGTCGCGGAGAGCCGGTTGCGCAGGTCGACGGCGGTCAGCGAGTCGAACCCGATGTCCTTGAACGCCCGGTCCGGGTCGATGGCCCCGAGGTCGGGGTGGCCGAGCACGTCCGCGACCTCGGTACGGACCAGGTCGAGGAGTTCGCGGTCCCGGTCGGGCCCGGAGAGCCCGGCCAGCCGGCGGGCCAGGGACCGGGCCGCGTCGGCCGGGTCGCCCTCGCCCCGCACGGCGGCCAGGACGTCGCGGGCCTCGGGCAGTTCGCGCAGCGCGGCGCTCGGCCGCAGGGCGGTGAACGCCCGGGTGAAGCGGTCCCAGTCGACGTCGCAGACCACCAGCCGGGTCTCGTCGTGGTCCAGGGCCCCCTGGAGTGCGGTGATCGCCCGTTCGGGCGCCATGGCGGGCAGACCGTTGCGGATCAGCCGGTCGCCCTCGGCGGAGGCGGCGCTGTCGCCGCCCCACAGCCCCCAGGCGACCGAGGTGGCGGGCAGTCCGAGGGAGCGGCGCCGCTCGGCGAGGGCGTCCAGGAAGGCGTTCGCCGCGGCGTAACTGCCCTGCCCGGTACCGCCGAGGGTGCCGGCCAGCGAGGAGAACAGTACGAACGCGCTCAGGTCGAGGTCCCGGGTGAGCGCGTCCAGGTGGAGCGCGGCGTCCGCCTTGGGGCGGAGCACGCCCGCCGCCCGCTCCGGGGTGAGCGTGTCGACGACCCCGTCGTCCAGGACGCCCGCGCAGTGCACGACGGCCCGCAGCGGGCGGTCCGCCGGTACGGAGTCGAGCAGCGCGGCCAGCGCGTCCCGGTCCGCGGCGTCACAGGCGGCGATGGTGAAGTCGGCCCCCAATGCGGTGAGTTCGGCGGCGAGCGCGGTCGCGCCGGGTGCGTCGGGGCCGCGACGGCCGGTGAGCAGCAGATGCGCGCCGCCGACCTCGGCCAGCCGACGGGCGACGTGGGCGCCGAGCGCACCGGTGCCGCCGGTGATCAGCACCGTGCCGGACGGGGTCCACGCGCGGCCGGGTGCACCGGCGCCGCGCCCGGCGCGTACCAGCCGCCGGCCGAACACACCGGAGGCGCGGACCGCGAGCTGGTCCTCCCCGTCGGAGCCGGCGAGGACGCCGGCCAGCCGGACCAGCGCCCGGTCGTCGAACTCCTGGGGCAGGTCCACGAGACCGGCCCAGCGTTCGGGGTACTCGACGCCCGCCACGCCGCCGAGTCCCCAGACCATGGACTGGGCGAGCGCGGTGACGGCGTCGGAGCGCCCCACGGACACCGCGCCCCGGGTCGCGCACCACAGGGGGGCGCCGACCCCGGCGTCGCCGAGGGCCTGGACGAGGGCGGTGGTGAGCGTCAGCCCGGCGGACGGCGCGGGCCCCTCGCCGTGCGGTCCGTCCCGCTCCGGCCCGTCGGCGAGGGCGGTCAGGGACAGCACCCCGTCGGGGGCATCGGATGCCGACCGGGTGCGGAGCAGCGCGGCGAGCGCCGTCCGGTCGGGGTCGTCGACGTCGATGCGGACGGCGGTCGCGCCGTGCCGGTCGAGGGCCCGCAGGCACGCCTCCACGGCCGGGTCCTGACCGGCCGGGCCGGGCACCACGAGCCACCAGGTGCCGGTGAGGGCGGGCGCCGGTCCGGTGGTGGGCAGCGGCTTCCAGGTGACCCGGTAGCGCCAGGTGTCCACGGTGGAGCGGTCGTGGCTGTCCCGGCGCCAGTGCGCGAGTGCGGGCAGCACCTCGCCGAGCGAGTCCCGCCCGCTCTCGTCCGTCATCCGGAGCGCCCCGGCGACGGCGGTGAGGTCCTGGCGTTCGACCGCCTCCCAGAACGGGGCGTCGGCGGGTTCGGTGTGCCGGCCGTCGGCCGGGCCGGTGCCGGGCGCGGGCTCCAGCCAGTACCGCTGCCGCTGGAACGCGTAGGTGGGCAGTTCCAGCGGGCGGGCGTTCCCGCTCCCGAACACGGCCCGCCAGTCGACCGGGTGGCCGTGGACGTGCAGGGCTGCCAGCGAGGCCAGGAACCGGTCCCGGCCGCCGTCGTCGGTGCGCAGGGTGCCGGTGACACAGCTCGGGACGCCCGCAGCCTCGGCGCTCTCCTGGAGCCAGACGCCCAGCACGGGGTGCGGACTGGACTCGACGAACACGGTGTGGCCGTCGGCCAGCAGCGCGTGGACGGCCCGGTGGAACTCCACGGGCCGCCGCAGATTGCGGTACCAGTAGTCGGCGTCCAGCCCGGTGGTGTCCAGCGCGGTCCCGGTCACCGTCGAGTAGAACGCGACGTCGGTGCGACGGGGCGTCACATCGGCCAGCACATCGAGCAGTTCCTGGCGGATGTCGTCCACCTGGGCGGAGTGCCCGGCGAAGTCGACCCCGGGGATGGGCCAGTTGAGGATGCCCGCGTCGGCGAGCCGTTCGCCGAGTTCCGCCAGGGCCGACGGGTCGCCGGACACGGTCACCGAGGCCGGTCCGTTCACGGCGGCGAGGCCCAGCCGGTCGCCCCAGGGCTCCAGCCGGCCGGTGACGTCGGCGGCCGGTGCGGCGACGAACAGCATGCCGCCCCGGCCCACCAGCGCGCCGAGCGCCCGGCTGCGCAGCGCGACCACGCGGGCCGCGTCCGGGAGCGAGAGCGCCCCCGCGACACAGGCCGCGGCGATCTCTCCCTGGCTGTGCCCGATCACCGCGGCGGGTACGACTCCGTACGAGCGCCACAGCTCGGCCAGCGACACCATCACCGCGAAGAGCACCGGCTGCACCACGTCGACGCGGTCCATGGAGGGGGCGTCCGGGGTGTCGCGCAGGACGTCGGACAGCGACCAGTCGACGTGCGGGGCCAGCGCGTCCGCGCAGGCGGCGATCCGGTCCGCGAAGACCGGCTCGGTGTCCAGGAGTTGCCGCGCCATCCCGGCCCACTGGGTGCCCTGGCCGGGGAAGACGAGGACGGTGCGGTGGGCGGGGCCCGTCACGCCCTGGACGAGCGCCGGGTCGGACCGGCCGTCGGCCAGGGCGGTCAGTCCCCGCAGCAGGCCGTCGCGTTCGGCGCCGACGACCACGGCGCGGTGCTCGAACGCGGTGCGGGTGGTCGCCAGCGCGTGGCCGACCCGCGCGGGGGTGGCCTCCGGGTGCCCGGCGAGGTGGTCGCGCAGCCGCGCGGCCTGGGCGCGCAGCGCCTCTGGGGTGCGGCCGGACAGCGTCCAGGGGACCGGTCGGCCGTGGCCGGGTGTGCGGTCCTCGGCCTCCGCGTCGGCGGGTGTCCAGGCGTCCTCGGCATCGGTGGGTGTCCCGGCGCTCTCGGCATCGGCGGGTGCCCCGGCGACCTCGGCGGGGGCCGGTGTGCCGGCGTCCTCGGCACCGGCGGGTGTCCCGGCGCTCTCGTCACCGGCCGATGTGCCGGCGTCCTCGGCGGGGGCCTGTTCCACGATGACGTGCGCGTTGGTGCCGCTCAGTCCGAAGGAGGAGACCCCGGCCCGGCGGGGGTGACCGTCACGTTCCCAGGGCCGGTCCTCGGTGAGCAGGGCGACTCCGCCCGCCGACCAGTCGACGTTCGGGGTGGGCTCGTCCACGTGCAGTGTCCTGGGCAGCAGTCCGTGCCGCATGGCCTGCACCATCTTGATGATCCCGGCGACCCCGGCGGCTGCCTGGCTGTGCCCGATGTTGGACTTCAGCGAGCCGAGCAGCAGCGGGCGGCCGTCGGCCGGCCGCTCCCTGCCGTAGGTGGCGAGCAGCGCGTCGGCCTCGATGGGGTCGCCGAGCCGGGTGCCGGTGCCGTGTCCCTCCACCGCGTCCACGTCGGCGGGGGTGAGTCCCGCGGCGGTCAGCGCGGCCCGGATGACCCGCTGCTGGGCCAGGCCGCTGGGCGCGGTGAGCCCGTTGCTCGCGCCGTCCTGGTTGACCGCCGAGCCGCGTACCAGCGCGAGCACCGGGTGCCCGTTGCGCCGGGCGTCGGACAGCCGCTCCAGGAGCAGCAGGCCCGCGCCCTCGGCCATGCCGAAGCCGTCGGCGGAGGCGGCGAACGATTTGCAGCGGCCGTCGGCGGCCAGGCCGCGCTGTCTGCTGAACCCGGTGAACGACAGGGGGGTGCCCATCACCGTGACGCCGCCCGCGAGCGCGAGGGTGCACTCGCCGGCGCGCAGCGCCTGGGCCGCGAGGTGGACCGCGACCAGTGAGGAGGAGCAGGCGGTGTCCACGGTGACGGCCGGGCCCTCCAGGCCGAGGGTGTAGGCGATCCGGCCGGAGAGCACGCTGGTGGAGATGCCGGCGATGAGGTGTCCCTCCACCTCCTCCGGTACGTCGCGCAAGTCGCCGTACCCCTGGTAGGCGGCGCCCGCGAAGACCGCGACCCTGTCGCCGCTCAGCGAGGCGGGGGCGATGCCGGCCCGTTCCAGGGCCTCCCAGGAGGTCTCCAGGAGCAGCCGCTGCTGGGGGTCCATGGCCAGTGCCTCGCGCGGTGAGATCCCGAAGAAGCCGGGGTCGAACTCCCCTGCCTCGTAAAGGAATCCGCCCTCGGTGGTGTAGCTGGTGCCGGGCCGGTCCGGGTCGGCGTCGTAGAGGCGGTCCAGGTCCCAGCCCCGGTCGCCGGGGAGCGCGGAGATCACGTCCCGGCCCTCGGCGACGAGCTGCCACAGATCGTCGGGGGTGCGCACACCTCCGGGGTAGCGGCAGCTCATGGCGACGATGGCGATCGGGTCGTCGGGGGCGGCCGGCGCGGCGGGGGCGGGTGCCGGGGCCGGGGCCGCGGTCTCCTCGCCGAGCAGTTCGCGGCGCAGATGACGGGCCATCAGGGTGGCCGACGCGTAGTCGAAGAGCACGGTGACCGGGAGCCGGAGGCCGGTGGCGGTGTTGAGCCGGTTGCGCATCTCGACGGCGGTCAGCGAGTCGAAGCCGAGGTCCCGGAAGGCGCGGTCGGGGGCGACGGCGTCCGGGGAGTCGTGGCCGAGCACGGCGGCGGCCCGGTCCCGGACGAGGTCCACGAGGAGCCGGTCCCGGTCGGGTGCGGTCAGTGCGAGCAGCCGGTCGCGCAGCGTGGAGGAGGCCCGGTCGTCCTGGCCGGGGGCGGCCTCGGCGTCCAGCGCCCGCCGTACCTCCGGGAGGTCGCCGATGAGCGGGCTGGGCCGGGCGGAGGTGAACACCGGGGCGAACCTGTCCCAGTCCACCGCCGTGACCAGGACGACCGTCTCGTCGTGGTCCATGACCTGCTGGAAGGCGGTGAGGGCCACCTCGGGGGACATGAACGGGATTCCGCGTCCGGCGAGTTGTTCCTCCACCAGGTTGGCGGCCATCCCGCCGCCGTCGCGCGGGTCCCAGATCCCCCACACCACGGAGGTCGCCGCCAGCCCCCGGGAGCGGCGGTTCTCGGCGAGGGCGTCGAGGTAGGCGTTGGCGGACGCGTAGGCGCCGTGGTCGGCGCTGCCCCAGACGGCGGAGATCGACGAGAACAGCACGAAGGCGTCCAGCCCGTCGCGGCCGAAGACGGCGTCGAGGTTGGCGGCCCCGGCGACCTTGGCGTGCAGGGTCGCGGCGAACTCGTCGACGTCGGTGTCCGGCAGGGGTACGAGGGCCCCGGCGCCCGCGGCGTGCAGGACGGTTCCGATCCGGTCGCCGGCCGCTTCCAGCCCGGCCACCAGTTCGGTGAGCGCCTGCCGGTCGGTGACGTCGCAGGAGGCCACGGTGGTACGGGTGCCGAACGCGGCCAGTTCCTCGGTCAGCGCGGTGACGCCGGGCGCGTCGGGGCCACTCCGGCTGAGCAGCACCAGGTGTTCGGCGCCGCTCCGGGCGAGACGGCGCGCGAGGTGCGCGGCCACTCCTCCGGTGCCGCCGGTGATCAGCACGGTGTCGCGCGGACGCCAGGTCCGGGCGCCCGCCGCGTCGCCCAGCGGTGCGCGGACCAGTCGGCGGCCGTGGGCGCCGGTGTCGCGCAGTGCGATCTGGTCCTCGGCGTACCCGCCCGCCAGGGCGTGGCGGAGCCGGGCGCGGCCTCGGGCGTCCAGGGTCTCGGGCAGGTCGACGAGACCGCCCCAGCGGTCGGGGTGTTCCAGGGCGGCCACCCGGCCCAGCCCCCAGAGCAGGTGCTGTGCGGGGCTGGTCAGCGGGTCGGTGTCGCCGACGGAGACGGCTCCCCGGGTCGCCCACCACTGCGGGGCGGCGAGTCCGGCGTCGCCCAGGGCCTGCACCAGGACGAGGCTGAGGGCGGCCCCGACGGTGAGGCCGGGGTGCCGGGGATGCGGCCGTTCGTCGAGCGGGAGCAGCGAGAGCACGCCGGTGACCGGGCCGGCCGGCCCGTCGTGCGTATCGGCCAGCCGGGCGGCGAGTGCGGCCCGGTCGGTGTCCGGTCCTGCGAGGACGAGCCGGACGGTGTCGGCGCCGGCCTCAGTCAGCGCCTGGACGCAGGCGTCGGCCCTCGCCTCGTCGTCCGGGTCCTGGGGCAGCACCACGAGCCAGGTGCCGGTGAGGGCGGCCCCGGCGCGGTCGGTGAGCGGGTTCCAGGCGATCCGGTACCGCCAGGAGTCCACGGTCGCCCGCTCGCCGCGCCGCTCCCGCCAGCGAGCCAGCGCGGGCAGCACGGCGCTGAGCGGGTCCTGCGGCCCGACCCCCAGGGTCTCGGTGAGCGCGGGGAGGTCCTGGTCGGTCACCGATTCCCAGAAGGCGGCCTCGGCGGGGTCCGCGCCGCCCGCACCGGCCCGTCCGTCGCCGTCGGAGGGCCGCTCCAGCCAGTAGCGGCGCCGTTGGAAGGCGTACGTGGGCAGTTCGACGGGCTGCGCCGGGTGCCCGGCGAACAGCTTGTCCCAGTCCGGGACGAGTCCGCCGGTCTGGGCCTCGGCGAGTGACAGCAGGAACCGGTCCGGGCCGCCCCGGTCCCGGCGCAGGGTGCCGACGACGGTGGCGTCGGTCCCCGCGGCCTCGGCGCACTGCGCGACGCCCATGGTGAGCACCGGATGGGCGCTGACCTCGACGAAGAACCGGTAGCCCTGGTCGAGCAGGGCCCGGGTGGCCTCGTCGAAGCGCACGGTCCGGCGCAGATTGCGGTACCAGTAGTCGGCGTCCAGCCCGGTGGTGTCCAGCCGGCCCGGGTCGACGGTGGAGAAGAACGGTACGTCGGCGGGGCGCGGGGTGATCCCGGCCAGCGATTCCAGCAGTTGTTCGCGGATCTCCTCCACATGGCCGGAGTGCGAGGCGTAGTCGACGGGGACCCTGCGGGCCCGTACGTCCTCGGCGAGCAGTTCACCGACGATGCCGTCGATCGCCTCGGGGTCCCCGGACAGCACGGTGCTGGCGGGGCCGTTGACGGCGGCGACGCAGAGCCGTCCGTCCCAGCGTTCCAGCCGCGCCGTCAGTTCCGCCTCCGGCAGGGGTACGGAGGCCATGCCGCCGCGTCCGGCGAGCGCGCCGAGCGCCTGGCTGCGGAGTGCGACGACCTTGGCGGCGTCCTCCAGGGTCAGCGCGCCCGCCACGCAGGCCGCGGCGATCTCTCCCTGGGAGTGGCCGAGCACGGCGTCGGGTTCGACCCCCGCGGAGCGCCACAGGGCCGCGAGCGAGACCATGACGGCGAACAGCGTGGGCTGGACGATGTCCACCCGGTCGAGGGCGGGGGCGCCCGGTGCGGCGCGCAGCACTTCGGTCGGCGACCAGTCGGTGTACGGGGCGAGGGCCCGCTCGCAGGCGGCCATGCGTTCCGCGAACACCGTGGATGCGTCGAGGAGTTCGAGTGCCATACCGGGCCACTGGGAGCCCTGCCCGGGGAAGACGAAGACGGTGCGGCCCGCCGGGCCGGTGACGCCCCGGACCAGGTGCGGGGCGTCCCGGCCCTCGGCCAGGGCCCGCAGTCCCTCGGTGAAGGCGTCGCGGTCGCCCGCGACGACGGCGGCGCGGTGCTCGAACGGTGACCTGGTGGTGGCCAGGGCCCGGCCGACGGCGCCGATCCCGGCCCGGCCGAGCGGGAGGCTCCCGGCGCGGTCGTCAGCCGGCCCGGGATCGTCAGCCGGCCCGCGGTCGTCGTCGGTGAGGCGGTCGAGGAGCCGCCGGGCCTGCGCGGCCAGTGCCGCCTCGTCGCGCCCGGACACCACCCAGGGCACCAACGGCAGTCGGTCGTGGGGAGGTTGGTCCGGTTCCTCGGTGGCGGTGGTCCGCGGTGGAGCCTCTTCGAGCAGCAGATGCGCGTTGGTACCGCTGACCCCGAAGGCGGAGATCCCGCCGCGACGGAGGCGTTCCGGGTCGCTGTCCCAGGGCCGCGCCTCGGTGAGGAGCCGTACCGTACCGGCCGACCAGTCCACCTGAGTGGTGGGTTCGTCGACGTGCAGGGTCTTCGGCAGCAGCCCGTTGCGCAGCGCCAGGACCATCTTGATCACGCCGCCGACGCCGGCCGCCGGGGAGGTGTGCCCGATGTTCGACTTGAGCGACCCGAGCCACAACGGCCGCCCTTCCCGGCGGCGTTGACCGTAGGTGGCGAGGAGTGCCTGGGCCTCGATCGGGTCGCCCAGGGTGGTGCCCGTGCCGTGCGCCTCGACCGCGTCGACGTCCTGCGGGGACAGCCGGGCGTCGGCGAGCGCCGCCCGGATCACGCGTTGCTGGGAGGGGCCGTTGGGCGCGGTCAGACCGTTGCTCGCACCGTCCTGGTTGACCGCCGAGCCGCGTACCAGCGCGAGCACCGGATGGCCGTTGCGCCGGGCGTCCGACAGCCGCTCCAGGAGCAGCATCCCGACCCCCTCGGACCAGCCGGTGCCGTCGGCGGACGCGGCGAACGCCTTGCAGCGGCCGTCCGCGGAGAGGGCCCGCTGCCGGCTGAACGCCACGAAGGGATCGGGGTCCGGCATCACACAGACCCCGCCGGCCAGGGCCAGCGAGCTCTCCCCCGACCGCAGCGAGCGCACGGCGAGGTGGGTGGCGACCAGGGAGGACGAGCAGGCGGTGTCCACCGTCACCGCCGGGCCCTCCAGGCCGAGGAAGTAGGAGATCCGTCCCGATATCACGCTGCTCGCGGTACCGGTGTGCAAAAGCCCCTGCACCTCGGGGAGGTTGAGCGACCCGGTGCCGTAGCCGTTGACCATGGCGCCGACGAAGACCCCGGTGTCGGTGGAGCGCAGGTCGCCGGGGGCGATGCCGGCCCGCTCGGCGGTCTCCCAGGACGCCTCCAGCAGCAGCCGCTGCTGCGGGTCCATGGCCAGCGCCTCACGGGGTGAGATCCCGAAGAAGCCGGCGTCGAACTCCCCCGCGTCGTGCAGGAATCCGCCGTGACGGGTGTAGGAGGTGCCCTGCCGGTCGGGATCGGGGTCGTAGAGCGCGGCGACGTCCCAGCCCCGGTCGGTCGGCCACTGGGAGACCGCGTCGGTGCCGTCGGCCAGCAAGGTCCAGAGCTGTTCAGGTGAGTTGGCGCCACCGGGGAACCGGCAGGTCATCGAGACGATGGCGATCGGCTCGTGCCGGGCGTCCTCCTGCTCGCGCAGCTGCCGCCTGGCCTGGCCGAGATCGGCGGTGGCCCGCCTGAGGTATTCCAGTAGCTTCTGGTCGTCCGACATCTTTCGCAGCGCTCCCTCAGACCGTGCCGAAGTTGTTGTCAAGGAGTTCGAAGAGCTCGTCGGCGGAGGCCGATTCGAGCGCGTCGGGACGGTTCGCCGCGTCCGGCGGCAGGGCCCGTTCGGCCCAGCGCCGTAGCAGTTCCTGAAGGCGGACGCCGACATCCTCGGCCCCCTCGGCATCGGGTCCCACGGCGGCCAGGGCCTCCTCCAGCCGCTCCAGCTCGGCCAGGGCACCGCTCACGGGTCCTGACGCGGGGCACAGACCCTCGTAGAGGTGACCGGTGAGCGCGGCCGGGGTCGGGTGGTCGAACGTCACGGTGGCGGCAAGGGGCAGTCCGGTGGCGGCGCGCAGCCGGTTGCGGAACCGCACGGCGAGCATCGAGTCGAAGCCGACGGCGGAGAACGCCTGGTCGGGCTGGAGCGCCTGGCGTCCGGTCCGGCCGAGGATCGCGGCCGCGTGACCGGTGACCAGATCGAGGAGGAGCCGCCGCCGGGCGGGTTCGTCGAGCGGAGCGAGCCGTTCGGCCAACTCGGCCGCCGGGGTGCCCGGTTCGTCGGCGGCTGCCTTCGACGCGGCCTCCACCTCGGGCAGTTCACGCAGCAGCCGCAGCCGTCGCGGGGTGGGTACGGAGGCCACGATCCGGTCCCAGTGGATGTCCGCGGCGACGGCGCCGGACCCGTCCCGCTCCAGCAGCCGCTGGAGCATCCCCGTGACCGTCTCGGGGGTGACCGGTCCCTCGACGTCGACGGCCTCCGGGTCCTGGCCGCCGAGTGCCAGCGTCAGACCGCGGGCGCCCCGGTCCGCGCGTTGCCGGACCACGGCTTCGAGGCCCGCGTACGCGGCGGTTGCGGCGCCCTGCCGGGCGGCGCCCCAGACGCCGCCGAGCGGGAACAGCACGGCCAGCGCGGACGGTTCGTCGTCGCCCAGGAGGCTGTCGAGGCCGCGCACGGCGGTCACCGTGGAACGCAGTGCGTCATCGATCCCGGCCGTGGTGAGCTCGGCCAGGGAGGCTCCGGTGCCCGGTACCCGGGCGAGGTGGACCACCGTGGTCGGCGGACGGTCGGCCGGCAGGGCGGCGAGCAGCACGGCCAGGGCGTCCGGCCCCGCCGGATCGGCCCGATCGGCCGGGCCCAGTTCGACGCCGGTCAGTTCCGTTCCCAGGGAAGCCAGTTCCTCCTTGAGCCGACGGAACGGGTCCCGGTCCCCGGGCCCCTCGGTGGCACGGCCGGTGGCGGTGGCTTCGGCGCTGTCGACGGCGAGCACGACGTGGTCGGCGCCGCGCCGGGCGAGCCAGCGGGCGATCTCCGCGCCCAGTTCCTCGGGGCAGCCGGTGACCAGGGCCGTGCCTCCCTCCGGGCTCCAGGGACGGGTGGCCGGTCCGACGGGTTCGGCCGCGCGCACCAGGCGGTGCACATGGCTCCCCTCGGAGCGCAGCGCGAGCCGGTCCTCGTCGTAACCGCCCGCGAGCGCGGTGGCGAGCCGGCGCACCACCGCGGAGTCGGGCTCGGGCGGCAGATCGATCAGGCCGCCCCAGCGCTGGGGCTGTTCCAGGCCGATGACCTGCCCGAGGCCCCAGAGCTGCGCCTGGGCCGGGTGGGTGAGTGGTTCGCCCGGTACGGCGGCCACGGCCCCCCGGGTCACGCACCACAGCGGGGCCTCGCCACCGGGGGCACCGGGGTCGGCCGGGGCGCCGAGGGCCCGCAGCAGCTCCAGGGTGGCGGCGAGTCCGCCGGGCGCCGAGTCCGGTCCGCTCGTGGGCCGTTCGTCCAGGGCGAGCAGTGAGAGCACCCCGGCGGGCGGCCCGGTGAGGGCGGCGGAGAGGGTACGCGTGATCCCGTCCGCGTCCCCGCCGGGCGGCACGGTCACGGCGGTGGCCCGTGCCCCGCCGAGTTCGACGGCGGCCCGGCAGGCGGTGACCAGCGGATCGTCGGTGTGCTGCGCGGGTACGACGAGCAGCCAGTCACCGGCCGGCGGTGCGGCCGAAGCGTCCGGCAGCGGCTGCCAGCGTGTCCGGTAGCCCGACGACCGGACGGCCGCCGCGTCGCGGTGGGCGCGCCGCCAGCCGGAGAGCACCGGCAGCACCTCGCGCAGCGCCGGGCCGAAGCCCTGCGGTACGGCGTCCGGTCCGGCGCCGATGGCCGCCGCCAGCACGTCCGGGTCGCCGCTGTCCACGGCGTCCCAGAAGCGGTCCTGCTCCGGTCGGCCCGGCGCGTCGGCGGGCCGGGCGGCAGCCGCTCTGCCGGGGGTGGGCAGCCAGTAGCGGTCCCGCCGGAACGCGTAGGTGGGGAGCGCGGCCGGCGGGACGCCGGGCACCGCCGGGTCCAGCACCTCGGACCAGTTCACGGCCGCGCCACGGGTCCACGCCTCGGCCAGTGAGGTGAGCAGCCTGGTCCGGCCGGCGTCGTCGCGGCGCAGCGTGCCGATCGCGGTGGCCGGGCGGGCGGTGGCGTCGGCCCCCACCGCGGCGGCCCTGGCCTCGGCGGTGCCTTCGACACCCATGGTGAGTCCGGGGTGCGGGCTCACCTCGACGAACAGTCCGAAACCCGCGCCGAGCAGGGTGTCGGTGGTGCGCGCGAACGCGACGGGTTCGCGGAGGTTGCGGTACCAGTAGTCGGCGTCGAGCAGTGTCCCGTCGAGGCGTTCGCCGGTCACGGTGGAGTACATCGGGATGTCACAGGGGCCGGGCCGTACGGCGGCCAGCGCGGTGAGCAGTTCCTCGCGGACCCGCGCCACCTGGGCGGAGTGCGCCGCGTAGTCGACCGGGAGCCGTCTGGCGCGTACCCCGTCGCGCTCACAGGCGTCGAGGAGCGCGTCGAGCGCGGCCGGCTCACCGGCCACCACGACGGCGTCCGGGCCGTTGACCGCCGCGACACAGAGCATGTCGCCGTGGGGCGCGAGGAGTTCACGGGCGCGCGCCTCCGGGACGGCGAGCGACACCATGCCGCCCTCCCCCGACAGCCGGCGCAGTGCGCGGCTGCGCAGCGCCACCACGGTGGCCGCGTCGTCCAGGGTGAGCGCTCCGGCCACGCAGGCGGCGGCGATCTCGCCCTGGCTGTGGCCGACCACGGCGTCCGGCCTCAGTCCGGCGGCGCGCCACTGTTCGGCCAGGGCGACCATCACGGCGAAGAGCGCGGGCTGGACGACGTCGACCCGGTCCAGGGACGGGGCGCCGGGCGCACCGCGCAGCACACCGGTCAGCGACCAGTCCACGTGGCGGGCCAGGGCCCGTTCGCAGGCGTCGATCCGGTCTGCGAACTCCGGTACGGAGTCGAGGAGTTCCACCGCCATACCGGCCCATTGCGAGCCCTGGCCGGGGAAGACGAAGACGGTCCTGACGGCGTCGGCCGGGCCGTCGCCGACGACAGCCCCCGGTGCGGCCGTGCCGTCGGCGAGGTCCGCGAGGGAGCGCAGCAGATCCTCCCGGCCGTGCCCGATGACGACGGCACGGTGCTCGAACGCGGTGCGGGTGGTGGCGAGGGCGCGTGCCACTTCCGCCGGGGCGGCGAACGGCTCCTGACTGCCCGTCAGGTGTGTCAGGAGTCGGCGCGCCTGGTCGCGCAGCGCCGCCGGGGAGCGGGCGGAGAGCAGCCAGGGGACGGCGGCGGACGGTTCCCGGGCCGAGGTCTCGGTGGCGGGCGCGTCGGCCGGCCCCGATCCGGTGGCGGGGCCGGGCACGGACGAGGTGGAGGAGTCGGGGGCGGGTGCGGACGAGGTGTCCGTGCCAGGAGCGGGTACGCGCGCGGGGGCCTCTTCGAGCAGTACGTGGGCGTTGGTGCCGCTCATGCCGAAGGAGGAGACCCCGGCCCGGCGCGGGTGGCCGTCGGTCACCTCCCAGGGGCGGGCCTCGGTGAGCAGCCGGACGGTGCCGGCCGACCAGTCCACCCCGGTGGTCGCCTCGTGCGCGTGCAGCGTCCTGGGGAGCAGCCCGTGCCGCATGGCCAGCACGGTCTTGATCACACCGGCCGCCCCGGCGGCCGCCTGGGTGTGGCCGATGTTGGACTTCAGCGACCCCAGCCAGAGCGGTCGCCCGGCCGGGCGGTCCTGCCCGTACGTGGCGAGGAGCGCCTGAGCCTCCACCGGGTCGCCGAGTACGGTCCCCGTGCCGTGGGCCTCGACGAGGTCGATGTCGCCCGCGGTCAGCCCGGCGTTGGCCAGTGCCTGGCGGACCACGCGCTGCTGTGCCAGGCCGTTGGGGGCGGTCAGTCCGTTGCTGGCGCCGTCCTGGTTGACGGCGGTGCCGCGCACCACGGCGAGCACCGGATGGCCTTCGCGCCGGGCGTCCGACAGCCGCTCGACCAGCAGCATGCCGACGCCCTCGCCCCAGCCGGTGCCGTTCGCCCCGTCACCGAACGAACGGCACCGGCCGTCGGGCGACAGACCGCGCTGACGGCTGAACTCCACGAAGACATCGGGACCGGCCATCACGGCGGCCCCGCCGACCAGCGCGAAGGAGCACTCCCCGGCGCGCAGCGACTGTCCGGCGAGGTGCAGTGCGACGAGCGAGGAGGAGCAGGCGGTGTCCACGGTGACCGCGGGACCCTCGATGCCCAGGGTGTACGCGACGCGGCCGGACGCCACGCTGGTGACGTTGCCGCTGAGCAGGTGCCCCTCGACGTCGTCGGTGGCGGCCAGCGGCCCGGTCCCGTACCCCTGGGAGGCGACGCCGACGAAGACACCGCCCCTGGTGCCCCGTACGGAGGCCGGGTCGATGCCCGCCCGCTCCAGGGCCTCCCAGGAGGTCTCCAGGAGCAGCCGCTGCTGCGGGTCCATGGCCAGTGCCTCGCGCGGTGAGATCCCGAAGAACCCGGCGTCGAACTCGCCCGCCCCGTCGAGGAATCCGCCTCCGGCGGCGTAGAAGGTGCCGGGGTGGTCGGGGTCGGGGTCGTACAGCGCGGCGAGGTCCCAGCCCCGGTCGGTGGGCAGTTCGGTGACGGCGTCGGTGCCTTCGGCCACCAGCTTCCAGAGGTCTTCCGGGGAACGGACGCCCGCCGGGAACCGGCATGCCATCGCGACGATCGCCAGGGGTTCGGCGGTGGTCGCGCGCTGCGCGGCGAGCGGCGCGGGTGCGGTGGCGGTGCCGGTCAGCTCCGTGTGCAGGTGTCCGGCGAGGTCGGTGGCGGTCGGGTGGTCGAAGAGGGCGGCGACCGGCAGCTTGAGACCGGTCGCGGCGGCCAGCCGGTTGCGCAGCTCGACGGCGGTGATCGAGTCGAACCCGATGTCGCGCAGCGGTCGTCCCGGGTCCACCCGGCCCGCCGTGTCGTGACCGAGGACGGCGGCGGCCTCCGCGCTGATCAGGTCGACCAGCAGTCGGCGGCGCTCGGTGGCGGGCACGTCCGCGAGGCGGCGCCTCCAGCCGTCGGTGGCGCCCGTCGCGGTCGCCTCGGGTGTCCCGGTGGCGGCTTCCGGCAGGGCGCTCAGCAGCGCGCTGGGGCGTGCCGAGGTGAAGGCCGGGGCGAACCGCGCCCAGTCCACGTCCGCGACCACCACATGGGCCTCGTCGGTGTGCAGGGCCCGTCGAAGCTCCGCCAGCGCCGTCTCCGGGGCCATCGGGACGAGTCCGTGGCGGCGCAGCGCCGTGCCCGCGTCGCCGTGGGCCATGCCCGCGCCCGCCCACGGCCCCCACGCCACGGACACGCCGGCCAGTCCCCGGGCGCGGCGACGGGCCGCGAGCGCGTCCAGATGGGCGTTGGCCGCCGCGTAGGCCGCCTGCCCGCCGCTGCCCCAGGTTCCGGCGATCGAGGAGAACAGTACGAACGCGTCGAGCGGGCGGTCGCCGAGGAGCCCGTCCAGATGATCGGCTCCGGCCGCCTTGGCCGCCAGCTCGGCGGCGATTCCGGCCGGGGTGCACCGGGCCAGCGGGGTGTCGCTGACCAGACCGGCGGCGTGGTAGACCGCCCGGAGGTCCTCGTTCGCCGCGTCCAGCCCGGCCAGCAGCCGTGCGACGGCCTCCCGGTCGGCGACGTCACAGGCCACCACCGTCACGCGGGTCCCGGTCCGCTCCAGTTCGGCGGCGAGTTCGGCGGCGCCCGGGGCGTCGGGCCCCCGTCGGCCCGTCAGCACCAGGTGTTCCGCCCCGTCCTCGGCCAGCCAGTGCGCCAGCCGGGCGCCGAGTCCGCCCGTGCCGCCGGTCACCAGGACGGTGCCGCGACTGCGCCGGCCGTCCTCGGGGAGCGCCGGGGAGCCGGTGGCGCGCAGCAGTCGGCGGGCGAACAACCCTGCGGGGCGCACGGCCAGTTGGTCCTCCCCGGCGAGGGCGCCGGACAGGACGGCGCACAGGGTGCGCAGGGCGGTGGCATCCGGGTCCCGGGGCAGGTCGACGAGTCCGCCCCAGCGGTCCGGGTGTTCCAGTGCGGCCACCCGGCCCAGTCCCCAGAGCTGCGCCCGCGCGGGTGACGGCGCCTCGGTGCGGTCGGTGCGTACCGCGCCCGTGGTGGCGCACCACAGCGGCGCGCCGTTGGCCGCGTCGCCGAGGGCCTGGACCAGGAGCAGCGTGAGCGCGGTGCCCGTCGCATCGTCGGCAGCGGACGGCGAGGAGACGGGGGACGGCGAGGAGACGGGGGACGGCGAGGAGACGGAGGACGGCGAGGAGACGGAGGGTGATGAGAAGGCCGGGGACAGGGAGGAGGCCGGGGACAGCAAGGACAGCACACCGTCCACCGGGCCGTGGAGCCGGTCGGCCAGTTCGGCACGTCCGGTTCCGGGCGCGACCGCGACGATGCGCACCTCGGCGCCGCACTCAGTCATCGCCCGCTCACAGGACCGGGCGAACTCCCCTACCGGGTCCGGCTGTTCGGCATTCAGGCCACCTGCCCCCTCCATGGGACGCCCACGGCCTCCGGTGTCCTCGGGGATGACCAGCAGCCAGGTCCCGGTCAGCCGGGGGCCGGCCGGGACGGTGAGCGGCTGCCAGCCGATCCGGTAGCGCAGCCGGTCGGTGTCCGAGGGGGCAGGGGGCGCGGGCCGAGGCCAGAACGTCCGGTGCTGGAAGGGGTACGTGGGCAGCTCGACCCGGCGCACATCGGCGCCGCGCCACAGGGCCGGCCAGTCGACGTGCACGCCCCGTACGTACAGCCGGGCCAGCGCGGCGACCGCCGACCGCGCCTCCGGCCTGCCCTTGACGAGCAGCGGCACGGCCTCGCAGCCCTCGAAGTCCGGCAGGCACTCGGGGACGAGGGCGCTGAGGACACCGCCCGGGCCGGTCTCCAGGAAGGTGGTGACCCCGTCGGCGCGCAGCCGCCGGACGCCGTCCAGGAACCGGACGGTGCCCCGGACGTGCGCCACCCAGTAGTCCGGCGAGGCCAGTTGCCCGGCGGTGGCGGGTTCACCGGTCAGATCTGAGATAACCGGGATGCGGGGTTCGTGGTAGGACAGGTCCTCCGCGACCCGGCGGAACGCGTCGAGCATGGCGTCCGTCCGGGCGGAGTGGAAGGCGTGGCTCACGGTGAGCCGTTTGGTGCGGCGTCCGCGCGCGGCGAACTCCCGGGCGGCGGCCAGCACTGCGTCGGTGTCTCCGCTGAGCACCGTGGCGGCGGGCCCGTTGACGGCCGCGATCGAGACCGCTCCGTCGCCCAGCGCCTCACGCACCTCGGCCTCGGCCGCCTCGACGGCCACCATGGCGCCGCCCTCGGGCAGTTCGTCCATCAGCCGGCCCCGCGCGGCGACCAGGGCGCAGGCGTCGGCCAGGTCGAGCACCCCGGCGCAGTGGGCGGCGGCCAGTTCACCGACGGAGTGGCCGATCAGCGCGTCCGGCACGATTCCTCGGTGTTCGGCGAACCGGAACAGGGCGACTTCCAGGGCGAAGAGAGCGGGCTGGGTGTACCGGGTCCGGTCCAGCGACCGCGCGGGCTCGGTGTGCTCGGCGGCGAACATGATGTCGAGCAGCGGCAGGTCGAGGTGCGGGGCCAGATGGGCGAGTACGTCGTCGAGGGCGTCGGCGAAGACCGGCTCGTCCCGGTGGAGCCCGGCGCCCGCGGCGGCGAACTGGCTGCCCTGGCCCGGGAAGAGGAACGCCGTCCGGCCGGGAGTGCCTGCCTGGCCGGTGACCAGCCCGCTGTCCCGGCCGCCCTCGGCCAGCGCCGCGAGCGCGCGCCGCGTGGCGGCGGGGGTGGCGCCGATGACGGCCGCCCGGTGCTCCAGCGCGGCCCGCCCCGTCACGAGGGAGTGGGCGAGGTCCACCGGCCGGATGCCGGGGTGGGCGTCCAGATGTCCGCCCAGCCGGGCGGCCTGTGCCCGGAGGGCTTCCGGGCCGCGGGCGGACAGCAGCAGGGGCACCACGGCCGGGGCCGCCGGGGCACCGGGCCGCTCGTCCTCCGGTTCGGCGACCGGACCCCGTACACCCTCAACGACCCCCGGGCCCGTACCCGCGGTCCCCGGCCCGGACCCCGCGACTCCGGCACCCGCGGCGTCGTCCCCGGCTTCGGCGTCCTCGGGGGCCTGCTCCAGGATCACGTGCGCGTTGGTGCCGCTGATACCGAACGCCGACACCCCGGCCCGGCGCGGCCGCCCGGTCTCCGGCCAGGCGATCCGTTCGGTGAGCAGACGCAGTCCCGCCGCCGACCAGTCGACGTGCGGGCTGGGCACCTCGGCGTGCAGTGTGCCGGGCAGCGTCGCCCCGCGTACCGCCAGCGCCATCTTGATCACCCCGGCCACCCCTGCCGCCGCCTGGGTGTGGCCGATGTTCGACTTGACGGAACCCAGCCACAGCGGACGGCCGGACGGCCGCTCGGCCCCGTACACCGCCTGGAGCGCCTGGGCCTCGATCGGGTCGCCCAGCCGGGTGCCCGTGCCGTGTGCCTCCACGGCGTCGACCTCGTCGGCGCGCAGTCCGGCGTCGGTGAGGGCGGCCCGGACGACCTGTTGCTGCGCCGGGCCGTTGGGGGCGGTCAGTCCGTTGCTGGCGCCGTCCTGGTTGACGGCGGTGCCGCGCACCACGGCGAGCACCCGGTGCCCTTCGCGGCGGGCGTCGGACAGCCGCTCCAGCAGGAGCATGCCCACGCCCTCGGACCAGCTGGTGCCGTCGGCGCCGGCGGCGAACGCCTTGCACCGGCCGTCGGGGGCCAGTCCGCGCTGGCGGCTGAACTCGACGAACAGCCGGGGGGTGGACATCACCGTGACGCCACCGGCCAGGGCCTGCGCGCACTCGCCCCGCCGCAGCGCCTGCACCGCGAGGTGGAGGGTGACCAGGGACGAGGAGCACGCGGTGTCGACCGTGAGGGCGGGCCCCTCAAGGCCGAGCGCGTAGGAGACCCGGCCGGACATCACACTCGCGGTGTTGCCGGTCATCAGGTGTCCCTCGGACACGCCTGACACCCCGTCGAGCGTGGTCGAGTAGTCCTGTCCGTTGGTCCCGATGTACACGCCGACGGGCCGGCCGCGCAGCGACTCCGGGTCGACCCCGGCGTGTTCGACCGCCTCCCAGCAGGACTCCAGCAGGAGCCGCTGCTGCGGGTCCATGGCCAGCGCCTCGCGCGGCGACACCCCGAAGAAGTCCGCGTCGAAGCCCGCCATGTCGTGCAGGAAGCCGCCGCGCACGCTGTAGGTGGTGCCCGGCCGGTCGGGGTCGGGGTCGTAGAGGCGGGTGGTGTCCCAGCCCCGGTCGTCCGGCCAGTCGGTGATGACGTCCCGGCCGCTCACGAGGAGGTCCCAGAGGGCTTCCGGACCGTGCGCGCCTCCGGGGAACCGGCAGCCGATCCCGACGATCGCGATCGGTTCGTCGTCCGCGTGCGGCGCCGGGCCGCCGGTGGCCGGTACGGGCGCGGCGGCCGGTGCCGGGGCGTGCTCGTCGTGGAGCCGGTCGAGCAGATGGGCGGCGAGCGACCGCGGGGTGGGGTGGTCGAAGAGCAGGGTCGTGGGCAGCCGCAGTCCGGTGGCGGTGGCCAGCCGGTTGCGCAGTTCCACGGCGGTCAGCGAGTCGAAGCCGAGTTCCGCGAAGGCCCTGGCCGGGACGATCCCGGTGGCGGAGCCGTACCGCAGTACGGCCGCGGCGTGGGCCTGGACCAGTTCGGTGAGGTGGCGGATGCGTTCGGCGGCGGGCAGCGCGGCCAGTTGGGCGGGCATCGGTGCGGCCGGGATGCCGGGTTCGTCCGCGGTCGGGGCGGTCGCCATGCCGGGCAGGCCGCTGAGCAGGGCGGTGGCGTGCAGACCGGTGCCGAGGGCGAAGCGGGGCCAGTCGACGTCGGCGACGACCGTCAGGTCCTCGCCGCCCTCGACCGCGGGGGCGAGGGCGCGTACGGCGAGGTCGGGTGCCATCCGGGTGATGCCCATGCCGCGCAGCCGGTCGGCGATCCGCTCCTCGACCATGCCGCCGCCCGCCCAGGCTCCCCAGGCGATCGCGGTGGCGGGCAGTCCGTCGGCCCGGCGTTCGGCGGCGAGGGCGTCGAGGGCCGCGTTGGCGGCGGCGTAGTTGCCCTGGCCCGCACTGCCGACCACACCCATCAGCGAGGAGAACACGACGAACGCGGACAGGCCGAGGCCCGAGGTGGCCTCGTGCAGATTGCGCGCGGCGGTGAGCTTCGCCCGCAGCACGGAGCTCATGCGTTCCGGGGTCAGGGCGTCCACGATCCCGTCGTCCAGGACCCCGGCCGCGTGCACGACGGCGGTGAGCGGGTACCTCTCCGGGATCGCGGCGACGACCGCCGCCACCGCGTCACGGTCGGCCGCGTCGCAGGCCGCGATGGTCACCTCCGCGCCGGACGCGGTGAGTTCCGCCCGCAGTTCGTCGGCGCCGGGAGCCGCCGGGCCCCTGCGGCCGATCAACAAGAGGTGCCGCGCGCCGAGTTCGGCGAGCCGGCGGGCGACCTGGGCGCCGACCCCGCCGGTTCCCCCGGTGACGAGCACCGTGCCGCGTGGCTGCCAGGACTCCCCCGGCGGGGTGCGCCGCGCCGCCGGGAGGAGCCGTCGGCCGTACACGCCGGAGGGCCGTACGGCGACCTGGTCCTCGTCGTCCACCTCGGCCAGGACCGCGCGGAGCCGGCCGGCGGATCGCGCGTCGAGGACGGGGGGCAGGTCGACGAGGCCGCCCCAGCGGTCCGGGTGTTCCAGGGCGACGGTACGGCCCAGTCCGGCGACCGCCGCCTGGACCGGGCCCCGCCCCGGCCGCTCACCGGAGCCGGTCACGACGAGCCCCCGGGTGACGCACCAGAGGGGGGCGTCGAGCCCGGCGTCGCCCAGTGCCTGGGCGAGGGCGAGGGTCAGTGCGGCGGCGCCGGGCAGGTCGGGGTGGTCCGGGTGCGCGCGGTCCTCCTCGGCGAGCAGGGACAGCACCCCGGCCACCGGCCGGTCGGCGACGGCGGCGCGGACCAGCCCGGCCAGCGACCGCCGGTCGTGTCCGGGGCCGGACAGGGTGACGGTGACCAGATCGGTTCCGGCGGCGGTGAGGGCGTCCACCACATCGGCGCCGAGTCCGGGCGCGGGGACCACGGCCAGCCACCGGCCGGGGGGCGGGCCGGCCGGGCCCAGGGAGAGGGGCTGCCAGCCGATCCGGTGGCTCCAGGCATCGGCGTGCCTGCCGAGCGCCCGTTCGCCGCGCCACGCGGTCAGCGCGGGCAGCACCCGGTCCAGCGCGTCGCGGTCGACCCGCAGGGTGTCGGCGAGTTCCGCCGGGTCCCGCCGTTCCACCTCGGCCCACAGCTCGTCGTCGGCCCCGGTGCCGGTCGCGGCCGGGTCGGGCTCGGGCAGCCAGTAGTGGCTGTGCTGGAAGGGGTAGCCGGGCAGCTCGGTCACCCGGGCTCCGGTCCCGGCGAAGGCCGCCGCCCAGTCGACCACGAGTCCGTGGGTGTGTGCCTCCCCGACCGAGCGCAGCATTCGCCGCGCTCCGCCGTCGTCGCGCCGCAGCGAGCCCAGCACGGTCGCCTCGGCGCCGTTGTCCTCCACGGTCTCCTGGATCGCGGTGGTCAGTACGGGGTGCGGGCTGACCTCGATGAACGCGGTGTAGCCCGAGGCGGCGAGGGCCCGGACGGCGGGTTCGAAGGCCACGGTCCCGCGGAGGTTGCGGTACCAGTGGTCCGCGTCCATCCCGGCCGCGTCCAGCCAGCCGCCGTCGCCCACCGTGGTGTAGAGCGGGACGTGGCCGTCGGCGGGGCGCAGTCCGGCCAGCGCTTCCAGGAGCGGGTCGCGGATCTCCTCGACGTGGGCGGAGTGCGAGGCGTAGTCGACGTCGATCCGGCGGGCGCGTACCCCGGCCGTCCCGCAGTGGGTGAGGAGTTCCCGCAGTGCGTCGGGGTCGCCGGACACCACGGCCGACGTCGGTCCGTTGACCGCGGCGACGGACAGCCGGCCGGACCACGGCGCGACGAGTGCGGTGACCCGGTCGCCCGGCAGCGCCACCGACACCATGCCGCCGCGTCCGGCGAGCGCGCCGATCGCCCGGCTGCGCAGGGCCACCACCTTGGCGCCGTCCTCCAGGGTCAGGGCGCCCGCGACGACGGCGGCGGCGATCTCGCCCTGGCTGTGGCCCAGTACGGCGTCCGGCGTCACTCCGAAGGACCGCCACACCTCGGCGAGCGACACCATCACCGCGAACAGCGCGGGCTGCACCACGTCGACCCGGTCCCAGGTGCGGCCGGAGCGGATCGCCTCGGTCGGCGACCGGTCGGTGTGCGGGGCGAGGGCCTGTTCGCACTCGGCCATCCGGGCCGCGAAGACGGGTGACTCGTCGAGGAGTTCGCGTGCCATGCCGGTCCACTGGGAGCCCTGGCCGGGGAAGACGAACACGACGGGGCCCGTGCCGGACGCCTCGCCCGCCACGACGTCCGGGCCGGGTTCGGCGGCGGCGAGTGCGGAGAGCCCTTCCGCCAGCTCCGTCCGGTCGCCCACGAGGACCGCCCGGTGCACGAACGTGGAACGGGCCGTGACCAGGGTGTGCCCGATGTCGCGCGGCTCCGGTCCGCCGTCCGCGCGCAGGACCGGCAGCAGCCGGCGGGCCTGGTCCCGCAACGCCTCGGCGGTGCGGGCCGAGAGGACCAGCGGCAGTGGGGCGGTGGTGTCGGTGGCGGGTCGGTGGTCGTCGGTGGGAGGTGGTTCCTCCAGCACGACATGCGCGTTGGTCCCACTGATCCCGAACGAGGACACCGCCGCACGACGCGGACCCTCACCCCGCTCCCACACCCGCGCCTCGGACAACAACTCCACACCACCCGAAGCCCAGTCCACAAAAGGCGACGGCTCCTCCACATACAACGTACGAGGCAACACCCCGAACCGCATCGCCAACACCATCTTGATCACACCAGCCACACCCGCAGCCGCCTGCGCATGACCAATATTCGACTTCAACGACCCCAACCACAAAGGACGCCCACCCGACCGCTCACGCCCATACGTCTCCAACAACGCCTGAGCCTCCACCGGATCACCCAAACGCGTCCCCGTCCCATGCCCCTCCACCACATCCACACCCGCACCCGACAAACCCGCCGACGCCAACGCCGCACGAATCACCCGCCGCTGCGCCACCCCACTCGGCGCCGTCAACCCATTCGACGCACCATCCTGATTCACCGCGGAACCCCGCACCACCGCCAACACCCGATGCCCACGACGCACCGCATCCGACAACCGCTCCACCACCAACAAACCCACACCCTCAGCCCACCCCGTACCATCCGCCCCCACACCGAACGAACGACACCGACCATCCACCGACAAACCCCGCTGCCGACTGAACTCCACAAACGTCCCCGGCGACGACATCACCGTCACCCCACCCGCCAACGCCAACGAACACTCCCCCGCACGCAACGACTGCACCGCCAGATGCAACGCCACCAACGACGAAGAACACGCCGTATCCACCGTCACCGCAGGACCCTCAAGCCCCAACGAAAACGACACCCGACCCGACAACACACTCCCCGCCCCACCCGTCAGACGGTGTCCGTCGGTCTCGCCGGCCGAGTGGTGGAGCCGGGGCCCGTAGTCGTGATACATGATTCCGGCGAACACTCCGGTGGGGGTGGAACGGAGCGAGCGCGGATCGATCCCGGCCCGTTCCACCGCCTCCCACGCCGTCTCCAGGAACACCCGCTGCTGCGGATCCATCGCCAACGCCTCACGCGGCGAAATACCGAAGAACTCAGCGTCGAAACCCGCCGCATCATGCAGGAAACCCCCCTCCCGCACATACGACTTCCCCACCCGGTCCGGGTCCGGATCGAACAACCCCTCCAGATCCCAGCCCCGGTCCACCGGAAACCCCGAAACACCGTCCCCACCCGACGCCACCAGATCCCACAGATCCTCCGGCGACGACACACCCCCCGGCAACCGGCACGCCATCCCCACGATCACCACGGGTTCCTGCGCGGACGCCAGCAGGCGCTGGTTCTCCTTGCGCAGGCGGGTGGTCTCCTTGAGCGCGTCCCGCAGGGCCTCGACTATTGCTTCGGACGACGTGGTCATGCTTTGCCCCTTCCGGGCTCGGGGGACTCGACGCCTTCGCGTGCCATGCGGATCAGGTCGGCGACATCCATGCCGTCGATGAGGTCGTCCTCCCCGGCGCGCTCCGCGCCCGGTGCCTCGGGGGGTTCGTCGTGGGCGGGGTCCGGGCCGAGGAGCGCCAGCAGTCCCGGCAGCAGGCCGGCCCCGCGGATGCGGTCCACGGGCAGGGCGGCGAGTTCCCGCCGGAACCTGGCCTCGTTCAGTACGGTCCCGCCGGCGTCGCCGTCCGGCCGGGGGGCGGCTTCCGTCGCGCTTTCGGGCAGCAGCTCGGCCCGTAGGCGAGCGGCCAGTTGAAGGGGGGTGGGGTGTTCGAAGACGACGGTCGCGGCCAGCCGCAGCCCGGTCGCCCGGTTGAGCCGGTTGCGGAGTTCGATGACGGTGAGCGAGTCCGCCCCGAGCGCCTTGAACGTCCGGTCCGCGTCGACCGTGGCCACACCGTCGTGGTCGAGGACGGCGGCCGCCTCGGCCCGTACGAGATCGAGCAGTGCGCGGTCCTGGTCGGCGGGGTCCAGTCCGGTGAGCCGCCGGACCAGCCCGGCGTCCGGTCCGGCGCCCCCGGCGGAGGCGGGCGTGACCGTGGGGCGCGCGGTCCCGGTACGGAACAACCCGCGCAGCAGACGCGGCGGTTCGGTGCCGCGCGCCGCGGGCCCCGTGGTGTCCAGGGCCAGTGGTACGAGAGCGGGGGCGCCGAGCGCCACGGCCTCGTCGAAGAGCCGCAGCCCTGGTACGGGGGCCAGGGGGCGCATCCCGGAGCGGGCGAATCTGGCCCGGTCGGCGTCGGCGAGTTCTTCCGCCATGCCGCCTTCCGCCCAGGGGCCCCAGGCCAGTGCTCCGGCTGCCAGTCCGTGGGCGCCGCGGTGGTGTGCCAGGGCGTCCAGGAACGTGTTGGCCGCCGCGTAGTTGGCCTGCCCCGCGCCGCCCACCAGGCCCTGCACGGAGGAGAAGAGGACGAACGCGGTGAGGTCCATGTCCTGGGTCAGCCGGTGCAGGTTCCAGGCGCCGTCCACCTTCGGCCGGAGCACGGTGTCGGTCCGTTCCGGGGTCAGCGCGGCCAGCACTCCGTCGTCCAGGACGCCCGCCGCGTGCACGACACCGGTCAGCGGCCACTTCGGGCCGATACCGGCGAGGAGTTCCGCGAGGGCCGGCCGGTCGGCGGCGTCGCAGGCCACGACGGTGGCCTCGGCCCCCAGCCCGGCCAGCTCGGCCACCAGCTCGGCCGCTCCCGGGGCCCGGTCCCCCCGGCGGCCGGCCAGCAGCAGCTGCCGGACGCCGTGTTCGGTGACCAGGTGGCGGGCCACCAGGGCGCCCAGCGCCCCGGTCCCGCCCGTGATCAGTACGGTGCCGTCGGGGCCCCAGGGCCCGGTGCGGTCCTGCGCCTCGGGTCCGCGCCGGACCGGCACCGCCCGAGGTGCCAGGAACACACCGTCGCGTAAGGCGAGTTGAGGCTCGCCACCGGCCAGTGCGGCGGCCAGCTCCCGGGGTGGGGGCAGCGGCGCGCCGGGTGCGGTGTCGAGGTCGAGCAGCACGATCCGGTCGGGGTTCTCCGTCTGGGCGGACCGCAGCAGTCCCCAGACGGCCGCGCGGGCCAGGTCGGGCACGTCGACGGGGACGGCCCGGTCCGCGTTCCCGTCCGGGGTGCGGGGCGCGGCGACCGCGCCCCGGGTGACGACGACCAGCCGGGAGGCGGCGAACCGCTCGTCCGCGAGCCAGCCGCGTGCCAGGGCCAGCGCCTGGTGGGTGGCGGTGCGGACCGTCGCCGGGAGGTCGGGGTCGTCGCCCGCGGGGTACGCCGGGCGGGTGTAGGGGGCCAGGACCAGATCCGGCGCGGCCGTGCCCGCGGACAGCGCCCCGACCAGCGACTCCAGGTCCTCGTACGTCCTGGGCGCCGTCGTCCCGTCCGCCAGGACGGTGGCGGGGTCTCCGAGCACCGCCCAGGACACGGAGGACCGGGCGGGGCCCGGGGGGACGGGCTCCCAGTCGATCCGCAGGAGCGAGGCGACCGGCCCGCCCCCGGCCGGTCCGAGCCGGTCGGCGGTGACCGGCCGCCGGGCGAGCGAGGCGACCGAGGCGACCGGGCGCCCCGTGTCGTCGGTCAGGCTCAGGGAGACCGCGTCCGGGCCGACCGGGGTCAGCCGTACCCTGGCCGCGGACGCCCCGGGGCGGTACAGCCGCACCCCGCTCCAGACGAACGGCAGATGTGTTCCCCGGCCGCCCGGCAGCGCGCCCAGTTCGATGGCGTGCAGGGCCGAGTCGAGCAGCGCGGGGTGCAGGCCGAAACCGTCCGTCCGGCCCGTTTGCCCTTCGCCCAGGGCGAGTTCGGCGAAGACCTCGTCACCGCGCCGCCAGGCCGCCCGCAGCCCCCGGAACGCCGGCCCGTAGCCGAAACCCTGCCGGGCCAGCGTGTCGTACCAGCCGTCGAGGTCCACCGCCACGGCGCCGGGCACCGGCCAGTCGGCGTCCGGGGCGGCGACCGTCCCGGACGCGACGGTCGCCGCCCCGGACGCACCGCCGGCTCCGGCGACTCCGGCGACTCCGGCAACTCCGAGCCCACCAGCCTCGTCGCCCGGTCCACCCGGTCCACCCGGTCCACCCGGGGCCAGTGTTCCGCTCGCGTGCCGGGTCCAGCCGTCGTCCGACGACACCGTCGACACCACGCCCCCGGGGATGGCGCCAGGGGCGTCCCCGTCGGGCCTGGCGTGCACGGTCAGCGTCCGCAGCCCGTTCCCGTCCGGCCCGCCGACCAGGACCTGTACCTGGAGCGCGCCCTTCTCCGGCAGTTCCAGCGGCGCCTCCAGGGTGAGTTCCGCCAGCTCCTCGTACCCGGCGAGCCCGGCGGCCTGGAGCGCCAGTTCCAGCAGACCGGTCCCCGGGAAGAGGACCCGGCCCAGCACGGTGTGGTCGGCGAGCCAGGGCTGGGTCTCCACCGACAACAGCCCGCTCAGCAGCAGTTCTTCGGAACCGGCCGGCCGCACCACCGCGCCGAGCAGCGGATGCCCGGTCGCCCGCAGCCCCAGCCCCGTGGCGTCCGTGGCCCGGACCGGGGCCGCGCTCCGCCAGTAGCGGCGGTGCTGGAAGGCGTACGTGGGAAGGTCGACGCGTCGCGCTCCGGTACCGGCGAACACCGCGTCCCAGTCGGGCCCGGCGCCACGTACGTGCAGCCGCCCCAGTGCCTGGGTCAGTGCCCGCGCCTCGGACCGGCCCCGACGCTGGGTGGCCACGAACTCGGGTCGTCGGGCGTCCGGTTCCCCGGTGAGGCAGTCCTGCCCCATGGAGGTGAGCACCGCGTCGGGCCCGACCTCCACGAAGGTGGTCACCCCCGCGTCGCGGAGGGCGCGCACCGCGTCGGCGAACCGCACGGTCCCGCGGACGTGCCGCACCCAGTGCTCGGGCGATGTCACCTCCTCCGCGGTGGCGGTGCGCCCGGTCAGTCCGGACACCAGGGGAAGAGCGGGCTCCCGGTAGGTGAGCCGGCGCGCGACGTCCCGGAACTCGTCGAGCATCGGGTCCATCAGCGGTGAGTGGAAGGCGTGGCTGACCCGCAGCCGCCGGGTCCTGTGGCCCAGTTCCGTCAGCCGGTCGGCCAACTCCCGTACGGCGTGCTCCTCGCCGGAGAGCACCGAGGAGACCGGGCCGTTCACCGCGGCGACGGCGACCCGCCCGTCCGCTCCGGCGAGCAGCGCCGCCACGGTCTCCTGCGGAGCCTGCACGGACACCATCGCGCCGCCCGGCGGCAGCGCCTGCATCAGCCGGCCGCGCGCCGCCACCAGCGTGGTGGCGTCCTCCAGCGACAGCACTCCGGCGACATGCGCGGCCACGAGTTCGCCGATGGAGTGCCCCGCCACCCGGTCGGGCCGCACCCCGAGATGTCCGAGCAGGCGGAACAGGGCGACCTCATGGGCGAACAGCGCCGCCTGGGTGAACACCGTGCGGTCCAGCAGTTCCGCTTCGGCCGAGTCCTCCCCGGCGAGGACGACCTCGCGCAGCGGGCGCCCCAGGAGATCTCCGAACGCCTCGCACGCCTCGTCCAGAGCGCGTGCGAACTCCGGGAAGGCGCCGCGGAGTTCGCGCCCCATCGCCGGGTGCTGGCTGCCCTGTCCGGTGAACAGGAACGCCGTCCCGCCGCCGTCGGGTATGCCTCGGGCGGCTCCGTGCGGCAGACCGCCTTCGGCGAGCGTGCTGAGATCGTCGAGCAGCCGGTCCCGGTCGTCGCCCAGGAGGACGGCCCGGTGGTCGAGGGCGGCGCGTGTGGTGGCCAGGGAATGGCCGATGTCGACGGGGCGCGGCCGGGGTTCGGCGACGAGGTGTGCGCGCAGCCGGCGGGCCTGTGCGCGCAGCGCCTCCTCGGTGTGGCCGGACAGCGGCCAGAGCACGGTGGGCGCGGTCTCATCCGCGCTGTCGGTGGTGTCGGTGGCGGGTCGGTGGTCGTCGGTGGGAGGTGGTTCCTCCAGCACGACATGCGCGTTGGTCCCACTGATCCCGAACGAGGACACCGCCGCACGACGCGGACCCTCACCCCGCTCCCACACCCGCGCCTCGGACAACAACTCCACACCACCCGAAGCCCAGTCCACAAAAGGCGACGGCTCCTCCACATACAACGTACGAGGCAACACCCCGAACCGCATCGCCAACACCATCTTGATCACACCAGCCACACCCGCAGCCGCCTGCGCATGACCAATATTCGACTTCAACGACCCCAACCACAAAGGACGCCCACCCGACCGCTCACGCCCATACGTCTCCAACAACGCCTGAGCCTCCACCGGATCACCCAAACGCGTCCCCGTCCCATGCCCCTCCACCACATCCACACCCGCACCCGACAAACCCGCCGACGCCAACGCCGCACGAATCACCCGCCGCTGCGCCACCCCACTCGGCGCCGTCAACCCATTCGACGCACCATCCTGATTCACCGCGGAACCCCGCACCACCGCCAACACCCGATGCCCACGACGCACCGCATCCGACAACCGCTCCACCACCAACAAACCCACACCCTCAGCCCACCCCGTACCATCCGCCCCCACACCGAACGAACGACACCGACCATCCACCGACAAACCCCGCTGCCGACTGAACTCCACAAACGTCCCCGGCGACGACATCACCGTCACCCCACCCGCCAACGCCAACGAACACTCCCCCGCACGCAACGACTGCACCGCCAGATGCAACGCCACCAACGACGAAGAACACGCCGTATCCACCGTCACCGCAGGACCCTCAAGCCCCAACGAAAACGACACCCGACCCGACAACACACTCCCCGCCCCACCCGTCAGACGTCTGCCTTCGAGGGCGTCGTCGGGGCCCTGTACCGAGGCGTCCTGGTCCCGGTAGCCGAAGATCCCGGCGAACACTCCGGTGGGGGTGGAACGCAGCGAGCGCGGATCGATCCCGGCGCGCTCCACCGCCTCCCACGCCGTCTCCAGGAACACCCGCTGCTGCGGATCCATCGCCAACGCCTCACGCGGCGAAATACCGAAGAACTCAGCGTCGAAACCCCCCGCGTCATGCAGAAACCCCCCCTCCCGCACATACGACTTCCCCACCCGGTCCGGGTCCGGATCGAACAACCCCTCCAGATCCCAGCCCCGGTCCACCGGAAACCCCGAAACACCGTCCCCACCCGACGCCACCAGATCCCACAGATCCTCCGGCGACGACACACCCCCCGGCAACCGGCACGCCATCCCCACGATCACCACCGGATCACCGGTGGGACCGTCGCCGTGCGCGGGGGTTCCGGCCGGTGCGTCGACGGCGCCATGGCCCGCGCCCGCGCCCGTCGACAGCTCGTTCCGCAGATGCGTGATCAGGGCGTCGGGCGTGGAGTGGTCGAAGATCAGCGTGCTCGGCAGCGTGGTTCCGGTGGCGCGGCCGAGGAGATCGGAGAGCTCCACCCCCATCAGGGAGTCGAATCCCAGCTCCTTGAACGAGAGCCGGGCCGCCACGTCCTGCCCGGTGCCGTGGCCGAGGACCCGCGCGACCTGTTCCCGTACCAGCGCGGCGAGTTCCGCGCCCGCGCCGACGAGGGTCCGCTCGGGGGAAGCGGCACCCGCCCCACCCGTGCCCGCCTCCCCGGCACCCGCCTCCCCGGCGCCGGACGCGCTGTCGGCGCCACCGGCCACCGGTCCCGGCGTGACGTCCTGGAGGCGCGGTACGTCGGTCAGCCAGTACCGCCGGCGCTGGAAGGCGTAGGTGGGCAGCGGCGCCATCCGGGAGCGGGGGCCGCCGGCCAGCCGCCGCCAGGCGACCGGAACGCCGTGTACGTGCAGTTGGGCGAGCGCGGCGGTCAGGGTGGCCACCTCGTCCCGCTCGGCGCGCGCCGCCGCAACGAACGTCATGGACCCGGGTGCCACACAGTCGCGGCCCATCGCGCCGAGCACGGCGTCGGGCCCGATCTCCAGGCACGTGGTGACGGAACGGGCCTCCAGGGTGCGCATGCCCGCCAGGAAGCGGACGCTGTCCCTGGCGTGCCGGACCCAGTGGTCCGCCGAGCACAGCTGGTCCGGCTCGACGGCCAGGCCGGTGAGGTTGGACACCACCGCGATCGCGGGCGTCCGGTGCTCCAGGCGTTCGGCGACCTGCCGGAAGTCGTCGAGCATGGCGTCCATGTGCGGGGAATGGAAGGCGTGGCTCACCCGCAGCCGCCCGGTCTTCCGGCCACGCTCGCGCCACCGCCCGGCGAGTGCGAGGACCGCGTCCTCGTCACCGGAGAGCACGGTGGCGGCCGGGCCGTTGACGGCGGCGATCGTGACGCGTCCGGCGAAGTCATCGAGGCCGGGCCGCAGTTCGTCCTCGGACGCCTGGACCGACACCATGGCGCCGCCCGACGGCAGCCGCTGCATCAGCCGGCCGCGCGCCGCGACCAGTGCACACGCGTCGGGCAGCGAGAGCGCCCCGGCCGCGTGGGCCGCGGCGAGTTCGCCCACGGAGTGGCCGAGCACGGCGTCGGGGACGACGCCCCACGCCTCGAACAGCCGGAACAGGGCGGTCTCGTACGCGAAGAGCGCCGCCTGTGTGTACTCGGTCCGGTCCAGGAGCACGGGGTCCGGCGCCCCCTCACCGCCCAGGACGAGCCGGCGCAGCGACAGATCGAGGAGGGTGTCGAACTCGTCGCACACCGCGTCGAAGGCGGCGGCGAACTCGGGGAACGCCCGGTACGGCCCCCGCCCCATGCCCGGCCGCTGGCTGCCCTGCCCGGTGAAGAGGAAGGCGAGTCCGCCGGACCGCGCGACGCCCTCGACCGTGCGGGAACCGGTGCGCCCCTCGGCCAGTTCACCCAGGTCCGCGAGGAGGCCGTCGCGGTCGGGGGCGAGCAGCGCCGCCCGGCGTTCGAAGTGGGTCCGGGTGGCGGCGGTGGCGTGGCCGGTCTCGGCGGGCCCCTGTCCTGGCCGGTCCGCGAGGTGGCGCAGCAGCCGCGCGGCCTGTCCCCGGAGCGCCTGTTCGTCGCGGCCGGAGAGCAGCACCGGTACGGGGACGGCGGCGGGGCGCGCCGGGGCACTCGGCGCCGAGGTGGCCGGTTCCGTACGGTCGGACAGCACCAGGTGGCAGTTGGTGCCGCCCATGCCGAACGAGCTGACTCCGGCCGTCCTGGGCCGGTCGGCCCTGGGCCAGGGGCCGAGTGACCGCTGGACGGTCAGGTTCAGCCGGTCCAGGGGGATGCGCGGGTGCTCGGTGGTGAAGTGCAGGCTGGCGGGAAGTGCCCGGCGCTCGATGGAGAGGATCACCTTCAGCAGTCCGGTGACCCCGGCCGCGCCCTCCAGATGACCGACGTTGGTCTTGGCGGAGCCGACGGCCAGTGGCAGTCCGGCCGGGCGCCGGCCGCCGATCGCGGCGCCGAGGGCGGCGGCCTCCACCGGGTCCCCGGCGCGGGTCCCGGTGCCGTGGAGCTCCACGTACTGCACGTCGGCGGGTTCGACCCCGGCCCGGCGGTGGGCGAGCCGGATGACCTCCGCCTGCGCGTCCGCGTCCGGCACGGTCAGTCCGGCGGCCGCGGCCCCGTTGTTGACCGCGCCGCCGAGGATCAGGCACCGGACCCGGTCGCCGTCGGCGAGCGCCTGGTCGAGGGTCTTCAGCAGGACCAGCGCGCCGCCCTCGCCCCGTACATAGCCGTCGGCCGCGGCGTCGAAGGTGCGGCAGCGTCCGTCCGGGGAGAGCGCGCCGGAACCCGCGGTGGCGAGCGCGCTCTCCAGGGCGAGATTGAGGTTGACCCCGCCCGCCAGCGCGGCGGTGCACTCGCCCGAGCGCAGGCTCTCACAGGCGAGTTGGACGGCCACCAGCGAGGACGACTGTCCGCAGTCCACGGTCTGGCTGGGGCCCCGGGCGTTCAGGAGCTGGGAGAGCCGGTTGGCGATCATGGACCGGTGGGTGCCGACGGCCGTGTGGCGGTCGATCCGCCCGGCGCCCTGCCTCGCCCGCAGCACCGCGTAGTCGTCCAGCATCGCGCCCACGAAGACGGCGGTGGCGCTGCCGGCGAGTTCGGCGGGGACCGTTCCGGAGTGCTCCAGGGCCTCCCAGCCCAGCTCCAGCACGAGCCGCTGCTGCGGGTCCATGGCGGTGGCCTCGCGTGGCGAGATGTGGAAGAAGCCCGCGTCGAACAGGTCGGGCCGGTCGATGAAGCCGCCCCAGCGGGCGCGTTCCGCGTCCGGCGCGGCCCCGGCCGCCGCGATCGCGGCCGCGTCCCACCGGTCCCGGGGAACCTCGGTGATCGCGTGCCGGCTCTCGACGAGCAGCTGCCAGAACGCGTCGGGGTCCGGGGCCGAGGGAAGACGGCAGGAATATCCGACGACTGCGACAGGTGTCCTCGGACCAATACCTGGCATCACGAATACCCCCTCACTTCCGGCTTTTCTCGTCGCGGTGTCGGAGAGCCAATTACGCGGACACAGCGAGAACACTGCCACCTCGGCATATCGTTTCGATGACGCCGTCCGCGACATCATGCGCCGGGGAAAGCTCCTGGCGAATATTGGCGAATCCTGTTTCCAGGCGGCCGCACCCTGGGTACGGTGGCAGCACGGTCCCGGACTCAGCGGCCATTCGACGGAGCCCCGCCGTGGCCGAAATTCTCTGCTCGCGCAATGCTCACGGGAGACGTTCATGGCATTGGGATTTCTGTTCGGCGGCGGCGTGGGAACCGAAGTGCACGGAGTGGAACTCCACAAGGCATATCCGGTCATGCGTGATCTGTACGAGGAGATCGCGGAATGGACCGGACTGACGGTCGGGCAGATCCTGGAGGAGGATCTGCCGGAGGCCCCGGAGGAGCGGCAGAGCGTCGGCACCATACGCGAGACCGCCCTGGCCCTGGGTGTCCACGACGTGCTCGTCGGACACGGTCTGCGCCCCTCGGTGCTCGGCGGGCTGAGCCTCGGGGCGATGACCGCGAGCGCGCTGGCCGGGGCGGTGAGCCGTCAGGATCTCTTCGCGATGCTCTCGCACTCGCGGTACGCCCCCGAGCCGCCGGCCGGCTCTCCGGAGCAGGGGCTCGCGCTCGCCTTCGTGGCGGCGGACGCCGATCTCGCCCTGTACCGGGGCGAGGGGCGTCCCGGTGTCCACGCGTCGGGCGATTTCGGTCCGACCGCCGACGGGGCCATGAGCATCATCATGCTCTCGGGCGAGCGGGCCGCGCTGGACGAGCTGGCGGCGGAGGTCACCCCGGGCACGATGGTTCCGCTGCCGGACCGGACGATCGCGGTCCACTCGCCGCTGCGCCGCCCCTACCGCGACTTCATGGCCCCCTACGTCGACGGCATGACCTTCGTGTCTCCCTCACTGCCGCTGCTGTCCTGTCTGGAGCGCGGACGGCTGGCCACGGCGGACGACGTCCGTGACCTCTTCCACCGCAACGCCACCGACCCGGTCAGCCTGGTGGATGTGTACGCCGGGATGAAGGAGGAAGGGGTGCGGCTGGGGCTCGTGATGGGCGGGTCCATCCCGGACGGCATCCTCAGGTTCCCGTTCCCGGTGGTGCACGTCGACCGGCCGGAACACATCGAGCAGGTGCTGACCACCGTGTACGAGCTCGGCATCGACCTGCCCCCGGCGGGGGCACCCCGGTGACCACCACGGTCCGTGGGGCCGGGGAGGCGTACGCGCACCGGGGCGCCGAGTGCGACGCGCTGGTCGAGGACTGGCTGGGCACCGATCTCGACCGGTGGACGCGCCGGGTCGTCCGGCGGCACTTCGACCCCCGTACCGGCAGTCCGTACTGGCTGCGGCGGGCGGCGGAGCTGGACTTCGATCCGCGGGACATCACCCGTCACGAACAGCTCACGGCGTTCGGCCCGTTCCCGCTGGACGTGCTGCGGTCGCAGGACCCGTCGGAGCTGGTCCCGCTGGCCGTCCCGCGCCCGCTGACCGGCCGGGTGTGGGACTCGGGCGGCACCACCGGCACCCCCTGCCGGGTCTTCTACACCCCCGACATGCTGCTGCACCGGGGCGCGTGGCGCCGCTGGTCGTTCGTCAGCGAGGGCTTCCTGCCCCACCGGACCTGGCTCCAGGCCACCCCGACCGGCCCGCATCTGATCGGCAACGGCGTCTGGGAGGCGGCCGAGCTCCACGCCGGGCAGGTGTACGGGATCGACATGGACCCGCGCTGGGTGAAGCGGCTCATCCGCGCCGGCCGGCTGGCGGACGCCAACGAGTACACCACCCATCTGCTGGAGCAGATCGTCGATGTGCTGGGTCTCGGCTCGGTCCACTACCTCAACACCACCCCGGCGATCCTCCAGGTCCTCCGGCAGCGGCACCCCGACGCCGTGGCCGCCCTCGACGGGGTACGCCTCAGCGGCACCCAGATCAGTCCCGACATGTACCGCGACTTCGTGACCGCTCTGCGGGGCGGGATCTGCGGCCTCAGCTACGGCAACACCTTCGGCAACGCGGCCGGTCTGCCGGTGGGCGACGAGGGGGAGCCGCTGGCGTACGCGCCGAACTACCCGCAGGTGACCATGGCGGTGGTGGACAAGGAGGACTGGTCCACCACCGTGGCGTACGGGGCGGCCGGGCAGGTGCGGCTGACCGTGCTGCACGACGATCTGTTCCTGCCCAATGTGCTCGAACGCGATCAGGCGCTGCGTCATGACTGCGGCGACGCGTGGCCCTGTGACGGTGTCGCCAATGTCCGCCCGCTGCAAATAACATCATCGGCTCCCGAAGGGCTCTACTGACGTCCTCCGCCGACGGCTCGGGCATTTCCAGCCAGCAAGAGAAGGAATTCCGATGGCTCTGTTCGAACGTGACGACGAGCTGTCCCTTCTGCACAGCCTGCTCGCCGAGAGTTCGCGGGGCAAGGGCCAGATCGTATTGCTGAGTGGCGCCGTCGGAATCGGAAAGACGGAGCTGCTGTACGCCTTCGGTGAGCAGGCCACCGACGCCGGGGCGCAATTCGTCGTCGCCTCGGGCCGGGACACCGGACTCGCCGGACCGTTCGACGTGGTGCGGCAACTGTTCGCGGACCTCGCTCTCCCCGCCGAACTGCGGGACCGGCTGTCCGGACCGGGCGGCGGCGAGGACCAGCGGCAGACCCGGGCCCGGCTGGCGCACGATCTCTGCGAGGCGCTGCTCGGGCTCGCGGCCCGGCGCCCGGTCCTCATCGGCGTGGACGATGTGCACCGGGCGGACGGCTCGTCCATGGGCTTCCTGCTGCGTCTGGTCCGCCGAATCCGCTCGGCGCCGGTGATGCTGGTCCTCAACGAGCCGCGCCACACCCGCCGCGACCACCCGGTGTTCGACACCGAACTGCTGCGTCAGCGGCACTACCGGCGGCTACAACTGCCCCCGCTGTCCCGGCAGGGGGTGACGCGCCTGCTCACCGAGGGGCTGGACCCGGCGGAGGCCCAGCGCCTCGCACCGGAGTGCCACGCGATCAGCGGCGGCAATCCCCTGCTCGTACGGGCACTGCTGGAGGACCACCGGGAACTGGGTGGCGCACGCGGCCTCCGAACCGTCCAGGAGCCCCACGACATCCTCGGCACCCGTGACGTCCGTGACATCCGTGACGTCTCCGACGATCCGGTACGTGGCCGGGCCGCACCGGACCCGGGCGCGCCGGGAGGCCCGGTGGCGGGCGACTCCTTCGGGCAGGCCGTCCTGGCGTGTCTGCGCCGCGGTGAGCCGGGCATGCTCGACGTCGGCCGGGCGCTGGCGGTGCTGGGGGACGCCTCGTCGCCCGCGCGCGTCGCGCGGCTGCTCGGGACCGGCGCCGACCCGGTCGTACGGGTGCTGCGTCAACTGGACGCGGCGGGACTGCTCGACCTCACCCGCTTCCGCCACCCGGTGGCACGGGCGGCCGTGCTGGGGGACGTCCCGCCGGAGCGGCTGCGTGATCTGCGGCTGGGCGCGGCCGGGCTGCTGCACCGCGAGGGCGCCGCGTCGACCGACGTCGCCCGGCACCTGGTCGCGGTCGGACATGTCGACGACCGGTGGGTTCTCCCGGTCCTCAAGGAGGCGGCCGAGCAGGCCAGGCTGAGCGACGACATCCCGCTCGCGGTGAGCTGTCTGGAACTGGCGTCCCGCGCCTGCTCCGACGCCGTCGAGCGGGCCGGTCTCACGGCCGCGCTCGCCAGGGCCGAGACGCGGGTGAACCCGTCGGTGGCCGCCCGGCACCTCGTCCCGCTGGCCGACGCCGCGTGCGGTGGCGCCCTGCCGGACACGGACGTCTTCCCCCTCGTCAAAGCGCTGCTGTGGCACGGCCGCGGGGACGAGGCGGCGGCGGTCGCCCGGCGTCTGTGCGAGGCGCCCGGCTGCGCCGGCGCACCGGCCGCGCTCGGGTCCGTACGCGCGTGGCTGCGCGTGTCGCACCCTCCTCTCCTCGACCGCATCCCGCCACGAGGGGCGTGCCGGACCGGCCCTCCGCCGTACCCCGGAGCCCCGCGCGCCGACGCCCTGCTGGCCTCCGTGCTGAGCGGCGAGCCGGACCGGGGCGCGGCCATGAACGCCGAGCAGCTGATCCGGTCCACCCGGTTGGACGACACGACGTTCGACGAGATCGAGTCCGCCCTCCTCACCCTCCTCCACACCGACCGGCTGGGCCGGGCCGCCCTCTGGTCGGGGCGGCTGCTGGCGGAGGCCACCGCCCGGTGCGCACCGGCCTGGCAGGCCCGGCTGGCCGCGGTGCGCGCCGAGACGGCGCTGCGGTACGGAGACCTCCCCACCGCCCGGCGCCTCGCCGAATCCGCCCTCACCCACGTCTCGCCGCGCGGCTGGGGCACAGCGGTCGGCGCCCCGCTGGCCACCCTGGTGCTGGCGCACACCGCCATGGGTGACGCCGGGGCGGCCGAGGAACAGACCCGCCACCCACTGCCCGAGGGGGTGTTCCGGTCCCGGACGGCTCTCCCGTATCTGTACGCCCGTGGCCATCAGCGGCTCGGCGCCCACCATGTCCACGCCGCTCTCGACGACTTCCTGCTCTGTGGCAGGCTCGCCCGCGACTGGGGCCTGGACCTGCCGTCGCTGGCTCCCTGGCGCAGTGGCGCGGCGGCGGCCCATCTCGTCCTCGGCCGGCGCGAGGAGGCTCACCGTCTCGCCGAGGAGGAGGTGGAGCGTTCGGGCCCCGGCACCTCCCGCAGCCGGGGCATGTCCCTGCGGCTGCTGGCCGAGAGCGGCGAACCGCCGCGCCGCGCCGCCCTGCTCCAGGAAGCCGTACGCGTGCTGCGTCTGTGCGGCGACCGGCTGGAGCTGGCACGCGCGCTGGCCCGTCTCAGCCAGGCCCAGCACGAACTGGACCAGGCGGGCAAGGGGCGCAAGGCGCTCTACCAGGCGCTCCAGCTCGCCGAACGCTGCTCGGCCAGGTCCCTGCAGCAGTCCCTGCTGTCAGCGGACCCCGGCGGGCGGCCACTCGCCGCTCCGGCCGCGTTCCCGGACTCGCCCCGGCTCAGCGCCGCCGAGCAGCGGGTGGCCCGGCTGGCCGCCCTCGGGCACTCCAACCGGGAGATCGCCGACCGGCTGTGCATCACCGTCAGCACGGTCGAGCAGCACCTCACCCGGGTGTACCGCAAGCTCAACGTGGCCAACCGCGCCGATCTGCCGAGCGAGTTCCACCTGGTCACCGCGCACACCGCGTGACGTGCCCCCGACACGACACGGACCGTGGTCACCGGGGGCGCGAGGTGGTCCTGACGCGGCGTGGCCTCGGCCCCGGGAGCGCCCCCGGGGCCGAGGCCGGTCCATCGGCCTGCCGTCAGCGGCCCGCAACGCCTTGACGTTGTCGCCGAACGTCCAGTCGCGCGAGCCCCCCAGTTGAGCGACCAGGTCATCAGGCCTTGCTGGAGCTGAGGCAGACCCCCAGCAGACGTGCCGTCCGGCGGAACATGCTGAGTAGTTCCCTTCTTGCCGTGACGGCGCGTCACCGGGTGGGTGAGCGTACCCATGGCGCCCTGGCTACGAGTGGGATGAGGAAGCCGGGTTCTCGGCACGGGGGCCGGTCCAACCCCTGTGTACCGGTGACCGAAACAGCCCTCCAATGACGCGCCCCTGACAATATGACCCAAGACGCGCGCGGAGGCCGCCGGACCGTCCGCACCGGGCGGACGACGGCGCGGGAGAACAACCTGTCCGACACGCCCACCTCCTGGAACGTGGAGGGCCTGGAGACCTGCGCGATGCGATTCACCAGACGGTAAAGTGGTCCAGACCTCCCGTCAATAGGTCCGGACCAAGAGCCGGTACCACGTCAGGCCGCCGCGCTCGGGACACGCACACCGGCCGATGCCCGGTCGGCAGGAAGACTCCCGGCCATGCTCCGCGCCCGCCGGCCGCCCACCGTCGGCTCGCGACGGAACGGCCGGCCACCGCCTCCGCGTCCGAACGCGCGAACACCCCGCGCCCCGCCCGGCTCCGACGCGCGCCGGACAGCGACCCCCTCCGGACACGCGTCGCGCGGACGACCCGCCGCAGGCCGCCGCCCGCACGACACCTCGGCGCAATACCCGAAACGGGTGAACGGCCACCCTGCGGGTGAATTCGCTCGCTCTCGCACGGACAGCGGCCTTGGCGCGCCCTGTCGCCGACTCAAGGTCGAACCTGCGCTCGAAGAATCGCCCCAGGAAGACCGTGACGCCCCCCGCACGAGCGTCGTTTTCCCCACGTCCGTTCGATACGAGGAGGTGCGACGCCCCCGTGGCCACTTCTCACCGAAGAGCGCAGGGAAATCGAACACGGCGTCCACCCGGCGCCGACGACCCGGCGTACCGGCCGCTGTTCCCCACCAGCACTCCCTCCCCCGGGACCGACCCCGTGGTGTCCCGTGCGATCCCGTTCCGCGCGATCCGTCCCGTGGGAATCCGTCCCGCGCGGTTCGGTCCGCTTCTCCCCAGTCATCACCCGTCGGAGGTACTGATGTCATACGGCGCGCTTCCGCCCACCTGCCCCTCTTCCCCACCGGAGCCCAGGGGCTCCTTCACGACCGGCATCGGTCAGGTGCCCGCATGAAGCGGTTCCTCACCCGCCCCGAAGCGGTCGAACCGGCCGTGTCCGCCTCCGAACGGGAGCTGTTCGGCGGGCCGTTGCGGTACGACATGGGCTGGTCCACCCACGAGTACGCGCGTCTCGAACTCACCCTGTCGGCCACCCTGCGCTCGGTCCCGCAGATGATCTCGGGCACGCTCCGGCTCGCGCTGCGCGCCGACCGGCGGGCCATGGTCACCGTCGCCGTCACCGAGATCGGCCAGGGGGTGACCGCGGCCCTCGGGCTCATCGTGGTCAACGCCGTGCTGGGGGCCCTGCTGGGCAGCGGTGACACGGCCGCCCGGCTGCACTCGGCGCTGCCCGCGTTGCTGGCGGGGAGCGGCGTCGCGGTGGCCGGAGCCGTGCTGGCGTCCCTGTCCACGTCCGCCGCCGGACGGCTGGAGCCGAAGGTCGAGAGGGCTGCCAACGAGCGGTACCTCCGGGCGGCGGCCCGGGTCGAGCTGGAGGCGATCGAGGACGGCGAGTTCCGCAGACTCATCGACATCGCCCAGTTCGGCGCGGCGTCGGCCCGGCGCATGATCGGTGTCTGTGTCGCCTCGGTCAACGGGATCATCTCGCTGATCGCCGCGGGCGGCGTCCTGACGATCCTGCACCCGGTGCTCCTGCCGATGCTGCTGCTGATCGCCGCGCCCCGCGGCTGGGGCGCGATGCGCGTCGCCCAGCGCCGGTACGTGTCCACGATGCAGTGGGTCGAACACATCCGGGCGAGCCGTCTGCTGGGTGATCTGCTCACTTCGCGCACGGCGGCGCAGGAGGTCCGGGTGCACGGCGTGGGCGGATTCTTCCTGGGCCACTACCGGGCGATGGCGGAGAGCGCCGAGGAGGAGCAGTCGCGCCTCGCGAAGGACAAGGCGGGCACCGAGTTCCTGGCCGCCGCGCTGTCCGGTGGCGCGGCCGTGGTCACCTACGCGGCGCTCGGCGCGCTCATCCTCGGCGGGCACATGGAGCTGGCGGTCGCCGGGACGGCGGTCATCGCGGTGCGCTCGGGCACCTCCGGGCTGGGCGCGCTGGTGATGAATCTGAACGCGCTGCACGAGGAGTCGCTGTACGTCCGCGATCTCGAACGCTTCGTCGACGAGTCCGCCCGGAGGGCGATCCCGGTCGGCGGTCTGCCCATCGATCCCCACTTCGAGGCCGTGACCTTCGAGAAGGTCACGTACGGCTATCCGGACCGGGGCGAACGTCCCGCGGTGGACGAGGTGTCGCTGACGATCCCGGTCGGGAAGGTGACCGCCCTGGTCGGGGAGAACGGCGCCGGCAAGTCCACCCTGATCAAGATGCTGGCGGGGCTGCTGCTGCCCGACAGCGGACGGGTCCTGTGGGGCGGGGTCGATCTGCGGGAGGCCGACCGCGAGCAGGTCTTCGCCCAGGTGGGGCTGCTGACACAGGACTTCGAGCGCTGGCCGATGACGGCGGGGACGAACATCCGCATCAGCGACACCGGCCGGCCGGCCGACGAGGAGGACATGCGGGAGGCGGCGAGCTACGCGAACGCCGACCGGATGATCGCGGCTCTCCCCCAAGGGATGAACACGCTGCTGGCCAGGGTGTTCCGCGGGGCCAGTGAACTCTCCGGTGGCCAGTGGCAGAAGATCGGCCTGGCCCGAGCCCGCTACCGCGATCCGCGGGTGCTGATCGTCGACGAACCCACGTCCGCGCTCGACCCGGCCGCGGAGATCGCCGCGTTCGAGAGGATTCGTGGTCTGGCGGGTCCGGGACGGGCCGTGGTCCTGGTCACCCACCGCATGGCGGCCGTCCAGCACGCGGATCTCGTACACGTCCTGCACGAGGGCCGCCTCGCCGAGCGGGGCACCCATGACGAACTGATCGCCGCGGGAGGCCGCTACGCCGCCATGTACCGGGCCCAGGCCGACCAGTACCGGCAGGAGCGGGTCACGTCCGACGTGACGCGTGTCCCCGCGCCCGCGCGGTCCGGTCCCGAGCCCTCCGGCGACGACCGCGCCGCGACCCCGTAGCGGGGACCGGCGGAACGCACGGAGCTCCTGGCGGCGTGGGCGGTTTCGCGTGTGGGCCCGTCCACCAGGAGCTTCGTCGTCGCGTGCGGTCCACGTCTCCCAGCGACCGCGCGTCACAGCCGGCCGGTAAGTGACTCACCGACGCCCCGTCATGGGCACTCGACATGCTGGAAGATGCGTGCGACGACCGCGCAGACGATCTCCTCGACGACGGTGTAGTCCGGTGGGTCTCCCTTGTCTCCCTTGTCGCCCTTGTCACCGCGTGGCCCGGGTTCTCCCCTCTCCCCCTTCTCCCCCCGCTCACCGCGTGGGCCACAGTCCCCCTTCTCGCCGCGCTCGCCCTTCTCGCCGTCCCGGCCGGGAGGGCCGGGGTCACCCGGTGCGCCAGGCTCGCCCTGTTCGCCCCGGGGGCCGCATTCGCCCTCGTCCCCCTTGTCCCCCTTGTCGCCCTTCCAGCCCGGGTCACCCTTCTCCCCCCGGTCGCCCGTCCTGCCGCGTGGGCCGCAGTCCCCCTTCTCACCGCGCTCACCCTTCTCGCCGTCCCGGCCGGGGTCGCCCCGGCCACCCCGGTCGCCCTTGCTCCCCGTCTCGCCCTTGTCGCCCTTCTCGCCACGCGGGCCGACATCACCACGGGCCCCCTTCTCCCCCTTCTCCCCGTCGTCGCCCTTGTCGCCACGCCCGCCGCGTGGGCCGACGTCCCCCTTCTCCCCCTTTTCGCCCCGCTCTCCGCACAGCGGCTCCTTGACCGTGATCGTCACGGTCTCGGTGACGCATCTGGATTCGATGTATTTCCTGACCGTCAGGCATGCCTCACCGAGAGGGGCGTGGGAGGAAACCGTGAAATCGCCCACCCAGTAGGACGTTCCGCAGATCGGTGTGAGGTCGTGCCATTTTCCCGATCCACCGGGGCAGACGGAGCAGCTGTATTCCACCGCTTCGCCGCCCCCGGGTTGGGGCCAGTACACAATGGCCCTGGTGGTGGTACCGGGGTGGAGCGGGTCTCCGAAGAGAACGAAGACCGATGAGAGTTGTTCAATCGGCGTGACCATACTTTCTCCTTCAGCAGGCGCCGGGAAGCAGAGTATGTGTCAACTTTCCGCTCTTCTCCTCGGGAAGAAAACACCCACGAAACCGGACACAATCACCAGTGGACCATACAGATGGCGGCAACCGGACCGACCTACTTCGCCGAGCGCAACCTGGGATTGAATGGAACACAGGCGCCACATCGGCACCTTGCGTGATGTACTATTCGACTCTCTACCCAAATATAAGTCGAGCATCGTTCCAAAAGGTCGAGAATACGGGATTAAACCCAACGGAGTGAATCATGGGACCGTGTGATGATCCTGCGGCGCACTTTCCGTTTCCATCTCGCCGATGATTCTTCCATCAATATTCTCGTATTCAAGGGATATCCCCTTCACCGCACGCCGGCGTGGGCGGCCCGGCGGCATGGCGATGGATTCGTTCCGGCGGGCGGGCGACCGGCAGGGTTCCCGGAAGCGCGACGCCGACGGCGTATCCGCGAACGGCGAACATGACCGGTCCCGCCGGTCCGGTTCTTCTAACGTTCCGGTCATGAACAGTCGGAGTGCGTGGGTCGTCGGAGCGACAGGGCAGGTGGGGCGAGCCGTGGTGCGTGGGCTCGCCGAGGACGGCTGGGAGGTGACCGCGGCCTCTCGCGGGGGCGGCAGGGACGAGCGGTGGCCCGGGGACGTACGGACGGTGGCGCTCGACCGCGACGACGACGGGGCGCTGGGCGCGGCGCTGGGCGACGGCTGCGACGTCCTGGTCGACATGGTGGCGTACGGGCGGGCGCACGCCCGGCAACTGACCGGACTCGCCGACCGGATCGGTTCGGCGGTCGTCATCTCCAGCGGAGCGGTGTACGAGGACGGGCGGGGGCGGAGCTTCGACACCCAGGGGGAGCCGGACGGCGCGCCGCGCTACCCGGTGCCGATCCCGGAGACCTGTCCGACCGTGGCGCCGGGGGACACGACGTACGCGGCGCGGAAGACCGGCCTGGAGCGGGAGTTGCTCGCGGCCGGTGACGTCCTGCCGGTGACCCTGCTGAGGGCCGGCGCGATCCACGGCACGTACTGCCGCACACCGCGCGAGCTGTACTTCGTCAAACGGATTCTGGACGGCCGGCGGCGGCGGGTGCTCGCGTACGGCGGAGCGTGCCGCTTCCACCCGGTCCATGTGTCGAACGTCGCCGAGCTGATCCGGCTCGCCGCGTCACGGCCCGGGTCACGGGTGCTGAACGCCGCGGACCCGGAGGCCCCGACGATCGCCGAGATCGCGGCGGGTGTCGACGCGGCGCTCGGCCGGGAGACCGGGACGGTCCTGGTGCCGGGCGCTCCCCCGGCGGACGGGATCGGTGTCACGCCGTGGTCGAGCCCGCATCCGATCGTGTACGACATGACGGCCGCGGAACGGGAGCTCGGCTACCGGCCCGTGACCGGGTACGCGCGGTCGTTGCCGGAGACCGTCGAGTGGCTCGCCGCGCGACTCGCCGGGCGGGACTGGCGGGAGGTCTTCCCCGCGATGCTCCGGACGTACGGCGAGGGGTTGTTCGACTACGCGGCGGAGGACGCCTGGCTGGAGCGGTACGACCGGGGTCACGCCGGGTGACGTGGGGTGGCGTCGAAGTCCGTGTCCTGACGCCCCGTCCGGCACACGGGCGCACGGCGAGCCTCGCGGGCACGGCCGAGGGGCGGCCGGTGGAATCCGACCGCCCCTCAAGGCAGGTTGGTTCAGCGCCGACGGAGGGTCACGGCTTCGGGGTGGCGTGCGGGGCGCACGTCACGTCGTGACGGTCGGTCCTCCCGGTGAGCAGGTAGGTGTCCACCCGCTCGTTGACGCAGGGGTTCACCAGGCCGGTGACGCCGTGCGAACCGGCGTCCCTCTCGGTGATCAGACGCGAGCCCTTGAACCGCTTGTGCAGTTCGACGGCGCCCTTGTACGGGGTGGCGGCGTCCCGCGTGGACTGCACGATCAGCACGGACGGCAGGCCCTTGCCGGTCTTGACGTTCAGTGGTGTCCGCTGCTTGGCCGGCCAGGTGGCGCAGGGCAGGTTCATCCAGGCGTTGGCCCAGGTCATGAAGGGGTTGTCGCGGTGCAGCCGGGTGTTGTCGCGGTCCCACTTGCGCCAGCTGGTGGGCCACTTGGCGTCGGCGCACTCGACCGCCGTGTAGACGGCGTTGCCGTTCTCCGCGGAGATGTTGCCCTTGATGTCCGTCATGTCGGGGGCGGCGGCGTCGATCAGCGCCTGGGTGTCACCGCCCAGGTAGTCGCTCCAGGTCCGGGCGACGGGGGCCCAGCTGGAGTCGTAGTACGGAGCGCTCTGGAAGAAGCCGATGAGCTCGGCGGGTCCGACGACCCCGCCGATCGGATTCTTCTTGGCCGCCGCGCGGAGCGTCAGCCAGGCCCGCTCGACCTTCTCCGGGGTGTCGCCGATGTGGAAGGCAGCGTCGTTCTTCGCCACCCACGCCTTCCAGTCGTTCCAGCGTGACTGGAAGGCGATGTCCTGGTTGAGATTGGCCTCGTACCAGATGTTCTCCCTCGCCGGGTTCACCACGCTGTCGACGACCATGCGGCGCACGTGCGACGGGAACAACGTCCCGTAGACGGCGCCGAGGTAGGTGCCGTAGGAGACGCCCAGGTAGTTGAGCTTCTTCTCACCCAGCGCCGCGCGGATGACGTCCAGGTCACGGGCGGTGTCGGGCGTCGTCATGTGCGGCAGCACGGCGCCGCTCCGTTCGGCGCAGCCGTCCGCGTACTCGGCGGCGAGCTTGCGCTGGGCACGCTTGTCGGCCTCACTGCCCGGAACCGGGTCCGCCTTCGGCGCCTTGACGAACTCCTGCGGGTCGACACAGGAGATCGGAGCGGAGTGGCCGACGCCGCGGGGGTCGAAGCCCACGAAGTCGTACGCCTTCGAGGTGTTCGCCCAGAGCGGGTTCTTGGTGGTGACGCGCCGGGGGAAGGCCATCCCCGAGCCGCCGGGGCCGCCCGGGTTGTAGACCAGGGCGCCTTGGCGCTCCCGCTTGGTGCCGGTGCTGACATGCCGGTCGACGGCGATCCGGATCTGCTTGCCGTCGGGCTTGGCGTAGTCCACCGGTACGGACACCCAGCCGCACTGGATCGGCTTCGCCAGCGCCCAGTCGGCCGGGCAGTCCGTCCAGTCGATCCCGGCCCTGGCCGCGCGCGCGGCGGCCACTTCGACGCCGTACGCCTCGGAACCGCCGTGATGACGGCCGTCCGCGGTGGCCGCCGGCGCTGCTGTCGCGCCCACTATGAGCGTGCCGGCGATGAGTGTGCCGGCCGAGCCGAGCACTCCTGTGCGCCTCAAGTCGATCCTCCCCATGGTCGTTGCGCCGCCGATGACGGCGCGGCTGATAGGACCTCCTGCGGATCGTGTCGTCTGTGAGGCCCCTGAGGACAGGCCATGGGGGTACTTCTTTACCTAATCAATAACCGGAGACCCGTGTCCCGCTGAGCGGTCACCGCTCGCGACACGGCCGGTCCGGTGCCAGTCATGACAGTCGCGGCGTCCGCGGCGTTCGGCGGCGATACCGAAGCGGCGGCGTTCGCCCGGAGCGGACGCCACCGCCGGCCGACGCCACGGATCTGCTCACCCGCCCCTCGGCGCCCGCCTCACCCTCTTCGAGTCGTTGCGGGTCAGCGGCGGAGGCCAGGACCACGAGCGCCCTGCTCGCGGCGGGCGCACCCGGGCGTCGGCACGCCCTGCCGAGCGTCGGCACGTCCTGCCGGGCGCCCGCGCTCTCCTCCAGCAGCCCCTCGTTCGACGGACCGGTACAGGGGCGGCCGTCGGGTCTGGAGATCGAGGCGCGGGAGTTGGTACGGGTGCGCGCGATGCTCACCGAGATGCCGGCGCCGCAGGGGAGCGAAGAGGCGGTCGGATCACCTTGCCCCCCGGCCCCGCGAGTTGACCGGCCGTCGGCTGCGACACGCCTGTGTGACGTGCGGTGTTCCTCCCTCGTTCGGCGTAGGCACCCTCCTGGGGGAGGGGTCGCCCGACTTGCGTACCCGGGATGGACGACGACCGGAACGGCCTGCTCCACCGCTGGTGCGCCGCCGGTCGTGCGGTGTGACCGGGATCTCGAACACCCTTTGTCCACCCGAACGGATCAGTCGTGATGAGCCTCACATAACGCCCTTTCAGCTCGGAAAAACGGCAGTCGATGGGTAAAGATCCCTGGGACGACAAGCCCCCGCCACCGCGGCGGGGCGGTCCGGGCGGACGCCGAGTCCTGCCGCCGTCCGGATGCCTGGTCGACAGAAGTGGATCGGCAGGAGTGGAGGACCCGAGCACAACGGGCCGACGAGAGATCGATCGGCCCTCGGGGTGAAGCCGCAGACCGCGGCCGGGCAACTTCGCCAGCCCGAACCCGACAGGTCATCCTTCACAGGCGGCTGACGAAGGGTTGCGCATGACTGCGCAGGTTCATGTCCCGTCTCTGATCGCGCGGGCCGGTACGGCCTCCGTTCTCACTCTCGCCGCCACGTGCGGCACCCTGCTGGCACCGGGCTTGGTGTCCGAGGCACAGGCCGCCACCCATTCGACGAAGGCGCTCGGCATCGCCGCGTCGAAGAAGGGATCGCCCTACGGGTACGGTGCGGCGGGCCCCCACCGCTTCGACTGCTCCGGTCTGACGCTCTACTCGTTCAAGAAGGCGGGCAAGAAGCTCCCACGCACCGCCCAGCAGCAGTACAACAAGACCCGCCACGTCTCGGCCTCCCAGCGGCAACGCGGCGACCTGGTCTTCTTCCACTCCGGGCGCGGTGTCTACCACGTGGGGATCTACGCCGGGAACGGAAAGATCTGGCACTCCCCCAAGACCGGCGCGGTGGTCAGGCTGGAGAAGATCTGGTCGAAGGGGGTCTGGTACGGAAGGGTCCGCTGACCGGGCCGCCACTCTCTCCTGTTCCGTCCGAGCGGGTGGCCGGGGCCGCGCGGCGGCTCCGGCCGCGGCCCCGGGGCCGCTCGGGGTCCGAAGGCGCCGCGGGTCCCGGGGCCGCAGCGGCCGGTCCGGCGTTCGCGTTCAGTGCCGCGCGTGCGGCAGCCACGGCAGGGCGACCCACACGGTCTTGCCGCCGTCGGCGGTCGGGGTGATGGTCAGCCGGCCGCCCCACTCCTTCGTCAGAGTGCGGATGATCACCATGCCCCGCCCGTTGTCCTGCCGCACGGCGGCGGGCAGTCGGCGGGGCCGGCGCGGGTCGCTGTCCGTGACGCCGAGGTGGAGCTGTTCGTCCCGCTCCAGCCGGAGGTCGACCGTGAAGGCGGGCGATCGGCCGGCGGTGTGCTGGACGGCGTTGGTCGCGAGTTCGGAGACGATCAGCCGGATGGTGTCGGCGATCTCCGTGTCGCGTGGCAGACCCCAGTCGGTGAGCGTGTCGGCCACGTATGTCCGGGCCCTCGGGACCGAGGCCGGATCGCTCGGCAGGGTGACGGTTGCTTCTTGATGGTCCGCCATGGCGCGCCGTCCCTTTCCCTCCCAGGCCGACCCGCGATCGGCCTGGATTCCGCTTCGCGTCAGATTGCCACTGATGCTGCCGTCTGTGACGACGATCCACCAAGATATGCATATATCTGTCGCTCGAAGCGGTGAACTCTGCCCCGGACGAACGTATTCGGGCGGCACACTGATGCCTTCGACCGAGCGGGAGGAGGAGTCATGCAGCACGGCCCCGCGGTACGCCGCCGCAAACTCGGGGAGGAGCTGCGCGCGCTGCGCAACAGGTCCGGTCTGACGAGCCGGGAGGCCGCGCGGCTGCTCGGCTGGCACCAGTCGAAGGTGAGCCGGATCGAGACCGGCACCAGTGGGGTGCGGCCCGACGACATCTCGCGGCTGCTCGACGCGTACGAGGTGGGTGACGCGCGGCTGCGGGCGCTGCTCGAAGTGCTCGCGGGTTCGGCGGGCGGGGGCGGCAGCGGCTGGTGGCACGCCTACCGGGGCCTGATCCCGCCGCAGTACCGGGACTTCATCAGCCTGGAGTCGCAGGCCAGGACCGCCCGCACCCTGGAGACATCGGTGGTGCCCGGACTGCTCCAGACCGCGGACTACGCGCGCGCCGTGACCCGCTCCGCGCTGGACGGGCTGCCCGCGCGTCAGCTCGACTCGCTGGTAGAGGTGCGGCTGGCACGGCAAGGAGTGCTGCGTGCCGATCCCCCGCTGCGGCTGAGCGCGGTGCTCGACGAGGCGGTGCTGCGACGCGAGGTCGGCGGACGCGAGGTGATGCGGGAACAGCTCGACCATCTCGCCAGGGTGGCTGAGCTACCGCATGTGAGACTTCAGTTACTTCCTTTCAGCATCGGTGGGTACGTCGGTCTCACCGGCCCTTTCGTCATCTTTTCCTTTCCGAACATTTCTGATCTGGATGTGGTCGTTCTCGATCACTTGACGAGTAGCCTCTATCTGGAGCGGAAAGAAGACCTTGAGGCGTACGGCTCGGCCTTCCGCACCATGCAGGCGCGCGCGCTGTCGCCCGAGCACTCGATGGACCTCATCGCCGCGATCAGCCGCGGCGCTCAGACGTCCAGACTGCCCGAGGGGGCCTGATGTCCGACCGCTCGGACCCGTACGAGTCACCGCACGCCGTACGGTGGCGGCGCAGCAGCCGCAGCACCGGAATGAACAACTGTGTGGAGACCGCGGCCCTGGCCGGGGAACGGCTCGCGGTCCGGGACTCCAAGGACGTGGCCCGGCCACCGCTGCGGTTCTCGGCGACCGCCTGGTCGTCCTTCGTCTCCGTCCTGCGCGGCGGACCGGTCAGCTGACCGGAGCCGTCGCCACGACCGTGGCCACCGCGGTCGCGATCTCCGGTTCCGTCAGATCGGCCCGCGCGGTCAGTCGCAGCCGCGACACACCGTCCGGCACCGACGGCGGGCGGAAGCAGCCCACGGCGATCCCGGCCGCACGGCAGTCCGCCGCCCAGCGCACCGCGGCGGCGGCCGAGGGAGCGCGGACGGAGACGACGGCCGCGTCGGGCCGGACAGCGGTCAGCCCGGCCGCGGTCAACCGCTCGTACAGCGCTGTGGCGACCGAGCGGGCCCCGGCGGCCCTGGCGGGTTCGCGGCGCAGCAGTCGCAGGCTCGCCAGGGCGGCTCCGGCCGCGGCCGGGGCCAGGCCGGTGTCGAAGATGAACGTCCGGGCGGTGTTGACCAGTTGCTCCACGACCCGGGCGGGCCCGAGGACCGCGCCGCCCTGGCTGCCCAGGGACTTGGAGAGGGTGAGTGTCGCCACGGTCCCGTCCCCGCCCGCGAGCCCGGCGGCATCGAGCGCCCCCCGCCCGCCCGCACCGAGAACTCCCAGGCCGTGCGCATCGTCGACGAGCAGTGCGGCACCCTCCGCCCGGCAGGCGTCGGCCAGCCGGGACAGCGGGGCCGCGTCGCCGTCGACCGAGAAGACGGAGTCGGAGACGGCCAGGGCGCGTCCTCGGTGGCCACGCAGGACCTTGCGCACGGCGTCCGGGTCGGCGTGCGGGACGACGACGGTCTCGGCCCGTGACAGCCGGCAACCGTCCACGATCGAGGCGTGGTTGCCGGCGTCGGAGACGATCAGTGAGTCGCGTCCGGTGAGCGCGGTGAGGGCGGCGAGGTTGGCGGCGTAGCCGGACGACAGCACCAGGGCGGCCTCGAAGCCGCAGAACGCGGCCAGTTCGCGTTCGAGTTCGGCGTGCAGGCCGGTGCTGCCGGTGACCAGCCGTGAACCGGTGGCGCCCGCCCCCCAGCGGTGTGCGGCGTCGGCCGCCGCGGCGGTCACCTCGGGGTGCCGGGCGAGGCCCAGATAGTCGTTGCTCGCGAGATCGAGCAGCACGGGCTCGGCCGGTCTGGGACGCAGCGTACGGACGAGGCCGGCGTCCGCGCGGCGGCGCGCCTCGTCGTCGATCCAGTCGAACGGGGCGGCGGGCATGAACGGTCCCTTTTGTAGGCAGCTCACAGAGCCTAGCCGGGCCGCTGACCGGGCACGGTGTGGCAATACACACACCGTCTCTCGGCTCTGTTGTCCGGTTCCTCCTTGGCCACGGGCGTCACCGTGCGCCAGGATCATGGCCATGGACCTGCTGAAGACGCTGGTGGACAAGGGATTGCGGCGCGAACTGCCGACCCGCGAAGAAGCGCTCGCCGTGCTGGCGACCTCCGACGACGATCTCCTCGAAGTGGTGGCCGCGGCCGGGAAGGTACGTCGTCAGTGGTTCGGGCGGCGGGTGAAGCTGAACTATCTCGTCAACCTGAAGTCGGGGCTCTGCCCCGAGGACTGCTCGTACTGCTCGCAGCGGCTCGGCTCCAAGGCGGACATCCTCAAGTACACCTGGCTGAAGCCGGAGGAGGCGTCGAAGGCGGCGGCGGCCGGGGTGGCCGGCGGCGCGAAGCGGGTCTGCCTGGTCGCGAGCGGCCGGGGGCCGACGGACCGGGACGTGGACCGGGTGTCGCGGACCATCGGGGCGATCAAGGAGCAGAACCAGGACGTCGAGGTGTGCGCCTGCCTCGGGCTGCTCTCCGAGGGGCAGGCCGAGCGGCTGCGGTCGGCGGGCGCCGACGCGTACAACCACAACCTCAACACGTCCGAGGGGACGTACGGGGACATCACGACGACGCACACGTACGCGGACCGGGTGGACACCGTCCATCAGGCCCAGGCCGCCGGTCTGTCGGCCTGTTCGGGTCTGATCGCGGGCATGGGCGAGAGCGACGAGGACCTGGTCGACGTGGTCTTCGCGCTGCGCGAGCTGGACCCGGACTCGGTGCCGGTGAACTTCCTCATCCCGTTCGAGGGGACACCGCTCGCCAAGGAGTGGAACCTTTCGCCGCAGCGCTGCCTGCGCGTCCTGGCGATGGTGCGGTTCGTCTGCCCGGACGTGGAGGTACGGCTCGCGGGCGGGCGCGAGGTGCATCTGCGCTCGATGCAGCCGCTCGCGCTGCACCTGGTCAACTCGATCTTCCTGGGCGACTACCTCACCAGTGAGGGCCAGGCCGGACAGGCGGACCTGGACATGATCACGGACGCGGGGTTCGAGGTGGAGGGCTCGGACACGACGACGCTCCCCGGACACCGCGCGCGGGCGGCCGAGGGCTGTGGCGGTCATACGGGCGGTGGCTGCGCTCCTTGTGGTGACGCCTCCGAGGCCGCCTCGGCCGGGCCCCCGGCCGAGGCGGTTCCGGACGCTCCGGTCGACGTCCCGGTCGGTGTTCCGGCGGCTCGGACCGACCTCGTCGCGGTACGCCGTCGTGGTGCGGGGACGGATCTCGCGCCCAATGCCTGAGCCCCTTTCACCCGCCGCTCTGCGCGCTCTGGACCGGGCACACGTGTGGCACCCGTACGGTCCGATGCCGGGGCGGCAGGAGCCACTGGTCGTGGAGTCCGCCTCCGGGGTGCGCCTCAGGCTCGCCGAACCCGCCCACGGACAGCGCGAGTTGGTGGACGGCATGTCGTCGTGGTGGTCGGCGGTGCACGGCTACAACCACCCGGTGCTCAACGAGGCGGCGCGCGGCCAGCTGGACCGGATGAGTCATGTGATGTTCGGCGGGCTCACCCACGAGCCCGCCGTGCGGCTGGCCGTCCGGCTGGTCGAGATCACCCCGGAGCCGCTGCGGCACGTCTTCCTCGCGGATTCGGGCTCCGTCTCGGTCGAGGTCGCGGTGAAGATGTGCCTCCAGTTCTGGCGCTCGGCGGGGCGCCCCGGCAAGCAGCGGCTGCTGACCTGGCGGGGCGGGTACCACGGGGACACCTGGCAGCCGATGTCGGTGTGCGACCCCGAGGGCGGTATGCACGAACTGTGGTCGGGTGTGCTGCCCGACCAGGTGTTCGCGGACGCCCCGCCGGACGGTTTCGACGCGGAGCCGGACGCCGCGTACGTACGCCATCTGCGGGAGCTGATCGCCGGGCACGCCGACGAGCTGGCCGCCGTGATCGTGGAGCCGGTGGTGCAGGGCGCGGGCGGGATGCGCTTCCACTCCCCCGCCTATCTGCGGGTGCTCCGCGAGGCGTGCGACGCGCACGACGTGCTGCTGGTGTTCGACGAGATCGCGACGGGCTTCGGACGGACGGGCAAGCTGTTCGCCGCCGAGCACGCCGGTGTCTCCCCCGATGTGATGTGTGTCGGGAAAGCGCTGACCGGCGGCTATCTGACGATGGCGGCGACGCTGTGCACCCCGCGCGTGGCGGAGGGCATCTCCAGCGGTGAGGTCCCGGTGCTCGCGCACGGACCGACGTTCATGGGCAATCCGCTGGCAGCCTCGGTGGCCGACGCCTCCGTGGGACTGCTGCTCGGCCAGGACTGGCGGCGGGAGGTCGAGCGGATCGGGGCGGGGCTGCGCGACGGCCTGGCCGCCGCTACCGCACTGCCCGGCGTCCTGGACGTGCGGGTGCTGGGAGCCATCGGGGTCGTACAGCTCGACCACGACGTCGACATGGCGGCGGCGACCCGGGCGGCGGTGCGGGAGGGCGTGTGGCTGCGGCCGTTCCGCGACCTCGTCTACACGATGCCGCCCTATGTGACCGACGACGACGATGTGGCACGAATCTGCCGTGCGGTGTGCGCGGCGGCGCGGGAGGGCTGAGATGACGGTCCTGGTGGTGACCGGTACGGGTACCGAGATAGGCAAGACGATCGTCACCGCGGCCGTGGCGGCCGTGGCCCGGGGCCGTACGGTCGCGGTGCTCAAACCCGCGCAGACCGGGCTGGCCCCGGGTGAGCCCGGCGACGCCGCCGAGGTGGCCCGGCTGGCGGGCGATCATGTGACAGCGTTCGAACTGGCACGGTTCCCCGATCCGTTGGCGCCCGCGACGGCGGCCGTACGGGCGGGCATGACCGCGGTCGAGCCGTACGAGATCGCCGAGGCGGCCGGGAAGCTGGCGGCCGAACACGATCTGGTGCTGGTGGAGGGCGCGGGCGGGCTGCTCGTACGGTTCGACGAGAAGGGCGGCACGCTGGCGGACGCGGCCCGGCTGCTGTCGGCGCCGGTGCTGGTGGTGGCCGCCGCCGGGCTCGGCACCCTCAATGTGACCGCGCTGACCGCCGAGGCGCTGCGGGCCCGGGGACTGGAATGCCTCGGGGTGGTGGTGGGCAGCATGCCCGCCGAGCCGGACCTGGCCGCGCGCTGCAACCTCGACGATCTGCCCGTCGTGGCGGGCGCGCCGCTGCTCGGCGTCGTGCCGACGGGAGCGGGTGCGCTGGACCCCGCCGACTTCCGTTCCCTGGCCGGGAGTTGGCTGACACCCAGGCTGGGCGGCAGCCGTCCGGTGCACTGACCGGCCGGGCGGCCCGCGACGGAAGAGGCCGGAGGCGCCGTGACCGCGCGCCTCGGAGCCGGCCCGTCGTGCGGCGGCGCGCCGCGGGCGGTGCGGGTCGGTCCCGCCGGACGCCGTGCGTCGTCCGGGCGGAGTGTGCGCCCGGGGCGGTGGGCCACCACCGCCGACCGCGGCCTGAGACCTGCCGGAGGTCAGACCGGCCACCGCGTACGTCCCGTGAGCAGGGCGCGGGCGGCCTCCTCCGTCGCGTCCGGGGTGAAGTGTCCGGTGCGCCAGGTGGTGGCGCGCATCGTGCCGCGGCTGCGATACGAGCGCACGATCCGCCGGTGGTCCTCGCGGGCCACGAAGTCGTACAGCGCCTTCTCGTCCCGCCACACCGAGACGGAACCCGACCGCGGGCGCAGGAGGTCGGAGTCCATCCACAGCCACAGGCCGACCGCGCCGCCGGTGTCCTGCCAGGTGCGGCGCAGCACCGTGCCCGCGAGACCGATGCCGATCGCGTTCCAGGGCCGGTGCGGAGTGAACTCGGTGACGCTGACGAGGGCGGCGGCGCCGGGCTCGCCGTCGGCGCCGTCCGCCGCCGCCGGGCCGGGCTTCCACGGCGCGAACCAGATCGTGGCCGACATGGCGTTCTCCTCGTGGTGGGACAGGGCCGGCAGGGGCGATCGGCGCACGGCACACCGGAACCTTAAAAGCACGGCCGTTCGTGCTAGAATATTACGCTCCTGATCCCGACCGAGGAGTAACGCGGGCATGAACGCCACCGAGGCAGTCGCGAGCGCCACCCTCAACAGCGTCTCCCGTGTCTCGGGACGGCTGGCGGGTGCGGGCGCCTTCTCCCTGTTCCACATGCCGCTCGCCCGGAGCGGCATGCGCGCGACGGAACGCGAACTGTTCGCCGGGGCGCAGGTCGGGCAGGTGGACGTCAACGGCAAGTCCGCGGCCACCTACCGGTGGGGCGACGGCGAACGGCCCGTTCTGCTCGTGCACGGCTGGCAGTCGCGCGGATCACGCTTCGCCGACTTCGTCCCGGGGCTGCTCGACCAGGGACACAGCGTCGTCACGTTCGACGCGCCCGGCCACGGCGACTCGGGCGGCCGGAGCACCACCATCCTGGAGTACCGCGAGATCATCACCCGGCTCCATGACCAGTACGGCACGTTCGACGCCCTGGTGGCACACTCCCTGGGCGCGCTCGCGTCCTTCTACGCCATGACGAACGGCGTGAAGGCACGGAAGGTCGTGACCATCAGCGGGGTCTGCGACTTCTCCTACCTGACCGACGAGTTCTGCACCGCGCTGAAGCTGCGCGACCGGTTGAAGGCGCGGCTCCAGGACAGGATCGGGACGAAGCTCTTTCCTCACGTACCCGCCGACCGGACACCCTTCTCCGTGACGCACGCCGCCGAGGACGTGCGGTCGCCCGTCCTGGTGGTCCACGACGAGGACGACACCCGGATCGAGGTGGCACAGGGGCATCGGCTCGCCGGGGCGTTCGGCGACCGGGCACGGCTGGTCACCACGAGCGGTCTCGGGCACCGCCGGATTCTGGGTGATCCCGAAGTCGTACGCACGGTGCTGGACTTCGTGGGGCGGAGCGAACTCCGGCCCTCCGACCCGGCGCACGAACCCCTCGTCGCCGACTGAACAGCCGCACGGAGCAGAACGACGGAACGGGCCGACGGGAACAGGCCGGCTGGACAGGCCGGCGGATCGGATGTCCGGCGGGTCCGCCAGTCCCGCCGGTCCCCGGCCACTTCCGGCGGCCGTCGGTGACGCCGGCGGGCTGCCGGGCACGGATGTCCGGCAGCAGGATGACACCACCGGCGCACGGTCGTCACCCGTCCCTGGCCACCGCCACACTGACCGCACGATCGTCCGCTTATTCAGTACACTGTTTCCTCAGGCATGACGACGGCCTGGCACAAGAGACGGGCAGGTGCGCGCATGACACCGGCACACACGGACGGACGGATCGCGCGCGGGAACCAGACCCGTCAGCTGATCCTCAAGCGCACCGTGGACATCGCCTCCGTCGAGGGGCTGGAGGGGCTGTCGCTGGGGCGGCTGGCCACTGAGCTGAAGCTCAGCAAGAGCGGGGTGTTCGCCCTGTTCGGCTCCAAGGAGGATCTTCAGCTCGCCACCGTCCGGGCCGCCATCAAGATCTATCTGGAGCACGTGGTGCAGCCGGCCCGCGAGCTGCCGCCGGGACTGGGCCGGCTGTGGGACGTGTGCGCCCGCTGGCTCGACTACTCCCGGCTGCGGGTCTTCCCCGGCGGCTGCTTCTTCTACTCCGCCTCGGCCGAGTACGACGCCCGCGAGGGCAAGGTGCACGACACCCTCGCGGCGGCCAGGACGAACTGGTTCGTCTTCCTCGAACAGACGGTGCGCGACGCTCAGCGAGCCGGTGAGATCGAGCAGGAGACCGACGTCCCCCAGCTCGTCTTCGAGATGGTCGCCATGCTGGAGATGGCCAACGCCGAGTCCGTCCTGCACAACGACGTCAGCTGTTACGACAAGGCGACCAGGGCCCTCCTCGCCCGGCTTCGGGGCGTGGCCACCGACCCCTCGATGCTGCCCGGCACGGACTGACCGCGCGGGTGTGCGGCCCCGGTCACGCGGTTCGCGGACCGGGGCCGCACACCTGTCGCCGGGCGCTCACGCGCCGATGGCGTGCACACCCCCGTCGACATGCACGATCTCGCCCGTCGTGCGGGGGAACCAGTCCGACAGCAGCGCGACGACCGCTCGGGCCGCGGGATCGGGATCGGACAGGTCCCAGCCGATGGGCGCACGCGTGCGCCACACCTCGCGGAAGGTCTCGAACCCCGGGATGGACTTGGCCGCCATCGTCTTGATCGGTCCCGCGGCGACGAGGTTGCAGCGAATGCCGTGCGGCCCCAGGTCCCGGGCGAGGTAGCGCGAGGTGGACTCCAGGGCCGCCTTGGCCACCCCCATCCAGTCGTAGGCGGGCCAGGCGACCGACGCGTCGAAGTCCAGACCCACGATCGCCCCGCCGCGCTCCTCCATGAGCGGCAGACAGGCCATGGCCAGGGACTTCAGGGAGTACGCGGACACCTCGACCGCGGTCGACACCGAACTCCACCCGGTCTCCAGGAAGTTGCCGCCGAGCGCGTCCTGCGGGGCGAACGCGATGGAGTGGACGACGCCGTCCAGTCGCCCGTCACCGCCGGCGCAGTCCCGTATCCGGTCGGCGAGGCTGTCGAGGTGCCCCTGGTCCTGGACGTCGAGCTCGACCAACGGAGCTGGTTCCGGCAGCCTCTTGGCGATCCGCTCGACGAGGCTGAGCCGGCCGTATCCGCTGAGGACGACCTCGGCGCCCTGCTCCTGGGCGAGCCGGGCCGTGTGGAAGGCGATGGAGGATTCCAGCAGGACCCCCGTCACGAGAATGCGCTTGCCCGCGAGCATGCCGCTCATCCGGCTCTCACTTCCTGTCCGGTCCCCACCGCTCCGGTGGAGACGAATTCCGCTATGGCCGAGACGACCTGGGGGGCGCCGAGGATGCGCTGGTGACCGAATCGGCGCGTGGTGACCAGACGTGCGCGGTCGCCGAAGGCGGCGGCGAGTCGCCCCGCCTCCGCGGGATCGACCCTCGTGTCGTCCTCGTCGTGGACGACCAGGACCGGGATACGCAGGCGGTCGGACTCGTGGAAGACCGAGAAGCGCGTCCACATGTCCGTCTCCGTCGGATACGCCTCCCGCTCCACCCGGCCCCGGAGCTCCTCCTTGAGCTCGGGCGACAGCTCCAGCCGCGCGCAGAACGTGTCGATCAGATACGCGAAGTCCGGCACGGCGCTGATCGACACCATCCGCCGGGCCCGCACCCCGTGCCGCAAGGAGACGAAGGCCGCGGTGGCGCCGAAGGAGTGGGCCACGACGGCCTCGAAGTCCCCGTGCTCACGGTGGAGTTCGACGATGATGTCGCGGTACTCCACGAGGGTGGTGGTCGAGCCGGTGGACTCACCGTGGCCCGGCGCGTCGAAGGCGACCGGACTGAACCCGAGTTCGACCAGGCGTGCGATGGCCTTCGCGTAGCGCGACGCACGCGACTCCCAGCCATGGACCAGCAGCACCGGCCGCTTCCCGCTGCCCCAGCGATAGCTGACCACCGTGTCGCCGTTGACCGTCATCTCGTCCGTCCGCGCGCTCTCCACGACCGCCCGCTCGTCCGGCCTGACCCGGCTGCGGCCCTGGGGCCGCAGGAAGAGGTCGAGCGCCGACTCGCCGGTCAGCCGGTCCGGGTCGGCCGACGCGGGGCCCTGGGCTCTGCTCACGACTGTGGTAGCGGGGTCCATTCCACGCCCTCCAGATCATCAGGAATGCGAGATGTTAGCACGACCGTTCGCTTACATTGATCGCTCACTTCCGGACACAAACTAAACGTACGGTCGTGCTATTGTCGGCCCGTCAGCACTCCCTTCTGGAGGAAGACATGACGCTCCCCCACCCCACGTCGGACACCGATGAAGTGACGGACCGGCCGGCCGGTCCGAACCAGTGGTTCAAGGACCATGTGGACGGACTGATCGACGCGCAGCTTCTGAGCGGCGTCGCGGAACCCGCCGCGCCCCCGGCGGACGCCCGCCCCACCCGGCGCGGTTCCCGGACCTGAACCACGCGCGGGGACGACCACCATGCGCGGGGACTGTCGGTGAGGCCCCGGGCCGTCGCCCCGGCGGCGGAGCCGGCGTTCACGTCCCGCGGCGCGTACACCCGTAACTCGTACGACAAGCACAGCTCGTACGCCACAACAGCTGGAGAAGGGACTGCCGTCATGACTGACGCAGGCACCACGAAGCGCCTGGGCATCGCCGTCGCGTCGGGGATGCTCAAGGGGGTCTACGGCCACGGCGTGCTGTCCGCCTTCGAGGAACGCGGACTGCGCGCGGACGTCTACGGAACGGCCTCCTCCTCCGTCCTGTCCGGCGGCCTCGCCGCCGTCGGCAGCGCCCGTCGGACCGGTGTGGACTACTGGCTCAAAGCGGCCGCCGCCTCCGCCGACAAGGGCATGAGCCAGGTCGTCCTCGACAGCATCGAGGAGTACGGTCCCACGCTGCGTGACGGCCTCTTCGGCCCGCACGCGCCGGAGTTCCTGCTCGCCACCGGCAAGGTCACCACCGCGGAGGCCGCGGAGATCACCCAGGGTCCCGGCGCGAGGGAGCTCGGCAGGCAGCTCCTGCGCAACATCTTCACCGGGGACCGGGAGTGGGTCCGGGCCAACCTGGCCACCGTGGTGTTCTCCTCCGCCGCGTCCGGTGAGGGGGCCCGGCTGACGCCGGAGAACTTCGACACGGTCTCCTACGCCTCGACGCGCATGCTGCACGCCTGGAGGATTCCGGCGGAGATCGACGGAGAGGCGTACGTCGACGCCTCGTACACCTGTGCCTGCCCGGCGCGCGAAGTGGCGGCCACCGGGGTGTCCGTGGTGATAGCCATCGGCTCCGAGCCCTTTCCGCTGTACCGCGACCTCTACGCCTCCGAGGAGATCGCCGACGGTTCCGTCCTGCACGGAGCGCGGGTCCTGGTGATCAAGCCCGACGAGGACCTGAAGGACCTGGGCGTCGACCACGCCGCGGCGTCCGCCGATGGGCTCGGCAAGGCGTACGGCATCGGCCTCGACGCCGGACACCGCTTCCTGGACGAGCACCCCGAACTGCTCGCCGACGCCGCCACGGACACGGACACCGGAGTGCGGGGGGACAGCGCGTGACACACGTGGTCACAGAACAGTGCGTCCGCTGCAAGTTCGCGGAGTGCGTCACCTACTGCCCGGTCGCCTGCTTCCGGGAGGCCGGCAGCTTCCTGGTCATCGACCCCGAGGAGTGCATCGACTGCGGGAACTGTGTGGAGGCGTGTCCTGCCGACGCGATCTACCCCGAGGACGAACTGACCCCGGACCTCGCTCCGGCGCTCGGGTGGAACGCCCGGCTCGCCCCCCTGCTCCCCCTGGCCACCTCGCGCGTCGTGCCGCTCGCCGACGCCGACGACTGGAACGGGAAACCGGGCAAGTGGGACTCCCTCCCGGTGGAACTGGCGCCGGGTCACCCCGGTTCGTGACGGCGCCCGGCCCCCGGCCGGCGTCCCGCACCGATGACGACGGTCCTCGGACGGCGCGCCACTGCCCCCGGCTGTGAGCCGGGGGCCGGAGCAAGGGATCAGGGCGCCGGCGCTCCGGTACGGCGGCGGCGCCCCGGTACGACGGCGGGGCCTCAGACGGCGGCTGCCGCCCGCTTGGCCCGTGACGCCCGGATTCCCTCGCGCCGGTCCGTGAAGGACTCCGCCTGCCTGTCGAGCTTCCGCAGGAAGTCCGCGAGCTCCTGCCGTGCGGCCTCACCCACCGGGCCGAGCCCTTCCTGTTCGAACACGCGGAGCTTGCGCACGATCGGCATCACCACGTTGTCGTGATGCAGTCTCAGGTCGTAGATGCCCGCGATGGCGATCTCCGCGGACTTGCGCCCGAAGTCCTTGATCGTCGACCCCGGCATCTCGAACCCGGTCACGACGTCGCAGACGGCCCGCATGGCCGTGTCGGGCGCCAGCTCGAACGCGGCCTCCACCAGATTGCGGTAGAAGACCATGTGCAGGTTCTCGTCCGCCGCGATCCGCGCCAGCAGCGCATCGCACACCGGATCGGTGCTCGCCACCCCCGTGTTGCGGTGCGAGATGCGGGTGGCGAGCTCCTGGAAGGCCGCATACGCGATGGCGTGCAGAGCGCTGTAGCCGTCGGGGCGCAGATAACCGCTGGACATGTGCGCCATCCGGGCCCGCTCCAGGGCCCGGGGGTCGACCGCCCTGGTGACCAGCAGGTAGTCACGCAGTGCGGTGCCGTGCCGGGCCTCCTCGGCGGTCCAGCGGTCGACCCAGTTGCCCCAGGCGCCGTCCTTCCCGAACTGGGCGACCGCGAAGTGATATCCGGGCAGGTTGTCCTCGGTCAGGAGGTTGACCACCAACGAGGTGCGGGCGACCTCGGGGAGTCCGGCCTCGTCGGGGGACCACGCCGCTCCGCCGAGCGGCCCCTCGAAGTTTCGGCCTTCGCTCCACGGTACGTATTCGTGGGGGAACCACTCCTTGGCCACGGAGAGATGGCGGTCGAGGTTGCGCTCCACCACCGGCTGGAGTTCGGCCAGCAGGGAGAACTCCGCATGGACGACGGAGGGGTCTGACGTGTCGACAGGCGGCATGGCACTCTCTTTTCCGCGTCGGAACTGCTCGTGTCGGGAAACTGCTCGTGTCGGGGCTTTCGACGTCGGGGATTCTCACGTCGGGTGAACGGGTGGGCGGGAGCGGGCCGGACCGTGGACGCGAAGAGCGGCACGGGGACGGCTCTCAGCCCTGCCGGGAGCGGATGGCCCCCGCCGCGACCGCGGCCGCCACGGACCCGATGGCGCAGGCGAGGAAGACCTGGAGGTACCCCTGGTCGTCCAGGACGTTGTGGCGTTCGAGGATCGCGGCCAGGGCGGCGATGCCCAGGGCCCCGCCGACCTGTCGGGTGGTCATCAGCAGGCCGGTGCCGGAGGCGAACCTCTGGGGCGCGAGCGACGCGGTGCCGGCGTTGGAGATCGCGGTGAGCGCCGCGCCGATCCCCACGCCGGCGACGATGCCGATGGGGAGCCAGAGGGCCGCGTACTGACGCTCGGTGCCCAGCAGCAGATACATCGCCGCGCAGGACGCGCCGAAGAGCACGGACCCACCGGCCGCCGCCGCCCACTGCGCCCGGGGACCGACCCGGCGGCCCACCACCAGGGCGCCGACCGCCGCGCTGAAGGCGCCCGGTGTGACGGCCAGGCCGGCCTTCAACTCCGAGTAGCCCCATACCGCGTTGAGGAACAGCAGGGTGGAAAGGAGGTATGAGTACATCGCCGCGCCGAAGAGCAACGAGGTCACGTTGGTCGCGGCGAAGCTCCGGTTGCGCCAGAGGTCCCACTCCACCGCGGGCGCGGTGTGACCGCGCGAGCGCAGCAGGGCGAGCACGACGAGCACGGCCCCGCCGATGATCAGCGCGAGGACCCGGACTCCGCCCCAGCCCCAGTCGGTGCCCTGGGTGACACCGAAGACGACCCCGCCGATGCCCAGGGCCAGTACCAGGGTCCCCAGCGGGTCGGGCAGCCGTCGGCCGCTCGGCGCGTCACCGGCCAGCCGGGTGGCGATCGCCACGATGCCCAGGCCGATGGGCAGGTTGATCAGGAAGACGCTGCGCCAGCCCCACACGTCCACCAGCAGACCGCCCAGGCTGGGGCCCACGGCGGCGGCCATGCTGCCGACCGCGCCCCAGACACCGACGGCGACCTGCCGACGCGCCGCGGGGGTGTGCTGGAGCACCAGGCCGAGCGCGGAGGGAATCATCCCGGCCGCGCCCACGCCCTGGAGCGCGCGGGCTCCGACCAGCATCGGCACGCCCGCTGCGAGCCCGCTCAGCACCGAGGCGAGGGTGAACAGCACCGTCGACCAGAGGAACAGCCGCTTGCGTCCGATGACGTCGGCGACCCGGCCCGAGACGGCGAGCAGCGCCGCGAAGACGACGGTGTACGCGGTGACGACCCAGGTCAGCTGGGACAGCGAGGCGTCGGGGAAGTCGACGCGCAGATCGGAGAAGGCGATGTTGACGACCGTGGTGTCGAGCACGGCGAGGAAGGTGGCCCCGGACGCCACGAACAGTGCCAGTCCGGCGGTGGCCGGTGCCCCGCCGGCCGGCCGCTGAGGATCGGGTGCACGGACCTCGTCCGGCGGCGGCTCGTGTCCGGGTCCGGCGGAGTCCTTCGGACCCGCCCCTGACGGAGGGGAGGAAGCGGTGGTCATGCGAGGGTTCCCTTCGTCGCCGGACCCCACTGCTCGTCGGAGATCCGCGGATATAGAAACTAAACGACCGTACGTGCATTTTAAAAGGGGGACCGGCCGTCCGCGGACGTCATGACACCCGCACCGCTCTTCCCAAGGGCTGTGGCCCACAGGGACTTTCGTTCGGGTCAGGCCGTCCTCGCGGGCTCTCGTGCCGCGCCTCGCGGCGTCGGATGCGGTGCGTCGCGAGGCGGAGAGGCGCGCCCACGTACTGGATGCATGTGGACGTTCCGGTAACGCCGCGAGGTGCCGCGGCTGTCGTAGCGTGCCCGCCCGGGACCAGTGCCGCTCCCGGCAAGCTGTGCCCCGTCGCGCCGCCCAGCACGCACGCTCCTTCGGGGCAAACATTGCCGGTCACGGCAATAGCGGGACAGCCCTCACGCCCGCGCGACGAACTCCACGGCCCGCTCGATGACTTCGGGTTCACCGAGCACCTTGCGGTGCCCGAGCCCCTTCGTGAGGAACAGCTCCGCCTGGTCTCCGTACGCGGCCTTCAGCGCGTGCGCCTGGGCCACCGGGACCATCTCGTCGTCCTCGTCGTGGATGATCCGCATCGGCACGGCGATCTCGCCGGGCCGGCGGGTGGCGTCGAACAGCTCCCAGGGGTTGTCGACCTCCGCGAACAGCAGGTGCTCGATCCGGTGGCGCAGATCCGCCCGCAGAGCGGGCCGGAGCCGCAGCATCCGCCCGAACTCGTCCGGGAAGTGCCCGAAGTCGTTCACCGCCGCCACCGTCACCAGGCGCCCCGCCGCCACGTCCCCGCGGAGCGCGAGGAAGGCGCTGGTGGCGCCCAGCGAGTGGGCGACGACCGAGTGGAAGGCTCCGTAGCGGGCGTGCAGCAGGCCGATGATCTCGCGGTACTCCAGGATCGTCGTCTCACGACCGCCCGAACTCCCGTGTCCGGGCGCGTCGAAGGAGACCGGGCTCAGTCCCAGCGCCTCCAGCCTGGGCACGAGTCCGGCGTAACGCGACGCCCGCGACTGCCAGCCGTGCAGCAGCAGGACCGGACGTTCGCCGGTGCCCCAGCGGTAGACCCGTACCCGCTTCCCGTTCACGGTCAGCAGCCCGGTCGTGGCCCGCTCGTGGACGGCGCGTTCCAGGGGCAGGATCTCGCCGCGCCGGAGCGGGGAACGGAACAGCCGGAATCCGGCGCGTCCCGCGAGTCCGGGCGCCACCCGCCCCACGGCGTTCAGCGCCGCGCCCGCCGGGCGCGCACCACGGCTCACGCGTCCCTCCCGCCCGGCTCGGCCGCGTACCGCAGCAGCGCGCGCTCCACCAGCTCGGCCGCCGCCCCGGTGTAGTCGTCCGGGCGCGTCAGCCGCTCCAGATCGTCCTCGTCGAACCGGCCGGCCGTATCCGGCTCCTTGGCGAGTACCGCGGCGAGGGACAGCCCCTCCGCGGCCGCCGTGGTGGCGGCCCGGCTCATGAGTTCCTTCGCGGCCGCCTTGCCGAGGACCGGCGCCAGTACGGCCGCCAGCCGCTCGGAGACGATCAGGCCGCCGGTCAGCTCCAGATTCGTCCGCATCCGCCCGGGTGACACCTCCAGCCCCGCCACCAGTTCGGCCGCGGTGTGCGCGGCCCCGCCGGCCAGGCGCAGACACTCGCGCAGCGGCTGCCACTCGGCGTGCCAGGCTCCCGCCGAACGCTCGTCCTCGGACAGCATCGCCTGTGTCACGACACCGGCGTACGCGGGCACCTGAAGGGCCGCCGAGCGGATCAGCGTGGCCAGCGCCGGATTACGCTTCTGCGGCATCGCCGACGAGACCCCCCGGCCCGCCGCGGCGGGTTCGGCGACCTCGGCGACCTCGGTGCGGGCCAGCGACTGCACATCGACGGCGATCTTGCCCAGCGCCCCGGTGACCAGGGCGAGTTCGCCGGCCAGGGCCGCGAAGGGCGTACGGTCCGTGTGCCACGGCAGGTCCGGTGCCGACAGGCCGGTCTCGGCGGCGAACCGCTCGGTCAGCCGCTCCGCGTAGCCCGCGGGCACCGACTCCCGCCGGGCCTCCCTGTGCAGCCGTTCGTATTCGACGTACCCGGCCAAGGTGCCCGCCGCGCCGCCGAGTTGGACGTAGAGGCCGGTGCTCCGCAGCCGCCGCAGCCGTGCGGTGGCGCGGCCGACGGCGGCCAGCCAGCCGGCCGCCTTGAGCCCGAACGTCGTCGGCACGGCGTGCAGCGCGAGCGTACGGCCCGCCATGGTCGTCCGCCGGTGCTCGTCGGCCAGGGCGCGCAGCGATCCGGCGGTCCGGTCCAGGTCCGCCACCAGGAGGTCCAGGCTGCGGGCCGCCACGAGCATCAGCGCGGTGTCGAGGATGTCCTGACTGGTCGAGCCGCGGTGCACGTGGTCGGCGGCCTCCGGGTCCTCCTCGGCCACCAGGGCGGTGAACGCCTGGACCAGGGCCACCACCGGATTGGCCGCGCCCCGGCCGAGCCGGGCGATCTCCCGCAGGTCCAGCCGGCCCGCGTCGGCCAGCTCGCCGATGGTCCGGGCGGCCGCCACGGGCACGTTGCCCAGGCCGGCCTGGGCGCGGACCAGGGCGGCCTCGGCGTCCAGCATCGCCTGGAGACAGGCCAGGTCGGAGGTGGCCGCCTCGACGGGCGTGCCGGCCCGTACCGGGCTCAGCAGTCCGGCGTCGATGACGTCCGGCGGGGTGGTGGGGGTGCTCACCGTGCCAGCTCTCCGATCATCTCGCTGTCCGGGCGCGCGTCCCGGGCCAGACCCAGTACGGCGTGGGCGATGGCGTCCGAGTCCTGCAGGGTCACGGAGTTCACCCCGGGGCGTATACCCGCGGCCGTGGCCCAGTGCACGGACTCGGTGGGGACGCCGAAGGCGAACCGGCGCGGGTGGGGGCGGCCCTCGGCGTCGATCAGGTGGAACGGCGCGGGGCTGACGGCGAGTCCGCCCGTCTCGTACACCCCGCCGTCCGGGTCGGTGACCTCGTACGGGCGGCACTGCCGGTCCGCGAGGAGCCGGCGCAGCAGCGGGTCGGCGGTCCTGCGCAGATCGATCTCCGGGAGCCGCGCCTCGATCAGGGTGGTGGCGGGAGTCAGGGAGCGGGACACGGAACGGGACTCGACGGTGAAGGTCCCCGCTCGGGCGTCCATGTCCGCCCGGACGCCGGGCCCCATGACCCGCAGGACGCCGGCCTCGATCAGGGCGATGGCCTCCTCGATGCGGCGGGCGGGCGGGCCGATGGACAGGAAGGCGTTCAGCGGTGTGTACCAGCCGTCCAGGTCCTGCCGGTGCGAACTCCCCGTCAGGCCGCCGTGGTCGATGAGCAGCCGCAGTTCGTTGCGCAGGTCGCGCAGGACGTCGAGCGCCGCCTTGAGGGGCCCGTCCACATTGCCGTCGTGCGCGGCCCTGAGGTCCGCGCGCAGATGCTCCAGCAGCCAGGACCGGTGCTCCCGCGGAGAGGAGAACGTCCGGCCCGCGTACGGACTGGCGACGCGGTTCCAGTCCCAGCGGTCCTGTTCGGCGACGCCGAACTCGTCCAGGATCGCCCGTTCCTCGTCGCCGCCCGCGGGCGCGGCGAGGTACCGGGCCCGCAGCGTCGCGGCCGCGCCGGCCCGCCCCGCGGCGGTGAGCAGTGTCGTGTAGTAGACCGTCTCGACCTCCTTGGAGACCAGCGGCCACAGTGTCCGGCGGAAGTCGATCCCGCCCCGGGACCGTTCCCGCAGTCCCCGGATGACGTCCTCGGTCAGCACGGCGGGCTCGTGGCGGCCGTGCGGTCCCTTCTGGTTCTCGCCGCGCGAGTGGAAGGGAAGTCCCCGGCGGGAGCCCGCGACGAGATGGGGTTCGCGCCCCGAGGGCACGTAGACGAGACCGTCCGTACCGCGGACGAACGTTCCGCCGCGGCCGAGCGTCAGCAGTGACATGTAGTCGAAGAAGTTGAGGCCGAGGCCGAGCAGGGCGACGGTCTCCCCCGGCCGCACCCCGGAGAGGTCGACGTCCGCGGGGTTGGCGGGGGGAACGTGCCCGAGCCCGTGGGTCCGGGCGAACTCGGCGAACGCGTCCTCCCGCCGGGAACGGCGTACGGGCAGATGCCCCTGGGCCAGGACCACGGCGTCCAGCCCGTCGATCACCGTGCCGTCCTCCAGCACCACGCGCTGCGGGGCACCGTCCGGGCCCTCGGCCCGGTCCGGGACGTCCTCCAGGGCGACCGCGCGGGCCGGGTGCACCACGGTGGTCAGCCGGTCCGGCGCGGTCTTCGTGACCCGCTGGAAGACCCATTCGAGGAAGTGGCCGTAGAACGCGCGGGACGGGTACGAGTCCGGGCCGAGCGTGCGTGCCTCGGCCAGTACCCGCTCGTCGGCGTGGCGGTCGTCGAGGGGGCCGATGAGGGTGAGGAACCGCGCCCACTCGTAGAGGCTCGGCCCGGGTGCGCGTACCCCCTCGACCTCGACGCTGTCGTCGGTGAACATCGTGACCTGGGAGGCCACCGTGTTCATCAGCAGATGTTCGGACTGGTCGGTGCGCCAGACCTGTCCGGCCCCCGGCGGGTACGGGTCGACCACGTGCACGGTGACCGTCAGGTCCCGCGACCCCGCCGCGGCGTTCGTACACAGCCGTTCCAGGACCGAGAGCCCCCGGGGTCCGGCACCGATGAGGCAGACGTCGAGCCGTCGGCTGGTCATAGTCAGTCTCTCCACTGAATCGGAAGTCGTTGTGGGGCCCGGGGGCGCCGGAGCGCCGGTGTCTCAGTCGGCGACGGCCGCACCGCTCAGCCGCAGTGCGGCCGGGCCCCGGGCCGGAATTCGGTCCCGCCCCCGCACCCCGCGGGCCAGGGCCGTGGTGAGGTCCGCGCGGCTGGCCCGCGGCCGTTCCGGGGCCCCGGAGCCGAGATCGCGCAGGGCGTCCACGACCAGGCCCAGATCGAGGGTGAGTTCCGCCAGTACGTCCGCGACGGCGGTGGCGTTCGAGCCGATGATGTCGGTCCACAGCTCGGCGTCGCCTGCCGCGATCCGGGTCACGTCGAGCAACCCCTGGCCCGCGAGGCGTAGTTGGGATTCATCGCCGTGCAGCAGCCGGGCGGCCACCAGACTGGCCACCACATGGGGCGCGTGCGAGATGAGGGCGACCGCCCCGTCGTGCTGGGAGTGCTCCATCACGACGGGTTCGGCGCCGCAGAGGCCGATCAGTTCCCGCACCCGTTCGACGGTCCGCTCACGGACCCCGGGGGCCGGGGTGAGCACCCACGGCCTGCCCTGGAACAGATCGCCCCGGGCCGCGAGCGGACCCGACTGCTCCCGGCCCGCCATGGGGTGGCCGCCCAGGTAACGGCTCAGGTCGCAGCCCAGCTCGGCGGCCCCGCGCAGCGGGAGCGCCTTGACGCTCGCCACGTCCGTGAAGTCCTCCGCGAGGCCCTTCGCCTGCTGGTCGCGCAGGGTCTCGGCGACCGCCTGCGGGGGCACCGCGAGGATGGCCAGGTCCACCGGCGTCCGCGGGGCGCCCACCACGCCGGCGCCCAGCTCCGCCGCGGTGCGTGCCGCCTCGGGGTCCCGGTCGATGAGGTAGGGGGTCACGCCCCGGCCCCGCAGGGCCAGGGCGATCGACGTACCGATCAGACCGGTACCGACCACTGCGGCACTGCGCATCAGCGACTGCTCCACAGCACCGGCAGATACTCGGGGTCGCTGTAGTCCGGGGTGCCCTCGGGGGTCCTGCGCACCACCACGTCGTGGTTGTACGCGACCGGTGCGCCGTCCGAGCGGCGGAACTCCCGGTAGCGGTTGTCCCCGTCCTGGAGGTGGAAGGAGATGGCCCGGCGCGGGCGGTCGCTGACGTTCGCGCCGCTGCCGTGGTAGGTGCGGCAGTGGTGGAAGTTGACGTGGCCCTTGGGGATGTGGACCGGGATCTTGCGGACCTCGACGCCGTTGTGGCGGGCGTTCTCCTCCAGCATGACCTCCAGTTCACTGCGGTCACGCTCGGCGAAGTGCAGGGAGGTCGCGTCGTTCTCGGCGGTCTCCTGCCAGCGGTGGCTGCCGTCGATCATGGTGATCGTGCCCATCTCCTCCCCGCAGTCGTGGAAGGGGATGAAGGCGGTCAGCATCCGTTCGGAGGTGGACGTGGACCAGTAGTGCCGGTCGAAGTGCCACGGCACGATGTTCGACGGCTCCCCGACCACCGGCGGCTTGTAGATCAGGGTGGACTGGAACACCCGGATCTCGTCGGCCTCGGCCAGCCGGGCCGCCACCGCGCCGAGCAGCGGCTTGCGCAGAATCCGGCCGATCGTGTCGTCCTCGTAGTGGATGTAGTCGTTGTGGCGCTGCACGTCACCGTGGCCGGGCTCCCAGTAGGCGAGCTTGGGCGGGCGCACCGGCAGCGTGCGGTCGCGGTGTCCGGCGTAGAAGCGTTCGCTGGCGGACTCCAGGAGATCGGTCTCCTCGTCCGTGAACAGCTTCTTCGACGTGTACCAGCCGTGCTCCGCGTAGAAGGCCACGTCTTCGTCGGTGGGGAGGAGTTCGCGCTCCTCGTCGGTCAGGGTGAACAAGGTCGATTCCTGGACGGTCACGGTATTCCTTCGTGCGAGTCGCGCGGATGTGGTGTGAACGTGAGGGGTGTCGCCGGTGCTCAGGCGGTGGTCTTCTCGCGGGCCACGGCCTCGTACAGGGCCTTGATGTTGCCGCTGCCGAAGGTCCGCGCCCCGTGCCGGTCGATGACCTCCCAGAAGAAGGTGTCGCGGACGTGCAGGGACCGGGTGAAGATCTGGAAGACCTGGCCCCAGTGGTCCTGGTCGACCAGGACATTGGTGCGCCGCAGGTCCTCGATCCGGAGGTCGGGCCGGCCCATGCGCCCCTCCAGCTCGTCGTAGTACGCGCCGGGCGTCTCCAGGAACCGGACGCCCCGGCTCTCCAGGGCGGGTACGGCGGCGACGATGTCGTCGGCGAGCAGGGCGAGATGCTGCACCCCCGCGCCGCCGTGACGGGCCAGGAAGTCGTCGATCTGGCCGGGCTTGCGGCCCGCCACCGGCTGGATGAGCGTGAAGGTGATCTTCCCGGAGGCGCTCTGCACCACCTGTGAGTCCATGGCCTGTTCGCCGACCTCGATGAACTCCTCGAAGATCACGGAGAAACCGAAGACCTTCTCGTAGAAGGCGATGGTCCCGGCCAGTTGGCCGGCCGGCAGGCAGACCGCCGCGTGGTCCACGGTGTGCACCAGGTGCTCGGTCCCGTCGGGGTCCTCGGCGAACATGTCCATCACGCCGGGCAGGAACTCGGCCCGGTCGGCGCCGCGCTGCACGAGCCGGTGTCCGACGTCACCGAAGCCGAGCACTCCCGCGGTGACGACCTCGCAGTCGCCCTTCCGGTGCGTCGTGGGCTCCTCGACGGGGGTCGCTCCCCGCTGCACGGCGAGCGCGAACGCCTGGGCCGCGTCCGGTACTTCGAAGGCGATGTTGGCCACGCCGTCACCGTGCTCGGCCACGTAGCGGGCCGCCGGGTGCTCGGCGGTCAGCGCCGAGGTGAGGACGAGGTCGATGCCGCCCTGGCGCAGCAGGAGCGAACGCCGGTCCGGGCAGCCGGTCTCGGGGCCGATCTGGCCGCACACCCTGAACCCGAACGCGGTGCAGAGGAAGAACGCCGACTGCTGGGCGTCGCCGACGTAGAACTCGATGTGGTCCACAGCTCCGATGTTCACGCGTGTTGCCCTTTCTCTCCGCGCTTGGCGCGGGTGGTCGCCGCACCGAGCAGCAGGCTGACGTTGTGGCCGCCGAATGCGAAGGAGTTGGAGATCGCGGCCTCGACGCGCTGCCGCCGGGCCGCGCCCCGCACATGGTCCAGATCGCAGGCCGGGTCGACGTCGTCGAGGTTGTGGGTGGGCGGAAGCGCGCCCTGGGAAATGGCGAGGGCGCAGATGGCCGCCTCCACCGCGCCCGATCCGCCGAGCAGGTGGCCGGTCATGGACTTCGTACTGCTGACGGCGGGCGAGCGGTCGCCGAACACCGCGTGGACGGCCTTCGTCTCCGCGACGTCGCCCAGCTTCGTCGACGTGCCGTGCGCGTTGATGTACCCGATGTCGTCGGGGACCAGACCGGCCGTGGCGAGCGCGCCGCGCATGCTGAGCGCGGCCCCCTCGCCGTCGGGGCGGGGCGCGGTGGGCCGGTAGGCGTCGGTGGTGGCCCCCCAGCCGAGCAGGTCGGCGTAGCCCGCCGCGCCGCGGGCGTCGGCGTGCCCGACCCGTTCGACGACGAGCACTCCCGCGCCCTCGGCCAGGACGAAGCCGTTACGGCGCCGGTCGAAGGGGCGGCTGGCCGCCTCCGGGTCCTCCCAGTCGTGCGCCAGGGCCCTGGCGTGTGCGAACGCCAGCGCGGACGTGGGGTTGAGCGGGGCCTCGGCGCCGCCGCAGACCACCACGTCGGCCTCGCCGTAGCGGATGAGCCGGACGGCCTCGGCCACCGCGTGCGCGCCGGCGGCGCAGGCGGTGGCGGTCGCCGAACTCCAGCCGCGTATGCCGTGCTTGATGGCGATCCGGGCCGCCGCCATGTTCGGCAGCATGCCGGGGAGCAGGTAGGGGCTGACGGCGGTGGGGCCACGTTCGGCGCGTGCCCGGGTCTGCTCCTCGTACGTGGTCAGACCTCCCGCGCCACTGGAGACGATGACCGCGACCCGGTGCGGGTCGACGTCACGGCCGACCACGAGCCCGGCGTCGGCGAGGGCGTCGTCCGCCGCGGCGATGGCCATCAGCGCGAAGCGGTCGACGAGCCGGCCCTCGCTGCGGGGCAGCACCTCGGAAGCCTCGATGTCCGGTGCGATGCCGGCGACGTCCAGGGTGCCGTCGAGCAGGTGTCCCGTCCGCGGTGTGCGCAGTCCGGACTTGCCGTGGCACAGGGCGTCGAAGGTGTCCGCCGCGCCGCGTCCCAGGGGGGTGAAGGTACCGAGCCCGGTGATGACGGCGCTCGCTCCCGCGGTCGGGGCGCTCATGCCATCACCGCCTGCTGCGCGGCGGCCCCTGTCCCCAGCAGCTCACCGTCGAGGAAGCGCCGGCGCAGCAGGATCTTGCGCACCTTGCCGGTCGCTCCCAGCGGGATGACGTCGGGGTCGACGACGACGACCCGTTCGACGGTGCGGGCCACGTGCGGCTCAAGTGCGGCGAGCACTTCGGCGGTACGGTCCGCGTCCTGGTCCGCCCGCGGGTCGAGGAACAGCAGCACGGTGGTGGCGACCCGGTCCTCCGTCCGCACCGCGACGACGGTGCACTCCAGCACATCGGCGCAGTCCGCGAGGACGCGCTCCTCGCACAGCATGGTGTAGAGCCTCTGGCCGTCGTCGAGTTCCAGCGCGTCCACCATGCGGTCGACGTGGTAGTAGTACCCGTCCTCGTCGCGGAAGACGAGGTCCCCGGTGAGGAAGTAGCCGTCCCTGCGGGTGCGGTAGGTGGTCACCGAGTCGTTCCAGTAACCGGGGGACAGCGTGGGCGCGTTGATGCCGAGCTGTCCGACCTTCCCGGCGGGGAGCTTCTCCCCGTCGTCGTCGAGCACGGCGACGTCGGAGAAGGCGTGCGGCTTGCCGATGCACCGCCCGTAGCGGTCGGTCGCGGAGGTGTGGGTGATGAAGAACTGGGAGTGGCCCATCTCCGTCGAGCCGAGGCCGTCCACGAAGAACGAACCGGGTACCAGCGCGCGGCCGTTGGCCGTGACGGTCTCCCGGGTGCCCTTGGCGATGAGCTTGCGGATGTGGGCCTCGTGGGCGCAGTCCCCGGTGTTCCACCAGGTGCGTACGGACTCCAGGTCGCGCGCCGACAGGTCCTCGCTCGCCAGCTCCGACCAGGTGGTGGCGAATCCGAGCACGCTCTGGGGCCGCCAGGACTCGATCGCTTCGAGGACCGGGCCGCCGGCCTGCTGGGACAGCAGGGCCAGCTGGCCGCGGCCGACCAGCGCCAGGTTGACGGCGATGACGGTGGCCGCGTGGGCCGACGGGAGGGCCCCCAGCATGCGGTCGGCGCCCTGTCCCTTGGGCAGGGTCAGCCGGTGGCGGATGGCCGCGAAGAGGCTGTGGTGCGTGTGGGTCACGGCCTTGGGCAGGCCGGTGGTGCCGGAGGAGTGGGTGATGACCACGGGCTCGTTCCCGTGGTGCCGGTAGGGCCGGGGGGCGGCGGCGGGGTCGCCCTTGCCGAGGTCGGCCGGGTCGGCGAGGAGCGGTGTCCCGGTGTCGTGCCCGGACAGCACGGACCGGTGGCCGGCGTCGGCGATGACGCCGACCGCGCGCAGCCGCCTGATGTACTCGGCGGCCTGCTCCCCCGCGAGCCTGCCGTTGACGAGGGCGGGGATCGCGCCGAGCCGGGCCAGCGCGAGGTAGCTGAGCACCTGGTCGGCGGCGTCCGTCACGAAGACCGCGACCGGGTCCCGGGGGGCGACTCCCAGGTCGTGCAGCGCGGCGGCCCGCGCCGCCACCCGGTCGCCCAGCTCACGCAGTGTCAGCGCCTGCCAGGCCGGGATGGAGTCCACCTCGGTGTCGAAGGTGAGGGTCGGCGCGTCAAGGCCGGTGTTCCGTGCGAGGAGCGTGGTCAGCACATTGCCGACGCCCAGCCCCTGATCGGCCGCGAGTTCCGCGCGGTCGTTCTTGGGATTCATTCCCCGATGTCCCACTCTCTGGATCGGACTCGTTGCGTACGCGACTGTGCCGGCGGCTGGCCGGACGCGACCGGCCGGCCTCCGCCGATCCCCTCCCCGCCCGCTGCCCGGAGGCACACGGGCGGGGAGGGTTCGCCGGAAGCACGGGGCCGGTCCCGGACCTACTTGACCGCGGCGGAGGCCGCTGCGCGGTCCACGATCTCCTTGACCAGGCCGGAGACGGTCAGCAGCGCGACGGTCTCCATCTCGTCCTCCTCGAACTTCACCCCGTAGGTGTCCTCGACCTGGATGGCGATCTCGGCCACGGAGAGCGATTCCAGGTCGAGTCCGGCCGGTCCGAGCGGGGTGTCGCCGGTGACGTCCGACACGTCGTAGTTCATGTTCTGGAGGGCCTCGATGATGAACTTCTCAACTTCGGTGGACATTTGATTGACTCCCTGTTCATGGACGGACGCCCGGGATCTGCCCCGGACAATGTGACGGTGTTGTGGTGCGGTACGGACGGGGACGAGCGGCGCCGGGCGCGCACCCTGCTGGTGCGGGCCGCGGCCGAGTTGCTCGATGTCCCGGCGGCCGAGGTCTGGTTGGAGCATGAGCCCGGCGGCCGCCCGTTTCTCGGCGGGGCCGGCACGGCGCTGCGGGTCAGCGTCGCCCACGCGCGCGGGGCCCTGGCTGTCGCCCTGACCACCGCGTTCCCGGTCGGTGTCGATGTGGAGGTCGTGCGTCGGCTGCGCGCCGACGCGATGGCACGCGCCTGGCTCGACCCGGTCGAGGCCGACTGGGTGGCGGCGCTGCCGGAAGCGGATCGGTCAGCGGCGTTCCTCTGGCTCTGGACGCAGAAGGAGGCGGTGGGCAAGGCGCTCGGACAGGGACTGCGCGGCGGCGGGATGAGCCGTTCGATGCCCCTCCCGGAGCACTGGCCCCCGGTCGCCGGGGAACCCGCCGTGCCGCGCCCGCTGCCCGGGGCGCCGGACCTCGCGTCGGCGGCGGTCGGCGTCGGCGGAGGCCGGCACATCATCGGTGTCGCTCTGCACGGTACGGACGGTGCCGTACCGTCCCGGGCCGGTGTCCGGGTGTGTGTGCGTGAGGTCTCCCCCGCCCCGTAAGGCCGGGCCGGTCACACTCCGGCCGCGGGCCGCACGGCGGCACGGAGGGCGGCCACGTCACGCACGGGCTTACCGGTGGCGGTCCGCGGGATCTCGGCCATGAGATGGAGCGTCCGGGGCCGCTTGTACGGGGCCAGGCGCGCCGCGAGACACGCGGCGAGGCCGTCGAACACGGTTCTCTCCCGCACGGCGACGAACGCCTCGATACCGGAGTCGTGCAGGACGACGGCGTCGGTGATGCCGGGCAGACCGGTGATGAACGCCTCGATCTCCGCGAGGTCCACCTTGAGTCCGCCGACGGAGACCTGCGAGTCGAGCCGTCCGTGGACCGTGAGCCGGCCCGCGTCGTCGAGACTGCCCGCGTCCTTCGTCCGCAGCCACCCGTCCACGAAGCGGGCCGGGTCCGTCTGTCCGACATACGGCGACTCGGGCAGACCCACCAGGATCTCGCCGTCCTCCACCCGGACCCGTACGCCGGGTGCCGGGGTGAGGCCGGGGCGGTCGGCCCCGGTGAGGTCCGTGGCGATGACGCCGACCTCCGTCATGCCGTACATGACGCCGAGTTCGGCGCCGTATCCCCGGGTGAACCGCTCCCGGACGTCGGCCTTGACGAGTTCGCCACCCGTGATCATGCGGTGGAACTGGGGAAGGACGGGCGGGTTCCGCGCCGCCGCGAGGACCGCGGCCTGGGAGGGGACTCCGAGCACGGTGGTCGGCTCCTCCCCGGCCGCGACGGCCTTGAGGATTCCGTCGACCGTGTGCCGTGCCGGCAGGATCACCTGGCTGCCGGCCGCGAGGCCGTACAGCAACCCGCCGACCAGGCCCAGGACATGGATGATCGAGGCCAGCACGACGGTGCGTTCGCCCTTGCGGGGGAAGCCGTCGAGTCGTCCGTACCGCTCGATCTCCGCGAGGAGGCTGTCCAGGGTGCGGCCGATGACCTTGGAGGGCCCGGTCGAACCGGAGCTCAGCTGCAGCAGCACGTGCGCCGAGCGGGCCGGACGGCCGCCGCGCAGCGGGGTGACGCGGGTATGGACGTCGAAGAACCCACGCAGCGTCCCGGTGACCTCGCCGACGGGCTCGACGACCAGCTGCGGGGCGAGCCGCGCGATGGCCTTGCCGATTTCATGTGTCGTCAACCGATAGTCGAGAAGGGTGACTTGGGCGCCGGCACGCCATCCGGCGAGCATCGAGACGATGCAGGCCAGGGAGGGAGGCAACCGCACGGCGACCGTCCCCGAGGGGGTCAGTCCGGCGGCCACCAGGCGGCCCTGCTGCTCCACGACGAGCCGGCGGAGCTCCGAGCGGTCCACCGGCTCTCCGAGGTGCAGGACGATGTCCCGGCCGTCACCCCCGAGTAATACGTCGTCGACCCAGGCGCCGTCGGCGCAAACGGACCCTATCGGCACCGTTCCCCCCACAGGAATCCCCACTCATCCGAAAGTTTTTGAAACCGCCCGACGCGACACGGGGACAACTCTGTCCACCGATCGTCGGGCGCATATGTCACTCGTGCTTTTCTCGGCGACAGATCCATCGTCACTTACTACCGCCAGGTAATCAAGCAAAGTTTTCCATTACTTCCTACTCGCAAGTAGAAATTGAAATCCCAACCAACTCGCACTTCCGAGCAAGCGGAATACCTCATTCACCCTGCCGGAATCGGTGAATGAGAGAGAGAATTGCGGTCAGCGGACCGGCTCAGCGGTGAACAATTCCGGAACTTTGAAAATCCTGTACCCGGGGAACACCCATGAGTGCCATGACCTCGTCGAACTCGTCCATCAACACCCGGAGGACGGCCGAGACGCCGTCACTGCCGGAGTGCGCGAGGCCCCAGAGGACAGGGCGGCCGACAAAAACCGCGTCGGCGCCGAGACAGAGCGCCTTCGCGATATCGGCGCCGTGCCGAATCGAACCGTCCAAGATCAACTGACATCGGCCGGCGACCGCTTCGGCAATCTCCGGGAGAGCGTCGGCGGCCGGCACCGCGAAATCGAGCTGCCGTCCCCCATGATTCGACACGACGAGTCCGTCGACACCGTATTTGACCGCCTGTTCGGCGTCCTCTCCGGTGAGGACGCCCTTCAGCACGAGAGGCAGCGAGGTCCGTTCCCTGAGCCATGCCAGGTCTTCCCAGGTGACCGAGGCGTCGAATTGCTCCTTCGAATGCCGCGCAATGGCGGACTGCCCGGCACGCCCGCCATGGGAGGCCGCCATCACGGAAGGATCGACATTCACCGCACGGATCCCCTCGGGCACGGCGAAACCGTTGCGCACGTCACGCGGACGGTGCGCGACCCTCGGCGCGTCCACCGTCAGCACCAGGGCCCGGTAGCCGGACTCCTCGGCCCGCCGGATCAGGTCCACCATGACCTCGCGCCGCTTCAGCCAGTAGAGCTGGAGCCACAACGGACCGGTCGCCGCCGCCGCGATGTCCTCCAGGGTACGGCTGGCGAACATGCTGACCGTGAACAGCGAACCGGCCTCACCGGCGGCGCGCGCCGTCGCCACCTCGCCCTCCGGATCGGCCAGCCGGTGGTAGGCCACGGGTGCGATGCCCACCGGGGCCGCCAGCCGCGCGCCCAGCAGGGAGGTCCGCGCGTCGCACGCCGAGACGTCCACCAGGAAACGCGGGCGCAGCCGCAGTCCGTCCAGGGCGGCGCGGCCGGCCGAGACCATCGACTCGGTGCCGCTCCCCCCCTGCAGGAAGTCCCACACCGGGCCGGGCAGCTTCCCCCTGGCCGCGGTCTCGTACTCCTGAAGTGCCAACGATGTCATTCGATCGACCCCCGTGATCGCCCACTGCGCACCATCGAACTAACCGCACGACCGTACGTCAACCGTACTCTTGCACACTGTCCGCACGGTCGTCCACTTAGTACAGTGCGCGGGGGCCGATGCCCCGGAGAGACACCGACGGCGAGACAGAGGAGATGTCGCATGACGGCGACACGCACCGACGGACGGGTCGAACGCGGCAACCAGACAAGGCGGTTGGTCCTTCAGCGAGCTGTGTCCATCGCATCGGAGGAGGGACTCGAAGGACTGTCACTGGGTCGTCTGGCCGGCGAACTCGGTCTCAGCAAGAGCGGGGTCTTCGCCCTGTTCGGCTCGAAGGAAGAGTTACAGTTGGCGACCGTTCGCGCCGCCATCACGGTATACATCGAACATGTCGTGCAGCCTGCCCGCCAGTTACCGGCCGGTCTCAACCAGGTGTGGTATCTGTTCAGCAACTGGCTGCGCCACTCCGAACAGCGGGTCTTCCCCAGCGGCTGCTTCTTCTACTCGGTCACGGCCGAGTACGACGCACGCGAGGGCAAGGTCCACGACACGGTCGTCGGAGCCCACAGCAACTGGTTCACCCACATCGAACAGACCATCACCGAGGCCCGGGACGCGGGAGAGGTCCGCGACGACACGGACATCCCCCAACTCGCCTTCGAGCTGGTCTCCTTCCTCGAACTGGCCAGCACCGAGTCCGTGCTGCACGACGACTTCACCTGTTACGACAAGGCGGCCAAGGGCGTTCTGAACCGCCTCCGCAGCGTCGCGACGGACCCCTCGCTGCTCCCCGACACACCTTGACACCGTCCACGGTCCCGCGGACCGTGGCCCTGGTCCGGAGACACCATGACCTTTGATCCCCAGTTCCGCGCGCTGTACGACGAGCGCTCGACCCAGGACATCCGTCCCCTGTACACCCTGTCCGTCGAGGAGGCACGGGCGGCCGATCTCGCCGCCGTGCGGGCCGACGCGGGCGTCCCCGAACCGGTGGAAGAGGTGCGCGACACGACGATTCCGGGCCCGGCCGGTGACCTGCCGGTACGGATCTACCGGCCCGCGGGCGAGGGCCCGTTGCCCGTGCTCGTCTACTTCTTCGGCGGTGGCTGGTCCCTCGGATCGCTCGACACCAGCGACGCGATCTGCCGGCAACTGGCCAATGCCGCCGGATGCCTCACCATCGCGGTCGGCTACCGGCTCGCACCCGAGCACCGTTTCCCGGCCGCGCCCCAGGACTGTCTCGCGGGGGTCCGCTGGGCCTCCGCGAACGCCGGACGACTGGGGGGCGACGCCACGCGCCTGACCGTGGGCGGTGACAGCGCGGGCGGCAACCTCGCGGCGGCGGTGACCCTGATGGCCCGGGACGCATCGGGCCCGGACATCCTGGCCCAGGTGCTCGTCTATCCCAACACCGACCACTTCGCGGACACGCCCTCGCGCCGCGAGAACACCGATCCGTTGCTCTTCAACGAGAAGTCGGTGCAGTGGTACTGGGACAACTACCTCGCGGCCCCCGAGGACGGCGGCGATCCGCTCGCCTCCCCGCTGCGGGCCCCGGACCACTCCGGGCTGCCACCGGCACTGGTGATCACCGCGGAGTACGACCCGCTGCGCGACGAGGGCGAGCAGTACGCCCGACGGCTGCGCGACAGCGGCGTACCCGTCGTCCTGACCCGCTACAAGGGCGTGGCACACGGCTTCTTCGCCATGGCCGGGACGCTCGACGCGGGACGCCGGGCCATCGAACAGGCCGCCGCGTATCTGCGCACGGCCTTCGCCGACGCCACGACAAGGGGCTGACCATGGGTGACACCACCGCTCCGACGGGCCGGGCCTGGGCTCTGGACCTCGGTGATCTGCACGCGTCGCTCGCCGATCCGGTGCTGGACGCGATGAACTTCCTGAACGAGGTCGTGGGGCGCTTCCCGGAGGCGATCTCCTTCGCCCCCGGCAGGCCCTCCGAGGGCTCGTTCGAGCCGGAGGACCTGACGCGGTACCTCCAGGTCTACACCGACCACCTCAAGAACCGGCTCGGCTGGACGCACGGCCAGGTGCGCACCCAGCTCTTCCAGTACGGGCGCACCAACGGGATCATCCATGAGCTGATCGCCCGCACCCTGGCCAACGACGAGGGCATCCACGTCCGGCCGGACGCGGTGGTCGTGACGACCGGCTGCCAGGAGGCGATGCTGCTCACGCTGCGCGCCCTCTTCGCACGGCCCGAGGACACCCTGCTCGTCAGCTCCCCCGCGTACGTCGGGATCACCGGCGCGGCGCGACTGCTCGACATCACGCTGCGCCCCGTCCGGGAAGGGGCGGCCGGGCCGGACCCCGAAGCACTGCTGGCCGCCGTCCGGGAGACCCGGGCGACGGGCGGGCGGCCCCGCGCCCTGTACGTGGTGCCGGACTTCGCCAACCCGTCGGGCGCGAGCATGACCGTCGCCGCGCGCAGACGTCTGCTGGAGATCGCCCAGGAGGAGGATCTGCTGATCCTGGAGGACGATCCCTACGGGTTCTTCGTCCGGTCCGGGAACGCCAGGCCGACGCTCAAGTCCCTGGACCCCGACCGGCGGGTCCTGCACCTCGGCTCGTTCGCCAAGACCGCGCTCCCCGGCGCGCGTGTCGGGTATGTCGTGGCCGATCAGGAGGTGGTCTCCGCGACCGGCGAACGCACCCTGCTCGCCGACCAGTTGTCCAAGATCAAGAGCATGACCACGGTCAACACCTCGGCCGTCGGCCAGGCCGTCGTCGGCGGGCTGCTCGTCGAGGCGGACTGCCGGCTCCGGGACGCCAACGCCGGAGCCATCGCCTTCTACCGCGCCAATATGAACTGCCTGCTGGACGAGTTGGAGCGGCACTTCCCGTCCGGGCGCCGACGCGAACTCGGCGTCCACTGGAACCAGCCCGAGGGCGGTTTCTTCCTCGTGCTGAACGTCCCGTTCGTCGCCGACACCAAGGCCCTCGAACACTCGGCGCGTGACTTCGGCGTGCTCTGGACGCCGATGAGCGACTTCTACCTCGACGGCGGAGGGGAGACCCAACTCCGCCTGTCGTGCAGCGCGTTGGACCCCGCACGGATCAAGGAGGGCGTGGCCGCGCTCGCCGCGTTCATCACCGAACAGACGAGGGAGGCACCCGACGGGCGGTGAGTACGCGACGGCGCACGGCCGTCGGTGAGCGCGCGGCGGCACACGGCCGCCGACGAGAGTCCGGCCGTACGCCGCGCGCGAAGGACGGTCGGACAACGGGGTTTCGCAGCGGGTCGACCGCTCCTTCACCGACCGCCCCTTCACCGGACACCCCCTCGCCGGCCGTCCCTTCACCGGTCCGCCCCCTCGCGGCCACCCCCACGTCGCGACCCCTTCCCCGGCCACCCGAGAATCGCGACTAACTAAACGTACGGTCGTGCTATTGTTTTTCTGGCCACACTCTCCGCGGAGGCCGGCGGCCCGCCGCCCTCCGCTGATCCGGCCGGCACACCCGCCGCCCGATGTCCGCGGGGCCCGAGCGTCGTACCCGTGAGCCGGGGCACCACCCGTCGAAAGGAACCGCATGGACATCCGGAAACTCGACCGGGCGGCCGTGCTGGAATCCGTACGCGTTCTGGAGTGGGCGCGGCCCGGACACTGGGACGCGCCCACTCCTTGCGGCGACTGGACGGTGCGTCAGCTGGTCGCCCACATGGCGGGGCAGCACGACGGGTTCGCCGCCGCCGCGACGGGCGGTGGGGCCGCGCTCCGCGACTGGGAACCAGCGGCCCTCGGCGAGGACCCGCTCGGGACCTACCGCGCCTCGGCGGAAGCCGTCCTCACGGCGTTCGACCGGCCCGGCGTGCTCAACCGCGAGTTCAGGCTCCCGGAGATCAGCACCACCATGTCCTTCCCCGCTTCCGTGGCCATCGGGTTCCACTTCCTGGACTACGTCGTCCACGGCTGGGACCTCGCCCGCGCGCTGGGTCTGGACCTGGAGCTGTCCACCGAAGCCGCCGAGACGGCCCTGGCCGTCGCTCTGCGGGTGCCGGACGACGAGCGCAGGCTCGGCCCCGGAGCACAGTTCCGGCCGGCTCTCGCCCCGGCCCCCGGAGCACCCACGTTCGACCTGGTCCTCACGACGCTCGGCAGATCACCGGACTGGTCCGCCCCGGCGGCCGACCGTCTCCGCAGCACCGACATCCACAGGGAGACATTCATGCTCGACGAACTCAGAACCCATGTCGCGCGCCGGCTCGGTCTGTCACAGGAGGAGGTGTTCGCGGGTCAGCCGCTGTCGGCCGTCCTGGTCGCCTCCCCGACCGCGATCAACTCCATCGACCTGCTGGACGCGTTCGCGGGAGCGCTGGCCGACGCCGGCGCCGACGCGGACGTCGAACTCCCCACGATGACCCTCGACCACACCGCCGAGGACGTCGTCGTCGCACTGGACAAGCAGCTCACTTCCACCTCCTCCTGAACGGAAGCCGCAGCCCATGCTGATCATGACCGACATTGTCAAGGAACTCCGCGCCGGAGCGACCATCAGCGATGTACTGCGCGTCCAGCAGAGCTACCACGAGCAGCGCCGCTGGGGGACGGACGCCCTCTTCGACGGCCGTCGCCTGTCCCGGCCCGCCCCCGGTGACAAGGCCGCGCTCTGGCACGCCTCCCGAGCCGAGCTGACCACCCAGCCCGCGGGCATCCGGCTCGCCGTCGACGGCGTCAAGCTCGCCGGTGAACTCCGTGAGTCCAACCCGCTCGGCGCCGACGTCCTGCACATCGCGGCCGCCTGGTCGGCCCGGTACTGGCTGGAGGAGGAGGCGCACCACGAGGTGGCCTTCGGCCGTCTGATGGAGATGGCAGGGGTGGACCCGATCGACGAGGCCGAGGTCATCGAGCACCGTGGTCCGTTCCCGGCCGACAACTACGCCAGGGTCTGCGTCCTCCAGGCGTGCGTCGAGATCGAAGCCTGTGTGTCGTACGGCTGGCAGTCGCGCACCACCGAGGACGAACTCGTGAGCGACGTCTTCGGCACCATCATGAAGGACGAGGTGCAGCACCGGCAGTACTTCGCCTCCTTCGCCAAGGCCCTGGTGGAGTCCGGCGTTTACCCCGTCAAGGACGTCCTGTCGATGGCGTACACCTGGGTGCGTCCGGACGGCGGCGAGACCTTCGGCTCGGCCCGTGAGGCGCAGACCGAACGCCAGGGATTCGTGAACTGGTGGGAGCGGACCCGCTCCGGCGACGAGGAGTTCGGGCTCGACGACGAGGCGCTGCACGAGGGATCGGTGCACGCCCGGAAGCTGACCAGCGTGTTCGCCCTGGTCCGCGAGGTGACCGGCATCCAGACCCAGTCGTATGAGGACCTCAAGCGTGCCTACTTCGCCAGCCTCCGCACGAACGATGTCGACCGGATTCGATCTGCAGTCCGTGACGGAGCTGCGCGGGAAGCCGCACTTGCTCGCTAGCGGTGCGCTGTTCACCGTCGGGGAGCGGGCGCACTGCGACTCGCGCCCCGACCCGTACGCCTCCCTGGCCGGGCTGTTCGCGGCCAAGGAGGCGTTCGTGAAGGCCCTCAGCTCCCTCGGGGGCGCGCCCGCGCACACCTTTCCCGAGGCCGAGGTGGTCCACGGACCGGCCGGTCAGCCACGGTTCCGGCTGCACGGGCGGATCGGCGAGTGGTGCCGGCGGCGTGACGCCCGGGTCGAGCTGTCGATCAGCCACACCGGCGACCTGGCCGGTGCGGTGGTCGTGTTCCTGGCCGAACCGACAAGGAGAGCGGAGGAGGGTTCCGCATGACCGCCGGCACACCGCTGGACGCGGTCCACACCTGCGAAGTCGCCCTGCGTCCCAACGACTTCGACTGGGCCGGGCATCTGAACAACAGCGTGCACCTGCAGATCCTGGAATCGGGGCGCTGGGAGTGGGGGCTCGCCCTGGGGGGCGATCTGCGCGACAGCTCGCTGGTCGCGGTGGTCCTCCAGCTCCAGCTGGACTACGTGAAGGCGGTCGACTGGGACCCGGTGGGCCGGGTGGTCGTCCGCACCTCGCTCGCCTCGCGTTCCCCGTACAGCTTCACCCTCGACCAGGACATCGAACACACCGACGGCACCGTGGTGGCGCGGGGCCGGGTCCGCCTCGGGCTGGTGGACCGCGAGACCAAACAGATCCACCGGGCCGACCTGCACGCCCTGCTGAACGTTCCCGGGAGAGCGGTATGAGCGGAACCACCCTTCAGGACGCCCTCGCCGGACAGGCCCAACGGGAGCGGGCGACCGTCACCTTCGGTACGTCCGCCACGCGCGAGAGCCTGACGTATCCCGCGTTCGCCGAGCAGATCGCGGCCGCCGCGGGCGGATTCGCGCGGCAGGGTGTGAGTCCCGGGGACCGGGTGATGCTCCGGATCGGCAGCTCCCGCGAGGACGTGGTGGCCCTCCTCGGGCTGATGCATCTGGGCGCGGTCCCCGTCTCCGTCAAGCCGCGCGTCCCCGGGGCGATCATCGGACAGTACTTCGCCATGGTGACCCGGCAGCAGAACGTGCGTCACTCCTTCCGGGTGGCCGGGCACGGTCTGACGGAGCTGCGGCTGGTCCCGCACCGCGGCGCCTCGCCCGAGCCCGCGCCCGGGGCGCCGGAGGACCTCGCGTTCATCCAGTACACGAGCGGCTCCACCGGACTCCCCCGGCCCATTCCGCTCAGCCACCGGGCCGTGCTCGGCAACATCGGCGCCATCCTCGGCGTGTCGGGCATGAGGCCGGGCCACGCGGGGCTCATCGCCCTTCCGCTCCACCACGACATGGGCCTCATCGGGGTACTGGCCTCCCTCGTCGCGGGCATCGACCTGGTGATCGAGGAGCCGGGCGCCTTCCTGCGCAGGCCGCTGGCCGCTCTGCGACTGCTGCGGGACGCGGACCGGGCGCACAGCGCCTTCCCCGACTCGATGTTGCGCTACCTCGCCGCCCGGCTCACGACCGCCGCGGGCCAGCGGGCCCCGGAGCCGGATCTCCTCAGCGGCTGGCGCACCGTCTTCTGCGGGGCTGAGCCCATCCGCCCGCGCACCATCAGCACCTACCTCGACGCGACCGCCCCCTGGGGGTTCGACCCGACGGCGCTGGTGTTCTGCTACGGACTCGCCGAGGCGTCGCTGATGGCGACCTCGCACCGCTACGTGGACGCGGGCACCAGCTTCCACACGGACGGCCCGGCCACCACCGCGTGCCTGGGCACTCCCCTGCCGGGGCTCGACCTGCGGGTGGTCGACGAGTCGGGCCGTCCCTGCGCCGAGGCGGAGGTCGGCTCCGTGCAGTTGCGGGGGCCGACCCTGTTCGCGGGGTACGACGGCGCCACCGACCACCGCACCACCTGGTTCGACACCGGTGACCTGGGATCGCTGAGGCCGGGCGGTCTCCATCTGAGCGGGCGGCGCGGCGACCGCGTCACCGTCAACGGGGCGAACGTGTTCGTCACGGACATCGAGCAGGTGGTGACCATGCTTCCGGGCGTCGCCGACTGCGTCGCCCTTCCGTACCGCGAGGCGTTCGCCGTCATGGTCGTGACGGAGCGGGGGCGGCAGGTCGACACCGTCGAGATCGGTGCCCGGATCGCCGCCGACTTCGGTACGGCCCCGGAGACCGTGCTCGAAATCCCGCACAGCGCTGTCACCCGGACGGCGAGCGGGAAGCCGGCCCGGACGTTCATGGCCGCGCAGTTGGAGAAGTCCCTGCCCGGGTGACGGCTGCGGGTACGTCCTGCCCGCGTGCGCCGACGGGCCCGGGAACGGCCGATCTTCTCCGGACCGACCGGGAGCACCGGCCTGCTCGTCGGCATGTCCGTCGGCGTGCCGGGGACACGGTGCCCCCGCCGCTCGTACGTACTCGTTCGTATGCCTCGCGTTCATCCTCGCCGCGCTTCACGCGCGGCTGATCTGGTGTGCGCCCGAGGCGGCGGGCCGGTCGCGGACGTGGGGTGCGGGACAGGCAGGATTGCAGGCCACTTGAGGGAGCTGGGCCTGGACGCGTTCGGCATCGATCTGGCACCGGGGATGATCGATGTGGCCCGTCGCCATCACCCTGGGGTGCGGTTCGACGTCGGTTCCATGACGGACCTGACCTTGGGCGACGCCTCGGTGACCGGGCTGGTCGCTTGGTACTCACTGATCCACGTTCCTGACGACGGAATCAGCTCGGTCCTTGCGCATTTCCGTCGAGTGCTTCGGCCCGGTGCGCCGTTACTGCTCAGTTTCCGTGTCGGCGACGAGCCGCGGTTGAAGACTGAGGGCTATGGCGGGCACCCGATGAAGGTCTGTGTCCACCGCCGTCAGCACCGCCGGACGATTGAGTGGCTTGACGAAGCCGGCTTCGCCGTCGAGACGCACAAGACTCTCACCTCTGCCGAGAGCGAGCTTGGAGGGATCGTCCTCGCGCGTCGTCGGCCCTGATCGGCTCCGCCAGTCGCGCGGCGGAGCCGATCAGGTGATCCGGGCATGGGCGGCCCGGGGCGCCGGAGCCGTTTGCGGTGGAGCGCGTCCGCGTGGCGGCGGAGCGCGGCCTTCCCGGCCGGGGAGGCGGACGGGTGCCGGGGCTCAGTCGGTGTCGATACCGCGCGCGGTGAAGACCCGCGCCGCGTCCGGCACCGCCAGGACGCCGTCCTCCACGAAGGTGACCTCCCGCAGGTTGGGCAGCAGGGCGAGGTCGTTGAGCGAGCGGACGTCGAACAGGTCGTCCTCGCCGTCCCAGGCGGGGGCGCAGTGCCGGAAGACGTCCGCCCCGGCGTCGAAGCACAGCTCCTCGACGCGGGCGAGCAGTTCGGCCGGAATCTCCAGGGCCTCGAAATGGGCCCGGGACTCCGGCAGCACCTCCGCGTGGAGGCGGTTCTCCAGGACGTAGGACGCGGGGTCGCCGATCCCCCGCTCGGCCAGCCGCGCGGGCAGGTCGTAGACCGGGAGAAGCGGCTCGGGGCCGTACATGAGCTCCTCGATGACAAGGAGCTTGAGGTTGAAGTCGCGGAACTGGCTCATGGGTCATGAGTACCACGGAGGTTCGGCAGGGGTCCTCCGCTCGGCCCCCGGCCGGGCCCGCCCCGCTCGGGCCGCCGTGGCGGTCAGCCTCCGGAGGCGCATGCCGGGGCAGACGTGGAGGCGGCGCAGCTCGAAGGCGCCGCCCAAGGGAAGCGGGGCGGGGACGTCCTGCCGGTCGTTCAGGGGAGGAAGACGTCCTGCGGGGCGAGTTCCCGAGCGAGGACCGCCGTGATCAGGGCGGGGAGCACCTGGTGGATTCCGACCGTGCGGAACGTGTGACGGAGACGGCCGGGACCGCGAAGTGGAAGAACCCGGCTCGGTGCGCGATCAGGTGGCGGCAGACCAGGGGCAAGGCCCACGAGCCGTTGAGTCGTTGTACCCGGTGTCGGCCCGGAACCGGCGGAAGTGCCCGACCGGGTCCCGGTCGAGCGATGCGGCCGGGTCATCCGGCTGCGTCGGCCAGTGCGCGGACTCCTCCACCCGCTCTCTCACGGGCCCTTCCGACGACGTGTGCGCGGGCTCCGCCAGGACTACTCGGCGTCGCGCCGCCGGCGCGCGCGCTCGAACTCAGCGGCATCCGACAGCCAGGAGCCGTGCTGTTCGAGTGCGGCGCAGCCGCCACGGACGAAGGCGCTCACCAGGTTCCGGTACCCGCCGATCCCGTCGACCAGGCTGTACTCGACCCGGTACCGCGCATCCGACCCGCCTTCGCCCTCGTGCGCCGTCGTGACCCGGGCGATGGAGTCCGCGTAGAAGTGGAGCTGAATCCCTTCGCCCCTCTCCTCGTCCTCGATGGTGAACACTTCGTTGTCCGCGGCGGAGCGATCGCCGACGAACTCCCAGAACGCCGCGCTGGCGGTGCGGGGATTGTCCGGGAGCCACTTCTTCCCGACGCCCCTGTCGTCGGTGAACGACAGGGCCGTCTTCCTCGCACTCCCGCCGAAGTCGGCGCGGTCGCCGGCAGCCTCTTCGTCCTCCATGGGCGTGCTCCTGGAGCGGTCCGCGGCCTCCGAGCACATCAGGAAGCTCACGGTGCGCACCGCGTCGACGACGAGCTCAGGGTGTGCACGGCGCACGGCCGCGTCGACCGTCGCCGCCATCCGATCCCAGTCACGCTTGTCCGTGGCGCGCTTTCCCCGGCGCGGATCGCGGCCGATCCGTATCCCGGCGCACGCCTGCTCCGCGGTGGCGATCACACACATGACCTCGGGCAGCAGCGCGGGGTCGACGGCATCGGGCATCCTCCTCGGAACCGTCGCACCGTGCAGGTACTGGCCCGTGTACATCAAAATCGCGGCGTCGAGCGGACCGGGTACCGCTCCGCGCTCGGCGCGACGGCGGTCCGCCGGGTACTCCTGAACTCGTTTCCCGTTGGACGCCTCTGTCGCCGTGCGCATCGCCGCGCAGACCTGACCGCGCTCGAGCAGACCGATGTCAGCCCCATGGGCGATGAGCCGACCCCTGTCCCACCGGATGCGCTGGAAGAGCGCGTCGACGTCCGCGCGCGCGGAGAGAAGGATCGGGTCCAGGAGCGCGACGGCAGCGCTCTCGTCGAACCGGCCCCGGGTTCCGGCGGCGTCGCACAGCGGAAGGACCGCGCTCCACAGCAGGAGGTGTCTGGCCAGGTCCTCCCGGATCACCGCGAGATGAGCTTCCCCGATCGAGAACGTGAACGTGCGAGGCTCGTGGTTGGCGTCGGCCCCGGCACCGAGCGTCAGCTTCAGCTCACCGTCCTCGCGGATCACGTGCGGGATCCAGCCGCTCCTGCGCGTGAAGACGATGTCTCTCATGGGCTCAGTCTTCCCCATCGGACGAGACTTGCGAGTCCTGCCCGCACCGATCTGACCGGCCGCTTTCGTGTACACCCACGCCTCTCGGGGCGAGCAGGCCCGGTCCCGGGCCGCCCGCCGGCACATCCACGGACCGCGGCCCGCGTGAGCGGGGCCCGGACGGGGCAGGAGAGCGGCCCGGGACCGAGCACGCGATCTTCCGAGGGAGTGGGGACTTTGCCGATCCTTTACGATGGGTTCTCGTCCGACCGATCCTCCCGAAAGGTGTGAGCGTCCGCCCATGGGCGAGCCTCCCAGTAGTCGACACCGCGCGATCCCCCTGTCCCTGCCCGATCATGGGACGGAGGTGAACCGATGACAGAAGTGCTTCTGCTCCTCGTGGCGGTGCTGCTCTCCCTTGCCTGCGGAGCCTTTGTCGCTGCGGAGTTCTCACTGACCACGGTCGAGCGCGGCCAGCTCGAACGGGCCGTGGAGCGAGGTGAGCGCGGCGCCGCCGGCGCCCTGAAGGCCGTACGCAGTCTCACGTTCCAGCTCTCCGGTGCCCAGCTCGGCATCACCGTGACCAACCTGGTGGTCGGCATGCTCTCCGAGCCGTCCGTCTCCGCCCTGATCCGTGGACCGGTGGAGGCGACCGGCCTTTCGCCGGGCGTGGCCTCGTCGTTGGCGCTCGTCATCGGCACGGCCCTGTCCACCGTGGTCCTGATGATCGTCGGTGAACTCGTCCCGAAGAACTGGGCGATCTCCTCGCCGCTGGCCGTCGCCAAGGCGGTCGCGACCCCGCAGCGCGCGTTCACCGCCGTCTTCCGCCCCTTCATCAGCCACCTCAACAACACCGCCAACCGGATCGTGCGCCGCTTCGGTCTGGAACCGGCCGAGGAGCTCGCCACCGCCCGCAGCCCCCAGGAGCTGGTGGCACTGGCCCGGCACTCGGCCAAGGAGGGGGCGCTGGAGGCGGACACCGCCGAGCTGTTCGTCCGCACCCTCAATCTGGCCGAGCTGACCGCGGAGAACGTGATGACCCCGCGCGTCCAGGTCACCGCCCTGGACGCGCAGGCGACGGCCGAGGACGTCGCCAACGCGACCCGGGCGACCGGGCTGTCCCGTTTCCCCGTCTACCGGGGCAGTCTCGACACCGTCGTCGGGGTCGCGCACATCAAGGACGTGCTCGCCGTGCCGGCCGAGGAGAGGTCCCGCAAACGGGTCTCGGACATGCTGCGCGAACCCGTCCTCGTCCCGGAGACGCTGACCGTGGACCGGCTGCTCGACCGGCTGTCGGGGAAGCTCGCCATGGCGGTCGTCATCGACGAGTACGGCGGTACGGCCGGGGTCGTGACGCTGGAGGACATCGTCGAGGAGGTGGTCGGCGAGGTCCGTGACGAACACGATCCGCACGAGACCCCGGACCTGGCGCCGGCCGGCGAGGACGCCGACGGACGGCATCTGTGGTCGGCGGACGGGGCCGCCCGTACCGACCAGCTCAGGGCCATCGGACTGCGCGTGCCCGACGGTCCGTACGAGACCCTCGCCGGGCTGATCGCCACCGAGGTCGGACGCATTCCCACCGTGGGTGACACGATCGAACTGGCCGAGTGGCGGATCGACGTGGTGGACGCCTCCGGACGCCGCGCCGCCCGCGCCCTGCTGCACGCACCACCGCCCGGCACCGGCACCGGCGCCGACGACTGGACGGAGCACGACCGGTGATCGCCGTCCAGCTCTTCATCGGCCTGCTGACACTGGTCGTGAACGCCTTCTTCGTCGGCGCGGAGTTCTCGTTGATCTCCGTACGCCGCAGCCAGATCGAGCCGGCCGCCGAGGCCGGGGACCGCAGGGCACGCGGCGTCATCTGGGGTCTGGAGCACGTCTCTGCCCTGCTCGCGGCGGCCCAGCTCGGCATCACGCTCTGCACGCTGGTGCTGGGCATCGTCGCCGAGCCCGCCATCGCACATCTGCTGGAGCCCGTCTTCGGCACGATCGGTGTGCCGCACGGACTGGTCCACCCCATCTCGTTCGTGATCGCACTGACCGCGGCGACCTATCTGCACATGCTGCTGGGCGAGATGGTCCCGAAGAACATCGCGCTGGCCGAACCGGTGCGCACCGCGCTGCTGCTCGGCCCGCCGCTGGTGGCGTTGGCGCGGGCGCTGCGGCCGGTGATCTTCGCGATCAACGCCTTCGCGAACCTGCTGCTGAAGATGTTGCGGGTGGAGACGAAGGACGAGGTGTCCGCCACCTTCTCCGACGACGAACTGGCCAGACTCGTGCGGGACGCGGGTGAGGCGGGGCTGGTCGACGACCGGGCGGCCGAACGGCTGCACCACGCCCTCGAACTGGGCCGGCGCCCGGTGCGCGACGTCGTGATGCCCGTCGGGCGTGTGACGTACGCGAGGGTCGGGACGACCCCCGAGCAGTTGGAACGGCTCTCCGCCGAGTCCGGTTTCTCGCGGTTCCCGGTGGTGGACGCCAAGGAGCGCATCCTGGGGTATCTGCATGTGAAGGACGCCCTGGACGCCACGCCGCGCGATCTCCCGTTCCCGGTGACGGCGATGCGTCCCATCGCCCGGGTCCGGGCCGCCACCCCGCTCGACGACGTGCTGACGGCCATGCGCCGCAGCCGTACGCACCTGGCGGCCGTCCTCGCCGACGACGGCAGGCTGGCGGGTCTGGTCACGATGGAGGACGTCCTGCGCGAGCTGGTGGGCCGGCCGCAGGCGCTCTGACACGGGTCGCCCCTCGCGCGGTCCCCCTCCGGCGAACCGCGCGAGGGGCTTCGGGGGGCGCACGGGCAGGACCGCACCGGCGGGGTGGCCCTCTCGTCGTTCCCTCCCGAACGCCCCTGGGCCCGCGATACGATCGCACCGCCATGGACATGAATGCCTCATACACCAGTCTCGTCACGATCGGCGACTCGTTCACCGAGGGGATGTCGGACCTGCTGCCGGACGGTTCGTACCGCGGCTGGGCCGATGTTCTCGCCGCGCGCCTCGCGGCCCGTGAGCCCGGGTTCCAGTACGCCAACCTCGCGGTACGCGGCAAGCTGATCGGCCAGATCGTCGACGACCAGGTGGGCGTGGCGGCCGCCATGCGGGCGGATGTGGTCACCCTGGTCGGCGGGCTGAACGACGCGCTGCGGCCGAAGTGCGACATGGGCATGGTGCGCGGACGCCTGGAGGAAGCCGTGGAACGGCTCGCCCCTTCGTGCGGGACGCTCGTCCTGATGCGCAGCCCGGGGCGCGACGGCTCGGTGATGGAGCGTTTCCGCCCGCGGATGGAGGAGTTGTTCTCCGTCGTCGACGACCTCGCGGGCCGGTACGGGGCGCTGGTGGTCGACCTGTACGGGGCGCCCGTGCTGGGCGATCCGCGGATGTGGGGCGTCGACCGGCTGCATCTGACGGACGAGGGGCACCGCAGGGTCGCCGAGGCCGTGTGGCAGACGCTGGGGCTGCCGCCGGAGGAGGACTGGCGGGCCCCGCTGCCGGCCGCCGTGCCGGCCAGATGGGCGACGCGACGTGCCGAGGACGTCCGTTTCGCGCGGGAACACCTGGTGCCGTGGATCGGGCGGCGGCTCACGGGCCGGTCGTCCGGCGACGGGCGCCCGGCCAAACGCGCCGAGCTGCTGCCGTACGAGGTACCGGGCCCGTAGACCCCGGCCCGCGTTCACCGTCCGGCCGCCGGACCGGTGGCCCACCCCGGCCGTCGACTCCGAAGCCGCGGCCCCGCTTCCGGACCGCATGATCCGGTCGCGCTCAGCTCGACGCTCCTTCGCGGGGTGCGGCCCGTGCGGAGTGGGTCCGGCCGGTACCGGGTGACGAGCGCCGTACCACGACACCTGATCAGAAGACGATCAAGGCATGCTCGCAAATGATCGAAGTAAGCTACTCGCGCGCAAATCTCATCGTCTCCGGGTGGCGCACCGCAGGACCGCGCTGCCCCGGTCGGCCGATCGTTCCTGCCCAGCCCGTTCGGAGCCCCATGCGTACGACACGTGTCCCCACTCCACCGCTTCCCCTCGAACTGGCCGACGGCCGCCCCGCCGCCGCTGCCTGGTCGCTCGATCCGGCGATCACACACCTGAATCACGGGTCGTTCGGGGCGGTTCCGCTCCTGGCCCAGGACGAGCAGAACCGGCTGCGCCGGCAGATGGACGCCTCCCCCGTGGAGTGGTTTCCCGCGCTGCCCCGGAGAGTCGCGGCCGCGCGGAGCGCGATCGCCGGCTTCCTACGGGTGCCCGTCGACGATCTGGCCCTCGTGCCCAACGCCAGCGCGGGGGCGAGCGTCGTCTACGCCGGAACCCCCGCGCGACCCGGCGGCGACGTCGTGGTCACCGATCACGGCTACGGCGCCGTGACCATGGGGGCCGAGCGCCTGGCCCGGCGCTGGGGCGGCCGGACACGCACGGCCCACGTGCCGCTCGACGCGGACGCCGACACCGCCTACGCATGCGTCGTCGGGGCGCTGGGAGAGGCGACCGGCCTCCTCGTCATCGACGACATCACATCCGCGACCGCCCGCCGGATGCCGGTCGCGCGGATCACCGCCGAAGCCCGCAGACGCGGCATCCCGACCCTCGTGGACGGGGCGCACGTGCCCGGACTGGCCGAAGAGCCCCTCGCCGGCCTCTCCTGCGACTTCTGGGTCGGCAATCTGCACAAGTTCGGCTGCGCCCCGCGCGGCACCGCGGCGCTGGTGGCGCGCACCGGACTGCGCGACGGCCTCCATCCGCTGATCGACTCCTGGGGAGCCCGCGAGCCGTTCCCCGACCGCTTCGACACCCAGGGGACCGTCGACGTCACCAGCTACCTCGCCACGCCCACCGCCCTCGGTTTCATCGAGGACACCTGGGGGTGGGAGGCGGCCCGCGGCTATATGCGTGAACTCGCCGACTACGCGGAGCGGATCATCGGTGCGGCGTTCTCCGACCTGACCGGGGAGAACTGCGCCGTCCGTGTGGGCATGCCGGTCAGCGCACTCCGGCTGGTGCGGATTCCCGCGCCGTTGGCCGCGACTCGCGCGGAGGCCGACGCGCTGCGGGACCGGGTGGCGCGGGAGTTGGGGGTCGCGGCGGCCTTCACCAGTTTCGGGGGCGTCGGCTATCTGCGCCTTTCGACGCATGTGTACAACACGGCCGCCGACTTCGAGCACTTCGCCGAACGCTGTGTCCCCGTGCTCGGCGCCTGGTCCCGCGACCAGGTCCGCGGTGGGCGGCCATGACATACCGGGACGCCGTCGCCCCGGGACCCTTCCGGCGTGCGGAGCGGTCCGGCCCCGTCCGGGGCCCGTCCGGCCGCTCGGGAGCCCGTCGGCGTCGACGGCGGTCCGTCACACCGCGATCACCTTGATGCCGAGGTCGGTGAGGCGGGCGGCCATGTCGGAGGGCACAGCGGAGTCGGTGACGATGACGTCGATGTCGTCGAGCCCGCAGATCCGGGCGAAGGCCCGTTTCCCCAGCTTCGACGAGTCGGTGACCACGACGACGCGCTGCGCGCGTTCGGCGAACAGCCTGCTGATGCCGGCCTCGTCCTCCTGATGGGCCATCACGCCGAGCTGGGGGTCGAGCCCGTCGATCCCCAGGACGGCCACGTCGAGCACGACCTCCTTCAGCACGCCGGCCGTCAACGGACCCACGAGCTCGTAGGTCTGGGGGCGGGCCACGCCGCCGGTGACCACGATCTTGACCTGGGGCCGCACGGCGAGTTCGCCCGCGATGTTGAGCGCGTTGGTGACGACGGTGAGCAGGGGTGCCGGGGCGTCGGCCGCGTTGCGTCGCCCTCCGCCAGCCCGCAGTGCCAGCGCTCGGGCCACTTCGGTGGTGGTCGTTCCGCCGTTGAGCCCCACGACGTCTCCCTCGCCGACGAGTTCGGCGACGGCGACGGCGATGCGCTGTTTCTCCGAGGCGTGCCGGGAGGACTTGTACCGCAGGGGCAGTTCGTAGGAGACGCCGTGCGCGATGGCACCGCCGCGCGTCCGGACGAGCATCTTCTGCTCCGCGAGTTCGTCGAAGTCCCGCCGGACGGTCGCGGGTGAGACCTCCAGGGTGGCGGCGGTCTCGTCGACCTCCAGTCTGCCCTCGGTCGCCAGCAGCTCCAGCAGCGCGTTCCACCGCTCATGTTTGGACATGTGTCGGAGCTCCTTGACCCTCGTTCCACGCACGCGAGCGCCCCAGGTGTACCTGTGGGGCGTCTCGTCGACGAGTGGGGAGCGTAACGCGTGCGCGGAGGAGCCCGCAGCTCAGGGGCTCCTCGCCCGACGGCCGCCTGCCCCGGCCCGCTGGACCGCGAGCCGCCGTTCCGCCATACTGCTCGCATCAAATATGCTCCATACTGCTTGAACAAGGCAGCGTTCGAGCATTTTCGTGCATCGAGATCAGGGTGCGCCCGTCATGGGCCCGTCCTTCCGAGGAGCCATTCCGTATGTCCACCACCGCGTCTTCCCGTACCGCCGTCGAGATCGCCTCGCAGCCGGACACCTGGCTGCGGGCCAGGGACTCACTCGATCTGTTCTCGGACGTCCTGCCGCGCCGTGGCGAGCGTGTCGCCGTGGTCGGCTGCGGAACCTCCTGGTTCATGGCCCTGGCCTACGCGGAACTCCGTGAGCGTGCCGGCCACGGTGAGACGGACGCCTTCGCCGCCTCGGAATTCCCGCACGGGCGCCGGTACGACCGCGTGCTGGCGATCAGCCGCTCCGGTACCACGACCGAGGTCCTGGAGGTCCTGGCCCGGGTCAAGGGCACCGCGCAGACCGGGGCGATCACCGCCGACGCGGAGACTCCCGTGATGCGGGCGGCCGACGGTGTCGCCGTGCTCGACTTCGCCGACGAGGAGTCGGTGGTGCAGACCCGGTTCGCCACCACCACTCTGGCCTTGCTGCGCGCCCACCTGGAGGCGTCCGGAGCGCTGCCGGACGGTGTGCGTCCGATCGAGCGGGCGGCGGCCGACGCCCGGCGGGCGATCGCGGTGGACCTGGACGCCGCGGTGAGCGCTGCCGAGCAGTTCACCTTCCTCGGCAGCGGCTGGACCTACGGCCTGGCGCTGGAGGCGGGCCTGAAGATGCGCGAGGCCGCGGGGGCGTGGACCGAGGCGTACCCGGCCATGGAATACCGGCACGGCCCCATCAGCATCGCCGGTCCCGGCCGCGTCACCTGGGTCTTCGGTCCGGTCCCGTCGGGGTTGGCCGCCGAAGTCGCCCGGGTGGGAGGCACGTTCGTCGCCGGCTCCGGCAACCGCCCCGACGATCTCGACCCGCTGGCGGACCTCGTCCTGGCCCAGCGGCTGGCCGTCCGGCTCGCGGAGGCGCGGGGCTGCGACCCCGACCGCCCGCGCAACCTGACCCGTTCCGTGATCCTCGAGAGCCGCGATGCGTGACGGCACCCACGGCGCCGACTGCGTCATCGCACTGGACGTGGGCGGCACCGGCATGAAGGGGGCCCTGCTCGACCGCGACCTGAAGACGCTGAGAACCGTGCGCACGACGACACCCCGCCGGTCGGGTCCGGACGCGGTGATCGCCGGGATCGGCGCCGTTCTGCGCGACCTCGACAGGAGTGCCGCCGCGCGCGGGCTGACCGTGCGCGGAGCGGGGGTGGTGGTCCCCGGCATCGTCGACGAGGAAACCCGGACTGCCGTCCACTCGGCCAACCTCGGCTGGCGTGACCTGCCACTCGCCGCCCTGCTCGAAGACGCCTCGGGCCTGACCGTCTCACTGGGGCACGACGTACGGGCCGGCGGAGCGGCCGAATGCCGCCTCGGCGCGGCCAGGGGCGTGCGGGACGCCTGCTTCGTCCCCATCGGCACCGGCATCTCCGCGGCCGTCCTCCGCGACGGACGCCCGGTCCGGGCACACGGCTACGCGGGCGAACTCGGCCATGTCGTCGTGGAACCCGGCGGGGAGCCGTGCTCCTGCGGAGCACGGGGCTGTCTGGAGACGGTCGCCTCGGCCATGGCGATCGGTGCGGCGTACAGCGCGCGCTCCGGCCGCCGGGTCGAAGGGGCCGCCCCGGTGGCGGCGATGCTCGCACAGGGCGATCCGGACGCCCGGTTCGTCTGGGACCGGGCGGTCGAGTCCCTGGCCACCGCGTTGGCGACGGTGACGACGCTGCTCACACCCGAGATCGTCGTGCTCGGCGGTGGCCTCGCCGAAGCCGGTGGTCTGCTGATGTATCCGCTGCGGGCCTCCCTCGCCCGGCGGCTGACGTTCCAGCGGCGACCCGAGTTGGTCCGCGCCGCGCTCGGAGACATGGCGGGATGCCTGGGGGCCGGGCTCACCGCGTGGGACGCGGTGGAGGCGAGTTCCGCTCGGCGCCCCCTGGAGGGGGCGCGGGTGGCGACGTCATGATCCTCACCGTCACGCTCAACGCGGCTCTGGACATCACCTACCACGTCGATGCCCTGGTCCCGCGCGCCTCGCACCGCGTCGGCGAATCCTTCTCCCGAGCGGGAGGCAAGGGCGTCAACGTCGCACGCGTCCTGTCCACGCTGGGACTCCCCGCCGTCGTCACCGGTCTCGTGGGCGGGCCGACCGGCCGTGCGATACGGGACGATCTGCACGCTGCGCGGCTGACCGACGAACTGGTGCCCATGGAGGGCGACTCGCGACGCACGGTCGCCGTGGTGTCGCGCGAGGACGGCGATGCCACCGTCTTCAACCAGTCCGGACCTCAGGTCGGCACGGCGGCGTGGACGGACTTCGTCGCACGGTTCACCCGTCTGGTACGAGACGCCCAGGTCGTCGTCCTGGCCGGCAGCCTTCCTCCCGGGGTACCGGCCGACGCGTATGCACGGCTCACCCGTCTGGCCGACGGCGCCGGAGCCCTGACCATCGTGGACGCCGGCGGGCCGACCCTCCTCGCGGCCCTCGGCGCACACCCCACCGTGGTCAAACCCAACGCGGCGGAGCTGACCGAGGCCACCGGCCACGACGACCCGGCAACTGCCGCCGAATCCCTGCGGGAACTCGGCGCCGGAAGCGTCGTCGCGTCACTCGGCCCGGACGGGCTCCATGCCGTCACGCCCGAGGGGACCTGGCGCGCCACCCCTCCTCGGCGGATGGCCGGGAACCCGACGGGAGCCGGGGACGCCTGCGTCGCGGCGATCGCCGCCGGGCTCCTCGCCGCCGAGCCGTGGCCGGTCATCCTGCGTGAAGCCGTGGCGCTCTCGGCCGCCGCCGTGGCCTGTCCCCTGGCCGGCGACGTCGACGCCGGCCTCTACCACCAGTTCCGTACGTCCGTTCCCGTGGAGAGAACCCATGCCCCTGTCGACCACTGACGAGCTCATAGAACCCGCGTACTCCGCAACCTCGGGCGTCGGCGCCTTCAACGTCGTACAGATCGAACACGCCGAGGCCATCGTCGCGGGAGCGGAGAGCGCGGGACTCCCGGTCATCCTCCAGATCAGCGAGAACACCGCTCGTTACCACGGATCGCTCGCGCCCATCGGACTCGCGTCTCTCGCCATCGCCCGTGACGCACGCGTTCCGGTCGCTGTCCACCTCGACCACGCCGAATCGACCGACCTGGTCCGCGAGGCCGTCGCCCTCGGTTTCACATCCGTCATGTTCGACGCCTCCAGGCGCCCGTACGACGAGAACGTGCAGGCCACCCGGGAGATCACGGACTACTGCCACCGCGCGGACGTGTGGATCGAGGCGGAGCTGGGCGAGGTCGGTGGCAAGGACGGCGCACACGCCCCGGGTGTCCGCACCGATCCCGGGGAGGCGGCGTCCTACGTCGAGGCGACAGCCGTCGACGCCCTCGCCGTGGCCGTCGGCAGCTCGCACGCCATGCTCACCCGCGACGCCGTCCTCGACTTCGAGCTCATCGCACGGCTACGGGCCGCTGTCGGCGTTCCCCTCGTCCTCCACGGCTCGTCCGGGGTGGCCGACGCGGACCTCGCCAGGGCGGTCGCGGCCGGCATGACCAAGGTGAACGTGTCCACGCACCTCAACCAGGTGTTCACCCGGACCGTGCGCGACCACCTCACCGCCCACCCCGCCACGGCCGACCCCCGTACGTACCTCGGCCCCGCACGGGACGCCGTCGCGGCGGAGGTGGCGCGACTCCTGCGCGTGCTCGCGGGTCACTGACCCCGCTGCGGGCGCGGGACCCCACCCTGACCGACCGCGCCCGCACCGGTCGTCCTCCGTCCCCGCCCGGGACGGCATCCCCCGGACACGACCGTGGTCGCCACCCGCAGTCCGGAGGGAAGCCGGACACTCCTGTGGTGCTCCCTCGCCGGGTGGGCCGGGAGAGCGACGGCCCGAAGGCGGCCCGGGGCCGCGGTGCCCAGGTCGGGGCCGTGGCGAGACGCGTCATCCGTACGCTCCGGTGTTCCGGGGTGACGGCGTGAGCCGAGGAGCACACGGCCACAACCACCTGCCGCCCTTCGGTCCCGCGCCGAAGGGCTTCCGCGGCTGTCCGGAGCCACGACGTCCGGAACCGGACGAACCGCCCGACCGGGACCCGCCTGCACGAACCCTCGTAATGACGCGCAATACTCCATCACGCATGCTCGAAACAGCGCGTTTAACCGCTTCGATGCGCAAAATATTGCACGCACCTCTTGTTTTACCGATCGCGGACGCCATACCTTCAGCTGACCGACGAGCCCGGCGCGGCAGGACGGGACGGCGGGGCTGTGGCCTCACGCGGCCCCTGATACGCGGACGGTCGCGGGAAGGCGTGGTCGGCCGGACCGGCTTTCACGGTGTCCGACCGGGCGTTCCGTCCGCGCCACGCGTCGGCTTCGCCGGCATTCCGGGTGTACACGCTCCGGGCGTCCCATGCCGAGGAAGGCGTCGCCCGACGGGCCCCCGCCCCGCTCAGTCGTGGCTCCATCAAGAAACGGAGTACCTGTACCTGTGGCAACCCTGAAGAGAAGACTGGTCGGCCTGCTCGCCACCACGGCCCTCGCCGTGGTGGCGAGCAGCCAGTTGACAGCGGCACCTGCGTCGGCCGGCTCGCCTGACGCCACCTATACCGTCTCCGTCGGGTCGAAGGGTTCCTGGACCCATCCCGACGACACCCCGGCCGCCGGATACATCGACAAGGACGGCACGTTCTACTTCCAGCAGGCCCACGCTCTCTACGGTGCGAATGACTCCCGCACCTGGGACTTCTTCACGGGCGCGAATTTCGACACGACCGTCCGCTCCGGCGCGATCAGTGACGCCGTCGACCCCGCGAACTCCAAGAACCGCAACAACGACACCACATGGCGCTGCAACAACAGCCCCACCGGCCTCAAGTCCACCCAGGCCCCGGCGGGTTCGAGTTACGCGCAGAAGAACTACTGCGATCTCGCGGGCGTCTGGGTCGACCCGGACACCGGTGACTGGTACGGCCTGGTGCACAACGAGTTCACCCCGCAGCCCTTCGGCGACGGTGTCCACTTCGACGGCATCGACTACGCGGTCTCCAAGGACCAGGGCCGCACCTGGGCGATCAAGAACCACGTGATCACCTCGCCGTACAGCACGACGCGGGGAAACACCACCGCCTTCCCGCAGCAGACCTACCACTACGGTGACGGCGACCCGCGCCTGTTCGTGGACACCGCCTCGGGCTACTTCTACGCCTACTACGGTTCGCGGGTCGTCGAGAAGGGCGGCGGCTGGAAGGCCTTCCACGCCCATGTGGCCCGTGCCCCGATGTCCGGCAAGATGGCGCCCGGCACATGGCAGAAGTGGTACGACGGCGCCTGGTCCGAGCCCGGTGTCGGCGGTCGGGAAAGCAACATGGTGCCCGTCGGCTCATCGAACACCACGGGGTACACCCCCGTTTCGGGCGAGTACGACCCGCGCAACAGCGGCACGGTGAGCCAGCAGGTCGCCGCCGGCACGATGCCGCCCACCTCGCCCCTGTTCGTCATGGACATCACCTACAACGCGCATCTGGGCCTGTACATCGGCCAGCCCCAGGCCGTGGACCAGAGCGGGTCGGCGCCGCAGCAGATCTACGCCACCGACAACCTCGCCGAGCAGAAGTGGTTCCTCCTCGGAGACACCGGCACCTACACCAACGCCTCGTGGTACCGCTGGTTCCTCGACGGGGTGAACAGGACGAGCTCCGGAATCGTCGGCAAGAACTTCCGGTCCTACTGTTCCTTCGGCTGTTCGGACGGCTCATCCAGCGAGTACACCAACCTCACCGTCAACACCTCCGCGGCCGCCGCGCCCGTCGACACCACCCGGGCCTACCGGATCTCCTCCGCGGGGGGCCGTGTCCTCGCCCAGGTCTCCGGCGGCTCCGCCACCACCTCCCTGGCGTCGGCCACCGGTTCCGGCCTGGAGTCGTGGATCTTCACCTCCAACAGCGACGGCTCGTACCGCATCTCCAACGCCGGCACCGGACAACTGCTCGGCGTCGGCTCCACGTCCAACACCGCCCGCGCCTGGGGCACCAGGCCCACCGTCACCGCGGCCGGCACCGGCGGCCCGGACGTGGGGCAGCAGTGGTTCGTCATCCCCGGGGCCTCCGCCTCGGACGGCAGCCCCACCGGCACGTACAGGATCGTCAACCGTTACAGCGGCCTCGTCATCGGAATGTCCGGCGCCTCCGGCCGTCTCGCCGAGACCACTCCCACCCGCGGTTGGAGCGACACCACCGGCGGCACGGTCGGCGGCTCGCGCACGGCGGGCGAGCAGGCCCTGACCCTCTCGTCCACCGGTCCCGCACCGAAGCGGGTCACCGTCAACCAGCCCGGTGACCAGTCCAGCACCGTGGGCAAGGCCGTCGGCCTGCGGATCGACGGCACCGACTCCGCCGGAGGGGCGCTGACCTACACGGCCACCGGTCTGCCGGCCGGCCTGTCGATCAACCCCTCGGGGCTGATCTCCGGAACGCCCACCACACCCGGGGCGTCCACCGTCACGGTCACCGCCTCGTCCGGCACGACCCGCGGATCAGCCTCGTTCACCTGGTCGGTGGCCCCCGTCCTCACCGGCACCCGGACGCTCTTCACCGGCGGCAAGGCACTCGACGACCCTGACCACAGCACCACCCCCGGCACCCCGCTCATCACCTGGAGCCCGAGCGGTGGCGCCAACCAGAGCTGGAGGTTCACGCAGCAGTCCGACGGTTCCTACCGGATCGCCAACACCGAGTCCGGCCTGTGCGCGGACGTCGACGGTGGATCCACCGCGGCAGGCGCCAAGGTGATCCAGTGGACCTGCACCGGGGGCAGCAACCAGCGCTGGACAGTGAGCCTGCGGGCGAACGGCACCTACACCGTCGCGTCGGTCAGCAGCGGACTGGTCCTCGCCGCGGGCTCCTCCACCGACGGAGCCCCGGTGACCCAGCAGCCCGACACCGACTCGCCCCTGCGGCAGTGGACGATCGGCTGACCGAGCCGACCGCACCACGACGGACGGTGGTACGCCGGGGCCGAGCGCACCGCGCCCAGGACCCCGGCGTACCACCGCGCGCTCAGTGCTCGCCGGCCTTCTCGCGCGCGGGCGAGGTGCTGGCGCGGACGACGAGCTCCGGTTCGACCGAGGCGGGTTCGTGTGCCGCTCCGGGGTCGTTGATGTGCCGCAGCAGATGGCCGACCGCGAGCGCGCCCATCTCCTCGAAGGGCTGAGCCACTGTGGTCAGCGAGGGCGAGCAGTACTCGGCCAGGGCGATGTCGTCCACACCGATGACGGAGATGTCCTGCGGGACGCGTCGCCCCAGCTCGTGCAGGGCCCGGATGACACCGAACGCCATTTCGTCGCTCGCGGCGAACACCGCGGTCACTTCCGGGATGCGGGCCAGGATCAGGCCGTTGCGGTAGCCGGAAGAGGGTGACCAGTCGCCCTTCAGTATCGGTGGGACGGTACGGCCCTGAGCTTCGAGCGTCTCGCGCCAGCCATGGATTCGATTGACGGCGTCGAGCCATTCGCCGGGGCCCGACACGTGCCAGACGGTCTCGTGGCCCAGGTCGAGCAGATGGCGCGTGGCGAGCCGGGCCGCCTGCGACTGGTCGACCGCCACGACTTCCGACGCGGGCGTGCGCGACCCGTCGACCGTCACGGTGGGGAGCGAACCCGTCAGTTGCTCGATGCGCGGGCTGACGTGGATCAGCGGGATGGCCAGGATGACGCCTTCGACGCTCTGGTCGGCCAGCCGCGAGAGTGCCGCCTCGACGGCGGAGGTGTCCAGCGACGCGGTGGAGGCGATGGAGACCGAATACCCGGCCGCGCGCGCGGCGTTCTCGATGCCGAAGGTCAGGTTGAGGCGTGAGTAGAACGCCGTCTGCAGGTTGACGACGCCGATCGTCCGGCTGCGTCCCGACGACAGGATCTGGGCCGCGCTGTTCTTGCGGTAACCGAGGCGTTCGACGGCGGCGAGTACGCGCGCGCGGGTTTCGGCGCGCACGTTGACATGGCCGGACAGCACCCGCGAGACCGTCTGCGGCGAGACTCCCGCGGCCTGCGCCACGTCGGTCATGCCCGGCGGCTTCCTGGCTTCTCCCTCGCCCATGGCTGTGCCCATGCGTCCTGCCTCCTCTCTCAGGGTGTCTGGGCGAATGATAGCGGCACCATGCCGCAGATCATGTGGTCAAGCGAATCTCCTCGGAACTATTGGCATCGATAACATTCTCTGCCATAGTTCCGGCCATACCTGCGAGGACGACGGCCTGGGCCGCCCTCGTTGCGGAGCGATCTCGCAGCTGACCCACCGGCGTTCCCGCGGACCGGTCCGCCCACGCACACAAGGAGGGGCCATGAAGGCATCCCGTACTGGAACCGTCGCGACCGCCGCGGTCGCGGCGCTCGCGCTGGCGCTCGCCGGCTGCTCGTCCACCGAGGGGGACCAGGGCTCCGGATCGTCGAAGGAGCTCACGTTCTGGGGCTGGTCGCCCGGCTACGCGGACGCTGTCAAGGCGTTCAACAAGAGCCACCCGGACATCAAGGTCACGTACCAGGAGGTACAGCCCGGGGCCAAGGGCGGGTACCAGAAGATGCTGAACGCGGTCCAGGCGGGCAATGCCCCCTGTCTGGCCCAGGTGGGGTACGAGACTCTCTCCAGCTTCGCCGCGCAGGGCGCGCTCCAGGACGTGCACGAGCAGGCCGAAGGCGATGAGTCGGACTTCCAGCCGGCTGCCTGGCAGTCCGTCCGGCTGGGGGACGCCGTCTACGGGGCGCCCGTCGACACCGGCCCGATGGCGCTGTTCTACAACAAGAAGGTCTACGACTCGCTCGGACTGAAGCCCCCGGCGACCTGGAGCGAGTACCAGGAGCAGGCCCAGAAGATCCACGCCTCCGACCCGCACCGCTACATCTCCTCGCCCTACCTGAACTACGACTACGCGGGCCTGTCCTGGCAGACGGGCGCGAGCTGGTTCGGGGTGAAGGGCGACTCGTGGAAGGTCGACCTGGCTTCCGAGGCCAACCAGAAGGTGGCCGCCTACTGGCAGGGGCTCGTGGACGCGGGCCTGATCAGCGGTGCCCCCATGTACGACCAGGCGTGGTACGCGGGTCTTGGCAACGGTAACATCGCGACCGTCGTCGGGGCCGTCTGGCAGGCCGGCGTGATCAAGGGCGGCGTGAAGGACGGCGCGGGCGACTGGGCCGTGGCCCCGATGCCGCAGTGGAAGGCCGGAGAGAAGGCCGTGGGCAACGCGGGCGGCTCGGCCACCGCCGTCCTCAAGGGCTGCGAGTCCACCGACGCGGCCTGGACATTCGCCCACTGGCTGAGCACCGACCGCACCGCCTACGGCGACCTGGTGACCAAGGCGTCGCTGTACCCGGCCGCCGTCGCACTGCTGGATCTGCCCCAACTTCAGGGGAAGGACCCCTACTTCGGGGGACAGCCGATCTACGACGTCTTCGCCAGGGCGGCGGCCGACGTCACCCCCGGCTGGACCTGGGGTCCGATCATGACCAAGACCACCACCGACCTGGACGACGCACTGGGCAAGGCCTGGGCCGGCAAGGGCACCCTCAAGGACGCGTTGGTGACGGCCCGGACCAAGACGGTCGCCGAGCTGAAGAACCAGGGTCTGAAGGTCGCCGAGTAGCCACGCACGACAACCGGCGGCCGGTCAGGACGAGCCCGCCCGGCCGCCGATACCCGCACAGCCCCGATTCGGAAGAGAACTCGTGAGACCAACCGGCACGGCGGAGCAGACCGCCGCAGCACCGAAGCATGCCGTACTGCCCGGCGGGCGACGCGGGCGTGAGACGGCACTCGGCCGACGTACCCTGCTGCTCTTCGGCGGACCGTTCGCCGTCCTCTTCGCGGCGATGTACATCGCCCCGCTTCTCTACGCGACCGTGAGCAGTCTCTTCGTCGTCAAGCGCTCCGGCCTCGGCCTCGCCCCGCCGACCAGGCGGTTCGAGCCGCTGCACAACTTCGCGCAGGCCTTCGGCGACCACGACTTCCTGGCCGGGCTCGCCCGCGTGGGCCTCTTCGCCGTCGTACAGGTACCGCTGATGCTCGGCCTGGCCCTGGGTCTCGCCCTGCTCCTGGACTCCAGGTCGGCCAGGGCCAAGGGGTTCTTCCGGCTCGGCGCCTTCCTGCCCTACGCCATCCCCGGCGTCAGCGCGGCCCTGGTCTGGTCCTTCATGTACTCCTCCGAGTCCAGCCCGATCAATCATCTGCTGGAACCACTCGGTGTCCACATCCCGTTCTTCGCGAACGGCGCCGTCCTGTGGTCCGTGGCGAACATCGTCACGTGGAGCTGGACCGGCTACAACATGATCATCATCTACAGCGCGCTGCAGACGATCCCCGCCGAGGTGCTCGAAGCCGCCAAGATGGACGGCGCGTCCGCCCTGCGGATCGCGTGGAACATCAAGATCCCGGCCGTACGCAGCTCCCTCGTCCTCACCACGGTGTTCTCCATCATCGGCTCGGCGCAGCTGTTCAACGAGCCCGCGGTCCTCCAGCCCATCTCCAGCGGCGCGATCTCCTCGACCTTCACCCCGATCATGTCCGCCCAGGCCGCCGTGGCCGCCGGCAACTACCCCTACGCGGCTGCCCAGTCGGTCGTGCTGGCCGTCGCGGTCGGCGTACTGTCCTTCGTCTTCTTCAAGCTGACCAGCCGGGGTGAGAACGCATGAGCGCCACCGACATACCAGACGCCTCCCGCCCCCGCGGAGCGAAGCGCGGGACGACCATGGCCAGCCGTGGCCTCACGCTGTCCCTCCTGCTGGTCTCCAGCGTCTACTTCCTCTTCCCCCTGTGGTGGCTGCTGGTCTCCGTCACGAAGCCCTTCGGACGGCAGTTCAGCGGCAACGGGCTGTGGTTCGACGGGTTCGACCTGTTCGGCAACATCGGCCGACTGACCGCGCAGAACGACGGCATCTTCTGGCGTTGGATGCTCAACAGCGTCCTCTACTGCGGCATCGGCGCGCTCGTAGGCACCCTGCTGTCGGCCATGGCCGGCCACCTCCTGGCCACATACCGGTTCCGCGGCAGGAACGTGCTGTTCGGCGTGGTACTCGCCGCCGTGCTGATCCCCAAGATCCTCTTCACCCTCCCGCTGTACCTGATGTTCTCCGGCATCGGCCTGATCGACAATCCGCTCGCCGTGCTGCTTCCGAGCGTCGTCAGCCCGTTCGGCGTCTACCTCGCCCGTGTCTTCGCCACCCAGTCCGTACCGGACGAGGTCATCGAGGCCGGCCGCCTCGACGGGGCGAGCGAGTTCCGTATCTTCCGCACCGTCGCGCTGCCGATGATGCTCCCGGCCCTGGTGACGATCTTCCTCTTCCAGTTCGTCGACATCTGGAACAACTACCTGCTGCCCGCCATGGTGCTCAGCGACGACCGGCTCCAGCCCGTCACCGTCGGCCTCGTCGGCTGGAACGCCAGCCACGGCGTCGCCGTACCGGCGCCTCTGGTCGTCATCGGTTCACTGATCTCCGTCATCCCCCTGATCATCGCCTTCGTCTCCCTGCAGCGCTTCTGGCGCGCGGGAATGACCGCGGGAGCCGTCAAGTGACACCCACACCCGGTACCTCTTCGCAGGCCCTTCTGACATACGCCGAGGGCGAGTTGCGGCGAGCGGGCCGACCGCACCAGGTCCTCGCCGGCACCATGCACTACTTCCGCGTCCACCCCGACCATTGGCGCGACCGGCTGGAACGCCTGGCTGCCATGGGCCTGAACACCGTGGACACCTACATCGCCTGGAACTTCCACGAACGGCGCCCCGGTGACCGCCGCTTCGACGGCTGGCAGGACATCGAGCGCTTCGCGCGCACGGCCCAGGAGACCGGCCTCGACGTGATCGTCCGGCCCGGCCCGTACATCTGCGCCGAGTGGGACAACGGGGGCCTGCCCGCCTGGCTCACCGACCGTCCCGGCATGCGGCTGCGCTCCTCGTACGCCCCCTACCTGGAGGAGGTCGCCCACTGGTTCGACGTCCTCCTCCCCAGGATCATTCCTCTCCAGGCGTCCCGCGGCGGCCCCGTCGTCGCCGTCCAGGTGGAGAACGAGTACGGAAGCTACGGCGACGACCACGCCTACATGGAATGGGTGCGCGACGCCCTCGTCCGACGCGGCGTCACCGAGCTGCTCTACACCGCCGACGGCCCCACCACGCTGATGCTCGACGGAGGGACGCTGCCCGGCGTCCTCGCCACCGCCACCCTCGGTTCCCGCGCCGACCAGGCGGCCGCGCTGCTGCGTACGCGCCGGGACGGGGAGCCGTTCGTCTGTGCGGAATTCTGGAACGGGTGGTTCGACCACTGGGGCGAGCGGCACCACACACGCTCCGCCGAGAGCGCCGCCGACACCTTGGCGGAGATCCTCGCCGACGGCGGCTCCGTCAGCCTCTATCCGGCGCACGGCGGCACCAACTTCGGCCTGTGGGCCGGCGCCAACCACGCCGACGGCGCTCTCCAGCCCACCGTAACGAGCTACGACTCCGACGCGCCGGTCGCCGAACACGGCGCACTGACACCGAAGTTCCACGCCTTCCGTGAGAAGCTGCTGGCCGCCACGGACGCCCCGCCGCGCCCCCTGCCGCCCTCACGGCCTCTGCTGGCCCCCCGGTCGCTGCCGGTGACCCCGGAGTCCGGACTGCTCACCGCCCTGGAAGCCGTCTCCGGCACGGTCGCTTCACCCCATCCGCTGTCCTTCGGACAGCTCGGCCAGTCCTCCGGGCTCGTCCTCTACCGCGCCCACCCCGTGCTCCCGCCCGGCCTGACCGAACTGACGGTGACCGGTCTGCACGACCGGGTCCAGGTCTTCGTGGACGGCGCGGCCGTCGGGGTGTTGGCACGCGAGACGGCCTCACTGACCCTGGAGGGCGCCGGGCAACCGGTCCGCCTTGAACTCCTGCTCGAGAACCAGGGGCGCATCAACTACGGGCCACTCCTGGGACAGGGCAAAGGCATCCTCGGCGGAGTACGCGTCGAACGCCGTCTGGTGCACAACTGGACCATGTTCCCGCTGCCGCTCGACGAATGGGCGCCGGACGACCTGGAGCGGGCGACGGCGGCCGGAGGTCAGGGGACATCCGGGTTCGCGACCGCGCGTTTCGACGCCGAGGGAAGCGGCGACACCTTCCTCACCCTGCCGGACTTCGGCAAGGGCTTCGTGTGGATCAACGACTTCCTGCTCGGGCGGTACTGGAACCTCGGCCCCCAGGCCACGCTCTACGTACCGGCGCCTCTGGTCGCGCCGGGCGCCAACCGCCTGACCCTGCTGGAACTGGAGCGCTTCGGCGACCATGTGGAACTGCGTGCCGGACCCGACCTCGGAGAGCCCGAGGAGTACATCGAATCCTTCTCCTGACCTTCCCCACCCCGCCGGATCGCCGGATCTGAAGCCCAGCCGGCGCCCGCAGGGCACGGCCCGGGACAGAACGATTCGCTTTCACGAACAGAGCAAGATCTTGACCTGTGCGACTTGACCTGTACGCCCTGATCCGTGCGGGCTGACTCAAGACGTCCCGGGGATCTGCTGTGATGGCGCCGGCCTGCCTCGTCCTCTCACACGCATCTCGCAAACCTGATGCGGTGGGGCTGACGAATGGCCTCTGACCTGGTGGTCCCTACACCATGTGGACGGTTCGGAACCCCTATGGACGCCCGGTAAACTCCGGACACGTGACTGCTGTGTCTGCGAAGCCTCGCATCCCCAATGTCCTGGCCGGCCGCTATGCCTCCACGGAGCTGGCCGTCCTCTGGTCCCCCGAGCAGAAGGTGAAGCTGGAACGTCAGCTGTGGCTGGCGGTGCTGCGCGCTCAGAAGGACCTCGGGATCGAGGTGCCGGACAGCGCGCTCGCCGATTACGAGAGGGTCGTCGACCAGGTCGACCTGGTCTCCATCGCCGAGCGCGAGAAGATCACCCGGCACGACGTGAAGGCCAGGATCGAGGAGTTCAACGCTCTCGCCGGTCATGAGCAGGTCCACAAGGGCATGACCTCCAGGGACCTCACTGAGAACGTCGAACAGCTCCAGATCCGGCTGTCCCTCGAATTGATGCGCGACCGCACGGTGGCGGTGCTGGCCCGGCTCGGAAAGCTGGCGGGTGAGTACGGCGAACTCGTCATCGCCGGCCGTTCCCACAACGTCGCCGCGCAGGCGACCACCCTCGGCAAGCGCTTCGCCACGGCCGCCGACGAGCTTCTGGTGGCGTACGGCCGGCTGGAGGATCTGCTGGTCCGCTATCCGCTGCGTGGCATCAAGGGCCCGGTCGGTACGGCCCAGGACATGCTCGATCTGCTGGGTGGCGACACGGGGAAGCTCGCCGCCCTTGAGCGGCGCATCGCCGGGCATCTCGGTTTCGCGCAGGCGTTCACCTCGGTCGGTCAGGTCTATCCGCGCTCGCTCGACTACGACGTGGTGACCGCGCTCGTGCAGCTGGCAGCGGCGCCGTCGTCGGTCGCGAAGACGATCCGTCTGATGGCCGGGCACGAGCTGGTGACCGAGGGCTTCAAGCCCGGCCAGGTCGGCTCGTCCGCGATGCCGCACAAGATGAACACCCGCTCCTGCGAGCGGGTCAACGGCCTGATGGTGATCCTGCGCGGTTACGCCTCGATGACCGGTGAACTGGCGGGCGACCAGTGGAACGAGGGCGACGTGTCCTGCTCCGTGGTCCGCCGGGTGGCACTGCCCGACGCGTTCTTCGCGTTCGACGGTCTGCTGGAGACCTTCCTGACGGTGCTCGACGAGTTCGGGGCGTTCCCGGCCGTGGTCGCCCGGGAGCTGGACCGCTACCTGCCGTTCCTCGCGACCACCAAGGTACTCATGGGCGCCGTGCGGGCCGGTGTGGGCCGCGAGGTCGCGCACGAGGCAATCAAGGAGAACGCGGTGGCTTCGGCGTTGGCCATGCGGGAGCTGGGCACCGAACGCAACGAACTGCTGGACAAGCTGGCCGCCGACGACCGCATTCCGCTGGACCGGGCCCAGCTGGACACGTTGATGGACGACAAGCTGTCCTTCACCGGCGCGGCGGGTGACCAGGTCACCACGGTGGTCTCCCGGATCGAGGAGATCGTCAAGCAGCACCCGCAGGCCGCCGGGTACGCGCCGGGCTCCATCCTCTGAGCGCCGCGCGGACCGACACCGGATGAGCCCCGAAGAACTCCTGGCCGCCCGCGACCGCGTCGTTCCCGATGTGGTCGCGGACGGCCTGCGGGTGCTGTTCTGCGGAATCAACCCGAGCCTGACAACGGCTGTCACCGGACATCATTTCGCCCACCCCGGCAACCGGTTCTGGCCGGTCCTCCATCTGTCGGGCTTCACACCGAGACGACTGAAACCCTCGGAGCAGGGCCTGCTGCTCGACTCGGGCCTCGGCATCACCAACGTGGTCGCCCGGGCCACGGCGCGGGCGGACGAGCTGGACGCCGAGGAGTTCCGCGAGGGTGGCCGGGTCCTGGCCGCGAAGGTCGAGCTGCTTCGTCCGCGCTGGCTCGCGGTGGTGGGCGTCACCGCCTACCGCACCGCGTTCGCAGAGCGCGGCGCACAGATCGGCGCGCAGGACCGGACGATAGGTGGCACCCGCGTCTGGGCACTGCCCAACCCCAGTGGTCTCAACGCCCACTGGACCGTCCGGACGATGGCCGAGGAGTACGGCCGCCTCCGCGCCGCCGCCGAGAACGAGCGATGACGCCCAGAAGGAGCGGTGAAGAGGCGACGGCCCCCGGGGCGGGTCGCAGCGCGGCACCGGTGTGACCGACCGTGCCCTCCCTCCCCTTCCCCCGCCGACGATCCGCCCGTCCCCGCGGAAACGCCCGGCGCCGAGGAAACAGGACCGCCCCTCCTCGCGAGGACACCTGACGCCTGAGGAATCGGGACCTGCCCCGAGGGCTGCTCCGCCTCCAGGCATTCAAGTCTCAGGGAGGATCGGTTTCCGTGACCAGGACGATCAGTTCGCATCCCGTTCCCTCCTCTTCCAGGTGGAGCGCCAGGGCGATCCACCTTTCCTCGACGCGCCAGAGCTGTAGGTACTCGCAACCCGCGACGGGGTCGGCCCATGGTTCGGGTATGTCCTCACCCGCCATCATCCGCTCGTGCGCACTCCACAGACTGATCGGGCTGGGCTCGCCCCAGCGCAGGGTGAGCAGGGTCAGCAACGCGTCATGTTCCGCGAGGCACTGCGCCCGGTGTTCCCTGCGCCACGCCTCGTCCCCGTCGACATCCCCGTCGGCGTGTTCCTCATCGAGGAGTTCTCCGTCCATGAGGAGTGACACCGTGTGGTAGCCGGGCCCACTGGCTCCCGAGCCCGACCGGACCCGCTCGGTGGGAAATTCCTGGCTGCGCATCCCGTCGATGAGGCGAAGGTGGTCTGCGGTGGTCATACCGTCAGTAAACCCCGTCCCACTGACACCTGGCCTCTCGTCAGGCGTCCCTGCGTCGCAGCGCCCACCAACCGGCCCCGGTCGCGAGGACCGTCCATCCCGCGAGCACGGCCATACCACTCCATGCCCCCAGCGTGCCCGAGGAGTCCTGGAGCAATATCTGCTGTCCCGCACGATCCGGCAGGAACTCGGCGGCGCCGCCGTCGTGCGACACGTCCCCGACCACGAAGGGCAGGATGAGGAACAGCGGCACGAGCACGCTCAACGCCCCCGTGACGCTGCGCAGCACGGTCGCGAGACCGGCTGCCAGCAGGCTGCACAGAGTGAGATGGAGGGCGCAGCCGATGACCGCCCGCAGAGCTCCCGGGTCGCCGATACCGATACCGAATCCTTCGTCCATGAGCGCCTGTCCGGCCAGGAAGCTGGTCAGGCTCGTGATGAGTCCTACGGCGAACACGAGACCGCCGATCACGGCCAGCTTGCCCGTGTAGAAGAGCCCCCGCCGTGGCACAGCCGTGAGCGATACGCGTATCCCGGCGTTCCGGTACTCGGTGGCCGTCGTCACCGCGCCGAAGGTGATGGCCGCCATCTGCCCGAAGTTGAGACCGTAGTAGGAGAACAGGACCGGGTCGAAGTCGGTGACATCGGGCTCCGGGCGGCCGAGGGCCGCGCAGACCAGAACGGTCAGACCGGTGGTCATCGGGAAGATCGCCGTCAGCGAGCCGGTGAGTGAGCGAAGGGAGCGGATCTTGATCCACTCGGCGTGCAGAACCGCGGGGAACGACATGGCTCACGCCTCCTGGTCCGTGGCCGTACGGGCGGCGCTGTACTCCGCCTGGTCAGCGGTCAGGTCGAGATATGCCTGTTCCAATGTGGCTTCCTCATCGGCGAGTTCGAGGAGCGGTATGCCCTTGTCCACCGCGATCGGCCCGATCTCCGTCACCCGTGCGCCCTCGACGGTCCAGCGGCCGTCCTCCGCAGGCACAGCGGTGAACCCCTTGTCCCGCAAGGCATTCCGCAGCCGGTCGCCTTCCGTGGTCCGCAGCCGCACCCTGGGCTGGACGCGCGAGTCGATGAAGTCACGCATCGAGGTGTCGGCGAGGAGCCGTCCCCGGCCCAGGACGACCAGGTGATCGGCGAAGGACGCCGTCTCGTTCATCAGGTGGCTGGAGACCAGGACCGTTCTCCCCTGTCCCGCCAGGCGGCGCACCAGTTCCCTGATCCAGATGATGCCTTCGGGGTCCAGGCCGTTGGACGGCTCGTCGAGGATCAGCACCGCCGGATCGCCGAGAAGGGCCGCGGCTGTCCCGAGGCGCTGGCGCATGCCGAGCGAGAAGGTCCTGACGCGTTTCCTCGCGACGCTCGCGATCCCGGACTCCTCCAGCACCTCGTCCGCCCGGCGGGCCGGAATGCCGTTGCTCACGGCGAGGGCCAGCAGGTGCTCTCGTGCCGACCGCGATCCGTGCGCGGCCTGTGGGTCGAGGAGCGCGCCGACCTGGCGCAGCGGTGCGTCGAGTGCGGCGTAGTGGCGGCCTCCGATGGTCGCCGTGCCCGATGTCGGCCGGTCGAGGCCGAGGACCAGGCGCATCGTGGTGGACTTGCCGGCGCCGTTGGGGCCGAGGAAGCCGGTGATCCGGCCCGGCCGCACGCTGAAGGTGAGGCAGTCCACGGCGCGGGTCGAGCCGTATTCCTTGGTGAGTTCGTGGACGTCGATGCTGGTCATGGCTCCAGCCTCCTGGCCGTCCACGTCCCGGTCCTCCCCCGCCCGGGGAGATCGCCTCCCCCGCACGGGGGAGCCACCACCATCACGTCGCTGGCACGATGACGGAATGCTCCGATTCCTCCGTCGACTGGTCTCTCCGGTCACGTACACACGCTGGCTGCACCTGTGCATCCCCATGGCGTTCGTGGCGATTTGGCTGTTCATCGACATGGAGCATGTCTGGGTGCTGTTGCTGTTGGCCGTTCCGCTCGGTCTGATCCCGGCGGTGCGCCTGGAGGAAGGGCTGCAGGCCCAACTGCTCCTGACCCCGTACGAGCGGGGCACCCCGTACGCCTCGATCGGCACCGCGTCCGCGGCCACCTGGGAAGATCGCTGGCGGACCGTCCTCTGGCTGGAGGTCCGTCTGCTTCTGTCCGCGGTCGTCACGGGGCTCACCTCCTGGCTCCCCCTGACCTCGGTGGAGATGGTGATGCGGGCCCGGGGCGACACCGTGCCGGATGTCACGGTGTTCAACTCGCTGGATCCTCACTGGTGGTACATCCCCCTGGCGGTGGTTCCGCTCCTGGTTCTTCCCGTCCTGTGCGTCCTGCTGGGCGACTTGATCACCCTTTTCGCCCGCAGACTGCTCGGTCCCTCGCGCTACGAGCGGTTGACCGCCCTGGAGGAGCGCACCGAGCAGTTGCTGGAGCGAAACCGCATCGCGCGCGAGTTGCACGACTCGATCGGGCACGCGTTGACGGTCGCTGTCGTGCAGGCGGGCGCGGCACGGGCGGCCGGTGACGCGGCGTTCACCGAGCGGGCGCTGGCCGCGATCGAGGAGACGGGACGGGACGCCCTGGACGATCTGGAGCGGGTGCTCCGCGTGCTGCGGGAGTCGTCCGGGACACCCATCGGTCAGCAGCCGACGCTCGTCGAGGCGGGCCGGTTGCTGGAATCGGCCCGGGGCTCCGGGGTGAAGGTCGACTCCGAGGTCTCGGGGCAGCTGGGCGCGGTGCCCGGAGCCGTGTCGCGGGAGGGGTATCGAATCCTTCAGGAAGCGCTGACCAACATGTTGCGCCACTCCGGGGCGGCGGCGGTGGGGGTACGGATCATTGTCGCGGACGGGTGGTTGGAGCTGGAGGTGACGAATCCGCTCGGCGCTTCGGTGGCCTCCCCGGGCGGGGGGACGGGCCTTCGCGGGATACGTGAGCGTGCGGCGTTGCTGGGTGGAAAGGCCACCACCGGCCCGTACGAAGGCGGGTGGAGAGTGCACGTGAGCCTTCCGTTGGACGGCATACCCTGACCGGATGGCGGTTACCGTTCTTCTGGTCGACGACGAACCTCTCGTGCGCGCGGGGCTGCGCGCGGTCCTGGAGGCCCAGCCCGATATCGAGGTCGTGGGCGAGGCCGCCGACGGCGCCGCCGTGATCCCTCTGGTGCGCCGGTTGCGGCCCGACGTGGTGGCCATGGATGTACGCATGCCGCTGATGGACGGCATCGAGGCGACCAAGGTGGTGCTGCGTACGGTGCCCGAGCCGCCGAAGATCATCGTGGTGACGACGTTCGAGAACGACGAGTACGTCTACGAGGCGCTGCGCGCCGGGGCCGACGGCTTCCTCCTCAAGCGCGCCCGGCCCGCCGAGATCGTGCACGCGGTGCGCCTGGTGGCGGAGGGCGAGTCGCTGCTGTTCCCGGCGGCGGTGCGGCAGCTCGCCGCCGAATACGGGACGAACGCGGCGCGGACGGCCATGGACCGGGCGGCGCTCACGGAGCGGGAGGCTCAGGTGCTGCGACTGATGGCGCGGGGTCTGTCCAACGCTGAGATCGCCGCCAAGCTCGTGGTCGGTGTCGAGACGGTGAAGACCCATGTCAGTGCGGTTCTGGCGAAGTTGGGGGCGAGGGATCGGACCCAGGCGGTGATCGCGGCCTACGAGTCCGGATTCGTGGCCCCGCGATAAGCCCGAGGACCGGAAACGGGTAGGTCCGGGCCTCGGTCGCCCCGGCTCCCGCCAGCGAGTACGATCCGGCAGACATGCGCACGAGCTGGGAGGACACACCGTGGGCCGGCTGACCGGTGGGGACCCGTCCCTGTTGCGGCGGATCAATTCCGCAGTGGTGCTGCACGCGCTCAGGGGTGCCGGTTCCCCCACCCTCACGGACCTCACCCGGATCACGGGACTGTCACGGCCGACGGTAGAGGGCGTCGTCGAAGGGCTCTTCGAGGCCGGCCTGGTGGTCGAGGCCGCGCCTGACGAGGGCGAGGCCCGCCGGCAGGGACGGCCCGCCCGCAGGTTCCGCTTCCGTGCCGAGGCCGGGCACCTGATGGGCATCGAGATCGGCCCGCACCGGGTGTCGGCGCTGATGTCCGGGCTGGACGGCCGGATCATCGGTGCCGCGTCGCGCGACGTGTCGGAGACGGCGTCCGCCGACGACCGGCTGGACCGGGTCAGGACCGTCGTCGCCGAGGTGCTGCGCCGGACCGGGGTCTCCAGGAGCAGTCTCCGGGCGGTCGGTGTGGGCAGCCCGGGCATCGTGGAGGCCGACGGAACCGTACGGCTGGGCACCGCGCTGCCGGGCTGGACCGGGCTGCCGCTGGGTGAGCGGCTGCGTCGTTCCTTCCGCTGCCCGGTCCTGGTGGAGAACGACGCCAACGCGGCCGCTGTCGCGGAGCACTGGAAGGGCGCCGCCACCGAGTCCGACGACATCGTCTTCGTACTGGCGGGGCTGAGCCCGGGCGCCGGTTCGCTGATCGGTGGCCGGTTGCACCGCGGTTTCGGCGGCGGTGCGGGCGAGATCGGCGCCCTGCACCTGCTGGGCCGCGAGGTGACTCCGGAGAAGCTGCTGTCCACCACGGACAAGCCGCTGGACCCGCTGGACGAGCCCGCCGTGGCGGCGGTCTTCGCGGAGGCCCGTAAGGGCGACGTGCGGGCCCAGGCCGCCGTCGAACGGTTCATCCACCGGCTGGTCCACGATGTGGCTGCGCTGGTGCTGGCGCTCGATCCCGAGCTGGTGGTGATCGGCGGCTGGGCGGCGGGGCTGGACGGTGTGCTGGAGCCGCTGCGCGGCGAGTTGGCGCGCTACTGTCTGCGCCCGCCCGAGGTGACGTTGTCCCTGCTCGGGGAGGCGGCGGTGGCCACGGGGGCGCTGCGGCTGGCCCTGGACCATGTCGAGGAGCAGCTGTTCGCGGTCGAGGGAACGGTAACGGCCCGCCGCTGACAGCGACGGGCCGCGACACTCCGGGCGCGGAGCCGGCGCGGCCGGTCCGGTCCCGGGGTCAGGACGCCTTGCGTTCCTCGTCCTGGTGGCTGATCTGCAGATCGCCCGCGTCGCCGAAGGTGAGGCGGCAGGTGTCCGCCCGGTACGTGGCGACGGAGACCGCTGCGGTGCCGCCCACGGCGAAGTAGCGGGTGGTCACGACGAGTACGGGCGCGCCGGGCAGCCGGTCCAGCGCCTTGGCGTCGTCCGTGCCCGCCGAGCCGAGCTCCACCGAACGGTCCTGGCCTTCGAGACCGAGACGGTGCAGCTCCCGCAGCACACCGCGGGCGCGGACGGGGCCGGCCGGGGCGTCGATCGCGGAGAGGTCGGGGACGGACGACGAGGGCACGTACAGCAGCTCCGCCGCCACCGTCTGTCCGTTGGTGACACGGGTACGGCGGACGGTGTGCACGAGCTCGTCGATGTCCGTGTCCAGCAGCACCGCCACCGACGCCGGTGCGGGCCCGGTGGTGGAGCCGACGGGCTGCCACGCCTCACCGGTGACGCCGCCGGCCCAGTCGTGCTGGGCGGTGGAGACGGCGACGCCCACGCGCGGCGGGGCCACCGTGGTCCCGACACCGCGGCGGCGCTGGAGTCTGCCTTCGAGTTCGAGCTGCTCGAGCGCCTGCCGGAGCGTCGCTCGGGCGACACCGAACCGGGCAGCGAGATCACGCTCGTTGGGCAGGACTTCCCCCACCGTAAAGTCCGAGTCGAGTGCCTCACTGAGCACGGTCCTGAGGTGCCAGTATTTCGGCTCCTGTACCGATTCCAGCTGCGTGGTCCCCACCCTGTCCTCCGCAATCGCCCAGCGAATCTTCCGCGACGCTATTTATTAAAGGTTCCTGTCTAACCTGAGACCTTAGGGCGACACATCCCCTTGGTCAAGACCAATCCTCATCCCTCCTGGAGGAAAACGCGGCTTCACCGCAGAGCGTTCACAGGACGTTCGCGCCGTCGTGAGGCGTACGCAGCAAGAAATCCCACGTCCGGGCAGGAGCGCGAAGCTCCGGGCAGCCCGGGAAACCGGCCGCATCGAACGACCCCGCCCCTGGCATCCATCCGGAAGACGCTCTCCACCCCGCTGTCGAGCCGATCGACCGCGAGACGGTGACGAGTGACGGGTGACGATCCGGATCGGGCAGGCGGGGGTTCGCGTCCGTCCTGGCGTGGCGCGCAGGACCCGCGGAGCCGGACTTCCCGCACGACACCCTCCGCGTCGGTGATCCGTCCGAGCCTCCGGTGGGCGACCCCGGGGGCACGGAACGGTGTTCCCCGAAGACCTCGGCGGCGCTGTCGGTTGTCACACCTCCATCCCAACCGAGGCATCAGGTGGTGTCCAGCCGTAATCAGGGCGATGTCCGGCTCACGACCGACGGCCCCACCACAACCAGCGCAACCGGTACAACTGGTACGCATTCCGGCGAACCAAACCCGGAGGCCGACCCGCGGGGCACCGAGCGCGGGCTCCGGAACGCGCGTACCGGACGAACGAATACCCCGTGCCCCGTGGCCCCGCGCCCTGTGCCCGATGCCCCTGCCCCTGCCCCTGCCCCTGCCCCTGCCCCTGCCCCTGCCCCTGCCCCTGCCCAGGAAAAACCCGGTCCGCGAGAACCCAGGGCCGGGGAAATCCCAGGTCCGGGAAAACCGGACGATAGGTCTCCAGATCCGCATTAACCCGTCGGACACAAGACGTTCGCGGTCAGGCAACACCGCTCGGTCAGAGTGGCGGCATGACCGATATGACCTCCGCCAAGAGCGCCCACCGAGCCCATCACTGGCGTCGGGACCTCACCGAACTGGCCGCACTGTTCACCGCGGTCGCCGTGGCCGACGCGGTCGCCAATCTCGTCGGGCATCAGCCGGACGGCCCGTATCTGCTGATCGCGGCGGCGGTGGCGCTGGCCGCGACCGCCGCCTTCCACATCTGGTGGGCCCGGCGGCACAGCCACGCCCCACCGCCGCACGTGGCCACCCCACCGCCACACACGCCCGCCACACCGCCACACGCAGCCACTCCACCGGCACGTGCGGCCGTCCCGGCGTCGCACCGCACCGCCGGAGTCCCGGCACCGGACCCTTCCGGTGGTCCGCCGCCCGTCCGCACAGACCCCACCGTCACGGCGCCGGCCGTGCCCGCCGAGGGCCCGGTCCTGTGGCGGATGCGTACCACCGTCCGTGACGCGCCCGGCAGCCTCGCCTCGCTGTGCGTCGCGCTGGCCCGGCACCGGATCGACATCCTCACCCTGCAGACGCACCCACTGGCTCGGGGCACGGTGGACGAGTTCCTGCTCCGCGCCCCCGCCACGCTCCAGGCACGCCAGTTGAGCCGCGAGATCTCGGAGGCGGGCGGCAGCTCCACCTGGATCGAACGTGCCGACGCGCACGATCTGGTGGACACCCCCACCCGGGTGCTCGGACTCGCCACCCGCACGGCGCTGGACGCGGCGGAACTCCCCCTGGCCCTGCGCCAGCTGCTGGGTCGCTGCACCATCCACTCGGTTCCGGCCGTCTCCTTCGACGGCCGGCCGACGGGCGCGTCCGCGCCGGTCGAAGGGGTCCTGGAGGAGACCTCGATGCGGCTGCGCGATCCGTCAGGCGGCGTCATCACCGTCGAGCGGCCGTATCTCCCCTTCACCCCGACCGAGTTCGCCCGTGCCCGCGCCCTGGTCGAACTCGATGCCCGGCTCGGTCCCCGGGTCCCACGCGACGAGGCCGTCCTGACCCTTCCCGAGGGCGACCCGGTCACCGTGCGCCGCGCCGACCGGAGCGATCTCACGGCGGCCCGGGCGATGCACGACCGGTGCTCGGAGCACACCCTGCGGCTGCGCTACCACGGCCCCGTGGGCGACGCCGACCGCTATCTGGACCATCTGCTGAGCCCCCGGTACGGCCGTTCCCTCGCCGTGCGGACCTCCTCCGGACAGCTCGTCGCGCTCGGCCATCTGCTCTGGGACGGCGACGAGACCGAGGTCGCCCTGCTCGTCGAGGACGGCTGGCAGCGCCGGGGGATCGGCTCGCGGCTTCTCCACCGCCTGGTCGAACTCGCCGTCGAGGCGGACTGCGAGAACGTCTACGCCGTGACTCAGGCCGCCAACACCGGCATGGTCGCCACGATGCGCGGCCTGGGCCGACCGCTCGACTACCAGATCGAGGAAGGCACGCTGGTCGTCACCGCGCGGCTGAACGCGTCCGTGTCCCGGTCTCTGCCCCCGTACGAGCGGGCGGATCGCTGAGCGCCTGACTGAGGTCCGCCCACAGGTCCTCGACGTCCTCCAGGCCGACGGACATCCGCAGCAGCCGCTCGCCGACACCCGCCGACCGCCGGTCCCCCTCGTCCACGATGCGGTGGCTGATCGAGGCCGGGTGCTGGATCAGGCTGTCGACGCTGCCGAGACTGACCGCGGGGGTGATCAGCCGTACCGCGCCGATCACCCGGTGCGGATCTCCGTACACCTCGAAGGAGACCATCGCCCCGCTGATCCTCGGGTAGTGCACCCGGGCGACGCGCGGATCGGCGGTCAGTCTGCGGGCCAGTTCGGCGGCGCTCCCGGACGCGGCGCGGACCCGCACCGGCAGCGTCGACAGTCCGCGCAGCAGCAGGTATCCGGCCATCGGGTGCAGCACGCCGCCGGTCGCGAACCGCACCTGCCGCAGCCGCGCCGCGAACTCCTCGTCGCAGGCCACGACCCCGCCCATCACATCGCCGTGCCCGCCGAGGTACTTCGTGGCGCTGTGCAGCACGACGCGGGCCCCGTGCTCGACCGGCCGCTGGAGGACAGGGGTGGCGAACGTGTTGTCGACGAGCAGCGGCACCGAACCGCAGGAGTGCGCGACGGCCCGGATGTCGATCTCGGCGAGCGTCGGGTTGGCGGGGGTCTCCACCATCACCAGGGCGGTGTCCGGCCGGACGGCGTCCGCGATCCCCGCCGGATCGGTCCAGGTCACCTCGGTGCCCAGCAGACCCGCGCCGAGCAGGTGGTCGCTGCAGCCGTAGAGCGGTCGTACCGCCACCACATGGCGCAGTCCCAGGCTCGCGCGGGCCAGCAGCACGGCGGTGAGCGCCGCCATTCCGCTGGCGAACGCGACGGCGCTCTCCGTTCCTTCGAGCCGGGCCAGAGCGGTCTCGAAGCGGGCCGTCGTCGGGTTGTCGAGGCGGGCGTACACCGGCGGCCCGTCGAGCCTGCCGCCGGTGGCGGCGAAGGCGTCGATCCGCTCGGCCTCGGCCCGGGAGTCGTACGAGGGATAGGTCGTGGACAGATCGATCGGCGGGGCGTGCAGGCCCAGTGACGCGAGATCGTCACGTCCGGCGTGCACGGCTTCGGTGGCGAGCGCCCTGGTCCGGGGCGCGGCCGAGGGCGGCAACGGGGCTTCGGTGTCCATGGCGCCACTCTGAACAACTGCCGGGCATGAGCGGTGGGACGCCGTGCTACGTTCGGCCGGTGACCGAATCCGTCGCTCTCGATCCGGTCGATCTGCACATTCTCCGCCTGTTGCAGAACGATGCCCGGACCACGTACCGCGATCTCGCCGCCGAGGTCGGCGTGGCCGCCTCGACGTGTCTGGACCGGGTGGCCCGGCTGCGGCGCGCGGGGGTCATCCTCGGGCACCAGCTGCGACTCGATCCGGCGCGGCTCGGCCGCGGACTTGAGGCCCTGCTCCTGGTGCAGGTCCGGCCGCACCGCCGCGAACTCATCGGGCCCTTCGTGGAGCGGGTCCGGGCCCTGCCGGAGACCCGGGCGCTGTTCCATCTCACCGGTCCCGACGACTATCTGGTCCAGGTGGCCGTGGCGGGGACGGCGGATCTCCAGCGGCTGGTGCTCGACGAGTTCACCTCCCGGCGCGAAGTGGCCCGGGTGGAGACGCGGTTGGTCTTCCAGCAGTGGGAGTGCGGTCCGCTGCTCCCGCCGTCGGCGGGCGAACCGGGCCCACCGCCGTGACCACTGCCGATCCCGTCACGAAAGGCCGGGCGGCCGGGTTCGGACGGTAGTGACTTCAAGGGCTCCGTCGTACGAGGATGTCCACATGCCAGACACCACGAGCAGCTCGCTGCCCCGCCAGGTCGCCGACGCCTACGTCGACGCGCTCATCGAACTCGACCCGATCACCGGCACCTATCTCGGTGTCGCGGAGAGCTCTCGCCGCCTTCCCGATTTCTCGCCCGCCGGCCAGGAGGCCCTCGCCGGACTCGCCCGTGCCACTCTCGCGGAACTCGACGCGTCCGAGCGGCTGCCCGGCGCCGACAGCGAGGCCGAGCGCCGCTGCGCCCGTCTGCTGCGCGAGCGCCTGACGGCGGAACTCGCCGTCCACGAGAGCGAGGAGGGACTGCGTACCGTCTCCAACCTCCACTCCCCCGCGCACTCCATCCGTGAGGTGTTCACGGTGACGCCGACCGACACGGAGGAGGACTGGGCCGCCCTCGTCGAGCGGCTGCGGGCGGTCCCGGCCTCCCTGGAGGGCTACCGCGTCTCGCTCGGACTCGGTCTGGAACGGAAGCTGTACGGGGGCCCGCGCGCCACCGGCACCTTCCTCGACCAGTTGGCCGAATGGGGCGGGGAGAACGGGCACGGCTGGTTCCAGGACTTCGTCGCCCCCGGTCCTGAGACCCTGCGCGCCGAACTGGACGACGCGGCCCGGCAGGCCACCGAGGCCCTGGTGGCGCTGCGCGACTGGGTGCGCGAGGTGTACGCCCCCGCGGTCGAGGGCGCCCCGGACACGGTGGGGCGGGAGCGCTACGCACGCTGGTCGCGTTATTACAACGGCACCGATCTCGACCTCGACGAGGCGTACGCGTACGGCTGGTCCGAATACCACCGGCTGCTCGCCGAGATGAGGACCGAGGCCGAGAAGGTCCTGCCGGGCGCGGGCCCCTGGGAGGCGTTGGCCCACCTCGACGTGCACGGCGAGCACATCGAGGGCGTCGACGAGGTCCGGGCGTGGTTGCAGGGGCTGATGGACGAGGCGATCGAGGCACTCGACGGTACCCACTTCGAACTCGCCGAGCGGGTACGGAGGGTGGAGTCCCGGATCGCCCCGCCGGGGGGCGCTGCGGCCCCGTACTACACGGGCCCCTCCGAGGACTTCTCCCGGCCGGGCCGCACCTGGCTGCCCACGATGGGCGAGACCCGGTTCCCGGTGTACGACCTGGTGTCGACCTGGTACCACGAGGGCGTGCCGGGGCACCACCTCCAGATCGCCCAGTGGACCCATGTCGCCGAACACCTCTCCCGCTACCAGGCGTCGGTCGGGCTGGTCAGCGCCAACCTCGAAGGCTGGGCGCTGTACGCGGAGCGGCTGATGGACGAGTTGGGCTTCCTCCCCGACGCGGAGCGCCGGCTGGGGTATCTGGACGCGCAGATGATGCGGGCCTGCCGGGTCATCGTGGACATCGGCATGCATCTGGAGCTGGAGATTCCGGCGGATTCGCCGTTCCGTCCCGGCGAGCGGTGGACGCCGGAGCTGGCGCAGGAGTTCTTCGGCAACCACAGCGGCCGGCCCGCCGACTTCGTCGAGAGCGAGCTGACCCGTTATCTGTCGATGCCGGGCCAGGCCATCGGTTACAAGCTCGGCGAGCGCGCGTGGCTGCTCGGCCGGGCGAACGCCCGTGAGGCGCACGGCGAGGCGTTCGACGCGAAGGCCTGGCACATGGCGGCCCTCTCGCAGGGGTCGCTCGGGCTGGACGATCTGGTGGACGTGCTGTCACAGCTCTGACGCCCCGTCAGCCCTTAACGCGCGAGGCGGCATCCGGGCCCGGCCGCACGGGCCCGGATGCCCCGCGGTCAGCGGCCGGCCCCGTCGGTCGCACGCTGCCGCACCGCCGAACCGTGGCGTTCCTTCACCACTTCCAGCTGTGCGGGGATGCGTCGGCGCAGATCGGCGACATGGCTGACGATGCCGACACTGCGGTCCCGTTCGCGGAGCGAGTCCAGGACGTCCAGCACCTCGTCCAGGGTCTGGTCGTCGAGGCTGCCGAAGCCCTCGTCGATGAACAGGGTGTCCAGCCGCACGCCGCACGCCTCGTCGGTCACGACGTCGGCGAGACCGAGGGCCAGGGCCAGTGAGGCGAAGAAGGTCTCACCACCGGAGAGCGTCGCGGTGTCGCGCTCCCGGCCCGTCCAGGAGTCGACCACGTGGAGGCCGAGACCGGCCCGGCGCCCGCCGGTACGAGCGTCGGAGTGGACCAGGGTGTAGCGGCCCGACGACATCCTCGCGAGCCGGGCGGTGGCGGCGGCGGCCACCTGTTCGAGCCGGGCGGCGAGGACGTACGACTCCAGCCGCATCTTGCGTTCGTTGTCGGCCGAGGTGCCCGCGGTGAGTCCGGCGAGCCGTGCCACCCGCTCGTACTCCTCACGCAGCGGTCCCAGCCCACGCACCTCCTCCGTGGCGCGGTGGGCGAGCCTGTCGAGTTCGGCGCAGCGTTCGCGGGCAGCGGCGAGTGCGGTGGCGCTGTTCCGCAGCAGCCGCTCGGCCGTGTCGTACACGGCCCGCGCGGCGTCCGGGTCGGCGGGCGGACGGTGGGCGGCGGCCCTGGTGTCGGCCTCCGCCAACCGGTCGGCGACGGCCGCCGCCTCGGCCTGCCAGGCAGCGGTCCGGCGCTGGAGCTCGCGCTGTTCCGCGTCGGTGAGGAGTACCGCCTCGGCGGCCTCGGGGCTGTCGAACCCGGCGCGGGCCACGGCTTCGGCGAGCTGGTCATCGGCCTCCTGGCGCTGCCGCCGGGCCTCCTCGTCGGCACGCACCGCGTCGGCGGCCTCGGCGAGCAGGGTGACCTGGCGCTCCAGCAGGGCGATGCGCTCGGCCACGCTGTGGGAGCCACCGCGTGCGGTCGCCAACTCCTCGCTCAGGGCTGCCTGTTCGCGGTCGAGGGATTCTCGCTGCGAGGTGCGGGCGGCCGCCCGGCGTTCGGCCCGCTGCTGGTCGTCGAGCCGTTCGGCATGCTCGCGCTCGGCTGCGGCGAGCGCCTCGCGGGCCGCGTGCGTTCCGGCGGCCGTGCGGTGAGCGCTCTCGTGCGCGTGAGTCAGTTCACCCAGGAGGGCTTCGAGTTCGGCGACGGAAGGGTCGTCACCGGGCGCCGGGAAGGACCCAGGGGAGACGCGCGGGTGGGGAGCCGGGCGGGCAGCGCGGGCCGGGACCGCTCCGGTCGCCGGGCCGGTCCGGGCCCCGTCCCGTACGCCATCGTCCGGTACGGCGCCGTGGCGGGACGCCGACAAGGGCGCCGCCTCACTCCGGGCGGCCGGAACCGCGTCCGGGCCGGTGACACCTGGCGTCGCCGCAGTGTCGCCGGGTGCGGTCGCGACGCTGGGGGTGGCCGGGATGCCGGGTGCGGTCGCGACGCCGGGGGCGGCCGGGACGCCGGGCGTGACCGGGACGCCGGGCGTTGCCGGGACACCGGGCGTTGCCGCCGGGTCGGGGTCGGCCGGGGCTTCGGCGGTGGTACGCGACGGTCCCAGGTCCTCGTCACCGTTCCTGCGGGCGGGGATCGCGGGCCCCGCCGACACCGCGAGCACCCCATGGACCCGATCCGCATGCCCGGCCGCCTCCCGGCCCCCGATTCCGCCGGGAGCCATGGCCCCGTCCCCGCCGGGAGCCGTGTTCCCGCCCCCGCTCCCGTCCGGAGCCGTGACCTCGTTTTCACTCCTGTCCCGGGTCGTGTCCCCCTTCACGCCCGGAGCTGTGGCCCCGCCCCCGCAGGGAGTCGCGTTCCTGCCCCCGCCCTCGCCGGGAGCCGTGGCCCCGCCCACGCCCGGAGTCGTGGCCCCGCTCCCGCCGGGAGCCGTGTTCCCGAGCCCGCCCCCGCCGGGAGCGGTGTTCTCGTCCCGGTTCCCGTCCGGAGCCGTGGCCTCCTCCGCGTCCCGGCCCCGGGTCGTGCCCTCCTCCCCCTCCCCGTCCTCTTCCCCACCCAGGGAGACTCCCCGGGCCTCCGCGCGAGCCACCGCGTACTTCTCGCCCACGGCGGACAGCGCGCTCTCCGCCACTGTCCGGGCCTCCTCCGCCCGGCGGTGGGCGGCGAGGGCCGCCTCCTCGGTGGCCCGGTCGACGTGACCGGCCTCGGCGCGGGCGGGTTCCGGGTGGTCGGCCGAGCCGCAGACCGTGCAGGGGGCGCCGGCGACGAGTTCCGCCGCCAGTTCGGCGGCGATGGAGCGCAGTCGGCGCTCCCGCAGCCCCAGCCAGTTCTCGTGGGCGGCCGCCGCCTCTTCACGGGCGGCGGTCAGCCGGTCCTTGGCGTCGGCGATGCGGGCGGCGAGCGCGTCTCGGCGGCGGGCCGCCTCCAGTCGTCCGCGCGCGGGGCCCAGCCGGCCCGCCAGTTGTTCGGCCCGGGTCGCGGCCTCCTGCGCCGTCCCGATGCGGTCGGCCAGTTCCTTGCGGCTGGTCTCCCAGTCGGCCAGCCAGCCCGCCGCCTCCGCGATCAGCGCGTCGTCGGCCCGGGACTGGCGTTCCAGCTCGGCCCGCTCGGAGTCGATGGCCGCGCTGCGCCGCTCGGCTCTGCGGGCCGCTTCGAGGGCGCCGAGCTCCTGGCGGAGTTCACGCTCGCGGGTGGCGAGCTGTCCGGCCCCGGCGTCGGCGAGCGGGGCGGGCAGCAGGGCGCGGGAGCGTTCCCGGGCCTCGCCCGTGCCGCGGCGGGTCCGCTCCGCCGCCTCCCGCAGGGTGAGGGCGGGGGTGACGAGGTCGGCCTTGCGGGCGCTTTCGAGCCGGTCGCGGTCCTGGTCGTGTCCTACGCGGTCCGCTTCGAGCGCGTCGGCCCGGCGCCGGGTCTCCTCGTAGCGCTGCTGGAGCCTGGTCAGTTCGCGTTCGGTGTCGAGGGCCACCTGTGCGGCGGCCTGCCGCTGTTCCGCAGCGGACAGCACGCACCGGGCGATGTCGAACCGTTCCCTGGCGCCACCGCGTGCGACCGCCGCCCATTCCAGGACCCCTTCGGCGAGTCCGGGTTCGCCGGGCTGGGCGTCGGGGAACGCCGCCTCCAGGCCCGCCGGTCCCGCCGCCTGGGCGATCCGCTGGGCGACCGCGAGAATCCGTTCGTCCGCCGCGGTGACCTGGGCCTCCGCCCGGCGACGCAGTTCGGCGAGGCGTTCCTCGACGGCGGCGAACCTACGGGTGTCGAAGAGCCTGCCGAGCAGCTTGCCGCGGGCCTCCGCGTCGGCGCGCAGAAAACGGGCGAAGTCCCCCTGCGGCAGCAGCACCACCTGGCAGAACTGGTCCCGGTTCATGCCGACCAGTTGGCTGATCTCCTCGCCGATCTCCTGGTGGGAGCGGCTGAGGGCCCGCCAGCCGCTCTCGGCGTCGTACTCGCGCAGCCAGCTCTGCGCCCTCTCCGTGGTGAAGCCCTCGCGCTTCTTCTTGGGGCGCGGCTGGGCGGGGCGCCGGGTGACCTCCAGCCGCCGACCGCCGACGGTCAGCTCCAGTCGTACCTCGGTGGGCAGTCCGGCCGGTGCGTGGTCGCTGCGCAGTGAGGTGCCGGGGCTCTGACGGGCCCCCGGAACCGCGCCGTACAGTCCGAAGCAGACGGCGTCCAGCACGGATGTCTTCCCGGCGCCGGTCGGGCCGTGCAACAGGAAGAGCCCGGCGGAGGAGAGCGCGTCGAAGTCGACCTCCTGGGTGGCGCCGAACGGGCCGAACGCGGTGACGGCGAGCCGGTGGAGCCTCAACGCGACACCTCACGCACACCGTCGTCGACCCGTACGTCGTCCAGGACGCCGCGCAGCACCGCCCGCTCCCGGTCGTCCGGCCCGCTGCCGCCCCGTACATGGGACACGAAGTCCTCCGCGATCTGCTGGTCGTCGCGCCCCTTGAGGCGCTGGGCGTACGAGGCTTGCGGGTCGTCGGGGGCCCGTTCGGGGTCGAAGACCAGGCTGAGGGTGTGCGGGAACCGCTCCGCGAGCCGGGCCATCGGCTCGTCCGGGCGCACCGGGTCGGTGAGGGTGGCCTCCACCCAGGATTCCTGGTGCCGGTCGAGCGCGGGGTCGTCGAGCAGTGCGCCGAGCCGGCCGCGGAGCCGGGCGAGCGGGCGCGGCACCGGGCAGTCGATCCGTTCGGCGTCGATCTCCCCCGACGGGCCGAGGCCGATCAGCCACATCGTCTTGCGGTGGGCGGCCTCGGAGAACGAGTACGCGACCGGGGAGCCGGAGTAGCGCACGCGCTCGGTGACGGTCTGGCAGCCGTGCAGATGCCCCAGGGCCGTGTAGTCGACGCCGTCGAAGACCCCGGCGGGCACGGCGGCGACCCCGCCGACGGTGATGTCGCGTTCGCTGTCGCTGGGCTCGCCGCCGGCGACGAAGGCATGGGCCAGGACCACGGAGCGGGTGGTGGCGGGCCGGGCCGAGAGGTCGGCGCGGACCAGGTCCATGGCGGCGGTCAGCACCGCCTCGTGGCCGGTCCGCTCGGCTTTGAGTACGTCCTTGACGAGTGCGGGTTCCAGGTACGGCAGCCCGTAGAACGCCACGTCCCCGTGGGCGTCGGACAGGACGACCGGGGTGGCGCAGTCGGCCGGGTCGGTACGCAGGTGGATGCCGGCCCGCCCGATGAGTCCGGCGCCGACCCCCAGTCTGCGGGCCGAGTCGTGGTTGCCGGAGATCATCACGGTGGGCACGCCCTCGTCGGCGAGCCGGTGCAGCGCGTCGTCGAAGAGTTCGACCGCGGCGAGCGACGGCACCGCCCGGTCGTACACGTCACCGGCCACCAGGACCACGTCGACCTGGCGCTCGCGGACCGTCGCGATCAGGTGATCGAGGCAGGCCGCCTGGGCGTCGAGCAGGGAAGCCCGGTGGAAGGACCGTCCCAGATGCCAGTCGGAGGTGTGCAACATTCTCAAGGTGCCGCTCCGGCCTGCATGTCTCCCTCTCGTACGGACGCTTCCGGCTCGTGCGCCGGACGGGCGCGGGTCCGCCGTCGGCGTCGACCACGTCAACGCCTGCCGGGGACCCGATCGGTCACGGCCCTCAGTCTGCCACCGGGGTCGGACAGCGGGGCACGGCCGGCTTCCCCGCAGTTGCGCCGGGCCCATCCGCCTGCCTGACCGCCGGGGACCGCCCGGCGGTCATCGTTGGTCCGCCAACCGTTCCCCGGACAGCGGACGCCGCTCCGGCCGGGGCCGCGGTTTCAGCCGTCCCCGTACGCCTCGCCGCCCAGTTCCAGCGTCGCCGAACCGGCCGTGGTGTCGGCCAGCCACGCCCGGAAGGCGTCCACCTCGGCGTCCGGGAGCCCGATCTCGATGGTCACCGCCTCGGCGTACCGCACCTCGCGAACGGCCCGCCCGGTGGCCCGCAGATCGTTCTCCAGCCTGCCCGCGCGCTGGTGGTCGACGGTGAGGGTGGCGAACCGGAACCGTCGGCGGGTACGGGTCCCGACCGCGTCGAGCGCTTCGCCGACCACTCCCCCGTACGCCCTGATCAGTCCCCCCGCGCCGAGCTTCACGCCGCCGTAGTAGCGGGTGACGACGGCGACCGTGTAGCGGACCTCCCGGCGTGTCAGCATCTGGAGCATGGGGGCCCCGGCGGTGCCGCCCGGCTCACCGTCGTCACTGGCCCTCTGCACGGAGGCGTCGGCGCCGATGACGTACGCGAAGCAGTTGTGCGTGGCGGTCGGATGTTCCCTGCGGACCCGTGCGACGAAGTCCTGCGCCTCCCGCTCGGTGCCGGCGGGCGCGAGGGCGCAGATGAAGCGCGACCGGTTGATCTCGGTCTCGTGCACGCCCTCTCGGGCGACTGTCCGGTACTGCTCCTGCATGGGGCCAGCCTATGCGGCCGGTGGGGAATGGCCGGGGGCGGCCGTCCGTTGTCCGGGCATGTACGCAGACACGCAGACGATCCGACGGATTCTTCAGGACAGTGGCGACACCTGGGCCGTGGTCGGCCTGTCCACCAACCGGTCCCGGGCGGCCCACGGGGTCGCGGAAGCGCTGCGCCGGTTCGGCAAGCGGGTGGTCCCGGTGCATCCGAAGGCGGAGGCGGTCGGGGGCGAGCAGGGGTACGCGTCGTTGGCGGACATCCCGTTCCCGGTCGACGTGGTGGACGTGTTCGTCAACAGCGAGCTGGCGGGCGGTGTCGCCGACGAGGCCGTCGCGGTGGGCGCCAAGGCCGTCTGGTTCCAGCTCGGTGTGATCGACGAGGCGGCGTACGAACGTACGCGTGCGGCGGGACTCGACATGGTCATGGACCGGTGTCCCGCGATCGAGATCCCGTCCCTGGAGCACTGACGCGCGCACCGTGACGCCGGCACCGGGCGGCGACCGGGCGTGGCACGGGTTCCGGCCGTGCGGCCGGGCTCCTCGACGGCCGGAAAGCCGTGGTGTCCGTCGGTACACGGGCAGGCACAATGTGCCCTCGTGAGCATCCCCCCGAGCACTCGTCCGAGCACGCGCCGGATCACCGCACAGCTCTCCGCGCTGGGCGTGGAGGACGGTGGCGTCCTGCTCGTGCACGCCTCGCTGCGCGCCGTCGGCGGCCGCGCCCTGTCCGTGCTCCGGGCGCTGCGCGGCGCGCTGGGCCCCGACGGGACGCTCGTCGTGCCCGCCTTCACTCCGGAGAACTCCGACACCTCCCCGCAGTACCGGGAGCGGATCAGGGGTCTCGACGCCGAGGCCCGGCGGGCGGTCCGGGCGGTCATGCCTCCGTACGATCCCGCGACGTCCGCCGCGCCCTCGGTGGGCCGACTGGCCGAGACCGTGCGGCTGGCGCCCGGGGCGCGGCGCAGCGCCCATCCGCAGACCTCGTTCGCCGCGCTCGGCCGGGAGGCGGGGAAGGTCGTCGCACACCATCGGCCCGACTGCCATCTGGGCGAGCACTCCCCACTGGGATACCTGTACGACGCGAAGGCCCGGGTGCTGCTGCTCGGGACCGGCTTCGACACGTGCAGCGCCTTCCACCTCGGGGAGTACCGGGTCCCCGATCCACCCCGGCGCCGCTACCGCTGCGTGGTGGCGGGCGACGGGCCGCGCCGGTGGTGGGAGTACGAGGACGTGGCCCTGGACGACAGCGATTTCGCGGCGCTGGGCGCCGATTTCGAACGTGCGGCCGGTGGTGGGGCCGTGCGTACGGGGCCGGTGGGATCGGCGTACGCCCGGCTCTTCCCGTTCACCGACGCGGTCGACTTCGCGACGCGGTGGTTACGTGGCCACCGGCGCATGCCTTCCGGGGCTGCGGGGCCTTCCTGAATCCTGTCACGGAGCGGGCTCACGGCTCTCGTGCCCCGGCCGCCGCCGACCGCACGCCTGGCACCGGGGCGGCCGCCTCAGACGCCGAGACCGTCGATCCGGACAGCGAGGCCGTCGACGATCTCGGCGTGCGGCAGCGCTGCCAGGGCCTTGCCCGTCACGATCAGTTTTCCGCGCCGGCTGCCGCTGCCGATCAGCACCCACTCCTCGTCGACGACGGCGGGGTCGATCAACAGCCGCCAGTCGTCCGGCAGTCCCACCGGGGTGACCCCGCCGTACTCCATACCGCTCTCCCCGAGCGCCACGTCCATCGGCGCGAAGGACACCTTGCGCGCGCCGAGGTGCCTGCGGGCCGCCCCGTTCGTGTCGACGCGTGAGTGGGAGAGGACGACGCAGGCGGCCAGTGTGGCTTCGCCACCACGCCGTCCCGTCAGGACCACGCAGTTGGCCGACCGGTTGAGCAGGTCGGCGCCGTGGTGCTCGGCGAAGACGGCCGTGTCGGCGATCTCCGGGTCGGTGTCGACGTGGATGATCTGTTCGGCGGGGACACCGCTCCAGCCACCACGCACCGCTTCGGCGACGGATGGGACGAGCAGGTCGGTACGGTCCGTGGCGGGGGAGGCATCCTCGAAGGTGCCGATGGGTGCACGCATGAAAGTCACGCTAACAGCCGCCGCCCGGCGCTGTGTTGTGCCTGGTGAGGCATAGGGGGCGGCCACCGGCGCACGGGTGGGACGCGGACCGCCGCCGTCGGTTCGGCGGGTTCGCGCCCCCCGTCGCGATCGGATGCGTACCGGCCTGCGGCCCGCTCGATCGGATGCGTACCGGCCTGCGGCCCGCTCGGAGGATCAGGTCCCGTTCGACCGCGGCCCGTCCGGCCGCACCGCCACCGACGACCGTTCCGCGGCATTCTCCGCGGGAGGGGGCGTGGGAGCCGGGGTACGCAGGGGCGGCCGCAGGGTGACCTGCTCACCGACGACGCGGTGGTCGCCGAGTTCGATCCACCGTTCCCCGAAGACCGTGCCCTGCGGGAAGGCGAGCCTCGTACCCACTCCGATCCGGCCGAACCGCAGTCGCCCGGGGTGGCGGGCCGTGACCGCGCCGGTCTCCTGTACCCATCGCCAGCCCCGGTGGACGGCCCGGGAGAGGACACGGCGCCGCAGGCCCGTCAGGGAGGAGACCGTGTTGCTGTTCTTCGGCACCCGCACACGGTAATCGGCCCGCTCACCGTCGGCCGAGGCGGTGACCTGTGACGTTCACCCCACCGCGCCGCAGGGCCCGGCACCCCCGCCGACACGGCGGACGACGCGCGGGGGCCCGCCGGACCGGCCGCCTCAGTCGGTGGAGGGCACGGACGCCGCGTCGGCCGGGGCAGGTGCCGTGGACTGCGCGGCCGCCTTCTTGGCCCGGTTCTTGAGCACCAGCATGGAGACCAGACCGATGAGCAGCGCGAGCACCAGGCCCAGCCAGGAGAAACGCTTGAGCCACGCCTCGGCCACCACGCCGACCGAGTAGATGACGGCCGTGGTGCCACCGGCCCAGACGATGCCGCCCAGCACGTTGGCGATCAGGAACTTCCAGTACGGCATGTGCAGGACGCCGGCCAGCGGACCGGCGAAGATGCGCAGCAGCGCGACGAAGCGGCCGAAGAAGACCGCCCACATGCCCCACTTCTCGAACGACCGCTCGGCCATGGCGATCTGTGCCTCGCCGAAGTGCTTGGGGAACTTCCCTCCGAGCCAGCCGAGCAGGGGGCGTCCGCCCTTGCGGCCGATGGCGTAACCGATCGAGTCCCCGACGACCGCTCCGGCGGTGGCGCAGACTCCGAGAATCACGGGATCGATGTCACCGTGCGAGGCGGCCAGCAGGGCCGCGCTGACCAGCACGATCTCCCCCGGCAGCGGGATGCCCAGGCTCTCCAGCCCGATCACGACCCCCACCAGGAGGTAGATGCTGACCGCGGGAATGGTTTCGAGCCACGCCTGGACGTCCAACGCCGGTTCCTCCCGTAATGATCTTCCGGTGCTCGCCCCGAGGAATCGTGGCACACCTGGGAAGCTTATCCGTCCGGACCGTGCGCGGGGCCGTCGCGCCCCTCGGCGGAGGGTGGCGCGACGGCCCCGGGAACACGTGTGACGGCGCGGCGGCCGGTGCGGGCGGGTTCAGGCGTTGGGACGGAGCGTCCAGACGACCGTCATCTCGCCCGTCACGGCCCCGTCGGCGCGCTCGATGGCGATGGAGACGGGAAATTCGGGGCGTTCGCCCTTGTCGAGTTCGGCGAGGACGTCGGCCGCCGGGCGGCCGAGGGTGGCGGTGGCCGTGACGACCCCCTTGGCCAGCTTCCTGTAGGCGATCTCCGCCTTGACGGCGAGCGGTACGGCCTGCGACATCCGGTCGCCGAAGGCGGCGATGACGATCGCCCCGCTCGCGGACTCGGCGAGGGTGAACATCGCACCGGCGTGCGGTCCCCCGAGGTGGTTGTGGTATTCGGGCTGGTCCGGCAAGCGCACGACGGCGCGTTCGGCCGTCGTCTCCAGGAATTCGAGGTTGAGGGTCCTGGCCATCGGTACCGTCGCGACGAGCAGGTCGCCGACCGTCATCTCTGCTTCGCTCATACCCGAACGCTACTCACCGGTAGCGGCGTTTGGCCATCCCCCCCTCGGGGGCGGCCGTAGCCGACGGGCCCCTCCCCCTCTATGGTTACTCGCCATGTGGCCAGGACAGCAGCCGCCCGGGGGCGAGCAGAACCCGCAGGACCAGAACCAGAACCCGTACCAGCAGCCGGGTTACCAGCAGCCGAACCCGTACCAACAGCCGGGATATCAGCAGCCGGGGCAGCAGCCCGGCCATCCGCAGCAGGGGCAGCCCGGCTACCAGCAGCCCAATCCGTATCAGCAGCCGACCGTGCCGCAGTACGCCGTGCCCGGTCAGCCGGGCGGTCCTGTGCCGGGTGGTCCGGACGGCGGCAGGAAGAAGACGACCGTCGTCGCGGTCGTCGCGGTCGCCGTGGTGGTCGTGGCCGCCGCCGTCACGGGCTTCCTCGTCCTGAACAAGGACGACGACAAGGACGGCCCGTCCGTCGCCGACGACAAGAAGGCGTCACCGTCGGCGGCCCCGTCGACCGTGGCCTCCTCCCCCGCCGCCAACCCGCGCGGCCCCGACGGGGACGCCAAGCCGCTCATCGCCGGCTGGAAGGTCGTCACCAACCCCAAGTGGGGGACGCAGTTCGACGTCCCGGGCGACTGGGAGGTGGACGGCCCCGGTGTCATCTCGGGCTTCGAGAACGCCAAGAAGCCCGCGGACGCGCCGGTCGTCGGCTTCTCCTCGCCCGCGCACCTCAAAAGCAAGTGGTGCGTCGACGACATCGACAAGGACGGCTCGTCGGAGACCACCAGCCTGGCGGGGACCGGCACCAAGGGCGGCCAGGGCGCCAAGAACACCGACGAGGCCGCCACCACCGAAGCCGGCAACTGGGCGTGGGCGGGCTACGCCCAGACCGCCCCCAAGGGCACCGTCAAGGTCGGCAAGCCCGCGCCGTACACCACCAGGTCCGGGCTGTCGGGCAGCGTCGTGACGGCCACCGCCCCCGGTGTGCCCAAGAAGAACAAGTGCGACACCGACGGCAAGTCGATCGCCTTCAGCTTCAAGAACGCCAAGGGTGACTTCTCCAGCTGGGTGCTGTACGCGAACACGGGCGTCAAGGACGAACTCCCGGACGCGACGATCCAGCAGATCCTCAGCACGGTGCGCCTGGCCGGACAGTCCTGACCGCGCACGAGGCGCCGGTCCGGTGCGGCCGGCCGAACGGCCTGAGGCGTACCGGGCTGCGCGGAGGCCGGACAGCGCACGAGCACGAGCGGCACGACAGCGCACGGGCCGAGCGGTTCCGACAAGGTCCGGCGGTGTGCGTGACCCGGCCGTCATCACCGGCCGGGTCCGCCCGGTAATCCCATTTGGCACGGCGGGGTGCCGACAGGGATAGTCCCCTGGTGACTCCCACCGCCAACCCCGCGTCCCGCCCCCGCCGCCCCGCCTGGGCCGACCGCAACTACGGTCTGCTGACCGCCTCCGCGATCATCACGGGTCTCGGTACGAACGGCGCGCTGATCGCGGCGGCGTTCGCCGTCCTGGAGTCGGGGGGCGACGGCGGTGACGTCGGTCTCGTCGCCGCCGCGCGCACCGCCCCGCTGGTGGTCTTCCTGCTGATCGGCGGCGCGATCGCGGACCGGCTGCCCAGGCACCGGGTGATGGTCGCGGCGAACTCCCTGAACTGCGTCTCGCAGGCGGCCTTCGCCTGGCTCGTGCTGACGGGCGAGCCACGCCTGTGGCAGATGATGCTGCTCACCGCACTCTGCGGCACCGGCCAGGCGTTCTTCTCCCCGGCGGCCGAGGGCATGCTGATGGCGAGCGTCAGCGGTGAACAGGCGAGTCGCGCCTTCGCGTTCTTCCGGATGTCCATGCACGGCGCCTCGATCGGCGGTGCGGCGCTGGGCGGCGCCATGATCGCGGCGATGAGCCCGGGATGGGTGCTCGCCGTCGACGCGGCGGCCTTCGCGGTGGCCGGTGCGCTGCGGGCCTTCCTCGACGTCGGCCACATCCCGGCGCGCGCCCCCGGCGGCGGGCTGCTGGCCGATCTGCGCGAGGGCTGGCGGGAGTTCGTCGGCCGGACCTGGCTCTGGGTGGTCGTGGCCCAGTTCTCGGTGGTGGTCGCCGTGGTCGGGGCGGCCGAGGCGGTGTACGGGCCGCTCGTCGCCCGCGACCAGCTCGGCGGGGCCCGGCCCTGGGGGTTCGCGCTCGCCGCCTTCGGGGTCGGGACGCTGGGCGGTGCGCTGCTGATGACGCGCTGGCGGCCCCGGCGGCTGCTGCTGGCGGGAACGCTCTGTGTGTTCCCGCTGGCCCTTCCGTCGGCGGGCCTCGCGGTTCCGCTGCCGGTGTTCTGGCTCTGTGTGGTGATGTTCGTCAGCGGCGTGGCCATCGAGGTGTTCGGCGTCTCCTGGATGACGGCGTTGCACCAGGAGATCCCGGAGGAGAAGCTGTCGCGGGTGTCGGCGTACGACTGGTTCGGTTCGGTGGCGATGGTGCCGGTCGCCACCGCCGTGGCCGGGCCCGTGGAGGGTGTGATCGGGCGCGGGCCGGCGCTGTGGGGCTGCTCCGCGCTCATCGTGCTTGTCACCGCCGGCGCGCTGAGCGTTCCGGCGGTACGGAACCTGACGCGCGTGACCGGCTCGAAGGAGGTCCCTCCGGCCCCGGTGACGGCCGTGCTGGCCATGCCTGCCGCGCCTGCCGCGCCTGCCGCGCCTGCCATGCCTGCCATGCCTGCCATGCCTGCCGCGACGGAGAGTACCGGGGTCGGCGAGGTCGGCCAAGGCTGAAGCCGGACCCGGGCCGGCGACGTCAGCCGAGGCTGAAGGCGCCGTCCGGGGGCTCCGGTGAGGCGACCGCGTCCGCGTCGTCGACCGGACGCGCCGTACCGATGAGACGGGCCAGCGCCCTGCCGTGCTCGACCCGGGCGGGGAAGGCGTCGGCGGCGCAGCGGCGGGCCAGCGACGCGGTGTCGAGGACACGGTGGGACGCCACGAGCACGAGGTTGCCGAAGCGCCGGCCGCGGAGGACGGCGGGTTCGGCGATCAGCGCCAGCTCCTCGAAGACCGTCGCGAAGTTGGCGAGCTGGGAGCGTACGAAGTCGTAGGGAGCGCCGTCCGCGAGGTTGGCGGCGTACACACCGTCGTCGCGCAGCACCCGCCCGGCCGCTCGCGCGTACTGGACCGAGGTGAGGTGGGCGGGCACCCGCGAGCCGCCGAAGACGTCCGCGATCAGGACGTCGACGGAGCCGGGCGGTGTCCGTTCCAGCCGTTCGCGGGCGTCCGCCCCGTGCACGGTGATTCCGCTGTCGGCGGGTAGCGGCAGTCGCTCGGCGACCAGGGCGAGCAGCCCGAGGTCGGCCTCCACGACGTCCTGGCGTGATCCGGGGCGGGTGGCGAGGACGTAGCGGGGCAGGGTGAGCGCGCCGCCGCCGAGGTGGAGCACGTCGAGCGGGACGCCGGGGCCGGCGGCGCGGTCCACGACGTGGGCGAGCCGTCGCGCGTACTCGAATTCGAGGTGGCCCGGATCGTCCAGGTCGACGTACGACTGGGGCGAGCCGTCGACGGTGAGCAGCCAGGCCCGCTCCCGGTCGACGTCGGGCAGCAGTCTGGCGGTGCCGCCGTCGACATCGCGGATCACGGGTATCGGTTGGTTCACCCGCCCATTGTGGGGTGCCGGGCGGGGCACTCCGCACCGGAACGGCTGCTGAGGCCGTCCGGGCCCGTGACCTGCGCCGTTCCCCCGGCACGTCCGGACCAGTCGCGCGCCGGACCCCGGACCAGCCGCACCGGACCCCGAGTCAGCCGCGCCGGCCCCGGATCAACCGTGCCAGACCGCGGAGACGGCCTCGGTGTGCGCCGCGGACTGGGCGAGTCCGGCGCGGGCCGCGGCGGCCCGGTGGGCCGGGTCGAGCGGGTTCCGCCCGAACGCCTTCTTCGCGGCCCGGTCCGGGGTGATCACCTCGACCCGGGCGCCCGCCTCGGCGAGGGCCGCCGCCTGGGCCCCTGGCGAGGCGATCGCCCGGTTGCCGAGGGCGCTGGGTGCGATGACGACGACGCGTGTGCAGCCGGCGGCGAGGTGGGCGTTGGCCGGGGAGTGGACTCCACCGTCGATCCAGGAGCGGCCGCCGGCCGTGACGACCGGCCAGACCGCGGGGACCGCGCAGCTCGCGGTGACGGCGTCGACGAGCGGGACTCCGCTGGTCCTGTCGAAGGTGTGCGGTTCGCCGGAGACTGCGTCCACGGCGGTGACGAGCAGTCCGCGTTCGGGCCAGTGGGGCGACGGGAGCCGCCCGGCGATGGTGACGCGCCGCTGGTCCGCGGTGACCTGGGGGCGTGTGGTCCGGGCCAGCGCGCCCAGTCGCCTTCCGTACGCCTCGGGGGTACGGGACGAGAGCGCCGCCCGTGCGTAACGGAGGAACAGGGTCACCGGCATCCTGCCCCCTGCCGGTTCCCGGCGTCCGCTGAGTTGACGCTCGTACAGCTCGCCGGCCGTGAGCAGTCCGGAGGCGAGCTGGGCGCCCACGACGGCGCCCGCCGAGCTGCCGATGACGACGTCCGCGGTGGACAGATCCACGCCCGCCTTGGCGAGTCCGTGCAGGATTCCGGTCTCCCAGGCGCTGCCGGTGACGCCGCCCGAGCCGAGTACCAGTGCTGTGTCCGCCATGGCCCCAGTCTGCCGCACGGCTGCGGACCCGCCTCCCCGGGGCGGGGGAGGCAGGTCCGCGCGGGCCCGGTGACGGACCGTCCGGGCCCGCGCGGACGGCGTCAGAGCAGGCCGGTCACCGTACCGGCGCCGACCGTCCGGCCACCCTCGCGGATCGCGAAGCCGAGTCCCGGCTCCAACGGGAGGTCCCGGCCCAGCTCGACGGTCATGGTCACCGTGTCGCCGGGACGTGCCACCGCCACGTCGCCGAGGTCGACGTCGCCGACGACGTCCGCGGTGCGGATGTAGAACTGCGGCCGGTAGCCGGTGGACACCGCGGTGGTGCGACCGCCTTCCCGCGTCGACAGCACGTACACCCGCGCCGTGAAGCGCCGGCCGGGACTGACGCTGCCGGGCGCCGCCACCACATGGCCGCGGCGGACCCGGTCACGCTCCACCCCGCGCAGCAGCAGCGCGACGTTGTCACCGGCCTCCGCGTGCTCCATCGGCTTGCCGAACGTCTCCAGACCGGTGACGACGGTGTCGACGTCCGCGCCGAGCACGGACACCCGGTCACCGATCCGGACGGCGCCGCGCTCGACGGCGCCGGTCACGACGGTGCCGCGCCCGGTGATCGTCAGCACGTTCTCCACGGGGAGCAGGAACGGCGCGTCGGTGTACCGCACCGGCATGGGTACGTACGTGTCGATCGCGTCGAGCAGCCCGTCGATGGCCGCGGTCCACCGGGGGTCACCCTCCAGTGCCTTGAGCCCGGAGACACGCACGACGGGAAGGGAGTCACCTCCGTAACCGTGCGCGGTGAGCAGTTCGCGCACCTCCAGCTCGACCAGGTCGGTCAGCTCGGGGTCACCGGCGTCGGCCTTGTTCAGGGCGACGACGATGTGGTCGACCCCGACCTGACGGGCCAGCAGGACGTGTTCGGCGGTCTGCGGCATGACCCCGTCGAGCGCGGAGACGACGAGGATCGCCCCGTCGAGCTGCGCGGCCCCGGTGACCATGTTCTTGACGTAGTCGGCGTGGCCGGGCATGTCGACGTGCGCGTAGTGACGGGTGTCGGTCTCGTACTCGACGTGCGCGATGTTGATCGTGATGCCGCGCTGCGCCTCCTCCGGTGCCCGGTCGATGCGGTCGAACGGGACGAAGGCGCCGGTGCCCCGCTCGCTGAGCACCTTGGTGATGGCGGCGGTGAGAGTGGTCTTGCCGTGGTCGACGTGACCCATGGTGCCGATGTTGAGGTGCGGCTTGGTGCGCACGTACGCCGTCTTGGGCATGGCTCTTTCCTTGGAATTCGAAGCCGGTCGTGGACCCCGGAGCCCCGCCGACCCTCCCCTTGCGGGGTCCGCCGGTCTGTCGGGGGAGGGTCAGCTTCGGGCGCCGCCGATGAGCGCTGCGGCTGCGGCGGGCGCGGCCGCCACGACGGTGAGCGCCATGACGGCGGCGATGGCCGTGCTGTGCGTGACGGCAGCCTTCGCCGGGCCCGCGACTGCGGACCGCGCTGCGAGGAAGGCGTACCGGAACATGCCCTGATGATGGGCCGGACGGCGGGCGCCCGTCGAATGGTTTTCGCGCCCGGACGAGCGCCGCCGGGTGGTTCGTGCCGCGGGCGTTACGCCGTTCACACACAGGTGTCGGTTACTCTCCCGGAATGCTCGCCCCCGCTCCCGCCGCCCGGCCCGGCAGCGGCCTCGCCGTGCGCTGCGCGCGGGCCCTGCTCTCCCCCTGGTCGCGGCTCTCCCTGCTCGTGGTCGTGCTCTCGGCCGCCGCCGCGACGATGCTGGTGCTCGAACCCCAGCGGCTGCTGGCGGACGGCTGGCCGGACCGGCTGACCGGCGCTGCGGCGGTCGTGCTGTTCGGTGTCGCGTACGGCGTGTGCACCGTCGCGTTCGTCCCCAGACCGCTGCTCAATCTCGCGGCGGGCGCGCTGTTCGGCGCCCAGGCGGGTCTGGGCGCGGCGCTGGCCGGGACGGTGCTCGGGGCAGGTGTGTCGTTCGGGCTCGTCCGGGTGCTGGGTCAGGACGCGCTGCGCACGCTGGTGCGCGGCCGGTGGCTGACGGCGGCCGACGGGCAGCTGAGCCGGCACGGTTTCCGCTCGATGCTGGCGCTCCGGCTCTTCCCCGGTGTGCCGTTCGCCGCCGCCAACTACTGCGCGGCGGTCTCCCGGATGGGCTGTCCGCCGTTCCTGCTGGCGACCGGGCTCGGTTCGGTGCCGAACACCGCCGCGTACGTCGTCGCGGGCAGCGAGGCGGCCTCCCCGACCTCACCCGCCTTCCTGGCCGCGACGGGTTTCATCGTGCTGACGGGGATCGGGGCGGTCCTGGTCGCCTGGCGCAAGCGCCACCGGCTGAGCGGGAACGGTGTGTCACCCGTACGCCGGAAGGACGCCGCTTTCCGTTCATCCGGGGCCGGTAACCTGCCCGCGACCGACAAGGAGACGCCGGGGCCACCTGCGCCCTGAATCCCTTATGACCGCACCCCGCACGGAGCCGACGGCCCTCATGCCCGGCGGCCGTCGCCTGATCATCCCCGGGATGGCCTGACCCCCATGAGCTGGTTCGAATCGTTCGTCCTGGGCCTTGTACAGGGACTGACCGAGTTCCTGCCGATCTCCTCCAGTGCCCATCTGCGGCTCACCGCCGCGTTCGCGGGCTGGCACGACCCGGGTGCGGCGTTCACCGCCATCACCCAGATCGGCACGGAGGCGGCGGTCCTCATCTACTTCCGCGAGGACATCGCCCGGATCGTCTCGGCGTGGTTCCGTTCCCTGACCGACTCGGCGGCGCGCCGGGACCACGACGCGCAACTGGGCTGGCTGGTCATCGTGGGGTCCATCCCCATCGGGGTGCTCGGTGTGACGTTCAAGGACCAGATCGAGGGCCCGTTCCGCGATCTGCGGCTGATCGCGACGACGCTGATCGTGATGGGCGTCGTCCTCGGGATCGCCGACCGGCTCGCCGCCCGCGACGAGATCGGCGGCCGGCACCGCGCGACGCGGGACCGCAAGTCGCTCAGGGACCTCGGCGTGAAGGACGGTCTCATCTTCGGGTTCTGTCAGGCCATGGCGCTGGTCCCGGGCGTCTCGCGGTCGGGCGCGACGATCAGCGGCGGTCTGCTGATGGGCTACACCCGTGAGGCGGCGGCGCGCTATTCGTTCCTGCTGGCCGTCCCGGCGGTGCTGGCGTCCGGTGTCTTCGAACTGAAGGACGCGGGCGAGGGACATGTGTCGTGGGGTCCGACGATCTTCGCGACCGTCATCGCGTTCGCGGTCGGCTACGCGGTGATCGCGTGGTTCATGCGGTTCGTCTCGACCAGGAGTTTCATGCCGTTCGTCGTCTACCGGGTACTGCTGGGCGTGCTGCTGTTCGCTCTGGTGGCGGCCGGTGTGCTGAGCCCCCACGCGGGTGAGTCCGCGGGATGACACGCCCGTGACGCCGTCCCCCCGGACCGACCGGGGTGGCGCGTCCCGGAGCCGCTGAACAAGCCGTCGGGGACGCCGGTGTCCACGCGCGCGGTGCGGCGCTCCGCCGACACGGTACGGGTGGACACCGGCGGCGACGGATCGCTTCGGCGAGCGTCAGAAAGCCGCACCCGGGGCCTCGTCGGGTCCGGTCTCCTCGATCCGGAGAGCGAGATCCCGCAGGACATCGGTGGACGACACGTCCGTCTGTCCGGAGTCGTGCACCTGTGCCAGCATCGTGAAGGCCAAGGTGAACGCCCCCACCAACTGCTCCACCGCGCCGCCCACTTCGCGCCCCACGAGAGCCGCGACCTCTTCGATGGTGGCGTCCTCGGAGATGGCGATCTTCGGCATGGTCTCGTCCAGCAGAGCCGTTACGACACCGGTCTCCGTCTCCAGATCATCACGTTCACTGTCCTCCGCGAGCAGGCGGTGCATCTCGCCGGCTTCGGTGAGGATGCCGATCACTCGCTTCACGACTTCACTCTGCTCCATGCCCCGAGCTTACGGCCCGCTCCCCGGGACCGGGTTCATCCCGTCCGTACTCCGCCGGAGCCATCGCCGGATCGGTGCTCCCCTCCCCACCGGACCGGCCGGCCGCGTACCCGCCCCCGCCCTGCCCCCTCCTCCCCGCCCCCGCGCCTCACCGCCCGCCCCGGTTCGATGTCTCCGCCGGGAGACCGCCGCCACCGGCGGCCGGAAGTCTTCGGCATCCGCCGCGTTCAGCCCTTGGAGTTGTGCGCCGACTACCGGAGACTGACCGGATGACGCAGCGTGTGGATCTTTCGGCCGTGATGGACCAGCTCTCCATCGACGCGGTGATCACCGGCTACGCCGTGGCGGTGGACGACGGCTCGTGGTCCGACTACCGGGCACTGTTCACACCGGAGGGCCGCGCCGACTACCGGAGCGCGGGCGGCGTCGAGGGTCCGGCCGCCGACGTCGCCCGATGGCTGGAGGAGTCGCTGCGGCGCTTCCCGGTCCGTCAGCACCTGATCGTCAACCGCCGGCTCACCCTCCAGGACCTGGGCGGCTATCCGGGCGACCGCGCCGAGGTGCGGGCCGACTACCTCAATCCGATGCGGCGGGAGACCGGATCGCCGGGAGCGGACGGGCCGCCGACCGTACCCAACTTCCTGACCGGCGGACGGTACGCCTTCGAGCTGCTGCGTACGGACGCGGGATGGCGCATCCGTACGGTCGTCGTCGAGGAGAAATGGCGGCGCGCCCCGGACACTCCATGAGTGCCCCGGGCCCCCTGAACGACCCGGGCACGTGACCGCCCCGGCCGCCCCCGGGCGCCGTGTTCCGCCGGACCGGGCGACGCGCCCGATGTCCGTCCCCCTGTCACCGTCCCGCCCGCTCCCCCACACTGAGGGACCGGGAGCAGAACACCGGGTCACCCGGCAGAACGCCCGCCGGGCGGTACGAGGAAGGGCGCCGCATGCGGAATCCGGTCGGTGGTCAGGACCAGCGGGCACGACGGGAGCGGCGCGTACAGCGGACGCGGCCCGCCCGGCAGACGGAGGGACGGCGGGTCCGGTGGGACGACGCCGTGGCCAGGGCGGCGGCCTCGCCCTGGTGGCGCGGGGCCGCCGCCCTGGCCGCCGGGGCCCTTCCGACGCTCGCCTTCCCCGCCCCCTCGCTCTGGTGGCTGGCGTATGTCGCCCTGGTGCCGTGGCTGCTGCTGATCCGTACGGCGGGTACGGGCCGCCGGGCCGCGCTCGACGGCTGGCTCGGCGGGGCCGGGTTCATGCTCGCCGCGCACCACTGGCTGCTGCCGAGCCTCCATGTGTTCCTCGTGGTGCTCGCCGCTCTGCTCGGTCTGCTGTGGGGGCCGTGGGGCCTGCTGGTCCTCCGGATGCTCGGCGGATCACCGTCCGTCGCCCGGACGGTGGCCGGGCTGTTCGTGATCCCGTCCGGCTGGCTGATGATCGAACTGATCCGGTCCTGGGAAGGACTCGGCGGCCCCTGGGGACTGCTCGGCGCTGGCCAGTGGCAGGTCGCGCCCGCGCTGCGGGTGGCATCGGTCGGTGGGGTGTGGCTGGTGAGTTTGCTGCTGGTGGCGGTGAACACGGCGATCGCCGTGCTGCTGGTCGACTCCGCGGCGCGCACGGCCGTGCTCGCCGGGGTCGCGCTGGGTGCGCTGGCCGTGGGGGCGGTCTCGGCATGGGCGCCGAGGCCCGAGCCTGCGGGCATGGCCAGGATCGCAGTCGTACAGCCCGGGGTCGTCGAGGGTGCGGGCAGCATCGGTCGCCGGTTCGAACGCGGCGAGGAACTGACCCGCACCCTGGTGGGCCAGGACGTCGACCTGGTGGTCTGGGGCGAGAGCAGTGTGAGCGTCGATCTGTCCCGGCGGGCGGGTCCGGCGGCACGGATCGCCGCACTCGCCCGCCGGGTCGGCGCCGATGTCCTGGTCGGTGTGGACGCCCGGCAGACCGACGGTTCGGGCCGCACGGGGATCTTCAAGAGCGCGGTGCTGGTGGGTCCCGACGGACCGACCGGGGACCGCTACGACAAGATGCGTCTGGTGCCGTTCGGCGAGTACGTACCGGCCCGTTCGGCCCTCGGCTGGGCGACCTCGGTCGGCCGGGCCGCGGGTGAGGACCGGCTGCGCGGCACCCGGCAGGTCGTGATGACCCTGCCGGGGAGATCGGGCCTGGGCGAGGGCACGGCCCGCGGCCTGCGGATCGGCCCGCTGATCTGCTTCGAGACGGCGTTCCCGGACATGAGCCGGCAGCTGGCCGGGGACGGTGCGCAGGTCCTGGTCGCCCAGTCGTCGACCTCGTCGTTCCAGGGCGGCTGGGCGCCCGCCCAGCACGCGTCGCTGGGCGCCCTGCGGGCCGCCGAGAGCGGACGGCCGGTGGTGCACGCCACGCTCACCGGGACGAGCACGGTGTACGGGGCCGGGGGCGGCCGGGTCGGATCGCCGCTGGACACGGACACGAGCGGGGCCGCCGTGTTCGACGTACCGCTGTCGACGGGCACCACGCTCTATGTCCGCTTCGGTGACTGGCCGGTGCGGGGGGCCGCGGCGGTGCTGCTCGTCCTGGGCGCCGCCGAGGGGCTGCGGTCGGTCAGAAGGCGTGTGCCAGCGCTTCGCTGACGACCAGTTCGCACAGCTCATGGGTGGCCAGCGCGTCCCGGGCGCTGAGCACCTTCCCGGCCCGTACGGCGTCGAGGAAGGTGAGCACGCTCTGTTCGATGCCGCGCTGGCGGGCGACCGGCACCCAGTCGCCCCGGCGCCGCACGGTCGGTTCCCCGTGGTGGTCGACGATCTCCCCGAGATTGAACACCTGCCGCTTGGAGTCCTCGCCGGAGACCTCCAGGATCTCCTCGGTCGAGCCGTTGCGCCGGTTCATCATGCCGATGGCGGTGAACCCGTCCCCGGACAGTTCCAGCACGACGTGGTGCATCCGGCCGTCGCGGACGCGTGCCCGCACGACGGTGTGCTCGACCGCTCCCGGGACCAGGAAGCGCAGGGTGTCGACGACGTGGATGAAGTCGTCGAGCACCATGACGCGGGGGTCCTCGGGCAGCCCGACCCGGTTCTTCTGCATCAGGATCAGCTCACGCGGATGCTCGGCGCATTCCGCGTAGCCGGGGGCGAGCCGGCGGTTGAAGCCCACCGCGAGCGTGACCACCCGCTCGTCCGCGAGGTCCACCAGCCGCCGCGAGTCGGCGAGTTCGTAGGCGAGCGGCTTGTCGACGTACGTGGGGACGCCCGCCTCCAGCAGTCGGCGGGTGATCTCCGGGTGCACGGCGGTCGGGGCGTGCACGAAGGCGGCGTCCAGGCCCTGGGCGAGCAGCGCGTCGAGGTCCGTGTGGCACCGGTCGGGCGCGATCCGGTGGGCTCCGGCGACGGCGGCGAGCGTCGCCGGGGTACGGGTCTGCAGATGCAGATCGACGCCGGGCAGCGTGGTGAGTACCGGCAGATACGCCTTCTGCGCGATGTCGCCGAGCCCGATGCAGCCGATCCTCACAGTGGGTCTCCCTCAACGCCGTGTCCCGTGCGCTCCTGCGCCTGGGCAGCATACGTGCGCCGCCGGAGCCCTCCGACGGCGGCGTCCGCCGCCGCACCGGCCGGCCGGCCGCGGATATCGCCTGGCCGACCGGGTGGGCGATGGCGGAGGATGACGGACATGATTCATGACGAACGGTCCGAACCCTCCTTCACCGCCGCCGAACGCCCCATGCTGGAGGGCTGGCTCGACTATCACCGCGAGACCCTGGTGCTGAAGTGCGCCGGTCTCACCGACGCCCAGTTGCGGCAGGCATCGGTACCCCCGTCTGAACTCAGCCTGCTCGGACTGGTCCGGCACATGGCCGAGGTGGAACGCGGCTGGTTCCGTGCGGTGCTCGCGGGCGAGGACGTGCCACCGATCTACGGCACCGCCGAAGATCCGGACGGCGAGTTCCACCTCGCCGAGCGGGACACCTGGGAGGAGGCCCGCACCACCTGGCAGGCCGAGATCGCGCGGGCCCGGGAACTCGCCGCGAAGGCCGGGCTGGACGATCTGTCGGCCGGTCTGAGCCGCGCGGGCGAGCCGTACAACCTGCGGTGGATCTACACCCACATGATCGAGGAGTACGCCCGGCACAACGGCCACGCCGACCTGGTACGGGAGCGGATCGACGGGGTCACCGGCGACTGACCGCCCACGGACCGGGACTCTCCTGGGGACCGGTCGGGCGCGACCGGCCACGGAACCGGGACCGGTCGGCCGGACGTACCGCCCGAGCACCCGAGCGAGCGAGGCCCGGGCGAACGGACGTGCTGGGGGCCAGGACGGTCGCGACGTGCGGGGCTCGTCCGTTGCGCCGGCCGGGGTCACTCATGCGGGCCAATCCTGCCCGGAGGGCTCCCTCGACGGGCCGTCCGCACAGCAGAGTTGTCCAGGTGCATCGAACCAGAATCATCGCGAAGTTCCTGGTGGGGGTGGCAGCGGTCACCGCCCTCTCCGGCTGTGTGTCCGTCTCGCCGCAGCAGGGCGTCCCGGCCCGTACCGGGATCAGCCACCCGGACCGGAACGTGGCGCCGCAGATCGCGCGGCCACCGGTCAGGGACACCTTGGAGGCGGTACCGGACCCGGTCCCGTCGCACATCCGGCCGACCACCGAGCGGCAGTCCCCGGCGGCCGGGCCCGCCGAGCCGGACCCGCCACGACGTCACCACACCGGTACGACGAACCCGCACCACCACCGCGCGCCGGACACCCGGCCCGCGCCCGTCCTCACGCTGCCCGGCGGCCCGGTCGGTGGCGCGGACGTGTGCGCGCTCGGGCGGGGATACGGGCGGTGGCCGGCGAACAGTCCCCAGGCACGCATCTGCGAGGAGACGTACGGCCGCTGAGCACGTGCGGACCCGAGGTGCCGGGTCCGCGTGTACGAACGCGAGGTGCGGGGTCCGTCGGCCGGGGAGCCGGAGGGGCCGGAGACCGGGCTCCGCGGATGAACGGCCCGGTCAGGGCGACCCCGCACCCGTGTCCCCGCACACGTCACGGCTCTCCGAGCCGCCGCTCCAGCCGTGCGATGGCCGCGCGCACGTCCTCGCCGTATCCGTCGTCCACGAGGGCGTCGGATGCGGCCCGCGCCCGGTCCAGGTGGAGGCGTGCCGCGTCCGGCCGGTGGAGCCTGACGTAGTCCGCCGCGAGGCTGAGGTGGAGCGAGGGGTAGAACGCCCGTGCCGCGAGCCTGTCCTGACCGCGTGCCGTCCGCTCGTCCGTCATCCCGTCGGCGGCGGCAAGCGCTCTCAGGTCCCACGCCAGTTCGTCCCCCGGATCGTCCTGGGCCGCGGCCATGTAGTGGGCGAGGGTGCAGCGGTGGAGGGGGTCACCGCCCTCCCCCAACTGCGACCAGAGCCGGCCGAGACGATTGCGTGCCTCTTCCCGGTCGCCGCCGTGCAGCAGCATGACCGCCTGGCCGATCCTGGTCGGCACCGTCTCCGCCGGCGCATCCTGCCGCTCCGTCATCTCGGTCTCCCTCACGCCCCGTCCGGCCCGTTCCGGTCGGTCCCGACGCTAAGGGGTGCTCCGTGACGCCTGGTGGACCGGCGCGCGGCGACGGGTGCGGCGGACCGCGGGACGGAAGGGACCTGGAGGTGTGGGGCGGAAAGGGGGGAGGACGCTCGCACGCCGGACACGTACGGGCGTCCCGACAACGACGGCGAGGTACCCGAGGGCCCTTCGACGCGCGCCCGCCGTGGACCACGGGGCGGCCGTCGGCCCGCCACCGGACGTCCCGCACGGGTCCGGGCGGCGGCGGACGGCTGCCGGCCGGACGCGGGTGGGTGCGAGTGCGGGTGGATCAGCCCAGGTCGGGGATGCGCCAGTCGATGGGCTCGTGCCCCTGGGCGGCGACGGCCTCGTTTATCTGTGTGAACGGCCGGGAGCCGAAGAACCTCTTGGCCGACAGCGGTGAAGGGTGCGCCCCCTTCACCACCACGTGGCGCTCCTCGTCGATCAGCGGGAGCTTCTTCTGGGCGTAGTTCCCCCAGAGCACGAAGACCGCCGGGTCGGGCCGCTCGGCGACCGCGCGGATCACCGCGTCGGTGACCTTCTCCCAGCCCTTGGCCTTGTGCGAGTTGGCCTCGCCCGCCCGTACGGTCAGCACCGCGTTGAGCAGCAGCACCCCCTGCTCGGCCCACGGCATCAGATAGCCGTTGTCGGGGACGGGGAGGCCCAGCTCCTCCTTCATCTCCTTGTAGATGTTCCGCAGCGACGGAGGGGTCCTGACACCCGGCCGCACGGAGAAGCACAGACCGTGGCCCTGCCCCTCACCGTGATACGGATCCTGGCCGAGGACGAGCACCTTGACCCGGTCGTAGGGCGTGGCGTCGAGGGCGGCGAAGACCTCTTCACGCGGCGGGTAGACCGGTCCCTTCGCCCGTTCGTCCTCGACGAAGTCGACGAGTTCCTTGAAGTACGGCTTCTGCAGTTCCTCGCCGAGGACGCCGCGCCAGGACTCGGGCAGCAGGTCGGTAGCGGTCACGTCAACAACCTCCGTTGTGCATCGGGCTCTCGATCACAGAACCTACCGGGGGCCACTGACAACGCTCACCGACAGCCGGTTCCGCGACGAGCTACCCGCCTTCGCGCGTCCGCTCGCCGGAGCGGCGGCGACGTCCTGCCGGGGCCGCATCCGGCCCCGACAGGACGCTCGACGCGCCTGTGACGCAACTACCTCACCCCATGCCGGAGTTGAGGAAGATGCCGCCGTCGACCACCAGCGTCTGTCCGGTGACCCAGGCAGCCTGGTCCGAGGTGAGGAACGCGGCGGCGCCCGCGATGTCCTCCGGAACACCGAGGCGTCCGAGCGGGTACGCGGACGCCGCTTCCGCTTCCCGCCCCTCGTACAGCGCCTGCGCGAACCTGGTCCTCACCACGCCGGGCGCGATCGCGTTGACCCTGACGACCGGGGCGAATTCGTGCGCCAGCTGGAGGGTCAGATTGATCATGGCGGCCTTGCTCATGCCGTACGCGCCGATGAACGGCGAGGCGCCGATCCCCGCGATCGAGGCGATGTTGACGATCGCCCCGCCGTTCTCCTTCTGCCACGCCTCCCAGGTCAGCTGGGCGAACCCGAGCGCCGAGAGCACATTGGTGTCGTACACCTTCCGGGCCACGTCGAGGTCCAGCTCCGCGATGGGGCCGAGGACCGGGTTCGTGCCGGCGTTGTTGACCAGGAGGTCGACGCGGCCGAACGCCTCCATCGTGCGTGCGACGGCCGCCGCACGGTGCGCCTCGTCGTGCGCCTTGCCCGCCACCCCGATCACCCGGTCGGGTCCCAGCCTCTCGACGGCCTCCTTCAGTGCCCCCTCACCACGTCCGGTGACGCACACCCGGTCGCCGCGGGCGACGAACGCCTCGGCGATGCCGTATCCGATCCCGCGGCTCGCCCCGGTCACCAGGGCGACCCGTCCGCTGTCCCGTACAGTCATGTCGGCCTCCCCCGGGTTCAGTTGAGCGGTCCGCCGGCGACGTACAGCACCTGTCCGGAGACGAAGCCCGCGTCGTCACCGGTGAAGAAGGCGATGGCGTTCGAGATGTCCTCGGGCCGGCCGACCCGTTGCACCGGGATCTGGGTGGCGGCTGCGGCCTGGAACTCCTCGAAACCCATGCCGATGCGGGCGGCGGTCCGCGCGGTCATCTCGGTGACGATGAAGCCGGGGGCGACGGCGTTGGCGGTGACGCCGAACTTTCCGAGTTCCTTGGCCAGTGTCTTGGTGAGGCCCTGGAGTCCGGCCTTGACCGCGGAGTAGTTGGCCTGCCCCCGGTTGCCGAGCGCCGAGGACGACGACAGCGAGACGATCCGGCCGAACCCGGCGTCCACCATGTGCTTCTGCACCGCCCTGGCCATCAGGAAGGCGCCCTTGAGGTGCACGTTCATCACGAGGTCCCAGTCGGACTCGCTCATCTTGAAGAGCAGGTTGTCGCGGAGCACGCCCGCGTTGTTGACCAGGATCGTCGGCGCGCCGAGTTCGGTCGCGACCCGCGCGACGGCGGCCTCCACCTGGGCGCTGTCCGACACGTCACAGCCGACGGCGAGAGCGGTGCCCCCGGCGGTCGTGATCTTCTCGACCGTCTCCCCGCAGGCCGCCTCGTCGAGATCGAGTACGGCGACGGCGCGGCCCTCGGCCGCCAGGCGCACGGCGGTGGCGGCGCCGATGCCTCGCGCCGCTCCCGTCACGATGGCGACGCGCTGCTCGGTGGTGGACATGTTTGGCTCTCCTCGCCCTTGGGTCGCGGTTCAGCGGACCTCGGAGCCCGCCCCTCCGGCATGACCGACCGGGCGGAACACAACTCCCGATGACTGAGCAACCGCTTAGTACCTTCAGCAGACGAGACGCTAGAAGCCATGGCACCCGGTGTCAACGGCCCACCGGAACAGCGGCCATGTCGCACCGCTCCGGGCGTGGTGGCCGGAGCGGTGCCGCACCGTCAGCGGCCGCCACGGGCGCCGCCGCCCGAGCCGCCCTCAGCGCACCAGCAGCTCCAGCAGGCGTTCGACCTCGGCCTGCGGATCGAGCGTGAGGCCACTGTGCACCGGGCCCGGCTGCACGACCGTGGAACGTGGTGCGACCAGCCAGCGAAACCGTCGCCCCGGGTCGTCGCCCGCCGCCTGTCCCGCCGCCGCGCCGCCGTCGCACAGGCCCTCGACGGCGCGCAGCGCGGCCCGCACCCCGGCGGGGTCCGCGTCCGGGGCCAGCACCCTCAGCTTGTCCTCGTCCAGATGGGTACGGGCCGCGACGAAGGACCGCGCACGGCAGTACACCAGCACCCCGGCGTTGAAGCACTCGCCCCGCTCGACCCGCGGTACGACACGCAGCAGCGCGTACTCGAATACATCGCGCCCGCTCACCGCTTACCGTCCTTCTCGTTGTCGCTCCCGCAGCGCTCGCCGCCCGCGTCGCCGACGGCGCGGACGCCACCGACGTCACCGGCGCCGCTCCGGACCGCTTCGCGCTCCGCGGCGGCCGCTTCCCTTTCCTGCCGGTCCTTCTTCGTCGGATGCGGCCAGGGGGTCAGGTGCTCGGTGAGCCAGCCGGGCGCCCGGGACGGCGGGCCGGGCCTGGGCGCGTCCATCGAGATCCGCTCGTGGATCGTGCCGGCGCGCGCCAGCAGCGGTTTCACATAGGCGCGGCGCAGTGCCTCCGTGGTATCGAACCCGGGTTCGTCGATCAGCCAGGCTTCGGGCACGTCGGCGGCCACCTCGGTCAGCAGTTCCTCGGTGACCCGGGGGGCCAGCTCGGCGGCGGCGGCCTCGATGTCGGGACCGAAGGGGGCCAGGACATGGTCGGACGCGTTGTACGGCTTGGCGGCCGAGGCCCGCGCGCCCGGCCAGTTGTGGTGCCAGATCATCGTGGCACCATGGTCGATCAGCCAGACGTCGCTGTGCCAGACCAGCATGTTGGGGTTGCGCCAGGACCGGTCGACGTTGTTGATCAGGGCGTCGAACCAGACGATCCGGCCGGCCTCCGCCGGGTCCACCTGATAGGCGAGCGGGTCGAATCCGATGGAACCCGGCAGGTAGTCCATCCCCAGATTGAGTCCACCGCTCGCCTTGAGCAGCTCCTGCACTTCCTGGTCCGGCTCCGCCAGTCCGATCACGGGGTCGAGCTGGATGGTGACGAGTTCGGGGACCCGGAGCCCCAGCCGTCGGCCCAGCTCGCCACAGATGATCTCCGCGACGAGGGTCTTCCGGCCCTGCCCCGCCCCGGTGAACTTCATGACGTACGTACCGAGATCGTCGGCCTCGACGATCCCGGGGAGCGAACCGCCCTCACGCAGGGGCGTGACGTAGCGGGTCGCTGTCACTTCCGTAAGCACTTTCCCAGGCCACCCGTCTATTCAGCCTTGCAATTCATGTCCGACTTCAGAGGGGAGCAGCAGCGTGAACCGCCCGTCAACGGCTCTGAGGAAAGTCTGGGGAGTTTCGAACGGCATGTGGTTCTCCCTGCCTCCCGAGGAGTCCGTCGATGACAGTGCGCCTCTTGCCTCCGGCCTCCGGCGTGAAGTGAGCATAGTAACCGAGGGTGATCGCGGCCAGGAGTGCCGAGCAGCTCGGGCAGGTCGGCCAGGGTCCGGGGGTCCGGGTGACGGCCCTGCCGGACTGCCTTGCACTCGTTGTGGTCAATGGGGCGGGCGCGGGCATGCGTACGGGCGTGGGTGCCTTCCGGACGTCCGGGCACGGCCTGCCCGGGCTGGCCGAGCGCGTGCGGCCGCTGCACGGTGAGATCGAGGTCGGCCCGGACGGGCCGCGGCACTGGCGGCTGGCGGTACGGCTGCCGGTACGGCTGCCGGTACGGCTGCCGGTACGGCTGCCGGTACGGCTGCCGGTACGGCTGCCGGTACGGCTGCCGGTACGGCTGCCGGTACGGCTGCCGGTACGGCTGCCGGTACGGCTGCCGGTACGGCTGCCGGTACGGCTGCCGGTACGGCTGCCGGTACGGCTGCCGGTACGGCTGCCGGTACGGCTGCCGGTACGGCTGCCGGTACGGCTGCCGGTACGGCTGCCGGTACGGCTGCCGGTACGGCTGCCGGTACGGCTGCCGGCATGACCGCCATCGACGCGAGCTCAGCCGCCATGACGGATTCCCGCTCCCACCCGCCGCCACCAGCCCTGCCCGTACCCCCGTCACCCTCCTGATCGCGGACGACGACGAGGTGACCCGCAGCGGTCTGCGCACCTTGCTCGCGGCGCAGCCGGGGATCTCGGTGGTCGGGGAGGCCGCCGACGGCGTCGAGGCCGTCGAGCAGGTGCGGAGGCTGCGGCCGGACGTGGTCCTGATGGATGTGCGGATGCCGCGTCGCGACGGGATCGAGGCCACCCGGCAACTCCTTGCCGAGCCGGCCGAACCTCCGGAGGTCGTGGTGATCACCACCTTCGAGAACGACGGCTACGTCACTGCGGCGCTCAGTGCGGGGGCCAGCGGGTTCGTGCTCAAGCGGCTTCCGGTCCGGCAGATCGCCGAGGCGGTACGCGTGGTGGCGGCGGGGGAAGCGGTCCTCTTCCCGGCAGCCCTGCGCCGGATGGTCGCCGCCCGCCCGCTGAGTTCCGCCGAGGCGTTGCCGAAGGCGGCGCTGACGGAGCGGGAGGAGGAGGTGCTGCGGCTGGTTGCCACCGGCCGGTCCAACCCGGAGATCGCACAGTCGCTCGTGGTGAGCCTGGAGACGGTGAAGACGCACGTCGGGAACGTGCTGACCAAGCTCGGCGCGCAGAACCGGACCCACGCGGTGGTGATCGCGTACGAATCGGGTCTGGTGGTGCCGGGGTTCACCGGCTGACGCACAACACGGCCCGCGCGATCGCCATCGAAGCATCCCTCCGGTTCGGAGAGCCCCAGAACCCCGACACCGCAGGTCAGCTCACCAGTTGGGCAACTTCACGACGTACGTGCCGGGATCGTCGGCCTCGACGATCCCGGGGAGCGAACCGCCCTCACGTAGGGGCGTGACGTAGTGGGTCGCAGTCACCTCGTTCAGTATTGTCCTGGACCGCCTGAGTCTTCAGCCTCGCGATCCACGTCACAACCCTGTTGTCGCCGACCGGATGGTCACAGACCCGCGAGACGGAGCATGACGTCGGGGGCGATCCGACGGTCTCCGCGACTCAGACGCACCCTGATCGCTCCTATCCTCATCGCTCGGTACGACCGACCGGCAGCGCTCCTCCGTCCACGTCCGGCGCCGCGCCAGGGGCCGGACCTGCCCCCGCCTCCGCATCCGCTCCCACCCCCGACGCCGACGGGCCGGGCGGCGCCTTCGGGGTCGCCGCCTGGGCGATGAACGCACCGATCAACACCACGCAACCGCCCGCCAGTTGCGGCGCGGAGAGGTGTTCCCCGAGCAGCACCCAGGCGAGCACGGTCGCGATGACCGCCTCCAGACAGGCGACGACTCCGGCCACCTGCGGGGAGAGCAAGCGTACGGAGACCACTCCGGTGACGTACGCGAGCACGGTGGCGAACAGGACGATCCACAGCAACAGCAGAACCGCGGGAACGTCGTCGCCGTCCATGCGCGCGTCGCCGCCGAGAAGGGACCAGTTCATGCCCCAGGGGCGGGCGACGGCCGTGAGGACGGCGGCACCGATCAGCAGCCCGTACGCGATGACACCGACCGGGTGCGGGGGCCCGGGGGAGGCCGGAAGGGTGGGAGCGTCCCCGAGGGCGGGTGGGTTCCGACTCCCCTGGTCGGACAGTACGAAGTAGCCCACCTGACAGCAGGCCGCGCCGAGAGCGAGCAGCAGCCCCACCGCGTCGAAACCGAGACCCGCCCACACCTCGACCACACAGGCGAGGCCACCGACCGCGAGGATCACGCCGACCGCCGCGGCCCGGGTGACGGCGCGACGCTGTACGAACCTGACCCAGCCGAGGACCAGCGCGGGCGCCAGATACTCGACGAGCAGGGCCACTCCGACGGGGATACGGGAGATCGCGGCGAAGTAGCAGGCCTGGACGCCCGCGACGGCGAGCAGGCCGAACCCGACGAGCAACGCGGGCCGTTCGCGTACGAGACGCCGATGACGCCAGGCGGCCGGCAGCATGACGAGCGCGGCGCCGGCCACGCGCAGCCAGACCACATGCAGCGGATCGAGCCCCGCTTCGATCAGCGGCTTGGCCGCGACCCCTGAACCACCGAACGCGAAGGCCGACACCAGGGCGAGTCCCAGGCCGGCGCTTCTTCCCTGAGACGCGAGCATCGGCACATCATGACAGGCACCAACAGGACCGTCACCACTGTCACACCTGTCACTTCGCTCCGCCCGGCCCGGCCGTCACCGCGAGACGCGGGTGTCAGCCTCGTCCGGCTGCCCCTCGGCCTCGTCGCCTCACGCGCACCGTCGACCCCATGTGTCACGCGCACACCATCGATCCTGTACGACTACGACTCCTGCGCGCCGCCGGTCTCGTACGTCTCGTACACCCCGCCCGCACCGCCACCGAGTCCGTCACCCGCCCCGTCCGCGCCCCCACCCCGGTGCGGCGACGGCGTCCGCGATTCCGCCCGGTCCGCGACACGCCGGGCCAGCAGCGCCGTGTCGACGCCCGCTCGCTCCAGTACGTCCACGGCGCGGCACTCCCGGCCAGCACGGCCAGCACGGCCAGCAGGTCGAGCCCGGTGGCCCTCGCCGCGCCCCGCCGATCCGCACGGGCCCGCGCGCCGTCCATGGCCGCCACCGCCGGGACCGACCACCCCACCTTCGGGAGCGAGGGACCCCCGGCACCTGGCTGCGGGACCACGGGAACGGCTCCGGAGTCCTCGACGGAGCTCTGCCACCGGAGGCCGTAACCGATGCTGCGCTGGACGAGATAGCCGAGCACCTTGGCAAGCTGTGGGCCGCCGTCGAAGACGGCCCGCACCTCGGCGTCCGACTCGATGAGGGAGTGCAGCAGATGGGCCGTGTCGATCTGCCGGTCCCCGTCGCGCAGCGCGCGCCTGCGGGCGCCCGTCACGACCGAGGACAGCTCCGGGGTGAGGTCGGCGTCGAGTTCGGCACGGTCCGCTGCGGGCTGTCGAGGAATCCGCGGTGTCCGGTTTTGCACACCTCTCACCCCATCAGCCGCCCGGCGCGGGAGCATCCCCGGAGAGACCTGTTCGCGCGTCCCACCCTGGTTGGGCGCATGAGAGTGGTTCCTCCTCCTCGCGGATGAGATCGGCATGTATCCGGAACTCACCCGGCAAAACCGCGCGCGCCGCCTTGCCCGGAGACTCCGGGGACGAGTCGGGCGCGCCTCGCGGCGCCGATTCCTCGGACGAGAAGGCACGAACAGGCACGAAAACGCGCGAGAAGGAACCTTCCCCGGCCCGGGAGACCCGCCCCGTACCCCGAATACGCACCAGAACACACGACGGGCCCCGCGGTCGCGCCGCCGCCGCGGGGCCCGTCTCCTCACGTTCCGCCGTCCGTCCGGTTCTGACCGGCTCAGTCCTCGTCGGCGAGGATCAGATACAACCGCTTGCGCGCGTCGTTGACGACGCCGAGCGCCTTCTGCCGCTGATTCGCCGAGCCGGTCTTCCAGACCTGGGCGAAGGCCTCCATCAGACCGGCCCCGGCGTGCCGGATCTCGTTGGCGCTCTCCCAGTCGATCCCGCGCCCGGCCTCCTCCCAGGGCGCGTCCGGTCCGCTCTCGGACTCGGCGCGACCGGTGTCGGTGAGCGTGAACAGCTTCTTGCCGCCCTCGCTCGCGCTGGTGATCAGCCCCTCGTCCTCCAGCAGCTGGAGCGTGGGATAGACCGAACCCGGGCTGGGCCGCCAGGCCCCACCACTGCGCTCGCCGATCTCCTGGATCATCTCGTATCCGTGCATCGGCCGGTCCTTCAGCAGCGCCAGGATCGAAGCGCGCACATCACCGCGCCGCGCCCGTCCCCTGCCGCCGCCACGACCGCGTCCGCCGCCGAAGGGACCACCGAAAGGACCACCGCCGCCGAAGGGCGGCCCGAACGCCCCGAAGGCGGCCCGCCGCTCCTCGAAGTCTCCCCGGTCCCACCGCGGCGGTCCCTGGTGGTGGCCATGCCCATGTCCGTGCTCATGCTCGTGTCCGTGTGAACGCATCGTCGACTCCTTCAATCGTTGATCTGTCGCGATACGCCAACGATATATCGCTAATACTCGTTCGGCAAGGTCTCGATGGGGTCTGTTGTCCCGTCTCACGCGAATTGGCCCCTGTCTCAGATGACCTGGTCCGATTCGCTCGTCGTCCCAGGTGATCTGGCCCGTTGACGCTGCTCATGTCACGCGAGACCTCGGCCCGCCTGCCGTGGAACCCGGGGATTTCGGTGAACGACACGCGCCAATATGGTGGGTCGATGACGTCGATCAAGAAGTTCCAAGTCACCTTTGACTGCGCAGAACCTGAACGCCTCGCTCGTTTCTGGTGCGAGGTGCTGGGGTACGTCGTACCGCCGCCGGAGGGGTTTGCCACTTGGGACGCTTTCAAGGGCTCGCAGCCATCTGAGCAGCGGGATTCGTGGTTCGCCTGCATTGATCCCTCCGGTGTGGGCCCGCGGCTGTACTTCCAGCGCGTCCCCGAGGGGAAGGCCGCCAAGAACCGGGTGCATCTTGATGTGCGGGTCGGCACTGGACTCGTGGGTGAAGAGCGGCTCGCCGCACTCGAGGCCGAATGTGCACGGTTGGTCCCGCTTGGCGCGGTACACGTGCAAACGCTGTACGACGGCAACGATGCGTGCATCCCGATGCTGGACATCGAGGGCAACGAGTTCTGTATCGACTGAGGGGGCCGCGAACCTGTGCCGTTCTCTCTACTCGTACGAGAGGGCCTGGTCTGTGGTCTCAAGTGATCTGCTTCTTGCGGTGTACGAAACCGGTGGTCGCTCGATGGGGTGACGCCTTCTGGATCCGGGGCATGGCATCGCACCGGGTGGCCGACGCTTACAGCAGGGGGGAGCGCGTCGGGGAGGTGGCCGTGAGCGAGCCTGCGGAGGCTGGATCCGCCTGGGAGTACGCGTCGGACGTACAGGTGGGGTTCGTTGGCGTCGACGGGGTCGGGCGGCTTGGTTCACTGGCCCGCTACTGGGATGAGCCTTTCGAACGTGCCGCCCCGGTCAGGAAGTTCATCGCGTTCAAGGGACAGAAGAACTTCACGGGTGACTACTGGGCAGCGACCTCGCGTGACCTGGTGGGTTACGAGTCGTGGGTCGAGCGGGACGCCGCGATGGCCCTGGACTTCGACCCTTCCGTGGTTGCCCTGGCCTCGCAGCCCTTCAGTCTGACCTGGTGGGATGGCGAACGGGATCATCAGCACACCCCGGACTACTTCGCTCGGCTGGCTGACGGCACTGGTGTGGTGGTCGATGTCCGTCCGGAGAGCCTCGTCGACGAGGAGGCGGCCGGGGTCTTCGCGTTCACCGAGGGAGTCTGCGCGACGGTGGGGTGGCAGTTCCGGCTGGTTGGGGACTTGGGGCAGCCGTTCCAAGCCAATCTGCGCTGGCTGGCGCGCTACCGGCACCTTCGTTGCTATCGGGCGTCGGTAGCAGCGTTGTTGCGGCAGCTGTTCGTCGAACCGCAGCGGCTCTTTATCGGGGCGGACCGTGTCGGTGACCGGGAGGCGGTGCTGCCGACGCTCTATCACCTGCTCTGGAAGCACGAACTGACGGCCGATCTGGTCTCGCGTCCGCTGGGCGGTGGGACGCTCGTCAGCCTGGCGACGGGGAGGACAGCGTGAGGTCTGCGCGTCCGGGACGGCTGCGGCTGGGTGATCGGGTCAGGTTCGAGAGGAGTACGTACACGGTCGTCGCGCTGACCGGGATGCGGGTTCGCCTGGCTGATGTTCATGGCGCGGGCATGCTCATCGACCAGGTTCATCTCCAGGCTGCCGAGGACTTCGCCGTTCTCGGCACCGGCGAGCGGGCCGCTCTCGGCTCGGCAGCGCTACTGGACCATCTCCCGGAGAAGGCTGCGGAGCGGGCGTTGTGGTGGCAGCACCACTTGGTCGAGGTTCTGACGGGTCTGCCGCCGGATGCTCCGGAGGGAACTCTGCCCCGGCCCGAATACGACCCTTCGTGCCGGTCGCTTGCGGAACGCGAGCGGGCCAAGGCCGCGGAGCTGGCCGTTCTGGGCGAGGAGATCAGTGCACGGACGGTCAAGCGCAAGCGGCAGCGTTATGAGGCCGGCGGGGTTGCCGCGGTGGTGGACCATCGCCTCGCCCCGCACGCTTCGCTGCTGGGCCGGGCCGATCCTCGGGTGGTGGCGGCGATGCGCCAGGCCATTGCGGAAAGCGTCCCGGCGTCCACCCGCACGATCGAGTACGCGCGTTGGCGGACTGGCCGCATCCTGGCCGCCGAGCACGGCGAGAACGTGGTGGAAATGCCGTCGCGGGCGACGTTCTACCGCCTGTTCACGAAGCTGTCCGGCGGTATCTCGGTGACCGGGTCGGCCCGCACTCGCCAGTCGCTGGCCAACCAGCCGGAGGGGCCGTTCCGTTACGAGCAGGTCGCGGCGCCGGGCGAGTTGATGCAGATCGACTCCACCCCGCTGGACGTGCTGGTGCGGCTTGAGGAAGGGGTGCCCGGCAGGGTCGAGCTCTGCGGCCTGGTCGATGTCGCCACCCGCACCATCGCCGCCGCGGTCGTGCGGCCCACCACCAAGTCGGTGGACGCCTCCCTGCTGCTGGCCCGTGCTCTGACCCCGGAGCTGATGCGGCCCGGCTGGTCAGATGCGCTGAAGATGTCCCGTTCCGTCCTGCCGCACCGCAGGCTGCTGTCGCTGGACGAGCGGTTGGAACACGCGGCGGCCCGGCCGGTGATCATCCCGGAGACCATTGTCTGCGACCGGGGCAAGGCCTTCATCTCTGAGAACTTTCGCGCCGCATGCCGAACCCTGGAGATCAACTTTCAACCCTGCCATCCACGCTCACCTGCGGAGAAGCCCCACATCGAGCGGACGCTCGAATCGGTGGCCACGCTGTTCTGCCAGTTCCTTTCCGGCTACCTGGGCCGCACGGCCGAGCATCGCGGACGGAACATCGAGGACGAGCCCTTGTGGTCGATGCTGGAGATCCAGGCACTTCTGGACGAGTGGCTCATCCACTGGCAGAACAGGCAGCATGACGGGCTCCGGGATCCCGGCAGTCCCGGCCGCACCTTCACGCCGAACCAGAAGTACGCCAGCCTTCTCGAGAGTGCCGACTATGTTCCCCTGGCCCTGACCGGGGACGACTACGTCGAACTGCTGCCCGTGACCTGGCGGGCGGTCAACTCCTACGGCATCAAGATCAGCCACCGCATCTACGACTGCGCGGATCTGGGCCCCTTCCGGCGCCAGCCCTCCGGGGTCGCCCGCAAGAAGAACCTGTGGGAGATCCACCGCGACCCCTACGACGCCAGCTGGATCTGGGTCCGCAACCACTGGGAGGGCGGCTGGATTCCCGTCCCCTGGAAGCACCTCGGCACCGTCCCACAGCCCTTCGGCGATCTGGCCTGGGACCACGCCGCGGCCGACCTGCGTCAGAAGGGCGAGAGTGACCCGACCGAGGAACAGATCACCCAGGCGGTCGCAGAGCTTCTGATCCGGGCCAACCAGGGCCCTGGCAGCGGCGGGAAGCGGCCATCCCGGCGCGGCCGGAGAGTCGCCGCCCGGACCAGGGCCGCCGCCGAAGGCACCGGGCCTCGGCCGCCGAAGCCGCCCCGGGCAGACGACCCGCAGCCTCATGACGACGAGGAAGCGGACAACACGCAGGACGATCCGGTCGCGAATGTCATCCCGCTCGGCGTCTTCGACCCCTTCAAGGAGGCTGACAAGCGATGGTGACCGCAACCGATCAGCAGCCGGCACCCGGTCGGCAGGCCGGATGGCGACAGGCCCTGGATCAGGACGAACTGCACCGCTACCTCACGACCTTGGAGGGCTGGCGAGAGTTCACCACTCAAGATCCGGTCCCGCCCGACCTGTTGCCCGACAACATCCTCGCCGGGTTGGACCCGGACGCGCGGCAGGACTACGACGACAGCCGTCTCGACTACCACACGCGTCTGACCGTGGCCGCGACCTCCACCTTGCGCACCGTCGTTCATACCGGCAGGCGGCTGACCCTGCTGAATCGCCATGCGATCAGTGCCCGCCGGGGCCTGATCCTGTCCGGCCCGGCCGGCACCGGGAAGACCACCGCGCTGACCCAGTTCGGCAAGACCATCGAGGCCATCGACAAGCGTCAGCACCCGGGCATCGGCGGCCGCATCCCTGTCGTCTACGTCACCGTCCCACCCGCCGCGACCTCACGCATGCTAGCCGTGGAGTTCGCCCGATTCCTGGGTCTGCCCGTCACCGTCCGCGCCAACATCACCGACGTGATCGAGGCCGTCTGCGGTGTCCTCATCGACGCGAGAGTCAGCGTCGTGTGTGTCGATGAGCTGCACAACCTGTCCCTCACGACCCGCAGCGGCGCCGAGGTCTCGGACACCCTGAAGTACTTCTCCGAGCGCATCCCCGCCACCTTCGTCTATGCAGGAATCGACCTGGAAGCGAACGGACTGTTCGACGGCACCCGGGGACGACAGATCGCCGGCCGGTTCGGAGTCATCGAAACCGTCGCCTTCCCTCGCACCGAGGAGTGGAACGGCCTGGTCACCACCCTCGAACAGGCCCTACGACTGCACCACCACCAGCCGGGGACTCTGGAAGGGCTGGCCCACTACCTCCACGACCGCACCGGCGGCATGATCGGCTCGCTGTCCCACCTCATCCGCGGCGCCGCCCTCGACGCCATCCTGGACGGCACCGAGAAGATCACCCGCAAGTCCCTGCAGAACGTGAAACTCGACCGCGCGGCCGAGACCCGGAAGTCCAAACCGGCCTCATGAGCATCGTCGAGAGCGGCGTGATCAGCGGGAACCTCCGCCTGCTGCCCGTCCAGGTCCGCCCGCGAGGCGGCGAAGGAGTCCGGGCGTTCATCGTTCGCCTCGCCCACGCAAACCACCTGATTCCGGTCTATCTGCGGATGTTCCTCTGCGAACCGCCCGATCATCGAGGCCTCCCGAGTTGGTCGCGGCTGGCGGCCGTCACGGGCCGCGATCCGGACTTCCTGCGGATCACGCCGGAGACCCGACACTGTCTGGAGTGCGGGGCCGCCATGCCGCCTCTCGGCATCCTTGGACGTCAGGCTCTGCGTTGTTCGCAGGCTTGCCGCCAGAAGGTATACCGCAGACGCCACCCGTTCAGCGAGTGGCTGCGAGTGCCCTGCCGGCAGTGCGGCGAGACCATGCGGGTTAGGCCCGGACGGCGCCGTCACCTGTGCTCATCGCGCTGTCGTCGGGACGCTTATCTCGAACGACAGCGACGTCGCCAAGAACGATCCGACCAGACCGGGGAAACCAAACCACCCCTGTGTCCCATCTGTGAGCGTCCTTTGCCGCCCGGAAGTCCTTCTTCGAGACGGAGAACGTGTTCCCAACCGTGTCGTCAGCAGGCATACCGCTGGCGAAGTGCATCACCGCCTCGCCCTGTTCCCTCCCCGGCTGAAGCAGCGGAACCCCCGTCGCAGCCCCCGTCACCACGGCTCTGCGAGATCTGCTCGGCCACACTGCCTCCCGGCCCCAGCGGCGAACCTGCTCTCACCGCTGTCGCCAGCAGGCTTACCGATGGCGCATCAAACCGCCACCAACTTCGCCCCCGCCTCCCGAACCCGCAGCTTCATTCCACACGGCCGGGGCGAGGGCTGCCGCCCTCGCCCCGGCCCAGATCACACCGTCCTGCACGGTCTGCGCAGGACCACTGCCGACAGGTCGCGGTCGGGCTCAACGACGGACCTGTTCGCACCGTTGCCGGCAGAAGGCATATCGCCAACGACAGCCGATCCGCTGACCAGGGTCCATATCAGCTGAGATTTTCGACGCCCCCGCGTCTCAAATGATTTGGTCGTCACAGGTCACAGACCTGCCCCGAGACCAGATCATCTGCGACGGGTCATCTGTCAAACGTTCGGCTCTGTCTCACATTCGGTGGTGACTCTGCGTGGTGAGTGTCGTTGACATCGATGTGATGGATGTCAACCAACTTGCGCAGATGGTATTTGCGGGGATATCTCCGCTGGTCATTGAGGATGTGGTCGACGAGGGCGAGCGGGTCGTGGTGAGGGCGCGGACTCCGCAGAAGACCGCGCCCTGCCCCGTGTGCGGGGCCTCGTCGGGGCGCGTTCACGGGTATCACTGGCGGACCGTGGCCGACGTACCGGTCGACGGCCGACGAGTGGTGGTCCGTGTACGGGTGCGGCGTCTGGTCTGTCCGACACACGGCTGCCGTCACACCTTCCGCGAGCAGGTGCCCGGGGTGCTGGAGCGTTATCAGCGACGCACCACCCGCCTGACCGCGCAGGTCAAGGCGGTATTCAAGGAGTTAGCGGGCCGGGCAGGGACGCGCGTACTGGCGATACTCGCTGTAGGCCTGTCGCGTCACACGGCTCTGCGGGCCCTGTTGCGGATTCCGTTGCCCACGGGACGGGCGCCCCGCGTGATCGGCGTCGACGATTTCGCTCTGCGCCGGCGGCACCGCTATGCCACCGTGGTGATCGACGCCGAGACCCATGAGCGGATCGACGTGCTGCCCGACCGCACGGCTGACACTCTGGAAGCCTGGCTGCGCGAACATCGGAGCGTCGAGATCGTGTGCCGTGACGGCTCGGCGACCTACGCCGAGGCCATCCGCCGCGCTCTGCCCGATGCAGTGCAGGTCGGTGACCGCCGGCATTTATGGCACAACCTGTGCGAAGCCGCCCTGAGCGAGATCAAGGCGCACAGCACCTGCTGGGCCACCGTGCTGGAGGCGCCCCTGTATGACGGGCCCCGCGCACGGACCACCCTGGAGCGCTGGCACCAGATTCACGACCTCCTCGACCAGGGCGTGGGTCTCCTCGAGTGCGGCCGCCGTCTGCATCTGGCCCTGAATACCGTCAAACGCTATGCCCGAGCCGACCGGCCCGAGCGGATGCTCCGCGTCCCGAAATACCGCGCCAGCCTCGTCGATCCCTACCGCGAGCACCTGCGCAAACGCCGGGCTGACGACCCCGCCGTCCCCGTCCAGCACCTCTTCGGAGAGATCAAGGCCCTTGGCTTCACGGGCTGCCTCAACCTCCTGCACAAGTACATCAACCAAGGGCGCGCGGACGCCGACCGCAGCCATATCTCCGCACGCAGACTCGCCGGATGCTCCTCACCAGGCCCGACAACCTCAAGGCCGAGCACCACGACCTCCTGGCCCGGCTCACCGCCGCCTGCCCCGAGTTGACCCAACTGGCAACCCACATCCGGACCTTCGCTCTACTTCTGAAGCCTCAGCCAGAAAACGCCGATGCACTCGACCGATGGGTCGCCCAGGTCCGCGCGGCCGATCTGCCGTATCTGCACGCCTTCACCCGCGGTCTCGAGCGAGACCGCGACGCTGTGATCGCCGCATTCACACTCCCGTACAGCAACGGCCCGACCGAGGGCGTCAACACCAAGACCAAGCGGATTGCCCGCCAGATGCACGGACGAGCAGGCTTCACCCTCCTTCGCCACCGCATCCTCCTCGGATAACACCACGCAGAGTCACCACCGAATGTGAGACAGAGCCGCTCTTTTGACAGTCCCTGGGCTATGTCTGACCTCCGTGTCGATGAGCGTTCCAGAGGCGTCTGAGGGCTTCGAGTTCGGTTCGAGGGAAGTGTTCACCCCATTTACCTCGGTAGCCGCTCTCGTCGTAGGTCTGAACCACCTCGTCGAAGCAGCGGATCACGGCTCGAGCTAGCGCGTCGACGTCGAGTTGGCTCGACCAGATTTCGGTGCCCTTGTTGTCGTGGTCGCTGCCGCGGCGCAATTCCAGGAGGCGAACCCAGGCGTCGTCGCCCTGGCGGTAGAAGATCCACCGGAAGGCGGTGGGCTCGGCTTCGAACTGCGCTCGGGTGTCCGTCTCGCCTGAGACGAGCCGGGCCACGGCAGTCAGGAGCTCCTCTGGGGCGTTAGTGATGTAGGACGCGGTGAGCTCGACTTGGGCCTTTTCGTCTTCAACTGTGCAGTTGGCCCAGCCATGTCCGTTGAGCGTCCAGGCCATGCGCATGCCGGTAGTCACGTCCATTCCGTACCGAGCGGCGTCGGCGGTATGCCCGGCGCGGGAAGAGCGAGAACGCGGGCAAGGGCGGCGGCCAGAGGAACGGAGTGGTGAGGCAGGTGCTCGGAAACCCAGTCCGTTGCCGCCGCGAGAAACTCGGTCAGGTCGTGCTCTGCACTGGCGAGCAGCTGGCGGAGCTCGGTGACTGACAGTTCGATCACTGGACTGTCATTCCGGTCGGTGTCGACGGTGAGGCGGATGGTATCCCCATGGCGCTCGGCCAGCGACGGCTGCGGATCGTGGCCGTACCCGATGATGCCGCTGCCGTCGAGGACCTGGTACCAGTCGGGCCAGTCCTCCAGTCCGTCACAGCAGCCAGGCGAGAAGGTGATGCCCGTGGCGATCTCCGTGACACGCAGGCCGCCCGCCGCATAGAGGTTGTCGAGGTTCAGCAGCCCGTGGAGGAAGCCACTGAGAGGCTCGGCTGGCCGAGGCGGAAGGTCGCCATCGTCTGCGGGGTCCACGTCATTGCAGGCGGCGATGCGCATGAGCGCCGTCCCGATCTCGACGGGTGAGAGTTCACCGCTGAGCGGCAGGAAGTTGAACCGCTCGGTCTCGGCGACAGGCCAGAGGTCGAAGCCATCGGGGGTGTTCATCTCCAGTACAGGCTGCATCACGATCACCTGGCGAAGTGTTCCCCATCCGTCACCGACGTCGCCTCCCGATTACGCCGAGCATCCTCGTCTCCGCCAGCCTCAAATAGCTAGCGACTGTTCTGCGGCCAGGGCCCAGGCGTACGGGTGGGATCCCGGGCCGGACCGGGCCCGGGGCTGGCTCACTTTCAACGAGGCTGGACAGTTCGGCCCATCTTCCATGAGACGGATTGAGCAGTGGCCCAGTTTCGCTGAGACGGACCGTCGTCGACCCACCTTCAATGAGACGTCCCCCAGCTTCGATGAGACAAGTCACCGGGATTGGCCCTGTCGCCCTCTTCCCGGCCGCTCTACGGTCATGGCCATGAGGATTCGAATCGTGGACGCGTTCACCGACCGCCCTTTCGCGGGCAACCCGGCGGGGGTTCTCCTGCTGGATTCCGCGGCCTTCCCCGAAGACGACCGGCTTCAGCGGATCGCCACGGAGGTGAATCTCTCGGAGACGGCCTTCGCCCACCCCCTTCCGCCGGGCGGCGAGGCGGACTGGGCACTGCGCTGGTTCACCCCGACCACCGAGGTCGACATGTGCGGACACGCCACTCTCGCCACCGCCCATGTCCTGCACACCACGGGCACGGCGACGGGGACCGTGCGCTTCACCGCGCGCTGCGGAATCCTGACGTCGGTCGCCCACCCGGACGGCTCGCTCACACTCGACTTCCCCACCGCCCCGCTGACACCGGCCGCCGCCCCCGTCGGCCTGGCCGCCGCGCTGGGCGCCGAACCCGTCTCGGTCCACGACACCGGGACACACCTCGGTGATCTGCTCGTCGAGCTGGCCGACGAGGCGACCGTCCGGGGCCTGACACCGGACTTCGCCGCACTCGCCGCGTGTTCACGCCGTGGCGTCATCGCCACCGCCGCGGCCAGTGATCCCTCCCCCGGCCACGACTACGTCTCGCGCGGCTTCTTCCCCAGGGTCGGCATCGACGAGGACCCGGTGACCGGCAGCGCGCACACCGCCCTGGCCCCCTTCTGGTCGGCCAGGCTGGGCCGAGACGAACTGACCGGCCTCCAGGCGTCGGCCCGCTCGGGCCTGGTCCGCACCGCGCTGCGCGGCGAGCGCACCCTGCTGACCGGCGACGCCGTCACCGTCATCGAGGGCGAACTCCTCACCGGCGTCTGACAGCCCCGGTAGGTCCCCTCCTCCTCCCGCCGCCACCGAAGCCGAAAGGGGCGCACGGGTCCTCCCCGTACACCCCTTTCCCTGCCCACCGCCCGCACCACCAGGTCCGCGCGGGTGCCCGCCTCACGGCGTGGGCAGCCAGCCCACCTTCCCGGCCAGCAGCGCGTACCCGACGAAGGCCCCGATGTCGAGCAGCGCGTGCGCCGCGACCAGCGGCCCGACCCGCCGCCACCGCCGGTACAACAGCACGAAGACGACTCCCATCACCATGTTGCCGACGAACCCGCCGACCCCCTGGTAGAGGTGGTACGAGCCGCGCAGTACGGAACTGGCGACGAGCGCGGCCATCGGTGTCCACCCCAACTGCCCGAGCCTGCGCAGCAGATAGCCGACGACGATCACCTCTTCGAGTACGGAGTTCTGGAGCGCCGAGAGGATCAGCACGGGAAACTTCCACCACACATGGGGCAGTGATTCCGGCACGACCGTCAGATTGAAACCGACGGCTCTGACCACCAGGTAGAACGCCAGCCCGGCGCTGCCGATCCCCGCCGCGATCAGCGCCCCGCGCCCCAGATCCGGCCATGGGCGGCTCCGGTCGAAACCGATGGTCCGCAGCCCGGCGCCCTCCCGGACCAGCAGATGCGCCACCAGGGCGACGGGCACCAGGGCCGTCGTGATGCCGAACAGCTGCCAGGCGAGATCCAGCCAGGGCCGTCCGGGCGCGTACGAGCTGTTGAGCGTCGCGGCCTGGTCCTTGAGACCACCTGGCTTTGTCAGCGACCCGACGAAGCTGATCAGTGCGGAGACTCCGCTCGCGCCCAGCGAGAGAGCCAGTACCAGCACCGTCTCGGACCTCAGGGTCCTCCGTGATACCGCCTGCTGGGGAAAAGAATCGGCCACCTGCCCCGCCTCCACCTGTACGCCTGCCTTCAGTCGCGTTTCCCGTCCCGCCGCCGCCGACTCCGTCGAGGGCCTCGAATGCGGGTACGAAGATCATGCGTGACAGGTGGGGGAACAAGCACCATTGCGACGGTGTGGCCCCCGTCAGGCCGCCGGAAACCCGGTCGGCCAGGTGTGCACGGGCTCCCCGCCGTGCATCAGCTCACCGTAACGCCGGGTGGTCGCGGCGAGCGCGGCGTCCCGGCCCAGCCCGGCCTCCCGTGCCCGATGGTACGTATCCGCCTGCCAGGAAGCCCCGTTGACCCGTCGCCGGCACCGCCCCTCGATCACCGCCAGATAGCGGTCGCGGTCCGCGGGCTCGATGTTCCACGCGTCGAGTCCGACGGCCGCCAGAGGCAGCAGTTCGTCCCGTACGAGTTTCACGACGGGCACCCTGGCCAGCTGCCCCGAACGGCCGGGACGCGGCCAGAGCAGTTCGGCGTCGATGCCGTGCCGGCAGGCCGTCTCGAAGTTCTCGGCCGCGGCGGCGAAGGGCATCCGCGTCCACACCGGGCGGGACTCCTCGGCGAGCGCCCGCACCAGACCGTAGTAGAGCGCGGCGTTGGCGATCACATCGGTGACGGTCGGCCCGGCCGGCAACACCCGGTTCTCCACCCGCAGATGGGGTACGCCGTCGGCGACTCCGTACACCGGCCTGTTCCAGCGGTAGACCGTGCCGTTGTGCAGCACGAGTTCGTGGAGGCTCGGCACACCGCCCTCGTCGAGCACCCGCAGCGGGGACTCGTCGTCACAGATCGGCAGCAGGGGCGGGAAGTAGCGCAGGTTCTCCTCGAACAGCTCGTAGGCCGAGCCGATCCACCGCTCCCCGAACCATGTCCTCGGGCGCACCCCCTGGTTCCGCAGTTCGGGCGGCCGGGTGTCCGTGGCCTGCTGGAACAGCGGCGGGCGCGACTCACGCCACAGCTCCTTGCCGAACAGGAACGGGGAGTTGGCACCCAGAGCTATCTGGACCGGGGCGATGGCCTGGGCGGTGTTCCACACATCCGCGAACCGGGCGGGTGTCACCTGCAGATGCAACTGCACGGACGTACAGGCAGCCTCCGGCGTGATCGAGGCGGACGTACAGAGCAGCCGCTCCACGCCCTCGATGTGCAGTACGAAATCCTCGCCCCGGGCCGCCACGATCTGATCGTTGAGCAGGGTGTAGCGGTCCACGTCCGAGAGATTCGCCGAGATCAAGTCCGCGCGGCCGAGCGTCGGCAGGATTCCGATCATCATGATCCCGGCATCGACCTCGCTCGCCTTCCGATGGGCATATCCGAGGCCGATGCGAAGTTCCTCCGCGAGCCGGTCGAAGACCCGTCGTTCCAAGCGGTGCGGGACTATGTTGACTTCCAGGTTGAACATCCCGAGTTCGGTCTGGAAATCCCGGCTCGCGATCCGTTGGAGAACTTCGCCATTCATCATTCTCGGCATGCCGTCGGGGCCCGCCAGATTGAGTTCGATCTCAAGCCCCACGAGATTTCTCGGCCGGTCGAACCTCCGCTCCTCCAGCAGCCGCCCCAGTCCCTCCAGGCATTGCTGGAGCTTCCTTCGGTAACTCCGCCGATCGGACAGATCCAAGGTACCCGCCACGACCTTCTCGCCCATCGAAGGGTCCCTCCTCGACCGGGCGCGGCCCGCGGCCCAGGCCGCTCGCCCCACGGTCGATAATGCCCAGCCGGGTGATCGACAACGCCCCCGCGGAGGGCGCAACCGCAGTAGTCTGACGATGGAGGCCCGCGGCACATTCCGTGGGCATGGTGATACACACTTTTCGCTTCCGGCGCGCGTCAAAACGCCAACGAGTTCCGGCCGACCACGAAAAAGCACGGAACCGCAGGCAATACGCGGTTCACTCGCACGGAATCAGCGGAATCTCCACATAAAACAGTCCTGATTCCCCCTTGTGAGCGATATCGGTGGCCGCTAGCGGAAACACCGTGTGAACGTGTGTCGTATAAACTCCGCGGATGAGGCAGTGAGCTGACGCGCCGGCCGCGTCACCGGCCTCCCTCTGGCACCACCCGCCGACAGTGCTGTCCGCATCGCACCACCCCGCCCACGCCACACGTGTCTCCCAAGTGAGAGGCGACCCACCATGCCGCTGCACGTCCCTCCGGCCCCCGCGCCGGCCCTGCGCAGTGTTCTCGCGGCCCTCGGTTCCCCCACCGCGGTCCGTGACGCCCGCACTCCCGCTCTCCGGTCCGTCCAGGGACCGTTCAGCCCCGAACTCCCCCTGCCCGTCCATGCGTTGGACCTCACCACACCGGGCGGAACCGCCCCGCTCACCCGGCTCGCCGCCTGGCGCTTCCTGATCCGCAGCCAGGGCCACCGCGCCGTCGCCGGCGCCGACACCATGCTCACCCCGGACGGCTGGGCGTTCTCGCACTTCTTCGAAGGCCCGTACATCGCGTCGACCGAACTGGCCCTGCGGCAGGCGGAGTCGGTCACCCAACCCGTCCAGCCCCGCCTGCTTTCCATCCCCGGCCTCTACATGCTGGCCCTGTGGCTGCACGGCGACACGACGTCCGACGCCACGGGTGGTGTCCTCTCCCCGTCCGACCTGCTGGTGCCGCTGGCTCCCGCCCCGCCGGGCATCGCCGCCCACCGCCCGCACCGGGCCGCCGATCTGCTCCCCGTGCTGGCCCTTCGCGGCATGACGGGCCCCGGCCCGCTGCTCGGCTCTCCCGCCTGACCCGTACCCCTCCTCCCGCTTCTCTCCAGCACCGCACCGCGCCCCACCACTCGAACTCACGTTCCGGGCGGTGGGGTGCGGCATTTCCCGGGGCGCACCACGGCCCGCCCGGACTAGTCCGGTCCGGCCACCCCGGACCACCCGAAGAGGCAGTGAAGTTCCGTCGAACCGCTCGGCCGGGTGACACGCCGCGGGCGAAGAAGACGGGCTGCGGCCAAATCCCTGCGGAACGACGCCCGTCGGGCAACACTGGGACCGGACCGACCGACCCTCGCGGTCACGCACCGGACACCGAACCGCAGGGCATTCCCCACGACGCAGCGAAAGAACCCGCCATGTGCCAGCATCAGCCCCCCTGCCCGACAGCAGACTCCGCCGACCGGGAAGCCGCCCGCCTGACGGCACACCATCCGGAACAGGGCTGGAGCCTGCTGTGCAACGGCGTCCTGCTCTTCGAGGACACCGGTGAGCTGCTTCCGGACGGGCGGATCATCGCTCCTCACCGGCCGCTGGAGACCGCCCGGATGGTGAGGGCCGCCTGACGGCGGACCGGCACGACGTGGAGGGGCCGGCCCGGAGATCTTCTCCGGGCCGGCCCCTCCACACATCCTGCCGTCCCCTGCGACGCCCACGGACCGGCCGGCCTGCCTGCCGTCGGTCGCCCTCCGGGAGCGTCAGCCGTCGTACTCGTCCAGCGGCGGGCACGAGCAGACCAGGTTCCGGTCACCGAAGGCACCGTCGATCCGGCGCACCGGAGGCCAGTACTTGTCGGCGGCCGAGACCCCGGCCGGGAACACCGCCTCCTCGCGGCTGTACGCGTGCTCCCAGGCACCGCTCAGCGCGGCGGCCGTGTGCGGCGCGTGGGTCAGCGGGTTGTCCTCCGCGGTCCACTCGCCCGACGCCACCTTCTCGATCTCGCCGCGGATGGCGATCATCGTGTCGCAGAAACGGTCGATCTCGGCGAGGTTCTCGCTCTCGGTCGGTTCGATCATCAGCGTGCCCGCCACCGGGAACGACATGGTCGGCGAGTGGAAGCCGTAGTCGATCAGGCGCTTGGCGATGTCGTCGATGCTGACCCCGGTCGCCCTGGAGATCGGCCGCAGGTCGACGATGCACTCATGGGCGACGAGACCGGCCGGGCCGTTGTACAGGATCGGGTAGTGCGGTTCGAGCCGCTTGGCGATGTAGTTGGCCGCGAGCACGGCGACCTGCGTCGCGCGCTTCAGCCCCTCGCCGCCCATCAGACGCACGTACGCCCATGAGATCGGCAGGATTCCGGCCGACCCCCACGGGGCCGCCGAGATCGGCCCGACACCGGTGTCCGGGCCCGCGGCGGGCTGGAGCGGGTGGTTGGGGAGGTACGGCGCGAGGTGCGCGCGGACACCGACCGGGCCGACGCCGGGGCCACCTCCGCCGTGCGGGATGCAGAACGTCTTGTGCAGGTTCAGGTGCGAGACGTCGCCGCCGAACCTCCCGGGCCTGGCGAGCCCGACCAGGGCGTTGAGGTTGGCACCGTCGACGTAGACCTGGCCGCCCGCCTCGTGCACCTCGGCGCAGATGTCGGCGACGTGCTCCTCGAACACCCCGTGGGTCGACGGGTAGGTGATCATGAGAACGGCGAGTTCGTCGCGGTGCTTCTCGATCTTGGCGCGCAGGTCCTCGATGTCGACCTCGCCGTCGTCGGCGGTCTTCACGACGACGACCTTCATGCCCGCCATCACGGCACTGGCCGCGTTGGTCCCGTGCGCGGAGGACGGGATGAGACAGACCGTCCGCCCCTCCTCGCCCTGGGCCCGGTGGTACGCCCGTACGGCGAGCAGGCCGGCGAACTCGCCCTGTGAACCGGCGTTGGGCTGCAACGACACGGCGTCGTACCCGGTGACCTCGGCCAGCCGCTCCTCCAGCTCACGGATGAGCGAGAGGAAGCCCTGAGCCTGCTCGGCCGGTGCGAAGGGGTGCAGCGCGCCGAACTCGGGCCAGGTGATGGACTCCATCTCGGCGGTGGCGTTCAGCTTCATCGTGCAGGAGCCGAGCGGGATCATGCCGCGGTCCAGCGCGTAGTCCCGCTCGGCGAGCCGGCGCAGGTAACGCAGCATCGCGGTCTCGGAGCGGTGCTGGTGGAAGACCGGGTGCGCGAGGTAGTCGTCGGTACGCAGCAGGGTCTCCGGCAGCGCGTCGGCCACGGAGGCGTCCAGGGCCTCGATGTCCCCCTCGGCACCGAAGGCCGCCCAGACGGCGGCGATCTGCGTGCGGGTGGTGGTCTCGTCGCAGGCCATCGAGACGTGGTCGGCGTCGACGAGCCGCAGGTTGACCCCGTGCTCACCCGCGTCGGCCACGACGGCGGCGGCCCGGCCCGCGGTCCGCACGGTCAGCGTGTCGAAGAAGGTGCCGGAGACGACCTCGACCCCGGTGGCCCGCAGCCCCTCCGCGAGGATGGTCGCGAAGCGGTGGGTGCGCCGGGCGATCGTCCGCAGCCCGTCGGGGCCGTGGTAGACCGCGTACATCCCGGCCATCACGGCCAGGAGCACCTGGGCGGTGCAGATGTTGCTGGTGGCCTTCTCGCGGCGGATGTGCTGCTCGCGGGTCTGGAGCGCCAGCCGGTACGCCTTGTTGCCGTCGACGTCGACCGAGACCCCGACGAGGCGGCCGGGCAGGCTGCGCGCGAACTTCTCACGTACGGCCATGAAGCCCGCGTGCGGCCCGCCGAAGCCCATCGGCACGCCGAAGCGCTGCGTGGTCCCGACCGCTATGTCCGCGCCCAGGTCCCCGGGCGAGGTGAGGAGCGTGAGCGCCAGCAGGTCGGCGGCGACGGTGACGACCGCGCCGAGTCCGTGGGCCTGTTCGACGACGGGCCTGATGTCCCGTACGGCTCCGGAGGCGCCCGGGTACTGGAGCAGCACACCGAAGACGCCGCGCTCGGCGATCTCGGCGGGGATGCCGTCGGCGAGGTCGGCGACGACGACCTCGACCCCGGTCGGTTCCGCGCGGGTACGGATCACCGCGACGGTCTGCGGCAGGGCGTCCGCGTCGATCAGGAAGACGCCGTTCTTGACCTTGCCGACGCGCCGCGACAGCGCCATGGCCTCGGCGGCGGCGGTTCCCTCGTCGAGCAGCGAGGCGCCGGAGGTGGGCAGCCCGGTCAGTTCGGCGACCATGGTCTGGAAGTTGAGCAGCGCCTCCAGGCGGCCCTGCGAGATCTCCGGCTGGTACGGGGTGTACGCCGTGTACCAGGCGGGGTTCTCCATGACGTTGCGGAGGATCACCGGCGGGGTGAAGGTGCCGTAGTAGCCGAGCCCGATCATCGGGGCGAGCACCTTGTTGCGGTCGGCGAGGGTGCGGAGCTCGGCCAGCACCTCGGCCTCGCTGCGCGCCTCCGGCAGCCGCAGCGCCTCGGCACTCCTGATCGCGTCGGGCACGGCGGCGGCGGTGAGCTCGTCCAGCGAGCCGTAACCGACCTGGGCGAGCATCTTGGCCTGGGCCTCGGCATCGGGCCCGATGTGGCGCTGCTCGAAGGGGATGCCCTGCTCCAGCTGGGAGAGCGGAGTGCGACGGGGGGTCATGGTGGAGGCCTCCTGGTCTGTGACGACCTTCGAGGGCACCACGGCGTGGGTGCCCGGACGGCCTCCCCCTCTGTCATCTCAACCTGAGAGCTTCACCGGCGGCCCTGTCGGGCGTACCGGTTTTCACCGTCGGTGAGGAAGGGTCCCGTCCCGGCACATGGCCCGTTCGACGCCCGCCCTGCTTTCCAGAGTGACCTCGTCCGCGCGGTACGTGAGCCTGAGAGATTCCGGGGAGGAGTTGCTCCTTCGGCGCCTCCGGACCTTCTCCGGAGGACTCTCCCGCGCGGGGTCAGCAGCCGTGTGCCAGCCTACCAGCGGGGCGGATGACCGAGGGCTCGAGTGGCCGACGCACCGGATCTGCTCTTGTCTGGTGCTCAAGGATGAGTCGCCACCAGTTGGGAGGCACCGTGCAGACCGACATCGATCCGCGCAGTCTGATCGGCCGCAAGGCGTTCGACCGCGAGGGCACCAAGATCGGGACGGTGGACGAGGTCTACCTCGACGACGCGACCGGTGTGCCCGAGTGGGCCGCCGTACGGACCGGCCTGTTCAGCCGGGACGCCTTCGTTCCCCTCGAACCGAGCGAGTTCGTCGACGACACCCTGCTGATCCCCTTCGACCGCGCGCTGATCAGGAGTTCGCCGGACTTCGGCGTCGGCCGTCATCTCTCACCGGAGCAGGAGCTCCAGCTCTACCACCATTACGGGCTGGACTCCCCGCCGCCGGAGGAACCCGCCGAGTCCGCCCCGGACCGGGACTTCGGCAGGCTGGCGGGCCAGGAGGAGTGATCGACCGGTCGGGGCACCAGGGGCAGCGGATCGGCCGGGTGCAGCTCCGGGTCGTCGACACGGAAGGTGCGCACCCGGCCCGGCACCGATCCGGGCTCCTCGAAGCGCACGGTGACCCGGCCCACCCCGCTGCCCTGCACCCAGCCGTGACCGTGGACGTCGTGCCGGACGTCGTGCCCGGCCGCCCAGTGTCGCGCGGTGAGCTGTTCGGGGGGCGCCGTCGCCGCTTCGCCCGGACGCTCAGCGGATACGTCCCCGTCGGCCCCTGAACCCTCCGCCCCGTCCGGTCGCTCCGCCTCCTCCGGCCGGTCCGTCTCCCCCGCACCGGGCGCCCGCGCGAGGACGGCGGCCTGGGCGTCGTCGGCGGCCTGGGCGAACAGGTCCTCCTGTGTGAAGTCGGCGAGCCCGGTGACGCCGACCCCCAGGAGCCGCACACCCCCCGTGGTGTCCACGTGCTCCAGCAGCCGGTCGGCGGCCTCCCGGACCACTGTGGGGTCGTCCGTGGGCCCTCGTAGCGTCTCGGACCGGGTGAGCGTCGAGAAGTCGTACCTCCGGACCTTGAGGACCACGGTCCGCCCCGAGCGCCCGGCTTCCCTCAGCCGCTGGACGCACCGGTCGGCCAGCCGCGCCACCTCGGACCTGACCCGGGCCCGGTCGTGGAGGTCCATGTCGAAGGTGTCCTCGACCGAGACCGACTTCGCGTCGCGTTCGGCCACCACGGCCCGGTCGTCGAGCCCGAGCGCCATCCGGTACAGCGACCCGCCGTGCGCCTTTCCCAGCAGTCGTACGAGTTCCGCCTCACCGGCCTCGGCCAGATGGTCGACGGTCGTCATCCCGGCGCGGCGGAGATGGTCGCCCGTGGCCGGGCCGACCCCGGGCAGGACCCGTACGGACATCGGCGCGAGGAGTTCCCGCTCGGTGCCCGGCTCGATCAGCACCAGCCCGTCCGGTTTGGCCTGCTCCGAGGCGATCTTGGCGAGCATCTTGGAACCGGCGAGGCCGACCGAGCCCGTGAGGCCGGTGACGGCCCTGATGGCGTCCCGGAGCCGTTCCCCGATCAGCCGGGCCGAGGCGGTGTCGTCCGCCATGGCCCCGGCCTCCAGATCGACGAAGGCCTCGTCCAGGCTGAGTGGTTCCACCAGGGGTGAGAGCCGTCCCAGCAACTCCATCACCTGGTCGCTCACCGTGCGGTAGAGCGAGAAGCGCGGAAAGAGGTACGCGGCGTTGGGCGCCAGTCGTCGCGCCTGCGCCATCGGCATGGCCGAGTGGACCCCGAACCGCCGTGCCTCGTAGGAGGCGGTGGCGACGACCCCACGCGGGCCGAGCCCGCCCACCACGACCGCCTTGCCACGCAGGCTGGGCTTGGCCGCCTGCTCCGCCGAGGCGTAGAAGGCGTCCATGTCCAGGTGCAGGATGGTGGGCGCGGCTCTCACATCAACCGATGCTGCCCCATGGCACTGACAATCGCCGCGCCCGCCGTCCGTGAGGGTTCAGACCGCGCGGTTGCGCCGTCTGGCCAGCTCGTCGGCCGGGTTGTTGCCGATGAGGGTCTCCCCCGTGTCGACCCGTTCGCCGTGCAGCTGCGAGAGCGCGGCGTCCACGTCCCGCCACACCACACCGACCGCGATGCCGAAGACCCCCTGCCCCCCTTGGAGGAGCTTGACGACCTCGTCGGGCGAGGAGCACTCGTAGACCGTCGCCCCGTCGCTCATGAGCGTCATCCGCTCCAGGTCCTGGAAGCCGCGGGCCCGTAGATGCTGGACCGTCGTCCGGATGTTCTGGAGTGCGACACCCGTGTCCAGGAACCGCTTCACGATCTTGAGGAGGACCACGTCCCGGAAACTGTAGAGACGCTGGGTCCCCGACCCGTACGCCGGACGCACGCTGGGTTCGACCAGCCCGGTGCGCGCCCAGTAGTCGAGCTGCCGATAGGTGATCCCCGCCGCCGCGCACGCGGTCGGCCCGCGGTAGCCGATGCTGTCCGCCGGTGTCACGCCGTCCGTCGCCATCGCGGCCGGTTGCCTGATGGTGGGGCCGACTGCACCGCCGTGGTGCGGATACGGCCCGCCCGCCGCCGTACCGTCGCCGCTGATTCTCACGCCGACCTCCGTCCTTGACCTGCCATCACGACGGTAGGCAGTCACTCGGGGTGCGTCAACGATCGCCACACTCGGCACGCCGAGTGATAATCACCCTGAGGGTGGTTTCACGTACCTCGTTGCCGGGAAGGGCTTCTCGGATGCGCTGTCGGCGGTCGGCAGAACGGTCACTGGCTGTTGGTACCGAAGTCCTCCGGCGAGATCTGGTCGAGGAATTCGCGGAACTTCTCGACCTCGTCCTCCTGCTCGTCCGGGATGGCGATACCGGCGTCGTCGAGCACCCCGTCACTGCCGTAGATGGGCGTTCCGGTGCGCAGCGCGAGTGCTATGGCGTCGGACGGACGCGCGCTCACCTCGACACCGCTGGCGAAGACCAGCTCCGCGTAGAAGACCCCTTCACGCAGGTCCGTGATGCGGACCTCGGTGAGCTCCTGGCCGACGGCCTCGAGCACATCCTTGAAGAGATCGTGGGTCAGCGGCCTGGCGGGCGCCATTCCCTGCTGGGCGAAGGCGATCGCGGTCGCCTCCCCAGGACCGATCCAAATGGGGAGGTACCGGTCGCCTCCCGCTTCACGCAGGAGCACGATCGGTTGGTTGGAGGGCATTTCCACCCGGACACCCACTACGTCGAGCTCGTTCACACAGCAACCCTAGGACGTGCCTGGCAGGTTTGGGTAGTCGGGCTCCCCCCTCTTCAGGGAAGCCGGCTCCGCAGAGCCGTCTGCACCAGAGCCACGTGAAGCCGTACGGACAGCTCCGCGAGCTCCTTGGCGGTGGCCTCCGCATAGGCCCTGGTCTGCGGATTCCGATGCCGGCGCAGGGGTGCGACCACCTGTTCGACAAGGCCCGCCTCACGCTCGGCCGCCGCCCGCATGGCCCGCAGATGCCGCGGTTCCAGACCGAATCGGCCCAGATCCGCCACAAGCCTGGCCACCGTCACCGCTTCGGCGTCGTACGAGCCCCCGGAGGTGGGAGTGATCAGCCCGTAGGACTCCCACTCCGCCAGCTGCTCCTCGGTGACCTCGGCGGCAGCCAGCAGCTCGGAGCGCCCGACGCGGGCGGCGGTGGAAGGCGCCGGATCGGGGTCCCAGCCGCCCCAGCCGCCGTCGGCCGGGTCGCGCTGCCCGGCCGGCGGCAGAGTGATGCGCTCACCACGCGCCAGCGCGTCCAGGTGCTCGCGGATGACCTTCAGCGGCAGGTAGTGATCCCGCTGCATCCGCAGCACCTGGGCCAGCCGCTCGACGTCGCCGGGACCGAACTTCCGGTACCCGGACGGCGTCCGCTGCGGCTCCACGAGTCCCTCCGCCTCCAGGAAGCGGATCTTCGAGATGGTGACCTCGGGGAACTCGTCCCGCAGGTGGAGGAGCACCGTGCCGATGCTCATCGTGCGGTCGTCGGCAGCGGCGGCGCCGTGACCGGCGCCGCCCGTCGCTGTTCTCAGCATTGGCCTTCCCTGACGGGTCAGAAACCGCGCTGGCTCGCATAGAACACCAGGCGGTACTTACCGATCTGCACCTCGTCACCGTTGGTGAGCGGGACGGAGTCGATGCGCTCCCGGTTGACATAGGTGCCGTTGAGGCTGCCCACGTCCCCGACCGTGAAGCTGCCGTCCGCGTTCCGGTGGAACTCCACGTGGCGGCGCGAGACCGTCACGTCGTCGAGGAAGATGTCGCTCTGCGGGTGGCGGCCGGCCGTGGTCAGGTCACCGTCCAGCAGGAAGCGGCTGCCGGAGTTGGGACCCCGGCGCACCACCAGCAGCGCGGACCCGGTCGGGAGCGCGTCCACGGCGGCCTGCGCCTCGGGCGAGAGCGAGGGCAGGGCCGTCTGGCCCGTCGCCTCCGCCTCGTACGCCTCCAGTCCGGAGATGGAGATGGTCGACGTCTGCTCCGACGCGCGCTCCGGGGCACCGCCCCTGAGCGGAGCGCCGCAGTTGGAGCAGAAACGGCTGCCCGCCGCGTTGCGGTGACCGCACCTCGTACAGATCGGAGTGGACGCGTACGGGCCGGTGGAGGCCCCTCCACCCGCACCCGACGCCCCAGAACCTATGCCGCCCGCACCGGCGGCATCGGCGGACGACGCGCCGGACCCGCCGGGGGCACGGCCCTCGGCGCCCAGCTCGTCACGGAAGAGCGGGCGATCCGTGCCCTGCTCATCGTCCTGGTCATGGCGTCGCGCGCGATGACGGGCAGCGCTGGTACCGCTGTCCTCGCGTGCACTCTTGCCGAACAACTTCGCAAAAAACTTCACGGGCGATTCCCCTTGACCGACATAGACCCGCCCGTGGGGCAGGACGAACCCTGAATGAACACACCTGCCGACCCGGACATTCTCACAACGTCCGTACGCACTCGACAGTTTCCACCACGCACCACCGTTCCGGTGCGCCGACCCCCCGCAACCTCATGCCCTTGTCCTTCGAGCCCCATGCTCACGTCCTCACTGGGATGACGACTGAGCGTAGTCAGGCCGCTCCGCCCGTCGCAAGGCGTCCACGACGATGTCCTCGGCGCGTTCGACATGGACGGTGGCCTGCTCCTTCTCCAGCGTCTGCACGACACCTCCGGGGATGTTCAACGCGGGCTCCAGGTCCTGGGGCTTGCCGATGACCTCGAAGCGGTACGGAGACTTCACCTTGCGGCCGTCCACCTTGATGTCGCCGGGCTCGCCGGCGAAAAAGGTGTTGGCCACGACCCTGACTCCGTTGATCTGTATCGCCTCGGCGCCCGCCGCGCGCAGTTCCTGGATCGCGTCGAGCAGCATGTCCGGTTTGATGGCGCCACCCGGGTCGTTGATGGTCAGGGTGATGCCGGGCCCGTGAGCCGCCACGGTGCCCGCCAGGATGCCGAGCTGCCGCTCCTTCTCCTGAGTCTGCTTGCGCGCTTCCTCGGCCTGGTCGGAGCTGTTCTCCAGCTCCGTACGCTGGCTGTCAAGACGCTGCTTCTCGTCCTCCAGCCGCTGCGTGCGGTCGTCGAGTTCGTCGAGAATGCGCACCAGGTCCTCCTGGCGTGCCCCACGCAGCGCGCTGTTGTCACTGGTCGAGCGGACCTGGATGGCCAGGCCCAGCCCGAGGCCGAACAGCAGCAGTGCCACGATGAGTTGGGCCCTGGTCACCCGTGGCGGCCACAGCCCTGCCGCCAGCCGCTGACGGCCGGTCAGCCGCTGCTCGGGCGCGCCGGCCGCCGGCTCGTCCTTCCGGACCGTTCCTTCCGCGTCGGCCACCTCTTCGGGGCGGAGGTGTTCCTCGGCGCGGCGGTTCTCTTCGTTGTCGCTCATCGGCCTCAAGCCCGGAAGACGTGCCGACGGATCGCGGCGGCGTTGGAGAAGATCCTGATGCCGAGGACGACGACCACCCCGGTGGAGAGCTGGGCCCCGACACCCAGCTTGTCGCCGAGGAACACGATGAGCGCGGCCACCACGACGTTGGACAGGAACGACACCACGAAGACCTTGTCCACGAAGATGCCGTCGAGCATGGCCCGCAGCCCGCCGAAGACGGCGTCGAGCGCCGCGACGACGGCGATCGGCAGGTAGGGCTCGACCACCACCGGCACCTCGGGCCGGACGAACAGTCCGACCACGACTCCCACGACGAGGCCCAGTACGGCGATCACGATGTGCCCTTCCCTGTGTCTGCCGTGCCGCTGCCCGTGCCGGCGGCCTTCGGCTCTGCTGTACGTACGATCAGGCTCGGCGCGGCCGGGAGACGTACCGTTTCCTGACGGGACATGCCGGCGCGGACCCCGAAGCTCTCCTTCAGCGCGTCCAGGTAGCGGCCGTCGGCGCTGTCCCGGAACGCCGTGCTGAGCTTCTTCGCGTCACCCACCGCGAGCACCGTATAGGGAGGTACCAGCGGCTTGTTGTCGACCAGTATGGCGTCGCCCGCGGCCCTGATCGCCGAGAGGGCGGTCAGCCGCTGGCCATTGATCGCGATCGCCTCGGCGCCGGACTCCCAGAGACCGTTGACGACCCGTTGCATGTCCCGGTCGCGCACCCGCCCGGTGTCGGCGAATCCGGTGCTCTCGCGCGGACCGCCACCGCCCTGGTCGGTGTCCTTGGCGTCATCGACGACCAGCTTCACCCCAGGACCCTGGACCGGCGTCGCTCCGGAGAGCAGCGCGACCAGTTCGCCCTGGTCCCCGCCGTGCTTCTCCAGGGCTCTGCGCTGGCGTCCGCTCACATCGGCGCGGAGCTTGTCGACCTCGGCCTGCAGGTCGTCGGCTCCGGACGTCTCACCGTCGATGCGGTCGATCAGCTCTTCACGTTCCTTGGCCACGACCGGTGCGGAGATCCGCGCCTCGGCCGCGCCGACGGTCACCACCACGGCGGCGAGCAGGAGGCAGGCCGCGAGGCCGAGCTTCGCCTTGAGGGTACGGGGCAGGCCCGCGGCTCCCTCCGCCGCGCGGCGTGCCGACGCCTCCGCGTATCCCTCGTCAAGGCTGTGGTCCATCACATTGGTCAGCAGCGACATGGACGCGTCGGGCCGCGCGGCCTGCGGGGCCGTGTTCCGGTCGGTGGGCTGCTGCGACATGCCGCACATCGTCGCACGTCGCGACGGCTACCGCCGAATGGCCCCATCGGCGTGGCCGGAGGGCGTCGTGCGACGCCCTCCGGCCACGTCTGGCGGGTCTAGTCGCCCGCGCTGTCCACGATCGCCGCCCATTCGTCGAGCAGTGCCTCCGCGGAGGCGTCGTCCGGACCTTCCGCCCACAGGTGGGTGACCGCCTCGGCCGGGTCCGGCAGGACCATCACCCATCGGCCGTCGGCCTCGACCACCCGTACCCCGTCGGTGGTGTCGACATCACGGTCCCCCGCGGCCTCCACGACCCGTCGCATGACGAGCCCCTTGACCGCCCAGGGCGTCGCCAGATCGCGGCGCAGGACGTGCGCACGGGGAATCCGCGCGTCGATCTGGCTGAGGGTGAGCTGCGTCCTGGCCACGAGCCCGATGAGCCGCACGAAGGCGGCCGCACCGTCGAAGACACTGCTGAACTCGGGGACGATGAACCCGCCGCGGCCGTCTCCTCCGAAGATCGTCGACTCGTCCCGGCCCACCCGGGTCAGATCGTCCGGCGAGGTGGTGGTCCATTCGACCTGGGTGCCGTGATAGGCGGCCACCTGCTCGGCGACGCGCGTGGTCGTCACGGGCAGTGCCACCCGCCCGCTGCGCCGTTCGGCGGCGACGAGGTCGAGCAGTACCAGCAGGGCCCGGTCGTCCTCCACGATCCGTCCTCGCTCGTCGACGAGCGAGAGCCGTTCACCGACCGGGTCGAAGCGCACCCCGAAGGCCGCTCTGGCCGAGGAGACGATCTCTCCGAGCCGTACCAGCCCGGATCGCCGGGTCTCCGCGGATTCCGTGGGCCGTGACTCGTCGAGCCCCGGATTGATGGTCAGCGCGTCCACCCCGAGCCGCCCGAGCAGACTGGGCAGTACGAGCCCGGCGCTGCCGTTGGAGGCGTCCACGACGACCTTGAGACCGGCCTCGGCGATTCCGGTGGTGTCGACATTGCGCAGGAGCGAACCGGTGTACGAGTCGAAGACGCTGGACGGGAAGTACAGATCACCGATCTCGCCGGGGAACGCCCGCCGGTACTCCTGGCGCGCGTACACCCGGTCCAGCTTGCGCTGACCGGCCTGCGAGAGGTCCGCGCCCCGCTCGTCGAAGAACATGATGTCGACGGAGTCCGGTACTCCCGGGGAGGTGCGGATCATGAGGCCGCCCGCACTGCCGCGCGCCGTCTGCTGGCGCGCCACGGGCAGCGGCACGTTCTCCAGGTCCCGGACGTCGATGGCGCTGGCCTGGAGCGCCGAGATCACCGCTCTCTTCAGCGCACGGGCGCCACGCGAGTGGTCACGCGCGGTGGTCACCGTCGACCCCTTCTTCAGGGTCGTGGCGTACGCGCCGGCGAGCCGCACCGCGAGTTCCGGTGTGATCTCCACGTTCAGGATGCCGGAGACCCCGCGTGCCCCGAACAGATGGGCCTGACCGCGCGACTCCCAGATCACCGATGTGTTGACGAAGGCGCCGGCCTCGATGGTCTTGAACGGATAGACCCGGACGTTGCCCTGAATGATCGATTCTTCACCGACCAGGCACTCGTCACCGATGACGGCTCCGTCCTCGATGCGGGCCGCGCGCATGACGTCGGTGTTCTTGCCGATCACACAGCCGCGGAGGTTGCAGTGCTGACCGATGTAGACGTTGTCGTGGACCACGGCTCTGTGGAGGAACGCGCCGGTCTTCACGACGACGTTCGACCCCACCACGGTGTGTTCCCGGATCTCCACGCCCGCTTCGATCTTGGCGTAGTCACCGATGTACAGCGGCCCGCGCAGTACGGCGTCGGGATGGACCTCTGCTCCTTCGGCGACCCATACGCCCGGGGAGATCTCGAATCCGTCGAGTTCGACGTCGACCTTGCGTTCCAGGACGTCGGCCTGTGCCTTCACATAGCTCTCGTGCGTGCCGACGTCCTCCCAGTAGCCCTCGGCGATGTAGCCGTAGATGGGCTTGCCTTCCTTCATGAGCTGCGGGAAGACGTCACCGGACCAGTCGACGGAGGTGTCGGCCTGCACATAGTCGAACACCTCGGGCTCCATGACGTAGATGCCCGTATTGACGGTGTCCGAGAAGACCTGGCCCCAAGTGGGCTTCTCCAGGAAACGCTCGACCTGCCCTTCCTCGTCCACGATCGTGATCCCGAATTCCAGCGGGTTCGGGACCCGGGTCAGGCAGACCGTGACGAGGCCGCCCTTCTCCTTGTGGAAAGCGATGAGGTCGGTGAGGTCGAAATCGGTGAGCGCGTCACCGGAAATGACGAGGAAGGTGTCGTCCTTCAGCGCCTCCTCGGCGTTCTTGACACTCCCCGCAGTGCCGAGTGGCTTCTCCTCGTTGGCATAGGTGAGCTCCATTCCGAGCTCCTCGCCGTCACCGAAATAGTTCTTCACCAACGAGGCGAGGAACTGTACGGTCACAACGGTTTCATTCAGCCCATGCCGCTTGAGCAGCCGTAGCACATGCTCCATGATCGGCCGGTTGGCCACGGGAAGGAGCGGCTTGGGCATGCTTGAGGTCATGGGGCGAAGACGAGTGCCTTCGCCGCCTGCCATCACGACGGCCTTCATGACGGAAACGTCCTCCTTGAAGAGACGACGATCAAGCCGACTTCGCCCGTCGGGGGCAGAATCTGTTTCATCAGCCGCGGGCCGGCGACTCTGCACGGCACCGCATCAACGAGCTCAATCGGCTACTGCGTCCGCCTTCACCAAACGGCGGACCTGAACCACGTAGAGGACTCCTGCCCACCAGTAGAGGGTTGTACCCCAACCGGCGAACGCCCATCCGAAAACGGCGGCCAACGATGCAAGCCAACCACTTCCGTCGCTGAGCAGCAACAAGGGGAAGGCGTACATCAGGTTGAACGTCGCGGCCTTCCCCAGGAAGTTCACCTGGGGCGGCGGATAGCCGTGCCGCCGCAGGATGGCCACCATCACCAGGAGCATCAGCTCACGGGCGAGGAGCGCCGCGGTGAGCCAAAGGGGCAGGATCTCCCGCCAGGTCAGTCCGACGAGGGTCGAAAGGATGTAGAGCCGGTCGGCAGCCGGGTCCAGGAGTCGGCCGAGACTGCTGATCTGGTTCCACCGGCGGGCCAGTTTCCCGTCGAGGTAGTCACTGACACCGCTGAACATCAGCACCAGCAGTGCCCAGCCGTCGCTGGTGGGCCCGCCGAACACCGGGCGAAGGATCAGCCACAGGAAGAGCGGTACGCCGACGAGGCGGGCCATGCTGAGGATGTTGGGGATGGTGAGCACCCGGTCCGTCTGGACCCGAGTCTCCTGGACCTCCACCCGGGGGCCTCCTGTGTGAAGAACGTGCGAATGATGCCCCCCGACCCTACCCTCAGCCGTCGGCCTCCTCAGCACAGGGGTCACGCCCGGCCGGGAACGCAGAAAAGCCCCGTGCCACAAGGGCACGGGGCTTTCCCGTCACAAATAGTTCGGCGGCGACCTACTCTCCCACAGGGTCCCCCCTGCAGTACCATCGGCGCTGAAAGGCTTAGCTTCCGGGTTCGGAATGTAACCGGGCGTTTCCCTAACGCAATGACCACCGAAACACTATGAAAATGTGAACCAACCGGACAACAACACAGCCGTTCATTATTTCAGAACCAACACAGTGGACGCGAGCAACTGAGGACAAGCCCTCGGCCTATTAGTACCAGTCAGCTCCACCCGTTACCAGGCTTCCACATCTGGCCTATCAACCCAGTCGTCTACTGGGAGCCTTAACCCCTCAAAGGAGGTGGGAATACTCATCTCGAAGCAGGCTTCCCGCTTAGATGCTTTCAGCGGTTATCCTTTCCGAACGTAGCCAACCAGCCATGCCCTTGGCAGGACAACTGGCACACCAGAGGTTCGTCCGTCCCGGTCCTCTCGTACTAGGGACAGCCCTTCTCAATATTCCTACGCGCACAGCGGATAGGGACCGAACTGTCTCACGACGTTCTAAACCCAGCTCGCGTACCGCTTTAATGGGCGAACAGCCCAACCCTTGGGACCGACTCCAGCCCCAGGATGCGACGAGCCGACATCGAGGTGCCAAACCATCCCGTCGATATGGACTCTTGGGGAAGATCAGCCTGTTATCCCCGGGGTACCTTTTATCCGTTGAGCGACGGCGCTTCCACAAGCCACCGCCGGATCACTAGTCCCGACTTTCGTCCCTGCTCGACCCGTCGGTCTCACAGTCAAGCTCCCTTGTGCACTTACACTCAACACCTGATTACCAACCAGGCTGAGGGAACCTTTGGGCGCCTCCGTTACTCTTTAGGAGGCAACCGCCCCAGTTAAACTACCCATCAGACACTGTCCCTGATCCGGATCACGGACCCAGGTTAGACATCCAGCACGACCAGAGTGGTATTTCAACGACGACTCCGCAACCACTGGCGTGGCCACATCACAGTCTCCCACCTATCCTACACAAGCCGAACCGAACACCAATATCAAACTATAGTAAAGGTCCCGGGGTCTTTCCGTCCTGCTGCGCGAAACGAGCATCTTTACTCGTAGTGCAATTTCACCGGGCCTATGGTTGAGACAGTCGAGAAGTCGTTACGCCATTCGTGCAGGTCGGAACTTACCCGACAAGGAATTTCGCTACCTTAGGATGGTTATAGTTACCACCGCCGTTTACTGGCGCTTAAGTTCTCAGCTTCGCACACCCGAAAGCGCACTAACCGGTCCCCTTAACGTTCCAGCACCGGGCAGGCGTCAGTCCGTATACATCGCCTTACGGCTTCGCACGGACCTGTGTTTTTAGTAAACAGTCGCTTCTCGCTGGTCTCTGCGGCCACCCCCAGCTCATGGAGCAAAGCCCAATCACCAGAAATGGCCCCCCTTCTCCCGAAGTTACGGGGGCATTTTGCCGAGTTCCTTAACCATAGTTCACCCGAACGCCTCGGTATTCTCTACCTGACTACCTGAGTCGGTTTAGGGTACGGGCCGCCATGAAACTCGCTAGAGGCTTTTCTCGACAGCATAGGATCATCCACTTCACCACAATCGGCTCGGCATCAGGTCTCACCCTCCATGTTGCACGGATTTACCTGCACAACGGGCTACACCCTTACCCCGGGACAACCACCGCCCGGGCTGGACTACCTTCCTGCGTCACCCCATCGCTTACCTAATACAAGTCTGGACCGTCGGCTCCACCACTACCCTCAACTCCGAAGAGATCAGGCCGGCTTCACGGACTTAGCATCGCCTGATTCAGTACTGGGCGTTTCAAAGCGGGTACCGGAATATCAACCGGTTGTCCATCGACTACGCCTGTCGGCCTCGCCTTAGGTCCCGACTTACCCTGGGCAGATCAGCTTGACCCAGGAACCCTTAGTCAATCGGCGCACACGTTTCTCACGTGTGTATCGCTACTCATGCCTGCATTCTCACTCGTGAACCGTCCACAACTCGCTTCCGCGGCTGCTTCACCCGGCACACGACGCTCCCCTACCCATCCCAGCCCCCGTTAGGAGTACATGCTGAAATGACACGACTTCGGCGGTACGCTTGAGCCCCGCTACATTGTCGGCGCGGAATCACTTGACCAGTGAGCTATTACGCACTCTTTCAAGGATGGCTGCTTCTAAGCCAACCTCCTGGTTGTCTCTGCGACTCCACATCCTTTCCCACTTAGCGTACGCTTAGGGGCCTTAGTCGATGCTCTGGGCTGTTTCCCTCTCGACCATGGAGCTTATCCCCCACAGTCTCACTGCCGCGCTCTCACTTACCGGCATTCGGAGTTTGGCTAAGGTCAGTAACCCGGTAGGGCCCATCGCCTATCCAGTGCTCTACCTCCGGCAAGAAACACACGACGCTGCACCTAAATGCATTTCGGGGAGAACCAGCTATCACGGAGTTTGATTGGCCTTTCACCCCTAACCACAGGTCATCCCCCAGGTTTTCAACCCTGGTGGGTTCGGTCCTCCACGAAGTCTTACCTCCGCTTCAACCTGCCCATGGCTAGATCACTCCGCTTCGGGTCTTGAGCGCGCTACTAAAACGCCCTATTAGGACTCGCTTTCGCTACGGCTTCCCCACACGGGTTAACCTCGCAACACACCGCAAACTCGCAGGCTCATTCTTCAAAAGGCACGCAGTCACGACGCACCGAGCAAGCTCGATGCGCGACGCTCCCACGGCTTGTAGGCACACGGTTTCAGGTACTATTTCACTCCGCTCCCGCGGTACTTTTCACCATTCCCTCACGGTACTATCCGCTATCGGTCACCAGGGAATATTTAGGCTTAGCGGGTGGTCCCGCCAGATTCACACGGGATTTCTCGGGCCCCGTGCTACTTGGGAAATCCTCAAGCAAGCCGTTGATGTTTCAGCTACGGGGGTCTTACCCTCTACGCCGGACCTTTCGCATGTCCTTCGCCTACACCAACGGTTTCTGACTTGCCGACCAATCGGCAGATTGATCAAGAGAACTCCCACAACCCCGCATGCGCAACCCCTGCCGGGTATCACACACATACGGTTTGGCCTCATCCAGTTTCGCTCGCCACTACTCCCGGAATCACGGTTGTTTTCTCTTCCTGAGGGTACTGAGATGTTTCACTTCCCCTCGTTCCCTCCACACTGCCTATGTGTTCAGCAGCGGGTGACAGCCCATGACGACTGCCGGGTTTCCCCATTCGGACACCCCCGGATCAAAGCTTGGTTGACAGCTCCCCGGGGCCTATCGTGGCCTCCCACGTCCTTCATCGGTTCCTGGTGCCAAGGCATCCACCGTGCGCCCTTAAAAACTTGGCCACAGATGCTCGCGTCCACTGTGCAGTTCTCAAACAACGACCAGCCACCCATCACCCCACCCCAAAAAGGTGAGTGCACTGGGGCCGGCAACCGAAGGCGACCATACGGCCATACCCTCAGACACCCAACAGCGTGCCCGGTCCAGTCAAACCTTTTTCATGTTCCACGCCGAAGCAGTACTAATGAACAAGACCCAACCAGACCGAATAGTCAACGTTCCACCCATGAGCTGACCACCGCCGGACAGATGCCGACGTAGTGGCTCTGGACCCCTCGCAGGGTCTAGATGCTCCTTAGAAAGGAGGTGATCCAGCCGCACCTTCCGGTACGGCTACCTTGTTACGACTTCGTCCCAATCGCCAGTCCCACCTTCGACAGCTCCCTCCCCACAAGGGGGTTGGGCCACCGGCTTCGGGTGTTACCGACTTTCGTGACGTGACGGGCGGTGTGTACAAGGCCCGGGAACGTATTCACCGCAGCAATGCTGATCTGCGATTACTAGCAACTCCGACTTCATGGGGTCGAGTTGCAGACCCCAATCCGAACTGAGACCGGCTTTTTGAGATTCGCTCCGCCTCACGACATCGCAGCTCATTGTACCGGCCATTGTAGCACGTGTGCAGCCCAAGACATAAGGGGCATGATGACTTGACGTCGTCCCCACCTTCCTCCGAGTTGACCCCGGCGGTCTCCTGTGAGTCCCCATCACCCCGAAGGGCATGCTGGCAACACAGGACAAGGGTTGCGCTCGTTGCGGGACTTAACCCAACATCTCACGACACGAGCTGACGACAGCCATGCACCACCTGTACACCGACCACAAGGGGGGCACCATCTCTGATGCTTTCCGGTGTATGTCAAGCCTTGGTAAGGTTCTTCGCGTTGCGTCGAATTAAGCCACATGCTCCGCTGCTTGTGCGGGCCCCCGTCAATTCCTTTGAGTTTTAGCCTTGCGGCCGTACTCCCCAGGCGGGGAACTTAATGCGTTAGCTGCGGCACCGACGACGTGGAATGTCGCCAACACCTAGTTCCCAACGTTTACGGCGTGGACTACCAGGGTATCTAATCCTGTTCGCTCCCCACGCTTTCGCTCCTCAGCGTCAGTAATGGCCCAGAGATCCGCCTTCGCCACCGGTGTTCCTCCTGATATCTGCGCATTTCACCGCTACACCAGGAATTCCGATCTCCCCTACCACACTCTAGCCTGCCCGTATCGACTGCAGACCCGGGGTTAAGCCCCGGGCTTTCACAACCGACGTGACAAGCCGCCTACGAGCTCTTTACGCCCAATAATTCCGGACAACGCTTGCGCCCTACGTATTACCGCGGCTGCTGGCACGTAGTTAGCCGGCGCTTCTTCTGCAGGTACCGTCACTTGCGCTTCTTCCCTGCTGAAAGAGGTTTACAACCCGAAGGCCGTCATCCCTCACGCGGCGTCGCTGCATCAGGCTTTCGCCCATTGTGCAATATTCCCCACTGCTGCCTCCCGTAGGAGTCTGGGCCGTGTCTCAGTCCCAGTGTGGCCGGTCGCCCTCTCAGGCCGGCTACCCGTCGTCGCCTTGGTAGGCCATCACCCCACCAACAAGCTGATAGGCCGCGGGCTCATCCTGCACCGCCGGAGCTTTCAACCCCATCCCATGCGGGACAGAGTATTATCCGGTATTAGACCCCGTTTCCAGGGCTTGTCCCAGAGTGCAGGGCAGATTGCCCACGTGTTACTCACCCGTTCGCCACTAATCCACCCCGAAAGGCTTCATCGTTCGACTTGCATGTGTTAAGCACGCCGCCAGCGTTCGTCCTGAGCCAGGATCAAACTCTCCGTGAATGTTTTCCCGTAATCGGGACACACATCACGAGAGCGGAACAACCGGTCGGAATAAGACCGGTCATCCACAGCGTCCTCGCTGTGTCATTGCCTGCCCCCAGCCACAAGGACCGGTGAACAGGACTTTCAAAGGAACCACCAACCTGCCGAAACAGGCCGGGGTATCAACATATCTGGCGTTGACTTTTGGCACGCTGTTGAGTTCTCAAGGAACGGACGCTTCCTTCGTACTCACCCTCTCAGGCTTTCCTCCGGGCGCTTCCTTCCGGTCTTGCGTTTCCGACTCTATCAGACTCTTTCGTGTCCGATTCCCGGCCGGCCGGGCTGCTTTCCAGTTCCTCGCTTTCGCGTTTCCCTTTCCAGCGGTTCCGACTCTATCAGGCCTTTTCCATTACCTTTGACCAGTTCCGCAGGCATGCGGAATTTGAATCCGGGTTAGAGTCTGGGCTTGAGAGCCGCTGCCGACCCCCGACTCAATGTCGCGTTGGGGTCAAGCAGGAGTACGACAGTACACGGCCGCTGGGAGTCGAGGCAAATCGTTCCGGTGCTCCCCCAGGCCCGCCAATCGGTAGGTCTCGGGCGGAACCGGAACTTCTTATGACTTACCCTGCTCACCAGAGTACGCCGCCCCTCACCCACCTCGGCGGCGACGCCAGAATCTCCACCCTGGGAGGCCCCCATGACCAACGTGACGTCCCCTCTTGCCGGACGCGCCATCGGACTCACCGCGGTACCCGACCCGGTCTTCTCCGGCGCGATGGTGGGCCCAGGAACCGCCATCGACCCCGTGCGTGAACCGTCGGAGGCCGTGTCCCCGGTCGACGGCATCGTCGTCTCCCTCCACCCGCACGCCTTCGTCGTCGTGGACGGTGACGGACACGGGGTGCTGACCCACCTAGGTATCGACACCGTGCAGCTCAACGGCGAGGGCTTCGAGCTCCTCGTCAAAAAGGGCGACACCGTGCAGCGCGGACAGAGCGTCGTGCGCTGGGACCCGGCCGCCGTGGAGGCCGCCGGCAAGTCCCCGGTGTGCCCGGTCGTGGCGCTCGAAGCCACCGCCGACTCCCTTTCCGACGTCCGCGAGGACGGCGACGTGAAGGTCGGCGACACGCTGTTCGGCTGGCAGTGACGCCCGGCGCGGCGCGACACGAGCAGGTCGGACATCAACCGCGGCGGCCAGGCCGTCGCACAACCGGAGACGGGTGAAATGGAGACAACGCTGCGAGGCGTCGGTGTGAGCCACGGTGTGGCGATCGGCGAGGTTCGGCACATGGGTACGGCTGTCCTCGAACCGCCGGCCAAACAGATTCCCGCCGAGGAGGCCGAGCGCGAACAGGGGCGCGCCCGTCAAGCCGTGGAAGCTGTGGCCGCCGACCTGATGGCGCGCGGCAATCTGGCCGGGGGCGAGGCACAGGCCGTGCTGGAGGCCCAGGCCATGATGGCCCAGGACCCGGAACTCATGGCCGATGTGGACCGGCGCATCAGCGTCGGCAGCACCGCCGAACGGGGTGTGTACGACGCGTTCGCCGCGTACCGGGCGCTGCTCGCCAACGCCGGGGAGTACCTGGCGGGGCGCGTCGCCGACCTCGACGACGTGCGCAACCGGATCGTGGCGCGGCTGCTCGGTGTGCCGATGCCGGGCGTGCCGGACAGCGACGAGCCGTACGTGCTCGTCGCGCGGGACCTGGCGCCCGCCGACACCGCGTTGCTCGACCCCGCCCTGGTGCTCGGCTTCGTGACCGAGGAGGGCGGACCGACCAGTCACAGCGCCATCCTGGCGCGTGCGCTCGGGGTGCCCGCGGTGGTGGCGCTCCCCGGCGCCGGGGAACTGGCGGAGGGCACGGTCGTCGCGGTGGACGGCAGCACGGGTGAGGTCTTCGTCGACCCGAGCGCCGAGAAGCGGGGGGAGCTGGAGAGCGCCGCGGCGGAGCGCAAGGCCGCGCTCTCGTCCGCGACCGGACCCGGGGCGACCTCCGACGGGCACAAGGTGCCGCTGCTCGCCAACGTGGGCGGTCCCGCCGACGTCCCGGCGGCCGTCGCCGCGGGCGCGGAGGGCGTGGGACTCTTCCGTACCGAGTTCCTGTTCCTGGACGACAGCACGCAGGCGCCGTCCGAGGAGAAGCAGGTCGCGGCGTACCGCGCGGTGCTTGAGGCGTTCCCCGAGGGCCGGGTGGTCGTACGGGTGCTGGACGCCGGCGCGGACAAGCCGCTGGATTTCCTGACACCGGCGGACGAGCCGAACCCGGCGCTGGGCGTACGCGGTCTGCGCAGTCTGCTGGACCACCCCGAGGTGCTGCGCACCCAGCTGACCGCGCTGTCGAAGGCGGCCGAGGGTCTGCCCGTGTACCTGGAGGTCATGGCGCCCATGGTGGCCGACCGCATCGACGCCAAGGCGTTCGCGGACGCCTGTCGTGAGGCCGGGCTGCGGGCGAAGTTCGGTGCGATGGTGGAGATTCCGTCCGCCGCGCTGCGCGCCCGGTCGATCCTTCAGGAGGTGGAGTTCCTGTCGCTGGGGACCAACGACCTGGCGCAGTACGCCTTCGCCGCCGACCGTCAGGTGGGTGCCGTCTCTCGTCTCCAGGACCCGTGGCAGCCCGCGCTGCTGGATCTGGTGGCGCTGTCGGCCGATGCCGCCAAGGCCGAGGGCAAGAGCTGCGGTGTCTGTGGTGAGGCCGCCTCCGATCCGCTGCTCGCCTGTGTGCTGACGGGTCTTGGGGTGACGTCGCTGTCGATGGGCGCCGCTTCCCTCCCCTACGTGCGCGCGACGCTGGCGAAGTACACACTGGCGCAGTGCGAGCGTGCCGCGGCCGCCGCGCGGGCCGCCGACTCCGCCGACGAGGCGCGGCTCGCGGCTGAGCGGGCGCTGTCGGGCGAGTAGTTCCGCTCGGTCGCGTGACGCGGCCGGCTTCCGGGAGTGAAGGGGCTTCCCGCCTGATCCGGCGGGAAGCCCCTTCGGCGTGTCAGTGGTGGTCCTCCGGTGCGACGGCGCCGATGTCGAATCCGGCGAGGTACTCCACTCCTGGTTCCGGCGAGACGGGTTCGCCGGTGTCGGCGTCGGTGCAGTAGGCGCTGAACACCTCACCGGCGGTGAGCGGGACGAGGCCGCCGCGGTTCAGTCGCCAGCCGTGCACACGGTCGGGGACGCCCGGCGCGGTCGTACGCAGGACCAGTCCCGCCGGGCTCTCCAGGGCGATGCCGACGGCGAGCACGGAGACGAACTCGGCTCCCTCGGAGGGTTCGAGACGGACCGGACCCGTCCCCTCGCGTTCGGTGCGGAGGACCGCCAGCAGCTGGTCGTGCTCGGTCGGGACGCTGCAGACCAGGTGCTGGGCGCCGGGGCCCGCCGATTCCAGGGTGCGGGTCAGCAGGTGGGAGGCGCGGTCGAAGGCGGCGCGGCCGATGTCCTGGCCGCAGTCGGCGCAGTCGCCGAGGTCGGCCAGGCGCAGGGTGGCGTACTCCCAGGTGGCACGGCGGACCGCCCGGCCGACGAGCAGCCTGATCAGGGTGTCGACGGGTTGTCCGGCGTACGCCACGGTGGCGCCGGTCGCCGCGACCTCGGCGGTGAAGCGGCTGCGGCCCGCCGGGGTGTCGGGGTCGAGGCCGGACTCGGCGCAGAACTCGGCGTACTCCTCCGGGTCGAAGAGGGCGACCGTGGTGTGGCGGTCCTGCGCCGCGAAGGTCCTGAGCAGGCTTTCGACCTGGCGGAGGTAGGTGGCGTGATCGTCGAACGTGAACGTGCGGTAGCGCCGCATGGCCGCGAAGTCCCGCTCGTCGGCCAGCAGGCCGATGGCGCTCGGGGCTTCGCGGCGCAGTGTGCGTCGCATGGCCGCGCCGCTCCGGCCGGCGCCACCGCGGCTGCGTCCGGTGTGCTTGGTGGTCTTGATGTGCTTGGCGTGCTTGGTGTGCGCCATGAGTCCCCCTGTGCGCTGTGGATCATTGCTCACTCAGCGTAATCGGGGGGACTGACAGACGGCGGTCAGCGGCGGGTGCGGGCGAGGTCCTCGTAGAAGTGGAGGAGTTCGAGATTGTCGATCGAGCCCGGGTTGACCGCCTCGGCGAGGGGTGTGCCCTGGAGGACGCGTTTGACGGGGACCTCGATGCGTTTGCCGGTGAGGGTGTGCGGGATGCCGGGGACCTCGATGATGTCGTCGGGGACGTGGCGGGGTGAGAGGTTTTCGCGGATGGTCCGTTTGACGCGGTCGCGAAGGCCGTCGTCGAGGGTGGCGCCCTCGGCGAGGTGGATGAAGAGCGGCATCCAGTAGCCGCCGTCCGGCTCCTCGATGCCGATGACGAGGGCTTCACGGATCTCGGGAAGACGCTCGACGGCCTCGTAGATGTCGGCGGAACCCATGCGGACACCCTGGCGGTTGAGGGTGGAGTCGGAGCGGCCGTGGATGATCACCGAGCCGTGGTCGGTGAGGGTGATCCAGTCGCCGTGGCGCCAGACGCCGGGGTACACGTCGAAGTAACTGTCGTGGTAGCGGCTGCCGTCGGGGTCGTTCCAGAAGCGGATCGGCATGGAGGGCAGCGGGTTCGTGACGACGAGTTCGCCGACCTCGCCGATGAGCGGTCTGCCCGCGGGGTCCCAGGACTGGAGGTCCGTGCCGAGGCAGGGCGCCTGGAGCTCGCCGATGTGGACGGGCAGGGTGGGAACGGCGCCGGCGAAGCAGCTGCAGACGTCCGTGCCGCCGCTGACGGAGGCGATCCACAGGTCGTCGGACACCTCGTCGTGGAGCCAGCGGAAGCCGTCGGGCGGCAGCGGCGAGCCGGTGGTGGCCACACACCGGACCCGGGAGAGGCCGTGGTCGCGCCCCGGGTGGACGCCGGCCTTGCGGCAGGCCATGACGTAGGCGGCGGAGGTGCCGAACAGGGTGGCGCCGGTCCGTTCGGCGACGCGCCACTGGGCGCTGATGTCGGGGTGGCCGGGGCTGCCGTCGTACAGCACGATCGTGGTGCCGGTGAGCAGGCCGGAGACGAGGAAGTTCCACATCATCCAGCCGGTGGAGGTGTACCAGAAGAAGCGGTCGTCGGGGCCCAGATCGCAGTGCAGGCCGATCTGCTTGAAGTGTTCGAGGAGGATGCCGCCCTGGGACTGGACGATCGCCTTCGGGAGTCCGGTGGTGCCGGAGGAGTAGAGCACCCACAACGGGTGGTCGAAGGGGACCGGCTCGAAGACCGGCTCGGTGTCGGCCGCGGTGACGGCGGACCATTCCAAGGCGCCTTCGGGGGCGGCGGTGCCGAGCAGCGGGATGTGGACCACGGCGCGGACGGTGGGGAGTTCGCGGCGCAGCTCGGCGACGGTGCCGGTGCGGTCGTGCTCCTTGCCGCCGTAGCGGTAGCCGTCGACCGTGAACAGCACGACGGGCTCGACCTGCTGAAAGCGGTCGAGGACGCTGCGGGCACCGAAGTCGGGGGCGCAGGACGTCCAGACACCGCCGACGGCGGCGGTGGCGAGGAGGGCGACGGCCGCTTGCGGGATGTTGGGGAGGTAGCCGCTGACCCGGTCGCCGGGGCGGACGCCGAGCGCGCGGAGTTCCGCGGCGAGCGAGCCGACCTGGCGGCGCAGTTCGCTCCAGCCGACGGACGTCAGGGTGTGGGTCTCGTCGACGTGGATCAGCGCGGGGGTGTCGGCGCGCAGGGGGTCGTCGGCGGTGCGCAGGGCGTGTTCCGCGTAGTTGAGGGTGGCGCCGGGGAACCACTGGGCGCCGGGCATGGTCCGGTCGCCGATGACGGTGTCGTACGGGGTGGAGAACCGTACGTCGAACCAGTCGGCGACGGCCTGCCAGAAGGTGGCGAGTTCGTCGACGGACCAGCGGTGCAGCGCCGGATAGCCGCCGTCGGCCGGTGCCCCGTACCGTTCGGCCGCCCAGCTCTGGAAGCGGGTGACGGCCGCGGCGGCGACGCGGTCGGCGTCGGGCTGCCAGAGGGGGGCTTCGTTCGCTGCTGAGGTCATGGGGCGGCTCCATGGCTGTCCGGGTACGCGGGTGTGCGTCGGTCCGCACGCACGTGCGAAGGGTGTGCGCGTGCGGCGAGGCGGCTGTCAGGACGATGCCATGTGATCGTCCTTCGCACCAGGGCACTCCGGCCGTCGCCGGTGTGGCCGGTTGTCCGCCTGTGCGGTCCCGGGTGGATGAACGGCTGCTGAACGGCGCCCGCCGCCGGTCCCATGGGTGGCAGGGTGAACCCTATGGACGGTCGTGACCTGGTGCGTTCGGCGAAGAGGGTCGTTTCGGTGCGTCGGTTGCGCGCGGTGCGTTCGGCGTGGTGGCGGTGGCGGACGGACGCGGCGCTGCCGTCGCGCGTCGCCGAGCGGGCGCGGGTGCCGGGTCGGGCGGTGGGCGCGGAGCCGGGGCCGGGTGGTGGCGTGGTGCGGTTCGCGCGCTCGCGGCTGTGTGTCCGGGTGGTGGTGGGGGGTGCGGTGTTCTGGGCGTGGGACGGGGCGGAGCCGTTGCCGTCGTACGCGCTGGCGGGCCCGGTTCCCGAGGCCGACGCGCGGGCGGTGCTGGAGCCGGACCGGGACGGTGGCTGGCGGGTGGTGTCGGAGCGGGTGACGGTCGTGGTGTCACCGCACGGGGCGGTGGAGGTGCGGACGCCCGGGGGTGTGCTGTTGCGGCGTGAGTCGCCGCCGCGCTGGTGGGAGCCGGTGGCGGGCGGCCCCGCGCGGTGGGTGCAGCGGTCGGAGGTGCCCGCCGACGCGCGGTTCTTCGGCCTCGGCGGGCGGGCTTCGGGTCCTCGGCTGCGTGACGGCTCGTACCGGCTGTGGAACACCGATCCGGGCGCGGGCTTCGGTCCGGGTGACGATCCGCTGTACCTGACGATGCCGGTGCAGGTGGTGGTCTCGGACGCGGGGACGCATCTGGCGTTCCACGACAACTCCTGGTCCGGGCGCGTGACGCTGCGCGAGGGCGAGGAGGGGGCGGGTTCCGGTCATGACCGGACGGGGACCTGTGAGGTCCGGATGGACGGGGGGCCGTTGCGCTGCTGGGTGGTGACGGGGACGCCGGCCCGGGTGCTGCGGGGGTGGACCGCGCTGACGGGGGCGCCCGCGGTGCCGCCGTCCTGGGCGCTGGGTCCGCAGCACGCCCGGTGGGGGTTCGGGAGCGAGCGGGAGGTGCGGCGGATCGTCAACGGGTACCGGGACCGCGGGCTGCCGTTGTCCGCGCTGCATCTGGACATCGATCACTACGACGGGCACCGGGTCTTCACCGTGGACCGCGGCCGGTTCCCCGATCTGCCGGGGCTGGCGCGGGAGTTGCGGGCGGGCGGGGTGCGGCTGGTGTCGATCGTCGATCCGGCGGTACGGGTGGAGCCCGGGTACGGGGTGTTCGACGGGGGCCGGGCGGTCGGCCGTTCCGGGGCGTTCGTCCGCGACGCGCGGGGACGGATGGTGCGGGGAGTGGTCTGGCCGGGGGTCTGCGGGTATCCGGACTTCACCGATCCGGAGGTCCGGGAGTGGTGGGGTTCGCTGTACGCGGAGCGGCTGGCGCAGGGGTTCTCGGGGGTCTGGCACGACATGAACGAGCCGGTGTCGTTCGCGGCTTTCGGCGATCCGACCCTGCCGCGTTCGGCGCGGCACTCCCTGGAGGGGCGTGGGGGTGATCACCGGGAGGCCCACAACGTGTACGGGCTCACGATGGCGCGCGCCGGGTACGAGGGGCTGGCCCGGCTGCGGCCGGACGAGCGGCCGTTCCTGTTCTCGCGCTCCGGCTGGGCGGGGATGCAGCGGTACGGGGGGACCTGGTCCGGTGATGTGGCGACGGGATGGCCCGGACTGCGGGCCTCGCTGGCGTTGGTGCTGGGACTCGGGCTGTGCGGCGTTCCGTACTCGGGGCCGGACGTCGGCGGTTTCGACGGATCGCCCTGCGCCGAGCTGTATCTGCGCTGGTTCCAGTTGGGCTCGTACCTTCCGCTGTTCCGCACCCACGCGGCGATCGACGCGGGGCGGCGGGAGCCGTGGGAGTTCGGGCCGCGGGCACTGGCGGGCGCGCGGGCGGCGCTGGCGGAGCGGGAGCGGCTGCGGCCGTACTTCGTGACGCTGGCGTGGCTGGCCCGGCTGACGGGTGCGCCGTATGTGCGGCCTCTCTGGTGGGCCGCGCCTGAGGACCGCGCACTGCGGGACTGCGGGGACGCGTTCCTGCTGGGTGACGCGCTGCTGGTGGCGCCCGTGCTGGAACCGGGCGCCGACCGGCGGGCGGTGCGGCTGCCGGCCGGGCGGTGGTACGACACGGTGACGGGTGAGGCGTACGAGGGCCCCGGGCAGGTACTGCTCGACTCACCGCCCGAGCGGGTGCCGGTGCTGGCGCAGGCGGGCGCGGTGGTGCCGGTGCGGGGCGCGGACGGGGGGACGGAGCTGGAGGCGTGGGCCCCGGCGGCAGGGCGGACCGGAGGGGGCGCGGTGGTGCGGGACCCGGGTGACGGATGGGCGCCGCCCGAGGTGGAGCGGTACACGACGCGCTGGGTGGACGGCCGGGTGGTGGTCGGGCGGGACGGCGGTGGGCCCGTGGGGTGTCCGGTCCGGGTGCGCGGGCTCTGAGCGGTACGGGTGTGCGAGGTGGCGCGGGCTCGCCGGGCCGGTCGTACGTGCAGACGGGTCAGCCGTACGCGCCGGCGAACCAGGAGCGGACGGCCCGGGTGTGCAGGGGAAGGCCAGCTCGGTGGGGGCGCGCAGTACGTGGTGGCCGGAGGTCTCGTCGGTGGGGGCGGACGGCGGGAGGTCGGTGGCGGGGCGTTCGGGGAGCAGGCCGAAGACCAGCAGATGGCCTTCGGGTGCGCTGAGGACGTCGGCGAGGCGGACGTCGTGCCGGTCGGCCTCGATGCCGGTCTCCTCGCGGAGTTCCCGTACGACCGCGTGGCGCCAGTCCTCGGCGTGGTCGACGAAACCGCCGGGGAGGGCGATGCCACCGCGCATCGGTGGGACCGTGCGGGTGATCACGACCAGGCCGCTGCCGTGCCCGTCGGTGACGGGGAGCAGCGCGACGGCCACCGGAAGCGGGTTGCGGTAGGCGGTGTCGCCGCAGACCACGCAGGTGCGGGGCCAGGAGCCGACGGGTACGAGGGGGCCGTACGGGGCGCCGCAGGAGGCGCAGTGGGAGTCCTTGACGGGTGTCTTCGTGGGCGCGGGCACGCGGGGACTGTACCGGCCCCTTACCCAGCGTGCGGGGGCGGGCTCGTCCCGTGCGGGAACGGGCCGACCGGGACCACCCCCGTGGGCCCTGGCCGGCCGTTCTCCCTCACGGACGCGGATGAGCCGTCTCCGGTTCTCCGCCGGCCGCGGTCGTGCCGGATGTTCCTCAGGTCGTGGCGGGCTGACGCTGCCGGTCGACACGCGCGAGGGCGTGTTCGACGACCGCGACCAGGACGTCCCGTACCGACGAACGGTCCCGGGCGTCGCACATCAGCACCCTCACCTCGGGGTCGAGGTCGAGCGCCGCCCGTACCGTCTCCGGCGGGAACCGGTCCGCGCCCTCGAAGCAGTTGACGGCCACGGTGAACGGGATCGCGCGGCGCTCGAAGTAGTCGACCGCCGCGAAGCAGTCCTCCAGGCGGCGGGTGTCGACGAGGACGACCGCGCCCAGGGCGCCCTGGGCCAGTTCGTCCCACAGGAACCAGAACCGGTCCTGTCCGGGGGTGCCGAAGAGGTAGAGCACCAGGTCCTCGCGGAGGGTGATCCGTCCGAAGTCCATGGCCACCGTGGTGGTGGTCTTCCCCTCGACGCCTTCCAGGTCGTCCACGGGACGGCCCGCTTCGGTCAGTCTCTCCTCCGTACGCAGGGGTCTGATCTCGCTGACCGTGCCCACCAGGGTCGTCTTGCCCACTCCGAAGCCGCCCGCGACCATGATCTTCAGGGTGACGGGCGGGACGGGCCGCTTTCTGCGGCTAGAGCGCCCGAAGGCCATTGATCACCTCTCGGAGAAGGTTCACGTCCGGCAGCTCGGCCGGCGGAACGGGGCGGGTCACGTGCACGAGTTCGTCCTCGACCAGATCGCCGACGAGCACCCGGACCACGCCGACGGGGAGGTCCAGGCCGGCGGCGAGTTCGGCGATCGACTGGGGCGTGTCACTGCACAGTTCGACGATCTCCACGTGTTCCGGGGAGAGCGTCTGGTCCTGGCCGGGGTCGTCGGCCGCGGGTGCGGGGACGACGACCGCGATCAGGTCGAGCCGGTGGCGGGACGCGCTGTCGGTGCGGCCCCGTGTCATCGCGTACGGACGGACGACGGGCCCCGCCTCGGCGTCGAACCAGTGCGCCGGTTCCCGGGCCTGGGCGCGGGTATGCGGCCGGGAGCCCGGGGTGGGGCGGCGGCCGCCCGCGCCGTGGGGGGAGGAGTCAGGGTTCATGCCATCGCCTCACCCTCCGGCTGAGAGACCGGTCGTCCGGGGGGAGTTGGCCAGGTGGACCCCCACGCGCTTGACCATCAGCGTCATCTCGTACGCCACCTGGCCGACATCGGAGTCGGCGTCCGCCAGCACGGCGAGACAGCTGCCGTCACCGGCCGCGGTGACGAAGAGGAACGCCTCGTCGAGTTCGACGATGGTCTGGCGGACCCTGCCCGCTTCGAAGTGGCGCCCGACCCCCTTGGCGAGGCTGTGGAAGCCGGAGGCGACGGCCGCCAGGTGTTCGCTGTCCTCCCGGCTCAGATCCCTCGACGTGCCGGTGGGGAGGCCGTCGCTGGAGAGCACCAGCGCCTTGTTGATGCTGCCGACCCGCTCGACGAGTTCGTCGAGAAGCCAGTTGAGTTCGCCGGACCCTTGGCGTGACGCGTCGGGTGCTGCGGCGTTCGGTGCGGTCATCGACCGTCCCCTCCCGGAGTTGTTCCTCGTGCTGTGTCACCGGGGCCCGTCACGTCCTCGGCGTTCTGCCGGCGGCCGCGCTGCCAGCCGCGTTGAAGCGATGCCATGCGATCGCGCACCTCGTCCGCGTCGCGTTCGATGTCGTCGGCCGTCTCCCGCGGCGTGGTGCCGGGTACCCGGCCGTCGGTGGTCTCCCGGAGCTGCGGGGCGAGACTGGCCTGCCTGACCCGGCGGGGCAGACCGCTCACGGTGTCCGGGGTGAGCGGCGGTGCCGTCGGCCGGGCGGCGGGCGGCGGGTCGTGCGGATCGGTGTGCGCGTGCGGAGCCGGACCCGGGTCGTGCCGCTCGCGGGTGCGCGATTCGGCGTACGGGGACGGGCCGGGTCCCGGGCCGTGCTGGTCGCGGGTGCGCGGCGCGCCGCGTTCGTGGGTACGCGGGCCGGGCAGGGGCGTCACGGAGGTGACGCGCGGTGCGGGTTCGGCGGGGGCGGTCTCCGGCCCGGCGGGCCCGGGGTGGGCCCGGCCCGCCTCGTCCACCCGGCGGCCCCGGTCGACGACCAGGGTCGGCGGCTTGCGGCGGGGCAGCGGAGCGGGCCCTTCGGGGCGCACCGAGCGCAGGCCGGGGGCGGCTTCGGGTGTCCGACCGGGCGGCTGGTGGCGCTGCTCGCCGCCGTCCGCGCGCCTGAGGTCGCGGGAGCGGAAGATTCCGCCGCGCTCGCTCTCGGTGTCCTCGATGTCGGACACCCCGTCGAGCACCGGGTCGTGGCCGAAGTCGAGCGTGCCGACGGGTCCTTCGAGTTCGACGGGGCCGTCGAGCAGGCCCGCCGTGACCGTGGTGAGCGGGGTGGAGCCGTCTTCGGCGGGGCCGGTGGTCCGCTCGTCGCGCGCGCCGTGGGCCGGGACGCCGTCGCGGCGGCTCGTGTCGGGCCGGGGCCTGCCGCCGCCGATCGCCTTCTCGGTCCTGCGGTCCAGCCGGAAACCGGTGCCGTCGGGCTCGGGGGCGTCGGTCAGCAGGGCCCCCGGGATGAAGACGACCGCGGTCGTCCCCCCGTACGGCGAGGTCTGGAGCGAGACCCGGACGTTCTGCCGCTGGGCGAGCCGGCTGACCACGAAGAGTCCGAGCCGGTCGGTGTCGGAGAGTTCGAAGTCGGGGGTCTCGGCCAGTCTCAGATTGGCGTCGAGGAGGACTTCGGGGGTCATGCCGAGGCCCCGGTCGTGGATTTCGAGGGTGAAGCCGTTGGCGACGCGCTCGCCGTGGACCTGGACCGCGGTGTGCGGGGGCGAGAACACGGTGGCGTTCTCCAGGAGTTCGGCGATCAGGTGGGTGAGGTCGGCGACGGCGGGGCCGCCCACTCCGATGCGCGGCAGGCGGCGGACCTCGATCCGTTCGTAGCTCTCGACCTCGGCGACCGCGGCCCGTACCACGTCCATGAGCTGGATCGGCTTGCGCCACTGCCGGGACGGGGCCGCGCCGGAGAGGATCACCAGCCCCTCGGCGTGGCGGCGCATGCGGGTGGTGAGGTGATCGAGGCGGAAGAGGTCCGCGAGTTCGTCGGTGTTCTCCGTGCGGCGTTCCATCGTGTCGAGGAGCGTCAGCTGGCGGTGCAGGAGCACCTGGTTGCGGCGGGCGAGGTTGACGAAGACCTCGGACACCCCGCGCCGCATGTCGGCCTGCTTGACCGCGGCCTCGACGGCGGCTCGTTGCAGGGTGTTGAGGGCCTGGCCGACCTGGCCGATCTCGTCACGTTCGTAGTCCAGGTGCGGGGCCTCGGTCTCCACGTCGACGTGCTCGCCCGCCGCGAGACGGCGCATCACGCTCGGCAGCCGGACCCCGGAGACCTCGTGGGCGTCCTTCCGCAGCCGGGAGAGGTCACGGACGAGCCCTCGGCCGATGCGTACGGAGACGATGATCGAGACGAGGACGGCGAGGAAGCCCAGGACTCCGGCGATGCCCGCCTTGATGAGGATGTTGTAGCCGGCCGGCTTCCCGCGGTCCCGGAACCGGTCGGCCGCTCGGGTGCCCTCGTCGGCGAGGCGGTTCAGGACCGGGGTGGCCACCTGTTGCCAGCGTTCGGGGTCGACCGCGCCGGGGTCCTGGGTGGGGCCGTCGGTGATGAGGCGCTTCTCGACGGTGCGCAGCGGTTCGCTGTCGGGGCCCGACCAGTACCGCTCCACGCGGCGGCGTTCGGCGGCGGGCAGGACTTCGAGGTTGACCTCGTACAGCAGTTCACGGTTGGCGGCGAGGTCGGAGACCTCCCGGAGTTCGGTACCGGTGAGCCGGCCGCCGACGAGCGCGGAGCTGACCAGGGCGTCCTCGCGGGACAGCATCTCGCGGGCCCGGGACAGGCCGGCCAGCGCCCGTATCTGCTTGTCCATCGACACGTTCTCCATCGTCTGGAGCCCGGTCATGAAGCGGTAGCAGGGGTCGATGAGGCTGTTGTAGAAGGCCATGGCGCGGGTGCGGTTGACGGTGCGCTGCTCGACCGACCGGCGGAGCGAGTCCAGGCCGTCGACGGAGTCGAGGATCGAGGTGAGCTGTGCCCGCTCACCGCTGCTCAGGGCCTTGCGGATGTCCTTGCGTCCGGTGTTGTTCCTGACGTCCGCCACGATCCGGTCGGTCGCGCTGTGGCGGCGGTGCAGCAGGGGGACGGAGTCGGACGCCCGGGGGTCGGCGAGGAAGACGAGAGTCTGGCGGCGCTCGTCCTGGAGGACCCGAATGGTGTCCTCCAGGGGTCGGCTGATCTTCCGGGCGACCGTGATCCCGCCCATGAGCTGGGTCGCCTCCCGCCCGGTGAGGACGGTGGCGAAGCCCCAGAGCGCGGTGAGGGAGACGAGCGGCACCAGGAGCAACGCCACGATCTTCCTGCGGATGGATTTCCCGCGAAAGCGCATGGCCTCCCCCAGCTCAACCCCGTCGCTGGGGCGATGTCCGTCAACAAACGGCGCGAGCCTACTACCGCGCCATGAACAACTCGAAGAGACGTCCGGGCGGTTTTCGGCCGTCGGATCGGCGTTCGATCATGAGTTGTCCGGGTATTCCAGGAGATGGTGGAGACGCGTCCGGCAGAGAAATCCCGTCAGGCGGCTGCTCCGCCCTCCTGGGCAGATGGCTGGAATTATTCGTTCCGTAATGTTCTGAGGGAATCTTCGTAGTTGATCAATCGTCTGTACATATGGGGGTAGGGGGAGTCAGGGGCGCGCGCACGGTTGAGCGGATTCGTCCGCCGCGTGGAAACCTCGCACACCGGGCAGCCACCCTGACGTCGGACAGCGGTGGGGAGTTGAAGTTCCTTGGACACGGAAGAGCGTCGGAGCACGGTGTCTTCGGGCGGAGCGGGGGCACCTGGCGTGCCGCCCTCGTCCGGAGTGGCACGCGGTGCCGGGGCGCGCGGTGCGGCGGCGCGGGCCGCCGATGAGGGAAGGGATGCCGCTCGGCGGCAGCTCTGGGTGGAGGAGCCCGCGGTACGGCGGCGGATGCCCGATCCGGTGCGCGCGGCGGCGGTACGCGCCGTTCTCATAGTGGCGTTGACGCTCATTCAGGCGGTGGTGGCCTTCCTGTGCACACTGGCCGGTTCCTGGCTGGCCTTCCCGATGGTGTTGAGCGGGGTCGCCAGCACCGTGGTCGCCACCTGGGCCGCGCTCGACGTCTGGGTCACCCGTCAGGTGTGGAACCAGCGGCATGGGGTGGTGTCCGTGCCGAGCAGTACGGCGCGTCGGCAGCGGCGCGAGCGGCGCCGGGCCCGGCGGGCGGCGCGCTCGGCCGGGCGGGGTGCCGGGCGGATACGGAGTGGTGACGCGGGCCGTCTGTCGCGAGCCTGATCCGCCGGGCGGCGCGGCCCGCGCCGCGAAGGAGGTCAGGCGGGGGCCGCGTCGGTGCCGGCGCTGGTGGCGGCACCGACGCGGGTGCCGGCGCCGCCGGTGGCCGTTCCGCCGGCCGGCCGGTCCGTCGCCGGGTCGGACGAAGCGGTCGTGGTCGTCGTCCGCTTGAACATCCGGGTGGCGGTGATCTCACCGTGCACCGTCTCGGCCTCCGGGTCCTGCTGCGGAAGACCGGGCCTCAGGTGTTCCTCGACGCTGATGTACTTCAGCCCCGCCCGCAGGTCCGCGTCATTGCGCAACCGGATGACCAGCGGGAACTCCGCGAGCGCGGTCGTGTCGAAGAGACCCGTGGTGTAGAGCAGCTGGACGCCCAGCGCGTCCGCCACCGCCCGCTGGAGTTCCAGCAGATAGGTGGCGTTCGCCCGGCCGATGGGGTTGTCCAGGAAGAGCGTGCCCGCGTGCCGGTGCCGGTCCCGCCCCCGGTCGTTGCTGCGCAGCGCCGCCATGGTGCAGTACAGCGCGATGGCGGCGGTGAGCAGCTGGCCGCCGGAGAAGACGTCGCCCATCTGCCCGACCGGCACCCGCTCGGCGCGGAGCACCGCGTCCGGCTTGAGGATCTCGACGGCGATGCCCCTGGGTTCCAGCGCGGCCTGTACGCCCCGCAGCAGCAGGGACATCCCGTCCCTGCGCAGGTCGGAGTTCTTCCTGAGCGCGGCGCGGGTGGCCTCGTCGACGACCTCCCCCAGCCGCTCGGTGAGCGTCGTCTGGTCGGGCTCCTCGAAGCGGATGCGCAGGAACTCCTGACCCGACCACTCCCCCAGCCCCTCGGGCAGCCGGGAGAGACGCTGGGCCGAGCGGAGGGTCGTGAGGGCCGACTCCACCAGTCCGCGAAGCCGGTCGACGATGGAGTCGCGGTTGCGTTCCAGCTGGGCCAGCTCGTCGGTGAGGACCCGGAGCCGGGGGGCGAACGCGGCGGCCCACTTCTGCGCGTGTTCGGGGAGGGCGGCCGCGGGAAGTTCGCGGATCTGCTGGCGTGCCGGGGTGCGGACCTGTTCGTACCGGGTGGAGTTGGCGTGCCGGACGAGCACGTCGCTCGCTTCCCGTACGGCGCTCTCGGCCGACGAGAGGTCGGCGGCGCAGCCGCGCAGTGAGCGGCGGGTCTCGCCGGCCGACCGTCTGGCCTCGTCGAGGCTGCCCGGGTACGGCTCCGGGGCCTCGGCGGTCTCCTCGTCGGGGCCGTGCGGGTCCCTCAGCAGATCCCGCAGGAGCACGGCGGCCTCGTCGAAGCCGCCCACGGAGTCCTCGGCGGTGCGGTGGGCGTGCAGCAGCTCGCCGTGGGCGGCGCGAGCGGTGTCCAACGCGTCGGTGGCGGCGGTGAGTTCGGCGGTGGCGGTACGGAGCAGGGTCTGGGCCTGCCCGGCGTCGGCGGGGACCAGACCGTCGGGGAGCTCCGTGTGGGTCTCGCCGTCGGCCGGGGCGAGGCGCTCGGCCTCGCCGCGCAGCCTGCCCAGCTGCTCGCTCGCTGTCGAGGCCCGGGTTTCGAGGAGCTGGACCAGGGACTCGGCGCGGGCGGCGGCGGCCTGGCGGGAGGGGCCGTCGGCGCCGTCCGTACCTTCCAGGAGCTGGGCGGCGCGGGTGCGGACCTTGTTGGTCAGCCGGTCCAGCTCGGTGAGCGCGGCGCTCTCGTCGCTCTCCGCACGGGCCTGTTCGGCGCGCAGGTCGGCGCCGACGCCCACCTTCTCGTACAGCTGCGAGGCGGCGCGGTACGCCTCTCGGAGGGTGGGCAGTGCGGGGCGCCGCACCCCGCCGTCGGGCTCGGGGAGGACTTCGGGGGCGCCTGCGATCTCGGCGCGCTCGGCACGCAGCGCGCGGGCCGTGCGGCGGGCGTCGTCGGCGGCGCGCTGGGCGCCCCTGCGGTCCTCGTCGCAGGCGCGGGCCCGCTCCAGACAGGCCGTGGCACGGGCCTCGGACTCGGCGGTCTCCTCGGTGAGTTCGCGGAGCTTCGCCTGCCATCGGGTGCGTTCGCGCAGGCGGTGGGCGAGGCCCGCCAGGGCGTCGGCGACCCGGCGGGCGCGCTGGGCCGCCTCCTGGCGCTCGTCGCGGACCCGGGCGGCGTCGGCCGCGGCCTCCTCGCTCTCGGCGCGGGCGGTGCGGGCCTCGTTGAGCGCCGCCTCGGCGGTCTCGGCCGCGGCTCGGGCGGTGCGGGCCGCCCCGGCCAGTTCGGCGAGCATGCCGGGAGGGCAGTCCGCGCGCCAGGAGCCGATGCGGGAGGCGAGCGCCCGGTCGGCGCCGAGGCGGTTCGCGAGGGTGCGGATCTCCTCGTCACGTGCGGTGGCCCGGGTCCGGAGCGCCTGCCGCTCCTCGTCGGCGGCGTGTTCGTCGTGCATGGCGGGGTTCGGCGGGACCAGGAAGACCCCGTCCGTGCCGCTGCCCGCTCCCCCGTCGGCCGGGACGGGGGCGAGCAGTGCGGCGGTGGTGCCGACGGCCACGGCGGAGCGCGGAAGGAGGGCCGCGCCGCCGAGGACGTCGCGGGCGCGGGCGTGCGCGCCGGGGTCGGTGATGACGACGCCGTCGACCAGCTCGGGCCGGGCGGCGAGCACGGCCGCGTGGTCCGCGGGGTCGACGGCCTGGGCGAGGTAGCGCCAGCCGGGCAGGGCGGGGATGCCGTGTTCGCCGAGGAATTCGACGGTGGCGAGGACGTCGGGGCCGGGCGGCAGCAGTCCGCCGTCGCCGAGCGCGCCGAGGATGCGCGCGTCGTCGGCGGCCGCGGTCCTCAGGTCGAACAGCTGACGCTCGGCGGAGGTGACGCTCCGGTCGAGGAGTTCCCTCAGTTCGTCGGCGTTGCGGTCGAGTTCCTCGGCGGTCAAGGAGCGTTCGGAGGGCTCCGTGGCGAGGGGGGCCGCTGCGGCCTTCCGCTCGGGGCCGGGGGCGGTGGCCGCGCCGGGCCCGCCGCCGGAGCCGTCCCCAGACGCCGCCGTGTGCGGTACGGCCGCCTCGGGTGCGGGGGCCGCACCGCTGCGGGGGCGGGGTACTCCGGAGGCCGGGGCGGGGGCCGGGGGCAGTCCGAGGAGATCCGCGAGCCGGGGTTCGGCGGCGATGGACTCGGCGGCCCGCAGCTCCGCCTCGTAGGCCTGCTCGGCGGCCCGCGCGCCGTCGGCGGCGCGCGCCGCGGCGAGTTCGGCTCGGCTCTCCGCCGACGCGGTCTCCCTGGCCCGGTCGGCCGTCGCCCGCGCGGCCTCCTTCGCGGTGTCCCAGGCGGCGACGGCCGTCTGTTCGGCGTCGCTGGCGGCGAGCGCGGCGCGCGCCGGGTCGGCGTCCGGCGCGGTGTCGTCGAGCCATCCGGCCCGTACGGCTTCGGCGGTCTCCTGCTCCACCTCGGCGAGGCGCTGGCGCAGGTGTCCGGCCTCGCTGCGGGCGCGTTGTGCCTCGGTGGCGGCCGCGGTGGCGTCCCGGTGGGCCGCCTCGCCCGCTGTCTGGAGGGTGTCGGAGCGCTCCTCCTCCTCGTTGGCGACGCGTTCGCCCTCCTCGGCCGCGGTGTGCAGGGCGCGTACGAGGTCGGCGGCGGCGGTGGCTCGGGCGGCGAGTGCCGGGGCGGCGTCGCGTTCGGCCTCACGGATGGCGGCGGCGACCCGTGCCGAGCGGTCGGCGGCGGCGCGGTGGCGCAGTACGGCCTCGGCGGCCTGCCAGGCGGAGTGCAGGGTCCTGGCGTCGGCCAGCTCGCGGCGCTGGGCGGCGGCGCCCTTCTCCGCCGCGGTCAGGGCCAGCGAGGCGTGTCGGTAGGCGAGTTCGGCGGCGATCAGGGCGCGGCGCCCCCGGGTCTCCTCGGCCGCCGTGACGGTGTGCGCGGCGGTGGTGACCTGCTGGGCGAGGTCGGCGGTGCGGAGGCGTTCGCGGGCGGCGCGTGCGGAGAGCCGGCGGGCGAGTGTGCGGGTGCGGCGCTCGGCGCCCGCGTGGATGTCACGCGCCCGGGAGCGGGTGTCCGCGGCTTCGACGATCCGGCCGAGGAGGTCGACCGATCCTGCGGTGAAGTCGCGCTCCGCGGTGAGTTCGGCGCGGCGGCCCAGTTTGTTGCCGAACCCGCTCACCAGGTCGGCCAGTCCGTCGGTGTCCCGGGTGTCGGTGACGGCGCGCAGCAGCAGATCGGTGAAGTCGGAGTCCTTCTTGACCGCGAAGAGTCCGGCTGCCTCACCCTCGTCGGCGTTCATCTCGCGCTGGTAGCGGAAAAGTTCGGGGTCCAGGCCGAGGTCACCGAGGTGTTCGTTCCACCGGTCGTGGATCTCTTCCCAGTGCACGTCGAGATGGAGGTAGAACTTCCCGGCCTCGGTCAGGGCGTCGCGGAAGCCCTTCATCGTGCGGCGGCGTCCGTGCGCTCCGGACGCGCCGTCGGTGGGGCGGCGGACGGAGGTGGCCTCGGCGACCGGGAGCGAGTCGAGGCTGAGTCCGGGGCCGGGGCGGAAGGAGTACCACGCCTCGGCGAACTTCCGGGGGTCGTTGGAGACCTGCCGTCCGCGCCATTCGCTGACCTTGCCGACGACGACGCATTCCCCGGTGAGGGTGTGCTGCCACTCCAGGGCGACGTGTCCGCAGTCGTCGGCGAGCAGGAACTTCCGCAGCACTCCGGAGCTGGCGCCGCCGAGGGTGTTGCGGTGGCCGGGCAGCATCACCGAGAAGATCAGCTTCAGCAGGACGGACTTGCCGCCGCCGTTCTCCAGGAAGAGCACTCCGGCGGGCGCGGGGCGGCGGGGCGGGCCGACCGGTTCGTCCTCGAAGAACTCCGCCTGGGCCGGTGCGGGGCGGGGCACGGGTTCGCCCACTCCGCGCAGGTCGAGCACGGTGTCGGCGTAGCGCGCACCGGCCGGTCCGATGGAGTAGAGGCGGACCCGGGACAGCTCGTACATGGCGGCGGACTCTCGTCGTTCAGGCGGCGGAAGGGATGCGGCGGTGTGGGGCACGGTGGCCCGGGGTGTCCGGGCCGCGCGTGGGGCCGGGCCGGGTCAGGGGTGGAAGGGCAGGCCCGCGTCGGCGGCGAGTTCCAGATCGTCGCCCTCGGGTGGTGGCAGCAGGGTGGCCGTGCCGTCGCTGACGGGGACGACGCCCAGTTCGAGCAGTTCGGCCATGGCGGCGCTGCCAGCCATGTCGCGGATCTGGAGCTGGTAGCGGGCCGTGGTGCGGAAGGTGCCTCCGGCGTCGTCCCCGGTGCGCTGGAGGAAGCCGGAATCGGTGAGGAAGGCGACGGCCTTGCCGATGATTCCGGTGGTGGAACCGGCCAGCCGTCGGGCGTCCTTGGTGGCGCCCGTAGCGCTGCGGCGGGCGTAGACACGCCAGCCCGCCTCCAGGCCGGGGGCTTCGGTGACGGGGTCGGTGTTGTCGCCGTGTTCCTCGGCGCGCTCCTCCAGACGGCGGCAGGCCTGGCGTACGAAGGCGTCCACGCCGTTGACCGTGATCCGGCCGATGTACGCGTCGTCGGCGAGGTCCTCGGGGCGCGGGAAGGCCATGGCGGCGACGGCGAGGTGGGCGAGGCCGTGCAGGAACCGGTCGGCGGCGTCGGACGAGGCGCGGCGGGCGTAGTCGCCCATCCGGACGGCGAACACCGAGTCCTCGTCGGCCGTGACGGCCATGCCCGCGCGGGCCGACACCTCCAGTACGACGAGTCCGAGCCCGGTGGCGACGGCGTCGGCGAGCCGGGCGAAGGCGGGGGCTTCGCGGTAGCGGCGGAGCAGTTCGGCGTACTCGGCGTCGCGGGCGGGGGCCAGCTTGGGCTGGAGTCCGAAGGCGACGAGCCGGGCGGCGTCCGCCGCGTCGGCCGGGGTGACGGTGGCGGGCGCCGGCGCCGTATCGGGGACCGCGGCACCGTCCGGTGCGTGGGAGACGGTCGGGTCGCCCCACGCGTCGGTCTGCTCGGCGTGGTGGTCGCTCACGGCTGGGGCTCCTCGGTGCGGTGGTTCGTCGGTGCGGGGCGGGGCGCTCCGGGGCGGGTCACGCGGCTTCCGTCCGGTCGGCGGCCGTTCCGGCCGCGTCCAGCAGGGCCGTGCCCACGATCAGGTCGGCGCCGCCGAACTCCGGGTCGTCGAGCTCCGTACCGTCGTCGACGGAGAACAACAGGCGTCGCTCTCCCTGACGGTAGGCCGTGCCGACGGGCGGGCTCGCCGCGTGGACCGCGAGGAGGGCGACCAGATAGGGCAGTTCGGGATCGCGGACGCGGGCCTCGGCGAGCAGCCCGGAGAGTCTGCGCGGCGCGTCGTGCTCCAGGTCCAGCAGTTCCATCGCGTTCGCGAGCTGGTCCTCGGTGAACCTGCTGTCGTCCGGGGTGGCGATCAGATCGGGCTCGGGCATCTCCGCGCCCAGGTGTTCCCGTTCCATGGGCGGGGTGAGCAGCATGCCGACCAGGTCCGCCACCCGTACCGAGGTGGGGGTGCGCAGTCCGGTCCCGTGGGCGAAGAAGGCGTCGGTGACCCGGATGCCCTGTTCGACGGGGAGCGGCAGCAGCGGGGCCACCAACTGTCCGTACAGATCGAGGCCGGTGCGGCCGGTGGGGGCGGCGAACGCCTGCCGGTCCTGTTCGGCGCGGAACAGCGGGCCGGCTTCGAGCAGCCGGGACTGGAGCTGGGTGTGGCGGCGGATGCAGTCCTTGACGATGTCGACGAGCTCGGCGGCGCGGCGCTTGTTCTCCGGGTCCTCGGCCTCGTCCCGTGCCTTCCGGATGTTGGTGAGGATGGCGTTCTCGTGGCGGTAGCGGTCCGCGACGTGGTCCAGGGCCTCGGTGATCATGTCTGGCACGGCGTTGAGCCAGTCGACCGCGCGGACGTTGCGCCGGGTCGCCTCCAGTGTTCTGCGCAGGGTCTCGGCGTACTGCACGGTCCGGTAGCGGGCCTGTTCCGCGGCGAGCTGGGCGTCGGCGAGGCGGCCCCGGCTGATCAGGACCTCCAGCTTCACCTCCGCCGCGATCTGGGCACTCGTGACGTCGGTGTCGAGCGCGCCGACGAGGACGTTGACCGCTTCGTCGGTGGTCCGCAGATACACCCCGCCGCCGTATCCCGGGACCTCCTCGATCAGCTTGAAGTCGTAGTCCCTGCGCACGTAGAGCCCGTCGGGGCCGAAGGTGCCGTAGACCGCGCGGAAGCCCCGGTCGACGCTGCCGACGTTGATGAGGTTCTCCAGGACCCAGCGGGCGACGCGTTCGTGCTCGGCGGCCGGGCGGTGCGGGGCCTGGGCCGCGATGCGCGGCAGCAGTCGCGCCACCATCTGGTCGTGGTCCGCGCCCGTGTCGAAGTCCATGGTGAGGGTGACCAGGTCGATGGCGGATAGGGCGACCTCCGCCATCGTGTAGACGGTGTACTCCCCGGCGAGGTTCGCCTTGCGCACGTCGAGGTCGTGCAGCGGCGCCGTGCAGGCGAGCGCGCGCAGCCGGCGCGCCAGCCCCTCGTCGGCCGCTGGGCCGGGGGCGGGCCGCGCCCCCGCGCTGAGCTGGGGCGCAGCGTTGTCCGTGTAAGCAGGCGAAGTCACGTTGCACAGATTAGGTCCTCGCACCGACAACGGTCGAAACGGCGCAGATGCGACCGGCCGCCGCCGGGCCGGGTGCGGGGTACGCCCGGGGTCACGGGCCGTCGGCCGTCGGCGCACCGGTGCGCCGACGGCCGCCCGCAGGGCAGGATGCTGTTCGCCGGCACCTCGGCGGCCACCGCCGGGCCGGTGTCGCGCACCGCATCACATCCGTACGGAACGAAGGACGGTGAACGGCGTGGTCGAGGCTTCCATCGATCTCAACGCGGATCTCGGTGAGGGGTTCGGGCGTTGGCGGCTCACCGACGACGAGCGGCTGCTCTCCGTCGTCACCAGCGCCAACATCGCCTGTGGTTTCCACGCCGGGGACGCGGTCACCATGCGCCGGGTCTGCGAGTCGGCGGCGCGGCGCGGCGTGCGGGTGGGCGCGCATGTCGGTTACCGCGATCTGGCGGGCTTCGGCCGCCGCTCCATGGACGTGCCGCCCGAGGAGCTGGTGGCCGACGTGGCGTACCAGATCGGGGCGTTGGAGGTGTTCGCGCGGGCCGCCGGGAGCCGCGTCTCCTACGTCAAGCCGCACGGGGCGCTCTACAACCGTGTCGTCCACGACGAGCGGCAGGCCGCCGCGGTCGTCGAGGGGGTGCTGCTGGCGGGCGGGGCGCTGCCCGTGCTCGGACTGCCCGGTTCGGTGCTGCACGAGTGGGCCGAGAAGGGCGGGCTGCCCACCGTGTCCGAGGCGTTCGCGGACCGGGCGTACACCGCGGCGGGCACGCTCGTGGAGCGGGGCCTGGACGGGGCCGTCGTCTCCGATCCGGCGACCGTCGTCGAGCGGTCGCTGTCGATCGCCCGGTCGGGGCTCGTCACCTCGCACTGCGGCCGGCCGGTCGATGTCGGGGCGCGTTCGCTGTGTCTGCACGGTGACACCCCCGGCGCGGTGGAGCTCGCCCGGCGGGTACGGGACCGGCTGGAGGAGTCGGGCGTCCGGGTGGCGGCGTTCGTATGAGCGGCGAGGCCGAGGACCGCCCCGGGCGGTCGGAGCACGTCGACCGCGGTGGAGGTCTCCGGGCGGGCGGCGAAGTCCTCGGGCCCGGCGGTGCGGCGCGTCCGCGGGTGCTTCCGGTCGGTGAACGCGCGCTGCTCGTCGAGTTCGGCGGCGGGGCCGGGGCCGAGGCGTTCCACGCCGAGCTGCTGCGCCGCCGCGCGGCCGGCTCGCTCCCCCCGGTACGGGAGATCGTGCCCGCCGCGCGCACCGTGCTGCTGGACGGACTGGACGATCCGGAACGGTTCGGGGCGCTGCTCGCCCACTGGGAGATCCCGCCGCTCCCGTCGGACGAGCGGGGGACGATCGAGATCCCGGTGCGGTACGACGGGCCCGATCTCGCGGTGGTGGCCGACGTGTGGGGCGTACGGCCGCGGGAGGTGGCACGAATCCACACGGCGGCCGAATTCCGGGTGGCCTTCTGCGGGTTCGCGCCCGGCTTCGGCTATCTGACGGGACTGCCCGAACGGTACGAGGTGCCGCGCCGTGCGACGCCCCGTACCGCGGTCCCCGCCGGGTCCGTCGCGCTCGCGGGCCCGCATACGGGCGTCTACCCGCGTTCCTCCCCCGGCGGCTGGCAGCTGATCGGCCGGACGGACGCGGTGCTGTGGGACCACGGGCGGGCGCCGGCCGCGCTGTTGACACCCGGTACGCGGGTGCGGTTCGTGGCGCGGGAATCATGACGGGCCGGGTGTTCACCGTGGTCCGCGCCGGTTCGCTGACCTCCGTACAGGACGAGGGACGGCCCGGCCACGCCCATCTGGGGGTGCCGCGTTCGGGATCGCTCGACGGTCCGGCGGCCCGGCTCGCCAATCGGCTGGTCGGCAATCCTTCCTGGGCCGCCGTCCTGGAGACCACCCTCAACGGGTGCGCGGTGCGACCCGGCCGGGCCGTGACGGCGGCGGTGACCGGGGCGCACTGCCGGGTCCTGGTCGACGGACGGCCGGCTCCGTGGGGAGCCCCGGTGCGCGTCCCGGCCGGGGCGGTGCTGGAGGTGGGCGGCGCCGAGCGCGGGGTGCGCAGCTGTCTGGCGTTCGCGGGCGGGGTCGCGGTGGAGCCGGTGCTCGGCAGCCGCTCCACCGATCTGCTGTCCGGACTGGGCCCGGCGCCCCTCGCGGACGGCGCGGTGCTGCCGTTGGGTGAACCGTGGGGGCCCGCACGGTACGCGGGCGTGGCGCCGTTGCCCGGTCCGCCGGACGTGCTGGTGCTGCGGCTGGGGCCGGGGCCGCGGACCGACTGGTTCACCCCGGACGCGCTGCGCACCCTGCGGTCGGCGGTGTACCGGGTGTCCTCGTCGAGCAACCGCGTCGGGCTCCGCACGGAGGGACCCGCGCTGGAACGCGCCGTGCCGGGTGAACTGCTCAGCGAGGGGATGGTGCTCGGAGCCGTACAGGTGCCGCCGGACGGGCGGCCGGTGGTGTTCCTCGCCGACCATCCCACGACCGGCGGCTATCCGGTGGTGGGCGTCGTGCCGGAGGACGATCTCGCGGCGGCGGCCCAGGCCGCGCCGGGCACACCGGTGCGCTTCGTGGCCACGCGCCGGGCGCGGAGCCGGGACTGAGCCGGTCCACCGGCGAACGACGACCTGGCCCCGGCCGGGACCCGGACCATCGGCGGAACCGGAACCGAGGCCGGCCGCCGGGTGCCGGACGCCGGGTGCCGGGTGCCGGACGCCGGTAGGGCGTGCCGGGACCAGGTGCCGGAAGCCGTACCCCGGGCACGCGTGCCGGACCCCGGGTACGGCGTACCGGACCCCGGTCAGGCGCCCCCGGCTCCCCCGCGCCCGCCCCGGCCCCCGTGCTCCTCACCGCCCGCAACCGTCCCGTATCCCCCGCCGCCGGGTGTCCGCAGCACCAGTACGTCCCCGGGCCCCACCGCCGCCGTGTCACACCCCTCCAGCTCGGTCCGCGTCCCGTCCGCGCGCTCCACGTACTGGCTGCCGAGGGCGCCCGGCCGTCCGCCCGCCATCCCGTACGGCGGCACCCTGCGGTGTCCGGAGAGCAGCGTCACGGTCATGGGTTCCAGGAAGCGCACCCTGCGCTCCACGCCGTCGCCGCCGCGCCGGCGCCCCGCCCCTCCGCTGCCCTCGCGCACCCGGAAGCTCTCCAGGAGTACCGGGTACCGCCATTCGAGGACTTCGGGGTCGGTGAGCCGCGAGTTGGTCATATGGGTCTGCACGGCGTCGGTGCCGTCGAAGCCGTCGCCCGCACCGGAACCGCTGGCGACCGTCTCGTAGTACTGGACGTGGTCGTTGCCGAAGGTGAGGTTGTTCATCGTGCCGGAGCCCTCCGCCTGGACGCCGAGCGCCGCGTAGAGCGCGCCCGTGACCGCCTGGGAGGTCTCCACGTTTCCGGCGACGGTCGCCGCGGGGTGGACGGGAGCCAGCATGGACCCCTCCGGGACGCGCACCTCCAGGGGCTTGAGGCAGCCGCTGTTGAGCGGGATGTCGTCGGTGACCAGTGTCCGGAAGACGTAGAGGACGGCGGCGGTGACCACGGACTTCGGGGCGTTAAGGTTCCCCGGCTGCTGGGGCGAGGTACCCGTGAAGTCGAGCACGGCGCCGCGGGACGCGCGGTCCACGGTCAGCGCGACCTCGATCACCGCGCCGTTGTCGGTCTCGTACCGGCAGGAGCCGTCGCTCAGGCCGTCGATGATCCGGCGTACGGACTCCTCGGCGTTGTCCTGGACGTGGCCCATGTAGGCGTCGACGACGTCCGTGCCGAACTCGTCGGTGACGCGCCGCAGTTCGGCGATCCCCTTCTCGTTGGCCGCGATCTGGGCGCGCAGATCGGCGAGGTTGGTGTCCGGGTCACGGGAGGGATGGGGAGCGCGGGTGAGCAGTTCGCGGGTCTCGGCCTCACGGAACTCACCGCCCCTGACCAGCGGCCAGTTGTCGAAGAGGACGCCCTCCTCGTCGACGGTACGGCTGAAGGCGGGCATCGAGCCGGGGGTGATACCGCCGATCTCGGCGTGGTGGCCGCGCGAGGCGACCAGGAACCGCAGCGCGTCACCCGCTTCGTCGAACACCGGGGTCACGACGGTGACATCGGGCAGATGGGTGCCGCCGTGGTACGGATCGTTGATCGCGTACACATCACCGGGGCGCATGGTGCCGCGGTTGCGGCGCAGCACCTCCTTGATGGACTCGTCCATCGATCCCAGGTGTACGGGGATGTGCGGGGCGTTGGCGACGAGGTTGCCGTCCGCGTCGAAGACCGCGCAGGAGAAGTCGAGCCGTTCCTTGATGTTGACGGACCGGGAGGTGTTCCGCAGGCGCACACCCATCTGTTCGGCGATCGACATGAAGAGGCTGTTGAACACCTCCAGCATGACCGGGTCGACCCGGGTGCCGACCGCCGGGCGTCCGGCGCGCGGACGGGTCCGGGTGAGCACCAGATGGCCGGTGCCGATGGCGGCCGCCTGCCAGCCGGGGTCGACCACGGTGGTGGAGTCGTCCTCGGCGATGACGGCGGGGCCGGACACCGGGGCGGTCGGGGGAAGTTCGTCCCTCCGGTACAGCGGGGCGTCCTGCCATCGCCCCTGGGTGAACATCCGGGCCGCCCCACGCGGTTCCGGTGTTCCGCCGCCCGCCGTGCCCGGAGGGCGGGGGGCGCCCGTGCGCGGCGGACGGGACTGCGTGACGCCGACCGCTTCGACCGAGACCGCCTCGACGATCAGCGGCTTGTCGGTGGTGAAGCCGTACCGGGCGCGGTGCTCGGTCTCGAAGGCGTCCGTCATGGCGGGGACCGTGTCCAGGCCGACGGACAGGCTCGCGTCCGTCCCCTCGTACCGCAGCGACACCCGTGCGTGGGTGCTGATCGCGTGGTCCGGCACGGCGTCGGCGCGCAGTTCGGCGCGGGTGCGTGCGGCGAGTGCGTCGCAGAGGTCCGCCACGGCGTCCCGGCAGGAGGCGTCGAGTTCCGCCTCGACGGACTGTTCACGCATGGCGGTGGCGTCGGCGAGGCCGATGCCGTACGCGGAGAGCACCCCGGCGAGGGGCGGCACCAGCACCGTCTCGATGCCGAGGGCGTCGGCGACCGCGCAGGCGTGCTGGCCACCCGCTCCGCCGAAGCTGGTGAGCGCGTAGCGGGTGATGTCGTGGCCGCGCCGCACGGAGATCTTCTTGACCGCGGTCGCCATGTCGAGCACGGCGATCTCCAGGAATCCGGCGGCGACCTCGGCGGGGCCGGGGCGGGTCCCGGTGGCGCGGGCGACCTCGTCGGCCAGTTCACCGAAGCGTGTCCGTACGACGTCCGTGTCCAGCGGCAGGTCGCCGCGGGGACCGAAGACGGCCGGGAAGTGCGCGGGGCGGACACGGCCCAGCATCACGTTGGCATCGGTGACGGTGAGGGGCCCGCCGCAGCGGTAGCAGGCGGGGCCGGGAACCGCGCCCGCCGAGTCGGGGCCCACCCGGTAGCGCCTGCCGTCGAAGTGCAGCACCGAACCGCCGCCCGCGGCGACGGTGTGGATGTTCATCATCGGGGCGCGCATCCGCACCCCCGCCACCTCGGTGCCGAGCTGCCGCTCGAAGACGCCCGCGTAGTGCGACACGTCGGTGGAGGTGCCGCCCATGTCGAAGCCGATGACCCGGTCGTGTCCGGCCTGTTCGGACGTACGGGCCATGCCGACCACGCCGCCGGCCGGACCGGACAGGACGGCGTCCTTACCCCGGAAGTGCGCCGCCTCCCGCAGCCCGCCGTTGGACTGCATGAACGTCAGCCTGATCCCGGCGAGCTCGGCGGCGACCTCGTCGACGTACCGGCGCAGGACGGGTGAGAGGTAGGCGTCGACGACGGTGGTGTCACCGCGCGGCACGAGCCTGATCAGCGGGCTGACCTCGTGGGAGCAGCTGATCCGGGTGAATCCGGCCCCGCGCGCCGCGTCGGCGACGGCGGCTTCGTGGGCCGGATGGCGGTAGCCGTGCATGAGGACGATCGCCGCGCTGCGGAATCCGTCGCCCCGGGCGGCCCGCAGCCGCTCGGTGACCGCTGCCGTGTCGAGGGGCCGGACGACGGTTCCGTGGGCGTCGACGCGTTCGGGAACCTCGATGACCCGTTCGTGGACCGCTTCGGGCAGCACGATGTGGCGGTCGAAGAGGCGGGGCCGGTTCTGGTACGCGATGCGCAGGGCGTCCCGGAATCCCTCGGTGATGACGAGGACGGTCGGCTCGCCACGCCGTTCCAGCAGGGCGTTGGTGGCCACGGTGGTGCCCATCTTCACGCCCGCGACCCGGTCGGCGGGGACCGGCTCGTCGGGCCGGAGTCCGAGCAGCAGCCGGATTCCCGCGACGGCGGCGTCCTGGCGGCGGTCCGGGTCGTGGGAGAGGAGCTTGCGGGTGACCAGCTCTCCGTCCGGGCGGCGGCCCACCACGTCAGTGAAGGTGCCGCCCCGGTCGATCCAGAACTCCCAGCGCCCGGTCACTCCACCATTGTGACCCGGATCACGGACATCGGGGCGGGGGAGGAAGCCCCCGCCGCTTCGAGCGGGCGCGGGCACCGCCCGCCCCCCGCCCGTCCCCGGGACCGGCTCCCCGGTCCGTCAGACGGCCGGCGCGTCGGGACCGATCCTGCTGCGGACCGCCGTCTGCACCTCGGCCTCCTCCGCCGGGTCCGCGGCCAGCCGCCGCAGCCGTTCGGCGACCCGCACGTCGCCCGTCTCCGCGTGCCGTGCGGCGACCTCGCGGGTGGTCTCCTCGCAGTCCCACAGGCATTCGACGGCGAACCCGGTCGCGAAGGACGCGTCCGTGGCGGCCAGGGCGCGCGCCGCCCTGCCGCGCAGATGGGAGGAGGACGTCTCCCGGTAGACATGGCGCAGCACCGGGGCCGCGGAGGCGATGCCGAGCCGCCCCGCTCCGTCGACGAGGGTCCACAGCACGGGTGCGTCGGGGCCCTCGCCACGTACCGCGTCACGGAGCGCGCCGAGGACCAGGTGCGCGTCCCCCGCCCCGCCCCGGCAGGCGAGCACCCCCGCCGCGGAGGTGCCCAGGGCGTCGGGGCGACGGGCCCAGCGCCGGGCCCGGTCCACCGCCTCATCACCGCACATGCGCTCGAACGCGGCGACGGCCGCGTCGGCGACGGGACGCTCCGGGCTCACCGCCGCGGCCTCGATCAGATCGAGCACGGCGGGGTCCCGGATCTCCGCCAGATGGTGCAGGGCCGTGCAGCGGGCGCCTTCCGGGCCGCTGCGGGCGGCCTCGACGATCGCCGGGCGGTCGTCGGGGCCCGCCACGGCGGAGAGACAGCGGGCGGCGGGCACGTGCAGGGCACTGCCGCGCTCGATCCCCTGCTGCGCCCAGTCGAAGACGGCCTGGACGCTCCAGCCGGGACGCGGACCGCCGGGCCGCATCTGCCGCTGCCAGCGGTCGAACGATCCCTGTTCACTCGCGGCCCTGACCCGGGCGCCGACCGCCTCGCGCGGGTCGTCGGCCCACAGCCGCCAGGGCCGGGGCTCGTACGCGTCACGTACGGCGGCGGCGAGTTCGGCCGCGCCCCGCGCGGTGGCCGGGAACCTGCCGAGCACGGGTACGGCGAGGGAGCGCAGTCCGGCGTCGTCGTCCCGCAGGGCGAGTTCGTCGAGGGCCCAGGCCCAGTTGGCGCCGGTCGCCGCGTACCGCCGCAGCAGACCGAGGGCGTCGTCCCGGCCGTACGAGGCGAGGTGCCCGAGGACGGACAGCGCGAGACCGGTACGTGAGTCGTCCGTGTCGAGGTGGTCGTCGGGATGGCACAGATGGCGCTCGATCTCCTCGACACCGCCGTCGAGGTCGAGATAGAGGCGCGCGTAGTACAGCGAGCGGTTCTCGACCTGCCAGTCGTGCCGGGGATCGCTCAGGACGCAGTGGTTGAGAGCCGCCAGGGCCTCGGGACGTGGCGCGGCGAGCGCGTGGAGCGTGCCGTCGCCGCGGCCCCTCTGCAACAGGCCGAGCAGGGTGCCGCTCGGCGCTATGAACGGATCGAACATGGGAAAAGCCTCACATCAAGCTGTCGACGCGACCGGGACCGTGCAGTTCCAGGTGCCGGAGGGGCACCAGGTGTGTCCGCGAGGCTCCGCCCACCCCGCCACGCCCCCGGGGTGTGGGTCGGGGCCGTACGGACACGGCCTGATCCGAAGGAGAAACCCTAGACCGCACAGCGACACGATCGGTCGTCCGCCGTCTTCTGCCTGGTGCGAACCATTTCCTCTGCCTCTCGTCGGTGGCCCTGAGCGGACCCGCGTCGTCATGATGGCCCAGCCATTTCGCCACCGCGACCACATTTACGACGCAGCGGTCATCGGGATTCGAAGAGTTCCAGCAGGTCGGCCTTGTCGAACATGCGGGCCGCGTCCCGCGCGGAGGGTGTTCCGGCCGACGGGTCGGCGCCCGCCGCGAGCAGTGCCTCGATCACCGCGCGCTCGCCCTTGAAGACCGCCCCGGCGAGTGGGGTCTGCCCCCGGTCGTTGGCACGGTCCGGGTCCGCGCCGCGGTCGACGAGGGCGGTGACCGCCGCCGCGTGCCCGTGGTAGGCGGCGAGCATCAGCAGGGTGTCGCCCCGGTCATTGGTGAGATTCGCCGGTACACCCGCGTCGACGTACCCGGCCAGCGCCTGGGCCTCACCGGCCCGTGCCAGGCCGAAGACCTTGGTCGCGAGTTCGACGACCTCGGGATCGGGAGTCTCGCTCATCGGACGGACCGCCTTTCACTGCGTTGACCTGGCCGGAAGTACGGCGCTGCCGCCGTACGAGTGAACCGACAGGGTACTGCCCCCGGGGCGCCCCGGCCCGGGTCCGCCGAGACGCGGACCACACCGCGCGCAGCACCCGCCGCGCACGCGGCGACCTCGCTCCGCCCCGGCGTGGCGCCCGCACCAGGCGGACACGCGCGCTCCCTGCGCCGGTCCAGTGAAAAAAGAGTCATTTCACTCTTTTGCAGCTTTTGTCACATAGATACTTCCTGTGTGGTTGGAATGACTCATGGTGACTGTCCCCCCAACCAGGAGAAACGCTCATGATCCTCTCCATCTCAGGTGTCGTGCTGCTCGGAATCATCGTCTTCCTCTTCTTCAGGAAGGACGGGCTCAAGGCGTCCCACGGCCTCGTCTGCGCGCTCTTCGGTTTCTTCCTGGCGGGCACCGCCGCCGCGCCGGGCATCAAGGCGGGCAGCGCGAGCCTCGCCGGCCTCCTGGGCGGAATCCAGTTCTGACCGCTCACGACACCGACCCCTCCAGGAGACCCACGTGCCCCGGCGACCACTTCCCCGCATCCTGACCGGCGGCAGCGCCCCGATCACCCGAGGGCGCGAGTTCGCGCGCACGGCGGCCGGCAGCGCCGGAGACGTCCTGCACCCGCTGATCATCCTCGGCCGCGGTCTGCGACGGCTGGCCGGCGCGGGACGGCGGCGATGGGCCGCGACCCCCCGGGACCGGCGCGGTCCCGTGCTGTTCCTCGTCGCGGCCTGCCTGCTCGCGGTGGCGCTCGCGCCGTACGGCCCGCTGCTCGCCCTCGGGACCGTGACGGCCCTGGCCGCCTGGCACGGACGGGCACCCACACCCGCCCGCAGTGGCCCCGACGAGGCCGGGACCGCACGGCTGCGAGCGCTCTACGAAGCCCTCGTGCCGCACTTCTCCGTCCCCGAGGACCCGGCCTCGCCGTACACGCACGGCGGCGACTGGGCGGGAGCGCTCAGCGGATACGAGTTCGACGGCGACGGACGGCCGACCCGGCTCGTGGTGACGTACCCGGCGTACTTCCCGGACGGGGACACCGAGTCCCGCACCCGGATCGAGCGACTGCTGCGCACCAAGTCCGGCCGCGGCCGGGAGTACCACTTCGACTGGGACGAGGAGGCCAACAGACTCACCATGAGCGTCCTGGACGCGCTGCCCGCCTCGGTCGCCGCCCAGCGCTTCGTGACCGCCCCCGGGGAGACCGTCCTGGGCTTCACGGACGCCGGCGCGGTGCGACGCACCGTCCCGGTGCGGGACGGCGACGTGACCCGTGACATGCCTCCCGTCGTCTGGCGGACCGGTGCCCGCTCCACCGAACCGCACCTGCTGGTCGTCGGGGACCCGGGCAGCGGTACCACCACCCTGCTGCGCTCCATCGCCCTCCAGGCCCTCCAGCACGGCGATCTGCTCGTCGTCGAGGGCGGCGGCACGGGCGAGTACGCCTGCCTGGCCGGGCGCGACGGCGTGCTCGCGGTGGAGAGCGGTCTCACGGGCGCGCGGGCCGCCCTGGAGTGGGCCGCGCACGAGACGGAGCGGCGGCTGACCGTCGCCGACCGGGCCGGACGGTCCGGCCACCCGCTGCCGGGGGACGCCGTGCGGCCCCTGTGGGTGCTGCTGGACCGCCCCGGCTCCCTCGGTCACCCCGCCTCCGCCGGCCCCGACCCCCGGCAGCTGCTCCAGGTCCCGCTTCGGCACGGCAGGGCGGCGGGTGTCACCGTGGTGCTGGCCGAACAGTTCGACCACCTCGACACCATCGACGAGACGGTACGGGCGCACACCAGGGCGCGGGTCGTCCTCGGCCCCGCCTCCCGCGCCCGGATCGCCTCCGTCCTGGGCGTCGAGCCGCACACCACCCCGGTCCCGGACATGCCGCCCGGCCGGGGCTACGCACGGCTCGGCACGTCGGGCCCGGTGCTGCGGCTCCAGGTGCCCGCGACACCGGACCCGTACGACGACGCGACGAGCGAGGCGCACCGGCAGGCGGTGCTCGACCTGCTTCCCGGGCGGGGGACGCCGGTCGAGGCCGTGGTGCCGGAGCCGGGGCTCCCGCAGGAGATGACGCTCAGAGACTGAGCCCCGGGGCGGGTGAGGCGCCCGTCCCGGGGGCCGGAGGGGCCGGCCCGAGCGACCAGCCCCGGGGGCCGCCCCGGCCCTCGCTCAGGCGACGAACGTCCGGGGAGCGTCCGCCCCCGCGCCCGTACCCGACCTGACCAGTTCGGCGGCCGCCGCCAACCGCAGTGCGGCCTCGTCCGCCACCGGTCCGCCCACCGTGAACGGCAGCCGCACGAATCCCTCGAAGGCCCCGTCGACCCCGAACCGCGGACCGGACGGCACCCGCACCCCGACCCGCTCCCCCGCGACGGCCAGCCGCGACCCCGAGATGCCTCCCGTGCGCACCCAGAACGTCAGACCGCCCGCGGGCACCTCGAACTCCCACTCGGGCAGCTCCCTGCGCACCGCCGCGACCAGCGCGTCCCTGTTCCCCCTGGCCTGTTCGCGCCGGACGTCCACGGCCCGCTCCCAGCCGCCGGTGCGCATCAGCCAGTTGACGGCGAGCTGTTCCAGGACCGGGGTGCCCATGTCCGCGTAGGCACGGGCGGCGACCAGGCTGCGGATCACGTCCGGCGCGGCCCGTACCCACCCGATGCGCATCCCCGCCCAGAACGCCTTGCTCGCCGAACCGACGGTGAGCACCGTGCTGCCCGCCGGATCGAAGGCGCAGACCCGCCTGGGCATCTCGGTGCCGGCGTCCAGGCACAGTTCGCTCATCGTCTCGTCGACGACCAGGACCGTGCCCGCCGAGCGCGCCGCGTCGACCAGGGCCCGGCGCCGGTCCTCGTCGGCGAGCGCGCCCGTCGGATTGTGGAAGTCCGCGACGACGTAGGCCAGTCGCGGCGCCGCGTCCCGCAGCACCTGACGCCACCGGTTCAGGTCCCAGCCGCGCAGTCCTTCCTCCATGGCCACCGGTACGAGCCGGGCGCCGGCCTCCCGCATCAGCTGGAGGATGTTGGCGTACGAGGGGGACTCCACCGCGATCCGTTCACCCCGCCCGGCGAAGAGGTGACAGATCGCGTCCATCGCGCCCATGGCCCCGGTGGTGACCATGATCTGTTCCGGCATGGTGGGGACGCCGCCCCGGGTGTACCGGTCGGCGATCATCTCCCGCAGCGCGGGCAGTCCCGCGGGGTAGTCGCCGTGGGTGTGCGCGTACGGCGGCAGTTCCTCCAGCGCCCCCTGGACGGCCCGGGTCAGCCATGGTTCCGGGGCGGGCAGCGAGGCGAGGCCGAGGTCGATCATCGAGCCGAGCGATTCCGGGGGCAGTGGTTCCAGGCCGCGCGCCGGGAGCGGATTGCCCGCGGGCACCACCGTCCAACTGCCCGCGCCCCGGCGGGACTCCAGGAAGCCTTCGGCCCGCAGCGCCTCGTACGCGGCGGCCACGGTGGTACGGCTGACGGCCAGGGCGAGGGCCAGCTCCCGCTCGGCGGGCAGCCGGGCCGCGACCGGCACCCGGCCCTCCAGGACGAGCATCCGGACCCCGTCGGCGAGCCCCCGGTAGGCGGGCGGTCTGCGGCCGCCGGGGCTCAGCGGCTTCTGCTGCTGGGCCTGGAGCTGTCTGGCGAGCTGTGCCGCGCCGACCGCCGAAGTCCACTGCCCCATGAAAATCAGTCCACCCTTCTCGGATTGGCCATAGTTGGCGGCCAATCCCCCGCCCCAGAGTGACACGCAGCAGTCCACCACGACCACACCGGATCACACCGGCCAGATCAGGGGGCACCACGTGGCCAACACCTCCGCCCGGCGCGGAACCCGCATCACCCGAAGGCTGGGCCGGCTGTACGCGGGTCTCGCCCTGTACGGGGTCAGTTCGGCCCTGCTGGTCCGCGCGGGCCTCGGCCTCGAACCGTGGGGGGTGCTGCACCAGGGCCTGTCCGAACGCACCGGGCTGACCATCGGCGTGGTCTCGATCATCGTCGGGGCGGCCGTGCTGCTGCTGTGGATACCGATCGGACAGCGCCCCGGCCTGGGCACGGTCTCCAACGTCTTCGCGGTCGGCATCGCCATGGACGGCACGCTCGCCGTCGTACCGGACGCACGGGGGCTCGCCCTGCGGATCACGACGGTGATCGCCGGGGTGGTGCTCAACGGGGTCGCGACCGGGCTGTACATCTCGGCCCGGCTCGGCCCCGGACCACGCGACGGTCTGATGACGGGGCTGCACCGGATCACCGGCCGCTCCGTCCGGCTGGTCCGCACCGGCATCGAGGTGGCCGTGGTGGTGACCGGGTTCCTGCTCGGCGGTTCGCTCGGCGCGGGCACGGTCCTGTACGCGCTGGCCATCGGCCCACTGGCGCAGTTCTTCCTGCGCGTCTTCACCTCACCCGAGGACATGCCGGCGGCCCCCGCGCCGCGCGAAGAGGTCCCACGCGACGAGGTCCCTCACCAGGAGATCCGCCGCGACGAGGCCCTTCACGACGGCGCGGCCCCCGGCGACCGCGCGTCCGGCGGCGGGGCGACGGGGACCGGGCCGCCTCCGGGGCAGGCGATACTGCCGCGGTGACTTCCGTACGCCACCCCTATCTGGACCACCCCACGACGATCCCCTTCGCCCACCGCGGCGGGGCGGCGGACGGGCTGGAGAACACCGTGACCGCCTTCCGCCGGGCCGCGGCGCTGGGCTACCGCTACTTCGAGACAGATGTGCACAGCACGTCCGACGGCCGGCTCGTCGCCTTCCACGACACGACCCTCGACCGGGTGACGGACGCCCGTGGGACGATCGCGCGGCTGCCGTGGAGCGAGGTCGGCCGGGCCCGGGTGGCGGGCCATGAGCCGCTGCCGCTGTTCGAGGAGCTGCTGGAGGAGTTCCCCGGGGCCCGGTGGAACGTGGACGTCAAGGCCGAGCCCGCGCTCGCACCGCTCGTCGATCTGATCCGCCGGACGGACGCCTGGGACCGGGTCTGCGTCGGCTCGTTCTCGGAGGCCCGGGTCGCCAGGGCGCACCGGCTGGCGGGACCGCGTCTGGCGACCTCGTACGGGGTGCGGGGCGTCCTGGGGCTGCGTCTGCGTTCGTACGGCATACCGGCGGCGCTGCGGGCGGGGGCGGTGTGCGCCCAGGTCCCGGAGCGGCACAACGGGGTCCGCGTGGTCGACCGGCGTTTCGTACGGGAGGCGCACGCGCGGGGGCTCCAGGTCCATGTCTGGACGGTGAACGAACCGGGCCGGATGGCGGCGCTCCTCGACCTCGGGGTGGATGGCATCATGACCGATCACATCGAGACGCTGCGTACGGTGTTGAGCGAACGGGGAGCCTGGACCTGACACCGGGCCCGGCCGCGTCCTCACGGACACGCACGCGCACGGGGACGAGCGAGCGGGGGACACCGGGTGAGCGCCGAGGCGGCGGAGGAGGCGGAGCGGGTCACGGACCCGGCCGCCCGCGGACGCGAGCAACGCGGCTGGTACTTCTACGACTTCGCGTGCTCGGTGTACTCGACGAGTGTGCTGACCGTCTTCCTGGGTCCGTATCTCACGTCGATCGCCAAGGCCGCGGCCGACGCGGACGGCTTCGTGCACCCGCTGGGCATACCCGTGCGGGCCGGTTCCCTCTTCGCCTACGCGGTCTCCGTCTCCGTGGTGCTGGCGGTGGTGGCGATGCCGGTCGTGGGCGCCGCCGCCGACCGGACCGGCCGCAAGAAACCGCTGCTGGCGGCCGCCGCCTATGTGGGCGCCGGGGCGACGGCGGGGATGTTCTTCCTGGACGGCCACCGCTATCTCCTGGGCGCGTCCCTGCTCATCGTGGCGAACGCCTCGGTGTCGGTCTCGATGGCGCTCTACAACGCCTACCTCCCGCAGATCGCCGAGCCGCACGAGCGCGACACGGTCTCCTCGCGCGGCTGGGCCTTCGGCTACACGTCGGGGGCCTTCGTCCTGGTCCTCGATCTGATCCTCTACACGGGCCACGACTCCTTCGGCCTCTCGGAGTCGGACGCGGTCCGGATCTGTCTCGCCTCGGCGGGTGTGTGGTGGGGCGCGTTCACCGTCGTGCCGCTGCGCAGACTGCGCGACCGGCGGGTGCCCCCGGGTGGCGCGGGGACGATGGGGTCGGGGTGGAGCCAGTTGCGGTCCACCCTGCGCGACATGCGCCGTCACCCGCTGACCCTCTCCTTCCTGCTCGCGTACCTCGTCTACAACGACGGGGTGCAGACCGTGATCTCGCAGGCCTCGGTGTACGGCTCCGAGGAGCTGGGGCTCGACCAGACGACCCTGATCACGGCGGTGCTGCTGGTCCAGGTACTGGCGGTGGCGGGGGCCCTGGGGATGGGCCGGCTGGCACGGACCCACGGGGCGAAGCGCACGATCCTCGGCTCACTGGTCGTATGGATCGCGATCCTGGTCGCGGGGTACTTCCTGCCCGCGGGGGCTCCGGTCTTCTTCTACGCGCTCGCCGCGGCGATCGGGCTGGTGCTGGGCGGCAGCCAGGCGCTGTCCCGTTCGCTGTTCTCGCATCTGGTGCCGCACGGCAAGGAGGCCGAGTACTTCTCCGCGTACGAGATGAGCGACCGCGGACTGAGCTGGCTGGGTCCTCTCGTATTCGGACTCGCGTACCAATTGACCGGCAGTTATCGCGACGCGATCATGTCGTTGGTGATCTTCTTCGTGCTCGGTTCCGTGCTGTTGGCGAGGGTTCCCGTGCGCCGGGCGGTCGCGGCGGCCGGAAATCCCGTACCGGACCGGATTTAGACGTTGAAGTGAAAGGCCGGTAGTGTACGCCTTTGGCCTGCCCGGAGGACCGTTACTGCGAGCAGAAGAAGCCGAAATCGTTGGGTGACAACTTCTGTCAGATGTGACAAACCGGGTGAGGGCGGGTACCCCAACCGATGAATAAGCAGCGGCACGACGGGCGACGCATGACCCGCAACGGGAATCTTTACCGCCGACCGGACGTTGACCGGATGACGACGACAGCGACACCTGTCCTGTGGGCGACAAGCCCGGGAGGCACGATTCATGAGTGAGCGAGCTCTCCGCGGCACGCGACTCGTGGTTACCAGCTACGAGACGGACCGCGGTATCGATCTGGCCCCGCGCCAGGCGGTGGAGTACGCATGCCAGAACGGCCATCGATTTGAGATGCCGTTCTCGGTTGAGGCCGAGATTCCGCCGGAGTGGGAGTGCAAGGCGTGTGGCGCCCAGGCACTCCTGGTGGACGGGGATGGCCCCGAGGAGAAGAAGGGCAAGCCCGCGCGAACGCACTGGGACATGCTCATGGAGCGGCGTACCCGCGAGGAGCTGGAGGAGGTGCTGGCCGAGAGGCTGGCGGTTCTGCGCTCCGGAGCCATGAACATCGCGGTGCATCCGCGGGACAGCAGAAAATCCGCCTGACCGCGCGACACGCACGACAGCACAAGAGCCGCGGGCCGTGCCACACCTGGTGTGTGGCACGGCCCGCGGCTCGTTTCGGCGTGCGCGCGGCCCAGCGGCCTTCGGCCGGCTCTCCCGTGCGCCCCTGCGCCTCCGCGGCGTGCGAGGAGCGGCGCGGCGAGGACCGAGGCCGAAGGGCGGGATCAGGGATTCAGCGGCGGGCGGGAACCGTCCTCGCGGCCGGACCGGTCCTGGCCGCCGGGGCCGCCCTGGTCCTCGTCCGGGCGGATGACCTCGCCCTGGACGACCTTTCCGTCCGGTCGGCGCGTCCTGGCCTGCTGGAAGGCGTCCGACAGGTGGCCGGGGGCCACGACCCGTATCCGCCGCTCCAGCGCCCGCTCCGCGTACCGGCCGAGGGCCGAGCGGACCGGCGGGAGCAGCAGCGACAGGCCGAGTACGTCGGAGATCACTCCGGGGATCATCAGCAGCAGGCCGCCCAGCATCAGGAAGCCGTTGCCCTTGCCGCTCGTCGGAGCGTCGGTGGGCCCGGCGGTCGCGCCGGGCCGCCCGGGCACCTGCTGAAGCGTCTGCGTGAGATTGCGGAAGGCCCGTCGCCCGGCCCGTTTGATCACGGCGGCCCCGAGCGCGGCCGATGCCAGCAGGAGCAGCAGCACGGCGAGCCCGCCCGCCGCGTCGGCCACGACGATCAGCAGCCAGATCTCCAGCACCACCCAGGCCGCGACGGCCAGGGGGACGAGGTTCCGGGCGCGGGAACGTCGGGGAGCGGTCGGGGGCTGTGTGCCGGTAGTCATGTGTCCAGTGTGCCCGCCCGGCCGTCCGAGCGGCGTAACGACCTCCTCCGCGCGATGGGGGGTGGATCAGCGGGCGGCGTTCCGCGACGTCGATCGCGGGGCGGGACGAGGGCATCGACGCGAAGGCCGCCGACCGGCGACGCCGCCGCGGGCGCAGTCACGGGGCGGGGAGCCCGCTCCCTGCCACGGGGAGGTCGTAAGGGAGGCGTTCGGACGGGCGAGGACCGGCCGGTCAGGAGGGTTTGCGGCCGAGAATGCGGCTCGTCCGGGTGCCGACGCCCCAGGCCGTGACCCGCCACAGCGCCTCGACCAGGATGTCGCGGCTCATCTTGGAGTCACCGATCTCGCGGTCCACGAAGGTGATGGGGACCTCGACGACGTGGTAGCCGGCGTCGACCGCGCGCCGGGCCAGGTCGACCTGGAAGCAGTAGCCCTGGGAGGCGACCTCGTCGAGGCCGAGTCCTCGCAGGGTCTCGGCGCGGAAGGCCCGGTAACCGCCGGTGACGTCACGGATCGACACGCCCAGCAGCAGCCGGGAGTACGTGCTGCCGCCACGGGAGATCATCTCGCGGGACTTGGGCCAGTTGACCACGCGGCCGCCGGGCACCCACCGGGAGCCGAGCACGAGGTCGGCGCCCTTCAGCGCGGTGAGCAGTCTGGGTAGTTCCTCGGGCTGGTGGGAGCCGTCGGCGTCCATCTCGACCAGTACGCCGTAGCCGTGCTCGATGCCCCAGCCGAAGCCCGCCAGATAGGCCGCGCCGAGTCCTTCCTTGCCCTTGCGGTGCAGTACGTGGACCTGGCTGTCGGCCGCCGCGAGCTCGTCGGCGATCTTGCCGGTGCCGTCGGGGCTGTTGTCGTCGGCGACCAGGATGTCGGCCTCCGGCACGGCGGCGCGCACCCGGCCGACGATCCGCCCGATGTTCTCGGCCTCGTCATAGGTCGGGATGATCACCAGGGTTGTGCCGAGCGGACCGTATTGCCGCTGACCGCCGTCGTTCACTACTGCCCCTTAATGTCCGTACGCAGGTGCACACCATATCGAGCACGGGGCGGCCGGAGGCCGACACGGTGGCCGGTGTCGGAGCCAGGGCCCGCGCAGATGCGCGGAAGTGCGGACAGAACCACGGCGTGACGCGGAGGGACGGCACCTGCGTGACCGGGTCGCGGCACGTGACGCGGCGCGAGCTGCGGATCGGGGCCCGGTGTCCTTCGGGCCGACCTGGGACCCGCTGGCTGCGGGTCGACCGAAAGCCGTTGTCTACTGAACGTCCGGGCCCCACCCGGGTCCCACCCGCCGTCCGGCTGAAACCTTCCCTCGCCCCGAGGCGCGGGCGCTGAACCTGGCTGCAAGCGGTGGTGCGCCGGTGCGGCACCCCACCTCATGACCCAGCGGCGTTCGACGACTGCGTGGAGGTTTAACCGGTCGGACATCCTGTGGTGGACGTGGCCGAACCTACCGGCCCGTGGGCGCTTTCTGTCAATAGTGGTCCGACCTGCGCTTTTTATCCAAATTGCCTGGTCAGTACCGAGGACACGCAGGTCGCGACAGAGCACGGACGCCTTCGATCGGCGGTACGAAATGTCCGGACGTCACTCGTTCGGACGTACGTAAACAGTTTGTCCGAACACCACGGTCCGCAGGCAGACCGGAAGGGCGGCGCCCGGGGTGAGATCCGGCAGGCCGGGCGTTCCCGATCTGGGGTCGGTCGACCAGCGGGCGACGCGGTCGTCGGGTGCCTGGACGACGAGTTCGTCGGTGCGCCAGACCGCGTAGTCGGCGGGGGCGCCGGGCACGAGGGTGCCCGCGTCGTCCCGGCCGACGGACCGCCAGCCGCCCCGGGTGTGGGCGGTGAATCCGGCCCGTACGGAGATCCGGTGCTCGGGGGTGCGGTGGAACGCGGCGGCCCGGACGGTTCCCCACGGGTCCAGCGGTGTCACCGGGCTGTCCGAGCCGAACGCCAGGGGCACCCCGGCGCGCAGCAGGGCCGCGTACGGGTTGAGGGTGCGGGCCCGCTCCGCGCCGAGCCGGCGTGCGTACATGCCGTCCTCGCCGCCCCAGGCGGCGTCGAAGCCCGGCTGCACGGACGCCGTGAGGCCCAGCTCGGCGAAGGCGCCGACGGTCTCGGGGGTCAGCATCTCGGCGTGCTCGACCCGGTGCCGGGCGGCGCGCACGCGGGCGAGGCCCAGCGTCCCGGCGGCGGCCCTGAAGCCGCTCACGACGGCGGAGAGCGCCGCGTCGCCGATCGCGTGGAACCCGGCCTGGAGCCCGGCCTCGGTGCAGGCGGTGACGTGGGCGGCGATCCGCGCGGCGTCCAGGTGTGCCTCGCCGGTCCGCGAGCCCGCCGGACCGTCCGTGGCGAGGTCCGCGTACGGCTCGTGCAGACAGGCCGTGTGGGAGCCGAGCGAGCCGTCCACGAAGAGGTCGCCGGCCGCGCCGATCGCGCCGAGTTCGCGGATGCGCCCGGCCCCCTTCCGGTCGGTGACCGGCTCGGCCCAGTAGCCGAAGACCCGGGGCCCCGGCCGCTCGGCGGCGAGCTTCAGCAGCCCGGTGAAGTCGTCCTCGTCCGAGATCTCGGGGCCGGCGCACTCATGGAGGGTGCCGATGCCGAGCGAGGCGGCGTGGCTGAGGGCGGCGCGCTGGGCGACGGCGCGCTGGGCGGGCGGTACGGCGCCATGGGCGGCGGCGCGCACGGCGTGGTGGGCCGCGCCGGTCAGCGGGCCTTCCGGATGGTGACCGGGCATGCGGGTGATGCCGGGGACCAGGTCGAGGAGGGCGGTGGTGACGACCGCGGAGTGCACGTCGACGCGGGGCAGGTACACGGGCCGGCCGCCGGCGGCGGCGTCGAGTTCGGCCCGGGACGGGGGCCGCTGTTCGGGCCAGCGGGTGGCGTCCCAGCCGTGTCCGAGGACGACGCGGTCGCCCGGGTGCGAGGCCACGTGCTCGCGTACGAGGGCGAGGGCGTCGGGAAGGGTGCGGGCGGCGGACAGGTCCAGGCCGGTGAGGGCGAGGCCGGTGGACGTGGTGTGGACGTGCGCGTCGGTGAACGCCGGGGTGACCAGCGCCCCCTCCAGGTCGATCACTTCGTCGACACCGCTCGCGAACGCGTCGGCGGCCCCCTCGGAGCCCACCCAGGCGACATGGCCCCGTTCCACGACCATCGCGGTGGCGAACGGGTCGGCGGGGCTGTGGACGTCTCCGCCGCGCAGCAGCACGGTGCGGTGGTCGCTCTGGTCGCTCTGGGGGGCGGTGCTCTCGGTCATGGCACCAGTCTCGCGCCTGCGCGGCCCGGCCCGGGCCGCGGCCCCCGTCACAGGCGCGGGGGGCGCGCCTCGTACGGGGTGGAGAGGACGACCGTGGTCCGGGTGGAGACACCGGCCAGCGAGCGGACACGGGTCAGCAGGTGTTCCAGTTCCAGGGGGCTCGCGACCCGCACCTTCAGGATGTAGTTCTCGTCGCCCGCGACGCTGTGGCACGCCTCCAGCTCCGGGACTCCCGCGAGCCGTTCCGCGATGTCGTCCGGGGCGCTCGGGTCGAAGGGCTTCACCGAGATGAACGCGGTGATGGGCAGGCCGACGGCCTCGGCGTCGACGACGGCCGCGTAGCCCCGGATCACCCCGCGCTGCTCCAGCCTCCGGACACGCTGATGAACCGCCGATGTGGACAGGCCGGTGGCCTTGCCCAGGTCGGTGTAGCTCATCCGCCCGTCCGTGACGAGCAATTGCACAATCTGACGGTCCAGCTCCTCCATGCGGATCAACCTACGGCCCCGACGCCCCCAGGCCCAGCGCGGAGGCCGCCGGAGCGGCACCTGCGGCGGGCATGTGACGAATGCCACAGGCTTGCGGCCGGGTAGCCGACGACCTGTGCGGTTATCGCGGACGCGCGGGGGGAAGTGCTTGCTGTGGTCGAGGCCGTGGCACCTGCCCGGCCCACCTGAGGGGGAGAATTCCATGCAGAGCCTGAAGCTCACCGGACGCAACGAACCGGAGCCCGTCTATCCGGTCGAGGAGAGCACTCCCGACATCTACGACACGTTCGAGATGTACCGGGTGATGTGCCCCGACTGCGCGCAGCCCATCGCGCTGCTGGCGGGCGAGGACGTGCTGCCGGAGCACGCGCTGTGCCCCACTCCGTGGAATCCGTTCGTCCTCACGGTGTGCACGGGCACCGGCAGCCGGTCCTCGGCCGCCCGCCCCGCGGACGAGACGTCCGACATCCAGGAGCAGGAGACGGCCCTGCTACTGACGCTCCCCCAGGGCCTGGACTGGCGGATGCAGCCGTTCTCGCACGCCGGGGGCGCGGTCGCGCGGCCGATGCGGATGCCGCGGCAGACCCGGCGGCACGCCGCCTGACACCTGGACGGCCGCCCGCCTCGCGGGCACCCGGACCGGCCGAGGGGCCGTGAGCGTGCGCGGACGTGTTGGCCGCACGCCCGGACGAGTTCCGGCCCGCTCCCCGTCCGGCCGAGTCGTGCAACCGTCGGACCGGACAACCTGACGCGCCCCTTCCCCGGTGCGGCCATGCCGTCGGCCGGGGAGCCGGAGCCGTCGTCGCACCGGGTGCGGTCCGAGCGGCGACGCGGGCGCCGCGTACCGGCCGCCCGCGCCCGCCCCACGCCGGTCAGCGCGTCTCGGGCCCCGCGATGTGGCGTGCGATGACCATGCGCTGGATCTGGTTGGTCCCCTCGACGATCTGGAGCACCTTGGCCTCGCGCATCAGCCGCTCGGCGGGGAAGTCCTGCGTGTAGCCGTAACCGCCGAGCACCTGGACGGCGTCGGTGGTGACCCGCATCGCCGCGTCCGTGCAGAACAGCTTCGCCATGGCCGCCTGGCGCGAGAACGTCAGGCCCTCGTCGCGCCGCCGCGCCGCTTCCAGGTAGAGCGCCCGGCCCGCCTCGATCTGGGTGGCCATGTCGGCCAGCATGAACCGCAGTCCCTGGAAGTCCGCGATCGGACGGCCGAACTGCTGCCGCCCGGTGGCGTATCCGACGGCCTCGTCCAGCGCCGCCTGCGCGACGCCGACCGCGCAGGCGGCGATGCCCAGGCGCCCCGAGTCCAGAGCGGAGAGCGCGATGGCGAAGCCCTGCCCCTCCTCCCCGATCCGGCGCGCGTCGGACACCCGGACACCGTCGAAGTGCAGTTGGGCGGTGGGCGAGCCCTTCATGCCCATCTTCTTCTCGGGCAGGGCCGCGTTCAGCCCCTCGGCGTCGCCGGGGACGAGGAAGGCGGTGATGCCGCGCGGTCCGTCCACGCCGGTGCGGGCCAGGACCGTACAGAAGTCGGCGATGCCGCCGTGCGTGATCCACGCCTTGGTGCCGGTGATGACCCAGTCGTCGCCGTCCCGTACCGCCTCGGTACGGAGCGAGGCCGCGTCCGAGCCCGAGGCGGGTTCGGAGAGGCAGTACGCGCCCAGCAGTCCACCGCCGAGCATCGCGGGAAGGTGCTCGGTCCGCTGCTTCTCGGTCCCGTATCCGGCGAGGGCGTGGCAGGCGAGGGAGTGGACGCTGACGCCGAGGCCGACGGTCAGCCGGGCCGCCGCGAGCTCTTCGAGGACCTGGAGATAGACCTCGTACGGCTGGTCGCCGCCGCCCTGGCCGGAGTCGTACGGCAGGCCGAGCAGTCCGGAACGGGAGAGCAGGGTGAAGACCTCGCGCGGGAACCGGCCCGCTTCCTCCTCCTCGGCCGCCCGGGGAGCGATCTCCCGCTGGACGATGTCGCGGACGAGCGCGACGAGTTGCCTGGACTCCTCGGTGGGCAGTCGGCGTTCCACCGGCTGCTGGGCACGGTCGGACATGACGGCGCTCTCCTCCCTGTCGGGCGTTGCGGCGGACGCGCGCGCGGGGTGGGAGCGGCGCCGCCCTGATCCGGGGCGGTGCCCGGCGAAGAAGTACTACCCAGCCGATGCTGCCCACCCGGATCGCAGGAGGTGCCAATCAGCGGCTGTGGCGCGTTGAGTATGCCCGATCGGGCGGCTTTCGTCACGGGGTGCGGGACCGGCCGGATGGTCTTGGAATTGATTCGAACCATTGACCCAACTGGTCTAGTCCTTCTACGGTTCCACGGGAACGCGTCACCGCGTTCATGCCAAGTTGACGGGAAGGTCAACAGCACATCCCCCCACTTCAAGCCCTCCCCCACGAGGAGCCATGATGCTCGGACTTCACCGTCCCCGCGCCCGATTCCGGGCGCTCGCCGCCGCTGCCTGTACCGCCGCTCTCGGAGCCACCCTGCTGGGTGTCGCGGGTACCCCATCGGCCGGCGCGACACCCCTGACCGACCAGGCCGCCCCCACGGCCGCCGCCGACGCCGCCCCCACAGCGGCCGGCGGCAAAGTGGTCGGCTACTTCACCAACTGGGGTGTCTACCAACGCGATTACCACGTCAAGAACATCGAGACCTCGGGCTCGGCGGACAAGCTCACGCACATCAACTACGCCTTCGGCAACGTCACGGGCGGCAAGTGTGCGATCGGTGACTCGTACGCCGACCACGAGAAGGCGTACACCGCCGATCAGTCGGTGGACGGGGTGGCCGACGCCTGGGACCAGGACCTGCGCGGCAACTTCAACCAGCTGCGCAAGCTGAAGAAGCTCCACCCGGACCTCAAGGTCATCTGGTCGTTCGGCGGCTGGACCTGGTCCGGCGGCTTCGCCGAGGCGGCGAAGAACCCGGCCGCGTTCGCCGAGTCCTGCTACAACCTGGTCGAGGACCCCCGCTGGGCCGATGTCTTCGACGGCATCGACATCGACTGGGAGTACCCCAACGCCTGCGGGCTGACCTGCGACACCAGCGGACGTGACGCCTACGGGAACGTACTGGCGGCGCTGCGTTCGAAGTTCGGCACCGGCAACCTGGTCACCTCGGCGATCTCCGCCGACGGTTCGGACGGCGGCAAGCTCGACGCCGTGGACTACGGCGGGGCCGCGAAGTACGTCGACTGGTACAACCCGATGACGTACGACTTCTTCGGCGCCTGGGACGCGAAGGGCCCGACCGCCCCGCACTCCCCGCTGACCGCCTACGACGGCATTCCGCACGAGGGATTCGACACCGACGCGGCGATCTCCAAGCTGAAGAAGCTCGGTGTCCCGGCCGACAAGCTGCTGCTCGGCCTGGGCTTCTACGGCCGCGGCTGGACCGGCGTCACCCAGGACGCCCCCGGCGGCACCGCGACCGGTGCGGCCCCGGGCACGTACGAGGCGGGCATCGAGGACTACAAGGTCCTGAAGAACAGCTGCCCGGTCACCGGCACCGTCGCCGGCACGGCGTACGCGCACTGCGGCACCGACTGGTGGAGCTACGACACCCCGTCCACCATCGGCTCCAAGATGACCTGGGCGAAGAACCAGGGTCTCGGAGGCGCGTTCTTCTGGGAGCTGAGCGGTGACACGGCCGACGGCGAACTGATCAAGGCGATCAACTGACACCGTCGCCCCTGTGAACAGCTGACGGGAACAGCCGTCAAGAGGTGGCGGGGAACCCTTGGGTTCCCCCCCACCCCCCTGTCCGCACACGGGCGTCCGGCGCCCTCGGGGGCGCGGAAGGATCACATCAGGCCCGCCCTGGTGACGAACAGGGCGACCACCACGACGAGCGTCCAGCCCAGCACGGTCTCCAGCAGCGCGGGGCCGTCGTCGGGCCCTCCGGTGCGGGCACGGCGGCGTACGGCGGTGATGAGGGCGGTGGAAGTCGTCATGGCGGCTCGCTCGGTCGGGTGAGGGGGGACTGCGTCGGGACCCGACCACCATGCGGTCGTGCCGGGCCCCCGCGGTAGAGACGTGCGTCACTCCGCCGGACGGCCCGGTCCGGCCCGGCGGACGCCGAGGAGGGCCGGAGCCCGCTGCCGGGCGGGCATCGGGCGCTTCGGCCGGTACGGGTGGCGGAGCCCCGCTGTGCCGGACACCACAGTCACGCCGGCGCCGTGGGGGCGGCCACGGCGCCGGAGCGGTCCAGCACCCGGAAGGGCCGGACGCCCCGCACAGCGACCGCTCCCACATGACCGGCACCGACGGGAAGGTCCGCCACCGTCCAGGTGCCGGGAAGCCCGTGCGGCCCGTCGACCACGCAGGGCCGGGGTCCCTGGCCCACCGCCAAGCGCAGGCCCTGCACGAGCCGGCCGCCGGCCGCCTTGACGCACGCCTCCTTCCTGGTCCACAGCCGCAGACACCTCCGCACCCGGTCCGGCCCCCCTCCCTCCGCCACCCAGTCGCTCTCGTCCGGGCCGAACCAACGGGCCGCGAAGCTGACGACGTCCCGGTCCGGGCGGATGTGCTCGACGTCCACCCCGACCTCCCGCCCGTGACACAGCGCGAGCACCGCCAGGTCACCCGAGTGGGAGAGACTGAAGTGCCAGCGGCGGGTGCCCGCGCCGCCCTCCAGCTCCGGCTTGCCGTAGCGGCCGGAGCGCAGCCGTACCAGCGTGGGAGGCACCCCGAGCCGCTCCCCGAGAACCAGCCGCGTGCGGGCGTGCGAGACGGTGAAACGGCGACGGTGCTCGACCGCGCGCAGCATCGCCCGCCGGTCGTGCTCCGCGTCGTCGAGCACGCGGGCCAGCCGCTCCACCTCGGGTGCGGGAAGATCGAGCGGGAATCGCCAGATCTCCACCACCCCGGTGTCCTCGTTCACCGGGGCGAAGGGCCGGGAACGGTGAGACCCGCCACCGAAGGAAAGTCCGCCGGGGCCACGTGGCCCTCCGCGAGGGCGAGCAGCACCCGCTCCAGACCGCGCAGAAAGCCCTCGATCCTGGCGGGCGGCATCCGGGAGGTGTCGCCGAGCAGGGTGATCCGGACGCGTTTGGGTTCACCGAATACCTCGAACACCTCCAGGAAGAACGCCACCTCGTCCTGTGCCGTGCGGTCCGCCCAGCGGAAGGCCGATTCCGCCGCCGCTTCGGCGAGTCCGGCGGCGGACGGGGCGGGCAGGGCGGCGCTGTCCCAGGTCGTCGACCAGAGGTCGTTGACGAGGCAGTCCACGGCGACGCCCGCCTCCTCGGCAAGGGCGCGGGCCCGCTCGGGGCGGAACTGCCCGTTGCGGTAGGCGGCCAGGGTGGCGGACCATGTGCCGCTCAGCACCTGGGCGAAGGTCTCCCCGGACACGTCGACCGCCACGAACACCTCCTGGGCCAGGTTGCCCACGGCGTGGCGGAGTTCCGGCCGGAAGCGGTTGGCGGTCACCAGCTTCAGACCGCAGGTGCCCAGGCCCTCACCACGGGCCAGCAGGGTCGCGGTGACGGCGAGCAGGACGTTCGGGACGGTCGAACGATGCCGCTCGGCGGCGGCCCGCAGCGCCTGCGGTACGGCGCGGGAGAGCAGTTCGCCGCGCCAGAACCGCGGCTCCTGCGGAGCGCCCGGCGGCCGGGGGAAGTTGTCCGCCGGGGCCCGGCCGAGCTGGGTGCTCCAGTGGCGGAGCGCCTTCTCCTCCATCCGGACACCGGCCGGCGATGCCTCGAACCACGCCTGCTCCAGGGGCTCCCGCGCGAACGGGCGGGGCGGCGGGGCGGCCCCTGCCGCGCGGGCGGCCAGCAGCGCGTCCAGTTCCCCGGTCAGCAGGCGGACGCCGGTCAGGTCCGCCGCGAAGTGGGAGAGGCAGAGGACCACGGCCTGTGGCACCTCGTCCAGCACGCCGATCAGGGCCCGGAACGGTACGTCGGCGGTGTTGTCGAAGCCCCGGGCCTCCAAGCGCCGCGCCGCCTCGGTGAAGTGTTCACGAAGCTCCACGGCGTGCTCGGCGGCGGTCAGCCCGAGGACGTCAACCTCGAACTCCCCTACTGCCAGGACCCGTTGCTCCAGTGTTCCGTTCGCACCGGGCACCGCGAGGGTGCGCAGCGACTCGTGCCGGGCGACGAGTTCGGTCAGCTGCTCCAGGACGTCCGGGACACCCACGCCGGGCGGTACGAAGGTCGCCTGGGCGACGTTGAAGAACGCGGTGTCGGGCAGCATGGCCCTGATGTCCCGCCAGATGTGCTGCTGGCCCCAGGTGGTGGGACCGGTGACGGCTCGGCTTCCGTGGAAGGCGACCCGCCTCCTCACGGCGTCCGGTGTCCGGTGCGTCATCTTTCTTCCCCCTGTGCGGATCGGTCGGTTCGGTTCGGTCGGTTCGGCTCTATCGGTGCCGTGCGGTCGGTACGGTGCGGTCGGCCACACGTCAGGAGTGCGGTTGCCCGGCCCCGGAGGCCGGGTGGCGAGCTCGGCCGACGGCGCCGGGCGGTGCGTCCACAGCTTCGGGGGCGTCGCCGTCCGGGGTCCGGCCGGCGTGTTCGCGGGCGGCGACCCGGCGGACGAACAGGAGGGTCGTCGCCACCGCCACCACACCGAGCCCGTTGAAGCCCGCGATGGTCCGGTAGAGGGCGGCCGGGTCCCCCGTCGAGCGGGCGAGCCACCCGCCGACGGTCACCGCGCCCACGAAGTACACGGCGTTCATGGCGAGTGCCACCGGCCCGCCACCGACCTGCTCCAGTACGGTCAGCGCGGCCAGCACAAGACCCATCAGCAGATAGCTGGGGCCGACCACTTCCAGGTAGTGGGCAGTCTCCGCGGCGATCCGCCCGTCGCCGGTCATGAGTCCGGCGAACAGTTCGCGGCCGAAGTAGGAGACCGCCGCGAGCACCGCGTACGTCCCGGCGGCGATCCGGAGACCGGAATGGAGAGCGGGGGCCAGCAGCCGGCTCCGGCCGGCGCCACGATGGCTGTTCAGCACGATGGCGGTGGCCGAGCCGAGCACCAGTCCCGGCATGATCAGCAAGGTCTGCAAGGTCGCCGCGTTGGCGTAGCCCGCCTGCACCGACGGGCCGAAGGGGGCCAGTATCCGCATCAGCGCCAGATTGGAGGCGCAGATCACCAGATAGGAGGCGCCGACCGGGACGCTGACCGTGAGGAGTTGCCGGGCGGCGGCCCGGGCGGGCAGCGGCCGGACTCGGCCGGCGGCCGGGCCGAGCAGTCCGGCGCGGCGCAGCAGCACCCAGCCGAGCGCCGTGCCGACCAGCCCCGAGAGCGCGACGGCGGGCGCCACACCGTCGACCCCGAGACCGGCTTTCAGTCCGAGCAGGGCGACCCCGCCGACCTCGGTCGCGGCAGCCAGCAGGGTGACCGCCGCCGCCTGCCGTGCAAGACCGCAGCCTCGCAGGGTGGAGGCGGTCAGCGCCGGCCCCAGCAGCAGGACCGAGGCCGGGGCGATCGCACACAGGAAAACCGTGAAGTCGTCACGGGCGGTGCCGGAGACCCCCATGAGGTCGCCGAGCAGGGGTGCGGAGACGATCAGCGGCACACTGAACGCGGCACCGGCGCCCACCGCGACGCGGGCGTTGGCGAGCAACGCGGCGCCGGCCGCGCGGAGGTCGCCCGCGCCGTGCGCGACGGCGGCGGCGACCTGGTTCCCCGCGCCCAGGCCGGCGGTGAGCGCGAGGAACAGGAACTGCACCGGCATGAAGAGCGCCCGCACGTACTGCGCGTCACCGGCCATCCGGCCCATGAGCGCGAGCACGAGGAGCGGTACCAGAACGGCGGCGATGTCGGCGGGCAGCATCGGTACGGCGATCCGGAGCACCGACCTGCTCGGGCTCCGGATGGCGGGCGCCGTTTCAGCCACGGTCGATCTTCCCCTGGGACAGGCCCTGGAAGAGGTTCAGCCGCTGGATGTTGCGGGTGCCCTCCATGAACTCCACACCGCGCGCGTCACGGGCGAATTTGTCGAGCAGCGGGTGGTCGAGGCGGGCCCCGGCACCGAAGTACTCCAGTGCCTCCAGGGTGACCTCCTCGGCCAGTTGCGCGGCCCGCGCCTTGGCGGCCGAGGCCAGGGGACCGAGAGCGGGATCGTCCCGGTCGACGGCTTCACCGGCCCGGTACACCAGGCGGCGCACCCCTTCGATCCGCAGCGCCGTGCGCTCCAGCCGGGCCGCCTCGGCCGAACGCAGGGTGCGGCGGTGGGCCACGACGTACTCGTACGCGCCGCGGGCGATGCCCAGGGCCAGGGCGGCGACTCCGGGACGCAGCCGGTTGAAACCCTGGACGGCGCCCATCAGACCGCGCCGGGTGGGCGACAGATGGCGGCCGAGGACGTGTTCGGCGGGCACCTCGACGTCGGTCAGGCGGACCTCGCAGATCTGGTTGCCGCGCAGCCCGACGGTGTCGAACGGCACCGCCTCGAAGCCGGGCCGGGCGGTCTCGACGAGCGCGGCGACCACGCCGAGGGGGCCGGGCCGGGTGCGGGCGAAGACCACGCCGAGGTCACTCCGGGCGGCGTTGCCGATAAACCTCTTGGCACCGTTCAGCAACAGCGGGCCGCCCTCCGCGCCGGGGGTGAGGAGGGTGGTGAGCGAGCCGGCGTCGGAACCCCGGTCGGGTTCGGTGAGGGCGAGGAAGGTCCAGGTCGGACGCGCCATCAGCCGGCCGTAGAACCAGGACCGCTGCTCCTCGTCGCCGAGCAGGGCGACGAGCACGCCGGAGAGCGAGGGGCCGGGGGCGGCCAGCAGCATGCCGGCGTCGACGGAGGCGATCTCCTCGCAGAACACCACCCGTTCCAGCCCGCCGGTGCCGTAGTAGGCGTGCCCGTCGACCACGATCGGGTCGGGCTGGTACTCCCGCGGGACGGGGGTGCGGGCCAGATAGGAGAACAGCGGCAGGTCCAGGTGCTCGCGGACCGCCTCCGGGTCCGCTTCGAGGGGCAGCACCAGGGGGCGTATCTGTTCCGCCCACCCCCGCGCGGTGTGCTGGAGGGTCCTGAGCCGTTCGTCGAGCAGGGTCACGGGGCTTCCTCGTTACCGGCCGGGACCGCGGCGTAGACATCCGCGAGCAGTTCGGAGACATGGGCGCTCTGGCCGGGACCGTCGGCGCGGAAGCCGTGGCCGCCGAGCAACCGCAGCAGGACGCGGTCGGTACGGGTCACGATGCGGTGCAGCTCGGTCAGTTCTCCGGCCGTGAACCGGGCCCGCGGGCCGAGCAGTTCACGAAGTTGCAGGTGTTCCGTCAGGGCCTCGGCGAGGCTGTCCCTGACCAGTTGTTGCACCAGCAGCGGGCTGTCGCCGAAGGTCCGGGCGCCGAGATAGTCCAGGCACGCGTCGAGCAGCGACTCGGAGAGGCCGAGCCGCAGCCGGGCCAGGCCGAGTACCCACAGGTCCGAGGGCTCGTCCGGACCGGGCGGCAGCGGGTGGCGCAGCGTCACCAGGGTCTCGCCGTGCAGCCGTACGTGGGCGGGCACGGACTCGGCGGCACGGTCCCGCGGGGCGGTGCGGCCGCCGCGCCGTACGCTTCGCGCGGCACCAGCCGGGCCCTCCGGCAGCAGTGCGTGGCCGGCCGGGCCCAGCGGGAGCGCGCCGGGGGCGAGCCCGGCCTGGAGCGCGGTCAGCGCCGCCACCAGACCGTGTTCGCGTGCGGTACGGCGGATGTGGTCGCCCGTTTCCGTGACGGGTTCGTCGCGGACGGCGGTCATCGATCGGCCTCCTCTTGACGCGGATGCAGAGTCACCGAGCACAGGCAGAGGTAGCCGAGCGTCCGCTCGTACTCGACGAGGGTCACACGCACCGGCCCGGCGCCGAGGACGGGCACCAGTCGGGCAAGCTGCTCCCACACACCGGTGCACGGCAGTCCCCGGCCGGTGGTGACCAGCCGGGCGGGACGCCCCGTGAGCCCGGCGAGGTCCCGGTCGGGGTCGACGCCGGCTCCGGTGAGCAGCACCCCGGGGGGTGGTTCTCCGGCGAGGGCGCCGGCCAGCAGACCGGCCACCGCCTCCGGCCGTACGTCGGCCCACTGGACGAGGCGGGTGTCGGCGCTCTCGTCGGCGGTCAGCCACAGTCCCACCGCGCAGTCACCGGTGACCGACTGCTCCGGCGGCACGGGGGACAGGTACGGTCTGCCGGCCTGGTCGAGCGCCACCAGGACGGCGTGGGTGAGGCCGTCGGAGCGTGCGTACTCGCCGGTCAGCCGCAGCGCGGTGAAAGGGCCCGCCGCGCCCTGGTCGCTCACACCGATCGGGAGCGGGTCACCGGGCAGCAGCTCGCACACGTAGCCGGTCGGGGAGCGTTCCATGTCGGAGTCCTCGACGGCGTGCGCCGTGGCCAGCAGGTCGACCGGTCCGCCGAACGGGCCCAACGAGGCCGCCACGTCGCCTGCCATCTCGGCGTAGCTGTTGCGGGTCGTCCGTTCCAGGAAGCCGGGGCGCAGCCCGACACCGTAGATCTCGGACAGGTCCGCGAAGTAGTGCTCCAGCCAGGGGACCGGTCCCTGGCGGACGAACGGCCGGCCGGGCCCGAAGCGCCGGGCCTCGATCCGTCGCACTCGCAACGGCAGGCGGACCGGGCCGGGGCCGGGTGCTTCGGCCAGGGTGGCCGCGGCGCTCAGATACATGGGATCAGGCCTGCTCGATCACGTAGTCGGCGAGGGTGCCGACGGTCTCGAAGTGGCGCTGTTCCAGCGAGTCGGTGTCGAACTCGATCCCCAGCTCGTCCTCCAGACGCATCAGCAGCTCCAGCACGCTGGTGGAGTCCAGGCCGAGGTCGTCGAAGAGGCGGGGCGAGTCGTCGCCGGGCTCCAGCTCGCGCTTGAGTACCTCGCCGAGCGAATCGTTGATCCGGGTGACGACGACGGCGCGGTCGAGGCCGGCGCCCTGGGTGAGGTCGGCGCCCTGGGTGAGGTCGGCGCCCTGGGTGAGGTCGGACATGATGGTCAGTTCCCTTCGGTGCGTGCCCCGGCCTCGGCGGCCGGGGGGTCGTAGCGGTGCTGGCGGCTCAGCAGGTCGTCGGTGGTGTCTCGGTCGCGGACCAGGTGGGCGTGGCCGGCGTCCACGAGGACTTCCGCCGGGTAGCCGTGGCTGAGGAAGAACACCGGCGAGGCCGTGGGCCCGTACGCGCCGGAGCGGTCGACCCCCAGGAGGTCCCCGGCCCGGACCGGTGGCAGCAGGACGTTCTTGCCGATGGTGTCGTTGGGGGTGCACAGCGGGCCGGTGACCACCCATGGCTGGTCGGCGGGCTCGTCGAGACGGTTGAGGACCCGCATCGGGAAGTTGCGCTTGACGAAGGAGCCGATACCGACGGCCGCCATGTGGTGGTTGGTGCCGCCGTCGGCGATCGCGAAGTTCTCGCCCATCGAGGTCTTCACGTACCGGACCCGGACCACGTATGTGCCGGCCGGGGCCGTGAGGTAGCGGCCCAGCTCCAGCAGCAGCCGGGTGCCGGGGTGGGCCCGGGTGAACGTCTCGACCAGCGGGTTGAGGCGTTCGGTGAGCACCTCCGGGTCCAGGTCCCGCTCCTTCTCGAAGTAGCCGACGCCCAGTCCCCCGCCGATGTCGACGAGTTCGAGCGGGAAGCCGAGCCTCCCGGAGATCCGCTCGGCGAGGCCGAGGATTCGGGTGGAGTTCTCGACGATGACGTCCTCGTCGAGAATGCGGGTGCCCAGGTAGGCGTGTACGCCCATGAGCCGGACGTGCGGGTGGCGCCCGGCCAGGTCCTCCGCGGCGAGCAGTTGTTCCTCGTCGATGCCGAACTGGCGGGGTTTGCCCCCCATGGTCAGACCGGAGCCCTTGACCGCGAAGCTCGGGTTGACCCGCAGGGCGACCGGAGCCACCACGCCCTGCTCGGCCGCGAGTTCGTCGACCAGTTCCAGCTCGCCGAAGGACTCCACGACGATGGCCAGGACGCGCTCGGAGAGACAGGCGGCGATCTCCTCCCGGCTCTTGCCAGGGCCGAGGAAGATGATGTCGTGCGCCGGGACACCGGCCCGCAGAGCGGTCACCAGCTCGGTCATGGAGGAGACCTCGGCGCGGGCGCCGAGCGAGTTGAGCAGGGCGCAGACCGAGATGTTCGGGTTGGCCTTGAGGGAGAGGAATATCTCAAGCGCCGGGTGCAGCCGCGAACGCAGCCCGTCGAACTGCGCGCGCAGGGCTCCGCCGTCGTACAGGTAGAGCGGAGTGCCGAACTCCTCGGCGAGCCGGGTGATGCCCAGCCCCTGGATACGGAATTCACCCGTCATGCCTGCCCTCTTCCTTCGGTTTCCTTCAGTGCGGCCAGCCGGGCCGTGATCGCCTTGTCGGTCTCGTCCAGACGCCGCGGGGAGTCCCCGATCAGCAGGCCGTAGAGCCTGCCCTCGTAGGACGTGCCGTCCCGCGTGGCGGCCGCGTTGACGGTCGCGAAGTTGTTGACGAGCAGCCCACCGGAGCCGGCACCGGTGAACAGCAGGTCCGCCAGCTGGGCGCGCAGCCGTCCGAAACCGAGCGGCGCGCGCAGCCGGACCGGATAGTGCCGGGCCAGCGCGCATTGGCCGGGGCCGATGAACGCCTCCTGCAGCCGGGACTGGTACGTCGACATGTTGTGCCGGGCGTTGATCTCGACGACCGGGTAGACGCCGCCTTCGGGATCGGTCATCGCGTCCACACCGACGACGCCGAAGTAGCCGTCGGCTGCGAGCCGGTCGCCGAGCAGCGCGGCGGCGTGCCGGACGGTGTCGAGCTGGGGGGCGGTCAGCCGGGCCGGGAAACGGTGGCCCTTGTGCACGCCCCCCTCGGTGATCGCCTCCTTGACGAAGTCGAAGTGCGCCGAGCCGTCCCGGCCCACGGTGAACTGGTAGTTGAGATCCGCGGTCTTGGCGACCCACTCCTCCACCACCAGGACCACCCGGTCGTCGCCGCTGCGCTCCGCCCGCCGGGCGACCATCCGCCACAGCTTGTCGAGCCGCCGTTCGTCGTCGACGACGCTGATGCCCTTGCCGGAGACGCCGAAGGCGTCCTTGACGACGATCCGGCGGCCGGCACGCAGCAGGTTCCGGGCTTCGCCGAAGGCGGCGTCGAGTTCGGCGAGGTTGTCGCACGTCCATCCGGGTGCCTGGCGCAGCCCGGCGGCGGCGGCCGCGTCACGGCTGTAGATCTTGCTGTTGACGGCTTTGCAGAGGGCGGCCGACGGTGCGCCCAAAGGCAGTCCGGTGAGGCCGGAGAGCCGTTCCTCCAGGGCGGAGGTGCCGTGCGGGACGATCCTGGCTCCGGGCCCGAGCGCGCGCAGCTCCCGTTGGAGGGCGGGGTCGGCGAGGGCGTCCTGGGTGACGGTGCGCTGCGGGTCGCCGCCGGAGACGGTGTGGACCTGGGGCAGATCCACACCCAGCTCCTCCAGGTAGCGCAGATGGTCCGGGTCGGGGGCCGACTTGAGGACGACGTGGTCCCCTTGGCCGGCGAGCAGCAGCGTGAATTCGTCCATGCGGTTGACGACCGCGCTGCCTGCCGTGAAGGCGAAGCGTGGCAGGCCGGGCTCGCCCCGGGCCCACTCGTCCTCGACCTCGAAGTTGCCGAGGAGGACGAGCGGGGTGTCGGGCGAGCCGGTGAGTGCTGTCCTCAGCCGGCCCATGAAGTCCTGCATCTCGTGGCCGCTCCTTTCTGTCGGATGCGGTGGTCAGTGTTCGAGGACCATCGCGGAGAAGGTCGCGCCGAGGCCGACCGCCGCCATCAGATAGCGGTCGCCGGGCGTGAGCAGTCCGCGGTCGGCGGCGGTGCGGTAGTTGAGGAAGGGATCGGCGCAGAAGCAGTGCCCGGTGACGGGCACGTTGTCCAGCAGCACCTTCTCCAGGGGGATGCCGAGGTTTCGGCAGAGCCGGACCCAGGAGACCCGGTTGACGTTGTGCGGAAGGATCAGCGTGAGCTCGTCGAGGGTGGTGCGGGCCCTCTCGACGGCCGCGAGCAGTACGTCGGCGAGGGCCTGCGGGTAGGCCTGCTGGAACTGCGCGGCGACCTCGGCGGTGAGCGAGAGAGCTGCGTTGAAGCGGCCATGGGTGCGGGTCGCGTAGCCGAGCACCCGGTCGTGATCGCCACCGAGGCCCACCAGCACCGCGGCCGCCGCCTCGCCGTTGACAGCGGTACCGGGCACGGTCCTGGCGGCCGGGGTGAACGTCTTCTCCCCGGTCAGTACGAGGGCCAGCGCCTTGGGGTCGCCGTCGGCGGCCAGCAGCTTGCCGCACATGTCCACGGCGAGCAGTCCGGAGGCACAGGCGTGCTGGAACACGCTGAACACCTGGGCGTGGCGCAGGCCCAGCGCGTCGCGGACCTCGTGCAGTGGATTGACCGGGTACGGCGCCACCGCCGGCATGGTCCGGGCGTGGACGACATAACGGACCAGGTGCTCACGCCCGCGCAGCGCGTCCAGCCGCCGGGCGGTGGCGAGCATGAGGTCGGCGACCGTGCCCTCCGGCTCGCGCAGGACCTGGGAGAGGCCGAACACCCTTCGCATCACCCGTAGCTGATCACCATTCAGCCCGAGCTCCGTCCGGAGATCGGCCACCGGTACGCTCTCCGGCGGCAGGTAGGCCGACACGGCCCGGAGTGCGGTCATGGCGTCGCTCCGGGACAGTCCGCACGGTGCGCGGCGGCCAGACCGACCAGGTGGGCCGACAGCTGCTCGATGCTCCGGTGGTCCCAGACGACCGTGGGGTCGATGGGGAATCCGAGGTGATCCTCCAGATCGCCGCAGAGGACGAAGGCGTAGACGGAGCTCAGGCCGTAGTCGGTGAGCGGAACCTCGGGGTCGATCTCGGCGGGGGAACACTCCAGGTAGGAGGCGACCCGTTGGGCTGTCCACTCCCGCAGTTCGGTGTGGCGGTCGGTGCCGGGCAAAGTGGTCTCCATGGTCGTGGCTCGGTGGGGACGTACGGGGCGGGGCGGGACGGGGCGGTCAGCCGGGCAGGTCCCGGCCGGCGAGGTCGAAGCCGCGCCGGGCGTCGTCGCGTTCGAGCAGGGCGCGGTACATCGGTTCGGCCCGCTCGGCCGGAAGCCGGCCGCTGCCCCGGCCGACCCGGCCGAGCAGCCGGGTGAGGGCCGCCTCGGCCCAGAGCGGGTCGGCGAGGAACGGATCGCCGTTGTCCCGGTTGTCCCGCCAGGTGTTGAGGCAGCACGCGGCGGCCAGGAGCGCGGCGTAGCGGGCGGGCACCTCCAGAGCGTCGGCCGAGCCGCCGACCGCCAGATCGCGCGGGGCCAGTGCCAGCGCGTCGGCCCGTACCAGCTCCGTCTCCGCGGCGAACACGGTGGCCAGCCGGTGCAGTCCACGGTATTCCGCACGGCCGGCCAGCTCCTCGGCGAGCTGCGCCGGGACGGCCGCCAGGTGGTCCGGGCCGGTGGCACCGAGGGTCAGCCGGCCGAAGTCCAGCGGCGGCAGTTCGGCGCCGATCCGTGACAGCAGCTCGGGCGGGGCCCCGGCCCCCCGGGCCCGGCGGGCCGCGCCCGGCAGCTGGGGCAGGACGGTGGCCAGGCAGGCGATCCTGGCGGCGTGGCCGAAGCCGACCACCTGGAGGTCCCGTAGCTGCTTCTGGAAAATGGCGAACTCGCCCCCGCGCAGGTAGAAGTGGGCACCGAGGACGACCGAGAGCCGGTCCATGGCGTCCATCAGCTGCTTGGCGACCAGGAACTTCACCGCGGAGGCGTACATGGCGGTGGCGCCGGGCAGCAGGTGCACCGCGCGGGCCCCGGTGGTTGCCAGGGCATCGCACATCAGCAGGTCGGTGAACGTCTCGGCGAGGGTCTGGCGCACCAGCGGCAGGTCACTCGCGTACTGCCCGTAAAGACGGCGGGAACGGACGAAGCGCAGGGTGGTACGCAGTCCGGTGTCGAGGATCGCGGTGGCCATCGCGGGCAGCGCGGTACGGGTGAGCTGGAAGGAGCGGAAGGCGCTCTCGACCCCCTGGCCGAGGCGGCCGACGACGGTCTCCGGACCGACCGGGCAGTCGTCGAACTCGATGCCGCCGAGCTGGACCCCACGCATGCCGACGCTGGGGAAGCGCGGGCGGTAACGGTAGCGGTCGGCCGGCAGCAGTTCCTTCTCCACGAGCAGTTGCGAGTGGCTGCGCGAGCCGGGTCTCTCCGAGGTCCGGGAGAAGATCACCAGTGCCTCGGCGCGTCGGACGTTGCTGACGAGCTCCTTGTGGCCGTGCAGCCGCAGTGTGCCGTCCTCCTGTGGGCGGGCGGTGAATTCCGCGCCGGCGAGATCGTTCCCGTGCTCCAGCTCGTGGTAGACCGTCGCCACCCGGCCGCCGCGCAGCAGGATTCCGGCGAGGCGGCGCCGCTGCTCGTCGCTGCCGGAGGACCAGACGTTGACCGCGGCGATGAAGGAGGAGGCTCCGTACCCGAGACCGAGCGCCGGGTCGCGCCGGAACACCGCGCGCATCACCTCGACCAGCCGGTCCAGGCGATCGAGGCGGCCTCCGAGTCCGACCGGGACGAACTCGGCGCCCAGGCCGTACTCGTCGAGCAGGTGCTCGGCACCGGCCACCACCTCGTCGCGCTCGTCGGCCGCGACGGTGGCGGCGTGGCCGACCGGGTTGGCCGGTTCCCAGGGGTCTCCGAAGCGTCGTTCGAGGTCGGCCGCGTCAGACCGCGGAGCCGCTGTCGTCCCGCTCACGGGATCTCCTCTTCGGTCAGGACCAGGACCGGCCGGGCGGTCGCGCCGACGGACTCCAGGGTGTCGAACAGCTCGTCGAACTCGGCGCTCTCGTGCCGTCCCGGGGACGGCCGGCCGAGCAGTGCCGCGAGTGCGGCCCTGGCCCAGAGCCCGTCCTGCCACAGCTTCGACCGGGCCGGGCGGCGGCTGCCCGCCAGCCACAGATGGAGCACAGCCGCTCCGGCGAAGCACTCCTCGTAGCACTCGGCGAGCTCGAAGGACCTCGCGGACGCGGTCGGCGAGGGCCGCAGCGCGGCCAGTTCGCCGTGCAGCGTGCCGCAGCGCTCGGCGAGCCGCTCGGCCAGGGCGAGCAGCCTGGGGTCGGTCCCCGGCCCGGCGCGCAGTTCGGCGACGGCGGCCGGCAGGCTCTGGACGAGGCTCGACCCGCCCCGGGAGACCAGCTCCAGTCGGCCGGGGTCGGCGGACGGCAGGGGGGAGGTGAGGGTGACCGCCAGGGCGAGCCCGGCCGCGTCCACCCGGGCCTCGCGGTAGCGGCGGGCCAGTACCGGGAACTGATTGACGAGGGCGTTCCGGTTGACCGCCTGGTTGCCGTCGAAGATGCCCACCACCCGGTGGTCCCGGGCGAGCTTCTGGAAGCCGCCGTGCTCGTACAGTTCCGTCAGGAAGGCCCGGCTGCCGAGCAGTTCACCGCAGTCCGCGATGAGTTCGTCGACGCGTGCGGGCACGAAGGCCTTCACCACGGAGGACGCGACACTCTGTTCACCGGGCAGAGCGGCGATCGAGCGGTTCGCCACCGCGCCGACCGCCTCGCAGGCGAACAGCGTGGCGTAGGCGCGTCCGAGGGTGCGGCGTACGTGCGGGAAGCGGATCAGCCGACGGCCGTACAGCTCGCGTCCGGCGGTGAAACCGACCGCCTGCCTCAGCGCGTGGTCGGCGGCGCCGAGGGAGAGCGCCGCGCAGACCGTACGGGTGAGCTGGAGCGTCTTCAGAACCGTTTCGGCACCACGGCCGACACTGCCGACCAGGGCGTCGTCCGGCACCCGGGCCCGGTCGAAGGCGATGCCGCTGATGTCGGCGCCCCGGATTCCATGGGTGCGCTGCTTGGGCAGGCAGCGGTGACCGCCGGGCGCGAGCGCGTGTTTGTCGACCAGGAAGAGGCTGTGGCCACGCGGTCCGCCGGCCGGGTCGGTGCGGGCGAGCACGCAGACCAGTTCCCCCCGGGTGGCGTTGTTGATCAGCCACTTCTCACCGGTGAGCCGGTGACCACCGGCGGGGTCGGGTTCGGCCACCACCTCGGTGGCCAGCAGGTCGCTGCCGTGCGCCCGCTCGGTGAGTCCCCAGGAGACCGGTGCCCCAGCGGTGATCCGGGCGGCCAGAGCGCGGGCCTGCTCCGGGGTCCCGGCCATCCAGACGCAGGCCGCCCCGAGGTAGCTCTTGGCGTGGCCGATCGCCACCGTGAGGTCGCGTCCGGCGATCACCCGGATCAGGTCGGCGAGCCCCTGGTGGTCGATGAGCGCCCCGCCGAACGCCTCGGGTATGTAGTGGCGGGACAGACCGAGCCGGTCCAGTTCCGCGCAGATCGCCTCGGGGAACTCCTCGGCCCGGTCGAGCTCGGCGCAACGGGCGTACGAGAACAGTGTCCGCGGGTCGGCCGGATTCCCGAGCGCCCGCTCCAGCCCGGCGACGGTCAGCGCGCTCACCGGGCCGCACCGGCGCCGGCGCGCGTCGCGCGGGCGTGTTCCAGTCCGGGGCTCACCTGCTGGTGGACCACCCGCAGTTCGCCGTCGAGCAGCAACTCCCTGGTCAGGCCGCGCTGGATCTTGCCGCTGGTGGTCCGCTGCACCTCGCCCGGCCGTACCAGGACGACGTTCGGCACGGCGACGCCGAACTCACTGCCCAGCACCTGCTTGACGCGGTCGATCAGCTCGTCGGCGGTGGTGGCGCCGAGCTGGGCCGGGCGCGTCTCCTGGACCACCACCAGTTGATCCCCGGCGGCCGGCACGGTGAACACGGCGGTGGCGGTACGCCCCAGCGCCGGATGGGTGCTGCGGACGGCGGCCTCCAGATCGTGCGGGTAGAGGTTGCGGCCGTGAAGGATCAGCAGTTCCTTGATCCGGCCGGTGACGTACAGTTCGCCGTCGGCCAGCACCCCCAGGTCCCCCGTGCGCAGCCAGCCCCCGAGGCCGTCGCGGGTGACGGAGCCGAAGGTCAGTTCGCTCTGCCCTTCGTTCTCCCAGTAGCCCCGGGCGATGCTCGGTCCGCGCAACCAGAGTTCGCCGATCGTGCCCTCGGGCAGCACCCGGCCGTCGGCGGGGTCCACCGCGACCGCCTCCACGCCGGGGCAGAGGCGCCCGCTGCTGACCAGCAGGCGCACCGCCTCGGCCGGTGCCGAGGGACCGGCGGGGCGGAACTCGTCCTTGGTGAGCGCTTCGACGTCGACCGCGGTGATCACCGGCGGTTGGTAGGAGGGGGAGCCGGAGACGCACAGGGTCGCCTCCGCCATGCCGTAGCCGGGGGTCAGGGCGTCACCGCGCAGTCCGGCCGCGGCGAAGCGCTCCGCGAAGGCGGTCAGGGTCCGGGCGCGGATCGGTTCGGAGCCGTTCATCGCGTGCGTCCACCGGGACAGATCGAGTCCGGCCAGTTGGGCGTCGGTGATCCGCTGGGTGCAGAGGTCGTAGGCGAAGTCGGGGGCCGGCGACACCTGGAGGTCGTACGCGTCCATCAGCCGCAGCCACAGGTGCGGGCGCTTGAGGAAGGTCGCCGGGGACATCAGCACCGTGGTGCTTCCCAGGGTCAGCGGGGTGATCAGGAGTCCGATCAGCCCGAAGTCGTGGTACATCGGCAGCCAGCCGCCCCAGCGGGTCTCCTGGCGGACATCGACCGTGCCACGGAATGCCTCGGCGTTGGCGAGCACGTTGCCGTGGTCGACGACAACTCCCTTGGGTTCGCTGGTGGATCCGGAGGTGTACTGGAGAAAGGCGACCGTGCGTGGACCGAGCGCCGGCTCGCGCCACTCCCCGGCGGGCGGCAGGGAGCAGGGGTCGGCGGTGAGCACCGGAAGATCCTCAAGACCGCATTCCCGGGCCCAGTCGGTGACCGCCGCGGCCGTCGCGGTGTCGGTGAGCACGGCTCGCACCCGGGCGTCGCGGGCGATACCCGCCAGCCGTTCCCGCTGACGCCGGTAGCCGTCGGGCATCGGCGCGGGTACGGCGATCACGCCGGCGTAGAGGCAGCCGGCGAACCCCCGGGGGAAACCGAGGCCCGGCGGATGGAGCAGCAGCACCCGGTCGCCCTCGTCCACCCCTTCACCCTGGAGCAGGGCGGCGGTGCGGCGAGCGGTCTCGTCCAGTTCCGCGTAGGTCGTCTCCTGGTAGGCGGCGGGGTCGGCCGGGTCGGAGCTGAACCCGACCGCCGGCCGGCCGCCGTGCGCGGTGGCCCGCTCGCGCAGCAGGGCCACCAGGCTCTCGTGCTCAGGCATTCGGCAGACCTCCTGCGTTATTACTCTTCGTGTTCCGTTATTCGGATTTCCCGAGCCGAAAAATGGTCGGGTAAAACCGCGTGACGGAATGGTCGAGAATTTCCGAAGCGGCTGTTCGCGGCAGAGCATACATGCTCGCAAATAGTTCGGAATAGCGGGCTCCGTCACGTGGTCCGGAAAATGAAAGAGCGCCGCTTCTCGGACCGGCATCAAACGGTCCGGAAGTCGGAATCGACTGCCCGTAAAACACGTGGGTCCCGGACGCGAAGGCATGCGGCTCTTTCGGTTCACCCTTCCGGCGAACCGCTCTCCGTCGGCCGCAGGACCATCGGGACCTCGCCGCCTGCACCGACAGTCCGCTTCAGCCGCCGCCCATCGACCTACGGCGGCGGGTGTTCATCCGACGGCGAGGGACGGCGGACTACCGCCCGGTACGGCGATGTCGACGCCGAGCAGCGGTTTCGCGGTGACGGCCGCCCCCTCCCGCGAAAGCGCATGATTTACCGTACACGGTCAAGCCGGGAGGCCCCGCCGGCAGGCCGACAGAACCCGAACAAGCCAATCGCTCACCGAGCATAAGGGCATGACGGAGGACTTGAAAAGGCTTGAGTTAATACTTGGGAGTAGCCCGGTGACCGGTATCCGGATTCCGGATATCCGTGACAGCGCGTCACACCACGGAGGACGGGAGGTGAGCAGGAGAGGCCATCGCGCCGTCCGAACGCATTCCCGAACCGGAGGAATCCGTATCGGTATGCACATTCCGAACTCCGCGGCACGGAAGAAGTGACCGGGCGGAAAGCGGCCCGAACAGCACAAGTCGGCCGTGGGGCGCGCGGCCGTGAGAATTCCGGCCGCCGCACGACGTGCGGTCCGGACGGATCACCCCACAGGGCCACCCTCCCCCGGCACGCCCGGCAAGCCGCCGTCGGGCGACCGGAACAGCCGAGGCGCGGCGCACGCTCACAACAGGCCGAGCGACTCCAGGACCCGGTGCTGCTCCTGCGACGGGCCGACGGGCCAGTAGACGTAGCAGACCCCTCCCGTGCCGCTCCTGACCTGGCCGTTCGCGTCGTAGCGCTTGGTGCGCAGCCAGATGTTCTCCCATTCGCGCCGCCGGTAGACCCGCCGGACGGCCGCGTCGCTCGGCGAGGCGGGGTCGTTGGCGATCACATCGCCCCCGGCCGTGAAGCCGATCACGGCCATGAGGTGGCCCGAGGTCCCGTAACCCGCCCCGGTCAGCTCCTCCTTCAGGAAGGACTGGGACGTGATGACGGGGATGCCCGACCGGACCAGGGCCTCCAGATCCTTCAGCGACCCGAGCCGGGTCACGACCGCGTTCATGTCCCGGTACGTGGCGGAGTAGGCGGCGTTGAACGGCCAGTTGCCGCAGCCCTCGTACCGGTAGTCGTACGTGAACCTGGCCGCGTGGCAGACCTGTGGGTCGACGGTGCCCGGCTCGACCCAGGCCAGTTCCTCGGCGGTGGGCCGGCGCCCCCAGTACTCGATGACCATCTGCGAGGAGGTGGGGCTGCACCACGCCTCGCCGCCGTTGTCGTACTCCGGGTACTGCCCCTCATGAATGTTCTGCGAGTAGCGCGGCACCGCCAGTTCGGGTGCGCTGCCCGGCGTGGCGGCGGGCACCGTGAAGCGGTCGGGAACGTCCGAGGCCATCGCCCCGAGCCGCCGTACCGTCGGGGTGAGCCCGCTGCCCGGCCTGCGGTACAGGGTGAGCCGCAGCCGGTACGAGACCAGCCGGAGCCCGCCGGCCGGATCGTCCACCGAGAGGGTGTCGGTCCAGACCGAGCTGCGGCCGTCCTTCTGGCCGTCGACCGAGGTGCGCCGGATGTCGCCGTCCCCCGCCGCCCACCGGCCCATGACGTACCACGGGGTGGCGGTCTCGTCCGTGTACGTGCCGCACATTTCGACCTGAGTCCAGGTGCCCGGAGGGGTTTCGGCGTTCCAGGACGCGATCATCTCCGTCGCGGGGACGGCGGAGCGGTGGACCGGTGAGGTCCAGGTGGCGTACTCCCAGCCGCTGGTCCGTCCGGTGTGCGGGTCGGTGTACTCGGTGCGGCCGGCCGGGGTGCCGATCACCAGACCGGGGCGGTGGCCCCCGGCGTCCCGGGTCCCGGAGCCGGAACCGGAGCGCCAGTCGTCGCGGGTGGTCCAGAAGTGGTTGTCCACGGGCGGCCGGCCCGCCCGGGTTCCGTGCCGCGGGGCGGTGGAGCGGGCCGCCGCGCCGGCCGGGCCCGCGGACGACACCGCCCCGGCGCCCGCCGCGGCCGCGAGCGCGGCGGTGAGGACGGTCCTGCGTGAGGTCGGTCCGGTCATGGGCGAGACCCCCGGTCATGAGCGGAATGGGGCTGCGGGGCACAACGTGTGCGCCAACTATCCCGGGTCGCTCCGGGTTCGGCCAGCACTCCACACGGCGTGGCCGAATCCGTACCGGTACGGCCCACCCATGACCCCGAGGACGCCGGGGCGCGCGTCCTCGGCCGGGGCAGGGGGCAGGCGCGCGGACGGGCGAACCGGCGACACGCGCGGGCGGGGCGGTGGAGCGCGTCCGCCCCCGGCCGACACGGGTACGGGCCGGCTCGTAGCCTGGGCACATGGACGACCTGACCGAACACGCCGCGCGGCTGCGCGCCCTGCCGCCGTCCTGCGGACCGGTCCGGCTGATCGCCGTCGACGGCCACGCGGGCTCGGGCAAGAGCACCTTCGCGGCCCGGCTCTCGGAGGCGCTCGGCGGCGCCCCCGTGCTGCACCTGGACGACCTGGCGAGCCATGCCGAGCCCTTCGCCTGGACGCGACGGCTGTGGGACCAGGTGATCGTCCCGCTGACGCGCGGGGAGCGCGCGCACTACGCCCCGTACGACTGGAACGAGCGGCGCTTCGGGCCCGTCCGCCCCCTGGAACCCGCTCCGGTGGTGCTGATCGAGGGCGTCGGAGCGGGCCGCCGGGCGCTACGGCCCCGTCTCGCCCGGTTGTTGTGGATGGACCTGGACTCCGCCCGGTCCTGGGAACGCGGCAGGCGCAGGGACGGCCCCGCGCTCTCGGACTTCTGGGACGGCTGGACGGCGGCCGAGCAGCGGCACTTCGCCGACGAGCCGTCACGTCCGTTCGCGGACGCCCTCGTCCGGCAGCTGCCCTCGGGCTACGAGTGGCTGCCGGGACCCCGTGCGGCAGCGGGAGCGAACCGTTTCGTCACCGACCGTGAACGCCCGGTTCCACCGTCCTGAGCGCCCGGAAGTCGAAGCGGAACATCCTCAACTCCGCTTGACCCCGGGGCCGTACAGGTCTTACGTTCTCAATGTGCGGCTTTTCGGAGCCCCGCGGACACGAAGCCCCCGGTTGTTCCCCCGTGATCGGGGGCTTCGTTCTGCCCCCGACGCCATCGCGCACCACCATCCGCTCACCGTCGGTCACCGCGACGTCCGGCCCGCGACGCCCTTGTCCACATCACTCCCCGCACCGGTACGATGCCTCTCGGTGCGCGTAATTCCCGTCAGCGATACGGCGATCCGGTGATTCGACGCGTTCCGGTGGGCATGCTGTGCGGGCGGGACATCCTGGGGGCACTGTTTGTGGGGGACCTGATGGACATCGGCACGCAGGGCGCGCAGGCCCCGGCCGACCTCGCCTGGCTGCGCGGCATGGACGCGTACACGATGGGCGCCTATCCGCAGGCCGAGGAGGAGTTCAGAGCTGCCGTACGGTTCGACCCCGCGATGGCTGACGGCTGGCTCGGGCTGCACGCCCTGCGGGTCGACACCACCACGGCACTGCTGCGCATGTACCGCCACCGTGACCGGTTCGGCGAACAGCGCGCCCGCCACCGCCGGACTCTCAACTCCTGGTACTGGCTGGGCTGGTGGGTACAGCCGGTGCTGGAGACTCCGCGCGATCTGCTGCTCGCGCACGCCTCCCACTGGCTGGACGGCCGCCATGTTGCCGAGCTGGACCGGGCGTTGGCGGGACTGCCACCGGTCGACGCCGATCCTCAGGTGCGCTTCCTGCATGCCTGCCGTTCCTATCTCGTCAAGGACTGGGAACAACTCGTCCGCCACACCGAGCGGTTGGTCGACGATCCACTGCTCGGCATCGAGGCCGGACTCTTCGGCGGGATGGCCCGGGTCCGCCTGGAGATGTACGGACAGGCCGAGCCGCTGCTGTCCGCCGCCCTGATGCGGTGCAGGAGTGAACAGCCCCAGCGCAAGGAGCTGCGCTACTGGCTGGCCAGGGCTCACGAGGGCACCGGTCGCAGTGCGGCGGCGCTGCCGCTGTACCGGGCGGTGCACCGGGTCGACCCGTCCTTCATGGACACCTCGGCGCGGCTGGCGGCGATCAACGACCACGACGGGCTCGACGGCTCCGAAGAGGTGGCCGGGCTCGCCGCCATGTCCTTCGCCGGGACGGGCGCCGAGGCCGGCACCGAGGCCGCGGAGGCGCAGCCCGAAGGGGAGACGGTGCTCGGCACCGACCTGGTGGACGGCCGGGAGCCCTGGTCCGGTGGGACGCAGAACCTGCCGGAGGCGGGGGCGGAGCCGCCCCGGCCGGAAGCGGAACCGCCCGCGGCCGATCCGCCCCGTAAACGGGAGAAGCGGTCCGTGCCCCCGCCGTCCCCCTCGGGGCCGAGCGATCCGGAACTGCTCGCCGACGCACTGGCGGAGCTGGAGCGGATGGTGGGTCTGGAACCCGTCAAGCGTCAGGTCAAGGCGTTGTCGGCGCAGCTGAACATGGCCCGGCTACGGGCCGGGCAGGGGCTTCCCGTACAGCCGCCGAAGCGGCACTTCGTCTTCTCGGGGCCGTCGGGGACGGGCAAGACCACGGTGGCCCGCATCCTGGGCCGGGTCTTCTACGCGTTGGGTCTGCTCGGCGGTGATCATCTGGTGGAGGCCCAACGAGCCGATCTGGTGGGTGAGTTCCTGGGCCAGACCGCGGTGAAGGCGAACGAGCTGATCGACTCGGCGATCGGCGGGGTGCTCTTCCTCGACGAGGCGTACAGCCTCTCCAACACCGGCTACAGCAAGGGCGACGCGTACGGGGACGAGGCCCTTCAGGTGCTCCTCAAACGGGCCGAGGACAACCGCGACCATCTCGTGGTGATTCTCGCCGGCTATCCGGAGGGCATGGACCGGCTGCTCGCCACCAACCCGGGGCTCTCGTCCCGTTTCACCACCCGGGTGGACTTCCCCAGCTACCGACCGCTCGAACTCACCGCGATCGGCGGGGTGCTGGCCGCCGAGAACGGCGATGTGTGGGACGACGAGTCGATGGACGAGCTGCACAGCATCAGCGGGCACGTCGTCGATCAGGGCTGGATCGACGAGTTGGGCAACGGGCGCTTTCTGCGCACGCTGTACGAGAAGAGCTGCGCCTACCGGGATCTGCGGCTCTCCGGCTACACCGCCGCGCCCACCCGGGACGATCTGGCGACGCTGCGGCTGCCGGATCTGATGCAGGCGTACGGCGAGGTGCTGTCCGGCCGGGGTTCGTCGGGCCGCGGCCGGCAGGAACCTCCGCCGCTGTGACGGCGGCGCTCCCGTACGGTTCCGTACGGGAGCGCCCCACCGACGGCCGTCGAGGTCACGGCGCCAGGAGCTGTTCCGTGATCCCTGGCGGAGCAGCGCGCGGCGTCGGACGCGGGCGTCGCGAAGCGGAGGGGCGTCCGCATACCGGATGTGTGCGGACGCCCCGGCAACGCCGCGAGGTGCCGCCCTCGTCGCGCGCCGCCAGGGATCAGCGGGACAGCACTCAGCCGGCCAGGGCGGTCAGCTCTCCGGCCAGGGGCGGCTCGCCCCGGCCCTTCGCGCCCTGCGTCTCCACGGTCAGCCGGGGCACCGTGATCCGGTGCGCCGGGTCGCGGACCTCGCCGACCAGGGTTTCCAGCACGTCCTCCATGGCGACCAGGCCGAGGACCCGGCCCGAGGCGTCCGCGACCTGGGCCAGGTGCGTCGCGGCGCGGCGCATCACGGTCAGGGCGTCGTCGAGCGGCAGCTCGGCCCGCAGCGTGGCCATCGGGCGCCAGATCTGCTGGGGCACGGCCCGCTCGGCGTCCTCCAGGTCGAGCACGTCCTTGACGTGCAGGTAGCCCATGAACGGGCCACCGCCCTCCGCACAGACCGGGAACCGGGAGAACCCGGTCCGCACGGTCAGCTCCTCGATCCGCCGGGGGGTGACCGAGGGGTCCACGGTCACCAGGGAAGCGCGGTCGAGGAGCACGTCGGTGACGGGCCTGCTGCCCAGCTCCAGCGCGTCCTCCAGCCGTTCCCGCGCGTCCGGTTCGAGCAGTCCGGCCTGCCGGGAGTCCTCGACGAGCCGGTTGAGCTGTTCGCTGGTGAAGACGGCCTCCACCTCGTCCTTGGGCTCGACCCCGAAGGCCCGCAGCACCAGCCGGGCACAGGCGCCCAGGGCGGCGGTGACGGGCCGGCAGAGCCGGGCGAATCCGACCAGCCCGGGGCCGAGCCGGAGCGCGGTCTTCTCGGGGGCGGCCATGGCCAGGTTCTTCGGGACCATCTCACCGATGAGGAGGTGCAGACAGACCACGGAGACCAGTGCCAGTGCGTAGCCGAGCGGGTGGACGAATCCCTCCGGGACGTGGGCCAGCTGGAAGACGGGCTCCAGCAGCCGGGCGACGGTCGGTTCGGCGACGGCGCCCAGGGTCAGCGAGCAGACCGTGATCCCGAACTGCGCCGCCGCCATCATCCGTGGCAGGTGCTCAAGGCCGTACAGGACCTGCCGGGCCCGGCTCGATCCCTCGGCCGCCAGTGGTTCGACCTGGCTGCGGCGCACCGAGACGAGTGCGAACTCGGCGCCGACGAAGAAGCCGTTCGCCAGGACGAGCAGCCCGGCGAAGAGCAGTTGGACCACGCTCATCGCACGGCCTCCAGCACCCGGCGGGTGGCCGGTGCCGCGTCCGCCGGGTGCTCGTCGGCGAGCCGTACGAAGCGGACCCGCTCGGCGCGGTAGTGGCCGACCTGGCGGACGGCGATCCGCCAGCCGGGGAGTTCGGCCCGGTCGCCGGGGGCCGGGATGCGGCCCAGCAGGTCCGCGACCAGTCCGGCGACGGTCTCGTACGGCCCGTCGGGTACGTCGAGGCCGATCCGGCGCAAGGCCAGTACGCGGCAGCTTCCTTCGGCCTCCCAGGCGGGGCGGCCGTCCTCGGCGGCGGCGGGGGCCAGCTCGGGCCGGTCGGCGCCCTCGGCGTCGTGCTCGTCCCTGACCTCGCCGACCAGTTCCTCGATGATGTCCTCAAGGGTGACGACACCCGCCGTACCGCCGTACTCGTCGACGACGACGGCGATCGGCTGCTCACTGCGGAGCCGCCCCAGCAGTTGTTCCACGGGCAGGGTCTCCGGCACCAGCAGCGGTGGGACGGCGATCCGGCCGGCGGTGGTGCGCAGCCGGTCCGCCGCGGGCACCGCGAGGGCGTCCTTGAGGTGGATCATGCCGACGACCTCGTCGATGCGGTCCCGGTAGACGGGGAAGCGGGAGAGGCCGGTGGCACGGGTGAGATTGAGTACGTCCGCCGCGGTCGCGGAGGACTGGAGGGCGCTGACCTTCACGCGCGGGGTCATGACGTGCTGGGCCGTGAGTCCGGCGAGCGAGAGGGTCCGTACGAAGAGTTCGGCGGTGTCCTGTTCGATGGTGCCGGCCCGTGCCGAGTGGCGGGCCAGCGAGACCAGCTCGCCGGGGGTGCGGGCGGAGGCCAGTTCGTCGGTCGGCTCGACACCGAGCAGGCGCACCAGCCGGTTGGCGAGCGTGTTCAGCAGGCTGATCACGGGCCGCAGTGCGGTGGCGAAGCGGTGCTGGGGTCCGGCGACGAACCGGGCGACCTGGAGCGGCCGGGAGACCGCCCAGTTCTTCGGTACGAGTTCGCCGATCACCATCTGCACGGCGGAGGCGAGCATCATGCCGATCACCACGCCGACCCCGGGGACGGCCCCGGCGGGCAGTCCGGTGGCGGTGAGGGGACCGGTGAGCAGCCGGGCGAGTGCCGGTTCGGCGAGCATGCCGACGACCAGTGAGGTGATGGTGATGCCGAGCTGGGTGCCGGAGAGCTGGAAGGAGAGTTCCCGCAGGGACGCGACGACGGTACGGGCCCGCCGGTCGCCCTCGGCCGCGGCGCGCTCGGCGTCCGCCCGCTCGACCGTGACGAGACCGAATTCGGCCGCCACGAAGAATCCGTTGGCGAGGATGAGGAGGAAGGCTGCGCTCAGAAGCAGCAGGGGGGTGGTCATGCCGCCGCCTCCTGGGAGGGGGCGGCGCAGATACTACCGGACGATCCGTCCATTGCTGGAGGGAGTCACTCCTTGGGTCGCAGGATGCCCCGCGGCCCTTGTGGGCTCTCTGGTGCGGGGCGGGGCGCACTGGCGCCGCCGTCCTCCAGAGTAATCAACAAGACGCCGTGCGGGGCAGGGGCTCAGCCGTTGTCGGGGCCGGTGCCGCGGGATTCGACGAGGGCGCGGAGCGCGCGGGCGTCGGCGATGGCCTGTGCCTTCGCGATTCCGGGCTGGATGCCGAGGGCGGGCAGACTGGTGCCGTCGCTGAGGTCGAGGAAGACCCAGGGATCACCCGCGCGCAGGTTGACGCGGAGGATCTCCGCCCAGGCCAGTCGCCGGGTCCGGGTGATGTTGACGACGGTGACGCCCTCGTCGTCCGCCACGACCCTGGGCCTGCTGAGCAGGGCGAGGACGCCGAAGAAGAGCAGCGCGGTGAGGATGAAGGTGCTCCGCTCCCCCGCGCTGAGCTGTTCGAGGACCAGGGAGATGGCGGTGAGCACGACGAACATCGCCAGTCCCACGCTCAGCAGGACGGCCCTGGTGCGGGTCGGGCGGAACGTGACGGGGAGGGCGGGGGGTTCGGGCCTGGGTGCGGGGGCGGACATGGGGCTTCTTCTGTCTTCCGGTGGTTCTGGCCGTCTCGCGTGGCTCGACGGTCCGTGGGGTCCGGTGCCGTCAGAGACGGCAGGCGTGGATGGCCGTGGTCAGGATGGCGCGGGCGCCGAGGGCGTACAGGTCGTCCATGATCCGCTGGGCCTCCTTGGCCGCGACCATGGAGCGGACGGCGACCCAGCCCTCGTGGTGCAGGGGGGAGATGGTGGGCGACTCCAGGCCCGGGGTGAGGGCCACGGCGCGCTCCAGGTGCTCGACCCGGCAGTCGTAGTCCATCATCACGTAGCTGCGGGCGACGAGGACGCCCTGGAGGCGGCGGAGGAACTGCTGCACCTTGGGCTCGTCGGCCGGGGCGCCGACCCGCCGGATGACCACGGCCTCGGACTTCATGATGGGTTCGCCGATGACTTCGAGTCCGGCGTTGCGCAGGCTGGTGCCGGTCTCGACGACGTCGGCGATCACCTGGGCCACGCCGAGTTCGATGGCGGTCTCGACCGCGCCGTCGAGGTGGACGACCGACGCGTTGATCCCGGAGTCGGCGAGGTGCCGGGCGACGATGCCCTCGTAGGAGGTGGCGATGGTCATGCCCTCGAAGTCCTGCGGGCCGTCGGCCGTGCCGGGCTTGGTGGCGTAACGGAAGGTCGAGGGCGCGAAGCCGAGCTGAAGGATCTCCTCGGCCTCGGCGCCGGAGTCGAGGAGCAGGTCACGGCCGGTGATGCCGATGTCGAGCCGGCCCGAGCTGACGTAGATGGCGATGTCGCGCGGGCGCAGATAGAAGAACTCGACCTGGTTCTCGGGGTCGATGAGGACGAGTTCCTTCGACTCCTTCCGCTGCTGGTAGCCCGCTTCATGGAGCATCGCCATCGCAGGTCCGGACAGTGAACCCTTGTTGGGGACGGCGATGCGCAGCATGAGGTCGGACTTCCTTCGTGCGGAGGCGGGGAGAGGCGGTGCGGAGCGTTCTTCCGTGGCCGTGCGGCGGGCTGGGCGCTGTGGCCCGGTGCCGCTCAGGGACGGGCGCGCTCAGAGATGGGCGTAGACGTCGTCGAGGGAGATCCCGCGGGCGACCATCATCACCTGGACGTGGTACAGGAGCTGCGAGATCTCCTCGGCGGCGGCTTCCTTGCCCTCGTACTCGGCGGCCATCCAGACCTCGGCGGCCTCCTCGACGACCTTCTTGCCGATCGCGTGCACACCCTTGCCCACCAGTTCGGCGGTGCGGGAGGTGGAGGGGTCGCCGTCGGCGGCCTTGAGCTGGAGCTCGGCGAAGAGCTCTTCGAAGGTTTTGTTCGCCATGATGGTCCTTAGAGTACGGGGTCCCGCGCCCTGGATCAGCGCCAGGGTTCGCTGATCGTGCGCAGCGTGGCGGCGGTGGCGACGGCCGCGGTGACCGCTTCGTGCCCCTTGTCCTCGTTGGACCCCTCAAGGCCGGCCCGGTCGAGCGCCTGCTCCTCGTCGTCACAGGTCAGTACGCCGAAACCGACGGGCACCCCGGTGTCGACGGTGACCTGGGTGAGGCCGTTGGCCACGCCTTGGCACACGTAGTCGAAGTGGGGGGTGCCGCCGCGGATCACCACGCCGAGCGCGACGATCGCGTCGTATCCTCGTCCGGCCAACGCCTTGGCCACGACCGGGAGTTCGAAGCTGCCCGGGACCCGCAGGAGGGTCGGCTCGTCGATGCCCAGCTCGTGCAGGGCGCGCAGGGCGCCGTCGACGAGTCCGTCCATCACCTTCTCGTGCCACTGCGCGGCGATCACCGCCACGCGCAGGTCACCGCAGTTGCGTACGGACAGTTCGGGTGCGCCCTTGCCGCTCATCGTTCTCCTACCGCTCGTCGCCGGTCGTGTGCCGGGGGTTCATTGGTTGCCACAGGTCGACGCCGCGGCGGCGTCGAGCCAGGGCAGGTCGTGGCCCATGCGGTCCCGCTTGGTGCGCAGGTACCGCAGATTGTGCTCACCGGCCTGGACGGGCATGGGTTCCCGGCCGGTGATCCCGAGACCGTGCCCCACCAGGGCGGCTGTCTTGTCGGGGTTGTTGGTCATCAGCCGTACGGTGCGCACGCCGAGGTCCTGGAGGATACGGGCGCCGGCCGCGTAGTCCCGGGCGTCGGCGGGCAGGCCGAGTTCCAGGTTGGCGTCGAGGGTGTCGGAGCCGCGCTCCTGGAGTTCGTACGCGCGGAGCTTGGAGAGCAGTCCGATGCCGCGTCCCTCGTGGCCGCGCAGATAGACGACGACGCCCCGGCCCTCCTCGGTGATGCGGGCCATGGAGGCGTGCAGTTGGGGGCCGCAGTCGCAGCGCTGCGACTGGAAGATGTCGCCGGTCAGGCACTCCGAGTGGACCCGGACGAGGACGTCGTCGCCGTCCCCGAGGTCGCCGTGGACGAGGGCGACGTGTTCGACGCCGTCGACGAGGGAGCGGTAGCCGTACGCGGTGAACTCGCCGAAGGCGGTCGGCAGCCGGACCTCGGCCTCGCGCCGGACGGTCGGTTCGCTGCCGCGGCGGTAGGCGATCAGGTCCTCGATGGAGATGATCGTGAGGCCGTGCTTGCGGGCGAACGGGATCAGTTCGGGCAGCCGCAGCATCGCACCGTCCTCGCCCGCGATCTCCACGATGGCCCCGGCGGGCCGCAGCCCGGCGAGCCGGGCGAGGTCGACGGCGGCCTCGGTGTGGCCGTTGCGGGTGAGGACGCCCCCCTCCCTGGCGCGGAGCGGGAAGACGTGACCGGGGCGTACGAAGTCGCCGGGGCCGGTCCGGCCGCCGGCCAGCAGCCGGAGTGTGGTGGCCCGGTCGGCGGCGGAGATGCCGGTGGTCACCCCGTGCCGGGCGGCGGCGTCGACGGAGACGGTGAAGGCGGTACGCATCGATTCGGCGTTGCGGTCGACCATCTGGGGCAGTTCGAGCCGTTCCAGCTCGTCGTGCTCCATGGGGGCGCAGATGAGGCCCCGGCACTCGCTCATCATGAAGGCGACGATCTCGGGGGTGGCCTTCTCCGCGGCGATGACGAGGTCGCCCTCGTTCTCCCGGTCCTCGTCGTCGACGACCACGACGGGGCGGCCGGCGGCGATGTCACGGATCGCCTGCTCGACGGGGTCGAGTGCGAAGGTCTCGACGGGGCAGGGGTCGTGGGCGGAAGGGGTCATGCCGTAGCTCCTTCGAGAGCGGGTGTCCGCGAGCGCAGCCACCAGTCACGCATGCCCCACAGGACGAGGGCTCCGTAGACGACGTAGATGAGGCCGGAGAACGCGAGGCCGCTGTGGAAGTTGAGCGGTACGCCGACCAGGTCGACGAGCAGCCAGGCGAACCAGAACTCGACCATGCCGCGCGCCTGGGCGAGCATCGCCACCAGCGTCCCGGCGAAGATGTACGCGTCCGCCCACGGGCTCCACGACAGCGAGGGGAACGCGGTGAAGAGGCCGCCGACCGCCAGGGTGCCGAGCGCGGCGCCGCCCAGCAGGAGGCCGCGCTCGCGCCAGGTGGCGAAGCGGACGGCGATGGAGCCGTCCTGGGCCCGCCGCCTGCCGCGGGTCCACTGCTGCCAGCCCCACACGGCCACGGCGACGACGACGAGCTGCTTGCCGACGCTGCCCGCCTGCTGGACGGAGACGTTGGCCGCGATCAGGACGAGGCCGGACAGCAGTTGGGCGGGCCAGGTCCAGATGGAACGGAGCCAGCCCAGGGCCAGCGCGAACAGGCCGACGGTGTTGCCGATCATGTCCGACCAGATGATGTGCTGCCCGAGGAGGGAGAACGCCTCGGAGTTCAGCCAGTCGACGGGGCTCACCTGCCCGGCTCCTCGTGTTCCGGCGCCGACCCGTCCCGCGCCGCCGACCGGTCGCCGAGCAGCCGTTCGACGTACTTCGCGATGACGTCGACCTCCAGGTTGACCGGATCACCGGGCCCCTTGGCGCCGAGCGTGGTCAGGGCGAGGGTGGTGGGGATGAGGCTGACGGTGAAGTGGTCGGGCCCTGCGTCGACCACGGTCAGGCTCACTCCGTCGACGGTGATGGAGCCCTTCTCGACCACGTAACGGGTGAGGTTCGCGGGCAGTGAGACCCTCACGATCTCCCAGTGCTCGGAGACCTTCCGCTCAAGGATGTGCCCCGTGCCGTCGACGTGTCCCTGGACGATGTGTCCGCCGAGCCTGCCGCCGACCGCCATGGGCCGTTCCAGGTTGACCGGGGAGCCGGGCGCCAGCGCGCCGAGGCTCGACCGGTTCAGGGTCTCCGCCATCACGTCGGCGGTGAACTCGTGCTCGGCGACGTCGACGACGGTGAGGCAGACGCCGTTGACGGCGATGGAGTCGCCGTGTTTCGCGCCTTCGGTGACGACGGGACCGCGGAGGCGGAACCGGGAGGCGTCACCGAGTTCCTCGACTGCGGTGACCTGGCCCAGCTCTTCGACAATTCCGGTGAACACTCAGTTCCCCTTCCGGGCAGGGACGGCGGTGACGCGCAGATCGGGGCCGATACGGACGGTCTCGGTCACATCGAGGCGCAACGCCTGGGAGATGGTGGAGATTCCGGCGTCGGCGAGGGCGGCGGGGCCCGCGCCGAGCAGTGCGGGGGCGAGATAGCCGACGACCTTGTCGACCGTTCCCGCGGCGACGAAGGCGCCGGCCAGGGTCGGGCCGCCTTCGAGAAGTACGGAGCGGACGCCGCGTCCGTGGAGCGCGGCGAGCAGCGCGTGGAGGTCCAGGCCGGGGCCGGTGGCCGCGCGGGGCAGCCGCAGGACGGCCTCGACGGGCAGCCGCGCGGTGTCGGCGTCAGGGGCGACCGCGATCAGGGTCGGTGCGGTGTCGTCGAGGACGCGGGCACCGGGCCGTACCGCGGTGGCGTCGGTGTCGACGACCACCCGCAGCGGCTGCACGGCGCCCTCGACGCCCCGCGCGCCGAGCTGCGGGTCGTCGGCGCGGGCGGTGCCTGAGCCGATCACGACGGCGTCGGCCTCGGCGCGCAGCCGGTGGACGTCGGCGCGGGACTCGGGCGAGGTGATCCAGCGGCTGGTGGCGTCGGCGGCGGCGATCCGGCCGTCCAGCGTGGCGGCGTACTTCCACAGGACGTACGGACGGCCCTCGCGCACCGAGGTGAGCCAGGCGGCGTTGCCCGCCTCGGCCTCGTCGGCGAGGAGGCCCGGTTCGGCGGCGATCCCGGCGGCGCGCAGGGTCGCGCCGCCGCCGGCGGCCTGCGGGGTCGGGTCGGCGACCGCGTACACCACCCGGGCGACGCCGGCCTCGATCAGCGCCTGGGCGCAGGGGCCGGTGCGGCCGGTGTGGTCGCAGGGTTCGAGGGTGACGTAGGCGGTACCGCCACGGGCCCGTCCGCCCGCCTCGCGCAGGGCGTGGATCTCCGCGTGCGGGGAGCCCGCGCGCAGATGGAAGCCTTCACCGGCCGGCCGGCCCGAGGCGTCGAGGATCACGCACCCGACGACCGGGTTGGGACTGGTGGAGCCGAGCCCGCGGGCGGCGAGCGTGATCGCTCGGCGCATGGCGGTGATGTCGGCCGCAGTGGCCACCGGGTCCTCCTGCCTCTTCGGGCACGGACTCCGGGGCCTGTCGATGACGACAGATGAAGCGGTACGCACAGGGGAACGCCGGGACCGGGGCAACGGACGGCTCGGTGGCCCGAGAACCGTTCGCCCACGGCGGCGTACCCATGACGGCCCGCCGCGCACTGCCTCCCATCCGGACTTTAACCGTCGGTCCAGGAATCTCACCTGGTCAACCGGCCGCTGGATGCGGACGGGTCGCGGACTGTAACCGCCGGTTCGGAATTGCACCGACCCCGGAGTGCGCTGCTACTGGTACGCGACCAGTGTGCCATGTCCGGCGTCGGCCATCCGAGTGAGGATTTGTGGGGTGGATCACAAATGGACCACTTCCCCCGTCGGAAAGTTCCCCAAAACGGAACAGTCGAGCCCGATTGGTCCAGACCTATTGACGCACTGGTCTAGTCCTCTTAATCTCTGCGTCACCTCCGAGGAGCGGTCCTGCGGTGTGCGCACCACCCAGGACCCCGACACGATCCGCCCTCCCCCGCCAGTGCCCTGAGGCCCGAACCTCCCCAGGAGGAATCCGCCGTGCTCTCCCCCACCCGCGCGAGACCCACGCTGCTCGCAGTCGGCGCCGCCGTCGCCGGTCTGCTGCTCAGCTCTCTCTCCGCAACCGTGTCACACGCCGCCGACCAGGAGTCCTGCCGCCCCGACGGGCTCTACGAGACCCCCGGCGTCTCCGTCCCGTACTGCTCCGTCTACGACTCCGACGGGCGCGAGAAGATGGGCGCCGACCACCAGCGGCGGGTCATCGGTTACTTCACCAACTGGCGGACCGGGAAGGACGGCAAGGACGCGTACCTCGCCTCCGACATCCCCTGGGACAAGGTCACCCACCTGAACTACGCGTTCGCGCACGTGGACGGCGCCAACAAGCTCTCGGTCGGCACCGACGGCCCGGACAACGCGTCGACCGGGATGACCTGGCCGGGCGTCGCGGGCGCCGAGATGGACCCGAGCTTCCCCTACAAGGGGCACTTCAACCTGCTCAACAAGTTCAAGAAGCAGTACCCGAACGTCAAGACCATGGTGTCGGTGGGCGGTTGGGCCGAGACCGGCGGTTACTTCGACGACAAGGGTGCCCGGGTCAACTCCGGCGGCTTCTACTCGATGGCGACCAACGCGGACGGTTCGGTCAACCAGGCCGGCATCAACACCTTCGCCGACTCGACCGTCGACTTCATCAGGAAGTACGGCTTCAACGGCGTCGACATCGACTACGAGTACCCGACGACCATGAAGGACGCCGGGAACCCGCTGGACTGGACGCTTTCGAACGCCCGCAGGGGCGGCCTGGTCAAGGGCTACGCCGCGCTGATGAAGACGCTGCGCGAGAAGCTCGACCGCGCGTCAGCCAACGACGGCAAGCACTACCTGCTGAGTGTCGCGGCGCCGTCCTCCGGCTATCTGCTGCGCGGCATGGAGACGTTCCAGATCCAGAAGTACCTGGACTACGTCAACATCATGTCGTACGACCTGCACGGCGCCTGGAACGAGTACGTCGGCCCGAACGCGGCCCTGTACGACGACGGCAAGGATGCCGAACTCGCCCAGGCGAGCGTCTACTCGACGTCCCAGTACGGCGGCACCGGCTACCTCAACACCGACTGGGCGTACCACTACTTCCGCGGTTCGATGCCGTCCGGCCGGATCAACATCGGCCTGCCGTACTACACCCGCGGCTTCAAGAACGTCCAGGGCGGCACGAACGGGCTCTGGGGCAAGGCCCCGGCGACCACCTGCCCGGCGGGCGCCGGTCTCACCAAGTGCGGCGACGGCGCCGTGGGCATCGACAACCTCTGGCACGACCTCGACACCAACGGCAAGGAATCGCCGGCCGGTTCGAACCCGATGTGGCACGCGAAGAACCTGGAGAAGGGGATCGTCGGCGACTACGTCACGCAGTACGGTTTCCCCGCCGGCACCAAGCTGGCCGGCACCTACGTCCGCAACTACAGCTCGACGCTGGTCGCGCCGTGGCTGTGGAACGCGGACAAGAAGGTGTTCCTCTCCACCGAGGACGAGCAGTCGGTGGCCGCCAAGGCGGACTACGTCGTCGACAAGGGCATCGGCGGCACGATGATCTGGGAGCTCGCCGGCGACTACGGCTGGAACGCCGCGAAGGGGCAGTACGAGCAGGGCTCCACGCTCACCTCCGCGATGTACGACAAGTTCAAGTCGGCCACCCCGTACGGCGCCAAGCGCTCCACGATCACCCTGCCGACCGAGGCCGTCGCCATCGACTACTCCTTCGACCAGTTCCCGCTGGGTGACTCCAACTACCCGATCAGCCCCAAGCTGACGCTCACCAACAACACGAAGACGACCCTGCCGGGCGGTACGGAGTTCCAGTTCGACTACTCGACGTCGGCCCCGGCCAACGCCAAGGACCAGTCGGGCTTCGGGACGACGATCATCCGCAGCGACCACACGGCGGCCAACAACGTCGGCGGCCTCAAGGGTGACTACAACCGCGTCTCGCTGAAGCTTCCGAGCTGGCAGACGCTGGCGCCCGGCGCCTCGGTGAAGCTGGACTTCGTCTACTACCTGCCGACGTCCACGCCGTCCAACTGGACCGTGACCTTCGGCGGCAGGACGTACGCCCTGGCGGGTGACCTGACCCGCGGTACGACCCTGGTCGAGCCGGGCACCGGTACGGGCCCGACCCCGGACCCGGGCACGACACCCGACCCGAGCACTCCCCCCGGCGGTGGTGGCGCCTGCGCCGCCCCCGCGTGGAACGCGACCACCGAGTACGGCTCGGGCACGACCGTCAGCCACGGCTCCCACCAGTGGAAGTCCAAGTGGTGGACGAAGGGCGAGACGCCCGGCAGCACCGGTGAATGGGGTGTCTGGCAGGACCTCGGAGCCTGCTGAGCCCGGGGTCTCCCGTCCGGGCCGGGCACGGCCCCCCGGACGGGAGACCCCGCCAACTGCCCGGCGGTGACCGGAACGCCCCCGGTCACCGCCGGGCTTCACCGTGCCCGGTGCCGTTCTGCCGCGCCGCGCCCCCGCGGAGTCCCTTCTCGTACGACTCCCGGAATCCCTCCCCGTACGAACGCGCGGAACCCATCCCCGTACGACGGCGGCGGTCCCGGCAGCCCGGCCCCCGCCTCCCTCAGCCGCCCGAGGTGAACAGCTCGTCCTGAGCGGCCTCGCGGGCCACCAGCAGCGCCCCGTGCAGCACCGCGGCGCCGCCGAGGTCCGCCGCCCTGACCTCCGTGCGCAGCGGTGACATCCGGGCCAGCCGTCGCGCCACCCGGTCGGCCAGATCCGCGCCGCCCGCGTGCCCGATCTCCCCCGCGAGAAGCACACAGCCGGGGTCGAGCACCGCGGCCGCCGCGGCGGCGCCGACCGCCAGACGCTCGGCCAGCACGTCCAGGAAGACGTCCCCCTTCGCGCCCTCCGCGAGGGCCGCGCGGACGACGGAGGCGGCGGCCGGCTCGCTTTCCCCGCCGCTCGCGCCCGGTTCCGCCTCGATGCCGTGCTCGGCGGCCAGTTCGCAGACCGCCGCCGAGCCCGCCAGCGAGTGGAATCCGCCGTCGCAGTTGACCGCCGACGGCACCCCGCCCGTGCCCGGCACCGGCAGGAAGCCGATCTCGCCCGCACCGCCCGACGCCCCGCGGCGCAGCCTCCCGTCCAGCATGACGGCGGCGCCGACGCCCTGGCCGAGCCAGAGCAGCACGAAGGTGTCGCGGTCCTGAGCGGCGCCGATCCGGTGTTCGGCGACGGCCGCGAGATTGGTCTCGTTCTCGACCAGTACCCTCGCGGGCAGGCGTGTCTGGAGCACCCTGATCAGACTCCGGTGCCAGGCGGGCAGCCCCGTCGTGTCGCGCAGTTCCCCGGTGACCGGGTCGATCAGACCGGGAGCCCCGATGCCGACGCTGTGCAGCGGGGCGGCGCCCGCCTCACGCGCGGTGCGCTCCAGCAGCTCGGCCGCCCGTTCGGCGGCGGGCCCGGTGCCGCTGTCGCTGCCGATGGGCAGGGTCGCCTCGGCGAGGGTCCTGCCGAGCAGATCGGCGACGACGACGGCGACACTGTGCGTGCGCACGTCGAGTGCGGCGAGATGGGCCCGGTCGGCGACGATCCCGTACAGCCTGGCGTTGGGACCGCGGCGCTCGGCGCCCGCCTCACCGACCACGTGGATCAGACCGGCCCCTTGCAGACGCTCCACGAGGTCCGCGACGGAGGGTCGCGACAGGCCGGTCAGGGACTTCAGCTGACCGGCCGTCAAGGGCCCTTCCCGTTGGAGCAGTCGGAGGGCCAGCCGGTCGTTGATGGCGCGGGCGGTGCTCGGTGATGCGGGCATGCCCAGATCCTTCCAGATGACTGGACCACTATTTATCAGGCAGGGTTCCTGATAGTTTACGGCCTCGTTGCGGACACGAGCGTCGCCGGGGCAGGCCGACGGCGGGGACATCCCCATGGGAGGGCACGGCGGCATGACTACGGATTCCAGCGGAACGGCCTTCGGCGCGGAAGAGGTGAGGCGCGCGCGGTACGCCGTCGCGGCGGTCTTCACCGTGCACGGAGCTGTCACGGGAAGCTTCGCCACCCGGATGCCGTGGATTCAGGACCACGCCGGGGTCAGCGCCGGGCAGCTCGGGCTCGCCCTGGCCTTCCCCGCGATCGGCGCGTCGCTCGCGATGCCGCTGGCCGGTGCGGTGAGCCACCGGTTCGGCGCCAGGACCGCGCTGCGGGGGCTGCTGGCGATGTGGACGCTGGCGCTCGTCCTGCCCGCGCTGGCCCCGAACCTGCTGACGCTGTGCGCGGCGCTCTTCGTGTACGGGGCCTCGGCGGGAATGTCCGACGTGGCGATGAACGCGCTCGGCGTGGAGGTCGAGAACCGGCTCGGCAGGTCCATCATGTCCGGGCTGCACGGCATGTGGAGCGTGGGCGCGCTCGTCGGTTCGGCGGCGGGCACGGTCGCCGCGCACCTGGGCACCGATGCCCGGCTTCACCACGTGGTGGCGTCCCTGGTCCTGACCGCGCTCGGCCTCGTGGCCTGCCGGAACGTACTGGATCTGCGCGGCGGGCCGGACGAGGCGCCGCCGCCGAGGTTCAGCCTGCCGCCGAAGTCCGCGCTGATCATCGGTGCGGTGGGGTTCTGCGCGGTGTTCGCCGAGGGAGCCAGCATGGACTGGTCGGCGGTGTACCTCAGGGACGTCATGGACACCTCTGCGGGGCTGGCCGCCGCGTCCACGACCGCTTTCGCGCTGACCATGGCGATGGTCCGGATGGTGGGCGACCGGGTGGTCGACCGGTTCGGCGCGGTCCGGACCGTACGGGCCGGCGGAGCCCTCGCCACCTGCGGTGGACTGCTGATCGTCCTGGCGCCCGACGCGGTGCCGGCGCTCTGCGGGTTCGGGATGCTGGGCCTCGGCGTGGCCGTGGTCGTCCCGCTGACCTTCGCGGCGGCGGCCCGCAGCGGGCCGAAGCCGAGCCAGGCCATCGCGGGCGTCGCCACCATCACGTACACCTCCAGCCTGATCGCCCCGTCGGCGATCGGTTCGCTGGCCGAGGCAACCTCGCTGGTGGTGTCGTTCGGCCTGGTGACGGTGCTCGCGTTCGGGCTGGTGCTGGGCGCGGGAATGCTCCGGGCCGGTGACCGCCGGTCCGGGCCGGTGACCGGGGGTTCGCCGACGCCGGCGCGGCCCCCTGCCGACCGCTGCCCCTGAGACCGCACGGGACCGGGCCCCGCGGACGGCCTCCGCTCCGCACGCCGGCCGCTCGCGCGAGGAGCGGCCGGTACGGCGGACGGCGTGGGGACGATGTGCGGACCGGGAGCGGCGCGTGGGGCCGGCCGCGTACCGCACTATCATTGCTCCGATCATTTCCGCAGGTGGGCACGGTGCACGAGGAACGCGGGGAGCGGCCGCACGCCTCGCGTACGCCGGACCCGCCCGGCGCACCGCTTTCCACCAGGGGCGCGCCGGGCAGCCGGGAACGCCACGGCACCACATCGAGGAGCAGGACCATGGCGGGCTTCGGCTGGAAGCTGCACGGCGACGGCAAGAGCCTCGCACCGGGCGAGGTCGTGAGGCCGGACGAACGCCTCACCTGGGGGCGCACCGCGGGCCTGGGCGCCCAGCACGTGGTCTCCATGATCGGGGCCTGCTTCGTCGCGCCCGTCCTGATGGGTCTCGACGCCAACCTCGCCGTCATGGCGTCCGGTGTGGCGACCATTCTCTTCCTGCTCATCACCCGGGGCCGTATCCCCAGCTACCTCGGCAGCAGCCTGTCGTTCATCGGGGTCGCCGCCGTCATCAAGTCGCAGGGCGGTGACGCGGCGACCCTCACCGGGGCGCTGCTCGCCGTCGGCGCGGTCCTCCTCCTGTGCGGGGCGGTGATCCGGGCGGCCGGCGCCCGGATCATCCACGCGGTGCTGCCTCCGGTGGTCACCGGTGCGGTGGTCATGCTCATCGGCTTCAACCTGGCGCCCGTCACCGCCGGTACCTACTGGCCCCAGGACCAGTGGACCTCGCTGCTCACGATGGTCTTCACCGGGTTCGCGCTGGTGGTGCTGCGCGGATTCTGGTCACGTATCGCGATCTTCCTCGGACTGGCCTTCGGGTACGCGGTCTCCTGGGTCCTCGACCGCACCCTGGGCAAGATCCACTCCCTCGCCGGAGGCGCCGAGAAGGTCGACCACTGGCGCCTCGACCTCTCGGGCGTGGCCAAGGCCGACTGGATCGGTCTGCCGTCCTTCCACGCCCCGAGCTTCTCCCTCTCGGCGGTCCTGGTCGCCCTGCCCGTGGTCATCGCCCTCATCGCCGAGAACGCGGGACACGTCAAGGCGGTCGGCGAGATGACCGGCGACCCGCTGGACGACGAGCTCGGTACGGCGATCATGGCCGACGGCGCGGCGACGATGCTGGCGACCTCCGCGGGTGGTCCCGCCACCACCACGTACGCCGAGAACATCGGTGTCATGGCGGCCACGCGCGTCTACTCGACCGCCGCCTACTGGTGCGCGGCGGGCTTCGCGATCCTGTTCGGGCTCTGCCCGAAGTTCGGAGCCGTCGTCGCCGCCATTCCCGGAGGCGTGCTCGGGGGCATCACCGTCATTCTCTACGGCATGATCGGCCTGCTCGGCGCCCAGATCTGGATCCGTTCCCGGGTCGACCTCTCCAACCCGCTGAACCTGGTGCCGGTGGCCGCCGGACTCATCGTCGCGATCGGCGACGTCAGCCTCTCCTTCACCGACGACTTCGAGCTGAGCGGCATCGCGCTGGGCACACTGATCGTGGTCATCGGTCATCACGCGCTACGGGTCCTGGCTCCCGCCCACATGAGGGACGAACCGGCGCTCGCCGAACCGGGCGACGCGGGGTACGACCGGGGCCGGACCGAGAAGTCCTGACGCGCCCTCGTTCCCCCGTTCCGGGGAACCCGTGGCCCGGTCGCGCGCCGGGGCGCGACGGTCACTGGGACGCTGCCCCCATGACGCGGTTCGAGCAGTTCGCGGAAGGGACCGGGACGGCCGTCGCACCGGCCGAAGTGGGCGGCCTGATGGCCGACGTGGGCACGGTGGACGCCGTGGCCGAGATGGACGCCGTGGCCGAGGTGGACGCGGTGATCGGGCGGATGCGTACCCTCCGCTCCGTCTGGCCTCCGGACGACGGGGTGGCCGTCTTCAACCAGGTCTATCTGACCGTGACCGAGACCGTCGCGGAGCACCTGGCCGGGGGCGCGTTCGCCGACCGCCGGGCGGCCGCCGCCCTGGACGCCTGCTTCGCCCGACGCTATCTGTCGGCGGTCGACGCGGTGGACGACTGCCGTCGGCCGCCCGCCTGTTGGCGTCCGCTCTTCGAGTACCGCCGCCATCCCGGTGTACGGCCCGTGCAGTTCGCCCTGGCGGGCATCAACGCCCACATCGGTCACGATCTCGCGCTGGCCGTGGTGGACACCTGCCATGCGCTCGACCGCGTACCGGCCGACCTGGAAGGGGAGTTCCACCAGGTCGGCGATCTGCTCGTGCTGCTGGAGGAACGAATCCGTGAGGATCTGATGCCCGGCCCCGATCTCCTGGAGATCGCCGACCCGCTCACCCATCTGCTGGGCTCATGGAGCCTGGAGCGGGCCCGCGAGGCCGCGTGGTCGGCGGCCCTGGTGCTCTGGCGGCTGCGTGACGTTCCCGTGCTGGCCGAGGAGTTCAGGGACCGGATGGACGCGGGCGCCGGTCTGGTGGGGCGTTGTCTGCTCACCCCTTGCCGCCGCTGACCGCGCGTCCGACTGACCGGCCGGTCGGTCGGCCGGTCAGTTGTCGGGGAGTTCGACCGGGGCGATCGCGTCGAAGACATCGCCGGGGCCGGGGTTCGTCGGGTCCGTGGAGCCCCCGAGATGGGTCATCACGCCCCAGACCGCGTTGAGAGCGGTCTGCACCGCGCCCTCGGCCCAGCCGGCCGTCCACGAGATGTCGTCGCCCGCGAGGAAGACGCCGCGCTTGTCGGCGGGCAGCCGGTCCTGCATGAAGTGGGTGAACAGGCGTCGCTGATAGCGGTAGTGGCCGGGCAGGTTGGCCTTGAACGCCCCCATGAACCAGGGCTCGTTCTCCCAGGACACCGTCACCGGATTGCCGATGACGTGCTTCCTGATGTCGACCTTGGGATAGATCTCGCCGAGCGACTTCAGCATGACGTCCATGCGCTCGTTCGGGGGCAGCGGCAGCCACTTCAGACTGTCGTCGCACCAGGTGTAGGAGAGGCAGATGACCGCCGGCGCGTCCGGTCCGTCATCCAGGAGGTACGTCCCCCGGGTCATCCGGTCGGTGAGCGTCATCGACATGGTGTCGCGGCCCGTCGTCGCGTCCTTGTCCAGCCAGAACGGCCGGTCGACGGGGACGAACAGCTTGGACGACTCCATGTAGTGGGTCCGCTCCATCGCCGTCCAGTGGTCGATCGGGAAGAGCGCGTCGTCGCAGGCGATCTTGGAGAGCAGCAGCCAGGACTGGCCGGTGAAGACCGTCGCCCGATAGGTGCGGATGTCGCCGCTCGCGTCGGTGACGGTGACCCGGTTGCCCGCCGTGCGGTCGAGCCGGGTCACGGCCGGGCGGGGCTCGCCGCCGTGCAGCGAGGCGAGCGAGGTGCCGAGCGGCCAGTGCGTGATCTTGCGCGGTTCGCGGTCCCACAGCCGCAGCGGCAGCTGCTGGCTGCCGCCGACGATGCCCCGGTGGTGGTCGTCGGCCTCGCTGTAGACGACCCGCAGGATCTCCAGGATGGAGTTGGGGAAGTCGGTGTCCCAGCCGCCCGTGCCGAAGCCGACCTGGCCGAAGATCTCGCGGTGCCGGAAGGAGGCGAACGCCTCCGAGTCACAGAGGAATCCGTAGAAGGTCTGGTTGTCGAGCTTCTCGACGAGCTCCGCCCAGATCTCCCGGATGCGCGGCACATCGCGCTCGCGCATCGCGCGGTTCATGTCGGAGAAGTCGGCACCCTCCTCCAGACAGGCGCTCCAGGCGTCGGCCACGTCGCGGTACACCTGGGGCAGATCGGCGATGGTCTCGGCGTAGTGGGACTCGCCCTTCAGGTCGACGACCGTCGACGGCGTGGTGGGCGCGAGCGGGTTGGGGAACGGCTTGGTCTCCAGGCCCACCAGGTCGATGTAGTGCTGGAGGGCGGTGGAGGACGGCGGGAAGCGCATCGCGCCCATCTCGGCCGTCAACGACGGGTCGCAGCCGTCGAAACCGACGGTGCGCAACCGCCCGCCGATCCGGTCCGCCTCGTACACGACCGGTTTGAGGCCCATCTTCATCAGCTCGTAGGCGGTGATGATCCCGGAGAGACCGCCGCCGATGACCGCGACCTCGGCGCCGTGCTCGGTCGCCGGTACCTGGCCGAGGCCCGCCGGATGCGCCAGGAAGTCGTCGTAGGCGTAGGGGAAGTCCGGCCCGAACATGGTGATCGGCGGCTGCGCGTCGGTGTGCTGGACGGCGGTGGGCACCGTGGACGTCATGGTGCGGACTCCTTGTACGACTTGCGCGGAACGGAGAGGGTCGGGATCAGCAGGCGGCGGCGCGGACGAGGGAGCCGTACAGCGCGCTGCGGCGGTCGTCCAGATAGGGGTTGGCGGCGCGGGACCGGCGCAGCAGTTCCGGGTCGACGTCACCGGTCACGAGTTCGACGCCCCGGCCGGCCCGGGCCCGCACGGCGCCGTCCGGGCCGGCCAGACAGCTCAGCCCGATGAAGTCGAACTCGCCTTCCACGCCCGCCCTGTTGACGTACGCGATGTACAGCTGGCTCTCGAAGGCGCGGACCGGTACGACGTGTTCGGCGACGAACTGGAAGGGATGCATCACCGCCGTCGGCACCAGCAGGAGATCGGTGCCCGCGAGCGCGTGCGCCCGGACGTTCTCCGGGAACTCCACGTCGTAACAGATCAGCAGGCCGATCCGGACGCCGTACAGCTGGGCCTGGACGACGGGGTCCTCGCCGGGGGTGAACCACTCCCGTTCGAAGCCGCCGAAGAGGTGGGTCTTGCGGTAGTTCGCGAGCCTGGTGCCGTCGGGGGCGATCAGCTGGGCCGCGTTGAAGACCAGGTCACCGAGGCGTTCCGGGTAGCCGTAGAGGACGGCGACTCCGTGGTGCGCGGCGATGGCCGCGATGTCCCGTGCGGACGGACCGTCGGCCGGTTCGGCCAGTCGGGGGACGGCGTCCCCGATGGCGTAGCCGGTGAGGAACATCTCCGGGCAGACCAGCAGTCGGGCCCCGGCCCTCGCGGCCCGTCCGGCGGCCTCGTCGAGCGCCTTGATGTTGTCGGCCACCGAGCCCGGGGTTCCGGAGCTCTGGAACAGTGCGGTGCGCAACGGCGGCATGACTGACCTCGGTCGGTGCGGAAGGGGGTGGGAGCGGACATATTGACGGTACGGGCCCGGAATCCGGCCGGACAAGGCGCGAGCGTTGCGCATCGACCGTCGATTCGTTGCGTGACGGGGCGCTCCGGCGGCGATTCGTTGCGTACGACTGCGCCGCAGGTCAGAAGGGGGTTTCCGGCCCCACGTCCACGGGCGTGACCCGCCCCTCGTCGGCGGGGCGCGGCAGCCGGGAGCGAGGCCGGCGGTGGTCAGCCGGGTGTGCCGGAGGAGTATCTGCGCAGCAGCGGCGACAGCACCAGCACCGACTTGGTGCGTTCCACGTAGGGCTCCCCCGCGATGCGTTCGAGCACCTGCTCGAAGTGGCGCATGTCGGCGGCGAAGACCTGGACGATCGCGTCGGCGTCCCCGGTGACGGTGGAGGCCGACGCGACCTCCGGATAGCGGGCCAGACCGCGCTTGATGGCTTCCGGAGGAGTGTTGCGGCTGCAGTAGATCTCGATGAATCCCTCGGTCTGCCAGCCGAGCGCCGCCGGGTCCACCCGCACGGTGAATCCGGTGATGGCGCCCTCGGCCCGCAGCCGGTCGACCCGGCGTTTCACCGCGGGGGCGGAGAGACCGATGATCGCTCCGATGTCGGCGTACGAGCGGCGGGCGTCTTCGGCGAGGGCGTGGACGATGCGTTCGTCGAGATCGTTCAGTCTCACTTCAGGTGGATCACTTTTCTGCGATGACCGGCCGGGGAGGGTGAGCGGCGGGGCCGCCACCCGAAGTAGAACACGAGGGGTCGAACAGGACGGTACGGACGTCATGGCGGCCCGGAGTGGGTAGACGGTCAGTGCCCGTCCCCCACCGCCGGAGGCCGTGATGACCTGGCTCGACCCCGAACCCTTTCCGCGCGGGGTGGCGTGGCGGGACGGAGTCCGCCCGGTGCGGACCGCTCCGGGCGGTCCGGGCCGGCTGCCGTGGGACATCGGACAGCGGGCGCTGCTGCCCGTCGGGGTGCGGCTGGAGTTCCTGGCGTCCGGCGCCGGAGCGGTGGAGATCCGCTACCGGTTGCCCGTACCGCCGCCGGGCGGGGCCTCGCGCGGTCTGGCCCACGCGTTCGCGCTCCGGCGGGACGGCCGACGGGTCGCGGAGGTCTTCGCCGAACCCGCGGAGGAGACCGTCGTCAGCGTCGGACTCCCTCCGGGCGAGGGGCCGTTCACCGTGTATCCGCCCCGGGCGCAGTCGCCGCTGCTCCTCGGGGTGCGGGCACCGGGCGGGACCCTGCGACCCGCGCCCGCCCGGCCGCGGTGGTTCGTGCACGGCGACTCCATCACCGAGGGCCGGCTGTCCACCCTGCCGGACCGCGCCTGGCCCGCCGCGGCCGGCCGGGCGTCGGAGCCGGACCCGGTCGATCCGGGGTACGCGGGAGCGGCCCGCGGCGAACTGGCCACCGCCGAACAGCTCGCGGAGCTTCCGGCCGGCCTGCTGACGCCGGCCTTCGGCACCAACTGCTGGTCCCCGGCGGCGTTCCCGGCGCCACTGTACGAGACGGTGCGCGCCTTCGTCTCCCTGGTCCGGCTCGGCCTTCCCCGGACCCCGCCGCTGCCGCTCCCGCCCCTGCTGCGACCGGCCACCGAGCGCACCCCGAACGCTCTGGGCGCCACACCCGGCGACCTGCGCACCGCGATGGAGGACGCGGCGGCGAGCCCGGTCGCCGGGGGCGACGCCCGGCTGACGGTGCTGCCGGGCCGTGATCTGCTCCGCCTTGAGCATCTGGCGGACGGCCTCCACCCCCGACGACGAGGGTCATGCGAGGCCGGCGTCCGCCGTCGTGGAGGCGCTGCCCACCGGTCCGCGTACGGACGTCGCGCCGTGAAGTGCGGGGCCCGCGTCCCCGCCGGCCGGGCGGGCGGCCCGCCGGTCCCCGGGCACGCCGGGCCGTGCGCCCGCGCCCGGTCCGGAAGCCGCCCCGTCACCGCCGGACGACCGCCGGGGGAGACGGCCGCCGCGCGGCGGCCGGCGGACACGGCCGTCCCGTGCCCGCCGCAGGACATGCCCGCCGCCCGCCCGTCGGCAGGTGCCCGAGGGCGTTCAGTTCCAGCTGGCGTGCAGCGGCTTGCCCTCCGCGTAGCCTGCGGCGCTCTGCACCCCGACGACCGCCTTCTGCGCGAACTCCTCCAGCGACGCCGCTCCCGCGTAGGTGCACGAGGAACGGACGCCCGCGATGATCGAGTCGACCAGATCCTCGACGCCGGGCCTGGCCGGGTCGAGGAACATCCGCGAGGTGGAGATGCCCTCCTCGAAAAGCCCCTTGCGGGCCCGGTCGTACGCCGACTCCTCCGACGTACGGTTGCGCACGGCACGCGCCGACGCCATGCCGAACGACTCCTTGTAGAAGCGGCCGTCGGCGGACTGCTGGAGGTCACCGGGCGATTCGTACGTACCGGCGAACCAGGAGCCGATCATCACGTTCGACGCGCCGGCCGCGAGCGCCATGGCGACATCACGGGGGTGGCGGACACCGCCGTCCGCCCAGACGTGCTTGCCGTACTTCCTCGCCTCGGCCGCGCACTCCAGGACGGCGGAGAACTGCGGGCGGCCCACCCCGGTCATCATCCGGGTGGTGCACATCGCGCCGGGTCCGACGCCGACCTTGACGATGTCCGCGCCGGCCTCGATGAGATCGCGCACTCCTTCGGCGGCGACGACGTTGCCCGCCACGACCGGGACCCGCGGGTCGAGCGCGCGGACCGCCCTCACCGCGCTGATCATCGATTCCTGGTGGCCATGGGCCGTGTCCACGACCAGGGTGTCGACGCCCGCGTCGAGGAGCTGCTTCGCCTTGCCCGCGACATCGCCGTTGATGCCGACGGCGGCGGCGATCCGGAGCCTGCCCCCGGCGTCGGTGGCCGGGGTGTAGAGGGTCGCGCGGAGGGCCGCCTTGCGGGTGAGTATGCCGACGAGCCGGCCGTCCGCGTCGACGGCGGGGGCCAGCTTGCGGTTGGCGCCGTCGAGCCTGTTGAACGCGTCGCGCGGGTCGATGTCCGCGTCGAGCAGCACCAGATCCCTGGTCATGACCTCGGACAGCTGGGTGAAGCGGTCGACGCCGGTCAGGTCGTGGTCGGTGACGACACCGACGGGCCGCTGCTCGGCGTCGACGACGACACCCGCCCCGTGTGCCCGCTTCGGCAGCAGGGACAGCGCGTCCGCGACGGTCTGGCCGGGGGCCAGCACGATCGGTGTGTCGAGGACCAGGTGGCGTGTCTTGACCCAGGTGACGACCTCGGTGACGACCTCGATCGGGATGTCCTGGGGGATGACGACGAGCCCGCCCCGCCGGGCGATCGTCTCGGCCATCCGGCGGCCCGCGATGGCGGTCATGTTGGCGACGACGAGCGGGATGGTGGTGCCGGTGCCGTCGGGCGCGGAGAGGTCCACGCTCTGCCGGGAACCGACGGCCGAACGGCCCGGGACCATGAAGACGTCGTCGTAGGTGAGGTCGTACGGGACCGAGGGGGTCTCGGTGTGACGACCGGTGCCGGGCTCAAGAAAACGCATAACACTCATTTTTTCATATGCAACGGTGCAGGACGCTTCCACGAAGACACAGCAAAGGCCCCTCACGCTCGTACGTTCCTCCAAAGGAACCGATCGGAGAGTCCCGGGCAAGTGGAACCTGCCTTACCCGCGGACCCTACCCGAACGGCGTTCGAACCATTCGTGATCGTCTTCCCTGGACCTGGTGACGGGGGGTCAGGTAACTTCAAACGCGCAGGTCCCACGGGTCGCCACCGCATCACGGAGGAGCAGCCGACCATCTGAACAGCGAGTACGGCCGGACCAGTTGGGCCATTCGGGACACCCGTCAATTCCGAACATCCGTCACACGTTTGACCGGAGAGGATCGAGATCTGCCCGTGGACAGCGAACTGCCGGACATCTACTGCCCGTTCCCACAGCGAACCAATCCGCACGTCGGGCACACCCGTGGCCACCTCGACGCCTGGACACGCCGCACCGGTCTCGTACACCGCGAATCCGCCCGCAGACGCTTCGAGCAGGCCGACTTCGGGGCCTTCGTCGGCATGGTCTACCCGACCGCGGACCGCCATGACCTCGACCTCGTCGCCGACTGGTTCGTCTGGCTGTTCCTCGTCGACGACCAGCTCGACGACGGGTATCTGGGACGCAGCCCGGAGCGCGTGCGGGGCGTGGTCGAGCGGATGCTCGCCGTGGTGAACGGCACGGCGGACGACCTCCCGGCCGACCAGGAACCGCCCGCCGCCCTGACCGCCCTGGCCGAGCTGTGGGATCGCACGATTCCGGGCGTGGCCGCGCACTGGCGGCAGCGGTTCGCCTGGCATCTGACCGCCTACCTCACCATGGCCACCACCTGGGAGACGGCGAACCGCGAGGCCGGGATCGTACCGTCCGAGGAGACGTACATCGCCAAGCGCCGGCACACCGGGGCGATCCATGTGTGCATGGACCTGATAGAGATCGTGGCCGGGATCGAGGCGCCCGAGACGATCCACAACGATCCCCGGTTCATCACCGCGCTGGAGGCTTCCTGCAACGTCGTGTGCTGGGCCAACGACGTGTACTCCTACGAGAAGGAGCAGGTGCTCGGCGAGATCCACAACCTCGTCCACCTGGTCCGGCACCACCGGGGATACGGCGAGCAGCGGGCCATCGACCATGTCTGCGCGGAGATCGCCGCCGAGACCGACCGGTTCCTCGCCGCCGAGGCCGAGCTGTTGTCCGCCTATCCGCAGCTGGCGGGGATGCTCACCCCGTATCTGGACGGGATGCGGAGCTGGATGCGCGGCAATCTCGACTGGTCACGGGAGACGCCCCGGTACAACCCGGCGGAGGTCGGGCAGTACGCGCGGCCGGAACGCTATCTGGAGGCGACGGTCCTGGGGGTCGCGCCGGACCACGCCGGCCGGGGCGGCACCGACGGCGGGCGCCGCTGAGAGACGCGGTACGCGGCGGGAGGCCGGACACGGCGGGAGGCCGGGCGCGGTGATCGCGCCCGGCCTCCCGCCGCGGGTACGCCCTCAGGGGCCGTCCGGGTCCGCCCGCTCCAGCGCCGGGCGCTGGCCGGGCGCCGACTCCGTCAGCAGATGGTCAGCCGCCGCGGTGTCCGTCACCAGGCTGGTGACCAGACCGGAGCGCAGGACCGCCCCGATGGCCGCCGCCTTGCGCAGGCCGCCGGCGATGGCCACCACCTCGGGGATGCGGCGGAGCCGGTCGGCCTGGACGGTGATGCACCGCTCACCGAGGTCACGGCCGACCCGCCGCCCGTCGGTGTCGAACAGATGGGCCGACATCTCGGCGGCGACCCCGAGCGAGGCGTAGTGCGCCCGCTCCTCGTCCGAGAGCATGTCGTGGACGGTGGAGATCCCCGGCTCCCAGGAACCGATGGAGACCGCGGCGACCGTCACCTTGTCGAAGTACTCGAAGGCGCGGGCGATCCCGGTCTGGTGGCGCAGCGCCGCGGCGGTCGCCGGGTCCGGCAGCAGCATCGGCGCGTAGATGGGGTGGGCCTCGCCGCCCGACACCTGGGCGGCGCGGCGGACCGCCTCGACCGAGCCGCGCTCGGCGGTGCCCGCGTCGTACACCCCGGTGAGCTGCACGACCGTGCACGGCGGCAGCCGGTCCAGGGCCGCCGCCATGTGGATGGTGGACCGGCCCCAGGCCAGGCCGAGGACATCGCCCTCGTTCACCAGTTCGCCGAGCAGGTCGGCCGCGACCTCGCCCAGGTTCTCCGGGTCGGGGGCGTCGTCCTGCTCCTCGGCCGGGGACTCGACGACGACCGCGTGGCGCAGCCCGTAGCGGGCCCGGAGGGCGTCGGAGCGTTCCGCGTCCAGTTCCGCGGGGACCCGGATCTCGATCCGTACGAGGTCGCGTTCGAGTGCGGTCTCCAGGACCCGGGCCACCTTGAAGCGGCTGACGCCGAACTCCTCGGCGATCTGGATCTTGGACTTTCCCTCCAGGTAGAAGCGGCGGGCCATGGCCGCCGCCTGCACCAGCTCCGCGGGTCCCATCCGCATGGCTGCCCGACCTGCCGACATGCCAGACACCGCGATCTCCTCACTGCTGTTCACACCTCGATACGCCGTTCATCCTGTCAGATACGGCGATCCCTGATCAGCCCCGTCGGGCCGCGTTCATCCACCCTTGGCTCAGTGGCCGCACGCCCATGCCGCCGAGGCGGTCGCGGCGTCCGCCCGCGCCCGCAGGCCCCGTACCGCGGCCGCCGGGTCCTCGGCCCCGTACACCGCGGACCCCGCCACGAAGACGTCGGCGCCCGCCTCGGCGCAGCGCTCGACGGTGGACTCGGAGACACCGCCGTCGACCTGGAGCCACAGCTGAAGGCCGTGCTCGGAGATCAGCCGGCGGGTGCGGCGGATCTTCGGCAGCATGATGTCGAGGAACGACTGCCCGCCGAAGCCCGGCTCCACCGTCATGATCAGCAGCATGTCCAGCTCGGGGAGCAGGTCCTCGTACGGCTCGATCGGCGTCGCGGGCCTGAGCGCCATCGAGGCGCGGGCCCCCTTGGCCCTGATCTCCCGGGCCAGCCGTACGGGCGCGGCCGCCGCCTCCACGTGGAAAGTGACGGAGCCCGCCCCCGCCTCGACGTACTGCGGTGCCCAGCGGTCCGGCTCCTCGATCATCAGATGGCAGTCCAGCGGGATGTCCGTGGCCCGGCCGAGCGCTTCCACGACCGGTACCCCGAGGGTGAGGTTGGGTACGAAGTGGTTGTCCATGACATCGACGTGGAGCCAGTCGGCGCCTTCGACGGCCTTCGCCTCCTCGGCGAGACGGGCGAAGTCGGCGGACAGGATGCTCGGGTTGATCTGGGCCATGTGCCAAGCCTGCCATGTTCTCCGGCGCTTCCCCGCCCCGGTGCGCGCCAAAGCCTCACGGGATCATTACGGTTCGCACGCTCGGGGCGATTCTTCCGGTACGTCCCGTTCCAGTCCGGCGAGGGCCCCGGCCGGGTCGGTCAGCCGGTGCGTCGCAGCAGCGCCAGATACATCGCGTCCGTGCCGTGGACGTGCGGCCACAGCTGGACGTCCGGCCCGTCCCCGAGCGCGGAGACCCCGGGCATCAGCGGGCGTGCGTCCACCCACTCGGCCTGGACGGGTTCCCCGCCCCGGCCCCGCAGCACGTCCTCGACGACGGTCCGGGTCTCCGCGAGGTGGGGCGAGCAGGTCGCGTAGCCGACGACGCCACCGATCCGCACCGCTCTCAACGCCTCCCGGAGCAGCCCGCGTTGCAGCGGTGCGAACCCCTCCAGATCCTCCGGGCGGCGGCGCCAGCGCGCCTCGGGGCGGCGGCGCAGGGCGCCCAGGCCCGAGCACGGCACGTCCATCAGGACCCGGTCGAAGGTGCCCGGGTGCCAGGGCGGGCGGGTGCCGTCGGCGGCGATGACCTGGTACGGGCCCGGGTTGCCCGCCAGCGCGCGTTCGACGAGCCGGGCGCGGTGCGGCAGCCGTTCGGCGGCCAGGAGCGCGGCGCCGCGTCCGGCGGCCAGCGCGGCGAGGAGGGCCGCCTTGCCGCCGGGGCCCGCGCAGCCGTCGAGCCAGCGGGTGTCGTGTCCCTCGACCGGGGCGGCGGCGAGGGCGGCGGCGACGAGCTGGCTGCCCTCGTCCTGGACGCCCGCGCTGCCGTCGCGCACGGCGGCCAGGGCGCCGGGCTCGCCGCCCTCGGCCATCCGTACGGCGTACGGCGACCAGCGGCCGGGCAGCCCGGACTCGTCGCCGAGGGCCGTCAGGAGCTCGTCGGTGGTGGACCGGCCCGGCCGGGCGACGAGGGTGACCTCGGGCCGTTCGTTGTCGGCCTCCAGCAGGTCCTCGATCCCGGCGCGGCCGGTGCCCAGGGCGTCCCAGAGCGCGGAGACGATCCACCGGGGATGCGAGTACGTGATCGCGAGGTGCCCCTCGGCGTCCTCGTCGTAGGCCGGCGCGACCCGCGCCACCCAGCCGTCGAGGTCGTCGGCGGACACCTTGCGCAGCACCGCGTTGACGAACTTGGCACGTCCCTCGCCGAGCACCACCCGGGCCAGCTCCACACTGGCGGAGACCGCCGCGTGGGTCGGGATACGGGTGCCGAGCAGCTGGTGCACGCCGAGGTTCAGCACGTCGAGGACCGGCGGGTCGACCTCGCGCAGCGGCCGGTCGACGCAGGCGGCGACGATCGCGTCGTAAGTGCCCTGACGGCGCAGCGTCCCGTAGACCAGCTCGGTCGCCAGCGCCGCGTCCCGGCTGTCGAAGTCACCCTTGTCCCGGGCCTTCTTCAGCAGTGGGGGCAGCACCAGGTTGGCGTACGCGTCGCGCTCGTCGACGGCCCGCAGCACCTCGAAGGCGAGGAACCGGACCGGGTCCTTCCTGGGGCGGCGATGCGGCTTGGCGGGACGGCGGCTCGGCTGGTCGTTCACGTGAAAGGTGCTCCGCTGATGGTGAGAGGACGAACGTTCCCAGCGTACGTCGCCGCCCGCGACGGCCCGACCGGAGGAGCCGCCCGCGTCCGGACGGAAGGCCGCGGTCCGCACCCCTGGGCCCGGGAACCGGAACGGGACGTTCTCCAAAGGGCGGTTCCACGCACGCGTCGGCGGTCCCTCGCCCGCGTCGGCCTCACGGCCGTCCACGGGACGGTTTCAGCTTCCCAGCAGTTCACCGGGGACGATGCGCACCCCGCGTGCCCAGTCGGCGGCCCGCATCGGCTTCTTTCCCTGCGGCTGGACCCAGAGGAGCTCCAGCCCGTGCGATCCCGTGCCCACGAACACGTTGTTCTTCGCCACCGACAGCTCGCCCGGGGCCAGGTCCGCGCGGTCCGGGACGGGCACCGCCTGGATCAGCTTGAGGCGTTCGCCCCGGAACAGGGTCCACGCGCCGGGGGCGGGGGTGCAGCCGCGCACCACGCGGTCGACCCGCAGGGCCGGTGACGTCCACCGGACCTGCGCGTCCTCGACGGTGATCTTCGGGGCGAGGGTGACGCCCTCCTCCGGCTGCGGAACGGCCCGCAGGGTGCCGTCCTCGATGCCGTCCATGGTCGCGGCGAGCAGTCCGGCGCCCGCGAAGGCGAGCCGGGTGAGCAGATCGCCGCTGGTGTCCGTGGGGCGCACCTCCTCGGTCAGGACGCCGTAGACCGGACCGGAGTCGAGCCCTTCCTCGATCAGGAACGTCGAGGCACCGGTCACCTCGTCGCCCGCCATCACCGCGTGCTGGACCGGTGCGGCGCCGCGCCAGGCGGGAAGCAGCGAGAAGTGCAGATTGACCCAGCCGCGGGCCGGCACGTCCAGGGCGGCCCTGGGCAGCAGCGCGCCGTAGGCGACGACCGGGCAGCAGTCCGGGCCGATCTCCCGCAGCCTGGCCAGGAACGCCTCGTCGCGGGGCCGGGCGGGCTTGAGGACCTCGATCCCGGCCTCCTCGGCCCGCTCGGCGACGGGACTGGCGACGAGCCGGCGGCCCCGCCCCGCGGGGGCGTCGGGCCGGGTGACGACCGCGGCCACCTCGTGCCGGCCGGAGGCGATCAGGGCGTCCAGCGCCGGTACGGCGACCTCAGGGGTACCTGCGAAGACGAGCTTCATCCGATGGGCCTCTCAAGCTGGTACGGGAACGAGCAGCACACCGGTCCGCGAGACCGTCCCACGCCCCGCGAATCCCGCACCCCACGAACGGGATCGGCTCCTCGTCGGTCGCGCGGAGGTCTCGTGCCGGCCGGGCCCTGACCGCTGCCCGGGGGCAGCGCCACACACTACTACGCGGGACCGTCGCACCAGGTGTCCCGCCCCTGGTCCCCGCGAGGGGCGCGCGCACCCCCGCGCGCCCCGCGCTCGCGGACGTACGCCCTGTTGAGCGTGACCACATCGGCGGGTGAGGCGTTGGTCAAGAGAGATTGACCGAAGTGGGCCGCCACGGTGCGGTCCGATCCCTTTCAACGCCGGTTCGAGAGGCTTCTTCATGGCCGACCACGCAACCCACGACGCCCAAGCACGGGCCAGTCTGCATCTGTTGGTGCGGGACATCGAGCGGGTCCGGCGGCAGGTGGACGCTCTGCGCACACTCACCGCCCAGCTGGGCAACGTCTACCGTCCGCGCCGATCCGGGCCCTCCACGGGCTTCGTCGTCTACGGCAGGGCCCCGGCTCCCACCGTCCGGCTGGCCCAGGAACTGCGCGACAGCGTCGAGAGCCTGGTCACCGCGGCGGTGGACTTCGACCGTTCGCTGGGCTTCTCGTGGGACGCGGTGGGCTCCGCGCTCGGGGTGACCAAGCAGGCCGTGCACCGTCGCTACGGCACCCGGCGCGCCGGGCAGCAGTCCGCGGCGACGGACTCCTCCGGCGAGTCCGCGGCACCTCGTCCCGTGCCGCTGCCCGCCGGGGCCCCGGCGGTCGCCGCGGCGCCCGGCGGCCCCGCTCTGCCCACCGTGCCCGCCGCCCGCCCGATGCCGCCGCAGCCCTCGGCCGGTCTCCCCCCGTTGCGCGAGGATCTGCGGCCCGGCGCCTTCCCCGGCCCCCGCAACGGCTGATCCGTCCCGCCGTACGCCCGCGCGAACCACCCGGCGTACCGGGTCGTCCGGCGTTCCGGTCACGGACCGGGTGCCGGTGCCGATCGCACGACGGCCGGGTCCATCGGTCGCCCGAACGGCCGAGCGCAGGCCGTCGCGAGCCTGCCGGTCCCGTGAGAGCCGGCCGGCCCCCGGAGGCCGGCCGATGACGGCGGCCGACGCGCCCCTGCGCCGGCCCCGTGTCTCAGCCGATGTCCAGCGGATCGATCCTGACCAGGACCGGGCCCCCTTCGCCCCGGGCCGTCCGGGTCGCCCGGGTCTCCTTCAGGGCGGTAGCCAGCGCCGCGCCCCGGCCCGGCTCCACCCGGATCAGGGCACGCTCCCAGGTCTCCCCCGGTGGCGCGTCCCACGCCCGGCGCGGCCGGCCCGGCGCGGCGCGGGGCACCGGCACCGGGCCCAGCACCTGCGCCCGCTCCGGCAGTTCGACGGCCGCCAGGAACGCGGCCACCTCCTCCGCCCCGCCGGTCACCGACGCCATCCGGGAGACCGGCGGGAAACCCAGCTCAGCCCGCTCCGCAAGCTCCCGCCGGGCGTACCCGACCGGGTCCCAGCGCACGAGCGCCTGAACGGGCCGCAGCGTGGGCTCCGCGACGATCACCAGCGTGCCGCCTTCGGGCTGCCCCCGCACCAGTGCTGCGGCGGCGGTCCAGCGGCGCAGAGCCTCCTCACCGGCCCGCAGGTCCGGCCTGCCGAGCATCGCCCATCCGTCGAGGAGCAGCGCCGCCGCGTACCCGCCTTCCGCGACCGGCTCGGCGCCCGGGGTGCTCACCACGAGCGCGGGCCGGTCCGGCACGGAGTCCAGGATGTGATCACGCCCGGACGTCCGCACGGGCACGTCCGGAAAGGCCCGGCCCAGCTCCTCGGCGGTGCGACGGGCGCCCACGATCCGCGCGCGCAGCCGCCGGGAACCACAGTCCGCGCAGTGCCAGGCGGCCTCCTGCCGGCCGCACCAGGCACAGACGAGATCGTGCTGGTCCGGTGCCTCCAGGGGGCCGGCGCAGTGTCCGCACCGCGCGGGTGTGCGGCACCGTTCGCAGGCCAGCCGGGGAGCGTACCCCCGGCGAGGCACCTGCACCAGGACCGGCCCCGCGCGCAGCCCCTCCCGTACGGTCTGCCAGGCGAGGCTGGGAAGTCTGGCCGTCCTGGCCGCCCCGTCCCGTTCCAGCTCGCCGTCCCCGACCGTGCGCACCAGCGGGGCCGCCGCCCGGTACTCCTCCCGGGCCGCGCGCAGCGGCAGTGCCCAGCCGCTCTCGACGAGCTGGGCGGCCTCCACCGTGCAGCTCGTACCGCCCAGCAGGAAGGCGCACCCGCTGCGCGCGGCCCGCAGCTCCAGGACCTCTCTGACGTGGGGGAAGGGGGCGCGTTCGTCGCTGTGGCTGGAATCGCCGTCGTCCCAGACGACGGCCAGTCCGAGCTCCGTGACCGGGGCGAACATCGCGGCCCGGGTCCCGACCACCGCCCGCACGGACCCGCGGCGCACGGCGAGCCACTGGCCGTAGCGTTTCTGCGGACCGGACTCCGCCGTCAGCAGGGCGTGGTGCCCGGCGCCGAGCAGTTCGGTGAGCGCCTTGTCCACCCGGGCGGCGACGCGCCCGTCGGGCACGACGACGAGCGCGCCCCGCCCCGACGCCAGCGTCGCCGCGACAGCGCGGGCGATCTCCTGCGGCCAGTGCGGGCCGGGGAGAGCGGTCCAGACCGCCCTCGGTGCCTCACCGTCGGCCAGCGCGCGCAGGAACGCGGGCCCCTGCTCGTAACGGTCCCAGCTGCCCGGTGCGGGGGCGGGCGGGGGCGGCAGCGGGTCGGGGGACGCCTTGGCCTCGGCCCGGCCGTTCCTGGGCGGCACCGCGAGCTGGATCACGTCGGCGAGACTGCCCGCGTACCGGTCGGCGACGGCTCGCGCGAGCGCGAGGAGTTCGGGGCCGAGGACCGGTTCCGGGGACACGACATGGGCGAGGGCGGCCAGCGCCCCCTGGTAGTCGGACTCGGCGCGGCGCTCGACGATGAATCCGTCGATCAGTCCGCCGCCCTCGCGGCGGCCGCCCCGGACGTTCCGCCCGCCGGCGCCGAACCTGACCCGCACCCGCACCCCGGGCCGGGCGTCCGCGTCCAGCTCCTCCGGCACGGCGTAGTCGAAGAACTGGTCGAGGTGGAGCACGCCCTTGTTCACCAGCACCCGGGCGACGGGCAGCTCCTCGGCGAGGGCGGCCCCCCGCCAGGTCCGCGGTCTGGCCCGCGGCACCTCGGCCTTGCGCACGGACTCCCGGATGAGCGCAAGCTGCTCCGGAGCCCCGGCGTCGGGCTCGGTCGGCCGCTCGTCTTCGCTGCTCACAGCCAAATTCCTACCAGACAGGGCTGACAGTGCGCCGCCCGGAGGCACCCCGGCCCCTCCCCCGCACACGGCCGGGCCCGGACACCTCGATCGGTGTCCGGGCCCGGCGTACGGAAGATACCTCGGGGTCCTACAGCCCCGCCGCGGCGCGCAGCGCGGCCACCCGGTCGGTGCGCTCCCAGGTGAAGTCGGGCAGCTCACGGCCGAAGTGGCCGTAGGCGGCGGTCTGGGCGTAGATCGGGCGGAGCAGGTCGAGGTCGCGGATGATCGCGGCCGGGCGGAGGTCGAAGACCTCACCGATGGCGTGCTCGATCTTCTCGCTGTCGACCGCGGCCGTGCCGAAGGTCTCGACGAACAGGCCGACCGGCTCGGCCTTGCCGATCGCGTACGCGACCTGGACCTCGCAGCGGGCCGCGAGACCGGCCGCCACGACGTTCTTGGCCACCCAGCGCATCGCGTACGCGGCCGAGCGGTCCACCTTCGACGGGTCCTTGCCCGAGAACGCGCCGCCGCCGTGCCGGGCCATGCCGCCGTACGTGTCGATGATGATCTTGCGGCCGGTCAGGCCCGCGTCGCCCATCGGGCCGCCGATCTCGAACCGCCCGGTCGGGTTCACCAGCAGGCGGTAGCCCTCGGTGTCCAGCTTGATGCCGTCCTCGACGAGCTGCGCCAGGACGTGCTCGACGACGAACTCCCGGATGTCGGGCGCCAGGAGAGAGTCGAGGTCGATGTCGCTCGCGTGCTGCGAGGAGACCACGACGGTGTCGAGCCGGACGGCCTTGTCGCCGTCGTACTCGATGGTGACCTGCGTCTTGCCGTCGGGGCGCAGATACGGGATGGTGCCGTTCTTGCGGACCTCGGACAGCCTGCGCGAGAGCCGGTGGGCCAGGTGGATCGGCAGCGGCATCAGCTCGGGCGTCTCGTCGCACGCGTACCCGAACATCAGGCCCTGGTCGCCCGCGCCCTGCTTGTCGAGTTCGTCGTCCTCGTCCCTCTGGGAGCTGCCCTCGACCCGCTTCTCGTACGCGGTGTCGACCCCCTGGGCGATGTCCGGGGACTGTGCGCCGATGGACACCGACACGCCGCAGGAGGCGCCGTCGAAGCCCTTCTTGGAGGAGTCGTAACCGATTTCGAGGATCTTGTTGCGCACAAGGTTCGGAATGTCGGCGTAGGCCTTGGTCGTGACCTCGCCCGCGACATGCACCAGACCCGTGGTGATCAGGGTCTCCACGGCGACGCGTGAGGACGGGTCCTGACGCAGGAGAGCGTCCAGGATCGTGTCGCTGATCTGGTCAGCGATCTTGTCGGGGTGACCCTCGGTCACGGATTCCGAGGTGAACAGACGACGGGACACATCGCTCCCTGGGTTGCAGCGGCTGCTGGCTGATCATGGGTGGAACGGCCGGGAGCTGCGCCCGGACACGTTCCGCCGACAGTTTATCGGTCGTCCCCGCCCGGCGGGCCATGTGTCTCGCTCCTTGGGTGGTCTGTGACATGAGGCACTGAGGACGAAGACACGTGGACCCACCCATGGAGCGGGGTGATACATGGGCTTTTCAGGGCATTTTTGCCGCCCGGAGCGGTGAATGTGAAATCCGGGTGGCGTGACCGGCGATGTCCGCCCGGAAGGCGCGGCGGACAGACCTGCACGGGAGCGTCACTAACGGAACCTGACCGTCACCAGATCCCAGACCGTGTCGGCGAGCGCCTCCTTGGGCCCGTACGGCACCGGGGTCTCTCCCCCGTCGGCCGCGAGGACCACCGCTTCGTTCTCCTCGGAGCCGAAGGTCCTGCGCTCCCCGACCTCGTTGACCACGAGCAGATCACAGCCCTTGCGGCGCAGCTTCTCGCGGCCGTTGGCGAGGACGTCGTCGGTCTCCGCCGCGAAGCCGACGACGATCCGTCCCGGCCGGCTCCGGTCGGCGGAGACCTCGGCGAGGATGTCCGGATTCCGTACGAGTGTCAGGGGAGCCGGTTCCCGGCCGTCCTTCTTCTTGATCTTGCCCTGGGCGTACTCGGCGGGACGGAAGTCGGCGACCGCCGCGGCCATCACGACGACATCGGCGTCCGCCGCCGCCTTCAGCACGGCCTCCCGCAGTTGCAGCGCGGTCCCGGCCCTGACGACGTCGGCGCCCGCCGGGTCGGGCAGACCGGTGTTGGCCTCGACGAGGGTGACCCGGGCGCCGCGGGCGACGGCGGTACGGGCGAGGGCGTAGCCCTGCTTGCCCGAGGAACGGTTGCCGAGGAAACGCACCGGGTCCAGCGGTTCACGCGTGCCGCCCGCGCTGATCACCACGTGGCGGCCCGCGAGGTCCGGCTCGGCGGGACCACGGGTGAGCACCCGGCGGCACACCTCGTGGATCTCCCCGGGATCGGGCAGCCGCCCCTTGCCGGTGTCCGCCCCGGTGAGCCGGCCGACGGCGGGCTCGATGACGACCACGCCGCGCCGACGCAGCGTGGCGACGTTCTCCCGGGTGGCGGGGTGCTCCCACATCTCGGTGTGCATGGCGGGCGCGAGGACGACCGGGCAGCGGGCGGTGAGCAGGGTGTTGGTGAGCAGATCGTCCGCGAGGCCGTGCGCCGCCCTGGCCAGCAGATCGGCGGTGGCGGGTGCGACGACGACGAGGTCGGCGTCCTGGCCGATCCGCACGTGCGGCACCTCGTGGACGTCGTTCCACACCTCGGTCGAGACGGGGTGGCCGGAGAGCGCCGACCAGGTGGCGGCGCCCACGAAGTGGAGCGACGACTCGGTCGGTACGACCCGGACGTCGTGACCGGACTCGGTCAGCCGGCGCAGCAGCTCGCACGCCTTGTAGGCGGCGATCCCGCCGCCGACGCCCAGCACGACCTTCGGCTTGTCCACTGCGTCTCCCCGCGTTCGCGTCTCCGGCACCGGCGTCCGTACGGCCGTCACCCACGGGTCCATGCTGCCTCACGTCCCGGGGCGTGAGCCCCCGGCCCCGTGAGCGGGCGCTCCGGAACACACCACGGGCCCGGCGGTCGCGCCGCCGGGCCCGTGGTGAAGGTGCGTCTTCGCCGCCTACTGCGCGGGGCCCTCGATGGCCTCGGAGGTCAGCAGGCCCGCGTTGATCTCGCGGAGCGCGATCGAGAGCGGCTTCTCGTGCACGTGCGTGTCGACGAGCGGACCGACGTACTCGAGGAGACCTTCACCGAGCTGCGAGTAGTACGCGTTGATCTGGCGCGCGCGCTTGGCGGCGTAGATCACGAGGCTGTACTTCGAGTCGGTCGCTTCCAGGAGCTCATCAATCGGCGGGTTGATGATGCCCTCGGGCGTGGTGATGGAAGAGGACACTCTCTGCCTTCCGAAGGGGGTAAAGATCAAAGAAATCTTTGATAGTGCGGATTCCGTGGGACCGGTGCTCCGCGTCAGTGGCGTCAGGCGCCGCTGTCGCGGTGGTGGTCGGAAGCCTGCAACATCAAGGCTAGCAGCTCGCGTGCTACATCCTCGACCGAGGTGTTGACAAGCGTGGTGTCGAACTCGGCCTCGGCGGCCAGTTCGATCTTGGCGGCCGCCAGCCTGCGCTCGATGACCTCGGGCGCCTCGGTGCCGCGCCCGGTGAGCCGGCGCACCAGTTCGTCCCAGCTCGGCGGGGCCAGGAAGACCAGCCGGGCGTCGGGCATCGACTGCTTGACCAGGCGCGCGCCCTGGAGGTCGATCTCCAGCAGCACCGGTTCGCCCGCCTCCAGGCGTTCCAGCACGGCGCGGCGCGGCGTGCCGTACCGGTTGCCCGCGAACTCCGCCCATTCCAGCAGTTCGCCGTTGGCGACGAGCTTGTCGAACTCCTCGTTCTCGACGAAGAAGTAGTGCACTCCGTCGCGCTCGCCGGGGCGCGGCTTGCGGGTGGTGGCGGAGACCGAGAGCCAGACCTCGGGGTGGACCTTGCGCATATGAGCGACGACCGTGCTCTTGCCGACCCCTGAGGGGCCGGAGAGCACGGTCAGCCGCGGACGTACGTCCGGGGGTGCGGGGGACGTCCCCCGGGATGTTGCAGCCATGCGGCGATTATCCAGGTTCTCAGGGGTGCCTGAGAACGTCAGGCCGCGCTGCCCCCGAACTCACGCTCCAAGGACGCGATCTGGTTGGAGCCGAGACCGCGCACGCGGCGGCTCTCGGAGATGCCCAGCCGCTCCATGATCTGCTTGGCGCGGACCTTGCCGACGCCGGGCAGGGATTCGAGGAGGGCGGAGACCTTCATCTTCCCGATGACGTCGTTCTCCTGACCCTGCTTGATGACCTCGTGGAGCGAGGCGCCGGAGTGCTTGAGTCGATTCTTGACCTCGGCCCGCTCCCGGCGAGCCGCGGCGGCCTTTTCGAGCGCGGCTGCGCGCTGTTCAGGGGTAAGGGGCGGAAGAGCCACGCCTACGTCACCTCGGATGTCGATCTGTCGGATACGGACCGGTGAAGGAGCTGATCGCTCCCCACCTGGCGAGTCGCCGCACGAACTGTGCGCGGTGGCTCTCGACGGAGACTAGCGGCCATGGCCGCCCGAGTCAGCGAGAACAGACGAAAAGTCCTGGTCAGCCTCAGCCGACCAGGATATTCGCGACATAACGACCGGTATTTCGGTCATGATTCCGTCAACTCGTCGGGCGCGGGGTCCGGTCAGCCGCCCGCGACGGCGGTCCGGACCTCGTCCGCGAACCGTTCGGCGGCTTCCCGCAGCCCGGTCACGTCGGGTCCGTGACGCAGCACACCACGGCTCACGCTGGGCACCACATCGCCCACCGCCGCGCCGAAGACGCCGGGCAGATCGGCGGGGGTCGCCCCCTGCGCGCCGATGCCCGGGGCCAGCAGCGGGCCGTTGATCGCGAGGTCCACGCCCGCGTTGCCCAGCGTGGCGCCGACGACCGCTCCGACGGAACCGAGGGGGGTCGCGCCCGCGTTCTCGGCGGCCATGTGGTCCAGCATCAGCTGGGCCAGCGACCTGCCGTCCGCCGCGGTGGCGCGCTGCACCTCGGCGCCCTCCGGGTTGGAGGTGAGGGCCAGCACGAAGACACCCGCCCCGGAGGCGGCCGCCGCGTCCAGGGCCGGCCGCAGCGAGCCGAATCCGAGGTACGGCGACACGGTGACCGCGTCCGAGAAGAGCGGCGAGTCCCGGTCCAGGTAGGTCGCCGCGTAGGCGCCCATGGTGGAGCCGATGTCTCCGCGCTTGGCGTCCATCAGGACCAGGGCGCCCGCGGCGCGCGCCTCCTCGACGGCCTTCTCCAGCACGGCCACGCCGCGGGACCCGAACCGCTCGAAGAACGCCGACTGCGGTTTGAGCACCGCGACCCGGTCCGCCAGCGCCTCGACGACGGTACGGGTGAAGCGCTCAAGCCCCGCGATGTCGTCACCCAGCCCCCAGGAGGACAGCAGCGATCCGTGCGGGTCGATGCCGACACAGAGCGGCCCGCGGGTGTCCATGGCGCGCCGCAGCCGGGCGCCGAAGGGTTCCGGGCTCATTTCACGGCCTTCCGGTTCTCGGCGCCGACCGCATCGGCGAGAGTGGCGTACGGGGAGGCGGCCAGCCGGGCGGCCAGCCCCTTGTGGACGGCCCTGCTCCAGAACGGCCCCTCGTAGATGAACGCGCTGTAGCCCTGCACGAGCGTGGCCCCGGCGAGGATGCGCTGCCAGGCGTCCTCGGCGTCCCGGACGCCTCCGACACCCACCAGGACCAGCCGGTCCCCCACACGGGCGTACAGACGGCGCAGGACCTCCAGGGAGCGTTCCCTCAGGGGCTCGCCGGACAGGCCGCCGGTCTCCCCGGTCAGCTCGGTGGGCGAGGTGAGGCCGAGGCCGTCCCGGGCGATGGTGGTGTTGGTGGCGATGATGCCGTCCAGACCGAGTTCCACGGCGAGGTCGGCCACGGCGTCGACGTCCGCGTCCGCGAGGTCGGGGGCGATCTTGACGAGCAGCGGCACCCGGCGGTGCGTGACGGTCCGGTCGGCGGCCTCGCGCACGGCGGTGAGCAGCGGTCGCAGTGCCTCGGTGGCCTGAAGGTTCCGCAGGCCGGGGGTGTTCGGCGAGGAGACGTTCACCACGAGGTAGTCGGCGTGCCGGGCGAGCCGTTCGGTGGAGGTGACGTAGTCGGATACGGCTTCGGCCTCGGGTACGGCCTTGGTCTTGCCGATGTTGACGCCGACCGTCGTCCGGAAGACCGGGTCGCGGCCCGCCAGGCGTTCCGCGACGGCCGCCGAGCCCTCGTTGTTGAAGCCCATCCGGTTGATCAGTGCGCGGTCCCGGACGAGGCGGAAGAGACGCTTGCCGGGGTTGCCGGGCTGCGGCCGGGCGGTGACCGTGCCGATCTCGATGTGGTCGAAGCCGAGCATCGCCATGCCGTCGATCGCGACGGCGTTCTTGTCGAAACCCGCGGCGAGTCCGAACGGGCCGTGCATCCGCAGGCCGAGGGCCTCGGTGCGCAGCTCCTCGTACCGGGGGGCGAGGGCGGCCGCTGCGAAGGTCCGCAGCACGGGGACGCGGGCGGCGAGGCGAATCCAGCGGAAGGCCAGCCGATGGGCCTGTTCCGGGTCCATCCGCTTGAAGACCAGTTGGAAGAAGAGTTTGTACATCGAAGTCCTCATGAGGAGGGGGACACCGTTTCCGGTGTCCCCCGTGCGGGTCTTCCTACTGCCGTGACCGGCGGTGTTCACCCCGAGGGGGCGTGCGTGCCGGGGGCGGCACCAAGGGCTGTCCCGCAATCCGTGGTGGATCAGCGTGCGGCGTCGGATGCGGTGCGTCGTCAGGCGCAGGGGCGTCCGCATACTGGATGTACGGGGACGTTCCGACAACGCCGCGAGGCGCCGTAGCTGACGCCGCACGCCCGCCAGGGAATACCGGACAGCCCTTAGTCCCGGGCCGCCGTCAGGCGTTCCGCGTGTTCCTGGAGCGAGCGGACGCCGACGTCGCCGTGGGTGAGCGCGTCGATGCCCTGGACGGCGGCGGCGAGCGCCTGGACCGTGGTGAGGCAGGGCACGGACCGGGCGACGGCCGCCGTACGGATGTCGTAGCCGTCGAGGCGGCCACCGGTCCCGTACGGGGTGTTGACGATGAGGTCGACCTCGCCCGCGTGGATGAGCTGGACGATGGTCGGTTCGCCGTTCGGACCCTCGCCCTCGGACTGCTTGCGCACGGCGGTGGCGTGGATGCCGTTGCGCTTGAGCACCTCGGCCGTGCCGGAGGTGGCGAGCAGTTCGAAGCCGTGGGCGACCAGTTCGCGCGCCGGGAAGATCATCGAGCGCTTGTCGCGGTTGGCGACGGAGATGAAGGCGCGGCCCGAGGTCGGCAGCGGGCCGTAGGCGCCGGCCTGCGACTTGGCGTACGCCGTGCCGAAGGCCGAGTCGATGCCCATGACCTCACCGGTGGAGCGCATCTCCGGGCCCAGGACGGTGTCGACGCCGCGCCCGTGGATGTCACGGAAGCGCGACCACGGCAGGACGGCCTCCTTGACGGAGATCGGCGCGTCGAGCGGCAGGGTGCCGCCGTCGCCGGTCCTGGGCAGCAGGCCCTCCGCGCGCAGCTCGGCGACGGTCGCGCCGAGCGAGATGCGGGCGGCGGCCTTGGCGAGCGGGACGGCGGTCGCCTTCGAGGTGAAGGGGACCGTGCGGGAGGCGCGCGGATTGGCCTCCAGGACGTAGAGGATGTCGCCGGACAGCGCGAACTGGATGTTGATCAGTCCCCGCACGCCGACACCCTTGGCGATGCCCTCGGTGGAGGCCCGCAGCCGCTTGATGTCGTGGCCGCCGAGGGTGATCGGGGGCAGCGCGCAGGCGGAGTCGCCCGAGTGGATGCCGGCCTCCTCGATGTGCTCCATGACGCCGCCGAGGTAGAGCTCGGTGCCGTCGTAGAGGGCGTCGACGTCGATCTCGATCGCGTCGTCGAGGAAGCGGTCGACGAGGACCGGCCGGGTGGGGCTGATCTCGGTGGACTCGGCGATGTACGAGGAGAGCCGGGTCTCGTCGTACACGATCTCCATGCCGCGGCCGCCCAGTACGTACGACGGGCGGACCAGGACCGGGTAGCCGATCTCGTCGGCGATGGCCTTGGCTTCGTCGAAGGTGGTGGCGGTGCCGTGCTTGGGGGCGGGCAGCCCGGCCTCGGCGAGGACCCGGCCGAAGGCGCCGCGGTCCTCGGCGGCGTGGATCGCCTCCGGGGGCGTGCCGACGACCGGCACGCCGTTGTCCTTCAGCGCCTGCGCCAGGCCGAGCGGGGTCTGGCCGCCGAGCTGGACGATGACACCGGCGATCGGGCCCGCCAGTGACTCGGCGTGCACGATCTCCAGCACGTCCTCCAGCGTCAGGGGTTCGAAGTACAGGCGGTCGGAGGTGTCGTAGTCGGTGGAGACGGTCTCCGGGTTGCAGTTGACCATCACGGTCTCGTACCCGGCGTCGCTGAGCGCGAAGGAGGCGTGGACGCAGGAGTAGTCGAACTCGATGCCCTGGCCGATGCGGTTCGGTCCCGAGCCGAGGATGATCACGGCCGGCTTGGTACGGGGCGCGACCTCGCTCTCCTCGTCGTACGAGGAGTAGAAGTACGGGGTCTTCGCGGCGAACTCGGCGGCGCAGGTGTCGACCGTCTTGTAGACCGGGCGTACGCCCAGCGCGTGGCGCACCTCACGGACGACGTCCTCGCGCAGACCGCGGATTCCGGCGATCTGGGCGTCGGAGAAGCCGTGCCGCTTGGCCTCGGCGAGCAGGTCCGGGTCGAGCTTGTCGGCGGCGGCGAGTCCGTCCGCGATTTCCTTGATCAGGAAGAGCTGGTCGACGAACCAGGGGTCGATCTTCGTCGAGTCGAAGACCTCTTCCCGGGTGGCCCCGGCCCTGATGGCGTCCATGACCGTGTTGATCCGGCCGTCGGTGGGACGGGCGGCGGCGGCGAGCAGCGCCTCCTTGTCCCCGGGCTCTCCGGTGAAGGAGAACTGCGAGCCCTTCTTCTCCAGGGAGCGCAGGGCCTTCTGGAGCGCCTCGGTGAAGTTGCGGCCGATCGCCATGGCCTCGCCGACCGACTTCATCGTGGTGGTGAGGGTGGAGTCCGCGGACGGGAACTTCTCGAAGGCGAAGCGGGGGGCCTTGACGACGACGTAGTCGAGTGTCGGCTCGAAGGAGGCCGGCGTCTTCTCGGTGATGTCGTTGGGGATCTCGTCGAGCGTGTAGCCGACGGCCAGCTTCGCGGCGATCTTGGCGATGGGGAAGCCGGTGGCCTTGGACGCCAGCGCCGAGGAGCGCGAGACGCGCGGGTTCATCTCGATGACGATGACGCGGCCGTCGGCCGGGTCGATCGCGAACTGGATGTTGCAGCCGCCGGTGTCGACACCCACCTCACGGATGATCGCGATGCCGATGTCGCGCAGGCGCTGGTACTCGCGGTCGGTGAGCGTCATCGCGGGGGCGACGGTGATCGAGTCCCCGGTGTGGACGCCCATCGGGTCGAAGTTCTCGATGGAGCAGACGACCACGACGTTGTCGTTCTTGTCGCGCATCAGCTCCAGCTCGTACTCCTTCCAGCCGAGGATGGACTCCTCCAGGAGCACCTCGGTGGTCGGCGAGAGCGTGAGGCCCTGGCCGGCGATGCGGCGCAGTTCCTCCTCGTCGTGGGCGAAGCCGGAACCGGCGCCGCCCATGGTGAAGGAGGGGCGGACGACGACGGGGTAGCCGCCGAGCGTGTCGACGCCCTTGATGATGTCGTCCATGGAGTGGCAGATCACCGAGCGGGCGGACTCGCCGTGGCCGATCTTGGCGTTGACGGCCTCGACGACGCCCTTGAAGAGCTCGCGGTCCTCGCCCTTGTTGATCGCCTCGACGTTGGCGCCGATGAGCTCGACGCCGTACTTCTCCAGGACACCGTTCTCGTGCATGGAGATCGCGGTGTTGAGCGCGGTCTGGCCGCCGAGGGTGGGGAGCAGCGCGTCGGGACGCTCCTTGGCGATGATCTTCTCGACGAACTCCGGGGTGATCGGCTCGACGTAGGTGGCGTCGGCGATCTCCGGGTCGGTCATGATCGTCGCGGGATTGGAGTTGACCAGGATGACGCGCAGGCCCTCGGCCTTGAGCACGCGGCATGCCTGGGTCCCCGAGTAGTCGAACTCGGCGGCCTGTCCGATGACGATCGGGCCGGAGCCGATGACCAGGACGGACTGGATATCGGAGCGCTTAGGCACGCTGGCCCTCCATCAGGGAGACGAAACGGTCGAAGAGATACGCGGCGTCGTGCGGGCCCGCCGCCGCCTCGGGGTGGTACTGCACGCTGAACGCCGGGGTGTCCAGCAGCTGAAGGCCCTCGACCACGTTGTCGTTGAGGCAGACGTGCGAGACCTCGGCGCGGCCGTACGGGGTGTCGGAGACCTTGTCGAGCGGGGCGTCGACGGCGAATCCGTGGTTGTGGGCGGTGACCTCGACCTTGCCGGTGGTGCGGTCCTGCACGGGCTGGTTGATGCCGCGGTGGCCGTACTTGAGCTTGTACGTGCCGAAACCGAGCGCGCGGCCCAGGATCTGGTTGCCGAAGCAGATGCCGAAGAGCGGGGTCCGGCGTTCCAGGACGCTCCGCATGACGGAGACCGCGTGGTCGGCGGCGGCGGGGTCGCCGGGGCCGTTGGAGAAGAAGACCCCGTCCGGCTCGACCGCGTACACGTCCTCGGCGGTGGCGGTGGCGGGCAGGACGTGCACCTCGATGCCACGTTCGGCCATGCGGTGCGGGGTCATGCCCTTGATACCGAGGTCGACGGCGGCGACGGTGAACTTCTTGGTGCCGATCGCGGGGACGACGTACGCCTCCTGGGTGGCGACCTCCTGGGAGAGGTTCGCACCGGTCATCTCGGGGGCCTGCTTCACCCGGGCCAGCAGGGTGGCGTCGTCGGCGACCGCCTCGCCGGAGAAGATCCCGACGCGCATCGCGCCGCGCTCACGCAGATGGCGGGTGAGGGCGCGGGTGTCGATCCCGCTGATGCCGACGACGCCCTGGCTCTCCAGCTCCTCTCCGAGCGAGCGCCGGGAGCGCCAGTTCGAGGACACGCGGGCGGGGTCACGCACGACGTAACCGGCGACCCAGATCCGCTTCGACTCGGCGTCCTCGTCGTTGACCCCGGTGTTGCCGATGTGCGGGGCGGTCATGACGACGACCTGGCGGTGGTACGAGGGATCGGTCAGCGTCTCCTGGTAACCGGTCATGCCGGTGGAGAACACCGCCTCGCCGAAGGTCTCCCCCACGGCCCCGTAGGCGCGGCCGCGGAACGAGCGGCCGTCCTCCAGGACGAGTACGGCGGGAGACGCCTGCTGGGAGGCGCGTCCCCTGGTGGAGGTGGTCATCGTGCGGTGCCTTCCGTAGTGCTGGTGAGATGGGTGCCGGCGAGGCCGTTGACGGCCTCGACCCAGGCCGGGTGCTCGGCCGCGTGGTCGGAGCGGAAACCGGAGTCGATCAGCCTGTCGCCGTGCGACCAGGTGATGATCAGCAGCCCGCCCTCCGGGAGGACCTTGCCCGCGATGCCCTTGTCGAGCCTGGCCTCGCGGAGCCGGTCGGCCGGGACGAAGAAGTCGGCGGCGCCGGGCCTGACGACGTCGAGTCCCTGGTCGGTCAGGGTCAGCTCGACGCGGCTGCGGGTGCCGAGACCGTGGGCGACGATCCGGTCGAGCCACTGCCCCGCCGTGGTCGACGCGTGGTAGCGGCCGGTCGTCGTCAGCAGCGGGGTCCGCTCCTGGAAGCCGTCCGGGGTGGCGGGCAGGTCCGGCAGGTCGGACTGGAGGGTGCCCCGCCACTTCCATCCCTGGCGCATCAGCCAGTAGACGAAGGCGATGAGGACGAGCAGTCCGATCACCCAGCTGATCCGGGCGGGCCAGTCGGTCACATCGGCCGACTTCTGCTCGGCGGCCAGCTGGTACAGGGGGTTGAGTGTTGTCACGCGAGCTTCCCGTCGACGACCGTGGCACGGCCCCGCAGGAAGGTGTGGGTGACGCGTCCCGGCAGCTCGCGCCCCTCGTACGGGGTGTTGCGGCTGCGGGAGGCGAAGCCCGCGGGGTCCACGGGCCCACGGTATGCCGGATCGACCAGAGTGAGGTTGGCGGGCTCACCCGGCGAGACGGGACGCCCGTGTCCTTCGAGACGGCCGATGGCCGCGGGACGGAAGGACATCCGGTCGGCGACGCCCGCCCAGTCGAGCAGACCGGTGTCGACCATCGTCTGCTGGACCACGGAGAGCGCGGTCTCCAGGCCCACCATGCCCATGGCGGCGGCGGCCCACTCACAGTCCTTGTCCTCGTGCGGGTGCGGGGCGTGGTCGGTGGCGACGCAGTCGATGGTGCCGTCGGCCAGGGCCTCGCGCAGCGCCAGGACATCGGCCTCGGTGCGCAGCGGCGGGTTCACCTTGTAGACGGGGTTGTACGACCGTACGAGTTCGTCGGTGAGCAGCAGGTGGTGCGGGGTGACCTCGGCGGTGACGTTCCAGCCCTTGGACTTGGCCCAGCGGACGATCTCGACCGAGCCGGCCGTCGACAGGTGGCAGATGTGGACGCGGGAGCCGACGTGGGCGGCGAGGAGGACGTCGCGGGCGATGATCGACTCCTCGGCGACCGCGGGCCAGCCGCCCAGACCGAGTTCGGCGGAGACCACGCCCTCGTTCATCTGGGCGCCCTCGGTGAGGCGGGGCTCCTGGGCGTGCTGGGCGACGACGCCGTCGAACGCCTTCACGTACTCCAGCGCCCGGCGCATGATCACCGCGTCGTCGACGCACTTGCCGTCGTCGGAGAAGACCCGTACCCCGGCGGCGGAGTCGTGCATGGCGCCGAGTTCGGCGAGCTGCTTGCCCTCCAGACCGACGGTGACGGCGCCGATGGGCTGCACATCGCAGTAGCCGGACTCCTTGCCGAGCCGCCAGACCTGCTCGACGACCCCCGCGGTGTCGGCCACCGGGAAGGTGTTGGCCATGGCGTGCACGGCGGTGAAGCCGCCGACCGCGGCGGCCCTGGTACCGGTGAGGACGGTCTCGGAGTCCTCCCGGCCGGGCTCGCGCAGATGGGTGTGCAGATCGACCAGACCCGGCAGCAGGACCTGGCCCGCCGCCTCGATCACCTGCGCGTCGCCGGCCTCCAGGCCGGCGCCCACCGCGGCGACGGTGCCCGCGTCGATCAGGACGTCCTGCGGCTCGCCACCGAGGACCCGCGCTCCGCGTACAAGGATCTTGCTCATGGTTACTTGCTCTCCTCGGAGTCAAGGGGCCGCGGGGCGCTCGGGCCCGCGGCGGAGGACGGACGTGCGGCGGAGGACGGCAGGGCGGTCTCGGAGCCGCCCAGCAGCAGGTACAGGACGGCCATCCGGGTGGAGACCCCGTTGGCGACCTGCTCGACCGCGGTGCACCGGTCGGAGTCCGCGACCTCGGCGGTGATCTCCATGCCGCGGTTCATCGGGCCGGGGTGCATCACGATGGCGTGCCCGGGCATCTTCGCCATGCGGTCGGCGTCGAGGCCGTAGCGGCGGGAGTACTCGCGCTCCGTGGGGAAGTACGCGGCGTTCATCCGCTCGCGCTGCACCCTCAGCATCATCACCGCGTCGGACGCGGGCAGCACCGGGTCGAGGCTGTAACTGACGTCGCAGGGCCACTGCTCGACCCCGACCGGGACCAGGGTGGGTGGCGCCACCACCGTGACCTGGGCGCCGAGCGTGTGCAGCAACTGGACGTTGGAGCGGGCCACCCGGCTGTGCAGCACGTCCCCGACGATCGTGATCCGCCGGCCGTCCAGGTCCCGGCCGATCCCGGCGTCCGCGCCGACCAGCCTGCGACGGATCGTGAAGGCGTCCAGGAGCGCCTGGGTCGGGTGCTGGTGGGTGCCGTCGCCCGCGTTGACGACAGCCGCGTCGATCCAGCCGGAGGTCGCCAGCCGGTACGGGGCGCCCGAGGCACCGTGCCGGATGACGACGGCGTCGGCGCCCATCGCCTCCAGGGTCAGCGCGGTGTCCTTGAGCGATTCGCCCTTGGAGACCGACGAGCCCTTCGCCGAGAAGTTGATGACATCGGCGGACAGCCGCTTGGCGGCGGCCTCGAACGAGATGCGGGTACGCGTCGAGTCCTCGAAGAAGAGGTTGACCACGGTACGTCCGCGAAGGGTCGGGAGCTTCTTGATCGGCCGGTCGGCGACCCGGGCCATCTCCTCGGCGGTGTCGAGGATCAGGACGGCGTCGTCACGGGTGAGGTCGGCGGCCGAGATGAGGTGGCTGGGGGTCCGGGGGTTCGCCCCGGTGGAGCGCAGCATCTGGGTGTTCTCCGGGTGGCTGGGGATGTCGTGCGGGCGTGCGGAAGCTGTCGTACGGCCCTGGCGGCGGACCGTACGGCTGGAGGAGAACAGCTACTGCTCGCCGGCCGGGGCAGTGGGCCGGACCCCGAGCAGCACGGCGTCGCGGCCGTCCTCCTCGGCGAGCTGGACCCGGACCGCCTCCCGCAGCGACGTGGGGAGGTTCTTGCCGACGTAGTCCGCGCGGATCGGGAGTTCGCGGTGGCCCCGGTCGACGAGGACCGCGAGCTGGACGGCCCGGGGGCGGCCGATGTCGCCGAGCGCGTCGAGCGCGGCACGGATCGTACGGCCGGAGAAGAGCACGTCGTCGACCAGGACGACGAGACGGTCCTCGATGCCCTCCCCGGGGATCTCGGTACGCGCCAGGGCGCGCGCCGGGCGCATCCGGAGATCGTCGCGGTACATGGTGATGTCGAGGGAGCCGACCGGCGTCTCGCGGCCGGTGATCTCTTCGAGCTTGTCGGCGAGCCGACGGGCGAGGAAGACACCTCGCGTGGGAATGCCGAGCAGCACCACGTCGTCGGCGCCCTTGGCGCGTTCGACGATCTCGTGGGCGATCCGGGTCAGAACTCGTGCGATGTCGGGAGCCTCAAGAACGGGGCGTGCCGCATTGCCGGTCTCTGCGTGCTGTGCGTCCATAAGAAACGGACCTCCTTCTCCGCCTCACCGGACGGATGTTAAAGGACGTCGAAATTGCTTCATCCACGTTACCAGGGCGTGTGTGACACCCTGGCCCCACCCCCTGGAGGAGCGTTCGGCTTGACGCAGCCAAGTAACGCTGCGTAACCTCACAGTGAGTTACCAGACTTCGTCCGGGGAGCCTTATGTCCAGCGAATACGCAAAGCAGCTCGGGGCCAAGCTCCGCGCCATCCGCACCCAGCAGGGCCTCTCCCTCCACGGCGTGGAGGAGAAGTCGCAGGGCCGCTGGAAGGCCGTCGTGGTCGGTTCGTACGAACGCGGCGACCGCGCCGTGACCGTACAGCGTCTCGCCGAGCTCGCGGATTTCTACGGCGTCCCGGTGCAGGAGCTACTGCCCGGCACGACGCCCGGCGGGGCCGCCGAGCCGCCGCCGAAGCTTGTCCTGGATCTGGAGCGTCTTGCCCACGTGCCGCCGGAGAAGGCCGGGCCGTTGCAGCGTTACGCCGCGACGATCCAGAGCCAGCGCGGTGACTACAACGGCAAGGTGCTGTCGATCCGGCAGGACGACCTGCGCACGCTGGCCGTGATCTACGACCAGTCGCCGTCCGTGCTGACGGAACAGCTGATCAGCTGGGGTGTGCTGGACGCGGATGCGCGTCGGGCGGTCGCCCACGACGAGGGCTGACGCCCTCGGTCCGCAGAACGCGGAACGCAGAACGCCGGGCGGTGGGGCACTTCGGGTGCTCCGTCGGCCCGGCGTTCGCGCTGTGTGGGTCGGGGGAGGCTGTCGATACGGGGCGGGAGTGCTTGTCGGCGTGGGCGGGGCGCGTGGGCGGGGCGCTGTGGCGCGTCCGCCGGAGGGGGCGCGGGGGCGGAGCGCTGTGTCGTGGCGGGGTGGGGTGGGGCCCCTCCGGGGTGTCTCCTCGGGCCGGGCGTGGCACCCCGGTTCGCGAGTGGGGCCCAGTTGTACGCCCGGCCCTGCGGGGACCCCCCTCCACGGCCCCACCCCGGCCGGTTCGGCGGCTTCCGGCCGGGGTGGGGGCTTGTCGGCCGGTCGGCGGCTGCGGGCCGGTGGGGCGTCCATGCGGCCCCCGGAGGGATGATGGCTGCCGACCTGATGGGTTGAGATACGCCGAAGGGCCCACGGTTCGACCGTGGGCCCTTCGCGGCTGTGGGCTACTGCTCCCGGCGCAGGTTCGGCTTGAGGTCCTTGAAGCGGGCCAGCAGGCCGTTCACGAAGGACGGTGAGTCATCGGTGGAGAACTCCTTGGCGAGCTGCACCGCCTCGTCGATCACCACCGCGTCCGGGGTCTCGTCCACCCAGATCAGCTCGTACGCGCCGAGCCGCAGGATGGAACGGTCCACGACCGGCATCCGGTCGATCTCCCAGTCGACGGCGTAGGTGATGATGAGGTCGTCGATGCGGTCCGCGTACCGCGCGTACCCCTCGACGAGCTCCATCGTGTACTCGCCGACCGGCGGCTGACGGTCGTCGGTCCGCGAGTGCCGTACCCAGTCCGCGAGGACCGTCTGCACGGACTCACCGCGCTGGTCGGCCTCGAAGAGGATCTGGAAGGCGCGCTTGCGGGCCTTGTTCCGGGCAGCCACGGTTAGCTGTTCACCCGGCCGAGGTAGTCGCCCGTGCGGGTGTCGACCTTGATCTTCTCACCGGTGGTGATGAAGAGCGGGACGCCGATCTCGTAACCGGTCTCCAGGGTGGCGGGCTTGGTGCCACCGGTGGAGCGGTCGCCCTGGACGCCCGGGTCGGTGTGCTGGATGGTCAGCTCGACCGCGGCGGGAAGCTCGACGTACAGCACCTCGCCCTCGTGCGTCGCGACGCTGGCCGTGAAGCCCTCGATCAGGTAGTTGGCGGCATCGCCGACGGCCTTGCGGTCGACCATCAGCTGGTCGTAGGTCTCCATGTCCATGAAGACGTAGTACTCGCCGTCCATGTACGAGAACTGCATGTCGCGTCGGTCGACGGTGGCCGTTTCGACCTTCACACCGGCGTTGAACGTCTTGTCGACGACCTTGCCGGAGAGCACGTTCTTGAGCTTGGTGCGCACGAAGGCCGGGCCCTTGCCGGGCTTGACGTGCTGGAACTCGACGACGGACCAGAGCTGGCCCCCGTCGAGCTTGAGCACCAGGCCGTTCTTGAGGTCGTTCGTGGAAGCCACGGTTGCGGAATCTCCTGGACTGAAGCTGGTGGACGACCGAGGATGCGCGCTAGAGCGCGAGCAGCTCCTTGGTCGTAATGGTGAGTAGCTCGGGTCCGCCGTCCGCCTCTGGGCGCACGACGAGCGTGTCATCGATCCGGACTCCGCCCCGGCCCGGGAGGTGGACCCCCGGTTCGACGGTGACCGGCACACAAGCGTCCAGTTTACCCATGGCCGTAGGTGCCAACTGCGGGTCCTCGTCGATTTCGAGTCCCACACCGTGTCCGGTCGAGGAGCCGAAGCCCTCGCCGTGGCCCGCCGAGTCCAGGAGGTGGCGGGCCGCGTGGTCCACGTCGCGGTAGGCGGCGCCGGGCAGCAGGGCTTCCCGCGCGGCCCGCTGAGCGGCGAAAACCAGGTCGTAAAGGTCGATCTGCCAGTCGGCGGGGGCCGTTCCGATGACGAACGTGCGGCCGATCTCGCACCGGTAGCCGCGGTAGTTCGCGCCGAGGCGGACGGAGAGGAAATCTCCTTCCTCCACCCGCCGGTCCGAGGGCCGGTGGCGGCCGCGGCCCGAGTTCGGACCGGTGGCGACGGAGGTGGGGAAGGCCGGTCCCTCGGCGCCGTGGTCGACGAGCCTGCGCTCCAGTTCCAGCGCGAGGTGACGTTCGGTGCGGCCCACCAGGATCGATTCGAGGAGTTCACCCAGGGCCTGGTCGGTGATCTCGGCGGCGATCCGCAGACAGGCGATCTCCTCCTCGTCCTTGACGATCCTCAGCTGTTCGACGGTGGTGCCGAGGTCGGCCAACGTCAGCCGGGGCGCGACGGAACCCATGGCGCGGTGGCGGGTGACGGTCAGGTCGTGTTCCTCGACCGCGAGGGACTCCGCGCCCGTGGTCTCGGCCAGATCGGCGGCCGCGACGACGGGGTCGCCGTCCGGTCCGGGCAGCACGAGCAGCCGCAACTGCTCGTCGGGGCGGCTCTCGGCGGGCTCCTCGGCCGGGGCGCGGGGGCAGAGCAGGACGTCCTCGCCGGGGCCGAGCAGCAGTACGGCGCCCGGTGGCGCACCGCCCGCGAGGTAGCGGACGTTGGCGGGGCGGGAGACCAGGGCGGCGGCGGTTCCGACCGCGGCGCACCGGTCGCGGAGCAGCCCGCGGCGGACGGCGTACACCTCTGACATGGTTCGAGCGTACGAGCGATGCCGGGGGGCTGCCCGGCCGGGGCGTCCGACCGGGGCAGCGTCAGGGGGCCGTCACCAGGCCGGCGGGCTGGCTATCGAGCGGGCGAGCACGTCGTCGAGCACGCGGGCGGTGGTCTCGACGTCGTACGTGGAGTTGTCGATGATCGGCAGCCCGGAGCCGTACCACCCGGCCATCCGGCCGTGGATGCGGGCGACCTCCTCGTCGGAGAGCCGGCGGTTGCCGCTGCGGGCCGCGTTGCGCTCCAGGACGACCTCCAGGCCGGGCAGGAGGACGACGGGCAGCAGTCCGGGACCGACGTGCCGCTTCCAGCCGCCGAGGCCGACGACCGGGCGGTCCGGGAAGACGGCGTCGTCGAGGACGCAGGAGATGCCGTTGGCGAGGAAGTTGCGGGCGGCGAAGCCACAGGTGCGGCGGGCCAGGCGGTACTGCGCCTCGGAGTGGTCGTTCCAGCCGGCCTGCGGGTCGGCGAAGCCGGAGCGGACCCACTCACGGACGTCGTCCAGACTGATGTGCGCGGTGGGGACCCTGCGGCGGGCCGCCCAGAGCCTGGCGACGGTGGTCTTGCCCGCGCCCGCCGGGCCGATCAGGAGCACGGCGAGGGTGGCCGTGCCGGTGCCGGGCTCGGCCGGTGGCGCGGGCAGCGGGACGGGTCCGCCGGGGGGCAGCCGGACATGACCGGTGCTCTCGGGCGGCAGCGGGGCGGCCGGTGCCGGGGCGGGGCCGCTCCAGCCGTGGCCCTGGGGAGGGGCGGGCGGGGTACGGGGCGGGGGCGGCGCCCCCGGCGGCCCTGGGTGCTGGGCCTGGTGCGGCCGGCCGACGGGGCCCGTTCCCGGGCCCTGGGGCGGCGGCAGCGGGGCCCCCACTGCGTACTGCATCCGGTGCCACTCCGTCTCGTACAGGCGACTGGCGCTGGTCGAAGGGCAACCGTACCGTTCGTGGGCCGCCGGGACGCGCCCCCTCCCGGCCACCACAGAGGGGAACGGGCGGGGGCGGTCCGAAGTGCCCGCCGGCCGGGCGTGGTCCGTCAGTCCGTCAGTTCGTCCGCGAGGGCCCGCAGCGCGAGACGGTAGGAGCCGATGCCGAATCCGGCGACGGTGCCGGTGGCGACCGGTGCGACCACCGAGGTGTGGCGGAACTCCTCGCGCGCGTACGGGTTCGAGATGTGCACCTCGATGAGCGGGGCGGTGCGCTGGGCGGCCGCGTCGCGCATACCGTACGAATAGTGGGTGAACGCACCGGGATTGAGAACGACCGGAATCGATCCGTCGGCCGCCTCGTGGAGCCAGCGGATCAGCTGGCCCTCGTCGTTGGTCTCCCGGACGTCCACGTCGAAGCCGAGCTCCTTGCCGAGGGCCCGGCAGGTGTCGACGAGTCCGGCGTAGGAGGTCGCCCCGTACACGTCGGGCTCGCGGGAGCCGAGCCGGCCGAGGTTCGGACCGTTGAGCACGAGGACCCGGCGGCTCACGCCGACACCTCGCCGAAGGCGGCGAGCAGGACGGCCGGGTCGGGGCCTTCGAGGACGGTGGGCTTGGCGAGGCCGTCGAGCACGATGAAGCGCAGCAGATCGCCGCGGGACTTCTTGTCGACCCTCATGTTCTCCAGGAGCTTCGGCCACTGGTCGCCGCGGTAGGTGAGCGGCAGTCCGACGGACTCCAGGACGGCGCGGTGCCGGTCGGCGGTGGCGTCGTCGAGCCGGCCGGCGAGGCGGCCCAGTTCGGCGGCGAAGACCATGCCGACCGAGACGGCCGCGCCGTGGCGCCACTTGTAGCGCTCGTTCTTCTCGATGGCGTGGGCGAGGGTGTGGCCGTAGTTCAGGATCTCCCGGCGGCCCGACTCCTTGAGGTCACCGGAGACGACCTCCGCCTTGACCCGTACGGAGCGCTCGATCAGCTCGGCGGTGTGCGGCCCGGTGGGCGTGCGGGCGCCCTCGGGGTCCGCCTCGACGAGGTCGAGGATCACCGGATCGGCGATGAAGCCGGCCTTGATGATCTCCGCCATGCCGGACACGTAGTCGTGGACCGGCAGCGAGTCGAGTGCGGCCAGGTCGCAGAGCACCCCGGCGGGCGGGTGGAAGGCGCCGACGAGGTTCTTGCCCTCGGCGGTGTTGATGCCGGTCTTGCCCCCGACCGCCGCGTCGACCATGCCGAGCACGGTCGTCGGCACGGCGATCCAGCGCACCCCGCGCAGCCAGCTCGCCGCGACGAAGCCCGCCACATCGGTGGTCGCGCCGCCGCCGACGCCGACGATGACATCGGTACGGGTGAAACCGGTCTGGCCCAGCGCCTTCCAGCAGTACGCCGCGACCTCGACGGTCTTGGCCTCCTCGGCGTTCGGGAGCTGGATCGCGATGGCCTCGTACCCCTGGTCCGCGAGGTCCTGACGGACCGCCTCACCGGTCTCGGCGAGCGCTTCGGGGTGCAGGACGGCGACCCGCTTGACGCGGTCGCCGATCAGCCTGGGCAGCTCGCCGAGCAGCTGACGGCCGACCAGCACCTCGTACGGGTCGGTGCCCGCCGTGCCTGCGACCTGGATGCGGATGTGGCTCTCGTCCGTCATGTGCGTGTTCTCCTGGCCGGATGGTGCGGGGTCGGCCACCCGCTCCGGCAGTTCCAGTGCGTCGAGGACCGCTTGGGCGACCTCTTCGGGGGTGCGCTCGTCGGTGGTGACGACCGCGCGGGCCACCTCGTCGTAGAGGGGGCGGCGTGCGTCCATGAGTTCGCGCCACTGCCGCCGCGGGTTGACCGCGAGCAGCGGGCGGGCGGTGTTCAGACCGACGCGCCTCACCGCCTCCTCGACGTCCATCGAGAGGTAGACGACCGTGTGCCCGGCGAGCAGGGAGCGGGTCGCCGCGTCGAGGACCGCGCCGCCGCCGAGCGCGAGGACCCCGGCGTGCTCGGCGAGCGCGGCGCTGACGGCCCGGTGCTCCAGCTCACGGAAGTGCGGCTCGCCCTCGTCGTAGAAGATCTCCGCGATCGGCTTGCCGGCTGCGGCCACGACATCGGCGTCGGTGTCCCGGTAGTGGGTGCCGAGCCGCTGCGCGAGCAGCGCTCCGACGGTGGACTTGCCGACGCCCATCGGTCCGACGAGGACGATCAGTGGACGGCTCATCGGATCTGGAGGTGGTCGAGGTACGACCGCACGTTGCGCCGGGTCTCGGGGACGCTGTCGCCGCCGAACTTCTCCGCTACGGCGTCGGCCAGGACCAGCGCGACCATCGCCTCGGCGACGATCCCGGCGGCGGGCACGGCGCACACGTCGGAGCGCTGGTGATGGGCCTTGGCCGCCTCCCCGGTGCCGACGTCGACAGTGGCGAGCGCGCGGGGCACGGTCGCGATGGGCTTCATCGCTGCGCGGACCCGCAGCAGTTCACCGGTGGTCAGGCCGCCCTCGGTGCCGCCGGCCCGGCCGGAGGTGCGCCGGATGCCCTCGTCGGTGGCGACGATCTCGTCGTGCGCCTTCGAACCGGGGACGCGCGCCAGCTCGAAGCCGTCGCCGACCTCGACCCCCTTGATGGCCTGAATGCCCATCAGGGCGGCGGCGAGACGGGCGTCGAGGCGCCGGTCCCAGTGCACGTGGGAGCCGAGGCCGACGGGCACTCCGTACGCCAGCACCTCGACGACCCCGCCGAGCGTGTCGCCGTCCTTGTGGGCCTGGTCGATCTCGGCGACCATCGCCTTGCTCGCGTCGGCGTCCAGGCAGCGCACCGGGTCCGCGTCGAGCTGCGCGACGTCGGAGGGGGTGGGGTGGAGGCCGTACGGGGCCTTGGCCCCGGCCAGTTCGACGACGTGCGAGACGATCTCGACGCCCGCGGTCTCCTTGAGGTAGGAGCGGGCGACCGCGCCGAGGGCGACCCGGGCCGCGGTCTCCCGGGCGCTGGCGCGCTCAAGGATCGGCCGGGCCTCGTCGAAGCCGTACTTCTGCATGCCCGCGAGGTCGGCGTGGCCGGGCCTGGGGCGGGTCAGCGGGGCGTTGCGGGCCAGCGCGGCCAGTTCGTCGGCGTCGACCGGGTCGGCCGACATGACCTGCTCCCACTTGGGCCACTCCGTGTTGCCGACCATGACGGCGACCGGGGAACCCATGGTGAGTCCGTGGCGTACACCGCCGAGGAAGGTGACCTCGTCCCGCTCGAACTTCATCCGTGCGCCGCGCCCGTAGCCGAGCCGTCGCCGGGCGAGCGCGTCCGCCACCATCTCCGTGGTGATCGGGACACCGGCGGGAAGACCCTCCAGCGTCGCCACGAGTGCGGGTCCGTGCGACTCCCCCGCGGTCAGCCAGCGCAACCTGCTCAACGGTGCTCCCTCATGCTCGCGCCTGAAACTGCAATCGGCGCGACCGGGTGCGCGGCCCTGGCCCGCCGCCCCGATCCTCCCACGACGCGGCCCGTGTCCCGGCCGCCGGTCCAGCAGACGGGACGGGGCGGGGCCCGCCGCGGTCCTCAGCGGGCCGCGAGCGCCTGTTCCCCGGCCTTCCGCATGGCGGCGAGCGGGGCCGGAACGCGGCCCGTCATCCGCTCGACCTGGAGGACCGCCTGGTGCACCAGGAGGTCGAGTCCCCCGACGACCGCGCCGCCACGGGCCGACCAGGCGGCGGCGAGGGGCGTCGGCCAGGGCTCGTACAGCACGTCGAAGAGGGTGCCGGGGGCTCCGGGCACCGATCCGGCGAGCGCGTCCGCGGACCCGGCCGGGGTGGTGGCGATCACCAGCGGTGCCGTCAGGGCCGATGCCGCGTCCGCCCAGTCGGCGGTCCGGACGTCGACGCCCAGCCGCTCCCCCCAGGCGCGCATCTCGGCGCCGCGTTCCCGGCTGCGGACGTAGGCGGTCACCGGTCCCGCGCAGAGCACAGCGAGCGCGGCGAGCGCGGACGAGGCTGTGGCCCCGGCGCCGAGGACGGCGGCGGACTCGACCTCCGCCACGCCCTGTTCCCGCAGAGCGGCGACCATGCCGGGGATGTCGGTGTTGTCCCCGTGGCGGCGGCCGTCCGCGGAGATGACCACCGTGTTGACCGCTTCGACCGACGAGGCCGTTTCGCTGACGGAGTCCAGCAGCGGGATGATCGCGCGTTTGAGCGGCATGGTCAGCGAGAGACCGGCCCATGAGGAGTCGAGCCCTTCGACGAAGCCGGGGAGCGCCGCCTCGTCCACCTCGGCACGCTCGTACGTCCAGTCGCGCAGGCCGAGTTCGGCGTAGGCGGCCCGGTGCAGGACCGGTGACAGGGAGTGAGCGATGGGCGAGCCGAGAACGGCCGCCCGGTACGCCTCAGTCGAGGGCATCGAACTTTTCCTTGAGATTCAGGAATTCGGGGTAGGTCTTGGCGAACTCCGTCTTGTGCATTCCGTCGGTCGCCACGAAGTACAGCCAGCCGTCCGTCGTGGGATTCAGGGTCGCCGCCAGTGCCTCGTTGCCCGGATTACCGATGGGCCCCGGGGTGAGACCCCTGTGGTAGTAGGTGTTGTACGAGTCCGGGTTCGTGGAGACCTCGGACTCGCTGATCTTGATGTTGCTCTGTTTCTTCAGGTAGTTGAAGGAGGAGTCGAACTGGAGTTTCTGGTTCGTCTGGGTATTGGTGGGCTTGAGGCGGTTGTAGACGACCTCGGCCATCTTGCGGAAGTCGTCGTGTGTCTTGCCCTCGGCCTGGACGAGACTGGCCACGGTGATCAGTTGCCAGGGACCGGCGAGATTCAGCCGCTTGGCGTTGGCCTCCAGGCCGAGCTTGCCGTACTCCTCGTTGGACCGCTCGACCATCTTCTTGAGGACGGCTTCCGGCTTCATCCCCTTGGTGACCGGATAGGCCGCGGGGTAGAGGAAGCCTTCCAGCCGGTCCTTGATCTTCGGATCGTCGTCGGCCCAGGCGGGCAGGCCGAGGCTGCCCGCGTTGGTCTTGGCGACGCCCGCGGTCGTGCCGGCGGCGGCGCCGAGCCGTTTGTCGATCAGCGCGTAGACGACGGCGTTCCGGGTGCCCTCGGGGATGATCAGCAGGTTCTGGCTCTTGGGGTCGACCATCATCTTGACCGCGTTGGCCGCCGACATCTCCTTGTGCAGCAGATAGACGCCCGCCTGGATGGACTTCCCCTTGGGGTTCTCGTTCTGCGCGGAGACGAACGCGTCGACGCTCTTGACGACGCCCTGCTTCTTCAGGATGTTGCCGATGTCGGAGCCGTACGAGCCCTTCGGGATCTCGATCTCGACCTGTTCGCCGGTGCCGGTACCCGTGTAGTCGGGGGCCGCGCCGAACTTGTTCTGCCAGTAGGAGTATCCGACGTACCCCACGCCGCCGAGTCCTCCGACGAGGACCACCGCGACGACCAGACAGGCACAGCCGTTGCGGCCCTTCTTCTTGGGCTTGCCCCGGCGTTCGCCGCCGCCGCGGCCTCCCCGGCGCGACGGCCGCGGCTCGTCGGAGGCGGCGGACTCGTCGTCCCGCTCGTCGGTGCCGGTGAAGAAGGGGTGCTTCTCCTCCTGGGGAGCGTCCGGGTCCCAGTCGGGCTTCTGCTCGGACGCGGCCTCCCGTCGGCCCGGGGGCTGCGGCGGGGGGTAGGCGTCCGGCGTGCGGTAGGGGTCGTGGTTCTCGCCGTAGCCGTCCGGCTGCCGGTCGTACGGGTCACCGGGCCCGCCGCCGTACGGCGTGGACGCGTCCTGCCGCTCCCCGCCGGTGTCCCAGCCGCCGCCGTACTGCTGCCGCGGTGGCTGCTGTTCCTGGTACGGGTCCTGCGGGTGCTGCTGCCGTGCGTACGGGTCGTGGGGGGCGCCGCCGCCGTACCCCGGCTGTTCCTGGTACGGCTGCGGCGGGGGCTGCTGCTGTGCGTACGGGTCCTGCGGATAGGGCTGCTGCTGGCCGCCGTACTGGCTCTGGCCGTGGGCAGCGTCCTGGCCTGCCCATCCCTGGTCCCCGTACAAGGGGTCCTCGGGATGCCACGGTTCGGAGCCGGGGCCCCGGCCATACTCAGTCATCGATCCCCTAGTGCCGCGAGGCGCCGTTTCCGCCTCTTCTCTGTGCGGTGTTTGTTCGAACGCCGCCACAATGCGCGGAACGTTACCGTATTGCGATCAGACAACCACTTCGACGCCCTCGCCCGGGGCCTCGCCTGACGCCCGTTCGGACTCCAGAGCGTTCTGGAGGATCACCACCGCGGCGGCCTGGTCGATGACGGAACGTCCCTTCTTGGCCTTGACACCTGAGGCGCGCAGCCCCTGGGTCGCCGTCACCGTGGTCATCCGCTCGTCCACCAGACGCACCGGAACGGGTGCGACCGAGCGGGCGACCGTCTGTGCGAAGATCCGGACCTTGGCCGCCGCGGGGCCCTCACCGCCCCCCAGGGACCTGGGGAGGCCGACGATGATCTCGATCGGCTCGTACTCCTCGACGATCTGCCCCAGCCGCCGGTGGGCGGCCGGGACGTCACGTCCCGGCACGGTCTCCACCGGCGTGGCGAGGATGCCGTCGGGATCGCACGAGGCGACCCCGATCCTGGCGTCCCCGACGTCGATCGCGAGCCGACGTCCTCGTCTCATCGGTGCCGTCACGCCGTCTCGGCGACGAGGCGCTCGACAGCGGCGACGGCGTCGCCGATGGCGTCCGGGTTCTGACCGCCGCCCTGGGCGACGTCCGGCTTGCCGCCACCGCCGCCGCCGAGGGTCTTCGCGGCGGCGCGGACCAGTTCACCGGCCTTGAGACCGCGTTCGCGGGCGGCCTCGTTGGTGGCGATGACGGTCAGCGGGCGTCCGTTCGCCGTGGAGAAGAGGGCGACGACGGCCGGGCGGCCGCCCTGGACGCGGCCACGGACGTCGAGGACCAGCTTGCGCAGGTCGTCGGCGGAGGTGCCGTCCGGGACCTGGCCGGTGACCAGGGCCGTGCCCCGGACGTCCTTGGCGGACTCGACGAGCCCGGCGGCGGCCTGGAGGACCCTCTCCCCGCGGAACTTCTCGATCTCCTTCTCGGCGTCCTTCAGCTTGCCGAGCATTCCGGCGATCTTCTCCGGCAGTTCCTCGGGACGTCCCTTGACCAGCTCCTGGAGCTGGGCGACGACCGTGTGCTCCCGGGCGAGGAACTGGTACGCGTCGACTCCCACCAGGGCCTCGATACGGCGTACGCCGGAACCGATCGACGATTCGCCGAGCAGCTTCACCAGACCCAGCTGGGCGGTGTTGTGGACGTGCGTACCGCCGCACAGCTCCTTGGAGAAGTCCCCGATGGTGACGACCCGGACCCGCTCGCCGTACTTCTCGCCGAACTCCGCGATGGCGCCCTGCTTCTTGGCGTCGTCGATGGACATGACCTCGGCCTGCACGTCGAGTTCCCGGGCGAGGACCTCGTTGATCTTCTGCTCGACATCGGTGAGGACCGTGCCGGGTACGGCGGCGGGCGAGCCGAAGTCGAAGCGGAAGCGGCCCGGGGAGTTCTCCGAACCGGCCTGGGCGGCCGTCGGACCGAGCGCGTCGCGCAGCGCCTGGTGCGTGAGGTGGGTGGCGCTGTGGGCGCGGGCGATGGCGCGGCGGCGCGTGGTGTCGATGACGGCGTGGGCGGGGGCGCCGACCGTCACCTCGCCGACCTGGACCGAGCCCTTGTGCACCGAGACGCCCGGGACCGGCTGCTGCACGTCGCGCACCTGGATGACGGCGCCCGTGTCGAGCCTGATCCGGCCCTGGTCGGCGAGCTGGCCGCCGCCCTCGGCGTAGAACGGCGTCCGGTCGAGGACGACCTCGACCTCGTCGCCCTCGGTGGCGGCGGGCGACGACACCCCGTCGACGAGCAGCCCGACGATGGTCGACTCGCCCTCGGTGGTGGTGTACCCGGTGAACACGGTGGAACCCGCGGTGTCGGCGACCTCGCGGTAGGCGGACAGGTCGGCGTGACCGGTCTTCTTGGCCCTGGCGTCGGCCTTGGCCCGCTCCCGCTGCTCCTTCATCAGGCGCCGGAAGCCGTCCTCGTCCACGGACAGGCCCTGTTCGGCGGCCATCTCCAGGGTCAGGTCGATCGGGAAGCCCCAGGTGTCGTGGAGCAGGAACGCCTTGTCGCCGGCCAGGACCTTGCCGCCGGCGGCCTTGGTCTCGGTGACGGCGGTGTCGAGGATGTTCGTGCCGCCCTTGAGGGCCTTGAGGAAGGCGGCCTCCTCGGCGAGGGCGACCGTCTCGATGCGCTGCCGGTCGGTGATCAGCTCCGGGTACTGCTCGCCCATGGTCGTGACGACCACGTCGACCAGCTCGGCGACGACCGGTCCGGTGGCGCCGAGCAGCCGCATGTTGCGGATGGCGCGGCGCATGATGCGGCGCAGGACGTAGCCGCGGCCCTCGTTGCCGGGGGTGACGCCGTCGCCGATGAGCATCACGGAGGTACGGATGTGGTCGGCGACGACGCGCAGGGAGACGTCCGAGCCGTGCTCGGCGCCGTAGCGGACACCGGTGAGCCCGGTGGCCCTGTCCATGACGACGCGCAGGGTGTCGGTCTCGTACATGTTCTGTACGCCCTGGAGGATCATGGCGAGGCGTTCCAGACCCAGGCCCGTGTCGATGTTCTTCGACGGCAGGTCCCCGAGGATCGGGAAGTCCTCCTTGCCCTCACCGGCGCCGCGCTCGAACTGCATGAAGACCAGGTTCCAGATCTCCACGTACCGCTCGTCGTTGACGGCCGGGCCGCCCTCGACGCCGAACTCGGGGCCGCGGTCGTAGTTGATCTCGGAGCAGGGGCCGCAGGGGCCGGGGACGCCCATGGACCAGAAGTTGGGCCCCATGCCCAGACGCTGGATGCGCTCGGCGGGCACGCCGATCTTCTCGCGCCAGATCCGCTCGGCCTCGTCGTCGTCGAGGTAGACGGTGATCCACAGACGCTCGGGGTCGAGCCCGTACCCGCCGTCGGCCACCGAACCGGTCAGCAGCTCCCAGGCGAAGGTGATGGCACCTTCCTTGAAGTAGTCCCCGAAGGAGAAGTTGCCGCACATCTGGAAGAAGGTGCCGTGCCGGGTGGTCTTGCCGACCTCTTCGATGTCCGGGGTGCGCACACACTTCTGGACGCTCGTCAGGCGGGGGGCGGGGGGCTTGACCTCACCGAGGAAGTACGGCTTGAAGGGGACCATGCCCGCCGGGACCAGCAGCAGAGTCGGGTCGTCCGCGATGAGCGACGCCGAGGGGACGACGGTGTGCCCGCGCTCCTCGAAGAAGCTCAGCCAGCGGCGGCGGATTTCAGCCGACTCCATCAGTGGTCCTCATTCCGGTTGTACGAGTTGTGGGGGAGCGAGCGGTGGATGACGGGGGCGGCCGCGCGGACCGCCGACCGGCTCACGGGGAGTTCGGGGTCGACGGGTGCCTCCAGGCCCAGCGCCTCCCCCAGTTCGGCTTCGCGCCGGATCATGCCCTCACGCACGTCGAGTGCGAACTCCTTGAGCCGGTGGCCGGTCTCGATCGCCTTGTCGGCGGCCTGAGCGGCGAGGCTCTCGGGCGTCAGCTGCCTGATCTTGCGGTTGACCTTGGTGGTGGCCCACACACCGGCGGCTGCGCCGGCGGTGAACCAGAACGTACGACGGAACATCGCTGCGTCAGTCCTTCGATCCGCGGGAACTTCGGGCGCCGCGCCTTCCGCGTCGCGCGGACGGCACGGTGCGGCCGACGACCACGGTGCGGCGGGCCGGTCCGCGTCCGGATTCCGGTTCCGGGGCGGCCTTGCGGCCGATGGCCTGCCGCACTCCGTAACCGAAGGCCGCGACCTTGACGAGCGGGCCGCCGAACGTGGACGCGACGGTGGAGGAGAGAGCGGAGGCGTTGGAGGTGACCTCCTGCACGTCCGACGCGATGGCGTCGACCTTGTCGAGCTGGGTCTGCGCGGCGCGCACGGTCGCGGAGGCGTCCGCGAGCAGCGGTACGGCCTGGTCGGTCACGTCCGCCACGAGTTTGGTGGTCGCCTTGAGCGTCTGGGCGAGCCTCACCAGCACCACGGCGAGGAGGGTCACCAGAACCGCCCAGAAGACGGCCACCAGGATTCCGGCCACCTCTCCACCGGACACTGTGCACCGCTCTCTGCTGTCTCCGTGTCCGCCCTGGGTTCGCACCGGGCTCGCACTGTCCGTCTCTTCCGGCGACGGCTGCTGGTGGCAGCCGGTCGTCCTCCTACGAGCCTATCGCGCCGTGCGTCGCGTCCTGTACCGCATTCCCCGGCGGCCGGGGCCGGGTTCCGCGGTCGCGGCTCGTCACCGTGGTCGGCATGGGCGGGTTGCCGCGCCGCTCCCCCGGTCTGCGGGTGCCGGCCGCCGGACGGCGGCCGTTCGGAGTGGAAGGGGAGCCGACCTTCCCGCTCGCCCCGATGAACGACGAGGACGCGGTGGAGCTGTTCACCGAACGGGCAGCGGCGGTGCGGCCGGAGTCCCGGCTCACCGTCGAGGACGGCGGCTGGGTCCTGGAGTTGTGCCGACGGCCGGACGGGGTGCCGCTCGCCCTGGAACTGGCGGCCGGGGGCGGACACGCCTCCGGCCGGAGCCGCGGACGGAACGCGAAGGCCCGCCGCCTCCCGCGGAACGGGGAGGGGCGGGCCGGAGCGCTGGTGAGAGCGGCTACGCCTGGATCAGCGGGCGTAGTACTCGACGACGAGCTGCTCGTCGCAGATCACCGGGATCTCCTTGCGGTTCGGGTCCCGGTCCAGGCGGAAGGCCAGGGCCTTCAGGTTCACCTGGAGGTAGCGCGGGGTCTCGCCGTCCGTGTCGTAGCCACCCTCGCGGGCGACCTGGAACGGGTGCTTGTCGCGGCTGCGCTCACGGACCATCACGATGTTGTCGGGACGGACACGGAAGGACGGCTTGTCGACCTTCTGGCCGTCGACCTCGATGTGGCCGTGCACGACCATCTGGCGGGCCTGGTAGATCGTACGGGCGATGCCCGAACGAAGGACCAGCGCGTCGAGGCGGCGCTCGAGCTCGACGACCAGCGCCTCGCCCGTCTTGCCCTCGGCCTTCTTGGCGCGGTCGTAGGCACGCGCCATCTGGCGCTCACTGATGTCGTACTGGGCACGCAGACGCTGCTTCTCCAGCAGACGGACCTTGTAGTCCGAGTTCTGCTTGCGCCCACGGCCGTGCTCGCCCGGCGGGTAGGGGCGGGCCTCGAAGTACTTGACAGCCTTCGGCGTCAGCGCGATGCCGAGCGCACGGGACTTCTTGACCTTGGGACGCGACTGGTTAGGCACGTTCTCCAGACCTCCGTTGTGGGTTAGGTTAGGCTCACCTTACTCAAGGAGATCGCATGTCTCGCCCTTGGAACACCACACACGTCACGAACACCACAGACAGCGTCGACGCGCACGAGGGCATCGATACGACGGAGGGCCGATCAGATCGTGGTCAGCCGCGTCCAAGCGGGCCAGAAGACGCGCGGCTGCCGTCAGCAGCCGAACGCACACGAACTCTCGTACAGAGTACCTGCTCGGCCGTACTGCTCGTCCCGGGGCCTCCGCCGCCCCGTCCCGACGCCCTGCTGCCCCTCGCGCGGCACGTGGGGCCCCGGGGCGACGTGTTCCTCGAATTCCCCGCGGCGTCCCCGGCGGTGAGGGCCGCGACGCACGCGGAGGGCGACGAGCTGACGGCCGTGCTGGAGATCACGGACGTCGCCCCGGTCTCCGTGCCGCACCGCATCCGCGCCCGCGCCTGGGTCTCCGGCGGGCTCACCCGCGTCACCGGAATGGCGCGACCCGGCCGGATGATGCTGCGGCTGGAGGTCACGGAGGCGTACGTCGACGATCTCTGGGGCGAGGAGGACGTCGAACCGGAGGCGTTCCGGGACGCCTCCGCCGACCCCCTCGTCGGGTACGAGGCGGAGCTGCTCCAGCATCTGCACGCGGCCCACGCGGCGCAGCTGCTGACGCTGTCCGCGCTGGTGGGCGAGCGGACGCCGGATGACGGAGCGGCCCACCGGCCCGCCGTCGTCCCGGTCGCGCTCGACCGCTTCGGGCTGCGGGTGCGCTTCTGCCAGGCGGACGGACGGTGCTTCGACGCCCGGTTCGAATTCCCCGGGCCGGTCCGGGACATCACCGGACTGCGCCACGCCATGCACACGCTGTTCGAGGCGGCGGCCCGCTGAGCCGTCCCGGTCAGCGGGGCCCGGTGGGGTCGGCCGCGCCGTCCGGACCGCCCCGGCCGAGCCGGTCGCGGACCCGGTCCACCACGTCGGCGTACCGCGCCTCGGCCCCGTAGCGGGTGGGCTCGTAGTAGCGCCGGTCGCGGACCGCGTCCGGCGCGTACTGCTGCGCGGCGATACCGCCCGGGACGTCGTGCGGATAGACGTAGCCCTGGGCGTGCCCGAGCTTCGCCGCGCCCTTGTAGTGGCCGTCACGCAGATGTGCCGGGACCGGTCCCGCCAGCCCCTTCCGTACGTCCTCCTGCGCGGCGAAGATCGCCAGCGTCGCGGCGTTGGACTTCGGGGCGAGCGCCAGCGCGATCGTGGCGTGGCTGAGGGTGAGAGCCGCCTCGGGGAAGCCGATCATGGCGACGGCCTGGGCCGCCGCCACCGCCGTGGGCAGCGCGGTCGGGTCGGCGAGGCCGATGTCCTCGCTGGCGGAGATCATCAGCCGGCGGGCGATGAACCGGGGGTCCTCCCCCGCTTCGATCATCCGGGCCAGATAGTGCAGTGCGGCGTCCACGTCGGAGCCCCGGATGGACTTGATGAGCGCGCTCGCCACGTCGTAGTGCTGGTCACCGTCCCGGTCGTACTTCACGGCGGCCCGGTCGACGGTCTCCTCGACGGTCCGGAGGGATATCTCCTTCTCGTGGGTGGCGAGCGCGGCTCCGGCCGCCGCCTCCAGGGCGGTCAGCGCGCGACGGGCGTCGCCGCCCGCGATGCGCAGCAGGTGTGAACGCGCGTCCTCGGCGAGGGTGACGGCGCCGCCGAGCCCGCGCCCGTCGGTCACCGCGCGCGACAGCAGCGCGCTCAGGTCGTCATCGGTCAGCGGCTCCAGGGTGAGCAGCAGGGAGCGCGACAGCAGGGGCGAGATGATCGAGAAGTACGGGTTCTCGGTGGTCGCCGCGATCAGGGTCACCCAGCGGTTCTCCACCGCGGGCAGCAGCGAGTCCTGCTGGGCCTTGGAGAAGCGGTGGATCTCGTCGAGGAAGAGGACGGTCTCCTTGCCGAAGCCTCCGGTGGCCCGGCGGGCGCCCTCGATGACGGCCCGGACCTCCTTGACGCCCGCGGTGATCGCGGAGAGCTCGACGAAACGCTTGTTGGTCGCCTTGCTGACCACGTACGCGAGCGTCGTCTTGCCGGTGCCGGGCGGGCCCCAGAGGATCACCGACGACGGGCCGGCGGGTCCGCCGCTCCCCTCGCCGACGAGACGGCGCAGCGGTGAGCCCGGCTTCAGCAGATGCTGCTGGCCGACCACCTCGTCCAGCGTACGAGGACGCATCCGGACAGCGAGGGGGCTGCTGGACGGGTCCTTCTCCTGGCGGTCTTCGGCCGCTGCCGTAAAGAGGTCGGGCTCCACGTTTTGAAGCCTATGCCACCGCACCGACAATCCGGCCGGGCCGGGACCTGGACAGCCCCGGCCCCGGCGGGGTACCCGGTTCCGCGTGGTCCCGGGCACGGAGCCGCGCGGCCCGGACACGGGTCCGGGCGGTCCTCGGACCGGTCAGCTGGTCCAGAAGTCCCACCAGCGGGTCAGGATCAGCATGCCGATGATCCCGATCCAGAGCACCGGGGGCACCCAGTGGAATTCGGTCAGTCCGTTGCGCAGCCAGTTCGGCGCGGGGATGACGCGGTGCTTGATGTTGTGGACCGTGACGTAGCAGAACATGAAGATCGTGGCGACCCAGGCCAGGCAGCACCACAGGCAGAGCGAGTTGATGCTGTACAGGGACTGGTACTGGAGCCAGGTGCAGAAGCCGACGCCGAAGAGCGTGCCCGCGTTCAGCCCGAGCCAGTACCAGCTGCGGAAGCGCGCCCCGGCGAGCAGCGCCAGACCGATGCCGATCACCACGGAGTAGGTGGCGAGTCCGAGCATCGGGTTGGGGAACCCGAAGGCGGCCGCCTGTTCGCTCTTCATGATGTTGCCGCACGCCACGACCGGGTTGAGGCTGCATCCCGGGGTGAAGTTCGGGTCTTCGAGCAGCTTGAACTTGTCGATCGTGATGACCCAGGCGGCGAGGAGGCCCGCCGCACCGGTGATCACCAGCAGCAGTGCGAACGCGCGACCGCCGCCGATGGTCCTCTTCCCGCCGTCCTCGTCCTGGTCGGAAGAGGGGTGATCTACCGCTGCAGTTGTCATATCGCCGTTCCATCACTGAGTATCCGGCTGGGCACGGTCATTGTGCCGCACCTCCCTGAGCGCCAACCGTTCGATCGACATAAAGGCGTTCGGACGAGGGGGGTCCGTCATGGCCGCCGGAGCGATGCGGGAGACGGCGTGGGCGCCGGGACACCGGCCCCGATGTGGTCGCCCGAGTGCCGGAGTTCCTGGTCCAGTACCGCCCGGCCGTGTGAATCGACAGGCTTCGGGTTGACGGTACGGGCGACGTCCGCTCCCCGGCACGCGTACGGCGGCCCGGACAGCGACTGTGCCCGCCCGGCGGACCGGACGGGCACAGTCGCTGTTCCACGGGTGGCGTCAGGCCAGCCTCCGCCGGATCTCGGCGACCAGGGTGTCGAGCGCGACGGGCTCCTGCTCGCCCGACCGCATGTCCTTCACCTGTGCCACGCCCTCGGCGAGGTCGCGTTCACCGACGACGACGGCGAACGGGGCTCCCGAACGGTTGGCCGCCTTCATGGCGGCCTTGACGCCCTTGCCCCCGTACGCCATGTCCGCGGCGATCCCGGCCCGGCGCAGCTCGGTGATCAGCGAGAAGACCGCGCGTCGCGCCTCCTCGCCGAGCGGTACGGCGAAGACGCTGGTGGCCGCGGGCAGTTCGAGCGCGATGCCCTCCGCCTCCAGTGCCAGGACGGTCCGGTCCACGCCGAGCGCCCAGCCGACGGACGGCAGCGCGGGGCCCCCGATCATCTCGGACAGGCCGTCGTACCGGCCGCCGCCGCCCACCGCGGACTGCGAACCGAGACCGTCGTGGACGAACTCGAAGGTCGTACGGGTGTAGTAGTCCAGCCCCCGGACCAGCCTCTCGTCGTCCTCGTACACCACGCCCGCGGCGCCCAGGAGTTCCCGTACCTCCTCGTGGTACGCCTTGCAGGCGTCGCACAGGAAGTCGCGGAGCACCGGTGCGCCGGTCAGCTGCTTCCGCACCTCGGCGCGCTTGTCGTCGAGGACCCGGAGCGGGTTGATCTCGACGCGGCGGCGGGTCTCCTCGTCGAGGTCCAGCTCCCGCAGGAACTCCTGGAGCGCGTCCCGGTAGACGGGGCGGCACTCCTTGTCCCCCAGCGAGTTGAGCAGGATGCGGAACCGCGAGAGCCCCAGCGACCGGTACGCCTGGTCGGCGAGGATGATCAGCTCCGCGTCGAGCGCCGGGTCCTCGGTGCCGATGGCCTCGGCGCCGACCTGGGAGAAGTGGCGGTAACGCCCCTTCTGCGGGCGCTCGTAACGGTAGTAGGAGCCGCTGTACCAGAGCTTCACGGGCAGCGATCCTGCCTTGTGGAGGTTGGCCTCCAACGCGGCGCGCAGCACGGAAGCGGTGCCCTCGGGGCGCAGCGCGAGCCGGTCGCCGCCCTTGGTCTCGAAGGCGTACATCTCCTTGGAGACGATGTCGGTGGACTCGCCCACGCCGCGTGCGAAGAGGGCGACGTCCTCGAAGCCGGGGGTCTCGATGTAGCCGTAACCGGAGTTCTTCAGCGGGCCCGCGATGGCCTCGCGGACCGCGAGGTAGGTCGCCGAGTCCGGCGGGATCAGGTCGTACGTGCCCTTGGGGGCCTTGAAGGTGTTCACGAAACGTCTCTCGTCACATTCCTCGTCGGGGCGCGTCCATACCGTGCAGATACGGATTGGTGGCGCGCTCGCGGCCGATGGTCGTCTGTGGGCCGTGCCCCGACAGCACCACGGTCGAGTCGTCGAGCGGCAGGCACACACGGGCCAGCGACTCGAGCAGCTCGGCGTGGTCGCCGCCGGGCAGGTCGGTGCGTCCGACGGAGCCGGCGAAGAGCAGGTCCCCCGAGAAGAGCACCTGCGGCACATCCGCGGTCCCGGGAGTCCTGAACGTCACCGACCCCTTGGTATGGCCGGGCGCGTGCGCGACGCCGAATTCGAGACCGGCGAGCGTCAGCAGGGCCCCGTCCGTCAGCTTCTTGACGTCGTCGGGCTCCCCCACGGTCAGCTCGCCCATGAGCGGCATCCCGATGGAACGGCCGAGCGCCTTCTCCGGGTCGCTCATCATGTAGCGGTCCTCGGGGTGAATCCAGGCGGGGACGTCGTGGGCCCCGCACACCGGGACGACGGAGGCGACGTGGTCGATGTGGCCGTGGGTGAGGACGACGGCGACGGGCTTGAGCCGATGCTTCGCGATCGCGTCCTCGACTCCCTGGGCGGCCTGGTGGCCCGGGTCGATGATCACGCACTCCTCGCCGGCGGCGGGGGCGACCAGATAACAGTTGGTCCCCCAGGCCCCGGCGGGGAACCCGGCAATGAGCACGATCGTCCTTAATGGTCGTCCGGCAGAAACGGCTGTGGCGGATATTGCGGCGGATCAGAGCCTACCGGCGCTCCTCATCACACAGCTAACCCAGATACGGTACGGGGCAGTCCAGGCCCGGCTCAGACGACGTACAAGGAGAACACCCGGTGGTCAGCAGCGATCAGCGGCGGCGCCAGCTCGCCAGGGAGAAGTTCGAGCGGCAGCAGCAGCGCCGGGAGGAGGGCCGCCGTAGGACCAGGATCATCACGCTGGTCACGGCGTCGGTGGTCGCGGTGGCGGCGATCGCCGGTGTGACGGCGTACGTGGCCAGGGACGGCGACGGCGACAGGAGCGAGACGGCGGCGAAGGCGAGCCCGGCCGCCTCCCCCTCTGCGAGCACGAGCGCGTCGGCCGAACCCGCGATGAAGATCGACGCGAAGGCGTCGTACACGATGTCGCTCAAGACGAATCAGGGCGACATCGTGATCACGATGGACGCGGCGAAGACACCGCACACGGTGAACTCCTTCAAGTCCCTCGCCGACAAGGGTTACTTCGACGGCACCAAGTGTCACCGGCTGACCACCCAGGGTATTTTCGTGCTCCAGTGCGGCGACCCGGACGGCAACGGCCGGGGCGGGCCCGGGTACACGATCCCGGACGAGAATCTGACCGCGCTGGGCAAGGCGGGCGCCGACAGCACGGTGACCTTCCCCGCCGGCACGGTGGCGATGGCGAACACCGGCCAGGAGCACACCGGCGGCAGCCAGTTCTTCCTGGTGTACAAGGACACCCAACTGTCGCCCACCTACACGCCGTTCGGCACGATGGACGCAGCCGGTCTGAAGACCGTGGAGAAGGTCGGCGCGGGCGGTGTGGCCGACGGCGGCGGCGACGGCGCGCCGAAGAAGGCCGTCACCGTCTCGAAGGCCACCGTCGACAAGAAGTGACCCGGCGCCCTGGCGGGCCGTCCGGCCGGGAAGCGGGTGCGGAGGAATTTCGACCGCGCTGAGTGCGGACAGCCGGGCAGCCGTTCGCCTAGATTGGCGTTGTGCAGGGCGGGCGCTGCCCGCCCCAGGAAACTGTGGACGATGTCCGGGGGGCGAGAGCCTCGCGCGGACATCATGTGGAGGAGGCGCTGTGACCAGCGACCCGTGGGGCCGTGTCGACGAGACGGGCACCGTGTACGTGCGTACGGCCGAGGGCGAGAAGGTCGTCGGATCGTGGCAGGCCGGTTCTCCCGAGGAGGCCCTGGCCTACTACGAGCGCAAGTACGAGGGCCTGAGTGTCGAGATCGGTCTCCTCGCTCGACGGGTGAGGACCACCGACCTGTCGGCGAAGGACGCGACGGCCGCCATCGACCATCTGCGGCAGCAGGTCGACGAGCACAACGCCGTCGGCGACCTCGACGCGTTGCGTGAGCGGCTGGACGCGCTGGTCGCGACGGTCGAATCGCGGCGCGAGGAGCGCAAGGTCCAGAAGGCGAAGCAGACCGACGAGGCCAAGGTGGCCAAGGAGGCGCTGGTCGTCGAGGCGGAGGAGCTGGCGCAGAGCGAGCAGTGGCGGTCGGCGGGTGAGCGGCTGCGGGCGCTGGTCGACACCTGGAAGGGGCTGCCGAGGCTGGACCGCAAGTCGGACGACGAGCTGTGGCACCGCTTCTCGCACGCCAGGTCGGCGTTCTCCAAGCGCCGCAAGGCCCACTTCGCCTCGCTGGACGCCCAGCGCGAGGAGGCCCGCAGGGCGAAGGAGAAGCTGGTCGCCGAGGCCGAGACGCTGTCGGGGTCCACGGACTGGGGCGGGACGGCCGCCCGGTACCGGGATCTGATGACGGAGTGGAAGGCGGCGGGCCGGGCCCAGCGCGAGGCGGAGGACGAGCTGTGGAACCGTTTCCGCGGTGCGCAGGACGTCTTCTTCGCCGCGCGTGGTGAGGTCTTCGCCGAGCGGGACGCCGAGCAGGGCGAGAACCTCAAGCTGAAGGAGGAGCTCGCGGCCGAGGCGGAGAAACTGGTGCCGGTGCGGGATCTGAAGGCGGCCCGGTCCGCGTTCCGCTCGCTCAACGAGCGCTGGGAGGCCGTCGGCCATGTGCCGCGCGACGCCCGCCCGAAGGTCGAGGGGCGGATGCAGGCGGTGGAGCGGGCGCTCCAGGAGGCCGAGGAGACGGAGTGGCGCCGGACGAATCCGGAGGCGAGGGCCCGTGCCGAGGGTCTGACCGGTCAGCTCCAGGCGGCCGTGGACAAGCTGCGTACCCAGGTGGACACGGCGCGCGCCGCGGGCAACAACGCGCGGGCGGACAAGCTCGCGCGTGAGCTGGAGGGCCGGCAGGCCCTGCTGGACCAGGCGCTGAAGGGCCTGGAGGAGTTCGGGGGCTGATCCCCGCTTCCCCCGCCGTACGAGGTCGGGCCCTCCACCGCACCGGTGGAGGGCCCGACCCGCGTCAGGGGCGGCGCGCCGGCCGTCCGTTCGTCCGGTCGGCGCGTCATGGGGGCTTCGCCGTCCACGGGAAGACCTGGCCGGTCATGAACCGGGCGCCGTCCCCGGTGAGGAGAGCGGGCACCGGCGCGAGACCGCGGTCGTGCGGCGGCCGGCGAGTGCTTGTTCCGGCCTGTTCTGTTCTTCGGTCCTGTTCCTCGGTGCTGACGTGCTGTGTTCATGCGGGGAGTGTGCGGGGCGGTACCGCGCGGATCTCACAGCGCCGGGACTCCGGCGGCGGGTACCGCTTCGGCCAGGGCGGACGTAAGGACGAAGTCCTTGCGCACGGTCTCGCCGGGGCGTGGGTGCAGCCGCGCGGCGACGGGGGCCCGGTCGCGGGCGGAGAGCAGGACGGTGACGGACTCGCCGGGCACCGGCCGCGTCCCGAGCAGGACGGCCTCGTACAGTCCGGTCTCGTCGGTATGGACGAGGGCGAGACGGTGACTGTCCGCGTCCATGACGGTGACCAGGGCGTCGGCGACCGGGCTGCCGTGTTCGTCGGCGGCGAGGCCCGTCAGTACGGGGCTCGGGCCACCGGAGGCGTTCGTCTCGCGGGGCGCCTCGATGGCCGGGTCCTCGACGATCTCCTCCTCGGCGGACCCGGTGGCCGCCCGTTCGGCCTTGCGCTGTCCGACGACTCCGACCCCGATGAGTCCGGCGCCCGCGGCCAGCCACGCCAGCAGGACCAGCGTGGGCCTGAGCAGCCCGGTTCCGTCGAAGTAGAAGATCCCGCGCAGCGCGTCGACGAGGTTGCCCAGCGGCATCACGGGGTGCAGGGCCCGGAAGAAGCCGGGCACGAGCTGGTGCGGGATGGCGCCGCCGCTGGACGGGATGGACAGGAGGACGAACAGGCCCATCGCGACGCCCGGGATGAACTGCTTGACGAACGGCACGAGGCCGTACGTCACCCAGGCCACGGCCTGCGTCAGCAGGAACGCGTACACCATCGCGAGCGGTTCGTTCGGTACGACGTCCAGGGCCTGGGCGACGGCGAAGCCCGCCACGCTCACGAAGGCGCCGAGGCCCGCGAAGGTCAGGAGCTTCCCGCGGCGGCCGATGGTCACCACGCGGAGCAGCATCATGACGGTGATGTACGGGACGATGTTCCAGGCCATCGCCAGGTAGAACAGTCCGGTGCCGGTGCCGTCGCCGGCGGCGGTCGGGACCAGCTCGACGGTGTCGAGGTCCGCACCGGCCTGTGCGGCGACCGGGGTGAAGGTCGCCGAGAGGACGGACTCCATCGCCGCGCCGTTGGCCTTGGCCTCGTAGAGGGTCGCCTTTCCGCCGTCCAGGGTGAAGGCCGCCACGGCGTCCTGGTCGAGCACCGCCTGCCGGGCGGCCGCGGGGTCCGCGGCCGGGACGATGTCGTAGCCGCCGGGTGCCCGCTGGTCGAGTCCCGCGCGGAGCTGGGCCGCCGCGGCTGGCGTCGACACGGCGACCTTGACGTCGTGCGGCTGCGGCGCGTGGAACGGCAGCAGGTAGCAGAGCATGAAGCCGACGAAGAAGAACAGGGGGAACCACAGTCCTCCCGCGAGGGCTTTCATCTGCTGCCGGCCGGCTTTCGCGGCCTTCGTGTCACCAGGCACTACCGGTGCTCCTGTCGATCGGTTCGTTCCCATCGGAACAGTTCTCATTTACTTAAGGTATCTAAACTGTACTCCTCGATGACGGGAGCGGCGAATGAGGCAGGATGACGTCATGGCGCGACAGTCGGACGAATCCCTGGACGACCTGGTACGGGCGGTCACGGCCCTCTCGTACGCGATGGGCCGCAGCAGGGTGCACGATCAGCTCACGGCGGCCGTGGGCGTGCGGATCGACCGGCCCGAGGTCGCCCTGCTGCGCGTGCTGTGCGCGGGGCCGGAGCCGCTGCGGATCACCGATCTCGCCGAGCGGCTGCTGGTGCGCCCCCCGCACGTCACCAGGCAGGCCGCCCGGCTGGAGCAGGGTGGCCTGATCCGCCGGACGCCGGACGCCCGTGACCACCGTGCGCAGCTGCTGACCCCCACCGAGCGCGGCCGTACGGTGGTGGACCGGCTCAACCGGGGAGTGCGGGACACCTTCCGCGAGGCTCTCACCGATGTGCCGGACGACGAACTGCGCGCCGCCACGAAGGTCATCGCGAGACTGGTCGCGGACTCGGCGGCCCGGCTCGCGCCCACCGCCCACGAATCCGTCCAGGACGGACAACAGCCCCCCGCGTGAGGACGCGGAGGGCTGCCGGACGGGTGCCGGGAAGGGGTCAGGGCCTGCGGGCCGAGGTGACGCGGTAGACGTCGTAGACGCCCTCCACACCCCGTACCGCCTTCAGGACGTGTCCGAGGTGCTTCGGGTCGCCCATCTCGAAGGTGAAGCGGGAGGTGGCCACCCGGTCGCGGGACGTCTGGACGGCCGCCGACAGGATGTTCACATGCTGGTCCGACAGCACCCGGGTGACGTCCGAGAGGAGCCGGGACCGGTCCAGCGCCTCGACCTGGATGGCGACCAGAAAGACCGAGGACTGGGTGGGCGCCCACTCCACTTCCAGGATTCGCTCCGGCTCCTGCGACAGGGAGTCGACGTTGACGCAGTCCGCGCGGTGCACGGACACCCCACTGCCCCGGGTGACGAACCCGATGATGGGGTCGCCGGGCACCGGCGTACAGCAACGGGCCAGTTTGACCCAGACGTCGTCGACGCCCTTGACGACCACACCCGGATCGGCGTTGGCGCGGCGCTTGTTACGACGCGACGGCGGCGCGCTCTCCACCAGGTCCTCGTTGGCCGCGTCCTCTCCGCCGATCGCCTGGACGAGCTTCTGGACGACGCCCGCCGCGGCCACATGCCCCTCGCCGATCGCCGCGTACAGCGAGGAGATGTCGGGGTAACGCATCTCGTGCGCCAGCGTGACCAGCGAGTCACCGGTCAGGATGCGCTGGATCGGCAGGTTCTGCTTGCGCATGGCCCGGGCGATGGAGTCCTTGCCCTGTTCGATCGCCTCGTCGCGCCGCTCCTTGGAGAACCACGCGCGGATCTTGTTCCTGGCCCGGGGCGACTTGACGAAGCCCAGCCAGTCCCTCGAAGGCCCGGCGCCGGCCGCCTTGGAGGTGAAGACCTCGACGAGATCGCCGTTGTCGAGGGTCGATTCGAGCGGTACGAGACGGCCGTTGACCCGGGCCCCTATGGTCCGGTGGCCGACCTCCGTGTGCACGGCGTAGGCGAAGTCGACCGGCGTCGCACCGGCCGGCAGCGCTATCACGTCGCCTTTGGGGGTGAACACGAAGACCTCGTTGCGCGACAGGTCGAAGCGCAGCGACTCCAGGAACTCGCTGGGGTCCTCGGTCTCCTTCTGCCAGTCCAGCAGCTGCCGCAGCCACGCCATGTCGTTGACGGTGTCCTGGCCGCGCCCGGTGTTCTTCGGGACGTCGGTACGGACCTTGGAGGCGCCCGCGACGGCCTCCTGCTTGTACTTCCAGTGGGCGGCGATGCCGTACTCCGCGCGGCGGTGCATGTCGAAGGTGCGGATCTGGAGCTCGACCGGCTTGCCGCTGGGGCCGATCACGGTGGTGTGCAGCGACTGGTACATGTTGAACTTCGGCATCGCGATGTAGTCCTTGAACCGCCCCGGCACCGGGTTCCACCGGGCGTGGACGGTGCCCAGCGCCGCGTAGCAGTCGCGGACCGTGTCGACGAGGACCCGGATGCCCACCAGGTCGTAGATCTCGGCGAAGTCACGGCCCCGCACGATCATCTTCTGATACACGCTGTAGTAGTGCTTCGGGCGTCCGGTGACGGTGGCCTTGATCCGGGCCGCGCGCAGATCGGACTGCACCTCGTCGGTCACTATGGCGAGGTATTCGTCGCGCTTGGGGGCCCGCTCGGCGACGAGCCGCACGATCTCGTCGTACATCTTGGGGTAGAGGATCGCGAACGCGAGGTCCTCCAGCTCCCACTTGATGGTGTTCATGCCGAGCCGGTGCGCCAGCGGGGCGTAGATCTCCAGCGTCTCGCGGGCCTTCTTCTCCTGCTTCTCCCGTTTGAGGTAGCGCATGGTGCGCATGTTGTGCAGGCGGTCGGCGAGCTTGATGACGAGGACCCTGGGGTCCTTGGCCATGGCGACGACCATCTTGCGCACGGTTTCGGCCTGCGCGGCCTCGCCGAACTTCACCTTGTCGAGCTTCGTGACACCGTCGACCAGGAGCGCGACCTGGTCGCCGAAGTCGCGGCGCAGGGTGTCCAGGCCGTACTCGGTGTCCTCGACGGTGTCGTGCAGCAGGCCCGCCATCAGGGTCGCCGGGTCCATGCCGAGTTCGGCGAGGATGGTGGTCACGGCGAGCGGATGGGTGATGTACGGGTCGCCGCTCTTGCGCTTCTGTCCCCGGTGCCAGCGCTCGGCGACCTGGTAGGCGCGCTCGATCTGGCGCAGCGTGGCGGTCTCGATCTTGGCGTCGTTGCTCCGGACGATCCGCAGGAGCGGTTCCAGTACCGGGTTGTACGGGCTGGAGCGCTGGACGCCCAGCCGGGCCAGCCGGGCCCGGACCCGGTTGGAGGAACCGCCGGAACGGGAGGTCCCGCCGGTCTGGGCGGGCTTCGCCGGGGGTTTGGGGGCGGAGCTGCCGGGGAGGGCGGGGGCCGGCTGGGCCGGGGCGGCGGGCGCGACCGGGGCCCCGGAGCCGATCGCGGGGGCCCGGACCGGCGCGGGGCCGCCCGCGCTCTCCGGGGCGGGGGGCTTGGGCTTCTCCGTCTCCGCGGACCGCTTCTTCTCGGGCGTGGCTGGGGCCGCCTCGTGCTCTTCGGGCTGCGGGGCGGCGACTGGCTGGGCCTCGTCTGACAAGAGTGGCTCCTCGTGCGAATCCGGACACCCGGAACGCCCATCGTATCGATCCCCCGGCCGGTGCTCCCCCTGGGAACGGGAGAGCCCGGACAACGCGGGACGGGCACCCGATTGTTCCCGGGTGCCCGTCCTTCGGTTCAGTTGCACCCCATAACTCGGTGCAGCTGTGCCGGCTCCGGGTCAGGCCAGAGCCGGCCCTTCGCTGTGGTCACGCCCCGAACACCGGCCGCACCGGGTCACTCCCCCTTCGCCGGGTCGAAGCACGATCGTGCGGGAACTCAGTTCCAGCGCAGCAGGGCAGCGCCCTTGACCTGCATCTCCTTCTTGGCGGCCACATTGCCCCACGGCACGGTGATCTGGCCGTTCTTGCCACAGCCGGCGCCGTACCAGGTCTTCTTCCCCTGAGCGTTGAAGCCCTTCACCTTCACACAGATGCTGCTGCCCTTGGAGACCTTCCAGCCGTACACCATCTTCATGCCCTTGGCGCCGAAGTGGGCACAGCCGTCGTTGATGGTGCTCCACTTGCCCGGAAGCGATCCCGCGTTCTTCCAGCCGGAACATATGCCCTTGGCCGCCAGAGTGCTCGCGCCGTCAACGACCAGGACGGGCTTCGACATCACGACCTGGACGTCCGTCGAGTCGACCGTCGGCACCTGGGCGGCACCTGCGGGCGAGGCGCCCACACCCACCACCGCGAACGACAGAAGACCCAATGCCCCCGTGGCGATCCTGCGTGAAATCGTCATCAATTTCCTCCCGTTACGTTGTCCGAATTGGCGACAACGTGAGGATTCAATCAGCAAGGGAAATGCTTCGAACACATATTTGAGGGAATTTTGAGCTTTGTCGTCCGGACGACCCGACGGTCACGGTATGCGACGGCGGGTGCCCCAGGAAGGTCGCTCCTGGGGCACCCGCCGTCACATGCCGCCGGTCTCACACCGTGATGAGTGCCTCCAGCGGGGCACCGCGCAGGGCGGGCCCCAGGCGGTCGCGGCCGCCGAGGAAGCCCAGCTCCAGGAGGACCGAGACACCCGCCACCTGGGCACCGGCCCGCCGGATCAGCTCCAGCGAGGCCCCGGCGGTGCCGCCGGTGGCGAGCACATCATCGATGATCATGACTCGGTCGTCGGCGGACAGGTCCTCGGCGTGGATCTCCACCTCGGCGGAGCCGTACTCCAGCTCGTACGTCTGGGAGAGCGTGGCCCCGGGCAGCTTGCCCGCCTTGCGGACGGGCACGAAGCCGAGCGAGGCCCGCACCGCGACCGGCGCGGCCAGGATGAATCCGCGCGCCTCCAGACCGACGATCTTGGTCGCTCCGTGCCGTACGCACAGCTCGGCCAGGGCGTCGGTGAGCGCCGAGAAGGCCACCGGGTCCGCGAGCAGCGGGGTGATGTCCTTGAACATCACACCCGGCTTCGGGTGGTCCGGCACGTCTCGGATGCGGCTGAGCAGCAGCTCCCTGGTGTCGTCGACCGTGCGGGTCATCGGCGCTTCCCCGAGGTCCGGCCGTGGCCCTTGGGCGGCTCCCGGCGCTGGCCGACGACCGCCGCCGCGGGCGTCTCGTCCTCGGCCACCTCGTCGTCCACACGGGCCGGGTCGTCGCTGTCGCTCTCGGCGGACTCACCCTTGGCGGCGGCCGCCGCGCGCTTGGCGAGGATTCGCTTCTTCAGCGCCTTCATCTGCGGGTCGCGTTCCTTGAGGTCGGCGACGAGCGGGGTGGCGATGAAGATCGAGGAGTACGCGCCGGCCGCGAGGCCGACGAACAGGGACAGCGAGATGTCGTTCAGCATGCCCGCGCCGAGGACACCGCCGCCGATGAACAGCAGACCGGCGACCGGCAGCAGTGCCACGACCGTGGTGTTGATCGAACGGACCAGGGTGCCGTTGATGGAGCGGTTGGCGATCTCGCTGTACGTCCAGCGGGTCTGCTTGGTGATCCCCTTCGTGCCCTCCTTGAGGCTGTCGAAGACGACGACCGTGTCGTAGAGGGAGTAACCGAGGATGGTGAGCAGACCGATCACGGTGCCCGGGGTGACCTCGAAGCCCACCAGGGCGTAGACGCCGACCGTGATGGTGATGTCGTGGATCAGCGCGACCAGGGCCGCGATCGCCATGCGCCATTCGAAGGCGATGGCGAGGTAGATCACCACGAGGACCATGAAGATCCCCAGGCCGGTCCATGCCTTGTTGGCGATCTGCTCGCCCCAGCTGGGACCGACCAGGTCGGCGTTGATCTTCTCCGCCGGGATGCCGAGCTCCTCGGACAGCTTCTCCTTGATCGCGTCGGCCTTGGCGGTGTCGACCTCGGTGATCTGGACGCGCAGACCGCCGCCGCCGAGCTCCTGGACGATGGCCTCGTGACCGGATTCCTCCGCCGCGATCTCACGGACCTCGGAGGAGGAGATCTTCGCCTTCTGCTCGGTGGTGAAGACCGCCCCGCCCTTGAACTCGATGCCCATGTTGAGGCCGCTGACCGCCAGGCCGACGATGGCCGTGATGGTGATCAGGATCGAGATGCCGTACCAGATCCTGCGGTTGCCGATGAAGTCGTAACCGACATCGCCGCGGTAGAGCCGGGCGCCGAGACTGCCGAGTCGTGACATCTCACGCCTCCTTCGGGTCGGTGGGGGCGTTGACACGGCGCGAGCGGCGGATCGGCGGTTTCGCGCCGAGCCGCTTCGGGTCGAGCCCGGACCACGGGTTGCCACTGGCGAAGAACTTCGTGCGGGCCATCAGCGTCATGACCGGCTTGGTGAAGAGGAAGACCACGACCACGTCGAGCAGGGTGGTGAGACCGAGCGTGAACGCGAAGCCCTGGACCTTGCCGACCGTGACGAGGAACAGCACCGCGGCGGCCAGGAACGACACGAAGTCGGAGACCAGGATCGTGCGCCGGGCGCGCGGCCAGGCCCGCTCGACGGCGGGGCGCAGGGTGCGGCCCTCGCGGATCTCGTCCCGGACGCGTTCGAAGTAGACGATGAACGAGTCCGCCGTGATCCCGATGGCCACGATGGCGCCGCAGACCGCGGGCAGGTTGAGCGCGAAGCCGATGGCCGGGCCGAGCAGTGTCATGATCGTGTAGGTCAGGATGCCGGAGGCCACCAGGCTGAGCAGGGCGATCATCGCCAGGCCGCGGTAGTAGGCCACCAGGTAGATCACGACGAGCGCGAGGCCGATGGCCCCGGCGATCAGGCCGGCCTTGAGCTGTTCGCCACCGAGCGCGGCGGTGACGGTGGTGACGCTCTGTTCCTCGAAGGAGAGCGGGAGCGCACCGTACGACAGCACGTTGGCCAGGTCCTCGGCGGACTGCTGGGTGAAGTTGCCGGAGATCTCGGCGCTGCCGCTGAGTGTCGTGCGCACGGACGGTGCCGACACCACTTCGCCGTCGAGGACGATGGCGAACTGGTTCTGGGGCGACTGCTGCTGCGAGAGCCGACCGGTGATCTTCTGGAACTTCTTGGCGCCGCCGCTGGTGAACTCCATCTGAACGATCCACTGACCGTTGTTCTGGTCAATGGTGCCCTGCGCCTTGGAAACGTCCTTACCGTCGACCTCGGCCGGACCGAGTACGTACTTGTCCCACTGACCCGGCGCGTTCTCGCCACATGCGAGGGTGGGGTCGGAGGGCTTGACGTTCTTCCCTGCGGCCGCTCGCTGGTTAGGGTCGGAGCAGTCGAGGGCGGCGAACTTCTTCTGGAGCTCGGCCGCCGCCGCTTCGTCCGGCGAGGACGCCGAGGGCGAGGGGGACGCCGAGGGAGTCGTCGCGGCCCCGGATGCCCCGGTGGACGGGGACGGAGTGGAGTCGGCCTTGAGGGCGCCGGTGACGGCACGGCCCTGCGTGGTGCTGGTCGCGGACGGGCTCCCCGACGGCGTGGCCTTACCGGTCCCGCTCGTCCCGTCGCCCGCCGAGGGGGTCGGCGCCGGGCTGGGGTTCGTCGTTTCGGCGGGGGCGCCGCCGGCGACCGTCAGCACCGGGCGGAAGTAGAGCTTGGCGGTCGTGCCGACCTGCTCACGGGCCTGGGCGGAGTTCGTACCCTTGGGAATGTTGACGATGATGTTGCTGTTGCCCTGGGTCTGGACCTCCGCCTCGGACACACCGAGACCATTGACACGGCGCTCCATGATCTCGACCGCGGTGTCCATGTTGGTCTTGTTGATCGCCGACTTCTGCCCCGGCTCGTTCTTGGCCTTGAGCGTGATCGTCGTGCCGCCGGCGAGGTCGATGCCCAGTCGCGGCGTCAGCTCACCGGCCCAGAACATACCGCCGGTGAGCGCGACCATGGCGATCAGGATCAGAGCCAGGGAACGCGCCGGCGTTCCCTGGCCTCCCGCCGGCTGTGTTCGGCGCTTCTTCGGTGCTGCCACCTTCTCGTTTCTCCCTGTCCAACCGCCCCGCGCCGGGTACGCGCCCGAGCGGCCACGAAGTGTTGTGGGGACCTGCCCCCGCAGAAGATCGCACGGTCCGGGGAACGCCGGGCGCCGCTGGGCCACACGGCGTCCCCGGGGCGCGGGTTACTTCGCGTCGCCCTCGCCGTCGGCCGCGCCGGACTTACCGTCCTTCTTGGCGTCGCCGGTCGGCTCGGCGTCGTCCGCCTCGGCCTTCTTGCCCAGGTCGATCTTGACCTCGTCCGGGGCGTCCTCGGCCTCGGCCTTGACGTCCGGGTCGGTGAGCGAGGAGGCGTCGTCGGGCACGATCGCGCCCTCGGCCTTGAGGTCGTTGTCGCCGTGGACGATGCGGTTGTACTCCGCGTCGTCGAGGACGGCACCGATGGAGTTCTTGGCGTAGACGGCGTGAACGCCGGGCGCGACCTCCAGGAGAACCGTGTCCTCGTTGAGCTCCTTGACGGTCGCGTACATGCCCCCGATCGTCCGGACGCCCGTGCCGGGCTGCATCTCGCTACGCATCTGCGTAGCCGCCGCCTGCTTCTTCTTGGCGGACCGCGTCATCAGGAACATGGCCCCGATGAGCACGACGAAGGGGAGGAGGAAACCAGGACTCACGGGACGGAACTTCCTTCACACGACCGTGCTGGGGATGCGACACGGTCTACGGGGGTGGGTAACACCGACCTTTGGGGGGCGGCATCGGCGGAGTCTAAGCGAGTCCGCATCATTGGAACAACGCCCAGCATGGCACCGGGGTTCCGCTGAAGGCCAACCTGTGACACATCACGCCCCGAACAGGCCCTGTTGTCCCTTTCCGTCGTGCTGCGGCGGCACCAGTCCGAGGTGCGCCCACGCGGCCGGTGTGGCGACCCGCCCTCTGGGCGTGCGGGCCAGCAGTCCCTCGCGTACGAGGAAGGGCTCGGCCACCTCCTCGACGGTCTCGCGCTCCTCGCCGACGGCCACCGCGAGGGTGGACAGTCCGACGGGTCCGCCGCCGAAGAGCTTCAGCAGCGCGCCGAGCACGGCCCGGTCCAGCCGGTCGAGGCCACGGCCGTCGACCTCGTACACGCGCAGGGCGGCCCTGGCGATCTCCCGGTCGATCCGTCCGTCGGCCTTGACCTGGGCGTAGTCCCGGACCCGGCGCAGCAACCGGTTGGCGATGCGGGGCGTGCCCCGGGAGCGGCCGGCGATCTCGGCCGCTCCCTCGACGTCCGTCTCGACGTCGAGGAGGCGTGCGGAACGGTGGAGGACTCGCTCCAGTTCGGCCGGGGTGTAGAACTCCATGTGGCCGGTGAAGCCGAAGCGGTCACGGAGCGGCGGCGGCAGGAGTCCGGCCCTGGTGGTCGCTCCGACGAGGGTGAACGGTGGCAGTTCCAGCGGGATGGCGGTGGCGCCGGGGCCCTTGCCGACGATGACGTCGACGCGGAAGTCCTCCATGGCCATGTACAGCATCTCCTCGGCCGGCCGCGACATGCGGTGGATCTCGTCGAGGAACAGGACCTCGCCCTCCTGGAGGGAGGAGAGGATCGCGGCGAGATCGCCCGCGTGCTGGATGGCGGGACCCGAGGTGATCCGGATCGGGGCCTCCATCTCAGCCGCGATGATCATGGAGAGCGTGGTCTTGCCGAGGCCGGGGGCTCCGGAGAGCAGGACGTGGTCGGCGGTGGCGCCACGGGCGCGGGCCGCCTTGAGGACCAGGTCGAGCTGTTCGCGTACCTTCTCCTGGCCGACGAACTCGTCGAGGTCCTTCGGCCGCAGGGCCGCTTCGACCGCGGTGTCCTCGCCGTCCGCGTCGGCGTGGACCAGGCGGCCGTCGGCGCCGATCGGCCGTTCGTCGGTGTCGGGCGCGGTCTCGTCCCAGTTCATTCAGTCAGTCCCGCCTCGGGTGTTTCGGTGCCGGGCCGTGCGGTGCTCCGGCCGGGGTCGGGGTGTCCCCCGCAGTGTCGCAGTCTCGGTCAGCGTGCGCGGTTCAGGGTCTGGAGGGCGGCCCGCAGCAGTTGGGGCACGGGCGGCCGGCCGCCGGCCGCGAGCGCGGTCTCCGCCTGCGGGGCGACCGCGGCGACGGCCTCGTCCGCCTCGCGGGCGGCGTAGCCGAGACCGATCAGGGCGGCCTGGAGCTGGTCGCGCCAGGAAGAGGCGGCGGCCGTGCCGACGCCCTGCTGGCCGATGTGGGCGCCGTGGGGTTCGCCGAGCCGGTCCTTGAGTTCGAGCAGCAGCTTCTGGGCGCCCTTCTTGCCGATCCCGGAGACGGCGGTGAGCGCCTTCTCGTCGCCCGCGGAGACGGCGAGGCGCAGGGCGTCGGGGCTGTGCGTGGCGAGCATGGCCTGGGCGAGCCGGGGGCCGACGCCGCTGGCGGTCTGGAGCAGTTCGAAGGTCTGGCGTTCGTCGTCGTCGGCGAAGCCGTAGAGGGTGAGGGAGTCCTCCCGGACGACGAGCGAGGTGGCGAGTCTGGCCTCCTTCCCGATCCGCAGGCCGGCGAGGGTGTCCGGGGTGCACTGGACGGCCATGCCGATGCCGCCGACCTCGATCACGGCCGTGGTCGGGGCGAGGGCGGCCACCGGGCCGGAGACGAAGGCGATCATGTGGTGCGGCCTTTCAGCGTGCGATGGGTGGCGACGGCCTGCTGGAGGCGGTTCTGGGCGGGGGCCCGCCAGATGTGGCAGATGGCGAGGGCGAGGGCGTCCGCCGCGTCCGCCGGTCTGGGGGGCGCCGCGAGTCCGAGCAACCGGGTGACCATGGCGCCGACCTGCGCCTTGTCGGCGCGACCGCTGCCGGTGACGGCGGCCTTGACCTCGCTCGGGGTGTGCAGGGCGACGGGGATGCCGCGTCGGGACGCGCAGAGCATGGCGACGGCGCTGGCCTGGGCGGTGCCCATCACCGTACGGACGTTGTGCTGGCTGAACACCCGCTCCACCGCGACGAATTCGGGTCGGTGTTCGTCGAGCCACTGCTCGATTCCCGCCTCGATGGCGACCAGCCGCTGTCCCAGTTCGGCGTCGGCCGGGGTGCGGACCACGCCGACCCCGAGCATCGTCAGCCGTCGTCCGGGGACGCCGTCGACGACGCCGATGCCGCACCGGGTCAGCCCCGGGTCCACGCCGAGTACCCGCACGTCGGACTCCCCTCCCTCGCGCCTGGGCGCCTGTGCCGTACCGCTTCCGTCACCGGCCCGCGGTCCTGCGCCTTCGATCATGTGTTCCTGCGTTGTTGCAGGTTAGCGCCCGGCACCGACAACGCGGACGGGCCGACGGGGTGTGTCCCCGTCGGCCCGTCCGCGCACGCCGGCCCGCCTGGGCCTCAGGCGTCGACCTTCTCCATGACCTCGTCCGAGACGTCGAAGTTGGCGAAGACGTTCTGCACGTCGTCGCTGTCCTCCAGGGCGTCGATCAGCTTGAAGATCTTGCGCGCCCCGTCCTCGTCCAGCTCGACCTGCATGGTGGGCAGGAAGTTCGCCTCGGCGGAGTCGTAGTCGATGCCCGCCTGCTGGAGCGCGGTACGGACCGCGACCATGTCGGTCGCCTCGCTGACGACCTCGAACGACTCGCCGAGGTCGTTGACCTCTTCGGCGCCCGCGTCGAGGACCGCGTCGAGCACGGCGTCCTCGGTCAGCTCGCCCTTCGGGACGATCACGACGCCCTTGCGGTTGAAGAGGTACGAGACGGAGCCCGGGTCGGCCATCGAGCCGCCGTTGCGGGTCATCGCGACCCGTACGTCGGACGCCGCGCGGTTGCGGTTGTCGGTGAGGCACTCGATGAGCACCGCGACGCCGTTCGGCCCGTAACCCTCATACATGATCGTCTGATAGTCGACGCCGCCCGCTTCGAGACCGCCGCCCCGCTTGATCGCGGAGTCGATGTTCTTGTTGGGGACGGAGCTCTTCTTCGCCTTCTGTACCGCGTCGACGAGCGTCGGGTTGCCCTCGGGGTCCACACCACCGGTCCGTGCGGCGACCTCGATGTTCTTGATCAGCTTCGCGAAGAGCTTGCCGCGCTTGGCGTCAATCACAGCCTTCTTGTGCTTCGTCGTAGCCCATTTAGAGTGGCCGGACATCTGCCGTCTCCTTCGCGTCACCGAACTTCTTGAACGAACCCGAGAGATCCTACCGGGATCGCCTCAGCCGGCGGCGCGCACCATGTCGGCGAAAAGGGCGTGCACGCGATGGTCGCCGGTCAGTTCGGGATGGAAGGACGTCGCCAGGGCGTTGCCCTGCCGGACCGCCACGACATGGCCGCCGTGCTCGGCGACCACCTCGGCGCGGGCGCCGACCGACTCCACCCACGGGGCACGGATGAAGACCCCCTCGACCGGCCCGCCGTCGACGCCCGTGACGTCGACGGCCGCCTCGAACGACTCGTTCTGCCGTCCGAAGGCGTTGCGGCGCACGATCATGTCGATGCCGCCGATGGTCTCCTGGCCGGCGCGGGGATCGAGGATCTTGTCGGCGAGCAGGATCATCCCGGCGCAGGTGCCGTAGACCGGCATTCCGGCGCGCACCCGCTCGCGCAGCGGCTCCAGCAGTCCGAACAGGACCGCCAGCTTGGACATCGTGGTGGACTCCCCGCCGGGGAGGACGAGGCCGTCCACCGCGGCGAGTTCTTCGGGTCGCCGGACCGCCCTGGCCTCGGCTCCGGCCGAGGTCAGGGCGGTCAGATGCTCCGGTACGTCGCCCTGGAGGGCCAGGACTCCGATGACAGGAACGCCGTTCATCAGGGACTACCAGCCGCGGTTGGCGTAGCGCTCGGCCTCGGGCAGGGTGTCGCAGTTGATGCCGACCATGGCCTCGCCGAGGTTCCGGGACGCGTCCGCGATGATCTTCGGGTCGTCGTAGAAGGTGGTGGCCTTGACGATGGCGGCGGCCCGCTTGGCCGGGTCACCGGACTTGAAGATGCCGGAGCCGACGAAGACGCCCTCGGCGCCGAGCTGGCGCATCAGCGCCGCGTCGGCGGGGGTGGCGACGCCGCCCGCGGAGAACAGGACGACGGGCAGCCTGCCGAGGTCGGCGACCTCCTTGACCAGTTCGTAGGGGGCGCGCAGGTCCTTGGCGGCGGCGTACAGCTCGTTGTTGTCGTAGCCGCGCAGCCGGGCGATCTCGTTCTTGATCTGCCGCAGGTGACGGACGGCCTCGACGACGTTCCCGGTGCCCGCCTCACCCTTCGAGCGGATCATGGCCGCGCCCTCGGCGATGCGGCGCAGCGCCTCACCCAGGTTGGTGGCGCCACAGACGAAGGGGGTGGTGAAGGCGAACTTGTCGCTGTGGTTGACCTCGTCGGCCGGGGTGAGGACCTCGGACTCGTCGATGTAGTCGACGCCGAGGGACTGGAGCACCTGGGCCTCGACGAAGTGACCGATGCGGGACTTGGCCATGACGGGGATGGAGACGGCCTCGATGATCTCTTCGATCATGTTCGGGTCGGACATCCGGGCGACGCCGCCGTCCTTGCGGATGTCGGCGGGGACCCGCTCCAGGGCCATGACGGCGACCGCGCCCGCGTCCTCGGCGATCTTCGCCTGCTCGGCGTCGACGACGTCCATGATCACGCCGCCCTTGAGCTGCTCGGCCATGCCGCGCTTGACGCGCGCGGTGCCGGTGGCCGGGGTGTCGGACGTGGACTGCGGGGAGCTGGGAAGCGTGGACATGGTCGACCTCACTCGGTGAAAAGGATGCGGGAAGCACTGCCGACGCGTGGCTGGACGCGGCCGGTGCCGGTAGCGGCTCCACGAGCAAACGCTCCGGGACCAGTCCACTGCAAGGGCCAATGGACAGCCGGTGGCTCTTTCCGGTCCGCGCCGATGCGGGGAGGACGCGGGGAAGTGGGCCGCGCCGCGCCCCTGTGGCCTGTGGGAGGGGGGGCTCAAGGAGCGCTCCCGGGTCGCGGGAATCCACTTCCGGTACGCGGGGCGGACCGCATCCGGTTACGCGAGCCGACCGGACCGCTCTCAGTGCGCGAAAGATCCACGAGGGTCCGCTTTCGATGTACGCGGGGCCCGCCAAGGCAACTGAGGTCGAGGTACGCGGGGACCGTCCTGGGCCGTGCCGACGATCCGTCCGGGCCCTGCCGACGGCCCGGTGACCGGAGACCGGTGACCGGAGACCGGTCGTGGGCTCGCCGGGCTCATGGCCCGGTCCGTCGGCACACCGGCCGGTCCTTCAGCCGCCCGGCCGGGCCCGTTCGGCACACCGGCCGGTCCTCCGACCGCCCGGCCAACCGCCCACCGCTCCGCCGGCTCACGGGCCGGTCCGTCACTCGGCCGACCCGCCCGCTCATGGCCCGGGCCCGTCAGCTCCCCGGCCGGTCCGCCAGGGCCACCGGAGGTTCGTCGTCCATCTCGAAGGCGAGCGGGAACGGCGCGTGTCCGGCCAGCCGGAACCAGCGCACCGTGCGGTGGCGCCGCAGCGCGCGGGCGGCACGCACCGCGTCGTTGTGGAACCGCCGCGCCATCGGGACCCGGCGCACCGCGGCGGCCAGCTCCCCCGCCGCATCCTCCCCGCCGGGGATCTCCTTCACGGCTTCCACCTGCGCGGTCTCGCCGAAGACGGCCCGCAGCGCGGCGCTCAGCTCGCTCTCGGCGACCTCGCGCTGTTCCTCCGCCGCCTGCCGGGCGGCGTGTGCGGCCTCGTACAGCACGATCGAGGCGGCCGGGTCGAGCACCCCCGAGGTGGCCAGTTCCTGGGTGACCGAGGCGCGGCGCAGAAGTTGGGCGTCGAGGGCGGCGCGGGCGGCGTCGATCCGGGCGTGCAGCCGGTCCAGCCGTCCGGCGGTCCAGCTGAGGTACAGGCCGATCGCGAGGACCGCGACGGCGGCCCAGATGAGGGTTTCGGTCACGGGCCGCAAGGCTACCGTCGGGCCCGCCCCTCTCTGTCACCCCGGGGGCTCCGTAGCTCCCGGGACGACCGGCGGACCGCTCTCAGTCCCTGGCCAGTCCTAGCCGGGCCCGCAGCCCCGGCCGCTCGTCCGCGGCCACGGAGGCCGCACCGTCCGTCACCGTCTCGTACACCGCGAGGATGTCCGCGCCCACCGTCGCCCAGTCGAAGCGCCGCACATGGGCCCTGCCCCGCTCGCTCAGCTCGGCGCGCCGGGCCGCGTCCCCGAGCAGCGCCACCGCGGCCCCGGCCAGCGCGTCCGCGTCCTCGTTGGCGAAGAGTTCGCCCGCCGCCCCCTGGTCGAGCACCTGGGCGAACGCGTCCAGGTCGCTGGCCAGCACCGGCGCCCCCGCCGACATGGCCTCGACGAGGATGATGCCGAAGCTCTCGCCGCCCGTGTTGGGCGCGACGTACACATCGACACTGCGCAGCAGCCGCGCCTTGTCCTCGTCGCTCACCATCCCGAGGAATTCGACGCGCTCACGCATGTGTCCGGGCAGGGCGGCGACGGCCTCCTCCTCGTCGCCGCGGCCGGCGACCAGCAGTCGGGTCTCCGGGCGGGCGGCCAGGATCGCGGGCAGTGCCTTCACGAGCACCGGCAGTCCCTTGCGGGGCTCGTCGATCCGCCCGATGAACCCGAGGGTCCCGCCCTGCCACTCGGCCTTCGGCTGGGCCCCGGCGAAGAAGCCGACGTCGACGCCGTTGGGGATGACGACCGCGTCGCCGCCGAGGTGTTCCACCAGGGTCCGGCGCGCGTACTCGCTGACCGCGATGCGCGCGCTGATCTTCTCCAGCGCGGGCTGGAGGATCGGGTACGCGGCGATCATGGCCCGGGAGCGCGGGTTGGACGTGTGGAAGGTCGCCACGATCGGGCCCTGTGCCGCCCAGCAGGTGAGCAGCCCCAGGGACGGTGAGGTCGGTTCGTGGATGTGGATCACGTCGAAGGTGCCGTCGTGCAGCCATCGGCGGACCCGGGCGGCGGACAGGAAGCCGAAGTTCAGCCGGGCGACCGATCCGTTGTACGGGACGGGCACGGCCCGGCCCGCCGACACCACGTACGGCGGCAACGGGGTCTCGTCGTCGGCGGGGGCGAGCACGGAGACCTGGTGGCCCAGGCGTATCAGGTGCTCGGCGAGGTCGCGGATGTGGAACTGCACCCCGCCCGGTACGTCCCAGGAGTACGGACAGACGATGCCGATCTTCACGGCTGTTCCCCTCGCGTCTTCACGGCTGTTCGCCCCGGGGTTCCAGGTCGGCGAGCCAGAGCCGTTGCAGCATGTGCCAGTCCTCGGGGTGCTCGGCGATCCCTCCGGCGAACACGTCGGCCAGCGCCTGGGTCATCGTCGCCGCCTTCTCGGCGCGGGTACCGGTGGCGGGGACCTCGACGGGTGGGTGGATTCGCGCCCTCAGCACGGGCGTCTCGTCGTAGTGCAGGGTGACGGGCAGCAGCAGGGCCCCGGTCTGCTGGGCAAGTATCGCCGGGCCGGTCGGCATCCGCGCGGTCTCGCCGAAGAACGTCACCTCGACGCCGGACGCCGACAGGTCCCGGTCCGCGACGAGGCAGACGAGGCCCCCCTTGCGCAGCCGCCGCGCCAGGGTGCCGAAGGCGGAACCTCCGACGTGCGGCAGGACCTCCATGCCCAGGCTCTCGCGGTAGGCCACGAACCGGTCGAAGAGCGTCTCGGGCCTGAGCCGTTCGGCGACCGTGGTGAAGGGCACCTTCAGGACGGTGGTGACCCAGGCGCCCGCCAGGTCCCAGTTGGCCAGGTGCGGCAGGGCCAGGACGACGCCCCGGCCGGTTTCGAGCCCTTCGGTCAGCCGGTGCGCCTCGCGCACCTCGACGCCGGTCCTGATCCGTTCGGCACTCCAGGTGGGCAGCCGGAACGATTCCATCCAGTAGCGCATGTACGAGCGCATCCCGGCTCGGGAGAGCGCGGCGAGCCCGGCCGGGTCCGCGTCGGGCACCACCCTGGCCAGATTCGCCTCAAGACGCAGCACGCTCTTGCCGCGCCGTCGCCAGGCCCGGTCGGCGATGGTGCGGCCGAGGGCGTTCACGGCCGGTTCGGGGAGCTTCTTGAGCGCGCCCCAGCCGAGCCCGTACAGCCCGTCGGTCAGCCGGTCCCTGAGCCGGGCGCCCGCAGCCGGCGGGTCCGGTACCTCCCCGGCGCCGCTCACTGCCCCGCCCCGCTCCCCCGCCCGGCCGCCGGGTCCGACGCGGGGCCGGTCCCGACCGCGGCCACGGCGTCGGCCTCGGCGGCTTCCCTGCGTACGGTCACGACCCGCTGGACGAGCGTCACGAGGCTGCCGGCGGCGACCGCCCACAGCGCGATCGGCAGCAGGATGTCGATGCCGGGCACCCCGAACCTGTGCAGCCCGGAGAGCCCGGCCGCGACCAGCGAGACGACCAGCCGCTCGGCGCGTTCCACCAGTCCGTTCACCGCGACCGGCAGACCGATCGCCTCGCCCCGCGCCTTGGTGTACGAGACCACCTGGCCGCTGGCCAGACAGAAGATCGCGACGGCGCACATCATGTCGTTGTCGCCCCTGCCCGCGTACCAGAGCGCCAGTCCGCCGAAGATCGCGCCGTCGGCGACCCGGTCGAGGGTCGAGTCGAGGAAGGCGCCCCAGCGGCTGGAGATCCCGGCCTGCCGGGCCATGTTCCCGTCGACGAGGTCGGAGAAGACGAAGACCGTGATGACGATGGTGCCCCAGAAGAACTCCCCCATCGGGAAGAAGACCAGCGCACCCGCCATCACTCCGGCCGTGCCGATGAGTGTGACCGCGTCGGGAGAGACCCCGATCCGGAGCAACAGTGCGGCGAACGGTGTGAGGACACGCGTAAAGAATGCACGCGCGTACTTGTTCAGCATGGCCTTCCCGAGGGTCGGTGGGCCGCGCGGCCCCTTCGGCCACCGGCTGGCCCATCGTAGTCACGACCGCCGGGGTCCACCGTCCGGGCACCCGTCCTCGCGTGGTGGGCGCTTTTCGGACAGGCGGTGTACCGGTACGGCGGGGAGCCCCGGCCCGGCCCGTACGGTTCACCGGCCCGTACCGGAATCGACCCGGCCTCGTACGGGAACGGCGAAAAGGCACACAAAGGGGTGACAGTCCGTTGTCCGCCCATGGAATTCGCCGGTTGCGGGCGGTGAGCTGTTCCGGACGATACGCTGTGGTCCCAGCTCAGAAGGTGTGCCAAGTACGGTAGTTGGGAACAGCCGCAGGAGCAGATCCTTGCGGCGAGTGGGGGCGGCAGTGGCCAACGACGGATTCGATTTCTCTCCCGGAGCGCAGATCCCGCTCCAGGGCTCGGCCGGACAGACGGCGGCGACCAACGCCCTCGCGTCGGCCGCGTACCGCGACAGCGACGTGGACGAGATCCTGAAGGCCAACAGCGAGTGGCACAAGTCCGAGGTGAAGGCCGGCCAGTCGAAGTTCCTGAAGTCCAAGTACTTCCGGCCCAACCTCGGCGAGGCGTTCTCCAGGGCCGTCCAGGAACGCATGCTGGGCGGCGCCCGGGGCGCCCTCATCCAGTCCTTCGGCATCGAGCCGCAGACCGTGGTCGAGCACTGTCTCGCCGCGACCGGTCTGCGCAAGGCGCGCGACACCAAGCTGACCGTCGTCACCGTCGTGTGCGGGCTGCTCTTCCTGCCGGGACTGCTCGTGTGGATAGGGGTGTTCCGCGCCCGCGACTACCTCAACTCGACCAAGGACAGGGGCATCGGCGTCCTCGGCAACGGCCTGCTCGCCGCCGTCGGGGTCGGGGCGGTGATCTTCCTGGTGAAGCTGCCGGTGGCCGGCCTCCTGGCGCTGTACCTGCGGACGATGGCCGTCGCCCCGGTGATCGGCTGGCTGATCGCCAAGCGCATCGCGGAGTCCTCGGCGAGGGACATGCGGGTCCGCTGGGAGGGGCTGCTCTCGGGCGGCGGGGTCATCGCGAAGATCCCCGAGTCGGTCCCGAAGAATCCGGGCGACGCCTCCCGTGAGGCGTTGCGGCAGGGGCTGGAGAAGCTGTCCGCCGAGCAGCAGGCGAACTCGGTCTTCTACGCGGGCCCCAAGGGCATCCTCGGCATGGGCACCCGCTGGGGCAGCTGGCAGCTGGCGGAGGAGCTGGTCTCGAAGGAGCCCGGCAAGGAATTCCACCAGTTCCGCAGCTGGGACCTGATCCGGGTCATCCACGACCAGCTGAAGATGCTGGAGCGCGGTCCGCTGAACTCGGGCGGATTCCCCACCCCGTCCGTCAAGCACTGGATCGTGTCGCCCGTCGGGGAGAACGCGGGAGGGGTCTCCCGTCCCGAGGGCGACAACGTCGCCTCGTACCAGGTGAAGCCGCACGAGATACAGCGCATCTGCAACCACCAGCAGTTCGGCAGCGGGGACCGCCACTACCTGGGGGTGCAGTTCACCCTCTGGGACGGACAGCTGGTCATCACCATGATGACCACCGTGACCGTGCTCCACGAGACCCTGCGGATCGAGGTCACCGGTCACGCGCTCGGCCCGGTGCACTCGCTCTTCACCACCAAGCCGTCCCCGAGGACCAAGACGGTCAACAAGACGCTGAGGTTCTGGGAGACCAAGACGCATCAGCTGCCGCTCGTCGAGGCGGACGAGGTGGTCCGGCTCGCGATGCGTGCCCCGTTCACCTGGTATCCGCCGCTGCTCGACTACCTGGGCGGCAGGCTGGCGCTCCCGGAGCCCTTCGGCCTGCGGCACGCCTGGGCCGAGAAGCCCTGGCGCCACCGCTTCATGGCGGACGACGCGATGCGCGCCGCGACACCGGTGCTGCGGGCCGTGCACTCGGCGGCCCTGCGGGTCCTCGCCGAGAACGGCGTGGACACCGACCGCTTCAACTCCCGCTCGCTGGCCCTGGGCGGCCAGGTCCAGGACGCCGCCCCGAAGAAGGCGGACCTGTACGACGCGTAGCCGGCCCGGACCGCGCGCACCGCTGCCGGGTACCCGGGACCTTGATCCCGGGTACCCGGCAGCGGTGCGCGAGCGCTCGGATCAGCCGTTCGGCCAGGCCGCGGCGAGCATCGTCCGGGTGTCCGCCAGCAGTTGCGGCAGCACCCGGGTGTGGCCGATCACCGGCATGAAGTTGGTGTCGCCGCCCCAGCGCGGCACCAGGTGCTGATGCAGGTGCGCGGCGATGCCCGCTCCCGCGTCCGCCCCCTGGTTCATGCCGATGTTGAAGCCGTGCGCCCCCGACGCCGTCCGCAGCGCGGTCATCGCGCGTTTGGTGAAGTCGGCGAGTTCGGCGGTCTCGGGGCCGTCGAGCCCGGTGTAGTCGGCGACGTGCCGGTACGGCACGACCATCAGGTGTCCGCCGTTGTACGGGTACAGGTTGAGCACCGCGTACACCTGCTCGCCGCGTGCGACGACCAGCCCGTCCTCGTCCGACTTCGAGGGAATGGCACAGAACGGGCAGCCGTCGCCGGCCTCGGGTCCGGTCGGCTTGCCCTCACCCTGGATGTAGGCCATCCGGTGGGGCGTCCACAGGCGCTGGAACGCGTCGGGCGTCCCCACTCCGAACTGCTGCTCCGGCTCACTCGTCATGCCGGTCAGCATATTGCTTCGCCCACGCCGAGCGTGTCGCCGGGGGCACACCCGCGGGCGCCCCGGATGCCGGGGCCGGTTCCCCCGCAGGCGCGGGAACCCGGTGCCGCTTCTACGGCACCGGGTTCGCTCACAGCTCCCGGCGTCCCGTCCGGACGGAAGCACCTCGGGGCCACCGCGCGGGACGCGTCGGGGTCAGACCTGGACGCGGTCCTCGACGGCCTTCGCGATCTTGGCGATGGCGTCCGCGACCGGGATGCCGTTCTCCTGCGATCCGTCGCGGTAGCGGAAGGAGACGGCGCCGTTGGCCATGTCCTCGTCGCCCGCGATGATCATGAACGGGACCTTGGCCTTCTGCTGGTTCCGGATCTTCTTCTGCATCCGGTCCGAGGAGGCGTCCACCTCGACCCGCAGCCCCTGCTTCCGCGCGGTCGCGGCGAACTCCTGGAGGTACGGGATGTGCGCGTCACCGATCGGGATGCCGACCGCCTGGACCGGTGCCAGCCACACCGGGAAGGCGCCCGCGTAGTGCTCCAGGAGCACCGCGAAGAACCGCTCGATGGAACCGAACAGCGCGCGGTGGATCATCACGGGGCGCTGCTTGGCGCCGTCGGGCCCGGTGTACTCCAGGTCGAAGCGCTCCGGGAGGTTGAAGTCGAGCTGCACGGTCGACATCTGCCAGGTGCGGCCGATGGCGTCCTTGCACTGCACGGAGATCTTCGGCCCGTAGAAGGCGGCGCCGCCCGGGTCGGGGACCAGCGGCAGGCCCTGCTTCTCGGCGACCTGGCGCAGGGTCTCGGTGGCCTCCTCCCAGACTTCGTCGGAGCCGACGAACTTCTCCGGGTCCTTGGTCGAGAGCTCCAGGTAGAAGTCGGTCAGTCCGTAGTCCCGCAGCAGGTTCAGGACGAAGGTGAGCGTCCTGTCCAGCTCGTCCGCCATCTGCTCCTTGGTGCAGTAGATGTGCGCGTCGTCCTGCGTGAAGCCGCGCGAGCGGGTCAGACCGTGCACGACGCCGGACTTCTCGTACCGGTACACCGTGCCGAACTCGAAGAGCCGCAGCGGCAGTTCACGGTACGAGCGGCCGCGCGCGTCGAAGATCAGGTTGTGCATCGGGCAGTTCATCGGCTTGAGGTAGTAGTCCACCCCGTCGTCGAGCTGCATGGGCGGGTACATGCCGTCGGCGTACCAGTCCAGGTGGCCGGACTTCTCGAAGAGCTTGCCCTTGGTCGCGTGCGGGCTGTAGACGAACTCGTAGCCCTCCTCCTCGTGGCGTCGGCGCGAGTAGTCCTCCATGGCCCGGCGGACGGTGCCGCCCTTGGGGTGGAAGACGGCGAGGCCGGGGCCGATCTCGTCCGGGAAGGAGAACAGGTCCAGTTCGCTGCCGAGCTTGCGGTGGTCGCGCTTGGCGGCCTCCTCCAGGAACTCCAGGTGCGCCTTGAGCTCGTCCTTGGTGGGCCACGCGGTGCCGTAGATGCGCTGGAGCATCGGGTTCTTCTCGCTGCCGCGCCAGTACGCGGCGGCGTTGCGCATCAGCTTGAACGCCGGGATCAGCCGGGTGGTGGGCAGGTGCGGACCCCGGCAGAGGTCCTTCCAGCACAGGTCACCGGTCTTCGGGTCGAGGTTGTCGTAGATGGTCAGCTCGCCGCCGCCGACCTCGACGTCCGCGCCGTCACCGGCGCTCTCGACGGAGCCGGAGCCCTTGATGCCGATGAGTTCCAGCTTGTACGGCTCGTCGGCCAGCTCCGCGCGGGCGTCCTCGTCCGAGACGACGCGGCGGGCGAACCGCTGTCCGCGCTTCTGGATCTCCTGCATCTTCTTCTCGACGGCCTTGAGGTCCTCCGGGGTGAACGGCCTCTCGACGTCGAAGTCGTAGTAGAAGCCGTCCTTGACCGGCGGACCGATACCGAGCTTGGCCTCGGGGAACAGCTCCTGCACGGCCTGCGCCATCACGTGCGCGGTGGAGTGGCGCAGGATGTTCAGGCCGTCCTCGGAGGAGATCTCCACGGGCTCGACGGTCTCGCCGTCCTGGAGCTCGTACGCGAGGTCCTTCAGCTCACCCGCCACCCGGGCCGCGACGACGGTGCGCTGTCCGGGGAAGAGATCGGCCGCCGTAGTGCCCGTCGTCACCACGCGCTCTTCCCGCTCGGAATCGCGTTGTACGGTCACACGGACGTCTGACACCGGTCTCTCCTGACTGAGGGGGCGCACCGCGTTCCTGTCGCAGATGCCGTACGAATCGTACCGAGCCCCGGGCCCCCCGCGCGAAAGGGATACGCCGGGGCGGCCCGCCGCCCGTGTCCCGTGCGCCCGCCGGACCGGCCGTCGGGCCCCGGCCCGGTCCCCCGGCGGGTGGCGGGCCGTCCGTGCGACCGGGAGGCCCGCGTGCGCGGGGCGTGCGCGGCGTACCGGGGAGAAGGGGCGGGTATCACCGAACCGGGGCAGGCGAATCGCGCCATCTGCCAAGCAGATGCGAGGAGTTCGGAGATGATGCGCTGGTACGAGGGGCCACTGGCCGCCTTCGGGATCAGAACCACGGGTGCGGACGCAGAGGAGGACCGGATCGTCTCGGCCGCCCTGGTCGTCCAGGAGACGGCGGGCGGGCTGACCCGGGTGAGCCGGTGGCTGGTGAGTCCGGGGGTGCCGGTCCCCCCGGAGGCCACCGGGATGCCCGGTCTGACCGACGAGCATCTGCACCGCAACGGCCGGTGGCCGGCGCCGGTGATGGGAGAGATCGGACGGTCCCTGGCCGATCAGTGCGCGACCGGGCGTCCGCTCGCCGTGATGGACGCGCCGTTCGGTCTGACCCTGCTGGACCGGGAGCTGAAGCGGCACCGGGCGACGTCACTGCGCGGCTGTCTGGCGGGGGCGCCGCTGTGCGTGCTCGATCCCCGGGTCCTCGACGGACAGCTGGACCGCTACCGCAAGGGACCGCGCGCGTTCGCGGATCTGTGTGAGGTGTACGGGGTCTCCGGGGCGACCCCGGAGCCGATGCCCGACGCGGCGGCGGACGCGGTGGCCTCGATGGAGGTGGTCCGCGCGGTGGGGCGGCGGTTCGCGGCCCGGCTGGAGCGGCTGGCCCCCGCGGAGCTGCACACCTTGCAGACGGCGTGGCACGCGGCGCACGCGCGCGGCGGGCAGGCGTGGTTCCCGAGGAGCGGGGCCACGGAGGCGGTGGACGCCGCCTGGCCGCTGCGCCCGGCGGTCCCCGCGGCGGCCTGAGCACCGGACGCGTCGAAGGGGGACGGGCAGCGATGAATTGCCGACGGATACGCGAAGGCCGGTCCACGCGTGCGTGAACCGGCCTTTCCCGGTGGGCGATACTGGGTTCGAACCAGTGACCTCTTCGGTGTGAACGAAGCGCTCTCCCACTGAGCTAATCGCCCGGGAACGGACTGAACCATACAGGGCCACGCGGCTCTCGTTCAAACCGTTCCCGTCCGGCCACCGGCGGACGATCCCGTCTCCGCCTCTCATCCGGGCCGGGGCATCCCGGTCACCCGCGGGCGACGGCGGCTCCGGGCCGTGGGACGGTCCACGGGTACTCAGCGGGGGAACTGAGTACCCGCGCGCATGTTTGATTCCACGACCGGCCGCACACTGCGTCCATGGAACATGTGCCGCCGCCCGCCGAGGAACTGACGCTCCTCGACCGTGAACTGGTCCGGCTGGACGCCCGCCGGGCCCAGTTGCTGACCCGCCGTGCCTGGCTGCTGACGGTGCTCCAGCCACCCGGCACACCCGGAACACCCCATCCGGGGCCGTACGCCGCCCCGGCCGCCGGCCCCGGATGGGGGGCGGCTCCTGGGTGGGGGGCGGCTCCTGGGTGGGGGGCCACGGCTCCCGGGTGGGGTGCCCCCGCCCGGACCGCGCCGAAGGGCGCGCTCTCGCCGCGTGGCGCACAGCACGTGCTGCTGATCCTGGGCGGGCTGCTGCTGACGATCGCGGCGATCGCGTTCACCGTGGTCAGCTGGGGCCGGATGGGGATCGGCGGCCGGGCGGCGGTGCTCGGCGTACTGACGGTGGCGGCGCTCGCCGCCCCCGTGCCGCTGCTGCGGCGGAAGCTGCCCTCGACGGCCGAGGCGCTGGCCGCGCTCGCCCTGGTGCTGACCGCTCTCGACGCCTACGCGTGGTACCGGGTGGCTGCCCCCGGCACCGGGGGCCTCGGTTTCGCGGCGGGCGCCTCGGCGGTGCTGGCGGTGCTGTGGGCGGGTTACGGCCTGCTGCTCCCCGCGCTGCGGGTGCCGCTGCCGGCCGCGGTGGTGGGCGCCCAGTTCCCGTTCCTGTTCTGGGCGGCGGCGACGGACGCGTCGGCGCTGGGGATCGGCTGGGCGCTGGTGCTGACGGCGACGCTCGACGGAGTGATCGCCATCCGTTGCGGCCGTCCGGCGATGCGCGCGACGGCCGTCACCGTGGGGTGCGTGACGGGGTTCGTCGGGCTTCTGACCGGACTGGCCGCGTCGCTGACGGCGCAGTCGGCGGCGGCTGCCGTGAGCCCCGGAGTGCTGCTGCTGGTGGCCGCCGGGGGGCTGCTGCTGGTGGCCTGCCGGGCACCGAGGGAGTTCGGTACGGCCGGTGGCGCGGCGGCCGGGCTCGCCGTCGTCGCGGCGGTGGGCGGTGTGGTGCGCCCGGAGGTGCCGGCGGGCTGGTGGGTGGCGGTGTATCTGCTGTGCGGGGCGGCGGTCGCCGCGGCGGCGCGGGGTCCACTGCCCCGGCCGGTGCGCAGGGGCGCGCGGGCGTCGGTGGCCGCGGTGGCGGCGGGAGCCGCGCTGTGGGCGGCGCCCGCGGCCGGCGTGGTGCTGCTGGGTCCGTTGTCACGGGTCGGCGACGCGTGGGCGGGGGCGCCCTCGGGCGCCCGGGAAGCGCTCGGCACGACGCTGCTGTGGCCGCACTGGAACGCGGTCCCGGTGGTGCTGGCGGTGCTGTCCGGCCTGTGCGCCGCGGCGCACCGGTGGTCGCTCCGGCCGGACGGGACGGACGCTCCGGAGGCGGTCGCTCCGGGGACCGCCGGTCCTTCGGTGTCCGTTCCGAGGCGCGTCACGGCGCGGCGGACCGCCGGGGTCTGTGTGGTGGTGTCCGGGTGGGGCGCGCTGCTGACGCTGCCGGCCGCGCTCGACGTGCCGTACCCGGTGGCGTGGGCCGCCCAGACGCTGTGGGTCGGCGCGCTGCTCGCGGTGGGGGTGCGCGGCTGCCGTGGCCGCGTCGCGAACCCGGCGGTGACCGTGACGGCGCTGGTGTGCGCCGGGGTCGGCGCGGTGAGCGCGGGGGCACTCTCGCTGGCGTCCGAGCCCGCGACCTACGCGGTGTTCGGCGCGCTCGCGGCACTGGCCGTGACCGGCGCGGTGCGGGCTCCCGGGGGCGCGGTGCGGGCGGTGCTCGGCTGCGCGGCCGTGATGTGCGCGATCGTCGTGGCCCGTGCGGCCGGGGAGTCGCTGGGACTCGCCGGGCATCGCGCGGCGCCGATCGTGCTGATCGTGCCCGCGCTGACGGTACTGCTCGGGGCGCGGCTGCGCCGCGACCCGGTGGCCGCACCCGTCGAGGCGGCAGGGGCGCTGGGGGCCCTGGTGGCCCTCGGGACGGCGGTGACGGACGCGTCGGCGCTCTCCCTGGTGCTGGGGCTCTGCGGGGTGCTCGCCGCCGGAACCGCCGTGCGCCCGGAGCGCCGGGCGGTGGCCGGGTGGCCGGCGGTGGCCCTGCTGGCGATCGCCGTCTGGGTACGGCTCGCGGCTTCCGGGGTGTCGGCCCCGGAGGCGTACACCCTGCCGTTGACGCTCCCCGCGCTGGCCGCGGGCGCGCTGCTGCGGCGGCGCGATCGGGGGGCGTCGTCGTGGAAGGCGTACGGCGGCGGGCTCGCGGTGACGCTGGTGCCGAGTCTCGGCGCGGTCTGGGCCGACCCGCACTGGACGCGTCCGCTGCTGCTGGGAGCGGCGGCGCTGGTGATCACTCTGGCCGGGGCGCGGTTCCGGCTCCAGGCGCTGCTGGTGCTCGGCGGCGCGGCGCTGGCGCTGGACGGTCTGCACGAGCTGGCGCCCTATGTGGTGCAGGTGGCGGGTGTGCTGCCGCGCTGGGTGCCGCCAGCGCTGGCCGGGGTGCTGCTGCTGGCGGTGGGGGCGACGTACGAGCACCGGCTTCGCGACGCCCGTCGGCTGAGGGACGCGGTGGTCCGGATGCGCTGAGCCGGGTTCGCGGTCCGGGCCGTCCCGGCGGCCGGCCGGGGGCGGCGAGGTTGGGAGCGGCGGGGTCCGGGACCGGGGAACGCCGAGGGCCCGGGAGACTTGGCAGTCTCCCGGGCCCTCGGTCCGGGTGGGCGATACTGGGTTCGAACCAGTGACCTCTTCGGTGTGAACGAAGCGCTCTCCCACTGAGCTAATCGCCCCGGCGCGCAGCAAACATTACCCCATGTCAGCGGCGCACCCGGACCGGCCTGGCGACCGGTCCGCCCTCACTGGTCGATCTTCCACGGCATCTCGATGCCGAATTTCAGGACGTAGACGCCCACCAGCACGGCGATGATCACGAGCCCCACCACGGTGAGGACGATGTTCCGCCGCCGGACCTCGGGATCGAGCGCCCGCTGCGCGGCCTCGGTGACCTTCCGCCGGGTCCAGCGCAGCACCAGCTGGGCCCATACGAACTCGGTCGCCCAGATCGCCATTCCGCCGAAGATCACCAGCCATCCCGGACCGGGCAGCGGCAGCATGACGACGCCCGCCACCACCACGGCGAGGCCGACGACGAAGACACCGGCCTGCCAGCTCAGGTGCAGCGTCCTGGACGCCTTGATGAACCCGGGTGCCCGCGAGCCCAGCCCGCGTCCTCCCCGCGGGCTCCGTGCGTCACCGGCCCCGTCGGCCCCGCTCGTCCCGGGCTCCCCGCCGGTCCCTGTCGCACCGACCGCATCAGTCACGTCGTTCACGTCCGCCACGCCCCCATCGCGGGCTCCGGACCACCGGGCACGGCGGTCCCGCCCGCTCGTCGCTCTCCGTACACGTACGGAGCAAACGTACCGGAGCGCCGTGTCACCGAGATGGCGTAATGACGCAAAGTTACACACCGCCGTACGAGCTACCTGAAGGCCCACAAAAAGGTCAGAGGGGTTTACAACGGCACTGTAGGTGGCATGTCGATTTCGCCGACGTGCGAATCCCCGAGCGCACACTGAGCGAAAGGCCCTGGCGCTTATGAACACCACGGTCAGCTGCGAGCTGCACCTGCGCCTCGTTGTGTCGAGCGAGTCCTCACTGCCTGTACCCGCGGGCCTGCGGTATGCCACGGCCGATCCCTATGCCGTGCACGCCACCTTCCACACCGGAGCGGAGGAGACGGTCGAGTGGGTCTTCGCCCGCGACCTCCTCGCCGAGGGCCTGCACAGGCCCACCGGTACCGGAGACGTCCGGGTCTGGCCATCACGTAGCCACGGCCAGGGCGTCGTCTGCATCGCGCTGAGCTCCCCAGAGGGCGAAGCACTGCTCGAAGCCCCGGCGAGGGCGCTGGAGTCGTTCCTGAAGCGGACCGACGCCGCGGTCCCACCAGGCACCGAGCATCGTCACTTCGACCTCGACACCGAACTCTCACACATCCTGGCCGAGAGCTGAGCCAGGCCGAGAGCTGCACGGCGCCGTCCGACTCGGGGAGACGGCGCCGCGCGGACAACCTCATAGGGCACACACCGGCGCCGGAGCCGCGGAACCCACCGCGGTGACGGCGCCGGCGCCGGTTCCGGGCCCGCCTCCACCCCTCTCGGCCGTTTTCGGGACACTTCGGAGCCCGGGAGACCCAGCCCCGCCGTCGAAGGCTCCGACGGGCCCCTGTACGGGTCCGGCGAGCCAGTAGAGTCAGCGCGCACCGGCGGGCACCCGCCCCCGGCAGGCCAGGGAGCGAAGCGTGCTGATCCCCCACGACACCCGGATCGCCCTCGACACGGTGGTCGATCTGGTGAACACCGTGCCGGAGGGCGAGCGGAGCGACGGCATCGGCGACGTCGGGTCGCTGTACGGCTTCGCCGAACGGCACCGCATCAGTGGCGTGGACGAGCTCGGCCCGAGGGACCTGCGGGCCGTGCGGGACGTGCGCGCGCGGTTCGCGGAGATCTTCGCGGCGCCCGACACCCGTACCGCCGCCACGCTCGTCAACCGGCTCGTCGCCTCGGCCGGCACCACCCCCCAGCTCAGCGACCACGACGGTTACGACTGGCATGTGCACTACTTCGCGCCGGACGCCTCGCTCTCGGACCACCTCGCGGCCGACTGCGGCATGGCGCTGGCGTTCATCATCGTGGCGGGCGAGCGCGAGCGGCTGCGCCGCTGCGAGGCACCGGACTGCCGGCACGCGTTCGTCGACCTGTCGCGCAACCGCTCCCGCCGCTACTGCTCCAGCCGTACCTGCGGCAACCGGTTGCACGTCGCCGCGTACCGGGCCCGCCGCAAGGAGGCGGCGGGCTGACGAACCCGCGGCAGGCAGCGGCTCCCGGCGGGCTCAGAGCAGGAAGAGGTCATGTACCGCCGCCATCAACAGCAGGCCGCCCACCACCGTGAGGAAGATCATCAGGGGTGGCTGGGAAAGCGCGAAGAGGCAGCCACGCGGCTCTTCGGCGGGGGGTGCGGGGGCGTCGCCCCGGGACGTGTCCACCATCTCGGGACGATCATGACGCAAGCGCGGACCGCTTGGCGGTCAAGGCGCTTTTCCAGGCGGGAGTTCACCCTCTCCTCAGCCGAAAGCAATCGCTCCGGCGTCCGAACCGCCGTCACATGTTCGCGGACTCCGCACACCGGGGAGCACACCGAGAGCGCACCTGTGCGCCCGGCCGGCCCGGCCGCCGCGTCAGATGCCGTGCTTCTTCAGGATGGCCTCGATGTCACTGAAGTCGTCGCCGGACGCGCCGCCCGACTGCTTGCCCCTGACCCTGCCCCCCGGCTCGGAGCCGCGGTCCGGAGCGCCCGCCCCGAGTGAGGGCGCGGAGGCGGCGGGGGCGACCGCGTCGTGCCGCGCGGACCGGGCGGCGGCCCTGCGTTCCTTGCGGGTCCCCCCCGTGCGGCGCTCGACCGCACGGGTCGCCATGAAGAGCAGCCAGGCCGCCCCGAGCAGCCCGAAGCCGAGCCACACGCTCGGCCTGAAGGCGATGCCGGAGATCCATTCGACGGTACCGGTGAGCACCAGTCCGACCGGGACGAACGCGTAGGCCGCTGTCCGGGCCGCGGTGAGGAATCGTCTTCGGTAGGCGGTGACCGCGGCGATGCCCAGGCCCGCCGCGGATACCGCGGAACAGATGGTCTCGGCAATCATCGTGCCTCCAGGCGCAGGGGAAAGGTCCCTTCCATCGTGCACCCACCGAGGGGGACGGGGCCACGGTTCCGTGCCACATCAGGGACATTTCAGGGCCGCGCTCCTCCCTGAGGAGTGGCCGTGTCCGGGTGCTGGGAGACTGTCGGCATGAGCGATTCCACCCCCGCGACGCCGGTCGTCCTCGATCTCTGGTGCGACCTCGAATGCCCCGACTGCCACCGGGCCCTCTCCGATGTGCACGCGCTGCGGGCCCGGTACGGCGACCGCCTCCAGGTACGGCTGCGGCACTTTCCGCTGGAGAAGCACAAGCACGCGTACGCCGCCGCCCAGGCGGCCGAGGAGGCCGCGGCGCAGGGCAAGGACTGGCCGTACATCGAGGCGGTGCTCGCCAGGACCGACGCTCTCGGCCGGACCGGCGAACCGCTGCTCATCGAGATCGCCGCCGAACTGGGCCTGGACAGCGAGGAGTTCGACACGGCTCTGATCGACGGACGGCATCTGCTGATCGTCGACGCCGACCACGCGGAGGGCAGGGCGATCGGGGTGACCGGCACCCCGACGTACGTGATCGGCGGCGAACGGCTGGACGGCGGCAGGAGCCAGGACGGGCTGCGCGAGCGGATCGGGACGATCGCGGACCGGCTGCTGGCCGAGCGGGACTGAGCGCGGCGGACGGGGGGCGGGACCGGAGACCACGGAATCCGGGCCGGGAGGCGCCGGCCGGGGACCGGCCGGTTCGGCTTCGGCCGCTCCGGAACCGGCGCCTCCCGGCCTACAGGTCCTTGGCCAGGTTGTACATGGTGGGCTCGTAGCCCAGTGATTCGTACAACCGCAGCGCGGGGACGTTGTCCGCGAAGACGTGCAGACCGATCCGCCGCTCCCCGGAGGCGAGGGCGATGTTCTCCGCCTGGAGCATCAGCGCGCGGCCGTGTCCCTGGCCCCGGTGCTCCTCACGGACCTCGACGTCGAAGACGTACGCCACCGTGTCCTCCGCGGTCACACCGTGCCGCGCCACCCACACATGGCCGACGACCCGGTCCTCCCTGAGGAGGACGTGCATGTGCGCACCCTCGGTGGCGAGCCCGTCCGGGAGGTTCGTGGAGTGGTCCAGGTCGGACTTGCGCCGGGCCTGGTCCTCCGGGACGCCCTGGTCGATCCAGTTCTGCGCGTAGGCGACGCGGCTGGCGCGGTCCCAGCGCGCGTACTCCTCGTCGGACATGGGGCGCGCGGTGACGGTGTCCGGCAGGGCGGGTGGTGTCCCGGGCAGCCGCTTCAGCATGTTCCGGCTGCGTTCCGCGTATCCGAGCACGGCCGCCAGGCCCAGTGCCGCCGGATCGTCCGCCGGGGCGGTGAGGCGGACCTGGGCGCACCCCCAGCCGCGCAGCACCTCCTCGGCGGCGAGCGCGGCGATCGTGCCCCGGCCGCGCCTGCGGCTGGGACCGTCGATCCGCAGTGCTCTGAGCACACCGGCCCTCGCGCCGAACGCGGGGTCCGTGCCGATCTCGACGGCGCCGACGGGCCGCCCGTTGTCGCACACGTCGTACGCGCGGATCTTCGCGCCGTCGGCGCCCTGCTGGATCGGCCCGGTCGGCCTGAGTGTCGTGGTCATCAGGGGTGTTCTACCCCGCGGGCCCCGACCGCGTCACACACTTTTCCGGCCCTTCGAAAGGCCCTGCACCCTTCCGTCACGGGTCGATGTCGTCCTCGGCGCGCTCGGCGAAGATCCGCACGGCCTTGGCCGTGACGGGGCCGGGAGCGCCCGGGAGTTCGCGTCCGTCGATCCGGTGGACGGCCTGCACATCGCGGAGGGTGGAGGTGAGGAAGACCTCCTCGGCACGACCGACGACGTCCATCGGCAGCTCGGTCTCCCGGGCGCCCGTCCACTCCACGACCAGGGCGCGGGTGATCCCGGCGAGGCAGCCGGAGCGGACGGGCGGCGTGTGCAGCTGCCCGTCGAGCACGACGAAGACATTGGAACCCGTCCCCTCGCAGAGCTGTCCGACGGTGTTGGCGAACAGGGCCTCGGACGCCCCCCGCTCATGGGCGCGGGCGAGCGCGATGACGTTCTCCGCGTACGAGGTGGTCTTGAGCCCGGCGAGCGCACCGCGCTCGTTGCGCGTCCACGGCACGGTGATCACGGCGGTGGTGTCGGCGCGGCGCACGGTCTCCCCCAGTGCGATCACCAGTCCGGCCACGGCGTCGCCCCGGTCGGAGCCGAGCGGCGACACGCCACCGGTGTAGGTGATGCGGAGCCGGCCGAGCGGCATCGGGTTGGCGTCGATCACGGCCGCGACGGCCCGGCGCACCTCGTCGGTGTCCGGCTCGGGCAGTCCGAGACCGCGCGCCGAGCGGGTCAGCCGGTCGAGATGCCGGGTGAGCGCGAAGGGTGTGCCGTGGACGATCTTCAGGGTCTCGAAGACGCCGTCCCCCACGGTCAGTCCGTGGTCGAGCACGGACACCCGGGCGTCCTCGGCGTCCCGCAGCCCGCCGTTGACCCATATCCTCATGCTCTCGTCCCTCCGGTCGCGTGTGCACCCGACGCTACAGCGAGCAGCCGGGACGCCTTGAGTTCGGTCTCGTCCCACTCACGCTCCGGGTCGGAACCCCACGTGATGCCCGCTCCGGTGCCGAAGCGCAGCAGTGGGGCGGGCCCGGTCCGGTCGATCCAGAAGGTCCTTATGCCGACGGCCAGCTGGGCCGTGCGGCGGTCCGCGTCGACCCAGCCGACGCCTCCGCAGTACGGGCCCCGGGGCGCGGTCTCCAGAGCCCCGATGATGCCGAGCGCGCTGGCCTTGGGGGCCCCGGTGACGGAACCCGGCGGGAAGGCGGCGGCGAGCAGTGCGGGCCAGCCGGCCCCCTCGGCGAGTTCTCCTCGCACGGTGGAGACGAGATGGACGAGACCGGGGTGCTTCTCCGTCACACAGAGATCGGGGACGGTCACGGTGCCGGTGGCGCAGACCCGGCCGAGGTCGTTGCGGACCAGGTCGACGATCATCACGTTCTCGGCGTGGTCCTTCTCCAGGAGGTCGGCCTCGGTGCGTCCGGTTCCCTTGATGGGTCCGGACTCGACGGTCCGCCCGGTCCTGGCGAGGAAGAGCTCGGGTGACGCGGTGGCCAGTTCGACGCCGTGCCCGGGCAGCCGGATCGTTCCCGCGTACGGGGCGGGGTTGCCGCGTGCCAGCAGCGCGGTGAGGGCGTCCACGTCCGCGGGCCCCTCCGCGGCCGGACGCGCGGGCAGCGGCGCGGACAGCACACGGCAGAGGTTGGCCTGGTAGACATCGCCCGCCGCGATGTGCTCACGTATCCGCCGCACGCCCGCGGTGTACGCGAGCCGGTCGAGCGACGACGTCCAGTCACCGGCCGAGGGACCGCGCCACGCCCCCGGCACCGGGGCAGGCACGGGTTCGGTCCGTACGTCGTCGAAGCGGGCGCAGACGAGACGGCCCTCGAAATCAGCACATACCGCCCAGAAACCGGACGAGTCAAGGGCTGCGGGGTCGTCGGTCACGTCCCGGAGACCGGAGGCGACGAGGCCGCCGAAGCGGGCCAGAGGAGCGAGGTCGTGCACGCCGACGAGTCTATGGCGGCCCGCCACCGCCCGCGCCGGGGCGGAAGCGGCGCAGCACGCTGCGCAAACGTGTTTTTGTGCTGGCTCCGGAATCCGCTAGAGTTCAACACGTCGCCGGAACACGTGAGTGAACCGGAAACGACAAGCGGACGTAGCTCAGTTGGTAGAGCGCAACCTTGCCAAGGTTGAGGTCGCCAGTTCGAACCTGGTCGTCCGCTCGAAGTGGGGGGAGTCTTCCCGAGCCCCCGCACTCCTGGTGGAGTGGCCGAGAGGCGAGGCAACGGCCTGCAAAGCCGTCTACACGGGTTCAAATCCCGTCTCCACCTCCAAGGACGATTAGCTCAGCGGGAGAGCGCTTCCCTGACACGGAAGAGGTCACTGGTTCAATCCCAGTATCGTCCACCGGTCCGCAAGGACCCCGCGCGATTAGCTCAGCGGGAGAGCGCTTCCCTGACACGGAAGAGGTCACTGGTTCAATCCCAGTATCGCGCACGCAGTACACGCAGGGTCACCCTGCGCGATTAGCTCAGCGGGAGAGCGCTTCCCTGACACGGAAGAGGTCACTGGTTCAATCCCAGTATCGCGCACTGCCGTAAGCCCCCGGTCGTCTCGACGCCGGGGGCTTCGTCGTGTGCGGGCGCGGTCCTCCGTCCCTCATCGGCGCCGGGCCCGGTGGGTCCGGGCCCGGTGTCGATGCGGTGGAGTGCGGTGGGGTGGGGTCACGCGTTCCCGGCCGGTCCGGCCGGCTTCCGCTTCCCGCTTCCGGTCAGGAGGAGAAGAGCATCCGGCCGAAGCTCTTCTGCCGGTAGTGGCCGTGGTGGCCGCCGTGGTGCTGCGGCGCGCCCCAGGCGGGGCCGGGAGCCGCCGGGTAGGGCTGGGGCGGGTAGGACTGGGGCGGGACCGGGGGCGCGGGGGCGGGCGGCACCTGCTGGGTCCACTGCGACTCCAGGCGGGTCAGGGCCTCCAGCTCGCCGTAGTCGAGGAATATCCCCCGGCAGCCGCCGCACTGCTCGATCTGGACGCCGTTGCGGTTGTAGGTCTGCATCGGGGCATGACACTTGGGGCACTGCATCATCGGCTCGGCTCCTCGCCTTCGGTCCGCCTCGCCGGAACGCGGGTCCGGCGACGGTCGGTTCAGCCTACGACGGACGTCCCGGCGCCAACTCGGGTGGGAGGGCGGCGATTCGGGCACAGCAGTCGATCATCGTCCGCTCCACCTCGTCCGGATCGCGCCGCTGCTCGGCGGACTTCGCGAGGGCGAGTGCCGCCGTCTGGACGGTCAGGGCCCGGGCCGCGGTGTCCAGTTCGGGCCAGGGGTCACCGTCCGGGGGCACGGCGGGGCCGCCCTCGGCCCGGTAGGTGTCCAGGAAGCGCAGCCAGACCTCCGGGGGCAGCAGTCCGGCCGCGTACCAGGCGGCGGGCCTGGCGAGGTCCCAGGTGGGGTCGCCCCGGCCGAGATCGTCGATGTCGATGAGGAGCCAGCGGCCGTCCGGGGCCGGATGCCGGACCAACTGGCCCAGGTGGAGGTCCCCGTGGCACAGGGCGACGGCCCGGTGCGGGGGTGCCGGCTCCTCGGCCCGGGCCCAGTCGGGCAGCCGGCGCCAGGCGGCGTCCACCGGGGCGGTGGCCGAGTCACCGGGCCGGGCCGCCCGCATCCTGGCCACCGCGCGGGCTGCCTTCACCGGCCCGCGCATCGGGGCCAGTCCGCGCGGGGCACGGACCCGGTGGAGGCGGGCCAGCAGGACGGCGGCCTCCTCCCAGGGGGCGGCGTCCGGATCGTCCGGGTCGACGGGGGCGCCGTACGGCCAGAGGGTGATGAGGCGGCCATGACGTGTGGTGGGCCGGACGGACAACGGCGGCAGCAGGACACCGGCCAGCCGCGGGGCCGCGGCGAGGGCGAGCCTGGCGGCCAGGCCGGGGGCATCGGTGCCGGGGGCGTGCGCCTTCGCGACGGCGGGGCCGCAACGGACGACCGTGCCGTCGGCGCGGTCCGCGAGCACGTCCGGCGCGGGGCAGGCACAGGGACGGGCGGGTGATGCCGACGGGTCCGGGTGGACGAGGCCGTGGGCGAGGGCGCCGAGCGCCCGTACGACGGTGCTGGTCACGGTCTCCCCGGTGGCGTGCGGCAGGGGGCCCGGTGACGTCGGGCCCGGCGACGAGCGTACGAGCCGTGTCCGGGCAGCGCGAGGTCCGGTCAGCTCCCCAGCTGACCGGACGCACGCTGCCGTCCGCCGCACCCCCGTCCCCACGGGGTTGTTGGCCGGATGTCCCGGTCCGGACCGCTCTTCCGGACCCGGGGCGCCGCTCAGCGCCCCAGCATCACGCCCACGGACGACGCTTGGGTGACCACTGCCTCCCAGCCGCCGAAGGCGACCACGAGGAGGGCCGCCAGGGGAAGGACCATGGCGGTCGCCACCAACGGGTGGCGCCGGCCGGACGACGGACGGCTGCCGAACGAGGCACGGGCCCTGCGTCCCTGGGTACGGATCATGGTCCGTACTGCCGTGTCCGACATGGTTCCTCTCCTGACCTGATGTGGGGCGGCGGGCGTCGACCTCGGGGGACGAGCGCAGCGCCCGCCGCTTGACCTCAACATTAGGGACAGGAGGAGCACGGGTCGTCATGCCGGCGTACCGAATGCCGGGCCTCCCGGAGGATGAGTCGCCGATGCCCGGCGTACTCCCCTGGGTGGAGATCAACTGCCGGACCCCGGGGTCATCCCGGAAGGGTCGCGCCGCCCGCGCGGGGAAGCCGGCACGCGTCCGGGCCTTGCCGGACGGGTGACTTCACTCACTCCGCACTCCCCCGGGGGCACCTCCGGCAGCGCTCCGCGACCGGGTCGCGGGTACCCCGCCCGGTGGGTCCGGAGCGGGTCCGGCACCATCCGTACCGGGTCGGCCCCCACGTGCCCAACCGTCCGCCGGGTCAGCCGGATTGAGGTCGCGCGTCCGCCGGAGCCCGTGCGTGCGCGGCCCGCTGACCGCTTCTCACGTCCGCCGCCGGGCGCCGTCAATCGGTCGACGGGCAAGGGCGCGGCCTCTGAGCACGCCGGGCCACGGGTACGTAAGCTGTGCCCGTCAGGCGGACCGGCAGCGGGGATGGGCAGACATGGCGATGATGCGGCTCCGGCGCGAGGACCCGCGTGTCGTCGGTTCGTTCAGGCTGCACCGGCGGCTCGGCGCGGGCGGCATGGGGGTCGTCTACCTGGGCTCGGACCGGCGCGGCCAGCGGGTCGCGCTGAAGGTGATCCGTCCGGACCTGGCGGAGGATCAGGAGTTCCGGTCGCGGTTCGCGCGTGAGGTGTCGGCCGCGCGGCGCATCCGGGGCGGCTGTACGGCGCGGCTGGTGGCCGCCGATCTGGAGGCGGACCGGCCGTGGTTCGCCACGCAGTACGTACCGGGTCCCTCGCTGCACGACAAGGTCGCCGAGGAGGGTCCGCTGCCGGCCGCCGAAGTGGCCTCGATCGGTGCGGCGCTGTCCGAGGGGCTGGTGGCGGTGCACGAGGCCGGTGTCGTCCACCGTGATCTGAAGCCGTCCAACATCCTTCTCTCGCCCAAGGGCCCCCGGATCATCGACTTCGGCATCGCCTGGGCCACCGGGGCGAGCACGCTGACGCACGTCGGTACGGCGGTGGGCTCGCCGGGGTTCCTCGCACCGGAGCAGGTACGGGGCGCGGCCGTGACGCCCGCGACGGACGTCTTCTCGCTGGGTGCCACGCTGGCGTACGCGGCGATGGCCGATTCGCCCTTCGGGCACGGCAGTTCCGAGGTGATGCTCTACCGCGTGGTGCACGAGGAGCCTCAGTTGTACGAGGTGCACGACGCGCTCGCACCGCTGGTCCGCGCCTGTCTGGCGAAGGACCCGGAGGACCGGCCGAGCACCCTTCAACTCTCCATGCGGCTCAAGGAGATCGCCGCGCGGGAGGCGCACGGGCTGCACGAGAGCAGGCCGCCGGCGCAGCGGTCGGCCCTGGAGCTGGACCGGCCGACCGGGCCGCTGGACGGCCCGTACACCGAGCAGCACACCCGTCGGGCGGCGGGCCCTTCGACGTCCGGGACGGCCGGCCGGCCCGTGCGGAGTCCGTCGTCGCGTTCGTCCGCGCCCCGTACCGGCGGTGCGCGCCCGCAGGCGCCACGCGGCGGTGCCCGTCCCGGTGGGCGTCCCCGGGGCACGGACGGCAGGCCGGGCACCCGGCCCGGGTCCCGTCCGACGTCGGCGGGGCGGCGCCCGGCCAACCCCCGGCTGCTGCGGCAGCGGCTGTTCGTCTTCGTCGTGGTGACTCTGCTGGTCGCCCTGGGGATCGCGGCGGCACAGGGCTGTCAGGGCCCGGCGCGCGGGCTCGGCGGCGGGGACGGCGTACAGCGGACGTGGTCGGCGGCCCAGCAGTCGCCGTACGAGAGGTAGCCGGGCGGCCGGGGAGAACACCGTCGTACCGGGATCGCTTGCGGAGCCGGCCGGTACCGGCCGCACGGCGACGGGCCGGGCGCCGGGTCAAGGCGGTTCGCGGCAGGGCGGCATCGGGCACGGCACCGGATTCGGACGGTTCGCGGCCGGACGGCATCAGGCCCGACGCACCGGGTCCAGGCGCTTCACGGCCGGGCGGCCTCGGGCCCGGCGCCGGATTCGCACGGTTCGCGGCCGGGCGGCATCAGGCCCGACGCACCGGGTCCAGGCGCTTCACGGCCGGGCGGCCTCGGGCCGGGCACCGGATTCGGACGGTTCGCGGCCGGGCGGCATCAGGACCGACGCACCGGGTTCAGGCGGTTCGCGGCCGGGTGGCGTAGAAGGCGACGGCCGAGGCGGCAGCCACGTTGAGGGAGTCGACGCCCGCGTCCATCGGGATGCGGACGTGCTCGTCGGCCGCGGCGAGGGTTCTGGGGGCGAGGCCGGCGCCCTCCGTGCCGAAGACCAGGGCGAGTGCCCCGACGTTCCGCGCGGCGAATTCGTCGAGGGTGATCGCCCGGTCGCTCAGGCAGAGCGCGGCGACCGTGAACCCCTCGGCACGCAGGGCCTCGACGTCCTTCGGCCAGGACTCGAAACGAGTCCACGGGATCTGGAAGACGCCCCCCATCGAGACTTTCACGGACCTCCGGTAGAGAGGGTCGGCGCAGCCCGGGGTGAGGAGCACGGCGTCGACGCCGAGGGCGGCGGCGTTCCTGAAGGCCGCCCCCAGATTGGCGTGATCGACGATGTCCTCGAACACGGCGACGCGCCGAGCCCCACCCTCCCGCGGTCCCGGACGCAGCGCTCCGCCGGTACCGGTGTGATCGCCGACGGACTCCACCGTTCCCCCGCGGCGGGCCGTCGTGAGCAGTTCGCCGACGGACGGCAGGGGGGCGCGCCGCATGGAGGCGAGGGCGCCGCGGTGCACGTGGTAGCCGGTGACACGTTCGGCGATCTCCGGGGCGACCGCGTAGACGGGAGCCGGCACCTCGTCGATGACATCGCGCATGACGTCGACCCACTTGGGGGTGAGCAGCATGGACCGCATCTCGTAACCGGCGTCCCTGGCGCGTCGGATCACCTTCTCGCCCTCGGCGATGAAGAGGCCCTCGGCGGGTTCGCGCCGGCGCCGGAGTTCGACGTCGGTCAGGCCGGTGTAGTCGTACAGGCGCGGGTCGTCGGGGTCGTCGACGGTGATGAGTTCAGCCACGGGTGATGCTGCCTTGTCCGGTGTGGGTTACCAACGGCGGGTGGGAACGACGGCTCCCGGCGGTCACTCGGCGGGAAGGCCGGTGCCGGGTCCGACCGCGACGACGTCACCGATGACGATCACGGCCGGGGGACGCACGTTCGCGGCGACGGCCCGGTCGGCGACGGTGGCGAGCGTGGCATCGACGCGGCGCTGGGCCGCCATGGTGCCCTCCTGGACCAGGGCCACCGGGGTCTCGGGGTCCTTGCCGTGGGCGATGAGGGTACGGGCGATGGCGCCGATCTTGTCGACGGCCATCAGCAGCACCAGGGTGCCGCGCAGGCGCGCGAGGGCGGCCCAGTCGACGAGCGACCGCGGGTCGTCGGGGGCGACGTGACCGCTGAGCACGGTGAACTCGTGGGCGACCCCCCGGTGGGTGACCGGGATGCCCGCCGCGCCGGGGACGGAGATCGAGCTGGAGATGCCGGGGACGACGGTGCAGGGGATGCCGGCCTCGGCGAGCGCCTGGGTCTCCTCCATGCCGCGGCCGAAGACGAACGGGTCGCCGCCCTTGAGGCGGACGACGGCCTTGCCCGCCCTCGCGTGCTCGATCAGCGCGTTGTTGATCGCCTCCTGGGCCATGAAGCGGCCGTACGGGATCTTCGCCGCGTCGATGACCTCGACGTGCGGCGGGAGCTCGTCGAGCAGGTCGCGGGGGCCGAGCCGGTCGGCGATGACGACGTCGGCCTCGGCGAGCAGCCGCCGGCCGCGCACGGTGATCAGGTCGGGATCGCCGGGTCCGCCGCCGACGAGAGCGACGCCCGGCGTCCGGCGGCGGTGGTGCCGCGCCGCGAGGGTGCCGTCGCGCAGGCCCTCGACGACGGCGTCCCGGACGGCGGCGGAGCGGCGCGGATCGCGGCCCTGGGTGTCGGTGGTGAGGACGGCGACGGTCACGCCCTCGCTGCGGCCGGTGGCCGGGGTCAGCGCGGTGGCCGCGTCGGCGGCGTCGCTGCGCACGCACCAGACGCGGGCGCGCTCGGCCTCGGCGGACACGGCGGCGTTGGCGGCGGTGTCGGTGGACGCGACGAGGGCGTACCAGGCACCTGCCAGGTCGCCCTCCTGGTACGCGCGGCGCTCCCAGCGGATCTCCCCGGCCGTCGCCATCGCCTCCACGGACGGGGTGGCGGTCGGCGATATGAGGACGATGTCGGCACCGGCCGCGATGAGCGCGGGGAGGCGGCGCTGCGCGACCTGGCCGCCACCGACGACCACGACGCGGCGCCCACTGAGGCGCAGTCCGACGGGGTAGGCGGGGTGATCGGCGTGCTCGGCCATGACGGTGTGCGCTCCTCGGCGGGACGGCGGACTGCGGTGGCGCGACCGCTGCGGCGGTGGAGCGGCGCTGGTGGGACGGGGTACGGGACCTCTGTGACCACTTTACGGGGCGCGACCGGGGCGGAGCCCAGGGGCGGGTACGGGGTCGGCGACGCGGGAAGACCGGGCGGGCAGGGACAGCGAGGTGAGCGGAGGGACGGGACCACGGGACGAAGGGACCACGGGACGAAGGCGCCCCGCGACGCGGCTGCGTCGTGGGCGCCTCCTCCGGGTGGTCCGTGGCCGGAGAGCGCCGCAGCCTGGCCGTTCTCCGGCCGTGGTGGTTCCTTCGCCCTGCCGACCACTTCACCGCGCCGGCTGCTTCGCCGTAACGGCCGCTTCGCCGTGCCCGCTACTTCTCGGTGACGCCCGCCGAGTCGAACGTGGCCACCTCGTGCATCGCGCGGGCCGCGCTCTGCACGACGGGCAGCGCGAGCAGTGCGCCGGTGCCCTCACCGAGGCGCAGGTCGAGGTCGACCAGCGGGCGCAGACCGAGCTTGTTGAGCGCGGCGACATGGCCGGGTTCGGCGCTGCGGTGTCCGGCGATGCAGGCGGCCAGGGCCTCTGGCGCGATCGCGTGGGCGACCAGGGCCGCGGCTCCCGCGCTGACACCGTCCAGGATGACGGGCGTGCGCAGGGACGCGCCGCCGAGGACGAACCCGGCCATCGCGGCGTGTTCCAGGCCGCCGACCGCCGCGAGCACACCGATCGGGTCGGCCGGGTCGGGTCGGTGCAGTTCGAGGCCCCGGCGGACCACGTCGACCTTGCGGGCGTGCATCTCGTCGTTGATGCCGGTGCCGCGTCCGGTCACCTCGGCCGGGTCGATGCCCGTGTAGACGCAGATCAGCGCGGCGGACGCGGTGGTGTTGGCGATGCCCATCTCGCCCGTGAGCAGGCCCTTGTTGCCGGCCGCGACCAGATCGCGGGCGGTCTCGATGCCGACCTCGACGGCGGCGAGGACCTCCTCGCGGGTGAGCGCCGGGCCGACCGTGAAGTCGGCCGTGCCGGGACGCACCTTCCGGGGCAGCAGACCGGGCGTCGCGGGCAGGTCCGACGCGACACCGACGTCGACCACGCAGACCTCGGCTCCGACCTGGGCCGCGAAGGCGTTGCAGACGGCTCCGCCGCCGAGGAAGTTGGCCACCATCTGCGCGGTGACCTCCTGCGGCCAGGCGGTGACGCCCTGTGCGTGCACTCCGTGGTCACCGGCGAAGATCGCGACCGCCGCGGGCTCCGGAATCGGCGGCGGGCACATCCGGGAGAGCCCGGAGAGCTGCGCGGAGATGATCTCCAGCATGCCGAGCGCGCCGGCCGGCTTGGTCATCCTCTTCTGGCGTTCCCATGCCTCGCCGAGCGCCTTGGCGTCCAGCGGACGGATGTTGGCGATGGTCTCCTGGAGCAGGTCGTGCGGCTCCTCACCGGGGAGCGCGCGACGGCCGTACGTCTCCTCATGGACGACCCAGGACAACGGGCGGCGCTTGGACCAGCCCGCCTGGATCAGCTCGGGCTCCTCGGGGAACTCGTCGACGTATCCGACACAGAGGTACGCGACGACTTCGAGGTGTTCGGGCAGGCCCAGGGCGCGGACCATCTCCCGCTCGTCGAAGTAGCTGACCCAGCCGACGCCAAGTCCCTCGGCCCGAGCGGCGAGCCAGAGGTTCTCGACGGCGAGCGCGGAGGAGTACGGGGCCATCTGCGGCTGGGTGTGCCGGCCGAGGGTGTGCCGGCCCCCACGGGTGGGGTCGGCGGTGACGACGATGTTCACCGGGGTGTCGAGGATGGCCTCGATCTTCAGTTCCTTGAACTGCTTGGCCCGGCCCTTGGGCAGTGACTTGGCGTAGGCGTCACGCTGACGCTGGGCCAGTTCGTGCATGGAACGGCGGGTCTCCGCCGAGCGGATCACGACGAAGTCCCAGGGCTGCGAGTGGCCGACACTGGGGGCGGTGTGCGCGGCTTCCAGGACGCGGAGCAGGACCTCGTGCGGGATGGGGTCGCTGCGGAAACCGTTGCGGATGTCCCGGCGTTCCCGCATGACGCGGAGGACGGCTTCGCGCTCGGCGTCGTCGTAGCCGGGGGCGGGCGCGGTGGTCTCGGGCGCGGGGGTCCCGGACTCCACGGCGGACCGGTCCGCTTCCGTGGCTTCGTCCACGGCCACTGCCTCGTCCGTGGTATCCGTGGCGACCGCTGCGGGGGCCTCGGCCGCCGCCGGTGCGGCGGGCTCCGTGATCTCCGGGACCTCGACGTTTTCCGTAGCTGTCCCGGCCTCGGGACGCGCCTCGGGAGCGGGTACGGACACGGATGCCGGTACGGGGACCCGCTCGGCGGCGGGTGCTGCTTCCGGCGACTCGGGGGCGGCCGCCTCGGACGTGGCCGGGGCCTCCGGGCCCGGAGCGGTCCGCGCGACCGTCACCGGTTCGGTGACCTCGGGAGCGACAGCCTCGGGAGGGACGGGCTCGGCCGCCACCGGTTCGGTGACGGTCGCCTCGGGAGCGACGGGCTCGGCCGCCATCGGCTCGGGCTGTGCCGCCTCGACGACCGCGACGGGCTCGGGCGGAGCGGCTTCCGGCGCGGCCCGGACCGGCGCAGGTTCCATGACGATCGCGGCTCGCGCGGGCCCGGGTTCCGCCACGGGAGCGTCCGGCCGCGCGGACTCCGTCATCGCTTCGGGTGTGACGGCATCGGGAAGCTCGGCGGCGGGGTCGACCGCATCGGGCCGGGCGGCTTCGGCAGCCACGGCTTCCGGCTGGACGGCCTCGGGAGCCGGCGCCGCCGGCTGAGCGGTCTCCGGCTGAGGGGCCTCCGGCTGAAGAACCTCCGGCTCGGTCCGTACCGGCTCCGCCGCCGGGGCGGTCTCCGTCTGCACCGGTCCGGCCACAGCGGGCTGCTCCACCGCGGCCTCGGGGGCGGTCTCCGGGGTGGGGGCGACCTGTTCGGCGGTCACCGGCTGCTCGGCGGCCACCTCGGGGTCGGCCGCCTCGGCCACCTGGACGGGCGCGGGCCCCTCCACGGGCGCGGCGGGGGCGGCGGGCTCGGCGGAAGCGACCTCGCCGCCATCCGCGGCCTCGACGGCCCCTGTGGTCTCGATGACCTCGGCGGTGTCGGCGGTCTCGGCGTCATCCGCGACCTCGGTGGCCTCGCCGGCCTCCCCGTCATCCGTCGCCACCACTGACGGCTCGGCCGGGACCTCCGCGGGCATCGCCGCCGAAGGCTCCGCGGCCTCGGCGGGCGGCGCCTCGGCCACTGCCTCCGCCTCCGCCACCCCCGTTGCCTCGGCCACGGCTGCCGCCGGGACGACGGTCGCAGGAGTCTCCGCAGCGACCGGAGCGGTCTCGACCGCGACGGCATCCGCCGAGGGGGCGTCGACGACGGGCTCGGGCCGGGCCGCCGGTCCGGCCGGGGCGGACTCGGCGACCTGGGCCGCCGGGGCCTCGCCGACCGCCGGTTCGGGGACCGCCAGTTCCGGGGAGGCCGGTTCGGGGACGGTCGGTTCCGGCACCGTCACCGCCGCCACAGGCGGTTCCGGGGAGGCCGGTTCCGGGGAGGCCGGTTCCGGGGAGGCCGGTTCGGGGACGGTCGGTTCCGGCACCGTCACCGCCGCCACGGGCGGTTCCGGAGCGGCCTGCGGCACGGGCGGCTGCGCGGCCCACGGGCTACCGCTCTGCGGCGGGATCTCGCCGAGCTGGGGGCCCGGGAGCACGGCGGCCTCACCGACAGCCGAATCAGCGAGCCCGGGACCGGTCGTCGGCGGTCCGGAGTGCCGCGCGGCCGGCGAGCCCGCCGGGCCGCGGTCGGCGAGTGAACGGACCACTCCCCCGGTCTGTGTCCCGCCGTATGACGGACCGGCGTCGGCCGCCGGACCCCGGTGCAGCGGGCGGCGCGCGGCGGACTGCGCCTGCGCGCCCACCGGCACCTGGGGCTGCGCCGGGGACTGCGACTGGGCCGGCCCGGGGATGCGTACGCCGCTGAGGTCCACGGCGCCGGAGTCACGGCCACCGGACTCGTGTGTGCCGGGCCTGGCGTCGGCCTGCTGCTGGGCGTACCCGTTCCGAGCGGCGGCGTGTGCGCGGGTCTGCGTCCTGGTCTGCCCGGGAACGCCGGCGTGGTGCTGCTCGACCGACTGGCTGGGCACCACCTGCGGGTCGCCCCAGCCGCCCTGGGAACTCGGCATCAGGAGAAGATCGTCGTCCTCGGTGACATGCTCGGAGGGGTCGAGGAAGGTGTACGCGTCCGGGGCGGGGACGCCCGGCTGCTCCACCATGCCTGCGTTCTCCGGCAATCCCTCGCCCGGGACCTGGCCGGTGTCAGTCATGCGTACCCCTCGCCCATCGTCAGTGCTCCTTCGGCCCATCGCCCGGGGCGCCCGGCCACGGCACGCCGACACTCGCCAACAACAACGAGCGGACGCGACGCGCGGCACGAACCGCTCGCGAGCACACAGCATTCTCGCGGCTTTTCGTCGCCGCGGCGGCAACTCCCGCCACGGCCGGCTGTGGACTGCGCCACGTTGCGCGGCCCCCGGTGGTGCCGTATCACAGCGGGGGCCAAAACGGTCCCCTTTTCCGGACATTGACGAACGAAGCGACGAACGTCCGGCTGCGGTACAACAATCGGCCAGCCTACCTCCCGCCACGCTCCGACCGGGTCACGGGGCGAGGTCGGAGCGCAACGCCGAGAGCAGAAAGACGACCGCGCGTTCCCGCTCCGACCAGGTGACGGCGTCGAGTTCCACGGACTGGAGCAGCGCGCACTCGACGGTGTACCCGTTCTCGGTGAGCGCGGTGCCGAGTGCTTCCGCCTCGTCCCTGGTCGACGCGTGGGTGACGACGCGTTCGGGCCTGCGGTCGGTGACGGCGACGACCACGGGCACGCCACCGCCCCCGATCCGTACGACGTCCGGCTCGGGCAGGCTCTCCAGCACATGGGGGGCGCGTCCCTGGACGACCTGGAGCTGGACACCGAAGGCACGGGCGTTCGCCGCCGTACGGGCGCAGGCGGCCGGATCGCTGTCGACGGCCAGGACCGCCGCGCCGAACCGGGCGGCCTCCACCGCCAGCGCGCCGCTGCCGGAGCCGATGTCCCAGACGAGGTCGCCGGCGCGCGGTCCGAGCCGGGCCAGCTGGACGGCCCGCAGCCCTGGCGACTCCCCCTCCGAAGCCCCGGCCGGCTGTTCCTCCCAGGTGGCTCCGTACGCGTCGGCGGGCAGCGCCCAGCCCCGTACACCACGCGGGTAGGCCGGATGGCGGCCCGAGATCCACTGGCCGGTGGCCTGGGGCTCGGGCCCCCCGCCGATCACGATCACGACGTTCGGGTCGCGCCAGACGTGGTCGGCGGCCCGGTCGGACGTGAGGACGGTGACCTGTTCGCGGTCGGTGCCCAGCTCCTCGCAGATGACGAACGTCCGGTGGACGCCTTCGAGCAGCAGGGCCAGCTCGGCCGGACCCGCCCCCGGCGAGGTGAGGACGGCGACCTTGTGATGGGCGCGGCAGACGTTGACGGCGCGGCGCAGGGTGCGCGGGTGGGCGACGACGATCTGGGCGTCGTCCCAGGGCATCCCGGCACGGGCGAAGGCGGTGGCGACGGAGGAGACGGCGGGTACGACCTCCACCTCCAGCCCGTGCTCGGGGGCGTGCAGGGCGCGTACGACCCCGAAGAAGCCGGGGTCGCCGTCGGCGAGGACGACCGGGCTGCCGCGGTGTCCGGCGATCCGGCGGGCGGCCAGGTCGATGCTGCCGAGGCGGACGCGTTCGGCGCCGGGCGGCACTTCGGGCAGTGCGAGGTGGTGGGCGGCGCCCGCCACCAGGGTGGCGGCCGAGAGCGCGGCCCTCGCCGCGGCGGTCAGGGGCGAGCCGTCCCAGCCGATCACCGTGACCCGGTCGGCCATCGTCGTCATTCTCCAGGGGTCTGTGACAGGCGGGGGCTGCCCGGCCGCATGGCGGGCAGGGGGTGAGGTTACCGGGCCGTACCGGGCGGGTGCCGCGGGGCCCGGACCTGATGTCGCGGGCTCCGGGTCCGGTGCCGGCCGTGGGACCGGTCCGGGGCGGACGCAGTGGAACCTCGGCCCGGTGTCGTGGAATCCCGGGCCCGGTGTGCCGTGGGGTCAGTTCCAGTCGTTGTGGGCGCCGTAGCGGCCCGCGTCGGTGAGTTGTCCGGCCACCTCTTCCAGGTCCTCGGGAAGCAGGCTCCAGACGATCAGATCGGTGCGGATGTCGGTCCAGCCGCCGTCCTCCGTCTGGCTGCGCGCTATCCAGGCGTTGCGCAGGACGCCCTCGCTGATGCAGCCGAGCTTCTGGACGACCTGCTGGGAGGCGGAGTTGTCGGCGGCGGTGCGCAATTCGACGCGTTCGAAACCCTGGTCGCGGAAGAGCCACTGGGCGACGGCGAGCACCGATTCGGTGGCGTATCCCTCGCCGCGCGCCCAGGGGGCGGTGATGTACGAGGCCTCGGTCGCGCGCAGCCGCCAGTCGGTGCCGTGCAGCCGGACGGTGCCGACCAGCCGCTGGGTGAGGAATTCGGTGACGGCGAAGACGATGCCCCTGCCCTGGGTGCGCTCCGCCGGGGCGATCCGGCGGACCCAGCGCTCGGCGTCGACCTGGGTGTAGGGGTGGGGCACGGTCGTCCACGCGGTGACGAGTTCGTCGTTCATCATCTCGATGTAGGCGGGGACGTCCGCCATGTCGAGGGGGCGCAGCACCAACCGATCCGTGCTGATGGAGATGTCCGGAAAGGTGGAAGTCATGCGCAGCTCCATGCCGAAGACCGTGTAAAGGCACAGCATGCAGCATCGGGCGGGGGGCGCGCATGGGCGGGGGTGCGGCACGGCGGAGCCCCGCGCGTCCCGGTGGGACGGGCGGGGCTCCATGGGCAAGTGCCGTCCGGCGGTCAGGACTTGGCGGGGATGACCGAGCCCTGGTAGGTGTCGTCGATGAACTTCTTGACCTCGTCGGACTTGAGGAGTTCGACGAGCTTGAGCACCCGGGCGTCCTTCTCGTTGCCCTTCTTCACCGCGAGGATGTTGGTGTACGGGTTGCCTTCGGCCTTCTCCAGGACGAGGGCGTCCTTGGCGGGCTTGAGCTTGGCCTCGATGGCGTAGTTGCCGTTGATGACGGCGGCGTCGACGTCGTTCAGGGCGCGGGGCACGGTCGCCGCCTCCAGCTCCTTGAACTGGAGGCCCTTCTTGTCCGTGATGTCGCTGAGCTTGGCGTCGGTGCCGACGCCGTCCTTCAGGGTGATCACGCCGTTCTGGGCGAGGAGCTGGAGGGCGCGGCCCTCGTTGGTCGTGTCGTTCGGGACGGCGACGGTCTGGCCGGACTTCAGGTCCTTGAGGTCCTTGACCTTCTTGGAGTACAGGCCGAGGGGTTCGAGGTGCACCTGGGCGACCGGGACGATGTGGGTGTTGTTCTTCTTGTTGAAGTCGTCGAGGTACGGCTGGTGCTGGAAGAAGTTGGCGTCGACCTGGCCGTTCTCGGTGGCGGTGTTCGGCAGGACGTAGTCCGTGAACTCCTTGACCTCCAGCTTGAGGCCGGCCTTCTCGGCCAGGTTCTTCTTGACGAATCCGAGGATGTCGGCGTGCGGCGTCGGGGACGCGGCGACGACGAGCGCCTTCGAGGTGTCGGCCTCGGCGCCCGTGCCGCTCTTGGCGGCGGGGTCCGAGTCGGTGCCGCAGGCGGTGAGCCCGAGGGCGACGGCGGCGGTGACGGCGGCGGCAGCGGTGATCTTGATGTTCTTACGCACGAAGAGTGCCTCTTTCCGATGGTGATGGTGGTACGCCCGGACAAGGAGTGCGGGCTCGTGGGTGGGAGGGTTCAGGGGGCCGGCAGCGGGTCAGGAGGTGGTCCGGCCGCGGCGGGCCAGCAGGCGTACGGCTCCGTCACCGATCAGCTGGACGACCGTGACGATGACGATCAGCAGCGCGACGGTGATGAGCATGAACTGGTTGTCGAAGCGCTGGAATCCGTAGGTGACGGCCTTGGAGCCGAGCCCTTCGCCGCCGACCGCGCCCGCCATGGCCGAGTAGCCGATGAGGACGATGACGGTGGTGGTGATCCCTGAGATCAGGGAGGGCAGGGCCTGCGGCAGCAGCACCTTGCGGACGATCGTCGGGATCGATCCGCCCATCGACTGGACGGCTTCGACGAGCCCGTGGTCGACCTCGCGGACCGCGGTCTCGACGAGCCGGGCGAAGAACGGGACGGCTCCGACGGCGAGCGGCACGATCATCGCGGTGGGGCCGATGAAGGTACCGACGACCCAGGTGGTGAAGGGGATCAGGGCGATCAGCAGGATGATGAACGGCAACGAGCGGCCGATGTTCACGATCACGCCGACGACCTTGTTGACCACGACGTTCTGGAGCAGTCCGCCCTTGTCGGTGAGGACCAGCAGGACACCGAGGGGGAGGCCGACGAGGACGGTGACGACGGCGGACCAGAGCACCATGTAGAGGGTGTCGACGGTTCCCTGGGTCAGCAGCGGCTGCATTTCGGACCAGGTCACTTCGCTGCCTCCTCGGTGAGCGGGGCGGTGGTCTGTTCGGGGAGGCCCGCGGCGGGGTCCTTGACGACCTCGGCCTGGAGGCCCTGTTCGCGGAGGAAGCCGATCGGTACGACGTTCTCGTCGAAGCCGCCGGGCAGCTCGATGCGCATCCGGCCGATCTGTCTGCCGGCGACGGTGTCCATCGCGGCGCCCAGGATCGAGATGTCGATGTTGTAGGTGCGCGACAGCTGGGAGATGACCGGGCGGCCGGCGGACTCGCCGTGGAAGGTGACGTCGACGACGGTGCGGTCGGGGGCGGAGGCCGTGCCGCCGCCGACGGGGAACAGCGCGTGGGCGAGTTCGGAGCCGGGGGTGGCGAGCAGCTCGCCGACCGTGCCGGACTCGACGACGCGGCCCCGGCGCATCAGCGCGGCCGAGTCGCAGACCGTCTTGACGACGTCCATCTCATGGGTGATGAGCAGCACGGTGAGGCCGAGCTGCTGGTTGAGGTCACGCAGCAGCTGGAGGATGGAGCGGGTGGTGTCCGGGTCGAGGGCGGACGTCGCCTCGTCCGAGAGCAGCACCTTGGGGTCGCCGGCCAGGGCGCGGGCGATGCCGACGCGCTGCTTCTGGCCGCCGGAGAGCTGTCCGGGGTAGGACTTGGCCTTGTCGGCGAGGCCGACGAGGTCGAGGAGTTCGAGGGCCTTGCGGGTGCGGTCCCGGCCGGTGACGCCGAGGATCTCCAGCGGGAGTTCGACGTTGTCCCGGACGGTGCGTGAGGCCAGGAGGTTGAAGTGCTGGAAGACCATGCCGATGCGGCTGCGTGCCTCGCGCAGTTCCTTGCCTGCCCGGCGGCCACGGCCGGCGAGCGCGGTGAGGTCCTGGCCGGCGACGGTCACGGTGCCGGAGGTGGGGCGCTCCAGCAGGTTGACGCAGCGGATCAGGGAGGATTTCCCGGCGCCGCTCTGCCCGATGACGCCGTACACCTCGCCCTCGCGGACGTGCAGGTCGACGCCGTCCAGAGCGGTGACCTCACGGTCGCGCGACTGGTAGACCTTCGTGAGGCCCGTAGTGGTGATCACAGGGGTTTTCCGTCACTGTCGAGTGCGCGGCGCGGGGTCCGCCGGGCACGGGGCATTCGTCTGATGAGACTGTTCGGACGTTCCGACCGGTGGGTCTCGGCACGGCCGGGCGCGGCGGGGCCGGGCGGACGGCACGTGCTCGGGCGGGCTCGCTCCGCTCGACGCGGACGGCACGGCCTCGGTCTCGCTTCGGGGCGTGAGACTCGGGCGGGGGCCCTCAGAAGGCGCGCATTCGACACATACAACGAGCACCGGGCGTCGTGATCGCCTCGGTCGCAAGGGTGCGGCTGCTCGTCGTGGTCATGCGACAAGTAAAACAGACGAAATGCCCCGTCGGAGCCGTCCGTCCGAATAGCGGACACCCGTGGATGGCCGGGCGGCGCGATCCGGCCCACTCGGACGGTCCTGATGCGTAGGGCCGTGACCTGCGCCTGTACGGCGGTACGGGCGGCGGGGGCCGAGGGGCGGGCCGACGCGTCAGGGGCGGGCGCTGTGGCCAAGGCCACGGACGCGGCGCCCGTCGCCCGCCTTGCCGGCGGCCTCGCGGAGGCGCCCGGGGCCCGGTCCGAGCGGGTCCCGCGCACCGGGGGCGCACGCGGCGGGGTGCCCGGCCCGTAATACCCTCGCCTCATGCTTGACGCCCTGACGGTCGCGGTCGCCGTGGCCGCGCTCGCCCTAGCCGCCTGGTGCGGGTTCGCCGCGTACCGGGACCAGCCGACGAAGGACTGGCACTTCATCGGGATGGCCGTGGTCTCGCTGCTGGCGGTGGCACAGCTGGTGGTGGGGATCGTGCGGCTGAGCCGCGGTGAGCGGCCGGAGCAGGGCATGGCGATGTTCCTCGCCTATCTGATCGGTTCTTCCGCGGCCGTGCCCGCGGCCGGTTTCCTGTCGCTCGTCGAGCGGACCCGCTGGGGTTCGGTCACGGTGGCGGCGGGCGCGGTCGTGCTGGCGGTGCTCGAAGTAAGGCTCTACGACATCTGGGGAAACTGACCGTGACCGACACCGATCGCGCCACCGGCTCCGGGGCCACCGCCGATTCCACGGCCTCCGGGACCGTCACCGGTGCCCGTGCGCCGAAGCCCGGCTTCGAGCTGGGGACGGGCCCCGGCCGGGTCCTGGTCTGGTTCTACGGGGTGTTCACCGTGGCCGCCGCCTCCCGGGCGATCGTCCAGATGATCCTGGACTTCGGCCGGGCTCCGCTCGCCTATGTGCTGTCCGCCGTCGCGGCCGTCGTGTACGGCTTCATCACGTACTCGCTGGTGCGCGGCGGGGAGAAGGCCCGCAGGGCGGCGCTGGTCTGCTGCGCCGCCGAGCTGGTGGGGGTGCTGGTCGTCGGCACCTGGACGCTGGTGGAGCCGTCGGCCTTCCGGGACGCCACCGTCTGGTCGGACTTCGGCATGGGTTATGTGTTCATCCCGGTGATCCTTCCGGTCACCGGGATGATCTGGCTGCGCCGGGCCGAGCGCCCGTGACCCGTACCGGCCGGGCGCTCGCGTCCTGCCCTGTCGGCGGAGCACCGGACCGGCGGCGCGCAACGGGTCGAGGCGCCAGCGGTTCAGGCGCCACCGGCCCGGTCGCGGCCGGGCGCCGGCGCGTTCAGGCGCTGGCCGCGAGGGTCTGCGCGGCGCCGTCCTTCTCCAGCAGGATCAGCCGGACGCCGTCCGCGCCCGTGAGGTCGCCCACGGTCGCGTACCCCGCCCGCCGGTAGAGCCGCAGATTGCCCTCGCTGCGGTGGCCGGTGTGCAGCCGGAACCGCTTGGCCGAACGCTCGGCCGCGAGTCCCGACTCCGCCGCCCGCAGCAGTCTGGCGCCGAGGCCGTGCCCCTGGAGCCGGGGGTGGACGCAGAGCTTCCCGATCCGGCCGACGCCGTCCGGGTCGGTGAAGCCGCGGACCGAGCCCACGACTTCCTCGCCGAGCCGTGCCACGTAGACGAGATCCGTGGCCACTTCCTCGCGGACCGATTCGAGGGTCTGGACGAGCGGGTCGATCCGGTAGTTGCCGTACAGCTCCGCCTCGCTCTGAAAGCAGAGGTACTGGAGTTTGAAGATCTGTTCGACGTCCTGAGTGGTCGCCGCCGCGATGATCACACTGGTGCCCATGTGTGCATGCCTCCCGCTCACCTGATCCGCCGGTTGTCTACCGCTCCTTTCCCCGCGGTTCAGGAGCTACAACCTCCGCCGTCAGCATTCTGCGCAGACATCCAAGGCAACGGGAACGGATCGGCCCCAAGCTGCCTTGTGACATACCCAACTTCCCTGCGATTTCGCGGTAGGTCGGATCACCCGGAGCGAGTAGTGCCGAGATCAGCCGGGCGCACCGGTCCGGCAGCCGGCCCACCGCCGCCCGCAGCGCCCTGCGTTCGGCCGCGCCGACGGCGATCCGTTCGGGGCAGTCGGCCGGGTCGGCGGTGATCTCCTCGGTGTACGGGCCCTCGCGGCGGCTCCTGCGGCGGGCGCGGCGCGCCTCCCCGCGTACCGCGCCTCGCACCCAGCGCGCGGTGTCCGACGGCGGTCCCTGCGTCGCGACCCGCTCCAGCAGGCGCAGCCAGACGGCCTGTTCGAGGTCGGCCGGGTCGATCGCCGCCGCCAGGGCCTCTGCCGTCGCCTCGGCGCTGACCAGGGGGCGCAGGGCACGGACGACGGCGTCGGAGGCGGTGGGAGCGGCAGGGGCGGCGGTGAGCGCGGGGGCCGCGCCGGGGGCAGCGGGGAGAACGCCGGGGGCCGCGGGGGCGGTGCCGGGAGCGGGAGGTGTCATGACCCACGCAACGCCCGCCGGGGGCCGCGGGTTGCCGCGTCCCCCGCGGGCCACTCGACCGGGGCACCGGGGGAACGGACGGCTGACGCCCCGCGCTGACGCCCCGTCCGGCCCGGCGGGCCTGACACCCGGCGTCCCGTACCGGAGCCGGGTGTCAGGCCCGCGGGGCCGGACGCCCGCTGCCCTGACGGCGTGCGTCCGCGCCCGCCGTCAGCGTCCGGCGAAGTCCGCCGCGGCGAGCAGCGCGGTGTCCGGGTTGTCGGAGAAGACGCCGTCGATGCCGGTCGCGAAGTACGCCAGCAGCGCGCCGAAGGCGTCCCCGTACGCGTTGGGATCGGTGCCGCGCCTGAAGTCGGCGGGCAGGAAGGTGTTCTCGTTGCGCAGCGTGTACGGGTGGAGGATCAGGCCCTGCGCGTGCGCGTCCCGGACCAGGGTGGTCGGTGTGCCGAGCCGGCCCGACGCGTCCTTGGGGACGATCAGGTCGAGGGTGGGCCCGATGCCGTGGGCGTAGCCCGCCATCCACTTCAGGCCGACGGGCTTCACGAGATCGGCGACGGTGCGGGGATCGCCCGACGCGACGAAGTCCCAGGGCCGCTCCCCCGGGCCCGACAGCAGGACCACGCGCGGGGTGGCGACGAGCTTCGACAGCCGCTGGACGCTGCTCGGTTCGAAGGACTGGAGGATCAGCGGCGACTGCGCGCGGTGGCGCCCGTAGCGGCGCAGCAGCCGGGCCAGGGGCTCTTCGAGGCCCAGCCCGAGACCGCGGAAGTACGTGGGGTGCTTGGTCTCGACGTACAGCCAGACGGGCCTTCCGCGCCTGCGGCCCTCGCGGTCGGCCCAGCGCAGTACCTCCTCGAAGGTGGGGATCTCCCAGCGTCCGTCGTACAGGGTGTTGCGCTGGCGGTTGCCGGGGATGCGCTCCTTGGCGCGCAGCGTCTTGAGTTCGGCGAGCGTGAAGTCCTCGGTGAACCAGCCGGTGAGGGGGACGCCGTCGACCTTCTTGGTGGTCCTGCGGTTCGCGAACCCGGGGTGGGCGGCGACATCGGTGGTGGCGGTGATGTCGTTCTCGTGGCGGCAGACGAGATGGCCGTCCTTGGTGGGGACGACGTCCTGCTCGATGATGTGCGCGCCCATGTCGAGGGCCGCCTGGTACGAGCCGATGGTGTGCTCCGGGCGGTATCCGGCGGCGCCCCGGTGGCCGATGACGGTCGGCACCGGCAGGTCGAGCCGGAAGCCGTGGCCGTGCCCCGGGCCGTCCGCGCCCCGGCCGGGCCGGGGCTCCGCCGCGCTCGCCGTGCCGGGCAGTCCGAGGGCCGCGGTGCCGAGGGCGGCGGCCCCCAGGAGGGCCCGCCGTCCGGGGTTCGCCTGTGCGCGCTCTGCCATGGATACTCCTCGGGTGTGCGGTCCGTCGTGTGCCGGGCGAGGCCCGAGCGTAGGGCGCCGGGCCCGTCCGCCGGGGTCCTTCCGGACGAACATGCCGCAAACACACGTCAACACCGCGTATCCGTACCGTGAACCCGATGTGCGATCCACGGGTACCCGCGAGTATCGTCCTCACCTGCGCGACACGCACCATCACTCGAACCGCAGACCCTCGCCCCGGCCGGCTCGGCCACGACACCGGAGGAACCGTTGTCCCGACACGCGTTCATCAAGGCAGTGCTCGGACCGATTCTGCGCCTGATGTTCCGGCCACAGGTCGAGGGCGTCCAGAACATCCCCGGGTCCGGGCCGGTGATTCTGGCGGGCAACCACCTGACGTTCATCGACTCGATGATCATGCCGATCTGCTGCGACCGGCCGGTGTTCTTCATCGGCAAGGACGAGTACGTCACCGGCAAGGGCGTCAAGGGCCGGCTGATGGCGTGGTTCTTCAGCGGCTGCGGCATGATCCCGGTGGACCGGGACGGCGGGCGCGGCGGGGTCGCGGCGCTGATGACGGGCCGTCGGGTGCTGGAGGAGGGCGGCGCGTTCGCCATCTACCCGGAGGGCACCCGCTCGCCCGACGGACGGCTCTACCGGGGCCGTACGGGCATCGCGCGGCTGACGCTGATGACCGGCGCCCCCGTCATCCCGTTCGCGATGATCGGCACGGACAAGCTCCAGCCGGGCGGTGCGGGTCTGCCCCGGCCGGGCAAGGTGACGGTCAGGTTCGGTGAGCCGATGGAGTTCTCGCGGTACGAGGGCATGGACCGCGACCGCTATGTGCTGCGGGCGGTGACCGACTCGGTGATGGCCGAGGTGATGCGGCTGTCGGGCCAGGAGTACGTCGACGTCTACGCCACCAAGGCGAAGGCCGCCTGAGCCGGGCACGCACGCGCAGGACATGGGTGAGGGCCCGTACCCCGGCCGGGGTGCGGGCCCTCACCCATGGGACTTCAGGGGTGTTCCACGCCGTCCTCCAGCTTCTGTCCGCGCAGCAGGAACCAGGCCGCGACGGCCGTCGCGAGCAGCACCACCGCCCCGGCGCCCGCCGCGAGCCGAAGTCCGTCCACGAACGCGTCCTGTGCCGCCGCCATCAGCGCCGCCCCCTCCTTGGCGGGGAGCGCGGCGGCCGCTTCCACCGCGCCGCCCAGGGACTCGTGGGCCGCGACGGAGGTCGGGGCGGGGACGCCGGCCGGTGAGGCGAAGTCCTGATAGACGCCGGTGACGATGGAACCGAGCAGGGCGATGCCGAGAGCCGCCCCCAGTTCGTACGCCGTCTCGGAGACCGCCGAGGCCGAGCCCGCCTGCTCCTTCGGCACGCTGGACAGAATGACGTCCGCGGTCACGGTGAAGGCGAAGCCCGCGCCGACACCGACGACCAGGAGCACCCCGCCGAGCAGCGGGTAGCCGGTCTCCTTGCTGAGCACGGTGAGGGCGGCGAGGGCCAGGCCGATCGCGCCGAGCCCGCCGCCCACCACGGACCGCACGGAGAAGCGGCGGGCCGTGATGCCGGCCAGCAGCCCCGCGGTCACCGCGCCGACGGCCGCGGGCAGTTCGGCGAGTCCCGCCTCCAGCGGTCCGCGTCCCTGGACCAGTTGCAGGTACTGGGAGAGGAAGAAGACCAGGCCGGACAGGCCAAGGATCGTCAGCAGGTCGGCGAGGACGGCGCCGGAGAAGCCCCGGTGGTGGAAGAGCCGCATGTCCAGGAGGGGCGCGGGCAGCCTCAGCTGACGGCGTACGAACCAGGCCAGCGCGGCCACCCCGATGACGGCCGAGGCGCCGACCTGCCAGCTCGCGCCATGGGCGGCCACCTCCTTGACCGCGTACACCACGCCGATCATGCCGATGAGCGACAGCGCCACGCTGGGCAGGTCCCAGGGGCCGGGCGCCGGGTTCTTCGACTCGGGGATCAGCTTGATGCCGACCAACACGAGGACCGCCATGACCGGCAGGTTGATGAGGAAGACCGAACCCCACCAGAAGTGCTGGAGGAGGAATCCGCCGACGACGGGTCCGACGGCCGCGCCCGCCGACGCCATGGCGCCCCAGATGCCGATGGCGAAACTGCGCTCGCGCGGATCGTGGAAGAGGTTGCGGATCAGGGCCAGCGTCGACGGCATCAGGGTGGCGCCCGCGACACCGAGCAGCGCGCGGGCCAGGATCATCATCTCGGGACTGGTGGCGTACGCGTTGAGCGCGGAGACCGCTCCGAAGGCCAGCGCCCCGGTGAGCAGCAGCTTCTTGCGGCCGATGCGGTCACCGAGGCTGCCCATCGAGACGAGGAGTCCGGCGATGACGAAGGAGTAGACGTCGCCGATCCAGAGCAGCTGGGTGCCGGAGGGTTTCAGGTCCTCGCTGAGGAACGGGGTGGCGAGGCCGAGCACGGTGGCGTCGACGGCCACCAGCAGTACGGCCAGCACGAGGACGGCCAGGGCGATCCACCGCCCGGGCCCGCGTACCTCGTCCGGGGTGTCGGTGGCTGTGTCGGTGCTCGTCATTTCTCCACGCTCCGGCGTGCTCCGCCGAGCAGCAACTCGGTGATCATGTAGGGGAAGTCCTGCGCGGCGACCCGGCCGGCCTGAACGGCCCAGGCTCCGGTGCCGATGAGCCCGTAGAGGGCTTCGGTCAGCCAGGCGGGGGTGAGGTCGATCCGGAACTCGCCGCGCTCCTGGCCCCGCCGGAAGAAGGCGGCGACCCGGGCGTCGAGCCGGCCCCAGCCCTCGTTGACCTCGTCGCCCTCGAAGAGCTGGTTCTCGGTGATGAGGAACGACAGCAGTCCGGCGCCCGGTTCGACGGCGACGACCAGCCTGCGCAGCGCCTCCTCCGAGGTGCCCTCGTCGAGGGCGGCGGCGTCGAGAGCCGCTTCGAACTCCTGGATGCCCAGCTCTTCCAACGCCCTGACCAGCGCTTCGCGTCCCGCGAAGTGGCGGTGCAGGGTGGCGCGGCCGATGCCCGCCGCCCTGGCGACCTCGTCCATGGTGGCGGTCGATCTGTGGGTCAGGAGAACCGCGGCGCTGCGCAGCACCTGCGCACGGTCGAATGTCATGAGACGAACCTAGCTCACTTGAGACACAATCGTCTCATCATTCTCGGCGTCCTCCTTCGCCCCTGCCGCCCCTGGTTCATCCCGTCCGGCCGGTGAGGAGAGGAGCATGTGACCATGAAGCCGCTTCTGCTGCTCGACATCGACGGTCCGCTCAATCCGTACGCGGCGCCGGCGCGCCGGCAGCCGCCGCAGGGGTACGTCAGGCACATCACCCGCCCCGCCGGATGGCCCCACGGCACCCTGCCGGTGCTCCTCGCCCCCGCGCACGGCGACGAACTGCGGGCCCTCTCGGACCGGTACGAACTGGTCTGGGCGACGACCTGGAAGGAAGAGGCCAACGAGTGGATCGGGCCACGGATCGGCCTGCCGCCGCTGCCGTGGATCGAGTGGCCCGCGATGCACGCCGTCCGGCCCGACGGGACGTACTGGAAGACGCGGTACGTCGTCGAGTACGCGGCCGGGCGGCCGTTCGCATGGGTCGACGACGAGATCACCGCGCTGGACCGGGAATGGGTCGCCGCCCATCACCAGGCCGGGTCCCTGCTCCTGCGGATCGACCCGGGAGTGGGGCTGGTACGGGCGGACTTCGTCACGCTCGCCGAGTGGGTCGCGGGCCGGGGGGCGGCCGGCGCGGTACGAGGGCCGGGGGCGTGACCGGCGGGCCGGCCCCGTCGCACCGCCGGATGCGGGGTCCCGGCCGCTACGCCCCTCGGTCTTCCTCGGTCAGCCGCGGGCGGACGCCCAGGCGTGCTGGGCGGCCAGGTCCCGCTTGACCTCGGCGAGCTGGACGGCGACCGCCGAAGGGGCCGTACCGCCGCGGCCGTCGCGGGAGGCGAGGGCGCCCGGCACGTCGAGGACCGTGCGGACCTCGGGGGTCAGATGCTCGGAGATCTTCGCGAACTGCTCGTCGGTCAGCTCGTCCAGCTCGATGCCGTGCTGCTCGCACTCCTTGACGCACTCGCCCGCGACCTCGTGCGCCACCCGGAACGGCACGCCCTGCTTGACCAGCCATTCGGCGATGTCGGTGGCGAGCGAGAAACCGGCCGGGGCCAGTTCCTCCATCCGGGCGCGGTTGACGGTGAGGGTGGCCATCATTCCGGTGAAGGCGGGGAGCAGGACCTCCAGCTGGTCGCAGGAGTCAAAGACGGGCTCCTTGTCCTCCTGGAGGTCCCGGTTGTACGCGAGCGGCAGGGCCTTCAGTGTCGCCAGCAGACCCGTCAGATTGCCGATGAGACGCCCGGACTTGCCCCGGGCCAGCTCGGCGATGTCCGGGTTCTTCTTCTGCGGCATGATCGACGAACCGGTGGAGAAGGCGTCGTGCAGGGTGACGAAGGAGAACTCCTTCGTGTTCCACAGGATGATCTCCTCCGCGATCCGGGAGAGGTTGACACCGGTCATCGCGGTGATGAAGGCGAACTCAGCGACGAAGTCGCGCGACGCCGTCCCGTCGATGGAGTTGGCCACCGATCCGCGCTCGAAGCCCAGGTCCGCGGCGACCGCCTCCGGGTCGAGCCCCAGGGACGAGCCGGCCAGCGCGCCCGAGCCGTACGGCGAGACGGCCGTGCGCTCGTCCCACTGCCGCAGCCGCTCCGCGTCCCGGGAGAGGGACTGGACATGGGCCAGGACGTGGTGGGCGAAGAGGACGGGCTGCGCGTGCTGGAGGTGCGTGCGCCCCGGCATGGCCACGTCCGGGTGGGCCTCGGCGAGCCCGACCAGGGCGTCCTGGAGCTCGGCGACCAGCCCGCCGATGATCCGGGCGTGATCACGCAGGTACATCCGGAAGAGGGTGGCGACCTGGTCGTTGCGGGACCGGCCGGCGCGGAGCTTGCCGCCGAGGTCCGGGCCGAGGCGTTCCAGCAGACCGCGCTCCAGCGCGGTGTGGACGTCCTCGTCGGCGACAGTGCCGGTGAAGGAGCCGTCGGCGACGTCCGCCTGGAGCTGGTCGAGCCCGGCGGTCATCCGGGCCAGTTCGTCGTCGGTGAGCAGGCCCGCCTTGTTCAGGGCGCGCGCGTGGGCGCGGGAGCCGGCGATGTCGTACGGCGCGAGCCGCCAGTCGAAGTGGACGGAGGCGGACAGCTTGGCCAGCGCCTCGGCCGGACCGTCGGCGAAACGGCCGCCCCAGAGGCGTACGTCGCTGTTGCCGGTGCCGTTGCTCACTGCGTGCTCCTCAGCAGACAAGAGGTGGATGTGCGACCGCCTCCCCGCGCGGATGACCGGGGAGGCGGTGACGGACTGTCCGGTACGCGGGTACCGGCGGCGCGCGTGTTACGCGAGGTCGCGCTTGGCCGCGATCTTCGAGGAGAGGCCGAAGATCTCGATGAAGCCCTGCGCCTTGGACTGGTCGAAGGTGTCGCCCGAGTCGTAGGTGGCGAGGTTGAAGTCGTACAGCGACTGCTCGGACTTCCGGCCGGTGACCACGGCGCGGCCCGCGTGCAGGGTCATCCGGATGTCACCGGTGACGTGCTGGTTCGCCTCGTTGATGAAGCCGTCCAGGGCGCGCTTGAGCGGGGAGAACCACAGGCCGTCGTAGACCAGCTCGCCCCAGCGCTGCTCGACCTGCCGCTTGTAGCGGGCCAGCTCGCGCTCCACGGTGACGTTCTCCAGCTCCTGGTGGGCGGTGATCAGGGCGATCGCGCCGGGCGCCTCGTACACCTCGCGGGACTTGATGCCCACGAGCCGGTCCTCGACGATGTCGATCCGGCCGATGCCCTGGGCGCCCGCCCGCTCGTTGAGCTGCTGGATCGCCTGCAGGACGGTGACGGGCTTGCCGTCGACGGCGACCGGGACGCCCTCCTTGAACGAGATGACGACCTCGTCGGCCTCGCGGGGCGTGGCCGGGTCCGAGGTGTACTCGTAGATGTCCTCGATCGGGGCGTTCCAGATGTCCTCCAGGAAGCCCGTCTCGACGGCGCGCCCGAAGACGTTCTGGTCGATGGAGTACGGGGACTTCTTGGTGGTCGCGATCGGGAGGTTCTTCTCCTCGCAGAAGGCGATCGCCTTGTCGCGCGTCATCGCGTAGTCACGGACCGGGGCGATGCACTTCAGATCGGGACCGAGGGCGGAGATGCCGGCCTCGAAGCGGACCTGGTCGTTGCCCTTGCCCGTGCAGCCGTGGGCGACGATGCCCGCGCCGTGCTTGTTCGCGGCGGCGACGAGGTGCTTGACGATGGTCGGCCGGGAGAGCGCCGAGACCAGCGGGTAACGGTCCATGTAGAGGGCGTTGGCCTTGATCGCCGGGAGGCAGTAGCCCTCGGCGAACTCGTCCTTGGCGTCCGCGACCTCGGCCTCGACGGCGCCGCAGGCGAGCGCGCGCTTGCGGATGACGTCCAGGTCCTCTCCGCCCTGGCCGACGTCCACGGCGACGGCGATGACCTCGGCGCCCGTCTCCTCGGCGATCCAGCCGATGGCGACGGAGGTGTCCAGGCCGCCCGAGTAGGCGAGTACGACGCGCTCGGTCACGGGTTTCTCCTTACGGTCCAATCACTGATGGGTATAACTATGCAAGCCTCTGTATGGTTTGTCAAAGCTGCTGCTCAGGCGGGCGGCACGGGCCGTACGCGCTCGGCCGCGCCCCTTCCAGGACGCCGTGTCCCGCGGCCCGGAACCACCGGTCCGCCGATCGCGCGGCGACGACGATCGCGCCGGGTGAGTCCACTGGGCCGTACGGAGCAGCTTCGCGGGGCGGGCGCGCGGTGGCGTGCGTAGCGTCGCGGTCATGCGCATGCGTGGAACTCTGATGACCGGATTCGTCCTGCTCGCCCTGGCGGGCTCCGTCGCGGCCCGGCCGGCCGAACCGGCGCCGCTGCCGGAACGGATGGTCGACACGGGCGGCGGTACGCAGCTGATCACCGCCGAGGCGGCGGACACCGCGGCCACCACCGGGACCGTCACCTGGTGGAGCCTGCGTGCCGACGGCTGGACGCGGGTGGGATCGGCGCCCGCGCGGTTCGGCGAGGGCGGGCTGGTCGAGGGCGAACGGCGGGAGCAGGGCACCGGGACCACCCCCACCGGTCTGTTCGGCCTGCCGTACGCGTTCGGTGTCGACGCGGCCCCGGCCGGCATCCGCTATCCGTACCGCCGCGCCGACGACCGCTCGTGGTGGTGCGAGGACAACGAGGCCCGTGCCTACAACCGCTGGGTGGAACCGCTGCCCGCGGACTGCCGGGCGAGCGAGGCGGAGCACCTGACCGACTACCCGACGCAGTACGCCCACGCGTTCGTGATCGGCTTCAACTACGACCGTCCGGTGCGCGGCCGGGGCGCCGGGATCTTCCTCCATGTGAACGGGCACGGGGCGACGGCCGGCTGTGTGTCCGTACCGGCCGAGGCGCTGGACCGGATCATGGAGTGGGCCGAGCCGGGGCGGGCCCCGCACATCGCGATCGGCACCACCACGGGGCCGACGGCGATCACCCGCTACTGAGCCTGGGCCCACCGGCTCCGGCCGGGCCGCTGCCCCGGTCGCGGCGGCCCGGCCCGCCGCCCCGGCGCCTCAGCGGTCGTTCTGCGCCAGCCGCAGCAGGTGCTCCGAGAGCGCCTGCCCGCCCACCGGGTCGCGACTGATCAGCATCAGCGTGTCGTCGCCCGCGATGGTCCCCAGGATGTCCTGGAGTTCCGCCTGGTCGATGGCGGAGGCCAGGAACTGGGCCGCGCCCGGCGGTGTCCGGAGCACGACGAGATTGGCCGACGCCTCCGCCGAGATGAGGAGTTCCGCGGAGAGTCGGCGCATCCGCTCCTCCTTCGCGGACTCGCCGAGCGGGGCCTGCGGGGTGCGGAATCCGCCCTCGCTGGGCACCGCGTAGATCAGCTCGCCTCCGGTGTTGCGGATCTTCACCGCGCCCAGTTCGTCGAGGTCCCGGGAGAGCGTCGCCTGGGTGACGCTCAGCCCGTCGTCGGCCAGGAGCTTGGCCAGCTGACTCTGCGAGCGCACCGGCTGCCGGTTCAGGATGTCCACGATCCGGCGGTGGCGCGCCGTGCGGGTCTGCGGCACGGACTGTCCTCCGTGCTCGGTCTCCTGCGTCTCGGTCATCTTCGTCGCCTCCATCTCCGGAGGGTCATGCCCCGGATCGTCCGTCCCCGTGTGCGGTGTCGAGGACGCCGGGCACGGTCCGCAGGAACGCGTCCACCTCCGTGTCGCCGATGATCAGCGGGGGCATCAGCCGTACGACATCGGGGGCGGGCGCGTTCACCAGGAGTCCGGCGTCCTGAGCCGCCTGCTGCACCTGGTGTGCGCGGGGCTCGGTGAGCACGATACCCAGCAGCAGTCCGGCGCCCCGGACGTGGGAGACCAGCGGGTGTCCCAGTCCTTCCACACCGTCGCGGATCTTCTCGCCGAGCCGCTTCACCTCGTCGAGCGCGCCGTCGGCGGAGAGGGTGTCCAGGACCGCGAGCCCGGCGGCGCAGGCGATCGGGTTGCCGCCGAACGTCGAGCCGTGGTGGCCGGGCTTCAGCAGCTCGGCCGCCGCGCCGAACGCGACGGTGGCGCCGATCGGCAGTCCGCCGCCGAGTCCCTTGGCGAGCGTGACCACGTCGGGCTCGACCCCTTGGTGGGCCTGGTGCTCGAACCACTGGCCGCACCGGCCGATGCCGGTCTGCACCTCGTCGAGCACCAGCAGGGTGCCGGTCGCCCGGGTGATCTCCCGGGCGGCCTCCAGATAGCCCTCGGGCGGGACGACGACGCCGGCCTCGCCCTGGATCGGTTCGATGATCAGCAGGGCGGTGTCGCTGGTGACCGCGGCCCGGAGGGCCGCCACATCGCCGTACGGGACATGCGTGACGTCGCCGGGCAACGGCAGGAACGGCTCACGCTTCGACGGCTGGCCGGTGAGGGCGAGCGATCCCGTGGTGCGGCCGTGGAAACCTCCGACGGTGGCGACCATGTGCGTACGCCCGGTCAGCCGGCCGATCTTGAAGACGGCCTCGTTGGCCTCGGCGCCCGAGTTGGAGAAGTAGACCCGGCCGGTCCGGCCGAACAGCTGGAGCAGCCGTTCGCCGAGGGCGACCGGAGGTTCGGCGATGAACAGGTTGGAGACATGGCCGAGGGAGGCGATCTGCGTGGAGACGGCCTCGACGACGGCCGGGTGGGCGTGGCCCAGGGCGTTCACCGCGATGCCGCCGACGAAGTCGAGGTATTCGGCGCCGTCGGCGTCCCAGACCCTGGCGCCCGCTCCGCGCACCAGGGAGAGCCGCGGGGTGCCGTAGTTGTCCATCAGCGCGTTCTGCCAGCGCTGCGAGAGTTCCGCGTTGCTCATCGTTCCCCCTGTCCGTCCGGCACGACCATCGTGCCGATTCCCTCATCGGTGAAGATCTCCAGCAGGATCGAGTGCTGGACCCGGCCGTCGATGACGCGGGCGGTCTCCACGCCGTTGCGCACGGCGAAGAGGCAGCCCTCCATCTTGGGCACCATGCCGCTGGAGAGGTCCGGCAGCAGTTTCTCCAGTTCGGTCGCGGTGAGCCGGCTGATCACGTCGTCGCTGTTCGGCCAGTCCTCGTACAGGCCCTCGACGTCGGTGAGGACCATCAGCGTCGCGGCGTCCAGCGCGGCGGCGAGCGCGGCGGCGGCGGTGTCGGCGTTGACGTTGTAGACGTGTCCGTCGTCGGCGGAGCGGGCGATGGAGGAGACGACGGGGATACGGCCGTCATCGAGCAGCGCCTGGACGGCGCCCGTGTCGATCGCCGTGATCTCGCCGACCCGGCCGATGTCGACGGGCTCGCCGTCTATCACCGGGCGGTGCTGGACCGCGGTGATCGTGCGGGCGTCCTCGCCGGTCATGCCGACGGCGAGCGGGCCGTGCTGGTTCAGCAGGCCGACCAGTTCGCGCTGGACCTGTCCGGCCAGCACCATCCGTACGACGTCCATCGCCTCGGGCGTGGTGACCCGCAGCCCGGCCTTGAACTCGCTGACCAGGCCCTGTTTGTCGAGCTGGGCGCTGATCTGCGGCCCGCCGCCGTGCACGACGACGGGCTTGAGTCCGGCCTGGCGCAGGAAGACGACGTCCTGGGCGAAGGCCGCCTTCAGCTCCTCGTCGACCATGGCGTTCCCGCCGAACTTGATGACGACGGTCTTGCCGTTGTGCCGGGTGAGCCAGGGCAGTGCCTCGATGAGGATCTGTGCCTTCGGCAGCGCGGTGTGCTTGCGTGCGGCGCTCATGAGCTGTACGCGCTGTTCTCGTGGACGTAGTCCGCAGTGAGGTCGTTGGCCCAGATCACCACGGACTCGGTGCCCGCGGAGAGGTCGGCGGTGATCCGCACCTCGCGGTAACGCATGTCGACGAGGTCACGGTCCTCGCCGACGCTGCCGTCGCGGCACACCCAGACGTCGTTGATGGCGACGTTCAGCCGGTCGGGCTCGAAGGCGGCGCCGGTCGTACCGATCGCGGAGAGGACCCGGCCCCAGTTGGGGTCCTCACCGTGGATGGCGCACTTGAGGAGGTTGTTACGGGCGATGGAGCGGCCCACCTCCAGGGCGTCGTCCTCGTCGGCCGCGCCCACGACCTCGATCCGGATGTCCTTGGAGGCTCCCTCGGCGTCGCCGATGAGCTGGCGGGCGAGGTCGGCGCAGACGGCCCGTACCGCTTCGGCGAACACGTCCTCCTCCGGGGTGATCCCGGAGGCGCCGGAGGCGAGCAGCAGCACGGTGTCGTTGGTCGACATGCAGCCGTCGGAGTCGATGCGGTCGAAGGTGGTACGGGTCGCGGCGCGCAGCGCGGTGTCGAGCGCGGGGGCGTCGACGTCGGCGTCGGTGGTGAGGACGACGAGCATGGTCGCGAGGCCGGGGGCGAGCATGCCCGCGCCCTTGGCCATGCCGCCGACGGTCCATCCCTCACCGCCCGCGACCGCCGTCTTGTGGACGGTGTCGGTGGTCTTGATGGCGATGGCGGCCTTCTCGCCGCCGTGCTCGCTCAGCGCCTCGGCGGCCCGCTCGATACCGGTCAGGAGCTTGTCCATCGGCAGCCGCACGCCGATGAGCCCGGTCGACGCGACGGCGATCTCCCCCGCGCTGTGGCCGGTGAGGACGTCGGCCACCTTCTCCGCGGTGGCGTGGGTGTCCTGGAAGCCCTGTGGGCCCGTACAGGCGTTGGCGCCACCGGAGTTGAGGATGACGGCGGTCACCTCGCCGCCCTTGATCACCTGCTCCGACCACAGGACGGGTGCGGCCTTGACGCGGTTGGAGGTGAAGACGCCGGCGGCGGCGCGACGCGGCCCGTGGTTGACCACGAGGGCCAGGTCCGGGCTTCCGCTCTCCTTGATCCCGGCGGCGATGCCCGCCGCCGTGAATCCCTGTGCTGCCGTGACGCTCACTGCATCTCCTTGTTCACGCCGCCGGGGTGGCGGCTGTGGTCGCTGCCGGTCTCGCTGCCCCGCGGCCGGACGGCCGCGCGTCCGTCGTTCACGGAGCGAGGCCGATCGAGGAAAGGCCGGTGTCCTCGGGGAGTCCGAGGGCGATGTTCATGCTCTGGAGGGCCCCGCCCGCGGTGCCCTTGGTGAGGTTGTCGATGGCGCTGATCGCGAGGACGCGGCCGGCCGACCCGTCGTACGCGACCTGGACCTGCGCGGCGTTGGAGCCGTACACCGATCCGGTGGCGGGCCACTGCCCCTCGGGCAGCAGGTCGACGAACGGCTCGTCCGCGAACGCCTTCCCGTACGCCGTACGGACCGATTCGGCGCTCACTCCCGGCTTCGCCCTGGCACTGCACGTGGCGAGGATGCCCCGGGGCATGGGCGCGAGGGTCGGGGTGAAGGAGACGGTGACCGGTTCACCGGCCACCGCGCCGAGGTTCTGGATCATCTCGGGGGTGTGCCGGTGGCCACCGCCGACGCCGTACGGGGACATGGAGCCCATCACCTCGGAGCCGAGCAGATGTGGCTTGGCCGCCTTGCCCGCGCCCGAGGTGCCGGACGCGGCGACGACGACGGCCTCGGGCTCGACGAGCCGGGCGGCGTAGGCCGGGAAGAGCGCCAGCGACACGGCGGTCGGATAGCACCCGGGCACCGCGATCCGCTTGGTCCCGGCGAGGGCCGCCCGCCCGCCGGGCAGCTCGGGCAGCCCGTAGGGCCAGGTCCCGGCGTGCGGCGAGGCGTAGAACCTCTCCCAGTCGGCGGGGTCCTTGAGCCGGAAGTCGGCGCCCATGTCGATGACGAGCACATCGTCGCCGAGCTGTTCGGCGACGGCGGCGGACTGCCCGTGCGGCAGCCCCAGGAACACGACGTCGTGCCCTGCCAGCGCCTCGGGGGTGGTGGCCTGGAGCACCCGGTCCGCGAGGGGCCGCAGATGAGGCTGCAGCGCGCCGAGCCGCTGCCCCGCGTTGGAGTTCCCGGTGAGAGCGCCGATCTCGACCTCGGGGTGGGCCAGCAGCAGCCGGAGGACTTCTCCGCCCGCGTATCCGCTCGCCCCTGCCACCGCTGCACGTACCACCATCGGAATCCTCCTCGTCGACGGCATGACTATACGCATCACCGCAGGTTTATGCAACGAAAGGTGGGGGTGCGCGACCGGGCGTCGTCGTCCCTGTCCCACGTGCGCCGTCGACGCCGAGGGCCCCTTTTCCGGTCCGGACGCCTCCGCCGACGCCGACGGCGTCGGCCACTACGAGGTCCGGCGCGGCGGCGCCGGTGCTGACACCTTCCTCGGCGGAACCCCCGACGACGCGCACTACGTCGCCGCGCTCGACAGGAAAAGCGAGACCGCGACCACGATCACCGTCAAGGGGGTGGGGCCGTATAGGACGGCTGAGCCGTGCTCTTCCCCCGTGACTCCCGCCCGCACCTCTGCGCAGGGCGGTCCGCCTCCCAGGCCGGGTGCCCCTACCGGTTCACGGGGACGGCGAGGACGGCGGTACGTAGAAGCCGGCCAGCATCGTGTCCATGACCTGGCGTTGCCGGGGCCAGTCGGTGCTCGGTCCCGCGCTCTGGACGCTGTACATGGCCCCGCCGGGCGTGGTGAAGACGCGGTAGATGCCGCGTCGGCGTCCGCCGTCCGGGAGGTCGTAGCCGAAGTTCACCTCGACGGCCGCGTCCGGTCCTTCGCCGACCGGCCCGAACCCCGTCTCCACGTAGCCCGTCCAGACCGACGCCACCCCTCGTGAGAAGCCACGCGCCAGCTCGACGGCTTCGGCCTTGAACGACACCGGGTAGATCTCCAGGTACGAGGAGTGGTCCGCCGCTTCGTAGACGACCGCGGCGGTGTTCGTGCGGTGCGCCCAGTCCTCCGGGACCGCGAGGGTGACGCCGTCGGGGCCCTCGGCGAGGCGGTAGCCGCTGCGCGACACGGTCGGGGACGCGGTGGGGAAGGCGGTCGCGGCGGCGGAGGACGCGGCGCCGGACGGTGTGTCGTCCTGTCCCAGCCACACCGCCGCGACGGCCACGAGCACGGCGGCGGCGAGTCCGGCGGCGGGCAGGGCGAGCCGGCGCGTGCGCGCCGGTCCACCGGACCCGCCCGCTCCCGGATCGCCGACGGCCGGATGTCGCGGTACGGGTGGTGGTGCCAGCGGGGGCCGGGGCACGGGCGGCGGTGTCAGCGGTGGCCGTGGCCCGGCACCGTCCCGGGAAGCGGGAGCCGGGGTACGGGTCGCTGCCGCGTCCGGGGGCACCGGTCCTGGCACGGTGGGCGGGCCGCTCCCGGTGCGCGCGCCGTCCTGGTCCGGGTCCGGACGGGGCTCCGGGAACGCCATGGGCGCGTCGTGGTCCGGGAACTCCCAGCTCTGGTCACCCGCGTTCCACCGGGGACCGGGTGGTGACACCGTCAGGCTCCCAGCAGGGCGGCCACGGAGGTGGCGACCGCGCTCCCCGAGGCGAGGAGTTCGACCACCGGGCCCGCCGAGAGGAGCGCGTCACGCAGCCGGGCGAGACGGCCCGGGGTGACCACGTCGGTGGACTCGATCTCGTCCTGTACGGACACCAGTTCCGCGTCCAGCACGGCCACCGGCCCACGGTCCGCCACGCGCGCCGTCAGCCGGGACAGATCGGCTCGCAATTCCCGTACCGCCGAAAGCAGTTCGGTCACCGCCGCCTCCCGGTCGGCTCCGGACGCGCCGTTGACCGTACCGACCTGGTTGTGGTCGCCGATGGCGAAGGAGCTGCCCGACACCGAGCCGATGTGCACGGCGCGTTCGGAGGGTGAGGGCTCGGAACCCACGGGCCGCGCGGTCCGCTCCGGTTCAGGGTGTGTCACCTGTCGACTCCTTCTTCCCCGCGGCCCCGTCGTTCGAGGCGCTGACGGTGTTCCTGTCGCCGATCCCGACGGCGCTGTTGTGCACCGACTGGATGTAGACCGCCCCCTGACCGAGGTGCACGGCCTTGCGTTCGAACTCGGTCGTCTGCCAGCCCGCCTCGTACAGCGCGAGCTGCACCCCGCGTGCCACCCGGTCCTCGACGGTCTTCAGATAGCGGTCGACGTCCATGGTCTGGAACAGCGAGGCGTCGGGCTCCGCGCCCAGTTCGCGTACCGCCGTGCCGGGACCGGTCGGTGGCTCCCCGGAGTTCGCGGCGGACAGCGCGTGCCAGCCGCTCAGCAGCCCCCTGGCGAGCGCGAGCAGCGCCGTGCCCAGGTCCCGCGGAGCGTGCGCGAGGGCCTGGAGTCCCAGCGCGACCGCGTTGTTCCGGCCGAGGCGCTGCCCTACGCCGCCCGTGCCGCGGAACTTCGCCCGCACAGGGCGCAGTACGTGCGGGGCGACCTCCAGCATCAGCATGCCGCCCTGGGTGTGCACCCGGACGAAGACGGTGACGACGATGTCCTCGTCCCAGCCGCCCACCCGAATCCGCAGGAAGTGCCGGCGCTTCTCGCCGCCCTCCTCGACCGCGTCCGCGCGGTGTTCCTCGAAGTCGTCCGCCGTGAGCGGCGCGTCCTCGCGCAGGCGCAGACCGGTGGCCGGCAGGAAGACGCACTCGTCGACGACGAGTTCGCGCAGCCGGTCCAGGACCGCGGCCGCGGCCTGCGGTGAGCCGTGCGGGGACGGCACGCGCAGCGACTCGACGAGGGGGACGACGCGGCGCAGGATCTCCTCGTTGTCCACCGCCTGCGGTTCCCGGGCGCCGAGGTCCGTGCGCGGGCGCAGCTCGACCGACAGGTGCCAGGGCCGGAACGGCATTCCGGCGCCGCAGAAGGGCTTCTCCGTCGCGTACATCACCAGCGGCCAGTGCTGTTCGGCGCGGATCAGTTCCCGGACGAACCGCAGACGTGAGCCGTGGAGCCGTTCGGCCGGGTCCGCGGCGAGGTCGTCGTACCGCTCGCGGGACAGCGGGCCGGACATGGTCCGGGCCAGCCACTCCCGCCGCAGTCCGGTGAGCACCGCGAGCAGCAGCAGGAAGGCGAAGACGGTCCAGGACGAGCGCTGCCAGGTGTCGCCCCCGTTGAAGTAGAGCTTCAGCTGCCACGTCAGCGGCATCATGCGGTACTGGAGGTCGAGTGCCCGGGTGACGCTGTGCACGAACTGCACGAACCAGTTGTCGAGCAGCTGCCAGTTCGCCTGGATCAGCGGGGTCATCGCCACCGTCAACAGCAGGAATCCCAGGAGCAGTCGGGCGTACATCTGGAGCAGCCAGGCGGGCAGGCGCAGCGCGGAGTTCTCCCGGGACGCCTCCACGGCCCGCGCGCCGGCGCTCAGCAGCAGGCAGGGCAGCAGCAGACGGGTGAGGAACCAGCCGTCGGTGACGACCGCGGCCACCACCCACAGTCCGGTCACCGCCGCCGCCCAGAGGAGTTCACCGCGCCTGGCGTACAGGGCGTGTGCGAGGACGCGGGCCGCGTCGATGCCGTAGCTCGGCGCGACGAAGCGCTCGTGGTGGACGTACAGCTCGTCGATGACCCGGTCCCGGAAGCGCGGGTCGAGGTACACCCCCACGCACAGCAGGCGCCCCGCCTCACTGGTGGCCGGGTCGGCCGGTGCCTTGACGTGCGTGTGCGAGTCGGAAGGACCCGCCGGCCGAGGAGGAACCGCCGTCTGGTTCACCCGGGCGACGATAGAGGCGCGGCGGTCGCACGGACAGACGTAATCGCGCCAGAACACCCGTACAGGATGTGCCGGGAGGGGTCCGTGGCGACTTGTCCGAACTCTTTCGGTCACCCGGCATAGAGCGAAGTCGCCTTTCGGGGGCCCGAGTTGGCGGTCGCGCTGCGGTCGTCGGGCGGATGCGGCCGGTCGCACCCACTGCCGGTGCCCGGCCGGGTGCCCTCCGCGCGCGGTACGGCCGGTGGCGCGCGGACCGTCCCTCGCGTCGCATCAGTTTCCGGGGTGTCAGGCGGAGTTGGGCGCTCAACGGACTGGACAAGGAAGCCCTGCCGGGTAATACTCATGCAGAGTATTACTCATAACGAGTGGTACCTGCTTCCGGTGAGTGCCGTGGCCCCGCGAGGAGCCACGAGCGTGCAGGGGTTCGCGTAGTATCCGGCGCCATGATTGACACCACCCCGCGCTGGCAAGAGATTTCGCGAACCACCGTCTTCGAAAAATACGGACGCGGTATCGAGAAGGTGGTCTTCCAACTGCCTGACGGCCGCATCGAAGATTTCTTCATCAAGGCCGAGAGTTCAGCCGCCGCGGTGCTGGCGCTGACCGAGGACCTGAAAGTCGTCGTGGCCAAGCAGTTCCGTCCCGGGCCGATGGACTTCCTCTACGAGTTGCCCGGCGGGTTCATCTCGCCGGGCGAGGAGGCCCTGGTCGCCATGGAACGGGAGCTGCTGGAGGAAACCGGCTATCGAGGACAGCTCGAACACGTCACCACCTGCTACGACGATGCCTACTCGACCGTGGTGAGGCACTGCTTCGTAGCGACGAACTGCGTCAAGATCGCCGAACCGTGCACGGAGGACAACGAGTTCATCGAAGTCACCCTGCTCGACCAGCCCTCCTTCCGGAACATTCTCCGAAAGGGACGGATGAGCGATGTGGAAGTGGCCTACCTCGGACTCGATCATCTGAACCTGCTCTGAATCCTCCCGGAGCAGAACTTCGGCGGCGGCGCCACCCACACCCTCAGACTGCGGGATGGTCACCCATGAAGACGAACGTCGACGTCTCCTCCTGGTTCTCCAGCGTCCAGGTCTCCCTGCCGCCTTCGGCGGTGGCCCTGGTTCTGGCCGGGGGCAAAGGAAGCCGGCTCAAGGCCGCCGCCGATCCGGAACTGCGCGGCACTCCGAAGGTCCTCGTCCCCATCAAGCGTCCCGGCGGGACGACGACCATGCTCGGCCACGCGCTCAACGAGCTGGCCGGCACCGGATTCCGTCGCGTGTCCCTGCTGACCAGCTCCGACCCCGAGGCGGGCGGCCCAGCGGTGGAGGCATACGCGCAGGCGCAGTTCGGCAGCACCTTCGAACTGCACATCTACCGTGAGGGCTACCCGCTCGGCACGGCCGGCGCGGCCTTCGCCGCGCTGCGCCACCTGGAGTCCGAGGTGGCGGTGATCATTCCGGCCGACACCCTCTTCCCCTTCTCCCTCCTGCCGTCCGCGGTCGCCTCGCACCATGCGGACGGGTCCGCGGTGACCTGGGTGGTGACGACCTCGCCGGGTCTGCACGCCCAGAACACCGGGCGGATTCTGCTGGACGCCACCGCTCCTCGTATCAGGCACGCGCTCGAAGGGGTGGACGCGGTACCGCCCGCCGACGTACGCCACCGGCTGCGCGGCGCGACGAGCGCGGGCGTCGTCATCGTCAGGCCCGGCGAGTTCTGCGAGCTGTTCGAGCAGTACGCGCGACGCCTCGCCGAGCCCTGCGCCACCGATCTGTACCGGGAGTTCATCCCCTGGATGGTCAGCCGGGCCGTCCCGGTCGGTGCCTTCGACATCGGCCAGGCCGCCCCCGACCTCGGGACACCGGACCGGCTGCGCGCGTTCGGACGGTGACGCCTCTCCCACGACAGGGAGCGGGTTCCCTGTCGTGAGGGAGGTCGTAAGGACCGTCCCATGATCCCCGGCGGACGCGGGACGCCGGGATGATCCCGTCCGCCGCCGTCGGACCACCCCGCGCCGGGGTCCGACGGCGGCCCGTCCACAGCGATCGGCCCCTTCGACGACGGAGAGAGACATGAGCCTCACCCCCTTGCAGATACGCCATTTCCGGGACTCCGGATACCTCAGGATTCCCGGAGTGGTCCCGGCGGCGCTGGTCGCCGAGATCCGCGGGATGTTACGGACCGAGTTCGCGGACGCCTCGGCGTCGGTCCCGCCCCGACAGGGCACCCCCGCGAAGCTGTACCGGTTGCACGAGCGCGCTCCCGGGCTGATGGGCCGGCTGATCACCCTCCCCGGTCTGGTGGGCCCGCTGCGCGCACTGCTCGGTCCGAACGTGGTCTACCTGCTGAACCGGCACAACCAGGCGGCCGTCAACGCACCCGGCGAAACCCTGTCGCGTCTGCACCGCGACATCCTCCAGTGGACGCGCGGCCTCGTCACCGCCGTGGTCTACCTGGAGGACGCCACCCCGGCCAACGGGTGTACGCACCTGGTCCCCGGCTCCCACCATCTGCCCTTCGTGGGGGTGCCGCAGCCCGACGGTGGCGGCACCTGGATGGACGAGCACCCCGAACTCGCCGATCTGATGGACCAGTCCGTGCCCGTCCCGGTACCCGCCGGGGGCGTCCTGCTCTTCGACGCGCTGGCGTTCCACACGGTCGGTGCCAACACGGGTGACACCAGCCGGATGAGCCTGGTCCTGGGCTTCCGTAGCGTGGACGAGCTGGACGCGCACCCCGACCGGGACCGGCAACTCCTGGTCAGCGGACGGCACATCTACCGGGGCAACGACCGGGCCGCCGACCGGCCGGTCGTGTCCGGCTGAGTCGGCGGGACGGACGCGGCACGGAACGGATCGGCGGGACGGACGGATCGGCGGGACGACCAGGTCGGTAGGAAGGTCGGGCCGGTAGGACGGTCGGGCCGGTAGGACGGTCGGGTCGGTAGGACGGTCGGGTCGGTAGGACGGTCGGGTCCCCGGGACGGACGGAGCGGCGAACAGGGGAAGAGCGCGGCGGGACAGGTCGCCAAGGGGGGCGGTGCGGGGTTGCCCCGCACCGCCCCCGTCACCGCTCCGTCCGCCCTCCGTGGATCAGCCGAGCAGCGCGCGCAGGACAGGTGCCCCCGCCCGGTCCACCTCCCCCTCCAACGCGTCGATGAGCGCGGACGTCTCATCGGCGGTCAACGGGCTGGGGAAGCCGTACCGCTTCAGGATCAACAGGTCCTTCAGCACCAGTGAGGGGGTCCGGCACAGCCGCGCCTTGGCGATCGACTCCAACAGGAACCGGTGGGCGCGTTCGCGTGCCTCGGCGGCCTCGGTGCCGCCCGTGCCCGCGGTGCCCGCCCCGGCCAGGCACCGCAGCGCCGCGTCGCGCGTCGCGATCGCCCCGGCGACCAGATCGCCCACCACCTCGGCGCCCAGCACCGCCTCCAGGTCCGGTGCCCGCCCGTCGGCGCTCCGGGCCCGGTACTTGGCGACGTTCACCATGCCCCGCATGTATCCGACGCGCCTCGCCATGGAGCCGATTCCTCCCCAGATCGCGCGGTCCCAGCCGGGGTGACCGGCGAAGACCGTCCGGCCGAGCCGTGCGGAGGCCGCGGCGATCCGGATCAGGTGCTCGGTGTAGTCGCAGGCGAACGCCAGGGCGTCGTAGTGCCGGGCGTCCTCCTCCCAGTGCCTGAGCGTGCGCATCGCCCGCGCCTGGAGCGGGGCGAGCAGCAGCGCGTCCGCGGCCAGCCGTGCGATCGCACGGGCCTTCACCACGCCGCCGCGGTGGGCGGTGCGGACCTCGGGTTCGTTGAAGGAGCTGTTGTGGCGCCTGAACCTGCTGTAGGCGCGGGCGATCTCCGCCCGCCCCCAGCCCGTCGCGTCGCCCGCCCGTAACGCGAGGCGGCGGGCGGTGCGGGAGGTCGCCTCCGCGGAGCGGTAGAGGTCCATGGACTCCTGCGCGAACTGCACGGCCAGCAGCGTGCGTACGTCCGCCGGGCCGCGGTCCTCGTGCTGCGCGAGGTCGATCACCTGCGGGAAGTCCGCGACGGTGTTGAGCATCGCGGCGAGCGCCAGACGGGCTGCCCGGGGCCGGTCCGCCACGACGGCGCGCACCTCCTGCCGTACCGCCAGCCGCACCCGCTCGGCGAACGCCTCCCTGACGTGCCGCTCGGCGGATTCGGGAAGGGCGGTCAGCTGCCGTACGGCTGCCGCCGCGTCGCCGAACGGTGCGAGTGTGCCCCGGGAGGCGAAGAACTCCCGTGCCAGGTCCTCGAAACTACCCTGCCAGGTGAGGCAGTTCGGGAGCAGACGGGAACGGTGGTCGGCCGGGAAGCTCAGGTCGACCCAGAGCACCTGGCAGCGGCTGCCGAACTCCGCGAGCCAGGGGAAGACGTCGAAGTCCCGGCCGCTGTACCCGACGATCAGGACGCGTTCCAGGGTGACCGGCAGGGCCGTCCGGACCGCCTGGTAGGAGCTGCGTACCAGATCGGCGGGCTGACTGCGCAGGGTAAGCGCGTCGAGGGCGGTTCCGTGCAGCTTCCACACCGCCACCCCGCCGGGCGCCGCCGTCACGGCGGGGAACGACCCGTCCGCGACGGGCAGTCCGACGACCGTGTCCCTGCCCTGACGCCGGGCGGCCGTTTCGAGGAACAGATCGAAGTTGGTGGTCAGGACGGGCAACGCGTGCCGTGCGGCGAGCCCTGCCAGCAGATGGTGACCGGCGTTGGGCTGCGGCGCGAGGTCGTCGGGCCGTTCCCCGGTCCAGGCGTACGCCTGCCACAGACGGAGATGGTCGGCCTTCCCCACGGAGGCGGCGATGGCCCCGTAACACGATTCCGGCAGCAGCCGGTCGCGGAAGGCGGGGTCGAGGGCGGCCCGGCCGGGGGAACCTACAAGGCCGGCCGTGTCGCGCAGGACGTCGATGGTGGCGCCCATGACCTTCGCGACCCCGGGCGCGCAGGCGGGCGCGGGTATGGAGATCCCGGCGCCCGCCATGGTCAGGCAGGCCGTGTCCGCCGCCAGCCAGTCCAGCGCCTGCTGTGTGTCGACCGTCGAGTGCAAGACCCCACCCCTTCGCCCGGTTGAAACGCCTGCCCGGTACCACTACTTCGCCCGGTCCCACCGGGTCGCCCGATGCGCCGCTTCGGGGGATTCGTCCCTTCGCCCTGTTCACCTGTTCACCGCTTCGGTCGTGCGGTCCCCGTCGTGCGTGACCACGGGTGCTCGGGCCCGGACCCGAGCACGGTCTCTCGTGCCGAGGCCGCCGCGAGTACCAATGGGTGCGTGGCAGACCATCCCTGACGGCCCGTCCACGAGTGGGCGGTCGGTCCGTTCCGTCTCCTCCGCCGGGGCCACCACCCGTGGGCGGCCGTAGGCGTACGGGCGCCACCGGGGCCGCGCACCCGGACGTCAGCCCGCGTCCCGCCCATCGGCGCTGCCCAGGAAACCGGGATGGAACTGCCGGGCGGGCCCGGCCCGGTACAGCTTCTGGTTACGGGGGCCGCCACGCGGGTTGCTGCGTGGCGCCGATACGCCGACGCTCTCCACGAAGCCGGGCGTGGCGGTGACCTTGCGGCGGAAGTTCGCCGCGTGGAGCGGTTCGTCGTGGACGATCTCGTAGACCTCCTGGAGCTCGCCCAGGGTGAACTCGTCGTCCACCAGGGCCAGCGCGATCGGCGTGTACTGCATCTTCGAGCGGACCCGGGCGACGGCGTCCGCGGCGATCCGCGCGTGGTCGAAGGCGAGCCGTACCGGTCCCGCCCCGGCCGGTTCGCCCGCACCCCGCTCACCGCTGCCGCCGCTCCCGCTGCTCCCGCCGTTCCCACTGCTCGCGCCGCTGCCGCTGCTCGCGCCGCTGCCGTTGCCGCTGTCGCCGCCGCTCAGGGCGAGATCGGCGACCGGCACCCAGTCGGCCTCCCGGGCGTCGGAGCCGGCGCGCACTCCCGTGACGTGCCGGGCCAACGCGACGTAGGCCACGGTCACCACCCGCATCCGGGGATCACGCCCCGGCCTGCCATAGGTGGCCAACTGCTCCAGATAGACGCTCTGCCGGGCGGCCGGAGTCGGACTGCCCGGGACCAACAGCCCCGTCTCCTCCATCAGTTCACGGGCCGCGGCCTCGTGGAGGTCCTCCCCCTGGTCCTCCCCCACCCCGGAACCGACCCGGAGGAACCCTCCCGGCAGCGCCCAGCTCCCCTCGTACGGCGGCTCACCGCGCCGCACCAGCAGCACGCACAGGCGGCCCCCGACGACGGTCAGGACCACGATGTCGACCGTGACGGCCACGGGTGGATAGTCACGCGGTTCGTACGACTGCAGGAACGACAGTTCCCCGGCAACGCTGTGCGGCACAGCACCCTCCCCGGCCTCAAGTTGCTCTCATCGAGAGTAGGACTCATGGGGAGGCGTGCCAAGGGGGCCTTGTCCCGGGCGGACCTCGCCGATCGGCCGCCCCGGTCGCCGTCCGCGCGGTCGCCGTCCGCGCGGTCGTCACCCGGGTCCGGCCCCGGCCGTCAGCCCGCCACGGCCTCGAACCGCAGGCTCCAGCGGCCGGGGCCACCGGTCAGGGTCACCGTGGAGAGCGGCCGGACATCGACGTTCCAGTACGTCGGGGGCGGCGCCTTCAGCGCGTACACCAACGCGGCCCTGACCACGGCCGGTTCGGCGACCGCGACGATCGAGCCGTCACAGGCGGGGCGGGTGTCCAGCCAGCCGCCTATCCGTGAGATGAAGGCGAGCAGAGGCTCCCCACCGTGCGGGGCGGCCCAGGGGTCGGTGAGCCAGACATCGACCGCGTCCGGTTCGCGGGCCGCGACATCGGCCAGGGTGCAGCCGCGCCAGCGGCCCATGTCACAGTCGCGCAGGGCCGGTTGGACGAGCGGGGCATAGCCGAGCGCGCGGCCCGTGGCGCGACTGCGCGGGGTGGGCGAGCAGTAACGCAGCTCGGCCGCCCCGAGCGGCACGAGGACCTGTGCGGCGCGCTGGACCTCGTACCAACCGGTCTGGTCGAGCGGCCGGTCGTCGTCGAAGCGCTCGGCCAGGAGGGATGAGCTGCGCGCTGCGGCGACGAGCGAGACTCGAACACTCATGGCGGCGATCGTGGGTCCGAACGCCGCCCGGGTCAAGAGCGCGACGAGGTTACGGCCGGTGGGGCGGACATCGCCCCGTGCCCTGACCGGCCGCGCCACGACGACGGCAGAGGCACACCGGTTTCCGTCCGGGGCGGTGCGCCGCCGCGCCTCCCCCGGCTCACCGCCACCCCCGGATCAGCGCGGCGGGGCGAGTCGGTTGACCATCCACTTCTCGGGGGCGTCGAGCGGCTCGAAGCCGACCTTCGCGTAGACGCCGTGGGCGTCGTCGGTGGCGAGGTAGAGGGCGCGGACACCGGTCCGGGCGAGGTGGTCACGGGCCGCGGTGACCAGGCGCGTGCCGAGGCCGTGGCCACGGGCCGCCCTGTCGACGTACACATCGCAGAGCCAGGCGAAGGTCGCATGGTCGGTGACCACCCGGGCGTAGCCGACCTGCTCGCCCGAACGGGTGTCGTACGCACCGAAGTTGAGCGATCCCGCGATGGCCAGGTCATGGTGCCGGCGGGTGCGGCCACGGGCCCAGTACGTGTCCTGGCCGAGCCATGCGTGGATGCGCGCGCGATCCAGGCGGGCCGGGTCGGAGGAGATGTCGTAACGCTGCTCGGGGACGTCTGTCGTCCCGGCTGCTTCTGTCGGCTCGGCCGCTTCTGTCGACCCGGCCGCTTCTGTCGACCCGGCTGCTTCTGTCGACCCGGCTGCTTCTGTCATGAGGGGAGGCTAACGGAGCGTTCCGAGGCGCCCCGACGGCCGAGCAGGGAGTCATGGGCGGACCGCAGACGTCTGACGCCTTCGGCGATCTCGGCCGTTCCGGCCGCCGCGCCGAAGCTCAACCGCACGTGTTCGGCCGGGGGTTCGGCGCAGAAGTACGGACGCCCCGGCGCGATCGCGACATCCTCGCGCAGCGCCGCGGCGACGAGGGCGGAGCTGTCGGCCCCGGCGTCCGGGAGCCGCAGCCAGAGGGCTCCGCCGCCGCTCGGGACGAGAGGCACGGTGAGTTCGGGCAGCTCTTGGCGCAACGCGGCCGTGAGGGCGGAGCGCCGGTTCCTCAACTCTCCTGCCATGGTGCGGAGATGGTGGTGCCAGGCCGGGGAACCGACGAGTTCGAGTGCGGCCTCCTGGAGGGGCCGGGGCACGAAGAAGCTGTCGACGACCTGGATCGCGCGCAGTCGTTCCAGGACGGGGCCCCGGGCGGCCAGCGCGCCCACCCGTAGGCTGGGCGAGGTGATCTTGGTCAGTGAGCAGACATGGACGACGACGCCGTCCGGATCATCCGCGGCCAGCGGTGCGGGCAGCGGTCCCGCGTCGTCGTGGACGAGTCGGCGGGCGAAGTCGTCCTCGATGACGAAGGCGCCCGCGGCGCGGGCGATCGCGACCACTTCACGCCGCCGTCCGGGGGCGAGGACCGTACCGGTCGGGTTCTGGAACAGCGGCTGACAGACGAAGACCCGGGCGCCCGTGGCGCGGAAGGCTGCGTCGAGGAGTTCGGGGCGCACGCCGTCGGCGTCGACCGGGACGGGGACGGGCCGCAGACCGATGGCGCGGGCCGCCGCCAGCATGCCTGGATAGGTCGGGGACTCGACGAGGACCGGGGCTCCCGGCGGGGCGAGGGCGCGCAGCGCGGTGGCCAGGGCGCTCTGCCCGCCCGCGGTGATCACGACGTCGGCGGGGGTGACAGCGGGTCCGATCTCCCGGGCGAACCAGGACCGCAGCTCGGCCAGCCCGTCCATGGGCGGCCGCCCCCAGGCGCAATGCCGGCGTCCGGCCCGGGCCAGGGCGGCGGACAGCGCCCGCTCGGGCTGGAGCGAGGGATGGAGGTAGCCGCCGTTGAGTTCGATGACCCCGGCCGGCGGCGCGGCGAGCGTGACCAGGACACCGGAGGCGTCCACCGTGCGGGGCACTGCCTCGGGCCCGCCGTCGCCGCTGAGCGAGATCTCCTGCCAGGAGGTGTCGCCGGGGGCACGCGCCTCGGTGCGGGGCGGCGCCCGGAAGGCGCCCGCGCCGGGGCGGGTGACGACCAGCCCCTCGGCGACGAGCCGTGCGACGGCCCGGGAGACCGTCACGGGACTGACCCGGTAGCGCTCCACAAGGGCCCGGCTGGACGGCAGCTTTCCCCCTTCGCGGTAGCGGTCGAGTTCACCGCGAAGAGAATTCACCAGCTCCGCCACGCTGTTACGCTCATGCATGAGAGCAGACAATAGCGCTACCACCACTTCATCGATAGCGGTGACCTCCGCCGCTCCTCACCCCTCCCGCACCGGCGCCGGCGGAACGGCGGGCCGTGGTGACGGGGCAACCGGTGAGATCGGCGGGACCGGTAACGGGACGCTGCTCGCCGGGCTGGGCGTCGTGGCGTTCTCGCTCACCTTCCCCTCCACCGTCTGGGGCCTGGAGAGCTTCGGTCCGTGGTCACTGGTGGCGGTGCGCGGTGTGCTGGCCGCGCTCATCGCGGGGGCCGCGCTGCTCGCGGGCCGGGTGCCGGTCCCCGCACGCGCCCACTGGGCGGGACTCGCGGTGGTGGCGGGCGGTGTGGTGGTGGGCTTCCCGCTGCTGACGACGCTGGCCCTGCGGACGTCCACGTCCTCGCACGCCGCCGTCGTGGTGGGACTGCTGCCGCTGACGACCGCGGTGTTCTCCTCGCTGCGCACCGGGGCGCGGCCGTCCCGCGCGTTCTGGATCGCGGCGCTCGCCGGGGCCGCCGTGGTGATCGGGTTCACCGTGCAACAGAGCGGTGGGACCCTCGGCAGCGGGGACCCGTACCTGTTCGGGGCACTGCTGGTGTGCGCGGCGGGCTACACCGAGGGCGGCAGACTGGCCCGCACCATGCCGGGCTGGCAGGTGACCGGCTGGGCGCTGCTTCTCGCACTGCCACTGGCCCTGGCGGGCGCCGCTGTCGCGCTGCCCTCCGAGCCGGTCCACCTCACCGCGCACGGCGTCATCGGCCTGGTCTGGGTGGCGGCCGGTTCGACCTTCTGCGGCCTGTACGTCTGGTACCGGGGCATGGCGGAGATCGGGGTGCCCCGGGCCAGCCAGCTCCAGCTCGCGCAGCCACTGCTCACCCTGGCCTGGTCGTTCCTGCTGCTCGACGAGGAGCTGTCGCCGGCCGCTCCGGTCGCGGCGGTCGCCGTGCTCGCCTGCATCGCGGTCACCCAGCGGGCGGGCGGCGCCCGGCGACCGCGGCGGTAGGACGGTCACGGACCGGTGGTACGGGCGGTGGCCCGACACCCGTACCGCCAGACCCCGCCATCACCCGGTACCCATTCCCCTGCCATCGTCTCCCCGGCCCGGTCAGCGGGGTGTGCGCGCCCGGCCCCCGTAGTGGTCGGCCACCACCCTGGCCATCGCGCCGATCCGGTCCCGCACCACGTCCTTCGCGGAGAAGTGGACGTGCCCGCGCACCTGGTCGTAGTCGTGGGCGAAGGTCAGATGGCGGGAGAGTTCGGCGGGGTCCCGCCAGGCGGCCGGCTGGGCCGGGTCACCCGCCTTGTACAGCGCCTCACCCACGTACAGTTCCACGCCCGTGCCCCGCACCGTCCGGTCCCACCAGGGCAGCAGCTTGGCGTAGTCGGCGTCGGCGAAGCCGATGTGCCAGTAGATCTGCGGGCAGACGTAGTCGATCCATCCCTTCCTGACCCAGCCCCGGGTGTCGGCGTACAGATCGTCGTACGTCTGCACCCCGGCCGCCGTGTCCGAGCCGAGCGGATCGGTCGAGGCGTTGCGCCAGACGGCGAACGGGCTGATCCCGAACCGCACGTCCTTCTTCAGCCCCTTGATCCGCTCCGCCGTCTCCCGCACCAGCCGGTCGATGTTGTCGCGCCGCCAGGCCGCCCGGTCCCGGAAGCCCGCACCGTGCTTCTTGTACGAGGCGGAGTCACCGAAGACCTGCCCGGCCACCGGGTACGGATAGAAGTAGTCGTCCCAGTGCACCGCGTCGATGTCGTAACGGCGGACCGCGTCGAGCATCGCGTCCTGCACGAAACGGCGGACCTCGGGCAGCCCCGGGTCGTAGTAGAGCTTCCCGCCGTACGGCAGCACCCAGCCCGGATGACGGCGGGCGGGGTGGCCGGCCGCCAGCCGGGACGGGTCGGTGTGGTTCGCGACCCGGTACGGGTTGAACCAGGCGTGCAGTTCCAGGCCGCGCCGGTGCGCCTCGGACACGGCCGTGCCCAGCGGGTCCCAGCCGGGGTCCTTGCCCTGGACCCCGGTGAGACAGGCGGCCCACGGCTCGTACGACGAGGGCCACAGCGCGTCGGCGGTCGGCCGGACCTGGAGCATGACGGTGTTGAGCCGGCGGTCCACGGCCCGGTCCAGGAGTGCGACCAGTTCGGCCCGCTGCGCCGCCGCCGTGAGACCCGGCTTCGACGGCCAGTCCACATTGGCGACCGTGGCGATCCAGACACCGCGCAGCTCACGCCGAGCGGCACGCCCGGCGGGCGCCGCGGCCCCGGCGAGCGCGGTCCGCCGACGGGACGGCACGACGGCGTCACCCGCCATCACCGCTCCCGTCACCGCCGCGGCGGCCCCTGTCACGAAAACCCTCCGGCCCGCGTCTCTCATCTCTCGCACCTGTCGTCCCGGTCCCGTCGCTCTCGTAGGTATCCGCACACACCGCGGAACATGCCCGCCCCGGCCCGCCGCCACCCCCGGTCCGCCGGGTACCGTCGGGGGGCCCGGACGGGACCGGAATCAGACGGCGCCCCGTCGATCGGAGATCAGCGAAAGGCACGAGGTGACGGACTCTATGGCCGACATTGCACGCGTCGGAGTGGTGGGCTGTGGCCAGATGGGCGCGGGCATCGCGGAGGTATGCGCCCGCAGCGGCCTCGAAGTGAAGGTGGCCGAGACCACCGGCGAGGCACTGGAGATCGGCCGGACCCGGCTCTACAACTCCCTCACGAAGGCCGCCGAACGCGGCAAGATCACCCCCGCCGAACGGGACGCGGCCCTTGACCGCCTCAGCTACACCACCGACCTCGGTGAGTTCGCCGATCGCGATCTCGTCATCGAGGCCGTCGTGGAGAACGAGCAGGTCAAGACCGAGATCTTCCAGGTGCTCGACCAGGTGGTGACCCGGCAGGACGCGATCCTCGCCTCCAACACCTCGTCCATCCCGCTGGTGAAACTGGCCGTGGCGACCGCCCGTCCCGACCAGGTCATCGGCATCCACTTCTTCAACCCGGCGCCCGTACAACGGCTCGTCGAGCTGATCCCGGCCCTGACCACCTCCGACGAGACGATCACCCGCGCCGAGGCCGTGGTACGGGACATACTCGGCAAGCACTCGATCCGCGCCCAGGACCGGTCCGGTTTCGTCGTCAACGCGCTGCTGATCCCGTACCTGCTCTCCGCGATCCGGATGTTCGAGTCGGGCATCGCCAGCCGCGAGGACATCGACAACGGCATGGAACTGGGATGCGCCCACCCGATGGGCCCGCTGAAGCTCTCGGACCTCATCGGTCTCGACACGGTGGCCTCGATCGCCGATTCGATGTACGCGGAATACAAGGAGCCGCTGTACGCCGCGCCCCCGCTGCTCCAACGCATGGTCGACGCGGGCCGCCTGGGCCGGAAGACGGGGTCGGGCTTCTACGCGTACTGATCACCGGTCATCGGTCCGACGGCCGGGCACGGGCAGAGAACCCGGCCGTCAACCACCGACGTCGCCGCGCACGTGAGTTCCGTCAGGTACCGCCTGACGGAACTCACGTGCGCGGAAACACATCCGCCGGGTGGGTCTCAGCACCCGGGTGGGATCGTGAAACTCGACAAGCAGATTTTTCCCCTGATACCGACGAAGGATCTCGCCAGAATTCTAGTGTCCTGAGTCGTTAATTCGTGTGCAGTATGCGGCGAGGGTGTCGAGGATGTCGTCGGTGGTCTTCGTCCAGACGAACGGCTTGGGGTTCTTGTTCCACTCGTTGATCCAGCCGCGGATGTCGCGTTCGAGTTCGATGACGCTGCGGTGGGCCGAGCGGCGGAGTTTGCGGCAGGTCAGTTCGGCGAACCAGCGCTCGACGAGGTTGAGCCATGAGGCCGAGGTGGGGGTGAAGTGCAGGTGGAAGCGGGGGTGCCGCAGCAGCCACTTCTTGACCGGCTCGGTCTTGTGGGTGGCGTAGTTGTCCAGGATCAGGTGAAGTTCGAGGTCCTTGGGTACCGCAGCCTCGATAACCTTCAGGAAGCGGAGGAACTCCTGGTGGCGGTGGCGGCGGTAGTGCTGGGCTATGACTGATCCGGAGGCGATGTCGAGGGCGGCGAACAGGCTGGTCGTGCCGTGCCGGACGTAGTCGTGGGTCATCTTCGCCGGCGTGGCCGGGGCCATCGGCAGGACGGGCTGGGTTCGGTCCAGGGCCTGGATCTGCGACTTCTCGTCCACCGCCAGGACCAGCGCGTTCTCCGGCGGCGACAGGTAAATACCCACCACATCACGCACCTTGGTCACGAACTGCGGATCGGTCGACAGCTTCCACGTCTCCACGATGTGGGGCTTGAGGCCGAAGGCCCGCCAGATCCGCGAGACGGCCGACTGCGACATACCCTGCGCCTGGGCCATCGAACGCGTCGACCAGTGCGAATCACCCGTCGGCGGCGCCTGATCCAGGGTCCTGGTGACCAGCGCCTCGACCTGCTCGTCCGTGATCCTCCGCGGCGCACCCGAACGGGGCCGGTCCACCAGGCCCTCCAGCCGATCCGCGGCGAACCGGGCCCGCCACTTGCGTACGGTCTCCCGCGAGACACCGAGATCCTGCGCGACCTCCGCGTTCGGCCGGCCCTCCGCGCACGCCAGCACGATCCTCGACCGCAGCACCAACGCCTGAGACGCCGTCTGCTTGCGCAACCAGCCCCGCAGCACCCGGCGTTCGTGATCGGACAACTCCAGCGACAGCGGCTTTGGACCAGGCATCACCACACCCTATAACCGCAAGCCAACTAACGACTCAGGACACTAAGGGCTTGCAGGTCATTAACACGGTGTCTTGATCTTGATGCTGGTGTCGCCGGTCAGCGCGAGGACCCTGGCATGGAGGACTGCGAGGGACGCGGGTGGGGTCTTCGCGGGCGGGATGGTGATGCCCTGGGCCTCGAGCAGTCTTCTGTTCTTGAGGAGGGTGCGGTGCATGGCCGTGCGGCTGCTGGTGAACAGTACGGCGAGTGGTTCCGCGGCCAGGGCGACCCGCAGGTGGAGCACGGTCGCCAGGACTTGTTCGGGGAAGGTGAGTCGGGGTGGGCGGCCGCGCTGAATGTCCCCGTCGGTAGCCAACATTGCCGTGAGGTTGTCCAGTTGCTGGCGGGGCATCCCGGTCAGTGAAGGATCGGAAAGCAGAGCCTGGTCCCACTGCGTGTCAGCGGCCTGTGGGGATTGTGTCGCCGACATTGCAGGCCGTATCTGGGGGTGCAGGGCATAGTTCCAGTCTCCGTGGAAGGCATGCCGGGTCAGCGGCAGAGCGGCCATCTCTGCGTCGCTGATCTTCACCCCGATGGGATAGCTGTTGGTGTCGAGCGCGGCCTTCACGCGCAGTCCGGTGCGGGTGGTGGTCGCTGCGATGCTGTTCACGATGACTTCGTGGCTGGTCAGCGGGCGGCCACGCCAGTTCATGGTGATGTGCGAGAACAACCGGTGCTCGATCTTGTTCCACTTCGACGTGCCGGGCGGCAGATGACACACGGTGATGGTCAGCCCTGTTTCGGCGGCGAGCCGTGCGAGTTCGAGCTTCCAGGCCCGGGTGCGGTAGCCGTTGGATCCGCCCGCGTCGGCGGTGACCAGCAGCCGGGTTGCCCGCGGGTAGGCGTCCTGGCCCTGGCCGTGCCACCAGCGGCGGATCGACTCCACGGCAAACGCAGCGGTGTCGTGATCGGTGCCGACGTTGACCCAGCCGGTGTTCTCCTCGATGTCGTAGACCCCATAGGGGACGGCCTTGCCCAGTTGCGGGTCGGCGAAGTCGTGGACGCCCACCAGTACCGGATCACCCGCCGGCCGCCACTCACGGCCGCCGTTCTTGAACTCTCCGACGAGCTCCTTCTTCTTGGTATCCACGCTGATCACCGGCTGGTCGGCGTCCCGGTATTCGCGGGCCTGCTCGTTGAGATAGCGGAACTGGGCGTCGCGATCGCTGTGCTGGCCGCCCTCCAGGGTCTTGGCGTTGGCCTGCAAGCTGAAGCCTTCCTCCCGCAGCAGGTCGGCGACGGTGTCGGCACTGACCTTGTGACCGGCCCGGGACAGCTCCCGGGCAAGGGCGCGTGTCGACTTCACCGTCCACCGCAGCGGCGACATCGGATCCCCGCGCTCGTCCGGCTCGACCAGCGCCAGCAAGGCCGGACGCAGCCCCGGGTCAAGATCCGCGACCCGTTTGCGACCTCCGCCCGGCCTTCGTGCCCGACCCAGCGGTGCCTCGCCCGCCTCCAACTCGAACACGCCCCTGCGGACCGTTGTCTCACTGACCGCCGCGGCCTGCGCGACGGCCCGGACACCGCCATGCCCCAGGACCCTGGCCTCTGCGGCCATCAGCAGCCGGCGCTGCCGTTCATCCAGGTGCGGGAACAACACCTCGAACTTCACAGCGAGTTGATCACGAGTCTCGTCCGGGATGCGCATACCACACCAACGATCCCCGGAACGAGAAGCAACACCTTGATTGCCTGCAAGCCCTTAGCGGGACTCATTCTTCTTGATTTTATGACCGTCTACCGCCCGTGGGTCCATAATTGGCGCTCAGGATTACGGCGTACTCGTCCGGGATGCATGGAGCCGAGAAGGTCAGTGGAAGAGGCGACCCCAACGCGCCTGACACCATCAGTTCCCACCCAGCCTGCTCCTGATGTCGGCCCTCCCCCGAACAAATGCCGGGCGCCATCTTTCTCGTACATGACGTTCGGACCCTTTCCGGCGCGGAACCACCCTATTGCCCTCAAGGTTCGGTGCAGGTGCCGACCAGGCCCGTGATCTCAGGACGGTCTCGTCTTCACCGCCCCGAATGGCCAGCCGCTCCGCACCCGCCTCGAACAGGACGCCGCCTGATGACCACACCCCGCGACACCCCAGCATCCCGTCGCGTCCGCGCCAACGGCGACGGAACCGTCTACCAGCGCAAGGACAGCCGCTGGGAGGCCGCCGGATACGTCCTCGCCCCCGGCAACATCCGCCGCGGCGTCCGTGTCTACGGCACCAGCCGCAAGGAAGCCCTGGCCAAGCTCACCGAGAAGATCGCCAACAGCAACCGCGGCCCCCCGTTATGTTTTTCGCGGTCCTGCAACGGGACCGCTGGCCTCCGGGCCCGGCATGACTATGTCCCCCTGTCGAACAGATGGCCTGGGGGGTGGTGTCACCGGGCCCGGGAGGTGCCGTCGGAGACGCTGATGAGAGGTCCGGCCACCGTCCGGTCCGGCGCAGTGCCGGACAGCCCTTGGGCGGCAGGTCTGCATAACGTGGATGCGCGCGTACGACACCACTGCCGAGGCCGGCACGTTCAACTCGCCTGGAGGGGCGCGATGTTCGACACAGAAGACGTGGGCGTGTTCCTCGGCCTGGACGTCGGCAAGAGTGCCCATCACGGGCACGGACTGACTCCGGCCGGGAAGAAGGTCTTCGACAAGCAGCTGCCCAACAGCGAGCCGAAGCTGCGGGCCGTCTTCGACAAGCTGGCCGCGAAGTTCGGCACGGTGCTGGTGATCGTGGACCAGCCCGCCTCCATCGGCGCCCTGCCACTTACCGTCGCCCGGGACGCGGGCTGCAAGGTCGCCTACCTGCCCGGCCTGTCCATGCGCAGGATCGCTGACCTCTACCCGGGCGAGGCGAAGACCGACGCGAAGGACGCCGCCGTGATCGCGGACGCCGCCCGCACCCTGCCCCACACCCTGCGCTCGCTGGAACTGACCGACGAGATCACCGCCGAGCTGACCGTCCTGGCCGGCTTCGACCAGGACCTCGCCGCCGAGGCCACCCGCACCAGCAACCGGATACGCGGCCTGCTCACCCAGTTCCACCCCAGCCTGGAGCGCGTCCTCGGCCCGCGTCTGGACCACCAGGCCGTCACCTGGCTGCTCGAACGCCACGGCTCCCCGGCCGCACTGCGAAAGGCCGGCCGCCGCAGACTCGTCGAACTCATCCGGCCCAAGGCCCCCCGCATGGCCGCCCGGCTGATCGACGACGTCTTCGACGCCCTGGACGAACAGACCGTGATCGTGCCCGGGACCGGCACCCTCGACACCGTCGTTCCCTCCCTGGCCCGCTCCCTCGGCGCCGTCCACGAACAGCGCCGGGCCCTGGAAACCCAGATCAGCACCCTGCTGGAGGCCCACCCTCTTTCCCCGGTCCTGACCTCGATGCCCGGCGTCGGCGTCAGGACCGCCGCCGTGCTCCTGACCACCATCGGCGACGGCACCAGCTTCCCCACCGCCGCCCACCTCGCCTCCTACGCGGGCCTGGCCCCGACCACGAAGTCGTCGGGAACCTCGATCCACGGCGAACACGCACCCCGGGGCGGAAACCGGCAGCTCAAACGCGCCATGTTCCTGTCCGCCTTCGCCTGCATGAACGCCGACCCCGCCTCCCGGACCTACTACGACAAGCAACGCGCCCGCGGCAAAACCCACACCCAAGCCCTCCTCCGCCTCGCCCGCCAACGCATCAGCGTCCTGTTCGCCATGCTCCGCGACGGAACCTTCTACGAGTCCCGAACCCCCACCGTCACCCTCGCCGCATAAACAGGACCAACACCCCTAAAACCGACAGTGCGGGATTGACGAACGACATAGAGGCACCCCCCCATCCCGTCCGCTCAGGGCAGCCTGTCCGCGTACCTGACGTACTGGCTGGAGGCCGTTGCCGTTCACCACCTCCGCGAGAACACCCACACCCGCTACTCCGCCTGCGTGAACAACTACCTCATCCCCGGCCTGGGCAAGAAGAAGCTCACCAAGCTCACCGCCAAGGATGTCCGCACCTGACTCAACCAACTCTGCACCACCTGCCAGTGCTGTGCCCGCAACATCGACGCCGGCCGCGATCAACCCCGTTGCTGCGCCACCGGAACATGCTGCTCCAAGCGGCTCTCCCCGCTGACGCTGACCTACATCCACTCCGTACTCAAGTCCGCCCTGGAACACGCCGTGCGCGAGGAGGAGATCCCGCGTAACGTCGCCCGCAACGTCCGCACCGGCACGCCTCGGCCCCGACGCTTCGAACCACTCACCGCTGAAGAAGCCCGCCAGTTCCTCGCCGCCGCGAACGAACACCGGCTGCACGCCCTGTTCGAACTCGCTCTCCACACCGGGCTCCGCAAGGGCGCACTCCTCGGTCTCCGCTGGGAAGACCTCAACCTCGACCGGGGCACCGCTGCCGTCCGCCGAACCTTGCAGCGCACCAACACAGACGGCCTCACCGCTTTGCCAACCAAGACTCGGGCCTCCGAGCGCCGCATCGCCCTCCCGGACCGCTGCATCCAGTCGCTGAAGCACCGCCACGAAGAGCAGCAGCGCGACCGTGACACGGCGGGCGCCGAGTGGCAGCACAACGGGTACGTGTTCACCACGCCGCAGGGAAGAGCGATCGACCCGACCAACCTCACCCGGACCTTCACCACACTCCTCCGTAAGGCCGGCCTCCGCCGCATCCGCTTCCACGACCTCAGACACTCCACCGCCACCCTGCTCCTGGAACAGGGCGTCGAACTCGTCGTGATCAAGGAACTCCTCGGCCACGCCCACATCGGCGTCACCGCCACCGTCTACGCCCATGTGCGACTCCGCCTCCAGCGCCAGGCCATAGACACCCTCGGCACCGCCCTTGACATCCCTGGCAACGACGAGTCGACCCGCGACAACGGCGATGACCCGCCGCTGTGCGGAGCCACCGTCCACTGACGTTGCCGTCAACTACTGCGTCACTCACCGCAGAAGCCCCGCCAGGACACACCTGGCGGGGCTTCAATTTTGCTACTGCTATCCAACACGTGGATTGCAGGATCGGGCCGTGAAGCTACACCTCACCCTCCAGCCAACGATCGAATGGTGCGGCCTCCGACAGGTCGGACTTAATCGCCTTCAACCCCCGCGCGAAGTCTTCGGCCAATTTCGAGAACATCGCGACTAGCTCACTTTGCGCAATGCTCTCGAACTCTGGGTTTGGAACCCAATTGGTCCGCGACTCGCAGCGAATCATCACCAGGCCCTCACTTGGACGGAAGGCCAAAGTCCTCTCGATACCCTGAGAGTAGAGATCCACCTCGACTTCGCGACGTTCACGCACACCCGCTATCAGCGACGGGAACTGCTCCATGAAGGCAGACAGGTCATATCCGATATCGAGCGGCCACTCATCGTTCCCGAAACCGCCAATGTGGAATCTGCTGCCTCCAGCATCGGAGAGGGCGCTACACGCCTCCATGACGAGGGTTTCGTAATCGTCACCCGGCTCCAGACTCGCTAGAGCAGGAGCCGCAGCACCAGACTGCACGGCCGGATTGAACGACACAGAGAAGCTCATCTCTCCAGCCTCCTAGTTCGGGCCAATAATCGGGAATCCTGTCTTGTACAGTCCATTTGGACTCGGGACAATGGTAGCTGCCCGCGCTTGGACGATACTCCCATCCGGCATGATTACCTGCCCCAACCCATCCGGAATGCGCACCGACCTGGGACCGGCCCCTTCGACATGGAGTCCCTTCAAGAACTCTGCAGCGCCGTCATTATCCAGCCATTGACCCTGCTGATTCCCGGTACTACGAGCGCGATCGGTCAGAGCCTTCGTGTTCTTCGCTCCGGCACCATGAGTCTTGAATGTGTGCCCCCACGTCTTCACGCTATTGGCGGCCCAATTTGTGCAGTTGCTGTTGTGAACGAGTACCGGAGTCTGCCCCGCCAGCACATAGTACGTGTGCTACGCGAAGCCTTCGACCTGCTTTTTCGCAGGTCAAGTGCGGTTTGCTGGTCCGGTGAAGTGCGTGGGCGTCCGTGGTTGTGCGGGGTTGTTGCCGTCGCTACTGCCGTCAGACGGTTCAGCCCAGGTACGGCTTCTCGCGCTGTTCCAGGAAGTGCTGGAGCCTGAGTCGTTGGGTGTGGTGCATCGGCAACTGCTTGATCTCGTCCGGCGGCACGAACCGGACCTCGGTGGACTCGTCGGAGATCTCCAGCCGGCCGCCGGTGATGCGGGCGGTGAAGCAGACGTTGAACTGTCGCCGAACCTCGCCGTCGGTGTAGGCGATGATGTGTTTCGGGTCGGTGTAGGTGCCGACCAGGCCGGTGATCTCTACGTCGAGGCCGGTCTCCTCTTTGACCTCGCGGACGGCTGTGCCTGGCAGGGAGTCGGTGAGGTCCATGCCGCCTCCGGGCAGGGCCCATAGGTCGTTGTCGCGGCGGCGCTGGAGAAGGATGCGCCCGTGGTCGTCGGTGACGACGGCGGACGCGGCGACGACCATGCTGGTCGGCTTGGGGGCGTTCGGGTCGTCGTAGTACTCGGTGCGGGCCACGGTCAGCCTTCCTCTTGTACGGGGGTTGCCGTCGCCCACACGGCGTCGAAGCTGTCGGTGTAGGTGTCGAACATGCCGCGTGTCTCGTGTCGGCGAAGATGCCATACGGGGGCGGCGTAGGCGTTGACGCCCCAGACGTGTGCGTTGACGAGTTGCTGGTCGTCGGCGCGGTAGAGGGAGTTGTAGAGCGTGGTTGCGTGGGTCCGGACTTCGATGCCGGGGGTGTCGGCGGGCGGTTTGTAGTGCATGAGGGCGAGGCGGCAGCGGGAATCGATGCCGTGGCCGAACCGCTCCTCCTGGCCGCGGGCTTGGACGTTGTCGCTGTCGGGGTCCCCGATCGCGATGCGGACGGTGCAGCCTTCGGCGGCGCGTTCGGTGAGGAGTTCGTTCAGCCGCGGGTACGCCTCGTGGAGGAAGACGGCCGCGTAGACGAGGATGTCGATCCGTTCCCGGGCCTGGGTCAAGAGGTCGGTGAACGTCGAGACGGGGAGGTCGGCCCGCTGTTCGTAGAGCGCGACCAGTTCGGGGCTGATGGCGCGGGCGGGGCGGGCCTGGCGGAGCGCCGGCCAGAGTGCGTGCACGTCTTCTCCCAGGGCCTTGGCCGCCTGGAGGGCGGTGGCACGGCGTGGGATACGCCCGAGGTTCACCCAGCGCTCGACCGACTTGGGGTCGACCTCGACCTGCTGAGCGAGTGCGGCGTACGTCCAGCCTCCCGCCGCCATGACGGCTCGTAGTCTCTCGTTCGGCACGAGTCTCCCTCTTCGCCCCAGGACGGCACTAGGGACGTTCTACATGGTGCAGGACGTCCTGGAGTGGGGTTTGGTGGAGGTTCCTTCGTCCCGGTGACCGGCGTGAGGATCGGTGCCGACCCTGCGGCACCAACAGGCGCAGGGGCATGCATCAACGCCGCTGAGGAGCGTCACCGTGCGAATGAGCGCCACCCCATGTGTTCCCGCCCTGCGACTGGACGCCCGGTCGCGGACCGCCTCGCCGGGGTGGTCACGATGACGGCCCCCACCCCTGATGCCGACGGGCACACCGTCTCGCCCGATGCCGGCGCCCTGGTGGTCGACCGGCGGAGCGGCAAGGTGGGCGTGGTGATGGGGCGTGTAGGGCCGTGCGTGCAGCTTCGGCCGCCGTGCGGTGGCCGGGAGTGGGACGTGCCGCCAGAGGACGTACGTACGCCGACTCCGGCGGAGGAGTTGAGCGCGAAGGTGGCCGTAGCCAACCGGAGGTGGGGACGGTGACCCCTCGCTCGGTCCTGCGCTACGAGACCTGGACGCTCCAGCCCGACCGCGAGCCGGACGCGGAGCCGGTCCTGTACGCGATGCAGTGCGCCGTGGATGAAGAGACGTCGCCGACCAGCGAGGACTTCGCCGAACCGCAGGACTGGGTACTGCGGCACTGCGGCCAGAACCCGTCCCACCACACCTACCGGGAGATCATCACCCGTCCCTGGCGGACCTGGCGCCAGACGTGACCCACCTCGCTCGCCCAGGCGCCTCACCGCGCTGACCCACCCGACTCCCGTCCCTACCGGGCGCAGCCGATCGAGGTTCCCCCGCACTCGTCAGCCCCGGCAGGGACGGGCCCTCACGCGCGTGTCGTGCCCATGACTGTGGGGGTTCTGGCCTCTGCCGCAGAAAGTCAGCCACGACGGCGGGCGCGCCGAACGATCACCCGCCACGTGTGTCTCGCTCAACCCCGCACCGGCATCAGCCCAGTTATCTCCATCGTCACGGCCCCCAGCCAGGCAGCAAACATGGGCCGTCTGGGACGGCGCGAGCTCGCCGGGCAACCTCTCAGGTGCCCGGCCAGTCTGCTGCTGAGCGGTCGGACCGGGGCTTCCGATTTGTGGTCCGGCCTACGCTCCCGGGCTCTGCGCGCCGAGTGGTCGGCGGCCGTCGCCAGCGGGGCGGCAGACAGGAGCGGGCGGCGGTCACCGACCGCCGGCGCGCGGCGGCCCGCGTCAGCGGAACGCCCTTGATCAAGTAAAGAAACTCTGAACAGCTCACGCACTGATCGAGTTGCCCGGTCGATGGTCAGGGCCGCTGTTGCCGGCGCTTCTTCGATTCGGCCAGCGCGGTGTTCAGCTTCTCGCTCGGCGACATGTCCGGCTCGGCGTCGTCGTCATGCAGGGGTGGCAGGAACAGGCCGCGTCGGCTCTTCTCCCGCTTGACCTTCCGGCGCTCGCCGTAAAGCCGCTGATGCTCCTCCCGAACCACGTCCCATCGTCGGTCGAGCTCTGCTTCCCGCGCCAGCAGCTCCTCGTCGCTGAGGTCGGCGAACTCGGTGGCGGCCACACGTGCCTCGCGGGCGATCTCATCGCGCAGCAGGTAGTTCGTGATCGTCCCGTGGTGCTTGCCCGGCTCCGGTTCCTGGCGGACGAAAACACCACGTCCTTTGACCGCGTACACCAGCCCGTCCTGCTTAAGGCGCCGATAGGCGTTCTGCGCCGTGGAGTTGGCGACTTTGAATCGCTCTTGGATCTCCCGGGCGGGAGGGAGCTGGGAGCCTGGAGGGTAGGTGCCTTCCAGGATTTCCCGGCGGAGGATGTCGGCGACCTGTGCGTACGGCGGTCGGGGATCACCGTTGTAGATGACGTCGACTGGCCAGTCCGCCCCTGCGGCATCGGCTTCCTCATGATCACCGTCGACCTCTTCGGTGCTCCCGCCGACGGAGTCGCTGACGTAGCTGCCCCGGCCGAGCTGGGAGTAGACCAAGCCTTCCTGCTTGAGCACGCGCAGAGCGTTCTGGACGGTGGAGCTGGACACCCCGAACCGATCACCCAGCACGTTGGCCGAGGGCAGGCGCTCGCCGGAGCGGTACTCACCGTTCAGGATCACGTCCCGCAGGGCCTCGGCGGCCTGGAGGTACGGCGGCCGGGAGTCCTCGTCCAAGGGCAGGGTCATGCCCCCACGGTATCGCCAGCAAGCCGTAGCGATACAGACACATCCCCGGGTTCCCCACCTGACCGCCTACCAACCTGATCGAAGTCACAACCTAATCGACCTTGCAAGTTGAGCGATCATCTCCTTATGCTCCATGTCGAGCCGATCAAGCGGCTCCATCGAACAAAGGGTGTGATGGCATGGCCATGACTCGAATCCGTGTTGCCCTGCTGCCGTCGGCGGTGTGCATCGCGGGCACCGACCCGGCGCTGAAGATCAAGGACCAGCAGACTGGGGAGGTCGCCACGGACCGGGAGACCGGGGCGTCGCTGTACACGGTGACCGTGATGCTCATGGAGGACGGCCGGGCCGAGGTCCTGAAGATCACCGTCCCGGAAACCGGCCTGGCCGCCGGGCTCAAGCCGGGTGTGATGGTGCGGCCCGTGGAGCTGTTCGCGACTCCGTGGGCGCGGATCTTCAACGGTCAGCTCTCCGACGGCGTCGCCTACCGGGCCGCCCGCCTGGAGCTGGTGACGGTGGAGGCGGCCCAGTGATCCGCTTCGAAAATTCCGGGCCGGAATACGCGCCGGACGTGCTGCTGGCCGTGGCCGTGCTGGTCGGTGTGTGGCTGCTGGTGAGGGTGGTGTGCTACGTACGGGCCGACCGGGACACGCGCGTGAGCATGTGGCAGGCCGTGCGGGTGCGGTGGGGCTGGGTACGGCTCGCGCGGATGGCCGGGCTGACGGTCACCGACAAGACCCCGGGCCTGCTGGGGCAGATCACCGCGCAGAAGGACGGCCCCGCCCCCGCGCCCCGAGTCCTGACGCCGAAGATCAAGGTGAAGCCGGACCGGTTCGGTGTGATCGTGCGGGCCCGGACGCTGCCGCAGGTCGGGGTGGAGGAGTACCAGAAGTCGGCGCGGTTCCTGGCGGATGCCTGGCGGTGCACGCGGGTGTCCGTGCTGCCGGACGGCCCCGGCAGGGTGGTGATCCGGGGCGTGCGCTCCGACCCGTTGACCACGCCGACCACGCACCGGCCCACTGGCCTCCCGCCCGTGGACCTGACGCGTTGGGAGCTGGGCATCGATGAGTACGCCGCGAAGGTATGCGTGTCCCTGGCCAACGTGCCCGGGGTCACGGTGGCCGGCGCCCCCGGTGCGGGCAAGACCTCGGGGGTCAACAAGTTCGTCTGTGACTTCGCGCCGTCTGCGTCCGTGCAGTTCGTGACGGCGGACGGCAAGGTGTCGCGGGCCTCGGAGGGCGACTACGCCGACCTGGTCAAGCGGATGTTCGCGTTCTGCGGGGACGACCTCGATGAAGCCAACGCGCTGTTCAAGCGCATGGTGGAGCTGCGCAAGCGGCGTTCGGCGACCATCCGGGACGTGCTGGGCGTGAAGAACATGTGGCACGTCGGCCCCTCGCCGCAGTGGCCGCTCACGGTCCTGATCATTGATGAGGCGCACACGTACTTCCGCGAGTACAAGGGCAGCGACCCGGCCACGAAACGGCTGGCCGCGCTGACGGCGGAGAACGCCCGGCTGGTGGAGGACCTGGTCAAGAAGGGACGCAGCGTCGGCATCCTGGTGATCCTGATCAGCCAGAAGACCACCGGCGACGCCATCCCCACCTTCATCCGCGACGTGTGCCCCATCGGGCTGTCCTTCGCGCAGAAGACCGTGGAAGCCGCGGTGGCCGCGCTCGGTGACGACATCCGCAACTGGCCCGATGCCAGCCCGGTCACCTTGCAGGACCCCGCCTACGTCGGCGTCGCGGTGATGGCGATGCAGGGCCGCCCCGGCTACACCCGCATCCGCACCCCCTACGTCTCCGACGCCGACGCCGCCCGCGTCGCCGAAGCCACCTCGCACCTGACCGCCGACCCGGACCTGTGCCTGGACGCCCTCCTCGCCTCGACCGGCCGGACCACGGCACCCCTGCCGTCGCTCACCAAGTAGCCCCGAAAGCCCACACCGGAAAGGAGGTTGAGGACATGGCGGAGGAACGGTTCACCCGGCGCACCGTGACCGTGGTCATGGCGGTCATCGCGGCCCTGGCCTTCGTCTTCTCCTTCGGCAACGTCTGGGCCCTCGCCCTGCGGCTCGGCGTCCCCCACCCGATTGCGCCACTGATCGCCCCCATGGTGGACCTGTCCGTCGTCGGGCTCCTGGTCGCCCTGCGCTTCCTGGCCCTGCGCGGCGTCCCCAAGGCAGAGCTGAAGGCCGGTACCCGGCTGCTGCACCTGTGCGGCCTGCTCACCCTCGCGCTGAACACCGCCGAACCGCTGCTGACCGGACGCTACGGCCGGGCCTGCCTGGACACCGTCGCCCCGCTCCTGCTCCTCGGCTGGGGCCACGTCGGCCCCGCCTTCCTCGCCCAGTTCCACACCCGTCCCACCCCGCACCCGGAGGCCGCCGCCACTGTCTCCGAGCCGGTGCCCGACGAAGCACCCGCACCCCCGACGCCCGCCCCGGTCGTCGCCCTCTCCCCGGTTGAGGAAGCCGAGCCCGCTCCGGCTCCGGCCGTCGCTCAGCCCGTCGTAGTCGCCGAGACGACTCGGCCCGCCTCCGGCCTGGCCCTGCCGGTCGCCCTGCTGGACGCCGCTCGGCGCATCGCGGACACCCACCGCGCCGAGCACGGAACAACAATCACCGCCGCCCACCTCGGCACACGCATGGGCATCGCCCTGCCGGTGGCCACCGCCGCACTCGCTCAGCTCTGAGCACCGGCCCTCACCGGCTGAATCCCCCTCTCTGAACCCACGCCCGCCCCCGGGCCTGGTTCGTCATGCCCCGAGCAGCACCAACACCCCTACCTGACGGGCTGGTTGCTGCTCGGGGCCACCCACCCGAACAGAAGGGACACACCCCGAATGGTCACCCTGGACCTGCGCCACGTGGCAAGCCCCGCCGTACGGGACCTGCTCCACCTCGTCAACCACCCCGACTTCGACCGCGCACAGCAGCAGATCGAACGCCTCAGCGGCTGCACCGAACCCGTCCGCTTGACCGGACAGACCACCACCGTCGACACGGCGACGGGTGAGGTGCTGCGCTCCTACACCTCCTCCGACGAGCCGACGGGCAGCCTGCTCACCGCGTGCGGCAACCGCCGTGCCTCCCGCTGCCCGGCCTGCTCCCGCCTCTACGCCGCCGACACCTACCACCTCATCCGCGCCGGCCTCTCCGGCGGCAAGACCGTGCCCGACACCGTCCGCACCCACCCCCGCGTCTTCGCCACCCTCACCGCCCCCTTCTTCGGCCCCGTCCACAACCGCCCCACCACCCCCGGCGGCGACACCCGGCCCTGCCGCTGTCGCAAGCTCCACGACCCCACGGACGCCCTGCTGGGCACGCCGCTGAACCCGGCGACGTACGACTACACGGGCGCGGTCCTGTTCAACGCCCACGCCTCCGCCCTGTGGGCCCGCTTCACGATCTACCTCCGTCGGGAGATCGCCGCCCGGCTCGGCCTGACCCAGAAGGCCGCCTGTGCCGTCCTACGCGTGTCCTTCGCCAAGGTCGCCGAGTACCAGAAGCGCGGCCTGGTCCACTTCCATGCCGTCATGCGACTCGACGGCCCGGACGGCAGCAGCCAGCCCCCGCCGCCGTACGCCACCGTCGCCGTACTCACGAAGGCCGCCCGCGCCGCCGCCGCGCGGGTCCGCGTCACGGTGGAGTCGGATGCGGTCGGGGATCGCGAACTCGGCTGGGGCAAACAGTTCGACGTGCGCGAGATCGCGGCCTTCGGCACTGACGCCGAATTCACCGACCAGGCCGTGGCCGCCTACGTGGCGAAGTACGCCACCAAGTCCGCCGACGCCTCCGGCACCCTCGACCACACCCTGTTCTGCCGCCCCTGTCAGGGACGCGGCGCCACCGTGTTGCCCCACGGGACGCCGCTCCCGTGCACCGCGTGCGATGGGACCGGGCAGGCTCGCCCGCTGTCCCGGCTACCCGTCGCCCGGCACGTCCGGCAGATGATCCGCACCTGCTGGGAGCTGGGCAGGCTGCCGGAGTTCGCTCACCTCAAGCTCTGGAAGTGGGCGCACATGCTCGGCTTCCGGGGCCACTTCTCCACCAAGTCCCGCAGCTACTCCACCACCCTTGGCGCGCTGCGCGACGCCCGCCGCGCCTGGTGTACCGAACAGGCCCGCACTCATGCCGGCCTGCCCGAGCCGGACCCGACGACCACGCTCGTCGTCGGTCGGTGGGACTACCTGGGCTCGGGCTACAGCCCCGGCGCCGCGCTCCTCGCGGCCGGCGTGTGGCACCGCAAGGAAATGGAACGGCAGTTCATCGCGGAAGGGGGCTGCTGATGATCTCGCCCCCGCCCACCGTCCTCCGTACGGAGGCGACCCCGGTGCTGGATCTGCTCACGGTGCCCCAGGTGATGGCCCGCCTCCAGCTCGGCCGCTCCGCCGTCTACGACCTACTCCGCACCGGCCAGCTCACCTCGATCACCCTCGGCCGCGCCCGCCGCATCCCCACCCACGCCCTCACCGACTTCATCCGCACCCGCCTCGAACAGGACGCCGCCTGATGACCACGCCCCGCGACACCCCCGCCTCCCGCCGCGTCCGCGCCAACGGCGACGGAACCGTCTACCAGCGCAAGGACAGCCGCTGGGAAGCCGCCGGATACGTCCTCGCCCCCGGCAACACCCGCAAGCGCATCCGCGTCTACGGCACCACCCGCAAGGAAGCCCTGGCCAAGCTCACCGAGAAGATCTCCGCCAGCAACCGCGGCCTCCCCGTCCCGTCCGCTCAGGGCAGCCTGGCCGCGTACCTGACGTACTGGCTCGACGCGGTCGCCGTCCACCAGCTCCGCGAGAACACCCACACCCGCTACACCGCCGTCACCCGCCTCTACCTCATCCCCGGCCTGGGACGGAAGAAGCTCGCCAAGCTCACCGCCAAGGACGTCCGCACCTGGTTCAACCAACTCCGCACCACCTGCCAGTGCTGCACCCGCGGCCTCGACACCGCCCGCGCCCGAGCCCTCTGCTGTGCCGCCGGAAAGTGCTGCTCCAAGCGGCTCTCGCCCCTGACCCTGGCCTACGTGCACTCCGTACTCAAATCCGCCCTGGAGCACGCCGTGCGTGAGGAGGAGATCCCGCGCAACGTCGCCCGCAACGTCCGCACCGGCACACCCCGCCCCCGCCGCTTCGAACCCCTCACCGCCGACGAAGCCCGCAAGTTCCTGGCCGCCGCCAACGGTCACCGGTTGCAGCCGCTGTTCGAACTCGCTCTGCACACCGGGCTCCGCAAGGGCGAACTCCTCGGCCCGCGCTGGGAAGACCTCAACCTGGCCGGCGGAACCGCCAGCATCCGACGCACCCTCCAACGCACCAACTCCAGCGGGCTGACCGCCCTCCCGACCAAGACCAAGAGCTCCGAACGACGCATCGCCCTGCCGACGCCGTGTCTGCGCTCCCTCGAACAGCACCGCGACCGACAGCGCAAGGAACGCGAGGCGGCGGGGACGGGCTGGAAGGACAGCGGCTACGTCTTCACCCGCCCCGACGGCGCCCCGATCGAAGGGTCCACCCTCACCCGGCACTTCAACATCCTGCTCCGCCAGGCCAGACTCCGCCGCATCCGGTTCCACGACCTCCGCCACTCGGCGGCCACCCTCCTCCTGGAGCAAGGAGTGGAACTCGTCGTTATCAAGGAGCTGTTGGGCCACGCCCACATCGGCGTCACCGCCACCGTCTACGCCCACGTCCGCATCCGCCTCCAGCGCGACGCCATCGACACCCTCAGCACCGCGCTCAGCAGTGTGGGATCAACGAGACGGCCAGCTCCAATGACGACGAACCGCCACCTTGCGCCGCTCTCGTCCGCTGACGTTGCCGTCAACTACTGCCGTCACCCCGCACAAAAGCCCCGCCCGGACTCACCTGACGGGGCTTCCTATTTGCATAAGCGTACTTCTGTGCGGGGCTCGGCACCCGGGCCGGATCATGGAACTCGACGAGGAGTCTTGGTTCCCATGATGCCGACGGAGCATCCCGCCGAAACATCGGCGGGATGCTCCGTGCCGTTACGGCCGCCTACCGCTCGGAGGTCCATAGTTGGCGGTCAGGGTTGCGGCGTACCCGTCCGGGACGGTCCGACCCGCGAAGGTCAGTGGGAGATACGACTCCAGAGCGCCTGACACCTCCAGGAAGGGCCCGAACTGCGCGCGCCATTCATTCCGTGCGGCCACGTTGGGAAACCCCCGGAAAACTGCAATCTCGGGATCTCTTTCACCCCAACATCCCCATCTTCCGGAAGCTCCGGTCACAGCGATGACGTTCGCAGAGATTGCAATCGACCCCATGATGTCACCGTCCGGCTCGTGACCGATCGCCGCCCAGTAGTTGTCCATGTCAGCCTCTACGGACAACGACAACGCCGGATACATCCGATACTCCGGACGGTAGAAGTCATCGCAATCCGGCTCAAGAACCAGCAGTTCGACGTGACTGTCGCCATGCCACCGGGCCATCGCGCAGAGCGCCGGCCAGAATTCCGGGGTGAGGACCGCATCGAACTCACAGAACAGCGAGCCCTCCACACCCTCTTTGAAGACCTGGCCAGGCAGCCTGGCATCAAGATCGAAGGTGGCTGCACTACGGGAGCGAACACCCAGATAGCCGTTGCGATCGATCACTATCGAACCTGCCTCTGCCATTAGTCCTCACCCAGCCTGATCTTGATGTCGGCCTTCTTAGACCCCGGATTGTAGTAGTCAGCCGTCCACCCCTTGTGGCTGTTCGCCTTCCCTCGAAGGAAATACCTTGCCCCATCCTTCTCGTACATGAGGTTCGGGCCCTTTTCGGTGCGGCTCCACCCATTGGCCTCAAGATTCTTTCCGAAGTCCACGGGGCCCACGTCTGTCGATTTGTTCAGCATGCGGGCGCCGGGACTCGTGATGTCCTCGTATTTCGATGCGGTCGGGCAGTTACTGTTGTGAACGAGGACCGGTGTCTGACCAGCGAGTACATAGTACGTGTGGATGCGGTCGACCGTGAGGTCGTTGGTCCGCTGCTGCTTCTTGAAATGACGGATACCGACGACTTCAACAGCACCCTTGCCCGGGCTACGGAGCTGGGTTCCCGGCTCGATTTCGCCTGCGTCGATCCACTTGTGTGTGTCGATGGACCAGAACGGATGAGTGTCTGTGGCGATGATGCTTTCGCGGCCGTCACCGGTCTCGACGGTGAGCTGAGTGAAGTCCTTGTCATCCTTTGTGATGATCTTGGCCGTGACTTCTTCGGACGCTGTCTCACCGGTCAGCGGATCGGTTGCGAGAACCTCGTCGCCCTCATCGACGTCTTCGATGTTCTTGGTGGTGCCATCGGCGAGCAGCACCTTGGTTCCCGGCAGGAAGCTGTGCTTCCTGCATATGCTGGCGACGTCTTCTATGTCTTCAGCAACCTCTTCTCCCCGCTTGACCCCCTTGAGCAGCTTGAGCGGCTTGCTGACCTTGAGGAGGGGAAGGTCGGTGGCAGCCCATCCGCACTGCCCCAACGACCCACTGAAGCACCCGGCCCACGCATCTACGTCCGGGAGGATCAACGCTCCGACAACGGGACCGATGTATCGGCTGTAGAAGTTGTCCGGAACCTTGTTCTCCTTGACGCGGAGATCAATTCCGTCTTTTGCGGTCAACCCCTTTGCCTTGGCGCGGCCGGACCAGGAAACGGTAACGGCAGCAGCGCTCTTCGAACTCGTGGCGAAATGAGTGACGTGCCGGTAGCTCCAGCCTCCGTAGTAATCGAGGAAGTACCCGCTCCCCGCCGTCCTGGCGTTGTACAGACCGTCTCCGAATGTCTCCCGTTGGTCGTTGTACGAGGCCCCGCCCACCGGGCCGTCCGGGCGCAGTCCGGTCGGGTCGGACAGCGTGGCGGGATTGTTGTTGCCGTAGGTGTAGCCGTTCATCTGCTGTGGGTCGCTCAGGTCGAGAAGCGGGTCGACAGAGACGAATCGGCCAATGCCCGCGTCGTACTCGCGGGCGCCGAGATGAGTGAGTCCGGTGACCTTGGTGTCGTCGGTGCCACCGACAAAACCCTTGGTGCTCGGCCAGGAGGCCGGTGCCTGTCCGCGTACGGCTCCGAAAGGCAGCGTGCGACGCTGGGTGAGAGCGAGGTTGCCGGCCGCGACTGCGAGTTCGCCGGTGCCGTGGTGGTCAGCGATGGTGAAGGCGAAGGCGCCGTCGTCGTCGCGGATGGCTGTTTGGCCGCCACCGAGCTCGAAGAGGCGAGTGGCCTTGGCCTTTGTCGCCCCGGTGGGGACGGTGACCTCGGTGTGGCCGAGGTAGAGCGTGGTCCCGGTGCTGGTGCGGCCGATCAGGCGATTGCCGTCGGCGTCGTAGAGGTAGGTGGTGGTGCTGCCGTTCTCGGTGACCGTGGCGAGATGTCCCTCGGCGTCCCAGGTCAGTTGCTGTCCCGGCCGCGCGGTGGTGTTGCCGCTCGGGTCGTACGCGTACCCGTCCGTCCTGGTTCCGGACGGGCCCGCCGTGGCCAAGGACGTGAGGCTGTGCGGCTGGGCCGACCCCGGCGCCGGGTACGTGTAGGTCCGCTTGGTGTCCTGTGCGGCGTTGCCTACGGTGTTGTGCTGCGTTTCGGTGGTGCGGTTGCCGGCCTTGTCATAGGTGAAGGTCTGCCAGTACGGGGCGGGGCCACCGATCTTGTCGGCTGCGGGCGCCGTCGCGCAGGTGGTGGTGGGCTGGGTCCACGCCTCGACGAGGCGGCCGAGGTAGTCGTGGGTGAAGCACTGGTTGTCGGTACCGGTCCGGGACACGTCCGCCATCGAAAGGACGGCGCCGGCCTCGTCGTACGCGTAAGTGACGTGGCGGTCGACCCCGGGCTGGTCCTCACGGTCCACCCGCGATGTCGCGAGCCGCTGGGTTCCCCACTCGTAGGTGTTCGTGACCTGCGTCTTCTTTCCGCCGGTGGTCAACCCCATCGAGTACTGCAAGGGCTTGCCGGTCAGGCTGTAGGCGGTGCTGGACGTCATGCCCTCGCCGTAGACCGCGACCGGGCGGAGCGTCTCGTCCTCGTACGTGTAGTTGGACGAACCACCCGGCAGCGAGCCGGCCGCGGAGTAGCTCACCGCTCCGGTCAGGCCGGAGGGCAGATAAGCGGTGCCGGTCTGGTAAGTGCCCTGCAGCTTGCCCTCGGCCGCCGGAATGACGACGGCGGTCTTGGTCGGCCGGTAGAGCCGGTCGTAGGCGGTGACCTTCGAGACGTACGCCTGCCCGCCGGCATAGCGGGTGGATTGTGCGAGCCGGCCCTTCGCTCCGGTGACCGTGTCGTACACCGTCTGGGTGCGCAGAGCTCCGGTGGCCGAGCCCTCACGTATTTCGGTCTGGCGGCCGAGATCGTCGTAAACGTAGGCGAGACCGGGGACGTCCGTACGCGATCCGCTCACGAAGGTGAGCTGTCCGCGGTCGTCGTACGTGCTGGTGGTATTGCCCTTGTCCGGGTCCTTGGCCCTCGTCTGGCGGCCGAGCTGGTCGTAGACGTAGCTCCAGTTGTTGCCCGCGGGGTCGGTCACCTTCTCCAGTTCGCCTCGCGGCGTGTACTGATAGGTGGTCGTGTCATAGGGTGCGTCGGCCGCGCGGGTGTGGTGCTGACGCAGTTCGGTGGTGTTGCCTCGTGCGTCGGTGAGCGTGGTGGTCGTGGTGCCGCCGACGGGAGGGATGACGGTCGTGCGGTCACCGCCGTACAGGGTCGTGGTGGTGTTGAGCAGCGTCCCGCCGTCGCCGTTGCCCGCGATCTGCCGTGTTTCGACGGCACGGTTCAGACCGTCGAACGTGGTGCGGGTCTGTGTCTCGACGGACAGGGCATCAGCGGGTTTGAAGATCTCGGTGTTCGGCTTGCCCGTCGTGTAATAGGGCGCGAACGTCTTCGCCGTCAGGCCGCGTTCGTCGTAGAAGACATCGGTGACGACAGTGCCGTTGTCCGGACCGGGAGTCTGGGTCTGCCTGTCGCGCAGGAATCCGTCGTACAAGGCGTACGAGGTGATCTGGCCACCACTGTTGTTCAGCGTCTTGGTGGCGATGGCGACCGCCTTGTTCTCCGCGACCGTGTAGACGAACTCCTGACTCGGAGTCTGGGTGTTCCGCCGGTCAGCGAGCCATACCTTCGTGGAACGGCCGAGCGCGTCGTACGCGACTTCGGTGACATTGCTGTTGGTGTCGGTCTGCTTCACCGCCAGTCCGCGCAGAGGGTCCAGCGTGGTGACGGAGGTCTGTGCCGAACCGGCGTCCGCGGCCCTTGCCCGCGGCGTGGTCAGCGTGATCTGCGTGACCTGACCGGTGGCCGGGGTGTAGGCCGTCGTGGTGGTGCGGCCGTCACTCCGGGCCGTACGCACGGGTGCGCCGCTGCCGGTGACGGTGACATCGGCGACCAGGTCGGTCGTTGTCAACTGGCGGCCGTACGCGTCATAGGTGGCAGCCGACTCAAGGTACGTGGCCTTGGTGCCGTCGTGGCTCTTCAGAGTCGCGACAGCCGTGGCGTCCCCCTTGACGGGAGCCGTGCCCGGAGCGCCGCCGTCATAGCCGGTACGTATGTCGGAGAGGACGTCCTTCGACCGGTCGGCCGTCGCCTCGCACGGCTTGGTGACGGTTTCCACCCGTGAGGGGAGCCTGAGGAGGTTGGTGGCGGTCACCTCCGGATAGGTCGTTCGCGTGCACCGGTCGTCCGCCTCGGTGGCGTCGTCGCCGAAGTCGTCGACCTGGACGACCCGGCCGGCGATCGTGTCCTGTTTCGTCGCCGTCGAAGTGGTGCGCCACTTGACGCCCGCACCGCCGTCGAGCGAGACCCAGTCCTTGGAGGCGGAGGTACCGATGAAGTTCGCGGTCACCGTCCCCCAGTCACGCACCTTCTTCGCCGTCTCGTGATACCAGGGCCTGCTGACCGACTTGCTCAGTACCTTGCCGCCCGGCTTGTCGAACATGACGGTCCTGTAGCCGAAGCCGGCCGTGGTCTCGTGATCCGTGATCGCCGCGCCCTCACCGGCCTCAAGCGCCACCGCAACGGATTTGGTCCCCCCGGAGGTGTTCTTGCGGTCGCCGTCCATGCCCCGCAGGAAATACGAGTCCTGCTGCGTCCTCATGGCGGAATCCCCGCCCTGGCCGCCGGTCCGAACCCTGACCTGGCCGTACCCCCGCCACTGCGACCAGGTCTTCTGCTTCTCCTTGGTCAGACCGTCGTCATCGTCGTAATGCCAGGCGGCACCCCCCAGGTAGTCGTACCGAGTGACCTGGTCGGGAGAGCCACCCGTGCGGTCGGTCGCGGTGACCGAGGTGGTCACGTACTTGTTGAACCAGTGCCGCTGCGCCGGGTCGGTGTCGCTGCCCCCGATGTACTGGGGGAAACAGCGGGTGGTGTTCGTCTCCGGTGTGGGCAGGGCGTCCCAGTCGCAGGCCGGGGCGGAGTAATTGGCATCGATCTGGCCACCTGACTCGTCGGCGACCGTGGACAGACGTGCCTTGACGAACGGGGCGAAGCCGTCGCCCGTCCTGTCGAGGCGGTTCTCCAACTGCGTGTAGGCGAAGGTGGTCTTCGGCAGAGTGATCGCCGGGATTGCCGAGTGTCCGGTGTGCTGCACGCTGTCGAGCAGCAACTGGTAGTCGGTATCCGCCATGCCCCAACGGTGGTCGAGCTTCCAGGAATCGACCTCGGCGTAGGTGCCGTCCGCCTTGAGAACCTGCGTGGTGACGTCCGTGAGTCTCTTACGTGTCCAGAACGAGGGCGACAGGCGCCCGTTGTCACACTTGGTACCGGCCTTGCAGTTCAGATCCCAAGGAGTGTCGTACCAGTAGAACGCCTTGTCGTCGATCGTGTCCGCGGCACATGAGACGCCGGTCTGGGACAGACAGCGTTCGGCGTTGCCGAAGACGACCTGGGCCTGCGGCTTGGCCGCGTACATGTCCGAGGACTTCAGGCCGTAGTCGACGCGCTTGAGGTAGCCGCCACGGGTGTACGGGGTGTCGTCCTCGGCCTTCAGGTTGCGACCGTAGGAGTTGGCTTCCTTGGTGTAGTTGTAGCTGATCGCGTTGCCGTGAACATCGACGACGTAGTCGAGGTTCCACCGCCACGCCTGCTGGCACCAGGAGTCGGCGAACGTCGCCGCGTGGCACTTCTCTGCGCTGTTGTTGCCGTAGACCGGCAGCGTCCAGGTGGAGTCCGTGGTCTCCTTCCCCGCGCTCCAGCCGGGCAGTCGGTTGTACCCGAAGAAGTACTGGGTGCCGTCCGGTGAAGTGAGGCGCCAGTACTCACCGTCGTTGTCGCCGTTGCCCCGGTCGGTGGAAGCCAGGTGCTTGATTCTGGTGCCGTCGTCGTGCTTCAGCTTGAACTCGTCGTTGCCCGCCGGGATCAGTTCCCCACCGGCGCCGTTGAACGAAATGACCGCGTTGTCGTAGGCCCAGCACATGTCACCCGGCTTGTTGCCGTCGGCGTTCTTCTGGCCGTCGTCCGCGCAGGGCTTGTAGCTGCGCTCGATGAATCCCGGCCACAGGTTGAAACCGTCGCCGACCCAGGATCCTTGGTTGTTCGTGCCACCGGTACGGCCGTCGATGGACGCCGAGGAGTAGGAGAGGCCCACAGCGGGCTTCAGCCCGCCCGGGACCTCAGGTGTCGGCATGTCGTACGACCACGTGAAGTCGCCCGTGTTGAGGTTGGTGCTCCACGTCGAGGACGCGGCGAGGGACGTGGCCTTGTACGTGCCCTTGTCACCCTCTGCCGATGTCGTCGCCGCCAGGACTGTCGGCGTACCCGCCCGCAGGTTCAGTGACGTGGCGGTCAGCGTCTGTCGAGCGGTGTCGTTGGTCGTGGTGACGGGCGTGCCTGAACGGCAGTCCTCTTTGTCGGGCGTGGTCAGCGCGCAGGGCGGGAGTGCGACCAGCCGCATACGTGAGGCGTACGAACCACCGAACGCCCTTGCGAACGCGGAATAGTCGACGGTGGCCGCCACATGTGTCGATGTGGGCGCGGCGGACCGTTCGGCGCGTGCGGCGGTGGCGTCAAGGACGGACAGCGTGAACAGCACGCCCTTGATCCCCGCACGGTCGGTGTGCTCACGGTCCAGTACGCGGGTCTCGACACGGGTCGCCGTGTCCCCGCCCGACGCAGACGTGGCCGCTTCGCGCTTTCCACCCGTCGGCGCCGGAGCGAGACCGATCGGCGTTCCCTTGGCCGGAGTGAAGCCGTCGGCGTTCTTCGTCCCGGTCCCACGCGCCCCGGAGATGTCCACCGTCGCGGTGAAGGGTGCGGGGAGTTCCTTCTCGGGAGGCACCGGAGGAATCTTGGGCCCCTTGGGCAGAGTGCGTGGTCTGACCGTACTCTCGTGGCTGCCCGTCACGGGCTTCTCGGAGTTCGGCAGACCGGGAAGATTGTTCTCCGCCACCGCCGAGGGTGCTGCTGCCGCCTGGAGCAGAGTGGCGACCATCACTGTGGAGAGGGCCAGCGACGCCCTGCGGAGCAGTCTGATTCCGGGTGAGGTCGTGGATATGGGTTTCATGTCTGGTGTGTCCGTCACTGCCGGGTGCCGCGCCCACCAGGAAGTGGGCGCGGCACGGGACCGTCAAGGGTGAGGAGGCCGGTGGAACGGTGCGTCCGGCCCGGGCTGACGCGCGGTGTCGCGCGTCAGCTGCCGTTGGGTACTTCGGTCGGAATGTCGAACCATGCCCCGGCCAGTTCGCTGACCTGGTTGTCGTTCAACGCGCCCTGGAATGCCCATACGTCGTCCACCGAGCCGGCGAAGTACTCTCCGGGGCTGTCGCTCTGCGCCCGCCCTATGTCGAGGGCCTTGGTGGCTTTGAAGGTCAGCACGTCGTCCGCCCAGGCGACGTACTCCTGGCACGCGGCATCGGCGTCGCCGTCACAGACGGCCTCCTGGAGCACACCGTTGACGTAGAGACGAGCCTGCTTGGCGAACCCGTCGTACACCACGGAGAGGTGGTTCCAGTCCCGCACGTCGTAGAACTCGCTGTTGTTCAGCTGTTTCACCGTGGCGTTCGCCGCGTCCTTGTCCGAGAGCGTCAACTCCCAGCGGCCAAGGCCCTCGACATTGTCCGGATCGGGTTGGAAACGGACCTCGAAGGCGCTTCGAGCCGTGCCCTCCCCGCTGAGGACCGCCATGCCGTGATCAGGTGCGGCGGCCGCTTGCGCCCAGGCGGTCATCGTGAAGCTGCCGCTGGTGTCGACCGGCATCGTGGTGGCGGCGTAGGCGTCGACCCCGTTGAGCTGCAGGCCACTGTTGTCGATCATGCCTGCGCCGAGCTGAGCATTCCCGTACAGGCTCACCGGCCTCTTCTCCGCCGAGGAGTCCGGTGTGGTGACGGGAGTGGTGGCACCGGCTTCCTCGAAGTTCCAGCGGCCCTTGACCAGCGGACGTTGCTGGAACATCTGCTGCACCTCACCGTCCGCGACCACACGGTCGAAGAAACGGACGTCATCGATCTGGCCGGGGAAGTGCTGGATGATGTTGTTGCCGTCGATGGTCAAGGCGCCTATCTGGACGCGTCCGCTCGCGTACCAGGGGTTGGCCTGAGCAACACTGGCCGCCTTCGTTCCGTTGACGTACAGCGTCAATGTGTCGGCTGTCGGATCGTGGACGCCGACCAGGTGCACCCATTCGCCGGGCCGGGCGGAAGATCCCTCGGGTTGCACGGCGCGGATCTGCGTGGCATTCGGTACGTCGGCCGAGTACTGGGTGAAGCCCCATCGGTTGTACGTCTTTGAGTAGTACAGCTCGAAACCGGGCCGATTGGCACCCAGTTGCGCGACGACGGTGGCCGCCTGAGCGGGTATCCGGTCCAGCTTGGCCCACGCCGAGACGGTGAAGGGCCGTTCGGTGTCGACGTGTGGAGCGGTGGTGTGGGCGTAGTCGCCGTCCCCGTCGAGGCTCAGGGCTCCGCCCGCGACCCCGGGGGCACCCAGCTTCGCGTCTCCGACCAGAGCCAGCGGCTGAGTGTCGGCGTGACCGGTCACCTCGGTCGCCCCCGCCTCCTCGTCCAGCGGGAACACCGACCGAGTGGTGCGGCCGTTGCCGATCGATTCGAGGCGGAAGAGCCTGCCGACCTCGGTCGCCGAGACCGGCTTGTCGAACATGCGGAGTTCATCGATGGTGCCGGGGAAGAAGTTCTTCACCGTGCCGAGAAGGTTGGCGGCGCCGATCTGGAGGCCACGACGCGCGTTCCACGCCGTGGTGTACGGAGTGCGTCCGACCAACTGCCCATCGACATAGAGCAGCAGTTCCCTGTCCCCGCCGGAGTAGACGCCCACGAGATGGGTCCACTTCCCGGCAGTCACTCCTCCGGCGGACGGAGCCATGGCCCGCGCGATGGAGGCGCCGGCGGTGTCGGAGGTGTACTGGTTGAAGACCCAGCGGTCGTAGCCGCTGGAGTAGTACATCTCGAAGCCCGGCGAATAGTTGCCCGGCTGTGTCGCGATCACCGCTGCCCGGTCGGGCACCTGGTCGAGCTTCACCCATACCGAGAGGCTGAAGCCATTGGCGGTGTTGATGGTCGGGATGTCCGTCGCCGCGTACCCGGACGTGCCGTCAAGCCCCAGCGCGGTCCCCGTTCTGCCCGGTACTCCCAGCGTGGTGCCGCCGTGGAGCTTGGCCGTGCGGGCTCCGGAGCTTCCGGCGGACCGGGAGGCGTCGGCCGACTCGTCCAGCTGCCACATCGCTCGCTCGGGCTGTCCCGCCTTCACCCTGAACTGGTAGGTGCGCGTCTCCGAGCCGTTGCCGGCCGCGTCGAAGGCCTGTGCCGTGATGTAGTTCAGCCCTGGTTTCGCGGGCAGCACCTTTGCGAGCTGCGCGGCGCCCGCAGACGTGGTCAGCACATTCTTCGAGGACGGGTCCCCGTTGACTCCGTACCAGTACTTCGTCACATCGCTGTTCGCCGCCTTGAGCTGGAACGCCCCGTACTGTCCGACCCCGTCGAACCACGGGTCGTCCGGATTCTCCGGGTCGGAGGCGGGGTAGTCCCCGGACGAGATGGCCGGTGCCTGTGGAACCGCGGTGTCGTAGGTGAAGTAGCAGGCGCTCGAACCAAGGGCGCTCGACCACGGCGAGTACTGGGCCCCGTCGTACGACCGCACGTACCAGCTGATCCGCTTGTTCTTCGGCACGGACGTGGGCAGGCTGATCGAGAAGCCGGAGCCGGATTTCTTGAGCGGTGTCAGAGCCGGGCTCCACCGGGCGATGTTGCCCTTGCCGTCGCCGGTGTCCCAGGCTGCCTGGAACTGCACAGCGATGTTGTCGCCGTCCGGGTCGGTCACACCATTCGCGTAGATCTTGCCGAGCGTGCGCACCTGAGGGGCGCTGTCCGACTTCTTGCACGTACCGCCGTATTCCATCGACAGCTGCGACATCTTCACCTGCTGCGGGGGCCGGTTGTACTTCACCCGCAGATACGCCTTGTCCGAGAAGCGTTTCCAGGCGTACTGGTCCGTCTCGCTGTCGGCACGCAGACCGAACGTCATGGTGGCCCATTTCCCGTTCGCGGCCTCCTGTACGGCAGCCTTCACATCGAACTCGGCGTCCTTCGCGGCGCACCCGGTGTACCCGTAGGCGAAAGACTGCGACTTCAGCTGCTTGATCCAGAACCCCGACGCGTTCTGCGTGTTCCACGTGGTCGTGGACGAGATGTCCTTCGTCCGCCACAGCTCCACACTGCGGGCGGAGCACGAGGCCGACCACGTGTTACGCACCACGAATTCCGCCGACAGGATCGACTTGCCCGCGAACTTCGAGGTGGGCAGCCGGTAGAGGAGCCGCTTGGTGTCGTTGGGCTGGCAGTAGCTCCAGTTGCAGTAGCCCATACCTGCGGTGGACTCGCCGTTGAACTTCCACTGCGGTGACGAGGCCCAGTACTTCGACGCCATGGTCCACGCGGAGGCCCGGGGTGAATACCACTGCGGATCGATGAACACCGGATAGGTGGTGTCCTCCCCGCGCAGGACCTCGGCGTCCGGAGTCAATACGATTTCCTTGCCTCCGGTCGGCACCTCGACACCCACCGGCGCCAGCTTGCCGGACTCGGTCGCGGCAGGCTCCTCGCCGGACCCCGTACCCGTTGCGGCAGTCCGGGCAGCGGCTCCAGGGGTCGCGGGCTCCGAAGCCGGCACGGTTTCCGGACCGCTGCTGGAATCCCACATCATGGGGGTGGGCGCCTCGAACACCATTCCGCGGGCCCCCTTGTCGACCGCCTGGAGACCGCCCCCACCGGTCCGGTGGACGTCCATGCCCGCAGCGGCCACCTTGAGCCGCAGTTCGGAGAGGCCCTTGTTCGCGGCGGCTTCGGCGGACTTGACCACCAGCAGCTGAGTGAAGCCGTCCTCCTGCGCCTGCATGCGCAGGTCCACATCCGGAAGAACGTCATGGTAGGTAGCTGTGGCACCGTCCACATCCGGCACCGGCAGCCTGGCGGGCCAGGACAGGGCCAGCTCACGGCCGGCCTTGGTCATCCGTACCAGCGGTGCGTTGCCGCCCCCGGAGAATTTCAGCCCCACCGCAGTCGCCTTCGGGACCACGGCGCCGTCGTCCGACTTCACCAACTCGGTCTCGATCAACTTCCATTGACCGCCCACTCGGGTGCGGACCGGCCTCAGGTACTCGCGTGCCTCCAGATTTCCGTCGGGGGTCGCGTAGACGTCGCTGCTCTCACTACGCATGGACGTCACTTCGACGGGCCTGCCGACGCGCTTGGACTCGGCGAGAGCGGCTTCGGCGCTCGCCTTACCGGAAGATGAGCCGTCATCCTCCTGCTGGGCGACTGCCGGACGGTGCGGAGAAGCCGCCACGGCGGCCTCCACCGGCGCCAGAGCCGCTACCACCGTCAGACCCAACACACCGGCCAAGACACCGACACGGCCACGTGAACGTCCACGCCCCCACATAACCCACCCCAACAAGATCATCTTGTGAAGATCCTTCGAAGAAAGGAATCAAGCGACGACTCTACGTAGGGGAAACATCACGCGACCAGAGGAATGAGTCGGGCATGTGAGAGGAAACGGGCCGTCAAAATTGTGTCCATGAACACAGTTGTTCGGATAAAGATGACGATCCTGTAACTCTTCCGGATGGTGGTCGGCGCCATCGGCGAGTTGCTCCGGAATTCTCATGGCGGGCTTCCGTTCCGTCGACCGCCGGTTTCCGCTCGGTCACTGATCCACCCGTCGGCTCCGCCATCGGCCGTGTGCGGGCCCGGCCGATCGCCCCGGCCGGGCCCGCACACGGCCGGCCCGTGAGCCGTGGCGTCCGGTCACGGCTCACTCACCGCGCTCAGTACCCCTTACCCAGGCGCACATGATGGAGCATCAGCAACCCCGCCGCCATGTTGGCCGCCGGGACCTCGCCCCGGGCGATCATGTCGGGCACCAGCTTGAGCGGCACCCACTCACGGCGTGAGGACTCGAAGTCGTCCTGGGGGTGACCGATGTGGACGGCCTCGTCGCACCAGTACAAGTGGTGGCGCGCGTCGGTCAGGCCGTTCGCCGGTTCCACGGTGAGCAGCGGGCGCAGTGGTCCCGGTCGCCAGCCGGTCTCCTCCTCCATCTCACGGGCCGCCGCCGCCTCGATGTCCTCGCCGTCCTCGACGATGCCCGCCGCGAGTTCCCAGCCCCAGCTGTCCGTGATGAACCGGTGCCGCCACAGCAGCAGGACCTCGTCGGCCTCGTTGACGGCGGTGGCCGCCGCGACCGGGCGGAGCCGGATCACGTAGTGGTCGAGGTGTCGGCCGTCGGGGAGAGCGACGTCCGCCAGGTTGACCCGGAACCATCGGTTCTCGTACACCGTGTGCTCGTTCAGATTCGTCCACCGCACAGTTCTGCCACCTTTCGATCAGTAGGTGGCAGACATCGCAGCAGGGCGCGTGCGGTGGCGTAACGCGCGCACGAGGGGCGCGGAAGCGCTCGCGGCGGCTCACTCCCGCTCGCGCGGCGGCTCATACCCCGCTCGCCGCGGCTCAGCACGGCTCAGAGCGGTACCCGCAGCGCCTCCCCTATCAGCTCGGCGGCCCGTCCCGCCTCCGCGCAACCGCTCGCCGCCAGATCGCCCCGGACGGCGCGCAGCCGGTCCCGCAGCCGTCGCGACTCCATGCCCCTGGCCCGTTCGGCCATCTCCACGGCGGTCATCGCCGCCCGGTCCGCCTCGCCCCGGCGCAGCTCCACATGGGTGAGCATCGCCAGGCGGTGCACCCGGCCCCGGTCGTGCGCCGGGCTGCGCACGGCGGCCGTGGCGTGCTCCCGGGCCGCGCCGAGGTCACCGAGGCCCAACAGGGCTTCCGCCACCTGCACATCGACCAGACCTGGCTGCACATACCCGGTCTCGTCCGGTTCCTGGCCCGGCCTGATCCGCTCGGCCTGCGATTCGGCGCGGCGGACGCAGGCCAGTGCGGCGGCGCCGTCCCCGAGGTGCGCGTACGCCTTCGCCTGCATCGCGTGGAGATCGGCGGCCAGCGCGGGCGTGATGTGCCGTCCCGCGGCCCGCAGCGCGGTCTCCGCGAAGGCCACGGACTGCCGGTGATCGCCTAGGAACAGCAGTTGGTTGACCAGCAGCGCGATCACATAGCCGCCCAGTCCCCTGTCCCCGCTGGCCTTCGCCAGACGCAGCGCCTGGTGGAAGTAGCGCTGGGCGAGGCCGTGGGCGTCGGAGTCGTACGCGCAGATGCCCGCGACGGCCACCAGGCCGCCCGCCGCCCGGTGGAGCCGACGCCCCACGGAGTCGCTGCAGCCGCCGCGCAGCAGGGGCGCGACCTCGCTGTTGAGGAAGCCGACGACCCGTGGGCGGGTCGTGATGCCCCCGGTCCTGCGGTACATCTGCTCGTAGTGGGCACGGGCCGCGCGCAGTGTCTCGATGTCCGCCGCGCCGACCCTGGTGGGACCGGTGCGGGACACGTCGGCGTCCTCGGGCGGGTTCTCCCACTCCCAGACGGGCATCACGGCTGTCGTCCCGGTGACGGCCGGCGCGGTGGCCAGGTCGGGGCGGTGCCGGTCGTCGGAGTGCCACAGGGCGGCGGCCCGCTCGACGAACGCGGGGAGGGTGGGGCCCTGCGGGGTGGCGCCGGAGCCGGACGTTCCCATGCCGATGTCGTCGAGGGAGACCGTCCTGCGCAGCCGTTCCCCGAGTACGTCGCAGATCAGGTCGGGCACCCGGCCGCGCGGGCGCTGGCCCTTCAGCCAGCGGGCCACGGCGGTGTGCTCGTAACGGAGGAGCAGTCCTCTGGAGCGTCCCGCCCGGTTGACGTGTGCGGCGAGGCCCGCCCGGGAGACACCCGCCTCGTCGATCAGTGACTCCAGCAGGACGTTGGGTTCCATTGCCCCTCCGGTGACTCGCAGCGGTGCGACTCGTCCCAGTGCAGCACGATTCACACGGGGTGTGAACGCAATGCCCGAACCTTCCCTTCGCGCACTCTGCCGACGGGCGGGTGCGACAAGTTGACTGAGCCATCTCGCAAGACGGCGGACGGGTCGCCGACTCCCCCTCGTACAGTTGGGCGACCCGCGCCGCGCCCGTCCGCTCCGCCGACCTGCCCGACACACTCCGCGGCGGAGCGGGCGACGCCGGACCGCACATCCCACTGCCCAGCGACAGGAGGGTGGCCGCGGGACCGGCCGGACCCGGACTCCTCCCCGGGCCGGCCCCCCGCGTGCGGTTCCCGCCGGGACGGCGAGTACGCGGGAGGGGCGTATCCGGTGGCCGGATACGCCCCTCCTCGGTGTCCGCGCGGACGTCAGGCCCCGCGCAGTACCGCCCCTGTCCGGTCGGCGGCCAGGGCGACCGCCGCGTCACGGGCGGCGGACGCCTCGTCGACGGTCAGTGTGCGGTCGGCGGCGCGGAACCGCAGCGCGTACGCCAGGGACTTCTTGCCCGCGCCGATCTGGTCACCGGTGAAGACGTCGAACAGCCGCAGCGATTCGAGGAGGTCACCCGCGCCCGCGCGCAGTGCCAGCTCCACGTCCGCGGCGGGCACGTCCCGCTCGACGATCAGGGCGACGTCCTGCGTGGCGACCGGGAAGGTGGAGATCCGCGGTGCGCGCACGGGCCCGGTACCGGCCCGCTCCAGGAGGTCGAGGTCGATCTCCATGGCGCTGGTGCGCTCGGGCAGGTGGAGTTCCTTGACGGCGCGCGGGTGCAGTTCGCCCGCGTGCCCGACCAGTGTCTCCTCGCCGTCCACGGTGGCGTACAGCGCGGCGCAGCGGCCGGGGTGCCAGGGCGCGTGTCGGCCGGCCCGGACGGTCAGCTCGGCGCCCGCCTCGCGGGCGAGCGAGCGGGCCGCCTCGATGGAGTCCGCCCAGCCGGCCGGGCGGCCCTTGCCCCACCAGCCGGCCTGTTCGCGGGCGCCCGCGAGGACGACCGCGGCGTGGCGCGGCTGACGCGGCAGCGCGGCGTCGAGTGCGGCGATCTGCTCGTCGCCGGGGCGGTGGTCGACGGGCAGCCGCACGGCGGGGTGCTCGTCACCGGTCGGCCTGAAGACCAGCCCGGTCTCGAAGAGCGCGAGGTCGTGACTGCCACGGCCGTCGTTGCGCCGCAGTGCGCCGAGCAGTCCGGGCAGCAGCGTGGTGCGCAGCGCCGGTTCCTCGTCGGAGATCGGGTTGGTCAGCTTCACCGTGCGGCGACGGGCGTCGTCGGCGTCCAGGCCGAGCTGGTCGAGGACGGTGTCGCCGATGAACGGGTAGCTCAGCGCCTCGACGTAGCCGGCGCCCGCGAGCGCCCGGCCGGCCCTGCGGTGCAGCCGCTGCCGCTCGGTGAGTCCCCGGCCGGAGGGCGGTGTGGGCAGGGTGGACGGAAGGTTCTCGTACCCTTCGAGCCGGATGACCTCCTCGGCGAGGTCGTTCGGCTCGCCGAGGTCGGGGCGCCAGGACGGCACGGTGACGATGAGTTCGTCCTGCCCGTAGACGTCGCAGCCGACCTGCTGGAGGCGGCGGACGACGGTCTCACGGCCGTAGGTGACACCCGCGACGCGGTCGGGGTGGTCGGCCCTCATGGCGATGGTGCGGGGAGCGGACGGGGCGGAGACCTCGGTGACGCCGGCCTCGGCGGTGCCGCCCGCGAGCAGCACCAGCAGGTCGACGGTGCGCTGCGCGGCAGCGGCGGCGGCCTGCGGGTCGACGCCGCGTTCGAAGCGCTTGGACGCCTCGGACGACAGCTTGTGGCGGCGCGCGGTGCGGGCGATCGAGATCGCGTCGAAGTGCGCGGCCTCGACGACGACCTCGGTGGTGCCGTTCGAGGGGTCCTCGTCGGCGTCGGCGATCTCGGTGTCGGCGCCGCCCAGGACGCCCGCGAGGCCGATCGGGCCGCGTTCGTCGGTGATGACCAGGTCCTCGGCGTCGAGCACCCGTACGGTTCCGTCGAGGGTGGTCAGCTTCTCGCCCTGCTGGGCGCGGCGGACGCCGATCGTGCCGTCGACGCGGGTGCGGTCGTAGGCGTGCAGGGGCTGGCCGAGCTCCAGCATCACGTAGTTGGTGATGTCGACGGCGAGCGAGATGGGCCGCATCCCGGCCTTCTGGAGCCTGCGCCGCATCCAGATCGGGGAGCGGGTCTCGGGGCGCAGGCCGACGACCGTGCGGGCGGTGAACCGGCCGCAGCCGATCGGGTCCGCGATCTTCACCGGGTAGCCGTAGGCGTTGGGCGCGGGCACGTCGAGGAGGGCCGGGTCGCGCAGTGGCAGGCCGTACGCGATGGCGGCCTCGCGGGCGACGCCGCGCATCGACAGGCAGTAGCCCCGGTCCGGGGTGACGGCGATGTCGAGGACCTCGTCGACGAGCTGGAGCAGTTCGATCGCGTCGGTCCCGGCCTCGTGCTCGGGCGGCAGCACGATGATGCCGTGCGTGCCGTCGTCGCCCATGCCGAGTTCGTCGGCGGAGCAGATCATGCCGTGCGAGGTCCGGCCGTACGTCTTGCGCGCGGCGATCGCGAAGTCGCCGGGCAGGACGGCGCCGGGGAGCACCACGACGACCTTGTCGCCGACCGAGAAGTTACGGGCTCCGCAGACGATCTCCTGCGGTTCGCCGGTGCCGTTGGCGGCGCCGACGTCCACCGTGCAGAAGCGGATGGGCTTCTTGAAGCCCTCCAGCTCCTCGATGGTCAGCACCTGTCCGACGACCAGCGGGCCCTTGAGACCGGCGCCGACCCGCTCGACGGTCTCGACCTCAAGGCCCACGGCGATGAGCTTGGCCTGCACGTCACGGCCGGTCTCGGTGACCGGCAGGTCGACGTACTCCCGCAGCCAGGAAAGCGGGACGCGCATCAGATCTCCATCCCGAACGGCCGGGTGAACCGGACGTCACCCTCGACCATGTCTCGCATGTCTTCGACGTTGTGGCGGAACATCAGCATCCGTTCGATGCCGAAGCCGAAGGCGAATCCGCTGTACCTGTCGGGGTCGACACCGCAGGCGGTCAGCACCTTGGGGTTGACCATGCCGCAGCCGCCGAGCTCGATCCAGCCCTCGCTGCCGCAGGTGCGGCAGGGGCGGTCGGGGTTGCCGACGGACGCGCCCCGGCAGACGTAACAGACCATGTCCATCTCGGCGGACGGCTCGGTGAACGGGAAGAAGTTCGGCCGCAGCCGGGTCTTCATGTCCGCGCCGAACAGCGCCCGGACCATGTGGTCGAGGGTGCCCTTGAGGTCGGCCATGGTGAGGCCCTCGTCGACGGCGAGCAGTTCGATCTGGTGGAAGACCGGGGTGTGCGTCGCGTCGAGCTCGTCGGTGCGGTAGACCCGGCCGGGGCAGACCACGTAGACGGGCGGCTCGCGGTCGAGCAGGGCGCGGGCCTGGACGGGCGAGGTGTGCGTACGCAGGACGACACCGGACTCGTCACCCGTGGTGGCCTTGCCGTCGGGGGTGGTGCCCTGGACGAAGAAGGTGTCCTGCATCTGCCGGGCCGGGTGGTCGGGCACGAAGTTCAGGGCGTCGAAGTTGAACCACTCCGCCTCGGCCTCGGGACCCTCGGCGACCTCGTACCCCATCGCGACGAAGACGTCCGCGACGCGCTCCATGAAGGTCGTCAGGGGGTGGCGGGCTCCGGCCGGGACGCGGTCGTAGGGAAGGGTGACGTCCACCGCCTCCTCGACCAGGACGCGGGCGTCCCGTTCGGCCTCCAGCTCCGTCTGGCGGGCGGCGAGCGCCCTGCCGACGGCGGCACGGGCCTGGCCCACGCGCTTGCCCGCCTCGGCCTTGGCCTGGGGGGGCAGTGCCCCGATCTCCCGGTTGGCGAGGGACAGCGGCGAGGTGCCACCGGTGTGCGCGGTCTTCGCCTGGGCGAGCGCGTCGAGGTCACCGGCGGCGGCGAAGGCGGCGAACGCCTCGTCCCGGATGCGCTCGATCTCTTCCGGTTTCAGTGCCTCGACCTCGACTGGGTCGTACGACTTGTTCGGTGCCGACATCTCTTCCCGTGCTTCCGATTGGCTGGTGGCGCGGCCCCGCTCGACGACTGGAGGACGCAAAGGTGCCAAAGGTCGAGTCTAAAGGTCGCTGGGACGCTGCGGAGCCCGTGGGCGGCTCAGGCCAGATAGGCCGGCGCACCGACGGGCAGGACGAATCGGAACTCCGCGCCGCCGCCGGGGCCGCGGCCGACGGTGATGGTGCCGCCGTGGGCCTCGACGATGCCCTTGACGATGTAGAGGCCCAGGCCGGTGCCGCCGCGCTTGCTGCCCCGCCAGAAGCGGGTGAAGACGCGGCTCATCGACTCCTCGGGGATGCCGGGGCCCTCGTCGCTCACGGTGACGGCCGTCCCTTCCTCGTCGCTCCTGCCCGGTACGGGGGCGGGTGCGATCTCAATGGTGACGGTTCCCTCGCCGTGCCGCACCGCGTTTTCCAGGAGGTTGCCGAGGATCTGGTCGACCTTGTCGGGGTCGGCCCACAGATCGGGCAGCGGCTGCCGGATGCGGACGAGGAAGCGGTCGGGCGCCTGGCCGTTCGCGGTGAGGGCCTGGATGTGGCGCTCGACGGCGGCGGACACGTCCACGGGCTGGCGGCGCAGCTCCAGCCGCCCGGTGTCGATCCGGGAGATGTCGAGGAGTTCGGCGATGAGCCGGGTGACGCGGTTGGCGTCGGCGTGGACCGTCTCCAGCATCAATCGCTTCTGGGGGTCGGTGAAGCGTTCCCATTTGGCGAGCAGGGTCGCCGTGAAGCCCTTGACCGAGGTCAGCGGGGAGCGCAGCTCGTGGGCGACGGTCGCGATGAGTTCGGCGTGGCTGCGTTCGGTGCGGCGGCGGGCCTCGGTGCCGCGCAGCGAGACCACCACCCGGCGGACCGGGCCGGTCGGGGACTCGCGTACGTACCGGGCGGAGACCAGGACCTCGCGGCCCCCGGGGAGCAGCAGGTTCCGCTCGGGCTGGCCGACCCGGGTGGCGAGACCGCCGTACGGATCGGTCAGTGTCCACCAGCGGCGGCCCTTGAGGTCCTCCAGCGGCAGGGCGTGTTCCAGGGTGCTGCCGATCGCGGCGGCTCCGGGGACGGCGGTGATCCGCGTGGCGGCGGAGTTGAAGCAGACGATCCGGCCGGTCTCGTCGGCGACGACGAGACCGTCGGGCAGATCGTCGGGGTCGATGTCCGGTGCGCCGCCGATACCGCCGCCGATGCCGCCGGCCGCGCCCGGCCCCTGTGACGGCCGGGGCGCCGGGCGGATGTCACCGTCCGGGCCCGCCGGTCCTGTGGTCCCGTCGCGCACGACGGCCGTGCGTGTCTCTCGCGGCCTGCTCATGCCGACAGCCATCTCCCCGTACCCCACCTCTCGAACCGGTGCAGTGGGCCCCCGAGTTCGTCACCCTACTAGCCGTCGGTGACGGAACGACACCCTGTGGGGGCGCACTGCGATGACGCGCTGGTCGGCGGGGTACGGCGATGGCCGGGATCGTTCGGTGGCGGCCCCGTCGTGCCCGGCGGCGAGGGCGCCCGGGAGGAGCGCGGAGGGCCAGGATGGCCGGTGGTGGCGGTACGTTCCCCGGCGGACCCGGCGGCATCGGCAGGACCGGGGCGAAGGCGACGGGGAGTTTTCGCCCGAGGGCGCGACGGCAGGTCGAGCCGTTCCCCGAGGGGATCGGCGGACGTCGTGGTTCTGGCCGAAAACGGCCGTTCGGCAAGCCGGGCGGAGGCGTTGGGCGGATCAGGTGGTGCGCCGGGGGCGCTGGGCCCGCGCGGAGGCGTAGAGGCAGACGGCGGCGGCGGTGGCGAGGTTCAGGCTCTCCGCCCTGCCGTGGATCGGCACCCTGACGACGGCGTCGGCCAGCGCCCGGGTCTCCTCCGGCAGTCCCCACGCCTCGTTGCCGAAGATCCACGCGGTGGGGCCGCCCATGGTGCCCGCGTCCAGCTCGTCGTCGAGGTCGTCGTGGCCCGCGCCGTCGGCGGCGAGGATACGGACTCCGGCGTCCCGCAGTCCCCGTACCGCCTCTTCGACCGGTACGCCGACGGCGACCGGCAGATGGAAGAGCGAACCGACGGACGCGCGGACCGACTTGGGGTTGTACAGATCCACGGAGGCGTCGGTGAGGACGACCGCGTCGGCGCCCGCCGCGTCGGCGCAGCGCAGCACGGTGCCGGCGTTCCCGGGGTCGCGGACGTGGGCCAGGACCGCGACGAGGGTGGGTCCGGCCGCGAGGACGCGCTCGAACGGCGAGTCCAGGAAGCGGCAGACACCGATCAGGCCCTGCGGGGTGACCGTCTGCGACACGTCCGCGAGCACGTCACCGTCCGCGAGGTGCACCCGGGCGCCCGCGGCGTGGGCGGCGGCGACGATGTCGGCGTACCGCTCGGCGGCCTCGACGGTGGCGAAGAGCTCGGTCAGCGTCGATTCCCCGTCGTCGCCCCGGTGTACGGCGGCCTCACGCACGGCCTGCGGCCCCTCGGCGATGAACCGGCGCTCCTTGCCGCGGAAGTTGCGCCTGGCCAGCCGTCGGGCGGCGGCGACGCGCGGTGATCGCGGGGAGATCAGTTCGGGGGTGCCCATGGTCGGCGGCGAGCCTCTCTACGTACGGAACAGGTCGTGCAACGCACCGGACCCGCAGACGACGAGCGGCTGCGGGTCCGGTTCGGGAACCGAGAAGGACTGCCTGGATCAGGCGGCCTTCGGGGCGTTGACGTCGCTCGGGAGGGCCTTCTGCGCGACCTCGACGAGGGCGGCGAACGCGTTGGCGTCGTTGACCGCGAGCTCGGCCAGGATCTTGCGGTCCACCTCGATGTTGGCGGCCTTCAGACCCTGGATGAGGCGGTTGTACGTCATGCCGTTCTGGCGGGCAGCGGCGTTGATGCGCTGAATCCACAGCTGACGGAAGTCGCCCTTGCGCTTCTTGCGGTCGTTGTAGTTGTAGACGAGGGAGTGGGTGACCTGCTCCTTCGCCTTGCGGTACAGGCGGGAGCGCTGGCCCCGGTAACCGCTGGCCTGCTCGAGGATTGCCCGGCGCTTCTTGTGGGCGTTGACTGCCCGCTTGACGCGTGCCACTTGTTAACTCCTTGTAGCGGGGCCGTGGTCGTACTCACACGGCCCGGAAACGAATCGGTCCCGGTCTGGTCGAGGTCGCGGCCCCTGGACTCCAGGGGCGCGGCCTCACTTGCCGAGAAGCTTCTTGATCTTCTTGGCGTCGGCCGGAGCCACGACGACCGTGCCGGTCAGCGAGCGGGTCTTCTTGGACGACTTGTGCTCGAGCAGGTGGCGCTTGCCGGCACGCTCACGGAGCACCTTGCCGGAGCCGGTGATCTTGAAGCGCTTGCTGGCACCGCTGTGCGTCTTGTTCTTCGGCATCGCGCCGTTCTCTCCTCGTCAGTGGCGTCCCTCACGGTGCGGGCACCGGACCACAGGGGCGTCAGATCTTCGTGGGAATCCCGGGGTGGGACCCGGGGGCGCCTGGATGGCGGCCCCCGGAGGTCACGCCTCGGAAGGTGTTTCGCCCGGAGCCTCGGCGGCTTCGGCCGGAGCCTCGGCGGCCTGGCCCGCGGACTGGTCGTCGTGGGCGTTGCCCTGACGCTCGGCCTTGCGGGCGGCCTGGGCCTCGCGGGCCTCGGCCATGGCTTCGGTCTTCTTCTTGTGCGGGCCAAGAACCATGATCATGTTCCGGCCGTCCTGCTTCGGGTTGGACTCGATGAAGCCGAGATCCTCGACGTCCGAAGCGAGACGCTGGAGCAGTCGGAAACCCAGCTCGGGGCGGGACTGCTCACGACCACGGAACATGATCGTGATCTTGACCTTGTCACCCTGCTTGAGGAACCGGACGACGTGACCCTTCTTGGTGTCGTAGTCGTGCGGGTCGATCTTCGGCCGGAGCTTCATTTCCTTGATGACCGTGTGCGCCTGGTTCTTGCGCGCCTCACGGGCCTTCATGGCCGACTCGTACTTGAACTTCCCGTAGTCCATGAGCTTGCACACGGGCGGACGGGCTGTCGCCGCCACCTCGACCAGGTCGAGGTCGTACTCCTGTGCGAGTTCCAGGGCCTTGGCAAGCGGAACGATCCCGACCTGCTCGCCGCTGGGACCGACAAGTCGGACCTCGGGAACGCGAATCCGGTCGTTGATGCGGGGCTCGGCGCTGATGGATCCTCCTCGGTAGCACCACGCGGCCGCCTGGCGGACAGCCACGTAACGTCTGTTTCGTCGACCAACCGCTCCGGAACGGAAAAACGCCCCGGACGGGACACAGGCGGGGCTCCAGGAACTACCGGAACACCGCCACGGTCAACCGCGGGGCGCATCGGGCGGCTCCATCGTCCGTACGGAACGATGGGCGCCACCTGACCGGTGACCCGCCGTCCCAGGGGGACGGTCAGGTGGGAGATCGGAGCCTCCACTTGTGGGCCGGGCACATAGCTGCCCAGCCGGTCGTTGTTACAGGTTAACACCCCCGCGGACACAGCCGCCAATCCGACGGCGCGACGGCCCCCGCCGGGCCACGGTCCGCCCTCGGGCGTCTTCCGGGCCCGCACCGGTCCGGCCGGACTCCCGTGAACGGGCCTCACCTGCTGGGCCTATCGTGTGGGGCATGAGTGACGCGACCCCCGGTGGTTCCCCCGGCTTCGACGAAATGGCCCGTGACATCGCGGAGGTGCCCGCGGTCGAGGTGATCGTGACGGTCGCGGTCAATCTGATGAGCGCGGCGGCGGTGAAGCTCGGCCTGACCGACGACGGCGACGAGCACAAGGACCTCGACGAGGCCCGCAAGCTGGTGCACGCGCTGGCGGGACTGCTGGACGCGAGCACCACGGAGATCAGCACGTTCCACGCGTCGCCGTTGCGCGACGGGCTGAAGTCCCTCCAGCTGGCGTTCCGCGAGGCGTCGCTCGTACCGGACGAACCCGGCCAGGGCCCCGGCGAGAAGTACACGGGACCGGTCTACGGCTGATCCCCGCCCCCTCACTCCGTACCCGCTCACGAGCCCGTCGCCCTTCGGGGCGGCGGGCTCGTTCCGTGCCCGGGGGCCGGGGACGCGGTGGGGGCGGCGGCAGCGGCCTTGGCGGTCAGCGGGTGAACAGGGGCTCGCCCGGGGCGGTGGCCTCGGCGGGCAGCAGCGCCAGGTCGAGCCCGCGCACCAGTCTGGCCCGCAGGACCTCACTGCCCGCGAGCGCTTCGGCGACCCGGCGGGCGGCTTCGGCGGGTGCCGCGTCCGGGGCGAGGACCAGGGCGAGGGTGCCGTCCGCCCGTCCGGGGCCGAGGTGGGCGCGGAGCACGGTGGGTTCGGCGGCGACCGCCTCCCGTACCGCGGAGGTGACGGCGGGGTCGTCGAGCGGGTCGGCGCTGGTGCGGCCCTCGGCGAGGGCGCGCAGCGCGGAGCCGGTCAGCTCGAAGGCCACGGGGCCCGCGAGGTCCAGTACGACGGTGTCCGCCTTCTCGTGCGCGGCGGCCTGGAGCGCCTGGCGCAGGGGGACGGCGACGGGCCTGGCCCCCGGGTCCCAGCGGGCCAGCGCGGCGGTGGAGGTGAAGGCCGGCAGGGCACGGCGGTCACCGGCCTGGAGGGTGGGGACGGCCATGTCGCTGGTCTTCTCGCGGCGCAGCCCCCGCTCGTCCTCCTCCACCTCACCGAGTACGGCGACGACGGGCACCAGCAGCCGGGCGCCGGCGAGGGCTTCGAGGACCGGGCCGACAGCGGTCCTGTCCTGCGCCCAGGCGGCGAGCGCCGAGGTCAGCGCCGGGTCGGCCGTGCCGTCGTCGTCGGAGAAACCGGGGTCCGGGATGTTCTTGAGCTCCACGGGAGGAGCGTAGTGCCTGGCCTCAGCGGCGGCCCGGCCGGTTCCTGCCGCGCCACAGCACCACCGCCACGGCCAGCAGGACCACGCCGAGTCCGCCCGCCGCCGGGGCGAGCCGGTCGGCCGGGCCACCGCCCTCGTCGCCCGGGTCGGGGCCGGGGCCGAAGTAACTCCCGCGGTGGCCCGCCGTGACGTCGGCGGAGCCGTTGCGCCCCGCGGCCGGACGGACGGCGTCGGCCGCCTCGATCGCCGCGGCCGGGTCGACGATCCCGTATCCCGTCGCGTCGTCACGGCCGTCGCCGGGGGCGGAGCGGGCGGTGTCCGCGAGGAGCCTCTTCACCTGGGCGGGCGTCAGGTCCGGGTGGGCCGCGCGGACGAGGGCGGCGGCGCCCGAGACGAACGCCGAGGCGGCGGAGGTGCCCCAGCCCTCGTAGTAGTCGCGGTCCGGGTCGGCGATGATGATGTCGACCCCGGGCGCGCTGACGGTGGCGTACCAGCCCCTGGTGGAGAAGTCGGCGTGGCCGCCGTAGCGGTCGACGGCCGCGACCGCGATCACTCCGGGATAGGCGGCGGGGTACGAGATGTGGTCGCCCTTGTCCCCGCTGTTGCCGGCCGAGGCGACCACGACGGCTCCCTTGGCCAGCGCGTACTGCACCGCGGCGTCCTCGCTCCGGTCCGGGTGGGCGGACTCGCTGTCGTCGCCGAGGGAGAGGTTGATGACGTCGGCCCCGTGGTCGGCGGCCCACCGGATGCCGTCCGCGAGGGCCGTACCGCGTGATTCGCGGGCCTTGGCACGGGCCGTGTCGGTGGATTCGAGGATCACCCGGACCGGGAGGACCGTCGCCTCCGGCGCGATACCGAGTACGCCGTCGGCGTGCCCGGTGCCGTGTCCGTGGCCGGCGATGATCCCGGCCATGGCGGTGCCGTGCCGGGCCCAGGAGCGGTCGCCGCGCGCGGCGCCGAACCCGATCAGGTCCTTGCCGGGGAGCACCTGGCCCGCCAGGTCGGGGTGGCTGCCGTCGACTCCGGTGTCCAGGACGGCGACCGTGACGCCCTTGCCCTTGGTGGTGCGCCACGCCTGGTCGGTGTGGAGTGCTTCCAGACCCCACTGCTGCGCCCGGTTGGTGTCCGCGTGGGCCGAGAGCGGGGGCAGGACGGTGAACGCGGTGGCCGCGCAGGCCGCGAGCACGAGGTGGCGGTGGTGTCGTTTCATCGCGGCTTCTCCGTGAGTCCGGCCACGGTTCCGCGCAGTCCGCGCTCGACTCGGTCGGCGATGCCCTTGGCCTCGTGGCCGAGTCCCGCCTGGGCGGGCGCCGTCGTCGCGCCCGCGGCCATGGCGTCGGCGACGGACTGCGGACCGGTGACCTCGCGGCCGTCCGCGAAACCGGAGACGGCGAACACGACGACCGGTACGTCGGTGAGCACGTGGACCGTCCAGCTGGCGCGCTGCCGGTCGCCGAACGAGGCGGCGGGGGTGCCTTCGACGGCGTACGCCCGGGGCATCAGATCGGAGCGCCGGTCGAGGTGCTGCTCGGTGAAGCGGGTGTTCAGCGCGCGCATCCCGTCGCTGTCGGCCTCGGTGAAGATCAGCCCGACGGTGGTGACGGCGCTGGTGGTGGCGTCGGTGTAGGTGGCGCGCACCAGGCGCAGGCAGCCGACCGGACCCAGCGTCCTGAGCAGCAACGGATCGAGTGCGGGGGCGCAGTCGCCGTCCGGGGCGACGGCGACGCGGGTCCACATCCGGTCGGCCCCGCCGGGGCCCGCCCCGTCGCCCTTGAGCGTGCGGGGGAAGAGGGTGTCGACCGGGACGTTGTGCCAGAGGGCACCGCCGGTGGTGTACGTCGTACGGGCGCCGGGCTCGGCGGAGGAGTCGCCGGTGAGCCAGCTGCCGGTGACCGCGCCGCCGATCAGGCCGAGACCGAGCACGACGCAGACCGCGGCGGCCACGGCGCGTGGGGAGCGGCGGCCTCGGACGGGACGCAGCCGGGTGGTGGTCTCCATGGGCGTCTCGTCGGGCACGTACCCGGGCGGGGCGTACCCGCCGTCGGGCACCGGGGCCGGTGGCGTGCCGGTGCCCGGCCGCGAGGGGGCACCGGTACCGGCCGCTCCGCGCAGGGTCATGGCGGGGGGCGGGGGCCCCGGCGAGGACGGCGGGAGCAGCGGCGGCGGGGACGCGGGCGCGGGGGGTGCGAGGGGTGCGGCCCTCTCCGGACGCACCGCGGGTGGCGCGTCCCTCCGCGAAGGAGCGGGAGGTGCCGGGGGCGCCGTCGCGGCGGCGGGTGGGACGTGCGTCGGGGTGGGCGGGGGCGTCCGGGAGGCGGGTGCCGGGGCGGGCGGTACGGCCGGGGGTGGCGGGGTGGCGGGGCGCGGTGGAACAGCGCCGCGTCGCGCTTCGGTACTCATCCGCCCCCCTGGTCCACACCCTCGTCCGTCTGCGGATCACCGTCACAGACAGGCCCGTTGGCCACCGCGTGCCCGTCACTCTACGGGCTGGTGCGCGGCTGGTGGGAACGGAACACCGGCCCCCGTGCGATCTGCGCGGATCATCCCCCTACCCAGCGGTAGGACGGTCTGGCAAGCTGCCGACATGACTGCCCGCGCCGCTGACCGGACCCGTTACGACCGGGCCACCGCCCACCTCGACGCCCCGATCGCCGTGATCGATCTGGAGGCCTTCGACGCCAATGCCGACGATCTCGTACGGCGGGCCGGGGGCAAGCCCGTCCGGGTCGCCAGCAAATCGGTGCGCTGCCGGGCGCTGTTGGAGCGGGTGCTCGCCCGCCCGGGGTTCGCCGGGATCATGTCGTTCACCCTGGCCGAGTCGCTCTGGCTGGCCCGGGCGGGATTCGAGGACGTCCTGCTGGCGTATCCGTCGGCGGACCGCTCCGCCTTCGCGGAACTGGCCGGCGACCCGAAGCTCGCCGCCGCGGTGACGGTGATGGTCGACGACCACGCGCAGCTGGAGCTCATCGACGCGGCGCGGGGTGGTGGCGGGGAGGTGATCAGGGTCTGTCTGGAGCTGGACACCTCACTGCGACTGCTGGGCGGCCGGATCAGGATCGGGGCCCGCCGCTCGCCGCTGCGCTCCCCCGCCCGACTGGCCGAGCTGGCACGCTCGGTGGAGCGCAGGCCCGGGTTCCGGCTGGTGGGCCTGATGGCGTACGAGGGACATGTCGCCGGGGTCGGTGACTCGGTCGCGGGCAGGCCCCTGCGGTCGCGCGCGGTACGGATGATGCAGACGGCCGCCCGGAGGGAACTGGCCGTCCGGCGGGCCGAGGTGGTGCGGGCGGTACGGGCCGTGGCGCCCGGACTGGAGTTCGTGAACGGCGGTGGCACGGGCAGCGTGCAGCACACCGCGGCGGAGCCGGCGGTGACCGAGATCGCGGCCGGGTCGGGGCTGTACGTACCGCGGTTGTTCGACAACTACACGTCGTTCACGGGCAGGCCGGCCGCTCTGTTCGCGCAGCCCGTGGTGCGGCGCCCCGGCGTCGGTGTGGTGACGGTGCTCGGCGGCGGCTATCCGGCCTCCGGCGCGGCGGGCCGGGACCGGCTGCCCGTGCCGTATCTGCCGGAGGGTCTGCGCTACGACCCGCAGGAGGGGCCGGGCGAGGTGCAGACGCCGCTGCTCGGCTCCCCCGCGGACGATCTGCTGCTCGGCGACAAGGTGTGGTTCCGGCACGCCAAGGCCGGTGAGATGTGCGAGCGCTTCGACGAACTGCACCTGATCGAGGGCGACCGGATCACGGCGACCGTGCCGACGTACCGGGGCGAGGGCCGCACCTTCCTCTGACCGGGCGGCAGCCGCGCCGGCATGAGTCGCCCTGTCAGAGGTCGGTGCGGCCGGGGCTCGGTGTGGTCGGAGCGCGGCGTGGTCAGAGCTCGGCGTGGTCAGAGCTCGGCGTGGTCAGAGCTCGGCGTGGTCAGAGCTCGGCGTGGTCAGAGCGCGAAAGGCCGGCGGTGCCGCCGCCTCCGTACCGCTACCGCTCTCGCCGGTTCACCGGCGCGGCCGTTCCCGGGGCCCCGTACCCCAGGAGCGCGCCCGCCCTGTCCGCCGCCTTGTGCCGACCGCCGTCAGCCGGTGCGGGGTGACGCCGTCGGGTCCGCCGTCAGCGAGAGCAGGTCGCGTGCCGGGCCCGTGGGGCGGTGGCCGGACGGCCAGACCGCGCGCAGTTGGCGGCGCAGCCGTACGCCAGCGACGGGGATCGTGACCAGGCGGCGCGAGGAGAGTTCCTCGCCGAGGGCGAGTTCGCTCAGTACGCAGGGTCCGGCCCCGCTCTCCGCGGCGCCCTTCACGGCGGTGGTGGAGGAGAGTTCCAGGAGCGGCCGGGCCAGGCCGCCGTGCACGGCGAGGGCCGCGTCCAGGACCTGGCGGGTCCCGGAGCCGTGTTCGCGCAGGATCAGTGGGGTCGCGGCCAGTTCCCCCGGGGTGAGAGGGGTTCGGCGGCGGGCCCAGGGGTGGCCGGGGGCGACCACGACCACGAGCCGGTCGTGGGCGATCACCGCCCCGTCCAGCCCCTCCGGCACGGACAGGCCCTCCACGAACCCGAGGTCCGCCTCGCCGGACAGCAGCCGCTCGGCGACGGCCGACGAGTTGCCCGCCAGCAGTGAGACGGCGGTCCCGGGCCGTTCGCCGCGTAGAGCGATCAGCCAGCCCGGGAGCAGGTACTCGGCGATCGTCATGCTGGCGGCGACCCGCAGCCGGGAGTCGCGCCGGTCCCGCAGCGCCTGCGCGCCCACGTCGAACGCCTCGGCGGCCTCCACGATCCGGCGGGCCCAGTCGGTGACGAGGGCGCCGGCGTCGGTGAGCCGGGAACCACGCGGCGAACGGTCGATCAGAGCGACGCCGAGCTGGCGTTCCATCGACCGGACGCGGCTGCTGGCGGCCGGCTGGGTGATGCCGACGTCCCGGGCCGCTCTGCCCAGGCTGCCGTGCCTCGCGACCGCGAGCAGCAGCTCCAGCGCCCCGAGGTCGGGGACCCGGTGGGAGAGGTGGCCGCGCGCGTCACTGGACATAAGAGCAGCTTATGACCTCATAGATCCAGGCACCCTGGCGGGGGACGGCCCCTGCGGGGAGGGTGGATGCATGCCCCACCTTCCTCCGGCCAGGACCACGGCCCGCCCCGTTCCCCAGCACCCGTCCCCGACGGCCGGCACGCGGGGCGACGGCTCGCGCGGCGACGCCGCGCACACCGGCGCCGTCACGCGTCCCGCGGCGCCCGGCCCCGCAGGTCCGCGCCCCGGCTCCCTGCGGTACGTCGGCCCCAACTGGTACGCGACGGTCATGGGCACCGCGATCGTCGCCGGCGCGGGTGTCTCGCTGCCGGTGCGCGTTCCCGGGCTGCGAGCCGTCTGCTGGGTGGTGTGGGCGCTGTCCGCGGTGCTGCTCTGCGCGGTGCTCGCCGCTCGCGCGGGTCACTGGATCAGGCACCGGGACCAGGCGCGCGCCCATCTGCTCGACCCCGCCGTCGCCCCGTTCTACGGCTGTCTGTCCATGGCGATGCTCGCCGTCGGCGGCGCCGCCATGACGGTCGGCCGGGATGTCATCGGGCACTCGGCGGCGGTGGCCGTGGACGCGGTGCTGTTCACGGCGGGCACGGCCACCGGTCTGGCCGCCGCCGTCGCGATCCCGTACCTGATGGTGGTACGCCACCGTCCGGCGCCCGGCACCGCGTCGCCGGTCTGGCTGCTGCCGGTGGTGGCGCCGATGGTCTCGGCGGCGCTCGGGCCGTTGCTGGTGCCGGAACTGCCGGCCGGGCAGTGGCAGGAGGCACTGCTGCTCGCCTGTTACGCGATGTTCGGGCTGAGCCTGCTCGCGACGCTGGTGATGCTGCCGGTGATCTTCGCCCGGCTGGTGCACCAGGGCCCGCTGCCACTGGCGCTCACCCCGGTGCTGTTCCTGGTCCTCGGCCCGCTGGGGCAGTCGACGACGGCGGTCAACCAGCTGGCCGACGTGGCGCCGGGCGTGGTCCCGGCGCCGTACGCCTCCGCGTTCGGGGCGTTCGCCGTGCTGTACGGGGTCCCGGTGATGGGTTTCGCGATGATGTGGCTGGCGCTGGCGGGCGCTCTGGTGGTGCGCGCGGTGCGGGACGGGATGACCTTCGGCATGACGTGGTGGGGGTTCACCTTCCCGGTCGGCACCTGTGTCACGGGGGCATCGGGACTGGCCCGGCACACCGGCCTGACCGCGTACACCTGGCTGGCCGTCGCGCTCTACGTGTTCCTGGTGACGGCGTGGGCGGTCGCCGGGCTGCGCACCGTGCGGGGGCTGCTCAGCGGAGCGCTGCTCGCAGCGCCGGTGCCGCCTCGGCCAGTGACGGCCCGTACCACGTGAGGTGGCGTCCGTCGACGAGTACGGCGGGCAGCGCGGGGAACGCCTCGGGTCCGTCGTGCGCGGTGAAGCGGTACGGCTCGTCGGGCAGCACCACCAGATCGGCGCCGGCCGAGGTCAGCTCGTCGAGGGGCATCCGCGGATAGCGCTCGGCGTGGTCCGCGTACGCGTTCCGCACCCCGAGGCGGGTCAGCAGGTCACCGGCGAAGGTGTCCCGGCCCAGCACCATCCACGGTCTGCGCCAGATCGGCACGATCGCGGTGCGCGGGGCGGCCGGGGGCGGCAGGGCCGTCCAGGCGGCCTCGGCGTCGTCCAGCCAGCGCGGCCTGGCCAGTCCGCAGCCGTCCACCAGCACCCGGGTCAGTTCCACGAACGCCTGGTCGAGGCTGCGGACCTCGGTGACGAGTACGTCGAGCCCGGCCGCCCGCAGCGCGGCGAGGTCCGGTTCGCGGTTCTCCTCCTCGTTGGCGAGGACCAGATCGGGGCGCAGCGCGACGACGGCGGCGAGGTCGGGATTCTTGGTGCCGCCGATCCGTGCGGCGGTCAGGCCGGCCGGACGGGTGCACCAGTCGGTGACGCCCACCAGCAGGCCGGGGCCGGTGGTGGCGACGGCCTCGGTGAGCGAGGGGACCAGGGAGACGACGCGCACGGCGGTGGCCCTTCGGGTTCTTCCCGCGGTGGCGGGGTCAGCGGCGGGAGTCGTAGGTGGCGTCGATGTGCTCGGCGACGGCGACGACCAGCAGCCGGGTGCCGGGCGAGGTGGCGCGCCAGCGGTGGCGTACCCCGCCGGAGAGGAAGAGGGTGTCCCCGCGCTCCAGCCGGTACGCCTGGCCCTCGGCCTCGACCTCGGCGGCGCCCTCCGCGACGTACATCAGCTCGTCGTTCCGGTGCTGGAACTCGCGCCCGAGGTCGATCTCGCCGCTGAACTCCAGAGCGCTGAGCTGGTGGCGTCCGCGCACCACGCGTCGTACGCCGTCCTTGCCCTCCCCGGCACCCGTGTGCGTGTCGGGGGAGCACCGCACGACGTCGACGGCGCGTGCCGAGTCCGCGGCGGCCCGCAGCCGTTCGGTCGTGGTCTCCAGCGCGTCGGCGACCCGGTCCAGGGATCGGGGGCTCGGCCGGGCGCGTTCGTTCTCGACCTGGCTGAGGAACGGCACCGAAAGGCCGCTGCGGGCCGCGACGGCGGCCAGTGTGAGCCCCAGGGCTCTGCGCCGTCGGCGAACCGCGGCACCCACCCGAAGGGCTTCCTTGTCGTCCATCTCCGGCTCCCTCCCCGAACGGCCATCCTCCCGGTTGCCAGCACCCTACGCACTTCGAATGCGGGATGCCCCCGGGCAGCGGGCCCCGGAAGCCCGTCGAAGGCCGGAAACCCATGGGTGCCGCGGCCGGAAAGTCACCGCGGAGCCGCCGGGGGCGAGGGGGCGGTGGGGGCGGGGCGAGGCGATGCGGCCGATGAACCGCTCCGGGCGGCTCCGGGGGTGGTCCGCCTCGGCCTCGCTCCGGGAAACGCGGGGCCCGGAAAACCGGAGGCTCAGAAACCCAGGGCCCGTGGTCCCGGAACCCCGGAGACCCGGAGCCGCCGGGAGCCAAAAACCCGCAGTCTCCGAGCCTCGGGCCCCGCGCGGCCGGGGCATGCCGGAGGGGACGGACCCGGTGCGCCACCGGGTCCGTCCCCTCCTCACCGCGTACTCACTTCCCCGGCCGTGCCTCGGCGGCCGCCGGGGCCGTGTTCAGCTGCCGACCGGTGTCAGCTTCGCCACCACGTCCGGGTTGGCCTCCATCCAGGTGCGGGCGGACTTCTTCTCGTTGCCCCCACCGCCCTTCTGGATCTCCACCTCCAGCGAGGCGAGCTGCTGCTCGGTGAGCTTGAAGTCCTTCAGCCAGCCCGTCAGCTCCGGGAAGTCCTTGGCGAAGTCCTTCTTGGCGACCGTGTGAATCCGCTCGCCCTCGCCCCAGGCGCCCTTGGGGTCCTTGAGCTTCTTCAGGTCGTGCGCTCCGTAGGCCCAGTGCGGCGACCACAGGGTCACCACCACCGGCTCCTTCTTCTTGATCGACCGGTCCAGCTCCGCCAGCATCGACGACGTGCTCGACGACACGACCCGGTACTCACCCTCCAGGCCGTACGCCTTCAGCACCTCCTTGTTCAACGTCCCCATCATCCCGGCACTCGACTCGATACCGATGATCTTCCCGTTGAACTTCTTGCCCTGCCCCTTCAGATCCGCCAGCGAATCCACACCCTTCACATACGACGGAACCGTCAACTCCAACGACGTCGGCCCGTACCACGAACCCAGATCGGTGAGGTTGTCCTTGTACTTGTCCCAGTACACCTTGTGCGTCGTCGGCAGCCAGGAGTCGAACTGCACGTCGAGCTGTCCCTGCGCGAGGCCCGTGTAGAGCGGTCCCGGGTCGAGCTGCTTGACGGTGGTCCGGTACCCCCGGTCCTCCAGCATGTTCTGCCAGAGGTAGGTGGAGGCGATGGCCTCGTCCCACGGGAAGTAGCCGAGGTTGACGGTCTTTCCGGCGTCCTTGCCCTGCTGCTCGCCACCGCCGGCGACCGGGGCCAGCTGGTCGACGAGGCCGGGGTTCTTCTTCAGCCAGGTGCGTACGCCGTCCTGCTCGTGGCCCTCGCCGGCGCCCTGGATCTCGTTCTCCAGGCTGGTGAGCTGCTTCTCGGTGAGCTTGAACTTCTTCAGCCAGTCGGCGACCGCCGGGGCCTTCTCGGCGAAGCCCTTGTGCGCGACGGTGTGCACGTCCTCGCCCTTGCCCCAGGCGCCCTTGGGGTCCTTGAGCTTCTTCAGGTCGTGCCGTCCGTAGGCCCAGTGCGGCGACCACAGGGTCACCACCACCGGCTCCTTCTTCTTGATCGACCGGTCCAGCTCCGCCAGCATCGACGACGTGCTCGACGACACGACCCGGTACTCACCCTCCAGGCCGTACGCCTTCAGCACCTCCTTGTTCAACGTCCCCATCATCCCGGCACTCGACTCGATACCGATGATCTTCCCGTTGAACTTCTTGCCCTGCCCCTTCAGATCCGCCAGCGAATCCACACCCTTCACATACGACGGAACCGTCAGCTCCAACGACGTCGGCCCGTACCACGAACCCAGATCGTCCAGCTGCGAGCTGTACTTGTCCCAGTAGTCCTTGTGCGTCGTCGGCAGCCAGGAGTCCGTCTGGAAGTCGATGTCCCCACGGGCCACACCGGAGTACAGCGGGCCGACGTCGAGCTGCTTCATGTCGGTCGTGAAACCGCGCTGCTCCAGGATCTCCTTCCAGAGGAAGGTGGAGGCGATGCCCTCGTCCCAGGGGATGTACCCCATGTTGATCTTCTGGCCCTTGCCGACGTTCGTGCTGTCGGTGGCCTCGGACCCCTTGTCGTCACCGGAGCCGATGGCGTTGATCCCGCCCGCGAGGAGCGCGAGGACGACCACGCCGACCATCGCGACGGCGGTGCCCGGCTTGTAGTGGGTGAACTTGAAGCGCCGGGCCGCGGCAGCGGCCTTGGCGGCGGCGCGGCGGCCGAGCGGGGAGACCCGCTCGTTGAGCGCCCCGGTCATCCGGTCCAGGTACATCGCCAGGATGACCACGGCGATACCGCTCTCGGCGGCGAGGCCGACCTGGAGCTGGGTGATCGCCGCGTACACCTTCTCGCCGAGCCCGCCGGCGCCCGCCATGCCGCCGATCACGACCATGGAGAGGGCCAGCATGATGACCTGGTTGATGCCCGCCATGATCGTCGGCAGGGCGAGCGGCAGCTGTACCCGCGTCAGGGTCTCCCTGGGGGTGGTGCCGAACGCCTCGGCCGCCTCGACCAGCTCGCCGTCCACCTGCCGGATGCCGAGTTCGGTCATCCGTACGCCCGGGGGCATCGCGAACACGATGGTCGCGATCACACCGGGGGTGACACCGACGCCGAAGAACATGACGCCGGGGATCAGGTAGACGAACGCCGGCATCGTCTGCATGACGTCGAGCACCGGCCGCAGCGTGGCGCTGACCTTGCTGTTGCGGGCGGCCCAGACACCCATCGGCACCGCGATCACGATGGTGATGACGGCGGCCACGACGACCAGCGAGAGCGTGGCCATCGCCTCGTCCCACAGGGAGAGGGAGTCGATCAGCGCGAAGCCCACGAAGGTGAGCACGGCCGGGACCACACCGCGCAGCCAGAACGCGATGACGGCGAAGACCGCGGCCACCAGCAGCGGCTCCCCGCCGCCGAGGACGTAGTTCACACCGTCGTACATGCCGCCGAGCACGGCCTTGATGGCGTCGAAGAGCCAGCCGAGGTTCGACTGGAGCCAGTCGACCGCGGACTCGACCCAGGAACCGAACTTGAACCTAGGCACCGGCGGTCATCTCCTTCTTGGCGCCCCGCCGGGGCGGCTTCCCGTCCCCCCTGGACCGCGGCACGTCCTCGACGCGGGGTTCCTCCCCGAGCGCGGCGAGCAGCCGGCCGCGCGGTACGACTCCGATGACGTCGCCGTCCGAGTCGGTGACCGCGACCGCGGCACCGCTCGTCGAGCACGGCGTGAACAGCTCCGAGATCGGCGTCCCGGCGGAGACGGTCGCGGGCGCGCCCGCCAGCAGCTCCTTGTCGGAGCGGCCCTTCTCGGGCTTCTCCATGATCGAGCCGGCGGTGAGCACCCGGGAGCGGTCGACGTCCTGGATGAACGAGGCGACGTAGTCGTCGGCCGGGCGGACCAGGATGTCCTCGGCCGAGCCGAGCTGGACGATCTCGCCGTTGCGCATGACGGCGATCCGGTCGCCCAGACGCATGGCCTCGTTGAGGTCGTGGGTGATGAAGACGATGGTCTTCTTGAGCCGCTTCTGCAGTTCGAGCAGCTGGTCCTGCATGTCGCGGCGGATCAGCGGGTCGAGGGCGCTGAAGGACTCGTCCATCAGCAGCAGGTCGGCGTCGGTGGCGAGTGCGCGGGCCAGGCCGACGCGCTGCTGCATACCACCGGACAGCTCGTCGGGCCAGGACTTCTCCCAGCCGGCGAGGCCGGTCATCTCCAGTGCCTCGGCGGCGCGCCTGTCACGTTCGGCGCGCGGCACGCCCTGCACTTCGAGGCCGTACGCGGCGTTCTCCAGCACGCTCCTGTGGGGGAAGAGCGCGAAGTGCTGGAACACCATGCTGATCTTCGAGGAACGGACGGCGCGCAGTTCACGCGGGCTCAGTGCGGTCAGGTCCTGACCGTCGAAGAGGACGCGTCCGGCGGTCGGCTCCAGCAGTCCGTTGAGCATCCGCAGCAACGTCGACTTACCGGACCCGGACAGGCCCATCACCACGAAGATCTGTCCCGGATCGACGGTGAAGGACGCGTCGATCACCGCTGCGGTCGTTCCGTCTTCTCGCAGCTCATCGCGGTCGGCGCCGTGCTCCAGTTTCCGCACGGCTTGATCGGGTCGTCTGCCGAACACCTTGTACAGGTGTTCAGCTTGCAGCCTTGACACATACACCTCACGCGTTGAACCGAAAACGGCCCGTCACCCCCACCGACAGGCCGTGGAGCGGCGCGGATTCTGTCCGCATGGCACGTGCACTAGTTGAAATTAGGACGTGATCCGCTCCGGTGCCGTGCCTGCCCGCACTTACACCGAGCAAACACAAGTGTGTCCCGCGTCACTTTCACGGCGTGGACCGGTCACCTCGCCCGTCCTCCCGCCGGTCGCCGCCCGGCCCGCTGTCAGTGGGGTGCGGCATCATCGGGATGTGACGCGACGCCTGATGCTCCTCGACACCGCCTCCCTCTACTACCGCGCCTATTTCGGCGTTCCCGACTCCGTGCGGGCTCCGGACGGCACCCCGGTCAACGCCGTGCGGGGCCTGCTCGACTTCATCGGACGCCTGGTCCAGGACCACCGGCCCGACGACCTGGTCGCCTGCATGGACGCGGACTGGCGTCCGCACTGGCGGGTCGAGCTGATCCCCTCGTACAAGGCGCACCGGGTGGCCGGGGCGACCCCGGCGGGCGTACCCGACGAGGAGGAGACCCCCGACACCCTGGCCCCTCAGGTTCCGGTCATCGAGGCGGTGCTCGACGCGCTGGGGATCGCCCGGGTGGGTGTGGCGGGATACGAGGCGGACGACGTGATCGGCACGCTGGCCGGACTGGCCGCCGGCCCCGTGGACATCGTCACGGGCGACCGGGATCTCTACCAGCTGGTCGACGACGCCCGGGGCGTCCGGGTGCTGTACCCGATCAAGGGTGTCGGATCACCGCAGCTGACGGACGAGGCGTGGCTGCGCGAGAGGTACGGCGTGGACGGCCCCGGCTATGTCGATCTGGCCCTGCTGCGCGGCGATCCGAGCGACGGACTGCCGGGGGTGCCGGGGATCGGCGAGAAGACCGCGGCGAAGCTGCTGGACACCTTCGGCGACCTGGCCGGGATCATGGCCGCCGTGGACGATCCGGCGTCCCGGCTGACCCCGTCGCAGCGCAAGCGGCTCGACGAGGCGCGGGACTACGTGGCGGTCGCGCCCGAGGTGGTCCGGGTCGCGGCCGACGTACCACTGCCCGCGTTCGACCCGGCGCTGCCCTCCCGACCCAGGGATGCCGCCGCTCTCGACGCGCTCGCGGCCCGCTGGGGCCTGGGCGGCGCGCTCCAGCGGCTGCTCTCCACACTCCGCCGGTGAGGTGTTAGCTTAGGTATGCCTAAGCTGTTGTGAGCACCGCACGATCAGGGGAGTACGCGTGGCAGACCGACCGGTACGCAAGGCGCCGCAGGCCCATGGGGCGCAGGTCCTGCGCACCGAGCGCATCACCCCGCACATGGTGCGCGTGGTCCTCGGCGGCGAAGGGCTCGCGGCTTTCGAGCTCTCCGGCTTCACCGACCACTACGTCAAGGTGTGCTTCCCGCCCGAGGGCGTGAGCTACCCCGAGCCCTTCGACATGGACCGCGTCCGGGCCGAGTTCCCGCGCGAGCAGTGGCCCGCGAACCGCACCTACACGGTGCGTTCCTGGGACCCCGCCTCCCGTGAGCTGGCCATCGACTTCGTGGTGCACGGCGACGAGGGGCTCGCCGGCCCGTGGGCATCCCGGGTGCTCCCCGGCGAGACGGTCAACCTCCTCGGTCCGGGCGGGGGTTACGCCCCGGACGCCTCGGCCGACTGGCATCTGCTGGTGGGTGACGAGAGCGCGCTCCCGGCGATCGCCGCGTCGCTGGAGCGGATGCCCGCGGGCGCCGTCGTGCACGCCTTCGTCGAGGTGCCGGACGCCTCGGAGGAGCAGAAGATCGTGACGCCCGACGGGGTCGAGGTGACATGGCTGCACCGCGGTGACCGCCCGGTCGGCGAAGCCCTCACGGCCGCCGTGCGGGAGCTGGACTTCCCGGCGGGCGAGGTGCGGGCGTTCGTACACGGTGAGGCGGGCTTCGTGAAGGAGATCCGGCGCCATCTGCGGCTGGAGCGCGGAATCCCCCTCTCCCAGCTGTCGATCTCGGGCTACTGGCGCCTCGGCCAGAACGACGACGCCTGGCGCGCGGTCAAGCGCGAGTGGAACGAGCAGGTGGAGCGGGAGCAGGAGAACGCCGGATAGCCGTACGCCGGGCACGCGCCCGGTCCCGGGACAGCTACGCCCCGGGTCGCGCCCGGACCCCGGACCGCACAGTCCGTCACGCCCCGGCGGGCCGCACCACGCGGTCCGCCGGGGCGTACGCGTACCGGCGCTCCGGTCCCCCGCTTACGGTGCGGGCCGCCGCACCGGCCCCGCCGACACACTCCACGCGAGGTCCGCGAGGTCCGGGCCGATGCAGCCGGCGCTCCCCGTACCCGGAGCCGTCGACCGGGCCACTCTGCGCCGCACACCCGCACACCGCTCCCCCGGAGAGGCCGTCGAACGCGATGGGGCGCGCGTCCCCGTCACGCGCGGCGGACCTGGCAGGGTTTCTCCCACGGTCGGTCCGTTCGACCAATCCATGTCGCCGACGGCTCCGAATCACTCGGAAACCGATGAGCGTCCCGGGAGGAAGCCCGCGTGAAAGAGGCCGTACACATCAGTGGGGCACCCCTGGCGGGCCCCGATCTCCAGGAACTCCTGGCGCTGGTCGCCCGGGGCGACCAGCCGGCGTTCGCCACGCTCTACGACGCGGTCTGCGGACCGGTGCTCGGGCTGATCCGCAGCGTGCTCCGCGATCCGGCCCAGTCGGAGGAGGTGGCCCAGGAGGTACTGATCGAGGTGTGGCGCACGGCGCCCCGCTTCCAGCCCTCCCGGGGCAGCGCCATGAACTGGGTCCTCACCCTGGCCCACCACCGCGCGGTGGACCGGGTCCGCTCGGCCGAGGCGTCGGCGGTACGTGAGCACAAGGCCGCGCTGCTCGACCGCACCCCCGCCTTCGACGAGGTCACGGAACAGGTCGAGATCCGGCTCGAACGCGAACAGGTCCGCCGCTGTCTGCGGACCCTCTCCGAATTGCAGCGGCAGTCGGTGACCCTGGCGTACTACCGGGGGCTCACCTACCGCGAGGTGGCGGAACTCCTCTCCGTACCGCTCGGCACGATCAAGACCCGACTGCGCGACGGACTGATCCGGCTGCGCGACTGCCTGGGGGTGACCGCGTGAGCAGCGCCGAACCGCACACGCTGACCGGGGCGTACGCGCTGCACGCGCTGCCCGACGACGAGCGCCGGGCGTTCGAACGCCACCTGGAAGGCTGCGAGACCTGCGCCCAGGAGGTGCGTGAGCTGTCGGCCACCGCCACCAGGCTCGGCCTGGCGGTCGCCGAGACCCCACCGCGCGAGCTGCGCGAGCGGGTGCTGCGGAGGATCACGACCGTGCGCCAGGAACCACCGGCGCACACCCGGCGTGCTCGCACAGGCTTTCGCGCACCCTCCGGCGCACACACCGGGGGCTCCGCGGGGCGGCGGTGGTCGCGGTACGCGCTGGCCGCCTGCCTCGCCTCCGCGGTGGGCCTGGGCGGCGTCGCGGCATGGCAGCACCAGGTCGCCGGGGACGCCCGGCAGGAGGCGCGGCAGGCCCGGCAACAGACCGAACAGCTGACCCGGGTGCTCGCGGCGCCGGACGCGAGAACCGGCTCCCACACCATGGCGGACGGCGCGAAGGGCACGGTCGTGGTCTCCAGGAGCGAGAACCGCGCCGTCTTCCTGGCCTCCGGACTGCGCCGGCCGCCGAGCGGAAAGGTCTACCAGCTGTGGTTCGACGACGGCGGCACCATGCGGCCCGCGGGCCTGCTGCATGCGGACGGACGGACGGGAGTGACGCTGATGGACGGGCCCGTCGACCGGGCGTCCGGGATGGGCATCACCGTGGAGCCGGCCGGCGGTTCCACCCGTCCGACATCCGCGCCGCTCGCCGTGATGAGCCTGCCGAGCTGATGAACTCGGCCAGGAGGAACGCCCGGTTCCGGTGACGGCCGGATCGGGTGAGGTCGAGGTCGAGTCGGGTCAGGCCGGATCGGGTCGTTCCGGGTATATCTGTACATATCGGCCGTACCGTATGTGACAGCGGCATCCGTCGCGCCGGACGTACCGGCCCCACCAGCCCCACCGGATGCGCCGGATGCGCCGGATGCGCCGTCACCGTCGTGGCCGGTCGCCGACGCTGACGGCACGACCGGCGTCCGGCGCGGCCCGTCGCACGGCGCGGTCCGACACACGGGTCAGGCTCGCCCTCGTACAGGACCGCGCCGGGCCGGGGCCGGTACGTCCGGCGCGGTGACGACACCACCCGAGGAGCACGAGGGCCTTTCGTTCGGGTCAGACCGGGCTCGCGGCTCCGGCACCGCACCTGGCGGCGTTGTCGTCGGTCGGCACGGCTCCGCCATGACTCCCTCCTCCGCCTCGTGACGCCCGGCACCGGAGCCCGCCGCTCCCTGATCCGGGCTGCCCCGAACGAAAGGACCTGGCCCCATGAACGTCTCGGTCGCCCTGTTCACCTCCGACCTGAGGCTGCACGACAACCCGGTGCTGCGCGCCGCCGTCCGGGACGCGGACCGGGTCGTCCCGCTGTTCGTCCAGGACGACGGCATCCACGCAGCCGGTTTCGACGCGCCCAACCGGCGCGCGTTCCTCGCCGACTGTCTGGCGGATCTGGACACGGGTCTGCGCGAGCGCGGTGGCCGGCTGATCGTCCGGGGCGGGGACGTGGTGGCCGAGGCGTACGCCGTCGTCGTGGAGACCGGCGCACGCTCCCTGCACATCGCGGGCGGCGTGAGCCGGTACGCGACCCGGCGCGAGGAGCGGCTGCGGGCGGCGCTGGCGGACACCGGTTGCGCGCTGCACGTCCATGACGCGGTGATCACCGCGCTCGCCCCGGGGCAGGTCGTCCCGGCGGGCCGTGACCACTTCGCGGTCTTCACCCCGTATCTGCGCCGCTGGGAGGCGGCGGGGGTACGGGGCACGCTGGGCGCTCCGCGCGCGGTACGGCTGCCGGACGGTGTCGGCTCCGCCCCGCTGCCGTCCCGGACCGATGTCTCCGGGGTCTCGCCCGGCCTCGCGGCGGGCGGCGAGTCGGTGGCGCGCCGGCGGGTGTCGGCCTGGCTGGCCGGTCCGATGTCCGGCTACGAGGACGGGCACGACGATCTGGCCGGGGACGCCACCTCCCGTCTCTCCCCCCATCTGCATTTCGGCTGCGTCTCCGCCGCCGAACTGGTGCACCGGGCCAGGCGGCGGGGCGGCCCGGGGGCCGACGCGTTCGTACGCCAACTGGCCTGGCGGGACTTCCACCACCAGGTGCTCGCCGCCCGCCCCGACGCGGCGCACGCCGACTACCGGGCCCGGGGCGACCACTGGCGTTCCGAGGGGGACGAGATCGACGCCTGGCGGGCGGGGCGTACCGGTTTTCCGCTGGTCGACGCGGCCATGCGGCAGTTGGCGCACGAGGGATGGATGCACAACCGAGGGCGACTGCTGGCGGCGAGTTTCCTCACGAAGACCCTGTACACGGACTGGCGGGTGGGCGCCCGGCACTTCCTGGAGCTCCTGGTCGACGGGGACCTGGCGAACAATCAGCTCAACTGGCAGTGGGCGGCGGGCACCGGCACGGACACCCGCCCCAACCGGGTGCTGAACCCGGTCGCACAGGGACGGCGGTTCGACAGACACGGCGACTACGTGCGCCGCTGGGTGCCGGAACTCGCCGAGGTACGGGGCGCCGTGGTCCATGAGCCGTGGGAGCTGCCCGCGCGGGACCGCGCCCGGCTCGACTACCCGGACCCGATCGTGGACCTCTCCGAGGGCCGGGCGCGGTTCGAACACGCCCGCGACCTGGGCTGACAGCCTCATCCCCTCGAACAGCACATCCCACGGACCACGCGCTCGACAACCGTTTCTCTTCATTCGATCGGGTGAGGGACCAATCCTTCCGCCGACCGGCGACGAATCCCGGATGTGAGTCAAGATCAGAACCGTCCGCGACAGGCCACGGCATCCGCCACCCGGCGATCCCGTTGGGCACGTGCCGCCCTCGCCGCGCTCAGCGGTCTGATCGCGGGCTTCTGCGCGCTCTGCGTCGCCGAACTGGTCTCGGTGCTCGTCCGGCCGGAGGCGGGACCCGTGGCCGCCGTCGGCGGAGCGGTCATCGACCGCACGCCCCCGGCCCTGAAGGACTTCGCCGTCCGGAACTTCGGCACCAACGACAAGCTGGTGCTCCAGCTGGGCATCCTGGTGCTGCTCGCGGTGTTCGCCATGGCGGTCGGGGTGCTCGCGTCGCGGTACCGGCGGACCGGCTCGGCGGCCGTGCTGGTCTTCGGCGTGATCGGAGCGGTGGCGGCGACCGGCCGGCCGGAGGGCAGGCCGGGAGACGCGCTGCCGTCGGCGGTGGGTGCCGTACTGGCCGCGGCCCTGCTGTACCTGCTGGCCGGCCGACTGGCCCCCACGACCGCCCCCCGCCCCTCTTCCGCGGCTGGTGAGAGGGGCGGCGGGGCTCCCGCCGGCTTCGACCGACGGGGGTTCGTCATCCTGGCGGGCGCCGCCGCGGCCGCCTCGGCCGGCGCCGGGGTACTGGGCCGTGGGCTCACCGCGTCCCAGCAGGCGGGAGCCGACGCCTCACGCAGGGCGCTCGTCCTGCCGGTACCGGACTCGCCCGCACCTCCCGTACCCCGTGGGGCAGGGCCGGCGGTCCGCGGACTGAGTCCCTTCACCACCCCGAACAAGGACTTCTACCGGGTGGACACCGCCCTGGTCGTCCCCCGCGTGGACGCGGACGGCTGGCGGCTGCGCATCCACGGAAAGGGCGTGGAACGGCCGGTCACCCTCGGCTTCCGCGATCTGCTCCGGCGGGAGATCATCGAGCGGGACATCACGCTCACCTGTGTCTCCAACGAGGTGGGCGGCCCCTACGTCGGCAACGCCCGGTGGATCGGTGTGCGGCTGGCCGACCTGCTGCGCGAGGCGGGCGTGCGGCCCCCGTCCGGGGGCGGCCCGGCCGACCAGCTCGTGGCGCGGTCCGTGGACGGCATGACCATCGGCAGCCCGGTCGAGACGGTCATGGACGGGCGCGACGCGATGCTCGCCCTCGGCATGAACGGCGAGCCCCTGCCCTTCCAGCACGGCTTCCCGGTCCGCATGCTCGTGCCCGGCCTGTACGGGTACGTGTCGGCGTGCAAGTGGATTCAGGACCTCGAACTCACCACGTTCGACGCGTACGACGCCTACTGGGTCAAACGCACCTGGTCGCGCGAGGCACCCGTCAAGACCGAGTCCCGGATCGACACCCCGCGCCCCTTCGCCTCACCGAAGGCGGGCACGGTCCCGGTGGCCGGGGTCGCCTGGGCGCAGCACCGGGGCATCGCACGGGTGGAGGTCCGGGTGGACGGCGGCACCTGGCATCCGGCCCGGCTCGCGGCGGAGGACAGCCGCGACACCTGGCGCCAGTGGGTGTGGGAGTGGCCGGCCACCCCCGGTCATCACACCCTCGAAGTCCGCGCGACGGACCGCACGGGAGACACCCAGACCGACAAGCGCGTCGGCACCGTCCCCAACGGTGCGACCGGCTGGCATTCGGTGGTGGTCGACGTGATCTGACCCCGCACGATCCTTCCCCATTTTTCCACCACACGTACGAAACACCCTTGATCAGGAGCACCCCATGAACACCCTTCACCTCCGCCGTATCGCTCTCGCCGCGTCCGTCGCCGCCGTGCTGCCCCTCGCGCTGACGGCCTGTTCCGACGACAGCAAGGACTCCGCCTCCTCCGGCTCCACGGCCGGCGCGGCCATGGACTCGAAGTCCCCGAAGTCCGACGACTCCATGACGATGGACCAGCCGTTCGGCCCGGCCTGTTCGACGGTGCCCAAGGACGGCGCGGGCAGCTTCGACGGAATGGCCCAGGACCCGGTCGCGACGGCCGCGTCCCACAACCCCGCGCTCTCCACCCTGGTGACCGCGGTCAAGCAGGCCGGTCTGGTCGACACCCTCAACAACGCCCAGAACATCACGGTGTTCGCGCCGACCAACGACGCCTTCGCCAAGATCCCGAAGGCCGACCTGGACAAGCTGCTGGCGAACAAGGCCGAGCTGACCAAGGTGCTGACGTACCACGTGGTGGGCAAGGAGCTGATGCCGAAGCAGCTGGACGACGGCTCCTTCGACACCCTGGAGAAGGGCAAACTGACGACGGCGAAATCGGGCACCTCGTACACCGTGAACGACTCGTCGAAGGTCGTCTGCGGCAACGTACGCACCGCCAACGCCACCGTGTACATCGTCGACTCGGTCCTGATGCCGCCGAAGTAGCCACTCCCGCACGTCCGGTACCGGCCGGCGCCCCGCGTGTTCATGCCGGCCGGAGACCCGGTGCGCCCCGTACCGCAGGCCGCCGAAGCGGAAGGCCCCCGCCCGGCGGCACACCCGACGGGGTCGTCACCGGCGCACCGGCTCACACCACCCCGGGTGAGCCCGGACACGTCACGGGCCCACCCGGTCACCAACCCCGGGCGGGCCCGCTCGTCACCTGTCCCGCTGCCCGTGTCGCGGTCAGCCGACCGAGCTGTACGCCACCACTCCGCGCCGCACCGCGTCGACCGCCTTGCGGGCGTTCTTCCCGACCGTGCTGTCCTCGTGCGGCGCCGCCGCCGCAATCTGGCCGAGCACGTCGATGACCTGCTTGCACCAGCGGACGAAGTCTCCCGCGGGCATCTCCGCCTCGCGCAGCACCTCGTCGAGCCCCTTGTCCGAGGCCCACATGTGGATCGCCCAGGCGAAGCCCAGATCGGGTTCGCGCTGCCCGACCCCCTCCGCCTGGTTGATCTTGAAGTCCTCTTCCAGGCCGTCGAGCCGGCCCCAGATGCGGACCATCTCGCCCAACGCCGTCTTCGCGGGACCGGACGGCAGCTTGGGGGCCACCGCGTCGTCGGCCTGACGCGCCTCGAACACCAACGCCGAGACGCAAGCGGCGAGTTCCGCCGGGTTCAGCCCTTCCCAGACCTTGCCGCGCAGACACTCGCTGGTCAGCAGGTCCAGTTCGCCGTAGAGCCGGGCCAGCCGCCTGCCGTGCTCGGTGACCTCGCTGCCCCGAAGGTAGTCGAGTTCGGTGAGGAGGGCCACGATCCGGTCGAAGGTGCGGGCGATGGTGTTCGTCCGGCCCTCGATGCGGCGCTCCAGCTGCTTCGTGTCCCGTTGCAGCCGGTGGTAGCGCTCGGCCCAGCGGGCATGGTCCTCGCGCTCGGCGCAGCCGTGGCAGGGATGTGCCCGCAGCGCCGTGCGGAGCCGGGCGATCTCCTGGTCGTCGGCGGCCGCGGCCCGCTGCTTGCGGTGGCGGCCCGGGTCCAGGTGTCCGGCCTTGGTCCGCAGGGCGGACGCGAGGTCGCGACGCGACTGCGGGGAGCGCGGGTTGAACGACTTGGGGATTCGCATCCGCTCCAGCGCCTCGACGGGCACCGGGAAGTCGATCGAGGCGAGCCGCTTGACCTGCCGTTCGGCGGTGAGGACGAGCGGGCGGGGTCCGTCGTGGTGCTCCAGGCCGCGGTGGACGTTGGCCCGGCCGGCGGACAGCCCGGGGTCCAGGACCAGCGCGAGTCCGGCGAACTTCCCGGTCGGCACGTGGATGACGTCACCCGGCTTGAGCCGCTCCAGCGAGACCGCGGCGGCGGCCCGCCGCTGCGCCGCGCCCTGCTTGGCCAGCTCCGTCTCACGGTCCTTGAGGTCGCGGCGCATCAGCGCGTACTCCTCGAAGTCCCCGAGGTGGCAGGTCATGCCCTCGCGGTAGCCGTCGAGTCCTTCCTCGTTGCGCTGGACCTGGCGGGCGATCCCGACGACCGACCGGTCGGCCTGGAACTGCGCGAAGGAGGTCTCCAGCAGTTCCCGCGAGCGGTGCTGCCCGAACTGCTGCACGAGATTGACGGCCATGTTGTACGAGGGACGGAAGCTGGAGCGCAGCGGATACGTACGCGTACCCGCCAGTCCGGCCAGCGCCGCCGGGTCCATGCCGCGCTGCCACAGGACGACCGCATGGCCCTCGACGTCGATGCCACGGCGTCCGGCGCGGCCGGTGAGCTGGGTGTACTCGCCGGGGGTGATGTCGGCGTGCTGTTCGCCGTTCCACTTGACGAGCTTTTCCAGCACCACGGAACGGGCGGGCATGTTGATGCCGAGCGCCAGGGTCTCGGTCGCGAAGACGGCCTTGACGAGCCCCCTGACGAAAAGCTCCTCGACGACCTCCTTGAACGTCGGCAGCATGCCCGCGTGGTGCGCGGCGATGCCCCGCTCCAGCCCTTCGAGCCATTCGTAGTAGCCGAGGACGTGCAGGTCCTCGCCGGGGATGGAGGCGGTTCGCTCCTCGACGATCTCCCTGACCAGGCGCCGTTTGTTCTCGTCGTTGAGGCGCAGACCGGCCTGCAGGCACTGCTGTACGGCGCCCTCGCAGCCGGCCCGGCTGAAGATGAAGGTGATGGCGGGCAGCAGTCCCTCGGCGTCCAGCCGGTCGATGACCTCGGGTCTGGCCGGGGTCCAGACGCGGTTGCGTTGGCGCCGCTCGCGCTCCCGGTCCGCCTCGCGGACCATCTTTCCCCGGCGGCGCTCACGCGGGTCGTACCCGCGCTGGTTCTCCATCCGGGCCAGCCGGACCAGATCGGGGTTGACCTCTCGGCGTCCGGAGCCCCGGCCGCCGTGGTCGGTCTCCTCCTCGAAGAGGTCGTACATCCGGCGGCCCGCCATCACGTGCTGCCACAGCGGCACCGGCCGGTGTTCGGAGACGATCACCTGGGTGTCACCGCGGACGGTGTCCAGCCAGTCGCCGAACTCCTCCGCGTTGGACACGGTGGCCGACAGGGAGACCAGGGTCACCGACTCGGGGAGGTGGATGATCACTTCCTCCCAGACCGCGCCGCGGAACCGGTCGGAGAGGTAGTGCACCTCGTCCATCACGACGTAGCCGAGGCCGGTGAGCGCCTGGGAGCCCGCGTACAGCATGTTCCGCAGCACCTCGGTGGTCATGACGACCACCGGGGCGTCGGCGTTGACGCTGTTGTCCCCGGTCAGCAGACCGACCTTGTCCGCCCCGTAGCGCTTGGCCAGATCGGCGAACTTCTGGTTGGAGAGCGCCTTGATCGGAGTGGTGTAGAAACACTTGCGGCCCTGGAGCAGCGCCAGGTGGACGGCGAACTCGCCCACGATGGTCTTGCCCGAGCCGGTCGGGGCGGCGACGAGCACGCCCCTGCCCGCCTCCAGCGCCTGACAGGCCTCGATCTGGAACGGGTCGAGACCGAATTCGTACATCTCGCGGAAGGGTGCGAGCGCGGTGGCCTGCTCGGCCGCGCGGTTCCGTGCGGCCTGGTAGCGCTCGGCCGGTGAAAGGTCCTCTGTCATCTTGTCGACGAGCCTACCCGCCACCTCCGACAGTCGGCCGGTCTTTGTTTTCAGGGGGTGAGGACCCTCGCGGCGCCCGGCACACAGGTCGCGGTCAGCGGCAGCGGCCCCAGCGGTTCGCCGTCCGCGTAGGCGGTGACCCCGGCGGCCTCCAGCGTGATCGACGAGACCCGGTGGACGGTGACCACGGGGTGGCCGAGGTGGGTGCCCCGGTAGACCTGGGGGAACACCCTGAGCAGGGTGGCCCGGCCGCATCCGCCGACGACGGTCACGTCGAAGAGCCCGTCGTCCATGAGGGCGTCGGCGCAGATCCGCATGCCGCCGCCGTACGTGGTCCCGTTGCCGACGGCGATGAGGGTCGCCTCGATCTCCCTGACCGGTCCGCCGTCCAGGCGGACGCGGTACGGGACGGTCCGGAACGCGGCGAGTTCGGCGAGGATCGCGAGGTCGTACTTGAAGCGGCCCCCGACCCAGCGCATCCGGTTGCCGCGGTCGTTGACCCGGGAGTCGAAGCCGGAGGCGAGCACGGAGCCGAACCACCGGTCACCGACCCGGCCGAGGTCGATGTCACGGCCGGTGCCGGTCCTCAGGGCGGTGGCGGCCAGCCGTCCCGCGGCGGCCGGATCGCGCACCGGCAGGCCGAGGGCGCGGGCGAAGTCGTTGCCGGTGCCGACGGCCACCACCCCGAGCGGGGTCGAGGTGCCCGCGACGACCTGGAGGGCGAGGGAGACCAGTCCGTCCCCGCCCACGGCTATGAGTGCGCCGGTGCCCTCGTCGACGGCGTCGCGGACCCGTGCCAGCGCGTCGGCGGAGTCCTCGCCGAGCACCGTGCGCACGGAGAATCCGGCGTCCCGCAACGCGGAAGCGGCCGGCTGCGCGGCGTGCGCGCCCCGGCCGCGTCCCGCGGTGGGATTGACGAACAGGGTGATCTCGCTGGTCACCCGGGGACCCTACAAGGTCAGGTGATGTCGTCGTAACCGTTCACCCGGTCGTGCTCCGACTTGCCCTGTGCGGGCACTCCCCCGGTGGTCGCGCCCCGGCCCGTCGGCACGGGCTCGATCTCGCCGATGTCCTCGGGGGTGAGGTCCAGTTCCGACGCCTCGTCGTCGCCCGGTCCGGCCGCCGCGCGCAGCGCCTTGCGCCGGTCGTTGAAGAGGGAGACCAGGGTGGCGACGAAGTAGAGGACCCAGATCGGGCCGGCGAGGGCCAGCATGGTGACCGGGTCCGTGCTGGGGGTGGCCACCGCCGCGAAGACGGTGATGCCCATGACCATGCCGCGCCACCAGCCGAGCATCCGCTTGCCGGTGACGACGCCGCCGAAGTTCAGCATGACGAGGAGGAGCGGCAGCTCGAAGGAGAGTCCGAAGACCACCACCATGCGGGTGATCAGATCGAGCAGGTCGTCCAGCGGCAGCTGGTTGTCCAGGCCCGCGGGCGAGAAGTCGAGCAGGACCCTGGCCATCGTGGGGAGGGTCTTGTACGCGAAGAAACCGCCGGCCAGGAAGAGCGGGAAGCCCGCGCCCACGAAGGCCAGTGAGTACTTCTTCTCCTGCTTGTGCAGTCCGGGGGCGACGAAGCCCCACAGCTGGTACAGCCAGATCGGCGACGACAGCACGACGCCGGCCATGAGGGAGACCTTGAGGGCGAGGGTGAACGGTGTCAGCAGACCGTTGAGGACGATGCGCGCGCAGGTGCCGTCCTCCTGCTTGGCCAGTTCCGCGAAGCTGGACTCACAGCCGACCGCCTTCAGGACCGGATCGGTGAAGAACTCGATGATCCCCTTGTAGAAGAAGGCGGCGACGATCGTGACGACGACGATCGCCAGAACGGCCTTGGCCAGCCGGTTACGCAGCTCACGCAGGTGCTCGACCAGGGGCATGCGGCCCTCTGGGTCCGTCACCTGCTTGCGGGCAGACTTGAGCAACCCACGTCCTCATCTCGTGCGTCGGGCCGTCATGGAGCACGGCGACCGCGGCGGCCCAGGGGTCAGCGCTTGGTGGAGTCGGTCGGCTCGGCGACCGGTCGTGCGCTGGTGACGTCGCCGGGCGCGGCCTTGATGGTGCGCGGCACGGACTGGTCCTGGGCGGCGGGGTCGTTCGGCGGGTCGGCGGGGGCCGTCTGCTGGCCCTCCGACTTCATCGCCTTGGCCTCGCTCTTGAGGATGCGGGCGGACTTGCCGAGCGAGCGAGCCATGTCGGGAAGCTTCTTCGCGCCGAACAGCAGAACAATGACGACGAGGATCAGGATGATCTCGGGAGCGCCGAGCCTTCCGAACATATGCGTGTACCTTCTCACCGAGGCAGCAGGGGTGGGACGGATCGAACGTCGGACAGACGGACGGTCTTCGGACTGTCAGCGATGGTAACCCGCGTAGGTAAACGTAGAGCAATGCTCGTACGTGCACGCGGTGGCGGCCTTGCCTCGCTCCACGGGCCGCACTCAGAAGGGTACCCCTCGCGCCCGGAAAGCTGGAGGCCGCGTCCGCCCCGCCGAACGCCGGGTACGGGAGTCACGACGGGGCACGGCCTGGGGGACCACGGGTTCGGCGCCGTCAGGACGGGCCGTCAGCGCAGCGCTTCGCCCGTGGCCGCGAGGCCGGTCGCCGCCCGCTCCAGGTCCTCGGCGGCCCGGTTGACCCGCTGGGTGGTGAGGGCCACCTGCCGGCCCAGCCGCTGGGTCTCGACGAAGACCCGGACGGCCAGTACGCCGAGTACGGCGATCCCGAGGAATCCCAGGGCGATGGCGAGCATGGGCCAGAACATGCGCGGAGCCTCGATGTTTCGATCGGTTTCGGTCGGTCTGTGATTGATTGTGCCGTTTCATCCCTCAGGAGGTGTCACCGGGAGCGGTGTGGAGACGCAGGGTCCGGACGCCGCCCCCGCTGAGGAGTTCGACGATGCGCTCCCCGGCGGGTTTGCGGACGGCGGCGCCGCACTCGGGACAGGTGAATGAGTAGAAGGTGGTGCGCCTGCTGGCTCCGACGGCGAGCCGCAGGGACCCGGCCGTGAGCTCGAAGCGCTCACGGCAGTCCGGGCAGGCGGCCCTGAAGCGGACGGTGGCGGGCACGGCCACGGTCGGCACGGCTGCCCTCACCGAGGTGTCGTTCATCTCTTCGCCCCTCTCAGTGAGTGCCTTCGAGGACACCGTCGACCGCGTCGTCGTACGCGGCGAGCGCGTCACGGGCGGCCCGGCGGGCGCTGACCGCCAACTCCCCCGGCGCCACGATCCGGCCCTCGCCGCCGAGCCGCAGCGCGAGTCTGCGCAGCGAGGCGGGGTCGGGCGTGCGGAGAGTGATCCGGAGACCGCCGCCGGGCAGTTCCTCGGCACTGTCGTGGGAGTAGTACTCGGCGACCCACCGGCCACCGGGCCCCACCTCGATCACGACCTCCGGGTCCTCGGCCGACGGGTGTACGAGCCCTTGTGACAGATCCCGCAGCTCCAGTTCGGGGGGCGCGGCGGGGGCGTCCAGCAGCCGGATCTCGGCGACCCGGTCGAGCCGGAAGGTGCGCCGGTCCTCGGAGAGCCGGCACCACGCCTCCATATAGGTGTGTCCGACGGCGAACAGCCGGATCGGGTCCACCTCGCGCTCGGTGAGTTCGTCACGGGCCGGTGAGTAGTAGCGCAGCCAGAGACGGCGCCGCTCGGAGATCGCCCGGTCGACCTCGGCGAAGACACCGCCCTCGGACTCGAAGGTGACCGAGAGCCGGGAACTCGCCGCGCCCACCTCGCCCGCCGCGGCCTCCAGCTTCGCGGTGGCCCGCAGCAGGGCCTGCCGGTCGCTCTCCCGCAGACCGGGCAGGGTGGCGACGGCCCGCGCGGCGACGAGCAGGGCGGTGGCCTCGTCGGAGGCGAGCCGCAGCGGCTCGGCGACGTCGTCGGGGTTGTGCCACCAGATCCGGTCGCCGTCGGTGTCGATGTCGAGGAGGTCGCCGCCGCGGAAGCTCGTCCCGCACATGGGCAGCACATCGAGGTCGGAGATCAGCTCGTCCTCGGTGATCCCGAAGGCGCGGGCGACATCGCTGACATGGGCGCCGGGGCGCTCCCTGAGGTACGTCACCAGCGAGAGCATCCGGCGGGTCTGGTCGATCGCGTTCGTGGCCATGTTTCCGGTCCGCCCTCAGTCCCTGGCCACGGCGCGCAGCCGGCCCACCACGTCGGCCCGCAGATCGGCGGGTTCCCGTACGACGACGTCCGGGCCGAACTCGACGAGCCAGGCGTCCAGGCCGTGCCCGTACGGGATCTCCAACTCGTCCCAGCCGTCACCGAGTTCCCGTACGGAGACGGCGCGCGAGCGCAGCGGGTAGCCCGCTCCGGTGCGCAGTCTGATCCGGGCGGTCCTGGTCGCGGTCTCCCCCGCCCAGGTCTCGACCGTCTCACGGACGGTCACCACGTCGGGCACCTCGGCGGTGAAGGCGCCCGCCCGGGAGCGGACCCGGCCGGTGATCCGGGACAGCCGGAAGACGCGTTCGGCGTTCCGGTCGCGGTCCCAGCCCGCGAGGTACCAGTGGCCGCGCCAGCACTCCAGGGTCCAGGGCTCGACCTGGCGCTGCTCGGGAAGGGCGGCGTTGGCCTTGCGGTAGTCGAAGGTGACCGGGCGGCGGTCCCGGCAGGCCAGCATCAGGGGTTCGAAGGCCGCTTCGTGGACCGGGATGCGCGGTTCGAGGGCGCTGTGGACCTCGTACGCGTCCTCGGCCTCCGGCATGCCCGCGGCCCGCAGCTTCTGGAGCGCGCCGCTCGCCGCGCCGGCGAGCCTGGCCTGCTGCCAGACCTTGGCGGCGAGCCCGAGGGCGGCGGCCTCCTCGGCGTCCAGCGTGATCGGAGGAAGGCGGTTGCTGTCCCGGCGGGCGAGATAGCCGGTGTCGCCGTCGAGGTTCTCCACGGTCTCGATCACCAGGCCGAGCTCACGCAGGTCGTCCTTGTCGCGCTCGAACATCCTGTTGAAGGAGTCGTCCGAGCCCGCCTCCAGGTACGCCTCGATGGAGCCGCGCAGCTCGCGCTTGCTGAGCGGGCGCCGGGTCCCCAGCAGGCACAACGCCAGGTTCATCAGCCGCTCTGCCTTGGCAATCGCCATCGACGCCCTTTCTGTACATGCCCTACGACCGTCGACCGTACCGCTCCGGGGGGCCGGGACCAAAGTTCCGGGACACCCCGGACCGGAGCGAGGGTCCGCACCGGACGGCGCGGACCCTCGCGTGCGCGCGGCTGCGCCGCGACCGGTCAGACCGAGATCAGGTCACAGACGAAGATCAGCGTCTCGCCGGGGGCGATACGGCTGCCCGCGCCGCGGTCCCCGTACGCGAGGTGCGCCGGAATGGTCAGCTGACGACGGCCACCGACCTTCATGCCCTGGATTCCCTGGTCCCAGCCGGAGATGACCTGACCGCCACCGAGCTGGAAGCGGAGCGGGGTGCCGTGGTTCCAGGAGGCGTCGAACTCCTCGCCGGTGGAGAAGGCCACGCCCACGTAGTGCACCGAGACGGTGTGGCCCGCCTTGGCCTCCGCGCCGTCGCCCTCCCAGATGTCCTTGATCACGAGGTCGGCCGGCGGCTCGCCGCCCGGGAAGTCGATCTCAGGCTTGTCGATGCTCACTGAAGTGCTCCTACACAGGAATCTCGGGGACAACCGGACCAGTTTCGCATGATCGCGGCCCGGGGGACGGCGAGAGCCGGGATCAGACCGTGCCGATGATGTCGACGACGAAGACCAGGTTGTTCTTGGCCAGCTCGCTCTGCGGGTTGGAGCCGTACGCCTGGGCCGGCGGGATGGTCAGCAGGACGCGGTCACCGATGTGCTTGCCGACGAGCCCCTTGTCCCAGCCCGAGATGACCGCTCCGGTACCGATCTGGAACCCGGTGGCACCGCCGTGGTCCCAGGAGGAGTCGAACTTCTTGCCGTCCTCCCACTTCACGCCCGTGTACTGGGCGATGAGGCCCTCGCCGGCCTTGACCACGGGCCCGTTCCCCTTGATCAGCACCTGCTCCTTGAGGTCCTTCGGGGGCTTCTCGCCCTTGGGGACGGTGATGGTGGCGGCCTTCTGGGAGGCCGCCTTCACCTCGGGCATGCCCTTGGCGGCGGCGGCCTGGGCTCCCTTGGCCTCCGCCTTCTTGTCGAAGTTCTTCGCCGACACGATGTCGATGACCCACACCAGGCCGTCCGTGGGCTTGATGCCGGACTCGGTGTTCAGCTGCTCTCCGACGAGCGCCCCGGCGGTGCCCTCGATCTCCACCCGGCTGCCGACCTTCTGGCCCTCCAGGGAGTCCATCACCTTGGCCGGCAGCATCTGTCCCGGCTGCCCGACCTCCTGGACGACCTGCGCGTGCGCCGCCTTCGCGTCGCCTCCCGCGGCCTTCGTCCAGGTGCTGCCGAGGTCCTGGGAGTCCTTCATCGTCTTGCCGACGAAGTCCAGCCGGACGAAGTCCGCCTTCTTGACCGCGGCGCCCTGACCCGCGCTGACCGTCTTCACCGCGATCTTGTCGGGCGCCTTGGCGTCCTTGGCGATCTCCAGCTTGGGCTCGGTGCCGAACGTCCCGGTGACGGTGACGGCGCCCCCCGTCTTCTTCGCGTCGTCGTCCTTGGAATCGGATCCGCAGGCGGCGGTCAGCAACAGGGCGGGCACGACCAGTACCGCGGCGGCACGTCGGGCAGTCTTGGTGGGGTTCATCAGTCCAACTCGCGAGTAGGGGGGTCAGGACAGTCCAGCCACTGTACGACCCCGCCCCCGCCGCACCACGCGAACCGACACGTTCGTGCGCCGGAGCGGAACCGCTCCGGCGCACGAACCGCTCCGGCTCCGGACCGTTCCGGAGCTCTCGCCCCGGATGACCGGAACCGGCCGGATCACATCCCCGCGATGAGCTTCTCCACCCGGTCGTCGACCGAGCGGAACGGGTCCTTGCACAGCACCGTGCGCTGCGCCTGGTCGTTGAGCTTCAGATGCACCCAGTCGACGGTGAAGTCCCGGCGCTGCTCCTGTGCCCGCCGGATGAAGTCACCGCGCAACCGCGCCCTGGTGGTCTGCGGGGGCACGGATTTGCCCTCGAAGATCTTCAGGTCGTTGCAGATGCGGGCGACCTGCCCCTTGCGCTCCAGCAGGTAGTACAGCCCCCGCCTGCGGTGGATGTCGTGGTAGGCGAGGTCTATCTGGGCGACCCGCGGGTTCGACATGGTCATGTTGTGCTTGGCGCGGTACCGCTCGATGAGCTTGTACTTCATCACCCAGTCGATCTCGGTGCCGATCCGGTCGAGGTCCTCCGCCTCGATGGCGTCCAGCGTGCGGCCCCACAGTTCCAGGACCTGGTCCACCGTGCCGGTGCGGATGCCCCGGCGCTCGACGAAGTCCACCGCCTTCTCGTAGTACTCGCGCTGGACCTCGATGGCGGACGCCTCGCGCCCGCTCGCGAGGCGCACCTTGCGCTGCCCGGTGATGTCGTGGCTGACCTCGCGGATGGCCCTGATCGGGTTCTCCAGGGTCAGGTCTCGCATCACCGTGCCCGCCTCGATCATGCGGAGCACCAGGTCGGTCGCGCCGACCTTGAGCAGCATGGTCGTCTCGGACATGTTGGAATCGCCGACGATGACGTGCAGCCTGCGGTACCGCTCCGCGTCGGCGTGCGGTTCGTCCCTGGTGTTGATGATCGGACGGGAGCGCGTCGTCGCCGAGCTGACGCCCTCCCAGATGTGCTCGGCACGCTGGCTGACGCAGTACACCGCGCCGCGCGGAGTCTGCAGCACCTTGCCGGCGCCGCAGATCAGCTGCCTCGTGACGAGGAAGGGAATGAGGATGTCCGCGAGCCGGGAGAATTCCCCGTGTCGCGCAACGAGGTAGTTCTCGTGGCATCCGTAGGAGTTTCCGGCCGAATCGGTGTTGTTCTTGAAAAGATAGACGTCGCCCGCGATTCCCTCCTCGTGCAGGCGGCGTTCGGCGTCGACGAGCAGACCTTCGAGAATGCGCTCGCCCGCCTTGTCGTGCGTGACCAGCTCGGTCACGTCGTCGCATTCGGGGGTTGCATATTCCGGATGCGATCCCACGTCGAGGTAGAGGCGGGCGCCGTTCCGCAGAAAGACATTGCTGCTGCGGCCCCATGACACAACACGGCGGAAGAGGTAGCGCGCCACTTCGTCAGGTGACAGTCGGCGCTGTCCCCTGAACGTGCACGTGACGCCGTACTCGTTCTCCAGCCCGAAAATGCGGCGGTCCATGACTGAACATTACGCCTTGGGGCCTGAGCTGAAACCGGGTTGGGCGGCACCGTTTCGATCATTTTCCGATCTCCGCACCGCCCGGCCCCGTTTCCCCACACCACCCGGCCCCGTTTCCCCACACCACCCGGCCCCGTCTCCCCGCACCGCGCCGACCCTGTGCACGGGTGCCATGAGCACCCTCCGTCGTCGAGCCGCACCCACGCCACGGCCACTCCCCCGGCCGTGGCCATCGGCCTGCGCGGCCCCCGCCGCCGTGACGGCCCGGTCCGCGAGCCCGTCGCGGAAGGACGCGCACCGGGGCGCCCGCGGGCGGTCGTGACGGTGCCCCGGCCCGCCGTCGGGCGGGTCGGGGCACCGGGAAGCGCGAGGGCGTCTTCCCCGCGCTCCTCCACTCCTCGTGGGTACTCCGCTACTCCTCGGACGACTCGGTCGAAGGGCCGCCGGTCCCGGACGAACCGGTGGCCGTGCCCGGGTCCTCGGTCTCCTCCGTGTCGGACGGCGCGTCCGTCGGAGTGGCGCCGGCACCGTCCGCGTCGAGCAGCCGGGTGAGCTGCCGCCCGACGATCCGCTTGAACTTGCGCTTCTGCGGCCGGGTGCGGTCCAGGACCGCCACCTCCAGCCGCTCAGCGGGAATCTCCCGCTCGCTCCCGTTGGGATCGCGGGACAGGGCCTGCACGGCGAGCTTGAGCGCCTCGGCGAGCGACATGCCGTCGCGGTGGCGCTGGTCCAGGAACGTACCGATCTGCTCGGAGCTGCCGCCGACGGCGACCGATCCGTGCTCGTCCACGATCGACCCGTCGTGCGGCAGCCGGTAGATCTGGTCGCCGTCCGGGCCGTCCCCGACCTCGGCGACCACCAGCTCCACCTCGTACGGCTTCTCGGCCGCGCTGGAGAAGATGGTGCCGAGCGTCTGCGCGTAGACGTTGGCCAGCCCACGGGCCGTCACGTCGTCCCGGTCGTAGGTGTATCCCCGCAGATCCGCGTAGCGCACCCCGCCGATGCGGAGATTCTCGTACTCGTTGTACTTGCCGGCGGCGGCGAACCCGATCCGGTCGTAGATCTCGCTGAACTTGTGCAGTGCGCGGGACGGGTTCTCGCCGACGAACACGATGCCGTCGGCGTACTGGAGCACGACCAGGCTGCGACCGCGGGCGATGCCCTTCCGGGCGTATTCCGCCCGGTCGGCCATGGCCTGCTGGGGTGAGACATAGAACGGCGTCGACACCGGCTATCCGTCCCTTTCTGTCAGTGACGAGTGCGTGGGGAGGACCGGAACTCAGAGCAGCGCGGCCCGCGGGCCGTCCGGCTGCTCCAGCCGGCGTTCCAGAATCGTGCGGGCGATCTCGGAGGACTCCGCGTCGGTCAGCTTCCGGAAACCCTCGTCCGTGATGACGGTGACGATCGGATAGATCCGCCTGGCCACGTCCGGACCGCCGGTCGCCGAGTCGTCGTCCGCGGCGTCGTACAACGCCTGCACGACCAGGGTCAGCGCCTGTGACTCCGTCAGGTCCTCGCGGTAGAGCTTCTTCATCGAGCCGCGGGCGAAGATCGAGCCCGAGCCGGTGGCCGCGTACCCGTGCTCCTCCGAGCGACCGCCGGTGACGTCGTACGAGAAGATCCGGCCCCGCCCGCGGTCGACGTCGAACCCGGCGAAGAGCGGGACGACGGCGAGCCCCTGCATGGCCATCGCGAGATTGCTGCGGATCATCGTGGAGAGCCGGTTCGCCTTGCCCTCCAGGGAGAGCTGGGCGCCCTCGACCTTCTCGAAGTGCTCCAGCTCCAGCTGGAAGAGCTTGACCATCTCCACGGCGAGCCCGGCCGTGCCCGCGATACCCACCGCTGAGTACTCGTCGGCCGGGAAGACCTTCTCGATGTCGCGCTGCGCGATCATGTTCCCCATGGTGGCCCGCCGGTCACCGGCGAGCACGACCCCTCCGGGGAAGGCCGCGGCGACGATCGTCGTGCCGTGCGGCGCCTCGATCATTCCCTTCAGCGGCGGCAGGGTCCGGTTGCCCGGCAGCATCTCGGGCGACTGCTGGGACAGGAAGTCCATGAACGAGGACGAACCCGGCGTCAGGAAGGCAGCTGGTAGACGCCCGGTGCTACGAGTGTTGGCTTCCACGCGTTTCCCTCCAGGTATGCGACGGCCCCTCGCAAGGAGTCAGGAACTTCCCCCAACTTGCCGATGGCCGAATTGCAGTTGAAGCACACTACGCCACGGACCCTACCCGCCCCGTGGCGGTGATCCACATGCTCGGCGGGAGCGGTCCGACGGATCGTGTGCCGCTCCGGTCCGTGCCCCGGCCCGAGCGACGGCTCGGGGTCCCGCCCGTGAGGCGTGGCGGGGTTCCGTCCGTCCTGCCGGGCGGCCGGAACCCCGCCACCGCTCCCGTCCGCGTCACGGCCGGTTCGCCCCGTGACACGGACGGCACGGACCCGCTACTGACCGCCCTTTTGCACGAAGGACCGCACGAAGTCCTCGGCATTGGACTCCAGGACGTCGTCGATCTCGTCCAGGACGTCGTCCACGTCGTCCGACAGCTTCTCCTGCCGGTCCTTGAGGTCCTCGGATGCCTGCGCGTCCTGCGCCTGCTCCTCGACCTCCTCGGTGGAACGCGTGGCCTTCTGCTGTCCGCCGCCGGTGTCCTTGGTCGCCATCTACCTCACCCCGCTCGGTTCGAAGCACTTGATCAGACCCTACAAGCGGGGTCCGACATTGGCCCGGTACTTGTCCCAACGTCCGGGGACCATCTCGATGATTCCCCTCTCAGCCGGCTTTCAGCCGCCGGTGAGCACCCGGACCAGGTCTTCCGCCGTGCGGCAGCGGTCCAGGAGGTCCTTGACGTGTTCACGTGTCCCGCGCAGCGGTTCCAGCGTGGGCACCCGTTGCAGCGAATCGTGACCCGGCAGGTCGAAGATGACCGAGTCCCAGGAGGCCGCGGCCACGTCGTCGGCGTACTGCTCCAGACAGCGGCCGCGGAAGTACGCCCTGGTGTCCTCCGGGGGCCGCGTACGGGCCCTGGCGACCTCGCTCTCGTCCAGCAGCCGCTTCATCCTGCCGCGGGCCGCCAGCCGGTTGTACAGGCCCTTGTCGGCCCGTACATCGGCGTACTGGAGGTCCACCAGGTGCAGCCGGGGCGCGTCCCAGTCCAGCCCGTCGCGGCGGCGGTAGCCCTCCATCAGCTCGCGCTTCGCGATCCAGTCCAGCTCGCCCGACAGGCTCATCGGATCGTTCTCCAGCCGGTTGAGGGTGTCCTCCCAGCGGTTGAGAACGTCCTTGGTCTGTTCGTCGGCGTCCGCGCCGTACCGTTCCTCCACGTATTTTCGGCCCAGCTCGAAGTACTCCATCTGAAGCTGCACGGCGGTCAGCGTGCGACCGCTGCGGAGCGTGATCAGCTGCCGGAGGTCGGGATCGTGGGAGACCTCGTGCAGCGTGCGCACGGGCTGGTCGACGGCGAGGTCGACGTTGATGAACCCGTCCTCGATCATCGAGAGGACCAGCGCCGTGGTCCCGAGCTTCAGATAGGTCGAGATCTCCGACAGGTTCGCGTCACCGATGATCACGTGCAGCCTGCGGTACCTCTCGGCGTCGCAGTGCGGCTCGTCGCGGGTGTTGATGATGGGCCGCTTGAGGGTCGTCTCCAGGCCGACCTCCACCTCGAAGTAGTCCGCCCGCTGGCTGATCTGGAACCCGTGCTCGTGTCCGTCCTGGCCGATGCCGACCCGGCCCGCGCCGGTCACCACCTGCCGGGAGACGAAGAACGGCGTCAGATGGCGCACGATGTCCGAGAACGGGGTCTCCCGCTTCATCAGGTAGTTCTCGTGCGTGCCGTACGAGGCGCCCTTGTTGTCGGTGTTGTTCTTGTACAGGTGGATCGGCTGGGCGCCCGGCACCTGCGCCGCCCGTTCGGCGGCCTCCGCCATCACCCGTTCACCGGCCTTGTCCCACAGCACCGCGTCCCGGGGATTGGTGATCTCCGGGGAGCTGTACTCCGGGTGCGCGTGGTCGACGTACAGCCGCGCGCCGTTGGTGAGGATCACATTGGCCAGGCCGATGTCCTCGTCGGTGAGCTGGCTGGAGTCGGCGGTCTCCCGGGCGAGGTCGAAGCCTCGCGCGTCACGCAGCGGGTTCTCTTCCTCGAAGTCCCAGCGGGCGCGGCGCGCCCGGTGCATCGCCGCCGCGTAGGCGTTGACGATCTGGGACGAGGTGAGCATGGCATTGGCGCTGGGGTGTCCGGGGACGGAGATGCCGTACTCCGTCTCGATGCCCATTACTCGCCGTACGGTCATGCGGCCCTCCTTGCCCGGCGGCGCTCCCCTCCGGGAACGGCGCTCAAGTACCGCTGCTTTTCCGGTGCGCGCGCGGTGCCCGCCCCCGCGTCGCGCGACTCGTGGTGCGGATGAGCCTAGATTGCCTCTGCGCCGCTGGGGAGATCAATTACGTCATTGCTCCGGTGTGGTGGGGAGCTGTCCGGAAAGCGGTCGGCTGCGGATGCCCGGCCGGGCATCCGCAGCCGACCGGCGTTCTACAGGTACTGCCCCGTGTTGGCCACCGTGTCGATGGAGCGGCCGGTGTCCGCGCCCTGCTTTCCGGTGACGAGCGTGCGGATGAATACGATCCGCTCGCCCTTCTTTCCGGAAATCCTGGCCCAGTCGTCCGGGTTCGTCGTGTTCGGCAGGTCCTCGTTCTCCTTGAACTCGTCCACGCATGCCTGGAGGAGATGGGAGACGCGGAGACCTTTCTGGCCCTGGTCGAGGAATGCCTTGATGGCCATCTTCTTCGCCCGGTCGACGATGTTCTGGATCATCGCGCCGGAGTTGAAGTCCTTGAAGTAGAGGACTTCCTTGTCGCCGTTGGCGTACGTGACCTCAAGGAAGCGGTTCTCCTCGGACTCCGTGTACATCCTCTCGACGACGGACTGGATCATGGCGTGTGCGGCGGCTTCCCTGGAGCCGGTGTGCTCGGAGAGGTCGTCCGCGTGCAGCGGCAGCGAAGGGGTCAGGTACTTGGCGAAGATGTCCTTCGCCGCCTCCGCGTCCGGGCGCTCGATCTTGATCTTCACATCGAGACGGCCGGGCCGCAGGATCGCGGGGTCGATCATGTCCTCACGGTTGGAGGCGCCGATCACGATGACGTTCTCGAGGCCCTCCACCCCGTCGATCTCGGCGAGCAGCTGGGGGACGATGGTGTTCTCCACGTCCGAGCTGACACCGGAGCCACGGGTGCGGAAGAGGGACTCCATCTCGTCGAAGAAGACGATGACGGGGGTTCCCTCACTGGCCTTCTCACGAGCGCGCTGGAAGACCAGGCGGATGTGCCGCTCGGTCTCGCCGACGTACTTGTTGAGGAGCTCGGGACCCTTGATGTTGAGGAAGTAGCTCTTCCCCGCGGGCTGGCCGGTCACCTCCGCGACCTTCTTGGCAAGGGAGTTGGCGACGGCCTTCGCGATGAGCGTCTTGCCGCACCCGGGCGGGCCGTAGAGCAGGATGCCCTTCGGCGGCCGCAGTTCGTGTTCCTTGAAGAGGTCGGGGTGGAGGTACGGGAGCTCGACGGCGTCACGGATCAGCTCGATCTGGTCGCCCAGACCGCCGATCTTGTCGTAGTCGATGTCCGGGACCTCTTCGAGGACCAGTTCCTCGACCTCGCTCTTCGGCACCACTTCGTAGACGTAGCCGGACCTGGGTTCCAGCAGGAGCGCGTCGCCGGGGCGGATGGTGATGTCGAGCAGCGGCTCGGCGAGCCGCACCACCCGTTCCTCGTCGGTGTGCCCGATCACCAGGGCGCGCTCGCCGTCCTCAAGGATCTCCTTGAGGGTGACGATGTCCCCGGCCCGCTCGAACTCCATGGCGTCGACCACGTTGAGCGCTTCGTTGAGCATGACTTCCTGGCCGCGCCTGAGCTCTTCGAGCTCGACGCTCGGGCTGACGTTCACCCGGAGCTTGCGGCCGCCGGTGAAGATGTCACAGGTGCCGTCCTCATTGGCCTGCAGGAAGACACCGAAGCCGGCCGGCGGCTGTGCGAGCCGGTCGACCTCCTCCTTGAGGGCCACGATCTGGTCGCGCGCCTCGCGGAGTGTGTTGGCGAGCCGCTCGTTCTGGGCGGACACGCCCGCCAGATTGGTCTGCAACTCGACGATCCGCTCTTCGAGAATCCTCGTATGGCGCGGAGAGTCGGCGAGCTTACGTCGCAGGACGGCGATTTCCTGCTCGAGATAGGCAACCTGGCCGGCTGGGTCTTCGGACCCCCGCCCCGGCCGGATGCCGCGGTTGATGTCGTCGTCGTGGGCTGCCACGGTCCTCACCTCCTCCAAGGGGAGCTGGACGCTTCCTGACCCTACCTGGGTGGGTGGTGATTGAAACCCCTAGATCACAAAGACTGCGGGGTGTGTCCGATCTTCACCCTTGCGCCCTCCCCCTCGTCAGGGGATGAATACCCACCCATCGGCACCGGAAAGCCGCCGGTTGTATCGTCGAACTGTCCAACACCCGTCAGGGCCCGATCCATTTGGTTCGTACACGCAGGGAACGGCAGGAGAAATGACCGTGCAGCAGGACGCTCCCACCGGCAGCGACGCTCAGGACCTGGAGGTCTGGATCGACCAGGACCTCTGCACGGGAGACGGTATCTGCGCCCAGTACGCGCCCGAGGTCTTCGAGCTGGACATCGACGGGCTGGCGTATGTGAAGAGCGGCGCGGACGAACTGCTCCAGGACAAGGGCGCGACGACGCCCGTGCCGTTGCCGCTCCTCCAGGACGTGGTGGACTCGGCCAAGGAGTGCCCGGGTGACTGCATCCACGTGCGCCGGGTTTCGGACAGCGTCGAGGTCTTCGGCCCTGACGCGGCCTGACCGTCCGGACGTGCCTGGCACGGTCCGGAAGGGGCCGGCCGCGCGCGGGGACGCTCAGGCGCCCTGCCCGGTGGGGCGGACGGACCTGACGAAGGCGTCTCCCCGCCACCGCCACTCGACGCTCTCGCGCTGATCGGGGCAGCAGGACGGTACGCCGGGCGACGAGTAGCCGACCAGGGTCGCCGATACGGTTCCGCCCACCACGGCGAGGTCCTCGACGTTCGTCCTCCGAGCGGGGTCCACCAGGGTCGCCACGATCCTGGGGGTGGCCCCGCTTCCGTGCGTCAGGACGTAGACGCCCTCCGGAGGCGTACCCGATCCGGCGTCGCAGCGGACCACGGCGACGGTCTCGGGACTGCCGTCCCCGTCGAGATCGCCGGAGGCCCGCCGGGCGACGGTGGTCGGAACTCCGCCGCACCTGATCGGGTAGGGGACAGCGTCGGCGTCCGGCGCCGGGGCGGACGCAGACTCCGCCGCGGCCGCGGACGGGGCGTTCCTCGCGGTGGCGCTGTGGGGCTGGAGCAGTCCGGCACCGGCGATCACCGCGGCCATCGCGGCCGCGGTGGCGGCCCAGTGGATCGCCCCGCTGCCGGTGTGCGCGAGGTCCGGGAGCTCGGAGGTCTGCACGCGGGGTGTCTCCTGTGGTTCCTGTGAAGCCGGGTGAAGAGCCCCGGACGGCCGGACGGGCGGTGCCGTCGGTGCCCTGCGGCGGTCGGTGGGGTGGCCAGCATCGTGCCACACCTCACGGTGTGCCGGGAACGGGGGGTGGCCGCCGTGCCCGCGGCGAACGCGGAGCGCGCGACGAAAGGGCGCCGCCGCCGAGTTCCCGGGTCGGTCCGGGAACTCGGCGGCGGCGCCGGTACGTTGCGCGGGGTCAGCCGCGGGAGGAGGAACCGCTCTGGCTGCCGGGGCCGTCGTAGTCGTCCCCGTACGCGCCCTTGGCGGGGCGGCGGCGGCGCAGCGGCGCCTCGACGCCGTCCGCGAGGCGGCGGGCGGTGACCAGGAAGCCGGTGTGGCCGATCATGCGGTGGTCCGGGCGGACCGCGAGACCTTCGACGTGCCAGTTGCGGATCATCGATTCCCAGGGCTGCGGCTCGGCGAAGCAGCCGATCTCGCGGATGGACTCGACGGTCCGGGCGAGCTGGGTCGTGGTCGCGACGTAGGCGCAGAGGATGCCGCCGGGCACGAGTGCCTTGGAGACGGCTTCGAGGCATTCCCAGGGGGCCAGCATGTCCAGGATGACGCGGTCGACGTCGGTGTCCGAGAGGTTGTCCTGGAGGTCGCCGACGGTCAGCTGCCAGGCGGGGTGCGGGCCGCCGAAGTAGCGTTCGACGTTCTGCTGGGCGATCTCGGCGAAGTCTTCGCGGCGTTCGTAGGAGTGCAGCATGCCCTGGTCGCCGATGGCGCGCAGCAGGAAGGTGCTGAGCGAGCCGGAGCCGACACCGGCCTCGACGACGCGGGCGCCGGGGAAGATGTCGCCGAAGGCCAGGATCTGCCCCGCGTCCTTGGGGTAGACCACGGCGGCGCCGCGGGGCATGGACAGGACATAGTCGGGGAGCAGGGGGCGCAGCGCGAGGTAGGCGACGTTTCCCGTGGTACGGACAACACTGCCCTCGGGAGCACCGATCAGCTCGTCGTGCGGGAAAGAACCCTTGTGGGTGTGGAAGTTCTTTCCGGCTTCGAGCGTGAAGGTGTAGTGGCGTCCCTTGGGGTCGGTGAGCTGGACCTGGTCCCCGACCTTGAAGGGGCCGCGTCTACGGGCGGCGCCGGTCGGTTCGGACATGTGACCAGCGTACCGGTATTTCCCGGGCCCCCGACCGCCTGTCCGGCGCCGCCCGCCCGGTCAGGCGCCGGGCCGGGCCATGGCCGCGACGAAGGCGCGTTCGACGTCGACGGTGGAGAGCACTCCGTAGATCTGACCGGTCTCCTCGACGACCAGGTACTCGGTGGCCGGGGTGGCCTTGAGCCGGTCGAGGAGGGCTTCGCCGGAGAGTTCGGCCGGGACCGTCATGCCGTCGGTGAGGTCCTGGGCGAGGCCGCTGACCGCGACCCAGGGGCGGCGGTGTTCGGGGACGCCGACGATGGCGGCCTCGCGGACGACCGCCTTGGGGGCGCCGTCGCCGTCGACGACGACGAGGGCGCGGGCGCCCGCCTCGTTGGCGCGGCGCAGGGCCTCGGAGAGCGGGGTGGCGGCCTCGACGGGGACCGCGCGCCGGGTGAGGGCGCGGGCGCGGAGGTCGGGGAGGTGTTCGCGCAGCCGGGCCATGCGCAGGCTGTTGCCCGCGCCGGTCCAGATGATGGCGCAGAGGATCGCGGCGAGCAGCGCGTCGGTGACCGTGTCCATGCCGCTGACCTCGTCCGCGCGGTTGCCCAGGGCGCCGGTGTGGGTGAGGAGCGGCAGGCCGATGAGCACGCTGACGGCGAGGGCACGGCCGACCCAGGCGGCCGCGACGGTGCCGCTCATGGGCTTGCCGGTGATCTTCCAGACGACGGCGCGCAGCATCCGGCCGCCGTCGAGCGGGAGGCCCGGGAGCAGATTGAAGACGGCGACGATCAGGTTGGAGATCATCAGGCCGGCGAGGAGCACACCCGGGACGGTGCCGGGCTCGACGAACCGCATGCCCAGGTAGAAGAGGCCGGCGAGCACGAGGGAGAGGAGCGGTCCGACGAAGGCGAGTACGAACTCGCGGCCGGGGGTCTCGGACTCCTTCTCGATCTCGGAGACGCCGCCGAAGAACTGGAGCTGGATGCGGCGCACCGGGAGGTGGTAGCGGAGCGCGACCACGGTGTGCGCGAGTTCGTGGACGAGCACGGAGGCGTAGAACGCGATCGCGAAGAAGAGCGAGACCAGGTAGCGGGCGGCGCCGAGCTGGGGCAGGACGCGGTCGAGCTGACCGCCGAAGACCCAGGTGATGAGGGCGGCCACGAGGAACCAGCTGGGCGCGACGTACACGGGCACGCCGAAGGGGCGGCCCATGAGGAGGCCGCCGCCCGGCTCCCGGGGGCGCCGCGGCGCGTTCTTGCCGGGCGGGGCTCCGGGGTCTTCTCCCCCGCCGCCGGGCTGCGGCCGCCCGCTGTCGCCGCTCTCGTCCACGGGGTCCCTTCGGTCGGTGATGTCCGGCACGATCCTTCCCGATCATGCGGTGCGCGAGGCTCTGCGGTCGATGGTATGCCGACGGCTGTCGGTGGCGGGTCGTAGGGTCTTCGGCATGACCTCCGCGCAGCACCCCTCGTCCCTGTCGCCGTCGCGGGCGAGCGACTTCATGCAGTGCCCTCTGCTGTACCGCTTCCGGGTGATCGACAAGCTGCCCGAGAAGCCCAGCGAGGCTGCTACCCGGGGCACGCTGGTCCATGCGGTGCTGGAGCGGCTCTTCGACGATCCGGCGGTGGAGCGTACGGCTCCGCGGGCCAGGGCGATGGTTCCCGGGCAGTGGGACCGGCTGCTGGGGTCGAGGCCGGAGCTGGCGGAGCTGTTCGCAGGGGAGGACGGGGGCGAGCGGCTCTCGCGCTGGCTGACGGAGGCGGAGGGTCTGGTGGAGCGGTGGTTCTCGCTGGAGGACCCGACGCGCCTGGAGCCCGCCGAGCGTGAGCTGTTCGTGGAGACGGAGCTGGACTCGGGGCTGCGGCTGCGGGGGGTGATCGACCGGATCGATGTGGCGCCCTCGGGCGAGGTCCGGATCGTGGACTACAAGACGGGCAAGGCCCCGCGTCCGCAGTACGCGGAGGGCGCGCTGTTCCAGATGAAGTTCTACGCCCTGGTGATCTGGCGGCTGAAGGGTGTCGTGCCGCGCCGTCTCCAGCTGGTCTATCTGGGCAGCGGGGACGTGCTGACCTACGACCCGGTGGTGTCGGACCTGCGGCGGGTGGAGCGCAAGCTGCTCGCGCTGTGGGACGCGATCCGGGAGGCGACGGCGACGGGCGAGTGGCGGCCCCGGCCGACGAAGCTGTGCGGCTGGTGCGACCACCGGGCCGTCTGCCCGGAGTTCGGTGGCACGCCTCCGGTCTATCCGCTGCCGGTACGGGCGGCGGAACCGGCGCCGGACGTCCAGGGCAGAATGGGTCCGGTCCAGGCCGAGGCCGGTCGGCCCGCGGCCCTCGAACGGCCCTGAGGAGAACCCGTGGCGATTCGCGTCCTGCTGGTCGACGACCAACCGCTGCTGCGCACCGGCTTCCGGATGATCCTGGAGGCGGAGGGTGATCTGGCGGTGGTCGGTGAGGCCGGCGACGGCCTGCAGGCCATCGACCAGGTGCGGGCGTTGCAGCCCGACGTGGTGCTGATGGACATCAGGATGCCGCGGATGGACGGTGTCGAGGCCACGCGTCAGATCACCGGTCCCGGCCGGGACGGTCCGGCGAAGGTCCTGGTGCTGACGACGTTCGACCTCGACGAGTACGTGGTGGAGGCGTTGCGGGCGGGGGCCAGCGGCTTCCTGCTGAAGGACGCCCCGGCCCATGAGCTGGTGCAGGCCATCCGGGTGGTGGCGGGCGGCGAGGCGATGCTCGCGCCGAGCATCACCCGGCGGCTGCTCGACAAGTACGCCGATCACCTGCCGTCCGGCGAGGAGCCGGTGCCGAACACCCTCCACACGCTGACGGACCGCGAGGTCGAGGTGCTGAAGCTGGTGGCGCGCGGTCTGTCGAACGCGGAGATCGCGGCGGACCTGTTCGTCAGCGAGACGACGGTGAAGACGCATGTCGGGCATGTGCTGACGAAGCTGGGACTGCGGGACCGGGTGCAGGCCGCCGTCTACGCGTACGAGAGCGGTCTGGTGCGCCCCGGCGCCCAGTGACCGCGCCCGTCCCGCGTACCGGCCGCCCTCCCCTCCTCAGGAGGCGTTGCGTGCGAGCTCCCAGAGCAGCAGGTCCGCGGAGGAGTTGACGGCCCACTCGACGCCGCTGAGTTCGTTCCGGGAGGCCACGTACTGCTTCCCCTGCCAGATCGGCAGGAAGGGCACGTCGTTGGCGACGAGGTCCTGGAGTTTCTGGAAGGTCTTCCCGGCGGCGGCGCGGTCGGCCTGGCGGCGGGATTCCGGGATGAGGTACGTCTGCGCCTCGGTGGAGGTGTAGGGGGAGTTGAGGAAGTTGTCCTTGTCGAGGAACGGTGCCGTGTAGTTGTCCGGGTCCGGGAAGTCCGGGAACCAGCCCATGCCGTACACGGCGTAGTCGCCGCGCCGCTGGGCGGGCCGGTGGACGGACCACGGGGCGCCCTCGATGTCGACGGCGAAGAGTCCGGTGTCGTTGAGCTGCTTCCGCAGCACCTTGAACTCCTCGGCGGCGGCCGGCCCGTAGTGGTCGGTCGCGTAGTGCATGGTGAAGCGGACCGGGGTCTTGACGCCCGCGGCCTTCAGTGTCGCGGCGGCCTTGGTGGCACTGGGCTCACCGTAGATGTTGAAGAACGAGTTGGTGTGTCCGGTGATGCTGGACGGGATGAGCGAGTACAGCGGCTCGACGGTGGTGCCGTAGACGTCGGCCGCTATCTGCCCCCGGTCGACGATCTCGGCCATCGCCCGGCGGACGGCCTTGTTCTTCACGGCCGGGTCGTTGGTGTTGAAGGCGAGATAGCTGATGGCGAGGCCGGGCATCTCGGTGAGCTTCAGGCCCTCCTGCGGCTTGGCCAGCATCTTCTGGGCCCGCTCGGGCGACATGGTGCGGGTCATCATGTCGATCTCTTTCGCGTCGAGCGCCTTGCCCATCGCGGCGGCGTCGGGGAAGAGCCGCAGTTCGACCTTGTCGTTCCGGATCTTCAGATCACCCTTGTAGCCGGGATTCCTGGTGAAAGTGATCTTGACGACCTTGTTGTTCCTGACTTCCGGTTTCATGGTGTACGGGCCGGAGCCGTCGACCTGGAAGCCGTTGCGCAAGGATTTCTCGTCATAGCTGCCGGACGGGACGATTCCTGCTGCCGGGGTGGCGAGTTTGTAGGGGAAAGTCGCGTCCGGGGTGCGCAGATGAAAGACGATCTCGCGCTCGCCCTTGGTCTCCATGGTGTCGATGTTGGCGAGAAGACCGACGGGCCCGTTGTCGGACTTGATGTCGAGAACCCGCTCGATGGAGTACTTGACGTCATCGGCGGTGATCGGTTTCCCGTCGGAGAACTTCAGTCCGCCGCGCAATTTGCAGCGGTAGCTCTCGTTCTCCGTATCGGTGAAGAGACAGCTCTCGGCGGCCTCGGGCACCGGCTCACCGCCCCCGCGCGGTACGTGGGTCAGCGTCTGGACGGTCTGCCGGAGGATGTTCCAGGTGCCCGCGTCGTAGCCGAACGCGGGGTCCAGCGGCGCCGGGGAATCCTTGCCGGCGACGACCTGGTCCGTGGTCCCGACGACGATGACGTCGCCGCCGCCACCGCCGCCCCCCGGCCCGCCGCAGGCGGCGAGCACGGGAGCGAGCAGGCCCACCACGACCGGCAGCGCCAGCGTCTTGCGGTTCATCTGGTCGTTCTCCCTCTTCCGGTACCGGGAAAACGAGGTTAAGGGGGAATACCGAATTGCCGGACGGCCGATCCGGCATGCGCAATCACCGGTTGAACACACATGGCGGCGTACCGCTTTCGCGGGCCGCTCAGCTTTCGTACACAGCTCCATCAATCGGGACACTTGGGCGCTCACAGTGCGGTGGCAAGCCGAAGGTGAGCGGGCGGAACGACAAGCCGGGTGAGCAAGCTCACATGTGAATCGATTGATCATTTTTGACATGCACACGCCTTGACGCTGTCGCATGTGACGACATCAGGTGCGCACCCGTCAATTTTTTCGCCATTTATTCACAGAACCGCTTCGAATGGCCGAATCAATGCGTTCTGGTGACCAGTCCCCGCAGAAATGCCAGGTCCACTTCTTCCAGGGATTCCACGATCCGTCGACCGGGCGCGGGGGCGATGGGCGCGACGGACGGTACGGCGACCACCCGGCAGCCCGCGGCCTCGGCCGCCGCGACACCGGTCGCGGTGTCCTCGATCACCGCGCACCGCCCCGGGTCCACCCCGAAACCGGCCGCGGCGGCGAGATACGGCTCGGGGTGCGGCTTGGTACGGGTGACCTCGTCCCCCGCGACCGTGAGCGCGAAGTGGTCCCGGCCGACCGAGTCCAGTACCCGTTCGATGATGCGCCGGTGCGAGGCGGACACCAGGGCCGTCGGCACCTCGTGCGCCGCGAGTTCGGCGAGCAGCCGCGCGGCGCCCGGCATCAGGGCCACCCCCTGCCCGATGTGCTGCTCGAAGCGGTCGTTGAGCAGGACGGTGAGTTCGGGGAGGGTGATGTCCGCGCCGGTGGCCTCGATGAGATATCCCGCGCTGCGGGTCATCGGCCCGCCGACGACCACCTCCCGCCATTCCTCGTCCAGCCGGTGCCCCAGATCGGCGAAGACCGAGACCTCGGCGTCCCACCAGGAGCCCTCGGTGTCGACCAGGGTGCCGTCCATGTCGAGGAAGACGGCCTGCAGCGTGGCGCCTTCGGCCGTGCGGGTCAAGGACGCGGGGACCGTACTGGTCATCCGGCACACCTCCATGAGGGACGAGAAGGCCGGTCACCCCCGCTTCCCGGGGATTCCCGGGTCGGGGGCGACCGGCCTGCACTGGACCGACCAGTGTACGGCGTGAGCCACTACGGCGCGTCGAACGCGGTCCGACCGCGCGTCGAACACCTGCCCAACGACGCGTCGGACGCCGACGGTGCGGTAGCCCTCACCTCGCGTTGAAGTACTTCGCCTCCGGGTGGTGGATGACGATCGCGTCGGTGGACTGTTCGGGATGGAGCTGGAACTCCTCGGAGAGTTCGACACCGATCCGACCGGGCTGGAGGAGTTCGGCGATCTTCGCGCGGTCCTCCAGGTTCGGGCAGGCGCCGTAGCCGAGGGAGAAGCGCGCGCCCCGGTACTTCAGCGCGAACATGTCCTCGACCTCCGAGGGGTCCTCGCCGCCGAAGCCCAGCTCGCTCCGGATTCGGGCGTGCCAGTACTCGGCGAGGGCTTCCGCGAGCTGCACGGAGAGGCCGTGCAGCTCCAGGTAGTCGCGGTAGGCGTTGGCCTCGAAGAGCTTCGCGGTCTCCGCGCCGATCCTGGAGCCGACGGTGACGACCTGGAGTCCGACCACATCGGTCTCGCCCGACTCCTCCGGGCGGAAGAAGTCCGCGAGGCACAGCCGACGCCCGCGGCGCTGCCGGGGGAAGGTGAACCGGGTGCGCTCGGAGCCGTCCTCGTGCAGCAGGATCAGGTCGTTGCCCTTCGAGACACAGGGGAAGTAACCGTGGACGACGGCGGCTTCCAGCAGGTTCTCGGTGTGGAGCTTGTCGAGCCAGCCGCGCAGCCGGGGCCGTCCCTCGCGCTCGGCCAGTTCCTCGTAGCTGGGCCCGTCGCCGGTACGGGCCTGCTTGAGGCCCCACTGGCCCTTGAACAGCGCGCCCTCGTCCAGCCAGGACGCGTACTCCTTGAGCGGGATGCCCTTGATGACGCGGGTGCCCCAGAACGGCGGCTCGGGGACCGGGTTGTCGAACGGGACGTCGGAACGCGCGTCGTCGTCCGGCTCCTCGACCTCCAGCACCGCGGCGTCCCGCTTGGGGACCCTGCGCTGCTTGAGCTCGGGCAGCTTCGCACCGGGCACGCCGCGCTTGACGCCGATGAGCGCGTCCATCAGGCGCAGGCCCTCGAACGCGTCGCGGGCGTAGCGGACCTCGCCCTCGTAGATCTCGTGGAGGTCCTGCTCGACGTAGGCCCGGGTCAGGGCGGCGCCGCCGAGGATCACCGGGTAGTCGGCGGCCATCTTGCGCTGGTTGAGCTCCTGGAGGTTCTCCTTCATGATCACGGTGGACTTGACCAGGAGGCCGGACATGCCGATGACGTCCGCCCGGTGTTCCTCGGCCGCTTCGAGGATCGCGGAGACGGGCTGCTTGATCCCGAGGTTGACGACGTTGTAGCCGTTGTTGGACAGGATGATGTCGACGAGGTTCTTGCCGATGTCGTGGACGTCGCCGCGCACGGTCGCCAGGACGATGGTGCCCTTGCCTTCCGCGTCGGACTTCTCCATGTGCGGTTCGAGGTGGGCCACGGCGGACTTCATGACCTCGGCGGACTGGAGCACGAACGGCAGCTGCATCTGTCCGGAGCCGAACAGTTCGCCGACGACCTTCATCCCCGCCAGCAGGGTGTCGTTGACGATGGCGAGGGCGGGCCGGGTCTCCAGCGCTTCGTCGAGGTCGGCCTCCAGACCGTTCTTCTCACCGTCGATGATGCGGCGCTGAAGACGCTCGTCCAGCGGGAGGGCGAGCAGTTCGTCGGCCCGGCCCTCCTTCATCGACTTCATGTCGACGCCCTCGAACAGCTCCATCAGCCGCTGGAGGGGGTCGTAGCCCTCGGCGCGGCGGTCGTAGATCAGGTCGAGGGCGACCTTGACCTGATCCTCCTCGAGCCGGGCGATCGGCAGGATCTTCGAGGCGTGCACGATCGCCGAGTCCAGTCCGGCCTTCACGCACTCGTCGAGGAAGACGGAGTTCAGGACGACGCGGGCGGCCGGGTTGAGGCCGAAGGAGATGTTCGACAGACCCAGGGTGGTCTGTACGTCGGGGTGGCGGCGCTTGAGTTCGCGGATCGCCCCGATCGTCGCGATCCCGTCGCCCCGCGACTCCTCCTGACCGGTGCAGATGGTGAAGGTCAGGGTGTCGATGAGGATGTCGGACTCGTGGATGCCCCAGTTGCCCGTCAGATCCGCGATCAGCCGCTCGGCGATGGCGACCTTGTGCTCGACGGTACGGGCCTGGCCCTCCTCGTCGATGGTCAGCGCGATCAGCGCGGCGCCGTGCTCGGCGGCCAGCTGTGTGACCTTGACGAAGCGGGACTCGGGTCCGTCACCGTCCTCGTAGTTCACGGAGTTCAGGACGGCGCGACCGCCCAGCTTCTCCAGTCCGGCCCGCAGGACGGGCAGTTCGGTGGAGTCCAGCACCAGCGGCAGTGTGGACGCGGTGGCGAACCGGCCCGCCAGCTCCTTCATGTCCGCGGCCCCGTCCCGCCCGACGTAGTCGACGCAGAGGTCGAGCATGTGCGCGCCCTCCCGGATCTGGTCGCGCGCCATCTCCACGCAGTCGTCCCAGCGGCCCTCCAGCATGGCCTCGCGGAACTTGCGCGATCCGTTGGCGTTCGTACGCTCACCGATCGCGAGGTACGAGGCGTCCTGCCGGAACGGCACCGTCTGGTACAGCGAGGCGGCGCCCGGCTCCGGGCGGGGCTCACGGGTGGGCGGGACCGCCCCCCGGACCCGCTCGACGACCTGCCGCATGTGCTCGGGCGTCGTGCCGCAGCAGCCGCCGACCAGGGAGAGGCCGTAGTCCTTGACGAACGCCTCCTGGGCGTCGGCCAGCCCCTCGGGACCGAGCGGGAAGTGCGCGCCGTCCTTGGTGAGCACCGGCAGTCCCGCGTTCGGCATGCACAGCAGTGGGATACGGGAGTGCCGGGCGAGGTAGCGCAGGTGCTCGTTCATCTCCGCCGGGCCGGTGGAGCAGTTCAGTCCGACCATGTCGATGCCCAGCGGCTCCAGCGCGGTCAGCGCGGCGCCGATCTCGGACCCGAGCAGCATCGTGCCGGTCGTCTCGAACGCCAGCGAGCACAGCAGCGGCAGGTCGGCGCCCGTGGCCTCCATGGCCCGGCGCGCGCCCAGCACGGCCGCCTTGGTCTGGAGCAGGTCCTGGGTCGTCTCGACGATCAGGGCGTCGGCGCCGCCGGCGATCAGCCCCTCGGCGTTCGCCTGGAAACCGTCGCGCAGCACGGCATACGGGGCGTGTCCCAGCGTCGGCAGCTTCGTACCGGGCCCCATCGAACCCAGCACCCAGCGCTGCTGCCCCGTCGACGCGGTGAACTCGTCCGCCGTCTCGCGGGCGAGCCGGGCGCCGGCCTCGGACAGCTCCCAGGCCCGCTCGGGGATGTCGTACTCGCCCAGGGCCGCGTGGTTCGCGCCGAAGGTGTTCGTCTCGACGCAGTCGACGCCGACCGAGAAGTACTCCTCGTACACCGATCGGACGATGTCGGGGCGGGTGACGTTCAGGACCTCGTTGCAGCCCTCAAGGTTCTGGAAGTCGTCGAGGGTGGGGTCCTGTGCCTGGAGCATCGTGCCCATCGCCCCGTCCGCCACCACCACCCGGGTGGCGAGTGCTTCGCGGAGGTCGGCGATACGGGTCCGGCTGTCTGCGGAAGGGGTAGGCGACGAGGCCATGGATGTGCTCCCTGGGATGCGACGGCTGTCGGCTTCGCGTCTTCGGCGGAAGGCGCACCCCGCCAGAGTAGCCATACACCGCTCGGCCCCGTCACCGTGTCCCACCGGACGGACTGCATGCTGTGCGGGGGGATGCCCGTACCGCCGCGGTGACGCAGACTTCTCGTACGACCGGACACCGGTCGGCATCGACCGATACTGTTCAGCATTGTCGAACCGAGTGGAGGAGTACGGCGCGATGGCCAAGAACATCCAGTCGCTGGAACGGGCCGCGGCGATGCTGCGCCTGCTGGCGGGCGGCGAGCGGCGGCTGGGGCTGTCGGACATCGCCTCTTCCCTGGGCCTGGCCAAGGGCACCGCGCACGGCATCCTGCGCACGCTCCAGCACGAGGGCTTCGTCGAGCAGGACCCCGCGTCGGGCCGCTACCAGCTCGGCGCCGAACTGCTGCGGCTCGGCAACAGCTTCCTGGACGTCCACGAACTGCGGGCGCGAGCCCTCGTGTGGACCGACGACCTGGCCCGCTCCAGCGGCGAGAGCGTCCACCTGGGCGTGCTGCACCAGCACGGCGTCCTGATCGTCCATCACGTCTTCCGGCCCGACGACAGCCGGCAGGTGCTGGAGGTCGGCGCCATGCAGCCGCTGCACTCGTCGGCGCTGGGCAAGGTGCTCTCGGCGTACGACCCGGTGGCGCGCAGCGAGGCCCTGGAGGCGGAGCGGAAGGCGTACACGCCCCGTACCGTCACCGCCCCCGAGGAGTTCGAGTCGCTGCTCGACCTGATCCGGGCGCGCGGCTGGGCGGCCGACGTGGAGGAGACCTGGGAGGGGGTGGCCGCCGTGTCCGCGCCCATCCACGACCGGCGGCGGATGACGGTGGGCGCGGTGGCCGTGACCGGTGCGGTGGAGCGAATCCGCCCGGACGGGGAGCTGCGTCCCGAGCTGATCACCGCGGTACGGGACTGCGCCCGCGCGGTCTCCCGGGACCTGGGCGCCGGCCGCTTCTGAGCGGGCCGCCGCGACCACCCGATCCCTTCGCCCGCCGCGCCGGGCACCTGCGCGTCCGCACCCGTCCGGCTCCCCCGCGCCGCGCGCCCGCCTTCTCCCCCGCCCTGCTTCCCCGTGCCCGCGCGCCCCGCACCCGCCGCGCGCGCCGGACCCGGTGAGCGATGACCATCCCGCGGCCCCTCCCGCGCCGGCACGGCGCGGCCACCGCCGGACGGTTCCCGGGCCGTCCGCCCTCGCTCCTGACGTGCCCGTCGCGGTGTCCGCGACGGGCCGGGCGAGCGGGTCGCGCACCCCGCACCCCTTGACGCCTCTACCTCCGGGAGAAACACTGCCGTTCACCGGTCGGCATTGTCGAACACTTAACGGGAATACGCGTTAGGGTGTGGCAGTGCCAAGGGCCGGTAAAGCCCTTACAGGTGGTTACCCACCTGGGGCGCGGACCACCCGGTGGGCCCGGGTTCCGCCTCCCTCTGGACGAAGGACAAAGGAGTCACGGTGTCCAGCTCCGACATCTTCATCGGCGAGACCATCGGTACCGCCGTACTCATCCTGCTCGGCGCCGGTGTCTGCGCCGCGGTCACCCTGAAGCGTTCGAAGGCACAGAACGCGGGCTGGCTCGCCATCACCTTCGGGTGGGGATTCGCCGTGCTGACCGGCGCCTATCTGGTCGGCGGTGTCTCCGGCGCACACCTCAACCCGGCGGTCACGCTCGGCCTCGCGATCGAGGGCGGCACCGAGTGGGGCGACGTACCCCTGTATCTCGCATCCCAGCTGCTCGGCGCGATGATCGGCGCGGTCCTGGTCTGGCTGGCGTACTACGGACAGTTCCGCGCCCACCTCACCGACCCCGGGATCATCGGCGCCCAGCCCGTCGAGGAGGGCATGGTCGACCAGAGTTCCGCCCCGAAGGCCGGCCCGGTGCTCGGTGTGTTCACCACGGGCCCCGAGATCCGCAACGGCCTCCAGAACGTGGTCACCGAGATCATCGCCACCTTCGTCCTGGTCCTGGCGATCCTCACGCAGGGCCTCAACGACGAGGGCAACGGCCTCGGCGCCCTGGGCGCCCTCGTCACCGCGCTGGTCATCGTCAGCATCGGCCTCTCGCTCGGCGGCCCGACCGGGTACGCGATCAACCCGGTCCGCGACCTCGGGCCCCGTATCGTGCACGCGCTGCTGCCGCTGCCGCACAAGGGCGGTTCCGACTGGGGTTACGCCTGGGTCCCGATCGTCGGACCCCTCATCGGCGGCGCGGCGGCGGGCGGACTGTACAACGTCGCGTTCGCCTGAGCCCACCGACCCGTATCCCTCGCAGACCTCGCCGACCTCGCCGACCTCGCCGAACAGACCCCCGGGAGCACATCGTGACCGACGCACACACCACCGGCCCGTTCATCGCCGCCATCGACCAGGGCACCACCTCCAGCCGCTGCATCGTCTTCGACAAGGACGGCCGGATCGTCTCCGTCGACCAGAAGGAGCACGAGCAGATCCTCCCCAAGCCGGGCTGGGTCGAGCACGACGCGACCGAGATCTGGGAGAACGTACGGGAGGTCGTCGCGGGCGCCGTGCACAAGGCGGGCATCACCTCCGCCGACGTCAAGGCGATCGGCATCACCAACCAGCGCGAGACCACGGTGCTGTGGGACCGGAACACGGGGGAACCCGTCCACAACGCCATCGTCTGGCAGGACACCCGCACCGACGCGCTCTGCCGGGAGCTGGGCCGCAACGTCGGCCAGGACCGCTTCCGCCGCGAGACCGGACTGCCGCTCGCCTCGTACTTCGCGGGACCCAAGATCCGCTGGCTGCTCGACAACGTCGAGGGGCTGCGCGAGCGCGCCGAAGGCGGCGACATCCTCTTCGGCACGATGGACTCCTGGATCATCTGGAACCTGACCGGCGGCGCCGAGGGCGGCGTCCACGTCACTGATGTCACCAACGCCTCGCGCACCCTCCTCATGAACCTCCACGAGATGAAGTGGGACGGGCGCATCCTCAGCTCCATGGGCATCCCGGCGGCGCTGCTGCCGGAGATCCGGTCCTCCTCGGAGGTGTACGGCCCCGCCAAGGGCGGTGTGCTCGACGGCGTACCGGTGGCGTCCGCGCTCGGCGACCAGCAGGCGGCCCTGTTCGGCCAGACCTGCTTCGCGAAGGGCGAGGCGAAGTCCACGTACGGCACCGGCACGTTCATGCTGATCAACACCGGCGAGACGCCCGTCAACTCCTACAACGGCCTGCTGACGACCGTCGGTTACCGCATCGGTGACCAGAAGCCGGTCTTCGCCCTGGAGGGCTCCATCGCCGTCACCGGTTCGCTGGTGCAGTGGATGCGCGACCAGATGGGCCTGATCAAGTCGGCGGCCGAGATCGAGACGCTCGCCTCCTCGGTAGAGGACAACGGCGGCGCGTACTTCGTGCCCGCCTTCTCCGGACTGTTCGCCCCCTACTGGCGCCCCGACGCCCGCGGGGTGATCGCCGGTCTCACCCGGTACGTCACCAAGGCGCACATCGCCCGTGCCGTGCTGGAGGCCACCGCCTGGCAGACCCGTGAGATCAGCGACGCCATGACCAAGGACTCCGGCGTCGAACTGACCGCGCTGAAGGTCGACGGCGGCATGACCTCCAACAACCTGCTGATGCAGACGCTCTCCGACTTCCTGGACGCACCCGTGGTGCGGCCCATGGTCGCCGAGACCACCTGCCTCGGCGCCGCCTACGCCGCCGGCCTGGCCGTGGGCTTCTGGCCGGACACCGACGCGCTGCGCGCCAACTGGCGCCGGGCCGCCGAGTGGACGCCCCGGATGGACGCGGCCACCCGTGACCGCGAGTACAAGAGCTGGCACAAGGCCGTGGAACGTTCCATGGGCTGGCTCGACGACGAGAAGTGACGAGAGCGGACGAGGAGCACCACCATGACCACCCTGCAGAGCGTCCCCGCACTGGGAACGCACCCGGCCTCCGGTTCCCTCCCGGGCCGGGCCGAGACCCGGGACCAGCTCTCCCGCGCGACGTACGACCTCCTGGTGATCGGCGGCGGCATCCTGGGCATCTCCACCGCCTGGCATGCCGCGCAGTCCGGACTGCGGGTGGCGCTGGTGGACGCCGGTGACTTCGCCGGCGCCACCTCGTCCGCCTCCTCCAAGCTCCTCCACGGCGGCCTGCGCTACCTCCAGACGGGCGCCGTGAAGCTGGTCGCGGAGAACCACTTCGAGCGGCGCGCGGTGTCCCGTCAGGTCGCCCCGCACCTGGCCAACCCGCTCACCTTCTACCTGCCGGTCCACAAGGACGGACCGCACGGCGCCGCCAAGCTCGGGGCGGGGGTGTTCGCGTACTCGGCGCTCTCCGCGTTCGGGGACGGGGTCGGCCATGTGATCAGCCCCTCGAAGGCGCGGCGCGCCGTACCGGAACTGCGCACGGACAACCTCAAGGCCGTCGCGGTCTACGGCGACGACCAGATGAACGACGCCCGGATGGCGCTGATGACGGTGCGCGCGGCGGTCGACGCGGGCGCCGCCGTCCTCAACCACGCGGCGGTGACGGGCCTGCGGTTCACCCGGGGCCGGGTCACCGGCGCGGAGCTTCGCGACGGCACGGACGGTACGGAGTTCGGGGTGAACGCCCGGCTGGTGCTCAACGCCACCGGCCCGTGGGTCGACCACCTGCGGAGGATGGAGGACCCGGACGCCGCGCCGTCCGTCCGGCTGTCCAAGGGCGCGCACCTGGTGCTGCGGCGGACCTCTCCGTGGAAGGCCGCGCTGGCCACCCCGATCGACAAGTACCGCATCACGTTCGCCCTGCCGTGGGAGGACATGCTGCTGCTCGGCACGACGGACGAGGAGTACGAGGGCGACCCGGCGGACGTCGCGGTCACCGAGCGGGACACGGCGCAGATCCTGGACGAGGCCGCGTTCTCCGTGCGGGACCAGCAGCTGTCGCGCGATCTGATCACGTACTCCTTCGCGGGTCTGCGGGTCCTGCCCGGCGGCCCCGGCGGCACCTCGAAGGCGAAGCGCGAGACGGTCGTGACGGAGGGCCGGGGCGGGATGCTGTCGGTCGCGGGCGGCAAGTGGACGACGTTCCGCCACATCGGCCGTACGGTGATGAACAAGCTGGCCGCGCTGCCCGGCCATCCGCTCGGCGAGGACATGGAGCCGATCGCGCACCTGCCGAAGAAGCTGCCGCTGCCGGGCATCGCCAACCCCAACGCGGTCGCGCACCGGCTGCTGGTCGACGGCGGCACCCCCGGCCCGCGGATGTCGGCGGACACCGCGAGGCATCTGGCCACCCACTACGGGTCGTTGGCGTTCGACATCGCCCGGCTCGCCAACGAGGACCCGGCGCTGGCCGGGCGCATACATCCGGACGCTCCGGAGATCTGGGCGCAGGTCGCCTACGCACGCGACCACGAGTGGGCCGAGACCGCGGACGACGTGCTGCGCAGGCGGACGACCCTTACCGTCCGGGGCCTGGCGACGGACGCGGTCCGGGCCGGGGTCGAGGACATGCTCGGTGCCGGGCGGAACTGAGCGGGAGGCGCGGGGGCGAGCAGGAGCGGAGGGGCGGCGGCGCCGCCCCTCACGCGGTTGACGGCGCGTCGGCCACGCGTGCCACACCACCGCCACACCGACGCAACATCCGGCGCAGAGAGTTGAAGCATGAAATTTCAAGTGCTCTCTCTCATCAACCACGCCCCGCACCCACTGACCGGTGAACTCCCGTCGGCGGCCGACCGGTTCGAGGAAGTCCTCGCCGTCGGCGAGGCCGCCGAGCGGCTGGGGTTCGACGCGTACGCCATCGGTGAGCGGCACGCCGGGGCGTTCCTCTCGTCCGCCCCCACCGTGGTGCTGGGCGCGCTCGCCGCCCGTACCAGCCGGATCAGGCTCCTCACCGGGGTCACGGTGGTCGCGATCCTCGATCCGGTGCGGGTCGCCGAGGACTACGCGACGCTCGACCAGATCTCCCGGGGCCGGATCGAGCTGGTCATCGGCAAGGGGGCGGAGGCGGGGCACTTCTCACTCTTCGGTCTGGACGAGGAACGGCAGTGGGATCTGCAACAGGAGAAGTACGAGCTGCTGCGCCGACTGTGGACCGAGGAGGCCGTGGACTGGGAGGGCGAGTTCCGGACACCGCTGAAGGGTGTGACGACGGTGCCCCGCCCGTACGCCGGACCGCCGAGGGTCTGGCACGGCTCGGCCACGAGTCTGCACTCCCCCGAGCTGGCCGCCCGGCACGGCGATCCGCTGTTCACCGCCAACGCGATCCAGCCCCGCGACGCCTACGCCCGGCTGATCGCGCACTACCGGGAGCGGTTCGAGGCGTACGGACACGATCCGGCCCGCGCCCATGTGGCGGCCGGGTCCGGCGGGCTGCTGATCGCGGACACCACCGAGCGGGCGGTCGCCCGCTACAAGGAGGTGTACGAGGCCCGGGTGCGGCAGAACTTCAAGCCCCACCTGGCGGGGAAGGCCGGGTACAACACGCCCTTCAGGACGATCGAGGACGCCATCGAGAACGGTCCTCAGCTCATCGGCGGTCCGCAGCGGATCATCGACAAGATCCTCGGCTACCACGAGGTCTACCGGCACGATTTGCAGTCGCTCACCGTCGACGGGTTCGGGCTCGGCCGGGCGGAGCAGCTGGAGACCCTTCAGCGGTTCGCCGAGGAGATCGCCCCGGTGATCCGCAAGGAGGCGCCGACCACGCTCTGGGAGGCGTGAGCGACGGGAACGGGCCGGGTCCGGACCCGGTGCGGTGACGCCCGGGGGCCGCGGCGACACCCGGGGCGCACCCGGCCGCGTGCTCCGGACGCGGGCCGATCGTGCATGTGCTCCTGCCGCGCCCCTCCGCGTACGGCGGCGGCGCCCTCGGCACCGGCTCGGGCGGGCGCGGAGAATGATGCCCCGGTTCCGTCCGTGATGCACCCCCACTGGCCAGGTTCACCCCGCCGTGCGCGGGGACTGCGGCGGTGCAGGCCGGAACCCGTAAGGTTGGCGCGTACGCAAGGGAACTTCGGAAGGAGGCCTGGGTGATCGAGCTCGAGGGAGTTCCCGAGCTGATTGACCCGGTCATGGTGGCCGCGTTCGAGGGCTGGAACGACGCAGGCGACGCCGCCTCCACCGCGGTCGGCCATCTCGAACGGGAGTGGAAGGGCGAGGTGTTCGCGGCGCTCGACGCCGAGGACTACTACGACTTCCAGGTCAACAGGCCGACCGTCTTCCTGGAGGGCGGTACCCGCAAGGTCACTTGGCCGACGACCCGGCTCTCGGTGGTACGGGTCGGCGGGGAGACACCACGCGATCTCGTGCTGGTCCGGGGCATCGAACCGTCGATGCGCTGGCGCTCGTTCTGCAACGAGATCCTGGGATTCGCCCATGAGTTGGGCGTCGAGATGGTGGTGATCCTGGGCGCGCTGCTCGGCGACACCCCGCACACCAGACCGGTGCCGGTCAGCGGTGTCACCTCCGATCCCGATCTGGCGCGGACGATGGATCTGGAGGAGACCCGGTACGAGGGCCCGACGGGCATCGTCGGCATCCTCCAGGAGGCCTGCGCCCACGCGGGCGTGCCCGCGGTGAGCCTGTGGGCCGCGGTGCCCCACTACGTGTCGCAGCCGCCCAACCCCAAGGCGACACTGGCCCTGCTGAACCGCCTGGAGGACCTGATCGGTCTCCGCATCCCGCTGGGCGAGCTGCCCGAGGACGCCCGTGCCTGGCAGCTCGGCGTCGACCAGTTGGCGGCGGAGGACAGCGAAGTCGCGGAGTACGTGCAGACGTTGGAGGAGGCCCGGGACACTGCGGAGCTGCCCGAGGCGACCGGCGAAGCCATCGCCCGGGAGTTCGAGCGGTATCTGCGACGCCGGGACGGCGGCCCTGTTCAGGGTCCGGGCGGACACGCCACGGAGAGCGGGGACACCTCGTATCCACGCGATGCGCCGGGTGGCCGGACCCGCCCGCCGAGACCGCCTCGGCCGGAGACCGGACAGGGCCTGCCGGGTACGGGCCCACAGCCCAGGGCCGGACGGGGACAGCGCCCCGGGGAGACACCGGATTCGACGGCCGAGGACGTCCCGGGCCGGGGAACCTCCCCGGACCCGGAGGACGATCAGGACCCCGGGAACAGGCCGGCCTCCGGAAAGGCGCCGGACGCACCCGACGCACCCGATTCATCCGATTCATCGGACTCGTCGGACTCGTCGGACGAGTGACGAGGGGCCGTTCCGCCGCCGGCAGCGGACCCTACGACGAGGCGCGGGACGGACTTGGTGTCCGTCCCGCGCCTCGTTCGTCGTCCGGGGTCCGTCCGGCCTGACCGGGCCGGACGCCCTCCGGTCCCGGCGTTGTCCGCCCGGAAGCGGAGCCCTGTTACAGCGCGACGCCCAGCAGCGCGTCGACGGTGCGCGAGACGAGGCCCGGTGCCCCCTCGTCCGTACCCCCGTCGGCGAGCTGACGCCCCACCCAGCGGTCCACGGCCGCCAGCGCGGCCGGTGCGTCCAGGTCGTCGGCCAGGGCCACGCGGACCTCGTCGACCAGGGAGTCCGCGGACACGCCGTCCGGCCGGGAGACCGCGGCACGCCACCGTCCGAGCCGTTCGACGGCGTCCGCGAGCACCTGGTCGGTCCACTCCCAGTCGGACCGGTAGTGGTGCGCGAGCAGGGCGAGCCTGATCGCGGCGGGGTCCACCCCGGCCTGGCGCAGCGCCGACACGAAGACCAGGTTCCCCTTGGACTTGGACATCTTCTCGCCGTCCAGGGCGACCATCCCGGCGTGCACGTACGCCCGCGCGAACGGGTATTCGCCGGTCAGCGCCTGGGCGTGCGAAGCGCCCATCTCGTGGTGCGGGAAGACGAGGTCGGAGCCGCCTCCCTGCACGTCGAAGCCCATGCCGAGGTGATCCAGGGCGATGGCGACGCACTCGATGTGCCAGCCGGGCCGGCCGCGGCCCAGCGTGCCGCCGTCCCAGCTCGGCTCGCCCTCCCGGGCGGCCATCCAGAGCATCGGGTCGAGCGGGTTCTTCTTGCCGGGCCGGTCGGGATCGCCGCCGCGCTCGGCCGAGAGCAGCCGCATCGCCGCGGTGTCCAGGTGGGAGACCTCGCCGAAGTGCGGGTCGGCCTCGACGGAGAAGTACACATCGCCGTCGAGTTCGTAGGCGGCCCCGGCGTCACGGAGCCGTTCGACGAGCGGGACGATGCCGGGTATCGCCTCCACCGCGCCGATGTAGTGCCGGGGCGGGAGCATGCGAAGGGCGGTCATGTCCTCCCGGAAGAGGGCGGTCTCGCGCTCGGCGAGTTCGGCCCAGTCCTGACCGTCGCGCACGGCCCGCTCCAGGAGCGGATCGTCCACGTCGGTCACGTTCTGGACATAGTGAACCTGCCGCTTGGTGTCGAGCCACACGCGCTGAACGAGGTCGAACGCGTTGTAGGTCGCCGCATGACCGATGTGGGTCGCGTCGTACGGCGTGATGCCGCAGACATAGATGCGGGCGACGGGACCGGGGTCAAGGTTGATCCGTCCGCCGGTCGCGGTGGAGTGGATCCGAAGGTCGCGGCCCTTGCCAGGCAGGGCGGGGACCTCAGAAGCGGGCCAGGCATGCATGCCCTGAGCCTAACCGGATGCACCGTCCGGATACGAACCGGACCGGCCTTCTTGGCCGAATGGGCGTTCTTGCGCGGCGAGGGCCCGTCTTCTGCGTGTCCGCGATCCGTCGGCCGTGCGTGCCGGCGGAGCCGACGGCTGTGCGTGCCGGCGACCCCGTCGACTGTGCGTCCGATCCCGTCCGCCCGGCACACGCCGGGTCCGTCGCCGGTACGGGACCCGGGCGCCCCGGCCGGAGTCAGACGGGCGGCCAGGGAATCGCGGGCCACTGCCCGGACGGTTCGGGGTGCAGGCCGGTCCGCAGCAGGGTGGCGACCCGTCCCCGGAGGGCTTCGCGTTCGGCGGCGGTGATGAGTTCGGCCAGCCGGGTGGCCAGGGGCGCGCCCTCGGCGAGTTCGACGCTCAGCTTCCGGAGGACCGCGACGGCCTCATCGGTGAGCGGCTCGCCGGCCCAGCCCCAGAGCAGGGTGCGGAGTTTGTCGTCGGCGTTGAAGGTGACCCCGTGGTCGATCGCGTACAGCCTGCCGTCCGGGGCGGGCAGCAGATGGCCGCCCTTCCGGTCACCGTTGTTGATCACGGCGTCGAGGACCGCGAGCCGGCGCAGCCGGGGGTCGTCCGCGTGCACCAGCAGCGCGGTCCGCCCCTCACCGATCTCGGCGAAGCCGATGGCCTTCCAGCCGTCGCCGGGCTCGTCGCCGTCGACGAGGGCGATGAGCGGGGGCCCGTCCGCCGTCGGGAGGACCGGCACCGGGCCCGTGGCGGGGTCCCGCGGGGCGTTCCCGGAGGGCTCCCGCGGTGTCTCGATCCACAGCTGGCACATGCCGCGGCCGTACGGGCCGTCACGCAGGACGGTCGGCGGCACGAGGCCCCAGCCGGTCGCCTCGGACAGCTCGTACGCCGCGGCCTCCCGCTGGGCGAGGGTGCCGTCGGGGAAGTCCCAGAGCGGCTGCTCCCCCGCGACGGGCTTGTAGACGCAGAGGGCCCGCTCGCCCTCGTACGCGACCGCGCAGTGGAGCACCGCGTTGGACGCCCCGGTGACCTGGCCCAGGACCGTGAGCCTGCCCTCGGTGAGGAGGGTGACCGGCCCGGAGACCGTCAGGCCCCCCGGCGGTATCCGTTCTGGCGCGGACATACGTGTCCCTCCGGGTCGAGCGGCAGACTGCAGAGCGGGCACGGCGGGCGCCCGGCGTTCACGACGTCCAGGGCGCGCTTGGCGAACGCGCGGGCCTGTGCGCCGCTGAGACGGACCCGGAGCATCGGCGGGCCGTTCTCCTCGTCCTGGAGGAGCCGTTCCTCCGCCTCGGCGAGGTCGTCCTCGCTGTCGGCGTCCAGTTCGACCAGGGCCTGCGCCTCGACGATCATGCGCTGTTCCTCGCCGTCCCAGGCGAGGGCCATCGTGCCGACCCGGAACTCCTCCTCGACGGGTGCGTCGAGCGGAGCGGTGTCGGTGACGTCCATGGGCGCGACGGCGGGAACCGGCGAGTTGCCGCCGGTGCGCCGCACGACCTCGTCGAGCAGTTCGTCGATCCGCTCGGCGAGCGCCGCGACCTGGGTCTTCTCCAGGGCGACGCTGGTGACACGCCCCCGCGCGGATGCCTGGAGGAAGAACGTACGACGTCCAGGCAACCCGACCGTGCCGGCCACGAAACGGTCCGGGGGGTCGTACAGGAACACCTGACGGGACACGTCCTGTCTCCCTTGAGACTTGAGATTGACGGTGGATGAGGGCGGCCGGGCCCGGAGGTGGGTCCTCCGGCGGGCGCCTACGGCGCGTCCACCCTACTGTGCGCGGCGATCACGGCGCCCCGGCACCGCCCCCGACCTCCGCGGTCGCGTCGGCGTCGGCTCCGACGCTCTGCTCGCGGGGGGCCAGCGGGGCCAGGTCCCCGGTGTCCCCGAGCCGCAGCAGGAACGGCCGCAGCTGGGTGTAGCGGATCGCGGTGACGGAGCACGGTTCGACCTGCACGCGCTGGAAGAGGTCCAGGTGCATGCCCAGCGCGTCGGCGACGAGGGACTTGATGATGTCGCCGTGCGAGCACATCAGATAGACCGCGTTGTCGCCGTGCTCGGTCTCGACGCGGACGTTCCAGTCCCGCACGGCCTCCACCGCGCGGGCCTGCATCGCGCGCATGGATTCGCCGCCGGGGAAGGCGGCGGCCGACGGGTGCTGCTGGACGACGGTCATCAGCGGCTCGTCGGTGAGTTCCGCGAGCTTGCGCCCGGACCAGTCGCCGTAGTCGCACTCGTTGATCCGGTCGTCGGTGCGCAGCGACAGTCCGGGCCGGGCTTCGAGCAGGGGCCGGAGGGTTTCGCGGCAGCGTTGCAGGGGGCTGCTGACGGCCGTGGCGAGGGGCAGCGCCGCGAGCCGGCCGGGCAGCGAGGCGGCCTGCTCGGCGCCGCGTTCGTCCAGGGAGACACCGGGCGTCCGGCCCGCGAGCAACCCTGACGTGTTGGCGGTGGACCGGCCGTGGCGTACGAGGATCAGCGTGGGCATACCGGCCAGCCTAGGCGGGTACTCGCGCGGACATGCGTCAGGGACCGGGAGAAGGAAGAATGCGCGAGTGATCGTGGACTGTGCCATCTACCGGGACGGGCGTCGAACCGACGGGCCCGCCGACTTCTCCGACGCCCTCGACCAGGCGCGGGCCACCGGGGACGCGTTCCTCTGGATCGGGCTGCACGAACCCACGGCGGAGGAGTTCGGTCTCGTCAGCAGCGAGTTCGGGCTCCACCGGCTGGCGGTCGAGGACGCGCTCAACGCACACCAGCGCCCCAAGCTGGAGGTGTACGACGACTCGTTGTTCGCGGTCATCAAGCCGGTGGTGTACGAACCCCACGGCGACACCGTCAGCACGGACGAGTTGATGGTCTTCATCGGTGACTCGTTCGTCGTCACGGTCCGGCACGGGGAGGGCGCCCCGCTGGCAGCGGTACGGCGCCGGCTGGAGGCGGACCCCCGGATGCTGAAGCAGGGGCCGACCGCGGTGCTGTACGCGATCTGCGACGCGGTCGTCGACCACTACATCGAGATCGCGGCGGAACTCCAGGTCGATTTGGAGGAGCTGGAGACCGAGGTGTTCGCGCCGTCCGCGACCGGCGACGCGAAGAACACCGCCGAGAGCATCTACATGTTCAAGCGCCAGGTACTGGAGTTCCGCCGGGCGACGGGACCACTGTCGTCGCCGCTGTCCCGGCTGGCGGGCGCGGGCGTGCCGTTCGTCCACGAGGAGTCACAGCCGTTCTTCCGGGACGTCAACGATCATCTGACACGTGCCAACGAACACGTGGAGGGTCTGGACCGGCTGCTCTCCGACATCCTGTCCGCCCACCTCGCGCAGATGGGGGTACGGCAGAACGACGACATGCGGAAGATCTCGGCGTGGGCGGCGATGGCCGCGGTGCCGACGATGGTGGCGGGGATCTACGGCATGAACTTCAGACACATGCCGGAACTGGACTGGTCGTGGACCTATCCGGCGGTGATCGTGCTGATGGGCTGTGTGGTCTTCGGCCTGTACCGGCAGTTCAAGCGCCGCGGCTGGCTCTGAACGACGGCGGGGCGCGCGGAGGGTCCGACGGGCGGGCCCGGCGGGCGGGAGGCCGGCCCCGGGCTCGGCGCGGCCCCGTACTCTCAGGCGTACTCCGGGGACGGGACCGCGGGCCCGCCCAGCGCGTCACGCCGCGCGGGCGGCTCAAGGCTCACCATGCGCCGCCACCCGCCGAGTCGTTCGTACGCGTACACGGCGTGGATGCCGGCGGCCAGCGCGGCCGACCTGGCCCGGGACCAGCCCAGAATCCCGCCCATACGGGACATCACGGCGAGACCGACGTCCCGGTACACCCGGATCTCGGCGAGGGCGCAGGCGCGCAGGACCCGCTGGATCGTGCGGCCGTGTCCCGCCTCGGCGAGCCGCAGCAGTTCCTCGTGGCAGTACGCCAGGTGGTTGTCCTCGTCGTTCGAGATCATCCGTACCGCGCGGCCGAGCTCGGGGTGGTCGGCGAAGTGCCTGGACAGCAGCCGCATCTGCTCGGAGGCGCGCTGTTCGGTGACCCTGCTGTGGGCGAGATAGGTGATCACGTCCCGTTCGGAGAGCCGTTCCTCCCGGCTCAGCCGCTGATGGGCGAGGCCGATGCCACGCCGTTCCAGCAGCATCGTGTAGTCGGTCTCGCGCGGGACCCCGACCGGCCGCAGTCCGCGCTTCCTCAGCAGCGCGTTGAAGATCCGTCCGTGCTTGTCCTCGTCGGCCCCGTGCCGGACGATCTTCGGGACGAGAGCGCGGCTCTCCTCGGGCACCAGGGCGGCGATACGGGCGTTCTCCCAGCCGCCCTGGGACTCCCCGGCCGCGGCGATGGAACAGAACAGGCGGAACGATTCGTCGTTGTCGAGGATCTCCTGGAACAGGCTCTTCGCAGAGAGCATCATCGCCACCTCCGTACGACGTCCGCGGAGAGTCAGTCAAGTGCGGGGCGCGGGAGCGGGCAACAGCAGCGGTGCGCGGCTGCGCCGAACGGGCGAGCGCGTTCGGAGGCGTGACCGGGGAGCGCGCGGCGCGTTAGCAGTCCGTACGGCCGTGGCGGAGCGACCCCGAGCCCCCGCCACGGCCGTACCGCTGCCGGAACGGGCAGCCGGGGCGCACCGGGGTCAGGCCGTGAGCCCGGAGAGCTCCAGGGCCTCCGTACCGGCGCGCAGGGCCGCGATCCGCTCGTCGAGGGTGAAACCGGCCGGGGCGAGGGTGAGGGTGGTGACGCCCGCGGCCGCGTACGCCTGCATGCGCTCGGCGATCCGCTCGACGGGGCCGAGCAGCGTGGTCTGGTCGATGAGCTGGTGCGGTACGGCGGCGGCGGCGCCGCTCTTGTCGCCGTCGAGGTACTTGTCCTGGATCTCGGCCGCCTCCTTCTCGTACCCCATGCGCTGGGCGAGCCGGTTGTAGAAGTTCTGCTTACGGCTGCCCATGCCGCCGACGTACAGCGCGGTGTAGGGGCGGAACATGTCGGCGAGGCCCGGGATGTCGTCGCCGACGGCGAGCGGGAGCGTCGGGCAGACGTCGAATCCGTCCATGGTCTTCCCGGCCTTCTCGCGCCCCGCCCTGAGGTGCCGGATCGCGGTGTCCTCCAGGTGGTCGGCGGACGGGAAGATCAGCAGGGCGCCGTCCGCGATCTCGCCGGTCTGCTCCAGGTTCTTCGGGCCGATCGCGGCGATGTAGAGCGGGATGTGCTCGCGCTGCGGGTGCACGGTGAGCTTGAGCGGCTTGCCGGGGCCACCGGGCAGCGGGAGCGTCCAGTGCTGCCCTTCGTACGACAGGCGCTCTCGGGCCATCGCCTTGCGGACGATCTCGACGTACTCACGGGTGCGGGCCAGCGGCTTGTCGAACGTGACGCCGTACCAGCCCTCCGAGACCTGCGGGCCGGACACGCCGAGGCCGAGCCGGAACCGGCCGCCGGAGAGCGAGTCGAGGGTGGCGGCGGTCATCGCCGTCATCGCGGGCTGGCGGGCCGGGATCTGCATGATCGCGGAACCGACGTCGATGGATTCGGTGTGGGCCGCGACCCAGGTCAGCACGGTCGGCACGTCCGACCCGTACGCCTCGGCCGCCCAGCAGACGTCGTAACCGAGCCGGTCGGCCTCCTGGGCGACGGCGAGGTTGTCGCCGTCCATTCCCGCGCCCCAGTAGCCGAGATTGATGCCGAGCCGCATAACCGCTCCCCTTACCGATCAGTAACGTCGCTTGTCCCGGACTCTAGCGCGCGGCGGCGGGTTCCGGCAGGGCACCCGTGCCCGGGCCCCGTTCCGGCGCGGCCCGCACCTGCGGAGGCCGGCCGGTCCCGGGCGACCCTCCGGTTGTCCACAGGCATCGGCTCCGGCGGGGCCGGGCCAGTAATCTCAGCCCTCATGGAGCAGAGGCATCTCGGCCACACCGGCCTACGCGTGTCCCGGATCGGGCTCGGCACGCTCACCTGGGGCCGGGACACGGACGAGCACGACGCCGCCGACCAGCTGCGGGTCTTCTGGGACGCCGGCGGCACGCTGGTCGACACGGCCGATGTGTACGGCGGCGGGGAGGCCGAATACCTGCTCGGGCAGCTCGTCGGAAAGCTGGTGCCGCGGCGGGATCTGGTCCTCGCGACGAAGGCGGGCAGCGTGCCCGACCCGGACCGGCGCTTCGACGGCTCGCGGGGACACCTGCTGGCGGCGCTCGACGCCTCGCTGGAGCGGCTGGGTACGGACTACGTCGACCTGTGGCAGATACACGCCTTCGATCCGGTCACCCCGCTGGACGAGACCCTTCAGGCACTGGATCTGGCGGTCTCCAGCGGACGGGCGAGATACGCGGGCGTGTCGAACTTCTGCGGCTGGCAGCTGGCGAAGGCCGCGACCTGGCAGATGGCCTCACCCGGCGTGCGGACCCGGCTGGCCAGCACCCAGATGGAGTATTCGCTGCTCCAGCGCGGTGTGGAGCGGGAGGTGCTGCCCGCCGCGCTCGATCTGGGGGTCGGGCTGCTGCCCTCGTCACCGCTCGGACGCGGGGTGCTGACCGGGAAGTACCGGCTGGGTACGCCGTCCGACTCGCGCGGGGCGTCGCAGCACCTGGCCCCGTTCGTCGAGCCCTACCTCGACGAACCGGCGAGCCGGATCGTCGACGCGGTGGCGACGGCGGCGGACGGCCTCGCCACGACACCGCTCCAGGTGGCTCTCGCCTGGGTGCGGGACCGGCCGGGGGTGGTGGCCCCGATCCTCGGCGCGCGCAACTCACGGCAGCTCGGGGAAGCGCTGTCAGTGGAGGCGCTTAGTCTTCCTGACGAGATCTGCCAGGCGCTCGACGACGTGTCGGCGCCCGTGCACCGCTATCCCGACCAGGACTGGAGCACGCTGTGACCGCGCTTCCCCGAGGGGAGACCCCCGGCCCCTCGGCCGAGGACCATGACACCACTGCCGTGGCCTCCCCCACCGGCACCCCTCCCGAGACCACGTCGCCGGCCCCGGGGACGGCCCCCGATCCCGAGGCGACGGCGTCGGCCGGCCCGGCGGACCCGATCGACGGCGCGGATGCCCGGTCCGGCCCGGGGGACACGGACCACGACACAGACACAGGCACGGAGTCGGGGGCGGCGACCGGGGGCGACCCGGCGTCGCGGGAAGGGGACGAGGGTTCGCCGTCGGCGACCGCACCCGTCGGCACCGAAATCCCGGAAGCACCGGAAGGCACCGGAGGCTCCGAAGCCCCTGAGGGCACCGGTGACGGCGGTGGGGAGGCCGCTACGGACGGCGCCGTGGCGCTTTCCGAGGCGGAGGCAGAGCTGGCCGCGCAGCGGGAGCTGCGGGAGCGGATCGAGAAGCGCAAGGCCGAGAAGGAAGGCCCCATTCCGGCCGGCACGAAGCTGAGCGGGACGGCCGCCGATCTGCTCGCGGCGGTACGGGCCGTGGAAAGCGGCGAGAAGACCGCCACGGCGTTCTTCGACTCGCCCTCCGCCCCCGCGCCCACGGCCGCGGCCGCGGCCGCGCCTCGCAGGGCGTCGCCGCCCGTGCCCGCGCAGTCGAGGCCCGGGTCCAGCGTCGCCAGGACGGTGACACGGGGCCCCTCGGCCGATGCCGTCGCCGCCGTGTCGGCCGTGCTCACGGAGGGCGGGGCGCCGGTGACCCTGGCGGGAGCGGTGGCCGGGACGCTCGGGGAGCGGTCCGCCGATCTCCTGCGCGCGGACCCCTGGCAGCTGTTGTCCGTGCCCGGCGTACGCCCCGAGCAGGCCGACGGATTCGCGCGGGCACTGCTCGGCGCCGAATGCGGACCGGACGACGAACGGCGGACGGCCGCGCTGGTCGGTCTGCTGCTGGAGCGGGCCGCGTTGCGGGGCCACACGGCCATGGACGCCTCGGCGGTACGGGCGGGGCTCGCCGAGCGGGCGGTGTCCGATCCCGACGCGGCCGTGCGGCACGCCGTAGCAGAGGGTGTCGTCCTGGTCTTCCAGGACGGCGCGGAGCCTGCCGCACCCGCCGGGGCCTCGGGCGACGGTTCCGCGGACGCGCCGGACGCGGACGGGCAGCCGTCGGAGCCGGTCCAGGTGCTGCTCGGACTCGACCGCTACGCCCTGGCGGAGGAGAGCCTGGCGGACGGCTTGGCGCGGCTGGTCAACGCGTGCGCGCCGTACGGGGACGACCCCGCCTGGGAGCGGGCGGCCGAGACCGTCGGTTCCCCCTCGGCGGCCGAACTGGTCCGCGCGGTCGCCACCGCCGGTGTCGTCTGTCACACCGGGGGCGAGGCCGCCAGGGCCGAGCCCGCCGCGCTGCTGTCCGCGGCCCACGGCCTCGGGCTGCGGGCCCTCGGCACCACCCACAGCGTGGACGGCCGGCGCAGGCTGGCCGAGGCGATCGGCGATCCGTCGGCGGCGGTCACGCTGTCGGGGCTGCTCTCCGGTACGGAGGGCCCGGGACGCGACGAGGAGGGGGCGTTCGCCCTTGATCTGCTCGTCGTGCTGGACGCCCCTCAGCTGGACGTGGAGAGCGCGGCGATGCTGATCGAGTCGCTGGCCGACGGGGCCCGGCTGGTGCTGAGCGGCGATCCGGCGGTGCTGGGCTCGGCGGGCGCGGGCCGGGTGTTCGGCGATGTGCTCGCGGCGCGCACGTGTCCGCGGGTGACGTCCCGCACACCGGACCCGGGCCCGATCGGCGAGTTGGTCTCGGGGATCGGGATCGGCGAACTCGAACAGGTGGCGGCGCCCGGGAAGGAGGTGGTGATCGTCCCCGTCCGTGAGGCCGGCGAGGCCGTGCACCGCACGGTGCAGCTGGTCGCGGACTCGGTGCCGCGTGCCATCGGGGTGCCCCCGGCCGACACCCAGGTCATCACCGTCGGACACGGTGGCGCCGCGGGCACCCGGGCGCTGAACACGGCGCTCAAACAACGGCTCAATCCGGGCCCCGGCCGGTTCGGCGGCTTCGATCCGGGCGACCGGGTCGTCCACATCCCCGCGCCGGGGCGGACCGTGCCCGGCGCGGTCGTGTCGGCCGACGCCGAGGGGCTGCACCTCGACTGCGCGGGTACCCCCGTCGTCGTACCGCAGGAGCGGGTGGAGTCGTCGGTGCGCCACGGCTGGGCGCTCAGCGCCCATCAGGCGGCGGGGATGCGGTGGCCCGCCGTGGTCGTCGTCCTACCGGGCGACGCGGCACAGGGGCTGAGCCGCCCCTGGGTGTACACCGCGTTCAGCCGTGGAGAGCGGCATCTGTCCGTCGTGCACGGCGTGGACCAGGCCCTGCCCCTCGCGGTGGCGCAGACCCCCTCGGAGGACCGCACGACGCGGCTGCGCACCTTGCTGGAGACGTCGGCGGCCTCCGCCGCGGTGCGGACGGCGGACGGCTGACGGCTGACGGCTGACGGCTGACGGCTGACGGCTGACGGCTGACGGGACAGCACGACGGACGGCGATCCGGCCCCCGTGCGGACGCACAGGGGCCGGGACCTCGCCCACCGGTCACCGCTCAGACGCGGCCGGTGGGCAGATCGTCCAGATCCTGGTCCAGCTCGTCCTCGTCCTCGTCGAAGACCGCGCTGACGTCGAAACGGCACACGACCAGTTGCGGATCCGCCTGGTCGAACGGGGCGCCCAGCCACTCCCCGGGCTCGGGAAGCTCGTCCGCCGCCGACACCCAGAGCGTGGAGTCCCCCTCCTCCAGACCGAACTCCTTGTGCCGGGAGGCGATCTCGTCGGCCTCGAACTCCCCGAAGATCACACCGAGCGCGGCATGCACACTGGTGCCGACCACCGCCGCCTCACGGCCCCGCTCGTCCGGGTCGAGGTCCGCGATCCGCTGCGCCTGGGCGAGCAGTCTCGGCGGTTCCACGACCGCGTAGTCCCGCCGGATCAGCACGCTCAGGGCGTTCGGTTCCTCGGGCCCGGCGTACGGCGGCAGGGAGTCGTCCGCCCCGGGGATCTCGAAGGGGGTGACCTCGTCGTAGCGGTCGTAGAGCAGTTCGTCGTACACCTCGGCCGCAGCGGCCAGTGCGTTGAACGCGTCGTACACGGCGGGGTCGTCGTCCCCGCTACGTCGTTCGACCGCGTCGAGGTGACGGTCGAGCGCGGCTTTGACCGCATCGGCGGCGGCGCGTACCTCGGCAGCGGTGGGCTGCGCAGCATCAGACATAGTGCAGACGCTATCCGTACCGGGGCTCCGGACGCACAATAGATGCGATGCCGGAATACGAATTTGCCGATGTGTACGTGCCGCGCGGGGTGTCCCGCAAGGAGGCGGCCCGTCTGTTGACCGACCACGCCGAGTACGGGCACTGGGAGTTGGACCGTCTGACGCTGCGCCGTGACGGCAGCCGCAGGGTGCGGCTGCGCCGACGGATCATCCGCCAGCTGCGGGCCACCTGGTGAGACCGTGCCGCCTGGCGCACCGCACGGAGCGGGCCCCGCAGCCGCGGGACCCGCTCCCTTCAACATGACGTGCTCGCGCCCTACCCCTGACGCCGTGACGAACACCACTGCCGGTCACGGGTTCCAGCGCCGGTCACGGCACTAGTGCCGCTCCCGGCACTAGGCGGCGCCACGGGCACGTCGGTACAGCACGGCGCCCGCGCCCGCGAGCAGCAGACCCGCGCTCGCCGGGACGAGCAGGTCGAGACCGCCCGCTCCGGTGTGCGCGAGCTGCGGAGCGCTGTCGGGGAGACTCATCGCGACCGGCGTGTTGGGCACCGTCCGGTGCCCGGACGGTGCCGGGGCGGGCGGCTCGTCGGGAGTGACGGGTACCACCGGATCGACCGGGCGGACCGGGTCGACCGGATGCGCCGGGTCGTTCTCGCAGCCGCCTCCGGCAGCGGTGACGGAATTGAGCAGTCCGCCGATGGTGACGCCGTTGCCGCAGACGTTCAGCGAGAGGTCGACCGGCACCGCGATGTTGTTGCCGGAGAGGACACCGGGTGAGCCGGTCGCCAGGCCCTCGGCGCTCGCTCCGCCGCTGTGCGTGGCCGGGCCGGTCCGTCCGTCCTGCCGGTCCGGGCCGTCCGCCGTGTGCCCGCCCGGGGCGTGGCCCTCGGTGGCTCCACCGTGCGTGGTGACGGCGCCGCCCCCGGCATGGGCGCCGGAGGCCGGGGTCCCGGCCTCCCGGGCACCGCCGGAGCCGTTCGAGCAGTTGTTGCCGGCCGCCGGGTTGAGCAGCCCCACGACGCTCACCGTGTTGCCGCAGACGTTGACCGGTACGTCGATCGGAATCTGGACCGAATTCCCTGACAGCACCCCCGGGGAATTCGATGTCCCGCCGGACGCTCCCGCGTCGGCGTGTGCGTAACCCCCACTCAGCGCGAGCACTCCGCCCGCCGCCGCGATGGTGATCAGGCCTTTACGCGTGACCTGTCGCATAGCTTCGTTTCCTGCCTTCTACCTTTCGGACTACCCCCGGACATGACCGTGCGAGGGCGAAAGGCCCAGCGGCCCCGGAGTGCATGGCGCGCACTCCGGGGCCGACCGGGCTCATACCCTTACGGGTTGGCGCACAACGTCAGGCGTTGACGCAGGTGTTGCCGAAGGCGGGGTTCAGCAGCCCGATCACGGAGATCGTGTTGCCGCACACGTTGACCGGAACGTGGACGGGAACCTGAACGACGTTGCCCGAGATCACGCCGGGGCTGTTGAGGGCGGCGCCCTGGGCACCCGAATCGGCGACGGCCATGCCCGCGCCCGCGAGCACCAGACCACCGGTGACTGCCGCAGCGGCGACGATCTTCTTGATCATTATTTCCTCCTGGTTGGCAATGCGGTCCCAGCCGCGGACCGCATCACTTGTAACGAGGAGGGGGTGACGGGGCTACGAGCGCCTGACTCCTTTCACCCGTTCTGGTTATGTACGTACGTACGGACGATTCCCCCGTATGCCACGTCCGTCATGCCCCGTCCGTCCGTCACGCCCCGTCCGTATGTCATGCCACGTCCGTACGCCATGTCGTCCGTGGACCGCGTCCCGGCGCGGCGGGCCGACAGGCGCCCGGTCCGGCGCGCTCAGCAGTTGTCGATGAAACGGTCGAGCACACGCGCGCCGAACTTCAGCCCGTCCACCGGTACGCGCTCGTCCACCCCGTGGAACATGCCCGCGAAGTCGAGCTCCGGCGGCAGCTTCAGCGGGGCGAACCCGAAGCACCGGATGCCGAGGTCGTCGAAGGACTTCGCGTCGGTGCCGCCGGAGAGCATGTACGGCACGGCGCGGGCGATCGGGTCCTCGGCCTTCAGCGCCGTCTGGATCGCGTCCACGAGGGAGCCGTCGAAGCCGGTCTCCAGCGCCTTGTCGCCGTGCACGTCCTCCCGCTTGACCCGGGGACCGAGAATCCGGTCGAGGTCGGCCAGGAACTCCTCCTCGTACCCGGGCAGGAACCGCCCGTCGACATGGGCGGTGGCCTGGCCGGGGATGACGTTCACCTTGTACCCCGCGCCGAGCATGGTGGGAGCGGCGGAGTTGCGGAGGGTGGCGCCGATCATCTTCGCGATGCCGCCGAGCTTGGCGAGCGTCGCCTCCATGTCCTCGGGATCGAGCGGGGTGCCGAGCGCGTCGGACAGCTCGTCGAGGAACGACCGCACGGTCTTGGTCATCCGGACCGGCCAGGTGTGCCGCCCCAGCCGCCCGACCGCCTCGCAGAGTTCGGTGATGGCGTTGTCGTCGTTGGTCATCGAACCGTGGCCGGCCGTACCGTCCACGGTGAGCCGCATCCAGTGCATGCCCTTCTGCGCGGTCTCCACGAGGTAGAGCCGCAGGTTCTCGTTGACCGTGAAGGAGAAGCCGCCGACCTCCCCGATCGCCTCGGTGACCCCGTCGAAGAGGTCACGGTGGTTGTCCACGAGGTGCCGGGCCCCGAACGTCCCGCCCGCCTCCTCGTCCGCGAGGAACGCCAGCACGATGTCGCGCGGAGGCTTGCGACCGGTGCGCATCCGGTCGCGTACGACCGCCAGGGTCATCGCGTCCATGTCCTTCATGTCGACCGCGCCGCGGCCCCACACACAGCCGTCCGCGATCTCTCCGGAGAACGGGTGGTGCGTCCAGTCGTCGGCGTTGGCCGGAACCACGTCGGTGTGACCGTGGATGAGCAGCGCGGGCCTGGAGGGGTCCTCGCCCTCGATCCGGGCCACGGTCGAGGCACGACCCTTGTGGGACTCGAAGATCCTCGGTTCCAGCCCGACCTCGGCGAGCTTCTCCGCGACGTACTCGGCGGCGAGCCGCTCCCCCGGGCCCGAGTGGTCCCCGTAGTTGCTGGTGTCGATCCGGATCAGGTCACGACAGAGGTCCACGACCTCGCTCTCGGCGGTCCCGCCCTGGCCTGTGCCGGCCGTGCTGGTCTCACTCACGCTGCTTCCTTCCACCGTCGCCGCTGGTACACCTCTCATCCTGCCCCGCGGGCTGCTCGCGCCCAAGGCCGCCCACCCCTCGTCATCCGCCCTTCACATACGCCCCGGGCGTGATCGGGCACCTCGAATGTTTGCTATGGTTTTCCACGTCGGAACGGCCCAGGCCGCTGCGACAGACACCTTGTCCGGGTGGCGGAATGGCAGACGCGCTAGCTTGAGGTGCTAGTGCCCTTTATCGGGCGTGGGGGTTCAAGTCCCCCCTCGGACACCAGCGAAGACCCCAGTTGATCTGGGGTCTTCTGTGTTTGCGTTCGACGGCCCGCGTTGCCGGAGTTCGTGGCCCGGGACATCGGGCACGGGAACGCCGGCGGTCCCGCATCCCCGGTGGTGCGGGCTTGGGGCCCGGCGCGTGCGGGAGAATGGCTTCGGACGACATCACGGTCCGGAAGGCGCCCCATGAACCCCGCTGTGTTTCCCCTTCTCATCGTTCTCCCGCGCCCGGGTGGGGGAGAACGATGAGAGGCCGTGGGCGAAGCGGCGGTGTCCCGGCCGCGCCCCTCCCCCAGCGGGACGGGATCGATCCGGTGCGGGTGCGGCTGCCCGAGAATCCGGAGGGGGTCTGGGCGACGGTCGGGGACCATCTGGTGGCCCGGTTCGCGGGCGCGATCGGGGCCGCGCGGGTGGAGGCGATGCTGAGCGGGCGGCGGTTCGTCGGTACGGACGGTCCGGTGGCGGCCGACGAGCCGTACGGCGCCGGGCGGTTCATCTGGTTCCACCGTGATTTCGCCCCCGAGGAGCCGGTGCCCTTCCCGGTCGGCGTGGTGTACCGGGACCGGCATCTCGTCGTCGCCGACAAGCCGCACTTCCTCGCCACGACCCCGCGCGGCCGGCACGTCACCGAGACCGCGGTGGCCCGGCTCCGCCGTGAGCTGGGGCTGCCGGAGCTGCAGCCCGCCCACCGACTGGACCGGCTGACCGCCGGTCTGGTGCTGTTCGTGGTGCGGCCCGGGGAACGGGGCGCGTACCAGACGCTCTTCCGGGACCGGCTGGTGCGCAAGGAGTACGAGGCGGTCGCACCGTACGATCCGGCGCGGGAGTTCCCGGTGACCGTGCGCAGCCGGATCGTGAAGGAGCGTGGGGTGATCGCCGCCCGCGAGGAGCCGGGCGAGGCGAACAGCGAGAGCCGGATCGAGCTGCTGGAGCACCGGGACGGGCTGGGGCGTTACCGGTTGTCGCCCGCCACCGGGCGGACCCATCAGCTGCGGGTCCATATGAACGCGCTGGGGCTGCCGATCCTCCAGGACCCCGTCTATCCGGTGGTGGAGGCGGAAGGCGCCGCCGACGACTGGTCGCGGCCGTTGCAACTCCTGGCGCGTGCGCTGGAGTTCACCGATCCGGTCACGGGCGTGGCGCACCGCTTCGAGAGCGGGCTGCGGCTGAGCGCTCTCCCGTGATCCCTGGCGGGCGCGCGACGACAGCCACGGCACCTCGCGGCGTTGTCGGAACGTCCGCGTACATCCAAGTACACGGACGTCCCTCCGCCTCGCGACGCACCGCATCCGACGCCGCGCGCCACTCCATCAGGGAGTACGGGACAGCCCCTGGCCGCGTGGCCGGACCGGTGAGAGGTGCGGCGGTCAGTGGCCGCGGGCGATCCACTCGTCGAGGTGCGGGGCCTCGGCGGCGATGGTGGTGGGGTCGCCGTGGCCGGTGCGGACGGTGGTCTCCGGCGGGAGCGTGAGCAGCCGGTCCCGGATCGACCCGACAATGGTCGGGAAGTCGGAGAAGGACCGTCCGGTGGCGCCGGGGCCGCCCTGGAAGAGCGTGTCGCCGGTGAAGACGGTGGCCAGCTCCGGGGCGTGGAGGCAGACGGCGCCGGGCGCGTGGCCGGGGGTGTGCAGGACCTGGAGACGGGTTCCGGCGATCTCCAGCTCCTGGCCCTCGGCCAGTTCGGCGTCGGGGGTGCGGTCCGGGTGGGTCCGCTTCCACAGGGGCAGGTCGTCGGGGTGCAGCAGGATCGGTGCGCCCGTGGCGTCGGCGAGGGCCGGTGCCGCGTCGATGTGGTCGTTGTGGGCGTGGGTGCAGATGATGGCGCGCAGGGTACGGCCGCCGAGGGCGGCCAGGATGGCGTCGGCGTCGTGGGCGGCGTCGATGACGACCGCCTCGGTGTCGTCGCCGACGATCCAGACGTTGTTGTCGACGTCCCACTCGCCGCCGTCGAGGGCGAAGGTGCCGGAGGTGACGAGGTGGTCGATGCGGGCGGCCATCAGAGGATCACCACCGAGCGCAGGACGTCGCCGTCCCGCATGCGGGCGAAGGCCGCCTCGACGTCGCCGAGTCCGATGGTCTCGGTGACGAAGGCGGCGAGGTCGATCCGGCCCTGCTGGTGCAGGTCGATGAGCATCGGGAAGTCGCGCGAGGGCAGGCAGTCGCCGTACCAGGACGACTTGAGCGAGCCGCCGCGGCCGAAGACGTCGAGGAGGGGGAGTTCGAGCTTCATCTCCGGGGTGGGGACGCCGACCAGGACGACCGTGCCCGCGAGGTCGCGGGCGTAGAACGCCTGCTTGTACGTCTCCGGGTGGCCGACGGCCTCGATGACGACGTCCGCGCCGTTGCCTCCGGTCAGGCCCCGGATGGCCTCGACCGGGTCGGTGGAGCGGGAGTTGACGGTGTGCGTGGCACCCATCCTCTTCGCCGTCTCCAGCTTCCGGTCGTCGATGTCGACGGCGATGATCTTCGCCGCGCCCGCGAGCCGGGCCCCCGCGACGGCCGCGTCGCCCACGCCGCCGCAGCCGATGACGGCGACGGAGTCGCCGCGGCCGACCTGGCCGGTGTTGATGGCGGCGCCGATGCCCGCCATGACACCGCAGCCGAGGAGTCCGGCGACCTCGGGGGCGACCGCCGGGTCGACCTTGGTGCACTGGCCCGACGCGACCAGGGTCTTCTCGGCGAACGCGCCGATGCCGAGGGCCGGGGACAGCTCCGTACCGTCCAGGAGGGTCATCCGCCGCTTCGCGTTGTGCGTGTCGAAGCAGTACCAGGGCCGGCCGCGCAGACAGGCGCGGCACTGTCCGCACACGGCGCGCCAGTTGAGGATCACGAAGTCGCCGGGCTCGACGTCCGTGACGCCCTCGCCGACGGACTCCACCAGTCCGGATGCCTCATGGCCGAGGAGGAACGGGAAGTCGTCGTTGATCCCGCCCTGCTTGTAGTGGAGGTCCGTGTGGCACACGCCGCACGCCTGGATCTTCACCACGGCCTCGCCGGGACCGGGATCGGGCACGATGATCGTCTCGACCCGCACCGGCTCGTTCTTCCCCGGTGCGACGACCCCTTGGACCTGCTGCGGCATACCGCGGTCTCCCATTCCTGACTCCTGTGACACTCCAGGGAGCTCTGGCGAGCCCTTCCGGAGATCCGACGCGGCCCACGGTACGCGGTGCGGCGGCGCCCCGCCGGTCACCGGGCGGGCCGCGGAGCGGGGGTGCGCCGCGGGTGTGTCAGGGGGCGAGTACGTCGAGTTCGTGCAGGGCGCCGAGCGCGATCTCCTTGGTCAGCCGCTCGGCGGAGGCCGCGTCGCTCTCCCGTACCGCCTGGGCGAGCCGGACGTGGAGGGTGACCGCCGCGGGGTCCGGGTCCTCGAACATCACCTGGTGGTGGGTACGGCCCGACAGGACCTCCGCGACCACGTCCCCGAGGCGCGCGAACATCTCGTTGCCCGAGGAGTCGAGCACGATCCGGTGGAAGGCGATGTCGTGCTCCAGATACCGCTCCAGCTGGTGGCCGCGCGAGGTGGCGACCATGCCGAGGGCGCGTTCGGTGAGGGCCGCGCACTGGGCGGGGGTGGCGTGGCGGGCGGCGAGCCCGGCCGCGACCGGTTCGATCGCGGACCGCAGGACGGTGAGCGAGCGGAGCTGGCGCGGCCGGTCGGCGCCGGCCAGCCGCCACCGGATGACCTGCGGGTCGTAGACGTTCCACGCCTCGGTGGGCCGGACGGTCACCCCGACCCGGCGCCGGGACTCGACCAGGCGCATGGATTCGAGTACGCGGATCACTTCCCGTACGACCGTGCGTGACACGTCGAAGCGCTGGGCCAGCTCGTCGGTGCGCAGCACGGTGCCGGGCGGGCGGTCGCCCGCGGCGATCTCAAGGCCCAGGGTGTCCAGCACATGTGTGTGCAGCCCCGGGGCAGATGTGCTCATGGCACCAGCCTACGGGGCGAACTCCATCCGAATTAAGTACGACGTTTACATCACATCGCCTTGAATAAGTCACACCTTATGAGCTTCAGTAGCGCGACGGACCGATGTCGAAGAAGACAGCGAGGCACCAATGAACACCCCCCACGTCGTCGTGGTGATGGGCGTGGCAGGGACCGGCAAGACCACGATCGGCCCCCTGCTCGCCGCCGAACTGGGCGTTCCGTACGCCGAGGGCGATGACTTCCACCCACCGGAGAACATCGCCAAGATGTCGGCGGGCACCCCGCTGGAGGACGCGGACCGATGGCCCTGGCTCGACGCGATCGGACGGTGGGCGCACGGCCGGGCGGGGTTCGGCGGGGTGGTGAGCAGCTCGGCGCTGAAGCGGTCCTACCGCGACCGGCTGCGGGCCGGGGCACCGGGCGCCGTCTTCCTCCATCTGACCGGTGACCGGTCCCTCATCGAGGAACGGATGGCGCAGCGCAAGGGGCACTTCATGCCGGCCGCGCTGCTCGACTCGCAGTACGCCACCCTCCAGCCGCTGGAGGAGGACGAGGCCGGGGTCGCCGTCGACGTCTCCGGCACCCCCGAGGACATCACCCGACGAGCCGTCGCAGCGCTGCGGCGGCTCGAAAACTGAGGATCATCACCGTGACCGGTCTCAGCGTCGAGACACTGGCGGCGGACGCCGCCGAACCCATCACCTCCGCCGGCGACGCCCAGCTGGGCATCGCCGTGCTCGCGGGCATCGCCGTCATCGTCCTGCTCATCACCGTGTTCAAACTGCACGCCTTCCTCGCGCTGACGATCGGCTCGCTGGCGCTCGGCGCCTTCGCGGGGGCGCCGCTCGGCAAGGCGATGACCAGCTTCACCGACGGCCTCGGCTCGACCGTCGCGGGCGTGGGTGTGCTCATCGCACTGGGCGCGATCCTGGGCAAGCTGCTCGCCGACTCGGGCGGCGCGGACCAGATCGTCGACACCATCCTCGCCAGGGCGAGCGGCCGTGCCATGCCGTGGGCGATGGTGCTGATCGCGTCGATCATCGGCCTGCCGCTGTTCTTCGAGGTCGGCATCGTCCTGATGATCCCGGTGGTGCTGCTCGTCGCCAAGCGCGGCAACTACTCCCTGATGCGGATCGGCATCCCGGCGCTGGCCGGGCTGTCCGTGATGCACGGGCTGATCCCGCCGCACCCCGGCCCGCTCGCCGCGATCGACGCGATCGACGCCAACCTCGGCGTCACGCTGGCGCTCGGGGTCGTGGTCGCGGTCCCGACGGTGATCCTGGCGGGCCCGGTCTTCTCCCGCTACGCCACGCGCTGGGTGGACATCAAGGCCCCCGAGAAGATGACTCCGCAGCGCGCGTCCGAGGAACTCGACCGGCGCCCCGGCTTCGGAGCCACGCTGGCCACCGTGCTGCTGCCCGTCGTACTGATGCTGGCCAAGGCGTTCGTCGACATCGTCGTGGACGATCCGGACAGCGTCCTGCAGAAGGTGACCGAGGTCATCGGTTCACCGTTGATCGCGCTCCTCGCGGCGGTGATCGTCGGAATGTTCACGCTGGGCCGGGCGGCCGGATTCACCAGGGGGCGGCTCTCCTCCACGGTCGAGAAGTCGCTCGCCCCGATCGCGGGCGTGCTGCTGATCGTGGGCGCGGGCGGCGGTTTCAAGCAGACCCTCATCGACGCCGGCGTCGGCGACATGATCCTCGACTTCTCCAAGGACTGGTCGATCCCCGCGCTCCTGCTGGGCTGGCTGATCGCCGTGGCGATCCGGCTCGCGACCGGCTCGGCGACCGTGGCCACGATCTCGGCGGCCGGTCTGGTGGCCCCGCTGGCCGCCGACATGTCGACCTCCCACGTCGCGCTGCTGGTGCTGGCCGTGGGCGCGGGCTCGCTCTTCTTCAGCCATGTGAACGACGCCGGGTTCTGGCTGGTGAAGGAGTACTTCGGGATGGACGTCGGCCAGACCGTCAAGACCTGGTCGGTGATGGAGACGATCATCTCCGTGGTCTCGCTGGTCTTCATCCTGTTGCTGTCCCTGGTGCTCTGAGGCGCCCGGGCCCGGTGCGTCCCGGCCCGGTCACCGGTGCGACGGACACCCCGGGTGCGTCGGTGACCGGGCCGGGACGGACCGCCCGGTGGCCGTCAGTTCGGTGCGGACGTGCGCTCGGTGGCGGCCCTCTCCAGTTGGAACGCCTCGTTGCCGAGTCCGATCCGGGCGTGCACCTCGGGCCTGACGGCGCGCAGCACCGCGCCGTACACCAGGCCGACGACGAGGGCGGCGAGGATGACGCCGGGCAGCACCCAGGTCAGCGCCGAGCCGCTTCCCGATCCGACCAGCACGTCGAAGTCCCGGACGGTGAACACGGCGATCGCCAGCAGCGCGACACCGGCCAGCGCGGAGGCGGCCAGTCTCGGCGCCTGGGCGCGCCCGGCCCCCCGGCGCACGAAGAAGGCGATCACGGCGAAGGAGGCGGCGGCCATCAGCAGGATGACGCCGAGCGCGCCGACGTTGCCCATCCAGGTGAACAGGTGCAGCACCGGAGCCGTGGGGTCGCCGATCGGGGCGTCGTCGGTGACGGCGAACGCGAACACGATCACCAGGGAGAGCGCGGACTGGAGGACGGAGCCGGTGGCCGGGGCCCCGCTGGTCCTGTTCGTCCGGCCGAAGGCGGCGGGCAGCAGTCCCTCCCGGCCCATCGCGAAGGCGTAGCGGGCCACGACGTTGTGGAAGCTGAGCAGCGCGGCGAACATGCCGGTGACGAAGAGGACGTGCAGCACATCGGTGAAGGTGGTGCCCAGCCGGCTCTCGGTCAGCCGGAAGAGCATCGCCGGGCCCTCCTTGAGGGAGGTCTCCGTGATGGCTCCGGGGCCGGTGGCGACGGTCACCGCCCAGGAACTGAGGGCGAGGAACAGTGCCGCGTACCCGACGGCGAGGAACATCACCCGGGAGACCACGATGTGCGGGCGGCTGGTCTCCTCCGCGTACACCGGGGACTGCTCGAAGCCCACGAACGCGGCGATGCAGAAGCAGAGCGCGGTGCCGAGTCCGGCGCCGGTGAGGGTGTCGGGGTTGAAGGCGTGCAGCGAGACGCCCTCCGGGCCCGGCTTGCTGACGGCGGCGACGTCGAAGATCACCACGAGGACGCATTCGACGACCAGCAGGACGCCGAGGACCCGGGCGTTGAGGTCGATCTTCAGCCAGCCCAGTACGCCGACGACCAGCACGGCGACCGCGGCCGGTACCCACCAGTGGAGGTCGATGTCGAGGTAGGTGGCGAAGAGGTCGGAGACCTCGAAGCCGAGGATGCCGTAGATGCCGACCTGCATGGCGCTGTACGCGACGAGTGCGACCAGCGAGGCGCCCGCGCCGGCGGTGGGGCCGAGCCCGCGGGCGATGTACGCGTAGAAGGCACCGGCGTTGTGGACGTGCCGGCTCATCTCCGCGTACCCGACGCTGAACAGCATCAGGACGGCGCCGAGGATGACGTACAGCAGGGGCTGGCCGACGATGCCCATCACGCCGAAGACCGTGGGCATCACCCCCGCGACCACCATCAGCGGGGCGCTGGCCGCCAGCACGGACAGCAGCAGGCCCGGGGTGCCGAGCCGGTCGGCCCGCAGGGCCCGTTCCTCCCCCTTGTACGTGTGGATGCCGCCGGTGTCACGCGTCCTGTTCGTGGCGCCGGTCTCGTTCGTTCTTGAACTGCCCGTCGGCATGGCGGCGGTGGTCCCTTCGGTGAGGAGAAACAAGCGGGTTCGCGGTCCGGGCCGCCGGCCCGGTCACCGCACACCGAGCGCGACGGCCCGCGCGGCGAGGAAGGCCGCGTGGGGCTCCTGGCCCGCGTAGGACCAGGGGGCCGCGGTCGCGTGGTCCCCGATGCGGTGGAAGAGGGCCGCCGCCTCGGCCGGGCGGCCCTCGGACACCTTGGCGTGGGCGAGGAAGTTGAGGTCGACGCGGTTGCGCGGATGGTCCTCGCGCTCCCACTCCAGCCACCAGTCGAACGCGGCCTTCATCACCTGCCGGGCCCGGCGCCCCGACCAGTGGCCGGACGCGGCGGGGTCGTCGGGCTCGCTGCCCGCGGCGACGAGGACGCGGTACCGCTCGGCGTGCGCGACGACCGGCAGGACCGCGAGCGGGGAGTCGGCGGGGGCCTGTTCGGCGGCCCAGGCGGCGAAGTCGTAGACCTCGTGCAGCGGGTCCCGACCGCTGTCGGGGCGGTATTCGGCGAGTCTGGCCGTCATCAGGTGGTGCGCGTGGTGGTGGTCGGGGTGCCGGGTCCGCACCTCGTCGAAGAGCTTGCCCGCCTCGTCCTGGCTGCCGTGCGCGCGGGCCAGCATCAGCAGTCCCAGCCAGGGGGTGGGATCGGCGGGGGCCAGCCGTGCGGCGGCCAGGCACGCCTCGCGCGCCCGGTCGGGTTCGTCGGGCGTGCTCTTGCCGCGCAGGGCCCGGGTGACGGTGGCGCAGGCGAGCAGAGTGGCGGCGTCGGCGCTGTCGGGTTCGGCGAGCAGCCAGTCACGGGCCCAGTCCGCGGCGGAGGGCGTCTCGGCGAGCGCGACGACCCGGTGCCCCCTGCGGTCCCACTCGGTGCCTGTCGCCACCAGCAGGGAACGGGCCCTGGTCCACCGCCCCTGGGTGAACTGCCCTCGTACGGCGATGAGTTCGGTGTCGTCCAGTGCCGGGTCGAAGGGATGGCCGGAGCGCCCGCCCCGCTTACGGGAACGGCCCAGGGGCGGCGGAGGCGGAGACATCCGCTGGCTTCCTTTTCGACGCGGTGTGCGAGCAAATGATCGCGCACAGCAAAGCGGTAGGCAACGGTCGGCGTCAAGCGCCGCTCATGTCAACTCCGCCGGTTTTCCGCATGGTTGGCTGGAACTGGCCCCTGGTCGGTGTTTTCGGCGCCTCCGCCCCGGTGGCTCCGCGCCGGTCGGCCGCGCGGGCCGACGCCGCTCCGGTGGCTCCGGCCGGACGACTCCCACCGCACCTCCCCGCGACCCCGCTCCGGCCGGATCGGTCGGATCGGCCGGTCGCGGGAGACCACGGCGGGGCGGGCGCCCCGGCCCCCACCGGCCGGTGGGGGCCGGGGCGCCGCCGGGGCATCACTCCAGGACGAGTTCCGGATCGTACATGTCCAGCCAGAGGGCCAGGTCCAGTGTTCGTTCGAGGCTCCGCCGGGAGGCCGAGGTGATCTGCGGGGTGTCCCGGGCGGCGGCGCGCTCCAGCCTGGCGCGGTCGACGAGGTCGAAGACCCGGTGGGAGGGCAGCGCGAGGAGATCCCTGACCTGCTCCTGTAGGGCCACGGCGTAGTCCGGGTCCTGGGTCGACGGGTAGGGGCTCTTGGTCCGCTCGTACACCGAGCGCGGCAGGACGTCCGCCGTGGCCTCGCGCAGCAGGCTCTTCTCCCTGCCGTCGAAGGACTTCATCGCCCACGGGGTGTTGTACACGTACTCCACGAGCCGGTGGTCGCAGAAGGGTACGCGGACCTCCAGACCGACCGCCATGCTGGCGCGGTCCTTGCGGTCGAGCAGGACGCGCACGAAGCGGGTCAGGTGCAGATGGCAGATCGTCCGCATCCGGTACTCGAAGTCGCTCTCGCCGTCGAGGCGCCGGACGGCGGCGACGGCCTCGGCGTAGCCGTCGCGGACATAGGTGTCCAGGTCGAGCGCCTCACGCACGTCGTCGCGCAGCACCTCGGCGTCGTCGCCGAAGTAGTCCCGCTGCCGCACCAGCCAGGGGAAGGTGCCGCCCTGGCGGGCCTCCTCGTCGAAGAACTGGAGGTAGCCGCCGAAGATCTCGTCGGCCGACTCCCCGGACAGCGCCACCGTCGAGTGTTCGCGGATGGCCCGGAACAGCAGGTACAGCGAGGCGTCCATGTCACCGAGTCCCGCCGGGATGTCCCGGGCGCGGATCACCTTGGCGCGCACCTCGGGATCGGCGAGGGTGCGGGGGTCCAGGACGATGTCGCGGTGTTCGGTGCCCGCCAGTTTCGCGACGTCGTGCACGAAGGGCGTGTCGGGGGTGGAGCGCAGCGCGTCGGCGACGAAGTTCTCGCTCCGGCCCACGAAGTCGACGGCGAAGGTCCGGACGGTCTCGCCGCTCGCGGCGAGCCGGCGGGCCGCGAGGGAGGTGATCGCCGAGGAGTCGAGGCCGCCCGAGAGCAGGACGCAGCGGGGTACGTCGGAGACGAGCTGGCGCTCCACGATGTCGTCGAGCAGGGAGCGCACGGTGGCGATCGTGGTCTCCCGGTCGTCCGTGTGGGGACGGGTCTCCAGCCGCCAGTAGACGCGTCGGCGCAGTCCGTCGCGGTCGACGGTGACGACGGTGCCGGGCTCGACCTCGTACATCCCGTCCCACACGGCGTGACCCGGCGTCTTGATGAGGACCAGCATCTCCCGCAGTCCGTCCAGGGTGACCCGGGGCCGGACCAGCGGGTTGGCGAGGAGGGCCTTGGGCTCGGACCCGAAGATCACCCCGTCGAGGGTCGGGCTGTAGTAGAGGGGCTTGACGCCCATCCGGTCGCGGATCAGTACGAGCCTGCCGTGGCGGCCGTCCCAGATGGCGAAGGCGTACATGCCGTTGAGCCGGTCGGTGAGCGCCTCGCCCCACTCCAGATAGCCGCGCAGCACCACCTCGGTGTCGGACTCGGTGGTGAAGCGGTGACCCCGGGCCAGAAGTTCGCCGCGCAGTTCGGTGTAGTTGTACGTCTCACCCGAATAGACGAGCGCGACCGTGCCCTCGGCCGTCTCCACCGTCATCGGCTGCCGTCCGCCCGGCAGGTCGATGATCGCGAGCCTGCGGTGTCCGAGCGCGGCCGGCCCTTCGGCCCAGACGCCCCGGTCGTCGGGGCCGCGGCACGCCATCGTCCCGGTCATCGCCTCCAGCGTGGCGGCCGCCGCGTCCGTTCGCAGGTCCCGGTCGAAGGAGACCCACCCGGTGATTCCACACATACGCTTCCTCTCCCGAACCAGATGCACAGTGCAGCTAAGTTACGAGGATGAGTCGGCCGATCGCGTACGGTCAACACGGGCCCGGGCGTGTCAACCGGTGCGCCCCGGCCACACTTGACCGCCCCTGGCCCCGCCCGTCCGGCACGGCGGGCCCGGCGGTCCCGGGCCGGACAAGGGCGGCGCGCGCGACGGCCGGGCTCGGGACGCGGATAATCGGCCATCGGCAAAATCGTGGGCAAATCCTTCCGGGCGGGGTCCCTTTCGATCGGGGTTGCTTCCGGGCGGGAGTCCTTCCGGCCCGGGTCCTCCGACCCCTGGTCCCTTCCGGGTGCGCCCGGCCGCCGCGCGCGGGTGTCAGCCGACCGCCCGCGCCGCCGCCCGGCCCGCCGCCCGGCCGGAGAAGAGGCAGCCGCCCAGGAAGGTCCCTTCGAGCGAGCGGTAGCCGTGCACGCCCCCGCCCCCGAACCCGGACGCCTCCCCCGCCGCGTACACGCCCGGCAGCGGGTCGCCGTCCGCGGTGAGCACCCGGGACGTCAGGTCGGTCTCCAGACCACCGAGCGACTTCCGGGTGAGGATGTTCAGCCGCACGGCGATCAGCGGACCCGCCGCCGGATCGAGGATGCGGTGCGGGGCGGCGGTCCGGATCAGCCGGTCACCCAGATACGAGCGGGCGCCGCGCAGGGCGGTGATCTGGAGGTCCTTGGTGAACGGGTTGTCGATCTCGCGGTCGCGTGCGGTGATCTCACGGCGCAGCCCGTCCTCGTCGATCAGCGGTTCACCGGTCAGCGCGTTCATGCCGCGCACCAGCGCCCCGAGGTCCCGCTCGACGACGAAGTCCACCCCGTGGTCCATGAACGCCCGCACCGGGCCCGGCACGTCCGCTCTCGCTCTGCCGATCACCTGGCTCACCGACTTGCCGGTCAGGTCCGGGTTCTGCTCGGAGCCGGAGAGCGCGAACTCCTTGCCGATGATCCTCCGGTCGAGCACGAACCAGGTGTGGTCGTACCCCGTCCTCGTGATGTGTTCGAGCGTGCCGAGCGTGTCGAAGCCGGGGAAGAGGGGCACGGGCAGCCGCCTGCCGGTCGCGTCCAGCCAGAGCGAGGACGGGCCGGGCAGGATGCGGATGGCGTGCTTGTCCCAGACCGGGTTCCAGTTCTCGATGCCCTCGGTGTAGTGCCACATCCGGTCCCGGTTGATGTGGTGCGCGCCCGCCTTCTCCGCGATGCCCAGCATCAGCCCGTCGACGTGGGCGGGGACCCCGGAGAGCATCCGTGCGGGCGGGGCGCCCAGCCGCTCGGGCCACTGGGCGCGTACGAGGTCGTGGTTGCCGCCGATGCCGCCCGAGGTGACGATCACCGCCTGCGCGGTCAGCTCGAAGGCGCCGGTCACCTCCCGGCCGCTGGCGGCGCCGCGCGCCGCGCCGCTCGGTTCCAGGATCTCGCCGGTCACGGTGTCGACGGCGCCGGCGGTGCGGCCGAGACCGGTGACGCGGTGGCGGAACCTCAGCTCGACGAGGCCCCGGGCGACGCCCGCGCGCACCCGTCGCTCGAAGGGGGCGACGACGCCGGGACCGGTGCCCCAGGTGATGTGGAAACGGGGTACGGAGTTGCCGTGCCCGGTCGCGTCGTAACCGCCGCGCTCCGCCCAGCCGACGACGGGGAAGAACCGCACCCCCTGGGCGCGCAGCCAGGAGCGCTTCTCCCCGGCCGCGAAGTCGACGTACGCCTCGGCCCAGGCCCGCGGCCAGCGGTCCTCCACGCGGTCGAAGCCCGCCGTGCCCAGCCAGTCCTGGAGGGCCAGCTCCCGGCTGTCCTTGATCCGCAGGCGGCGCTGCTCGGGCGAGTCGACGAGGAAGAGCCCGCCGAAGGACCAGTGGGCCTGGCCGCCGATCGACTGCTCGGGTTCCTGGTCGAGCACGATCACCCGACGGCCCGCGTCGACCAGCTCGGCGGTGGCGACGAGACCGGCCAGGCCCGCCCCGATCACGATCACATCGGCGTCGTACGCCATGGGTTCCATCCTTGTCGAGAGGGGGCGGGGCGGTCCGTCACCGGGTACCGGGCGGGGCGGTGGCGGGCGGTACGGCGGGGTGTGGGGCGGTCCGGCCCGGCGCCGGAAGTTACCAGTGGGTCAGATCTTCGGCACCGGCCACCGCCGCCGTCAACCGCCCGGTCGGCGGCGCTCCGCCCGCACCCCGCCGCCACTGGCGTTATCGTCGAAGACAAATCACCCTCTCCTGGCCGGACTTGAGGTCGAGATCGTGTCGGTGCTGGTCCTCGTGCTCTCCGTGGGCGCCGCCTGCTGTCTGGGCTTCGGTTTCGTCCTCCAGCAGGACGCGGCCCGGCGTGCCCCGCTGAGCGACTTCCTCTCCTTCCGGCTGCTGCTCGATCTGATGCGAGTGCCGAGCTGGCTGGCCGGGATCGGGCTGATGGTCTGCGGGATGGTGCTCGGGGCGCTGGCGCTCGGCCAGGGCGAGGTCTCCGTCGTCGAACCCCTCCTCGCCACCAATCTGCTCTTCGCGATGGCGCTGTCGCGTCGCCGCACCGGACAGCGGCTCGGCCGGCAGGGCTGGGCCGGGCTCTGGCTGCTGGCGAGCGGCGTCGCGGCCTTCCTGCTGGCGGGCGAGCCGCAGGGCGGGCGGGCGGTGACCGATCCGCTGCGGCACTGGCTGGTGATCGGGGTCGTCGTGGGCATCGCGCTGCTGCTCACCGCGATCGCCAGGCGCTCCCGGGTGGGGGCGGGGCCCGCGTTGCTGGCGGTGGCGGCCGGGCTGCTGTACGGGCTCCAGGACGCGCTCACCCGGGTCAGCGGTCAGCGGCTGTCGTCCGGTGGGCTCGCCGGGATGCTGACGGGCTGGCAGCCGTACGCCGTGGTGGTCCTCGGCGTCACCGGCCTGGTCCTGGTGCAGAGCGCGTTCGAGACGGCGCCGCTGCGCAGGTCGCTGCCCGCGCTGACGGCCGCCCAGCCGCTGGCGGGGATCGCCTGCGGGGTGGGCTTCCTCGGCGACCGGCTGCGGACCGACACGGGCGCGCTGGCCTGGGAGGCGGCCGGGCTGGCCGCGGTCGTCGTCGGGATCGTCCTGCTCGGGCTGCATCCGGCGATGCCGGACGGCCCCCTGGGCAGGCACCACACGCAGCGGCTCCAGCCGCGCTGACGTCATGGGAGGAGCCGGGCCGCCGGGGCCGCCCGGACCGGCGCGGCGGCGGCGCCCGGTGCCGCCCGCGCGGGCCCGGCCGATCACGGTGATGTTGGATGGGCGACATGAGTGCTGCTGATGAACTCCTCGACATCGTGGACGTCCGGGACCGGGTCGTCGGGCAGGCCCCACGTGGCGAGGCGACCGCGCGGCGGCTGCGCCACCGCTGTGTGTTCATCGAGGTCAGGGACGCGCGGGACCGGATCTTCGTCCACCGCAGAACGGCGTCCAAGCTGGTCTTCCCCTCGCACCACGACATGTTCGTCGGCGGAGTGGTCGGCGCGGGCGAGACGTACGACGAGGCCGCGCTGCGCGAGGCCGAGGAGGAGCTGGGGGTCACGGGTCTGCCCCGCCCCGAACCCCTCTTCTCGTTCCTGTACGAGAGCCCCGCGCACACCTGGTGGTCGCACGTCTACCAGGTGCGGTGCGAACTTCCGGTGGACCCGCAGGCCGAGGAGGTCGCCTGGCACACCTTCCTCACCGACGCGGAACTGGAGCAGCGGCTCGACACCCTGCGGTGGGTGCCGGACGGCCTTGAGACGTACCGGCGGCTCCGGGAGTTCAGAGCGTGAAAAGCGTCGTACGGAGCCTGCGGCTGTGGTTCGCGCCGCAGCGGGTCCGGGAGGAGGGCGACACCCCCGACTACCGCTTCTCACTGGCCAACGAGCGGACGTTCCTGGCGTGGATTCGGACGGCTCTCGCGCTGATCGGTGGCGGCTTCGCCGTCGATCAGTTCCTGCCGGGACTGTCCTGGGGCGTGCGCGCGGGGCTGGCGCTGGCACTGCTCGCGGCCGGGGTGCTGTGCGCGCTGCGGGCGGTCAACCACTGGGTGCGGTGCGAGCGGGCGATGCGGCGGGGCGAAAGCCTTCCGGTGTCCCGCTTCCCGACCCTGCTGGGTCTCGTCGTCGCGGTCGTCGCCGTCGTGATGGTCGTGGTGGTCCTCTTCGGCTGGGAGGGCCGATGAGCGGCGGGCGCGACCCCGGGCTCCAGCCGGAGCGGACCCGGCTGGCGTGGCGGCGTACCACCCTGTCCTGCACGGTGGTGGCGCTGCTCGCGGCGAAGCAGGCGCTGCACGACGGTACGTCCCCGGCCGCCGCCGTGGCGCTGTCGCTGAGCGCGGCGGCCTGGCTGGGTTTTCTGTGGGTGGCGCAGCGGCGGGTGCTGGGGATGGGAGCGGCCCGGCCGCTGCCGCTGTCGACGGGCGGGGCGCTGGTCACGGCGGGTTGCACGGTCGCGCTGGCGGTGTTCGCCACGGTGATGCTGTTCTGAGGGCGCACCGCGGAACGGGTCCCGGGGAGCCTGGCCTCATCCGGCCGAGGCGCGGACGGCTCGCGGCGGACGGACGCGGACCGGGAAGACGCGGACCGGCCGTCCGCCCGGCGCTCCCGGTGGGCGTCAGCTCTCCCAGTCGACCGTGACGACGATCTTCCCCCGGGTGCGGCCCTCCTCGTTGAGCCGGTACGCGTCCGCCGCCCGCTCCAGCGGGAAGACCTGGTCCACATGGACGGCGAGGATGCCCTGTTCGGCCAGGCCCGCGAGGTGCGCCAGATCGGCGGCGTCGGGCCGTACGAACGCGTAGCGGCCCCCGTGGCCGAAGACCTCCTCGTCCACGATGGACGCCAGCCGGCCGCCCGGGGCGAGCAGGTCGGCCGATACCCGCAGGGCGTCTCCGCCCACCGTGTCGAAGGCCGCGTCGAACCCGTCCGGCGCCAGCGCGCGCAGCCGGTCGGCGAGTCCCTCACCGTGGGCCACGGGCTCGCCGCCGAGCTGCCGCACATACGCGTGGTTGTGCTCGCCCGCGGTGCCGACGACGCGGGCTCCCGCGTGCCGGGCGAGCTGGACGGCGAACGAACCGACGCCCCCGGCGGCGGCGTGCACCAGGACGGTCTCCCCCTCCCTGATCCGCAGGACCCGGTGGAGCACCTGGTACGCGGTGAGTCCGGCCAGCGGCAGGCCCGCGGCCTCCTCGAAGCTCAGGCTCAGCGGCTTGCGGGCGAGGGTACGGACCGGGGCGGCGACGTACTCGGCGAAGGTGCCCCGGGACAGGAAGTCCTCCCGCACATAGCCGATGACCTCGTCGCCGACCGCGAACTCGTCGACGGCGGCCCCGGGCTGCACGACGACCCCCGAGACGTCCCAGCCGGGGACGACCGGGAAGACGGCGTCGAGCAGGGAGTCGAGATGGCCCTCGCGGGCCTTGCGGTCGACCGGGTTCACGGCCGCCGCGCGCACCTTCACCAGGACGCTGTCGGGGCCGACCTTGGGGTCGGGACGCTCGCCGTACTCCAGGACGTCGACCCCGCCGTATCCGCTGTAACTGATCGCCTTCATGGTCCGACCCTCGGCGGGGCGCCGCCCGCGCGCAACTCGGACGGGTCCGGGCGGCGCCCGACGGGTGCGGGTGACGGAACCCCCGGGTGCTGCCCGGCGGGCACGGGTGGCGGAACCGTCACTTCCGGCCCCGTGACCGGGCGTCGGCTGGAAGGATTCCGAAGACGTACTGGAGCCGAACCCGGGGACCCGCGATGACCACCACCACACCCGTGACCGACAGCGCGACCGAGCCGTACACCGTCCGGCTGACGCCCGAGGTGCACGCCTACGTCCAGCCGGACGGCGGCTGGTGCCTCAACAACGCCGGTTTCGTGAGCGACGGGAGCGACACGCTCCTCGTCGACACCGCCGCCACCGAACGCCGCGCTCTCGCCCTGCGGGACGCGGTCGCGGCGGCCGGGGCGCCCTTCCCCCGTACCGTCGTCAACACGCACCACCACGGCGACCACACCTACGGGAACGGAGTGTTCGCCCCGCGCGCGCTGGTCATCGGTCACGACTCCTGCCGGGAGCAGGTGGTCGCGGCGGGGCGGCAGCTGCACGCCATGTGGCCGCGCAACGACTTCGGCGACATCACGGTCACCCCGCCCACCCTCACGTACGGCGACCGCCTCACCCTCCATGTCGGCGACACCGAGGTCCGGCTGATCCACCCGGGGATCGCGCACACCCTCGGCGACACGGTCGTCCATCTGCCCCGGCAGTCCGTCGTCCTCACCGGGGACCTGGTCTTCCAGGGCGGCACACCGTTCATCCCGATGGGCTCGCTGAGCGGTTCGCTGCGCGCGCTGGAGCTGCTGCGGTCGCTCGGCGCGGAGACCGTCGTACCGGGACACGGTCCGCTCACCGACCCGTCCGCGTACGACGACACGGAGCGCTACCTCCGGTGGGTCGGCGAGCTGGCCGAGGACGGGCACGGCCGGGGCCTGACGCCGCTGGAGGTCGCGAGCGGCGCGGACCTCGGACCGTTCGCCGAGTGGCGCGAGAGCGAGCGGCTGGTGGCCAATGTGCACCGCGCGTACGCCGAGCTGGACGGGCTCCCGGCCGGTTCGCCGCTCGACGTGGCCACGGTGTTCGGGGACATGGCGGTGATGAACGGCGGCGAGCCGGTCGCCTGTCACGCCTGAACCGGGCCCGCCCGTACCGGTTCTCCGGGCCCTGGCGGGACCGCAGTCGGCCCCGCGCGGGCCCGGCTCCGGTTCCCGGGCCGCACTGGACGGCATACCGACTGGTCGGCATGATGGGCGTCGACGACCGGACGACCCGCCCCGGAGGTGCGCGTGATGAACTCGGTCCCCCCGCCAGGTCTCGACCCCGGACGGCTGCGCGGGTATCTCGACCGTGAGCGTCCCGGGCTGCTGAGCGGGCCGCTGGAAGCCCGGATCATCGAGGGCGGGCGCTCCAATCTGACGTACCTCGTCACCGACGGCGCACGGAGGTGGGTCGTGCGCCGGCCGCCGCTCGGCCATGTCCTGGCCACCGCGCACGACATGCGGCGCGAGCACCGGGTGATCAGCGCGCTGCGTCCGACGGCCGTGCCGGTGCCCGGGACGGTGCTGCTGTGCGAGGACGAGGCCGTGCTGGGGGCGCCGTTCTACGTCATGGAGTACGTGGCGGGCACCCCGTACCGCACCGCCGCCGAGCTGGCCCCGCTGGGCGCGGAGCGCACCCGGGCGGTCGTGCTCGGTCTCGTCGACACCCTCGTGGAGCTGCACGCGGTGGACCCGGAAGGGGTCGGGCTCGGCGACTTCGGCCATCCCGACGGATTCCTCGTACGGCAACTACGGCGCTGGGAGAAGCAGTTGGAGGCGTCCCGCAGTCGTGAGCTGCCCGGCGTCGACGAGTTGCGCGCGGCGCTCGGCCGCGATCTGCCCCACTCCCCCGCACCGACCGTGGTGCACGGCGACTACCGCCTGGACAACGTGCTGATCGGCCCGGACGACTCGATCAGGGCCGTCCTCGACTGGGAGATGTCGACCCTCGGCGATCCGCTGACCGACCTCGGTCTGCTGGTGATGTACAGCTCCGGGGCCGTACTGCCGCGATCCCCGGTGCCCACCACCAGCGGCGCGCCGGGACACCCCGCCCCGGCCGAGCTGATCGAGCGGTACGCGGCCGGCTGCGGCCGGGACACCTCCGCCATCGCCTGGTACACGGCGTTCGCGTGGTTCAAGCTCGCCGTGATCCTGGAGGGCATCCACTACCGCCACACGCTGGGCCGGACCGTCGGGGCCGGCTTCGACCGGATCGGCGAACTCGTCCCCGTCTTCGTCGAGCACGGCCTCACCACCCTCCAGGAAGGCTGAGTCACCCTCATGGACTTCGCGTTCGACGCCCGCACCGAGGAGTTGCGCGGCAGACTGCTCGCCTTCATGGACGAGTTCGTCCTCCCGGCCGAGGAGGTGGCGCGGGAGCAGCGCGCACGCCTCGCGTCGCCGTGGGACACCCCGCCGGTGGTGGCGGACCTGAAGGCCGAGGCGCGTGCGCGGGGCCTGTGGAACCTCTTCCTGCCGGACGCCGGGCACGGGGCGGGGCTGACGAACCTCCAGTACGCCCCGCTGGCCGAGATCACCGGCCACAGTCCGCAGTTGGCGCCGACCGCGCTGAACTGCGCGGCCCCGGACACCGGGAACATGGAGGTGCTGGCCCAGTTCGGGTCACCGGAACAGCGGAGGCGGTGGCTGCGGCCGTTGCTCGACGGGGAGATCCGGTCGGCGTTCGCGATGACCGAGCCGGAGGTGGCCTCGTCGGACGCGACGAACGTCGAGACCCGGATCGCGCGGGACGGCGACGACTACGTCGTCAACGGCCGCAAGTGGTACATCTCGGGGGCGATGAACCCGGACTGCGCGGTCTTCGTCGTGATGGGGAAGACCGATCCGGACGGCGCCGACATCCGTCGCCGGCAGTCGATGATCCTGGTGCCGCGCGACACCCCGGGCCTCGAAGTGCGCCGGGCGATGCGGGTGTACGGGTACGAGGACCACGCGCACGGAGGTCACGCCGAGATCGTCCTCACCGACGTACGAGTGCCCGCGGCGAACCTCGTCGGCGAGGAGGGCGGCGGTTTCGCCATCGCCCAGGCACGGCTGGGACCGGGCCGTGTCCACCACTGCATGCGGCTGATCGGGATGGCGGAGCGCGCCATCGAGCTGATGTGCCGGCGGGCGGTGGCGCGTACGGCGTTCGGCAGGCCGCTGGCCGAGCAGGGCGTCGTGCGGAACTGGATCGCGGATGCCCGGGTCGCGGTGGAGCAGTTGCGGCTGCTGGTGCTGAAGACGGCCTGGCTGATGGACACGACGGGCAATCGCGGGGCGCACACCGAGATCCAGGCCATCAAGATCGCCACCCCGCGCGCGGTCACCGACATCCTCGACCGGGCGATCCAGTTGCACGGTGCGGGCGGAGTCGGCCAGGACTTCCCGCTGGCGGAGCTGTGGGCGTCGGCGCGGACGCTGCGGCTGGCGGACGGCCCCGACGAGGTGCATCAGCGGTCGCTGGCGCGGCGGGAACTCAAAAAGTACCGGTAGGGGAAGCGCCGGGACGGCCCGGACCGGGCGGGGGCCGTCCGCCACCGGGTCTCAGGGGCGCAGCGCCCGCAGCAGCAGGTCCGCCAGATGGTCGGCGACCTGCTGCCGGCTGAGCGGCCCGTCCGGCCGGTACCAGGTGGACAGATGGTGGACCGAGCCGAAGTGGTATTCGACCACCAGGTCGGCGGGGGTGTCCGTGGAGAACACCCCGGCGCGCTGGCCCTCCTCGACGAGGGCGCGGAAGCGTTCGTGGTAGCGGCGGCGCTCGACCCGCACCTGCCGGTTCTTCTCCGGACTCAGATGGTGCATCGAGCGGAAGAAGATCGAGGCGTCGTCGAGGTTCTCGATGGTGGTGACGACGACGTCGGCTGCGGCGTCCCGGAGCCTCCGCTCGACGGGGGCGTCGGCGTTCGCGAAGGCGTCGAGGCGCTCCTGCTGGAGCCTGAGCACCCGGGCGTAGACCTCCTGGAGCAGGTCCTCCTTGGAGCCGAAGTAGTGGTAGAGCGCGCCCTTGGTGACGCCCGCCGCCTCGACGATCTCCTGGACCGAGGTGCGGTCGTAGCCGCGCTCGGCGAACAGCCGGGTGGCGGCGGCCAGCAGTCGCTGGGGGACGGGCGCGGCGCTCTCCTCGGTCGTCCCGGCCATGTGCCGCCCACCTGCCTTTCGTGCTGTGTGCCGTGTGTACGCGGTCCGGTGCCGGGGGCACGGGTCGCGGTGCCCCGTGGTCCGGTGTTCAGGAGGGCGGGGTCCGGTGCGGGGGACGCAGGTCCCGCCTGAGGATCTTCCCACTCGCCGTCTTCGGCAGTTCGGCCAGGATCTCGACCTCGCGGGGGTACTTGTAGGCGGCGAGGCGTTGTTCGCAGTACGCGCTCAGTTCGTCGGGTCCGGCCGTGGCGCCGGGGCGCAGGCTCACGTAGGCGCGGACCGTCTCGCCCCGGTAGGCGTCGGGGACCCCGACGACGGCCGCCTCGCGGACGGCGGGGTGGGTGTGGAGGACGTCCTCGACCTCGCGCGGCCAGACCTTGAACCCGGAGGCGTTGATCATGTCCTTCTTGCGGTCGATGACGTGGAGCCAGCCTTCCCGGTCCATGAACCCGATGTCCCCGGTGCGCAGTTCGCCGTCCGGGAAGGCGGCCGCGGTGGCCTCGGGCCGCTTCCAGTACCCGGGGACGACCTGTGGGCCGCGTACCGCGATCTCGCCCGGTTCGCCGAAGGGCAGGTCGGCTCCGTGCTCGTCGATGATCCGGACGACGGTGTCGGGTCCCGGCACGCCGACCGAGAGGGTGCCGGAGACCGGGTCGACGGGGGCCTCCCGGTGGGGCGGTACGGAGGCACAGGGCGCCGTGCACTCGGTGAGGCCGTAACCGTTGCGGAGGTACGGGCCGAGGTCCTTCCGGAACCGCTCCACCAGGGCGGGCGGCAGCGGGGCACCGCCCGACGAGATGATCCGGAACGAGGCGAAGTGCTCGCGGGTGACGCCGGGATGGGCGGCGAGGGCCATGAACGCGGTGGACGGGCCGACGGTGTAGGCGGGCCGGTGTTCGGTGAACGCGTCGAGGACGACGCCGGGGTGGAAGCGGTGCGCGAGGGCGAGGGTCCCGGCGTTGCCGACGCAGGTGGCCAGTTCACAGACCAGGCCGGTGATGTGGAAGAGCGGGGCGAGCGCGAAGTAGCAGGCGCCTTCGGGGACGGGGTGGCCGGCGCGCTGGCGCTCGGCGTTGAACATGATGTTGCCGTGGGTGTTCATGGCGCCCTTGGGGGCGCCGCTGGTTCCGGACGTGTAGCTGATCAACGCGGTGTCCGTCGCGCGGAGTCCGGGGTCGGCGGGCGCGGCGGTGCCCCGGCGGGCGACGGTCACCAGGTCGTGCGTATCGGACGGGTGCGGCAGCCGCGCGGAGCCGAGGACGCGCGGGTCGTCGCGGGTCTGGAGGTCGTGTTCGGACGTGGTGAGGACGATCCGGACGGTCCGGGCCCGCGCGGCGGTGTCCCGCAGATGGGACTCCCAGGCGTGGTCGGCGCAGATCAGCGCGGTCGCCCCCGCGTCGTCCAGCACATGGCCGGCCTCGGCCGACTTGTACATCGGGTTGACCGGGACGACGACGGCCCCGGTCTTCCAGGCACCGAGCAGCGCGAGGACGAAGTGCGGGGTGTTCTGGAGCATGACGGCGACGCGGTCGCCGCGCCGCAGTCCTTCGGCCGCGAGGTGCCCGGCCACCGAGTCCGAGAGTTCGTAGGTCTCGCGGTAGCTCAGGCGGCCGTCGAAGTAGGCGAGTGCCGGGTGCTCCGGAGCGCGTGCGACGCCGGCCCGGAAGGCGTGCAGCAGAGTTTCGGCGGGTGCGAGGGGGGCGCGCTGGGCGTCGCTGAGCAGGGCGAGCCAGGGTTTCGACGCGTAGCCGGACTCGGACATGCGCGGGTCGCCTCCCGGTGCGTTGAGGACGGTCCATGCTACCGAGCCGGGCGGTCCGGGTCTCCGGCGCGGGCCAGGCGACGGCTCCGGCCCCCTCGGCCCGGGACCGGCTCCGGCCCGCTACGGCCTGCTCCCACCCGCTCCCGCATGGCTCCACCCCCGTCGGCCCGCTCCGGCCCGCCCGGAGCCGGACGGTGGGCGCGGCGGCCGGGGCGGGAACGCGCCCGGCCCTGGTCGTTCCCCGCGGCCCCCGGCCGCGTTAACGTGCGTGACCATGACAGCCGTAGCGATCTTGGAGGTAGCCGGATGAGCCTGTCCAGACGTGGTGTGCTGGCCGCGAGCGGTGCGGTGGGGGCCCTGGCCGCGACGGCGGTGGGCGCGGGTCCGGCCGCCGCCGGCCCGTCGCCCTCCCGGGGGCGCGGTCCCCGGGAGCTGCGGACCGGCTTCGACCGGCTGGCCGCCGACGGCTACGGGCCGCTGCGGGGACAGAAGGTCGGGATCGTCACCAATCCGACCGGGGTCACCTCCGACGTGCGCCACATCGTCGACGTGATGCACCAGGACCGGCGGGTGAACCTGACCGCCGTCTTCGGCCCCGAGCACGGCTTCCGCGGGACCGCCCAGGCGGGCGGCTCGGAGGGCAGGTACGACGATCCGGCGACCGGGCTCCCGGTGTACGACACCTATCTGAAGAGCGGGCGGCCGCTCGCCGACGTCTTCTCCGCGTCCGGCGTGGACACCGTGGTCTTCGACGTCCAGGACGCGGGCGCCCGCTTCTACACGTACATCTGGACGCTGTACGACTGCATGGAGGCGGCGGCGCTCGCGGGCAGGCGGTTCGTCGTGCTGGACCGGCCGAACCCGGTGAGCGGCCGGGCCGCGCTGGGCCCCGTCCTCGACCCGGCCTTCGCGACGTTCGTGGGCCGCCGGGAGATCGCCCAGGCCCATGGCATGACGGTCGCCGAGCTGGCCCTGCTGTTCAACGCGGAGTTCCTGGCCGAGCGGCCGGTGCGGCTGGACGTGGTGACGATGTCGGGGTGGCGGCGCTCGGACTTCTTCGACGCGAGCGGGCTGCCGTGGGTGCCGCCGAGCCCCAACATGCCCACGCCGGAGACGGCCCTGGTGTACTCCGGCACCTGTCTCTTCGAGGGCACGAACCTCTCCGAGGGCCGCGGCACCACCCGGCCGTTCGAACTGCTCGGCGCCGCAGGCATCGACCACCGCTGGGCGGCGGCGGTGAACGCCCTCCGGCTGCCCGGAGTGGCGTTCCGCGAGGCGTACTTCGCGCCGACGTTCTCCAAGTTCCAGGGGAAGACGGTCGGCGGGGTGCAACTGCACGTCCATGACCGGGAGATGTTCGATCCGGTACGGACCGGGATCGCGCTCCTGGTGACGGCGAAGCGGACGTGGAGCGGGTTCGAGTGGCGCTCCGACCACTGGATCGACACCCTCACCGGCAACACCCGGGTCCGCACGATGATCGACGCGGGCGCGGACACGGACGAGGTGGTGGCGGCCTGGCACGCCGATCTGGCCGCGTTCCGCGCCGTACGGAAGAAGTACCTCCGGTATCGCTGACGGAGACCCACCGGGCCGTTGGTCCGGCCGCCGGCCTTTTCCGAATCACCACAAAGCGTCGACCGTTCTCCCCGTACCGTCTCAACTCCTGGACACCGTTCGCCTTTCGACGGAGCCGAATCGGGCACTCGTACGTCCACTGGATGAAGTTCGCTGTACGACACCGAACGACGAACGACGGAGGTGGCAGTGCGATGGCCGGATTCCGGAGTCTCGCGAGACAGGTCCGCGATCCCCGAGGAGACCTGGCGCTGCGGAGGTATTCGCTGCGCAAGTGCCTGGAACGGTTCGCCCCTTACGGTCACCGGGCGACCTGGGACCATCTGTGCGCCCGGCACGGGTTCGAGCCCGAGGACCGGGCGCCCGATCCGGCGCGGCTGACGAGCGCGCTGGAGGAGCTGGAGGAGGCGCGGGCCGTCTGGCTTGCGTACGAGGCGGGGTTCGCCGAGCGCCGGCGGCGGGAGAAGCACGACGGGCTGCGCCGGCCCGGGGCCTTCGACGACTGGCACCGGCGGACCTGGGGCGGGAACGGCGTGGCGCGCTGCGCCGATCCCGCCGTCCACCCCTCGGAACCGCTCGCCGACGTACTGCGCCGCATGATCGCCGCGCTGGAGACCGAGCCCGGCACCGTCTGCCCGGTGTGCGAACGGACCGGCATCGTCTGGCGCCAGGACCTGGGCCGCGAACCGAGGTCGGGCCCGGTCTGCGTGGAGTGCGGGATCGTGGTGCCGCAACCCGTGCTCACGTCCCGGGCGCTGGCGCGGGCCAGGGTGGTGCGGCCCCGGGGGCTGGCGTCGGCGGCGTGAAAGCTCGGAGCGCTTCCCGGGCGCCCCTCTTCTCCTCCTCGTGAGGCGACCGCCGTCACGGCACTCCTCACCGTGAGGCGATCACCGTCGCGGGCGCTCGGGGGCCGTGACGCCGGGCCGGGCCCTGGGCCCGCGCGCCACACGGTACGGTTCCCGCGTCGCCGCCCTCAGGTCCTTCTCGGGCGTTCGGGCATCAGCCGGGAGCCTGTCAGCCGGTCCCCGGAGATGTCGTCGGGGTTGGAGAGCACACAGGTCTCCAGTGACAGACAGCCGCAGCCGATGCAGTCGCTGAGGTGGTCGCGCAACCGGCCCAGCTGCGTGATCCGCTCGTCCAGCTCGGAGCGCCACGTCTCGGAGAGCCGCGCCCAGTCGTCGTGGGTGGGGGTGCGCTCCTCCGGCAGCTCGGCGAGGGCGTCCCTGATGGTGGCGAGCGGTATACCGACGCGCTGGGCCGCCCGCACGAAGGCGACCCGGCGCAGTGTGTCCCTGCTGAACCGGCGCTGGTTGCCGCTGGTGCGGCGGCTGCGGATCAGGCCCTTGGCCTCGTAGAAGTGCAGGGCGGACACCGCGGCCCCGCTGCGTGCGGAGAGCTGGCCGACCGTGAGTTCATGGAGTGAGTGTGGGATCTGTGGCACTCCTCGAACCCTACTGGTCGTGTCCGGGCCGGGTCCGTCGTTGACAGGAACGCGTCCGCCGAACATCCTGAGCAAGCGCTTGGAAACCTGACTCCGGGCGGTCGACAGCCGAAAGGACGGGCACCAGGGACATGGCAGAGCCGAGGATCTTCACCTCCGCGCGGGAGCTGCGGGACGCGGTGGGCGAGCGCTTGGGCCACAGCGAGTGGCTGGAGGTCGACCAGAAGCGGATCGCCCTCTTCGCCGATGCCACCGGGGACCACCAGTGGATTCACGTGGACCCGGAACGCGCGGCCGCGGGCCCGTTCGGCGCGACGATCGCGCACGGCTATCTGACGCTGTCGCTGCTGCCCGTCCTCGTACCGCAGATCATGCGGGTCGACGGGGTGCGGATGGGCCTCAACTACGGCACCGAGAAGGTCCGGTTCCCGTCCCCGGTGCCGGTGGGGTCACGGCTGCGCGCGACGGCCGAGCTGCGGAAGGTCGCGGAGGCGGGGGGCGGCGTGCAGGTCACGGTCCTCGTCACCGTCGAGCGCGAGGGCGGCGACAGACCGGTCTGCGTCGCCGAGTCGGTGTCCCGCTACTACTTCTGACGGGCGCCCGGCCGTCCGCCGTCGCTCCCGACCATGCGCAGGACGAGCCCCGCGTAGAGATCGCCGACCTCGTCGGGCGTCCGGCTCCCCCGGGTGTTGAACCAGCGCGCGACGTCGATGCAGAGCGAGAGCACGGCCAGCGTGGTGCCGGGGACGTCCTGGACGTCGAACTCCCCCGCGGCCACGCCCTCGCCGATGATCCGCCGGATCACCGCGTCGCTCCTGCGGCGCAGGGCGACGATCTCCGCGCGGTGCTCCTCGCCGAGGGCGTCGAGTTCGTACTGCACGACGCGGGCGGTGGTGTGCCGCTCGGCGTGCCAGCGGACGAAGGACCTGACGGCGGCGGAGAGCCGTTCGGAGGCCGTGCCGTCGCCGTCGGCCGCCGTCTCCAGGACGAGCAGGGCCCGGTCGTGGCCGATCCGGCTGATCCGGTGGAGGAGTTCTTCCTTCGTCCTGTAGTGGATGTAGAGCGCGGCCGGGCTCATCCCGGCCCGGCCCGCGATGTCCCGGGTGGTGGTGGCGTGGTAGCCACGCTCGGCGAAGGCGTCCACGGCTGCGACGAGCAGCCTCCTGGCGGCCTCCGGCGTCACCTCGTCCCACGGCGTGCTGTCGCCGTCGCTCTCCTGCGCCGTACTCATCGTCGCGCGCCCCTTCCGGCCCCGATCCGTCGCGGCCGTCCTCGGCGGCGCCGCCGAGGGCAGCCCGTTCGAATGACCGGACGCACACCATACCCCGAAGCTGAGCAAGCGCTTAGCCCGTCTCCGTACGGTGGTCAGAGCTTCTGGAAGGGGTCGTGCTCGGCGAGGATCTTCTCCAGTCTGGCCTGGTCGACGCGGCTGACGAGCCGGCCCGCCTCCTGCCGGTCCCGGATCACCTTGGCGAGGGTGAAGCACGAAGTGATCAGGTACAGGACGCCGATCGCCAGGAAGCCGCGGACCCAGGCGTTGGCGTCGAGGAAGAAGATGCCGAGGGCCACGGCGCCCATGGCGACCCCGAAGGACGCGACGGCCTGCCCGTGGAAGGCGGCGGTGCTCTGCTGCTCGACCGATGTCGTCTCACTCATGCGCCCAGCATCGGACGCCGTGGCGCGGGCCGCATCCGTCCGCGTACTCAGCCCGTACTCAGACTCGCGTTCGATCGCGGGGCGTCCGCCGACGGACATGGTTCGGTCGGCACCGAAGCGGGCGCGGCGCATCCTGGACCGCATGGCACACACGACACGCACGGACCGCACCGCTCCCCGGCTCGCCGCTCTGGCCGCGCTGCTCGCCGACGAGACCCGCGCCTCCTTCTGTCTGGCCCTGCTCGACGGGCGCGTCCGGACGGCGGGAGAGCTGGCCCGGTACGCGGGCGTGGCCCCGTCGACCGCCAGTGAGCACCTGGGCAAGCTGGTCGCGGGCGGTGTGCTCGCCGAGGAGCGGCAGGGCCGTCTGCGCTGTCTGCGGCTGGCCGACGCGCGGATCGCGCAGCTCGTCGAGGATCTCGGCGCCCATGTCCTGCCCGCCGACGGCGAGCCGTCGCGCGCGCCGCGCGGTCTGCGCGCGGTGAGCGCCGACAACGCGCTGGCCCGTGGCCGCACGTGTTACGACCATCTCGCGGGCCGCATCGGCATCGCGATCACCGACGCGATGACCGCGCGCGGCCTGCTGCGCCGGGACACCGACAGCCTCGTGCTCACCGATGAGGGGATCGGCTGGTTCGCCGAGGCGGGCATCCGGCTGGACCGGGGAGCCCGGCGCCCGCTCGTACGGAGCTGTCTCGACTGGACCGAACGCCGCCCGCACCTCGCGGGGTCGGCGGGGGCCGCGCTGTGCGGGCACGCGCTGGACACCGGCTGGTGCGTCCGGATCGGCTCGGGCCGCGCGGTGCGCGCGACGCCCGCCGGGGAGGACGCGCTGCGCGGCCTGCTCGGCATCGAACCGGCCACGCTTCGGTGAGCGCCGAAGAGATGGGGACCTACCTTTGCGGTCATGACGACGACACCCGCCCCCGCCGCCGCACCGACGCGCGACTGGCGAGCACCGGCGGCGGCCTCCGTCACCGTGGTGCTCTGGGCCTCCGCCTTCGTTTCCATCCGCAGCGCGGGCGAGGCGTACTCCCCCGGCGCGCTGGCCCTCGGCAGGCTGCTCGCCGGCAGCCTGACCCTCGGCGTGATCTGCCTGGTGCGCCGCGAGGGCTTCCCGACGAGGGCGGCGTGGCCGGGGATCATCGGCTCGGGGCTGCTCTGGTTCGGGCTGTACATGGTGGTGCTGAACTGGGGTGAGCGGCAGGTCGACGCCGGGACGGCCGCCATGGTCGTCAATGTCGGACCGATCCTGATCGCCCTCCTCGGTGCCCGGCTGCTCGGCGAGGGGCTTCCGCGCCGGCTGGTGGCGGGCCTGGTGGTGTCGTTCGCGGGCGCGGCCGTGGTCGGGCTGTCGATGTCCGGGCAGGGCGGCGCGTCGGTGCTGGGGGTGCTGCTCTGTCTGCTGGCCGCGGCGGCGTACGCGGGCGGGGTGGTGAGCCAGAAGCCCGCCCTGCGGCACGGCTCCGCGCTCCGGATCACGGCCTTCGGCTGCCTGGTGGGCACGGCCGGCTGTCTGCCGTTCTCCGGAGCGCTGGTGTCGGAGGCCGCCGAGGCACCGCTGTCGGCCACCCTGAACATGGTCTATCTGGGCGTGTTCCCGACCGCGCTCGCCTTCACCACCTGGGCGTACGCCCTGGCCCGCACCACCGCGGGGCGGATGGGCGCCACCACGTACGCGGTGCCCGCGCTGGTGGTGGTGATGTCCTGGCTGCTGCTCGACGAGGTCCCGGCCGCGCTCACCGTGGCGGGCGGTCTGCTCTGTCTGGCCGGGGTGGCGGTGTCCCGTACGCGTGCCTCGCGGCCCAGGGGCTGAGCGTCCGGGAGGGGGGCCGCGCCGACCGGGCGGGGAAACTCCTCGCCCTTTCCCGTCCGATGGCGTTGACGCACCCCCCAGCTATTCCTACGGTGTTCCATAGGATTCCTTCGGCACCGGGAGCGCACCATGAGCGGCATCGAGCAGGCGAGGAAAACCGCGGAAGATCTGGCGTATCACGCCGGTTTCGGCAATCAGCACAGCTCCGAGGCGGTCGCGGGGGCCCTGCCGCACGGCCGCAACTCCCCGCAACGGGCCCCCCTGGGGCTGTACGCCGAGCAGGTGAGCGGATCGGCCTTCACCGAGCCGCGCGCCCACAACCGCCGCTCCTGGCTCTACCGCATCCGCCCCTCGGCGGCCCATCCGCCGTTCGTCCGCGTCGACAACAGGTCGATCCGTACCGCGCCGTTCACCGAGAGCGTCCCCGACCCCAACCGGCTGCGCTGGAACCCGCTGCCCGAACCGGCCCCCGGCACCGACTTCCTGGCCGGGCTGTGGACCCTGGGCGGCAACGGTGACGCGACCACACGCACCGGCATGGCCGTACACCTCTACCACGCCAACTCCCCCATGCGGGACCGGGTGTTCTCCGACGCCGATGGTGAACTGCTGATCGTCCCGGAGCGGGGCGGGCTGCTGATCCGCACCGAGATGGGTCTGCTGCGCGCCGATCCCGGACATGTGGCGCTGATCCCGCGCGGTGTCCGGTTCCGGGTGGAACTCCTCGACACCACCGCCCGCGGCTACGTCTGTGAGAACTACGGACAGCCGTTCACCCTGCCCGAGCTGGGCCCGATCGGCGCCAACGGGCTGGCGAACGCCCGGGACTTCCTGGCGCCCGCCGCCGCGTACGAGGACCGCGGGGGCCCGGTCGAGGTGATCAACAAGTTCTGCGGGAACCTCTGGTCCGCGACCTACGACCACTCACCGCTGGACGTCGTCGCCTGGCACGGCAACCACACCCCGTACGTCTACGACCTGCGGCGCTTCAACGTCATCGGCTCCATCAGCTACGACCATCCCGACCCGTCGATCTTCACCGTGCTGACCTCGCCCTCCGACACCCCGGGGCTCGCCGGGGTCGACTTCGTCGTCTTCGCACCGCGCTGGCTGGTCGGCGAGAACACGTTCCGGCCGCCGTACTTCCACCGCAACGTGATGAGCGAGTACATGGGGCTGATCGAGGGGGCGTACGACGCCAAGGCGGACGGATTCCTGCCCGGCGGCGGTTCGCTGCACAACATGATGTCGGCCCACGGGCCCGACCGCGAGACGTTCGACCGGGCGAGCGCCGCGGAACTGCGACCGCAGAAGATCGACGACGGTCTCGCCTTCATGTTCGAGACCCGCTGGCCGGTCACGGCGACCGGGCAGGCCGCGACCGCCGGACACCTCCAGCGTGGGTACGACGACGTGTGGCAGGGTCTCGAACGCAACTTCCGGCCGTAGGCGGCCCCGCCGTCCCGGCCCCCGCGTCGTCGCGTCCGCAGTGTCGCAGTACGGAGACTCCAGGTGACCCAGGTTCCCCAGATGACGGCCTTCGCCCCCGACTCGCTGGTCCTGAACCGCAAGCTTCCGCTGTGGTACCAGGTCTCGCAGTCCCTGCGCGCCTCCATACTGGGCCGCACCCGGGACGCCTCACTGCGGCTGCCGACCGAGGAACAGCTCGCGGCGCACTACGGGGTCAGCGTGCTGACGATGCGTCAGGCCCTCAAGGAGCTGGAGAACGAGGGCCTGATCAGCAGGCACCGGCGGCGCGGCACCTTCATCGAGCCGCGCGCCCGGCGCGTCTCGCCGGTCCGGCTGATGGGTTCGATCGACGCGGTCGTCGCGCAGCAGTCGGGCGAGCGGACCACCGTCCTCGGGCACGGTCCGGTCACGGTGCCCGGCGACCTCGCCGAGTACTTCCCGGACTGTACGGAGGCCGTCGGCTTCCGCCGGCTGCGCCGCGACGAGGAGAGCGGCGAACCCACCAACTGGGCGGAGAACACCGTCCGTCCGGAGATCGCGGCCCGGATCGACGTCGCCGACCTCGAACGCTGGCCGATGACGAAGGTGCTGCGCGACGCCGTGGGCGTGCGCATCGCCAGGATCACCGACACCGTCGAGTCCCGTCTCGCCGACCCGCTCACCGCCGAACTCCTCCAGGTGCCGCTGCTCAGCCCGATCCTGTACTTCACCGGGGTGACCTACGACGAGGACGGGCAGGTGGTGGACGTGGCACGAATCCGCTACCGGGGCGACCGGTTCTCCTTCTCGGTGACCGTGGAGGCCCACTGACCCGGGCGCCGGCCCGCCGCACGGTGACCTCCGGCCCGGTGGCGCCGTTACGATGCCGGGGCGGCGGAACGGACGTGGCGACGGGGAGGACGACACGGTGGCAGCACGCGTGGCGGCGGCCGAAGGCGCGGGCGGCGTCGCCGGTCCCGACGATCCCCTGCTCGACGATCTGATGCCGTGGTCGGTCCGTCCGCCGCGCACCGGCCGCCCCTGGGTGACCGCTCCGGACGCCGCGTCACTGAAGGCCCGCTGGGAGCGGCTGGTACGGGCGGAGGGCGCCGAGCAGGAGCGACTGTTCCGGCCGAGCAGGTCCCGGGGCCCCCGTACGCCCGTCGCCGCCCTGCCGGGGACGCGGGCCGGCGGCACCGGCCCGTTCGCCCGCAGGCCGGGCCCGTACCCCGATCCGGTGCGGATCGCGCACGGCCCGTTCGACGAGTGGTGGCTGATCCCCGACCACCGGTTGATCGACGCCGCCCGCCCCGAGCTGTGGCGGGTCGCCGACGACCGGCAGGTCTTCGCCGTGGAACACGGTCACGGCCCCCGGGACACCGGCCCCGCGCTGACCGCGACCACGCTGCTGCCGGACGGCCACTCCCCCGTCGGCCAGCCCGGCCGGGTGCGGCCGCTCTACCGGCGCCCGGGCGCCGAGGAGCCCAATCTCGCTCCGGGGCTGCTCACGTCGCTGCGCGCCCGGTACGGGAGGAGCGGTGGCGAGCCGGTCTCGGAGGAGTCCGTGCTGGCGTGGGTGCTCGCGACGGCGTACGCCTCGCCCGCCGGATGCCGGGTCCCGTTGCCCGCCGACACCGCGCTCTGGACGGCGGGGGTGTCGCTGGGCCGGGAGCTGCTGCGGATTCAGCTGCGCGGGACGCGCGGCGGGGAGCGGCCACGGCTGCCCGGCGGACGGCGCCCCTATGTGCGAGCCGCCGTCACCTCCTGGCCGGCCGCTCCGGCGTACGACCCGGAGGGCGAGGTCCTGTCACTGGGCGACGGCAGGATCTCTCCGGTGCCGCCCGGGGCCTGGGAGTTCCGGGTGGGCGGTGCGCGAGTGCTGGAGCTGTGGTTCGCCGGCCGCGTCCCGGACCCCGCGGGCGCCGACGCCCCGGCCGGTCTGGAGGCGGTGGGCCCGGCCCGCTGGCCCCAGGAGTGGACGTCCGAACTCCTGGAGCTGATCACGGTGTTGGCGCTGCTCGCCGAACTGCTGCCTCAGCAGACCGAATTGCGGGCGGCGCTGACGGCGGGACCCGTGGTGTCCGAACGGGAGCTGCGCGCGGCGGGGGTGCTGCCGGTACCGGCGGCGGCCCGCCGGCCCGCCTCGGTGCTCGGCCGACGGGAGGAAGGGCCGGACGGACAGTTCGCCCTGCTCTGACGGAACACCGGCGCGAGGCGACGAGGAGGCGCGCGGCACGGCCCGCGACGGCCGCCCGCGCGCTCCTCGGCAACGCGACGCCGTCCGCCGGCGCGGCGTGGCCGGTCGCCCACCCGGTGGCGGGCACGCTCGCGTGGTGCGTGGCGCTGCTCGTGGTGTTCGTGCCCCTGGCCGTACGCCGGTACACGGACGGGGAGCGGTAGCCGCCGCGCGACCGCCGGTGACCGGGGTGACGAGCGGTGGGTGCGTCGGCCGGGCCGTCGGAAGGGCGGGCGGACACACCGAAGCGCTGCTGCCGGCCCTGGGAATGACGGACGGGCGGACAGCAGCGCCGGGACGGGACGGCGTGATCGCCTGAGTGCCCTTCGGCGAACGCGGTCGTGTCGGGCGGTTCGGGTCAGCGGCGGCTGCCGAGGATCGAGCGCCGCAGTCGCCGCAGGGGCGCGAAGAGCGAGACACGCGCGCTCCGGCTTCGGCTCCTGCCGGTGTGCGCGGCGTCGCGCGAGGTCAACTCGCGCATCAGCAGCGTCGCTTCGGCCGTTTCCCGCTGGGGCACGACGGGACCGCCGAGCACCGCGAGATGGCGGTCAAGGCGCGAACTCGTCGCACCGCTTCCGCATGTGATGGCAGGCACACGCGGCCTGCTCCGTACCGTTATCTGTTCCATGTCACTCCCCACCCGTACGAGGGCACCCGACCCGGGCAGGTTAACCCTATCGCCCCGGCACGACACTCACCTATCCCGGCCGGGTTCGGGCACACCTGCGACGAGAGCGCCGATCACCCTCCGAATACGCCCGATTCCAGGGCGAGTTGACCGGGGCCGCCAGGGGGCGCCCAAGGGGGCGGAAAGGTGCACAAGGGGGCCGCGGGCCGGCTCACCGTTCGGACGGGAGTACGGCACGCGAAGTGTTCCGTTTCACCCGCGGGAGGGAGACCTCACGGGGGTGAGGTCTCCGACCTGACGCGTCGCGCTGTTCCGGGTGGGAGCGGCTGCGGGGACGGGAAACGGTCAGGCGGCCGAGGCGAGGACGGGCAGATAGCCGCCCGACTGTCCGGCGGCGGTGGGGTGGTAGGACTCGCCGATGTCGAGCCAGTTCACGCTGTGCAGCCACGGGCCGCTCGAACAGATCTCGTGCCCGGCGAACCGTCCGGCGACGTCACCGAAGGTGAAGCCGTGATCGGCGGCGCGTTTGGCGGTCACCGTGTTCAGATGGTCGGCCGCGCCGTTGATGGCCGTCCTCTCCTTCTCGCTCAGCCCGGCGAGGCACCCGCCGCCGAGCTGGTAGAAGCGGGGATAGCCGAGGACGACGACGCGTGCGGAGGGCGCCTTGGCGTGGATCGCCGCGTACACCGAGTCGAGCCTGCCCGGCAGGGTGGAGTCGACGTAGGCGCGGGCCGTGGCGACCCGGCCGAGACAGGTGGCCTCGGACTGGAGGACACAGGTGGTCATGACATCGGCGAAGCCCGCGTCGTTGCCGCCGATGGAGAGGGAGACGAGGTCGGTCGAGGAGTTGAGCGGCCCGAGCTGACTCGCCGTCACATCACTCGTGAGGGCGCCCGAGCAAGCGGTGAAGGCGAACGACGAGGGCGAGTTGGCCGTCGCCCAGAGCGCCGGGTAGGCGTGCCGGCTGCGCTTGCAGGCGCCGCTCGCGCTGTCGTAGCCGCCCGAGCCGACGCCGGACGAGTACGAATCGCCGAGCGCCACGTAGTCGACGGACCGGCTCTCGGCCGCGGCGTCGGCGACGCCCGCACCGGTCAGCGCGAGTACGGCACCGAGGATGAGCGAGGACGAGAACGCCACCACTCCGGAAAGTTTCATGGAACCTCCTACGGCAGGATCTCTGCCGTATCCGTGGTAGCAGCAGCCAGCTATCGCCGGAAGTGTTCATGCCACGAACATCCGGTGAGGGCTTCTTGACGGCCTCCTGAGCGTGCGTCACATTGAAGTCCGGCATCCTGCGCGCCGGGGGGCAAAGTCGCCAATGCGGACGATGTGGACCATGTACACCGTGCGGGACACGCGCGGCACGGTCGAAGAACGGTCGGAGTTCCGACACGCACACGCACAGAGGGACCGCGCCGGGCATCCGTGCGGGGCGCGGTAAGGGCTGTCTTCGGCCCCTGACGGATCAGCGCACGGCACCGGACACGGTGCGTCGCGAGGCGGAGGCACGTCCGCGTACCGGAGTACCCGGACGCTTCCCGCAACGCGACGAGACGCCGTGACGGTCGTCGTGCGCCCGCCCGGAATCGCTGGACAGCTCTTGGGGGGTGCCGCGTCGGCGAACGGCTCCTTGAGTCACGCCGCCGCGCGGCCCGCGACACCGGCTCACCCGGTCGGCAGGGGCGTCATGCCGTCATGACCGGGGTGGGCAGCCCCCTTTTCGCACCGGACATTCAGCCGGGCGGCCCGGGAACGGACCGCCCGCCGGACGAGAGGGAAGAGAATCATGAGTTCAGTTCTGCGCCCGGCCGTTCCGGGCCGGGATACGTCGCCGCTGCCGTCCCCTGCCGGGACGACGGCCGCGTCGTCCTCGTCCGCCGCCCGAATACCGGCCGGCTACCGGCCGATCTCCTCCCATCTCGCGATAGCGCCCCCGGTCAGCGTGGTGATCCCCGCGATGAACGAGGCGGCGAACCTTCCCCATGTGTTCGGGTCCCTGCCCGGGTGGATTCATGAGGTCGTCCTGGTCGACGGGGCGTCCACCGACGACACCGTGCGGGTCGCCCGCGAGCTGTGGCCGGACATCGTGGTGGTCGAGCAGGCGGGCAAGGGCAAGGGCGACGCCCTCATCAGCGGGTTCGACGCCTGCACGGGCGACATCATCGTCATGGTCGACGCGGACGGCTCGGCGAACGGCGAGGAGATCGTCAGCTACGTCTCGGCCCTCGTCGGCGGCGCCGACTTCGCCAAGGGCTCCAGATTCGCCAACGGCGGTGGTACGGACGACATGACACCGGTCCGCAGACTCGGCAACCGCGTGCTGTGCGCGGTGGTCAACCGCAAGTTCGGGGCGCGCTACACCGACCTCTGCTACGGCTACAACGCCTTCTGGAAACACTGCCTGGACCGGATCTCCCTCGACTGCACCGGCTTCGAGATCGAGACGCTGATGAACATCCGGGTCGTCAAGGCGGGGCTGCGGGTCCAGGAGGTACCCAGCCACGAGTACAACCGGATTCACGGCGTCAGCAATCTCAGCGCGGTGCGGGACGGCCTGCGGGTGCTCAAAGTGATCCTCCGGGAGAAGCGCGTCCGCCGCCCCGGCCGCCGCCCGGCCGCCGTACCCGTCGTCTCCGGCCAGGGGGACGCGTCGTGAGTCCACGGGACTTCTCCGTGGTCATCTGCGTCCACACCGAGGACCGCTGGGACGACATCCTCGCGGCGGTCGCCTCGGTACGGGCCCAGTCGCTGCCCGCCAGGGAGACGCTGCTGGTGGTGGACCACAATCCGGCCCTGCTGGACCGGCTGGCCCAGAAGTACGAGAAGCCCGGGACGGACAAGGCGCACGGGGCGGGCGGGGCGGGCGAGGGATCGGCGTGGGTGCGCGTGCTCGCCAACGCGGGCCCCCGTGGGCTCTCGGCGGGCCGCAACACCGGGGTCGCCGCCGCCCGCGCCGAGATCGTCGCCTTCCTCGACGACGACGCCGTGGCCGAGCGTGACTGGCTGCGCCACTTCGACCGGGCGTACGACGACCCCCGGGTGATGGCCGTCGGTGGCCGTACCGTGCCCGCCTGGGCCTCCGGCCGGCGGCCCGTCTGGTTCCCCGAGGAGTTCGACTGGATCGTCGGCTGCACGTACAAGGGGCTGCCCCCGGGCAGGGTCCGGGTGCGCAATGTGCTCGGGGGCAACGCGTCCTTCCGGCGTACCGCGTTCGAGGTCACGGGCGGGTTCGCCACCGGCATCGGGCGGGGCGGCGGCAACCGGCCGCTGGGCGGCGAGGAGACCGAGCTGTGCGTCAGGCTGGCCAGGGCGCTGCCCCGGGCGGTGCTGCTGATCGACGACCGCGCGGTCGTCCACCACAGGGTGCCGGGGCCCCGCGAACGGTTCGGCTACTTCCGCTCCCGGGCCTACGCGGAAGGTCTCTCCAAGGCCCTGGTCACCCGAAGTGTCGGGGTGGGCAAGGGACTTGAGTCGGAACGCCGCTACACCACCCGGGTGCTGCCCGCCGGGGTGGTCCGTGGGGTGCGGGACGCGCTGCTCGGCCGGCCGGGGGGCGCGGGCCGGGCGGGCGCCATCGTGACCGGGGTGGCGGCGGCCGTGGGCGGCTATCTGCTGGGGAGCGTACGGGTCAGGAGCGGCCGTACGACGTTCTCCGTACCGCCGCCCGTCGCCCCCGTGGCACAGCGGCCCGGTCACCACGCCGGCCGCCCCGCCGGGCACGGTGGTGAACGGTGCTGAGCGAGGCGGCGGCGGACCGGGCCGTGCCGATCCTGATGTACCACGCCGTCGCCCACCGCCCGGCCCCGGCGGTCCACCGCCTCTCGGTCTCGCCCGGGGCGTTCCGCGCCCAGATGGCGGTGCTGGCGGAGCGTGGCCTGACCCCGCTCACCACGGCGGCGCTCGGCCGGGCCTGGCGGACCGGCGGGCCGCTGCCGCCCCGGCCGGTGCTGATCACCTTCGACGACGGTTACGAGGGGGTGCACCGGTACGCGCTGCCGGTGCTCGCCGCCCACGGGTTCGCGGCCACCGTCTTCGTCACCACGGGCTGGCTGCGCGGTCCCTACGAGGAGGCGGGCGCGCCCGACACCATGCTGGACTGGCACCAGGTCCGCGAACTGGCCGCGGCGGGTGCGGAGATCGGCGGCCACAGCCACACCCATCCGGAGCTGGACCAGCTGGACGACGGGCGGCTGCGGTCCGAGACCGTGCGGTGCCGGGAGATCATCGGCGCTGAACTGGGCGCGGCACCGGCCTCGTTCGCCCATCCGTACGGCTACTCCGACCGCCGGGTCCGGCGGGCCGTGCGGACCGCGGGCTTCGCCCAGTCCCTCGCCGTGGGCAACGCCCTGGCCCGGCGCGGGCAGGGACCGTACGCCCTGGAACGGGTCACGGTCCGGCGCGGCACCACCCCGCGGGAGTTCGACCGGATGATCACCGGCCGGCCGGCCGGCCGTGACTTCGCGGTGGACCGGGCGCTCACCAAGGGGTACGCCGTCGTACGGAGGACCCGTCGGGCGCTCCGGTCCGCCGCCGGGCCGGGGCGGTGAGCGGGACCGGCCGGTGCGGTCGGCCCGGGGCGGGCGCCGGGCCCCGTGGCGAAACCGGGTGCGCGGGGTGTCCCCGTGCCGGATCATGGACACCATGTCCGCCAACCCCGAATCCGCCCTGCCGATCCGGCTCAACGTCGACGACAGTGATTCGCCTTCCGATGTCGTCGACGCGCTGTTCCTCGGCCGTTTCGCGACGGGTGAGCAGCCGTACTCGCACAGCACGTCGCTCGACCGGGTCAGATCCGCCGCGACACTGCTGCCGCCCGCCGCCAGGGTGCTCCGCGCCGCCCGGGACGACGACCGCAGCGCCACGCTCGCCGAGGGCGACGGCTGGACCCTGCTGATCTCGCGATGGAGCCGCGGCGCCGACGTCACGGTCACCGCGACCAGCGGAGAACTGGCGGAGCGGGTGCTCGGCGAAGCGACGGACGGCGCCAGGGACGAGCCGGAACCGCAGCCCGAGAACGTGCCGATGGGCTTCTGGTACGTCTCACCGCGCCGCGGCCCGCACCGCACCACCCGGCAGATCAGCGCCGGGACCTGGGACGAGGTCCGGGGCAACTACACGGCGCCGGTGGCGGAGGCCCTGGACCGGCTGATGAAGGTCACCCCCGACGACATCGCGGGCCGGCTGCTCCTGCTGCACGGCCCGCCGGGCACCGGGAAGACCTCCGCGCTGCGCACCCTCGCCAGGTCCTGGCGCGACTGGTGCCAGGTCGACTGCGTGCTGGACCCCGAACGCCTCTTCAACGACGTCGGCTATCTGATGGACATCGCGATCGGCGAGGACGACGGCACGTCGGGGGGCCGGTGGCGGCTGCTGCTCCTGGAGGACTGCGACGAGCTGATCCGGGGCGAGGCGAAGCACACGGCCGGCCAGGCCCTGTCCCGGCTGCTGAACCTCACGGACGGGCTGCTCGGGCAGGGACGGAACGTCCTGGTGGGGGTCACCACCAACGAGGACCTGGAACGGCTCCACCCCGCGGTGGTCAGGCCGGGCCGCTGTCTGGCCCGGATCGAGGTCGGCTCGCTGACCCGCCGGGAGGCCGTGTCCTGGCTGGGCGCGGAGGAGGGCGTCGGCCGGGAGGTGGGCAGGGAGGGAGCGACGCTCGCCGAGCTGTACGCGCTGCGCCGGGGCAGCGGGCCCGCGTCGGTCCCGAAGCAGGACTCGAACACGGACGCGGGCCTGTACCTCTGACGCCCCGTCATGCAATCCCTCCCGCTTCCCCGGCTCCGACTCCCTGTTCCCCGTCGGCCCGGCCCCCGGTCCGGCCGATCACCCGCTCATCGCGGATAGACGGCCCGTACCGCGTCCTCGGCCAGGGACAGTGCCTCGGCCCGGGACAGGCCGAGGCGTCTGGCCTGCTCCGCGAAGTCCTGTGCGGCGGCGGCCGCCTTGCGGTCGGCGGCGTCGCCCGCCGCCGCGACGAACGTGCCGTTGCGGCCGCGGGTCTCGATCACCCCGTCGGCCTCCAGCGCCCGGTACGCCTTGGCGACGGTGTTGGCGGCGAGCCCGAGGTCCTCGGCCAGGCCACGTACGGTCGGGAGCCGGTGGCCGACGGGCAGAGCACCTGACCTGGCCTGTTCGGAGATCTGCGTGCGCAGTTGTTCGTACGGGGCGGTGGCGGTGTCCGGGTCGAGGACGATCTTGAAAGTCACCATCCGATTCTCCCCCACCGCGAAGAAATCCGATTCTCCCCCACCGCGAAGAAAATGGCAGGCGGCCGGGGCGCGGGGGCACGTACCGTCCTGCGCGTGACCGTGATCGTGCGTGACTCACGGTCCACCGACGCCGAGGACCGGGCTGCGGCGGGCCGCGCCGCCGTGCACGGTGACGACACCCGGGGCGGTGGTGCCCGGCCTGGCCGATGGACGCCGACAAACGGCCCGGTGCTCGCCGTCGACAAATGGTTCGGTTACGGAATCTGCGCCACGGAGGTACGTCATGTCCATGAACTCGTCCGAGACCGCCCTGGTGGTCGCCCTCGTCAAGGCGGGCCACACCAAGATCCGTTACCCGGCGGAGGTGGTCCGCGACGACGGGGTCCGGGTGACGGTGCGCGCTCCGTGGGCCGCGCCCGGGGTCCGCGACTTCGGCTTCGTACGGTTCGAGCCGGGCGATGTGTTCACCGAACACTACTGGCGCGACCGGTGGTTCGCGGTGAAGGAGGTCAGGACGGGGACCGGCGGGCTGAAGGGCTGGTACTGCGACGTGACCCGCCCGGCCGTGCTGAGCGACGGTGAGCTGCTGGTGGAGGACCTGGACCTGGATCTGTGGGTGTCGGCGGACGGGGCGACCGTACTCCGGCTGGACGAGGACGAGTTCGCGGAGAGCGGCCTCACCGAGCGCGATCCGGCGGCGGCCCTGGCGGCCCGCCGGGCGTTGGACGAACTGGAACTCCTGGCCCGTACCGAGGGGTTGACCGGTCTGCTGACCTGACGCCCGCCCGGACCGTGACGGCCGCCGTTTCTCCGGCGGCCGTCACCCCTGCCTGGGCGCGGCCCCTCTTCTCCGGCGGGAGACCCCGGACCGGCCGCTCCTCCGGCCGGTGGTGACGGCCGATCTTTAACCGGCGCTGAGCGGTTCCTTAAGCGCGCCCTAAGGATCGCCCGTGACCGCCCTCGGCCGTCGTGTCCGGGCGCGGTCCGGGCTACCTTTCTGATCGCCGGGCGGGGCAGGCGCCCACCACCCCTCCCCCGCCCGGTTCCATGCCCGCGTCGCCGTCGAAGGAGATCGCCGCCATGACTGTCGTCGTCATGACCGCTCGCCGCGGGGTCGCGGGGGCCGTCGCACTCGGTGCCGCACTGCTCGTGCTGCTCGTGTCGGCAGGTGTGTGCGCGGCCCCGGCCCTGGGCGCGGAGAGCGCGCCCAGGGCGGACGGCGCCGCCGTCGCCCCGGCCCGTCCGGGCGAGGACATCGCCGGGGCCGGTGGCGGTGACAGCGTCTCGTACCTCGCGCTCGGCACTTCCGGTGCGCTCGCGGTGGGTTCGGCCGCGCTGTTCGCCTCGGTCCGCCGCCGGGCCGTCGTCGCCGCCCGGCACGGCCGCTGACCCCGGGACCACGCACCGCCGTCCCCGGCCGGACCCACGCACCACCGCCCCCGGTCGGCCAGACCCACATACCACCGTCCCGGGGCGGCCGGACCCACGCACCGCCGTCCCCGTTCCGACCAGGCGCGCCACCGCCCCCGGCCGGCCAGACCCACACACCACCGCCCCCGGCCGGCCGGACCCACGCGCCGCCACCCTGGGCCAGCCGGTCCCACGCGCCACCCCACCGCCCTCGTTCCGCCCGGACGCACCACTGCCTCCGGCCGGCCGATGACAGCACGGCGCCCACCGGGCACATGTCTCCGCCCTCGTCGGGCCCGGGGGCGAAATAGCGGTCCGGCGATCCGGCCGGTGGCTCACGCCGCCAGCCTGCCCGGCATCACCGCCCGTGGGCCGAATCGCGCCCGCAGCCGGTCCGCCACCTCCTCGATCCGGTGCGCCCGCTCGTCCGCCGGGTCGAACGTCAGCTGCCGGGAGGCCCGTTCGGCGTCCGCCAGCCCCTCCGCGCGCAGCGCGATCCCCCGCACCCTGGCGCGTTGCAGTCCGAACGAGTCGTGGATACGGTACGCGAGCCCGGTGAGCGCCGCCGAGTGGGCCGTGGGCTCACGGAACGCGCGGCTGCGGGTGAGCGTGGCGTAGCCGGTCCGGTCGGCGTAACGCACGGAGAGCGCGAGCGAACGGCACACCTGCCCCTCGCCGCGCAGCCGGGTGCCCAGCTCCTCGGTCAGCGACACGAGCGCGCGGCGCTGTCGATCCGGGTCCAACTCGTCGCGTGAGAAGGCGTGTTCGGCGGCCATCGACCGGGCGGCGGCATTCGGCACCACCTGGGTGCGGTCGATGCCGTGGGCCCGTTCCCACAGCTCGCGCCCGGAGCGCGCGCCGGTGATCCGTTGCAGGGTGGCGAGCGGCGCCGAGGCGATCCGGCCGACGGAGTCGAGCCCGTAGCCGCACAGGGTGCGGGCCGTCGCCGTCCCTACGCCGTCCAGCGCGGCGGCCGGCTTGTCCACGAGGAAGTCGGCGACCTTGTCATCGGGCACCACGACGGCCGTACCGGGTGCGGCCTGCCGCGCCGCCATCCGCGCCAGCATCGGGTTCTCGGCCGCCCCGATCGCACAGTCCACACCGTGCAGGGCGAGGGCGCGGACACGGATCAGTCCGGCCAGGCCCGCCGCGTCCTGCCCGAAGTAGCGCAGCGCGCCCCGCACGTCGGCGAGTGCCCCGTCGGGCGGGGCGGCCTCGACGACCGGGGTGAACGCACCGAGGAGGGCGAGCAGCCCCTCGTAACCGACGCTGTCCGGCGGACCGCCGCCGACCCTGCGGAACCGCAGACAGAACACCCCGGCCGGGACACGTTCGGCGCTCATCCCGCGCTCCCCTGGCTCTGGTGCCACAACTTCCGTCCGGTGGGCGGCCCTTCGCCGGGGGGCCGGAGGTCGGCCCAGGGGTTCATCTCGTATCCGGTCGGCAACCGGACCCGGCGGCCGGCGGCGGAGGCCGGATCGTCCGAAGGGCCGCCGGCGGAAGTGGCGCCGGGGGAACCGTCGGTGGCCGGGGGCTGCTCCTCGTCCGCGGGTCCCGCCGCGAGCCGGGCCGCGACCGCGTCGAGTCCGCCGGTGCGCCGCAGCTCGGCCAGCTCCGCGAGGTTCCAGGCCGCGGCGCCGATCACGCTCAGGCTCCGCGCCCCGCGCCGCTGCACCACCCCGCGCACCAGCAGCAGCCAGGAGTGGAAGACGGTGTGCGCGCAGGCGGCGTGGCTGTCGTCGAAGAAGGCCAGGTCGACCAGGCCCGTACCGTCGTCCAGGGTGGTGAAGATGACCCGGCGGCCGGAGCGGACCGGCGGGGTCTGGGTGGCCGCCTTGGCGCCCGCGACCAGCACGGTCTCACCGTGCCGGGCGTCCCGCAGCCGCTTGGCGGAGAGCGCGCCCAACTCGTCGAGGAAGGCGTGGTGGTCGTCCATCAGATGCCGGGAGACGTCCATGCTGAGGACGCCCAGTTCGGCGCTGAGGCGTTCCGCCTCGTTGAGGTCGGGCAGGCCGACGGAGCCGGTTCTGCGGCCGTCGCCGAGCGGCAGTTGCGGGCCGCCGCCGGTCCGCGCCCCTGATCCGCGCTGGGCGCGGTGCAGTTCGGACAGATGCAGCAGCAGATCACGGCGGTTGGCGCCGAAGGCGTCCAACGCCCCGACCTGGACGAGCCGTTCGGCGGCGGGCCGACCGGGCCGGGCCCGCTGCCAGAAGTCCAGCAGCGAGGCGTACGGGCGGCCGGCCTCGATCCGGGCGGTCTCGTCCTCGCTGATGCCGTGGACGTCCGAGAGCGCCAGCCTGATCCCCCAGACGCCGGGACCGCGCCCGTCACCGTTCCTCTTTCCGTCACCCTCCCCATCACCAGACACCAGTTCGATTTGATGAGTGGCCGCCGACCGGTTCACGTCCAGCGGCAGCACCGGGACCCCGCGCCGCCGGGCATCCGCGAGCAGCAGCCGCTTCGGGTACATCCCGGGGTCATGGGTGAGCAGCCCGGCGTAGAAGGCGGCCGGGTGGTGCGCCTTGAGCCAGGCCGACTGATAGGTGGGTACGGCGAAGGCGACCGCGTGCGCCTTGCAGAAGCCGTAGGAGCCGAACGCCTCGATGATCTCCCAGGCGCGGGCGATCACTTCGGCGCCGTACCCCTTCTCCGCCGCCCGCTGCGCGAACCAGATCCTGATCCGGTCCTGCGACCCCGGGTCGGAGAGCCCGCGCCGCACCCGGTCGGCCTCGTCCCGGCCGCAGCCGGTCATGATGTCCACCATCTCGATGATCTGCTCGTGGAAGACGACGACCCCGTAGGTCTCGCGCAGCGGTCCCTCCAGGTCGGGGTGCGGGTAGCGGACGGGGGCCCGGCCGTGCCTGGCCTCGATGAACGGCCGCACCATGTCGGCGGCGACCGGTCCCGGCCGGAACAGCGAGATGTCGACCACCAGGTCGTGGAAGGTGGCGGGCTGGAGCCGGCCCACCAGATCGCGCTGGCCCGGCGACTCGATCTGGAAGCAGCCCAGCGTCTCGGCGGACCTGATCAGCCGGTACGTCTCCGGGTCGTCCGGCGGCACGGCGTCCAGGTCGAGGTCTTCGCCCGTGGCCCGCTTCAGTTCGGTGACCGCGTGCGCCATCGCCGACTGCATCCGCACACCCAGCACGTCGAGCTTGAGCAGGCCCAGGTGCTCCACGTCCTCCTTGTCGAACTGCGCCATCGGAAGGCCCTCACCGCTGGTGGGCACGACGGGGGTGCGGCGCAGCAGTGAGGCGTCGGAGAGGAGGACCCCGCACGGGTGCATGGCGATGCCGCGCGGCAGTGCGTCCAGCGCCTCCACCAGCTCCCAGAACCGGCCGTACCGCGTCCCCTCCCGCCCGTACCGCTCGCCCACCGCGCGCAGCTCGGGCAGTTCCGCCATCGCGGCGCGGGCGTCGCGGGCCCGGATGTGCGGGAACGCCTTGGCGAGCCGGTCGATCTCGGCCGGGTCCATGGAGAGGGCGGCGCCGACGTCCCGTACGGCGTGGCGCACCCGGTAGGTCTCGGGCATGGCGACGGTCGCGACCCGCTCGGCGCCGAAGCGTCCGATGATCGCGCGGTAGACCTCCAGTCGGCGGGCGGACTCGACGTCGATGTCGATGTCGGGCAGCACGAAGCGCCGGGTGGAGAGGAAGCGTTCCATCAGCAGTCCGTGTTCGACGGGGTCGGCGTGGGCGATCCCGAGGAGGTGGTTGACCAGTGAGCCCGCACCGGAGCCACGGGCGGTGACCCTGATCCCCATGTCCTTCACGTCCTCGACGACCTGGGCGACCGTCAGGAAGTAGGAGGCGAAGCCGTGGTGGGCGATGATGTCCAGCTCGTGGCGCATCCGCTCCCAGTAGTCCGGTCTGCGGTCGTAGCCGCGCAGCACCATGCCCGCGGCGGCCCGGGAGGCCAGCACCCGCTGGGCGGTGCGCCGGCCGGCGCCGACGAGGCGCGGTTCGGGGAAGTGGACGCCGCCGAGACCGAGGTCACCCGCGGGATCGACGGCGCAGGCGTCGGCGGTGCGCCGGGTCTCGGCGAGCAGCCGGGCCCCGGCGCCTTCGCCGAGTCCGGCGGCCGAGGTGATCCGCTCGGCGGTCTCCCGCATCGCGCGGTCGTCCTTGAGCCAGCGCTCACCGCTGTCGAGGGGGGAGCGGCGCGGGTCGACGGGGACGAGCCGACGGGCGGCGTCGAGCACGTCGACGACCGGGCCCTGCCCGGGGTCGGCGTACCGGACGGCGTTGGTCAGCACGGCTCGTACCCCTTGGTCGGCCGCGAAGCCGACGGTACGGGCGGCGAGCCGGAGCGATCCCGGGCCGGTGCCGGTCCGCCCGTGGTGGACCGCCTCCAGCCGGAGATCGTCGCCGTACGCCTCCCGCCAGGGAACGAGCAGCGCGGTGGCCAGGTCGGGGCGGCCCGCGGTGAGCGCCCTGCCGATCTCGGAGTCGGGGCCGAGCAGCACGGTGACCCCTTCGGCGGGCGGCTCGCATCCGTCGAGCCGGGGCTGTCCGGGGGTGACGCGTGGGCCGGGCGTGGCGTGGGAGCCGGACGTGGCGTAGGAGCTGGGCGTGGCATAGGAGCCGGGCGTGGCGTAGGAGCCGGGCGTGGCGTGGGCCGCGGTGACGAGCCGGCACAGTGCGGCCCAGCCGGACGCGCCGTCCCGGGCGAGAAAGGTGGCCCGGGGCGCGGACTCGTCGACGAAGGCGCCGCCACGGACCGGTGCCCGGGGCCGCCGGGCGCGGGTGTCGCCCGGGGCGTACCCGGGCACCGCGAGGTCCACCCCGAAGACCGGGCGGACCCCGGCACTCTCGCAGGCCCTGGCGAAGCGGACCGCCCCCGCGAGGGTGTCCCGGTCGGTCAGCGCGAGAGCGTCCATGCCCCGTTCCGCGGCGCGCTCGGCCAGCCGCTCGGGGTGCGACGCCCCGTACCGCGGGGAGAAGCCGGAAACGGTACGCAGATGCGTGAAGCCTGGCATCCGCACCTCCTGGACCGATCCGTACTCACTCGCCACCCCCTTTGTCCTTCAACCATAGACCACGTTCGAACGTGCGTGCGATATCCGAGGCGGGGCCGGTCCGGGACCAGCCATTCGGCCGCGCACCTGCTGCGTGAACGGCCGCTCCCCCGGACCGTGAGGGCATGACTTTCGTCGACGAGGTGAAGAACGCCGTCACGCCCAGGGCCGCGCTGCTCGTCATCGGCACGCTGGCGTTGCAGCTTCTGTTCATCACGTCCTACGTGGGGGCGCTGCACAGGCCGGTCCCCACGGACGTCGCCTTCGGGGTGGTGGCTCCTCCGCAGGTGTCCCAGAAGCTGATCACCCAGCTCAAGGACCTCCCCGGCGGGCCGCTGGACCCGCGCCGGGTCTCCGACGCGAAGGCGGCCCGCGAGAAGGTCCTGAACCGCGACCTCGACGGCGTGCTGATCGTCGACCCCACCGGGAAGACCGACACGGTGCTGGTCGCCTCCGGGGGCGGCACCGTGCTGGCGAACACCCTGACCAAGATCGTCACCAAGGCCGACGAGGCCCAGGGGCGCACGGTCAGGTCCGTGGACGTGGCACCGGCCTCCAGTGACGACTTCAACGGGCTCTCGTCCTTCTACCTCGTCGTGGGCTGGTGCGTCGGCGGCTACCTCTGCGCCTCGATCCTGGCGATCAGCGCGGGCGCCCGCGCCGCCAACCGCCGGCGCGCGCTGATCCGGGTCGCCGTCATGGCGCTGTACTCGATCGCGGGCGGCATCGGCGGTGCGATCGTCATCGGACCGATCCTCGGCGCGTTGCCGGGCAGCGTGTGGGGGATGGCGGGACTGGGTGCGCTGATCGTCTTCGGGGTGGGCATGATCACGCTCGCGCTGGAAGCGCTCACCGGGATCGTCGGCATCGGTCTGGCCGTCCTGATCATCGTGGTCGCGGGCAACCCGAGCGCGGGCGGCGCCTTCCCGCTGCCGATGCTGCCGGACTTCTGGCGGGCGATCGGACCGGCCCTGCCACCGGGCGCGGGCACCTGGGCGGCCCGCTCCATCGCGTACTTCAGGGGCAACGCGCTCACCCAGCCACTGCTGGTCCTCTCCGCCTGGGCGGTCGTCGGCACGGCCCTCACCCTGCTGCTCTCCCTGCGCCGCGCCCCGGGCCAGGCGGACGGCATGGCACTCGAAGGCCCCGGGAACGGCATGGGCGGCGGCGGTACGGGGGGCAGTGGTACGGGGGACGGCGATACGGGGGACGGCGGCGGAAGCCGTACCGGAGGCGGCTCCACCCGGCGGACGTCGGGAGCCTGACCCGGGCGGAGCGAGCACCCGACCCGTCCCGTCGTTCCGGACAGCGGGACAGCACCGGGAGCCGGAAGCCGGAAACGGCACCATTGCAGTGTCCCGCGGCGCGACTTTACTCTCATCACCTCGGTAAGAGCTGTCCCGTGGTCCCTGACGGGCGGGCGACGACAGCCGCGGCACCTGGCGACGACGTGCGCGACAGGCGTCTCCCAGGGCCCCGACGAGAACGGAACGACGACCCGTTCCAGCAACGGGGTGAGGGTCAGAAACCGCAGACGGGGGCGAACATGACCGCGATTCCCGGACCGCTCCGGAGCATGGTCTTCCGGAACGCCGATCTTCCGGCACTCTTCCACCACACGGACGCCGTCGCCGTCGCACGTCAACGCGAGAGCGTGAACACCACCAGGGGGCAGCTGGTGCTCCTCGTGCTCGGAGCCGTGCCCGCGGCCCTCCCCTGGCACTGGCGGGTCGCGGGATCGGTCCAACTCCTCGACGCGCTGGGAGTGCTGGCCTATGCCGGCGTCCTGATCGCGACCTACCTCTCGGCCCGCCGTCAGGCGAAGTCGCACTGGCAGCTGAACCGCTCCGCGGCGGAGTTCATCAAGTCGGTCTGCTGGCGTTACGCGGTCCACGGCTCCCCCTTCGACACCGGCACCCAGCACCCGGAGGCGGTGTTCGCCAACCGGCTGGAGGAGGGGCTCCAGGAGTTACGGAAGGTCGGCTGGGTGGACCCCCGGGAGCGGCAGGAGGATTCCGGCGGTCTGATCACGGACGCGATGCGGGAACTGCGGGCCAAGGCGTTCACCGTGCGCAAGGAGACCTATGTCCGGGACCGGCTGATCGATCAGCGAGGCTGGTACCGCAGGCGCCAGGAGGTCTCCCGGCGTGCCACGTTCCTCTGGTCGACCGCCATCGCCGTGCTGACCGGGCTCGCCCTCGTCCTCGGTCTGCTCCGGACGTTCTCGGTGACCGGCTCCTTCGCCCTGACCGGCGTGCTGTCCGCCGCCGCGGCGGCCTGTCTCGCCTGGTACGAGATGCGCCGCCACCATCCGCTGATCTCCGCGCACTCCCTGGTCGAGAAGGAACTGGAAGCGCTGCAGGTCGCGATGGAGACCACACTGACCGAGCGGCACTGGCCGGTCGCGGTGTTCGAGACCGAGCGGATCGTGTCGCCGCAGCACACCGACTGGCTTGCCCGGCACAAGATGTGACGGTACGTCATCCATTGCCGGCCGGTCAGTCGCGCTCCACGCCCGCGTGCCAGATCACCGTGACCGGCCGGCCGAGCGCACGGGCGTACGTCACGATGTCGCCGGTACCGCCGAGCCCACGGGCCGGGCGGCCGTCCCAGACGGCGAACAGCCGGTCGCAGTGGTCGGCGATGTAGGCACCCGCCGCGTAGTACGCCTCGTCGGTGGAGTGCGGGAAGTCCAGCCGGACCTCACGGGCCGCCCGGTCCTTGAGGCCGCGGTAGCGGGCCAGTTCGGCCGCGCCGGAGAACGTCGACTCGTAGTCCCCGCTCGGGATGACCGCGGTCAGCTCGGCGCCGTGGGACAGCGCGATGTCCGCGAAGAGCTGGTCCGCCCCGGCGGCCAGGCTGGACAGCGCGTCGAGCGGGCCCTCGACACCGCCGATCGCCGCCCGGAGCCCGATGAGCACGTGGGCGTACGCCGCCCGGGGGATGGTCCGGTGGCCGGTCACTCCGATGCGATTCACGGACCTGGAACCCCCTGAGATGTCTGCCCGGGGGTCCCGGAGGGCGTCCCCCGGAAGGCACGACGTCCGCCCCCGTCGGCCGTGCTCGGCCGACCATCCCCATACCATCTCAAAAACCCCGGCCCGTGCGGGAGTCCCCGCCCACCATGTGGGCGGGGACTCCCGCACGGTCACGCTCCCCCTGCGGCCGGACCGGGTACGCGTCAGGCGCCGGACCTGTTCCGCTCCCCCGCCGGGACCGCGAGGGCGAGGGTGTTGCCCGGCGGCGGGAAGGGGCAGATGAAGTGGTCCGCGAAGGCGCAGGGCGGCAGCAGGCTGCGGTTGAAGTCGACCGTCACCCGGCCGTCCGGGGCCGGGGCCGCCGGGCGCAGGAAGCGGAACCGGTAACTGCTGTCCCCACTGGTGGCGTCGGCGAAGACGGCCCAGAGCGAGCCGTCGGGCTCCACCGCAACCTGGAGCGTGTGCTCCACGCCGTCCACCTCGAAGGCGATCTCGCCGCCGAGGCCCAGCCCGCGCTCGCGCCCGTCGGCGTTCCGCACCCGGACCGTGCGGTCGGCGCCGTACGGGCGGAACACCCCGGGCAGCTCCCAGCGGGCTTCGTACAGGGTCGCCTCGATGCCCCGGAAGGCGCGCCGCGCGTCGGACTCCGGATCGAAGTCCCGTACCGCCCACAGCCCTTCGCGGCGCAGCACGACCAGTCGGCGTCCGCCGTGCGCGATCCGTGACACGTCGATCGGTCCGTGGTCGGCGGTGAGGCGGATCTCGCCGGTCAGGGGCTTCCCGTCGGCGGTGAGACCGTCCTCGGCGGTGGCGGTGAGCACCACCTCGTCGCCGTCCTCGCGCCATCGCCCGGGGACGGCCGGAATCCGGCCGTCCGGGTGATCGGAGAGCCAGTGGGTGCCGGTGAGCGAGAGCGGGCCGTGGGGCGCCGCGACCGTGTCGGTCCGCTCCTTGTGCCAGTGCGCCCAGTCCCGCTCGGCCCGGTCGGCGGTGTCCGCCCGTTGTGCGTCCGTACTCATGGTGTCAACCCTTCCACACCGGCCCGGCCAGCCCGAGGTGGGACCGCAGGGTGGTGCCGTCGTATTCGGAGCGGAAGATTCCGCGTTCCTGAAGGAGCGGGACGACCTGGTCGACGAAGTCGTCGAGGCCGCCCGGGGTGAGATGCGGTACGAGGATGAAGCCGTCGGCCGCCTCCGCGGTGACGAACTCCTCCATGGCCGCCGCCACGGTCCGCGGGGTGCCGATGAAGGACTGCCGCGCCGTCGTCTCGATCACGGTCTGCCGGATCGACAGCCCCTTGGCCTGTGCCAGCGCACGCCATTTCGCGGCGACCGTGAGGGGATCGCCGACCCGGACCCTGCCCTGGGTCAGGGTGGAGCCCGGATCGGGGTCGGTCTCGGGGAGCGGCCCGTCGGGGTCGTACGAGGAGAGGTCGCGGCCCCAGACCTGTTCCAGGGCGAGCATCGCGTTCTGCGGGGAGACCTGGAGGCGGCGGATTCCGGCGGCCTTCTCCTGGGCCTCGGCGTCGCTGTCGCCCAGGACGACGGTGACCCCCGGCATGATCTTCAGGTCCTCGGGATGTCTGCCGTAGGCCGCCAGTCGCGCCTTGACGTCGGCGTAGAAGGCGCGGCCCGCGTCGAGGGTGCCGTGCCGGGTGAAGATGACATCGGCGGCGGAGGCGGCGAACTCACGGCCCTCGGCGGAGTCACCGGCCTGGATGACGACCGGGTGGCCCTGCGGGGCGCGCGGGACGGTGAACTCGCCCTCGATGTCGAAGTGGCGTCCGTGGTGGACGAAGTGGCGTGGGGAGCCGTCCGGGGCCCAGGAGTCCCAGAGCCCGCGCGCGGCCGTCACGAACTCGGCGGCCCTGGTGTAGCGGTCGGCACGGTCGAGGAAGCCGCCGCGCCGGAAGTTCTCCCCGGTGAAGGCGTCGGACGAGGTGACGACGTTCCAGGCGGCCCGGCCCCCGCTGAGGTGGTCGAGGGTGGCCAGGCGGCGGGCGAGCTCGTACGGCTCGTTGAAGGTGGCGTTGACGGTGCCGGCCAGTCCGAGGTGTTCGGTGACCGCGGCGAGCCCGCTCAGGACGGTGAGCGCGTCGGGGCGGCCGACGACGTCCAGGTCGTGGATGCGGCCGTTGTGCTCACGCAGCCGCAGGCCCTCGGCGAGGAAGAAGAAGTCGAAGCGGCCGCGTTCGGCGGTGCGGGCGAGGTGTTCGAAGGACGAGAAGTCGATCTGGCTCCCCGACCGGGGGTCGGCCCAGACGGTGGTGCTGTTGACACCGGGGAAGTGGGCGGCGAGGTGCAGTCGCCTGGGCCCTCCCCGGGGCCGCTGTGCGGTGCTCATGCGTGTCCTCCGACAAGGGCGTAGCGGTTGGCGGGGCGGGCGAGTCCCAGGTGCTCGCGGAGGGTGGCACCGGGGTAGAAGCGGCGCAGCAGGCAGCGGTGCTGGAGGAGGGTGGCCGTGCCGTTGACGAGCCGTTCCAGATCGCGTTCGGGGGCGATGGGGGTGAGGTGGAAACCGTCCACCGCGCCCCCCTGGTGCCATTCGGTGATCAGGTCGGCGAGGTCGACCGGGCCGCCCCGGTAGTAGGAGCCTCCTCCGGCGAGCAACGGGCCGCTCTCCAGCCCGGGTTCGGGGGCGCTCTCGGCGTCCCCGAGGTCGACGGTGAGCGCGACGAACACCCGGAGCGCGTCGGGGTCGCGTCCGTGCGCGGTGGCGCGCCGGCGCACATCGGCGCGGACCGTGGCGGCCTTGCCGGGTTCGTCGGTGCGTACGAGGACGACGTCGGCGTGGGCGGCCGCGGCCTCCCGGCTCACCTCGGCCGTCGCGTCGATGACGACCACCGGGTGGCCCTGCGGGGGCCGGGGCACGATCGCCGGTCCCCGGACGCTGAAGCCGCGCCCCTGGAAGTCGACGTAGTGCAGCTTGTCCCGGTCGATGAAGCGTCCGGTGGCGACGTCCCGTACCTCGGCGTCGTCCTCCCAGCTGTCCCAGAGCCGGGCGGCGACATCGGCGACCTCGGCCGCCTCGTGCCACAGGTCGGCCGCGGGGGCGGCCGGGCGGCGGCCGAACAGCCGGGCCTCCGCGCCGGTTCCCGACACGTCGGCCTGCCAGCCGGCCCGGCCCCGGCTCACCCAGTCCAGCGTGGCGACGGCCGACGAGACGTGGAACGGCTCGGTGTGGGTGGTCGTGACGGTCGGCACCAGTCCGATCCGTTCGGTGGCGGGCGCGACCCGGGAGAGCACGGCGAGCGCGTCGAGGCCCGGCCGGGCGAACGAGTCGCCGAGGGTGACGAAGTCGAGCGTGCCGCTCTCGGCGAGCCGGGCGAGGGCGACGTACCTGGCGGGGTCGAAACCGTGCGGTCCGCCGATCTCGGCGGCCAGATGGAGAGGGGTGGTGACGGGCATGACGGGACCTCACAGGACCTTGGAGAGAAAGGCGCGGGTGCGCTCGTGGCGTGGCCGGTCCAGTACGTCGGCGGGCGGGCCCTGCTCGACGATCCGGCCCTCGTCCATGAAGACGACGGTGTCGGCGACCTCGCGGGCGAAGCCGATCTCATGGGTGACGACGATCATGGTGGTGCCCTGCTCGGCCAGGTCCCTGATGACGTCCAGGACCTCGCCGACCAGCTCGGGGTCGAGCGCGGAGGTCGGCTCGTCGAACAGCAGCAGCTTCGGTTCGAGGGCGAGGGCGCGGGCGATGGCCACCCGCTGCCGCTGCCCGCCGGAGAGCTGCGCCGGGTACGCCCCCGACCTGTCGGCGAGCCCGACCCGGGCCAGGAGCTTCTCCGCCGAGGCCACGGCCGCCTTCCTGGGGCGGCGCAGCGCCGCGACCGGGGCCTCGATGATGTTCTCCAGGACGGTCAGGTGCGGGAAGAGGTTGAAGTTCTGGAACACGAAGCCGATCCGGGTGCGTTGCCGCAGCACCTCGCGCTCGCGGAGTTCGTGGAGCCTGTCGCCCTCCCTCCGGTAGCCGATCAGGACGCCGTCGACGCTGACCCAGCCGCGGTCGACCCGCTCCAGGTGGTTGATGGTCCGCAGCAGTGTGGACTTCCCCGAGCCGGAGGGGCCGAGGACGACGGTCACCTCACCGGTCCGTACCGAGAGGTCGACGCCGCGCAGCACCTCCAGGGCGCCGAAGCTCTTGTGCACGGAGCGGATGTCGACCATCACGGGGGCGGGGGCCCCTGAGGAGGGCGCCTCGCGGGTCGTTCCGTCGCCCGCCGGTTCCGTCGCCGGAGCTCCGGCCGGCGCCGCGTCCGCCGCCTTGTCCGCTGTGTCCTCCTTCGCTGTTCCGGTTGTCCTGCCGATGAGGTGATCGCTGGTGAGCGACATGGGGTTCCTTGGGATTCCTTAGGAGGAGACGGGGGTACGGGAGAGCCCGGCCCGGTCGTGGAGGAACGCGAGCGCCGCACGCGCCGTCGCGTCGTTCTGCCGGAAGGCGGGGCCGCCGGTGCGCGGCCGGGTGAACGCGCCGCCCGCCCGGCCCGTCGTGTGCGGCCCCAGCGCGAAGCGGCGCGGATGCGGACGGCCCGCGCGGTCCCGTATTCGCCCGTCGGCCGGGTCGACGGAGAGCAGCCCGTTCGCGGTGGCCGCCGCCCCGTCCTCGTACAGCGATCGGAGCAGCGGGCTGCGGGTGCGTTCCGGTGACGGGTCCGGCAGCCGTGCCTCGACCAGGGCGCGGGACTCGATCCACTCCCCCGGCACGGTCGCGCTGCCCGCCCGGAAGACGCCCCGCTCCTCGTCCGTCTCGACGGTGATCCCGGCGCCCAGGAAGCGGACCACGCCGGCCCGGGACAGGGCGAGCAGCTGGCGCAGCCTGGGGCCGGGCGGTCCGGAGGCGAGGTAGCTGAAGAAGCCGTGCCACGGTCCGGGGACCTCGCCGAGCCGGGTCAGCTGTCCGTAGACCGAGAGCAGCCCCAGGAAGACCGCGAGGTCCTGACTGTGCGCGGGGTCGTGGCGGCGGGCGAGGTCGGCGGTGATGTAGTCGCGCAGCTCGGTCTGGAGCGCGTCGTACGAGGTGTGGCGGACCCCCTCCAGCGGGCGGTCGAGCGCGTCGAGGTCGAGCCGGTCGGCGGGGTCGGGCACGGCCGCGGCGAGGAGGGTGTCCAGTTCGGGGCTGCCCGGTTCGGCGGCCCGGTACTTCTCCTCGAATTCGGACCGGTCGACGGCGGTGCGTTCGGGGTGGGTGGTGAAGAGGCGGTGGTAGTGGGCGTGGCCGAGCTCCCTGACGATGAGCGGCCACAGATCGCTCCGGAAGTCGGCCGGCTCCGGCCCGCCGAGCAGGGCGTCGATCGCCTCGGGGCCGAAGTGCCGTGGCAGCGGCGGGCGTTCGCCTTCCAGGGCGTATCCGATCTTCGCGTGGTACGGGACGCCGCGCCGCGATCCCACGTACAGCACGGGCTCGTGTCCGGAGGGCAGGTACTCGCCGTTCTCGTACCGTCCGCCGCGGCCCTCGGTGAGCAGCACCATCAGGTCGATGAAGGCCAGCCCGAAGCCCCGGACGATGACGGGTTCACCCGCCGGCAGCACCGAGAGGTCGCTGTCGGCGGTGAAGTCGGGTGGCAGGTGGACCAGCCGGTGCCGGTCCGCGAAGGAGGTCAGCTCCCTCTGTCCGTCGTCGGGATCGGCGTCCAGATGGCCGATGGTGAGGACGACCAGGTCGGCGAGGAGCGGGGTCGGGCGGCCGTCGAGCCAGACGCGCTGCCGGCCGTCGCGCGGTCCCGTGACCCGCACGGCGCTGCCGCGGTGCTCGTGCACGGTGATGCCCGGCGGAAGCGCGGCCACCGACTGCTCGTACACCCATCGCAGGTAGACGCTCTGCAGTCGCCGCCCGGGGAAGTCCCTGCCGCCCAACCGCTTTATCTCGCCGAGCAGTTCGTCGGACGCGTCGACGCGGACGCGACCGGCCCGGACCTCGGCGGCCCAGGTGTCGAGCGACGGGCCGGGCCGGACCGGGCCCTCCTGCTCCACCGTCTCGTCGGTGAACATGGTGACGTCCTCGGCCATCGAGTTCATCCAGAGCAGCGGCGACTGGTCCTGCCGCCAGATCCGGCCGCCGCCCGGCGGGTACGGGTCGACGAGATGGATATCGAGGCGGCTTTCCCCGTACAGCTCCGGGGCGTTGGCGGCGATCCGCTCGATGAGGCCGGTGCCGCGCGGTCCCGCGCCGACGATGACGAGGACGGGTGCGGGGGTGCGGGCGGCGCTCATCGGGCACCGGCCGTGCCGCGCGCGTAACGCCGTTCGACGTAGAACTGGCCGACGCTGAGCAGCGAGGTGACCGCGACGTACCAGATGGTCGCGACGAGCAGCAGCGGGATGACCTGGTAGGTCCGGTGGTAGACCAACTGGACCGAGTAGAGCAGGTCCTGGACGGCGATGATGCTGACGATCGAGGTGCCCTTGAGCGTGCCGATCAGCATGTTCCCGGCGGGCGGCAGGATGGAGCGCATCGCCTGCGGCAGCACGATGCGGTGCAGTCTGCGCCACGGCCCCAGCCCGAGCGACTGGGCGGCTTCCAGCTGGCCGCGCTCGACGGAGAGGATTCCGCCGCGGACGACTTCGGCGGCGTACGCGGCCTCGTGCAGGGTCAGTCCGATGACGGCGACGGTGACCGGGCCGAGGAGGTTCACCGTGCGGACGCCCAGGATCTCCGGGTAGAGCGCGCCGATGTTGAACCAGAACAGCAGCTGAACCAGGATCGGGGTGGATCTGAACAGCCAGATGTACCCCCAACCGACCGCTCTGAGAACGGGGTTGGCGGAGAGCCTGAAGACGGCGAGCAGGGTGCCGAGCCCGAATCCGAGCACCATGACGAGGGCCGTGAGCCAGAGCGTGAGCCCCAGCCCGCGCAGCACGGCGGTGGTGGCGAAGTAGTCGATGACGACGTCCCACTGGAAGGCGTCGTTGCGGACGACGGAGTTCAGCACCAGGACGAGAAGGAGCAGGACCACAACGGCCGCCGCCCACTGGCCCGTTCGGCGCACCGGCACGATCCGGAGTGCGGTGTCGGGGGCCTTGGCGGCCGGGGTGGGACGGTCCGGGGCGAGGGTTTCTGTCTGCGCGGACATGCGAGGGCTCCGTGGATGCAGCGATCGAACACGGGGCGTGCCTTCACACGGAACACAACACGGATCGGGCCCCTCAGCGCGATCCGCTTCCAAGGCTACGGGGTGCGCGCGGCCCGTTGTCAAGGTCGTCCACACTGTGGGCCCGGCGGCCTTCCACACTCCTTGTTCATGGGGTCACGGGAGGCCGTCACGTCCCAGGGCAGTTGACGGGCAACCGGATGCCTGTTCCACTTGACCCATGCATTCGCAGCTGTGGCTGGTCACGCGCTCCCACATCGACTTCGGTCGCGTGTGGTCCTGTTCCTGTTGAGCCGAGCCCCGCGTTTCGCTTCCTCCTCTTTTCCCGCTCGCGCCCGTTAGCGCGCCCAGCGGCATTCCCCGCGTGTCCTCACGCACACAACACCGCACCACCCTCCCCTCGCCCCACCCCGCGCCGTCCCGATGTGTCACCGCACCGCTCCGTGCCGACGCCGCGCCCTTCGCGCTGCCTCGTCCCGCCCCGGTCCGAGCTGTTCCGACACGTCTCCTCGCCTCGCACCTCCGGCCGGCGCTCGCCGCGCGCTGCCCGCGCACCGGCGGGCGCGGGCCGATGAACCAGGAGAACTCCGCCTCATGTCCCGTACCCGGCACACCGCCGTCTTCGCGCTGATCACCGTCGCCGCTCTCACGCTCACCGCGTGCGGCTCCGGCGATCCGGCGACCGCACCCGCCGGGGGAACCGGGCCCGCCGGCGCCGCCCGGGGGAAGATCCCGACCACCGATGTGGTGTCCTCGGTGAAGGAGGACCCGGCAGCGGTGGCCCTGCTGCCCCAGCGGGTCCGCGAGGCGGGCACCGTCTCCCTCGCCGCCAGTGTCGGGGCGCCGCCCGGTGCCTTCTACCTGCCGGACGGGAAGACCCTGGCCGGTATCGACATCGACTTCGCGGACGCCGTCACCAAGAAGCTCGGGCTCCGCGTCAAGCGCGAGATCGCGGCCTTCGAGGCGATCCTGCCCGCGCTGGGCAGCGGGAAGTACGACGTGGGCACGGGGAACTTCGGGGTCACCGACGAACGCCGCAAGCAGATCGACTTCGCCACGTACATCAATGACGGCCAGGGCTTCGCCGTCCGGAACGACAGCAAGCTGACGAAGGTCACCGATCTGACGCAGCTCTGCGGACTGACCGTCGCCACGAGCGCCGGGACGACGTTCGAGGTGACGCTGGAGAAGAACCGGCAGCGGTGCGCCGACGCGGGTGAGAAGCCCTACGACGTGAAGACGTACGCCGAGGACGGCGCCCTCTGGATCTCGCTCCAGCAGGGGCGCAGCGATGTGGTGATGTCGACGATCAACGGCTTGCGGTACGCGGTGACCCAGCAGGACGGGGTGCGTTTCCTCAACGAGTTCAAGCGGCTCGACGTCGGCTTCGCGTTCAAGAAGGGCACCCCGCTGGCGCCCGCCTTCCAGGCCGCGGTCAACAGCCTCAAGGCGGACGGCACCTACGACCGGGTGCTGAAGAAGTGGGGCATCGGCGGCTCGGCGATCAGGACGTCGCAGATCTCACCGCCGGAGATCAAGTGACGGGCCGGACACCCGCTGACGGCCGTCCGCCGGCGCGCTGTCGCTGACGGCCGCCCCGGCCCGCGCCCCCAGAGGCTGTCCCGGGCGCGGTCAGCAGTCGCAGCCGCAGTCGCAGCAGCACCCGTCGTCGCAGCCGCAGTTGCCGCAGCACTCGCAGGCGTCACAGCAGTTCCCGCAGTCGCACTGCTGGCACAGGCCCTCGCGCCGTTGTCTGCTCCAGGGGCCCTCGAAGGTCCCGCAGCACATCCGGCAGGTGCAGGCGAGGCCCGCCCACACCAGGCACCCGGCCACCAGTCCGCGCCGATCGCGCGGCGGCTCGGGCGGGGGCGGGGCCGCGGGACCGCCGGGGGCCTGGGGCGCGTACGGATTGCCCGGCGGCGGCCCGTACGCACCGGTCGGCGGCCCGTCCGGCCGGTGGCCGCCGGCTCCCCGCCCGGCCGCCGGCAGCCCGTCCGCCCGTGGCCCGTCCGCGTGGTGCGCACAGGTGTCCGTCGCGAACGCCCGGTCCACCGAGCGCCGCAGTTCGTGCGCCAGCAGCACATGCGCCAGCCTGTCGTCCGTGAACTCCGCGTCGCGCAGGGCCAGGCGGATGCCGTGCAGCGCGTCGTCGCACAGCCGCCGCGCCTCGGCCGACGAGGTGCCGGTCGCTGTGAGCGGATTCCAGGCTCCTGACGCGGCGTCGGCCCGCTGGTCCTCCACGGCGTCCAGGAGATGGGCGAGGCGGCCGAAGAGCCTGCCGGCCTCGGCGAGCGGAGCCATGTTCCCCGGCCTGCCCGCGAGTACGGCGGTGTGCGCGAAGGCCGCGGCGGTCGCCGTCTCGGTGGGTTCGGTGACCGTCAGCAGCGAGGTGCCGGGGCCCGCCAGCGACTCGATCCCGGTCTGCCGGTCGACCGCGTCGACCAGCACCGCCGTGTCGAAGCCGAGCGCCGCCCCGGCGCGCGCTCCGGCCCGGTCCCAGCCCGCGGCGACCCGGCGGGCCGCGGCGGCGACCGGCCGGCGCCTCAACAGCCCGTCCCCGTCGGCGACGTGGTCACGCACCTTCGCGGACGCCAGCACCAGTGAGACGGCCGCCGCGAGCCGCGCCCCCTCGCCCTTGGCCACCGGGGCGGTCCGCATGGCGCGCAGCGGACAGGGTCCCGCGGTCCTTCGCCATCCGGTGGTGCGCTCGGACTGAGCCTCTGTCAGGACGGAGACGATCAGGCCGTCGTAGTTCGTGACGACGCGGGCGAATTGGCCGTGGTCCGAGCGAAGTGCGAGACAGAGACCGCAGAGATGGGCCATCCATTCGGTCCTCAGCCCCTCCGACAGTCGATGCGTGCACGGTCTGACGATTCCGAACAAGACGTTCCCCCGTGATTCACCCGGCCGCGCGACATGTCCGCACACGCGCGCGGCGTGCATCGTACCGGGCGATCCGTTCACCCGTACGTCCCCCAGGTCACCCGTACGGACCGAAGAATCATATTTTCTTTCTTCTGGCGGCCTTATAGGGGAGGAACCCTGACGAACCGCCACAAGTTCTGCACCAGTACCGTCACGAATCGCCTCCGTGCTGACTATCCACTTGGCGCGAGATCCGCATCATGGTCGACCATAGGGATAGGAAAGAGATGCGGAACACCAAGAAACCGCGGTGAGAGGAGGCGTCCATGGGATCGGTGCGCAAGGCAAGTGCCTGGCTGGGCCTCGTCGAGGACAACGACGAGCGGTACTACGACGACGAGTACGCCGGGGGTGCCGAGACCGGTACCGGCAACGCCTGGGTGACCGACCCCCGGGTGCAGGTGGCCTCCGAGGCGGCCCACGAGGACGGCCGTCGGATCGCCACCGTCAGCCCGGACAGCTTCCGGGACGCCCGGGGCATCGGCGAACTCTTCCGGGAGGGCGTCCCGGTGATCGTGAACCTCACGGCCATGGACCCCTCCGACGCCAAGCGGGTCGTCGACTTCGCGGCCGGGCTGACCTTCGGGCTGCGCGGCTCGATCGAGCGGGTGGCCACGCGGGTCTTCCTGCTGACGCCCGCCAACACCCAGGTGCTGAACGGCGAGACCGCCGGCCGCCCGGCCGACGGTTTCTTCAACCAGAGCTGAGCGGGGCGCTCGCCGACCGGGACCGGCCGGGCGCCACCGCTCTCACCGAAGGCCGGAATCCGGAGGCCGGAAACCGGCGCCGACGCCCGGAGGGCACGGGACAGGGGGCCGGGCCAGGGGCGTGGGACCACACCAAACACCGGGGCCGCCGGGCTACCGGAAGGCGTCCAGACCGGTGAGCGCCTTGCCCAGCACCAACTGGTGCATCTCCACGGTGCCCTCGTAGGTGAGCACCGATTCCAGGTTCGTCGCGTGCCGCATCACCGGATATTCGAGCGAGATCCCGTTGGCCCCGAGGATCGTGCGCGCGGTCCGGCAGATCTCGATGGCCTCCCGCACGTTGTTCAGCTTGCCGAAACTGACCTGCTCGGGCCGGAGGGTGCCCGCGTCCATCCGCCGGCCCAGATGGTGGGCGAGCAGGATTCCCTTGTGCAGTTCGAGCGCCATGTCGGCGAGCTTGGCCTGGGTGAGCTGGAAGCCGCCGATCGGCCTGCCGAACTGCTCCCGGGTCCTCGCGTAGTCGACGGCCGCGTCGAAACTGGCGCGCGCCGCCCCCATGGCGCCCCACACGATGCCGTACCGCGCGTGGCTGAGACAGCCGAGCGGACCGCGCAGTCCGACGGCGCCGGGCAGCACGGCGTCGGCGGGCAGCCGCACCCCGTCCAGGACCAGTTCACTGGTGACCGAGGCGCGCAGCGACCACTTGTGCTTGATCTCGGGCGCGGAGAAACCGGCGGTGTCGGTCGGCACCACGAAGCCCCGGATACCGCCCGGGGTCCCGGCCGGGTCGGTCTGCGCCCAGACGACGGCGACCCCGGCGACCGATCCGTTGGTGATCCACATCTTGCGGCCGGTGAGCACCCAGTCGTCGCCGTCGCGCTCGGCGAACGTCCGCATGCCGGCCGGGTCCGATCCGTGGTCCGGCTCGGTGAGTCCGAAGCAGCCGATGATCTCCCCCGCCGCCATGCCGGGCAGCCAGCGCCGCTTCTGCTCCTCGGTGCCGAAGCGGTGGATGGCGTACATGGCGAGGGAGCCCTGGACGGAGACGAGGGAGCGGATGCCGGAGTCGGCCGCTTCCAGTTCCAGGCAGACCAGCCCGTACTGGACGGCGGTCGCGCCCGCGCAGCCGTACCCGTCGAGGGACATGCCGAGGGCGCCGAGAGAGCCCAGCTCGCGGGACAGCTCGCGGATGCCGGGCAGTTCGCCCTTCTCGTACCACTCGGCGATGTGCGGCAGGACCCGGTCGGTGGACCAGGCCCGGACCGTGTCCCGGATCGCGAGGTCGTCGGGGCCGAGCAGATCGTCGACGCCGATCGGGTCACGCGGGTCGAAGGGCGGGAGCTTCGAGGACGGAGTTGCTGACAAGAGGGTGCCTCCGGCGGCTCGGGCGCTGCTGAACGGGCGGGGGTCGGTCAAGGCGTCGCGCTGACGTTACGGTTCAGTGCGCCGCCCGTCCAGATCCGGACGCCTCGACGGGGTGGCGGCCCGCGGGCGACGCGGGGCGCGGGCGCGGCAGGGCCTCGGTAGCCGGCTCGCGCACCGCACGGGCCCGCGCCGGACGCGGGATGCCCACCGCCTCCCGAAGAACCGCCCGCGCCGTCTCCGGCGTTCCCGTCCGCCGGGGCGATTCCGTCGCGGCGGGTCCGTGGCCGGCCGGTGGCGGGCACTCCATCGTCCGCGGCAGTCGCAGCGCGGCCAGCGCGCCGAGCAGCAGCAGGCCGGCGCTGACCAGCAGCGTGACGTGCAGGCCGTGGACGAAGGCGTGACGCGCGGTGCCGCGCAGCGCCGCGCCCAGCGGGCCGCCCAGCCGGGCCGCCTCCTGGTACGCCTCGCCGAGCGAGTGCGAGGCCGCCGCACCCGCGTCGGCGGGGACGCCCTGCTGGGAGAGCCGGGCGAGCCCGGGGACGTAGGCGGCGTTCATGACACTGCCGAGCAGCGCGATGCCCAGCCCGGCACCGAGCTGGTACGAGGTCTCGCCGATGGCCGCCGCGCCGCCCGCCCGGTCGGCGGGCGCCTCGCTGAGCATCGACTCGTACGCGCCGAAGAGCGTGGACTGCAATCCGAAGCCGAGCAGCACGAACCCGCAGGTGAGCAGCACAGGCCGGTCGTGCTGTCCCATCAGGGTCAGCAGCAGTACCGCCGCCGCGGTGAGCACGAAGCCCCAGCCGACCATCCGGCGCGGGCCGGTGCGGCGCAGGGTGTACGAGCCCGTGGCGCCCGCCGCCATGGCGGCGAAGGTCAGGGGCAGCAGCCGCAGTCCGGTCTCCAGTGGGCTGAGGTCCAGGACGAGCTGGAGGTACTGGACGGCGATCAGTTCCAGACCGACCAGGGCGAGCATGGCGAGGACGACACAGCCCACGGCCGTGGAGAAGGCGGGCCGGGCGAACATCCCGATGTCGATCAGCGGCCGCGTGCGGCGCCGCTGCCGTCGTACGAACAGCGCGAGCAGGGCGAGCCCGGCCGACAGCGGTCCGAGGGTGGCCGGGCCCAGTGGTTCCTCGCCCGCCCCCAGCCGTTTCACCCCGTAGACCAGGCCGAGGATTCCCGCTGCCGCCGTCAGCGCGCCCCACACGTCCCAGGGTCCGTCGTCGCCACCCCTGGACTCCGGGAGCAGGAGCCGGCCGACCGGCAGGATCAGTGCCATCAGCGGAACGTTGATCAGGAAGACCGAGCCCCACCAGAAGTGCTCGACGAGGAAGCCCCCGATCACCGGCCCGGTGGCGGCGCCGACCGCGGCGACCGCGGTCCACACCCCGATGGCCGTGGCCCGTTCGCGCCGGTCGGGGAAGACCTGGCGGAGGATCGACAGCGTCGCGGGCATGATCATGGCGCCGCCGACACCGAGGAGGGCGCGGGCCGCGATCAGCACTCCGGGGCTGCCCGCGGTGGCCGCGAGCGCGGACGCGACACCGAAGAGGGCGTATCCGGTGAGCAGCACACGCCGCCGGCCGATCCGGTCGCCGAGGGTCCCGAAGAGGATCAGCAGCGAGGCGCAGACGAGCGGGTAGGCGTCGACGATCCACAGCAGTCCGACGGCGCTGGGCCGCAGGTCCTCGGTGAGGGCCGGCACGGCGACGTGGAGCACGGTCGCGTCGAGCGCGACGAGCAGCAGACTGAGACAGAGGACGACCAGGACGACCCAGCGATCGCCACCACCGGTGGCCGATGCCGGCCGGTGCCGGCCCGTGGTCGTCCCGGACATGCGCGTACCTCCCAAAGGTCCCTCACGGGTCCCTCGCGTCGGCAGGCCGCCCGGGAGCCGGGGCCTCCGGCGTCCCTCGGGCCCGGCATCGACGGGCGAGTGAGCCGTCAGCGTACGCGAGTTCCATCGGGGCACGCGTGGCCGACCTCATACCTCATCGATCACGCGGTGTGGCGTACGCCACGCCGAGGGGCGGCCGGGAGTCCATGTACCGCCCACAACGATCGACAGCGATATCCATATCGATATTACTTCGCACCATTACGTTCATACTCAAACATTTTTACGGGCGCGACACGAAGGCGATTGGCCGCAAGGCCGTCCGGATTCCCTCGACGCCTTGGAATTACGGGCTTTTCGTGGTCCGGCCCACATCACATCGTCATCACAAACCGGCCGGATGGGCCAGGTCTCACACTCACTCGCTGTAACGTCGATTGTGTGCGTACCGACATCTTTGCCCGCCTGGACCGGGAGCCGGAACCGCCGAAGATAGAGATCCCGCGGATGAGCCGTCACCGCATCGCTCTCTTCGGCGGGACCTTGGCGTTCTATCTCGCCATCGTCGTGGCCGTGCTGGTCTCTTCCTGGCTGGTGACCCTGGACTGGAAGGTCATGCTCTTCCGGCCGTACCAGCAGTGGCCCGAACTCCACGCCTTCCTCGATTACTACATCGTGCTCGGCCAGCGTGGCCCCACGGCCGTGATGGTCGCCTGCTGGCTCGGCTGGCGCTCCTGGCGGCAGCACACACTGCGGCCGCTGCTCACCCTGGGCACCTCGCTGCTGCTGCTCAACATGACGGTGGGCGCGGTCAAACTCGGTCTGGGCCGCCTCGGTCCGCACTACGCCACCCAGATCGGCTCGGCCGAGCTCTTCGCCGGCGGCGATATATTTCCCTCGGGTCACACCGCGAACGCCGTGGTGACCTGGGGAATTCTCGCGTATCTGGCCACCACGCCACGGGCCAGACGCTATCTGTCGGCCACGTCGGCCGTCGTCTCTCTCGGCGTGGGACTCACGACCGTCTACCTCGGGACGCACTGGCTCAGCGATGTGCTGCTCGGCTGGGCGGCCGGACTGCTGATCCTGCTGGGGCTGCCCTGGTGCGAACCCCTGATCACCCGCGCCGAGGAGACGATCTTCGCCGTGCGCGCGTGGTGGCGGGCGCGCGGGAGTCGGCGGGTGGCCGTCCCGGTCGCGGCCGACGAGCCGCACGTGGTGTGCACCTCACGGCGGGACGGCTCGGCCGTCGCTCTCAGCACCGCCCCGGGCGTACGGACCGCACCAGCCCCGGCGTCCGGTTCCGGTACGGACATCGGCGCCGAGACCCGTACCGACACCCGCGACGGGAGCCCGGCACGCGAGCCGGTCGCCGCGGCGAGCGCCCGCTTCACCCCGGCCGCTGCCCCTGCTCCGGGCTCCGGGACCCGGGCACGGGCGCACTCGGTGCGTTCGGAGCGGATGCCCGTCACTCCGGTCGGCAGCCGTCGGCCGCCGCCGCACACGGACCGGGCCCCCCGGGGCGGCACGGCCGCACCTGCTCCGGCCCGCCCGGTGACGGGCGGCTGAGCGGCCGGGAAGGCCGGGGGCGGTACGCACAAGCGCCCCCGCCGGGTGAAGGCTCCGACCAGAGGTCGGGGCCTTCACCCGTTCATCCCACCCAGCAGCGGGTCACGGCGCCCGCCTCCACCTCGAAGTTGATCCTGCCGAACCGGAACTCCATGGTGATGACCGTGCCCGGCGGCAGCGCTCTGACCGTGGTCCAGCCGCGCTCCCGGGCCCGCGACTCAGCGGTCGCGGCGTCGAGGCCGACATACGGCTCCGGAGCGTCGTCCGGCTGGGCGGGAGGGTTCGGTACGGATGTCATGCCCCCACCGTAGGGGGCCGCGCGCGGAGACGGAAACGGTCCCGGCCGGGGCGGTCACGTCACCCTCACATCCGCCACCGGTCACGCTTGTGTCACAAGATCACGACACACGTTCGCATCAGTCGACTTCACCCGAACGAGAAGTGCGCGACCGGTCGCCCGGTAATTGAACAACCCTGAAGAATCCGGGGCGTGAAGGCCAGAAGAAAGCGCCGGAATACCCCGGCGAGAAGAGAATCCTTTTCTCGTACCGGGAGCGTCACACGAATGGCATGACACCGGGCGGAATTCCGGACCTCTTATGTCAACCTTATCTTTGGCTTATGGGTCCATGAAGGCGGCCCGGGTGCCCCGGTCCGTCGGAGCACACCGGCCGGTACGGGACCGGGTCGATCCGCTCCCGGCTCCCGGAGCCCGGAAGGGGCGGACCGGGCCCGGGCCACCCGGTCCGCGACGGCCGGCCCGGCGGTCCGATCACCTCGAAGTCGCGGCCAAAGGGCTGTCCCGCGATCCGTGGTGGATCAGCGTGCGGCGTCGGATGCGGTGCATCGCAAGGCGGAAGAACGTCCGCGTACTGGATGTACGGGGACGTTCCCACAACGCCGCGAGGTGCCGTAGCTGTCGTCGCACGCCCACCAGGGATCACGGGACAGCTCCAAGGGCCCGGCGGGACGGCGGCGGCCCGCAGCCGACGGGAAGGGGACGGCCCCGCAGTCGGTGGAAGAAGGGGACGGGTCCCGGTCGGCGGAGGGGACGGGCCCCGGCCGACGAAAAGAAACGGGTGTCCCCGCCGCGCTCAGCCCGCCCTGCGCGCGCGGATCACGTCCGCGGCCTTGTGACGGAGTGCGTACGCCCCGTCCAGCACGTCTCCCCGGGCGCGGTGGAACGCGGTGCCCAGGGCGCCGAGGGAGTGGCCTCGCGCCGCGTTCGGTCCGGGGCCGGCCAGTTCGGTGAACAGCCTCTCGTGCCGTTCGGCGATCCGGGCCGGGTCGAACCGCTCCGCCGCGGTGAGCGCGGCCCGCCCCAGCCGCAGCCGCAGTCCGTCGTCGTCGATGAGGCTGAGCAGCGCCTTCGCGACGGCGTGCTGGTCCCCGGTGGGCACCAGCACGCCGTCGACGCCGTCGTCGATGATCTCGCGGGGGCCGTGCGGACAGTCGGTGGCGACGACCGGCAGTCCGCAGCGCATCGCCTCGACGATGGTCATGCCGAAGGACTCCCGGTCCGAGGTCACCGCGGCGACGGACCCCTTGGGCCACTCCGCCTCCATCGGATGGACCGAACCCATCAGGAAGACGTGGTCGTCGAGTCCGAGCCGGGAGACAAGGGCGTCCAGCGCCCGCCGCTCGTTTCCGGACGCGTCACCGCCGCCGTAGACGCGCAGCCGCCAGTCCGGGCGGACCTCGACGACCTCGGCGAAGGCCCGTACGAGCAGGTCGTACCGCTTGACCTTGTGGAGCCGGCCCGCGGCGACGACCCACTTCTCCGTCCCGTCCGCTGGCGCGGCGGCCGGGGCGGGCACGCTGTTCGCGATGGACTCGACGCGCACGCCCGGCAGCCTCAGCCGGGTCCGGTAGTCCCGGGCGTCCGCCTCGGTGACGGTGGTAAGCGCGTCGAGCAGCCCGTAGCGGTACCCGATCTCGCGGCGCAGCCGGTAGCCGTGGCTGTCGAGGGTCAGGTGCTCCTGACCGACCCGGACCGGGCCCCGCCTGGTCTGTCTGCTGATGTGCACGTTGAGGCCGGGACGGGTCCCGACGACCACGTCCGCCTCCAGGGACCGCAGATGAGCGGCGATCCGGGCGTCGGTGAGCACGCTGTACTGCTTGTACCTGGTGTCGCCGCCCGGGAACACCGAGGCCGCCCTGGCATGCTCCGGGCGGTCGCCGTCGTACGTGGGGCTCTTCTTCCGCAGGTCCACGAGATGGCTCATCCGGACCCCGGCGGGGGCGCCGAGCGCGGGGTCGTCACGGTGCCGGAAGACCGACACGATCTCGACGTCGTGGTGTTCGGCCAGCGTCCCGGCGAGGTTGAAGGTCGTGCGGATCGTGCCGCCGATGCCGTACGCGTTGTGGAGCAGAAATGAAATGTGCATGCGCCGCCGCATCCCCCTGGTCAACTGGTCTGCTGGGACTGTACTGGCCCGCGCCTCCTCGCACAGAATTCGCACAGAGGTCGGAACCGGGGGCGGGCCGTGTCCCGGCCCGCCCGGAGAGCCGCAGGCCGGGGCGGGCGTGCGCCGGGGCGGAGAGCCGTCCCGGTGGTCCGTGGCTGCCCATGGGTTCGATTCCGTTCCCCTCGGTGCGTGACTCCGGCCGCGGATCGGCCGTTGTCCTCTGCATGAGCCGGGACCAGCCCGGCGCACGCACCGAGTTCGAGGAGCCACCCCGTGCCGCGCATGCTCGACGTCAGCGAGGACGTACGCGCCGAGATCGGCGATGCCGAAGCCGACCGGCTGCTCGTCGGCGACAACACCCCGGGCAGTTACGACTGCACTTCCTGCCGCACCCCGGGCGACTCCGAGCAGGAGCGCACCAGCACCGTGCTGTTCGTGGGCGACGAGACCGCGGTCCTCGCCTTCGCCCACGCGACGTGCATCCCCTCGCAGGTCGTCCAGGTCTCGGAGGACCAGCTCCAGGGGGCCGTACGGAGCATCACCGGAGGCGAATCCGAGGTCCCGGACGGTCTCGGGCCCGAACAGGCCGTTCTCGGCGTCACCAGCGGCCTGGTGCTCATCGGCGAGGATCTGCATCCGGCGCTGGTCGTCGAACCGACCGGTCCGATCGCCCGTCCGGGGACCGACGGCAGCGGGGGCGATGTCTTCCTCCAGCTCCTGATGGAACAGGGCTTCCACCCGGTCGCCGATGTGAACCAGGAGCCCGCCGTGCTCTCCGGCTGGTCGGTGCTGCTCGCCGTGGGCCGGCTGCACGCCGTGCTCCAGCCCGGCACGGGCGGCGGCTCCCCCGTCGCGTGGTGGCAGGCCCACCAGCCGCTCCAGGTCACCGACGGCTGGCGGACGGCGGCGACCAAGTCCCGGACGGTGCTCGTGTACGCGGCCCCGGCCGGTTCGATCGGCCAGCAACCGCGCGAGGACCTGCTCCGCGACGCGCTGGAGAAGGCCGCGGCCGGCGGGTTGCTGGTGGCGGCCGCGATGCCACTGGCCGGTACCTGAGCGAGCCTGGCGCCTCCCCGTCAGACACCGCCGGTCGCGGCACCGGGCACTGAATCACCCGCGGCGAACAGCTGTTTCCCCGTCCGGCCCGCATCCGACGGCCCACAGGGTCGTTGGCAGATACGTGCACCCATACGACTCCTCGCGTCAGCCCCAGAGCCAGATCCCTGCCATGCGTCCGTCGCAGGAGCCATCGGGCGGTCCTTCCCGCACCCCGATCTACGACGCGCTGTACGCCGAGTTCCGGCGGTCCTTCCGGGCGTTGCCCGGCGACCGGAGCGGCGAGGAGGATCTGGCCTTCCCGGCGTTCGGCGGCGGCTTCTTCGGCAGCCGCCCGCCGCTGGGCGGCCACTCCGGGCACGGCGGGAGCGGTGGGCAGGGCGCGCACCAGGGGAACCTCGGCGCCTGGCAGCGGGTCGGCAGGCATGCGGGCCGGGCCCGGCCCGCGGCCCTGCCTCCCGGGCCCCGAGGCGTCTGAACGCTCGGCGCGCGGCCCGGTGTCCGTCCCCCGGTCACCGGGACCGGGGCATGCGCGCCCGGCCGTGACAGAGCCCCGGACCGTTCGTCCTCGCGAACGGTCCGGGGCTCTGTCACGCCCTGCGGGCGCCTTCCGTCACTTGTTGCGGCCGCGCTTCTCGCGGACCCGGACCGAGATGTGGATCGGGGTGCCCTCGAAGCCGAATTCCTCGCGGAGCCGTCGCTCCACGAACCGCCGGTAGCCGTGCTCCAGGAAGCCGGAGGCGAAGAGCACGAAGCGCGGCGGCTTCGTCCCGGCCTGTGTGCCGAAGAGGATGCGGGGCTGCTTGCCACCGCGGATCGGGTGCGGGTGGGAGGCGACGATCTCACCGAGGAAGGCGTTCAGCCGGCCGGTCGGGACCCGGGTCTCCCAGCCTTCGAGGGCCGTCTCGATCGCCGGGACCAGCCGCTCCATGTGGCGGCCGGTGAGGGCCGAGACATTGACGCGCGGGGCCCAGGCGATCTGCGCGAGCTCGGTCTCGATCTCGCGCTCCAGGTAGTAGCGGCGCTCCTCGTCGAGGGTGTCCCACTTGTTGAACGCGACGACCAGCGCGCGCCCGGACTCCACGGCCATGGTGATGATGCGCTGGTCCTGGACGCTGATGGACTCCCCGGCGTCGATCAGCACGACGGCGACCTCGGCCTTCTCGACGGCGGCGGCCGTCCGCAGCGAGGCGTAGTAGTCCGCGCCCTCCTGGAGGTGGACGCGGCGGCGGATTCCGGCCGTGTCGATGAACTTCCAGGTGATCCCGCCGAGCTGGATCAGCTCGTCGACCGGGTCTCGGGTGGTACCCGCCTGCTCGTTGACGACGACGCGGTCCTCCTTCGCCACCTTGTTGAGCAGTGAGGACTTGCCGACGTTCGGACGGCCGATGAGCGCGATCCGGCGCGGTCCGCCGATGGTGGTGCCGAAGGTCTGCGCGGGCGCGTCGGGCAGCGCTTCGAGGACGGCGTCCAGCATGTCCCCGGTGCCGCGGCCGTGCAGCGAGGAGACGGGGTGCGGCTCGCCGAGACCCAGCGACCAGAGCGCGGTGGCGTCCGCCTCGCCGCTCTGTCCGTCGACCTTGTTGGCGCACAGCACCACGGGCTTGCCCGCCCGGCGCAGGAGCTTGACGACGGCCTCGTCGGTGTCGGTCGCACCGACCGTCGAGTCGACCACGAAGACCACCGCGTCGGCGGCCTCGATGGCGTACTCGGCCTGGGCGGCGACGGAGGCGTCGATGCCGAGGACGTCCTGCTCCCAGCCGCCCGTGTCGACGACCTTGAAGCGGCGGCCCGCCCATTCGGCCTCGTAGGTGACGCGGTCGCGGGTGACGCCCGGTTTGTCCTCGACGACCGCCTCGCGGCGGCCGATGATCCGGTTCACCAGGGTCGACTTACCGACGTTGGGCCGGCCGACCACGGCGAGGACCGGCAGGGGTCCGTGACCGGCCTCGCCGATCGCGCCCTCGATGTCCTCGGGGTCGAAACCCTCCTGCGCGGCGAGCTCCATGAACTCCGCGTACTCGGCGTCGCCAAGCGCTCCGTGCTCGTGGTCCGAGCCGTCGGAGTGAATCTGGTCGTTCATGAAGTCCGTTCCTCTTTGCATCTTCATCGATGGACCACGATCGCGCGGTCCACTACTCAAGTCTTACCCGGTGAGTCTCGCCTACCGTCCGGTGAGGCGCCGGGCATTTCGCAGGTGGGCGGTCAGCCGCTCCTGAATCCGTACCGTCGCCTCGTCCAGCGCCTTGCGCGTGCGCCGGCCACTTCCGTCCCCGGCCTCGAACGCGTCACCGAAGACGACGTCGACCCGGCCGCGCAACGGGGGCAGCCCCGGTATCAGCCGTCCGCGACGCTCGGTGCTTCCCAGGACGGCCACGGGCACGATCGGCGCCGCGCCCCGTACCGCGAAGTACGCCAGCCCGGCGCGGAGCGACGCGAAGTCGCCCTCGCCCCTGGTCCCCTCGGGGAAGATCCCGAGCACGCCGCCGTTCTCCAGTACGCCGAGGGCGTGGGTGATGGCGGTGCGGTCGGCGGTCGAGCGGTCCACCTTCAGCTGTCCGATGCCCCGCAGGAACGGGTCGAGCGGACCGGCGAACGCTTCTTTCTTGATCAGGAAGTGGACGGGCCTGGGCGCGGTGCCCATCAGCATCGGCCCGTCGATGTTGTGCGAGTGGTTCACCGCGAGTATGACGGGTCCCGAGGCGGGCATCCGCCACGCGCCGAGCACCCGGGGCCTCCACAGCCCGTACATGAGCCCGATGCCGATTCCGCGCCCGACCGCCGCTCCGCGCTCCGTGGGCGTGCCGGTGGCCGGCGTCACCGCGTGGCCCGCTTCTCCCGGACGAGGGTGACGACGCACTCGATGACCTGCTGGAGGGTCAGCTCGGTGGTGTCCACCTCGACCGCGTCGGCCGCCTTGGCGAGCGGCGAGGTCTTCCGGCTGGAGTCGGCGGCGTCCCGCTTGATCAGCGCCTCACGCGTCGCGGCGAGGTCGGAGCCCTTCAGCTCACCGCTGCGGCGGGCCGCGCGGGCCTCGGGCGAGGCGGTGAGGAAGATCTTGAGGTCGGCGTCCGGCAGCACGGTGGTGCCGATGTCCCGGCCCTCGACGACGATGCCGCTCGCCGCGTCCGCCGCGATGGAACGCTGGAGTCCGGTGATCCGGGTGCGCACCTCGGGCACCGCGCTGACCGCGCTGACCTTGGCGGTGACGGCCTGGGTACGGATGGGGGCCGACGCGTCCTCGCCGTCAACGGTGATCGTCGGTCCCGCCGGGTCCGTGCCGGACACGATGACGGGCTTGTCCGCGGCGGTGGCGACGGCCGCCGGGTCCTCGACGTCGACACCGTTGTTCAGCATCCACCAGGTGATCGCGCGGTACTGCGCGCCGGTGTCCAGATAGCTCAGCCCCAGCTCGGCGGCGACGGCCCTGGACGTGCTGGACTTCCCGGTGCCGGAGGGTCCGTCGATGGCGACGATCACGGCTGCCGGGGCGGTCCGGGCGGCGGCTGCTGCGGTTTCCACGGTGGTGGACACCTTCCTGGTACGCGAGGCGGGCGGGCAGGGGCGCGCTGACCCGCCCCGCACAAGGTTACCGAGTACCCGGGCGGGCCTTCGCACCCCTGTGGACGAAGACACCCGGGACCCGCGGCCGCGCCCCGGCGGGCGACCGGGCGTGCCGCGTCAGGCGGCGCGCCTCCCGGCGGACACCGCCGTCATGACGGGCATCGGCCGACGCCACCGGGCCCCGCCCCTCGCGGCGGGCGCCGCTACTGGCGGATCGACCAGCCCCGCTCCCGCAGCGCCGAACCCAGCGCGGCCGCCGAGCTCGGTTCGACCATCAGCTGGACGAGGCCCGCCTGCTGGCCGGTCGCGTGCTCGATACGGACGTCCTCGATGTTGACCCCGGCCCTCCCCGCGTCCGCGAAGATGCCCGCGAGTTCGCCCGGCCGGTCGCTGATCAGCACAGCCACGACCTCGTACGCCGCCGGGCCCGCCCCGTGCTTCCCGGGCACCCGGACCCGGCCCGCGTTGCCCCGGCGCAGTACGTCCTCGATGCCCTCCGCGCCGGTCCGGCGCTTCTCCTCGTCGGCGGACTGGAGGCCGCGCAGGGCCCGTACCGTCCGGTCCAGGTCGGTGGCGACCCCGGCCAGGACGTCGGCGACCGGGCCGGGGTTGGCGGCGAGGATCTCCACCCACATCCGGGGGTCGGAGGCCGCGATCCGGGTGACGTCCCTGATGCCCTGGCCGCACAGGCGCACGACCGTCTCGTCGGCCTCCTCCAGCCGGGCGGCGACCATCGAGGAGACGAGCTGCGGGGTGTGCGACACGAGCGCGACGGCCCGGTCGTGGGCGTCCGCCCCCATGACGACGGGTACGGCGCGGCAGAGCGCGACCAGTTCCAGCGCCAGGTTGAGGACTTCGGTGTCGGTGTCCCGGGTCGGGGTGAGGACCCAGGGGCGGCCCTCGAAGAGATCGGCGGAACCCGCCAGCGGGCCCGAGCGTTCCTTGCCCGCCATGGGGTGCGTGCCGATGTACGACGCGAGGTCGCAGCCGCGCGCCTCCAGTTCGCGGCACGGGCCGCCCTTGACACTGGCGACGTCGAGGTAGCCACGGGCCACCCCGTCCCGCATGGCGGTGGCCAGCACGGCGGCCACATGGGCGGGTGGTACGGCGACGATCGCCAGGTCCACGCGGCCCTCGGGCACCTCGTCCGTACCGGCGCCGAGGGCGACGGCGGTGCGGACGGACTCCGGGTCGTGGTCGACGAGATGGACGGTGACGCCCCGGCCCGCGAGCGCGAGGGCGGCGGAGGTGCCGATCAGGCCGGTTCCGATGACGACGGCTGTTCTCACTGGGCGATGTCCTTGCGCAGGGACGCCGTGGCGCCGAGGTAGACGTGTGCGATCCCCGCCTTGGCCAGACGGGTCTCGACGTGGGCGAGGAGCCGGACCACGCGGGGCATGGCACCCTCGACGGCCAGTTCCTGGGCACAGATCAGCGGCACGTCGACGATGCCGAGGGCGCGCGCCGCGGCGGCCGGGAAGTCGCTGTGCAGATCCGGCGTGGCGGTGAACCAGACACTGATCAGGTCGTCGGGGACGATCCCGTTGCGTTCCAGAACGGCGGTGAGCAGGTCACCGACCCGCTCGCCCATGTGCCCGGCCTCGTCCCGGTCCAGCTGGACGGCTCCACGGACCGCTCGTACCGCCACATCGTGCTCCTCGCTGCTTCCGCGCACCGGCATGCCGCTGCCGCGTCCTGATCGTGCCCTTGGGCCCCGCGCCCGTGGACCCGTTCCGTACGGGTTCAGGGTAGAGGGGCGGTGTGACCGGTGGTCGTGGTTCTCCAACCGGTGAGACGCGGCCCACGGGGCGCCGCCCGCGCGTCCGCGTACCCTCACGCGCATGATCAGCTCCACGGACGAGGCCCTCGTACGCGACCACACGGTCTACTCCTGTGTGATGGGCTCGCGGGCCTTCGGGCTCGCCACGGACGACAGCGACACGGACAGGCGCGGGGTGTTCCTGGCGCCGACCCCGCTCTTCTGGCGCTTCGACAAACCGCCGGCCCACATCGAGGGCCCCGCGGACGAGCAGTTCTCCTGGGAGCTGGAACGCTTCTGCGAGCTGGCGCTGCGCGCCAACCCCAATGTGCTGGAGTGTCTGCACTCGCCGCTGGTGGAGCGGATCGACCCGACCGGGCGCGAACTGCTCGCGCTGCGCGAGGCGTTCCTGTCCCGGCTCGCCCACCGCACCTTCGTCCGGTACGCCGTGGGGCAGCGCGGAAGGCTGGAGGCCGATGTCCGGCGGTACGGGGCTCCGCGCTGGAAGCACGCGATGCATCTGCTGCGGCTGCTGACGAGCGGGCGGGACCTGCTGCGGACAGGCGAGCTGACGATCGAGGTGGGCGGGGCGCGGGAGGATCTGCTCGCGGTGAAGCGGGGCGAGGTTCCGTGGGCGGAGGTCGAGCGGCGCATGACGCGTCTGGTGGCGGAGAACGACGAGGCCGTCTCCCGGTCCCCGCTCCCGGCCGAACCGGACCGGGAACGCGTGGAGGCGTTCCTGATCCGGAGCCGCCGGGCCTCGGCCGGGGCGTAGCGGGCGCCGGTCGTACGCCCCGTCCGGACTCGGCGGCCGGGGCATGAGGCCGGGTCAGGTGCCAGGTGCCGGGCCAGGGGATTCCGGCGTCTCCTCAGGAGTCCCAGAGCGCTCCCAGCGAGAGCAGGTCACTGCGGTACTCGATCCGTTCCGACCACTCCTTGGGCCAGGCCCCGGCCCCCAGATGGGCCCCCGCCAGCGCGCCGGTCAGACAGGCGATGGAGTCCGAGTCGCCCCGGGTGCAGGCGGCCCGGCGCAGGGCGGTGACCGGTTCCTCCGGGAAGAGGAGGAAGCAGTGCAGCGCGGTGGCGATCGCCTCCTCGGCGATCCAGCCGTCACCCGTGGTCGCGCAGGGGTCGCTCTCGGGGTCCGGGACGCCCAGCGCGTCCTGGACGCGGTCCAGTGCGGTGACGCATTCGTCCCAGCCGCGCCGGATGTAGCTCTCGGGTGACCGGTCGCCCGCGTACCGCCAGAGGTCGCCCAGCCAGCGGGTGAGGTAGCGGCCGCTGTTCTCGTACGCGTACGCCCGCAACTGTCCGAGCAGTCCGGCCGGTTCGGCTCCGTGCGCCAGCAGGAGGACCGCGCGGGCCGTCAGGTCGGACGCGGCGAGCGCCGTGGGGTGGCCGTGGGTGAGCGCCGCCTGGAGCTGGGCGGCGCCCGCGCGCTGCTCGTCACTGAGTCCCGGTACGAGTCCGACCGGCGCGACCCGCATGTTGGCACCGCAGCCCTTGGAACCGGTCCTGCTGGCCTCCTGCCAGACCCGGTCACCGTCCAGGTACCGACAGGCCGTCAGACAGGTGTTGCCCGGCGCCCGGTCGTTGTCCGGCGAGTGGTACCAGGCGACGAACTCCTCCCGCAGCGGCCGGGCCAGCCGCTCCAGGGTGAGCAGCCCGCTGTCCATGGCGGTGCGCATTCCCCGGGCCAGGGCGAGCGTCATCTGGGTGTCGTCGGTGACCAGCGCCGGGCTCGGCAGCGGCATCTGCCGCCACGGACCGCTCCTGGTGAGGATCGACGGCACGTCGTCGAACTCGGTGGGGAAGCCCAGTGCGTCACCGAGTGCCAGTCCGGTGAGCGCGCCCGTGGCGGCCTGCTTCACGACGGTCCTCGTCGGATTCATGCGGTTCGTCCTTCCGGGCGCAGCAGGGGAGGGTGCAGGGCGGTGGCGGCGCCCGCCCGGTAGAGCGCGGCCGGTTTGCCCCGGCCGCCGGTACGGCGCGGCGGTCCGTCCACGGCCCGCACGAAGCCGGGCGTGGTCAGGACCTTCCTGCGGAAGTTGGGACGGTCGAGCGCGACGCCCCAGACCGTCTCGTACACCTGCCGGAGCTCGCCGAGGGTGAACTCCGGCGGGCAGAAGGCGGTGGCCAGACAGGTGTATTCGAGCTTGGCGCCGATCCTGTCGTGGGCGTCGGTGAGGACGCGGTCGTGGTCGAAGGCGAGCGGTTCGAGCGCGCCCGTGTCCCACCACCGGGCGCGGGCCGCGTCGCCTCCGCCGCGCGGTTCGGGCAGGTCGGGGACGAGCGCGGTGTACGCGACGGACACGACCCGCATCCTCGGGTCGCGGTCCGGATCGCTGTAGGTACGCAGCTGTTCCAGGTGGAGGGCGGCCACGGTGCCGGCGGGGAGCCCGGTCTCCTCGGCGAGTTCGCGCCGGGCGGCCTCCCCGGCGCACTCGCGGGGCAGCACGAAGCCGCCCGGCAGTGCCCAGCGGCCCCGGTACGGGTCCTCGCCGCGTTCGATGAGCAGGACGTGCAGCCGGCCGTCGCGGACGGTGAACACCGCGAGGTCGACGGTGACGGCGAAGGGTTCGAAGGCGTGCGGGTCGTAGCCCCCGGGGGCGTCGGCGTTCATCGCCGCCCCCGGGCGGTCGCTTCGGCGGAGCGGAGGTCCGCACCGCCCCCGCCGTGCGCGGCCGGGTCCGGCCGGTGCGGACGGCTCGTCGCACCGGCCGGACGGCAGTGCCCGGTCCACCCCCGTGGGTCCAGGTCCACCGACCGCGCGCGGCGAGGGCGGTGAGGTCGATCCGCGGACCGCTGCCGAGGTCCTGGCGCCGTCCCGGTCCGGTGGGCCGGGGCGTCCTGGCGTGTTCCCAGGGGGCGCCGGGGGACGTCGAAACTGTCCACGGGACTCACAGCCCCTCCTTAATAGTCACTCTGACTATAAAGGGTGGACGGGCACGGCGAAAGGCCCGTGGCCGGTCTGTTCCGGGAACAGGACCGGCCACGGGCCTTCGGTGGTACTCGCTCCGGGGACGGACCCCGGTTCACGCGCTCCGGCTCAGAGGCCGACCTCGCGCATCAGCATGCCGACCTCGGTGTTGGTGAGCCTGCGCAGCCAGCCGGACTTCTGGTCGCCCAGCGGGATCGGCCCGAAGGAGGTCCGCACCAGCCGCTCGACCGGGAATCCGGCCTCGGCCAGCATCCGCCGGACGATGTGCTTGCGGCCCTCGTGGAGGGTCACCTCGACCAGGTAGTTCTTCCCGGTGTTCTCGACGACCCGGAAGTGGTCGGCGCGGGCGTACCCGTCCTCCAGCGGAATGCCGTCCTTGAGCCGCTTGCCCAGGTCGCGCGGGAGCGGGCCCTGGATGGCCGCCAGATAGGTCTTCTTCACGCCGTACTTGGGGTGGGTGAGACGGTGGGCCAGCTCACCGTGGTTGGTGAGCATGATGATGCCCTCGGTCTCCGTGTCGAGCCGGCCCACGTGGAACAGCCGCGTCTCGCGGTTGTTCACGTAGTCGCCGAGGCACTGACGGCCGTCCGGGTCCTCCATGGTCGCGACGACCCCGGCCGGCTTGTTCAGCGCGAAGAACAGGTGCGACTGGGTGGCGACGGTCAGGCCGTCCACCTTGATCTCGTCCTTGTGCGGGTCGACCCGCATGCCCTGCTCGACGACGATCTTGCCGTTGACCTCGACGCGGGACTGGTCGATCAGCTCCTCGCACGCGCGGCGCGAGCCCATGCCGGCCCTGGCGAGGATCTTCTGCAGCCGCTCGCCCTCCTGCTCGGCGCCGGGGAACGTCTTGGGCGTGCTGACCTCCGGCTTGCCGGCGTACCTGTCCCGGTTGCGCTGCTCGATCTTGGCGTCGAGCTCACGCGGCCGGGACGGGGCACCCTGCGGTCCGCGCCGGGGCCCGCCGGTCCTGCCGCCACCGCCCTGCGCGGGCTTCGGTCCGCCCTTGGCGCCGCCGCGGGCCGCCGCGCCACGGCCCTTGCGCGGACCGGCGCTCTCCTCGGCGGTACCGCTCACGTCGTAGCGGCGCTCCTCGGGCCGGGGCCTGCGGGGACGCTGCTCCTGCTGGTCGCCGCGCCCGGCGCCGGCGCTCCGGGGATTCCGGCTGCCGCCACTGCCGGCGCCCCGGGAATTCCGGTTGCCGCCACCGCCGTCGCTCTTGCCGCTTCCGCTGTTCCTGCCACTGCTTCGCATCAAAATTCCGTCTTGTCGTCTGCGTGAGTATCCGGGGTGTCCGGTGCGTCCGGATCGAACGACGGCACACCCTCTAGCGTCTCAGCCTCGATCGCGTCCGCCTCGGGGAGGAAGGGCGCGAGCTCCGGGAGCTCGTCCAGGCCTCGCAGGCCCATACGCTCCAGAAAGTAGTTCGTCGTCCTGTACAGGATCGCACCTGTTTCGGGTTCCGTGCCCGCCTCCTCCACGAGGCCCCTCTGCGACAGGGTCCGCATGACCCCGTCACAGTTCACTCCGCGCACCGCGGAGACCCGCGAACGGCTCACCGGCTGCCGGTAGGCGACGACCGCCATGGTCTCCAGAGCGGCCTGCGTCAGACGGGCGTGCTGGCCGTCCAGCACGAAGCCCTCGACCGCCGGCGCGTACTCGGGCCGGGTGTAGAACCGCCAGCCGCCCGCGACGAGCCGCAGCTCGAAGCCGCGCCGCTGGGCCGTGTACTCGTCCGCCAGTTCCCGCAGCGCGTCGGCGACGGCCCTGCGGGGGCGACGTACCACCTTGGCAAGGTGCTCCTCGGTGGCGGGCTCGTCGACGACCATGAGGACGGCTTCCAGCGCGGGCTTGAGTTCGAGCTCCGCGACCGCGCCGTCCCGCCCACCGTCACCACTGTGCCCGTCACCACCGCGCTCGTCGTCACCGCCCTGCCCGTCGTCACCGCCCTGACCGTCGTGACCGCGTTCGCTCATACCGGTGCGTCCTCCCTGGTCTCGGAATCGAACTCGTCCGTCACGGTGGGCTCCGCCCCCTCACCACCGGTCCAGCGCACGGTCAGCTCGTCGAGTGCCCGTTCCTGGTCGAGGGTGACGGCCTTCTCCCGGTACAGCTCCAGCAGCGCGAGGAACCGGGCGACGACCGTGAGGGTGTCCGTGGCGTCCTCGGTGAGGGCCGCGAAGCTCATCTCCCCCCGCTCCCGGAGTCTGGCCACCATGATCCCGGCCTGCTCGCGCACGCTGACGAGCGGCGCGTGGATGTGGTCGATGTAGATCCGCGGTTCGGCCCTGGGCTGCATCGCCTTCACGGCGAGTTTCGCGAAGCCCTCGGGCCCGATGCTGATGACGACCTCGGGCAGCAGTTCGGCGTGGTGCGGTTCGAGGCCGACGGTGCGGGGGTGACGGCGCCCCTCCGCCTCCAGGCGGTCGCTGAAGATGTCGGCGATCCGCTTGTACGCGCGGTACTGGAGGAGCCGGGCGAAGAGCAGGTCCCGGGCTTCCAGCAGCGCCAGGTCGGCCTCGTCCTCGACCTCGGCGGCGGGCAGCAGCCTGGCCGCCTTGAGGTCGAGCAGGGTGGCGGCCACGACCAGGAACTCGGTCGTCTGGTCCAGGTCCCAGTCCGGTCCCATGGCACGGATGTACGCCATGAACTCGTCCGTGACCCGGGACAGCGCCACCTCGGTCACATCGAGCTTGTGCCTGGAGATCAGCTGGAGCAGCAGATCGAACGGTCCTTCGAAGTTCACCAGCCGGACGGTGAACCGGGCGCCCTCGACCGCCTCACCCCCCGCCTCACCGGCCCCGGCATCCGCCCCGCCCGCCCGGTCGGGAACGCCCCCGAGAACGTCCCCTGAGACATTCCCCGGAACGGTCCCCGGCACCGGCACGGACTCCGACGCCGGAGGGGACTGCGGCACCCGATGGGACCGCGACGCCGGAGAGGACTGCGGTACGGAACCGGCTTCCGGCACCGACACGGTTTCCGGCCCGCCACTGTCCCCCGCGTCGGCGGGAGGCCCGGGTACGCCGGTGCTGGGGACAGCGCCGGATGCGGGTTCCGCCCGCCCGGGAGCCGACGCCGCCCCCGGCCCTCGGCCAAGGGCGCGGCGGAGGCCGCGGGACGGCTCGTCGGTGGGTGCCAAGAGGTGATCCAGGGGCAGCGGGGACACGGGCGGTGGTGGCCCGCACACAGGAGGCCGGACCGCACGCGGCCGACCCTTCGGCCAGGCTACCCGCGGCGCACCGGTCAACGACCGCGCAGCCGCCGTACGAGAATGCTCGCGTCGCCCCGCGATTCCAGGTCCGCGAGGACCACCGCGACCGCCTCGCGGACGATGCGTCCCCGGTCGACGGCCAGTCCGTGCTCACCGCGCAGCACGAGCCGCGCGTGTTCGAGGTCCATCAGCTCCTCGGCGGAGACATAGACCGTGATCTTCTCGTCGTGCCGCTCACGGCCACTGGGCCTGCGGTTCGCTCCGCGACCGCCGCGTCTGCGCTGCTGGGCCGCGGGCACCGGCTCCGGCTGCTGCTGGCCCTGGCCCTGCGGTCTGCGGCCCGCCTGCGCCGCCGCGGCGACCCGGTCGCTGTCTGCGGCCCGGCCGCGCGGTTCGGTGGTCGCGGTGCCCGTCGTCGGCCTGGCCTCGCCCTCCGGGGGCGTGGAGGGCGACGGGACCTGTACGGTCCCCGCCTCGCCGGCCGCCCGGTCGGTGGCGGCGTCGCCCTCGGCCGGACCCGGCACCCGGGCCTCGCCGTTGGCCTTGCGCCGCTGTGCGGCGGGGGACGAGGACTGGAGTCCCATCCCTCCCCCGGTGGTACGGAACAGTTCGTCGGCCCCGGGCAGACTCACTCGGCGTGACACCGGGCGAGCACCTCCCTGGCGAGCTGGCGGTAGGCGGCCGCACCGACCGAGTTGGAGGCGTACGTGGTGATGGGCTCACCGGCGACCGTGGTCTCCGGGAAGCGCACCGTGCGCCCGATGACCGTGTGGTAGACGTGGTCGTCGAACGCCTCGACGACCCGGGCGAGGACCTCGCGGCTGTGCACCGTGCGGGAGTCGTACATGGTCGCGAGGATGCCGTCGAGCTCCAGCTCCGGATTGAGCCGTTCCTGGACCTTCTCGATGGTCTCCGTGAGCAGCGCCACACCGCGCAGCGCGAAGAATTCGCACTCCAGCGGGACTATCACCTTGTGGGCGGCGGTCAGGGCGTTCACCGTCAGCAGGCCCAGCGAGGGCTGACAGTCGATCACGATGTAGTCGTAGTCGGCCATCAGCGGCTTCAGGGCGCGCTGCAGCGTGGACTCCCGGGCGACCTCGCTGACCAGCTGGACCTCGGCCGCCGAGAGGTCGATGTTGCTCGGCAGCAGGTCCATGTTGGGCACGGCGGTCTTCAGGAGGACGTCGTCGGCCACCATGCCCCGCTCCATGAGCAGGTTGTAGACCGTGAGGTCGAGCTCCATCGGGTTGACACCGAGTCCGACCGACAGGGCCCCCTGCGGGTCGAAGTCGACGAGCAGCACCCGCCGGCCGTACTCCGCGAGCGCGGCGCCCAGATTGATGGTCGACGTCGTCTTGCCGACGCCGCCCTTCTGGTTGCACATCGCGATGATCTTCGCGGGGCCGTGGTCGGTCAGCGGTCCCGGGATCGGGAAGTACGGCAGGGGGCGGCCGGTCGGGCCGACCCGCTCGCGGCGCTGGCGGGCCGCGTCGGGCGCGAGGGTGGCCGCGTACTCCGGATCGGGCTCGTACTCGGCGTCGGGGTCGTAGAAGTGCCCTTCGGGCACCTCGGCGAAGTCGGCGAAGTGGGCGGTGTCGCGGCCACTCTCGTTGCCGGCCATGGCGTTCACGTGTAGGCCGTCCATCATCTGGGGGGCTGTCGTCATGTGCTGGTGGGTGGCGAAGGTGCGAACAGCGACGGAGCCGACAGCTTCGAGCCCGATCGGGCCCTGACCCCGCGCGGGCATCCCTGGTTGACCACCCCCAGGAGTAAATGTCGACTCATTCACAAGTCGTCTTACCTCCTTGGACGGGACCAGGAAACTTATCGATAGGTCAGCGTGGCACCATGCCGACGGTTTGCGACTCTATGGCGTGTCACCGGTTCGCAGCAACACAATCCACCGGACCCGGCCGGATGTGTCGGCAATCGAACACCCCTCTGTCAAGAGTGCGCGAGGGTCCGGACACACATTTCACGGGTGTGCGAAACGGGTAAAGGGTTACGTTCGAGGCGAGTTGTGCGAGGGGGTCGCAGCGCCCCGACACACGTCCGGCCGGACCTCGCTGGGCGAGGTCCGGCCGGACGCACATGGTTGACGGCGGGTGTTGACGCGTCAGCCGAGAACCGTCTGCAGCTCGACGTGGGGCAGGTCGTGCGCCTCCGCCACCTCGCGGTAAACCACCTGCCCGTCATGTGTGTTGAGCCCCTTGGCGAGCGCCGGGTCGCGGCGCAGCGCCTCGGCCCAGCCACGGTTGGCGAGCTCCACGATGTACGGCAGCGTGGCGTTGGTGAGCGCGTAGGTGGAGGTGTTCGGCACCGCGCCCGGCATGTTGGCCACGCAGTAGAAGACCGAGTCGTGGACCGGGAAGGTCGGCTCGGCGTGGGTGGTCGGGTGCGAGTCCTCGAAGCAGCCGCCCTGGTCGATCGCGATGTCGACAAGTACACTTCCGGGCTTCATCTTGGCGACGAGCTCGTTGGTGACCAGCTTCGGCGCCTTCGCGCCGGGGATGAGGACGGCGCCGACGACGAGGTCCGCCTCGACGACCGCCTTCTCCAGCTCGTACGCGTTGGAGACGACCGTCTGCACCTTGGTGCCGAAGATCTTGTCGGCCTCGCGCAGCTTGTTGATGTCCTTGTCGAGCAGCGTGACGTGGAAGCCGAGTCCGACGGCGATCTGGGTGGCGTTCCAGCCGGAGACACCGCCGCCGATGACGACGGCCCGGCCGGCCGCCGTGCCCGGGACACCGCCCGGGAGCACGCCCCGGCCGCCCGCCGAGCGCATCAGGTGGTAGGCGCCGACCTGCGGGGCCAGCCGGCCCGCGACCTCGGACATCGGGGCGAGCAGCGGCAGCGCGCGGTTCGCGCCCTCGACGGTCTCGTACGCGATGGCCGTGGTGCCGGACTCCAGCAGCGCGTCCGTGCAGGCCCGGGAGGCGGCGAGGTGCAGATACGTGAACAGGGTCTGGCCCTTGCGGAGGCGGTGGTACTCCTCCGCGACCGGCTCCTTGACCTTCAGCAGCAGGTCGGCGGTGGCCCAGACCTCGTCGGCGGTGTCGAGGATGCGCGCGCCCGCCGCGACGTACTCCTCGTCGGTGATGGACGAGCCCGCACCGGCGTTGCGCTCGATGTGGACCTCATGGCCCTGGCGGGTGAGTTCGTGCACTCCGGCGGGGGTGATCGCCACCCGGAACTCGTTGTTCTTGACTTCGCGGGGGATACCGACCTTCACGTCGACCACGGTCCTTGGCTCGGAGGGGCACTCGGGCATAGGGGTACATACCCGGATGCATACAGCGTAACGGAGATCGCCGCAGGGATACGCGGCAGAGCCAGTTTAATGAAGGACTTCCCGCTGTCCAGCCTTACAAAGCATTAACTTTCCGTGGAAGCACTGCGGATTTCGTAGGCAGAAGCGGAACCTTCGCCCTCGTCCAGCAATCGGTCGGCGGCGTTCCGGTGCAGCTGGGCCGCCGCCGGCTCGCCGAGCCGGTCGAGGGTGTCGGCGAGCCTGAGCTGCAGCGCCGCCTCAAGCCGTACGTCCCCGGCCTTCCGCGCCCACTCCACCGCGTCCCGGCAGGTGTGCAGCGACTCCTGCGGACGGCCCGCGTACTCCTGCACCCTGGCCGCCTCGCTGAGCGCCCTCGCGTGACCGGCCCGGTCCCCGAGCCTGCGGTACCGCGCCGCCGCGGCCCGCCAGTCGCGCAACGCCTCGCCGTACCGCCCGGCGTAGGTGTGGACGGAGCCGAGCCGCCCGTACAGCCGGGCCTCCTCGGCGCGGTCTCCCTGGGTGAGGCGCTGGGCGAGCGCCCTGCCGTACCAGTCGCCCGCCCGGTGCCAGTCACCGAGTTCGGCGTGGGCACCCGCGACGGACTCCATCGCGCGGCCGGTGGCGTACGGGTCCCTGGCCGCCCGCCCCGCGTCCAGCGCCTCCCGGTAGCGGGCCAGCGCCGCCCTGGTCCGTCCCGTCCGCGCGTCCAGATCACCGAGGTTGAGCAGGGCCGCCGCCTGTTCGCGGGGCAGTTCGCGCCGCTCCGCGACATCGAGGACGAGCCCGTGCAGCCCGTACAGGTCGGGGGCGGCCGCCTCGGTCCCCTCGTGCGCGGCCAGCGCCCGGACCAGGGCGGCCACCAACCGCCGCGCCAGAGTGTCGAGTTCGCCGTCCTCCACGGCGACCCTGGCCGAGGCGAGCAGGGCGGGACGGCGGCTGCGCAGCCATTCGGCGGCCGTCTCCGGATGGGGGAAGCGCAGCGAGCGGGGCAGTCCGGCGAGCTTGCGGCGGGCCGGCGACCCCTCCGGGTCGGTGATCGCCCGGCAGGACTGGAGCTGCCGTACGGTCCGCTCCAGCATCCGGGCCCGCGCGAGCTGCACCTCGGCCGAGCGGTCCAGCTCCGTCATGAGGGCGCGCAGCATGGGGGCGACGCAGCCGGGCACCTCGTACTGGGCGAGGGCCGCGCCGTTGGTGTGCAGCAGGCCGAGCCGGACGAAGTCGTCCAGCGTCGTACGGGCGGCGGTGACGGAGCAGCCCGCCAGCGCGGACGCGGTGTGGGCGTCGGCGAGTCCGGCCGGGGCGAGGGCGAGGAGGCGCAGCGTCCGGGCGGCGGACTGCGGCAGGGATGAGTACACGAGCCGGAAGGCGCGGGCCAGCGGGCGGGCGCCGGTGTTCGGGTCACCGTCCTCCGGGAGCTCCCGCAGTTGCCTGGTGACGTCGGCGACCGAGGCGTTGGGCCGGGCGGCGAGCCAGCCGGCGATCAGGACGAGTGCGGCGGGCTGCCCGCCGCACTCCTCGCCGAGGGATTCGGCGGTACGCGGATCGACGGTGATCCTGACCTGGCCGATCGCCCGGCGCAGCAGTTGGACGGACGCGTCCGCGCTGAGGCCGCCGATGGTGCAGGGGCGGACGTCGGGGATGCCGGTGAGCGGTCCCTGGGCAGTGGCGACGACCAGGCAGTCCGGGTTGTCGGGCAGCAGCGGGTCGACCTGCTCGGCGTCGACCGCGTCGTCGAACAGCAGCAGGGCGCGGCGGTCGGCGAGCGCGGTGCGGACGAGTCCGGACAGTTCGTCCTGGCCGGCGCCGGGCGGTACGGGGACGTGGAGGAGGTCGAGCAAGTCGCGTGCGGTGCGTTCGGTGGGAATCCGGGCGCCGCCGGGTTCGGTGAGCCGGACCCTCAGCGGCCCGTCGGGGTACTTCCCCGAGGCGACGAGTCCGCGGGCCAGTTCGGCGGCGAGCGCGGTGCGCCCGGAACCGGGGCGTCCGGCGATCAGCAGGACCCGGGCCCGGGGCACCTTGCGGCCCGACAGGGTGTCCAGACCGGCCCGTTCGATGTCCGCCCGAAGCGCTTGCAACTCACGTTCGCGGCCGAAGAACTGGGTGGTGCCGGCGCCGGTGGCCCCCTTGGTCCCGGGCGCCCCGGCCGGGCCGCTGGTGTCCACCGCCTGATCGGTCACGGGCCACGCTCCACTTCGCTGCACGCGTCGCCCTCCGGAACTCCGGTCAAGGGCAATCCGAGCGTAGTTCAGGCGTACGGGCACGCAGGGTGGAGCGTGGCGGAGAGGTCCCCCGAAAGGATCAACATCTTTTCCGATCAGCGGCTGACGACGGACCGGCGGGCCTTCTCACGGGCCCGGCGGCGGCCGGCCCGCTCAGGCGTCGAAGGGCCGGGCGGGCCAGGGCGCGTCGGCGGGCCGCAGCGAGTCGATCCCGTCGCCCGCGAGCACCGCGGTGAGCGAGAGGACCCCCACCACCAGGCAGTTGTTGTGCAGATCCCCGGCGAGCACCGCCTTCACGAGCTCCGGGAGCGGCACCCGGGCCAGCTCCATGTCGGCCTCCTCCTCGGCGACCTCGAAACGCTCGCCGTCCGCCACCGAGACGTCCCGGGCGAGAAAGATCCGTACGGCCTCGTCGCAGCCACCGGGGGTGGTGTAGACGTCGGCCAGCACCCGCCAGTCCTCCGCCTTGACGTAGGCCTCCTCGTGCAGCTCGCGCTGGGCCGCGTGCAGCGGGTTCTCGCCCGGCACGTCGAGCAGACCGGCCGGGATCTCCCAGAGCTTGTGGCGCACGGGATGGCGGTACTGCCGCAGGACGAGGACGCGGTTCTCGTCGTCGAGCGCGAGCACCGCGACGGAGCCGGGGTGGACCTGGTAGTCCCGGCGGACGACGGCACCGTCCGGCATGACCACGTCGTCCGTGCGGACACTGGTCTTGTTGCCCTTGAACGGGACCGTGCTCGCGGTGACCCGCCACTCCTCGGGCGTGTCCTGGTAACCCATGTACGTCCTTCCACAGAAAGCGGGAACCGGGGCACGAATCAGGAAAGATCCGTACCCCGGTCAACCGTATCGCCTGCGTAGCCGCTACTTCGTACCCGTCCTGCGGGCCACGGCCGCCTTCACCAGTCCCGCGAAGAGCGGGTGCGGGCGGGTCGGGCGGGACCGCAGCTCCGGGTGCGCCTGGGTGGCGACCAGGTAGGGGTGGACCTCGCGCGGGTATTCGACGTACTCGACCAGCTTGTTGTCCGGGGAGGTGCCGGAGAAGACCAGTCCGGCCTTCTTCTCCAGCTCGCCGCGGTAGGCGTTGTTGACCTCGTAGCGGTGGCGGTGGCGCTCCTCGACGTACGGCTCGCCGTCGTACGCCTCGCGGACCAGCGAGCCCTCGGCCAGCTTCGCCGGGTAGAGGCCGAGCCGCATGGTGCCGCCCAGGTCACCGGCGCCCTCGACGTACGCCAGCTGCTCCTCCATCGTCGAGATGACGGGGTGCGCGGTGGCCGCGTCGAACTCGGTGGAGTTGGCGTCCGCGATCCCCGCGAGGTTGCGGGCGGCCTCGACGACCACGCACTGGAGGCCCAGGCACAGGCCCAGCAGCGGAATCCGGTGCTCACGGGCGTACTGGATGGCACCGACCTTGCCGTTCACACCGCGCTCGCCGAATCCGCCCGGGATGACGATCCCGTCGACGTCGGCGAGCTGCTTCCCGGCGCCCGCCTGCGTCTTGCAGTCGTCCGAGGTGACCCATTTGACCTTGACCCGGGCCCGGTTGGCGAAGCCGCCGGCGCGCATCGCCTCGGTGACCGAGAGGTAGGCGTCGGGGAGGTCGATGTACTTGCCGACGAGCGCGACGGTGACCTCGTGGTCGGGGTTGTGGACGCGGTCGAGCAGGTCTTCCCACTGCGTCCAGTCGACGTCGCGGAACGGCAGGTCGAGCTTGCGCACGACGTAGGCGTCCAGCCCCTCGGTGTGCAGCACCTTCGGGATGTCGTAGATCGACTTGGCGTCCGGGCAGGCCACCACGGCGGTCTCGTCGACGTCGCACATCAGCGAGATCTTGCGCTTGATGGCGGTCGGCACCTCACGGTCGGCGCGCAGCACGATGGCGTCCGGCTGGATACCGATGTTGCGCAGCGCGGCGACCGAGTGCTGGGTGGGCTTGGTCTTCAGCTCGCCGGAGGGGCCGATGTACGGCAGCAGCGAGATGTGCACGACGAAGACGTTGTCCCGGCCGACCTCGTGACGGACCTGGCGGACGGTCTCCAGGAACGGCAGCGACTCGATGTCACCGACCGTGCCGCCGACCTCGGTGATCACGACATCGACGTCCTCGGCCGCCATGCGGCGGATGCGGTGCTTGATCTCGTTGGTGATGTGCGGGATGACCTGGACGGTGTCGCCCAGGTACTCCCCGCGCCGCTCCTTGGCGATGACCTGCGAGTACACCTGGCCGGTCGTGACGTTGGCCGAGCCGTCCAGGTCCACGTCGAGGAACCGCTCGTAATGGCCGATGTCGAGGTCGGTCTCGGCGCCGTCGTTGGTGACGAACACCTCACCGTGCTGGAACGGGTTCATCGTGCCGGGATCGACGTTCAGGTACGGGTCGAGCTTCTGCATCGTGACCCGCAGGCCCCGCGCCTTGAGCAGGGCACCCAGGCTGGAGGCAGTCAGACCCTTGCCGAGGGAGGAGGCGACACCCCCGGTGACGAAGATGTGCTTGGTCGTCGTGGATGTGGGCTGCATAGCCAAAGGGGGCTCCCGTGGTCGCGATAGTGGGTGCGTACCGGCTCACCGAACCGGAGATTCCGGAGGTGCCGTCGCTGCGGTTCGGGGGCCTCGTTCGCTGACGCGGACGACCACCGGTCCACGGGCCACCAGGGTATCAGCGACGACAGGAGGCCGCTTCCGGCCATATCTGCCACACTCTCCCCCAGGTGATCAGGGCGTCCCGAATGCTCCCCACCCGTTCGGCTCAGAGATCTTCTCCGGACCGTGGCACGGATCACCCGGGTGCGTCGTATCCTGCTCGGACACTCGCGCCGAGCCGGCCGGCCAGCGGCACCACAACAGCCCGCTCACCGGTGCAGGAGCTCGTCGATTTCCCTAAACGAACCCTTGCAACCACCCTTGACCTTGCAGTAAGAGCCCTTCGGGGCGACATGGCCGTTCGACTGGAGACGCACGTGGCCGGGCGCATCGAGGATTACGCACTCATCGGAGACATGCAGACCGCCGCCCTGGTCTGCCGGGACGGCACAGCGGACTGGCTGTGCCTTCCCCGCTTCGACTCACACGCCGTCTTCGCGGGGCTTCTGGGCACCGAGGAACACGGCTTCTGGCGCCTGGGCCCGGCGTTCGCGGAGGGGGCACAGCCACCCGCCGCGGACCGGCGGCGCTACCGGGGGGACTCCCTCGTACTGGAATCGGAGTGGGACACCCCGCGCGGCACGGTCAGGGTGACCGATTTCATGCCGCCGCGTGACGGTGCCCCCCAGCTGATCCGCATCGTGGAAGGGGTCAGCGGCCGTGTGCCGATGCGCTCCGAGCTGCGGATGCGGTTCAGCTACGGCCGGGTGACGCCCTGGGTCCACAAGGTCGGCGACCGTACGGTCGCCGTCGCGGGCCCGGACTCGGTCTGGCTGGACACCCCCGCCGACACCTACGGCGAGAACCTGACCACCTACTCCGACTTCACCGTGGCGCCGGGCGACCGGGTGGCCTTCACCATCAGCTGGCAGGCGTCGCACCAGAAGCCCCCCGCCCTGCCGGACCCGGAGGGTTCGCTGGAGGCGACCGAGGACTTCTGGCGCGAATGGGTCGACCAGTGCACGTACCACGGCCCCTACCGCGAGGCCGTGGTCCGCTCGCTGATCACGCTGAAGGCCCTGACGTACGCGCCGACCGGCGGCATCGTCGCCGCGCCGACCACCTCCCTGCCGGAGGAGATCGGGGGCGTACGGAACTGGGACTACCGCTACACCTGGCTGCGCGACGCCGCGATCACGCTCTCCTCGCTGCTGCGCACCGGCTACCGCGAGGAGGCGCGCGCCTGGCGCGAGTGGCTGCTGCGGGCCGTCGCCGGCGATCCGGAGAACCTCCAGATCATGTACGGCATCGCGGGCGAGCGTGAGCTGGGCGAGGCCGAGCTGGACTGGCTGCCCGGTTACGAGGGCTCCGGTCCGGTCCGGGTCGGCAACGGCGCGGCGGGCCAGCTCCAGCTCGATGTGTACGGCGAGGTCACCGAGGCCCTGCACCTGGCCCATATGACCGGCCTGACCCGCAACGACTACGCCTCGGTGCTCCAGCTGAAGCTGATCAGCTACCTGGAGAAGCACTGGTACGAGCCGGACGAGGGCATCTGGGAGGTGCGCGGGCCGCGCCGCCACTTCGTGCACTCGAAGGTGATGGCGTGGGTCGCGGTCGACCGCACGATCAAGCTGATCGAGTCCGGGGACGCGGACGGGCCGCTGGAGCGCTGGCGCGAGATGCGCGACGAGATCCACCGCACGGTCTGCGAGAAGGGCTACGACAAGGAGCGCAACACCTTCACCCAGTCGTACGGGTCGAAGGAGCTGGACGCGTCGCTGCTGCTGATCCCCCAGGTCGGATTCCTCCCACCGGACGACAAGCGGGTGATCGGCACGATCGAGGCGATCCAGCGCGAGCTGTCCACCGAGGACGGCTTCGTGCTGCGCTACCCGACCTCCGGCGAGGACGCGGGGGTGGACGGGCTGGAGGGGGACGAGGGCGCGTTCCTGGCCTGCTCGTTCTGGCTGGCGGACGATCTGGCGATGATCGGACGGGTCGACGAGGCGCGGAAGCTCTTCGAGAAGCTGCTGTCGCTCCGCAACGACCTGGGCCTGCTGGCGGAGGAGTGGGACGCCCGGCTCCAGCGGCAGGTGGGCAACTTCCCGCAGGCGTTCAGCCATGTGCCGCTGATCGACACGGCGCTGCGACTGACGGCGAGCGGGGCGTACGCCGGCTGACGGTGGCCCCGGCGGGCGCGACGCCGACGGGCGGCGCGTCCCGCCGGGGCTTCCGTGTCGTCCGGCCGCCGGGCAGACGGCGGCGGGCGCCGCGCTCAGCATCCGCGGGGCAGCAGTGGGCAGGTCAACTCGTCGTAGACGCTGAGGACATGAGCGATCGTGTCGTCCTCGGTCGGCCATCTCGCCGCCTGTTCGCGGCCCGCCGCGGTAAGTCCGGCGCGCCGCTCCGGGTCGGCGAGCAGCCGTACGACGGTACGGGCCAGCACCTCGGCGTCCCCGTACGGAACGAGTTCCGCGCCGTCACCGACGAGTTCGGGCACTCCGCCGACCGCGGTGGCGACCAGCGGTACGCCCAGCCGCAACGCCTCCTGGGCCACCTGGGAGCGGGCCTCCCAGCGGCTGGGCAGAAGCGCGAGGTCGGCCGCCGCGAGGAGTTCGGCGGCGTCTTCCCGCTCCCCGACGAGCGACACGGGCAGGTCCTCGTCCCGGATGCGCCGTTGCAGGGCGCCCCGCTCACGCCCCTCCCCCGCGATGACCAGCAGGGGCACCGGATCGAGCGCGCGCCACAGCCGGGCGGCGTCGAGCAGCGCGTCGAAGCCGTGGTCGGGTACGAGTCTGCCGATGGACATCAGTAACGGCCGCTCCACGGCGCCGAGTTCCGCCCGTGCCTTGCCGTCGTGGACGTTCCCGGGCGATCGGTGCGCGGGGGCGGCGACCGGCGCGAGGCGGGCGTCGCGCGCCCCCCTGCGGCGGGCCAGATCGACCAGTTCCGACGACGTACCGAGCACCACGGCCGCCCCTCGGGCCACCTTGCGCTCCATCAGGCGCACCATCCCGGCCCGTACGCCCTCGGTGTGGGCACGGGTGTGCCAGGTGACGACCTGGGGGGTGCCGCGTCCGGCCACCGCGAGGCCGGTGCGCACGGCGGCGTGCAACCCGTGCGCGTGGACGACGTCGGCGCCCGCGCACGCGGCGCGCAGCGCGGCGAGGGCGGCGGGATCTCCGCGCCGGGGCACGGGAACGAAGCGAGCCCCGGTGGCGGGGAAGTCATGGGCGCGATCGGGATCGGCGGGGGCGCAGACGGTGACCTGCACGCCCCGCGCCACCAGCCCCGCGGCCAGCGAGCTGACGTGGGCACTGCTGCCCGCGCTGCCGCCGCCCAGGACTTGGACCGTACGCAGCTGTGACACGTTCAATGGCTCCCGGGGGTCCCGAGTCGGCGGTATGTACGTCGCCAAGGATGCCAGCACGTACGGGCGTTCCGGCACCTTCGTGCCACGGTTGGCGGGACCTGTGCGGTCCGGACGCGCCCCCTCGTACCCGCAGGGGTGAGATGTACGGCGTGGTGTTGCCCCACCGGCGCACCTGGGGGGCCGGGCCGTGCGCCGCCCGGTCCGGCCGCCCGTGCCGCCGCGCGAACACGCTCCGGCGTACGCCCCCTCGCCCATGGCTGTACGCCGCCCCCGCGCCACACCGGCGTGCGCCCCACGAGAGCCGTACATCCCGCACCGAACGACCGGGATGGCGGAGGGACGGGTGATGCTCCGCCGTCCCGCACCTGTGTGCCCGGCGCCACCGTGTCCCGCCGCGCGCACCCTCGCGGGGGCTCCATCACGCGGCCACCAGGGCTGAGGGGAGGCGCGCGGCGCGTACACCCCGCCACCCAGGGCTGAGGGGGTGTACGCACGGCGCGTACACCCCCTCAGCCCCATGTACGCGCCGACCCCGTACGCGCGCGCCGGGCCCTCAGCCGTCCGCCCGCGCCGTCGCGAGCAGCTCCTCCGCGTGCGCCCGGGCCGTCTCCGAGTCCTCCTGCCCCGCGAGCATCCGGGACAGTTCACGGACCCGGTCCTCGCCCTCCAGCGCCGTGACCCCGCTCCTGGTCACCGAGCCGTCGACCGTCTTCTCGACCAGCAGCTGCCGGTCGGCGAACGCGGCCACCTGCGGCAGATGGGTCACCACGACCACCTGCGCGGACTTCGCGAGTTTCGCCAGGCGCCGGCCGACCTCCACGGCCGCCTTGCCGCCGACACCCGCGTCGACCTCGTCGAAGAGGTACGTCGGTACGGGGTCCGAGCCCGCGAAGACCACCTCGACCGCGAGCATCACCCGGGAGAGTTCACCGCCGGAAGCGCCCTTGGCGATCGGCCGGGGCTGGGCGCCGGGGTGCGGGGCCAGCAGCAGTTCCACCTCGTCGGCGCCGGACGGACCGTACGTCACGCTCCGCCCGCCGATGTCGATGCCGGACGCCTCGCCGGACGCCTCGGTCTGCCGGATGTCGAACGAGACCCGGGCGTGCGGCATGGCCAGCGAGGCCAGTTCCGCGGTGACCGCCTCGGCGAACTTCGCGGCCGCCTCGGTCCGGGCATCGGTCAACGCCTGGCCCAGCGCGGAGAGTTCGGACCGCAGCGCGTCCCGTTCCGCGGTCAGCTCGCCGATCCGGTCGTCGTCGCCCTCCAGCTCGGTGAGCCTGGCGACCCCGTCCTCCGCCCAGGCCAGCACGGCCGTGACGTCCTCGCCGTACTTGCGGGTGAGCGCGGTCAGTGCCGCCCTTCGCTCCTCCACGGCGGCGAGCCGCAGCGGATCGGCGTCGAGCTGGTCGGCGTACCCGGCCAGCTCCCCCGCCACATCGCTGAGCAGGATGGAGATCTCGCCGATCCGGTCGGCGAGCGCGGCCAGCGCCGGGTCGTGGGCACGGACCCCGTCCAGGTACTGCCCGGCCGCGGCGACCACGGAGGTGGCGTCCACACCCTCGGGGTCCTCGGGGTCGCCCGCGAGCGCGGTGTGCGCGAGGGCCGCCGCGGAGGCGAGGGCTTCGGCATGGCCCAGACGTTCGGCCTCGGCGGCGAGTTCGGTGTCCTCGCCGGGCAGCGGTTCGACCCCGCCGATCTCGCCCAGCCCGAACCGCAGGAGGTCCGCCTCCTGGGCGCGTTCGCGGGCCCGGACGGTCAGTTCGTCGAGCTGCGTGGTGATCGCCCGCAGGCGCCGGTAGGCCGTCGCGTACGCGGCGTGCGGCACGGCGACGGCCTCGCCCGCGTACCGGTCGAGGGCCTGTCGCTGCCGGGCGGGTTTGAGCAGCCCCTGCTGATCGGTCTGGCCGTGCACGGCGACGAGTTCGTCGGCGAGTTCGGCCAGCACGCCCACCGGCACGGATCTGCCGCCGAGGTGGGCCCGGGAGCGCCCCTCGGCGGAAACGGTACGGCTGATCAGCAGCGCGCCGTCCTCGATCTCCGCCCCGGCCTCCTCCGCCCGTACCGCCACCGCGTCGCCGTCGGACACCGTGATCCGGCCCTCGACGACCGCGGCCTTGGCGCCGATCCGCACCAGGGCGGGATCGGCTCGTCCGCCGAGCAGCAGCCCCAGGCTGGTGACGACCATGGTCTTACCCGCGCCGGTCTCACCGGTGACCGCGGTGAAGCCGGGCGACAGCTCGACCACCGCGTCGTCGATGACCCCGAGCGACCGTATGCGCATCTCCTCCAACACGCACATGACCATACGAGGTTTCCTGCCCGCCGTGCGACGGCCCCCGGTCCCGGGTTCACTCTCCCGGGCGGTGGCGGGCCACCGGGGACGGGCCCCGGCGCTCAGTTCGGCGCGCCCCGCCACCCGGAGACGGGCAGGGCGAACTTGGCGACCAGCCGGTCCGTGAACGACGCCTGGTGGAGCCGCGCCAGCCGTACCGGCACCGCGCCCCGCCGCACCTCCACCCGCGCCCCGGCGGGCAGTTCGACGGTCCTGCGGCCGTCGCACCACAGCACCCCGTGCGGGGTGTGCGGCTGCACCTCCACGGCCAGCACCGACGTGGGCGACGTCACCAGCGGCTTGGCGAACAGCGCGTGGGCGCTGATCGGCACCATGAGCAGCGCCTCGACCTCGGGCCAGACCACGGGACCGCCCGCCGAGAAGGCGTAGGCGGTCGAGCCGGTCGGTGTGGCGCAGACGATGCCGTCGCAGCCGAAGCCGGTCACCGGACGGCCGTCGATCTCCAGCACGACCTCCAGCATCCGCTCGGGCGACACCTTCTGCACGGCCGCCTCGTTGAGCGCCCAGTCGGTGTGGACGACGTCGCCGTTGCTGTGCACGACGACGTCGAGCGTCATCCGTTCCTCGACGGTGTACGCCCGGGTGACGACCCGGTTCACCACCTTGTCCAGGTCGTCCCGCTCGGCCTCGGCGAGGAATCCGACGCGGCCGAGGTTGACGCCCAGCATGGGCACTCCCGACGCCCGGGAGAACTCCGCGCCGCGCAGCAGCGTCCCGTCGCCGCCGAGCACGATCAGCAGTTCGCACCCGTCGACCGCCTCGTGGGTGTCCGCCGTCACCTTCTCGACGGACGGCGGCAGCGGCAGATCGGCCGCCTCCGTGGCCAGCACCCGCACACCGAGACCGCTGCGCAGCAGCCCCTGCACGACGAGTTCGGCGCTGCGGATCGCGGCCGGACGGCCGGTGTGCGCCAGCAGGAAGACAGTTCGTGCCGTATTCGTCGCGTTCGTCGTCAACTCGGCCCCTCCGCCACTGCACGGTCGACATCCGCGGGATCGAGTTCAGGTGCCCCGGCCCGCAGCCACAGAAAGTACTCGACATTGCCCGACGGCCCGGGCAGCGGGCTGGCCGTCACGCCCCGCACCCCCAGGCCGAGCGCCCAGGCCCGGCGTGCCACCTCCCGCACCGCTTCTGCACGCAGTTCGGGGCTCCGGACCACGCCGCCGCTGCCGAGGCGTTCCTTGCCCACCTCGAACTGCGGTTTGACCATGAGGACGAGGTCCGCGCCGGGGGCCGCGCAGCGCGCGAGGGCGGGCAGGACGAGTCCCAGCGGGATGAACGAGAGGTCGCCGACCACCAGGTCCGCCGGCTTCCCGTCGATCGCCTCCAGGGTGAGTTCCCGCACATTGGTGCGGTCCTTGACGGTGACGCGGTCGTCCGACCGCAGCGACCAGGCGAGCTGCCCGTATCCGACGTCGACGGCGACGACATGGCCGACGCCGGCCCGCAGCAGTACGTCGGTGAAGCCGCCGGTGGACGCCCCCGCGTCCAGTGCCCGCCGCCCCTCGGTCCTCAGCCCCAGGGGTACGAAGGCGGCGAGGGCGCCCGCGAGCTTGTGGCCGCCGCGCGAGACGTACTCCGGGTCGGCGTCGTCCTTGCTGACGACGACCGCGGCGCTGGTCTCGACCTGGGTGGCGGGTTTGGTCGCGGTGTTGCCGCCGACGGTCACCCGCCGTGCGGCGATCAGCTGGCTCGCGTGCTCACGCGAGCGGGCGAGCTTTCGGCGCACCAGTTCGGCGTCGAGGCGGCGACGTGCCACTCCTGCCACGTTCGGTTCAGCTCCTGTTGTTGTACGGGGTGGTGTACGCGTTGTCGCCCGTGGGCGTCGGTGCGGGCACCGGCCCGGCCGCGGGCCGGGCGTCGAGCGCGGTCAACGCGTCGCGGAGCCCACGGTGTACATCCTCGTACACCTCGGTGTGTCCGTCCGCCGCCAGGTGGTCGGCGTCCGCCAGCCGCTCCAGCCGCGCGTCCACCTCGGCGTTGCCGGTGGGGGTGCGGGCCACGCCCAGCGGAGCCGGGGGCGCGGGCTCGTACGGGGACGCGGCGGGGCCGGTGTCCTCGTGACGTCCGCCGTCGGCAGGGGCGGGGTGCGGCGGCGTCTCCCGGGGGCCACCGGGCGCCTCGTCCGGCACGTCCCGGGGCACGCCGTCGGTCGTCCTCCCGGGCCCGGGCATCCAGTCGCTCATGCCGGAACGCTACCGCGAAGGGCTGCGGTAACGTCGATCACGATGGCGACCATGGCGGAGTGCCGCAGCGCCCTCGACAGGCTCTCGGAGCGGCTGGCGGGGGCCGACGGCGGTGTGCGCGGTGCGGCTGAGCTCGACCGCTCGATCAGCTGCCACCTCAGGGACCTCGGCGTCACGTTCACCGGCCGTCTCGGAAATGGCCGGTTCCGGGTGCTCGACACGGTGGAGGGGCCGCCACCTGGGAAGGCGCAGATCCGGCTCACCATGACCGGGGACGATCTGGTGGCGCTGGTGGACGGGCGGCTGAACTTCGCGAAGGCGTGGGCGTCGGGCCGGGTCCGCCTCGATGCGGGCTTCCGGGATCTGCTGAGGCTGAGATCACTGCTCTGACGGTGGCCGCGGGCCGTGGCCGGGACGGCCGCGCGTCCACCGGTGCCACGGCCTGAACCGTCGCGCCGGCTCCAACCACCCGCTCCGTCCCTCCGGCGCTCATCACCTACCGCTTGCCCGGTCCTGGTTCGGTTCAGCTTCCCGTGGCTCCCGCCGTGACGCCCGCCGCCGTCCTCCCGTCACGGCCGGTGCGCCGCTTGCGGGCCGCGGGCACGACCAGGGGCGTACCGGTCTCCGGGTCGTCGATGACCTGGCACCGCATCCCGAAGACCCGCTCCACCAGCTCGGCCGTGACGATGTCGGCGGGCGGCCCCTCCGCGACGATCTCGCCCTCGCGCATGGCGATGAGGTGGGTGGCGTACCGGGCGGCGTGGTTCAGGTCGTGCAGGACGGCGACCAGGGTGCGGCCCCGGCTCTCGTGGAGTTCGGCGCAGAGGTCGAGGACGTCGATCTGGTGCTGGATGTCGAGGTACGTCGTCGGCTCGTCGAGCAGCAGCAGCGGGGTCTGCTGGGCGAGTGCCATGGCGATCCAGACGCGCTGGCGCTGCCCGCCGGAGAGTTCGTCGACGTAACGCTCGCCGAGTTCGCCGATACCCGTCGACGCCATCGATTCCGCGACCACGCGCTCGTCCTCGGGGGACCACTGCCGCAGCAGCCCCTGGTGCGGGTAGCGGCCGCGGGCCACGAGGTCGGCGACGGTGATGCCGTCGGGCGCGATCGAGGACTGGGGCAGCAGCCCGAGGGTCTTCGCGACCTTCTTGGCGGGCAGCGTGTGGATGTTCTGCCCGTCCAGGAGCACCCGTCCCTGGCTGGGCTTGAGCATCCGGGAGAGGGCGCGCAGCAGGGTGGACTTGCCGCAGGCGTTGGGGCCGACGATGACCGTGAAGGAGTTGTCGGGGATCTCGACCGAGAGACTGTCGGTGATGATCCGCTGGTCGTAGCCGACGGTCACCGATTCCGCTGTGAGGCGTTGCATGGTCGTACTCCCGGGGTCGATGGTGCTGTTGGAGGGGCCCGGCCGCGCCGGGTCCGTGCCGCTTCGGGCGCGGGCTCTCATATGCGGCCCGCCTTGCGTTCGGTGACCAGGAGCCACAGCAGGTAGCAGCCGCCGAGGACACCGGTGACCACACCGACGGGCAGCTGGCGGTCGCCGAAGGCGTCCATCGCGATCCAGTCGGCGACCAGGAGCAGGGCGGCTCCCATGAAGGCGGCGGGCGCCAGATTGGGGCCGGGCGACCGGGTCAGCCTGCGGGCCAGTTGGGGGGCGCTCAGCGAGACGAAGGCGATGGGGCCGGCCGCGGCGGTGGCGACGGCGACGAGGAGCACGGCGGAGCCCATCAGGACCAGCCGGGCCCGTTCGACCCGGACGCCGAGGGCGTACGCGGCGTCGTCGCCCATCTCCATCGCCCGTAGCGCCCGCCCGTGGCCGAGCACCAGCGGGACGAGCAGGCCGCAGACCGCCAGCAGCGGCCAGACCTGGGCCCAGTCCCGGCCGTCCAGCGAACCGGTCATCCAGACGACGGCCCGCGTCGCGTCGACCAGATCGGCCTTGGTGATCAGGTAGTGGGTGGCCGCGGTGAGCATGGCCGCGGCGCCGATGCCGACGAGGACGAGCCGGTAGCCGTGCACCCCGCGCTTCCAGGCGAGCAGGTGGACGGCGATGCCGGTCAGTACGCCGCCGACGACTGCGCCGCCCGCGACGGCCGCGACCCCGCCCTGGAAGATCACGATGACGGTGAGCGCGCCGACGGTGGCGCCCTGGCCGAAGCCGAGCACGTCGGGGCTGCCGAGCGGGTTGCGGGAGATGGTCTGGAAGACGGCCCCGCCGATGCCGAGCGCCGCGCCGACGAGGAGGCCCACGAGGACTCTCGGCAGCCGCAGCCCGGTGACGATGAACTCCTGCTGGAAGGTTCCGTGACCGAACAGCGTGGTGACGACCTCGCCCGGTGTCATGGCGAAGTCGCCGCTGCCGATGAGCACGACCGCCGCTCCGGCCGCCACGGCGGCGAGCAGGACGACGACGAGACAGGTCCGCACGTCGAGCCGGAAGGAGATCCCGCCCGCCGTCCGTACCGCCCTCACCGACGCGGCGGCCCTCGCGGCCCGGTCCCGCTCCTCCGTCCCCGTCCGCTCCGCGGCCTCCTTCGCCTTCACAGCTGGGCCATCCTCTTGCGGCGTACGAGATGGATGAAGACGGGTCCGCCGAGCAGCGCGGTGACGATGCCGACCTGGAGTTCGGACGGCCGGGCGACGACCCGGCCGACCACGTCGGCGCCCAGCAGCAGCACGGGGGCGAGGACGGCCGCGTACGGCAGAATCCACCGCAGGTCGGGGCCGGTGATGGCGCGTACCAGGTGCGGGATCATCAGTCCGACGAAGACGATCGGCCCGCACGCGGCGGTCGCGGCGCCGCACAGCAGGGTGACTGCGAGCATCGCGAGCACCCGGGTCAGGTTCAGCCGGGCGCCCAGTGCCCTGGCCGTGTCGTCGCCCATCTCCAGGGCGTTGAGCGGCCGGGCGATGAGCAGCGCGAGCAGGACGCCGAGCGCGATGAACGGCCACACCTTGCCGACCGTCTCCATGTCGGCGGAGGCCAGCGATCCGACGGTCCAGAACCGGAGCCGGTCCAGGGCCGCCGAGTCCAGCAGTTGTACGGCGTTGACGTATCCGTACAGCGCCGCGGTGGCGGCGGTCCCGGCGAGCGCGAGCCGTACCGGGGTGGCGGCGCGGCTGCCGCCGAGGACGTACACCGCCACGGAGACGATCGCGGCGCCGAGGAACGCGAACCAGACATAGCCGGTCAGTGAGGTGACGCCGAAGAAGCTGATGGCGGAGACGACGGCGGCCGACGCCCCCGCGTTGACCCCCAGGAGTCCGGGTTCCGCCAGGGGGTTGCGGGTCAGGGCCTGCATCACCGCTCCGGCGAGGCCGAGCGCGGTGCCGACGATCAGCCCGAGCAGGGTCCGTGGCACCCGTACCTCCCGGACGAGTACGTCGGCGCCGGTCCCCGAGGAGTGGAACAGTCCGTGCCAGACATCGCCGAGCGGCAGTCCCTTGGCGCCGACCGCGATGCTCGCGAGGCAGACCAGGATCAGGGCGGCCACGGCGGCCACGAGCCCGCCGGCCCGGACCGCGCGGCGCTTGGCGGGCTCGGGGGCCGCAGGCGCTGCGCCCGCGCTCGGTTCTGGGGGACTGTCGACCAACACCTGGTTAGGTTAGCCTACCCTGCCACTTCACCCGTTCGGGTGGGTCGCGCAACCGGGGCCCCACGCCGTCCCCGTCCCGCTTTCCCGCCACTCGTCCCACAGGAACGCCCGGACCCGATCACGTACCCGAACAAGCCCCTACAGCCCGAGGGCGTCGATCGCCTTCCTCGCGTCCAGTCGGCAGCCGCCGTCCCCGGCCTCGGTCCAGGCCGCCGCGCACAGCGCCCGCAGCCCGTCCAGGGCGTCCCCCTCGCCGTCCAGCGTCAACGCGTCGCCGCTCACCCCGGCCGTCCAGCCACCGCACCGGTGTCCGTCCTCCACCGCGTCGACCTCGGGCTGCCCGGTCAGCAGGCCCCGCAGATCCCGGTCCACATACGTCGGCCGTCGCTCCGGCCCGGCGGCCAGCAGCTGAGCGGCGTCGGTGACCCCGGTGAGGACCAGCAGCGAGTCCACACCTCCGTTGAACGCCCCCTCGATGTCCGTGTCCAGCCGGTCCCCGACCACCAGGGGCCGCTTCGCCCCGGTCCGCAGCACCGTCTCCCGGTGCATCGGCGGCAGCGGTTTTCCGGCCACCTGCGGCTCGGCGCCGGTCGCGATCCGTACGACCTCCACCGCCGCCCCGTTGCCCGGTGCGATCCCCCGGGCGCTCGGGATGGTCAGGTCCGTGTTGGACGCGAACCACGGCACTCCGCCCGCGATCGCGTAGGCCGCCTCGGCGAACCTTCCCCACGCCATGTCGGGCCCGCCGTATCCCTGCGCCACCGCCACCGGTCCGTCGTCCGCGGACTCCACCGGCACCAGCCCGCGCTCCCGCAGGGCGACCTTCAGTCCCTCGCCGCCGACCACCAGCACGCGCGCCCCGGACGGCAGCTGATCGGCCATCAGCCGGGCCACCGCCTGGGCCGAGGTGATCACATCGGCGGCCTCCGCCGGCACCCCGAGATCGGTCAGGTGCCCGGCCACCGCGTCGGGAGTCCGCAGCGCGTTGTTCGTCACGTACGCGAGACGCATCCCGCCGTCCCGCGCCGTGCCCAGCGACTCCACGGCGTGGTCGATGGCGTGCCCGCCCGCGTACACCACCCCGTCGAGGTCCAGCAGGGCCGTGTCGTACGCCTCGTTCAGCGCGGTACCGCTGCCGCTCGGCCGGGTCCTGCTCCGCTGACTCATATGATGCGCTCCTCTTCCCAGGCTTCTCCCCCGATCATCGCGCATCGTCCGGACGCACATACGATGCAGCAATGAACACATCAGGTCGCGCAGATCAGGGACTGCGTCTGATCCCGTTCCGTGGACTGCGGTACGTCCCCGAGCGGGTCGGCAGTCTCGCCGCGGTGACCTCCCCCCCGTACGACGTGGTCGTACGGCCCGACGGGCTGCTGCACCTGGAGTCCGCGGACCCGCACAACATCGTCCGGCTGATCCTGCCGCACGCGGCCACCGCCGAGGTCCGCCACCGGCAGGCCGCCGAGACCCTGAACCGCTGGCTCGCCGAGGGCGTACTGGCCCCCGACCCCGAAGCCGCCCTCTACGTGTACGAACAGCGCGACGGCGAAATCCTGCAACGCGGTGTCATCGGGGCACTGGCGCTGTCCACCACCGAGGAGGGCGTCGTCCTCCCCCACGAGGACGTGATGGCGGACGTCGTCGAGGACCGCGCCGATCTGATGCGTACGACGGCCGCCCATCTGGAACCCCTGCTCCTCACCTACCGCGGCGAGGGCCGGCCGTCGGGCGCGACCGCAGCCGTCGAGCGGACCGTTCTGCGCACCCCGCTCCTGGCCACCACGACGGAGGACGGTTTCGGTCACCGGCTGTGGGCGGTCACGGACCCGGCCGAACAGGCCGAGATCCAGACAGATCTCGCCCGCCACCAGGCCCTGATCGCCGACGGCCACCACCGCTGGGCGACATATCTGCGGCTCCGCGAGGAGCACGACTCCCCCGGCCCCTGGGACTTCGGGCTGGTCCTCCTGGTCGACACGGTCCGCTACCCGCTGCGGGTCCGGGCCATCCACCGGCTGCTGCACGGCTTCCCCGTCGAGGACGCGCTCGCCGCGGTGAAGGGCCGGTTCCGCGTCCGCGACGTCGAGGGACCGCTGCCGCACGCCATGGCCGCGCTCGCGAAGGCCGCCGCCGAGGGCAACGCGTTCCTGCTGGCAGGGGACGGCGGATTCCATCTGGTCGACCGCCCCGACGAGGAGTTGCTGGCCCGCACGGTCCCGGCGGACCGCCCGGCCGCCTGGCGCACACTCGACGCGACGGTCCTGCACACGACTCTGCTCGACCGGATCTGGCGCATCCCCGACGCCCCGGAGCACATCGCGTACATCCACGACACCGCGGCGGCCGTCGAACAGGCGGAGCGCCATCACACGACAGCGGTCCTGATGCATCCGGTACGCGAGGAGATCGTCCGGGACCTGGCCCGGCAGGGCGTCACCATGCCGCGGAAGTCGACCTCGTTCGGTCCGAAGCCGGCCACCGGCCTGGTCCTGCGCAGCCTCACGACCGACTGACCTCCACCTGGCACGACAGAGGGGCGGCGCTCCTGTCGGGAGTGCCGCCCCTCTGTCATGCCTCACGCCTTGGCCGTACCGCCGGCCTCGTCGTCATCGTCATCGTCGTCGCTGCCGCGCTCGTCGGCGGCTTCCGCCCCGGACTCCTCGGCGTCCTCGCCGAGTGCGTCGACGAACTCGACGCCGTCCAGCTCCGCGAGCCGGTCGGAGGCGTCGGTGGAGCCGTCCTTGTCAGCCTCCAGCGCCTTGGCGAACCACTCCCGCGCCTCGTCCTCACGCCCCGCCGCCAGAAGCGCGTCGGCGTAGGCGTACCGCAGTCGCGGGGTCCACGGGTGTACGGAGTGGGAGGCCAGCTCCGAGCTCTGCAGGGTGACGATGGCGGCGTCGATCTGCCCCATGTCCCTGCGGGCCCCGGCGGCCACCAGCCGCATCTCCACCTGACCGGCCTTGTCCAGCTTCTGCACCTCGGGCTCACCGGCCATCGCCATCGCCCGCTCGGGCCGCCCGAGTCCACGCTCGCAGTCGGCCATCACGGGCCACAGGTCCACGGAGCCGGTCATCCGCCGGGTCGCCCGGAACTCCGCCAGCGCCTCGGCGTACTTCTGCGTCGCGTACGCGGCGAACCCGGCCGCCTCACGGACGGCGGCCACCCGCGAGGCCAGCCGCAGGGCGATACGGGAGTACGCGTACGCCTGGTCGGGGTCCTCGTCGATGAGGCGAGCCACCATGACGAGGTTCCTGGCGACGTCGTCGGCCAGGGTCTTCGGCAGGCTCATCAGCTCCTGACGGACGCTCTTGTCGATCTCGTCACCGGTGACGTCATCGGGGATGGGAAGCCGCTTGATCGGCTCGCGGTCCCGCTCGCGCTCGTCACGACGTCCGAAACCACCACGCTCCCGGTCGTCCCGCTGACCACGGTATCCACCGCGGTCGTCGTCGCGACGCGGCGGACGGCCACCGCCGGCACCACGACTGTCATCGCGCCGGAAGCCACCCCCACCGCTCCCGCCACCACGACTGTCATCACGACGGAACCCACCACCGCCACCGTGGTTGTCGTCATCGCGACGGGGCCCGCGCGGACGGTCATCGCGCCGCTCGAAACCACCACCGGAGCGCCCACCACGGTCGTCGTCCCGACGCGGCGGACGGCCACCGCCGGCACCACGACTGTCATCGCGCCGGAAGCCACCCCCACCACTTCCACCACCGCGGTTGTCATCCCGCCGGAACCCACCACCGGACGCGCCACCGGACCGGTTGTCGTCACGCCGGAACCCACCACCGGACGCACCACCGGACCGGTTGTCGTCACGACGGAAACCACCACCGGACGCACCACCGCTCCGGCTGTCATCCCGGCGGAAACCACCACCGGACGACGTACCACCACCGCGGTTGTCGTCGCGGCGGAAGCCACTCCCACCGCTCCCGCCACCTCGGCTGTCGTCACGACGGAACCCACCGCCGCCACCACGGTTGTCGTCATCGCGACGCGGCCCGCGCGGACGATCGTCACGCCGCTCGAAACCACCACCGGAACGCCCACCACGGTCATCACGACGGAACCCACCGCCGGCGCCGCCCCCACTGGGCCGACCGTCGTCACGACGGGGCCCGCGCGGACGGTCATCGCGCCGCTCGAAACCACCACCGGAACGCCCACCACGGTCGTCGTCCCGACGCGGCGCACGGTCGCCGCCACCACTGCGGCTGTCATCACGCCGGAAGCCACCCCCACCGCTCCCGCCACCACGACTGTCATCACGACGGAAACCACCACCGCCGCCACCACCACTGGGCCGACTGTCGTCGCGACGGAACCCACCGCCACCACCGGACCGGTTGTCATCACGACGGAACCCACCACCGGACGCACCACCGCTCCGGCTGTCGTCCCGGCGGAAACCACCGCCGCCGCCCGACCGGTTGTCATCCCGGCGGAAACCCCCACCGGGCGTACCGCCACCACGGTTGTCATCGCGCCGGAAGCCACTCCCACCGCTCCCGCCACCGCGGTTGTCGTCCCGACGGAAACCACCACCGCCGCCACCACCGCCGCCATTGGGCCGGCTGTCGTCACGGCGGAAACCGCCACGGTCATTGGTGTCCCGGCGCGGCCCGGCGGAGCGATCGTCGCGACCGCTACGGAATCCGCCCCTGTCACCGCCGTCCCGGCGACGCGGCTCGCGCTCCGAACGATCGTCGGGAGAGTTGGTGGGCATGGGGGTGACTCCTGTCTTCGGGTACTACAGACATTCTCGCGCGGCCAGTCTCCCGACGCGCTTCGGCAAATAAAAAAGGACCCTTGGTCCCAGCATGAACGCTGGGACCAAGGGTCCTTGAAAGATTGTTCGGCGGCGACCTACTCTCCCACAGGGTCCCCCCTGCAGTACCATCGGCGCTGAAAGGCTTAGCTTCCGGGTTCGGAATGTAACCGGGCGTTTCCCTAACGCAATGACCACCGAAACCCTATCGGGTTCTAGCGAACAAGCACACTTTTCAATTAAGTAGTGAAACTGTTCAACCGGTGCGACTGTTCGCAACCCGGGAACAACACAGTGGACGCGAGCAACTGAGGACAAGCCCTCGGCCTATTAGTACCAGTCAGCTCCACCCGTTACCAGGCTTCCACATCTGGCCTATCAACCCAGTCGTCTACTGGGAGCCTTAACCCCTCAAAGGAGGTGGGAATACTCATCTCGAAGCAGGCTTCCCGCTTAGATGCTTTCAGCGGTTATCCTTTCCGAACGTAGCCAACCAGCCATGCCCTTGGCAGGACAACTGGCACACCAGAGGTTCGTCCGTCCCGGTCCTCTCGTACTAGGGACAGCCCTTCTCAATATTCCTACGCGCACAGCGGATAGGGACCGAACTGTCTCACGACGTTCTAAACCCAGCTCGCGTACCGCTTTAATGGGCGAACAGCCCAACCCTTGGGACCGACTCCAGCCCCAGGATGCGACGAGCCGACATCGAGGTGCCAAACCATCCCGTCGATATGGACTCTTGGGGAAGATCAGCCTGTTATCCCCGGGGTACCTTTTATCCGTTGAGCGACGGCGCTTCCACAAGCCACCGCCGGATCACTAGTCCCGACTTTCGTCCCTGCTCGACCCGTCGGTCTCACAGTCAAGCTCCCTTGTGCACTTACACTCAACACCTGATTACCAACCAGGCTGAGGGAACCTTTGGGCGCCTCCGTTACTCTTTAGGAGGCAACCGCCCCAGTTAAACTACCCATCAGACACTGTCCCTGATCCGGATCACGGACCCAGGTTAGACATCCAGCACGACCAGAGTGGTATTTCAACGACGACTCCGCAACCACTGGCGTGGCCACATCACAGTCTCCCACCTATCCTACACAAGCCGAACCGAACACCAATATCAAACTATAGTAAAGGTCCCGGGGTCTTTCCGTCCTGCTGCGCGAAACGAGCATCTTTACTCGTAGTGCAATTTCACCGGGCCTATGGTTGAGACAGTCGAGAAGTCGTTACGCCATTCGTGCAGGTCGGAACTTACCCGACAAGGAATTTCGCTACCTTAGGATGGTTATAGTTACCACCGCCGTTTACTGGCGCTTAAGTTCTCAGCTTCGCACACCCGAAAGCGCACTAACCGGTCCCCTTAACGTTCCAGCACCGGGCAGGCGTCAGTCCGTATACATCGCCTTACGGCTTCGCACGGACCTGTGTTTTTAGTAAACAGTCGCTTCTCGCTGGTCTCTGCGGCCACCCCCAGCTCATGGAGCAAAGCCCAATCACCAGAAATGGCCCCCTTCTCCCGAAGTTACGGGGGCATTTTGCCGAGTTCCTTAACCATAGTTCACCCGAACGCCTCGGTATTCTCTACCTGACTACCTGAGTCGGTTTAGGGTACGGGCCGCCATGAAACTCGCTAGAGGCTTTTCTCGACAGCATAGGATCATCCACTTCACCACAATCGGCTCGGCATCAGGTCTCACCCTCCATGTTGCACGGATTTACCTGCACAACGGGCTACACCCTTACCCCGGGACAACCACCGCCCGGGCTGGACTACCTTCCTGCGTCACCCCATCGCTTACCTAATACAAGTCTGGATCGTCGGCTCCACCACTACCCTCAACTCCGAAGAGATCAGGCCGGCTTCACGGACTTAGCATCGCCTGATTCAGTACTGGGCGTTTCAAAGCGGGTACCGGAATATCAACCGGTTGTCCATCGACTACGCCTGTCGGCCTCGCCTTAGGTCCCGACTTACCCTGGGCAGATCAGCTTGACCCAGGAACCCTTAGTCAATCGGCGCACACGTTTCTCACGTGTGTATCGCTACTCATGCCTGCATTCTCACTCGTGAACCGTCCACAACTCGCTTCCGCGGCTGCTTCACCCGGCACACGACGCTCCCCTACCCATCCCAGCCCCCGTTAGGAGTACATGCTGAAATGACACGACTTCGGCGGTACGCTTGAGCCCCGCTACATTGTCGGCGCGGAATCACTTGACCAGTGAGCTATTACGCACTCTTTCAAGGATGGCTGCTTCTAAGCCAACCTCCTGGTTGTCTCTGCGACTCCACATCCTTTCCCACTTAGCGTACGCTTAGGGGCCTTAGTCGATGCTCTGGGCTGTTTCCCTCTCGACCATGGAGCTTATCCCCCACAGTCTCACTGCCGCGCTCTCACTTACCGGCATTCGGAGTTTGGCTAAGGTCAGTAACCCGGTAGGGCCCATCGCCTATCCAGTGCTCTACCTCCGGCAAGAAACACACGACGCTGCACCTAAATGCATTTCGGGGAGAACCAGCTATCACGGAGTTTGATTGGCCTTTCACCCCTAACCACAGGTCATCCCCCAGGTTTTCAACCCTGGTGGGTTCGGTCCTCCACGAAGTCTTACCTCCGCTTCAACCTGCCCATGGCTAGATCACTCCGCTTCGGGTCTTGAGCGCGCTACTAAAACGCCCTATTAGGACTCGCTTTCGCTACGGCTTCCCCACACGGGTTAACCTCGCAACACACCGCAAACTCGCAGGCTCATTCTTCAAAAGGCACGCAGTCACGACGCACCGAGCAAGCTCGATGCGCGACGCTCCCACGGCTTGTAGGCACACGGTTTCAGGTACTATTTCACTCCGCTCCCGCGGTACTTTTCACCATTCCCTCACGGTACTATCCGCTATCGGTCACCAGGGAATATTTAGGCTTAGCGGGTGGTCCCGCCAGATTCACACGGGATTTCTCGGGCCCCGTGCTACTTGGGAAATTCTCAAGCAAGCCGTTGATGTTTCAGCTACGGGGGTCTTACCCTCTACGCCGGACCTTTCGCATGTCCTTCGCCTACACCAACGGTTTCTGACTTGCCGACCAATCGGCAGATTGATCAAGAGAACTCCCACAACCCCGCATGCGCAACCCCTGCCGGGTATCACACACATACGGTTTGGCCTCATCCAGTTTCGCTCGCCACTACTCCCGGAATCACGGTTGTTTTCTCTTCCTGAGGGTACTGAGATGTTTCACTTCCCCTCGTTCCCTCCACACTGCCTATGTGTTCAGCAGCGGGTGACAGCCCATGACGACTGCCGGGTTTCCCCATTCGGACACCCCCGGATCAAAGCTTGGTTGACAGCTCCCCGGGGCCTATCGTGGCCTCCCACGTCCTTCATCGGTTCCTGGTGCCAAGGCATCCACCGTGCGCCCTTAAAAACTTGGCCACAGATGCTCGCGTCCACTGTGCAGTTCTCAAGCAACGACCAGTCACCCGTCACACACCGCTCGCGCGATGCTGTACCGGGGCCGGTGTCCGAAGGCGACCTGACGGCCGTACCTTCAGATACCCAACAGCGTGCCCGGACCGGTCAAACCCTCCTCACGTTCCACGCCGAAGCAGTACTAATGAACAAGACCCAACCAGACCGAATAGTCAACGTTCCACCCATGAGCTGACCACCGCCGGACAGATGCCGACGTAGTGGCTCTGGACCCCTCGCAGGGTCTAGATGCTCCTTAGAAAGGAGGTGATCCAGCCGCACCTTCCGGTACGGCTACCTTGTTACGACTTCGTCCCAATCGCCAGTCCCACCTTCGACAGCTCCCTCCCCACAAAGGGGTTGGGCCACCGGCTTCGGGTGTTACCGACTTTCGTGACGTGACGGGCGGTGTGTACAAGGCCCGGGAACGTATTCACCGCAGCAATGCTGATCTGCGATTACTAGCAACTCCGACTTCATGGGGTCGAGTTGCAGACCCCAATCCGAACTGAGACCGGCTTTTTGAGATTCGCTCCGCCTCACGACATCGCAGCTCATTGTACCGGCCATTGTAGCACGTGTGCAGCCCAAGACATAAGGGGCATGATGACTTGACGTCGTCCCCACCTTCCTCCGAGTTGACCCCGGCGGTCTCCTGTGAGTCCCCATCACCCCGAAGGGCATGCTGGCAACACAGGACAAGGGTTGCGCTCGTTGCGGGACTTAACCCAACATCTCACGACACGAGCTGACGACAGCCATGCACCACCTGTACACCGACCACAAGGGGGGCACCATCTCTGATGCTTTCCGGTGTATGTCAAGCCTTGGTAAGGTTCTTCGCGTTGCGTCGAATTAAGCCACATGCTCCGCTGCTTGTGCGGGCCCCCGTCAATTCCTTTGAGTTTTAGCCTTGCGGCCGTACTCCCCAGGCGGGGAACTTAATGCGTTAGCTGCGGCACCGACGACGTGGAATGTCGCCAACACCTAGTTCCCAACGTTTACGGCGTGGACTACCAGGGTATCTAATCCTGTTCGCTCCCCACGCTTTCGCTCCTCAGCGTCAGTAATGGCCCAGAGATCCGCCTTCGCCACCGGTGTTCCTCCTGATATCTGCGCATTTCACCGCTACACCAGGAATTCCGATCTCCCCTACCACACTCTAGCCTGCCCGTATCGACTGCAGACCCGGGGTTAAGCCCCGGGCTTTCACAACCGACGTGACAAGCCGCCTACGAGCTCTTTACGCCCAATAATTCCGGACAACGCTTGCGCCCTACGTATTACCGCGGCTGCTGGCACGTAGTTAGCCGGCGCTTCTTCTGCAGGTACCGTCACTTGCGCTTCTTCCCTGCTGAAAGAGGTTTACAACCCGAAGGCCGTCATCCCTCACGCGGCGTCGCTGCATCAGGCTTTCGCCCATTGTGCAATATTCCCCACTGCTGCCTCCCGTAGGAGTCTGGGCCGTGTCTCAGTCCCAGTGTGGCCGGTCGCCCTCTCAGGCCGGCTACCCGTCGTCGCCTTGGTAGGCCATCACCCCACCAACAAGCTGATAGGCCGCGGGCTCATCCTGCACCGCCGGAGCTTTCAACCCCATCCCATGCGGGACAGAGTATTATCCGGTATTAGACCCCGTTTCCAGGGCTTGTCCCAGAGTGCAGGGCAGATTGCCCACGTGTTACTCACCCGTTCGCCACTAATCCACCCCGAAAGGCTTCATCGTTCGACTTGCATGTGTTAAGCACGCCGCCAGCGTTCGTCCTGAGCCAGGATCAAACTCTCCGTGAATGTTTTCCCGTAATCGGGACACACATCACGAGAGCGGAACAACCGGTCGGAATAAGACCGGTCATCCACAGCGTCCTCGCTGTGTCATTGCCTGCCCCCAGCCACAAGGACCGGTGAACAGGACTTTCAAAGGAACCACCAACCTGCCGAAACAGGCCGGGGTATCAACATATCTGGCGTTGACTTTTGGCACGCTGTTGAGTTCTCAAGGAACGGACGCTTCCTTCGTACTCACCCTCTCGGGCTTTCCTCCGGGCGCTTCCCTTCTGTGCTTCCAACCTTACCAGACTCTTTTTCGTTCCGTTTCCGGTCCGAATTTGATTCCGGTGGCCTTTGGAGTGGCCTTTTGCCTTTCGGCGTGTCCACTACTTTAGCGGATTCCCCTGGCGGCACATAATCGAGCCGGTGAGTTCATATTTCGGCATGCCGAGACACTTACCCGTCAGGGTGATTCGTAGGTAGTGGTTGGCCGCTTCGAGATGTCCGGTGTGCGATCCGTGGGACCGCGCCGATCACAGTGCTCGTTTCAAGCGGCTCGGACCACATTAGGGGCCCGATAGGGGCGAGTCAAGTTGCGCGACGGCGTGGCGCGTGGGCGCGGTACGGACTCACGGTCGGATCACCGTCGATCCAGAAGCGCCACGGGTGCACGGCACCGTCGCCGCCCACCCCGGTCCGCGGGCCGCTGCGCACCAGGTCGCCGGGTGGCGGAGTGCCGTGCAGCACCGACAGGGGTGCACCTGGTCCGGCGATGACATCGGTGCCGTTCAGCGCCCGGTCGACGGCGAGCGCCGTGGCCAGCCGGGCCGGGCCCTTGGCCAGTTCTCCGTCATGACGGGCCGAAAGTCGACGCTTGCGAGTGAGGTCCGCGCCGACATGAATCTCGCCGGCCCTCAGCAGCACCCCGCTCGCCTTCCCCTCGGGTCCACAGACGAGGTTCAGGCAGTGCCACATGCCGTAGGTGAAGTAGACGTAGGCGTGACCCGGCGGACCGAACATCACGTCGTTCCGGGCCGTCCGGCCGCGGAAGGCGTGCGACCCGGGATCGATCTCGCCCGCGTACGCCTCGACCTCGGTGAGACGCAGTTCCATGACGCCCTCGTCGGTCGTCCGGACGAGAATCCGGCCCAGCAGGTCCGGCGCCACCTCCAGCACCGGACGGTCGAAGAATTCCCGCGGCAGCGGCGTACGTTCAAGGCCCTCGGTCATGGAGTCCGAGGGTACGGGAACCGATGGCGGCCATGACGCGTAAGTAGGGATCAGGACCTAGGAGGAGAAGACATGGGCTTCAAACGACTGCTCGCGAGCATGGGTGCGGGCGGTGCCTCGGTGGAGACCGAGCTGACCGGACCGGACGTCGTACCCGGCGGGGTCGTGCAGGGCGAGGTGCGCGTTCAGGGCGGATCGGTGGATCAGCGGATCGAAGGGCTCTCCGTCGGCCTCCAGGCCCGGGTCGAGGTCGAGGGCGGTGAGCAGGAGACCAAGCAGGACATCGAGTTCACCAAGCTGCGGCTCGGCGGCGCGTTCGAGGTGCGGGCCGGGGCCGTGCACGTGGTGCCGTTCGGTCTGGAGATCCCGTGGGAGACGCCGGTCACCACGTTCGCCGGTCAGCATCTGCACGGTATGAACATCGGTGTGACCACCGAGCTGGAGATCGCCCGCGCCCTGGACTCCGGCGACCTCGACCCGGTCAACGTGCACCCGCTGCCGGCGCAGCAGGCGATCCTGGACGCCTTCGGTGAACTCGGCTTCAGGTTCCGCAGCGCCGACATGGAACGCGGACACATCCGGGGCACGCGGCAGCGGCTGCCGTTCTACCAGGAGATCGAGTTCTTCCCGCCGGAGCGGTACCGGGGGCTGAACCAGGTCGAGCTGACGTTCGTCGCGGACGACCGTGAGATGGACGTCGTCCTGGAGATGGACAAGAAGCCGGGGCTGTTCAGCGAGGGCAGCGACTCGTACCGCTCGTTCCAGGTCGGTCTGTACGACTACGGGAACACCGACTGGGCCGGGTACCTCAACCAGTGGCTCGCCGAGGTCGGCGGTCGGCGCAACTGGCTGTGAGGACTCGTTAGGGTCGGTGGGAAGAGCCGTATCCGATCAGGAGGTACTGACGTGGCCGAGTCGAAGAGGCCGCCGCTGCCGCACGACTTCCATCCGGAGGTGCCGTCGTTCACGGTGGTGAGCGACGATCTGGCGCCGGGGGGTGTGCTGGCGGACGCCCAGGCGTTCGCCGGCGGGAACACCTCCCCTCAGCTGCGCTGGGAGGGGTTCCCGGCCGGGACGAAGAGTTTCGCCGTGACGTGCTTCGATCCGGACGCCCCGACGGGCAGCGGGTTCTGGCACTGGTCGGTCTTCGACATCCCGGCCACGGTCACGGAGCTTCCGGCGGGGGCGGGCAGCGGGAAGTCCGGTGCGCTGCCCGAGGGGGCCGTGCAGGTCCGTAACGACTACGGGACCAGGGAGTTCGGCGGCGCGGCGCCGCCGGCCGGGGAGAACCACCGCTACGTCTTCACCGTGTACGCGGTGGACAGCGAGAAGCTCGGTCCCGACAGCGACGCTTCGCCCGCCGCGGTCGGTTTCAATCTGCGGTTCCACACCCTCGGCCGCGCCCAGTTGATCGGTGAGTACGCGACTCCCGAGGAGGGCTGAGCGTTCGGCCATCTGTTTGCCCTGCCCTGGTCCTGGAGAGACCAGGGCAGGGCCTTTTTATTGCGTTGTCCATCACGGCGGGCCCGGACAGAGTTGATCCGGGCCCGCCGTCGGGCGGGCGGCACACGGGAGGTGGGCGGGATGCGGGACACGCTGGTTCTGAACGCGAGCTTCGAGCCACTGTCGACGGTGACCTCGAACCGCGCGGTGGTGCTGGTCCTCCAGGACAAGGCCGTCGTGGAGCAGGCGCACCCGGGGCTCCGGATGCGTGCCGCCGCTGTGGAGCTGCCGGTGCCGTTGGTGATCAGGCTCAGCCGGTACGTCCGGGTGCCGTTCCGAAGACAGGCGCCGTGGTCGAGGAGGGGCGTGCTGGTCCGGGACCAGCACCGGTGCGCGTACTGCGGGCGGCGGGCGACGACCGTGGATCATGTGGTGCCGCGCGCCCAGGGAGGTCAGGACACCTGGCTGAACACGGTGGCGTCCTGCTCCGAGGACAATCACCGGAAGGCGGCCCGGACGCCGGAGCAGGCGGGGATGCCTCTGCTGCGCGAACCCTTCGTGCCGTCACCCGCCGACGCGATGCTGCTGTCGCTCGGGGGCGGTGTCCGGCCGGTGCTGCCGGGATGGCTGGAGCGGTCCGCGGCGTAGCCGTCGGGTACGTGTGGTCGTCCGCGTGCTGTCGTACCGCGAGTCCGTCTCCGCGTCGCGGCGGGCTCCCCGGTGTCAGCGGAGCAGCAGTTGGACGATGGCCGCCGTGCCGACCAGCACGATGAGGGTGCGCAGGACGACGGGGCTGAGGCGGCGGCCGATCCTGGCACCGATCTGGCCGCCGAGTGCCGAGCCGACCGCGATCAGTGCGACGGCCGTCCAGTCGAAGTCCGCGACGAAGAGGAAGAAGAGCGCGGCGACGGAGTTGACGAGGGCGGCGAGGACGTTCTTGACGGCGTTGAGGCGCTGCATGGTGTCGTCGAGCAGCATGCCCATCAGGGAGAGGTAGATGATTCCCTGCGCGGCGGTGAAGTAGCCGCCGTAGACGCTGGCGAGTGTGAGGCCGACCAGGAGGAGCGGGCCGCCGTCGGGGCGGGTGGGGCCCGCTCCGGCTTCCTCGCGGCGGCGTCGCACGGCCCTGGAGATGCGGGGCTGGAGGATGACCAGGACGAGGGCGAGGGCCACCAGGGCCGGGACGATGGTCTCGAAGGCCGTCGAAGGCAGGGACAGCAGGAGGGTGGCGCCCGTGAGGCCGCCGATGAGCGAACCGACGGCGAGCTTCCGCACCCGGCGGCCCTGGCCCGCGAGTTCCTCGCGGTAGCCGATGGCGCCGCTGATGGAGCCGGGGATCAGGCCGAGGGCGTTGGACACCGTGGCGGTGACCGGTGGCAGACCGGTGGCGAGCAGGACCGGGAAGGTGATCAGTGTTCCCGAGCCGACGATGGTGTTGATGGTGCCCGCGCTGATGCCCGCGACGAAGACGGCGAGCATCTCCCAGATGGTCACGCTGTGCCCCCGTGCATGATCGGTTCTTGGTGCGTCGATCATGCACGAGGCGTGTACGTGTCAGTCGAGCGGGGGCTGCTCGCGGCGCTCCTTGCCGGTGCTGAAGCCGGGCATGCCGTCGCCGAGGTTGCCGAAGGCGCCGCTGAGGCCCTTGAGCGCGTCGCCGATCTCGCTGGGCACGATCCAGAGCTTGTTGGCGTCGCCCTCGGCGATCTTCGGAAGCATCTGGAGGTACTGGTACGCGAGGAGCTTCTGGTCCGGGTCTCCGGCGTGGATGGACTCGAAGACCGTGCGGATGGCCTGGGCCTCGCCGTCGGCGCGCAGGGCGGCGGCCTTGGCCTCACCCTCGGCGCGCAGGATCGCGGACTGCTTCTCGCCCTCGGCGGTGAGGATCGCGGACTGGCGCGTGCCCTCGGCCTGGAGGATCGCGGCGCGCTTGTCCCGGTCGGCGCGCATCTGCTTCTCCATCGAGTCCTGGATGGAGGTCGGCGGCTCGATGGCCTTGAGCTCGACGCGGTTGACGCGGATGCCCCACTTGCCGGTGGCCTCGTCGAGGACACCGCGGAGGGCCGCGTTGATCTCCTCGCGGGAGGTGAGGGTCCGCTCCAGGTCCATGCCGCCGATGATGTTGCGGAGGGTGGTGACGGTCAGCTGCTCGATCGCCTGGATGTAGCTGGCGACCTCGTAGGTCGCGGCGCGGGCGTCGGTCACCTGGTAGTAGATGACGGTGTCGATGTTGACGACCAGGTTGTCCTGGGTGATCACCGGCTGGGGCGGGAAGGGGACGACCTGCTCGCGGAGGTCGATCCGGTTGCGGATGGTGTCGATGAACGGAACGACGATGTTCAGGCCCGCGTTGAGGGTTCGGGTGTAGCGGCCGAAGCGCTCCACGATGGCGGCGCTGGCCTGTGGAATGATCTGGATCGTCTTGATCAGGGCGATGAAGACGAGCACCACCAGAATGATCAGAACGATGATGATCGGTTGCATCGTGTTCCTCGTGCCCTTCGGTTGCCGACGGATCGCGATGTTCGGGATCGGTGTCGAGGTCGGTCAAATGATGATCGACATCGAGTCTCGCAGAAGTGGGCCTGCCGCGTGTGCCGTTCGGTCACATGACGACGGCGGTGGCCCCGTCGATGTCCACGACGTCGACCTGCTGTCCGGGGTCGTAGCTCTGGTCGCCGTCGAGTGCGCGGGCCGACCAGATCTCTCCGGCGAGCTTGATCCTGCCGCCGCTGCCGTCGACCCGTTCCAGGACGGTCGCCTGACGGCCCTTCAGCGCGTCGATGCCGGTGGCGTACCCGGACCGGCCCGACCGGTGTCTGGCCGCGATCGGCCGGACGACGGCGATGAGCGCCACCGAGACCACGACGAAGACCAGGACCTGGGCGACGACGCCGCCTCCGAGGGCCGCGACGATCGCCGCGCCGACCGCTCCGACGGCGAGCATCCCGAATTCGGGCATCGCGGTCACGACCAGCGGGATGCCCAGTCCCGCGGCCCCGATCAGCCACCACACCCACGCGTCGATGTCCACCTGGTCATGGTAGGACCGTGAGCCCCGTTACGGACAGGGCGCGGGCGACGGGGTGTCAGGAGAGGGGCAGTCCGCGGGCGGTGTAGCGGTCGCCGGTGTGCTCGACGACGAGCGGCAGCCCGAAGCAGAGGGAGAGGTTCCGGGAGCTGAGCTCGGTCTCCATCGGGCCCGCGGCGAGGACCTTGCCCTGGCGGATCATCAGGACGTGTGTGAAGCCGGGGGCGATCTCCTCGACGTGGTGGGTGACCATGACCATCGAGGGGGCGTACGGATCGCGGGCGAGCCGGCCCAGGCGGCGGACCAGGTCCTCACGGCCGCCGAGGTCGAGGCCCGCGGCGGGTTCGTCGAGGAGCAGCAGCTCGGGGTCGGTCATCATCGCGCGGGCGATCAGGGTGCGCTTGCGCTCGCCCTCGGAGAGGGTGCCGAACCGGCGGTCGAGGTAGTCGGTCATGCCGAGCCGGTCGAGGAAGGCGCGGGCGCGGTCCTCGTCGACGGCGTCGTAGTTCTCGTTCCAGGTGGCGGTCATGCCGTACGCGGCGGTGAGGACCGTCTGGAGCACGGTCTGGCGCTTGGGCAGCTTCTCGGCCAGGGCGACGCCCGCGATGCCGATGCGGGGGCGGAGGTCGAAGACGTCCGTACCGACGCCGCCGAGACGTTCACCGAGGACGGTGGCGGTGCCGGTGGTCGGGAAGAGGTAGCTGGACGCGATGTTGAGGAGGGTGGTCTTGCCCGCGCCGTTCGGGCCGAGGATGACCCAGCGCTCCCCTTCCTTGACCGACCAGGAGACGTCGTCCACCAGAGCACGTCCGTCGCGGACCACGGAAACGTCCACCAGCTCCAGTACATCGCTCATGAGCGCCTTGTCTCCCCATGCAGTCTTGGAATCGTCGCGTGCCTGGAGGCACGGCTCCCAAGGAAAACCTACGCCACCGCGGAAGCGCACCGGCCGGTAGGTCGGTTCCCCAGGGGCTGCCCCGCCGTTCGTGGCGGAGCGGCGTGCGGCGTCGGACGCGGTGCGCCGCAGGGCGGAGGGGAATGCGCATACCGGACACATGCGGATGTTCCGGTGAAGCGTGGGGTGCTGCGGCTTCGTCGCGGGCCCGCCGGGGGCGACGGGACAGCTCTTAGGCTGTTCCCATGCTTTCGGAACCACGCTCAGGGCGGCTTGCCGCCTGGGGGAACGCGCTGCTGGCCGGACAGGTGTCGCCGGACGACGCGGCGCTCGCGATTGTCGGGGACGACGCGGTGCACCGCGTCGAGGGGCTGCCGGGTGAGGCGGGGCCGGTCGGGCTCACGCTGGCCCTGGGGCGGCTTCGGGCGCTGGGGGTGACGGGTTTCCGGGTCGCCCTGCCGGTGCCGGGGCATCCGCTGGGGCTGAGCGGTCCGCCGGAGTTCAACGCGCGGGCACTGGACGCGGAGGAGGCGGTGGTGTCGTCGGGAGCGCCGTACGGGCTGGTGCCCGAGGTGTTCGAGGCGGGGCCGCCCGGGGATGTGCGGGTGGAGGTGGTGTGGCGCTCGCTGCCGGTGCGGGAGGCGCCGCCCGCGGACGTGCCGTCGCTGGGCGAGGCGGAGCGGGAGCTGGCGGAGGCCCTGCGGGAGGCGACCACGGCGCTGGCGCGGCTGGACGTCGCCGGGGCGGGTCCGGTGGCGGAGGCGGCTGTGGACGCCTACCGGGCACGGGCGGAGCGCGAGCGCGACGTGCTCGCGCCGGGGTATCCGCCACGGGCGGTACGGGTGCTGGAGCTGGCTCAGCGGGTCGGGCTGCTGGTCTCGGTGGCGTACGAGCACGGGCCGGGCGGCGCGGTGAGCGCGTCGGAGATCGCGGCGCGCGGGGAGGTGCTGAGGCCGGTGGAGCGGGTGGCGCGACGGGCGCAGGTGGCGGCCTACAACGCGTACGTGGAGGAGGCCGGGCGGGACCGGCGCTGAGGGAGGGGTGGGCAGGCGTACGGACGGCGTCGGGGGGAGCCGCCCTCGGCCCCCGGGCGTGGTCGCCCGGGGGCCGAGGGAGCCGTGTGCGGCCGTGGGTGGCCACCGGGTGGCCACAGGTGGCCGTAATGACCTTGGGTGGTCAGCCGTTCACGCCGAGGTTGCCGAAGGCGGGGTTGAGCAGGCCGACCACGTTGATGGTGTTGCCGACCACGTTCACCGGGACGTCCACCGGGACCTGGACGGTGTTGCCGCTGATCACGCCCGGGGAGTTGACGGCCGCGCCGTGGGCCCCCGCGCCGTGGCCGGCGGCGGAGGCCGCGCCGGCACCGGCGGCGATGATCCCGCCCGCGATCATGGTGACGGCAGCGGCCTTCTTGAGGTTCTTCACTTCGGGTTTCCTCCTGGTATCGCCGCGGCCGGCCGCCGCAGCACGCCCTGGAGAACGGTCACCGGCAGCTCAGGGTGCGCCGTACGAGTGACATACACCCGACAGTATGAATCTCAGTCCGGTCGCGAACAGGTGTTCACATCGGAGGGCTCGGATGGGCGGCTCGGTACGCGGCTCAGGTGCCCGGTCGTGCTCATGGTCGGCCGCCGACGGGCCCCTCAGCCCGCGGCCCCGTTCCGGACCGCCCAGAGTGCCGCCTGGGTCCTGTCCGAGAGATCCAGCTTCATCAGGATGTTCGAGACATGCGTCTTGACGGTCTTCTCGGAGAGCACGAGCGCGCGGGCGATCTCCCGGTTGGAACGCCCGTCGGCGATCAGGCCGAGCACTTCGCGCTCCCGCTCGGTGAGGGTGCTCCCCCGGCCCGTACCACCGCCCGCGTCCTCCTGGGCCAGCAGGGCCCCCGCGACCTCCGGCTGGAGCAGGACATGGCCCGCGTGCACCGAGCGGATGGCACCGGCCAGCGCGTCCGGGTCGACGTCCTTGTACACGTAACCCGACGCTCCCGCGCGCAGGGCGGGAACCACCGTGCGCTGCTCGGTGAAACTGGTGACGATCAGCACCTTCGCCGGGTTGTCCAGCTCCCGGAGCCCGCGCAGCGCCTCGATGCCGTCGGTGCCCGGCATCTTGATGTCCATCAGCACCACGTCGGGACGCAGCTGCTCGGCGGCGGCGACCCCCTCCGCGCCGTCGGACGCCTCCCCGACCACTTCTATGTCGTCCTGGATCTCCAGGAACGTCCGCAGTCCCCGGCGTACCACCTGATGGTCGTCGACCAGCAGCACCCGGATGATCCTGTCAGCCACCGGGGACCTCCATCTCGATCGTCGTGCCCGTGCCGGGCGCCGATTCAACGGTGAGCGTTCCGCCGACGCCGCCCGCGCGGTCGCGCATCGACACCAGCCCCAGGTGGCGGCCCGCCCGCCGGACGGCCGTGGGGTCGAAGCCGCGGCCGTCATCGGTGATCCGCAGCACCGTGCCACGGCCGCGCCGGGCGAGTACGACCCCGACGTGCGCGGCCCCGGAGTGACGCAGCGCGTTGTGCAGGGCCTCCTGGGAGACCCGCAGCAGCGCCTCCTCCTGAGCCGCGGGCAGGGCGCGCACCCCGGCGCTCTCGAAGGTGACCCGGGCGGTGTGCGCGCGGTCCAGGACCCGGGCCTGGGTGCGGAGGGTGGCGACGAGGCCGTCGTCGTCGAGGGCGGCGGGGCGCAGCTCGACCACGGCCGCGCGGAGCTCGTCCGCGGCTTCGGCGGCGAGGGCCGCGACCTGCTGGAGCTCGTCCTTGGCCCGGCTCGGATCGCGGTCCACCAGGGCGGCGGCCGCCTGGGCGGTCAGACGGAGCGAGAACAGTTTCTGGCTGACCGCGTCGTGCAGGTCGTGGGCGAGCCTGGAGCGCTCCTCCGCGATGGTGAGTTCGCGGCTGCGCTCGTACAGGCGGGCGTTGGTGAGGGCGATGGCCGCGTGCTGGGCCAGGATCGAGAGCAGTTCCTCGTCCTCGGCGGTGAAGCCGCAGCCGCCCAGCGGTCTGGGGCAGCGCTTGTTCGCGAGGAAGAGGGCGCCGATGGTCTCGTCGCCGTCCTTGACGGGCAGCCCGAGGAAGTCGGACATGTCCGGGTGGGCGTCGGGCCAGCCCTCGAAGCGCGGGTCCTCACGGACGTCCGCGAGGCGTTCCGGCTTCGCGTCGTGGAGCATCGCGGCGAGGATGCCGTGCTGCCGGGGCAGGGGCCCGATGGCCTTCCACTGCTCCTCGCTGACGCCGTCGACGACGAACTGGGCGAAGCCGCCGTGGTCGTCGGGGACACCGAGAGCCGCGTATTCGGCGTCCAGCAGCTCGCGGGCGGACGCCACGATCGTCTTGAGGACGTCACGCGTTTCGAGATGCCGGCTCATGGCGAGCAGCGCGGCACTCACCGCGGCGAGACCCGACGAGGGGCGATGGCTCATGACCTCACCGTACCGGCGGCCGCCGACCCCGCGTATCGGCCTGTGGACGGCCGCTGACCAGGGCTGAGGGACTAGGTCGTACGGCCGGGAGGAGCGGGACGGCGGGGCCGGGGCGGTGTGTGTGAGGGGGCGGGGCCGCGGGGCTGCGTGTGGCAAGGCCGCGGAACGAGAAGGAGGCGGGCGGGCGAGAAAGGGGAGGAGGCGGGCGCCACGACAAGGCCGCGGGTACCGGGCGGCGGGGCGACACGGCCGCGCGGGGGCGGCGCGGCGCCCGGCCGACAGTGCCCCGGGGCGGTGCGGCGGTGAACGCGTCGGGGTGCCCCCTCCTCCCCGCCCTTCCGAGAAAACGGACGCTGACCCTCCGAATTGCTGACGCAACTTACCGTGAGATCGACGGGGGCCCCATGTGAGCCCGCGCATAGGACCCACGTCACTTACGAACCCTGCTAGTTGTCGCCCAAGCAGGACCCGGGTGAACGGGAGCGCGGACCGTGCGGTACAGAGCGGCTCCTGATCCACTAACGGGCTTCGTACGTCACACCTTTGCCACGGCTTTTTGCTGGCGCTAAGAATTGCACTCGTCCCCCTGACGCATCTGTGCAACGCCGCGCAGCCGTCTTCGTCCTCCGTGAGGACTCCTGCTATTCGAAGAGGTATCCGCATGTTCGCGTCCAGCATCCTTGACCGTCGTCGACGTCTGAACAAGGCCCAGAAGCTCTCCGTCGCGGGAGTTTCCGCTCTCGGTGCCGCCGCTCTCGCCTTCTCCCTCGTCCCCGGTGGCTCGGACGCCGAGACCGAGCCGCAGGCGGTGTCCGCCGCTCCGGTGACCCTCTCCTCCACCGGCACGGCCCAGTCCAAGGCCCTGCAGTCGAGTGTCATCGAGAAGAACTCGACCGCCGAGCAGCTGGTGAGGGCCGCCGACCTGGCCAAGGCCAAGGCCGCCGCGCAGTCGAAGAGCGCCTCGAAGGCCGCGTCGGCCGTCAAGGCGGAGAAGAAGGCCCCGTCGAAGGCGAAGGCCGGCACGAAGAAGCGGTCGGCCCAGGCGGCCAGCCGCTCCGTCTCCCGCCCGGCCCTCTACTCGAACAACCTGGACGGCTGGATTCGCGAGGCCCTCGACATCATGAAGGCCAAGGGCATCCCGGGTTCGTACGAGGGGCTGCACCGCAACATCATCCGGGAGTCCAGCGGTAACCCGAAGGCGATCAACAACTGGGACGTCAACGCCCAGAACGGCATCCCGTCCAAGGGTCTGCTCCAGGTGATCCCGCCGACGTTCAACGCGTTCCACGTCAAGGGCACCCCGAAGAACATCTACGACCCGGTCGCCAACATCACCGCCGCGGCGAACTACGCCGCCGGTAAGTACGGCTCGATCGACAACGTGAACAGCGCGTACTGATCAGCGCCACCAGCGCGCACTGATCGCAGCGGGTCCGGACATGCGCCGGAGGGCGGCACCCCGTACGGGGTGCCGGCGTCCGCTCGTGCGGCTACTTGCGCATCACCTCGGGCTCGTGGCGGCGCAGCAGGCGGGCGACGACGAAGCCGCAGACCGCCCCGAGGGCGAGCAGCGCCATGAGGTCCGTGCCCCACTGGGCCACGGAGTGCTCCCACAGCGGGTCGAGGTCGGTCGGGTTGTCCGTGTCCCACGGCGGCATCAGACGGGCGAGGTCCAGGGTCGTGCCGGCCCCGGCGACCGCCCAGCGGGACGGCATCAGCCAGGCGAACTGTTCCAGTCCCGGCGAGGCGTACACCTGGAAGAGCACTCCGGTGAAGACGACCTGGATGATCGCGAACATGACCAGCAGCGGCATGGTCTTCTCGGAGGTCTTCACCAGCGAGGAGATGACCAGGCCGAACATCATCGAGGTGAAACCGAGCGCCCCGATGGTCACGCACATCTCGACGGCGGGGGGCATGAGCAGGCCCTCGTCCGGCAGATCGCGGGTGGCGAAGCCGATTCCGCAGAGGATCACGCCCTGGATGGCCGTGATCACCCCGAGCACGATCACCTTCGACATCAGATAGGCGGAGCGGGACAGGCCGGTGGCCCGTTCGCGTTCGTAGATGACGCGTTCCTTGATCAGTTCACGTACGGAGTTGGCGGACCCGGAGAAGCACATGCCGACCGTCAGGATCAGCAGGATCGTCCCGGCCTTGCTGTTGAAGCGGTGCGGCGGAGTGGGCGCCGCGAGGCCGAACTCGGCCGGGATGACGGCGCTCACCACCCCGATGACCGCGGGCAGGATCACCATCAGCCCCATGAAGCCCTTGTCGGACGCGATCACCGAGACGTACCGGCGCATCAGTGTCCACAGCTGGGTCGACCAGCCCTGCGGCTTGGGCGGGCGGGTCTGCTGCGGCGACGGCATGTGCGCGGGCTGGGCGGCGACGGCGTCGAGGTCGGCGGCGTACAGCTGGTAGTGCTGCGAACCGCGCCAGCGGCCCGCCCAGTCGTAGTCGCGGTAGTTCTCGAACGCGGAGAAGACGTCGGCCCAGGAGCCGTAGCCGAAGAAGTTGAGCGCTTCCTCCGGCGGGCCGAAGTAGGCGACCGCGCCGCCGGGCGCCATGACGAGGAGCTTGTCGCAGATCGCCAGCTCGGCCACGGAGTGGGTGACGACGAGCACCGTGCGGCCGTCGTCCGCCAGTCCCCGCAGCAGCTGCATGACGTCGCGGTCCATGCCCGGGTCCAGACCGGAGGTCGGCTCGTCCAGGAAGATCAGCGACGGCTTGGTCAGCAGCTCCAGCGCCACCGAGACGCGCTTGCGCTGACCGCCGGAGAGCGAGCTGACCTTCTTGCCCTTGTGGATGTCGAGCTTCAGCTCGGCCAGCACCTCGTGAATCCGGGCCTCGCGCTCGGCCTCGGTGGTGTCGGCGGGGAAGCGGAGCCTGGCCGCGTACTTGAGCGCCTTGGCGACGGTCAGCTCCTTGTGCAGGATGTCGTCCTGCGGGACCAGACCGATGCGCTGGCGCAGCTCGGCGAACTGCTTGTAGAGGTTCCGGCTGTCGTAGAGGACATCGCCCTCGTTGGCGGGGCGGTAGCCGGTGAGCGCCTTGAGCAGGGTGGATTTGCCGGAGCCGGACGGACCGATGACGGCGACGAGGGACTTCTCCGGGACGCCGAAGGAGACGTCCTTGAGGATCTGCTTCCCGCCGTCGACCGTCACGGTGAGGTGACGGGCCGAGAAGGAGACCTCGCCGGTGTCGACGAACTCCTCCAGATGGTCGCCGACCAGCCGGAAGGTCGAGTGTCCGACACCGACGATGTCGTTCGGGCCGAGCAGCGCGGAGCCGGACTTGCCGAGCGGCTGGCCGTTGACGTACGTGCCGTTGTGGGAACCGAGGTCGGTGATCTCGAAGCGGCCGTCGGGTGTCGCGCGGAACTCCGCGTGGTGCCGGGAGACCTGGAGGTCGGAGACGACCAGCTCGTTCTCCAGCGCGCGGCCGATGCGCATCACCCGGCCGAGGTCGAGCTGGTGGAACGTCGTCGGGCTGCGGTCGCCGTACATCGCCGACGCCCCCGCGACGCCGTCGCCACCCGGACCGGGCGTCCGCGGGGGTGCCTGCTGGTTCTGCTGCTGGTGCGGGACCTGGGGCCGGTCCGGCCGCTGGTCCTGCGGGGGGCGCTGCGCCTGAGCCTGGGGTGGCTGGGCCTGAGGGGCCTGCTGCCACGCCTGGGGCTGCTGCGGCGGGCCCGGCTGCGGGCCCGGCTGCGGCTGGTACCCCTGGGCGGGCTGCTGGTACTGCGGCTGGACCGGCTGCTGGTACGGGGGCTGGACCGGTGGCTGGTGCTGGGGCGGTGCCGGCTGCCGCGCGGGGGCCGGGGGCGTGTCCGCGCCCTCGCCACCGTACGCCCCGGCAGCCGCCGGTACGCCGGTGAGGCTCAGCCTCGGTCCGTCGGTCGCGTTGCCCAGGTGTACGGAGAATCCGGCTCCCAGCTCCAGCCGCTGGACGCGCTGCCCCTGCGCGTACGTACCGTTGGTGCTGCCGTGATCCTCGATGACCCAGCCACGGCCTCCCCAGCTGATCGTGGCGTGCCGCCACGACACCCTGGCGTCGTCGATCACGAGGTCCCCCTGCGGATCACGTCCGAGGGTGTACGACCTGGACGGATCGAGCGTCCAGGTTCTTCCGTTCATTTCCAGTACGAGATCCGGCACTCCGCGCCCCACTTGTTGTCCCCCGAGTCGCCCCCGTGCAGGGAGTCCAGGGATGCTGAACATCTGGGCGCGAACTATTCCAGGAGCGGTCCCCGAACCGAAAGCCGGGCGGCGCCGCGGGTCCGCGCCCTCACCCCGGAGGACCGGGTGAAACCGGCCGTGGAGCGACAGTGTCGGACGAACGCCCGCAGAGCGGGAGAAACCCGCCCCAACATGGATATTCCGCCGCGCGACCGGTGTGTTCCGGCGGCCGGGCCGGGCGCGGCCGGCCCGGCAGGGCGCGCACCGCTCGCGCGGTACCCGCGCCGTGGCCGCGCCGTGGCCGCGCTGTCCGCAACGCGGGACGGACTTCGGCGCCCTGAGCGGGACCGATACGGTGGGAGCACCATGAGCGCATCTCAGTCCTCTCAGCCGTCACAGTCTTCTGAGCTCCCTGAGTCCCTTCAGGGCACGGACGCACCCACTCTTCTCGTCAAGATCTTCGGCAAGGACCGTCCCGGCATCACCGCCGGTCTCTTCGACACACTCGCCGCCTACTCCGTCGACGTCATCGACATCGAGCAGGTCGTCACCCGGGGCCGTATCGTCCTGTGCGCGCTGGTCACCGCGCCGACCGTGGGTGGCACGACCGAGGGCGACCTCCGGGCGACCGTGCACAGCTGGGCCGAATCGCTGAGGCTCCAGGCCGAGATCATCTCGGGTACGGGGGACAACCGGCCGCGCGGATACGGCCGTTCGCACGTCACCGTGCTCGGCCACCCGCTCACCGCCGAGTCGACCGCCGCCATAGCGGCCAGGATCACCTCGACCGGCGCCAACATCGACCGGATCTTCCGGCTGGCGAAGTACCCCGTCACCGCCGTGGAGTTCGCGGTGTCGGGATCGGCGACCGAGGACCTGCGTACCGCTCTGGCCACCGAGGCCGCCGAGATCGGCGTCGACGTGGCCGTGATGTCCGCGGGGCTGAGCCGCCGGGCCCAGCGCCTGATCGTCATGGACGTCGACTCGACGCTCATCCAGGACGAGGTCATCGAGCTGTTCGCGGCCCACGCCGGCTGTGAGGGGCGGGTGGCCGAGGTGACCGAGCGGGCGATGCGCGGTGAGCTGGACTTCGAACAGTCGCTGCACGCGCGGGTGGCCCTGCTGGCGGGGCTCGACGTGTCGGTGGTGGACAAGGTGCGGGCGGAGGTGCGGCTGACGCCCGGTGCCCGCACCCTGATCCGCACGCTCAAGCGGCTCGGTTACCAAGTCGGCGTGGTGTCCGGTGGGTTCACCCAGGTCACGGACGACCTCAAGGAGCGTCTGGGGCTGGACTTCGCCTCCGCCAACACGCTGGAAGTGGTCGACGGCAAGCTCACCGGACGGGTCGTCGGTGACATCGTGGACCGGGCGGGGAAGGCCAGGCTGCTGCGGAGGTTCGCCGCCGAGGCGGGGGTGCCGCTGGAGCAGACGGTCGCGATCGGGGACGGGGCGAACGACCTGGACATGCTGAACACGGCGGGCCTCGGGGTCGCCTTCAACGCCAAGCCGGTGGTCCGTCAGGCCGCGCACACCGCGGTGAACGTCCCCTTCCTGGACACCGTGCTGTATCTGCTCGGCATCACCCGCGAGGAGGTCGAGTCGGCCGACGGCCTCATCGACTGACAGTGGTGGTGTCCCGGTGACGCGCCGGCCGTCCGACCTCGTGGGCACGTGCGCGTGACCCGGCACAGTGGAGGGGCCCGGCGGTGTCCGCCGGGCCCCTCCACCCGCGTCGCGCCCCGGTCGGGTCGGCCCGCGGGTCGTACCGTCCGGCTCAGTCGTTCGGAGTCCAGTAGTCGACGAGCCTGCCCACGCCGTGCTCCACGTTCTTCCAGTCCCCGGTGAACGTGACGACGGCGAACGCGGCGGTCGGGAAGCCGTCACGGGTCATCCGGGCCAGGAGATCGCCCTCGGCCGTGCCCGACAGGGCGTCCGCCACGGCGTGGGTTCCCGGGTTGTGGCCGATGACGAGGAGGTCGCGCACCTCGTCGGGCGTCTCGTTGATCAGGGCGATCAGCTCGCCGAGGGAGGCTTCGTACAGCCGCTCCTCGTACACCGTCCTGGGGCGCTGGGGCATCTCCTGCACCGCCAGCTTCCAGGTCTCGCGCGTCCTGACCGCGGTCGAGCACAGGGCGAGGTCGAAGGCGACACCGGAGTCGGCGAGTTTGCGGCCCGCCACGGGCGCGTCCTTCCGGCCGCGTTCGGCGAGCGGTCGCTCATGGTCGGACTGGTCGGACCATTCCGCTTTCGCGTGCCTGAGAAGAACGATCCTGCGTGGTGTATCGGCGCTCATACACCTCAGCTTCGCACGAAACGTGCCGTAAGGCGCAGGGTGTTGACGGGATCGTTCCGGCGGGGCGGAGAAGGACGTCAGGGAGTCAGCGCCGCCATGAGCCGCCCGATCAGCCGGCCGATCGCCGGGTCGCTCGTCGTGGCGTGGGCCTGTCCCGGTCCCACGATGAGCAGCAGCAGTGCGGCGAACGCGAGCGAGGGCAGCGCGATGGCCCACCACGGCAGATGGACCTCGACACCGCCGGGCGCCTGCCGCTGGGACCGGGGGTGTGTACGGGCCGACATGTCCGCCTCCGTGAGTCATCGGTTCTGTTGTCACGAACCTACGGAACCCGGCACTCGCGGCCCATCCGGCGACCCACCCACTTCACCCTGACCCTGGCCCCCTAAGGGATGGTGGGGCCAGCCCCACCATGGGGGTCGGGGCATGGCAGGTCAGGGAGAGGCGATGGAGGCGATGACGCTGATGACCACGGTGATGAGAAGCATCGCTCCGAGGACCGCGAGGAGCTTCTTCTGACCGTTCTGGGGGTGTGGATCGAGCACTGGCATGAGGCCAGTCTCGCATCTCAGCACTCGTCCTCGATGGTCCGGTCCCGCCCGGCGAGAACGCCCGCCACGATCTGCGGCACCATCAGGGCCGCCATCAGGGCGATCGGCAGTCCCCAGCCACCGCTGTGCTGGTACAGCACACCGACCAGGAGCGGACCCGGGATCGAGATCAGATAGCCGGTGGACTGGGCGAACGCCGACAGCTGGACGACTCCGGGACCGCTGCGCGACCGCATGCCGATCATGGTGAGGGCCAGCGGGAAGGCACAGTTGGAGACGCCGAGCAGCAGGGCCCAGGCCCAGGCGCCGGCGGTCGGGGCCAGGTAGAGGCCCGCGTATCCGGCGAGCCCGCAGGCGCCGAGCACGACGACGATCGGCCCCTGGTTCCTCATGCGGGAGGCGACCCGGGGGATGACGAAGGCGAGCGGTACGCCCATCGCCATGATGACCGCGAGCAGCGCGCCGGCCGTGCCCGCCGAGACTCCGGCGTCGCGGAAGATCTGCGGCATCCAGCCCATGGTGATGTACGCGGCGGTGGACTGGAGGCCGAAGAAGCAGGCGAGGCCCCAGGCCGTGCGGCTGCGGGTGATGCGGAGCCGGGGGGCCGTGCTGTCGTTGGGCGCGGGCCGTCCCGGGGTGTCGCTCCGCTGCCGCACCAGGGGAATCCAGGGCAGGATCGCGACCGCCGCGAGCGCGGCCCAGATGCCCAGGCCGGCCCTCCAGCTGCCGCCGAGCGCGTCGGTGAGCGGGACCGTGACGGCCGCGGCGAGCGAGGTGCCGATGGCCAGGGCCATGGAGTAGAGGCCGGTCATGCTGCCGACCCGGTCCGGGAACCAGCGCTTGACGATCACCGGCATCAGGACGTTGCTGACGGCGATGCCCATGAGGGCGAGCGCGCTGGCGGCGAGGAAGCCGGCGGTGCCGCCGATGAAGGGGCGTATCACCAGTCCGGTCGCGATGGCCACCATGCCGGCGCAGACGACCGCGCCGGGGCCGAAGCGGCGGGCCAGGCGCGGGGCCATCACCCCGAAGACCGCGAAGCAGAGCGGGGGTACGGAGGTGAGGACCCCCGCGACGCTGCCGCTCATGTGCAGTCCGTCCCGTACCTCTTCGAGGAGCGAGCCGAGACTGGTGATGGCGGGGCGGAGGTTGAGCGCGGCGAGGACGAGCCCGACCATCACCAGCCGGAGCATCCAGGCGGGGGGCTTCGGGGCGGGGACCGCCGGGTCCGGAAGGTCGGCGGTCGTGGGGTTCCGGTCGTGCTGGCTCATGGTCCGGGTATCGTCGTCGGGCATAGGGACATCATAGAATCATGGGATGATTGGTTGTCCACTCCGAGCCCCGGTGTCCGGAAGCACAGGGTCCCCGCGCCCCTGTAGCTTTCCCCCGCCGGAATCTCCTCCGGAACAGAGCAAGGAGCATCATGACGCTGACGTCTCCACGGCGTTCGGCCCTCGCCGACCAGGTGATCGCCCAGCTGAGAACGGAGATCACCTCCGGCGAGTGGCCCGTGGGCTCCCGCATCCCGACCGAACCCGAGCTGGTCGAGCAGCTCGGGGTGGCGCGCAACACCGTGCGGGAAGCGGTCCGCGCGCTGGCGCACAACGGGCTGCTGGACATCAGACAGGGGTCCGGGACCTATGTCGTCGCCACCAGTGAACTGGCCGGTGTGATGCACCGCCGCTTCACCGCCGCCGACCCGCTCCACGTCGCCGAGCTTCGGTCGACGCTGGAGTCCTCGGCGGCGCGCCTGGCCGCCGCCCGGCGGACCGACCGGGACCTGAAGCAGCTGGACGCGCTGATGGCACGCCGGGAGGAGACCTGGGCGGCGGGCGACGCGGAGGCGTTCGTGGCCGCCGACTCGACTCTGCACCTGGCCGTGGTGGCCGCCTCGCACAACGACGTACTGACCGGGCTGTACGCGGACCTGGGCGATCTGCTGCGCCACTGCCTGCGGGACAATGTGGGTCCCGAGCTGCGGCCGGAGGCGCACATGGACCACCACCGACTGATCGAGGCGATCCGGGCCGGGGACGCGGAGACGGCGGCCTCCGAGGCCGCGAGCCACGCGCTCAGCTGCCTGCTTGAGCGGAGCTGATCCCGCACCCCCGACCCCGACCCCGGTCCCCGGTCCCGAACCCTCTCCCGGCGCCGGCCCCCGGGCCCCCGATCCTCGTCGCGCACCCTCGCCCGGCCCTCGTCGCGGCCGCGCCCGGCCCTCGCCCCGCGGCCGATGCCCCGCGGCCGATGTCCGGTGCCGGCCGTCCCGCCTTCGCCGTCCGCCACGCCTCTCCCCCGCGGCAAAGCCCATCCGGATCACGGGGCCACTCCACATGGTCAGCCGGCCCGCCGGTGGGTGACCCAGGCGGAGCCGACCTCCTTCCAGCAGCGGTCCTCCAGCCGGACCGTCCGGCCGGGCTCGACCTCGACCGGCGCGCCGTCGGCGTCCACGTCCCACCAGCGCGCGCATTCGGTGTGCAGTTGCACGAGGTCGCCCGAGGGATACGGGTTGTGGCAGTACGCCACGACCGTGGAGCCCTCCACGGAGGTACGGCAGTCGGAACCGGACGGGTCGGGGCGCGGTGGGAGCGGCGCGGCGGCACCGGCCCCGCCCCTCGTCGCCGCGTAGACACCGACCGGCGCGAGGAGTACGGCGGCCACCGCCGACGCCGCCAGGAGGTGCCGGGCTCGGCGACGCATGAGGCGCACGACGACCTCCTCCCCACCAGCCTGACCGGACCAGCCTGAAGAAAAGTCCGGTTGCTCCACATTCTGCGGTGGATCGACCGGCTTTTCGACTTGAGGGACCGGAGGGCCCGGCCGCTGGTACCGGCGAACGCGTGGCCCGGGGGGCGGGGACGGGAACCGCGCGACCCCGGGGCCGGGCGGACCCGGACGCACGACGGCCGCGTACCGCTTCCGGAAGAAGGGGTACGCGGCCGTCGGGACCGCCGGGGAGGTCAGGCGCCCATCATGTGCACGCCGCCGTCGACATGGACGATCTCGCCCGTCGTCCTGGGGAAGAAGTCCGAGAGGAGCGCGACGACCCCGAGGCCGGCCGGCTCGAAGTCGGTCATGTCCCACGGCAACGGAGAACGGGTGTCCCAGACCGCCGCCAGCTCGGAGAAGCCGGGGATGGACTTGGCGGCCATGGAACGCAGCGGCCCCGCCGACACCAGGTTGCAGCGGATGCCCTGCTTGCCCAGGTCACGGGCGAGGTAACGGGAGGTGGACTCCAGCGCGGCCTTGGCCGGGCCCATCCAGTCGTACTGGGGCCAGGCGAACTGGGCGTCGAAGGTCAGCCCGACGACCGAACCGCCCTCGCTCATCAGCGGCAGACAGGCCATGGTGAGCGACTTCAGCGAGAACGCCGAGACGTGCATCGCCGTGGCGACGGACTCGAACGGCGTGTTGAGGAAGTTGCCGCCGAGGGCGTCCTGCGGCGCGAAACCGATGGAGTGGACGACCCCGTCGAGGGAACCCAGCTCGGCACGGACCAGTTCGGCGAGCCGGTCCAGGTGCTCGGTGTCGGTCACGTCCAGCTCGATGACCTTGGCCGGCTTGGGCAGCTTCCTCGCGACGCGCTCGGTCAGCGTCGGCCGCGGGAACGCGGTCAGGATGATTTCGGCGCCCTGCTCCTGGGCCACCTTCGCGGCGTGGAAGGCGATGGACGACTCCATCAGCACCCCGGTGATGAGGATGCGCTTGCCGTCGAGAATTCCACTCATGGTGATCAGTGACCCATACCCAATCCGCCGTCAACGGGGATGACGGCTCCAGTGATGTACGACGCGTCGTCGGAGGCGAGGAAGCGCACCGCCGCGGCGATCTCCTCCGGCTGCGCGTAACGGCCGAGCGGCACCTGAGTGACGATCCCGGCGCGCTGTTCGTCGGTGAGCACCTTGGTCATGTCGGTGTCGACGAAACCGGGTGCGACGACGTTGAAAGTGATGTTCCGCGAACCCAGCTCCCGGGCCAGCGACCGGGCGAACCCGACGAGCCCCGCCTTCGAGGCGGCGTAGTTCGCCTGCCCCGGCGAGCCCATCAGCCCGACGACGGACGAGATCAGGACGACGCGGCCCTTCTTGGCGCGCAGCATCGCGCGGTTGGCGCGCTTGACGACCCGGAAGGTGCCGGTGAGGTTGGTGTCGAGCACCGACGTGAAGTCGTCCTCCGACATCCGCATCAGCAGCTGGTCCTTGGTGATGCCGGCGTTGGCGACCAGCACCTCCACCGGGCCGTGCTTCTCCTCGATCTCCTTGTAGGCCTGCTCCACCTGTTCGGAATCGGTGATGTCGCACCGGACCGCCAGGCAGCCCGCGTCGGTCAGGGCCTGGGGCGGCTCGCCCGAACGGTGGGTGATCGCGACCTTGTCGCCGTTGCCCGCGAAGGCGCGGGCGATGGCGAGGCCGATGCCCCGGTTTCCTCCGGTGACGAGAACCGAGCGGCTCAACGGATCACCCTTTCGATAAGCGGTCTGGTACATCGAAAACCTATCGGTACTGTGCGCCGTCCGGGGAATCGGCCCCTGACAGTGGCCACCACACGGCACTGTGGGATTCCTACATAACAGCCGTATCCCGGCTGGTCGGCCGCCGCGCGGCGCGGTCCGACGGGATGTACACGAAGTGTGAAAGGCGGGGCCTTGGGGCCGTCCGCCACGCATGATTCACTGCGGGTGCCTCCGCCGGTAAGGGAAGATGCGTGCCTCGCGGCACGGGAAGACGCGTTCGCCGCGCGCGGACGGCACGCCACGGAACAGAAGACACGCCATCGAGGAGGGCGTTGAGGACCGCGGCCGGTCGGGCCGAGGTCCTCAACGCCCTCCCGGGTAGAGAAGGGAAGGCCGACGTGCCCCATGAGGTAGATCAGTCGTTTCTGGCCCTGCCGCTACGGGCCCTCGCCGACGCGGCGCTCGCCCGGTCCCGGGCACTGGGCGCGGTGCACGCCGACTTCCGGTTCGAGCGGGTGCGCAGCGCGTCCTGGCGGTTGCGGGACGCGCGGCCGGCCGGTTCGTCGGACACCACCGATCTCGGGTACGCGGTGCGGGTGGTGCACGGCGGGGCCTGGGGATTCGCGTCCGGGGTGGACCTGACCATGGACGCGGCGGCGAAGGTCGCCTCGCAGGCCGTGGCCATGGCGAAGCTGTCGGCGAAGGTGATCGCCGCGGCGGGCTCCGACGAGCGGGTGGAGCTGGCGGACGAGCCGGTGCACGGCGAGCGGACCTGGGTCTCGTCGTACGGGATCGACCCGTTCGACGTACCGGACGAGGAGAAGGCGGCGCTGCTCGCCGAGCGGAGCGCGCGGCTGCTGGCGGCCGACGGCGTCGCGCATGTCGACGCCTCGCTGACGACCGTCCACGAGAACAAGTTCTACGCCGACACGGCGGGCACCGTCACCACCCAGCAACGGGTGCGGCTGCACCCGGAGTTCACCGCGGTCGCGGTGGACGGCGCGAGCGGCGGGTTCGACTCGATGCGGACGCTCGCGCCGCCGGTGGGCCGGGGCTGGGAGTATCTGACGGGCACCGGCTGGGACTGGGACGCGGAGCTGGCGGAGATCCCGGAGCTGCTCGCCGAGAAGATGCGGGCGCCTGGTGTCGAGCCGGGGACGTACGACCTGGTCGTCGACCCGTCCAATCTCTGGCTGACCATCCATGAGTCGGTCGGGCACGCCACGGAGCTGGACCGGGCGCTGGGTTACGAGGCGGCGTACGCCGGGACGTCGTTCGCCACCTTCGACCGGCTGGGGACGCTGAGGTACGGCTCCCCGGTGATGCAGGTGACCGGGGACCGCACGGCGGAGCACGGGCTCGCGACCGTCGGGTACGACGACGAGGGCGTCGAGGCCCAGTCGTGGGACCTGGTGAAGGACGGAACGCTGGTCGGCTACCAGCTCGACCGCCGGATCGCGGAACTGACCGGGCTGGGCCGCTCCAACGGCTGCGCCTACGCGGACTCCCCCGCGCACGTACCGGTGCAGCGCATGGCGAACGTGTCGTTGCTGCCCGAGCCGGGCGGGCTGTCCACGGAGGACCTGATCGGCGGGGTGGAGCGCGGGATCTACGTGGTCGGCGACCGCTCGTGGTCGATCGACATGCAGCGCTACAACTTCCAGTTCACCGCGCAGCGGTTCTTCCGGATCGAGAACGGCAGGCTGGCCGGTCAGCTGCGTGACGTGGCGTACCAGGCGACGACGACGGACTTCTGGGGCTCGATGGAGAAGGTCGGCGGCCCGCAGACGTACGTCCTGGGCGGCGCCTTCAACTGCGGCAAGGCCCAGCCGGGTCAGGTCGCGGCCGTCTCGCACGGCTGTCCCTCCGCCCTCTTCCGGGGCGTGAACATCCTCAACACGACGCAGGAGGCGGGCCGATGAGCCGTGTCAGCAAGCCGTACGAGATCGTCGAGCGCGCTCTCGAACTGTCCACCGCCGACGGCTGCGTGGTCATCGCGGAGGAGAACTCGTCCGCGAATCTGCGCTGGGCGGGCAACGCCCTCACCACGAACGGGGTGACCCGCGGGCGCACCCTCACCGTCATCGCCACCGTGGACGGCGGGCAGGGCACGGCGTCCGGGGTGGTGTCGCGTTCCGCCGTCACCCCCGACGACCTGGAACCGCTGGTCCGGGCCGCCGAGGCCGCCGCACGCGGTGCCGAGCCCGCCGAGGACGCGCAGCCGCTGGTCACCGGGGTGCCGGTGTCCGCCGACTTCACGGACCGCCCGGCCGAGACGGACTCCGGTGTCTTCGCGGAGTTCGCCCCGGCGCTCGGCGACGCCTTCGCGCGGGCCCGGTCCGGTGGCCGCGAACTGTACGGCTTCGCCCACCACGAGATGACCTCCACCTATCTCGGTACGTCGACGGGGCTGCGGCTGCGCCACGACCAGCCGAACGGCACGCTGGAGCTGAACGCCAAGTCGCCGGGCACGGACGGGAGCCCCCGGTCCGCCTGGGCGGGCCGCTCGACGAGGGACTTCAAGGACGTCGACCCGGGCGCCCTGGACACCGAGCTGGCGCGGCGGCTGGAGTGGGCGCGGCGCCGGACCGAACTGCCCGCCGGGCGGTACGAGACGCTGCTGCCGCCGACCGCCGTGGCCGATCTGCTGATCTACCAGCTGTGGTCGTCGACGGCCCGGGACGCGGTCGAGGGCCGCACGGTGTTCTCCGAGCCCGGCGGTGGCACGCGCCTGGGCGAGAGCCTGGCCCGGCTGCCGCTGTCGCTGCGCAGCGACCCGCACGCGCCGGGCCTGGAGTCGGCGCCGTTCGTGATCGCGCACGCCTCGGGGGACGACGCTTCGGTCTTCGACAACGGGCTGCCGCTGGCGAGGACCGACTGGGTGCGGGACGGCCGTCTGGAGCGTCTGACCACCACCCGGCACTCGGCGGCGCTGACCGGGCTGCCGGTCGCCCCGGCCATCGACAACCTGGTGCTCGACGGGGGCGGCGAGCGGTCGCTGGACGAGATGGTCGCCGCGACGACCGGGCGCGCGCTGCTGCTGACCTGCCTCTGGTACATCCGGGAGGTCGATCCGGCGACCCTGCTGCTGACCGGGCTGACCCGGGACGGGGTGTACCTCGTGGAGGACGGCGAGGTGGTCGGCGAGGTGAACAACTTCCGGTTCAACGAGTCGCCGGTCGACCTGCTGTCGCGGGCCACCGAGGCGGGCCGTACGGAGCAGACGCTGCCGCGCGAGTGGGGCGACTGGTTCACCAGGGCGGCGATGCCGGCGCTGCGCGTCGCGGACTTCAACATGAGTTCGGTCAGCCGGGGGGTCTGACTCCGGACCGCGGCGGCCCCCGGACCGTCCGGCGCCCGGCGGGCGTCGCCGGTCACGGCACTAAGGGCTGTCCCGCAGTCCGTGGTGGATCAGCGTGCGGCGTCGGATGCGGTGCGTCGCAAGGCGGAGGGGCGTCCGCGTACTGGATGTACGGGGACGTTCCGACAACGCCGCGAGGTGCCGTAGCTGTCGTCGCACGCCCACCAGGGAGTACGGGACAGCCCTTAGACTGACCCGACCGGTGAATTCACCGGAGCAGTGGAGAACGGCACGAGAAGAGAGAAGACCGTGACGGACATCGTCGACGAGCTGAAGTGGCGCGGGCTGTTCGCCCAGTCCACTGACGAGGACGCTTTGCGCAAGGCGCTCGCGGACGGTCCCGTCACCTTCTATTGCGGTTTCGACCCGACCGCGGCGAGTCTGCACGTCGGGCATCTGGTCCAGGTCCTCACCGTGCGCAGGCTCCAGCTGGCCGGGCACCGGCCGCTGGCCCTGGTCGGCGGAGCCACCGGCCAGATCGGCGACCCCCGGCCGACCGCCGAGCGCACGCTGAACGACCCGGAGACCATCGCCGCCTGGGTGCGGCGGCTGCGCGGGCAGATCGAGCCGTTCCTCACCTTCGAGGGGCCGAACGCCGCGACGATGGTCAACAACCTGGACTGGACCGCGGGGCTCTCCGCGATCGAGTTCCTGCGGGACATCGGCAAGCACTTCCGGGTCAACAAGATGCTCACCAAGGAGTCGGTGGCCCGTCGGCTGGAGTCCCAGGAGGGCATCAGCTACACGGAGTTCAGCTACCAGCTGTTGCAGGGCATGGACTTCCTGGAGCTGTACCGGCGCCACGGCTGCGTCCTCCAGCAGGGCGGCAGCGACCAGTGGGGCAATCTGACCGCGGGCATCGACCTGATCCACCGGCTGGAGCCGGGCGCCACCGTGCACGCGCTGGCGACGCCGCTGATGGTGAAGGCGGACGGCACCAAGTTCGGCAAGTCGGAGAGCGGCGCCGTCTGGCTCGACCCGGAGATGACGACCCCGTACGCCTTCTACCAGTTCTGGCTGAACGTCGACGACCGGGACATCTCCTCGTACATGCGCATCCTCAGCTTCAGGAGCCGTGAGGAGCTGGAGGAGCTGGAACGGCTCACCGAGGAGCGCCCGCAGGCCCGTTCCGCGCAGCGCGCGCTGGCGGAGGAGCTGACAACGCTGGTGCACGGCGGCGAGCAGTGCGCGGCGGTCATCGCCGCGTCCAAGGCGCTGTTCGGCCAGGGTGAGCTGGACGCGCTGGACGAGGCGACGCTGGGCGCGGCGCTCTCCGAGGTGCCGCACGCGCGGGTCGCCGAGCTGGGTCCGTTGGTGGACCTGCTGGTGGAGGTCGGTCTCGCGCCGAGCAAGTCGGGGGCCCGCCGCACGGTCAAGGAGGGCGGGGCGTACGTGAACAACGTGAAGGTCACGGACGGCGAGGCCGCGCCGGAACGGGCGCGGTTGCTGCACGGTCGCTGGCTCGTGCTGCGCCGGGGCAAGAAGAACCTCGCCGCCGTCGAGCTGACGGCGGGCTGACGGCGGGCCGGCGACGGCTCGGGGATGCCCGCGTCCCCAGCCCGGACATGCCGCAGCCCCGGACATGCCGCCGCGGCCGGACACACTGCCCAGGTGTCCGGCCGCGGCGCGTTCTTGGGCCGTTGTCGGCTCAGGACCTCTGTTTGTGTCCCCGGATCGACGCCCAGAGCGAGTCTCCGACACCGACCACGACGACGGCGCCGATCAGCTGGAGCAGATGACGGATCCAGTCGATGCCCTTGGTGTCGTTGACACCGAGCCAGGTCGCCACGGCGTTGCCGAGAACGCTGCCGATGATGCCGAACACGGTCGTCAGCCAGAGCGGGATGTTCTGCTTGCCCGGCAGGATCGCCTTGGCGATCAGACCGAGCACCAGACCCACGATGATCGCCCACAACCAGCTCATGTCGCCTCCTCGTGCGGCGCGGTATGCGCGTGCCCGGCCCAGTCTGGTCCGGGGGACGATACGGCGCATGCCGGGCAGGGCCGTCCGTGCGAAACCCGGCCCGGCCCGTACGGCGACGGGCGCCCCGCTCTCGTGCCCGGCGGACGGCGGGCGTACCGTGGTGGCGGTCCGGTCCGGGGAGAGTCCGGCATGGCGATCGGGTGGTGGAACAGTGATGCGGAAGCAGAGCGGCACGGAGGTCTTCCGGATCACGGGAGCCCGCCAGGGACTGGCCGAGGACGTGCGCGGCAGACAGCGGCGCTATGTGATCTCGATGTCCGTGCGGACGGTGGCGGTTGTCCTGGCGACCACGCTGTGGAACGTCGAGCGGCCGGTGGCGATCGTGGCGCTCGCGCTGGGCCTGCTCCTGCCGTACGTGGCCGTGGTCATCGCCAACGCGGGCCGGGAGAACGCCCCTTCACTGCCGTCGACGTTCGTCCCCACGCCGATGCGACCGGTGCTCGACGGGGCCCCTGTGACGGGCGCGGCGGAATCAGGTCCGGAACCGGGGGCTCCCGGCCGGCCGGGCCGTCCGCACGAGCACGGGTGAGCCGACGCCCCGCCAAGGCTCAAGAAAAGCTCAGATCAATCATGAAGTTCCGGTGCACCACACCCCGGTCCCCGTGACATACTTCGTAAGCGCTCCGCATCCCCCGTCGGAGCGACGGACCGACGCCGGGCAGCTCCCCCCGTGGCTGCTCGGCGTCGCCCATTTCCCGGCAGGGGGCCGTCAGTTCACCGGCCTCCTCGGCCGGCTTCCCGCGGCCGGCCCGAGGGGTGCCCCGTGCCCCCCTTAGGGTTGAGTCCGTGAACTTCCCCGATTTCCCCGGCTTCCCCGGTCCTCCGGCCGACGACCTCGCCGCGCCCGTCTGTTCCGCGAAGGGCTGCCGCACGGCCGCGGTGTGGGTGCTGGCCTGGAACAATCCGAAACTGCACACCCCGGAGCGCCGCAAGACCTGGCTGGCCTGTGACGAACACCGGGAGCATCTTTCCTCTTTCCTCGGCGTACGGGGTTTCCTCAAGGACGTCGTGGCGCTGGAGGAGTGGGAGGCACCGGCGGCGGAGGACTGAGCCCGCCCCGGACGGCGGCCGGGGGTCAGCCTCCGATCGCTGACATCGGGCGGTCCGGCTGGAGGAACGCCGGATCGTCGAGACCGGACCCGGCCTTCTTGCCCCACATCGCGGTCCGCCAGAGGCCGGCGATCTCCTCGTCGGACGCACCGGAACGCAGCGCGGCGCGCAGATCGGTCTCCTCCCGGGCGAACAGACAGGTGCGCACCTGGCCGTCGGCCGTCAGCCGGGTCCGGTCGCAGGCCGCGCAGAACGGGCGGGTGACGGAGCCGATGACCCCGACGCGGTGCGGGCCGCCGTCGACGAGCCAGCGCTCGGCGGGGGCGGAGCCGCGTTCGTCCTCGTCCTCGGCGGTGAGCGTGAAGCGCGTGCGCAGTGACCGGAGTATGTCGTCGGCGGTGATCATGCCGTCGCGCTTCCATCCGTGCTGCGCGTCGAGCGGCATCTGCTCGATGAAGCGCAGCTCGTAGGCGTGCGCCACCGCCCAGGCGAGCAGTTCGGGCGCCTCGTCGTCGTTGAGCCCCGGCATCAGTACGGAGTTCACCTTGACCGGGGTGAGGCCCGCGGCGGAGGCGGCTTCCAGGCCGTCCAGGACGTCCCCGTGACGGTTGCGGCGGGTGAGGGTCCTGAAGACGTCGGGGCGCAGGGTGTCCAGGGAGACGTTGACCCGGTCGAGGCCCGCGGCCCTGAGGGCGGCGGCGGTGCGTGCCAGGCCGATGCCGTTCGTGGTGAGGGACATCCGGGGGCGCGGGGCCAGGGCCGCGCAGCGCTCGACGACGGAGACCAGTCCGGGGCGCAGCAGGGGCTCACCGCCGGTGAAGCGGACCTGGGTGACCCCGAGGCGGGTGACGGCGATCCCGATGAGCCGGACGATCTCGTCGTCGCTCAGCAGGTCGGGTTTGGCCAGCCACTGCAGGCCCTCCTCGGGCATGCAGTAGGTGCACCGCAGGTTGCACCGGTCGGTCAGTGAGACACGCAGGTCCGTGGCGACCCGGCCGTAGGTGTCGATGAGCACGATGGGCCTCCTCCCCGAGTGATGGCTCCGGTGACGGAGCCGACTTCTCCGAGACTACGCGAGAGCGCTGACATCGGCGGGGGCCGTTCGGCGCGGGGAGCGGCGAGGCCGCGTCGCAGGGGTCTGCGACGCGGCCTCGGCCGTGGGGCGGACGCGGGGCGGCCACGGCACGGCCGTGGGGCTCCGGTCGGTGCGCCAGGTCGGCGCACCGGCCTCAGTACGCTCCCCGGCGGCGCGCTGAGGCCGGTGCTCCGGATGCTCCCGGGCCGGTGCTTCCGGTCAGCGCGCCCCGGTCAGTGCGCCCCGGTGCCCGTGAGCGACTTGACCTCCAGCTCGGCGTACTTGCCGGTGTCCGGCTCCTCCTTGGACAGGAGGGTGCCGAGCCAGCCGAGCAGGAAGCCCAGCGGGATCGAGATCAGGCCGGGGTTCTCCAGCGGGAACCACGCGAAGTCGGCGTCGGGGAACATCGAGCTGGCCTTCCCGGAGACGACCGGCGAGAACAGCACCAGGAGGACCGACGAGGCGAGGCCGCCGTAGATCGACCAGAGGGCTCCCTGGGTGGTGAACCGCTTCCAGAAGAGGCTGTAGAGGATGGTCGGCAGGTTCGCCGAGGCGGCGACCGCGAAGGCGAGGGCGACGAGTCCGGCCACGTTCAGGTCCCGGGCGAGGGCGCCGAGGGCGATGGAGACGATGCCGATGGCGACGGTGGCCCACTTCGCGGCACGTACTTCTTCCTTCTCGGTGGCCTTGCCCCGGCGGATGACGTTGGCGTAGATGTCGTGCGCGAAGGACGACGAGGACGCCAGGGTGAGTCCGGCGACGACGGCCAGGATGGTGGCGAAGGCGACGGCGGAGATCACCGCGAGCAGGACGGCGCCGCCGGTGGAGCCGGAGCCGCCGCCGATCTCCAGGGCGGCCAGCGGGGCGGCGGTGTTGCCGGCCGGATTGGACGCCTTGATCTCGTCCGGCTTGAGCAGGGCCGCGGCCCCGAAGCCGAGCACGATGGTCATCAGATAGAAGGCACCGATGATGCCGATGGCCCAGTTGACGGACTTCCGGGCGGCCTTGGCGGTCGGGACGGTGTAGAAGCGGATCAGGATGTGCGGAAGTCCGGCCGTACCGAGGACCAGGGCGATGCCGAGCGAGATGAAGTCCAGCTTCGACTTGCCGGTGGCGCCGTACTTCAGTCCGGGCTCCAGGAACGCCTTGCCGTGGCCACTGTTGTCCGCGGCGCTGCCGAGCAGGTCGGAGATGTTGAAGTGGAACTTCAGCAGGATCAGGAAGGTGATGAGCAGAGTGCCCGCGATGAGCAGGACCGCCTTCACCATCTGCACCCAGGTGGTGCCCTTCATGCCGCCGATGGTGACGTACACGATCATCAGCAGGCCGACCAGGGCGACGATGGCGATCTTGCCGCCGTCGCTGGTGATGCCGAGGAGCAGCGAGACCAGGACGCCCGCGCCGGCCATCTGCGCCAGCAGGTAGAAGATCGACACCACGATGGTGGAGGCGCCGGCGGCGGTGCGGACGGGGCGCTGGCGCATCCGGTACGCGAGTACGTCGCCCATCGTGTAGCGGCCGGAGTTGCGCAGCGGTTCGGCGACGAGCAGCAGGGCGACGAGCCAGGCGACGAGGAAGCCGATGGAGTACAGGAAGCCGTCGTAGCCGAAGAGCGCGATGGCGCCCGCGATACCGAGGAAGGAGGCGGCGGACATGTAGTCGCCGGAGACCGCGAGACCGTTCTGGAAGGCGGTGAACTGCCGCCCGCCGGCGTAGAAGTCGGACGCGCTCTTGGTCTGCCGGCCCGCCCACACGGTGATGAACAGGGTCGCGACGACGAAGCAGGCGAACAGGGTGATGATCAGGGTCCGGTGCTCGCTCGCCCCGTCGGCGGCGAGCAGGACCGTGGGGTGTGCGACGTGGGCGGCGCTCATGCGTCGGCCTCCATACGGGACTTGATCGCTGCGGCCTTGGGGTCGAGCCGGTTCGTCGCGTGCCGCGAGTAGAACCAGGCGATGAGGAAGGTGGTCAGGAACTGGGCGAGGCCGAGGACCAGCGCGACGTTGATGTTGCCGACGACCTCGGTGCCCATGAATCCGCCCGCGTAGCTGGACAGCAGCACGTACAGCAGATACCAGAGGATGAAGGCGATGGTCAGCGGAAAGGCGAACGACCGGTGCGCGCGGCGCAGTTCGGCGAACTCGGCGCTGTTCTGCGCCTCGACGAACGCTTCGGTCGTGGGTTGGACGGGGCCGGTGTCCTTCCGGCCCTCGGGCTGCGGCGGTGCGTCGGTGGCCACGGGGTCTCCTCGCGGGGCGGGTTCTGGTGGTGACGGGGACGGTTCCGGCCGGGGGCGGGGGCCTCGGCCGGGGACGGCGGGATGCCTCCTTCGTTCAACGGCACGGAGGGCGCGCGGATGTGGTTCACCGCCGGCCGGACTTCTTGCCGGGGGCCACGGGAGGGCCCCGTCGGCCGAGGTCGTTTCCGGTCAACTCATTGAAGGGGTGGGGAGGATCGGCGATAGTTTCGCTCGTCATGTACTCGACCGGACACGTCCTGTGTCCGGTCGGCCGACACGGATGAAGTGGACACCCCATGGCTCATCTGAGAACCGGGCGTACGCGCACACTCGCGCTGCCCGCCGGACTGGCACTCACCGTCGCGCTCGGCTTCCTGCCGACGGGCGCCGCGTCGGCCGCGCCGACGGGCGGGCCGCCCGTCGCCACGGCCGACGGGCCGGAGTTGTCGTACGTCGTGAACGCGAGGGGCAGCGGCCGCTCCGCCGTCGACCGGGTGCGGAAGGAGATATCCCGGGCCGGTGGCACGGTGGTGACCGGCTACGACCGGATAGGCGTCGTCGTCGCCCACTCACGGAACCCGGACTTCGCGAAGACACTCCGCCGGTCGCGGGAGGTCGTGTCCGCGGGGGCCACCCGTACCAACCCGATCGTGCCGCAGGCGACCACGGACATCGGTGTGGAGCAGCCGCTCACCGCCACGCAGGCCAAGGCCGCGGCGGCGGGCGCGCGGGCGGGCCAGGACCCGCTGGAGCCGTTGCAGTGGGACCTGCCGGCGATCAAGGCGGACAAGGCGCACGAGAAGTCGCTCGGCAGCCGGAACGTGACGGTCGCGGTCATCGACACGGGCGTCGACGACACCCACCCCGATCTGGCGCCGAACTTCGACCGCCGGGCATCGGCCAACTGCGTGACCGGAGCGCCCGACACCACGGCGGGCGGCTGGCGGCCGGCCCCCGGGGAGAGCGACCACGGCACGCATGTCGCGGGCACCATAGCCGCCGCGAAGAACGGCATCGGGGTGACCGGGGTCGCCCCGGGCGTGAAGGTCGCCGGTATCAAGGTGGCGAACCCGGACGGGTTCTTCTACACCGAGTCCATCGTCTGCGGCTTCGTCTGGGCCGCGGACCACGGCGCCGACGTCACCAACAACAGCTATTACACCGACCCGTGGAAGTTCAACTGCAAGAACGACCCCGACCAGGGCGCCCTGGTCGAGGCGGTCGGCCGGGCCGCCCGCTACGCGGAGCGCAAGGGCGTGGTGAACGTCGCCGCGGCGGGCAACGACAACACCGATCTCCACTCCCGGGCGATCGAGGACCCGTCCAGCCCGAACGACTCGACCACCGTGCCGCGGACGATCGACCCGCGTGTCTGCCTGGACATCCCGGCGATGCTGCCGGGCGTCGTGACCGTCTCGGCGACGGGTGCCAAGGGCCTGAAGGCGTCGTACTCCAACTACGGCGACGGGGTCATCGACGTCGCGGCCCCGGGTGGCGACTCGACCGTCTACCAGACCCCCGAGCCGCCCGCCACGAACGGACTGATCCTGTCGACGCTGCCGGGCGGCGGCTACGGCTACAAGGCCGGTACGTCGATGGCGTCCCCGCATGTCGCGGGCGTCGTGGCGCTCATCAAGTCGAGGCACCCGTACGCGTCGGCGGCCACGGTCAAGGCGCTGCTGACGGCCCAGGCCGACCGCACCGCCTGCGGTGACCCGTACGACATCAACGGCGACGGCAAGATCGACGCGGTGTGCGAGGGCGGCCGGAGCGGCAACGGCTTCTACGGGGCCGGTGTGGTGGACGCGCTGAACGCGGTCCGCAGGTAGGCAGGGGACGCGAGGCCCGAGAGGTCCAGGACCGTCGGCGGGCCCGGAGGCGGTTCCACCGGGCCCGCCGACGGCTCTTCCGTGACGCCCGGGTGCGCGCGCCGGGCGGCTCTCCCGAACGGTCCCGCCCGGCCCGGCACTCCGCCGCCGCGGGTCCCGGGGCGGTCGTACCGGCCGGCTCCGGGACCTCCCGGCCCGGGGGGCCGCCCTGGGCCCGGTCCGCCCGGCATCCGTCCGCCCGCGCCGCAACGGCCCGTCCGGGGAGACGTGTTCGGCCTCCGTGCCCGTCCGGGACCCTCGCACCGGCGGGCCGGAACCCGCCCTCGCGTTCCGTCGTCGAGGGGGACGGCGGCCGGAGCTGTCAGTGCGGGCCCGTATCCTCTGTGACCATGCTCGACGACCGCCAGACCGCAGCAGCACCGTGGCCGACCGCCTACCCGCAGGGGTACGCGGTCGTCGACGTGGAGACCACCGGACTCGCCCGCGACGACCGGATAGTGTCCGCTGCCGTCTACCGCCTGGACGCGCGGGGCGACGTCGAGGACCACTGGTACACCCTGGTCAATCCGGAGCGGGACCCGGGCCCCGTCTGGATCCACGGGCTGACCAGCGACGTCCTTGAGGGTGCCCCGCTCTTCCCGGAGGTCGCCGCCGAGCTGTCCGCACGGCTCGACGGCCGGGTCCTGGTCGCGCACAACGCCGTCTTCGACTGGTCGATGCTCGCCCGGGAGTACGCGCGGGCGGACGCCACCGCCCCGGTGCGGCAGCGGCTGTGCACGATCGCGCTCTCCAAGGAGCTGCGGCTGCCGCTGCCCAACCACAAGCTGGAGTCGCTGGCCGCGCACTTCGGTGTCGTGCAGCGGCACGCGCACCACGCGCTCGACGACGCGCGGGTGCTGGCGGAGGCGTTCCGGCCCAGCCTCCACGCGGCGGCGCGCGACGGGGTGCGGCTGCCGCTGCTGGAGTGCCGCCCGCTGACCGAGTGGGCGCGGTCGCCCGCCACCCCGGGCATCGGCCGTCAGATGTCCTACGGACAGGGCAGCTGGCGCCCGTCGCGCAAACGGCCGCCCTGCCCGTACCCGAACCCGGGACGGTACGAACGGGACAAACCCCTCGTGCAGGGCATGCGGGTGGCGTTCTCCGGGGACACCTCCGTCGACCGCGAACTGCTGGAGGACCGTGCCGTGGAGGCCGGGCTGCACGTGGCGACCAGCGTCTCCCGGCTGACCAGCCTGCTCGTCACCAACGACCCGGACGCGGCCACTTCGAAGACGGTGAAGGCGAAGTCGTTCGGCACGCCGATCCTGGACGAGGGCGCCTTCGCCCAGTTGCTGCGGGACGTGGCACCGGCCCGGTGACCGACGCGGGACCGGCATCGGAGTGAACCGGACGCGACTCGCCCGTCAGCCGCTCGCCCGCCGCCGCCCCCGCGTCCCACCCTGTGGCGCATGGCACGTTGCGAGGTATGCGGAAACGACTACGGCATGTCGTTCGAGGTGCACGCGCAGGGCGCGGTGCACGTCTTCGACTGCTTCTCCTGCGCCATTCACCGCATGGCGCCCATCTGTGAACACTGCCGGGTCCAGGTCATCGGGCAGGGCGTGGAGGTCGAGGGGCACTGGTTCTGCGGCGCGCACTGCGCCCGCGCCGAGGGGAAGCCGGGCATCGTCGACCGGGTGTGAGCGGCCGGCCCCGGGGCGGCGTTCCGACGGCATTCCGGGCCGCCCCGCCCACCCCCTCCGTGCCGCGACCCGTGCCGCGGTTGTACCGTCATGGGGTGTACCGCTTCCTGTTGACCCGGCAGTGGGTGATCCTCACCCTCCTCGTCCTCGTACTCATTCCCACGATGGTCGAGCTGGGCTTCTGGCAGCTGCACCGGCACGAGCACCGCGTGGCCCAGAACGCCTTGATCTCGCACAACCTCAAGGCCGACCCGGTCGCGGTCTCCGCGCTCACCTCCCCCGGGCACACCGTCCCGCGCACCGACTACTGGCGCCGGGTGACGGCCACCGGGACGTACGACACCGCGCACGAGGTCGTCGTACGCCGCAGGACCTCCGAGGACGGCCGGATCGGTGTCCTCGTCCTGACCCCGTTCGACCTCAAGGGCGGCGGTACGGTCCTGATCAACCGGGGCTGGGTGCCGTCCGCCGACGACCAGCGCGCCTTCCCCGAGGTCCCGGCCCCGCCCAGGGGCGAGGTGACCGTGACCGGGCGGCTCAAGGCGGACGAGACGACCGGCGCCAGCGGCATCAAGGACCTGTCCGACCTGCCGGACCGTCAGATCATGCTGATCAGCAGCGCCCAGCAGGCGAAGGCGCTCTCCCGCCCGGTGCTCGGCGGCTATGTCGAACAGACCGGGCCCGTGCCGCCCGGTGACTCCCCCGAGCTCGTCGCCGCCCCCGACGACAGCTCCATCGGCCCGCACATGGCCTACGCCGTGCAGTGGTGGCTGTTCGCCGCCGCCGTCCCGGTCGGCTGGGTGATCCTGGCGCGGCGCGACAAGCGCGAGATCGCCGAGGCCGCCGCGCGGGCCGCCGAGGCCGCCGACGCTCCGCGCCGGCCCGAACAGGCCGAGCCCGCGACGGCGTAGGGCGGGTCCGCACCGGCTCCCGCGGCGGGGCGACCGGTGCGCCGGGGCCCGCTTAACCGGCCTCCGGCCCGGGAACAGGCCAGGACGTGACCCCACGCATCGAGGACCACGCCCTCATCGGCGATCTGGAGACCGCCGCGCTCGTCGGCGGGAACGGTTCGATCGACTGGCTCTGTCTTCCCCGCTTCGATTCGGGCGCCTGCTTCGCGGCGCTGCTCGGCGACGAGGAGAACGGTCACTGGCGGATCGCGCCGAAGGGCGCGCACCTGTGCTCCGGCCGACGGTACGTCGGGGACTCCCTGGTCCTGGAGACGTGGTGGGAGACGCGCACCGGCACCGTCAAGGTCATCGACTTCATGCCGCACCGCGCCCAGGCCCCCGAGGTGGTGCGCATCGTCGAGGGGGTCAGCGGCTCCGTCGACATGAGCGCCGTGATCCGACTGCGTTTCGACTTCGGCTCGGTCGTCCCGTGGGTGCGCCGCTCCGGCGGGCACCGGGTGGCGGTCGCCGGGCCGGACTCCGCCTGGCTGCGCAGCGAACCGCCGGTCAAGACCTGGGGCCAGCAGTTCAGCACCTGTTCGTCGTTCACCGTCACCGAGGGGGAACAGGTGGCGTTCGTGCTGACCTGGCACCCCTCGCACACCCCCCGCCCGGCTCCCGTCGACCCCTTCGGGGCACTGGCGCGCACCCTCGCCGACTGGGCGAAGTGGTCCGCCCGGTGCACGTACGAGGGTCCGTACCGGGAAGCCGTGATCCGTTCGCTGATCACCCTGAAGGCCCTGACCTACGCCCCCACCGGAGGCATCGTGGCCGCCCCCGCCACCGCGCCGCCGGAGGAGACCGGGGGCGCGCGGGGCCCCGACCGCCGCTTCTGCCGGCTGCCCGGCTCCACCCGGACACTCAGGGCGCTGCTCGCCACCGGGTACCGGGAGGAGGCCACCGCCTGGCGGGACTGGCTGCTGCGCGCGGTCGCGGGAAACCCGGCGGACCTCCAGCTCGTGTACGGACTCGCCGGCGAGCGACGGCTGCCCGGGACCGAGCCGCCCCTGCCGCACGGAAGGCGCGGCTCATGGCCCGTCACCACTGGCCCGGGCGTGGGACGGCGGCGGCTCGATGTGTACGGCGAGGTCATCGACTCGCTCAGACTGGCCCGCGAGGCGGGCATGGGCGACGAGCGGCACTCGTGGAAACTCCAGCTCAGCCTGCTCGGCTTCCTGGAGTCCAGCTGGCGCGAGCCCGACGAGGCGGCGGCCCGGACGCGCGGTGAGCGCCGCCACTTCGTGCACTCCAAGGTGATGACCTGGGTCGCGGCCGACCGCGCGGTGCGCACGCTGGAGGAGGACCCCTCGCTGCCGGGAGACGCCGACCGGTGGCGGGCGATGCGGGACGCGGTGCACCGGGAGGTGTGCGAGAAGGGGTACGACCCGGTGCGGAACACCTTCACACGGTCGTACGGTTCCCGGGAGCTGGACCCGTCGGCACTGCTGATGGCCCGGTCGGGCTTCCTGCCCGCCGACGACCCCCGGTTCGTCGGGACGGTCGACGCGGTACGTGCCGAGCTGACGCGCGGCGGGCCGGTGCGCCGCTGCGCCGTCCCGAGCGGCCCGGTGCGGCGTCATGGCGCCGAGGGCGTCCCGGCCGAGGGGGCCCCGGGCGTCGAGGGGACGTTCCTGGGCTGCTCGTTCCAGCTGGTGGACGCGCTGCTCTCGACCGGGCGTCCCGCTGAGGCGACGGAGCTCTTCGAGCGACTGCTCGCGCTCCGCAACGACGTGGGACTCCTCGCCGAGGAGTACGACCCGGTCACCGGCCGCCCGCTCGGCGACTTCCCGCAGGCCCTCGGTCATGTCGCTCTGGTGGGGACGGCGGTCGCCCTGGCCGGGGCGGACCCGGCAGGATAGGGCCATGGAGCTTGGACTGAAGGACCGTGTGTACATCGTCACCGGCGCGACCCGAGGGCTGGGCAACGCCACCGCCCGGGCGCTCGCGGCGGACGGGGCCAAGGTGGTCGTCAGCGGCCGGGACGAGCGGCGCGCCGCGTCGGCCGCCGCCGAACTGGGGCCGGACGCCGTGGGGGTGGCCGCCGACAACACCGACCCCGGGAGCGCGCAGCGCCTGGTGAACACCGCCCGGGAGCGGTTCGGGCGGCTCGACGGCATCCTGGTCAGCGTCGGCGGACCCGCGCCCGGCGCCGCCGACGACACCACCGACGAACAGTGGCGGTCGGCGTTCGAAACCGTCTTCCTGGGCGCCGTGCGGCTCGCCCGTACCGCGTCCGCCGCGCTCGGCGACGGCGGCGTCATCGGCTTCGTGCTGTCCGGCTCGGTCCACGAGCCGATCGCCGGACTGACCCTCTCCAACGGACTGCGTCCCGGCCTCGCCGGGTTCGCCAAGTCCCTCGCCGACGAGCTGGGCCCGCATGGCATCCGGGTGGTGGGGCTGCTGCCGGGCCGGATCGGCACGGACCGGATGCGCGAGCTGGACGCGCTCTCCGGTGACGCCGAGGCGTCCCGCGCGGCCCGCTCGGAGCAGATTCCGCTGCGCCGCTACGGCACACCGGAGGAGTTCGGGCGGACCGCGGCGTTCCTGCTCTCCCCCGCCGCCTCGTATCTGACGGGCGTCATGCTGCCGGTCGACGGCGGCGCCCGGCACGGCTTCTGACGGCCGGGTGCGGCGGGCGGCGTCCGTCCGCCGGGGCCCCCGTCAGTTCACGCGCTCCGCGTGGTGCTTGACCTCCTTCAGCCGGACCTCGGTGGGCAGGGAGTCGAGCCCCGCGGAGTTCCTGGCGTGGGTCAGGGACTCACCGGCGAACCTGTCGAGCACCTCGCCCGGCGCCACGTGCGGCTCGGTCAGCAGCCGCACCCGGGCCCGTGGCGCGGTGCGCCGGCCGGTCAGCCGGACCTTGGCGCGGGACACCCCGTCCAGGGCGCCCGCCTCGTCGGCGAACGCTCCTTCCAGCGCCCGGCCGCGCAGCACAGCGCCGTCACCGTCGCCGCTGTCGACGAGCAGTTCGGAGAGCCTGGCCCGGCGGAGCTGGGCCAGCAGCCACCACAGCGCGAGCACGACGAGGACGGCGAGGACCGCGATCACCGTCGGCCACCACCAGTCCTCGTCCCGCCAGCGGACCCGGTCGGCCTTGCTGAGCAGGACGTCGTGGGTTCCGTCGTACGGCCACCAGGAGGGCACGGACAGCCCCAGTCCGGCGGCGAGCACGATCCCGCCGCCGCAGATCAGTACGAGCCCGGCCAGGCCGAGCAGCACCCGGTTGACGGTCCTGAGCATGCCGCTCATCCCTTCTTCGCCGGTCGGCGGACATGGACGGACAGTGACGGCGGCCGGGCCAGGCCGAGGTCACCGACGCCGTCGGCGAGCGCGGACTCCAGATCGGCCCGTACGTCGTCGAGTTCACGGAAGTGCGACACCGCGTGCACCTTGGCCTTGGCCCGGCCCATCCGTACCCGTACCGACTGCACCCCGGAGACCTCCACGGCCCGGTCGCGCAGGACCAGTTCCGCGGCCTTGCGGTCGAGTCCGGCCCGGACGTCCTCGTGGTCGCGGCGCATCGGGAGCAGGGCCCGCAGTCCCGGTGTGAGGGCGAGGAGGAGGAGCCACAGTCCGACGGCCATCGCGGCGGCGGAACCGGCCAGCACCCAGACGTCGTCCAGCGGACGCTTCGCCAGGTCGTCGGCGAGGGAGCGGCGCCACTGCATGGCGGGGTGGTCCGCCCGTACCGCGGCCACGTCGTAGAGGAGCAGTCCGGAGCCGCCGAGGACCACCAGGGCGAGCACGGCGGCGGGAATTCGGCGGGTGCACCAGAACCGTCCCGCCCGGCCACCGGTCCCGTGTCCCCGGGCCGGTGCCGGTTCGTTCGGTGCGGTGGGTCCGGGCGGGTCGGGGGTGAGTACGGAAGCGCCCTGTTCGTGGGTGCGGGGGCCGGCCGGACGCCGTGTGCCGTCCTCCGGGCCGCTGGGCTCGCTCATCCGACTCTCCCCTGCGCCGCGGTGCCCGCCGCGGTGCAGTGCAGGCGCTCGACCCGCACCGCGACCTCGGGCACGTCCATTCCCGCCAGTGCCTTCACCCGTTCGGCGACCCGGCGCCGCACCGCGCCGCACTGCCTGCCGATGTCGGAGGGATATCCCAGGTCGAGACCGATCCGGATACGGGCGCTGTCACGGTGCACCGTGACGGTGGCCCGGGGCAGCGCTCCGTCCTCCGGCGGCTCGTCGACCGCTTCTCTCGCCGCCCGCGCGGCGATCTTCGCCACGACCCGGTCGGCGATCCGGGTCTGTCCGCGCTGCGCCGCCTCGACCCGGTCGCCGACCGCTGTTCCCGCCGTCACGGCCGTCACCGCCGTCGGTCGCCGCGCTCGCGACTCCGGAAGAAGTCGCCCGGTTCCAGGTCGCCGTCCAGGAAGCGCCCGGCGATGAAGCCGATCGCGCCCAGCGCGGCCACCAGCAGAAAGGCACCGAACCCGCCGAAGTATCCGGCGAAACCGAGTGCCATGCCGGCCACCATGCCGACCACAGCCATGCTCATCCTGCACTCCTCAACTGCGTCGGTGACGGGCTACTGGACACGGGACTCCGACTCGTCGTCGTCATCGTCGTCCTCGTCCGGGAGCTTCACGTCGCTGACCGCGATGTTGACCTCGACGACTTCGAGGCCCGTCATGCGCTCCACGGCCGTGATCACGTTCTCCCGTACGTCACGGGCGACATCGGAGATCGACACGCCGTAGTCGACGACGATCTCCAGATCGAGGGCGGTCTGCGATTCGCCGACCTCCGCCTTGACCCCGCGTGTGACGGACTTGCCGCCGCCGGGGACCCGGTCGCGCACGGCGCCGAAGGTACGGGACAGGCCGCTGCCCATCGCGTGGACGCCGAACGCGTCCCGTGCCGCCATTCCGGCGATCTTCTCCACCACGCCGTCGGCGATGGTGGTGCGGCCACGGTTGCCCTGGGAGCCGCCGCGCTTGGTCAGGGAGCTGGAACTCCTCCTGTCGTCCCCGGAGTCCTTGTCGGGGTTCTCGGGCCGGTTGCGCTGGGGGGTTTCGGTCATCGCCGCTCTTCCCTTCGGGAATGATTTGACTTCCTTGTTCACATTAAGTCCGGTTGCCCGGTCTCGCGCCGTGAATGGGGCAGTCTGGAGCAATGACGACGGCTGACAGTCCGCACAGGGACGACAGAAGGACCGCCGCGGCCACGGAGGCCCTGGTTTCGGCCACCCGGCACCGGCTCGGCATGGGGCGGCTGCTCCCCCTGGGCGGCCCCTCCGACGGGGCGTGGATCTCGGAGCGTGCGGCGGCCGGGGTGCTGCGCCGGACGGCGGCCCGGCCCGGGGTGGTGATCGGGAAGCTGAGGCTCGGCCCCGCGGACCCCGACGCGGTGGCGGAGCCCGTGGTGCCGCGCCCGCCCAGCGCCCTGCCGCCGGGCCCGCTGCGGATCGAGGCGAGCCTGGCGGCCACGGACGCCGAGCCGCTGCCCGCGGCGGCCGCCGCGCTGCGCTCGGCGCTGCTGTCTGCGGCGGCGGCCCGGCTCGGCCTGGTGGTGTCGGAGGTCGATCTGCGGGTGACGGAGCTGCTGGACGCGGCGCCCGGACAGCCCACCGGGGAGACGGCGGCCGGAGGGGCCTCGGCGGACGCGGTACGCGGCGACGAACCGGACGGCCCGGCGGGGATCGCGGCGGCGGCGGTACCCGGCGTGGTGTCACTGACCCGGATGCTGGGCAGCGGGGTGCACGTCGCGGCGGACCACGTGCGGGTCGAGGTGGCCGCGTCCGGGGACCGCCGGACGCTCGATGTGGCCCTGGCGGTGCGCGAGGCGGTGACGGCGGCCGTGGCGGGACATCCGCCGGTCGCCGTACTGGTCACCGCCGTGGTCGACGACGCGTGACCGGACCGGGAGCCGGATCGGACGTCAGTCGGTGATGCCCGCCAGGTCCCGCAGCCGGCGGCCCTGCGCGGCCCGTTCGGCGGCGCGCTGCTCCTCGTACGTGCGGGAGACGGCTCCGCTCAGCAGGGCCTTCGTCTCGATGACGGCGTCGCGCGGCGCGGCCAGCAGCGCGGCGGCCAGGTCCTGGGCGGTGGCATCGAGCTGGTCGGCGGGGACGACGAGGTTGGCGAGGCCGGTGCGCTCGGCCTCCTCGGCCCGCACGAAGCGGCCGGTGGCGCAGATTTCGAGCGCGCGGGCGTACCCCACGAGGTGCACCAGGCGGTGGGTGCCGGTCAGGTCGGGGACCAGACCGAGCGTGGTCTCGCGCATGGCGAACTGCGCGTCCTCGGCGGCGATCCGCAGATCGCAGGCGAGGGCGAGCTGGAATCCCGCGCCGATCGCGTGGCCCTGGACGGCGGCGATCGACACGAGGTCGTTGCGCCGCCACCAGGTGAACGCCTCCTGGTAAGCGGCGATGGTCGCGTCGAGCTCCGCCTCGGAGCCGCGCGCCATGTCCAGGAAGGACGGCTCACCGTCGAACCCCTCGGGGGTGAACGCCTGCCGGTCGAGCCCCGCGGAGAAGGACACGCCCTCGCCACGCAGCACGACCACCCGGACACTGCCGGGCAGCACCCGTCCGGCCTCTGTCAACGCCCGCCACAGAGCGGGAGACTGAGCGTTGCGCCTGGCCGGATTGCAGAGGGTCACCGTGGCGACCGCGTCATCGACGGTGAGCCGTACGCCGTCCTGGTCGAGCACAGAGTCGAGCGAGGTCATGAGGTGCCCTCCGGATCGGGTGCAGTCAGCACTCAAGAAATAAGTGACTGAACAGTAACCACCCGGTCGACCGCACGATCGGCCGGGTGGCCACCGGAACCGGTGAGCACCGGGACGGGTCCGAGGACGCGTCCCGCTCGCCGTCGGCCGTCAGGCCGAAGCGGCCTTCTTGCCTCGCGTCGCGCCGCCACGTCCCCGCAGCGTCACTCCGGACTCACTGAGCATCCGGTGGACGAACCCGTAGGAGCGGCCGGTCTCTTCGGCCAGCGCCCGGATGCTCGCACCGGAGTCGTACTTCTTCTTCAGGTCTGCCGCGAGCTTGTCGCGCGCGGCGCCGGTCACCCGGCTGCCCTTCTTCAGAGTCTCGGCCACCCGTGCCTCCTCATGGGAAGTGCGCTCTGGACTTCTCATGATCACCCCTCGGGGGCTTCCTGGCCACCCATTCGGCAAGGTACGTACGTCGGGATTTCCCGGCCGGACGGTGTGTCGACGCCCCTGGAGGCGCGGATTCCGAGCGCCCGGAGCGCACGTCGGCGCCGCGACATCAACGAACTGCCAGGTCAGGGCCGCAGGGCCGACCGAGGCCGAAAATGGATGGGTTAAGCAGCTATCCACCGGGCACCACGCCGGGGTACGAGACGTACTCACTCAGATGAAGGATCACCCATGGGCCGAATGATCCGGTCGGAGTGGATCAGGAGGCATCAGCGGTGTCAACGCGACGCTCCGGGGCGCGAGGAGGGCCGGCCGTACGCGGGCACCGGGCGTCGATGAGTGCGTACCCGCCCGGTGGTGACGACCGGGGCCGGGGCGCGCGGCGGCCGTGACCGGGGGCCGCGCGTCCGGCGGTCGTGGCCGGGCCATGGTGGTACGGGCCCGGCCAGCGGGTAAGGCGAGCGGGTCAGGCGAGCGCGACGAGGTCCCGGTAGTCCGCGCCCCACAGGTCCTCGACACCGTCGGGCAGCAGGATGATGCGCTCGGGCTGGAGCGCCTCGACCGCGCCCTCGTCGTGGGTGACGAGGACGACCGCGCCCTTGTACGTGCGCAACGCACCGAGGATCTCCTCGCGGCTGGCGGGGTCGAGGTTGTTCGTCGGCTCGTCGAGCAGCAGCACGTTCGCGGAGGAGACCACCAGGGTGGCCAGGGCCAGCCTGGTCTTCTCGCCGCCGGAGAGGACCCCGGCGGGCTTGTCGACGTCGTCACCGGAGAACAGGAACGAGCCGAGCGTCTTGCGGACCTCGACCAGATCGAGGTCGGGCGCCGCCGAGCGCATGTTCTCCAGCACGGTGCGCTCGGGGTCGAGCGTCTCGTGCTCCTGGGCGTAGTAGCCGAGCCGGAGGCCGTGGCCCTCGATGACCTGGCCGGTGTCGGGCTTCTCGGCGCCGCCCAGCAGGCGGAGCAGAGTGGTCTTGCCCGCGCCGTTGAGGCCGAGGATGACGACCCGGGAACCCTTGTCGATGGCGAGGTCGACATCGGTGAAGATTTCGAGCGACCCGTACGACTTGGACAGCCCCTCCGCCATCAGGGGGGTCTTCCCGCACGGCGACGGCTCGGGGAAACGCAGCTTGGCGACCTTGTCGGAGACGCGGACCGCTTCGAGACCGGAGAGCAGCCGCTCGGCGCGCTTGGCCATGTTCTGGGCGGCGACGGTCTTGGTCGCCTTGGCGCGCATCTTGTCGGCCTGCGTGTTGAGGGCCGCGGCCTTCTTCTCGGCGTTCTGCCGTTCGCGCTTGCGGCGCTTCTCGTCGGCCTCGCGCTGCTGCTGGTAGAGCTTCCAGCCCATGTTGTAGATGTCGATCTGCGCGCGGTTGGCGTCGAGGTAGAAGACCTTGTTGACGACCGTCTCGACGAGTTCGACGTCGTGGGAGATCACGACGAAGCCGCCGCGGTAGCTCTTGAGGTAGTCGCGCAGCCAGACGATCGAGTCCGCGTCGAGGTGGTTCGTGGGCTCGTCGAGGAGGAGGGTGTCCGCGTCCGAGAAGAGGATGCGGGCCAGCTCGACGCGGCGGCGCTGACCACCGGAGAGGGTGTGGAGCGGCTGGCCGAGGACCCGGTCGGGAAGGTTGAGCGCGGCGGCGATGGTGGCGGCCTCGGCCTCGGCGGCGTAACCGCCCTTGGTGAGGAACTCCGTCTCCAGGCGTTCGTACTTCTTCATCGCCTTCTCGCGGGTGGCGCCCTTGCCGTTCGCCATCCGCTCCTCGTTCTCGTGCATCTTCCGCAGGATCGCGTCGAGGCCACGGGCCGAGAGGACGCGGTCGCGGGCGAGGACGTCGAGGTCACCGGTGCGGGGGTCCTGCGGGAGGTAGCCGACCTCGCCGGAGCGGGTGATGGTGCCCCCGGCGGGGGTGCCCTCGCCCGCCAGACACTTGGTGAGGGTGGTCTTGCCCGCGCCGTTGCGGCCGACGAGGCCGATGCGGTCGCCCTTGGCGATACGGAAGGAGGCGGACTCGATGAGGATGCGGGCGCCGGCACGCAGCTCGATGCCGGAAGCGGTGATCACGGGAAAAACTCCAGGGCGGTATGGACGGCGGAGGGACGGCGGACGGAGCTGGCTCGACGCCGTCTAGTGCACAAGGAGAATTGCCATACGGCCCATTCTACTGGGGGTGTGCAACTTCTTTACCACGCACTCCCCGAGGCCCGCGGCCCGGCCGTCCGCACGCTCCGCTCCCCTCCTGACCTGGGCCGACGGCGCTCGGCGGGGCATTGTCAGTGGCGGGTGCCAGACTGAGACACAGGTCACACAAAGGCCCGGTCCCCGATGAACCGGTGTCCGGCACGGGCTTTCACGGGACGGGCCTTTCGGCCGGGACGAGCCTTTCGACATGGCACGTGCGGCACGGAACAGGAGAAGGGGCGAACACGATGACAGAGACGGCGAGCGGTTTGGTGACGGTCTTTCCGACGATTCTCTACGACGACGCGAAGAGCGCGATCAGGACGCTGACGGAGGCGTTCGGATTCGTCGCCGAGGCGGTGTACGAGGGGGATGACGGCAGCGTGCTGCACGCCGAGCTGTCCTGCGGCAACGGGCGGGTGATGCTCGGCTCGAAGGGGCGCGGGGGCGTCTTCGCCAAGGCGATGGAGGGCGCGGGACCCGCCGGGGTGTACGTGGTGGTGAGCGCCGTCGACGCGCATCACGCGCGGGCGGTCGAGCACGGCGTGGAGATACTGATGCCGCCCACCGACCAGGACCACGGCTCACGGGACTACATGGCGCGGGACGCGGAGGGCAATGTGTGGAGCTTCGGGACGTACACCCCGGGGGTCACGGCCTGACGTACGTACGCCGGGACGGGGCGGCGACCAACCGTCGGTGGCTCGGGGGTCGCGCTCCGGGACGGGGCGGCGAGCGTCGGTGGCTCCGGGGGTGCGGGGCTCTCGGGGGGACCGGGTCGGGACGGGACAGGCGCGGGGTGTGGTCGGTGCGGGCCGGGCCGGGGTGTGGACGGTGGGGGCGGGCGCGGGGCGGTGCGGCGTGGACCGGGGGTCGCGCTCCGGGCAGGTCGTGGGTCCCGACGGGCCGTACGCTGCCGGCAGATCGTGGATCACGACAGGTCGTACGGCCTCGGCAGGTCGGGGATCACGACGGGCCGTACGCCCCCGGCAGGTCGGGGGTACCGACAGGTCCACCCGCCTCGGGGCCGGGGCCCGAAGCGGATGGTCCCGGGAGCGTCGCCGGTCCGGGGACGGGTCAGGCGCCGCCGGTGTGCACCTGGAAGGCGGCTCTGCGTACGGCCTTGGCCAGCGCGGGGTCCGGGTGGGCGGCGGCCAGCGCGACCAGGACCTGGACGGTACGGGGATGGCCGACGGCCCGGATCTCGTCGAGGAGCGCCGGGACGGTGCCCTGCACCGCCGTTTCGAGGTGGCGGACCAGCAGCGCGGTCTCCCCGTGGTCGGCGACGGCCGCCGCCGTGTCGACCCAGAGCCAGGTGGCCTCCTCCCTGCTGAGGACCTCCTGGGCGTCGTCCGGATCGGCGCCCTCGTACTCGGCGAGCCAGAGCAGGGCGTAGGGACGCAGCGGGGGTTCGGTGAGAACGGCGCGGACCTCGGGCTCGGCGGGGGCGCCGACCACCCGCAGCGCCTCGAAGGCGAGACCGCGCAGCAGGGCGTCCTCACCCCGGGCGACGGCGAGGAGTTCGGCGACGGCGCTGCCGACCGGGCGGGCGGCGAGCCAGGCACGGTATTCGGCGCGGGCCGGTCCCGGGGTGAGCCGGGCGCAGCCGAGCAGCATGTCGGACGCGGACTGTTCGATGTTTCCGGCCGGGCTCTGGGCGGCGACGCAGATCTGCTCCAGCTTGACCCAGACCGCCCAGTTGCCGAGCGGGGAGAGGGTGGCGTGTCCGGCGCCGAGAGTGAGCGCTCCGACGGAGGCCAGGCCCTCCAGCGCCCAGTCGAGGAGCCGGGAGATCAGCTCCGCCGGGTGGGCGGCCGGGGCGGTCCGGTCGTCGTCGGACAGCGGCTGCGGGCCGTACGGCACCTCGCAGCGCTCCTCGTGGAGTTCCGCGACGCGCTGGCCGAGGAGGTCGAGGAGGGCGGGCACGGTGACGGGGCCCGCCGAGAGCTGGAGGAGGGAGAGCACCTGGGGCACGGCCTCGACGGCTTCGGCGACCGCGGTGGCCTCGATGTCGGGCGAGGCCGGGTGGATGAGGGACCAGGCGTCGAAGAGCGCGACCCAGCCCCGGAGCACGGCGGTGTCGTCGCGGTCCCAGGCGCGCAGCCGCCAGCCGGCGCGTGCGGTGTCGCCGTGCAGCTCGATCAGGCCGGCCAGCCGGGCCCGGTCCCAGCCGGTCCTGATCCGGTCCGGGGACAACTCCAGCGCGGCGGCGGCCCGTTCCAGGGCCTGGGCGGCGAGCGGCGTGGTGCCGGGCGCGGCGCCGTCGGCGACCCAGCGCGCGATGCGCACGGCGTCGGCGAGCACTGCCCTGGCCTGGCGGGCCAGCTCCGCGGGAGGCGGGGTGCCCTCGGGAGGGCGGGGAGCCGGCCTGGTGCGCCGGGAAGCCACGGCCTTGCGAGCGGTGGCAAGGGGTCGCGGGCGGACAAGTCGCAGCCTGGAGTCGCGCGGGGTACGGGACGTCACGGGGAGCAGTCTTCCCGTTGACGGGCCGAAAGCCCAAACGGAACCCGAATTCTGTGCGGGCGGGCGGTTCACGGAATGGGGGACCAAACGGACGAAGCTCGGCATCCGCTCACATCAGGGGCGTGAGGAAGCGTCGCAGCGCCTCCTCGTACCCGGCCGGGTCGGCGTTCCACATCGCCCCATGCGGAGCCCGCGGTACGGGGTGCAGGGAGACCAGGTCCGTGCGGTGCCCGGCGAGTTCGCGGGAGTCGCGCCAGGGCGCCAGGGTGTCGTCGGGGCCGTGGAAGATCATCGTCGGAATGTTCAGGGTCTGCGGGAGGGAGGTGTCCAGGAGGCGGGTGCCGTGCAGTCCGGTCTGTCCCTGGGCGGCGCGCACGGCGAGCGGCAACAGCGCGGCCGGGACCCCCCTGGCGGCCGCCAGGGCGCGCAGGGTGGTGGTCCAGTCGAGCACCGGGGAGTCCAGCACCAGACCGCTGATCCGGTCGCGGAGCCCGGAATTGACGGACGCGTACAGGGCCATCGTCGCCCCGGTGGACCAGCCGTGCACGATGACGTTCTCGGCGCCGTAGCGGACGGCGTAGCGGATGGCCGCGTCCAGGTCGCGCCACTCGGACTCGCCGAGGCGGCTGAGCCCGTCCGGCGGACGAGGTGCCCCGGGATCGCCCCGGTACGCGATGTCGAGGACCGGGAGCTGCTGGTCGTGCAGGAACCCCATGACGTTCATGGGATGGTCCCGGGTGGCGCCGAGACCGTGCACGGTGATCACCCAGGTCTCACGGACACCGGGGACGAACCAGCCGGGGAGGGCGCCGAGTTCGCCGGGGATCTCGACGTCCCGGTGGTCCAGGCCGAGGGCGGTGCGTGGGTCGCCGCTGTGCAGCTCGGGGGTGAACCGGACCTTGTCCCCGGGCTGGAGGACGCCGTGGCTGACGCGCTCCAGTCTGCGGACGACGGTGTCGGCGGCGTGGTGCGCCTGCTCGATCACCGGTCCCACGACCGCGTGCACCCCGGGGCCCACCAGTCCGTAGGTGCCGGGCCTGAGCGCGGCGAAGGAGCGGGTCAGGGTGATCTGCCCGGCGGCCGTCGCGTGCACGGTGACTCGGCGGTCGGCGGGGAGGGGGCGGTCGGAGGGCACCTTGAGGGCGGCGTCGCCCGCGTACCGGCCGGCGGCGACCGCTGCCGCGCCGACGCCGAGGATCGTGGAGACGGTCGCTGCCGTCGCTGTTGCCGGGCGCACGGCTTCAGTGTCGTGGGGCGGGGCGCGTGATGCCAGCGGACGGGGTCCGTCCGGTTGTGTCGGGGTGGTGTGGGCGGGGCGGACGCCGCTGGTCGGACGGTCACCGAGGAGGCGGGGCGGGCGCCGGAATCGGTTCTTCGGCGCGGGCACGCCGGTCCTGTCGGGAGGAGCGGCCGGGTGCGGTTCGCGCACTCCCCGCGGCCAGCCCGTTCCCCCGCGTTCGGCGTGCTCTGTGCGTTCAGTGCGCCCCCACGTTCGGTGCGCTCCGGCGTCCAGCGCACCCCGTGCTCCGTGCGCACCCCGTGCTCCGTGCGTTTCGTGCGCCCTGCGTTTCGCGTGTTCGGCGGCCGGCCGGCCGCCGGTGCGTTCCGGGTACTGGGGGCCTCCCCGCGCGGGCCGTCTCAGTCCCGGACCCGGCGCGCTCCGCCCGGCTGGCCGTAGTCCCTCAGCGCCACCCGCACGTCGTCCATCTCGGCCGGGGAGAGGAGGCTCGGGCTGCGGCCCGGCACCGAGGCGGCGGTGAGCCAGAGGCGGCAGAGCCATTCGAGCTGGGCGGTGCGCTCGTACGCCTCGTCAAGGGTGTCGCCGTACGTGACGGTTCCGTGGTTGCGCAGGAGGCAGCCCGTGCGGTCACGGAGGGCGGCGAGCATGTTCTCGGCCAGCTCGGACGTGCCGTAGCGGGCGTAACCGGCGGTGCGGACCGGGCCGCCGAGGAAAGCGGCGGCGTAGTGCACCGACGGCACCTCGTCGACCAGCGTGGAGACAGCGGTGGCGTGCACGGCGTGGGTGTGCACCACCGCGCCCGCCCCGGTGGTGCGGTAGACGGCGAGGTGGAGGGGGAGTTCGCTGGTCGGTGCGAGTGTTCCGACGACCTGATTGCCTTCGAGGTCGACGCCCACGGCGTCGCGCGGCCCCAGCCGCTCGTACGGCACACCGCTCGGGGTGACCAGGACGACCGCGCCGACCCGCGCCGAGACGTTCCCCGAGGTACCGACGACCAGGCCGTCCGCCACCGTCCTGCGGGCGGTGGTGACGACCTCGTCCCAGGCCCGTTCGATCGCGTCCGGCATCCGCTCGCTCATACGGGAATCCTGTCACTCCGGACGTGAGGGTCATGTGACGGGTCGAGCACGTGGGCACGTCGGCGTCGGCACGTCGGCGTCGGCCGTGGAACGGCGTGCGGTACGGGCCACGGCGGACCGGGCCGCGCCCGTACCGCCCGGTCGCTTCTCCCCCACCCGCACGGACGGACACAAGCGGAACGGCGACGCGCCGTTCGGGTCACCACAACGCCCCGTCCAGTTCATCTCCCGTTCATCCAGGTTGCCTACGGTCCACGTGCCACTGACGTCGAACGATTGCCTGGGTAAATGGAACACATCACGCTGCTGCTCGCGATCGTGATCGCGACAGCTCTAGTGTTCGATTTCACGAACGGTTTCCACGACACCGCGAACGCGATGGCGACGACCATCTCGACCGGCGCACTCAAGCCCAAGACCGCGGTGGCCATGTCCGCCGTTCTCAACCTCGTCGGCGCCTTCCTGTCCGTGGAGGTCGCCAGGACGATCTCCGGCGGGATCATCAACGAGAGCGGGATCAGGACGGAGGTCATCTTCGCCGCGCTCGTCGGCGCCATCCTGTGGAATCTGCTGACCTGGCTGGTCGGCCTGCCGTCCAGTTCCTCCCACGCGCTCTTCGGCGGCCTCATCGGCGCCGCGGTGATGTCCGCGGGCTGGTCGTCCGTCAACGGCGGCACCGTCGTCACCAAGGTGCTGCTCCCCGCCGTCGCCGCCCCGGTCGTCGCGGGGATCGCCGCGCTGCTGGCCACCCGGCTCACGTACCGGATCGGCGGGAAGATCCGGGGCGGGGCGCAGGAGAAGGCCGCCGCCAAGGGCTACCGCGCCGGGCAGATCGCCTCGGCCGGTCTCGTCTCACTCGCCCACGGGACCAACGACGCCCAGAAGACCATGGGCATCATCACGCTCGCGCTGGTCACCGGCGGGGTCCTCTCCCCCGGCTCCAACCCGCCCGTGTGGGTCATCGTCGCCGCCGGGACCGCCATCGCGCTGGGCACCTATCTCGGTGGCTGGCGCATCATCCGCACCATGGGCAGCGGCCTCACCGAACTGCGGCCGCCGCAGGGATTCGCCGCGCAGACCAGCGCGGCCACCGTCATCCTGGCCTCCTCGCACCTCGGCTTCTCCCTCTCCACCACACAGTCCTGCTCCGGTGCCGTGATGGGCGCGGGCCTCGGCCGCCGGGGCGGTGCGGTCCGCTGGTCCACGGCCACCCGGATGTTCGTCGCCTGGGGCCTGACCCTGCCGGCCGCCGGTCTGGTGGGCGCGGGCGCGGAGTTCCTGACGCAGCAGGGCACCTGGGGTGTGGTCGTGGTCGCCGCGCTGCTGGCCGCGGGTTCCGGCGCCATCTGGGCGCTGTCCCGCCGCCGTCCGGTCGGCCACGGCGACGTCGCTCCCTCGGGCGCAGCCCCCGAGGACCCGGCCGCCGAGCCCGCGGGCGTCGTCACCACCGCCATCGCCGCCGTCAGCCCCCCGCCGACCGCCGGGGTCCTGGCCGCCGAACTCAAGGCCACCATCCCGGCCCCCGCGCCGGCCCCGGCGGCCACCGACCCGGCCCGCCCCGCCACGGTCTAGTACCGCCCCGGCACCAGCGGCAGAAAGGACACCGCACCATGCACATCGACTGGGCCGCTCTCGGCACCGTCTTCGGCGTCTCCCTCGTCGTCACCGTCGCCCTGGTGGGCCTGTTCACCCTGGGCATCGTCGGCCTCGCCAAGCAGCGGCCGGAGCCCACGGCGCCGGGCGTCGACGGGAAACGCTCCGGCGGCTCCCTCGTCGCGGCGCGCGCGGGCGCGTACGCCTGCTTCGGGCTGTGCGCGGCGGCGGTCGCGTACGGGATCTTCCTGATCGTCGCCTGAGCCCGGCGCACGCCCCGAGGTCCGGGCCCGGCACACGCCGCCCGCCGGGACCGGCCGCGGTTCCGACCGCACCTGACCACCGGGGTGAGCGCCCCTCTGCGCGCTCACCCTCCATCGGACCGGCCGCACTCCCCCGCGGCCGGTCCGATGTGCGTCTTCGCACACTGCGCCGTCGCAGGTCAACGGCAGGTTGACGGGTGTTCTCGGAGCGTGGTGGACTGCCGAAGCCATTTACGGCGACAGCAGAGGAAGTCCGGTGCGAATCCGGCGCGGTCCCGCCACTGTCACCGGGGAGCGGTCCCCCATCCACCGGAAGTCACGGTTCGCGCGAGCGGGCCGGAAGACCGGGGGAACCGCCGATCCGGGAGCCAGGAGACTCTGCGTCGCCGGTCACGTCGAACCAGGGCGCGGACCCTGAGTGAGGACATAACGCCATGCCTGGCTGCCGTGCGTCGGCCCCCGCCCCCGCGGGCCCGAGCGCTTCCCGCGCCCGAGACCCCCGTACGACGATCCACCGAGGCGTGACGGCGGTCTGAACCCATGCGTGCCGATCGCATCTTCGCGTACGGCGCCACGGCCGGTCTGGCCGGCGATCTGCTCCTCGGCGACCCGCGCCGCGGGCACCCGGTCGCCGTGTTCGGGCGGGCCGCCGCCGCTGTGGAACGACGGCTGTGGCGCGACGACCGGGGCCGGGGCGCGCTGCACGCCCTGGTCTGCGCCGGAGGCGCCGCCGGGGCCGCCGCGCTGGCCGCCCGTACCGTGCGCGACCGTCCCGTCGCCGCCGTCGCCCTGACCGCCGCCGCCACCTGGTCCGTGCTCGGCGGCACCTCGCTGGGCCGCGAGGCCCGTACCGTCGGGGCCGCGCTGGCCGCCGGGGACGTCGAGGCGGCCCGGGAGCGGCTGCCGCACCTGTGCGGCCGCGACCCGCAGTCCCTCGACGCGCCCGGGATCGCCCGCGCCGTCGTGGAGTCCGTCGCCGAGAACACCTCCGACGCCGTCGTCGGCGCCCTGGTGTGGGGCGCGCTGGCCGGGGTGCCCGGACTCGTCGGATTCCGTGCCGTCAACACCCTCGACGCCATGGTGGGGCACAGGTCACCGCGCCACCGCAGGTACGGCTGGGCGTCGGCCCGCCTCGACGACGTCGCGGGCTGGCCCGGCGCCCGCCTCACCGCCGCGCTCGCCGTGGTGGCGGGCGGCCGTCCGCGCGCCGCCGCGCACGCCTGGCGCGCGGACGCGGGCCGCCACCCGAGTCCCAACGCCGGTCCGGTCGAGGCCGCCTTCGCGGGCGCGCTCGGTGTCCGGCTCGGCGGCACCCTCTCCTACGCGGGCCGGGTCGAGCACCGGCCCGTGCTCAACGGCGGCGCCGGCCGCCCCGTCGGCGTGCCCGACATCGAACGCGCGGTGCGGCTCTCGCGCCGGGTGACCGTGCTCGCCCTCGGGGTGTGCGTGGCCGGCCGGCTCCTCGCGGGGCGGCGCACCACCGCCCGCCCCCGGCTCTCCTCGGGACGGACATCCATATGAGCGGCGGACTGCTGGTCGCCGGAACCACGTCGGACGCGGGCAAGAGCGTCGTCACCGCGGGCATCTGCCGCTGGCTGGTGCGCCAGGGGGTGAAGGTCGCCCCGTTCAAGGCGCAGAACATGTCGCTGAACTCGTTCGTCACCCGCGAGGGCGCCGAGATCGGACGCGCCCAGGCCATGCAGGCGCAGGCCGCCCGCGTCGAGCCGACCGCGCTGATGAACCCGGTGCTCCTCAAGCCCGGTGGCGACCGTTCCAGCCAGGTCGTCCTGCTGGGCAGGCCGGTGGGCGAGATGAGCGCGCGCGGGTATCACGGAGGCCGTCAGGAGGCCCTGTTCGGCACGGTCGTGGACTGTCTGGAGCAGCTTCGGGGTACGTACGACGCCGTGATCTGCGAGGGGGCGGGCAGCCCGGCCGAGATCAATCTGCGGCGCACCGACATCGTGAACATGGGCGTCGCGCGGGCCGCGGGCTTCCCGGTCGTCGTCGTCGGCGACATCGACCGGGGCGGCGTCTTCGCCTCGTTCTTCGGTACGACGGCACTGCTCGGCGCCGAGGACCAGGCCCTGATCGCGGGGTACCTGGTCAACAAGTTCCGCGGTGACGTGTCGCTCCTCGAACCCGGCCTCGACATGCTGCGCGAACTCACCGGCCGCCGGACGTACGGGGTGCTGCCCTTCGCGCACGGTCTGGGCATCGACGAGGAGGACGGACTGCGGGTGTCGCTGCGCGGCGCCGTGCGCGAGTCGGCCGTCGCGCCGCCGCACGGTGAGGAGGTGCTGCGCGTCGCCGTCTGCGCCGTACCGCTGATGTCGAACTTCACCGATGTGGACGCCCTGGCCGCCGAACCCGGCGTCGTCGTGCGGTTCGTGGACCGCGCCGAGGAGCTGACCGACGCGGATCTCGTCGTCGTGCCCGGCACCCGGGGCACCGTCCGGGCGCTGGCGTGGCTGCGCGAGCGCGGTCTCGCGGACGCGCTGGTGCGGCGGGCCGCCGAGGGCCGTCCGGTCCTCGGTGTCTGCGGCGGCTACCAACTGCTCGGCGAGCGCGTCGAGGACGACGTGGAGTCCCGCGCGGGACTGGTCGACGGGCTGGGGCTGCTGCCCGTGCGGGTCAGGTTCGACCGCGAGAAGACCCTCGCCCGGCCCGTCGGCGAGGCGCTCGGCGCGCCCGTCGAGGGATACGAGATCCATCACGGTGTCGCCACCGTGCACGGCGGCGAGCCGTTCATCACCGACGGCCGGGGCACACCGCTGGACGGCTGCCGGGTGGGCGCCCTGTGGGGCACCCACTGGCACGGCTCGCTGGAGAGCGACACCTTCCGGCGCCGCTTCCTGACCGAGGTGGCCCGCGCGGCGGGCCGGCGCTTCGTCCCGGCGCCCGACACCTGTTTCGCCGCGCTGCGCGAGGAACAGCTGGACCGCCTCGGCGACCTCATCGAAGAACACGCGGACACCGGCGCGCTGCTGCGGCTCATCGAGTCGGGCCCGCCCGCCGGACTTCCCTTCATCGCCCCCGGAGCCCCTGGAGCACGCGCATGAGCAGCACCCCCAGCACTCCCACCACGACCGTGCTGTTGTTGTCGACCGCCGATACGGACCTGCTCGCGGCCCGCGCGTCGGGCGCGCCCTACCGGATCGCCAATCCGACCCGGGTCGACGCCCGCGCGGAGCTGCCCGCGCTGATCGAGGGGGCAGCGGTCGCCGTGGTCCGCCTCCTCGGCGGCAAGCGCGCCTGGGAGGACGGGCTCGCGGTGCTGAGGGAGTCCGGGATACCGACCGTCCTGCTGGGCGGCGAGAGCGTGCCGGACGCGGAGCTGATGGCCGAGTCGTCGGTCCCGGCCGGGGTCGTCGCGGAGGCGTTGCGCTATCTCGTCGAGGGCGGCCCCGGCAACCTCGTCGAGCTGTCCCGGTTCCTGTCCGACACGGTGCTGCTCACCGGGCACGGCTTCGCCGAGCCGCAGAAGATGCCCGAATGGGGGCTGCGCGGCGACCGCGCGTTCACCGAGGGCCGCCCGACCGTCGGTGTCCTCTTCTACCGGGCGCACGAACTCGCGGGGAACACGTCGTTCGTCGACGTGCTGTGCGACGCGGTCGAGGCGCGCGGCGCCAACGCCCTCCCGGTGTACTGCGGTTCGCTGCGCGGGGCCGACGCCGGGCTGTACGAGCTGCTGGGCCGGGCCGACGCGCTGATCGCGACCGTCCTCGCGTCGGGCGGCACCCGCGCGTCGGACGCCTCGGCCGGCGGCGACGACGAGGCGTGGGACATCGGAGCGCTGGCCGAGCTGAACGTACCGGTGCTGCAAGGGCTCTGCCTGACGTCGTCCCGGGCGGCCTGGGACGCGTCGGACGCGGCGGTCTCGCCGATGGACGCGGCGATGCAGGTCGCGATCCCCGAATTCGACGGCCGGCTGATCACCGTCCCCTTCTCCTTCAAGGAGCAGGGTCCCGACGGGGTGCCGGTGTACCGGGCGGACCCCGAACGGGCCGCGCGCGTCGCCGGGATCGCGGTGCGGCACGCCGTGCTGAAGCACCGGACGAACGCCGAGAAGAAGCTGGCGCTGGTCTTCACCGCCTACCCGACGAAGCACTCCCGGGTCGGCAACGCGGTGGGGCTGGACACCCCTGCGTCGGCGATCCGTGTGCTGGACGCCCTGCGGGACGCCGGTTACGGGGTCGACGGGCACCCCGACAACGGCGACGAGCTGATCCACCGCCTCATCAACGCCGGTGGCCACGACGTCGAATGGCTCACCGAGGAGCAGCTGGCGGCGGCGCCCGCGCGGGTGCCGCTCGCCGACTACCGGGCCTGGTTCGACAAGCTGGAGCCGGGGATGCGCGACGCCATGCTGGAGGCGTGGGGGGAGCCGCCGGGCGGCCTCTACGTGGACGGCGACGACATCGTGCTGGCGTCGCTCCAGTTCGGCAACGTCGTCGTGCTGATCCAGCCGCCGCGCGGTTTCGGCGAGAACCCGATCGCGATCTACCACGACCCGGACATGCCGCCGTCGCACCACTACCTGGCGACGTACCGCTGGCTGGAGAACACGTTCGGCGCGGACGCGGTCGTGCACATGGGCAAGCACGGCACGATGGAGTGGCTGCCGGGCAAGGGGCTCGGTCTGTCGGCGGGCTGCGGTCCCGACGCCGTACTCGGTGAACTCCCGCTGGTCTACCCGTTCATCGTGAACGACCCCGGCGAGGGGACCCAGGCCAAGCGGCGCGGGCACGCCACCGTGGTGGACCACCTCGTACCGCCGATGGCGCGCGCCGACACCTACGGGGACCTGGCCAAGCTGGAGCAACTGCTCGACGAGTACGCCCTGGTGAGCGATCTGGACCCGGCCAAGGCCCCGACGGTACGGGCACAGATCTGGACGCTGGTGAAGGCCGCCGAGCTCCACCACGACCTGCATGTCGACGAACAGCCGGGCGACGACGACTTCGACTCCTTCGTCATGCACATCGACGGCTACCTCTGCGAGATCAAGGACGTGCAGATCCGCGACGGTCTGCACATCCTGGGCGGCGGCCCGGTCGACGAGGCGCGGGTCAACCTGGTGCTGGCGGTGCTGCGGGCCTCGCAGGTGTGGGGCGGCAAGGCGAACGCGCTGCCGGGGCTGCGGGCGTCGATCGCCGAGCACTTCGGGTTCGGCGAGAAGGAGTTGCTGGCGGAGCCGGGCGCGGCGGTGAAGGTGCCCGCCGGGCTGACCGCGCTGGTGGACGGCCCGGCCAGGACGGGCGCCGACGCGATCGACCTGCTGGAGCGGTTGTGCCGCCGTCTCGCGGAGGGCATGGAGGAGTGCGGCTGGGACGTGACGGCCGTCGCGGGCCTGGTGCGTGAGGTGCTGGGCGTCGAACTCCCGGACGCGGTCGCCGTGCTGGGCTTCGCGTGCGAGGAGGTCGTGCCGCGGCTGGCGCGGACGACGGACGAGATCGGTCACATCCTGCTGGCGCTGGACGGTGGTTTCGTGCCGGCCGGTCCCTCCGGTTCGCCGACGCGCGGTCTGGTGAACGTGCTGCCGACCGGGCGCAACTTCTACTCCGTGGACCCGAAGGCGATTCCGTCCCGGCTGTCGTGGGAGGTCGGGCAGTCGCTGGCCGACTCGCTGATCGCCCGGTACCTCGCCGACACGGGCGACTACCCGAAGTCCGTCGGTCTGACGGTGTGGGGCACGTCCGCGATGCGTACGCAGGGCGACGACATCGCGGAGATCCTGGCGCTGCTGGGGTGCCGCCCGGTGTGGGACGACGCGTCGCGGCGGGTGACCGGCTTCGAGGTGGTTCCGGCGGCCGAGCTGGGCCGTCCGCGCATCGATGTCACGGTGCGGATCTCCGGGTTCTTCCGGGACGCGTTCCCGCACGTGGTGGGGCTGATCGACGACGCGGTACGGAGGGTGGCGGAGCTGGACGAACCGGCCGACGTCAACTACGTACGGGCGCACGCGGACGAGGACACGGCGGAGCACGGCGACCGCCGCCGGGCCACGGCCAGGATCTTCGGCTCGAAGCCGGGGGCGTACGGCGCGGGGCTGCTGCCGCTGATCGACGCCCGCAACTGGCGCTCGGACGCGGACCTGGCCGAGGTGTACGCGGTCTGGGGCGGTTACGCGTACGGGCGCGGCCTCGACGGGCGGGCGGCGCGCGGGGACATGGAGACGGCGTTCCGCCGGATCGCGGTGGCCGCGAAGAACGTCGACACCCGCGAGCACGACCTGGTCGACGCGGACGACTACTTCCAATACCACGGCGGGATGGTCGCCATGGTGCGGCATCTGACGGGTGAGTCGCCCGAGGCGTACGTGGGTGACAGCGCCACGCCGGACCAGGTCCGGACGCGGACCCTGAGCGAGGAGACGCACCGGGTGTTCCGGGCCCGGGTGGTCAACCCGCGCTGGATGGCGGCCATGCGGCGACACGGCTACAAGGGTGCCTTCGAGATGGCCGCGACCGTCGACTACCTCTTCGGGTACGACGCGACGGCGGGCGTCGTCGACGACTGGATGTACGAGAAGCTGTCGGCGGAGTACGTCTTCGACCCCGAGAACCAGGCGTTCATGCGGAAGTCCAACCCGTGGGCGCTGCGCGGTATTTCGGAGCGGCTGCTGGAGGCGGCCGAGCGCGGGCTGTGGGCGGAGCCGGACGCGGAGACGCTGGAGCGGCTGCGGGCGACGTATCTGGAGCTGGAAGGCGATCTGGAGGGCGACGAATGAGGGCGGTGCCGGTGGTGCGCACGGCCGCGGCGGGCCGCGCCGCGTGGATGGAACGTTCGACCGAGGAGGCCTTGTGAGTACCCCGTACCCCTTCACCGCGATAGTCGGGCAGGACGATCTGCGGCTCGGGCTGTTGCTGAACGCGATCAGCCCGGCCGTCGGCGGCGTGCTCGTGCGGGGTGAGAAGGGCACCGCCAAGTCGACGGCGGTGCGCGCCCTGGCCGCGCTGATGCCGCGGGTGGATGTCGTCGCGGGCTGCCGGTTCTCCTGCGACCCGGCGTCGCCCGATCCGGCGTGTCCCGACGGCCCCCACGAGGCGGGTACGGGCGTGTCGCGGGACGCGCGGACGGTGGAGCTGCCGGTCGGCGCGTCGGAGGACCGGCTCGTCGGGGCGCTCGACATCGAGCGGGCGCTCGCCGAGGGCGTGAAGGCGTTCGAGCCGGGGCTGCTGGCCGACGCGCACCGCGGCATCCTCTACGTCGACGAGGTCAACCTCCTCCACGACCACCTGGTGGACCTGCTGCTCGACGCCGCCGCCATGGGTGCCTCGTACGTGGAGCGCGAGGGCGTCTCGGTGCGGCACGCCGCCCGGTTCCTGCTCGTCGGGACGATGAACCCCGAGGAGGGCGAGCTGCGCCCGCAGTTGCTCGACCGGTTCGGGCTGACCGTCGAGGTCGCCGCGTCCCGGGAGACCGACGAGCGGGTCGAGGTGGTGCGGCGCCGGCTGGCGTACGACGACGCCCCCGAGGCGTTCGCCGCCCGATGGGCCGACGAGGAACGGGCGTTGCGGGACCGGATCGTCGCCGCGCGGGCCCTGCTGCCCCGGGTCAGGCTGGGCGACGGGGCGTTGCGGCAGATCGCGGCGACCTGCGCGGCCTTCGAGGTCGACGGGATGCGGGCGGACATCGTGATGGCGCGTACCGCGACCGCGCTGGCCGCGTGGGCCGGGCGCGGCGACGTGCTCGCCGAGGACGTGCGGCAGGCCGCCCTGCTGGCGCTCCCGCACCGCCGCCGCCGCAATCCGTTCGACGCGCCGGGCCTCGACGAGGACAAGCTCGACGACACGCTGGAGCGCAACAGCGGCGAGGACGACGACCCGGACCCCGACGGGGACGGCGGGCCCGACGGCGGCGGCCGGCCGCCGCGGGGCGACGCCGGCGGCGAGGGACCCGACACCCCGCCCGGGGCCGAGCCGGAGGCCGAGGAGGGCGAGGGCGACACGCCCGCGCGGCCCGAACCCGAGCAGGGCGAGGCCGGTCAGGGACGGCCGTCCGGCGGTGGCGGTGAGCAGCGGGCCGTACGGTCCGCCGAGCCGTTCCGCACGAAGACGCTGAGCGTGCCGGGTCTGGGCGAGGGCGCGGCGGGACGGCGCTCCCGGGCGCGTACCGAGCACGGCAGGACGACCGGGGCACGACGGCCCCGGGGGGCGCTGACGAAGCTGCACCTGGCGGCGACCGTGGTGGCCGCCGCGCCGCATCAGCGGGCGCGGGGCCGGTCCGGGCGCGGGCTGGTGGTGCGGCGGGACGATCTGCGGCAGGTGACCCGCGAGGGGCGTGAGGGCAACCTCGTGCTGTTCGTGGTGGACGCGTCGGGGTCGATGGCGGCCCGGCAGCGGATGAGCGCGGTGAAGGGCGCGGTGCTCTCGCTGCTGCTGGACGCGTACCAGCGGCGGGACAAGGTGGGGCTGGTGACGTTCCGGGGCCGGGACGCCGAGGTGGTGCTGCCCCCGACGTCGTCGGTGGACACCGCCGCCGCCCGGCTGGAGACGCTGCCGACCGGCGGGCGCACCCCGCTGGCGGCCGGGCTGCTCAAGGCGCACGACGTGCTGCGGGTGGAGCGGCTGCGCGATCCGTCGCGGCGGCCGCTGCTGGTCGTGGTGACGGACGGGCGGGCGACGGGCGGGCCCGCGCCGGTGGCGCTGGCGGCGCGGGCCGGCCGGCTGCACCAGGCCGAGGGGACGGCGTCGGTGGTCGTGGACTGCGAGTCGGGGCCGGTGCGGCTCGGGCTCGCCGGGAGCCTGGCGCGTGAGCTGGGCGGGACGGCCGTGACGCTCGACGAGCTGCGGGCCGACTCGATCGCCGGACTGGTCAAGGACGTCCAGGCAGCCGGGAGGGCCGCGTAATGCCGCAGGGACAGCCGGCGAGTGTGCCGGACGACGGGCTCACCACGCGTCAGCGCCGCAACCGTCCGCTGCTCGTGGTGCACACGGGCATCGGCAAGGGGAAGTCGACGGCGGCCTTCGGGCTGGCGTTGCGCGCCTGGAATCAGGGGTGGCCGATCGGGGTCTTCCAGTTCGTGAAGTCGGCGAAGTGGAAGGTCGGCGAGGAGAACGCGCTGAAGGTCCTCGGCGCGAGCGGCGAGGGCGGCACGGTCGACTGGCACAAGATGGGCGAGGGCTGGTCGTGGGTGCAGCGCGACCGGCAGCTGAACAACGAGGAGGCGGCCCGCGAGGGCTGGGAGCAGGTCAAGCGCGATCTGGCCGCCGAGCGGTACACGCTGTACGTGCTCGACGAGTTCGCGTATCCCATGCACTGGGGCTGGGTGGACACCGCGGAGGTGATCGAGGTGCTGCGCGACCGTCCCGGGACCCAGCACGTGGTGATCACCGGGCGCAACGCGCCGGCGGAGCTGGTGGCGGCCGCCGATCTGGTGACCGACATGTCGAAGGTGAAGCATCCGATGGACGCCGGTCAGAAGGGCCAGCGGGGCATCGAATGGTGAGTGTGCGGTGAACGTTCCGCGTCTGGTGATCGCCGCGCCCTCCTCCGGCAGTGGCAAGACGACCGTCGCGACGGGCCTGATGGCGGCCTTCGCGGCGGCGGGCCTCGCCGTGTCCCCGCACAAGGTCGGGCCCGACTACATCGACCCCGGTTACCACGCGCTGGCGACCGGCCGTCCGGGCCGCAACCTCGACGCGTACCTGTGCGGTCCCGGGCTGATCGCACCGCTGTTCGCGCATGGTGCGGCGGGCTGTGACCTGGCGGTCGTCGAGGGGGTGATGGGGTTGTACGACGGGGCGTCGGGCGAGGGCGAGCTGGCGTCCACCGCGCAGGTGGCGAAGCTGCTGCGGGCCCCGGTGGTGCTGGTCGTGGACGCCTCGTCGCAGTCCCGGTCGGTGGCGGCGCTGGTGCACGGATTCGCCTCGTGGGACCCGGGGATGCGGATCGGCGGGGTGATCCTGAACAAGGTCGGCTCAAACCGGCACGAGGCGCTGTTGCGCGAGGCGCTGGACGAGTCGGGGGTGCCGGTGCTCGGGGCGCTGCGCCGGGCCGGGCCGGTCGGGACTCCGTCGCGCCATCTGGGTCTGGTGCCGGTGGCCGAGCGGCGGGACGACGCGGTGGCGTCGGTCGCGGCGATGGCGGACCGGGTGCGGGCCGGGTGCGACCTGGACGCCCTGCTGGCGCTGGCACGGAACGCGCCCCGGCTGGACACCCCGGCGTGGGACCCGGCGCAGGCGGTGGCCGGGGCCGGGGACGGGGACAGCGGTGGCGGGGTGCCGGGCGCGTCCGGGCGTCCGGTGGTGGCCGTCGCCGCCGGGGCCGCCTTCACGTTCTCGTACGCCGAACACACGGAACTGCTCGCCGCCGCCGGGGCCGATGTCGTGCCGTTCGACCCGCTGCGGGACGAGTCCCTGCCGCCCGGTACCCGCGGTCTGGTCGTCGGGGGCGGTTTCCCCGAGGTGTACGGGCCCGAGCTGTCCGGCAACGAGCCGTTGCGGGCGGCCGTCGCCGCGCTGGCCCGCTCCGGGGCCCCGGTGGCCGCCGAGTGCGCGGGGCTGCTCTATCTGGCGCGTTCGCTCGACGGCCTGCCGATGTGCGGGGTGCTGGACGCCGAGGCCCGGATGTCGTCGCGGCTGACACTCGGCTACCGGGACGCGGTGGCCGTCTCGGACAGCGTGCTGGCCGTCGCCGGCACCCGGTCGCGCGGGCACGAGTTCCACCGCACGGTGCTGGAGCCCGGCGCGGGGCCGTCCCCCGCCTGGGGAATCCGGTCGCCGGAGCGGCGGGTGGAGGGCTTCGTACGGCGGGGCGTGCACGCGAGCTATCTGCATACGCATTGGGCGGCGGCGCCGGGTACGGCCCGCCGTTTCGTCGAGAGGTGCGAGGGATGAACCACGAGGTGCGAGAGATGGACCGGGCAGTGAACAGCCTCGTGGGGGTCGGGGTGGGCCCCGGCGACCCGGAACTGGTGACCGTCAAGGGGGTGAACGCGCTGCGCGCCGCCGCCGTGGTGGTCGTGCCCGTGATGGACACCGGCGAGCGCGGACGGGCCGAGGCGACCGTGCTGCACTACGTCGACGCGTCGAAGGTCGTCCGGGTGGTGTTCGCGCTGAACGAGCGGACCGACCGGGCCCGCCGGGAGGCGGCGTGGGACGCGGCGGGCGGCCGGGTCGTCGAACTGCTGCGGGCCCGGGGCTCGGTGGCGTTCGCGACGATCGGCGACCCGAACGTGTACTCGACGTTCACGTATCTCGCGCAGACCGTCGGCGAGTTGCTGCCGGGCACGGAGGTCACGACCGTCCCCGGCATCACGGCGATGCAGGACCTCGCGGCGCGCAGCGGCGCGGTGCTGACCGAGGGCACCGAGCCGCTGACACTGGTGCCGGTGACGGCCGGGTCCGCCGCGCTGAAGGAGGCCCTGGAGGGGCCGGGGACGGTCGTGGCGTACAAGTTCGGGCGGCTGGCCGCCGAGGTGGCGACGGCGCTGCGTGAGACGGGCCGGACCGAGGGCGCGGTGTGGGGGTCGGCGCTCGGACTCGCGGAGGAGTCGATCCGTCCGGCGGCGGAGCTGGCCGAGGGCCCGCTGCCGTATCTGTCGACGCTGATCGCGCCCGCGCCCCGGCACGGCGGCCGTGGCGGCAAGTTGTGACCGTGGCCCGGGTGGCGCGGCGCTCACTCCCCCGCGATGCCCACCACCAGCCAGATGAAGCCCACCCCGGCGACGGTGCACAGCAGCGTCGAGCGGGCCGGGTGGTCGTGGTGCGCCTCGGGCAGGATCTCGGCCGCGGCGAGGTAGAGGAGCACTCCGCCGAAGAAGCCGAGATAGCAGCCGAGCGGTTCGGCCGGGAGGGTGAAGAGCAGGGTGGTCGCGGCGCCCACGACCGGTGCGAGCGCGTCCGCGGCCAGCATGAGCAGGGCCTTGCGGCGGGCGTTTCCGTACAGGCTGGTCAGGGTGTACGTGTTGAACCCGTCCGCGAAGTCATGGGTGATGACGGCGAGCGCCACGGCGGCGCCCATGCCGCCGCCGACCTGGAACGCGGCGCCGAGCGCCACCCCGTCCGCGAGGCTGTGGCCGACCATCGCCGCCGCGGCGGTCAGCCCCACCTGCGGCACCCGTTCGTCGCCCGCGCCGTGCGCCGCCTGACGCACGGCGAGCAGCCGCTCCACCAGGTGGGCGACGAGGAAGCCGCCCACGAACAGCAGCAGGGCCGCCGGGACCCCGAAGATGTCGTCGCCCGCCGCGTCGACCGCCTCCGGCAGGAGATCGAGACCGACCACGCCGAGCATCAGCCCGCCCGCGAACCCCAGCACCAGGTGGCGGCGGTCGGTGACGCGCTGGGCGACCCAGCCACCGGCCAGGGTCATCAGGAACGCGCCGAGCGCGACGAACACTGCCATGGGCTCTTGCTAGCCGATTGACCCCGGTGCCCGCATCTCCGGTCCGCCGCCCTCCCCGCCCCGTCCCGCCCGTCCCGTACACCCCCGTACGCCCCGCCCGTATGCCCGTCCCCGAAAGGACCCCCGAGCCATGTCCGAAGCAGCCGACACCGCAGGCCGAGCCGCCCCGAGCGCCCCGGCGCGCACCGACGGCAAGGTCACCTTCGTCGGTGCCGGCCCCGGCGCCGCCGATCTGCTGACCTTCCGGGCCGCCCGCGCCATCGCGGACGCCGACATCGTCATCTGGGCGGCGAGCCTGGTGCAGGAGGAGGTCCTGGAGCACGCCCGGGAGGGTGCGGAGATCCTGGACTCGGCGCGGATGTCCCTTGAGGAGGTCGTCGCCGTGTACGAGCGGGCCGCCGCCGAGGGACTGCGGGTGGCGAGAATCCACTCCGGTGATCCGGCCCTGTGGGGCGGCACCCAGGAACAGGTCGACCGGTGCGCGGAGCTGGGCGTGGCGGTGGAGATCGTGCCGGGCGTGTCGTCGTTCTCGGCGGTCGCGGCGATCGCCGGGCGGGAGCTGACGATCCCGGAGGTCGCGCAGTCGGTGATCCTGACCCGGCTGGGCGGCGGGAAGACGCCGATGCCGCCGGGCGAGGAGGTCCGGGAGTTCGCACGGCACGGCACGACGATGGCGGTGTTCCTGTCGGCGGCGCGGTCCGGGCAGCTGACTCAGGAACTGCTGGAGGGCGGCTATCCGACCGCCACCCCGGTCGTGATCGCGTACCAGGCGACCTGGCCCGAGGAGCTGATCCTGCACTGCACGATCGAGACCCTGGAGGCCACGGTCAAGGAGCACCGGCTGTGGAAGCACACGCTGTTCCTGGTGGGTCCCGCGCTGTCCGCGTCGGGGACGCGCTCGCACCTCTACCACCCGGGTCACTTCCACGGTTTCCGCAAGGCGGACAAGGCGGCCCGCGGCGAACTGCGCGCCCGGCGGTCCACGTCATGACCTCCCCGGCGTCTCCCGCCTCCGCTGAATCTGCCGCTCCACCGGCCTTTTCCGCATCCGCAAGCTCCCCCACTCCACCGGCCTCTCCCGCATCAGCAGGCTCTGCCGCCTCCGCTGACTCTGCCGCTCCCCCAACCTCTCCCGCCCCCGCTCCCTCTCCCGTGTCCCCTTCTTCACCGGCTGCCCCCGCCTCCGCTTCCCCCGCCCCCGCCCCCGCCCACTCTCCCGCTCCCCCGGTGCCCGCGCCGGGTGCGCGGATCGGGGTGTTCGGTACGGGTACGGGCACGCCGCTCTCCCCCGGGGCCCGCGCCGCGCTCGCCACGGCGACGCTGGTGGTGGGCGCCCGGCGGCACCTGGAGGCCGCCGACCCGCCCCCGGCGGCGGAGCGGCTCGTGCTCGGGCCACTGGCGCCCGCCCTCGACCGGATCGGGGAGCAGCTGCGCGATCCGGGCGCCCGGATCGTCGTGCTGGCCTCCGGCGATCCCGGTTTCTTCGGGATCACCCGGGCCCTGACCGAGCGGTTCGGGCCCGACGCGCTGGACGTGCGGCCCGGCCCGCCGTCGGTCGCGGTGGCGTTCGCCCGGCTGGGGCTCGCGTGGGACGACGCCGTCGTGGTGAGCGCGCACGGCCGGGACCCGCGCACGGCGGTGAACGCCTGTCTGGCCCACCCGAAGGTGGCGGTGCTCACCGGGCCGGGCGCCGGGCCCGCCGAGCTGGCGGCCGGTCTGGCGCACTCGGCGCCGGGGCGGACCCTGGTGGTGGCGACGGCGCTCGGTGATCCGGAGCGGGAGCGCCTGGAGCGGCTGACGCCCCGGGAGGCGGTGGCCCGCGACTGGCCGGACCCGGTGAGCGTGGTGCTGTGCCTGGACGAGCGGCGGGCGCTGTCGCCGGTACGGACGGTGGCGGGCCCGGTCCGCACCGGCCGGTGGGCGCTGGACGAGGCGGAGTTCGAGCACCGCGACTCGATGATCACCAAGTTCGAGGTACGGGCGCTGGCGCTGGCCCGGCTCGGACCGCGCACCGGCGACCTGGTGTGGGACATCGGTGCCGGATCGGGTTCGGTCGCGGTGGAGTGCGCGCGGCTGGGCGCCGCCGCCGTCGCCGTGGAGAAGGCCGCCGACGGCGTCGAACGGATCAGGGCGAACGCGGCGGCGCACGGAGTGGACGTGCGCGCGGTCCACGGCTCGGCCCCGGAAGCGCTGTCCGCGCTGCCCGACCCGGACGCGGTGTTCGTCGGGGGCGGCGGAGGGGATCTGCCCGCGATCGTCACGGCGTGCGCGCACCGGGCGCGGCGCACGGTGGTGGTCGCGCTGGCGGCCCTGGACCGGGTGCCCGAGGTGCGGTCCGCGCTGGCCGCCGCCGGGTTCGCCGCCGAAGGCGTACTCCTCCAGTCGTCCCGGCTGGCCCCGCTGCCGGGCGGGGTGACCCGGCTCGCCGCGGCCAACCCGGTCTTCCTGCTGTGGGGCGACCGCCCCGCGGCCCGTGCGAATGAAGGAGCGAACCAGTGATCGGCCTGATATCCGCCACTGCGGCGGGCACCGTCGCCCGCGACCGGCTGGCCGCGGCCTGGCCGGGCCGCACCCTGGTGTACGAGGGTCCGGTGCGCGAGGCCGTGCGGCGGGCGTTCACGGAGTGCGAGCAGGTGGTGTGCTTCCTGGCCGCCGGGGCGACGGTGCGGCTGATCGCCCCGCTGCTCACGGACAAGGCCACGGACCCGGGTGTCGTCTGCGTCGACGAGGCGGGACGGCACGCGGTGGCGCTGCTCGGCGGCCACGGCGGCGGCGCCAACGCGCTGGCGCACGCGGTGGCCGAGGTGCTGGGCTGCGCCCCGGTGATCACCACGGCGACGGACGCGGTGGACGTGCCGGGCCTGGACACCCTGGGGCTCCCGGTGGAGGGCGCGGTCGCCGCGGTGACGCGGGCGGTCCTGGACGGTGAGCCGGTGGAACTGCGCGCGGACGCGGTGTGGCCGCTGCCGCCGCTCCCGGCGAACGTGACACCGCCCTCGCCCGACTCGCGATCCTCGGCCGACTCGCCGTCGTCACCCGACCCGTCCTCCTCACCCGACTCGCCTTCCGCGACGCGGAGTCGGGCCGTGCTGCGGATCACCGACCGGATCGTCGGACCGGGCGACCGGGAAGCGGTGCTGCGGCCCGCCTCGCTGGTCGTCGGCGTGGGCGCGAGCCGTGGCGTCACTGCCGCCGAGGTGCTGGAGCTCGTCGCGTCGGCGCTGCGCGACGCGGGTCTCTCACCGCTCTCCGTCGCCGAGTTGGCGACGGTCGACGCCAAGGCGGACGAAGCGGGCGTCGTCGAGGCCGCCGCGCGGCTCGGGGTGCCGCTGCGCACGTACCCGGCGGACGTACTGGCGGGGATCGACGTGCCGAACCCGTCCGGGGCGCCGCTGGCCGCCGTCGGCACACCGTCGGTCGCGGAGGCCGCGGCGCTGGCCCACGCCGACGAACTCCTGGTGCCCAAGCGGAAGTCGAGCCCCGAGGGACGGGCCGCGATGGCCACCTGCGCGGTGGCCCGCCGGGCACCGCGCGGGCGGCTGGCCGTCGTCGGTCTCGGCCCCGGCGCCCGCGATCTGCTGACGCCGCGCGCCCGTGAGGAGCTGCGGCGCGCTTCGGTGCTGGTCGGGCTCGATCAGTACGTCGACCAGATCAGGGATCTGCTGCGGCCGGGCACCAGGGTCCTGGAGTCGGGGCTCGGCGCCGAGGAGGAGCGGGCCCGCACGGCCGTCGCCGAGGCGCGCGAGGGCCACGCGGTCGCGCTGATCGGCAGCGGTGACGCGGGGGTGTACGCGATGGCGTCGCCCGCGCTCGCCGAGGCGGGCGCCGACATCGACGTGGTGGGGGTACCGGGGGTGACGGCCGCGCTGGCCGCCGCCGCGATCCTGGGCGCCCCGCTGGGCCACGACCATGTGTCGATCAGCCTGTCCGATCTGCACACGCCGTGGGAGGTCATCGAGCGGCGGGTGCGGGCGGCGGCCGAGGCCGACCTCGTCGTGACCTTCTACAACCCGCGCAGCCGGGGCCGTGACTGGCAGTTGCCGAAGGCCCTGGCGATCCTGGCCGGGCACCGGGAGCCGACAACGCCGGTCGGTGTCGTACGCAACGCCTCGCGCCCCGACGGGAGCGGCCGGGTCACCTCCCTGGCGGCGCTGGACCCGGCGACGGTCGACATGATGACGGTGGTGACCGTCGGCAACACGGCGACGCGGGAGATCGCGGGGCGGATGGTGACGCCCCGGGGCTACCGCTGGCAGAACTCGACGGCCGCCGGGCGGGAGGACGCGAAGTGAACCGGATCGTCCATCCCATCGAGCAGGAGTCGTTCCGCCGGCTGCGCGCCCGCCTGGACACCTCGCACTTCGCGCCGCTGACCCGGGCCGTCGTGGAGCGGGTCATCCACTCGGCGGCCGATCTCGGCTACGCCGACGACCTGGTCTGCGACGAGGCGTCCCTGGTCGCCGCGCACGCCGCGCTGCACGCCGGGGCGGCCGTCGTCACCGACGTCGAGATGGTCGCCGCGGGCATCACCCGCCGCGAGACGGTGTGCCGCCTCAAGGAGGCCCGCTCGGGGCCCGGCCTCACCCGGTCCGCGCACGCGGTGCGGCTGGCGTACGAGCAGGTCGGCCCCGGAGCGGTCTGGGTGATCGGCTGCGCGCCCACCGCGCTGGAGGAGCTGCTGGTGCTCGACGCGGCGCCCGCCCTCGTCATCGGACTGCCCGTCGGTTTCGTCGGGGCCGCCGAGTCCAAGGCGGCGCTGCGCGCGAGCGGTCTGCCCGCCGTCAGCAACGTCTCCGAGAAGGGTGGCTCCGCGGTCGCCGCCGCCGCCCTCAACGCCCTGCTGTACCACCCGGCCGGCCCCGGGACGAGCGATTGACCCACGGGCGCGGGCCCCCGCCGTCCCCCGCCCCCACCTCACCCCATTCACCCCCACTCTCCGAGGAGAACCAGTGAGCACCCCGTCATCCACCCCGCCCGCCCTGCTCGTCGCCGGTCACGGCACCCGGGACGAGGGCGGAGCCGCCGCCTTCCGCGACTTCGTCCGGGAACTGGGCCGCCGCCACCCCGAACTGCCCGTCGTGGGCGGCTTCATCGAGCTGTCACCGCCGCCGCTCGGCGACGCGGTCGCCGAGCTGGTCGGGCGCGGCGTCAGCCGCTTCGCCGCCGTCCCGCTGATGCTGGTGTCCGCCGGCCACGCCAAGGGCGACATACCGGCCGCGCTGTCCCGTGAGAAGGAGCGCCACCCCGGCATCTCGTACACCTACGGCCGCCCGCTCGGCCCGCATCCGGCGCTGCTGTCCGTGCTGGAGCGGCGGATCGACGAGGTCATCGGCGACACGGACCGCTCCGAGGTGACGGTGCTGCTGGTCGGCCGGGGCTCGACCGACCCGGACGCCAACTCCGAGGTGTACAAGGCCGCGCGCCTGCTGTGGGAGGGCCGGGGTTACGCGGGTGTCGAGACGGCGTTCGTGTCGCTGGCGGCCCCCGACGTGCCGTCCGGACTCGACCGGTGCGTGCGGCTGGGTGCCCGACGGGTGGTCGTCCTGCCGTACTTCCTGTTCACCGGCGTCCTCCCGGACCGGGTCCGGCACCAGACAGAGGAGTGGTCCGCCGCGCACCCGGGGACCGAGGTCCGCCCGGCCGAGGTGATCGGGGCCGCCGAGGAGCTGGTCGGTCTGGTGATGGAGCGTTACCAGGAGGCGGTGGAGGGCGATCTGCGGATGAACTGCGACTCGTGCGTGTACCGGATCGCCATGCCCGGTTTCGAGGACAAGGTGGGACTCGTCCAGCAGCCGCACTTCCACCCCGACGACGACGGCCATCACCACCACCCTCACCATGGCGAGCATGCACACACCCACTGAGACCCCCCACATCGGCGGGCACGACCTGCGGCACCACGGTGACGCGGAGGTACGGGACGGGGATCTGACCGATCTCGCCGTCAATGTCCGTACCGGTACCCCGCCGGACTGGCTCAAGGAACGAATCGCCGCATCGCTCGACTCACTGGCCGTCTACCCGGATGACCGGACCGCCCGTGCGGCGGTCGCCGCGCGGCACGGACTGCCGCCGGAACGCGTGCTCCTGACGGCCGGCGCGGCGGAGGCGTTCGTGCTGATCGCACGGGCGCTGCCGGTCCGCCGCCCGGTCGTCGTACACCCCCAGTTCACCGAGCCGGAGGCGGCGCTGCGCGCGGCCGGGCACGAGGTGGAACGCGTGCTGCTGCGCGCCGGGGACGGCTTCCGGCTGGACCCGGCGGCCGTCCCCCAGGACGCCGACCTGGTGGTGATCGGCAACCCCACGAACCCCACGTCGGTGCTCCACCCGGCCGGGACGCTGGAGCGACTGGCCCGCCCCGGCCGCACGTTGGTGGTCGACGAGGCGTTCATGGACGCGGTGCCCGACGAGCGTGAGGCGCTGTGCGGACGCACGGACATCCCCGGGCTCGTGGTGCTGCGGAGCCTCACGAAGACGTGGGGGCTGGCCGGGCTGCGGGTCGGTTACGCGGTGGCCGACCCGGAGACGGTCGCCACGCTGGCCGGGGCGCAGCCGCTGTGGCCGGTGTCGTCCCCGGCGCTGGTGGCGGCCGAGGCGTGCGTGGAGCCCCGGGCGCTGGCCGAGGCGGCCGGTGCGGCGAGGCGGGTCGCGGTCGACCGGGCCCATCTGGTGGCGGGCCTGACGGAGTTCCCGGAGATACGGGTGGTGGAGCCGGCCGAGGGCCCGTTCGTCCTGGTCCGGCTGGAGCGGGCGGCCGAGGTCCGGGAGCGGCTGCGGGCGCTGGGGTTCGCGGCGCGGCGCGGTGACACGTTCCCGGGGCTGGGACCGGGGTGGCTGCGGCTCGCGGTCCGGGACAGGACCACGACGAACCGATTCCTCCAAGCGCTCGACAAGGCGCTCCAGGCGCTGCCGACCACCGGCAGCGGCTGACGGCCCCGGTAAGGCCGACACCCCCGGAGGGGGCGGCGCTCCTCCGCCGGAACGCCGCCCTCTCCGCCCCCTCGGGTCTCTCCCCGGGTCTCCCCCGGTTCTCCCCTTCGGGTCCGTCCGCCGTCGCGTCAGTTCCGGGCGCGGCGGCGGGTCACCACCATGGCGCCCGCGCCGACCGCCAGCAGCAGGGCGGCGCCGCCCGCGATGTACGGCGTCTTCGAGCTGCCACCGGTCTCCGCGAGGTTCTCGGCGACGTCCGGGGCCGGGGCGGCCACCGGTGTCGGGTCGGTAGCGGTCTGGGGCTTCGTACCGCCGCCCTCCCCCTTGTCGTCGACCGGCTTCCCGGCCTCCTCGGGCGTCTCACAGGTCGCCTCGGCCAGTGTGATCTCGCCCCGTACGTCCGCGACGTTGAGCTTCAGCGGGTTCACCGAGACCTTCAGCCGGAGGGCGGCGGCCGCCGCGGTGCGTGAGGTGGTGGTCCTCTTCGACAGGTCGAGGGTCACCTCGCCCACCCCGGGAACGCTGACCTCGGTGGTGCCGCCCGCGGTGAGCGTGACGCGCTTGCCGAGGACCGTCACCTGCCCGAGCACGTTCGCGTCGGCGACCGGCTTCCCGCCGACCGCGCACACCGCCTTGGAGGTGACCTGCTCGACCTCGACGAGCGAGAGGAGCGGCAGCCCCGGCACATGGACCCGGGCCTTCACGAGGTCGGTGTGCCCCTCGGCCCCGCGCGCGTCGACGGTGGCCTTCGCGGTGGCCACGTCGGCGCGCAGCACGCTGAACGGCCTCCCCTGGTCCACACCGTCCAACCGCACGGTCAGCGCGGTCTTCTCGGCGCTCGCCGGGGCCTGCACCTCGTTGAGCGCGACCCTGAGCGGTACGTCGACCGTCTTGTTGAGGAGCGAGACGTCGAGTCCGGTACGGAGCACGACCGCGCTCGCCCGGCCGCCACCGCCCTCGGCCGGGGCGGTGGCCGGAGCGGCGACGGTGGCCGGGGCCGCCTGGGCCGGGACCGCGACCAGCAGGGCGACGGGTGCGGCGGCGAACGCCAGGGCGGCCGGACGGAAGATGTTGCTGTTCAAGATGGTGGAACCCTCACAGGAGACATGGAGCCACCGGCGCCGTCCGAAGGGGGACATCGCGGGCACCGGTGGCCTCGACCCCGAAATCTTTACGCACAGAGGGTGAACCAGCAGACACATGACGTGAGTTCACCCCAAAGGGGGGTTTTCGCGACCGTATTCGATTCTCTCTGCACACGCGTTCCACGCACGCCCCTCGGCATCACCCGTTTCGCCGAGCCTGTGGTACGAGTGTTGACCGGACCGAGGTGTGCGCGCCCTGAACCGGGGTCCTGGCGAAGGTGCTGCAACGAGAGAGCCGCGTCCCGGTCACCGGTCCGTCAACACCACGCCGCTCCCGGTGAGGGCGAGGGGATGGGCGGTGTCAGCCGATGACGCGCCCGTTCAGCACCACCCGGCGCGGCGCCCCCAGGACCCGCACGTCCGCTCGCGGGTCCTCGTCGTAGACCACCAGGTCGGCGGGCGCCCCCTCTTCGAGGACGGGCCGGCCGAGCCAGCGCCGGGCCCCCCAGGTCGTCGCGGAGAGCGCCTCCGCGGCCGGGATGCCCGCCTTCACCAGTTCCGCCACCTCCGCCGCGACCAGACCGTGGGCCAGCGAACCGCCCGCGTCGGTGCCGACGAACACCGGGACACCGGCGTCGTACGCCGCGCGCACGGTGTCGTACCTGCGCTCGTGCAGCCGCCGCATGTGCGCCGACCAGCGGGGGAACTTCCGCTCGCCGCCCGCCGCGAGCGCGGGGAACGTGGCGATGTTGACGAGCGTCGGCACGATCGCGACGCCGCGTTCCGCGAAGAGCGGGATGGTGTCCTCGGTGAGACCCGTGGCGTGCTCCACGCAGTCGATGCCGGCCTCGACCAGATCGCGCAGCGAGTCCTCGGCGAAGCAGTGCGCGGTGACCCTGGCGCCCAGCCGGTGCGCCTGCGCGATGGCCGCCTCGACCTCGCCGCGCGGCCAGCAGGCCGTCAGGTCCCCGGCCTCCCGGTCGATCCAGTCCCCGACCAGCTTCACCCAGCCGTCGCCCCGCCGCGCCTCGCGGGCGACGTAGGCGACCAGGTCGCCCGGTTCGATCTCATGGGCGTAGTTGCGGATGTATCTGCGGGTCCTGGCGATGTGCCGGCCGGCCCTGATGATCTTCGGAAGGTCCTCCCGGTCGTCGATCCAGCGGGTGTCGGAGGGCGACCCCGCGTCCCGGATCAGCAGCGTCCCCGCCGTCCGGTCGGTGACGGCCTGCTCCTCGGCGACCGCCGAGGAGACCGGCCCGTGCGCGTCGAGGCCGACATGGCAGTGCGCGTCGACCAGTCCGGGCAGCGCCCAGCCGGTGACGGTCACCGCGTCGTCCGCGCCGGCCGGCCGCTCGTACGTGATCCGCCCGTCGACCGCCCAGACCTCGTCCCTGACCTCCTGCGGACCGACCAGGACCCGCCCCTTCACCCGCAGCACCCGCAACTCCCCGGCCGCCCTCCGCCCGCTGTGATCGCTCATGCGGAGCACTGTACGAGGCGGGTACGCGCGCCCGGGAGCCGCCCGCCGGACGGCTCCCACGGGCTCCCCCACGGCGGGGAGCGGGCTCCCGGCGCCCCGCGACGGCGCCCGCCGGTCCGCTCACCCGCCGTGGGTGGACCGTTACGCTCGACGGAAAAGAGTTCGCCCGTCGAACCGTGGACCGATCCGAAGAGAGCACCACCGTGACGCACCCCTTCCTCGACCTCGCCCCGCTCACCGCCGCGCACTTCGCCGCGATCGAGCGGCGGGTGGCCTCCCTCCTCGCCACCGAGCAGGACGTCGTCATCACGCAGGGCGAGGCGCTGCTGCCCCTCGAAGGCTGCGTCCGGGGCGGCGCGGCACCCGGTTCGACCGCGCTGAACGTGGTGACCGGCCCGTACGGACAGACCTTCGGGAACTGGCTGCGGGACTGCGGCGCGACCGTCGTCGATCTGACGGTGCCGTTCCACACCGCGGTCACCGCCGATCAGGTCGCCGAGGCGCTGGCCACTCGTCCGGAGATCGACTTCGTCTCGCTGGTGCACGCCGAGGCGGCGACCGGGAACACCAACCCGGTGGCGGAGATCGGTGAGGTGGTCAGGGCGCACGGCGCGCTGTTCATGCTGGACGCCGTCGCCTCGGTGGGCGCCGAGCCACTGCTGCCGGACGCCTGGGGCGTGGACCTGTGCGTGATCGGCGCGCAGAAGGCGATGGGCGGTCCCGCCGGAGTGTCCGCGGTCTCGGTGAGCCCACGCGCCTGGGCCCGGCTCACGGCGAACCCGCGGGCCCCGCGCCGTTCGTACCTCTCGCTCCTCGACTGGAAGGAGCGCTGGATCGACGGTGGCCGCAAGGCCCTGCCGCACGCCCCCGCGCAGTTGGAGATGCTGGCGCTGGAGGCGTGTGTCGAGCGGATCGAGTCGGAGGGGCTCGACGCGCTGATGGCGCGGCACGCCCTGGCCGCCGCCGCGACGCGGGCCGGCGCGTCGGCGCTCGGCGGCGGGCTCGAACCGTACGTCCGGGACGCCGCCGACGCCGCACCGGTCGCGACGACGCTCCGCGCCCCGGACGGGACCGACGCGTCGGAGCTGGTCACCCAGGCGCTCGCCGCGGATCCGTCGCTGCCGCTGATCGCGGGCGGCGGCGCACTGGCCAAGGAGATGATCCGGGTCAACCACTACGGGAAGGACGCGACCCGGGGCACGGTGCTGTCGTCGCTCGCCGCGCTGGGCGCGGCGCTGGCGGACACCGGTCGGCGGGTCGACCTCGAAGCTGCCCGCAAGGCCGTTTCGGACACCTGGCCGAGCGAATGAATTAATAATTCATTAATGCGGGAAGCTGCTTTACGAGAGCAGCTTCCCGCATTCTTCTGCCCGCTTTCGGGAAACCTAAACGCCTCAGTTCGAAGTTGTTCCGTCAACGGCCTATGAAAGGTCAATCTGCTTAATTCGGACGGCCCTCCGGAGAGTTACCACCTTGTGACCGACTCCACACCGGGGGGCGTTATGCCGGTTTAATTCGGGTCAAATACCGAGATAATGCAGGCAAATCGCGCGGGAGCACGCGCCCGCGTGATAACACAACGGTCCGGCTCACCCAACCCTCTGCCTCGATGCAATTTGAGAATTTGCTGGGTAAATTCAATTCGCATGACCGCAGCACCAGCAGACCTTGCACGTGCCCGAAGCGAATACCTCACCATCGACACCCCACGAGTGGAGGACGGGGCCGCGATATGGCGCATCGCCCGCGACTCCGAGGTCCTGGACCTGAACTCCTCGTACAGCTATCTGCTGTGGTGCCGTGACTTCGCCGCGACCTCCGTGGTCGCCCGCGACGAGACCGGCTCCCCGGTCGCCTTCGTGACGGGGTACATCCGCCCCGACCGCCCCGAGACCCTGGTCATCTGGCAGGTCGCCGTCGACAGCGGCCACCGCGGGCAGGGTCTGGCCGCCAAGCTGCTGGACGCGCTGACCGCACGGGTCGCCGCCGACCAGGGCCTGGTTTCGGTCGAGACGACCATCACGCCGGACAACGCCGCGTCGGACCGGCTGTTCACCTCGTACGCCCGGCGCCACGGCGTGGCCCTGGAGCGCGAGGTGCTGTTCGACGGCGAGCTGTTCCCCGAGGACACCCATCTGCCGGAAGTCCTCCACCGGATCGGTCCCTTCCACGTATAGCCCCGGGGCCGGGCCCCCGACCGGGGCCCGCCGTCGCCCGGAGCCCCCGCCCCCTTCTCGATCAGGAGATGCCCTGTGACCATCACCCCGCCCGCCCTGAGTGTTTTCGAGACCCTGGAGTCGGAAGTACGGAGCTACTGCCGCAGCTGGCCCGCGGTGTTCGACCGCGCGCAGGGAAGCCGCCTGACCGACGAGGACGGCCACTCGTACCTCGACTTCTTCGCCGGCGCCGGCACGCTCAGCTACGGCCACAACAACCCGGTGCTGAAACGCGCGCTGATCGACTACATCGAGCGCGACGGCATCACCCACGGCCTGGACATGGCGACCACCGCCAAGCGGGCGTTCCTGGAGACCTTCCAGAACACGATCCTGCGCCCGCGTGACCTCCCGTACAAGGTGATGTTCCCCGGTCCGACCGGCACCAACGCGGTCGAGGCCGCGCTGAAGCTGGCCCGCAAGGTGAAGGGGCGTGAGTCGATCATCTCGTTCACCAACGCCTTCCACGGCATGTCGCTGGGCTCGCTCGCCGTCACCGGCAACGCCTTCAAGCGGGCCGGCGCCGGTATCCCGCTGGTGCACGGCACGCCGATGCCGTTCGACAACTACTTCGACGGCCAGGTGCCGGACTTCCTCTGGTTCGAGCGGCTGCTGGAGGACCAGGGTTCCGGTCTGAACAAGCCCGCCGCGGTGATCGTGGAGACCGTGCAGGGCGAGGGCGGCATCAACGTGGCCCGTCCGGAGTGGCTGCGCGCGCTGGCCGATCTGTGCCACCGCCGCGACATGCTGTTGATCGTCGACGACGTCCAGATGGGCTGCGGCCGAACCGGCGGCTTCTTCTCCTTCGAGGAGGCCGGCATCACCCCGGACATCGTCGTCCTGTCGAAGGCCATCAGCGGCTACGGGCTGCCCATGGCGCTCGTCCTGTTCAACGCGGAGCTGGACGTCTGGGAGCCGGGCGAGCACAACGGCACCTTCCGCGGCAACAACCCCGCGTTCGTGACCGCCACCGCCGCCCTCGACGCCTACTGGGCGGACGGCCAGATGGAGAAGCAGACCCTGGTCCGCGGCGAGCAGGTCGAGCAGGCGCTGCTGGCCATCTGCGACGAGCACTCCCGGCTCGGCGCCCGGTTCCGTGGCCGCGGCCTGGTCTGGGGCATGGAGTTCGCCGACCCCGCCCGCGCGGTGGAGGTGTGCCGCCGCGCCTTCGAGCTGGGGCTCCTGGTGGAGACCTCCGGTCCGCAGAGCGAGGTCGTCAAGCTGCTGCCGCCGCTGACCGTCACCCCCGAAGAGCTGGACGAGGGCCTGCGCACGCTGGCCCGTTCCGTCCGGGAGACCGCCTGACCGTTCCCCCTGCCGGGCCGGGAGACCGCGTCTCCCGGCCCGGCCCGGGGACGCATCGATACAGCGACACACCACAGAGCAGAGAGAGGCACCAACTCACCGTGATTGTCCGTTCGTTCAGCGACATCGAGAACACCGACCGGCATGTGAGGTCCGCCTCGGGCACCTGGGAGAGCAAGCGCATCGTGCTCGCCAAGGAGAAGGTCGGCTTCTCGCTCCACGAGACCGTGCTGTACGCGGGCACGGAGACGTCGATGTGGTACGCGAACCACATCGAGGCCGTGCTGTGCACCGAGGGCGAGGCCGAACTCACCAACGACGACACCGGCGAGAAGCACTGGATCTCCCCCGGCACGATGTATCTGCTCGACGGGCACGAGCACCACACGCTGCGGCCCAAGACGGACTTCCGCTGCGTCTGCGTGTTCAACCCTCCCGTCACCGGACGGGAGGACCACGACGAGAACGGCGTCTACCCGCTGCTGACCGAGGAGGGCTGAACCATGACCACCGATGTACGCGCCGATCTGTACCCCACGCGTGGCGCCGCCGAGATGACCACTCCCCGCCAGGACCCGGTCGTCTGGTCCGCGCCCGGCGCTGCGGGCCCGATCGCCGCGAAGGATCTCCAGAGCTTCGAGCACGACGGTTTCCTCACCGTCGACCAGCTGATCGAGCCGGACGAGGTCGCCGGCTACCACGACGAACTGGAGCGGCTGATCGCCGATCCCTCGGTGCGGGCCGACGAGCGCTCGATCATCGAGCCGAAGTCACAGAGCGTACGGTCGGTGTTCGAGGTCCACCGGCTCAGCGAGGTCTTCGCCCGGCTGGTCGCCGACGAGCGCGTCGTGGGCCGGGCCCGGCAGATCCTCGGCTCCGACGTGTACGTCCACCAGTCCCGGATCAACGTGAAGCCGGGGTTCGGGGCTTCGGGCTTCTACTGGCACTCCGACTTCGAGACCTGGCACGCCGAGGACGGCCTGCCGAACATGCGGACGGTGTCCGTCTCGATCGCGCTGACCGAGAACTACGACACCAACGGCGGGCTGATGATCATGCCCGGCTCGCACAAGTCGTTCCTCGGCTGCGCGGGCGAGACGCCGAAGGACAACTACAAGAAGTCCCTCCAGATGCAGGACGCCGGCACCCCGTCCGACGAGGCGCTGACGCGCATGGCCGACCGGCACGGCATCAGGCTCTTCACCGGCAGGCCCGGTTCGGCGACCTGGTTCGACTGCAACGCGATGCACGGCTCGGGCGACAACATCACCCCGTACCCGCGCAGCAACGTCTTCATCGTCTTCAACAGCGTGGAGAACGCGGCGCGGGAACCGTTCGCGGCGCCGATCCGACGCCCCGAGTTCATCGGGGCGCGCGACTTCACCCCGGTGAGGTGAGCGTCCGGGGTGACCGGGTGAGGTGACACGCCGCGTGATGCGGTCATGACGGGGTGGGGCGGTACGGGAAACCGTGCCGCCCCACCCCGTCGTCGCGACAACCCGTTGGCTTCCGTCCCCGGCGCCCGGCGAGAGTGAGGCCCATGACTTCACACGTACGCCATGTGACCATCGACTGCACCGACGCCTACCGGCTGGGCACGTTCTGGGCCGAGGCGCTGAACGCCCCGCTCTCCGACGACGACCGGCCCGGTGATCCCGAGGCGCTCGTCGAGTCCCCCGGCGCCGCGCTGCTGTTCGTCGCCGTACCGGACCCGAGGACGAAGGGCCTCAAGAACCGTCTGCATCTCGACCTCCAGCCGCAGGACCGCACCCGGGACGAGGAGGTCGAGCGGCTGCTGGCCCTCGGAGCGACCCTGGTCGGCGACCACCGCCGGCCGGACGGGCGAGGATGGGCGACCCTGGCAGATCCTGAGGGCAACGAGTTCTGCGTGGAGTGCGGCGCCGCCGAACGCGCCGCACTGACCGGTTCACGGCCACCGGTCACCCCGGACGACGTGGCGACGGCGGTACGACTGGCCGTCGACACGCTCGCCGAGGCGGCGGCCGCGGACTGGACCGTCCCGGCCGGGACCCTTGCGTGGAGCTGCTGGGAGACGGCGGAGCATCTGGGGGACGATCTCTTCGCCTATGCCGCGCAGTTGGGCCCGCGCAGGCCCCCGCTGGACCACGACGTGCCGTTCCGTTGGGCTCCGGCCCGCGAGGGCGGCCCGTCGAACGCGGTGTTCGCGGACCCGGCCGCCGGAGTCGCCGGTCTGCTGCGGACGGTGGAGGCGAACGGCGCCCTGCTGACCGCGATGGTGCGCACGGCGTCGCCCGGTGTCCGCGCGCACCACAGCTTCGGGGTGGCCGATCCGGAGGGATTCGCCGCCATGGGGATCGTGGAGACCCTGCTGCACACGGACGACATCGCCCAGGGCCTCGGCATCGGCTGGACGCCGCCCGACGCGCTCTGCGACCGGGTGCTGGCCCGGCTCTTCCCGGACGCACCGAAGGGCGAGGCCAGGGGCCACGGGGCCGAGGCCGGAAGCGGGGGCACAGGGGCGGCGTCCGTCCGCTGGACCGTGCTGCGCTGGGCCACCGGCCGCGCCGACCTGCCCGGCCAGCCCCGCGTCACCTCATGGCGCTGGCACAGCGCTCCGCTGGACTCGGCCTGAGCGGACGTCCGGGAGCGATACGGGGCCGGACCGGGGCGTGGACGGGCGGGCGCGGGCGGTCGGTCGGGCGCGGGCGGGTCCGCGCAGGCGGGCGCATGCGGGCCGCCGTTCTGTCCACGCGGTCCGTCCTGTCCACGCGGTCCGTCCGGTCCGCTCAGCCCGCGAGGACGTCCAGCACCCGGTCCACGTCGGCCTCGGTGTTGTACAGGTGGAACGACACCCGCAGGTTTCCGGCCCGGTCCGCGGCCAGGACGCCGGCCCGGGACAGCTCCGGTTCACGGCTGCCGAGTCCCGGTGCCGCGACGGTCGCGGACTTCTCGGGGACGGTCTTGTGGCCGAGCGCGGCGAGGCCCGTACGGAGGCGTTCCGCGAGGCCCGTGTTGTGGGCGTACACCGCCTCGACACCGACCTCCGCCAGCAGGGCGAGCGACCGCTCGGCGCCGTAGTGGGCGAGGAAGACCGGTGAGTCGTCGTAACGCCGGGCCGCCGTGGAAAGCCGGCCGACCGGTCCGTAGAGACTGTTCGCGCGGTCGTCGGCCGCCACCCAGCCCACCGCCAGGGGCCGCAGGGCCTCCTGCGCGTCCTCGGTGACGGTCAGGAACGACACGCCGCGCGGGCAGAGCAGGTACTTGAAGCCGCCGGTGACCGTGTAGTCCCACGCCCCCGCGTCCAGCGGGAGCCACCCGGCGGACTGGGTGGCGTCGAGGAGGGTGCGGGCTCCGTGCACGGCCGCGGCCGCCCGCACCGCGGCCAGGTCGGCGACCCGCCCGTCGGCGGACTGCACGGCGGAGAACGCGACGAGCGCGGTGTCCGGCCGTACCGATTCGGCCAGCGCCTCCAGCGGCACGTATCGCGTCCTGAGGTCGCCCCTGCTCGCGAAGGAGCTGACCACCGAGGAGAACTCCCCCTCAGGGAACAGGACTTCGGCGCCCGGCGGCAACGAGGCCGCGATCAGTCCGACATGGCCGGTGACCGAGCTTCCGATGGCGACCCGGTCCGCGCCGACCCCGGCCAGCCGGGCGAAGGCGGTCCGCACCACGTCCACGGCCTCGAAACTCCCCGAACCGGCCGTGCTGCCCACGGCGTTCTCCTCGGCGAGTGCCTTCACCGCTTCGGCCGCGCGGCGGGGCAGCAGTCCGCAGGTCGCCGTGTTGAGGTACGTGTTCCGGGGCGCGAACTCGGCGCGTGCCACCTGGATGAGCGAAGAGGTCTCCATGGGACCAGCCTGAGCGCCCGGCGACGGGGCGTCAATCACGGAAGGGCGGGGCGCCCCCGGGCAGTTTCCGGGAGCGCCCCGCGCGTGGCCGGACTCGTCCGGTCAGACAGTCCCGCCCGGCCGCGGCACCTCGCAGGACCCGTCGGTGTCGCAGGCCGCGGCGCCGGCGTCCCCGACGAAGGCCGGCGGGCGGTCCTTCCACGTCTGTTCCAGGGCTTGGGCGAAGACCTCGGCGGGCTGCCCGCCGGAGATCCCGTAGCGCCGGTCGAACACGAAGAACGGCACGGCGTTGGCCCCGAGTTCGGACGCCTCACGCTCGTCGGCCCGTACCTCCTCGGCGTAGGCGTCCGGATCGGCGAGCACGGCGCGCGCCTCCCCGGCGTCGAGTCCGGCCGCCACGGCCAGCTCGACCAGCACCTGCGGGTCGAAGACCGAGCGCTCCTCGGCGAAGTTCGCCCGGTAGGCGAGCCCCAGCAGTTCGTCCTGACGGCCCCGGGCCGCGGCCAGATGGAGCAGGCGGTGGATGTCGAAGGTGCTGCCGTGGTCACGGCCCTCGGTGCGGTAGCCGAGTCCTTCGGCGTGCGCGTTGGCCGCGACGTTCGCCTCCATGGAACGCGCCTCCTCCGGGGTCCGGCCGTACTTCCGCGCCAGCATGTCGAGGACCTGTACGGTGTCGCCCTTGGCCCGTCCCGGGTCGAGTTCGAAGGAGCGGTGCACCACCTCGACCTGGTCACGGTGGGCGAACCCGGCGAGTGCCTTCTCGAAGCGGGCCTTGCCGATGTAGCACCACGGACAAGCGATGTCGCTCCAGATCTCGACGCGCATTCTCTTCTTCTCTCCAGACTCTTCCGGGCGGAGGCGTCCTCCGCTCCCCGGGGCAACGCGTGACCGGGGCCGGTCATTCCCCTTCCCGGTCACCGACGCCCGGGGAGGGAGGGAGCAGGTGAGAAGTCGGTGAGAACGCGCCCCGGACGGGAACACGGCGGCACGGGCCACTCGTCCCCTGCACGGGACGAACAAGAGGATCAGGCGTGCTTCGGTCTTCAGCCTGCTGCTGGTCCTCGCCTGCTGGCGCGGGCGACCTGGGTGCAGGCGTACGAGGCCAGGGCTCTCACAGACGACGACCACAACCGGCGGAACGTGATCGCACGGTACGCGCATCCGCTCGGTGACATCATCGTGGCCGGTTCCCCGGTCACCGGTTCGAAGGAGACGACAGGCGGCCGCTCGCCAACGGCGGCGAGCTGGCGGCGCCGCACATGGTCTCGAAGGTGGTGGACGGGAACGGCGACACCCTGGAGGACTTCGCCGACGGGAACACCCGGCGGGTGGTCTCGGAGTCGACCGCCGAGCAGTTGCGCGACGCGATGGTCACGGTCGTCGAGGACGGTACGGGGACCAATGCGCGCATTCCCGGCGTCGAGGTGGGCGGCAAGACGGGTACCGCGCAGAACGGGGTCGACAACAGCAACACCCCGTACGCGTGGTTCACCTCGTACGCGAAGGACGGCTCCAGCGGCAGGGAGGTCGCGGTGGCTGGTCGTCGAGGACTCGGGGTCGGCGCGTTCGGAGGTCAGCGGCAACGGCCTGGCGGCGCCGATCGCGCGGAAGATGATGGAGGCGGCACTCGCGGCGGACTGAGGTCCCGCTCCGTCCGTACGGCCGGGCGGGGGCCGGCTCCGGCTCCGGCTCCGAAAGGTAAGGGAACGGCAAAGCCGGGTCGTTCGTTACCTCGTGCATGACCGATATGACCCCCGGCTCGAACATCCCTCTTCCCGTCGCCCGTGTGGCGGTGGACGTCGCCGCTCCGGTGCGGCTCGACGTCTCGGGCCTGCTGCTCACCGCCGACGGCAAGGTGCGCTCCGACGACGATTTCATCTTCTACAACCAGCCCTCGGGTCCCGGTGTGACCCACCGGTCCGGCGGGGGGACCGCCCCCGACGCGATCGTGGTGGACACCGCCGCGGTTCCGTCCGGCATCGAGAAGATCGTCGTCACGGCGAGCCCGGACGCGGCGGGCCAGTCCTTCCAGGGCATCGAGCCCACCGCCACGGTGCGCAACGCCGACGACGGCGCGGTGCTCGCCACCTTCACCCCGCCCCAGCTGGGCACCGAGACGGCGCTCGTGGTCATCGAGGTCTATCTGCGCAACGGCGTCTGGAAGGCCCGCGCGGTCGGCCAGGGCTATGCGAACGGGCTGGCGGGGATCGCCACGGACTTCGGTGTGTCGGTCGAGGAGCCCACGGCCGTCCCGGCGCCCGCCGCCCCGGTGGCCCCTGCTCCGGCGCCCGCCGCTCCGGTGGCGCCGGCCGCGCCCGTCGACCCCAGGCTCGCCGCTCCCCCGGTGCCATCCGCCCCGCCCGCCCCGCCCGTCGCTCCGGGCAGGATCAACCTCGACAAGGGCCGGGTCAGCCTCCGCAAGAACGAGACCGTCTCCCTGGTGAAGGGCGGCAAGCCGCTGCTGTCCCGGGTCCGGATGGGCCTCGGCTGGGAGCCCGCGTTCCGCGGCAAGGACATCGACCTCGACGCCTCGGTGATCGCCTACGGCGCGAACCGCAATCATCTGGACAGCTGCTACTTCGGCAAGCTCTCGATCCTGAACGGCGCGGTCAAGCACTCGGGGGACAACCTCACGGGCGAGGGCTCGGGGGACGACGAGACGATCGTCGTCGACCTGGGCAGGATTCCCCCGGAGGCGACCGGTCTGGTCTTCACGGTCAGTTCGTTCACCGGCCAGAAGTTCACCGCGGTCGCGAAGGCGTACTGCCGGCTCATCGACGTGGAGACCGGCGAGGAGCTGGTCCGCTTCGACCTGACGGACGCCGAACCGCGTACCGGCGTGATGATGGCCAAGCTGATCAGGCAGTTCTCCGGGGAGTGGGAGATGACGGCCCTGGGTCAGTTCGTGAAGTCGCGCACGGCACGCGACCTGGTCGCGCCCGCCGCCCAGGCGCTCTGACACGCCCTGGAACCGCGTCCGGGGCACCTGCTGGTGGACAGGTGCCCCGGATCTCGGGAGTGTGGCGGACGCGGCGCGTGCTCGGCGCCTGTCTCAGAGCTTGGTCAGCTTGGAGTACGGGCTCAAAATCCTCCCCTGTCGCCCCGAGAAGTCGATGAGCACTGCGTCGTTGTCGCCCTCGACAGCGAGGACTCGGCCGAGTCCGAACTGGTCGTGCGACACCCGGTCGCCCACATCGAAGCACTCGACCGGTGGGGCCGCCTGGGCCGGGCGGTTGAAGGGACTGGAAGGCAGGTGGCGCCGGGAGCCGGCTGACTGTTTCATTACCTTGAGTATGCGCCTCCCGAGCGCCGGGCGCCATGCCCGTCCGATTCCCGCGGCACACCGGCACCGGTTTTCTCACCGTCCCCCGGGCCCCGCAAGGCGTCAGTCCCGGTTCGCCCCCCGCTTCCACGGTCCGGTGATGGCGAGCATGATGCCCGGCGTCTGGATGTTGGCGAAGAGCGTCTTCCCGTCGGGCGAGAAGGTGACCCCGGTGAACTCGCTGTACTCGGGCTTCTGCGGAGTGCCCGCGTTGAGTTCGTTGCGCGCGATCGGATACGTACGGCCGCTGTCGGTCGCTCCGAAGAGGTGCTGCACGCCGTCGCCGTCCTCGGCGATGACCAGACCGCCGTACGGGGAGACGGTGATGTTGTCGGGTCCGTCGAAGGCACCGTCCTTCGACGGGTCGGGGTTGACGCCGAGGAGCACCTTCAGGGTCAGCGTGCGGCGCCTGGGGTCGTAGAACCAGACCTGCCCGTCGTGCTGCACCGGGCTCTCGCCCCGGGCGAACGACGAGACGATGTACGTCCCGCCGTCGCCCCACCACATGCCTTCGAGCTTGCGCGCGCGGGTGACGGCCTTGTCAGCGAACTGCTTGCGCACGGAGACGGTCCGCGCGTCCCGGTCGGGCACGTCGACCCAGTCCACTCCATACACCGTGCCGGTCCTCGTGGCGCGCGACAGGTCGTCCACGAAACGGCCGCCCGCGTCGAAGCACTTGAACGCCTGGAGGACGCCCGCGTCGTCGGCGAGGCCCCGGAGCCTGCCGCGCCCGTGCTCGAAGCCGTGCGGCGGGACCCAGCGGTACAGCAGTCCGTTGGGGCCGGACGCGTCCTCGGTCAGATAGGCGTGGCCGCGCTTGGGGTCGATGACGACGGCCTCGTGGGCGTACCGGCCGAATGCCTTGACCGGGCGGGGTGAGCGATTGGCCCGACGGTCGTACGGGTCGACCTCGAAGACGTAACCATGATCCTTGAGCAGCCCGTTCCTCCCCGCCCGGTCCTCGGTCTCCTCACAGGTGAGCCAGGTGCCCCAGGGGGTGCTGCCGCCCGCGCAGTTGGTGGACGTCCCGGCGATGCCGACCCACTCGGCGCTCCGGCCGTCCTTGCGGGTCTCGACGACGGTGCAGCCACCGGCCGCGACCGGGTCGTAGACGAGCCCGTCGGTGAGCGGAACCGGGTGCTCCCAGTCGGCGCGGACGCCGCTCAGCTCATGGTTGTTGACGAGCAGGGTGACCCCGCGGCTCCCCTCGAAGGCCGCCGTGCCGTCGTGGTTGGAGGGGGTGTACTCGCCGGATTCCAGCCTGGTGACGCCACTGTGGGTGATGACGCGGTACGAGAATCCGGCGGGCAGCGCCAGAATGCCCTTGGGATCGGGGAGCAGCGGCCCGTACCCGGGCTCGTGCCCGTGACCGTGCCCGCCGCCGTGGCCATGGCCGCTGTCGTGATCGTGCCCGCCGCCGTGCCTCGTGTCCTGGGCGGCGAGGGCGCCGGGGGCGGAGGCCAGCGCGGCCACGGTGCCGGTGAGGGCGATGCCCGCTCCGGTGAGAGCGGACTGTCTGGTGAATTCCCTGCGCGTGAAAGGCATCACGGACTCCTGGGCGGTGGGGCCGATGGGGCGGGACCGATGGGACCGACGGGGTTGGGCCTCATACGCTCGCGCCCCTGTGCCAACGCCGGTTGAACGGCGGATGACGCGGAGCGGTGACCTTCGCCATCAGGAGCGGTCGCCTCCGGGCCGCCTCGGCCTCGGCCTCCGCCTCGGTCATCCACTCCACCACCGGTGTTACGCCGCCGGTGTTACGCCGCCGGGCCGCGCCAGCTACCGAAGGCGGGCCCTCGAACCGGGTCGCGGCCATCGACCGGTCCTGTCCCTCGACCTGTCCTGCCCCTGGGCCGGTCCCGGCCCTCGATCGACACCGATTCGGCACCCGGAGACCCGAAAGGGGTGTGAAGGCGCCGTCGAGCACCTTCACACCCCTGCCCTGCCCCGTGCCGGTCCCACATCGACCGTCGGGCCTTCGACACTTCGAGCCGCCGACACTTCGAGCCGCCGATGCTTCGGACCCTCGACGCTTCGAGCCGTCGACGCTTCAGGCCGTCCACACTTCTCGCCGCGGACACTCCGAACCGTCGACACACCTCGCCGTGGACGCTTCGAGCCGTCGGCACCTCTCGCCATGAGCGCTTCGAGCCGTCGAAGCCCCGAACCGTCGAGTGCCTTCGACGCGCCGGAGCGGCCCCGCCGTCAGCCTCCGGTGCGCGAGCGCGCCTTGAACGCGGCCTTTCGCGCGTCCTTCGCCGACTTCCGGTCGCTGTGCAGCCGTCCCATCGCCTCCAGCACCTCGGCGGTCGCCGGGTGCTCCACCCGCCACGCCTCCTCGAAGAAGCCGCTGTGCTGTCCCGTCAACCCCTCGACCAGCTCCTGGAGTTCTTCCAGATCCCCGTCCGCCTCCAACTGGGCGGCGATCGTGTCGACGGCCAGCCAGAAGACCATCGTCTCGGAGGGCGCGGGCACATCGGCCGCGCCGCGCTCCGCGAGCCAGACCCGGGCCAGTCCGCCCAGTTCCGGGTCGTCCAGCACCGCGCGCACGGCGGGCTCCGCCTCCGGGCCGGCCAGGGACAGCGCCTGCTGGCAGTGGAGCCGGCGGACCGGCGCCGACCGGTCCGTCCCCCGTGCCGCTCCCAGCAGTTCGGCCGCGGCGGCCGCCGGTTCGCGGCCGGCGAGCCACTGCTCGACCTCGGCCTGGGCGGCGCCCTCCGGGTAGTACGCGACGCTGTCGAGAAGGACGTCCGCCCCCTTGTCCGCGAGGTCGCCGACCAGCGGCGCGTCCACGCCGGCCTCCAGCATGCGGGCCCTGATCCCGTACAGCCCGAGCGGGGTCAGCTTCACCATGCCGTACCGGGTGACGTCGTCCTCACCGGCCGAACCTGGCTCCTCGGCCTCCCCCGTCATCAACGCCTCGTCCACCGGTCGGTACGCGACGATCCCGATCGGCTCCAGCACCCGGAACTGGTCGTCGAGCCGCATCATCGCCTCCGACACCTGCTCCAGGATGTCGTCGGTGGGCTCGCCCATGTCGTCGGGGACGATCATCGACGCGGCGAGCGCGGGCAGCGGTACGGGTCCCTCGCCCACCTCGCCGTCGGCGACGGAGAGCAGATACAGATTGCCCAGCACTCCGTCGAGGAACTCCGCCTCCGCCTCCGGGTCCCAGTCCAGGGCGTCGAAGTCGACCGAGCCGTCCTCACCGATCAGATCGGCGAAGTCCTCGAAGACGGGCGCGGTGGCGTCGGCGTACACGGTCTCCAGCCCGTCGAGCCAGATGGAGAGGATGTCCTGCGGCGAGCCCCCGGCCAGCAGGGCAAGGTTCTCGCCCGCCGTGACGGTGCCCTCGGTGTCGTCGGTGTCGTCCCCGTCGGCGTCCTCCGGCTCCTCGAACTCGACGAGACCGGCGTCGACCGCGACCCGCCATGCCTCACTCGCGTACGCCGCGCCGTCCTCGTCCGCGGTGAGACCGAGGTGTTCGGCCGCCGCGGGCAGCTGTGCCTCGACGAGTTCGCCGCCCGCGCCGACCCGGGTCGTCGGCCCGGCCCAGCGGGCGAGTTCGACAGCGCGGGCGAGCAGCGGGGAGGCGAGCGCGTCCCGTGCCAGTTCGGCCTCTGTGTGCAGCCGCACCGGCGGCAGGGTGGGGCGCTCTGCGGACATCAGGTGGTTCTCCTCGGGGCATACAGAATTCAGGCTGCCCAGCGTAGACGTATTTCACCCCATGCCACCCGGTTCACCCGACGGCCGGCCGCCGTCCATCTGGAAGACCTTGACAACTCCGGTGCGCAGGCAAGAGATTGACGCGCGTAGACCTCTGTTCCACCGCCCACTCCACCCTCGAATCCCGCGGAGTCCGCGATGCCTGCCGTATTTCCCGGAACCACCACCGCAACCACCACCGTCTCCGCCGTCGTCGCCGTGGCCCTGGCAGCCGGTCTGCTGACCGGCGCGGCCACCACCGCGTCCGCGACCACCACCGCGTCCCCCGTCACCGCACGGGAGACCGTCACCGCGCGGGAAGCCGTCACCACCCCCGTCCGCATCCATGACATCCAGGGCACCACCCGGACGTCCCCGCTGGCCGGACAGCCGGTCGCCGGGGTCCAGGGCATCGTCACAGGCGTCCGGACGTACGGCTCGAAGGGCTTCTGGTTCCAGGACCCGCGCCCGGACGCCGACCCCGCGACCAGCGAGGGCGTCTTCGTGTTCACCAGCTCCACGCCCACCGTCGCGGTGGGTGACGCGGTCAACGTCTCCGGCACGGTCACCGAGTACGTCCCGGGCGGCCTCGCCTCCGGCAACCAGTCGCTCACCCAGATCACCAAGCCGGACGTCACCGTGACCTCGTCCGGCAACGCCCTGCCCGCGCCGGTCACCCTCTCCGAAGGGTCGGTGCCGTCCCGGTACGCCCCGGCGGGCGATCCCGCGGCGGGCGGCTCCGTCAACGGGCTGCGGCTGGCCCCCACCCGCTACGCCCTGGACCGCTACGAGTCGCTGGAGGGCATGAACGTCCGCGTCGGCACGTCCCGCGTGGTCGGCGCCACCGACGCGCACGCCGAGCTGTGGGTGACGGTCAAGCCGCACGAGAACGCGAACCGGCGCGGCGGCACGGTCTACGGCTCGTACACCGCGCAGAACACCGGCCGCGTGCAGATCCAGTCGCTCGTACCACTCGCCGAGCAGCCCTTCCCGAAGGCCGACGTCGGCGATGTGCTGACGGGCGGTGCGGAAGGGCCGCTGGACTTCAACCAGTACGGCGGCTACACCCTCACCGCCCGCATCCTGGGCACGGTGTCCGACCGCGGGCCGCGGCCCGGGACGACGCGCGGGCAGCGCGCGGGCGAGCTGGCGGTGGCCACGTACAACGTCGAGAACCTCGACCCGGGCGACCCGCGGGAGAAGTTCGACGCGCTGGCCGGGGCGGTCGTGCGCAACCTGGCGTCGCCGGACATCGTGGCGCTGGAGGAGATCCAGGACGACAACGGCCCGAAGGACGACGGTACGGTCTCCGCCGAGGAGACGCTGCGGAAGTTCACGGCGGCGATCGTGGCGGCGGGCGGTCCCGCGTACGAGTGGCGCGGCATCGACCCGGTGAACGACGCGGACGGCGGCGAGCCGGGCGGCAACATCCGGCAGGTGTTCCTGTTCAACCCGGCGCGGGTGTCGTTCACGGAGCGCGCGGGCGGCGACGCGACGACCGCGACCGATGTCGTGCGCGACCGGGGGCGCGCGGCCCTCACCCTCTCCCCCGGTCGCGTCGCCCCGTCCGACCCGGCATGGACCGACAGCCGCAAGCCGCTGGCGGGCGAGTTCACCTTCCGGGGCCGCACGGTCTTCCTGATCGCGAACCACTTCGCGTCCAAGGGCGGCGACGAGGCCATCACCTCGCACCACCAGCCGCCGACGCGTTCGTCGGAGATCCGGCGCCATGCCCAGGCACGGACCGTCAACACCTTTGTCAAGAAGCTGCTGAGCGTCCAGCGGAACGCCGACGTGCTGGTCATGGGCGACATCAACGACTTCGAGTTCTCCGGCACGACCGACGCGCTGACCGCAGGCCGCGTCCTGTACCCGGCCGTCGAGTCACTGCCCAGGGCGGAGCGTTACTCGTACGTCTACCAGGGCAACTCCCAGGTCCTGGACCAGATCCTGACGAGTCCTTCGATCAAGGACTTCACGTACGACAGCGTGCACATCAACGCCGAGTTCGCGGACCAGAACAGCGACCACGACCCCCAGGTGATCCGCTTCCGCCCCTGACCGGTCCCCGGCCCGTGTCCGGCTACCCGCCCGCGCCGAAGCTCAGCGCGGGCGTGTAGCGCCGCACACCTCCGCCGGTCAACCCCGGGTACGTCCGCACCCGCTCCCACTGCGGCGTCCTGGACCCGATCCCGGCACCGGGCGCGGCCAGCGCGTCGACGTGGGCCCGGGCGCTCTCCCACTCCGCGTAGTTGAGGACCCGGTCCCCGCCGACGCCGACGTGCAGGTGTGCCGAGATCCCGCCGGGTGCCGGTGCCGGATCGGTGCCCAGGGCCTCGAACACGGTGTCCACCCAGTCGCGTTGCCGCGCCCTGTCGGGGCCGTCGAACACGATGTCGACGATCACCACGCAGCCCGGCTCCGGCGCCTTCTCACGCATCCCCGAGCGGTACAGCTCGTACGAGTGCAACGAGAGCCGTTCGATCCCCGGCACGGCGGCGTCGATCTCGGCGTTCCGCTCGCCGCGCCCGTTGGACTCGTTCCGCACGAACTCCTGGTGGACCGCGTCACCGGCCCACTGGCTGTAGTGGAGCAGCGTCCTGCCGTCCTCCCCGACATGGACGGTGTACGAGAGCGGCCCCAGCTCCGGCCACTCACGACCGCTCCACGCCGCCCGGATCGCCTCGACCGTCTGCCGCTGACGCTCGGGGGTACCGACGTCCCAGGTACTGACCTTGACCAGTCCGACATCGGAACGCAGCAGATCCGGACGGGAGTTGAGCTGTGTGGCCACCATGACGCCGCCTCCTCACCGACGCCCTCCTGCGGTGCGCCGCTGATGGCCATGCTGGAACATCAAGTCCGATCGAGGTCAACAGCACGAAGGGGCGGCGCGCCACGGCCGGCCCACGGAGGACGCGCGGGCCGGGCGCACGCGTCCGCCCGGCCCGGATCGACGGACGGAGAAAGCTAGTTGTGGCTGTGCAGGATGTCGTTCAGGCCGCCCCAGACCGAGTTGTTCGGGCGGGCCTCGACGGTCCCGGTGACCGAGTTGCGGCGGAAGAGGATGTTCGAGGCGCCGGAGATCTCCCGGGCCTTGACGATCTGCCCGTCCGGCAGCGTGATCCGCGTACCGGCCGTGACGTACAGACCGGCCTCGACGACGCACTCGTCACCGAGCGCGATCCCGACGCCCGCCTCGGCGCCGATCAGGCAGCGCTCCCCGATGACGATGCGCTCCGTGCCGCCACCGGAGAGGGTGCCCATGGTGGAGGCGCCGCCGCCGATGTCGGAGCCGTCACCGACGACCACACCCGCGGAGATCCGGCCCTCGACCATCGATGTGCCCAGGGTGCCCGCGTTGAAGTTGACGAAGCCCTCGTGCATGACGGTGGTTCCGGCGGCGAGGTGCGCGCCGAGGCGGACCCGGTCGGCGTCGGCGATCCGCACGCCCTTGGGCGCGACGTAGTCCGTCATCCGGGGGAACTTGTCGACGGACGTGACCTGGAGGTGCAGACCTTCCGCGCGGGCGTTGAGCCGCACCTTCTCCAGGTCGTCGACGGCGACCGGACCGAGCGAGGTCCAGGCGACGTTGGCGAGGAGGCCGAAGAGCCCGTCGAGGTTCTGCCCGTGCGGCCGGACGAGGCGGTGCGAGAGCAGGTGCAGACGCAGATACGCGTCGTGCGCGTCGAGCGGCTTGTCGTCGAGCGAGGAGATGACCGTGCGGACGGCGACGACCTCGACGCCTCGGCGGGCGTCCACACCGGTGGCCCTGGCGGCGCCCTCGCCGAGGAGATTCACGGCGGTGTCGGGGTCCAGCCGTTCGGTTCCGGCCGGGCCGGGCTCCGCGGTGAGCTCGGGGGCGGGGAACCACGTGTCGAGGACGGTGCCGTCACCGGCGATGGTGGCGAGCCCGGCGGCGACGGCGCCGGTGGTGCGTACGGAGATCGTGTCGGTCATGACAGAAACCTAACCGCCGGGACACCACCGGAGCCAACCGGTCTCGCCGGGCGGTCACGGCACCGACGCCCGGACCACTCCCCAGCCCCGGCCCGGCCCCGCCTCCGACCGCCCCTCCATCGCCATCAGCCCGCCGCCGACCGCCCGCCGCCCTCCGCCCCACGGGGACTCCGCCCGGACGCGGGGCCTCCGCCCCGGTCGGCCGCCGATCCGGCGAAGCGCAGCGCCGACGGCCCCGTCCGGTGACGCTACGGTGTCCCGACCAGCACATACGACAAGCACATACGACAAGCACACACGACAAGCACACACGGCACGCACACAACGGAGCGGCAGTGACGCAGGACGCAGGGTGGGGCGGCGGCGCGTACGGGGGCGGGCCTCCGGGAGGCGCACCGCACGGAGGACCGCCGTACGGAGGACCCCCGGGGCCCCCGGGGCCGGGGTGGGGCTGGGGCGGCTGGACACCGCAGCCGCCCAAGCCGGGGGTGATACCCCTCGCGCCCCTCGACCTCGGGGCGATATTCAACGGCGCCTTCGCGACGGTGGGCCGCTACTGGAAGCAGTTGTTCGGCATCGGCGCGGTGGTGTACGGCGCCGTGGCGGTCCTGGTCGCCACGGCGATCCTCATCGCGTACGCGTCGGTCAGCGGCGAACTGCACGCGGTCATCCACCTCGGCCGCGACGAGGACCCCACCACGGAGCAGATCGTCCCGCTGGTCGTCGCCTTCGGCGTCGTCTGGCTCGTCTGCGCGCTCGTGGCCATGGTGAGCACGGCGATGATGTACGCGGCCGTGCCCGCCGTCCTCCAGGACGCGGTGCTGGGCCGGCCGGTGACCTTCGGTGCCGTCTGGCGCCGGGCCACGTCCCGCCTCCCGGCCGTGATCGGCACCGTGCTCCTGGTGTGCCTGATCGTGTTCGTACCGGTGCTGCTCCTGATGGGCGCGGTCGTCGCGACGATGATCGCCGTCATCTCCATGGACAACGACGCGACCCCGGTGCTGTTGATCTCCGTCGGTCTGCTCGGCGCTGCGGCGACCGGTCCGCTCTCGGTCTGGCTCGCGGTGAAGTTCTCGCTGGCCCCCACGGCCGCGGTGTTCGAGGAGCAGCGCCCGGTCGCGGCGCTGCGTCGTTCGGCCCTGCTGGTGCGCGGGGAATGGTGGCGGGTCTTCGGGATCACGGCGCTGGCCGGGATCGTGGCGAGCGCCGTGAGCTACTTCGTCCAGCTGCCGTTCAGCTTCTTCGGCATGCTCCCCGGCGCGGCCGGCATGTCCGGCCTCGGCCCCGACCCGGACCCGGTGTCGGTCATGTTCGCCATGGGCGGCTACCTGATCGTGATGGCGGTGGGCCTGCTGGTCAGCCAGTTCGCCACGTCGGTCCTCCCGCCGCTCGTCACCGGCCTGCTCTATGTCGACCGGCGCATCCGTACCGAGGATCTGGCACCGGTCCTCATCGAGGCCGCCGCGTCGGACCCGCCCCGGTAGGGGCGACGACGACCGGACACGGCCGTGCCCGCCAGGTTTCCTGGCGGGCACGGCCGTGCGGACCGGGCGGCGGGGTCCCGGCCGCGCGGGTGCTCAGACGTTGAAGCCCAGCGCGCGCAGCTGCTCGCGCCCGTCGTCCGTGATCTTGTCCGGGCCCCACGGGGGCATCCAGACCCAGTTGATCCGCAGTTCGTTGACGATGCCGTCGGTCGCGGACTTCGCCTGGTCCTCGATGACATCGGTCAGCGGACAGGCCGCGGACGTCAGGGTCATGTCGAGGGTGGCGATGTTCGCGTCGTCGACGTGGATGCCGTAGATCAGGCCCAGATTGACGACGTCGATGCCCAGCTCGGGGTCGACCACGTCGTACAGGGCCTCACGGACCTCCTCCTCGGAGGCCGGCCTGGTGGTCAGGGTCTCGTTCTCGCTCATGACGTCTTCCCTTCGGACAGCGCCTGCGCCGTCGCGTCTTTCCACGCCATCCAGCTCAGCAGCGCGCACTTGACCCGGGCCGGGTACTTCGAGACACCGGCGAACGCGACGGCGTCCTCCAGCACCTCCTCCATGGCCTCGTCCGGCTCCAGCTGTCCCTTGGACTGCATCAGCTCCAGGAACGCGGCCTGGATCTTCCGGGCCTCGTCGAGCTGTTTGCCGACCAGCAGCTCGTTGAGCACGGAGGCGCTGGCCTGGCTGATGGAGCAGCCCTGGCCCTCGTACGACACGTCGGCGACGGTCTCGCCGTCGTACTTCACCCGGAGCGTGATCTCGTCGCCGCATGTCGGATTGACATGGTGCACCTCCGCGTCGCCGTCCCGCAGACCGCGCCCGTGGGGGTGCTTGTAGTGGTCCAGGATCACTTCCTGGTACATGGAATCAAGCTTCACCAGTCAACCTTCAGCCGAAGAAGTTCCGGACGTGCTCCAGACCGTCCACCAGGGCGTCGACCTCGGCGGGCGTGGAGTACAGATAGAACGACGCTCGCGTCGTCGCGGGAATTCCGTACCGCAGGCAGACCGGCCGTGCGCAGTGGTGTCCCACCCGGACGGCGATGCCCTGCTCGTCGAGCACCTGGCCCACGTCGTGCGGGTGGATGTCGCCGAGCGTGAAGGAGATCGTCGCGCCGCGGTTCTCGGCCGTCGCCGGGCCGATGATCCTGAGGTCGGGGACCTCCAGGAGCCTCCGCACGGCGTACTCGGTGATCGCGTGCTCGTGCCGGGCGATCCTGTCCATGCCGATCGCGGTGAGGTAGTCCACGGCCGCGCCGAGGCCGACGGCCTGGGCGATCGGAGGCGTGCCCGCCTCGAACTTGTGCGGCGCGGGGGCGTACGTCGACGAGTGCATCGACACGGTCTCGATCATCTCGCCGCCGCCGAGGAACGGCGGCAGGTCCTCCAGGAGCTCCTGCCGCCCCCACAGCACGCCGATGCCGGTCGGACCGACCATCTTGTGGCCGGTGAAGGCCACGAAGTCGGCCTGGAGCGCCTGCACGTCGACCACCATGTGCGGGGCCGCCTGCGAGGCGTCCACGCAGACCAGGGCGCCGACCTGCTGGGCGCGGCGGATGATCTTCTCGACCGGGTTGATCGTGCCCATGATGTTGGAGACGAGGGTCAGGGAGACGATCTTCGTCTTCTCCGTGATGACCTCGTCGATCTCGGACAGGTCGAGGCGTCCGTCGTCGGTGATGCCGAACCACTTCAGCTGCGCGCCCGTGCGCTGCGAGAGCAGCTGCCACGGCACGATGTTGGAGTGGTGCTCCATCTCCGTGATGACGATCTCGGTCTCGCGGTCCACCCGGTAGGGCTCGTCGGCCCAGCCGAGCATGTTCGCCACGAGGTTGAGCGACTCCGAGGCGTTCTTGGTGAAGATCACCTCGTTGCGGCTCGGCGCGTTGATGAAGGCGGCGACCTTGTCGCGGGCGCCCTCGTACAGAGCGGTGGCCTCTTCGGCGAGCACGTGCACACCGCGATGGACGTTCGCGTTGTGCCGTTCGTAGTACCCGTTGAGTGCGTCGAGCACCTGGCGCGGCTTCTGCGAGGTCGCCGCGTTGTCCAGGTAAACGATCTTCTTCCCGTCGTGGATCGTGCGATCCAGGATCGGGAAGTCCTTTCGGATCGCCTCGGTGTCGAGGAGGCCGGGGAGCCCCTGTCGGGCGTCAGTCACGCGGAAGCGCCACCCTTCACGTATGCCTCGTAGCCCTCGTTCTCCAGCTTGTCGGCGAGCTCGGCGCCGCCGGACTCGGCGATGCGGCCCTGGGCGAAGACGTGGACGAAGTCGGGCTTGATGTAGCGGAGAATCCGGGTGTAGTGCGTGATCAGCAGCGTGCCGACCTCGCCGGACTCGCGGACCCGGTTGACGCCCTCGGAGACGACGCGCAGGGCGTCGACGTCGAGACCGGAGTCGGTCTCGTCGAGGATCGCGATCTTCGGCTTCAGGAGCTCCAGCTGAAGGATCTCGTGGCGCTTCTTCTCACCGCCGGAGAAGCCCTCGTTGACGTTGCGCTCGGCGAAGGCCGGGTCCATCTGGAGGCGCTCCATGGTCTCCCGGACCTCCTTCACCCAGGTGCGCAGCTTGGGCGCCTCGCCGCGGACGGCGGTGGCGGAGGTGCGGAGGAAGTTGGAGACCGACACACCGGGGATCTCGACCGGGTACTGCATGGCGAGGAAGAGACCGGCACGGGCGCGCTCGTCGACGGACATCTCCAGGACGTCCTCGCCGTCGAGGGTCACCGTGCCGCTGGTGATCGTGTACTTGGGGTGACCCGCGAGGGAGTACGCGAGGGTGGACTTGCCGGACCCGTTCGGGCCCATGATGGCGTGGGTCTCGCCCTGCTTCACGGTCAGGTCGACGCCCTTGAGGATCTCCTTCGTGGCCTGGTCGGCCTCGACGGTGACGTGCAGGTCGCGGATTTCAAGCGTTGCCATGGGTGACTCAGGACTCCTGGGTGACGGAGACGAGCACGGCTGCCGCTGCGTCGTCTCCTTCGATCTTGACGGGGTAAACGGGGACGGGGCGCGTCGCGGGAAGGCCGGACGGCTTGCCTGTGCGCAGGTCGAAGCGCGATCCGTGCAGCCAGCACTCGATCATGCAGTCCTCGACCTCGCCCTCGGACAACGACACGTTCGCGTGCGAGCAGATGTCGTTGATCGCGAACACCTCGCCCTCGGTGCGGACCAGGGACACGGGCGTGCCGTCGATCTCCACCCGCTTCGGGGTGTCGTCCTCCAGCTCGTCCAGCGCGCAGACCTTGACGAAGCCCATCAGACGGATGCCTTCAGCTCGGTCTCGATCTTCTCGAGGAGGCGGGCCTCGACGTCCGGCAGACCGATCTGCTGGACCAGCTCGGCGAAGAAGCCGCGCACGACCAGGCGGCGGGCCTCCTCGGCGGGGATACCGCGGGCCATCAGGTAGAACAGCTGCTCGTCGTCGAAGCGGCCGGTCGCCGAGGCGTGACCGGCGCCGACGATCTCACCGGTCTCGATCTCCAGGTTCGGCACGGAGTCGACCCGGGCCCCGTCCGTCAGGACGAGGTTGCGGTTCATCTCGTACGTGTCGGTGCCCTCGGCCCTGGCCTGGATGAGGACGTCGCCGATCCACACCGCGTGCGCGTCGTCGCCCTGGAGCGCGCCCTTGTACACGGCGTTGGACTTGCAGTGCGGGGTGTTGTGGTCGACCAGGAGGCGGTGCTCCTGGTGCTGGCCCTTGTCGGTGAAGTACAGGCCGAACAGCTCGGCCTCGCCGCCGGGGCCCGCGTAGGCGATCCGCGGGTGGAGACGGACGAGGTCGCCGCCGAAGGTGACGACGATCGACTTGAAGGACGCGTCCCGGCCGATCAGCGTGTTGTGCTGGCCGACGTGGACGGCCGTGTCGTCCCAGTCCTGGACGGAGACGACGGTCAGCTTCGCGCCGTCGCCGACGAGGTAGTCGACGTTGGCGGCGAGCACCGCGTCACCGGTGTGGTCGATGACGACGACGGCCTCGGCGAACGCCCCCAGCTCGATGACCTGGTGCCCGAACGCCACGCCGCCCTCACCGTGCACGGTGATCCGGACCGGCTCGGTCAGCACGGCCTCCTTGGGCACCGTGACGACCGACGCCGTCTCGAACGCGGAGTACGCCTGCGCGGCGACCCGGTCCACCGGGGTACCGGCCCGGCCGAGCCGGGCGTCGTCGCGGCCGACCGTCTCCACGGTCACGGAGTCAGGCGCGTCGATGGCGACCTTGATCCCGCCGCCGGTGGCGACCGCCGTGCCGTCGTGCAGCCCGCGCAGCCGGTCCAGCGGCGTGAACCGCCACTCCTCCTCACGGCCGTGCGGGACCGGGAAGTCCGCGACGTCGAAGGACGGGGGCGCGCTCATGCGCGTGGCGACGGTCGACTCGGCGGCCACCGCGATGGACCCGGCGGTGGTCGACCCCGCCGGAATGTTCTGAGCCTCAGCCATGGCTGTCGTTGTGCTCTCTTCCTACGTCAGAAATCTGTCGCTGCTTCGGGGGCGGGGCCGTTAGCCGACCGAGCCCTCCATCTGCAGTTCGATCAGCCGGTTGAGCTCCAGGGCGTACTCCATCGGCAGCTCCTTGGCGATCGGCTCGACGAAGCCGCGCACGATCATCGCCATCGCCTCGAACTCGGTGAGTCCGCGGCTCATGAGGTAGAAGAGCTGGTCCTCGGAGACCTTGGAGACGGTCGCCTCGTGGCCCATGGACACGTCGTCCTCACGGACGTCGACGTACGGGTACGTGTCCGAGCGCGAGATCGTGTCGACCAGCAGCGCGTCGCAGAGCACGTTGGACTTCGCGCCCGGCGCGCCCTCGCCGATCTCGATCAGCCCTCGGTACGAGGTGCGTCCGCCGCCTCGCGCCACCGACTTGGAGACGATGTTCGAGGAGGTGTTCGGTGCCATGTGGACCATCTTGGCGCCGGCGTCCTGGTGCTGGCCCTCACCCGCGAAGGCGATGGACAGGGTCTCGCCCTTGGCGTGCTCGCCCATCAGGTAGATGGCCGGGTACTTCATGGTGACCTTGGAGCCGATGTTGCCGTCGACCCATTCCATGGTCGCGCCCTCGTAGGCCACAGCTCGCTTGGTGACCAGGTTGTAGACGTTGTTCGACCAGTTCTGGATCGTCGTGTAGCGGCAGCGGCCGCCCTTCTTCACGATGATCTCGACGACCGCGGAGTGCAGCGAGTCGGACGAGTAGATCGGCGCGGTACAGCCCTCGACGTAGTGGACGTAGGCGTCCTCGTCGACGATGATCAGCGTCCGCTCGAACTGGCCCATGTTCTCGGTGTTGATCCGGAAGTAGGCCTGGAGCGGGATCTCGACGTGCACGCCCTTCGGCACGTAGATGAAGGAGCCGCCGGACCACACGGCCGAGTTCAGCGACGCGAACTTGTTGTCACCGACCGGGATGACCGTCCCGAAGTACTCCTTGAACAGCTCCGGGTGCTCCTTCAGCGCGGTGTCGGTGTCCATGAAGATGACACCCTGCGCCTCCAGCTCCTCGTTGATCTGGTGGTAGACCACCTCGGACTCGTACTGGGCCGCGACGCCCGCGACGAGGCGCTGCTTCTCCGCCTCGGGGATGCCGAGCTTGTCGTACGTGTTCTTGATGTCCTCCGGCAGGTCCTCCCAGGACTCGGCCTGCTTCTCGGTGGACCGCACGAAGTACTTGATGTTGTCGAAGTCGATGCCCGACAGGTCGGAGCCCCAGTTCGGCATGGGCTTCTTGCCGAAGAGCTTCAGTCCCTTGAGCCGGAGCTTGAGCATCCACTCCGGCTCGTTCTTCTTCTCCGAGATGTCGCGGACGACAGCCTCGGACAGGCCGCGCTTGGCCGCCGCGCCTGCCGCGTCGGAGTCGGCCCAGCCGAATTCGTACGTGCCCAGGCCATCGAGCTCAGGGTGGGCAGTCTCCGTGGGGAGCGTCATGCGGGGTTCCTCCCGGCCGTGCTTGCGGATGATGAGGTGGTGGTCTGTGGGGTGGGGTGCGCCGCGCCGCGCGGAATGAACGTCGTGCACACCCCGTCGCCGTGGGCGAGGGTGGCCAGACGCTGCACATGCGTCCCGAGCAGGCTGGAGAAGAACTCCGTCTCCGCCTCGCACAGCTGCGGGAACTGCTCGGCGACGTGCGCGACCGGACAGTGGTGCTGGCAGAGCTGCTCGCCCTGCTGGGGGGCCGGCGCGCTACGAGCCGTAGCAGCGTACCCGTCGGCCGACAGGGCCCTGGCGAGCGCCTCGGCCCGGCCGTCGGGCCCGGCGGCCTCGACCGCCGCGCGGTACGTCTCCGCCTGGGCGGCGAACCTGGCGCGGGCGAACGCGACCAGCGCCTCGTCCCCCGCCGTCTCCGCGATCCAGCGCAGGGCGTCGGCCGCCAGCTTGTCGTACGACTGGTCGAAGGCGTCCCGCCCCGAGTCGGTCAGGGCGAACGCCTTGGCGGGCCGGCCGCGGGTCCTGGCGCCGTGCACGCGCTGCTCGCGGGCCTGGACCACGCCGTCGGTGACGAGCGCGTCGAGGTGGCGGCGGACGGCGGCCGGGGTCAGACCCAGCCGCTTCGCCAGCTCGGTGACGGTGGACGGGCCGTGGTCCAGGATGGAGCGCGCGACCCGGTTGCGGGTGGACTGATCCGAACGCAACCCGGTCGCGGCCTCCCCCTGAGGGGACTGCGACGCCGCGCCCACGTATTTCACAACGCCATTGTTGCGTAATTCCGGCGACAGTGACAACAACGGTCCGGAACGATCTTTGGTGCGCTTCGTCACTTAGGGTCACCTAATTTCCGGGCGGGACGGCCCTGTACCGCCGCCCCCGCCCGGCCGGTGGCTCCGGCCCCGGCACTAGACTCACCGGCCATGAAGAGCGACCTCGTGGTCCAGGTCCGCGGCCTGGTCAAGCGGTACGGCACCAGGACCGCGGTGGACGGCCTCGACCTGGACGTCCGGGCCGGCTCGGTCACCGCGGTGCTCGGCCCGAACGGCGCGGGCAAGACCACCACCGTCGAGATCTGCGAGGGGTACCGCCGTCCGGACGCCGGTACCGTCCGGGTCCTCGGCCTCGATCCGGTCGCCGACGCGCCCCGGCTGCGTCCCCGGATCGGCGTGATGCTCCAGTCGGGTGGCGTCTACTCGGGCGCCCGCGCCGACGAGATGCTCCGCCACATGGCGAAGCTCCACGCGCACCCGCTGGACGTGGACGCCCTGATCGAGCGCCTCGGTCTGGCCGGCTGCGGCCGTACGTCCTACCGGCGGCTCTCCGGCGGCCAGCAGCAGCGGCTCGCGCTGGCGATGGCGGTCGTCGGACGCCCCGAGCTGCTGTTCCTGGACGAGCCGACCGCGGGCCTCGACCCGCAGGCCCGGCGGTCCACCTGGGATCTCGTACGGGAACTGCGCGCCGACGGCGTGTCGACCATCCTCACCACCCATTTCATGGACGAGGCCGAGGAGCTGGCCGACGACGTCGCCGTCATCGACGCGGGCCGGGTCATCGCCCAGGGCAGCCCCGAGTCCCTGTGCCGCGGCGGCGCCGAGAACACCCTGCGCTTCACCGGCCGCCCCGCGCTCGACCTCGGCTCCCTGCTGAAGGCGCTGCCGGACGGCTCGGAGGCCGCCGAACTCACGCCGGGCGCGTACCGCATCACCGGCCGGGTCGATCCGCAGCTGCTGGCCACCGTCGCCTCCTGGTGCGCCCAGCACGGGGTGATGGCGGACGGCATCTCGGTCGAGCGGCACACCCTCGAAGACGTCTTCCTGGAGCTGACCGGCAAGGAGCTGCGCGCATGAGCGCCGGAACGTACACCCCCCGGCCGGGCGCCGCCACGCTGCCCCGGATGATCGCCGCGCAGACCGCGCTGGAGACGCGGATGCTGCTGCGCAACGGCGAGCAGCTGCTGCTCACCGTCGTCATCCCGGCCCTGCTGCTCGTGCTGTTCGGCGCGGTCGACATCGTGGACACCGGGGCGGGCGATCCGGTCGACTTCCTGGCCCCCGGCGTTCTCGCGCTCGCCGTGCTGTCCACCGCCTTCACCGGTCAGGCCATCGCCACCGGGTTCGAGCGGCGGTACGGGGTGCTCAAGCGGCTCGGCGCGTCCCCGCTGCCGCGCTGGGCGCTGATGACGGCGAAGACGCTGTCGGTGCTGGTCACCGAAGTGCTCCAGGTCGTCCTGCTGACGGTGATCGCCTTCGCGCTGGGCTGGTCGCCGCACGGCAACCCGTTCGCCGTCGTCCTGCTGCTCGTCCTGGGCACGGCGGCCTTCTCCGGTCTCGGGCTGCTGATGGCCGGGACGCTGAAGGCGGAGGCCACACTGGCCGCGGCCAATCTCGTCTTCCTGCTGCTGCTGGTCGGCGGCGGGGTCGTCGTGCCGTTGGACAAGTTCCCGGACGGGGTGCGGTCGGCGCTCGAACTGCTGCCGATCTCGGCCCTGTCGGACGGTCTGCGGGACGTGCTCCAGCACGGTGCCCCGATGCCGTGGGGCGCGGCCGGGATTCTCGCGGTGTGGGCGGTGCTCGGCCTGGGCGCGGCGGCCAGGTTCTTCCGCTGGGAGTGACGAAGGTCCCGCCCTCCCTCGGCGGGGCGGCGCGGGACGGCCGCGCGCGGTACGCCGTACCGGGGTGAATTCGACCCCACTCGTCCCCCTCGTGAAAGCTTGCACAAGCCTCGGCTTACGATGGTGCGCGTGCCCAAGCTGACCCGAGCCGAAGTCGCTCAAGCCGTGCGGAACCCGCTCCGTCACATCGCCGAGCGGTGGACTCCCTCCCCCCGTACCGTCCGCAGGGCGGCCATGTCCGCCGTCGTGATGGCGGTCGTCATCGTCATCACGGGCGGCGCGGTGCGGCTGACCGGTTCCGGTCTGGGCTGCCCGACCTGGCCCAAGTGCACCGACGACAGCCTCACCACGACGAGTGCGATGGGCCTGCACGGCGTCATCGAGTTCGGCAACCGGATGCTGACGTACGTCCTGTGCGCGGCGGTCGGCTGGGCGATCATCGCCGCCCGGTCCGCGAAACCCTGGCGGCGCACCCTCACCAGGCTGGGCTGGGCGCAGTTCTGGATCGTCATGGGCAACGCGGTGCTCGGCGGAATCGTGGTGCTGGTCGGACTCAACCCGTACACCGTCGCGGCGCACTTCCTGCTCTCGACCGCGCTGCTCTCGGTGGCGGTGGTGACCTGGCAGCGGGTCGGTGAGGGCGACGGCGAGCCCCGTCCGCTGGTGGGCAGGGCGGTCTCGCAGCTGACCTGGCTGCTGGCGGTGGCGGCGGGGCTGCTGATCGCGGTCGGCACGGTCGTGACGGGCGCGGGCCGGCACGCCGGTGACTCCAGCGAGGTCCACCGCATTCCGCTCGACTGGACGATGATCACGCAGCTCCACGCGGATCTGGCGTGGGTCGTGGTGGCCCTGACGGCGGCGCTCTGGTTCGTGCTGAGGGCGGTCGACGCACCGGACGGGCCGCGCCGCCGCACCCGTGAGCTGTTCCTGGTGCTGCTGGGGCAGGGTGTGATCGGTTACGTCCAGTACTTCACGGACACCCCGGAGCTCCTGGTCGGGCTGCACATGTTCGGCGCGTGTCTGATGTGGATCGCGGTCGTCCGGGTACTGCTGTCGCTGCGCGAGCGCCCGGTGGCGGTCGCGCCGGCCGGCCCCGCCACCCCGGCCGAGAGCCAGGAGCCGGTGGCGGCGGGCTGAGCGAACGGCTCCCGCACATGCCGGCGGTACGGGCCCGTTCAGCCGTTGGAGGGGCCGCCGAGCTGGATACCGGCCATCCGGGTCCATTCGTACGGTCCCGTGCGCATCTTCGCCGCGAAGTCACCGTCCAGGGACTCGTGCACGGTGATCCCGGCCCGCTCCGTGGCGCTCCGGGCGATCTCGTGGGAGGGCGCGACGAGGTCGCCCCAGCCGCCGTCCTCGCCGACGAGGACGATCCGGGTGCCCGCTCGGCCCAGGTGGGCGAGCTGGCCCTCCGCGCCGCCGTGCGCCTCGGCGAACGCGCCGATCTCCCTGGCGAGCTTCGCCGACGTGCGCGCGTCGCGGGCGGCCCGCCTGCTCGCGGCCACCTGGTCAACCTGCTGGATCTCTGCCATGCACAGGATGCTACCGACGGGTAGTCCAACGGGCGACGGGCGGGGTACATGGCGTCGGCCACGTACCCCGCCCGTCGGCAGGTGTCGTATCGCGGAGGGTCAGCGCAGGAAGGGGTCCACCGCGACGGCGACGAAGAGGATCGAGACATAGGTGATGGACCAGTGGAACAGCCGCATCTCCTTGAGCTTCCCGCCGGTCACCCCGGCCTTCGCCCGGTTCTGGAGGCCGTGCGCCTCCCAGAGCCAGAAGCCGCCCGCGAGCAGCGCGACCGCCGTGTAGAACCAGCCGGTGTAGCCGAGCGGGGTCAGCAGCAGCGAGACGGCCACCATCACCCAGCTGTAGATGACGATCTGGCGGGCGACCACCCGGTTGGAGGCGACGACCGGCAGCATCGGGACACCGACCCGGGCGTAGTCCTCCCGCACCTTCATGGACAGCGGCCAGTAGTGCGGCGGCGTCCAGAAGAACATCACGGCGAAGAGGATGACCGGGGCCCACGACATCGAGTTGGTCACCGAGGACCAGCCGATGAGGACCGGCATGCAGCCCGCGATGCCGCCCCAGACGATGTTCTGCGAGGTGCGGCGCTTGAGGATCATCGTGTACACGATGACGTAGAAGAGCAGCGCGCCGAGCGACAGGGCCGCCGAGAGCCAGTTGACGAGCAGGCCGAACCAGACGGTGGAGAAGACCGCGAGGCCGATGCCGAAGGCCAGGCACTCACGCGGGCTCACCATGCCGGTGACCAGCGGGCGCTGCGACGTGCGGTCCATCAGCGCGTCGATGTCGCGGTCGATGTACATGTTGAGAGCGTTGGCGCCGCCGGCGGAGAGATATCCACCGAGACACGTGGTGACTACGAGCCACAGGTTGGGCACGTCCTGAGCGGCCAGGAACATCACCGGAACGGTGGTGATCAGCAACAGCTCGATGATCCGTGGCTTGGTAAGCGCCACGAATGCCTTGACGCGGGCCCCGAACGGGCGATGGCCCCCTGGGCTCGGAGTCAAGGCGACCCCTGCGGGTCGGGACTCGACGGCCGTCACGCACACCCCTGACAGAGAAATCCCAGCAAGCTCCGGGCGCGAGGGCCCGGTAAATACTTGCGCGAACCAGACCACTGTAGACGTTGGTCATGGTCCGTTCTCCGTCGGGGTGGGTCGTGTTGGAGCGCCGTCCCGGGGAAGGGACTCAGGTACCCGGGAGGCGAACTCCACGGGTGGCACGCACCCTGGAAAGCAGGCGATATCACGGGTTCTGTCGGAGGTAGGCTCGGCAGCGCCCGGTGCGGTAACCAGTCACCGGTTTACGACAGTGAGAGGAGCCCTGACTCAGGGTGAGCACCAAGCCGACCACCTCAGACCTTCAGTGGACCGAATTGGACCAGCGGGCCGTGGACACCGCCCGCGTACTCGCTGCGGACGCCGTCCAGAAGGTCGGCAACGGCCATCCCGGGACGGCCATGAGCCTGGCTCCCGCCGCCTACACCCTCTTCCAGAAGGTGATGCGGCACGACCCCGCCGACCCCGAGTGGACCGGCCGCGACCGGTTCGTGCTCTCGGCCGGGCACTCCAGCCTGACGCTGTACATCCAGCTCTACCTCGCCGGGTACGGGCTGGAGCTGGACGACCTCAAGGCCTTCCGCACCTGGGGCAGCAAGACTCCCGGACACCCGGAGTACGGCCACACCGCGGGTGTGGAGACGACGACCGGGCCGCTCGGCCAGGGTGTCGCCAACGCCGTCGGCATGGCCATGGCCGCGCGCTACGAGCGGGGTCTGTTCGACCCGGACGCCGCGCCCGGCACCTCGCCCTTCGACCACACCGTCTGGGCCGTCGCCGGGGACGGGTGCCTCCAGGAGGGCATCGCCGCCGAGGCGTCGTCGCTGGCCGGGCACCAGAAGCTGGGCAACCTCGTCCTGCTCTGGGACGACAACCACATCTCCATCGAGGGCGACACCGAGACCGCGGTCTCCGAGGACACCGTCGCCCGGTACGAGGCGTACGGCTGGCACGTCCAGCGCGTCGCGCAGCTGCCCGACGGGGACCTGGACCCGGCCGGTCTGTACCAGGCCCTCCAGGCCGCCAAGGCGGAGACCGGGCGCCCCTCGTTCATCGCGGCCCGTTCGATCATCGCCTGGCCCGCGCCGAACGCCCAGAACACCGAGGCCGCGCACGGCTCGGCGCTCGGTGGCGACGAGGTCGCGGCCACCAAGCGGGTCCTCGGCTTCGACCCGGAGCAGAGCTTCGAGGTCTCCGACGAGGTCATCGGTCACACCCGCCGGGCGGTGGACCGGGGCCGCGAGGACAGGGCCGAGTGGGAGAAGTCGTTCGCCGCGTGGCGCACCGCCTCCCCGGAGCGCGCCGCCGACTTCGACCGGATCGCCGCGGGCGAGCTGCCCGAGGGCTGGGAGGAGAAGCTTCCGGTCTTCGAGCCCGGTCAGGCCGTCGCCACCCGCGCCGCGTCCGGCAAGGTGCTGCAGGCGCTCGGCGAGATCCTTCCCGAGCTGTGGGGCGGCTCCGCCGACCTCGCGGGCTCGAACAACACCACGATCGACAAGACGTCGTCGTTCCTCCCGGTGGGCAACCCGCTGCCGGGCGCGGACCCGTACGGCCGCACGATCCACTTCGGCATCCGTGAACACTCCATGGCCGCGGCCATGAACGGCATAGCGCTGCACGGCAACACGCGTGTCTACGGCGGCACCTTCCTGGTGTTCTCCGACTACATGCGCAACGCCGTCCGGCTCTCCGCGCTGATGCACCTGCCGGTGACCTACGTGTGGACGCACGACTCGATCGGTCTCGGCGAGGACGGCCCGACCCACCAGCCGGTCGAGCACCTGGCCTCGCTCCGCGCCATCCCCGGCCTCAACGTCGTCCGCCCGGCCGACGCCAACGAGACCGCCATCGCCTGGCGCGAGATCCTGCGCCGCCACACCAAGGTGTTCGGCGAGGGCGCCCCGCACGGTCTGGCACTGACCCGTCAGGGCGTGCCGACGTACGAGGCGAACGAGAACACGGCCAAGGGCGGCTACGTGCTCTTCGAGGCCGAAGGGCCCGAGGGGGAGACCGCGGAGCCGCGGATCATCCTGATCGGCACGGGTTCCGAGGTGCAGCTCGCCGTCGAGGCGCGCGAGCAGCTCCAGTCCGACGGCGTCCCGACCCGCGTGGTGTCGATGCCGTCGGTCGAGTGGTTCGAGGAGCAGGACCAGGAGTACAAGGACAGCGTCCTGCCCCGGTCCGTGAAGGCACGCGTCGCCGTCGAGGCCGGCATCGGCCTGACCTGGCACAAGTACGTCGGGGACGCCGGGCGGATCGTGTCGCTGGAGCACTTCGGTGCCTCGGCCGACGCGAAGGTCCTCTTCCGCGAGTTCGGCTTCACCGCCGACGCCGTGGCCTCCGCCGCCCGGGAATCTCTCGCCGACGGCACGCGCTGACGCCCATATACGACCAGTAGGAGATGCATTCTCATGACAGACGCACTCAAGCGCCTCTCCGACGAGGGCGTGGCGATCTGGCTCGATGACCTGTCACGCAAGCGGATCACCTCCGGCAATCTCGCCGAGCTGATCGACCAGCAGCACGTCGTGGGTGTGACCACGAACCCGTCGATCTTCCAGAAGGCGATCTCGCAGGGCGACGGTTACGACCGCCAGCTCACCGACCTCGCCGCCCGCGAGGTCACCGTCGAGGAAGCCATCCGCATGATCACGACGGCCGACGTCCGGGACGCGGCCGACATCCTGCGCCCGGTCTTCGACGCCACGGACGGCCAGGACGGCCGGGTCTCCATCGAGGTCGACCCGCGGCTGGCCCACAACACGCGGGCCACGACCGCCGAGGCCAGGCAGCTGGCCTGGCTGGTGGACCGCCCGAACACGCTCATCAAGATCCCGGCGACGGAGGCCGGTCTGCCGGCCATCACCGAGACCATCGGCCTGGGCATCAGCGTCAACGTCACGCTGATCTTCTCGCTGGAGCGCTACCGCCTGGTGATGGACGCGTACCTCGCCGGTCTGGAGAAGGCCAAGGAACGCGGTCTCGACCTCTCCAAGATCTACTCGGTGGCCTCGTTCTTCGTGTCCCGGGTGGACACCGAGATCGACAAGCGGCTCGACGCGCTGGGCACCCCCGAGGCCGAGGGCCTCAAGGGCAAGGCGGCTCTCGCCAACGCCCGTCTGGCGTACCAGGCGTACGAGGAGGTCTTCGCCTCCGACCGCTGGGCGGCCCTGGACAAGGCGCACGCCAACAAGCAGCGTCCGCTCTGGGCCTCCACGGGCGTCAAGGACCCGGCGTACAAGGACACCCTGTACGTCGACGACCTGGTCGCGCCCGGCACGGTCAACACCATGCCCGAGGCGACCCTGGAGGCCACCGCCGACCACGGGCGGATCACGGGCAACACCGTCGCCGGCACGTACGAGCAGGCGCGCGCCGACCTCGACGCGATCGAGAAGCTCGGGATCGCGTACGACGACGTGGTGCGGCTGCTCGAACGCGAGGGCGTCGACAAGTTCGAGGCGTCCTGGACCGACCTGCTCAAGTCCACCGAGGCCGAGCTCAAGCGCCTCGCCCCCTCGAAGGGCTGACCATCTTGTCTGGTGTTCCCGGAGCCAATCCGCTTCGTGACGCACAGGACCGGCGGCTCCCGCGCATCGCGGGGCCGTCGGGCCTGGTCATCTTCGGCGTCACGGGCGACCTGTCCCGCAAGAAGCTGATGCCCGCCGTCTACGACCTGGCCAACCGCGGTCTACTGCCGCCCGGCTTCTCGCTGATCGGGTTCGCGCGCCGCGACTGGGAGGACGAGGACTTCGCGCAGGTCGTCCATGACGCCGTGAAGCAGCACTCCCGTACCCCGTTCCGTGAGGAGGTCTGGCAGCAGCTCATCCAGGGGATGCGTTTCGTCCAGGGCAACTTCGACGACGACGAGGCCTTCGAGACGCTGAAGGCCACCATCCAGGAGCTCGACAAGGCGCAGGGCACGGGCGGCAACTTCGCCTTCTACCTGTCCGTACCGCCGAAGTTCTTCCCGAAGGTCGTCCAGCAGCTCAAGAAGCACGGGCTGGCGGACCAGAAGGAGGGTTCCTGGCGGCGCGCGGTCATCGAGAAGCCGTTCGGCCACGACCTCGCCAGCGCGCAGGAGCTCAACCAGCTCGTGCACGACGTGTTCCCGCCCAACGAGGTCTTCCGGATCGACCACTACCTGGGCAAGGAGACGGTCCAGAACATCCTGGCGCTGCGGTTCGCCAACACGATGTTCGAGCCGGTCTGGAACAGGTCGTACGTCGACCACGTCCAGATCACCATGGCCGAGGACATCGGCATCGGCGGCCGGGCCGGCTACTACGACGGCATCGGCGCCGCCCGGGACGTCATCCAGAACCACCTCCTCCAACTGCTCGCGCTCACCGCCATGGAGGAACCGGGCTCCTTCCACCCGAAGGCGCTGGTCGCCGAGAAGCTGAAGGTCCTCACGGCGGTGGAGCTGCCGGACGACCTCGGCAAGCACACCGTCCGGGCGCAGTACGACCACGCCTGGCAGGGCGGTCAGGAAGTCCTCGGTTACTGCGAGGAGGACGGCATCGACGCCAAGTCGAAGACCGACACCTTCGCGGCGATCAAGCTGACGATCAACAACCGCCGCTGGGCGGGGGTGCCGTTCTACCTCCGTACCGGCAAGCGGCTCGGCCGCCGGGTCACCGAGATCGCGGTCGTGTTCAAGCGCGCCCCCTACCTCCCCTTCGAGTCCGGCGCGACCGAGGAGCTGGGCGGCAACGCCCTGGTCATCCGGGTGCAGCCGGACGAGGGGGTGACCGTGCGCTTCGGTTCGAAGGTGCCCGGCACGTCCATGGAGGTGCGGGACGTCACGATGGACTTCGCGTACGGCGAGTCCTTCACGGAGTCCAGCCCGGAGGCGTACGAACGGCTCATCCTCGATGTGCTGCTCGGCGACGCCAACCTCTTCCCCCGCCACCAGGAGGTCGAACTCTCCTGGAACATCCTCGACCCGATCGAGAAGTACTGGGACACGCACGGCAAGCCCGCCCGGTACCCGGCCGGTACCTGGGGCCCGGCCGAGGCGGACGAGATGCTCGCACGCGACGGACGGAGCTGGCGCCGGCCATGAAGATCGATCTCACGGAAACCACGTCCAGCAAGATCAACCAGGCACTGGTGGCGGCCCGCCGCGCGGCGGGAGCACCGGCCATCGGCATGGTGCTGACGCTCGTCATCGTCACCGACGAGGAGAACGCCTACGACGCCCTCAAGGCGGCGTCCGACTCCTCCCGCGAGCACCCGTCGCGGATCATCGCGGTGATCAAGCGGGTCAGCCGTTCACCGCGCAGCCGGCGCGACGCGCGGCTCGACGCGGAGGTCCAGGTCGGTTCCGACTCGGGCAGCGGCGAGACCGTGGTCCTGCGTCTGCACGGCGAACTCGCCAACCACGCCCAGTCGGTGGTCCTGCCACTGCTGCTGCCGGACGCCCCGGTCGTGGTGTGGTGGCCGGAGGACGCGCCCGGGGAGCCGGCGAAGGACCCGTTGGGCGCACTCGCCCAGCGCCGGATCACGGACGCCTACTCGGCGGCGGAGCCGATCGCCGAGCTGGCGAGGCGCGCCAAGACGTACAGCCCCGGCGACACCGACCTCTCCTGGACCCGCATCACGCCGTGGCGTTCCATGCTGGCGGCGGCGCTCGACCAGCACGCGGTCGAGGTCGTCTCGGCGGCGGTCGAGGGCGAGAGCGAGAACCCGAGCTGTGAACTGCTCGGCATGTGGCTCGCGGACCGGCTCGACGTACCGGTGACGCGTACGTTCTCCGACGGTCCCGGTCTGACGGCCGTACGGCTGGAGACGAAGGACGGGGTCATCGTCCTGGACCGTGCCGACGGTTCGCTGGCCACCCTGGCCATGCAGGGGCAGCCGGACCGCGCGGTGGCGCTCAAGCGGCGGGAGACCGCCGAGCTGCTGGCCGAGGAGCTGCGGCGCCTCGACCCGGACAACACCTACGCGTCCGCGGTGAAGTTCGGCGTGGAGCGGCTGGGCGGACCCACGGAGCGGGTCTCCGCCAGGTCCGCCGACTCGGGCAGGTCGACGGACTCCGGCGAGTCCGCCGACTCCGCGAAGTCCGAGAAGTCCGGGAAGTCCGAGAAGGACGCACCCGCCGCTCCGGCGGCGAAGAGGGCTCCGGCCAAGAAGGCGGCGGCGAAGTGAACACCCCGCAGCTGGTCGTGCACCGCGACAAGGAGCTGATGGCGCGAGCCGCGGCGGCCCGGCTGGTCACGCGGATCGTGGACGCCCAGTCCGCGCGTGGCCACGCCTCGGTGGTGCTGACCGGCGGGCGCAACGGCAACGGCCTGCTGGCCGCACTCGCCGAGGCGCCCGCGCGGGACGCGGTCGACTGGACGCGGCTCGACCTGTGGTGGGGCGACGAGCGGTTCCTGCCGGCCGGCGATCCGGAGCGCAATGTCACGCAGGCCCGTGAGGCCCTGCTCGACTCGGTGCCGCTGGACCCCGCACGGGTGCACGCGATGCCCGCGTCGGACGGTCCGGCGGGCGACGACCCGGACACCGCGGCCGCCGCGTACGCCGCCGAGCTGGCCGCCGCGGCCGGTCCGGCGGGGCACGGCACGGTCCCGGAGTTCGACGTGCTGATGCTGGGCGTCGGCCCGGACACCCATGTCGCCTCGCTCTTCCCCGAGTTGCCCGCGGTACGGGAGACCGGGCGCACCGTCGTCGGTGTGCACGGCGCGCCCAAGCCGCCGCCGACCCGGATCACCCTGACGCTGCCCGCGATCCGGGCCGCGCGCGAGGTGTGGCTGCTGGCGGCGGGCGAGGACAAGGCGGAGGCGGCGGCCATCGCGCTGTCGGGCGCCGGGGAGATCCAGGCCCCGGCGGCCGGCGCGTACGGCCGTGACCGCACCTTGTGGCTGCTCGACGCGGCGGCGGCCTCCCAGCTGCCTCCCGCGCTGTATCCGCACGCCATTCCCTGACGCCCGGTCAGGTCTGGCCCTGACGCCCGGTCAGGACTGGCAGGACTGGCAACTCAGGTTCGATCAGGTCCGGTTCGCCGCGGCTCAGGGGCCGCGGCGGCGAGGGCGGCAGAAGGCGGTACCACCGGCACGACCGGTGGTACCGCCTTCTCGCACGTCCTGGTACCTGGACGGGGCGGTCCGGGTCCAGGTGCGCCCGTCGGCGCCGAGGGCGATCGGTTCTGCGTCCTCGACACGGCCCGCGGCCGAGCCGCGCCCGCCCCGCACGCCGTCACCGCTGGTTCGTGGCCGGCTCCAGGAAGGGTTCCAGCAGGCCGGGGACGGCGTCGGACGCGAAGCGCAGCCCCTCGGCCACCCCCGTGTCGTACACCGTGTACGCGCCCGCTCCCGCCGCCGTGGTGGCGGTGACGTCGAGCAGTCCGGCCCGCCGCTGGAAGTACGACTGCCTCACCGTCCAGCCGATCACCCCGGCCCGCTCCAGGGCGGCGGTCGAGCGGCGCAACGTACCCGACCGCGTCACCAGGTGGTCACCGCTCAGGGTGTGTCCCAGCGCGCGGTACGCGTCCCGGGCGAACAGGGCGGCGACAGGACCGAGAACGACCGCGCAGCCGCCCGCCGCCCAGTACAGGGCCGGTGTCAGCGTGGCACCGAGCACGGTGAGGGCCAGCGTGGGGAGGAGCGCGGCCGCGAGCCATCTGCGCAGCCGTCGGCGGTGGGCCGCCGGGGGGTGCGGCGTGAGCGGCGCCGCTGTCGGGCTCACGGCCGCCCTCAGCACCTCGGCCGCGACCGTGTCGGCGAGGGCTCTGGGCGCGGCGGGCAGCAGTGTGTCGTGGTCGCCGCGTTCCTCCTCGTCGTCCTGGGCCAGCCCGGTGGTGATGGCGTCGACCCTGGCGGCGCCCAGGAGCCGTACGCCGAACGGTTCGACCAGGTCCACACCCCGCAGCCGGCGCTCCTCGATCGAGACGGACCGGGAGGTGAGGAGTCCGCGGCGGATGCGCAGGGTGCCGCCGGGTTCCCGCTCCAGCCGGTAGTTCCACCACATCTCGACCCAGAGGCCCAGCGCCCCGATGACCCCGGCGGCCGCGGTGGCGGCGACGACCGCGACGACGGCCCAGAACAGCGGGGTCTCGCGGAACCTTTCACCGGCCCAGTCGATCACCTTCCCCTGCGCGCCGAGCCAGTCGCTGACCTGGAGGACCGCGCCGAGCGCCGCGCCGCCGAGCGTGGGGGCGACGAAGGAGACCGGTGCGTAGCCGATCCAGCGGAGGTCGAGCACGGCCAGTTCGCCCTCGCGGTGGCCGCTGTGCCGGCCGGTCGCGGTACGGCTCAGCAGGACGTGCCGGAGCCGTTCGCCCTCGGCCCTGGAGACCGGGTCGAGCTTCAGGGCGGAATCGCCGCCGACATGTTCCCCGGTGCCGATGCGGACCGTGACCAGGCCGAGGACGCGCAGCAGCGGGTGGGCGGTGAGGTCGACGCTGCGGACGCGTTCGCGGGCCAGCGCACGCTTCTTGACCAGCAGCAGTCCGCTGTGGAGCTCGACGCGTCCGGCGCCGATCCGGTACCGGGTGCGGCGCCACCGCACCAGATCACCGCCCGCGCCGACGGCGATCAGCACAACGGCGCCGAGCACCACCCGGGCGACGGCGGGGCCGGACCCGAGGTGTCCGGCGAGTCCGAGCGTGAGGGGGACGGCGGCGCCCGCCGCCACCCCGGCGGTGACGAGCGCGGAGACAAGGACCGTGTGCCGGTCGAGGGACCGCCAGTCGTCTTCCGCTGGTTCCGCCGCTACCGCCGGTTCCGCCGGTCCCGCCGGTTCCGCCGGTCCCGTTCCCGGCGGTGTCCGGCCGTCCCGGCCATGGACAACGGCGTCGGCCCGGCCCTCGGTGCCGGGCCGCTCCTGGTCGACCGGTCGCTCCTCGGGACTCATGCGGTCGGCGCCGCTCATGTGGCGTCGCCGGGGGTGGCCCCGGTGACCCTGGTGAGCTGTTCGGCGAGTTCCGCGGCCCGTTCGTGGTCGAGGCCGGAGATCCGCACCGCGCCCTTGGCGGACGCGGTGGTGACGGTGACCGTGGCCAGCCGGAACAGCTGTTCCAGCGGTCCGCGCACGGTGTCCACGGTCTGGATGCGGGACATCGGCGCGATGCGCCAGACCTGGCGGAGGATGCCGGTCCTGACGTACACCGCTTCATCGGTGATTTCCCAGCGGTGGACGCGGAACCACCAGCGGGGGAAGAGGGCGGCGCACGCGGCGCCGAGCACCGCGAGCACCGCGGCCGGCGGCAGCAGCCAGAGCCGGGCGGGCGCCAGGAGCGCGCCCAGCACGGCGAGCACCACCACCGGTGCGGCGGTCGGCAGCAGCCACTGCGCCCGCCACCAGTGGACGGCCCGCGGGTCCGGCCTGTTGCGCGGCGGCCTGAGCCGTATCGCGGCCCCCTCCCCGGTGTTCATCGGCTCAGCGCCCGCGCAGCGTGCGGTAGGTGCTGACCAGCGTGGCGGTGGAGCTGTCCAGCGGCTCGTCCCCGACGCCCTCCGTCAGCACCGGTTCGATCTTCTTGGCGAGGACCTTGCCGAGTTCGACGCCCCACTGGTCGAAGGAGTCGATGTTCCAGACCGCGCCCTGGACGAACACCTTGTGCTCGTACAGGGCGATCAACTGGCCCAGCACGGACGGCGTCAGCCGGTCCGCGAGGATCGTGGTCGTCGGGTGGTTGCCGTGGAACGTGCGGTGCGGCACCAGTTCCTCGGCGACCCCCTCAGCGCGGACCTCGTCCGGCGTCTTGCCGAAGGCCAACGCCTGCGTCTGGGCGAAGAAGTTGGCCATCAGCAGATCGTGCTGGGCGATCAGACCGGGCAGCAGATCGGCGACCGGCGCGGCGAAGCCGATGAAGTCCGCCGGGATCACCTTGGTGCCCTGGTGGATCAGTTGGTAGTAGGCGTGCTGGCCGTTGGTGCCGGGCGTACCCCAGACCACCGGGCCCGTCTGCCAGTCGACCGGATCACCGTCCCGGTCCACGGACTTGCCGTTGGACTCCATGTCCAGCTGCTGCAAGTACGCGGTGAACTTGGACAGATAGTGGCTGTACGGCAGCACGGCATGCGACTGCGCGTCGAAGAAAGCGCCGTACCAGACACCCAACAGCCCCATCAGAAGAGGCGCGTTGGCGGCGGCCGGGGCGGTGCGGAAGTGTTCGTCGACGAGATGGAAGCCGTCCAGCATCTCGCGGAACGCGTCCGGACCGACAGCGATCATCAGCGACAGACCGATGGCGGAGTCGTACGAGTAACGGCCGCCGACCCAGTCCCAGAACTCGAACATGTTGGCGGTGTCGATACCGAAGTCCGCGACCTTCTCGGCGTTCGTCGACAGCGCCACGAAGTGCTTGGCGACGGCCTCCTGACCGGCCTTCAGTTCGGTCAGCAGCCAGTCCCGGGCGGAGGTGGCGTTGGTGATGGTCTCGATCGTGGTGAACGTCTTGGAGGCGATGACGAACAGCGTCTCGGCCGGGTCGAGGTCGCGCACCGCCTCGTGGAGGTCGGCGCCGTCGACGTTCGACACGAAGCGGACGGTGAGCGAGCGGTCCGTGAAGGACCGCAGCGCCTCGTACGCCATGGCGGGTCCGAGGTCGGAGCCGCCGATACCGATGTTGACGATGTTCCTGACCGGCCGGCCGGTGTGCCCGGTCCATCCGCCCGACCTGACGCGGTCGGAGAACGCCGCCATCTTGTCGAGGACGGCGTGCACGGCCGGTACGACGTTCTCGCCGTCGACCTCGATCACCGCGTCGCGCGGGGCCCGCAGCGCGGTGTGCAGGACGGCCCGGTCCTCGGTGGTGTTGATCTTCTCGCCGCGGAACATCGCGTCCCGCAGCTCGGCCACTCCGGTGGCTTCGGCGAGTTCGCGCAGCAGCCGCAGCGTCTCGTCGGTGACCAGGTGCTTGGAGTAGTCGATGTACAGGTCGCCGACCCGCAGGGTGTATCCGGCACCCCGCTCCGGATGGTCCGCGAACAGCTGCCGCAGATGGGTCCGGCCCAGTTCCTCACGGTGCTTTCCGAGGGCGTGCCACTCGGGCGTCTGGTTGAGCTTTGTTCGGCTTTGTGCGTTCATCCCGGATATCAGCCCACTTCTTCTCGTACCTGCCATACCCCGCTGCTCCTCCAACCTAATTGATCGGCGGAACGGACGGGATGACGGCGAGCGGGCGACGGGACGGGAATCGGCCGGACACCCTGGGGCGCCCGGCCGTACACAACGTCCAGGGTCCTTCTTCCGCACCGGGCCGGATCAGCGGGCGCGCCGGGCGGCGGCGCTCCTTCCGGGAGACATCGCCGGAAGTGGCGCCAGGGCCTTTCGTTCGCATCCGCCCTGATCCTGAACGAGAGGCTTCAGATCTCGCCCCGGAGTTTGGCCAGGGCCTCCGCGAGGATCGCCTCGCCGTCCGCGTCGCTGCGCCGCTCGCGCACATACGCCAGATGCGTCTTGTACGGCTCGGTGCGGGGCGGGTCCGGCGGGTTGTCCTGGTCCTGACCTGCCGGGAATCCACAGCGCGGGCAGTCCCAGGTGTCCGGTACCTGCGCGTCATGGGCGAAGCTCGGCTGCGTCTCGTGCCCGTTCGAGCACCAGAAGGAGATGCGGAGGCGCGGTGCGGACTCGCCCCGCTCGGCCTCCCCCATCGGCCCCGCTCCGACCCGGCTTCCCCGGATCGCGTTGCCACTTGCCACGGTCGTAACTCCCTGCGTGATGGTGCTCGAGGATGCCCCAGTCTACGTAAGGCCCAACGCGCGTCCAGTGAAGGGAGTTACACCCTCACCGGCAATCGCTGACGACGGGTCAGTTGTCCAGCTTCATCAGCAGCCCGAGCACGACAATGCATGCGAACCACCCCAGGCCGAGCACCACGGTGATGCGGTCGAGGTTGCGCTCGGCGACCGACGAGCCGCCGACGGACGACTGCATCCCGCCACCGAACATGTCGGAAAGGCCGCCGCCCTTCCCCTTGTGCATCAGCACCAGCAGCATCAGCAGCAGACTGAAGACGATGAGGGCGATCGAGAACCCCATAATCACGGCTGGTCCCTACTTTCCGGAATTCCCATGGACTGCTCATACGGACAACGGGGGCCGGGAGGTCGCGGCCTCCTGGCCCCCGCAAGGGTACGACGGATCGGCGCTAGCGCATACTCACCGGTCGTGGAAGCGGACGATCTTGACGAACTCCTCGGCGTCCAGCGCCGCGCCGCCGATGAGGGCGCCGTCCACGTCGGGCTTCGCCATGATCGCGGCGACGTTCCCGGACTTGACCGAGCCGCCGTACTGGATGCGGACGGCGTCGGCCAGGGGCTGCGAGTACAGCTCGGCGAGGCGACCGCGGATCGCTCCGCAGACCTCCTGCGCGTCCTCGGGGGTGGCGACCTCGCCGGTACCGATGGCCCACACCGGTTCGTAGGCGATCACGATCGACTCGGCCTGCTCGGCCGGGATGTCCTTGAGGCCACCGTCGAGCTGGGCCAGCGTGTACGCGACCTGGTCGCCCGCCTTGCGGATCTCCAGGCCCTCGCCGACACAGAGGATCGGGGTCAGGCCGTGCTTGTACGCGGCCTTCACCTTGGCGTTGCAGACCTCGTCGCTCTCGCCGTGGTACTGCCGGCGCTCGCTGTGGCCGACCGCCACGTACGTGCACTTCAGCTTGGCGAGCATCGAGCCGGAGACCTCTCCGGTGTACGCCCCGGAGTCATGGGCCGAGAGGTCCTGGGCGCCGTACTTGATCTTCAGCTTGTCGCCGTCGATCAGGGTCTGCACGGAGCGCAGGTCGGTGAAGGGCGGCAGTACGGCGACCTCGACGGCCTCGTAGTCCTTGTCCGCCAGGGCGAAGGCGAGCTTCTGGACGTGGGCGATGGCCTCAAGGTGGTTGAGGTTCATCTTCCAGTTGCCCGCCATCAGCGGGGTGCGGGTGCTCATTAAGGGTCAGTCCTCCAGTGCGGCGAGGCCGGGAAGCGTCTTGCCCTCGAGGTATTCGAGGCTGGCACCGCCACCGGTCGAGATGTGTCCGAACGCGTTCTCGTCGAAGCCCAGGATGCGGACGGCGGCGGCGGAGTCGCCACCGCCGACCACGCTGAAGCCCGGGGAGTCGACGAGGGCCTGGGCGACCGCCTTGGTCCCCTGGGCGTAGTCGGGGTGCTCGAAGACACCCATCGGTCCGTTCCAGAAGACGGTGGCCGCGTCGGCGAGCTTCGAGGCGTACAGCTCGCCGGTCGCCGGGCCGATGTCCAGGCCCATCCGGCCGGCCGGCATGGCGTCGGCGGCGACCGTCTCGTGGTCGGCCGGGGCCTTGGTCTTCAGGTCGGGGAACCCGGCGGCGACCACCACGTCGACGGGGAGCACGAACTCCACACCGAGTTCGGCGGCGCGCGCGAGGTATTCCCGTACGACGGGGATCTGGTCCTCCTGGACCAGGGACGAACCGATCTCGTGGCCCTGGGCCTTGAGGAACGTGAACGCCATGCCCCCGCCGATCAGGATGCGGTCGGCCTTGCCCAGCAGGTGGTCGATCACACCGAGCTTGTCGGAGACCTTGGAGCCGCCGAGGACCACGGCGTACGGGCGCCGGACGTCCTCGGTGAGCTTCCTGAGGAAGCCGACCTCGGTGGCGATCAGGTCGCCGGCCGCGTGCGGCAGCCGGGCCGGGAGGTCGAAGACCGAGGCGTGCTTGCGGTGGACGGCGCCGAAGCCGTCCCCCACGTACACGTCGGCGAGTTCGGCGAGCTGGTCGGCGAAGGCGCCGCGCTCGGCGTCGTCCTTGGACGTCTCACCGGGGTTGAAGCGAAGGTTCTCGATGACGGCGACCTGGCCGTCGGCGAGGGCGGCGACCGTGGCGCGGGCGGACTCGCCGACCGTGTCGGTCGCGAAGGCCACCTCGCCGGCGGCCGCGCCGAGGAGCTCACCGAGCCGGGCGGCGGCGGGGGCCAGGGAGAACGCCGGGTCCGGGGCGCCCTTGGGGCGGCCCAGGTGCGAGGCGACGACGACCCGCGCGCCGGCCTTGGCCAGCTTCGCGACGGTGGGCTCGACGGCCCGGATGCGGCCGTCGTCGGTGATGGTCGTGCCGTCCAACGGGACGTTGAGGTCCGCGCGGACGAATACGCGCTTGCCGGCGACCCCTTCGGCGAGAAGTTCGTCGATCGTCTTCATCTGTTCTGGACTCCTTGGGAGGGCGAGAGAGCATGCGACGGGGCTCGGACGGCGCCGCGTTGCGCCGTCCGAGCCCCGTGCTCACATCGAGGTGCCTGCCGGTTCGAAGGTCAGAGCTGGTTGCCGACGAAGACGGTCAGGTCGACGAGGCGGTTGGAGTAGCCCCACTCGTTGTCGTACCAGCCGATGACCTTGACGCTCTTGCCCTGGACCATGGTCAGGGAGGAGTCGAAGGTGCAGGACGCCGGCCAGTTGACGATGTCCGAGGAGACGATCGGGTCCTCGGTGTAGTCGAGCAGACCCTTGAGCTGGCCCTCGGACGCCTTCTGGAACGCGGCGTTGACCTCGTCCCTGGTGACCTCGCGCTCCAGCTCGACGACGAGGTCGGTGACGGAGCCGGTCGGGACCGGGACGCGCATCGCGATGCCGTCGAGCTTGCCCTCGAGCTCCGGGATGACCAGCGCGGTGGCCTTGGCGGCACCGGTGGTGGTCGGGATGATGTTCTCGGCGGCGGCGCGGGCGCGACGCAGGTCCGAGTGCGGGTAGTCGAGAATTCGCTGGTCGTTGGTGTACGCGTGGACCGTCGTCATCATGCCCTTGACGATGCCGAAGTTCTCCAGGAGAACCTTGGCCATCGGCGCCACACAGTTGGTGGTGCAGGAGGCGTTGGAGATGACGTGGTGGTTGGCCGCGTCGTACTTGTCCTGGTTGACGCCCATCACGATGGTGATGTCCTCGCCCTTGGCCGGAGCCGAGATGAGGACCTTCTTGGCGCCGCCCGCGATGTGCTTCTCGGCGTCGGCCTTCTTGGTGAAGAAGCCGGTCGACTCGATGACGACGTCGACGCCCAGCTCACCCCAGGGGATGTCGGCCGGGTTGCGCTCGGAGAGCACCTTGATGGTGTGGCCGTCGACGGTGATGGTGTCGGCGGTGTGGCTGACCTCTGCCTTGAGACGACCCAGAACGGTGTCGTACTTCAGCAGGTGGGCCGTGGTCGCAGTGTCACCCAGGTCGTTGACAGCCACGATCTCGATGTCCGCACCCTGCTCCAGCAGCGCGCGGAAGTAGTTACGACCGATGCGGCCAAAGCCGTTGATGCCTACGCGGATCGTCACGAACCGATCTCCTCGTTAGGTACGCCGGTTTTCGACGCCGGCGAGTTGTATGGGATGTCCCCGACCGCCTCCGACCCTACCTCTCCGAGGGCTCCGCAGTGACATCGAGAGCGCCGGAGGCGCACCACAGGCCCGTATTGCGAGTAGGTGTACGAGCCTGTGGCGGCGTCGCGGGAGGAGGCCCCGCCGCCTGCCGCGGGGCGGTCGGCGCCGCGCCCCGACGGTCACGGAGCGGCGACGTCCGGGCCCCCGCGCGGCCGGTCCGGCGCGGCCGGCCGGGGGCGGCTCAGCCGACCAGCCCGTCGGCCAGCTCGTCGCTGAGGTTGGACTCGGTCCCCGGCACCCCGAGGTCCTGGGCCCGCTTGTCGGCCATGGCCAGCAGCCGGCGAATCCGCCCGGCGACCGCGTCCTTGGTCAGCGGCGGATCGGCGAGCGCGCCCAGCTCCTCCAGGGACGCCTGCTTGTGCTCCATGCGCAGCCGTCCGGCCGCGGCCAGGTGCTCGGGCACCTCGTCGCCGAGGATCTCCAGGGCGCGCTGCACCCGGGCGCCCGCCGCCACCGCGGCGCGCGCGGAGCGGCGGAGGTTGGCGTCGTCGAAGTTGGCGAGCCGGTTGGCGGTGGCGCGGACCTCGCGCCGCATCCGCCGTTCCTCCCAGGCCAGCACCGACTCATGGGCGCCGAGCCGGGTCAGCAGGGCGCCGATCGCGTCGCCGTCGCGGACGACGACCCGGTCGACGCCGCGCACCTCGCGGGCCTTCGCCGCGATGGAGAGCCTGCGGGCCGCGCCGACCAGGGCGAGCGCCGCCTCGGGCCCGGGGCAGGTGACCTCCAGCGAGGAGGACCTGCCCGGCTCGGTGAGCGAGCCGTGCGCCAGGAACGCCCCGCGCCAGGCGGCCTCGGCGTCACAGGTGGCGCCGGAGACGACCTGCGGGGGAAGCCCCCGGATGGGGCGGCCCCGGCCGTCCACCAGGCCCGTCTGGCGGGCCAGCTGATCGCCGCCCGCCACCACGCGCACCACGTAGCGGGAGCCGCGGCGCAGCCCGCCGGGGGCCATCACGATCAGTTCCGAGCTGTGCCCGAAGATTTCGAGGATGTCCCGCTTCAGCCGGCGTGCCGCCATCGCGGTGTCCAGCTCCGCCTCGATCACAATCCGGCCGCTCACCAGGTGCAGCCCGCCCGCGAACCGAAGAATCGCCGAGACCTCTGCTTTCCTGCAGCAGGTCCGGGTGACGGGAAGCCGAGAGATTTCGTCCTTCACCGCTGGCGTCATCGCCATGGGCCGATCCTTCCATGCATCCGAAAAATACGGTCGTACGCGGCGGCCAACAGTTCCGGATCATGAATCGGAACGCCGTCGGGTGAGGCCACCGGCGCCAACTCGACCGCGGCACCGAGCCGCTTCGCGGCGTGAACCAGGGACTCACGGTCGGGCACGGCGGCCTCGTCGGCCAGCACCACGTCCAGGGCGAGTTTAGGGGCGTGTCGTCCCAAAACCTCCAAATGACGCTGCGGTGAGAAGCCATCTGTTTCACCGGGTTGTGGCGCGAGGTTCAGCGAGAGGACCTTCCGGGCCTTCGTCTCGACGAGCGCGTCGAGCAGTTCCGGTACGAGCAGATGCGGGATCACCGACGAGAACCAGGAGCCTGGGCCGAGCACCACCCAGTCCGCGTCGAGCACGGCGGCGACCGCTTCGGGGACGGCCGGCGGGTCGTTCGGGACGAGGTGCACGGACTGCACCTCGCCGGGGGTCAGCGCCACCGTGGCCTGGCCGCGCACGGTGTCCACGTCGTCCGGGCGGGCCGGGTCGTGGCCGCGTACGAGCGCCTGGAGCTCCAGCGGCACCGCCGACATGGGCAGCACCCGGCCGTGGGCGCCGAGGAGCTTGCCGACCAGGTCCAGGGCCTGGACGTGGTCGCCCAGCTGTTCCCACAGGGCCACGATCAGCACATTGCCGACCGCGTGCTCGTGCAGATCGCCCTTGGACTGGAACCGGTGCTGGATGACCCGGGCCCAGGTCTGGCCCCATTCGTCGTCCCCGCAGAGCGCGGCGAGCGCCTTGCGGAGGTCGCCGGGAGGCAGTACGCCCAGCTCCTCCCGGAGCCGGCCGCTGGAGCCGCCGTCGTCGGCGACGGTGACCACGGCCGTGAGGTCGCCGGTGATCCGGCGCAGCGCGGCGAGCGAGGCGGAGAGGCCCATGCCGCCGCCGAGGGCGACGACCTTGGGCTGTCCGCCGCGCTTGCGGCCGGTCAGTCCGCTGCCGCCGCTGCTCAGCCGCCGCAGGCGCAGATTGCGGCTGGTCACTCGCGCCCCATGTCCCGGTGGACCAGTACGGTCTCGATCCCGTCGGTGGCGAGCCGGGCCGCCAGCTTCTCCGACATCGCGACGGAGCGGTGCTTGCCGCCCGTGCAGCCGACGGCGATGGTCACGTAACGCTTGCCCTCACGGCGGTAGCCGTTGGCGACGAGGTGCAGCAGCTCGGTGTACCGGTCCAGGAACTCCTTGGCGCCCGGCTGGTCGAAGACGTAGTCGGACACCTCCTCGTTGAGCCCGGTGAACGGGCGCAGCTCGGGGACCCAGTGCGGGTTGGGCAGGAAGCGGCAGTCCACCACCAAGTCGGCGTCGACCGGCAGGCCGTACTTGTAGCCGAACGACATCACCGTGGCGCGCAGCTCCGGCTCCTCGTCGCCGGCGAACTGGGCGTCCATCTTGGCGCGCAGCTCGTGGACGTTGAGGCTGGAGGTGTCGATCACCAGGTCGGCGTCGCCGCGCAGCTCGCGCAGCAGGTCGCGCTCGGCCGCGATGCCGTCCACGATCCGGCCGTCGCCCTGGAGCGGGTGCGGCCGGCGGACCGATTCGAAGCGGCGGACCAGGGCGTCGTCGGAGGATTCGAGGAAGACGATCCGCCGGGTGACGCCCTTGGCCTCCAGGTCCGCCAGGGATTCCCGGAGGTTGTCGAAGAACCTGCGGCCCCGGACGTCCACGACGACGGCGATCCGGGCGACGTTGCCCTGGGACCGGGCGCCGAGCTCCACCATGGTGGGGATCAGCGCGGGCGGCAGGTTGTCGACGACGAACCACCCCAGGTCCTCAAGACATTTGGCGGCGGTGCTGCGCCCGGCGCCGGACATCCCGGAAATGATCACGAGTTCGGGGATGGCCGCGTGCGGGGCGGCTTCGCCGGTCTCGTTCGTGCTGCCCTTGGTCACGTGTCCCGCTCCGTCTGTTCGGTCGGTGCTGTGGTGCTCGCTCATGTCGTGCTGCCCCCGTCGTCGTCCTCGATGATTTCTCCTGTGGCCGTGTTCACGGCGGGCGCGGCCGGGGTGGCCGACGCGAGGGCCACGGCGACCGATTCCGCCGTCCTGCGGCCTATTCCAGGGACCTCGCAGATGTCGTCGATGGTTGCCTGCCGGAGTCTGCGTACCGAGCCGAAGTGCTTGATCAGCGCCTGCTTACGGGTGTCGCCGAGGCCGGGCACGTCGTCCAGCGGACTGCTGCGAATCCGCTTGGCGCGCTTGGCCCGCTGGTAGGTGATGGCGAAGCGGTGGGCTTCGTCGCGGACGCGCTGGAGGAGGTACAGGCCCTCGCTGGAGCGGGGCAGGACGACGGGGTCGTCGTCGTCGGGCAGCCAGACCTCCTCCAGCCGCTTGGCGAGGCCGCAGACGGCGACGTCGTCGATGCCCAGCTCGTCGAGCGCCCGTTTGGCGGCGGCGACCTGCGGCTGTCCCCCGTCGACGACGACGAGCTGCGGAGGGTACGCGAAGCGTTTGGGGCGTCCGTCGTCCTCACGGTCCCGGGCATCGGCATCGAGGTCGAGGCCGGGCCCGGGTGCGGCAACGGCCGCCGGGACGGGAACACCCCGTGGGGGCACGGCGGCGGCGCCGGCCGTGTCAGGGGTTCCGGGAGTGCCGGGGACGTCCGCGGCCCCGGGGGTGACGGAGGTGTCGTGGACGACGGAGGTGTCGGGGGTGACGGAGGTGACGGAGGTGTCGGGGGTGACGGAGGTGTCGGGGGTGACGGAGGTGTCGGGGGCCGTGGTGTCCCACTCCCCCGTCCTCTCCTTCTCGTGGAGATAGCGCCGGAAGCGGCGACCGATCACCTCGTGCATCGAGCGGACGTCGTCCTGTCCCTCGAAGCCCTTGATCTGGAAGCGGCGGTACTCGCTCTTGCGGGCGAGGCCGTCCTCGAAGACGACCATGGACGCGACCACGTCGTCGCCCTGGAAGTGGGAGATGTCGAAGCACTCGATGCGCAGCGGGACGGTGTCGAGCCCGAGCGCGCGGGCGATCTCCTCCAGGGCGCGGGAGCGGGTGGTCAGGTCCGACGCCCGCTTCGTCTTGTGCAGGGCGAGTGCCTGCTGGGCGTTGCGCTGGACCGTGGTCATCAGGTCCTTCTTGTCGCCGCGCTGCGGGACGCGCAGGCTGACGTGGGAGCCCCGGCGGTCGGCGAGCCACTGGGAGACCGCCTCCGTCCGCTCCGGGAGGGCCGGGACGAGGACCTCCTTCGGGACGGCGTCGCCGCGCTCCTCCCCGTACAGCTGCTGGAGGGCGTGTTCGACGAGGCCCGCCGTGTCGACCGCCTCGACCTTGTCGGTGACCCAGCCGCGCTGGCCGCGCACCCGGCCGCCGCGTACGTGGAAGATCTGGACGGCCGCTTCCAGCTCGTCCTCGGCGAGGGCGATCAGGTCCGCGTCGGTGGCGTCGGCGAGGACGACGGCGCTCTTCTCCAGGGCCCGTCGCAGGGCCGCCAGGTCGTCGCGGAGCCGGGCCGCCCGCTCGTACTCCATGTCCTCGGCCGCCCGCGTCATGTCCTTCTCCAGGCGGCGGATGTACGCCCCGGTGCGGCCTGCCATGAAGTCGCAGAAGTCGTCGGCGAGTTCGCGGTGTTCCTCGGGGGTGACGCGGCCGACGCAGGGGGCCGAGCACTTGCCGATGTAGCCGAGGAGGCAGGGACGGCCGGTCCGGACGGCGTTCTTGAAGACTCCGGCCGAGCAGGTACGGACGGGGAAGACGCGGAGCATCAGGTCGACGGTCTCGCGGATCGCCCACGCGTGCCCGTACGGTCCGAAGTAGCGCACGCCCTTCCGCTTGGCGCCGCGCATGACCTGGACCCGGGGGAACTCCTCGTTGAGCGTGACGGCGAGGTACGGGTAGCTCTTGTCGTCGCGGTACTTGACGTTGAACCGGGGGTCGTACTCCTTGATCCAGGAGTACTCCAGCTGCAACGCCTCGACCTCGGTGGAGACGACGGTCCACTCGACGGAGGCGGCCGTGGTGACCATGGTGCGCGTGCGGGGGTGGAGACCCGCCAGGTCCTGGAAGTAGTTGGCCAGGCGCTGGCGCAGGCTCTTCGCCTTCCCGACGTAGATCACCCGGCGGTGCTCGTCGCGGAACCTGTAGACCCCCGGGGAGTCGGGGATCTGTCCCGGCCTGGGTCGGTAGCTGGAGGGGTCTGCCATGTCTCACAGCCTACTGGCGAGCGCCGACAGTCCGGCGCGGCCCGGGGTGCCGTGCTCCGGGACGCGGAGGGGCGGGGCGTCCCGGAGCACGGACCTGCGGGGAGGAGGCGGAGAGGGAGACGGCGGAAGGGGGGAGGGCCGGGTGGGCGGGGGCGGCCCGTCAGGCCCCGGTGGCCCCCCGGCGCCCGCGGTGGCGGCGCAGGGCGGTGAGACCGCCCAGGGCGAGTACGGCGAGCACACCGGCGCCCACCCCCGCCGTCCGCGTCGTCAGGACTCCGGGAGCGCGGCCGGGCGTGGGGGCGGCCACCGGCGCGTATCCGCCCGCCTTGCCCGAGCGGGCGTAGTCGGAGCCGGGGAGCTTGTCCCCGTACGCCGCGCGCACTCGGGCGCGGTAGGCCGTGAGGGTGGTGCCGTCGCCGCCGACCGCCCGCACCGCGTCGTCGTCCAGGGGGAGCACCCGGTCGCCCTTCTGGACGTACCAGGCGTCGATCTGCGGTTCGTGGAAGACCGTGCCGCCCGGGAGCTTCCGGGCGCCGGCGCTCGCGTACCGGGTCTCGTCGTCGCCCGTGGCGATGTTCACCACCCGCCAGTCGGTGCCCGCCGCGTTCGCCGGGGCGGTCCACAGGGACGCCTTCCGGCCGTCGGCGGAGACCGCGGTGGTGGCGAGGTAGTCGAGCCGGGCGACGGGTGCGCCGGGTTCCCCCGCGACGAAGGCCGGATCGAGGGTGCGCACGGGGACGGTGTTGCCCTCGATACGCGGTGCGGCGGCCGCCAGGGAGGCGGCGGACGTCCGGCCGCCCGTCTCCTCCCGGGCGAAGAACCGGGAGAGCGTGGTCATGGTCGACGCGTCGGTGACCGTCTCCCGGGCGGCGGCCAGGGTGGCCTTGCTGAGGGCGGGGTCCGGCACGGGCCCGGTGTCCGCCGACGCCTGTGGTGCGGCGAGGGCGAGCAGTGCGGCGCCGGTGAGCGCGGCGGCCGCGGCGACGCGCGCGGGGGCGCGCCGGGACGTGCGGCCGGTCGCGCGGCCGTGGGTGGAGGTCATGGCGTCACGCTCCGATCCGGTAGAGGGAGTGGGTCCAGGAGAACTCGTTGTTGTTGACGTACCAGGCGTGCGACGCCCAGTTGTAGCGGTTGTTGGAGGGCCAGGGATCGCCCCAGTACACCCAGCTGTTGGCGTCGTCGTACCCGTACAGCACATGCATGTGCCCACCGCCCGACGACCACTGGATGCGGCTCTCCACGGGCCGTCCGGCGGCTATCTCGGCCTGAACGGTCGGGTAGCGCAGCCAGCCGGTGACGTACGAGCCCGGCCGGACACCGGCCCAGGACAGGCCGGCCTGGACGTTGTCGAGCGCGGCCTGCGAGTTGGGGCACTCGTAGCCCTGGGCCCGGTTGAAGGCGGCGTTGCAGAACTGGTTCTGGGAGTAGTTCCGGCCGAACCAGGTGGCGATGGTGTTGCCGGAGGCCGCCCAGCACCAGTTGGTCTTCTGCTGGGCCTGCATGGTGATGTCGAGCCGCCGTGCGGCGGCGAGCGATCCGGCCGGGGCCGGGGCGCCGACGGCGGCGGGCGCGGGGGCGGCGGCGGTGGACCGGCCCGTGGCGACGACGGGCGGAGCGGCGGTCGTGGCGTTCGCCGACGCGGTCGGCAGGGTGAGCACCACGGCGGCGAGGGTGGCGGCGACCGACAGCCGTCCTGACCGGATTCTGCGGTTGCGCATGACGTTCCTCCCATGAAGTGGGGGTGGTTCGGCGGGAGCGTGTCCGGACGCTGTCGAGGAGCATCAACCGTTGTCAGGAGCTGGTCAACGCGCTTCAATGCGGGATGACACGCCGGTGTGAACGGCACGGCTGAAGTGTGAACAGGCGTCCCCGGCCCACCTGCGTTCAGCACCCCTTCGACGCGGCTTCCCACACCCGCTTCGTGAACGTTCACCGGAGGTCCCCATGCGGCAGATCGAGGCCGAACTGGCACAGGTCCTGCGTACCGGCCCGTTCCATCTGGCGCTACGCACCGCTCTCTCGGCGCGCGGCCTGCCGCTCCAGCGCGTACGGCACCACCTCGCGCACCGTGGTGTGAAGGTCGGCGTGACGAGCCTGAGCTACTGGCAGCGGGGGGCCAGGCGTCCGCGCCGCGCCGAGTCGCTGCGGGCCGTCCGGGCGTTGGAGGAGGTGCTCGAACTGCCGGAGGAGTCGCTGCTGCGGCTGCTGGAACCGGCGGGGGCGCGCACGGACGCGGACCGGCCGGTGGCCCGTTCGTACCGTTCCCTGATGGACACGTCCGGCTCGGTGGAGCGGCTGCTCGCCCTGCTGGAGTCGCCGCCCGACGGTGGACTGCACACGGTGACGCACCAGGAGCGGGTACGGATCGGTCCAGGCCGCAGGATGACCGCGCGGGACTCGCAGCACGCGGTGCGCGCGCACCGTGACGGCGTGGACCGCTATCTCGCGGTGTACCTCGGTGACCCGGGATGCGATCCGGCCGGTGTGCGGGTGCGGGCCCGGGAGAACTGCCGGGCGGGCCGGGTCCGCTGGGACGCGGCGACGGGGGTGCTGGTCGCGGAGCTGCTGTTCGACACCCGGTTGCGGGCCGGTGAGACGTACTTCTTCGGGTACGGCTTCGACGACGGTACGGGCGGGCCGTGCGGCGAGTACATGCGCGGCTTCACCTTCGCCGGCGGGCAGTACGTCCTTCAGGTGGGCTTCGACGAGGACGCGCTGCCCGTGCGGTGCCGGCGCTTCGCGCAGGTCTCGGCGGGGGCGCCGCGTGCGGCCCGGACGGATCTGACCCTCACCGGCAGGCACCGGACCGTGCATCTGGTGGAGCAGGCGGTACGGCCCGGTCTGGTCGGCATCGACTGGGACTGGGAGTGACGCGGTCCACGCGGTCCCGTACCGGATTCGTCAGGCGTCGGGGCCCGCGACGAGCTTTCCGGCCTCGACCCTGACGGGGACCGGGGACAGCGGCACGGTCGCCGGGCCCTGCACGACCTGCCCCGTCGTCACGTCGAAGCGGCTGCCGTGGCAGGGGCAGTGGCCCTCGTTGCTCTCGACCTTGTCCAGCAGACAGCCCGCGTGGGTGCACTGCGCGCTGAACGCCTTGTACTGGCCCTCGGCCGGGCAGGTGACGACGAGCCGCTTGTCGCGGTAGAGCCTGGAGCCGCCGACGGGCACCTCGCTCGGGGCGCCGAGTTCGACGGGGGCGGTGGGTGTCGGCGTCTGCGCGTGACCGAGCTTGGACTCGGTCGAGCAGGCGGCCACACCGAGTCCGGCGGCGCCCGCGAGCGCGGCGCCCTTCAGCACGGTACGGCGGGCGGCGGACTGGCCGGACATGCGGTCTCCACTGGTCGGAGGGGCGGGGGTGGGGGGGTCAGGGACGCGCGCCAGGGGTACCGGAGGCATCGGTGACGGAACCGACGATACCGGCGGAGACCGGAACGCCCTCGGCCGGGCCGCTCGCCGCTGAGGCGTCCCACGACCAGGTGATACGGGGCGGGGTGACCGGGGCGGGACGACCGGCGCAGGACGGCCGGAACGGCACGACCGGCAGGCACGACCGGCAGGCACGACCGGCAGGCACGACCGGCAGGCACGACCGGCAGGCCGGCCCAGCCATCGCTGGGCCGGCCGTACCGGTTCCGGCGCCCGACCGATATCCGGCGCCCGGCACCGGGCGGGAGCGGGCGGTCGCACACGCCCCGCCCGGTGGCCGCTGGGGGAATCGCGGTTCCGGCTGCGGCCACCCGGGCATCGCAGTACCCCGGGGTCAGCCCTTTCGCGTACGGGCCGCCTTCTTCGCCGCGGGCTTCTTGGCAGCCGCCTTGGCCCCGCTCACGGCCTTCGTCGTGCCCGCCGCCGACTTGGCCGAACCGGTCGCCCTGGCCGTCGCGGTGCGGGTGGCCGGCGCCTCGCTCGCGGCGACCGCCCTCTTCGTGGCCGCCGGCTTCGTGGCCGTCTTCCGGGCGGTCGTCTTCCGCACCGGCTTGCGCCCTGCCGGTACCGCCGCCTCGTTGATCCGGTCCGCGCCCAGGATGTCCTGGAGGAACTTGCCGGTGTGACTGGCCGGGACCGCGGCGATCTGCTCCGGAGTGCCCTCGGCGACGACGAGACCACCGCCGTTGCCCCCTTCGGGGCCCATGTCGACGACCCAGTCGGCGGTCTTGACGACATCGAGGTTGTGCTCGATGACGACCACCGTGTTGCCCTTGTCGACCAGCCCGGAGAGCACCTGGATGAGCTTGCTGATGTCCTCGAAGTGCAGCCCGGTCGTCGGCTCGTCCAGGACGTAGACCGTGCGGCCGGTGGAACGCTTCTGGAGTTCGCTGGCCAGCTTCACCCGCTGAGCCTCACCGCCCGAGAGCGTCGGCGCGGACTGCCCGAGCCTCACGTACCCGAGACCGACCTCGTTGAGCGTCTTCAGGTGCCGGGCGATGGTCGGGACCGCGTCGAAGAAGTCCAGGGCCTCCTCGATCGGCATGTCCAGCACCTCGGCGATGGACTTGCCCTTGTAGTGGACCTCCAGCGTCTCCCGGTTGTAGCGCGCTCCGTGGCAGACCTCGCACGGGACGTAGACGTCCGGCAGGAAGTTCATCTCGATCTTGATCGTGCCGTCGCCCGAGCAGTTCTCGCAGCGCCCGCCCTTGACGTTGAAGGAGAAGCGGCCCGGCAGATAGCCGCGGACCTTCGCCTCCATCGTCTCCGCGAAGAGCCTGCGCACATGGTCGAAGACGCCCGTGTACGTCGCCGGGTTGGACCGGGGCGTACGCCCGATGGGCGACTGGTCCACGTGCACGACCTTGTCGACCAGGTCGTCGCCGTCGACCCGGGTGTGCCGGCCGGGCACCGACTTGGCGCCGTTCAGCTCACGCGCCAGGTGGGTGTAGAGGATGTCGTTGACCAGGGTGGACTTCCCGGACCCTGAGACACCGGTCACCGCCGTGAGCACCCCGAGCGGGAAGGAGACGTCGATGTCCTGGAGGTTGTTCTCCCGGGCGCCGTGCACCGTGAGCCGGCGGGCCGGGTCGACCGGGCGCCGGACGTCGGGCAGCGGGATCGCCCGCTTGCCCGCCAGATACTGGCCGGTGATCGACTCCTTGTTGGTCAGCAGGTCCTCCAGCGAACCGGAGTGGACGACCTTGCCGCCGTGCTCACCGGCTCCGGGGCCGATGTCGACGACCCAGTCGGCCACCTTGATCGTGTCCTCGTCGTGCTCGACGACGATGAGCGTGTTGCCCATGTCCCGGAGCCGGACCAGGGTCTCGATCAGCCGGTGGTTGTCGCGCTGGTGGAGACCGATCGACGGCTCGTCCAGGACGTAGAGCACCCCGACCAGGCCGGAACCGATCTGGGTGGCCAGCCGGATGCGCTGGGCCTCGCCGCCGGACAGTGTGCCCGCCGCGCGGTTCAGCGAGAGGTAGTCGAGGCCGACGTCGACGAGGAACCGCAGCCGCTCGTTGACCTCCTTGAGCACGCGCTCGGCGATCTTCTTGTCGCGGGCGTTCAGCTTCAGCCGGCCGAGGAACTCGGCGCACTCGCTGATCGACATCGCGGAGACCTGGGCGATGGACCTGTCCATGACCGTCACCGCGAGGACGATCGGCTTCAGCCGCGTCCCCTCACAGGTCGGGCACGGGACCTCGCGCATGTAGCCCTCGAAGCGCTCCCTGCTGGAATCGCTCTCGGCCTCGGAGTGCCGCCGCTTGACGAACTGCACCGCACCCTCGAAGGCGGGGGTGGTGTAGGCGCGTTCCCTGCCGTACCTGTTGCGGTAGCGCACCTCGGTCTGGATCTTGTGGCCGTACAGCAGTGCCTTCTTGGCGCGCTGCGGCAGCCCGGCCCACGGAATGTCCGTACGGAACCCGAGGGCGTCGGCGAGCGCGCCGATCAGCCGTCCGAAGTACTCCCGGGTGTGACCGTGCGACCAGGGGTGGATCGCGCCCTCGTCGAGGGACTTCTCCTCGTCGGGGACGACCAGTTCCGCGTCCACCTCCATGCGCGTACCGATACCCGTGCAGTCGGGGCAGGCGCCGAAGGGTGAGTTGAAGGAGAAGGAGCGGGGCTCCATCTCCTCGAAGGACAGGTCGTCGTACGGGCAGTAGAGGTGCTCGGAGTACATCCGCTCACGCTCGGGGTCGTCCTCGGGGAGGTCGACGAAGTCCAGCACGACCATGCCGCCGGAGAGCCCGAGCGCGGTCTCGACCGAGTCGGTCAGCCGGCGCTTGGCGCTGTCCTTCACCGTGAGGCGGTCGATGACCACCTCGATGGTGTGCTTCTCCTGCTTCTTCAGCGTGGGCGGCTCGGAGAGCTGGATGGTCACGCCGTCCACCCGCGCCCGGCTGTAGCCCTTGGTCTGGAGGTCGGCGAAGAGGTCGACGAACTCGCCCTTGCGTTCACGCACCAGCGGGGACAGCACCTGGAAGCGGCTGCCCTCGGGAAGCCCGAGCACCTTGTCGACGATGGCCTGCGGCGACTGGCGGCTGATGGGCCTGCCGCACTCGGGGCAGTGGGGCTTGCCGATCCGCGCGAAGAGCAGCCGGAGGTAGTCGTAGACCTCCGTGATCGTGCCGACCGTCGAGCGCGGGTTGCGCGAGGTCGACTTCTGGTCGATGGAGACGGCGGGCGAGAGGCCTTCGATGAAGTCGACGTCCGGCTTGTCCATCTGGCCGAGGAACTGCCGGGCGTACGAGGAGAGCGATTCCACGTACCGCCGCTGGCCCTCGGCGAAGATCGTGTCGAACGCGAGCGACGACTTGCCCGACCCGGAGAGCCCGGTGAAGACGATGAGGGAGTCGCGGGGGAGGTCGAGCGAGACGTTCTTGAGGTTGTGCTCACGAGCGCCACGGACGATGAGACGGTCGGTCACGCCGGTCCGCACCTTTCTGAAGAGAAATGGGGGAACTGAGCCCCTGGCCCAGGGTATGGGGGGCGCCACAGCGGAGAACGAGGCTTTCGACTCCGAGCGTATAGCACGCGCATTCGATTTATGGTCGTCGTCCGGCTCCTTCACCCGAATGAGTGGCCGAGCTCAGGGCTGTCCCGCGATCCGTGGTGGGCGTGCGACGACAGCTACGGCACCTCGCGGCGTTGTCGGAACGTCCCCGTACACCCAGTACGCGGACGCCCCTCCGCCTTGCGACGCACCGCATCCGACGTCGCACGCTGATCCACCACGGATCGCGGGACAGCCCTTAGGCTCGGCCCCATGATTGAGCATGTGCACGACCTGGACGCCGTACGTGAAGCGACCGCGCGGCTGCTGGCAGCGACGGCGGAACTCGATGACGTCACAGTCGCCGAACCGTCGCGACTGCCGGGCTGGAGCCGGGGGCATGTCCTCGCGCACCTTTCGCGTAACGCCGAAGCGCTCGTAAATGTTCTCCGGGGCCGGCCGATGTACGCGAGCAGCGAAACGCGCGACTCCGACATCGCTCGCGACGCGCCCCGGCCGCTCGCCGATCAGCTCGCGGACCTGCGCGCGACCGCGGCGCTCTTCGAGGATGCGGCCGCCGTGCCCGCCGACTGGTCACGTACCGTCACGCTGCGCAACGGTGTGACCGACTCCGCCTCGCGGGTGCCGTTCCGCCGCCGGGTCGAGGTCGAACTGCACCACGTCGACCTCGGCGTCGGCTACGGGCTGGAGGACCTGCCGGACGAGTTCACGGCCCGCGAGATCGACTTCCTCACGGAGCGGTTCGCGGGGCACCCGGACGTGGTGTCCACGGAGGTGACCACCGACGACGGCCGGCGCTGGACCACGGGGGGTGGCGCGGAGGGCTCCCCCGTCGTCGTCCGGGGCACGGCCCCCGATCTGCTGGGGTGGCTGTGCGGGCGCCGCGACGGCTCGGCCCTGGACGTGGCCGACGGCAGCCCCCTCCCCGCACTGCCCCCGCTATAGGCTGAGGCGCATGACGTACAGCGGAGCGGTCGAGGTCGGCGGACCTGCGGACGTACACGAACTGACCGATCTGATGATCTCCAAGGTCGCCGTCGGTCCGATGAACAACAACGCGTATCTGCTGCGCTGCCGGGCCACCGGGGAACAGCTGCTGATCGACGCGGCGAACGAGGCCGGAACGCTGCTGCGGCTGATCGGTGACGACGGCATCGCGTCCGTCGTCACCACGCACCGGCACGGTGACCACTGGCAGGCGCTGGCCGAGGTGGTGGCGGCCACCGGGGCACGCACCTACGCGGGACGTCACGACGCCGAGGCCGTCCCCGTCCCGACCGATGTGCTCGTGGAGGACGGCGACACCATCGGAGTGGGCGAGGTCTCGCTGACCGCGCGCCATCTGGTCGGGCACACTCCGGGCTCGATCGCACTGGTCTACGACGACCCGCACGGCGCCCCCCACGTGTTCACCGGGGACTGCCTCTTCCCCGGCGGGGTCGGCAACACGAACAAGGTCCCCGAGGCGTTCGCGAGCCTGCTCCACGATGTGGAGACGAAGCTCTTCGACCGGCTGCCCGACGAGACGTGGGTCTACCCCGGCCACGGTCATGACACCACGCTCGGCGACGAGCGGCCCCATCTGCCGGAGTGGCGCGCCCGGGGCTGGTGAACGGCGGACGGACGCCGGAAGACGGGAGACGGCTCAGCCCCGGGACGCGGCACTCAGCTCCGGGAGCCGTTGCCGCTCCCCTGTCCGGCCTTCTCCTCATCTCGGGCGCGCCCGGCCTCCTCCTCGGCCGCCGCGCTCCTCTTGTTGGCGATCAGGCTGGTGACCGTCGTGATCACCAGGACACCGCAGATGACGGACAGCGAGACCGGGATGGAGATCTCGGGGACGTGCACCCCGGACTCGTGCAGGGCGTGCAGCACGAGCTTCACCCCGATGAAGCCGAGGATGACCGACAGCCCGTAGCTGAGATGGACCAGCTTCTTCAGCAGCCCGCCGATGAGGAAGTACAGCTGCCGCAGCCCCATCAGCGCGAAGGCGTTGGCGGTGAAGACGATGTACGGGTCCTGGGTGAGACCGAAGATCGCGGGGATGGAGTCCAGCGCGAACAGCACATCGGTGGTGCCGATGGCGAGCATGACGACCATGAGCGGGGTCAGCACGCGCTTGCCGTTGTTCCGGATGAAGAGCTTGGTGCCGTGGTACTTGTCCGAGACGCCGAAACGGCGCTCGACCGTCTTGAGCAGGCGGTTCTCCTCGAACTCCTCCTCTTCCTCCCCGCCGGACCGGGCCTCCTGGACGAGTTTCCAGGCGGTGTAGATCAGGAACGCCCCGAAGATGTAGAACACCCAGGCGAAGCTGGAGATGATCGCGGCGCCCGCCGCGATGAAGACCGCCCGCAGCACCAGTGCGATCAGCACACCGACGAGCAGTACCCGCTGTTGCAGCTGGGACGGCACCGAGAACTTAGCCATGATCAGGATGAAGACGAAGAGATTGTCCACGCTGAGTGACTTCTCGGTGATGAAGCCCGCGAAGAACTCGCCCGAGGCCCGGCTCTCGCCGAAGACCAGCAGGCCGAGCCCGAAGAGCGCCGCCAGCGCGATCCAGACGACGGTCCAGACGCCGGCTTCCTTCGTCGAGACGTCGTGGGGTTTGCGCCCGATGAAGAAGTCGACCGCGATGAGGGCGCTCAGACCAAGGATGGTCAGCGCCCAGAGGGTCCATGAAACGTCCACTGTGCCTCCGGCAATTCGCTACGGCTACTGATCAGCGTCGTCGCTGCCGGAGGTCTCTTCCACCCGAGCGCGCGGGGCGCGCGCACGGGCCGACGCCCCGGGACCGGTCACAGTCCGTATTGACGGGCACGTCGCGTTCGGGAGTACTCCCCTCCGTCCGAAAAACAGTACAGGGAACACCAAGGGAAGGTAAAGTGTTGGGCAAAAATAAGCCAAAACACCAGGTCAGCGCGGTAGCGCGGGGCCGGTGCGGGGAGCAGCGCGGTCAGCGGCCGAGAGCGCGTCGAGCCGTCGCGACCCGGGCCAGGATCTGTTCCAGCACCGGGCTGCCGGACGGGGGCCGCAGCGGTTCGTACGTCCAGGCGTGACCGACCCAGGGGTCGGCGAGGTGGTTGTCCGGGACCGGGCTGATCCGGAGCAGCGAGCGCCAGAGCGGGTCGAGCACGGGCCCGTACTCGGAGGCGTCCGCCCGGTCCGCCACCATCAGCAGATGCACACCGACCGAGGGGCCCTCGTCGGCGAGATACCGCAGCTGGGTGACGGCCCGGTCGTCGAACCCGTGCGGGAAGTCGTTGACGATCAGCAGGTGTTCGCCGGTGTCCAGGTCCGGCGGCAGCGAGTCGGCGGCGCCGGCGCGGACGGCCATCTGCACCAGATCGACCCGGCGGGTGAGGTGGGCGAGCACGGACGCCACACCTTGGGCCCCGGCCGCCGGCGGACCGGCGAGGACCCCTGCCCTCACCAGTGGGGCCAGCTCCGGGGCGGCGGAACCGGCCGGATCGATGACGTGCACGGAGTACGCGTCGGCCGGGTGGACGGCGAGCAGCCGGGCGGCGTGGGCGACGGCCGTCTCCAGGGCGAGGTGACGCAACTGGTGCCGGTCCGTCAGGGAAGCGGCCTCGGAAGCGGTGCGGCCGCTGTCGATCCACAGCCCGCGTTCCAGCGGCAGCCGTACCAGGAACGGAATGCGCAGGTCGGTGCGCTCGGGCAGATGGAGATCGCCGACCCGCAGCGCCATCGGCATCTCCATCGGCACACGGTGGGCGTCCCAGACGGGGCTGTCCCAGCTCGCGTAGGCGGCGGGCAGCGCGGGTTCGACGACGGCGGACTCGGCGGCGAGCTGGGCGAGGTCGCGGTCGAGGACGTCGCGGGCCCGGTCGGTCAGCTCGTCGCGCTTGGCGCGGGCCCGCTCGCGCGCACTGTCCCCGGCGCCCCCGATCCGGGAACGGGGGTCCGAGAGTGTGCGGTCGAGTTCCTGGTCCATCCGGGACTCGGCGAAGTCGACGGCGCTGCGGTACGCGGCAGTGGCGCGGGCCAGGTCCTCGAACATGCCCCAGATCTGGTTGTAGAGGCGCTCCTCCATGGACCAGCCGGTCGCGTCGCCCGCGACGGGTCGCGGCGGCCCGGTGGGCGGCTCGCCGGACGGGGACACGGGCGGGGACACGGACGGTGGCGCGGGGGCGGCGGCCGGGGGCGGCGAGGACGGAGAGGTCGTGGAGGCCCGGCGGCGCGGATGCGTGTAGTCGACCGGCCCGCCGACGGAGGCGGGCGGACCGGAAACGCGCGGCGCGGGAGCCGGCGGCGCGTCGGCAGGCGGTACGGGAACGGGCGGCACGTCGGTGGACGCTACGGGAGCGAGCGGCACGTCGGCAGGCGGTACGGGAACGGGCGGCACGGAGACGGCCCCCGCCGGGGGCGGCGCGGCGTCCGGTGTCCTGCGGGCCCGGTCGCCGTCCGGGGTGCGGGGCGGCGGGGCCGGGGTCACCGAGCGGGCCAGTCCCCGTGCTACCGCCTCCTGGATCGACCCGGCCAGTCCGTCCGCCCCGTCGAGACCCTGGTCGGCCAGCATCTCGGCGAGACCGCCCGCGTACCCCTGACCCACGGCGCGGACCTTCCAGGCGCCCTGTCGCCGGTAGAGCTCCAGGGCGACGACCGCGGATTCCGTGTCCAGTCCGGTGAGGGTGAAGCCGGCTATTCCGGTGCCTTCCAGAGTGGTGACGGCGACGAACGGCGCGGCGACCGCGCCGAACCTGTCCGGGCCGCCCGCCCCCACCGGCAGGGCCAGCAGCACGGTGACACGGTGCACGTCCTCGGGCAGCGCGTCGAGGTCGACGGCGAGCCGGTGGTCCGCGGCGGCCTGCCGGGACACTTCGAGGCCGGGCAGCCGGGGCGAGCCCGGGTGCGCGATCCGGTCGACGCCGGACACCCTGCCCCGGTCGTCGCCGAGTGTGGCACCCGCCACGACGGGCGAGCCCGCCGACACCCGGATCTCCAGACGGGTCCCGGGCAGGACGTGGTTCTGCCCCCGGACCAGCTCGGCCGTCATTGCGCTGTCCCCTCGACGAGTTGCTGCGTGCCCTGCCCCGCCGCACCGTCGTACGGCCGTGCCATGAGGCGCAGCTCCCGGCGGCGGGTGCCTCCGGGAGCTGCGCGTAACGCTTGTGTGCCGTCCTTACAGGTGCGGCAGGATCGCCGGCATCAGGTCCTGGAACGTACGGCCGTTGGCCGGGTTGCCCAGGGCGGTCATCTGCCAGCCGTTCCCCGACCGGTGCACCTTCGCCATGATCTGGGCGGTGTACTGGCCGCCGCCGTCCAGCGTGTAACGGGCCAGCTCCTGGCCGTTGGTCTCGTCGACGATCCGGCAGAAGGCGTTCTGCACCTCCTGGAACGTCTGCCCGGTGAAGGAGTTCACCGTGAAGACGATCTGGTCGATGTGGACCGGTACCCGCTGGAGGTCGACGAGGATCGCCTCGTCGTCGCCGCCGGAACCCGCGCCGCCGACCAGGTTGTCCCCGGTGTGCTTGACCGAGCCGTCGTCACTGACGAGGTGGCGGAAGAAGACCACATCGACGGGCTGCTTGTCGGCGAACAGCACCGCGGAGGCGTCCAGGTCGATCTCCCGGGTGCGCGAGCCGAACAGTCCGCGGCGCGGCGCCGCCTGCCAGCCGAGCCCCATCCGTACCGCGGTCAGGGTCCCCCCGTCGGTCTTCTGCAGGCTGATGGCCTGGCCCTTGGTCATGTTGACCGTCACGCGCTGTCCCCTCTCCGCATTTCCCGCGACCATCCGTGCGCGGTTCCCAGCACCCTACGCAGTCCCGCGAAGGGCGCGGTGACTCCGGGTCGTTTCTGTGTCGTTCTTGCAACACAGTCCTCGCGACACCGTCCTGGTGACACCGTCCTGGTGAGGTGGTCCTCGCGACGCGGTCCTGGTGTCACGGCCCTCTTCCGGCCCGCCGGTCAGGCCAGTCCCGCCTCCCGCATCTGGCGCAGTTCCTTCTTCAGCTCCCCGACCTCGTCGCGCAGCCGGGCGGCCACCTCGAACTGGAGGTCGGCGGCGGCGGCCCGCATCCGGTCGGTCATCTCCTCGATGATCCCGGCCAGCTCGGTGGCCGGACGGTCCGTCACCACCGCGCCCGCCTTGGCACCGCCCTTGCCCGCCACGCCCGCCGCCTTCCCGCCGAGGGCGGGAACGGGTGTCCTGGCCGCCTTCCCGCCGTTCGCCTGGCGGTAGCCCGTACCGAGCAGTTGCTCCGTGTCGACCTCCTCGCGGGCGATGGTCGCGACGATGTCGTTGATCTTCTTGCGCAGCGGCTGCGGATCGAGGCCCCGCTCGGTGTTGTACGCGATCTGCTTCTCGCGGCGGCGGTTGGTCTCCTCGATGGCCTTCTCCATCGCCGGGGTGATCTTGTCCGCGTACATATGGACCTGGCCGGAGACGTTCCGCGCCGCGCGGCCGATGGTCTGGATGAGGGCGGTCCCGGAACGCAGGAAGCCCTCCTTGTCGGCGTCGAGAATGGCGACCAGCGACACCTCGGGCAGGTCGAGACCCTCCCGGAGGAGGTTGATGCCGACCAGGACGTCGTACTCCCCGGCGCGCAGCTCGCGCAGCAGCTCGATACGGCGCAGGGTGTCGACGTCGCTGTGCAGATAGCGGACCTGGATGCCGAGCTCCAGGAAGTAGTCCGTGAGGTCCTCGGACATCTTCTTGGTGAGGGTGGTGACGAGCACCCGTTCGTTCTTCTCGGTGCGGGCGCGGATCTCGTGCACCAGGTCGTCGATCTGGCCCTCGGTGGGCTTGACGACGACCTCCGGGTCGACGAGGCCGGTGGGGCGGATGATCTGTTCGACGAAGCCGTCGCCCCGGGACAGCTCGTACTTCCCCGGGGTCGCGGAGAGGTAGACGGCCTGGCCGATCCGCTCCTGGAACTCCTCCCACCTCAGCGGGCGGTTGTCCATGGCGGACGGCAGCCGGAAGCCGTGCTCGACCAGGCTCCGCTTGCGGGACGCGTCGCCCTCGTACATCGCACCGATCTGCGGCACCGTGACGTGCGACTCGTCGATGACCAGGAGGAAGTCCTCGGGGAAGTAGTCGAGGAGGGTGTTGGGGGCGGTGCCGGGGCCGCGGTCGTCCATGTGCATCGAGTAGTTCTCGATGCCGGAGCAGGTGCCGATCTGCCGCATCATCTCGATGTCGTAGGTGGTGCGCATCCGCAGCCGCTGGGCCTCCAGCAGCTTGCCCTGCTTCTCCAGCTCGGCGAGGCGTTCCTCCAGCTCGCGCTCGATGCCGTTGACCGCCTTCTCCATGCGTTCGGGGCCCGCGACGTAGTGGCTGGCCGGGAAGACGTACAGCTCGCGGTCCTCGCTGATGACCTCGCCGGTCAGCGGGTGGAGCGTCGACAGCGCCTCGATCTCGTCGCCGAACATCTCGATCCGGACGGCCAGCTCCTCGTAGACCGGGAAGATCTCGATGGTGTCGCCGCGCACCCGGAAGGTGCCCCGGGTGAACGCGAGGTCGTTGCGGTTGTACTGGATCTCGACGAAGCGGCGCAGCATCTGGTCCCGGTCGATCTCGTCGCCGACCTTGAGCGGGACCATGCGGTCCACGTACTCCTGTGGCGTACCGAGGCCGTAGATGCAGGACACGGAGGCCACCACGATGACGTCACGCCGGGTGAGCAGTGAGTTCGTCGCGGAGTGCCGCAGCCGCTCGACCTCCTCGTTGATCGAGGAGTCCTTCTCGATGTAGGTGTCCGACTGCGGGATGTACGCCTCGGGCTGGTAGTAGTCGTAGTACGAGACGAAGTACTCGACGGCGTTGTTGGGGAGCAGCTCCCGGAACTCGTTCGCCAGCTGGGCCGCGAGGGTCTTGTTCGGCGCCATCACCAGGGTCGGGCGCTGGAGCTTCTCGATCATCCAGGCGGTGGTCGCGGACTTGCCGGTGCCGGTCGCGCCCAGCAGGACGACGTCCTTCTCCCCCGCACGGACACGCCGCTCCAGCTCGGCGATGGCCGCCGGCTGGTCACCGCTGGGCTGGTAGGGACTGACGACCTCGAAAGGCGCCACCGAACGTTCGATCTTCGAAACGGGCCGCATGCAACAACGGTACGACCCGCCACTGACAACCGTCGGCCCATCGGCTCCGGAGCGGCCGTGGGCCGCCGCGTCCGGTGGTCAGCCGTGGTGCGGCGGTCGCGCTCCGGCCCTGGCGGGGACCCTGGCCCCGGCCCGGCCCACCGGTGTCCGCGCGCGCGGACGTCGGCCCTGCGCGGGGAGGCCCGCCAGGCCGGCGGGGCGGGGGCCGGTGGAGCCCCGTCCGTTCCGGTTCGGCCGGCCGGCCATGATCCGGGGACCGAGCAGGACGACCGCCCCGGCGAGGAGCAGAAAACAGACCGGTCCGATCAGCATCGGGACGAGGAGGGGGGCGGTGGTGTCCGAGGTCCCCGTCGCGGCCGGGACGGCCCCGGTCACGGTGTCCAGCCGCACGCTGACCGCCGCCATGGCGGTGTAGTGCATCCCGCCCGCCGCGACGCCCATGACCACTCCGGCCCCCAGTCCGGGCAGCAGGCCGCGCAGCGAGACGGCCGCCCAGAGCGCGACGGTGGCGGCCACGACGGCGACGACCACGGAGAGAACGACCGTGAGCGTGTCGTATTCGAGCTGCCCCGGCAGCCGCATCCCGGCCATGCCCAGATAGTGCGTGGAGGCCATGCCGAGACCGGTCACGGTGCCCGCCGTGACGATCGCCATCCGGGTCGTCCCACGGTGGCCGACGAGGAAGATGCCGACGCCCGCCACGGTGATCGCGACGGCGAGCACGGCGAAGATGATCGTCCTGTCGTAGCCGATCGGCGTCTCCGCGACGCTGAAGCCGGTCATGGCGATGAAGTGCATCGCCCAGACCCCGGTGCCGATGGAGGCGGCGCCGAGAGCCAGCCAGCCGCCCTTCACGGGACGCTTCCCGCCGAGCGACCGGTTGGCGCAGCGGAGTCCGAGTACGGCACCCAGACACGCCACGAGGAACGCCGCCACGGGCGTCACGGGACCGTGGACGAACCCGTCGACTGTGCCCTGCATGCTCGTACGCCCTTCACGGAGGCCCAGGTACGGGGGTGACCCTGACGATCTCCCCCGCGACAGGGAGCGGACTTCCGACACCCGGCGACTCCGCTCGCCGTTCCGCTCCCGTCGCGGGGGAGATCGTCAGGCGCCGGGCTCGGCGGGCACACATGGAAACGGCATGGTACCGGTATGCCGACCGGACCGGTTCCGGCGCCGGTACCGGTCCCGGGAACCGGTCCGGGGGCGTCCCGGCGCGGGTCCGGGCCGACCCGGCGACCGGTTCCCGGGACCCGGTGACGCCGCTCCCGGTCGCCGTCCTGGTGCCGGTGCTGTGGGATCGCGTTCATGTGACGGCCATCCTTCGCCCGTCGCGTGTTGACGGACGGCTGTCAGTCTCTGTCCGTCACCCTTCCGATGCGAGGAGCATCCGTGTACGTACGCACCGCAGTCGTCTCCGCAGTCGCCCTCGTCGCCACGGGAGCCCTGCTGCTGCCGACGGCCGAGGCACACACCACGGGCGCCCCGGCCACGGCCGGGACCGGCCGGGCCCCGCTCGTCATCGCCCACCGGGGCGCGTCGGCCTACGCCCCGGAGAACACGCTGGCCGCTGTCGACAAGGCCGACGCCCTGGGCATCGCCTGGGTGGAGAACGACGTCCAGCTCACCAGGGACGGCGTGCTCGTGGTCATCCACGACACCGACCTGAGGCGGACCACCGACGTCGAGCGGGTCTTCCCCGGCCGGACGTCGTGGGCGGTCAAGGACTTCACCGCGGCGGAGATCGCCCGGCTGGACGCGGGCAGCTGGTTCGCGCCCCGGTACGCCGGGGCCCGGGTGCCGACCCTCAAGCAGTATCTGCGCCGCGTCGAGCGGAACCGCCAGAACCTGCTCCTGGAGATCAAGAGCCCCGAGATCTATCCGGGTATCGAGAAGGAGACCCTTCGCGTCCTGCGCGCGGAGGGCTGGCTCGACCGCGCCCACGTGAAGCGCCGGCTGGTCGTCCAGAGCTTCGGTGCGGACAGCGTGAGGAAGGTCCACCAGCAGCGTCCCGATGTCACGACCGGGTTCCTCGGCACTCCGTCGGTGGCCGATCTGCCCTCGTACGCGGCGTTCACCGACCAGATCAACCCGACGTACACCTCGGTCTCCGCCGACTACGTGGCGGCCGTGCACAAGCTCAAGGGCGCGCACGGCAAGCCGCTGCGGGTCAGCACGTGGACGGTCAACGACGCGGCGAACGCGGTGCGGGTCAAGGGATTCGGCGTGGACGGCATCATCACCAACAACCCCGACGTGGTGCGTTCCGCCACCCGCTGAGCCGGACGGCCAGGGCCCGCCGGGCGCCGGTGAGGGGCTGGCGGGGGCCTGTGGTGGCCGACGGCCGGGGGACGGCGGCCACGCGCACTGGACCGCCGGTCGGGGGCGGCCGGGATCGCTCAGAAACGCTCCGGGGCCGGCGGGGGCGCGTTGTCAGTGACGGGTCGTACGGTGGTCGGCATGGACGACAACGGGGGTTCGGAGCAGGTCGGTGCGGTGCGGTGGGCCGTCGTCGGGAGCGACGTCGGTCCGCTGTTCCTCGCCGCGTCCGGTGCCGGTCTGGTGAGCGTGGCCTTCCACGCCTCCCCAGCGGTGCGGGACACGGCGGTCGCGCGGTTGCGGACGCGGCTCGGCGCGGAGCCGGTGGAGAGCCCCGGCTCCGCGCGGCTCGCCGAGCCGATACGCCAGCTCGCGGCGTACTTCGCGGGCGGGCTGCGGGAGTTCACACTCGACCTGGACTGGTCACTGACGTCCGGGTTCAACCGTCAGGTGCTCCGCGAGCTGGCGACGGGTGTGCCGTACGGGACGCTCGTCGGGTACGGGGAGCTGGCCGGGCGGGTGGGGCAGCCCGGGGCCGGGCAGGCGGTGGGGGCCGCCATGGGGGCCAATCCGCTGCCGGTGGTGGTGCCCTGTCACCGGGTGGTGGAGAGCGACGGCGGGATGGGCGGCTTCGGCGGCGGTCTGGAGACGAAACGACGGCTGCTCGCGCTGGAGGGGGTGCTTCCGCAGCCGCTGTTCTGACCGGCCGTCGCGCGCATGGTCGGCCCCGGCCAGGGGCGCCACTCCAGGGTCGGCATGCTCGGGGAGCGGCACGGAGCGGCGTCTCCGCGGCAGGCACGTCCGACGAGCGGTACGTCTCGGGGCGGCACGTCCGGCGAGCGTCGGCGTCCGGGGCGGGCCCACGGGATCGGCCGACGTCAGGCGCGCGGTGCCTGGCCGAGGCCGGTCCAGGCCGGATGTCGTGGGTCGTCCGCCCGCACGACCACGTCCGCCCGGTCGGTGGGCGTCACCTCGTCCTCGTACCGTGCGAAGGCGGGCAGCGTCCATCGCTCCGGTTCCTCCGTGCGCCGCGCCAGCGCACCGGGCGAGAGCCGCAGATGGACGCTGAGGTCGAACGGGAACCAGTGCCCCAGGAGGAACGGCCCGTGCACCACCAGCACCCCGCCCGCCGCCAGGTCCTCGTACGGACTCCGGGTGGCGCGGTCCGTCACCGGGTCCCAGAGGTCGGGCAGGACCCGACCGCTACCGCCCGCCTCCAGTGGTCCGAACACCTCACGCCACAGCGCGCCCGTGTCGAACCAGCCGTCGTAGTACGCGTCGGGGTCCCGCTTGCCGTATTCGAACCGAAGGCTCGCGGGCCGCAGGAACCCCTCGGTGGAGACGACGAGCACCGGGCGGCCGCGCACCCGCAGCGCCCCGGCGACCCGGGCGGCCAGTTCGCCGGTACGGCCGGCGGGTGCCCCGTCGACCGCGAGCCTGAGCCAGGGGCCGCCCCCGGCCGGTGTCAGGCCGTCGGCACGCACGGCCAGGGCGTCGGCCAGCCGTTCCCAGGTGATCGCTTCCAGTCGCACGTCCCCCATCATCGCGGACCGTTCCACCGACGGGACACGACGCTCCCGGACGGGACGGTGAGGCGCTGACCTTCCGGAACGGTCCGGCCGCCCTCGGCTTCGGCGCGTATCGGGAACACCCGCCCCCGGCTTCGGCGCGTATCGGGAAGCACCCGCCCACGACGCCGGACGACCGGCGCGCGTCCGGCGCCCTACCTGCCCGCGCCGCACCCCACCGGGGCGGTGTCCTCGGCGAGTTCGCTCCCGGCGGGCAGCAGATAGGTCGCCCAGAGCACGACCGGCTCGGTACCGAGGTTCTGTCCGATGTGGCGGTTCCTGGCCCCGGCGGGTTCGATGAAGGACGTCCCCGCGGTCGCCACCTCCACCGAGCAGTCGGCCAGGGTCCGGGTCAGAGTGCCGGACTTGACGACCACGATCAGCTGGCCGCGATGGGTGTGCCAGCCGGTGGAACCGCCCGGCTGGATCGTGATCTCACGGAAGGTGACGTCGGTGCGCCCCCTCGGGGTCTTCACCTTCAGCCGGCCGGGGGACGTACCCTTCGCCAGCACGGTGGCGCTCACCCCACCGTCCGGAGCGGCGGACGCGGACGCCGGGATGAATCCCAGTGCCGCCACGCAGGTGCCCACGAGCGCGGCCCTGCGTAGTCCCCTGTGCCGCTTCCCCGCTAAGCAGACCCCGGCGCCCCGTCCGTCGCAGACCCCGGCGACCGGCCCGCCCGTCGCCCCGACACCCCGCTCACCGGCGGTCGGCGCACCCGGTCCGCCGACCGCTCCGGTCGCCGCGCCCGCGGCGGTTCCCGCGGACATCGTCCCCTCGAATCCGGCACCCGTCTCCCCGCCGGCTCCGGTCCCGGCTCCGCTTTCCACTACGGTCCCGGCTCCGCCGGAGACCTCATCGGCGGCCCCGTAGGCGACCTCGTCGGTGGCCCTGTCCTCGGTCCTGTCCTCCGGTATGTCGTCGCTCGGTTTCCTCATGCGTCACTCCTCAGCCTTCGCGTCCCAGGCAACTCAAATGCCCCCACGCTACCCGGGAGTTCCGCCACGGAATCACCTGACCACAGCGATGGGACGCCCCTGCGTCCACCGCCCCCGGCTCACCTCCCGGCCCCACCACCGCGTTCGCCACGCAGCTCGGCCGCCAGCGGCCCCTCCCCGGCCACCACGGCCCGCCCGTCCCTCACCGCGTCGGCGAGGGTGACCTCACCCCGCCCGATCGCGAGGCAGATCTCGCCGTCGAGGGTGAGAAGGGCATCCGGCCGGGTGGCGGGTCCGTACCCGTAGACGCCCGCCCCCGGCTCACCGCCGCCCGTGCGGACGTGGAACTCACCTTCGTCCAGGCGCACTTCCACCACCCCGGCCTGGCTGACGCCGTCCAGGGCGGAGAGCAGCGGGAGCGCGAACCAGTGCGCGCGCAGCGCGTCCGTCGGGCGGCGCTCGGTCAGCGCCGGCGCGCCCCACGCGGCGAGTGCCGTGAGGACGGGGAGCAACGCCCGGCCCCGCTCGGTCAGTTCATACACCGAGGCGGCCGCCGGCGGCGGCAGGCGACGGCGGGTGGCGAGGCCGCCCTGCTCCATGTCCTTGAGCCGGGAGGCGAGAACGTCCGTGCTGACCCCGGGGAGATCGGCGTGCAGGTCGGTGTAGCGCCGCGGTCCCGCCAGCAGTTCACGGACGATCAGCAGGGTCCACCGGTCGCCGACGGAATCGAGGGCGCGAGCGGCGGCGCAGAACTGGTCATAACTCCGGCGGCGTACCGCCTGCTGCTGACGTGGCATGCGAGGCAGTCTAGACATGTTGTTGGACTTTCCAAGCTCAAACTTGGTAAAACCAAGTACGCAATCGGACCGGGGAGGCCCACGCATGGAGTTCCGGCAGTCCAGCAAGCTCGACGAGGTCTGTTACGAGATCAGGGGCCCGGTCATCGAGCACGCCAACGCCCTTGAGGAGGCGGGCCACAGCGTGCTGCGCCTCAACACCGGCAACCCGGCGCTCTTCGGTTTCGAGGCACCCGAGGAGATAGTCCAGGACATGATCCGGATGCTTCCGCAGGCCCATGGCTACAGCGATTCACGCGGCATCCTCTCGGCCCGCCGCGCGGTGGCGCAGCGCTACCAGGACATCGGTCTGCCCGATGTCGACGTGGACGACATCTTTCTCGGCAACGGGGTCTCCGAGCTGATCTCCATGGCGATCCAGGCGCTGCTGGAGGACGGCGACGAGGTGCTGATCCCCGCCCCCGACTACCCGTTGTGGACCGCTGTCGTCACCCTCGCGGGCGGCAAGGCCGTGCACTACACGTGCGACGAGTCGGCGGAGTGGAACCCGGACCTGGCCGATCTGGCCTCGAAGATCACCGACCGCACCAGGGCCGTCGTCATCATCAATCCGAACAATCCGACCGGCGCGGTCTATCCGCGCGAGGTGCTGGAAGGCATCCTCGATCTGGCCCGCAGGCACGGTCTGATGGTGCTGGCCGACGAGATCTACGACCAGATCCTCTACGACGACGCCGAGCACCACAGCGTGGCCGTCCTCGCCCCCGACCTGGTCTGCCTCACCTTCAGCGGGCTGTCGAAGACCTACCGGGTGGCCGGGTTCCGTTCGGGCTGGATGGTGGTCTCCGGACCGCGGCAGCACGCCCGCGGCTATCTGGAGGGACTGACCACCCTCGCCTCCATGCGGCTGTGCCCCAACGCGCCCGCGCAGTACGCCATTCAGGCGGCGCTCGGCGGTCGGCAGTCGATCCGTGAACTGGTGGCGCCGGGCGGCAGACTGCACGAGCAGCGCAACCGCGCCTGGGAGCGGCTGAACGAGATTCCCGGCGTGTCGTGCGTGAAGCCCAAGGGGGCGCTGTACGCGTTCCCGCGCATCGATCCGAAGGTCCACCCAATCGTCGACGACGAGAGGTTCGTGCTGGACCTGCTGCTGCGTGAGAAGATCCAGGTGGTCCAGGGCACCGGGTTCAACTGGCCGCGCCCCGACCACTTCCGCATCCTGACTCTCCCGTACGCCGACGACCTGGACGCGGCGATCAGCCGCATCGGCCGGTTCCTGAACGGATATCGCCAGTGACCTGTCCCGCCTGCGGTGTTCCGGTGCTCACCCAGTTCGCCACGCCCGAACTGGTCGGGCCGATCGTGGAGGGCGGGTTCGATCCCGGTGGCGATCCGGGGTGGGCGGACTCGGGCGCCGGCTCGCCCGCCGAGTACGCGCGCTGGGCGGGGCATCTGTGCGGGATGACGTGTCTGCGGATGGGGCTGGGCGGCGGCGCCGAGGACCCGTCGGGCCTCAGCGGGACGGCACCGTCGCCGCCGGTTCCTTCCCTGTTCGCGCTGCGGGACGGGGCGCTGAAGTACGGGGCGTACACGGAGGACGCCGAGGGAGTGATCCGGGGACTGGTGTACGCCCCGTTCGCGGAGTACGCGCATGAGGTGCACGGGCTCGACGCGACGGTCCACCGCCGTCTCACGGTGGAGGAGATCCCCGGTCTGCTGGACGGCGGCCGTGCCGTGATGGCCTCGGTGCACTACGGGATCAGACACCCGGAGCGCCCCGCACCCGGCCGGGGCGGGCATCTGGTGCTGCTGACGTCCCGTACGGCCGACGGCGACGGTGTGCACTTCCACAACCCGTCGGGCACGACGGCCGGGACCCGGGCGGCGGAACTCCCCCTGCCCCTCTTCGACCGCTTCTTCGCCGGCCGGGGTGTGTCATGGACGAGGGCCGCGGTACGGGGCAGGGGCGGGCGCCCGGTGCTGTGACGGGTGCGGGAGCACGCCGACGGCTCGAACCCTCCGACCCGGCGCGTCCCGCTCCCCTTCCCCGCCGTGTTCCGGCCGTCCCGGCCCGTGGCCGGGACGGCGGTAGTCTCTCGCCCATGCCGTCCAACCGTCCGGAGCCCGCCGTCCCGCACCACGGGGACGGTGTCCCCGGCCGGACGCCGCGCCTCGTGATCGGCGACACGCCTGACCGGTCGCCGCACCGGCTCACCCCCGGGCCGGACACGGCATTCCGCGTACCGCACGCGACGTCGGCGGAACAGCGCCCGCGACCGGCCATCACACCGGCACGGCATCCGGTACCGGCGTCGGCACCAGCGCCGGTATCGGCAACGGCAACCGTGGCGCGGCGGCGACCGGACAGGCGCGTTACCGTCGCCGTCGCCGTCGTTCCGGAGTGGCTACGGTGAGCGCGGCGGACCGCGGGCGCGAGGAGATGACCGCACCCGGACCGGGTGACCGCACCGGAGTCGGGACGGCTCCGGATCGCGAACCCGGGACCGTGACCGCGAAGGACCATGAGGCCGAGGCAGTGACCGTCCTCTTCGCCGCCCGTTCCGCGACCGCTCTCCACCGGCTCCTGGACGTGCTTCCGGTCTTCGCCGGGGATCAGCGCATCCGCCGCCGCTTCACCCTCGTCCCGGGCTCCGACTTCGGCGTCGACGCGCTCGCCGCGATCGATCGTGCGGGCGCCCGCACCATCCCGTGGGCCGAGGCCCGCATGATCTCCCCCGGGCTGACACTGGCGGCCAGCCCGAAGGGCGCGATCGACGAACTGCGCGGGCCGCGCGTGCTGTTCCCGCACGGCGCCGGGTACAACAAGGCGTTGCCCGCCGCCGAAGCCGGCCGTTCGGCGTCCGGTCTCGATCCGCGCCTGCTTCTCCCGGGCGGGCGCCCGCTCGCCGCACTGCACGCGCTCGCCCACTCCAGCCAGCTCGACCGCCTCACCGCGGGCAGCCCCACCGCGGCGACCAGGGCCGCCGTCATCGGCGATCCGACCCTCGACCGTTTGCTGGCCTCGCTCCCCCGACGGAACAGCTACCGCGCCGCCCTCGGCACCGGCGACCGCCGGCTGATCGTGCTCACCTCCACCTGGGGCCCGTACTCGCTGCTGGCCCGTCACCCCGGGCTGCCCGCCAGGCTCGTCGCACAGCTCCCGCACGACGCGTACCAACTCGCCCTGCTGGCCCACCCGAACCTGCACAGCGCACCCGGCGTCTTCGACCTGAACGAGCAGTTGGCACCCGCCGTCAACGGTGGACTGCTGCTCGCCCGGCCGTACGAGGAATGGGCCGCGCTGCTCGTGGCCGCGGACGCCGTCGTCACCGACCACGGCTCCACGGCGCTGTACGCCGCCGCCGTCGGGCGGCCGCTCGTCGCCGCGTGCGACGGCGGACCGGAGCTGATCCCCGGTACCCCGATGGCCGAACTCCTCTCCTCGGTGCCCCGGTTGGAATCCCCCGGCGATGTGGACCTGGCCGTTCCGGCCCCGGTCGCGGCCGGTCTCGCCTTCGCCGAACGGGGCCGGTCGCTGCACCGGCTGCGCGAGGAGTTGTACGCCCTGCTCGCGCTCACCCCACCGGACACTCCCGCCGAAGCCCGCCCGCTGCCCATCCCCCCGACACGCCCCCGGACCCCCGTCGCCTTCGTCGTGCGGGCGGGTGTCGAGGGCGACACCGTACGGGTCGTACGCCATCCCGTCACCGTCGAACCGCACGAGCACGTGCACCACCTCGCCGTGGAGCTGGACCGGGGAACCGCCCGCCACGCGCAGGGCGCGGGCCTGCTCTTCCGGCGGCCCGCCGGCGAGGGAACCGCGTCCGGCCCGCACCGGGTGACCTGGACGGCGGCGGGCTGGACCGCCGATGTCCTCGCCGCACACCCCGGCCGGACCCGTACGGCGGCGGTGGCCCTGGCACCCGATCACTGGATCGTCGGACGGCACGGCCTGCCGCTGCTCAGTGCCCGTATCGAACCGTCCCGGGACCCGGCGACCGGGCTGGTCATCCGCACCGACCCGGCCGCCGTGCTGTCCGCCGTGCACGCCTGGCTGTCCGCCCGGCCGGAGCCGCCGCCCGGTGATCCGGACCGGACCGGGTCCCGGACGCCGTGGCTGCCCACGGTCGTACGGTGCGAGATCGCGGGCCGCCGCTACCAGGCCCGCCTGGCCGTCGCATCGGCTGGCGAGGCGGACACCGAGGTCTGAACCGGCGCCGTGCCGGACCGCCGAAGCCCGCACCCAAGCGGACAACCGGTCAGTCGGTCAGCGGTCAGCGGTCAGCGGTCAGTCGGTCAGCGGTCAGCGGTCAGCGGTCAGCGGTCAGCGGTCAACCAGCCAGTCGGTCAGGCGGTCAGGTGTCGAGCTGGCCGCCCGCCGCGCGGATCGTGTGCGCCGCCTCGCGGTGACTCCGGGCGCCGTCCTCGTCCCCCACCGCCTCGTCGAGCGCCGCGAGCGCGTCCCGTACCCGCGCCTCGTCGAAGCCGGACCCACGCTCCCGGGCGCCGACGAGCGCCGCGTCGAACAACTCCCGTGCCTGGTCCGTCCGGCCCAAGCGGGCCAGTACCCTGCCGAGTTCGAAACCGGTACGTGAGGCCATGCGCGCACGGTTCTGCTCACCGGCCATCGCGTGGGCCCGCTCCAGCAGTTCCGTCGCCCGCGCCGGGTCCCCGGTCGCCGCCGCGGCCTGCCCGAGCAGATACGTCTGGAGGAGCACGCCGTAGTCGTTGCCGATCTCGGCGTGGATGCGGAGGGATGCCTCGAAGTCCACGGCCGCCCCGGCCCAATCACCCTGGACCGAGGCCAGTTTGCCCCGGAACTCCAGTGCGGAGGCACGCAGCTTGCGTTCCCGCGCGGGCTGTTCCGCATCCCCGAACAGCTCCGTCGCACGGACCGCCTGCTCCAGTTCGTCCCGCGCCTCGTCGTACGCCCGCTGCTCCCACAACGGCCGGGCGAGCTGGCAGCGCATCCGCACCAGCGCGGGCAGATGACCGGACCGGAGGGCCGCCGCCGCCCCGGTGCGGAACGAGTCGAGGGTGTCGGCGTAGTGCGGATGGTCGAGGAAGTGCGTCCACAACGGTTCGCACAGGGCCCACGCCTCGGCGTCCATCCCGTGTGCGTGGGCGGTGCGGACACAGCCGTGCAGTGCGAGGCGTTCCGTTTCGAGCCAGCGCAGCGCGTCCGTCTTCGCCGTGAACTCGACGTCGGGCGCCCCGGTGAGCGGCGCGACCCGCTCTGCGAAGGTCATCCGGGGACCCGCGGCCAGCGCGTCGGCCCGCTGCGCCTGGCGTGTGTACCAGCGGACCAGGCGTTCGCGTCCCTCGGCCGCCTCTCCGTCGGACGCTTCCCTGGCGCAGCGGGCGGCGTGGGCCCTGAGCAGTCCGTGCATCCGGGACGGCTGCGTGCCCCTGACCTCCAGCAGGCCCGCCGACTCCAGTTCCTCCAGGGCGTCCTCGGCGGAGTCCGGTCCCGTGCCGAGGAGCGCCGCGGCGATGTCGGCCGTCACATGCGGGGCCGGGTGCACGGCGAGCAGTCGGTACAGGGTGCGTGCCTCCGGGCTCACATCGCGGTAGGCCGCGTCCCACACCGCTTCGACCACGGGAAGCCCTCTTTCGCGCAGTTCGGCGGTGAGTTCTCCGAGGAGCCGGGGGAGCCTGCGGCGGCGGTGCTTGCGGACCCACTGGGCACCGACCTGGAGGGCCGCGGGCAGCCCGCCGCAGATCCGGGCCAGCTCGGCGACGGCCTCGGGTTCGGCGTCGAGCCGGGGATCGTCGACGATGCGTCGCAGCAGTCCCACGGCGTGCTCGTCGGTGAGGGGTCCCAGGGGCAGTTCGAGCGCGGCGCCGCCCTCGATGTCGTACAGCGATCCGTGGCTGACGAGCACGACCACGCTCGCGGCGGAGGCGGGCAGCAGCGGGACGGCCTCGGCGCCGTACCGGACGTTGTCGAGGACGACGACGAGGCGTTTGTCCCGGGTACGGGTGAGGTACTGCTTGGCGCGTCCGGCGAAGGACTCCTCCAGCCACGGCGGCCGGACACCGAGCGGTCGCAGCAGTTCACCGAGCGCGTCGGCGATCTCGACCACGCCGTCCCGCCGCAGATCGTCGAGGTCGACGTAGAGGACACCGTCGGGGCAGCGGTCCCGCAAGGAGCGGGCGAGGCGGAAGGCGAGCGTCGTCTTGCCCACTCCGCCGATGCCCCGGAGGGAGACCACGAGCGGTCCCGAGCCGCCGCCCGGCCGGTCGGCCACGGCCCGCAGGACCCGGCTCTGCTCCTCCTGACGGTCCTCGAAGTGGTTTATCTCCGGGGGGACCTGATAGGGCGTCACCTGGGTCTCGGTCGTCGTGGTCCCGGCCGTCGCCATGTGCACATGGTGGTGCAACTCGCCGATGTGTCCCGCCTGGACGACCGTGTCGATCCGGGCCTGCCCACTGACCGTGTTCCGCGTCTCGTCGCCCACGGCGCAACTCTAACGACCTCCCCCACGAGAGGGAGCGGCTTCGGCCGATCCGGGACCTCGGCCGATCCGGGACACCTCCCCGCCCTGGTCCTCGGCGTCCTGGTCCTCCCCGCCCTGGTCCTCCCCGCCCTGGTCCTCGGCCGGTGGGCCGGGTCCCCCGGTCCGGGCCCTCCCCCGGTCCGGGCCCTCCCCCGGTCCGGGAGCCTCGGCGGTCCGGGGGCCTCAGGCGGCCTGGACCCCGGTCGGCGATCCGGAGGCATCAGGTCCGGTTCATCCGCCGTACAGGGCGGTCAGTGCCTCGACCGGGTCCGGATCGGGGGAGGCGCGCGGCCACCAGTCGTCCTCGCCGGGATCGGACTCGTAGCCGTACCAGCGGCCGTCGTGGCCGAAGCGCAGCTGGAGCGTCCCGCCGGGGTGGGTGAGGTGGTTGCGCCAGGGCTGGAAGCGGGGGAAGTCGGCGGCGGCGAGCAGCGGCCGGGCACGGTCGAAGGGGCCGGCAGGCGGGTCCCAGGGGTCTTCCAGTACGGCGAGTCCTTCGGCGCCGCCCTGTCGCCAGGCGGCGACGGCACGGGCCAGGTCGGTGGGGTTGCGGCCGGTGGCGAACGCCAGTTCGCGGTAGAGGGCGCGGGTGGTGGCGGTGAGCCCCGCGGTGGGGCGGGCCGCGGCCAGGCGGACGGCGTCCTGCCAGACGTTCAGCCCGGCGAGGGGATCGGTCCCGGTGGCCAGCATCGTCCGGGCACGGACCGCCGCGTCCATGGCCAGGTGGTCCAGGGAGAGCGGGGCGCGGGCACCGGGCGGGTCCGGGTACGAGGGCGGCTGACCGGGGTGGGCGGGCACCGGAAGGGGTGCGGGGAGCGGGGGGAGGAAGCGCCCGGCCAGTGCCTCGGCGGCCGGGACGGAGGGCGTCTCGGGGGCGGCGGGACGCTCGCGGGCGGAGTGCGCCGCGTTGCGGCGGCCCAGCTCGTCCAGGAGTTCGCGCTCGCCCCGGCCCCGTATCAGCAGCAGCACGAACGGATCGGTGTCGAGCAGCCGGGCCGTCTGGTAGCAGAGTGCGGCGACGTGTTTGCAGGGGCGGCCCCGGTCGGGGCAGGAACAGACCGGATCGAGGTCGTCGGGGGCGGGCAGCAGTTTGATGCCGGTCTCGGCGGCCGTGTCGACGAGGGAGTGCGGCATCTCCTTGCCGAGCAGGGCGGCGAGGTGACCGGGCCGGGTGGCGACCGCGTCGAGGAAGGTGTCCCAGTCGTCGTCGGAGAGGACCCGCAGGCTCAGCTCCGCCCGGTACGGCCGAGGGCGGCTGCCGTGCACGTACGCGACGACCCGGCCGGGGGTCACGGTGACGGCGGCGACGTGGCCCTCGTCGGCGTATCCCCGGCCCCGGTCGAGACGGCCCTCGTCCATGGAGAGCGTTTCGAGCGCCGTCACCCAGGCCCGTCCCCACCAGCTGTCCGCGAAGGGCCCGTCAGCGCCCGGTGCGCGCGGGGGTACGGCCTCGAAGGTGCGCCGCAGGTCGTCGGGGCCCGGCCGGGAGCGGGCGGACGGCTGCTGAGTACCGCTGCGGGGCTGGGCGCGGGGACTCATGACGGCCTCCGGAGCGAGACGAGGTCGGCCAGGTCGTGGTCGCTGAGTTCGGTCAGGGCCGTCTCACCGGAGCCGAGCACCGCGTCGGCCAGGACCCGCTTGGACTCCAGCAGTTCCGCGATCCGGTCCTCGACCGTGCCCTCCGCGATCAGCCGGTGGACCTGCACGGGCTGGGTCTGGCCGATGCGGTAGGCGCGGTCGGTGGCCTGCTCCTCGACCGCGGGGTTCCACCAGCGGTCGTAGTGGATGACGTGCGCGGCCCGGGTGAGGTTCAGTCCGGTCCCGGCCGCCTTGAGGGAGAGCAGGAAGACCGGCGTCTCACCGGCCTGGAAGCGGTCCACCATGCGTTCCCGTTCGGCCACCGGGGTGCCGCCGTGCAGGAGCTGGGACGGGACGGCGCGGGCGGTGAGGTGTGCGGAGAGGATGCGGGCCATCGTCACGTACTGGGTGAAGATCAGGACCGAGCCCTCCTCCGCGAGGATGGCGTCGAGGAGTTCGTCGAGCAGGGCGAGCTTGCCGGACCGCCCGTCGAGGCGGGTCGGTTCCTCCTTCAGGTACTGCGCGGGGTGGTTGCAGATCTGTTTGAGCGAGGCCAGCAGCTTCATGATCAGTCCTCGGCGGGCGATGCCTTCGGACGCCTCGATGTACGCCATGGTCTCGCGCACCGCGGCCTCGTACAGCGTGGCCTGTTCCCGGGTGAGGGAGACGGGGTGGTCGGTCTCCGTCTTGGGCGGCAGCTCGGGGGCGATGCCCGGATCGGACTTCTTGCGCCGCAGGAGGAACGGCCGGACCAGCCGGGAGAGCCGTTCGACCGCCTCGTCGTTGCCGAGACCGGCCGCCGTGCCGGTGTTCTCGACGATGCGGGCGTGGCGGGACCGGAACGCCTTGAGCGGGCCGAGCAGACCGGGCGTCGTCCAGTCGAGCAGCGCCCACAGCTCGGAGAGGTTGTTCTCGACGGGGGTACCGGTGAGGGCGACCCTGGCGGGGGACGGGATGGTGCGCAGCGCCTTCGCCGTGGAGGAGTGCGGATTCTTCACGTGCTGCGCCTCGTCCGCGACGACCAGGCCCCAGCCGTGCTCGGCGAGCTGCGCCGCGCTCGACCTCATCGTGCCGTAGGTGGTGAGGACGAAGCCGCCGTCCGGGCCGGCCAGGGTGCGGTCGGCGCCGTGGAACCGGCGTACGGGCACCCCGGGGGCGAAGCGGTTGATCTCCCGGTGCCAGTTGCCGAGCAGGGAGGCGGGGCAGACCACCAGGGTCGGCGCGGTGTGCGCGCGACGCAGGTGGAGCGCGATGACCGTGATCGTCTTGCCGAGGCCCATGTCGTCGGCGAGGCAGCCGCCGAGTCCGAGCGAGGTCATCCGGTCCAGCCAGGCCAGACCGCGCAGCTGGTAGTCCCGCAGGGTGGCGTGGAGGCCGGGCGGCGGGGCGATCGTGTCGTCGTCCGTGAGGATGCGTTCGCGGAGGGCGGCGAGGGCGCCGACCGGCACCGCCTCGACCTCTTCCCCGTCGACCTCGGCGGTGCCGGTGAGGGCGACCGCGAGAGCGTCCACGGGGTCCAGCAGGCCGAGTTCACGCTTGCGCGCCTTGCGTACGAGAGCGGGGTCGACGACGACCCACTGGTCCCGCAGCCGGACGACCGGGCGGTGCGCCTCCGCCAGGGTGTCCATCTCCGCCTCGGTGAGCCGGTCCTCGCCGAGGGACAGCTGCCAGTTGAAGGCGAACAGCTGCTCGGCGTCGAAGAACGAGGTGCCGTCGGTGGCCGATCCGGGGGCCGGGCGCACGACGGCGGTGGCGGTGAGCGAGCGGGCCAGCTCCCTCGGCCAGTGCACGGCGACCCCGGCCGACGCCAGCCGGGCCCCGGCGTCGCCCAGCAACTCGTACAGCTCGTCCTCGCTGAGCGGGAGGACGTCGGGAACCGGCTGCTCCAGCAGCCGCTCCAGCGGGCTCCAGACCCGGGCGGCCCGGCGCAGTGACAGTGCGGCGTCGACCCCCGCCCGGGGGCCGAACGGGTCCCCCGCCCCGCCGTCCCGGAGTTCGGCGGCATCGACCACATGGGTCGGATCGGCGAGGCTGTGCACCTGCACGACGGCAGCGGCGGCATGCCGGGCCCCACGGTCGCCGGACGGTCCCGCGTGGGCGTGACCGGACCCGCCGGACCGGGTGGACGCGTCGGGCACCTCCGAGGCGTCGTCGGACATGTCCGAGGCGTCGAAGAGGTCGTACGCCGAGAGGTCCAGCCGGAGCGACACCCGCACCCCGGCGTCCAGTCCGGCTGCGACCTCCACGGCCCATTCGCGGGCCCCCGGCAGATGCTGCGCCTCGCGGGCGGCGTACGGAGCGCCCATCGCATGGGGGGCGGCCGGGGTGCGGGGCAGTGTGTCGGCCACCGCGTCGAGGAAGGAACCGAGCAGCGCCTCGGGCTCGGGGACCCGGAGCGGTGTGTGGTCCGGCAACGGGACGGCGTGGCCCTCGGGAGGCAGGGCGGCGGCGATGGCCCGCAGATGGGCCACGTCCTCCGCGTCCCGTGGCCCGGCCCGCCAGGCGTCGTGGTCGTCGGCCGTCAGTCCGGGCAGCAGCCTGCCCCGCGCCACGAGGTTGAGGGCGTGCAGGGTGGCGGCGCCCAGGCACCGGGTGGCGGGGTGCGCCGTCGCCCGGTGCCTGGCACGGGCCAGCAACGGCACGGCCTCGGCGACCGGCAGCAGCACGGCGGAGACCGTACGACGACGGACGCCGTCCGTACCGTGCCGGCGGACGACCGTGAGCTCACCGGTCCGGCCGGGACCCTCGACACCTTCCGGACTCCCCTGCCCCTCACGGCTGCCCAGGTCCTCCGGGTCCCAGAAGGCGACCTGCCCGTCCCTCGGCAGCCTCGCGGGCAGGAACACCGCCGCGCGGCGCATGAGGCGGCCGTCGGCGATGTCCCGCGGGTCCTGCTGTGCCACGGCCATCGTCCCCTCCCCGCCTTCGCGGACTCGTCCCGCTCGCTGATTCCCGGTTCCTTCTGTTTCCTTCTGGTTCGCGAGTCTAAGGGCTGTCCCGCAGTCCCTGGTGGGCGTGCGACGACAGCTACGGCGCCTCGCGGCGTTGTGGGAACGTCCCCGTACATCCAGTACGCGGACGCTCCTCCGCCTTGCGACGCACCGCATCCGACGCCGCACGCTGATCCACCACGGATCGCGGGACAGCCCTTGGGCGGGAGGTCCGACAACCGGCCCCGGCGCGGTGTTCCCGCAGCTCAGGGCCGGTGGAGGAGAAGCGGTCAGTGACTGGTCAGATGCCTGTCGGCCGAGGCGGCCCCAGCCGGGCGACCGGGGCCGGAATCCGCCTCGGAGTCGGCGCCGGCGCGAGAGTCCGGGCCGGGGGCGGGGCCGGGCGCCGGCTCCGCCGCGGAGGCATCGCCGGAGGTACCCGCCCGCGACGGCACCGCCTCCTGTCCCGGTGCCTCCGCCCGCTCGGGAGATCCCGACGGCAGCTGCGCCCGCTCCAGGAACCGCAGCAGTTCCACCGGGAAGGGCAGCACCAGCGTGGAGTTCTTCTCCGCGGCGACCGCCACCATCGTCTGCAACAGCCGCAGCTGGAGAGCGGCCGGCTGGGTGGACATCTGTTCCGCGGCCCCGGCGAGCTTCTTGGACGCCTGCAGTTCGGCGTCCGCGTTGATCACCCGGGCACGCCGTTCCCGGTCCGCCTCGGCCTGCCGCGCCATGGAACGCTTCATCGACTCCGGCAGCGAGACGTCCTTGATCTCCACCCGGTCGATCTGCACGCCCCACCCCACCGCCGGGCTGTCGATCATCAATTCGAGTCCCTGGTTGAGCTTCTCCCGGTTGGAGAGCAGGTCGTCCAGGTCGCTCTTGCCGATGATCGAGCGCAGCGAGGTCTGCGCCATCTGGGACACCGCGAAGCCGTAGTCCTCCACCTCTATGACCGCACTCGCCGGGTCGACGACCTTGAAGTAGATGACGGCGTCCACCCGCACCGTCACGTTGTCGCGCGTGATCCCGTCCTGCGCGGGGACGGGCATCGTCACGACCTGCATGTTGACCTTGTGCAGCCGGTCGACTCCGGGAACCACCATGGTGAATCCCGGCCCGCGCACCCCGCGGCGGAGCCGGCCGAACCGCAGGACCACACCCCGTTCGTACTGTTTGACGATTCTCGCCGCAGCCGCTGTGCAGAGCAGGCCGACGCCGATCAGCGCCGCCACCACGATCACCAGCACCAGACCCATCACGATCCCCTGACATCCGTCGACATCCGGGACATCACATGACATCCGCGAGCGCCTTCACCAAGGCGCCAATACCACGGTATGCCCGATATGGGCAATGGTCGAACGGCCGACGGCGCGCCCCTGCCCGACACGTCCCCCGTACGCCGCGCGGCGTACGCCCACCCGGCCGCCCACGGGATGCCGGTGATCCGCCGAGCGGGCAGGGTGGCCAGCGTCAGCACGCCCCCGTGGCCGGACGAGACAGACGAGGACCCGCCCATGTCCGTGACCGATCGCCGTCACCGCCGTCTCGGTATCGCAGCCGGCTCGACGCTACTGACCCTGGCCCTCGCGGGCTGTTCCGGCCTCGGACGCAACGCGGTCGGACCGATCATCTACAAGACCGACCAGGACAAGGTCATCCAGGTCGACAGCCCGTCCGTCCGGGGATGCCACCGTCTGGACCCCGGTGCCACGGAGGTCACCAACGGCACCCTGGTCGACGTCATCCTGTACACCACACCCGACTGCTCGGGACGGGGAGTGGCCTATGTGGCCACCACCCTCACCGACAACAACGCGCACAACGACCCGCTGTGGCGCAGCTACACCATCGTCCACTGACGCTCCGCACCGTCCGTCGAGCAGGCGACCCCGTCACACGCTCGGCGGACGCCCAGGGACCGGCGGCGTCATGCGCCGGACAGGGGCCACTACGCGTCGGACACGGCCTGGCCCTGGCCGCCGATGTGCAGCGAGCCGACGTCCCCCGCCTGGATCACCGGCCCACCGACCCGGGCGTTGCCACCGACCGAGTTGTGCACGTCCCCGGTCCGGCGGGCCGGACCGCTCTCCTCCAGCTCCGCCAGGACGGACCGGAGCCGGGCCGCCGCCGATGGATCGGCGGCGAGCCTGCGGCGCAGCCGCGTACGCCACTCCGCTTCGACGTCCCTGGCCAGCTCGTCGTCACCGCTGTCCCGCGCCGAGGAGAGCTCACCGCGAGCGGTCTCCAACTCCCCCGCCACGGCTTCCTCTTCCTCCGGCGTGGCATCACCACGCGTGAAGAGCGAGACCAGCCGGTCACGGGCGTGCGCCCAGCCGTCCGTCACCATCTGATGGACGAGCACCGAGGCCCCCGATGCCGCCAGCGCCACCAACTCCGCTTCCACCGCGACCGTCCCCTCGTCGACCGTGCCGCTGTGCGTACCACGGTATCCGCCGCCACCGGCAGAGTCCCCGGTTCCGGCGGATCTCTCCGGTACGAGGACGAGCCGGCCCGGGCCAAGGACGAGGACGGGGACGGGGACGGCCGGCAACAGCACCGGCCGGCCCCGTACCACCGCGGGAACGACGCGAGGAGGTACGGAGAACCGCCCCGTCCCCGAGGCGTCAGCCGCCTTCGTCGAAGCGCGCCGCCGTCAGGTACTCCGGGTTCGGGTCGAGCGCGGCGGCCAGCCTGAAGTGACGGGTCGCCTGTTCCGGACGGCCGGCCCGCTGAAAGGTGCGGGCCAGCGCGAAGTGCGCGAACGCGTTGTCCGGCTCACGCTCCAGGACCAGCTCGAACTCCAGCTCGGCGGGACGCAGTTGAGCGGCGGCGAAGAAGGCACGGGCCCGCAGCAGCCGGGCGGCCGTGTTCTCGGGGTGCGCCCCGATCACGGAGTCCAGCAGCTTGACCGCTCCCCGCGGGTCACGCGCCGCCAGCAGTTGTTCGGCCGCGCGAAAGTCGATGACATGGGTTTCCGGGTTGGTCTCGGGCACGGTCGCGTCCTTCCCTCAGGCTCACAGGGAGAACGCTCGAACCGGTGACGGCATTCCACGCAGCGCGTTCCACGCACCGGTTCAGCGCGGGGCGGCCCGGTCCCGCAGTTGCGACCAGACCTCGCGAACCCGTGGCTCCAGCGCCTCCAGCGGTCCGTCGTTGTCGATCACCAGGTCGGCTACGGCGCGACGCTGCTCGCGCGTCGCCTGTGCGGCCATTCTCGCGCGTGCCTCGGACTCCGTCATCCCGCGCAGCCCCACCAGCCGGTCGAGCTGGGTCCGCGGGGCCGCGTCGACCACGACGACCAGGTCGTACAGCGGGGCCAGACCGTTCTCCGTGAGCAGCGGGACGTCGTGGACGACGACCGAGTCCAGGTCCGCCGCCCGTTCCAGCGCCGCGGACCGGGCGCGGACCAGTGGGTGGACGATGGCGTTGAGTGCGGCGAGGCGGTCGGGGTCGGCGAAGACGATCGACCCGAGCTTCGGGCGGTCCAGCGTGCCGTCGTCGGTGAGAACGTCCGCGCCGAATGCCTCGACCACCGCCGCGAGCCCGGGGGTTCCGGGCTCCACGACCTCACGTGCGATGCGGTCGGCGTCGATCAGCACCGCGCCGTACGAGGCGAACAGCCGCGACACTTCGCTCTTGCCGGCGCCGATCCCACCGGTCAGGCCCACTTTCAGCATGACCGCAGCCTACGGGCTGTCGTCCGGCCCCCGGGCCCGAAGGCCGTCGTCCGGACCGGGCGCACGAACGCTGTCGTCCGGTTCGCGGACCAGGACTCTGCCGTCCGGACCACGGCCCGGAAAGTCGCCGCCCGGACCGTCGGCACGAACACTGCCGCCCGGACCACCGCCACGAACGCTGCCGCCCGGCCGGCGCGCCGTCCTGTCACTCGCCCGGATTCCTGGCGACCGCCGGTCAGGCGTCGCCCTCCCGCTCGGCGAGGAACCGCTCGAACTCGCGCCCGAGTTCGTCGGCGGACGGCAGGTCGACCGGTTCCGCCACGAGGTTGCCACGGGTCTCCGAGCCGGCGACGGCGTCGTACTGGTGCTCAAGTCCCTCGACGAGCGAGACCAGTTCCTCGTCGCCCTGGCCGATCTGCCGGTCGATCTCGGTCTGGGTGCGGTGTGCCTCGGTGCGCAGCGCGTGGGCGATGCTGGGCAGGACCAGCCCGGTCGCGGCCGTGACCGCCTCCAAGGCGGTGAGGGCCGCGTCCGGGTAGGACGAGCGGGCGACGTAGTGGGGCACATGGGCGGCGACACCGACGACGTCGTGGCCGGATTCCATCAGCCGGTACTCGATCAGCGCCTCGGCGGAACCGGGGACCTGGGCCTCGTCGAAGGGGCTGACGTGACCGGGCATCAGGTCCGTGCGGTTGCCGTGCGGGGTGATGCCGACCGGACGGGTGTGCGGGACGCCCATCGGGATGCCGTGGAAGTTGACGGTGAGCCGGACCCCGAGGCGCTCGACGATCTGCTCGACGGCGGCGGCGAACCTCTCCCACTCCACATCGGGTTCGGGCCCGGACAGCAGCAGGAAGGGCGCCCCGGTGGCGTCCTGGACGACCCGGACGTCGAGGGTGGGGACCTCGTACGCCGACCAGCGGTCGCGCCGGAAGGTCAGCAGGGGGCGCCGGGCGCGGTAGTCGACGAGCCGGTCGTGGTCGAAGCGGGCGACGACCTGGTGCGGAAGTGTTTCGAGCACCCCGTCCACGATCTGCTCGCCGGTCTCTCCCGCGTCGATGTATCCGTCGAAGTGGTAGAGCATGACCAGGCCGGCCGACTCCTGAGCCAGCGCCATGTCGACGACTGCCAGGCCCTTCGGCTCCCATTCGTACAGACTCTGCGGATCAAGCACGGTTACCGCTCCTCCTCGTGTTCCTGGTGCCGCTCCCGGCATTGTTCGCCCGGGAGGAGCGTCGTCCGGTGCGTGCGATCGCAAGGCGGCCGGAAGTTCTGGAGGGGGTCCCCCCTGGTCCTCAGGACCTTGAGGGAGGAGCCACCAGGGCTTCTGGCCAACGCGGCGAGCGTGCGTGCTGGGCGGCGCGATGGGGCGAGGCTTGCCGGGAGCGGCACCAGGGAGAACGTCCCGCGCGGCACACGCATTCCCCCTCCCCGGGCAATTCCCGCTCCCTGAGATCCCCCACCTCACGGACGCTCCCGTCGAGTACGCGACGGAAGCCGCCTCCGACCCGTCGCCACATCCCCGGGCCGGAGGCGGTCACCGGCCCACGGCTCCGACGCCTGGTCCAGACCTTGACATGCCCACACCCACTCCCTACCGTCCCTGATCAGCGGTCCGGGGCCGGGCCGCCCCACCCGCCGTACGCGCGCCCCACCGTACGAACCCGCGAACCGCCCTCACCCCACGACGAGAAGGCTCCCCATGGCTCCCCCCATGCGCACCCGCACGCTGCTCCCCGCCCTGCTGGCCGCGGCGCTCGCCACCACCGGAACGGCCTTCGCCGGCACCGGGCGTCCCGCTCCCGCCACCGGCGCATCGGCGGCCGTCATCGAGGTGACCACCGCCAAGCAGCTCAAGTCGGTCCTGACCTCGGTCACGCCCGGCGCCACCATTCATCTCGCGGACGGCACCTACACCGGCAACTTCAAGGCCACCGTGCCCGGCACCACCTCCGCGCGGATCACCCTCACCGGCTCGTCCGCGGCGATCCTGAGGGCGGGCGGTGGTTACGGGCTGCACCTGAACGGCGCCTCCAACTGGACGGTCCGTGGCATCACCGTCACCGGCGGCCAGAAGGGCATCGTGACGGACGCCGCCGACAACGTGGTGATCGACTCGGTGACCGTGCACGATCTCGACATGGAGGGGGTGCACTTCCGCACCTCCAGCAGGAACGCCGTCCTGGAGAACTCGCGTGTGTACGACACCGGCCACAACGGCCGGGGCATGGGCGAGGGGGTGTACGTCGGCACGGCGGGCGACCTCTCCGACCGCAGCGACGGGGCGCGGATCATCGGCAACACCATCGGACCCGGGGTCGGCGGCGAGAACGTCGACATCAAGGAGGGCACGACCGGCGCGCAGATCATCGGCAACACCTTCGACGGCAGCGGACTGACCGGTGCCAACTACGACGACTCCTGGGTCGACGTGAAGGGCAACAACGTCCTCGTCGAGGGCAACAAGGGTTCCCGTACGACCAACAACGGCTACGAGACCCACACCCAGCAGAGCGGCTGGGGCTGCGGCACCGTCTTCCGCGCCAACACCTCGGACCTGACCGGCGCCACGGGCGACAAGCGGCTCGCCGTCAATGTCACCAACAGCGGCCCGAACTGTGTGACCACGGTGTACGGGAGCAACACCGTCACCGGCGGCCGGGGCCTGACCAACATCACGGTCACGCCGTAGCACCGGCCCGGCCTCACCGCGTACGAGTACATACGAGTGAGGCCCGCCCCCCGAAGGGAACGGGCCTCACACAACTACCTCAGCCGGTCACCGGCTGGGGTCGGAGCGTCAGCTCTGACCGCCGGCCAGCTTCTCGCGCAGTGCGGCGAGGGCCTCGTCCGACGCCAGGGCGCCGGAGTTGTCCGCGGACTCCGAGGAGTACGAACCGCCACCGCCACCGCTGCCGCCCGAGGCAGCCGGGGCGCCTGCGGCCGGGGCGGCAGCGCCCTCGGCAGCGGCGGCCTCGTCGGCCTCGCGGGACTTGATGACCTGAGCCTGGTGCTGCTCGAAGCGCGACTGCGCCTCGGCGTACTGGGTCTCCCAGGCCTCGCGCTGGGTCTCGTAACCCTCGAGCCAGTCGTTGGTCTCGGGGTCGAAGCCCTCGGGGTAGATGTAGTTGCCCTGGTCGTCGTAGGACGCGGCCATGCCGTACAGGGTCGGGTCGAACTCGACCGAGGCCGGGTCGGAACCGAACGACTCGTTGGCCTGCTTCAGCGAGAGGCTGATGCGACGACGCTCAAGGTCGATGTCGATGACCTTGACGAAGATCTCGTCGTTGACCTGGACGACCTGCTCCGGGATCTCCACGTGGCGCTCGGCCAGCTCGGAGATGTGCACCAGGCCCTCGATGCCCTCGTCGACACGCACGAACGCGCCGAAGGGAACGAGCTTGGTGACCTTGCCGGGGACGACCTGACCGATCTGGTGCGTCCGGGCGAACTGCTGCCACGGGTCTTCCTGCGTCGCCTTGAGCGACAGGGAGACACGCTCGCGGTCCATGTCCACGTCGAGAACCTCGACGGTGACCTCCTGGCCGACCTCGACAACCTCGGAGGGGTGGTCGATGTGCTTCCAGGAAAGCTCGGAGACGTGCACGAGACCGTCGACGCCGCCGAGGTCCACGAACGCGCCGAAGTTGACGATCGAGGAAACGACGCCGGAGCGGACCTGGCCCTTCTGCAGGGTCGTGAGGAAGGTCTGGCGGACCTCGCTCTGGGTCTGCTCGAGCCAGGCACGGCGGGACAGGACCACGTTGTTGCGGTTCTTGTCCAGCTCGATGATCTTGGCTTCGAGCTCCTTGCCCACGTAGGGCTGGAGGTCGCGGACGCGGCGCATCTCGACGAGGGAGGCCGGCAGGAAGCCACGGAGGCCGATGTCGAGGATGAGACCACCCTTGACGACCTCGATGACGGTACCGGTGACGATCCCGTCCTCTTCCTTGATCTTCTCGATCGTGCCCCAGGCGCGCTCGTACTGCGCACGCTTCTTGGACAGGATGAGACGGCCTTCCTTGTCCTCCTTCTGGAGAACAAGGGCCTCGATCTCGTCGCCGACCTTGACGACCTCGTTCGGGTCGACGTCGTGCTTGATCGACAGCTCGCGTGAAGGAATGACACCTTCGGTCTTGTAACCGATGTCGAGCAGGACCTCGTCCCGGTCGACCTTCACGATGACGCCGTCGACGATGTCGCCGTCGTTGAAGTACTTGATCGTCTCGTCGATCGCGGCGAGGAAGGCTTCCTCGTTACCGATGTCGTTGACCGCTACCTGCGGGGTGGTAGAGGTGGTCTCGGTGCTGCTCGTCATGTGGGAAAGGGCTCCGGTACGGACAGTGAGTCGTAGGTACTGCTACGCCGAGAGCCCGTATCGCCTCTGCAGAAGCCGGACAGCCTGGGAAGCACCGGACCCGTGGAACGGGCAGTGCCTCGACAACCGAGGGGACATACGACAGACGCAAGCGCGGCCTGCTAGGTCTGAGGCGCGCAGGCTCGCGACGCAACTTGTAGCATACGGGGGCAGCCGGACAGGGTCAATGCACGACGGCACGCGCCCGGGGTGGATTCACCCGTGCCCGGCACAACTCATGCCCGTCCGGGCCGTGTCGGCCCCGGCGGCACCGCGCCCGCTCCCGTACGCGGGGGCGTACGGAACCGTACGGCGAGATCCGCGGAGATCTTCCGGACCCGGTTCGGGTCCGGGGCGTTCCGACGAGGACCGCGGGACCACCAGGTACGTACACCCCGCGGCGGGATGTAGGCAAACTACAACGACGGACACGATGAGCCAAGACATGTACGAGGCCGAACCGGAAGCGACCCGTCGGATCACCGGCGAGACGGAGAGCAGCCGGGCCAGCCGCGGCTGGTGGGACCGGAACGCCGACGAGTACCAGAGCGACCACGGCGGCTTCCTCGGCGACGACCGGTTCGTCTGGGGGCCGGAGGGGCTGGACGAGGCAGAGGCCGGGCTGCTGGGCCCCACGGACTCGCTGTCCGGGCTGGACGTCCTGGAGATCGGCGCGGGCGCCGCCCAGTGCTCGCGCTGGCTGGCCGCCCGGGGCGCCCGCCCGGTGGCCCTCGACCTCTCGCACCGCCAGCTCCAGCACGCCCTGCGGATCGACAGCGTCGGAACCGCCGAATCCGCCGAATCCGATGGGGCAGATGGGGCCGGTGGGGCAGATGGGCATGGTGGTGACGGCCGTGGCCGGGTGCGGCTGGTGGAGGCGGACGCCGGGGCGCTGCCGTTCCGCGACGGCTCCTTCGACCTGGCCTGCTCGGCGTACGGCGCGGTGCCGTTCGTCGCGGACCCGGTGCGGGTGTTCCGCGAGGTGCGCCGGGTGCTGCGGCCCGGGGGCCGCTGGGTGTTCTCGGTGACCCACCCGATCCGCTGGGCGTTCCCGGACGAGCCGGGGCCCGAAGGGCTCTCGGTCGCCGCCTCCTACTTCGACCGCACCCCGTACGTCGAACAGGACGAGCGGGGCTCTGCCGTGTACGTCGAGCACCACAGGACGCTCGGTGACCGGGTACGGGACGTGGTGGCGGGCGGTTTCCGGCTGGTCGACCTGGTCGAACCGGAGTGGCCCGCCTGGAACGGCCAGGAGTGGGGAGGCTGGTCGCCGCTGCGCGGAAATCTGATCCCGGGGACCGCGATCTTCGTCTGCGTACGAGACTGAGGGGATGACCCGCACCGACGCACTGGACCGGCTGCCCGTCCGTACCGCAGTGCCCGCCCTTCGGCGAGCGCTCGACGAACGGGGGGTGGCGGTCCTGTGCGCCCCGCCGGGCACCGGCAAGACGACCCTCGTACCCCTGGTGCTGGCCGGGCTCGTCGGGGGCGGTGCGCCGCGCCGGGTCCTGGTCGCCGAACCCCGGCGGATCGCGGCTCGGGCGGCGGCGCGGCGGATGGCGTGGCTGCTCGGTGAGGGGCCCGGCGGGCGGGTCGGTTTCACGGTGCGCGGGGAGCGCGTGGCCGGGCGCGAAACGGTGGTGGAGGTCGTGACCACGGGGGTGCTGCTCCAGCGCCTCCAGCGCGACCAGGAGCTGGCCGGGGTCGACACGGTGATCATCGACGAGTGTCACGAGCGCCATCTGGACGCGGACACGGTGGCCGCGTTCCTGCTCGACGTACGGGCCGCGATCCGGCCCGATCTGCGGCTGGTGGCGGCTTCGGCGACGACGGACGCGGAGGGCTGGGCGCGGCTGCTCGGTGACGCCCCGGTGGTGACGGCCCAGGGGGTCTCGCATCCGGTCGACGTGGTGTGGGCGCCGCCGCCCGCTCCGGTGCGTCCGCCGCACGGGATGCGGGTCGATCCCGCGCTGCTGTCCCATGTCGCGTCGGTGGTGCGGAGGGCGCTCACCGAGCGGGCCGGGGACGTGCTGTGCTTCCTGCCCGGCGTCGGGGAGATCGCCCGGGTGGCGGGGCAGTTGGCCGGGACCGGCGCGGAGGTGCTCCAGGTGCACGGACGGGCCTCCGCGGCCGTGCAGGACGCGGTGCTGGCCGGGTCGTCCGGGGGGCGGCGCGTGGTGCTGGCGACCTCGGTCGCGGAGTCGTCGCTGACCGTCCCCGGGGTGCGGACCGTCGTCGATTCGGGGCTGGCACGGGAGCCGCGCACCGATCACGCGCGGGGACTGGGCGCGCTCACGACCGTGCGGGCGTCGCGGGCGACGGGGCGGCAGCGGGCGGGCCGGGCCGGCCGGGAGGCGCCCGGTGCGGTGTACCGGTGCTGGACGGAGGCGGAGGACGGGCGGCTGGCCCGGTTCCCGGCCCCGGAGATCGAGGTGGCGGACCTGACCGCGTTCGCGCTCCAGGCCGCCTGCTGGGGCGATCCGGACGCGACGGGCCTGGCACTGCTGGATGCGCCGCCTGCCGGTGCGATGGGTGCGGCGCGGGAGGTGCTGTCGGCGGTCGGCGCGGTGGACGCGGCGGGGCGGGTGACCGAGCGGGGCGTACGCATGTCCCGGATCGGGCTGCATCCCCGGCTGGCACGGGCCCTGTTGGACGGGACCGCCGAGGTGGGGGCGCGCCGCGCGGCCGAGGTGGTGGCGCTGCTGAGCGAGGAACCGCCCCGGGAGTACGGGGACGATCTGGCCGGCGCCTGGCGAGGCGCGCGACGCGGCGGCGACGGGTACGCGGCGCGCTGGCGTCAGGAGGTGCGCCGACTGGCCTCCGCCGTCCAGGTGGCCGGCCGGGACCAGCGGTCGCACACGGGCGAGGACGGAACGGCCGGGTCCGGCGGCGGCGGAGGGACGGACGACGCGGTGGCCGGGCTGGTGGCGGCGCTGGCGTTCCCCGAGCGGGTGGCGCGGGCCCGGGGCGACGGGACGTTCCTGATGGTGTCGGGGACGGGGGCCGAACTGCGGGACGGTTCGCGGCTGCTCGCCGCCCCCTGGCTGGCCGTCGCGGTGGCGGACCGGCCCGCGCACGCCGCGTCCGCCCGGGTGCGGCTCGCGGCGGTCATCGACGAGGACACCGCCCGGCTGGCGGCGGGGCATCTGCTGGCCGCCGACGAGGAGGTGCGCTGGGCGGACGGCGATGTGGTCTCCCGTGCGGTGGAGCGGCTGGGCGCCGTCGAACTCTCCGTACGCGCGCTGCGCCGGCCGGAGCCCGCGCTGGTGCGCGGGGCCCTGCTCGACGGGTTGCGGCGCGAAGGGCTCGGGCTGCTGCGGTGGACGCGCGACACGCGGCAGCTGCGGGCCCGGCTCGCGTTCCTCCACCGCGTGCGGGGCGCGCCCTGGCCCGAGGTGTCGGACGACGCGCTGCTCACCCGTACCGAGGAGTGGCTGGAGCCGGAGCTGTCGCGGGCCCGGAACCGCGGCGATCTGGCGCGGGTCGACGCCGGACAGGCGCTGCGGCGGCTGCTGCCGTGGGCCACCGGTGAGGCGGCCCGGCTCGACGAGCTGGCGCCGGAGCGGATCGAGGTGCCGAGCGGGTCCCGTATCCGGGTGGAGTACGGCGATGAGCAGCCGGTCCTCGCGGTGAAGCTCCAGGAGTTGTTCGGCCTCCAGGAGACCCCCCGGGTGGCGGGGGTACCGGTCCTGGTGCATCTGCTGTCACCGGCCGGGCGTCCGGCGGCGGTGACGGCGGACCTGGCGTCGTTCTGGCGGGAGGGCTATCGGGCGGTACGGGCGGAGCTGCGGGGCCGGTATCCGAAGCACCCGTGGCCGGAGGACCCGGCGGCGGCGCCCGCGACGCGGTTCACCTCGGCCCGGTTCGGACGGCGCTGAGGGGCACGGAGCACAGCGACGCGGTAGGGCCGCGGCCGGTCGCGACGACTTGGTGCGCGGTGTCCGTACGAGGCGACTTCGGAACGCGGCGTTGCGTCCGTACCCGGCGTTGGGTCCGTACCCGGCGTTGGGTCCGTACGCGACGTTGCGTCCGTACGCGACGTTGCGTCCGTACGCGACGTTGCGTCCGTACGCGGCGATCTGATGCGTTGCGTCGTGATGCGCTGCGTCGTGATGCGCTGCGTCCTGGTGCTTTGTGTCCTGGTGCTTTGCGTCCGGATGCGGCGACTTGGATACGCGGCGTCCCGGTGTCCGGCCGTCGGCCGTGCGTTTCGCGCCTTCCGCTGGACCGCCTCGGGACGGCGAACAGCCCCCGCGCAGGGGTGCGGCGCGGGGACTGTTCGCCGGGGTGGCGGTGCGTGTCCCGGTCGTGACGGGACGGGGGCGGCGTCAGGCGACCTTCAGCTCGATGGTGAGCGTGCCGCCGCCCTCGGTGGTGAGCCGGAGCCGGTAGGTGCCGGGGGCGTCGTCGGCGACGATCCGCGGAAGTTTCAGTACGCCGTCGGTGCCGGTCCTGAGACCGGTGAGGGTACGGAGCTTCGCTCCGCCCTCGCCCTGGAAGTACGGGCCCTTGCCGTCCTTGACCGGCTGTCCGTCACTCGTGATCATCGTGGCGGTGACGGCGACGCCCACGGCGGCCGCGTCCTTGTAGGTGGCCCTGACCTCGACGCTGTCCGCGAACTGGCCGCCGGGAGCCGCGGTGAGTTCCTCGGCGCCGGTCCTGACGAGCGCGTCCGCCTGACGGGCCGTGACATGGGCGGTGTAGGTGACGGCCGGGACCGAGCCCTGCTGGGCCTCGGCCCGGACGGTGAAGTCGCCGGTCTTCTCGCCGGCGCGCAGGGCCGGTGCGGTGACGGTGCCGTCCTTGCCGGTGCGGCGGGTGACCGTGGCCGTGCCGTCGGTGAACCGGGCGTCGGTGTCCCCGGCGATCGTGAAGGTCACGGGCACGTCGGCGAGGGGGGCGCCGAGGGTGTTCCTGGCGCGGACCGCGATCCGCTCGGCGAAGTCGTCGCCCGTCATGGCGGTCAGCGGTCCGGTGCCCGCGTTCTCGATACCGGCGAGCGTCCGGGACGGCGTCGGCGTAGGAGTCGGCGTTGGGGTGGGGGTGGGCGTTGGGGTGGGGGTCGGCGTGGGTGTCGGCTTCGGGGCCGGGGTGGACGGGGCGGGGGGCGGGGTGACCGTGCCGGGCTCGGTGGGGCTCGGTGCGGAAGTGGTGGGCCGACCCCCGGCCGGGGGTGGGGTTAGGTTCGGGAGCGCGTCGTCGCTGCGACCGCCCGGGAGCACCCCGGTGCCGTCCGGCACCTCGTGGGTGCCGCGGTTGTAGAAGTCGAACCAGGAGCGGACCGTGGCCAGGTACTCCCGCGAGTGGTTGTAGCTGAGGACCGCCCGGTCCAGGTCCGAGGCGATCGCCAGGTCCCGGCCGCCCGCGCAGAGGTAGCGTCCGGCGGCGAGCGCCGCGTCATGGATGTTGTTGGGGTCCTTGCGTCCGTCACCGTTGCCGTCCTGGCCCCAGACGGCCCAGGTGGACGGGATGAACTGCATCGGGCCGACCGCCCGGTCGTGCGTCGAGTCCCCGTCGTACGCGCCGTGGTCGGTGTCCTTGATCAGGGCGAAGCCCTGCCCGTTGAGGGCCGGGCCGAGGATCGGGGTGAGGGTGGTGCCGTCGGCGTCGACCTTGCCGCCACGGGCCTGGCCGGACTCGACCTTGCCGATCGCGGCGAGGAGTTGCCAGGGCAGCCGGCACGCGGCGTCGGTGCTCGCGACGGTCCGTTCGGCCTGCTTGTACGCGGCGAGGATCGACGCGGGTATGCCGGACTCGGCGGCGCCGACGGCCGGTATCTCCACCGAATTGCCGGGTTTGTCAGCGGTGTTCAGCGGGGGCAGGTCCGTGTAGTACGGCGAGTTGCCGCTGGCCACCGCGTCGTCCGGGGCGGAGGAGGAGGCGGGACCGGCGGGCGGCTGGTCGTCGCCCAGGGCGAGCGGTGCCCCGGGGGCCTGCGAGGCGGAAAGCGCCGCCACGGCGGCAGCGGCCACCGCCGTGGTGGTCGCCCCCCTGCGCAGTCTGCGGCCGAATTGCGCTGCCATACGTCTGAACCCTCCCCGTCGTCGGCTGTTCGCGCTCCCCAGCGCGAGGACTCAGGTGACCCTACGGCAACTCGCGATGCCGTGGTATGGCAGCCTGACTCCTTCTCACCGCTTCTCACCGCTTCTTCACCTCACGGAAACGCGGGTGCGTCCCGGACGTCCCGGACGTCGCACGGTGGTCGTCCGCATTTCATCGGGCGGGGCCACGCCGACCCGGACCATGACGGTCCGGGAAACCGAACGGGCCGCCGGGAGCCCCGGCACACCCCGGGCCGCCGGACGCGCCCGCCCTGGCCGCGTCCCCCGGTCACACCCCCAACCGCAGCCCCGTGTCCCCGGGGCACACCCCGACCGCGTCCCCGTGCCCACGTTCCGCTCCCCCGGGCCGTGCCCGTGAGCCGTGCTGCCTGGGCGGTGTCCGTCGTGTCCCGCCCGGGCCCGGCCCGGGAAGCCCGGCGGGGCCCCGCGGACACGGTCCGGTTCGGTGTGCGGCTCAGTGCGCGGCGGACTCCCAGTCCGAGCCGACGCCGACCGACACGTCCAGCGGGGCACGCAGTTCGACCGCCGTGGCCATCTCGTGGCGGACGATCTCCTCGACCCGCTCACCCTCGCCCGCGGCGATCTCCAGGACGATTTCGTCATGGACCTGGAGCAGCATGCGGGAGTTGAGCCGCGCCTTGTTCAGGGCCCGGTCGACATTGAGCATCGCGACCTTCACGATGTCGGCCGCCGTGCCCTGGATGGGTGCGTTGAGCGCCATCCGCTCGGCCATCTCGCGGCGCTGCCGGTTGTCGCTGTTCAGGTCGGGGAGGTAGCGGCGGCGGCCGAAGACGGTCTCGGTGTAGTTGGTGGCGCGGGCCTTCTCCACCACGCGGTGCAGATAGTCGCGGACCCCGCCGAACCGCTCGAAGTAGGTGTCCATCAGGCCGCGCGCCTCACCGGCCTCGATGTTCAGCTGCTGGGACAGGCCGAACGCGGAGAGCCCGTAGGCCAGCCCGTACGACATGGCCTTGATCTTGCGGCGCATCTCCGGGTCCACGGCGCTCTTGTCGACTCCGAACACCTGCGAGGCGACCGTGGTGTGCAGGTCCTCGCCCGAGGTGAACGCCTCGATCAGGCCGGCGTCCTCCGACAGGTGCGCCATCACCCGCAGCTCGATCTGGCTGTAGTCGGCCGTCATCAGCGTCTCGAAGCCCTCGCCGACGACGAAGCCACGGCGGATGGCACGGCCCTCGTCGGTACGGACCGGAATGTTCTGGAGGTTGGGGTCGGTGGAGGAGAGCCTGCCGGTCGCCGCCACCGTCTGGTTGAACGTGGTGTGGATGCGGCCGTCCGCCGCGATCGTCTTGACCAGACCCTCGACGGTGACCCGCAGCTTCGCCTGCTCGCGGTGGCGCAGCATGATGACCGGCAGCTCGTGCTCGGTCTGCGCGGCGAGCCAGGCCAGCGCGTCGGCGTCGGTCGTGAAACCGGTCTTCGTCTTCTTGGTCCTGGGCAGCCCCAGTTCGCCGAAGAGGACTTCCTGGAGCTGCTTGGGCGAGCCGAGGTTGAACTCATGGCCCACCGCCGCGTGCGCCTCCTTCACCGCCTGCTGCACGGCGCCCGCGAACTGCTGCTCCATGCCTTCCAGATGGGCCCGGTCGGCGGCGATGCCGTGCCGCTCCAGCCGGGCCAGCAGGGCGGAGGTGGGAAGCTCCATGTCGTGCAGCAGCTCCAGCGCGCCGACCTCCTGGAGCCGGACGGTGAACGCCTCGCCCAGGTCCAGGACCGCGCGGGCCTGCGCCATCAGCGCGTCGGCCTCCGCCTGGTCGTCGGCGCCGAACGCCAGCTGCCCGTCGGAGGCGGCCGCCGGGGCCAGCTCCCGGCCGAGGTATTCCACGGCCAGCGCGTCCAGCGCGAAGGAGCGCCGGCCGGGCTTGACCAGATAGGCGGCGAGAGCGGTGTCCATCGTGACGCCGTCGACCCGCCAGCCGTGCTCGGGGAAGACCCGCATGGCGCTCTTCGCGTTGTGCATGACCTTCGGCCGCCCGGGGTCCGCGATCCACGCGGCGAACGCCCGCTCGTCGGCCTCGTCGAGCTGCGCGGGGTCGAACCACGCCGCCGCGCCGTCCGCGGCCGCCAGGGCGATCTCCGTGACACTGCCCGCGCCCAGCGCCCAGGTGTCGACGGTCACGACACCCAGCGGCTGTCCGGCGTGCTCGGCCAGCCAGGGCGCGACCTGGCCGGAGCCCAGCACCGCCCCGTCCAGCGCGATACCGGCGGCGGGCGCCGGGGCGTCCGCCTCGGCGGCGCCCGGGTCGACGGCGAGCAGCCGCTCGCGCAGGCTCGGGTTGCGGATCTCCAGGACGTCCAGGACCCCGGTCACCGCCGTGCGGTCGTACGGGGCGCGCCCCAGGTCCTGCGGGGCCTTCGGCAGCGCCACGTCACGGACCATCTCGGTCAGCCGGCGGTTCATCCGCACGGAGTCCAGGTGATCGCGGAAGTTCTGCCCGGCCTTGCCCTTGACCTCGTCGGCGCGCTCCACCAGCTCGTCGAACGAACCGAACTGATTGATCCACTTCGCCGCGGTCTTCTCACCGACCCCGGGGATGCCCGGAAGATTGTCCGAGGGGTCGCCGCGCAGCGCCGCGAAGTCCGGGTACTGCCGCGGGGTCAGTCCGTACTTCTCCTCGACCTTGGCCGGGGTGAAGCGGGTCAGCTCGGACACCCCCTTGGTGGGGTAGAGCACCGTGACGTGGTCGGTGATCAGCTGGAACGAGTCCCGGTCGCCCGTCACGATCAGCACCTCGAAGCCCGCCGCCTCGGCCTGGGTGGCGAGGGTGGCGATGACGTCGTCCGCCTCGAAGCCGTCGACCGCGAACCGGTCCGCGTGCATCGCGTCCAGGAGCTCGCCGATCAGCTCGACCTGCCCCTTGAACTCGTCGGGGGTCTTCGAGCGGTTCGCCTTGTACTCCGGGAACTCCTCGGACCGCCATGTCTTGCGGGAGACGTCGAAGGCCACCGCGAAATGCGTCGGCGACTCGTCACGCAACGTGTTCGCGAGCATCGACGCGAAGCCGTACACCGCGTTCGTCGGCTGCCCCGTGCCGGTCGTGAAATTCTCCGCGGGCAGGGCGAAGAACGCCCGGTACGCCAGGGAGTGCCCGTCCATCAGGAGCAGGCGCGGTCGGTTGTCTGCCGTCTTCTTCGATGCCGTCTCAGCCACGTCCCCGATCCTGCCACGGACCACTGACAATCCCGACCGAGCGCACCTCCCGGGCACCCCGCCGACCACACGTGACAGGATCGAACACCTGCACCTGTTATACGCACGTATGGCCGGACACCGTCGGTACGGGCCGGTCACGGACAGGCACCGCGCAGACTCGAAGGGGACACCATGGCCACCAAGCCGCCCACCGGCGACCCGGTCCAGGACGCGCCGCAGGTCACGGCCGCGCCGCACGCCGCCGCCGGACTGCCCGCCGTCGCCCACACCCTGCGCGCCGCCACGCGCCAGATGGGACTGCGACGCACCGCGCGCACCCTGCTCAAGGTCAACCAGAAGGACGGCTTCGACTGCCCCGGATGCGCCTGGCCCGAGGGCGACGAACGGCACACCGCGGAGTTCTGCGAGAACGGCGCCAAGGCAGTCGCCGAGGAGGCCACCCTGCGCCGCGTCACCCCCGAGTTCTTCGCCGCGCACCCCGTCGCCGACCTCGCCATCCGCAGCGGCTACTGGCTCGGCCAGCAGGGCCGCATCACCCACCCGATGCTGCTGGAGACCGGAACCGGCCCCGACGGACGGGACCACTACGAGCCGGTGTCCTGGGAACGGGCCTTCGCGATCATCGCCGAGGAACTGCGCGCACTGGACTCACCCGACGAGGCCCTGTTCTACACCTCCGGCCGCACCAGCAACGAAGCGGCGTTCCTCCTCCAGCTCCTCGCCCGCGAATTCGGCACCAACAACCTGCCGGACTGCTCCAACATGTGCCACGAGTCGTCCGGCTCGGCACTGACCGAGACCATCGGCGTCGGCAAGGGCAGCGTCTCACTGGAAGACCTCCACCACGCCGACCTCGTCATCGTCGCCGGACAGAACCCCGGCACCAACCACCCCCGGATGCTCTCGGCACTGGAGCGGGCCAAAACCGCGGGCGCGAAGATCATTTCGGTGAACCCGCTGCCCGAGGCCGGACTGGAACGGTTCAAGAACCCGCAGACCCCCCGCGGCATGCTCCGCGGCACCGCCCTCACCGACCTCTTCCTCCAGATCCGCATCGGCGGCGACCAAGCCCTCTTCCGGCTCCTCAACAAACTGATCCTCGACACCGAGGGCGCCGTCGACGAAGCGTTCGTACAGGAACACACCCACGGCTACGAGGAATTCGCCACCGCCGCCCGAACAGCCGACTGGGAGCGGACACTCACCGCCACCGGCCTCGACCGCGCCGACATCGAACAGGCGCTGAGCATGATCCTCGCGTCGAAACGCACGATCGTGTGCTGGGCGATGGGCCTCACCCAGCACAAGCACTCCGTGCCCACCATCCGGGAAGTCGTCAACTTCCTCCTGCTGCGCGGCAACATCGGCCGTCCCGGAGCCGGCGTCTGCCCCGTGCGCGGCCACTCCAACGTCCAGGGCGACCGCACCATGGGCATCTTCGAACGACCCGCACCCGCCTTCCTCGACGCCCTCGACAAGGAATTCGGGATCACCTCACCACGCCACCACGGCTACGACGTCGTCCGCGCCATCCGCGCCCTGCGCGACGGCGACGCGAAGGTCTTCTTCGCCATGGGCGGCAACTTCGTCTCCGCCACCCCCGACACCCTCGTCACCGAGGCCGCGATGCGCCGCGCCCGGCTCACCGTCCACGTGTCCACCAAACTCAACCGCTCGCACGCCGTCACCGGCGCCCGCGCCCTGATCCTCCCCACCCTCGGCCGCACCGACAAGGACACCCAGGCGACCGGCAGACAGACCGTCACCGTCGAGGACTCCATGGGCATGGTCCACTCCTCACGCGGCAACCTCACCCCCGCGAGCCCCCACCTGCTCTCCGAACCCGCCATCGTCGCCCGACTCGCCCGCGCCGTCCTCGGCAGCAGATCCGCCACCCCCTGGGAGGACTTCGAACGGGACTACGCACTGATCCGCGACCGGATCGCCCGCGTGATACCCGGATTCGAGGACTTCAACGCCCGCGTCGCCCGCCCCGGCGGCTTCGCCCTCCCGCACGCCCCCCGCGACGAACGCCGCTTCCCCACCACCACCGGCAAGGCCAACTTCACCGCCGCACCCGTCGAGTTCCCCGAACTCCCCGAAGGCAGACTGCTGTTGCAGACCCTTCGCTCCCACGACCAGTACAACACCACCATCTACGGCCTCGACGACCGCTACCGCGGCATCAAGGGCGGCCGCCGCGTCGTCATGATCCACCCCGACGACGCCCGCACCCTCGGCCTCGCCGACGGCGCCTACACCGACCTCGTCAGCGAATGGAAGGACGGCGTGGAACGCCGCGCCCCGGGCTTCCGTGTGGTGCACTACCCCACCGCCCGCGGCTGCGCCGCCGCCTACTACCCCGAGACCAACGTGCTGGTCCCCCTCGACTCCACCGCCGACACCAGCAACACCCCCGCCAGCAAATCCGTCGTCGTGCGCTTCGAGAGCCCCGGGAGCCCGCCCGGCGACACGCCCTGAGCGCCCACCGGCCGTCTGATAGGAACGGAGCACACAACAGCGCACCCCGCGGACGATCGGAGCCGGAACCCATGGGCGAGCACACCTCACCGAACTTCCCTCAGGAGACCATCGACGAGTACGCCGGCCTGGGCGTCGACCTGCCCGCGCTGTTCTCCGCCGGCCACCTCGGCGAGCGCATGGGGATACGGATCACCGAGGCGTCCGCGGACCGCGTCGTCGCCACCATGCCCGTCGAGGGCAACACCCAGCCGTACGGTCTGCTGCACGGCGGCGCCTCCGCGGTCCTCGCCGAAACCCTCGGCTCCGTCGGTTCCATGCTGCACGGCGGCGCGGGCAAGGTCGCTGTGGGTGTCGACCTGAACTGCACCCACCACCGCGGCGTGATCAGCGGACTGGTCACCGGTGTGGCCACCCCCGTGCACCGGGGCCGCTCCACCGCCACGTACGAGATCGTCATCACCGACGAGCAGGACAGACGGGTCTGCTCGGCCCGCCTGACCTGCCTGCTCCGCGACAACCCGCAGGCAGCCGCCGTCTGACCGGCTCTCAGCCGGCCGCCACCGCCACCGCCCGCCCCGCGGGCACCCGCACCCTCGCACCTGCCCGGCCCGGTCCCGTACCGGCCGGGCAGACCCATATCGGCGGAAAATCAGAGGAGTTGAGACCGATTCCGGTCAACTCCCTTGACGCACCATCCCGTTGTGTGAAAAGCACGCCATTCGCACGCCCCCGCGCGGGCGCCGGCACACACCACGACGCGTCGAACACTTCACCCCACAAGTAACCCTGCGTAACAGACACCCGGCCAGGAACGGCCACCAGGCCGACAGGCACCCCCGGACCGACACCCTCCGCACAGCCGTCGACACCTTCCCGCACCCCCTCCCCGCGACAGCACCAAGATCCACTCAAGCCCCTTAGCAGAGCTGCGAGTTCTCACCATGCGAGCACTTTTCGCGCCACCGGAAAGCCGGACAAGTCCCGACAGCGTCCACCCGCTTTCCCCGGCGGCATAACAAGACAGTCACATCATTCGTCTCCGCTATCCCGACGCCCACCACCTGCGCTTAGAGTCACGGCCAGTCACCGCGCCGCCGGGCGCGTCGAGCACGGCCCTGTACCAACCAGTACGGCCCGGCGATCGACACGGCACCTCAGCAGAGGAGGCCGCGCCAGGGAAAGGACCCATCGTGCGACACCGTTCCTCGCTCATACTGACCGCAGTGCTCACCACCGGAGCACTCACACTCACCGCCTGCGGGTCGCGCGACGACGGGAAGAAGAGCAGCAGCGGCGATACCCAGACCGTGGTCATCGGCCTCGACGCGCCACTGACCGGCGACCTCTCCGCCCTCGGCCTCGGCATCAAGAACTCCGCCGACCTCGCCGTCAAAACAGCGAACAAAGAAAAAACCGTCCCCGGCATCACCTTCGAACTCAAGGCACTCGACGACCAGGCCCAGCCCTCCGTCGGCCAGCAGAACGCCACCAAGTTCATCGACGGCAAGAACGTCCTCGGCGTCGTCGGCCCCCTCAACTCCGGCGTCTCCCAGTCGATGCAGAAACCACTCAGCGACGCCGGACTCACCCAGGTCTCCCCCGCCAACACGGGCACCGAACTGACCCAGGGCGAAAACTGGAAGACCGGCGACAAGAAGCGCCCGTACAAGACCTACTTCCGCACCGCGACCACCGACGCCATCCAAGGCGCCTTCGCCGCGAAGTACCTCTTCAACGACGCGAAGATCACCCAGGCCTACCTCATCGACGACCAGAAGCCCTACGGCGCCGGATTGGCCGCCTCCTTCAAGCAGACCTTCACCGCCCTCGGCGGAAAGATCGCCGGAAGCGACCACATCAACCCCGACGACCGCGACTTCAACTCCGTCGTCGCCAAGGTCAAGAAGTCCGGCGCCAAAGCCGTCTACTACGGCGGCGAATACCCCGCCGGCGCCCCCCTCAGCCAACAGCTCAAGGACAGCGTCGCCATCCCCCTCATGGGCGGCGACGGCATGTACAGCGCCGACTTCATCAAACTCAACAAAAAAGCCGAAGGCGACATCGCCACCTCCATCGGCAAACCCGTCGAAGAACTCGACTCCGCCAAGAAGTTCATCGCCGACTACAAGACAGCCGGCTACAAGGACGCCTACGAGGCCTACGGCGGCGGCACCTACGACGCCACCTGGTCGATCATCGAAGCCGTCAAGATCGCCGTCACCGACAACGACGGAAAACTCCCCGACAACGCCCGCGCCAAGGTCCTCGACGCCATGGCCAAGGTCAACTTCGACGGCGTCACCGGCCCCGTCTCCTTCGACGAATACGGCGACACCACCAACACCATGCTGACCGCCTACCAGGTCACCGCAGGCGCATGGAAGTCCAAGCTCAGCGAGGCCTACAAAAAGGACTGACCAGGCCCTCCCGGCCACGCACCGACACCAGACCGCGCGGGAGCGCCACGAGCACTCCCGCGCGGTGCCACATCCGAACCACTCCACGGAGGCCCTGCGGTGAACGAACTGCCGCAACAGCTGGCCAATGGACTCATCCTCGGCGCGATGTACGGTCTCATCGCGATCGGCTACACGATGGTCTACGGAATCATCCAGCTCATCAACTTCGCCCACGGCGAAATCTTCATGATCGGGGGCTTCGGAGCCCTCACCGTCCACCTCTGGATGCCCGCCGGCTCCCCCCTCCTCGCAACCATCCCCCTCATGATCATCGGCGGCGTCATCTGCTCCGTCGCCATCAGCGCCGCAGCCGAACGCTTCGCCTACCGCCCCCTGCGCACCGCACCACGCCTCGCCCCACTCATCACCGCCATCGGCCTCTCCCTCGCCCTCCAGCAAGCCATCTGGATGTGGTACCCCGACGCCACCAAGGACCGACCCTTCCCCCAGTTCAAGGGCGAAGCGTTCGACATCTTCGGCGCCCACGTCCAACGCGGCGACCTCTTCGTCCTCATCGCCGCCCCGATCTGCATGTTCGCCCTCGGCCTCTTCGTCTCGAAAACCCGCGCCGGCCGCGGCATGCAAGCCACCTCACAAGACCCCGACACCGCCAAACTCATGGGCATCAACACCGACCGCATCATCGTCATGGCCTTCGCCATCGGCGCCGCGTTCGCCGCCGTCGCCGCCGTCGCCTACGGACTCAAGAACGGCCAGATCGGCTTCCGCATGGGCTTCATCATGGGCCTCAAAGCCTTCACCGCGGCCGTACTCGGCGGAATCGGCAACATCTACGGAGCCATGCTCGGCGGAATCGTCCTCGGCGTCGCCGAATCACTCGCCACCGGCTACATGAGCGACGTCCCCGGCATGGAACTCTTCGGCGGCGGAGCCTGGAAGGACGTATGGGCCTTCGTCCTCCTCATCATCGTCCTGCTGCTACGGCCCCAAGGCCTGCTCGGCGAACGCGTCGCGGATCGGGCGTGACACCCATGAACACACACACCACCACGCCCCACCCCACCCCCCTCATCAACCTCCCCACCACCATCACCCGCCCCGCCACCATCACCGGCGCCACCATCGCCTTCGCCGGCACCTTCCTCCCCTGGACCTGGACCGACGAATTCCCCGGCGACCTCACCGTCACCGGCTACCCCGGCGGCCTCCAGGTCCTCACCCTCGTCGGCGCCGCACTCACCCTGCTCTTCACACTCTCCGGCTACCACCCCCGAGGCCTGCGCTGGCTCACCCCCGGCGGCACCAACAGCCCCGTCCGACTCCTCGCCCTCGGCACCCTCGGCACCACCGGCTACGCCCTCGGCGCGATCGCCGCCAAACTCGGCGGCGTCGTCAACCTCGAACCAGGCGCCTGGATCAGCGGCATCGGCGCACTCCTCGCCACCCTCGCCGCATTCGGACTCCCCGACGACCAGCCACCACCCGACAACGACCAACAACCGAACACCTGGCACCGCTTCCGGCACAGCCTCCGGGCCCCCTCACCCACCCGCGCCCGAACACTCCCCTCCTGGGCGGAAATCCTCCTCGTCGTCGCCGCCTTCGCCGTATCGCTGTACGTCCTCACCTACGGCATCGACATCGACATCGACAACCCCCAGCTCTTCATCGGCTTCATCATCATCCTCGGCTTCTCGGTCACCGCACTCGGCCGAGCCGGACTCATCTCCCGCATCACCGCACTCACCGCCAAATACCGCAACATCACCCTCGTCGCAGCACTCGTCGCCGCCCTCTGCTTCCCCTTCACCCAGCACAACGAAGAATTCGTACTCATCGGCGCCAACATCCTCATCTTCGGCACCGTCGCCCTCGGCCTCAACGTCGTCGTCGGCCTCGCCGGACTGCTCGACCTCGGATACGTCGCCTTCCTCGGCGTCGGCGCCTACGCGGCCGCCCTCGTCTCCGGCTCCCCCATGTCCCCCATCGGCGTCCAATTCCCCTTCTGGGCCGCCGTCCTCACCGGAGCCGCCACCTCACTCGTCTTCGGCGTCCTCATCGGCGCCCCGACCCTCCGACTACGCGGCGACTACCTCGCCATCGTCACCCTCGGCTTCGGTGAAATCTTCCGGCTCACCGTCAACGCCCTCAACGGCAACAGCGGCCCCGACCTCACCAACGGCTCCCAAGGCATCCCCAGCATCCCCGACCTCAACCTCCTCGGCTTCGACTTCGGCACCAGCCACGACATCAGCGGCTTCACCCTCGGCAGATCCGCCAACTACTACCTGCTGATGCTCATCGTCACCGCCCTCGTCGTCCTCGTCTTCCGCCGCTCCGGAGAATCCCGCATCGGCCGCGCCTGGGTCGCCATCCGCGAAGACGAAACCGCCGCCACCGCCATGGGCATCAACGCCTTCCGCCTCAAACTCCTCGCCTTCGCCCTCGGCGCCACCCTCGCCGGCCTCGCCGGAACCGTACAAGCACACGTCAACTACACCGTCACCCCCGAGCAATACGCCTTCGCCGGCTCCGCACCCCCCAACTCCGCGTTCCTCCTCGCCGCCGTCATCCTCGGCGGCATGGGAACCCTCAGCGGACCACTCATCGGCGCCGCACTCCTCTACCTCATCCCGGCCAAACTCCAATTCATGCACGACTACCAGCTCTTCCTCTTCGGCATCGCACTCATCCTCCTGATGCGCTTCCGCCCCGAAGGACTCGTAGCCGACCGCAGGAAACAACTCGAATTCCACGAGACCGGCCAACTCGACGTACCACCCGACCAACCACTCACCGGCCAGGCCACCGACGCCACCAAGACGGGGGCGTGACCACCATGACCAAGAACACCACCACCGCCCCCGCCGAACCCGGCACCACCGTCCTCGACGCCAGCGGCGTCACCATGCGCTTCGGCGGACTCACCGCCGTACGCTCCGTCGACCTCACCGTCGGCGCCGGCGAAATCGTCGGCCTCATCGGCCCCAACGGCGCCGGAAAAACCACCTTCTTCAACTGTCTCACCGGGCTCTACGTCCCCACCGAAGGCAAAGTCAGCTACCGCGGCACCGTCCTGCCACCCAAACCCCACCTCGTCACCCAGGCAGGCATCGCCCGCACCTTCCAGAACATCCGCCTCTTCGCCAACATGACCGTCCTGGAAAACGTCCTCGTCGGACGCCACACCAGAACCAAAGAAGGACTCTGGTCCGCACTCCTGCGCCTGCCCGGCTACCAGAGAGCCGAAAAAGCCGGCCGCGAACGCGCCATGGAACTCCTGGAGTTCATCGGCCTCCAGCACAAGGCCGACCACCTCGCGCGAAACCTCCCCTACGGCGAACAACGCAAACTGGAGATCGCCCGCGCACTCGCCAGCGACCCCGGACTCCTCCTCCTCGACGAGCCCACCGCCGGCATGAACCCCCAGGAAACCCGCACCACCGAAGAACTCGTCTTCGCCATCCGCGACCAGGGCATCGCCATCCTCGTCATCGAGCACGACATGCGCTTCATCTTCAACCTCTGCGACCGGGTCGCCGTCCTCGTCCAGGGCGAAAAACTCGTCGAAGGCACCTCCGACGTCGTCCAGGGCGACGAACGCGTCGTCGCCGCCTACCTCGGCACCCCCTTCGAAGGCGCCCCCGGCGCCGAGGAAGTCGCCGAAGTACAAGCGGCGGAAGCCCAAGCCGCCGAAGCCGCAGCGCCCGACACCACCACCGACAACCCCGCCACCGGCACCGGCACCGGCACCGGCACGAAGGAGGACACCCCATGACCGCGCTCCTGGAGGTCGAAGACCTCCGCGTCGCCTACGGCAAGATCGAAGCCGTGAAGGGCATCTCCTTCACCGTCCAGGCCGGCGAGATCGTGACCCTCATCGGCACCAACGGCGCCGGAAAGACCACCACCCTGCGCACCCTCTCCGGGCTGCTCAAACCACTCGCCGGACGCATCACCTTCGACGGCAGACCGCTGACCGGCGTCCCCGCACACAAGATCGTCGCACTGGGCCTCGCCCACTCCCCCGAGGGACGGCACATCTTCCCCCGGCTGACGATCTCCGACAACCTCCGGCTGGGCGCCTATCTGCGCGGCGACAAGGCAGGCATCGAGAAGGACATCCAACGCGCCTACGACCTCTTCCCCATCCTCGGGGAACGACGCAAACAGGCGGCGGGCACCCTCTCGGGCGGCGAACAACAGATGCTCGCCATGGGACGCGCCCTGATGTCCCAGCCCAAACTGCTCATGCTCGACGAGCCCTCCATGGGACTCTCACCGATCATGATGCAGAAGATCATGGAGACCATCGTCGAACTGAAGGCCCAGGGCACGACGATCCTGCTGGTCGAGCAGAACGCCCAGGCCGCACTGTCACTCGCCGACCAGGGCCACGTCATGGAGGTCGGCCGGGTCGTCCTGTCCGGCACCGGCCGGGACCTGCTGCACGACGAGTCGGTCCGCAAGGCGTACCTCGGCGAGGACTGACCGTCCGGTCCGAACATACGGAAGTGGCCCGCGCCCCGGAACTCACCATCCGGGGCACGGGCCACTTCCCGTACGGAATCCGGCGTACGAACCGGTCCCGCGCGGGGCCGCTACTGGGCGCCCTCGGCGTCCTTCGCCGCCTTCTTCTCCTCGGCGTCCTCGATCAACGCCTCGGCGAGCTGCTGCATGGACAGCCGACGGTCCATCGACGTCTTCTGAATCCACCGGAACGCGGCGGGCTCCGACAGCCCGTAGTCGGTCTGCAGAATGCTCTTCGCCCGGTCCACCAGCTTCCGCGTCTCCAGCCGCTGGGCGAGGTCCGCGACCTCCCCCTCCAGCGCCTTCAGCTCCGCGAACCGGGAGACCGCCATCTCGATGGCCGGCACCACGTCGCTCTTGCTGAACGGCTTCACGAGGTACGCCATCGCCCCGGCGTCCCTGGCTCGCTCGACGAGGTCGCGCTGCGAGAACGCGGTGAGCATCAGCACGGGCGCGATGGACTCCCCCGCGATGCGCTCGGCGGCCGAGATCCCGTCGAGAACGGGCATCTTCACATCGAGGATGACGAGGTCCGGGCGGTGCTCCCGGGCCAGCTCGACAGCCTTCTCACCGTCCCCGGCCTCGCCCACCACGGAGTACCCCTCCTCCTCCAGCATCTCTTTGAGATCGAGGCGGATGAGGGCCTCGTCCTCGGCGATGACGACACGGGTCGTCAGCGGCGGGACGTGCGACTTGTCGTCGTCGGCGGCGGGCTGGGGCGACTCGGGGGCGGTCACGGGGGCTCCTCGTTGCGGGCCGGGCAAGTAATGCTGCTTGTCCAGCCTACCCAGCAGCGGCGGCCCACAGTGACCCGGTACACTTCGGGGCAGCCGTTCAACCTGCCCGGTTGGTGGAATCGGTTAGACACGCGGCACTCAAAATGCCGTGCCCTGTGGGCATGTGGGTTCGAGTCCCACACCGGGCACTTCTGAATCGAAAGCGGATGTTCACTTTCTCGTGAACATCCGCTTTTTCTACGTGTCGCCATGCCACACGACTCACAGTGATGACCATGAAACTTCATGGCACTGTCGTGCGACAGAGAGCCCTCACCCTGCTGCGGGGTGGGGCGCGGAACGCCGATGTCGCGCGGCAGCTGAATGTACCGCTCGGCACTGTCTCGTACTGGCGCCATATGGATCGCGCCAAACGCGGGGAATGCCCCGGCTCGCACGACCCAAAGTGCCCAATTTGCGACGGTCGGCCTTTGAACGAGTCCTCGTACGTCTATCTACTCGGTCTCTACCTCGGAGACGGGCATATCAGTCAGTACGCAGGCCACCGGGTGCCCAACCTGATGATCACGTGTGACGACGGATGGCCCGGCCTCATGGATGCCGCCGAGGACGCGTTGCGCGCAGTCTTCCCGGACAACAAGGTGTGCCGTGTGCGCAAGGTCGGCTGCCACAACATCAAGGTGTACTCGGCACATCTGGAGTGCCTCTTTCCCCAACACGGACCGGGAAGGAAGCACGAGCGGAAGATCGCACTCGAAGCCTGGCAGCAAGAACTCGTGGACATACATCCGTGGGAGTTCGTTCGCGGGCTGGTCCACTCCGACGGGTGCCGAAACCTGAACTGGACGACTCGGACCGTCGGAAGCGAGCAGAAGCGATACGTGTACGCAAGGTACTGGTTCACGAATGTCTCCGACGACATCAGAAAGCTCTACACGGACACGCTCGACAAGCTCAACGTCGAGTGGAGACATTGTCACCGTGCCGGCAGGGCCTACAACATCTCCGTCGCCCGCAAGGCGTCCGTCGCTCTCATGGACGCCCACATCGGGCCGAAATACTAAGACGTCGGGCGCTGCTTCGGGCTGTCGTCCTCGCCGATGTGGTGCACGCGGACCAGGTTGGTCGAGCCCGCGACGCCCGGTGGGGAGCCTGCCGTGATGACCACGACGTCGCCCTTGTCGCAGCGGCCGATCCGGAGCAGTTCCTCGTCGACCTGGGCCACCATCGCGTCCGTCGAGTCGACGTGGGGGCCCAGGAATGATTCGACGCCCCAGGTGAGGCTGAGCTGGGAGCGGGTGGAGGTGTCCGGGGTGAAGGCAAGCAGTGGGATGGGTGAGCGGTAGCGGGACAGTCTGCGTACGGTGTCGCCGCTCTGGGTGAAGGCCACCAGGAACTTCGCGTCCAGGAAGTCGCCCATCTCGGCGGCGGCGCGGGCCACGGCGCCGGCCTGGGTGCGGGGTTTGTTGCGTTCGGTGAGGGGTGGCAGGCCCTTGTCGAGCAGGTCTTCCTCGGCCGCCTCGACGATGCGTGCCATTGTCCTGACGGTTTCGACGGGGTGTCTGCCGACGCTCGTCTCGCCGGACAGCATCACGGCGTCGGTGCCGTCGATGACGGCGTTGGCGACGTCGGATGCCTCGGCGCGGGTGGGGCGGGAGTTGTCGATCATCGAGTCGAGCATCTGGGTGGCGACGATGACCGGTTTGGCGTTGCGTCTGGCGAGCTTGATGGCGCGCTTCTGGACGATCGGTACGTCTTCCAGGGGCATTTCGACGCCGAGGTCCCCGCGGGCGATCATGATGCCGTCGAAGGCGGCGACGATGCCGTCGATGTTTTCGACGGCCTGCGGTTTTTCGATCTTCGCGATGACGGGGAGGTACCGGCCTTCCTCCTTCATCACCTGGTGGACGTCCTCGATGTCCCGTCCGCTGCGCACGAAGGAGAGGGCGATGAGGTCGGCGCCGGTCCGCAGGGCCCAGCGGAGGTCGTCGATGTCCTTGTCGGAGAGGGCGGGGACGGAGACGGCGACGCCGGGGAGGTTGACGCCTTTGTGGTCGGAGACGAGGCCGCCTTCGATGACGGTGGTGTGGACCCGGGGGCCGTCGACCGAGGTGACTTCGAGGGTGACTCGGCCGTCGTCGATGAGGATGCGTTCGCCGGTGGTGACGTCGTCGGCGAGTCCTTCGTAGGTGGTGCCGCAGGCGAAGCGGTCTCCTTGGACCGGTTCGACGGTGATGGTGAAGGTGTCGCCGCGTTCAAGGAGTACGGGGCCTTCGTGGAAGCGTCCGAGGCGGATCTTCGGGCCTTGAAGGTCGGCGAGGATGCCGACGCTGTGGCCGGTCTCGGTGGCGGCCTTCCGGACGCGGTGGTACCGCTCCTCGTGTTCGGTGTGGTCGCCGTGGCTGAGGTTGAGGCGGGCGATGTCCATTCCGGCGTCGACCAGTGCCTTGATCTGGTCGTAGGAGTCGGTGGCGGGGCCCAGGGTGCAGACGATTTTTGCTCGGCGCATGGTTTGAGCCTAGGGCTTACCGATGGGTAGGCAATTGGCCGGGGGTGACTGCTCAACGGCCTTTGTGTGAAGGGTTATTGACAAGTGTTGAATTGTGCGCGGGGGTGCTCCGATGAGCGTGTTTCAGAGTTCGGGGGGTGCCAGGGTGAAGATCGCGTCGACCTGGGCGTGGACGGTCTGGCGGACGGGTTCGAGGTCGATGGGTCCCGCGTCGCCGTTCTGGGGGGCGGGGCCGCTCATGGCGAAGCGTGCTCCTGCGCTCGCGAAGCCGCCGGGGGCGGGGTTGTGTCCGGTGGTTCCGGTGTCGGCGAGTTCGAGGAGGGCGACGACTCGGGTGCCGAGTGCGTCGGCGTATTCGTGGGCTCGTTGGAGTGCTTCGTGGACGGCTCGGCGTCGGGCCAGGGCGTGTACGGGTGATTGGGGGCGTAGTGACCACCAGGGGCCTTCGACCTGGGTGAGTTCTTGGTCGGCGAGGCGGGTGGTGAGTTCGCCGAGGGTGGTGAAGTCGCTGAGTTCGAGGGTGATCGCGACGCGTCCGTGGTAGGCGTGGATGCGTTCGCCGCGGCCGTGGCGGGTGAGTTCGGGGGTGATGGAGAGGGAGCCGGTTTCGGTTTTTTCGATGGTGTCGCCGTAGCTGCGGATGAGGTCGAGGAGTTGGGTGTTGCGGTGGGTGAGGGCGTCGAGGGCGGTGCGGCGGTCGGTGCCGCGTGCGGTGATGGTGATGTGCAGGCGGGCGATTTCGGGTTCGACTTCGAGGCGGCCTTCGCCGCGTACGGAGAGTTTGGGGGCGTCGGGTGTGCCGTGGGGTTGTGGGGTGGTGGTCATGGGTCCACTGTCGCATCGCGTGGGGTGGTGGGGTGGGTTTCTTGGGGTGTGGGGGGTGGTTGCCCGGTCCGGGTGTGTGGGTTGGGGTGGGTCAGCTGTGGGTGAGGGGGACTCGGGCGTGGCCCTGGGCGGGGATGTGGGGGGTGGTGTGGGGGGTGAGGCCGAAGGTGGTGAAGGCGGTGCGTTCGGGGAGGGGGTAGGGGTTGGTGCGGGTGAGGTCGTTGAGGATGGTGGCGCTGCGCCAGGCGGCGAGGCCGAGGTCGGGGGCGCCGACTCCGTGGGTGTGGCGTTCGGCGTTCTGTACGTAGACGTTGCCGGTGACGGCGGGGTCGAGGACGAGGCGGTAGCGGTCGTCGATGGCGGGGCGGTGGGCGGTGTCGCGGCTGAGGTGGGGGTCGAGGCCGGTGAGCATGGCGTCGATGGGGCGTTCGCGGTAGCCGGTGGCGAGGACGACGGCGTCGGTGACGAGGCGGTCGCGGGTGGTCTGCTGGGTGTGTTCGAGGTGGAGTTCGACGCGGTTGCCGGGGAGGCGTCCGGCGGTGCGTACGCGGACTCCGGGGGTGAGGGTGGCGTCGGGCCAGCCGCCGTGGAGGGTGCGGCGGTAGAGCTCGTCGTGGATGGCGGTGATGGTGTCGGTGTCGATGCCTTTGTGGAGTTGCCATTGTTGGGGGACGAGTGCGTCGCGTACGGCTTCGGGGAGGGCGTGGAAGTAGCGGCTGTAGTCGGGGGTGAAGTGTTCGAGGCCGAGTTTGGAGTACTCCATGGGGGCGAAGGCCGGGGTGCGGGCGAGCCAGTGGAGTCGTTCGTGGCCGGTGGGGCGGGCTCGGAGCAGGTCGAGGAAGATTTCCGCGCCGGATTGTCCGGAGCCGATGACGGTGATGTGGTCGGCGGTGAGGAGGCGGTCGCGGTGGTGGAGGTAGTCGGCGGAGTGGATGACGGGGACGGTTTCGGTGTCGGCGAGGGGTTTGAGGGGGGTGGGGATGTGGGGTTCGGTGCCGACGCCGAGGGCGATGTGGCGGGTGTAGGCGCGGCCGAGGGCTTCGGCTTCGCCGTCGGTGTCGAGTTGGGTGAAGTCGACTTCGAAGAGGGCGCGGTCGGTGTTCCAGCGGACGGCGTCGACCTGGTGGCCGAAGTGGAGGCCGGGGAGTTGTTCGCTGACCCAGCGGCAGTAGGAGTCGTATTCGGTGCGGTGGATGTGGAAGCGTTCGGCGAAGTAGAAGGGGAAGAGCCGGTCGCGGCTGCGGAGGTAGTTGAGGAAGCTCCAGGGGCTGGTGGGGTCGGCGAGGGTGACGAGGTCGGCGAGGAAGGGGACTTGGAGGGTGGCTCCGTCGATGAGGAGTCCGGGGTGCCAGCGGAACGCGGGGCGTTGTTCGTAGAAGGTGGTGGCGAGGGGGTGTGGGTTGCCGGGGATGCCGTGGGCGAGTGCGGCGAGGGAGAGGTTGAAGGGGCCGATGCCGATGCCGATGAGGTCGTGCGGTTGGTCGGGTCCGTGGGTGGGCCGGTCGGTCATCGGGGAGTGCTGCCTTCCGCGAGTTCTGCGACGAGGTTGTTGACCAGGTCGATGAGTGAGTGGAGGTCTTCGGGGGTGGTGTGGGGGTTGAGGAGGGTGGCTTTGAGCCAGAGGCGGTGGTCGGTGTGGGCGCGGCCGAGGACGGCGTGGCCTCGGGTGAGGAGGGTGCGGCGGATGGTTGCGACGGTGTGGTCGTCGGTGTTGGTGGGGCGGAAGAGGACGGTGGTGATGGTGGGGCGGTCGTAGAGGTCGAGGCCGGGGGTTTTTTCGATGAGGTCGGCGAGGTGGTGGGCGGCGGCGCAGGTGCGGTCGATGAGGTCGGCGAGTCCGTGGCGGCCGAGTGCTTGGAGGGTGACGGCGATTTTGAGTGCGTCGGGGCGGCGGGTGGTGCGCAGGGAGCGGCCGAGGAGGTCGGGGAGTCCGGCGTCGGTGTCGTCGGTGGCGTTGAGGTAGGGGGCGTGGTGGTGGAGGGCGTCGAGTCGGTGGTGGTCGGGGACGGCGAGGATGCCGGCTCCGGCGGGTTGCCAGCCGAGTTTGTGGAGGTCGAGGGCGACGCTGTGGGCGCGGTCGAGTCCGTGGAGTTTGGTGCGTTGGTCGGGGCTGAAGAGGAGGGGGCCGCCGTAGGCGGCGTCGATGTGGAGTTCGGCGCCGTGGGTGGCGCAGAGGTCGGCGATGTCGTTGAGGGGGTCGATCTGTCCGGTGTCGGTGGTGCCGGCGGTGGCGGTCACGAGGAGGGTGCGGTGGGTGTGGCGGAGTTGGGTGAGGGCTTCGTCGAGTGCGGCGGGGTCCATGACGCCTGCGGGGGCGGGGACGGTGAGGGGTTCGGGGAGGCCGAGGAGCCAGGCGGCGCGGTCGATGCTGTGGTGGGCGTTGGCGCCTCGGACGGTTTGTACGGGTCCGTGGTGTTCGCGGGCGAGGAGGAGGGCGAGTTGGTTGGCTTCGGTGCCGCCGGTGGTGATGAGTGCGTCGGGTGAGGGGGTGTGGGGGTAGATCTCGGTGGCGAGTGTGGTGGTGATGTCGGCTTCGATGGTGGAGGCGGCGGGGGCTTGGTCCCAGGAGTCCATGGAGGGGTTGAGTGCGGAGGCGGCGAGGTCGGCTGCGGCGGCGAGGGCGAGGGGTGGGGTGTGGAGGTGGGCGGCGCAGTGGGGGTCAGCGGGGTCGGCGGCGCCTTCGGTGAGGGCGGTGACGAGGGTGAGGAGGGCGTGGTGGGGGCCGGTTCCGTGGTCGGGGAGGACGGGGTGGGTGGTGGCGCGGGTTCGGGGGCTGACGGTTTCGGGGCCGCCGGCGGGGAGGGGGCCGTCGCGGCGGGTGGCTCCGTCGTGGAGGGCGGTGAGGACGGTGTCGAGGAGGGGGCGGAGGGCGGCGGGTCCGGCGGTTCCTCCGGCGAGGGGTGGGGTGGGCATGGTGGTGTGACCCTTCGGGTGCACGGCGGTGGACCCACCAGCTTGTCCGGTTTTCGCGTGGCACGGCCGAGAAGCCCGAAGTTTTGAACTCGAAAGGGTTATTGACTCCCGGTTTCTCGGCGTTGTCGTGTGTTCATGTGCTATGGGTGCGCCCGGCTCCCCTGGGGTGGGGGGCCGGGCGCTGTGGTGCGGCGGATGTTGTGTGGTGGTGGCCGGGTGCTTGATGGTCCGACGTGGTGGTGGGCCGGGTCAGTGGGTGGTGGCGCGTACGGAGGCCGCGCGCCGCAGGTCGTCGAGCTGGTCGATGAGCTGGCGGCGCAGGGCGGGCAGGAGGTCCGGCGTGTCGAGGGCCTGTTCGCCGAGGCGGAGGCTGTCGGGGTCGACGGCGTGCACGGGGAAGAGGTGGCGGCCGGCGGCTTCGGCGATGGCGGGTCCGCGGCGGGCGGCGAGTGCGGTGGCGTCGGAGTAGAAGCGGGGGACGTACTCGCGTAGGAGGTCGGTCTGTTCGGGCTGCCAGAAGCCTTGGGCGGTGGCGACGAAGAGGTAGTTGGAGAGGGTGTCGTCGGTGAACAGTGCGTGCCAGGCGGTGGCCTTGGTCTCGGGGGTGGGGAGGGCGGCCCGGCAGCGGGCGGCGCCTTCCTGGCCGGTGGCGCTGGGGTCCTGGGCGAGTTCCGCGGCGATGGCCGTCTCGTCGGTGGCGCCGAGGACGGCGAGGCGGGTGAGGACGCGCCAGCGCAGTTCGGGGTCGAGTTCGGGTCCGCCGTGGACGGTGCCGTTGCTGAGCCAGTCCTGGAGGGTGTCGGGCTGGCTCGCGGCGTCGATGAGGTGGCGTACGGCGGTGAGCCGCAGTCCGGGGTCGGAGCCGTCCTCGGTGCGGCGGATGAGGTCGCGGCAGAGGGCGGTGAGCGTGGCGAGGGCGGCGGGGCGGTCCTCGGGGCCGGTGTACCGGTCGGCGATGCGGGTCGACGCGAAGGCGAGGACGCCTTGGACGACGGCGAGGTCGGTCTCGTACGGGAGGTGGGTGCGGGCCGTGTCCAGGTAGGTGAGCGGGGCGAGTTCGCCGTCGCGGACCATGTCGCGTGCGGTGTTCCAGACGACCGCGCGGGTGAGGGCGTCGGGGAGTCCGGACAGGCCGCGTACGGCCGTGTCCCAGGATTGCGGGTCGAGGCGGACCTTGGCGTACGTCAGGTCGCCGTCGTTGAGTAGGACGAGGGCGGGGCGGCGGCCGGCGAGGGTGTGCGCGGGTTCGTCCCGCGGTACGTCGAGTTCGAAGCGGTCGCGTGGTACGAGCCGTTCCTGGCCGCGGGTGCTGGTGTCGAGGGTCCGGTCGTAGGTGCCGACGGTGACGCGGTGCGGGCGGCTGCCGTGGTGGTCGACGGCGAGCTGCCAGGAGGTGCCGTCCTCGGCTTCCGTGATCTGCGGGGTGAGGGTGTCGACGCCGCTGGTGCGCAGCCATCGTTCGGCCCAGGCGTGGACGTCGCGGTCGGTGGCGGAGGCGAGGTTGTCGATGAAGTCCGCGAGGGTGGCGTTGCCGAACCGGTGCCGGGCGAAGTGGGTGTTGATGCCTGCGAGGAAGTCCTTCTCGCCGAGCCAGGCGACGAGTTGGCGTAGCGCGGAGGCTCCCTTGGCGTAGGAGATGCCGTCGAAGTTGAGCATCGCGGACGCGGTGTCGGGGACGGCTTCCGGGTCGGGGGCGACCGGGTGGGTGGAGGGGCGCTGGTCGGCGTCGTATCCCCAGCCCTTGCGGGCGACTGCGAAGTCGACCCAGGTGTCGGTGAAGCGGGTGGCCTCGGTGAGGGTCTGGAAGCCCATGTACTCGGCGAAGGACTCGTTGAGCCAGATGTCGTCCCACCAGGTGAGGGTGACGAGGTCGCCGAACCACATGTGGGCCATCTCGTGTGCGATGACCATGGCGCGGGTCTGGCGTTCGGTGTCGGTGACGGCGGAGCGGTAGATGAATTCGTCGCGGAAGGTGACGAGGCCGGGGTTCTCCATGGCGCCGGCGTTGAACTCGGGGACGAACGCCTGGTCGTAGGAGTCGAAGGGGTACGGCTCGTCGAACTTCTCGTGGTAGCGGTCGAAGCAGGCGCGGGTGATGTCGAGGATCTCGTCGGCGTCCTCGTCGAGGTGGGGGGCGAGGGAGCGGCGGCAGTGGATGCCGAACGGGAGTCCGGCGTGCTCGGTGGTCACGGAGTGCCAGGGGCCGGCGGCGACGGCGACGAGGTAGGTGGAGATCAGTGGGGTGGGCGCGAGTGTCCAGCGGCCGTCGCCGTGGTCCTGGGCCAGGGCGTTGCCGAGGACGCTCCAGCCCTGGGGGGCGGTGACGGTGACCTCGAAGACGGCTTTCAGGTCGGGCTGGTCGAAGGCGGCGAAGAGGCGCTGGACGTCCTCCATGAAGAGCTGGGTGTAGACGTACGTCTCGCCGTCGGCGGGGTCGGTGAAGCGGTGCATGCCTTCGCCGGTACGGGAGTACCGCATGGCGGCGTCGACGCGGAGTTCGTGGTCGCCCTCGGTGAGCCCGGTGAGCGGGTAGCGGTTCGCGTCGAGGGCCGCGGGGTCGAGTGGCTGTCCGTCGAGGCTGATCGCGCGCAGCGTGGCGGGCTTGAGCTCCACGAAGGTGTCCCCGGCCGAGCGGGTGGTGAACCGGATGGTGGTCCGGGAGTCGAAGGTCTCGTCCCCTCCGGTGAGGTCGAGGTCGACGGTGTACCGCTGTACGTCGAGGAACTGGGCTCGGGTCTGCGCTTCGTCGCGCGTCAGTACGGACATGGGCCCATGCTGCCGTACGGGCCGGGCGGGGCGCATGTGGGTTCTCGCTGGGCGGAGCGGGGCCGGGGTCCGGGCCCGGGAGGCCCGGTCTGCGGGGCCGGGGGTCCGGGTCCCGGAGGCCCGGCCTGCGGGGACCGGGCCTCCGGACCCCCGGGTCGGGGCCGTGGGGAGTCGCCCCGGCCCGGGGGTCGGAGAATCGCGGTCGGGGAATCGCGGGCAAGGAGGAGAAGGGGGCGACGAGAAGGGTTCGCGGGGAGCCGTTCAGGCGTGCGGTCCTTCGTGCCCTTTCGTCGACGCCTCCGCGATCCGTTCGTGGTGCCGGATGACCTCGGCCACCACGAAGTTGAGCAGTTTCTCGGCGAACGCGGGGTCCAGTTTGGCGTTCTCCGCCAGTTGCCGCAGCCGTGCGATCTGCCGGCTCTCGCGGGCCGGGTCGGCGGGTGGGAGCCGGTGCTCCGCCTTGAGGTGTCCGACCTGCTGGGTGCATTTGAAGCGCTCGGCGAGCATATGGATGACAGCGGCGTCAATGTTGTCGATGCTGTCGCGCAGCCGGTTGAGTTCCGCGCGTACGGACTCGTCGATGTCACTCGTGGTCATGGTCGTCGAGCTTAGACGGCCGGGCCGGGCGTCCGGTCGTCGGCGGAGGTCTCCGGCCCGTCGCCGGTACCGGAGTGCCGTCCGTCGCTGCTGGGGGCCGCCGCGACGCGCGCCGGGGGCCGGACCGGTACCGGTGCGTACGACCCGGCGCGAGGCGGTCCGGCCGGGGTACGCGGTCATGGTCCGGGAGGCGGGAGGGGCGGGCGGCGCAGGCCGGGAGGCGGGAGAGCGGGCGTACACAGGCCGGGAGGCAGGAGGCAGGCGGGCCACGGGTCCCGGGCGTGTTCGCGCGGGCGCTCCGGGGCTAGGCGTGGACACCGGGGGTATGCCCGGATGCCGGGGTACGTGGCGGCGCCCGAAGCCACCCGCGCACAGGCGAGGCCACCCGCCCACAGGCCGGAGCCGCCCGCGCACGAACCGCGAGCACGCGGGCACGGACCGGGACGACCCCTCGGTGGACACGCCCGCACGCCTACAGTGAAGGCCGGTCGAACGTCAGGAAGGGAGGTCCGGACGTGGCGGACACCGGCCATGGCGCCCACGGCAGCGCCCCCGCCGACGGGCCGGGGGGCGGTCGGCCCGGCGGGCAGGTCGTGCACGGCTTCCCGCACCTCGACACCATCGGTTCGGCGATCACCGCGCTGTACCGGCGGCTCTCCGCCGACGGCGTCCGCGGATACGCCCCGAGTCTGCTCCCCTCCGACGCCGCCTTCTCCGATCAGGACGATCTCCATCTGGGCGCCCAGCGGGTGGCGCGTGAGCTGGTCCGTCATCTGCGGCTGCCGGACGCCCGGGTGATCGTCGGGTTCCGCGCGATGCGTCATGCGGCGAGCGTCGAACTGGCCGCCGGGCCCGAGTACTTCATAGAGCTCAACGAGCGGTTCCGCACCCACCGCAGGGACATCGGCGCCGCGCTCTCGCACGAGATCACCCATGTGCTGCTGCACCGGCTTGACCTCGAACTCCCCGGAACCCGCGACAACGAGATCCTGACCGACACCGCGACGACCTATCTGGGTGCGGGCTGGCTGCTGCTCGACGCGTTCCGGGAGGACGCCGTCTCCAGCCAGAAGCTCGGCTATCTCACCCCGGAGGAGTTCGGATACGTCCTGGCCAAGCGGGCGTTCGCCTTCGACGAGGACCCGTCGCCGTGGTTCACGAGCCCGCAGGCGTACACCGCGTACACGAAGGGGCGGGCGCGGGCCCTGCGCGACCTGCGGCAGCCGCCCCTCGCGGCGGCCGGCTGGGCGGGCCGGCGCCGCTACGCCAAGGACCGGCGCCACGCCCTGGACCACCCGGGCGCGGGCCGGGCACCCGATGTCGGATATGCCTTCGAGTCGGGCCGGGACGGTCCGGCCGGGCTGCGGGTCTCCTTCGACTGCCCGGTCTGCCATCAGCGGCTGCGGGCCCCGGTGCGCGGCAGGGTGCGGGTCCGGTGCGGGCTGTGCCGCACGGTGCTGGAGTGCGACACATGAGGGGGCGGGACACCGGGGGTTCGGCCCGGGAGCGGGTACGCGTGCGGGTACGGGTGTCGGCGCCCGTAGGGTCGAAGCATGACGAAAGAGCCGATCGCGGACGCGCGGAACCTGTTCGAGGCGTTGCACGACGGTGAGGACGCGGTGCTGCGGCTGCTGCGCGCCGGGGTGTCCCCGGAGTCGGTCGACGAGGACGGCACGACCGTCCTCTACCAGGCGTCGGTCGAGGGTCTGACCGGTGCGGTGCGGCTGTTGCTCGCGGCGGGCGCCGACCCGGACCGGGCGAGCGGGCCGGAGGCCGGGGACCTGCCCCTGTGCGGGGCGGCGTGCGGCGGCGGCGCCGAGGTCGTCGACGCGCTGCTCGCCGCCGGGGCGCGGCCGGATCTGCCGGAGCAGTTCGGTTTCACGGCGCTGCGCTGGGCGGTCGGTCTGGGGTACTCGCGGATCGTGGAGGCTCTGCTGTCCCATGGTGCGGACCCTGATCTGGCGGGCCCGGAGGGTGATCCTCCGCTGGTGCTCGCCGCTCGGCGGGGTTCGGTGCGCACGGTACGGGCGTTGCTGCGGCACGGGGCGGGTTCGCGGTCCGGCGCGCTGGCCGAGGCTCGGCGGACGCTCGCGGTCGATGTGGCGGAGGAGATGCGGCGCGGGCTGATCGAGACGTACGGGGCCCACGAGGTGGTCGTGGACCGGGCGGTCGTCGACGGCGGGGTGACGGTCACGGTCGAACTCCTGCGGGGCGGGGAGCCGTTCGCCGGGCGGGACCAGCAGACGGGGCACGGGGCCGTCGCGACCGTGCTGGAGGGGGAGCTGGGCATCCGCGTGCCGGCTGAGGAGTTGGCGGTGCGGGCGTTGCGGGGCGGCGGTCCGGAGCTGGACGACTGGCACGAGCAGGTGTCCGCGCTGTGGTCGCGCGGCGATGAGGAAACGTTTCTGGCCGCGGCGGCCTGGTGCGCGGCCGGTGATCCTGCGCTGCGGGCGTTCGGCGCGGACGTGCTGGGGCGGCTCGGGTTCCGGGCGGACGAGCGGCCGTTCGCCGCGCGTGCGGTGCCGCTGCTGCGGGCGCTGGCGCGGGAGGCGGACGACCGGGAGCCGGTGAGGGCGGCGGTGACGGCGCTCGGCCACCACGGTGACCGGTCGGCCCTGCCGGAGATCCTGCGCCACGCCGGGCATCCGGACCGGGGGGTGCGGTACGCGGTGGCGTCGGCGCTGTCCGGACTGGCCCCGGCCGACCGGGTGGACGGTGTCGCGGCACTCGTGGCGCTGAGCGGGGACACCGACGCGAGGGTGCGGGGCCGGGCCGCCACAGCGCTCACCGAACTGGGCGGGGGCGGGAGTTGAGCGGGATGCGCGGCGCGGGCCGGGAAGGTACGGGGGCTGGTTATCGGGCGGTCGAGGAGGCGCTGAGCTCCCGGGCGCGTTCGTAGGTGCTCCGTGCGGTGGCGTTGCGGAGGTGGGGGCGGAGCCGGGACTTCATCACGGTCACGCGTTCGTCGGCCCGGCCTGACTGGATCAGCGGGTAGTCGTCGAGTACGCGGTCCCAGGTCGCGCAGGCGGCTTCCAGGTGGCCGACTTCCAGCTGGCGTTCGGCGAGGAGGGAGTCGTAGCGGACGCGGGTCCTGCGGTAGACGCCGTGGCGCAGGCGCGAGGATTCCTGGAGGTTCCTGACGGAACCGGCCACGTCGCCGAGGCCGTGTTGGACCTGGGCCACGTGATAGGCGAGGGAGGAGGTGTCGTAGCTCCCGAACGCCTTGGCACGGGACTCGGCCTGTTCCATGGCGGCTTCGGCCTCGCTGATGAGCCGCAGCGCGTTGCGGCGGTCCCCGCTCACGGCGTAGGAGTGGGCCTGCTGGCCGGCGAGGAAGGCGCGCATGCGGGGGCCGGCGGCCGGGGAGGCCGCTGCGGCGGCGTCCGCGAGGCGCAGGGCCTGTGTGCCGTGGCCGAGGTCGACCGCTTGCAGGCTCATGCCGCGCAGGGTGGTGCAGTAGGTGAGGTGGTCACCGGCGGCTCCGGCCATTTCCAGGGCCTTGGTGCAGTAGCGCTGAGCGAGCCCGTGCAGGCCCTCGTCGACGGCCATGTAGCCGGTGAGGTACAGCAGGTCGGCGGTTGCTGACAGCATGCTCTTGCGGACGTCGTCGGGGGCGTCGGCGCGCAGATGCGGTGCCACCGTGTTCACGAGGAAGGCCGCCGCCATCGGGCGTGCGTGGCGTCCACCGAACATGTCGTCCAGCTCCGACAGTTTCTCGGTCATGGCGGTGACGGCATCGACCTCGGCGAATCCGATCCGGTTGCTCCTGCCCGTCTGCACGTCCTCCAGGCGGCGCACGGTGTCCTGCCAGGCGGGAATGGTCAGCGCGACGCTGAACAGGGCGGAACCGAGTACGCCCCGCCGTGACGGGTCCATGTCCTGCCTCCCCCAGCTCGATCAGTCCTTCCACCGCCCTGACGAACCGGGCGTCCCAGCCCGCTTCACCGGGCAGGCCGGTGAGCCCGTGTTCGGCTGACACTCGGCCACCCTGCGGACCTTCCCCGTACTGGCAGGCTTGCAAGGATTTCAAGTCGTGGGATCGCTTCCACCGTACCGCTGGGTGTGATCGCGTGGTTGCGTAGTGCGCACACGGAGCAGGGGCCTTCGCTCGCGGAGTGCGGCAGTGGTCCGCGGCTGATCGCCGGCCTCACCGATGGAGCGTGGGGCCGGCACTGTCCGAAAGCCCCTTCCCGGGAAGGCGGTAAGGCCCCGGGACCGTCGTCATCGGGGACGTACCAAAGGGCGATACGCACGGAAAAGAGGGGGCGCCCCCGCCCTCCGGCCGAGACGCCCCCTCCCCGGCCCGCGCGGCACTCCCGCGCGGGCCGCGCCGAACTAGGCGGCCCTGCGGCCGCCCTCGGCGCCACCACGTGCGCCACCGCCGGCCGTTCCACGGCCGCGTGCGGGGGCGCCGCCGCGTCCGGAACCGCCGGACCGGCCGCCGCCACCGGCTCCGCGTGCCTCGCCACGGCCGGCACCCGCACCGCGTGCCTCGCCGCCGCCACGGCCCGCCCCGCCGGCGCCCCGGGCCGGAGCGCCGCCGCGTGTCTCGCCGCCGGCGCCCTGGGAGGCGCCACCACGGCGGCCGCGGGCGCGGCTGCCCGGACGGGAGGACCCGGCCGCACCGCCCGCACCCGAACCGCCCGCGCGCGGGCGGGCCTTCGGCTGCGTCGGCTGCGGGACCTCTATGATCACGGCCACTCCGGACGGCTCACGGGCCCCGGTGATCCGGGCCAGTTCCTCGTCGCTGGAGGAGACCCGGGTGGTGCGCGGGGCGATACCCGCGTCCGCCATCAGCCGGGTCATGTCCCGCTTCTCCTCGGGCAGCACCAGCGTGACCACGCTGCCGGACTCCCCCGCGCGGGCGGTGCGCCCGCCCCGGTGCAGATAGTCCTTGTGGTCGGTGGGCGGGTCCACGTTGACGACCAGGTCGAGGTCGTCGACGTGGATGCCCCGGGCCGCCACGTTCGTCGCGACCAGTGCGGTGACCTCACCGGTCTTGAACTGGTCGAGGGTCCTGTTGCGCTGCGGCTGGGACCGGCCGCCGTGCAGGGCCGCGGCCCGTACCCCGCTGGCCAGCAGCCGCTTGGCGAAGCGGTCGGCGGCCCGCTTGGTGTCCACGAACATGATCACGCGGCCCTCACGGGCGGCGATCCGGGTCGCGACGGCCTTCTTGTCGGTCTCGTCCGCGACATGCAGCACGTGGTGCTCCATGGTCGTCACCGCGCCCGCCGACGGGTCGACGGAGTGCACCACGGGGTCGGTCAGGAACATCTTGACCAGCCGGTCGATGTTCTTGTCCAGGGTCGCCGAGAACAGCATCCGCTGTCCGTCCGGCTCGACCTGCTTGAGCAGCGCGACGACCTGCGGCATGAAGCCCATGTCGGCCATCTGGTCGGCCTCGTCGAGGACGGTGATCGCGACCTGGTCGAGACGGCAGTCGCCGCGCTCGATGAGGTCCTTGAGCCGGCCGGGGGTCGCCACGAGGACTTCGGCGCCGCGGCGCAGCGTGGCGGACTGCTTGGTGATCGACATTCCGCCGACGACCGTCGCGAGCCGCAGGTTCACGGAGGTCGCGTACGGGGTGAGGGCGTCGGTGACCTGCTGGGCCAGCTCACGGGTCGGTACGAGCACCATCACGAGCGGTGCGCGCGGTTCGGCGCGGCGCCCGGCGGTGCGCGCGAGGAGCGCGAGTCCGAAGGCGAGTGTCTTGCCGGAGCCGGTGCGGCCGCGGCCGAGGATGTCCCGGCCCGCCAGCGAGTTCGGCAGGGTGGCGCCCTGGATCGGGAAGGGGTCGGTGACGCCCTGAGCGGCAAGGGTCTTCAGCAGGGCGGCGGGCATGTCCAGCTCGGCGAACGCCTCGACGGCGGGCAGTGCGGGGGTCGTGGTCTCGGGCAGGGCGAACTCACCCTGCGGCGGCGTGGCCTTGCGGCGGGGTGACGCCTTGCCGGTTCCCTTGCCGGAACCCTTTGCGGTTGCCTTCGCCTGGTCCGTGGTGCGCCCCCTCGGCGGGCGGCTGCGGACGGGTCGGTCCTGGCGTTCGGAGCGGGTCATACGGAATTGCCCTCCTGGGGATTCCTGGGTGCTTCCTGGGGTACTTCCGGGTGTTTTCCCGGGCGCTTCCCGGGACAGCACAAACCGGGACCCGCACCGTGAAGGTGCGAGCCCCGGCTGCGAGGTACGCGTCCGGCGGCGATCAGGCCGGGACGATGTTCTCCGCCTGCGGGCCCTTCTGGCCCTGCGTGACGTCGAAGGAGACCTTCTGGCCCTCCTGGAGCTCACGGAAGCCCTGGGTGGCGATGTTCGAGTAGTGGGCGAAGACGTCGGCGCCGCCGCCGTCCTGCTCGATGAAGCCGAAGCCCTTTTCCGAGTTGAACCACTTCACGGTTCCAGTAGCCATGTCATTCTCCTAAACAGGTGCAGTGCCGGAAATCCGCACTTCACGAATTCCAAGTCGCCGCATTGAGCCCCATCCGGAGAAGCCGGAAAACAATAAAGCGCCTGATGGAAGCATCCCCGTCAGGCGCACATAAAGTTCATGGGTACCAAAACTGCAACTCGACTACCGTAGCACGTTCCGTGGAGCGGTGGAAGGACCGGCCGGTCCTTCGGCCGGGGCGGCGCCGGAAATCCTTGCGGAATCCCCGTGAACACCGGGCTGCGGGACCGTGCGGACTCATGGCATTCGGGTGACGGGCGGGGGCTGCCCGAGGGGTCCCCGGTCGGTTCTGCGGGTTCCGTGGGCACACGCCGGCCCGGCCGGGGGAACGGTCCCCCGGCCGGGCCGGGACGCGCCACGGCGCCTGCCGGTTCGTCCGGTCGGGGACGGGCAGGCGCCGCGTTCAGTTCCGTACGCCGTTGTACGGGACGTCTGTGGGTGTTGCTCAGACCATGAGAGCACGGTCGGTCGGACGGACCGGAGCCGGGAGGGCACTTACGCCGGTCAGGAAGCGGTCCACGCCCCGCGCCGCGGAGCGGCCCTCGGCGATGGCCCACACGATCAGGGACTGGCCCCGGCCCGCGTCACCGGCGACGAAGACGCCTTCGACGTCGGTCGCGTAGTCGGCGTCACGGGCGATGTTGCCGCGTTCGTCGAGTCCGAGGCCGAACTGCTCGACCAGGCCGTTGGACCGGTCGGTGCCGGTGAAGCCCATCGCGAGGGTGACCAGCTGCGCCGGGATCTTCCGCTCGGTGCCGGGCTTCTGCTCCAGCCTGCCGTCCTTGAACTCCACCTCGGCGAGGTGGAGGTACTGGACGTTGCCGTGCTCGTCGCCCTCGAAGTGGGTGGTCGAGACGGAGTAGACCCGCTCGCCGCCCTCCTCGTGCGCGGAGGTGACCTTGTAGAGCATCGGGAACGTCGGCCAGGGCTGGCCCGCGTTCCGCTCCTCGCCGGGCCTGGGCATGATCTCCAGCTGGGTGACGGAGGCCGCGCCCTGCCGGTGGGCGGTGCCGACGCAGTCGGCTCCGGTGTCGCCGCCGCCGATGACGACGACGTGCTTGCCCTCGGCGCTGATCGGGGAGACCGTCAGGTCGCCCTCGCGCACCTTGTTGGCGAGCGGCAGGTACTCCATCGCGAAGTGCACGCCGTTGAGTTCACGGCCCGGGACGGGCAGGTCCCGGGAGACGGTGGCCCCGGCCGCGATGACGACCGCGTCGTACCGGCGGCGGAGCTTCGCCGCGTCGATGTCGCGGCCGATCTCCGTCTCGGTGCGGAACTTGGTGCCCTCCGCGCGCATCTGCTCGATGCGGCGGTTGATGTGCGACTTCTCCATCTTGAACGCGGGGATGCCGTACCGGAGGAGCCCGCCGATGCGGTCCGCCCGTTCGTAGACGACGACCGTGTGACCGGCCCGGGTCAGCTGCTGGGCGGCGGCCAGGCCCGCGGGTCCCGATCCGACGACGGCGACGGTCTTGCCGGACAGCCGCTCGGGCGGCTGCGGGGTGACGTCGCCCCGGTCCCACGCCTGGTCGATGATGGAGACTTCGACGTTCTTGATGGTGACGGCGGGCTGGTTGATGCCGAGGACGCACGCCGACTCGCAGGGGGCCGGGCAGAGCCGACCGGTGAACTCCGGGAAGTTGTTCGTGGCGTGCAGCCGCTCGCTGGCGGCCGTCCAGTCCTCGCGGTAGGCGTAGTCGTTCCACTCGGGGATGAGGTTCCCCAGCGGGCAGCCGTTGTGGCAGAACGGGATGCCGCAGTCCATGCAGCGGCCGGCCTGCTTGCTGATGATCGGGAGCAGCGAGCCCGGGACGTAGACCTCGTTCCAGTCCTTGACGCGCTCGGCCACGGGGCGGGTCCGTGCGACCTCGCGTCCGGTGGTCAGGAAGCCCTTGGGGTCAGCCATTGGTCGCCGCCTCCATCATCTTCTCGGTGGTCTCCTGCTCGGAGAGACCGGCGAGCTCGGCGGCTTCCTTGGCGGCGAGCACTGCCTTGTAGGTGGACGGGATGATCTTGCTGAAGCGGGTCACCGCGGTGTCCCACTCGGCGAGGAGCTTGCCGGCGACGGTGGAGCCGGTCTCCTCCTGGTGGCGGCGCACGACATCGTGCAGCCACCGGGCGTCGGTGTCGGAGAGCGGTTCGACCGCGTCCTTGTTGCCGGAGTTGACGTGGGCGTGGTTCAGGTCCACGACGTACGCGACTCCGCCCGACATGCCGGCCGCGAAGTTGCGTCCGGTCTCGCCGAGCACGACGGCCCGGCCGCCGGTCATGTACTCGCAGCCGTGGTCGCCCACGCCCTCCGAGACGACCGTGGCGCCGGAGTTGCGGACGCAGAACCGCTCTCCGGTCCGCCCGCGGAGGTACACCTCGCCGCCGGTCGCGCCGTACGCGATGGTGTTGCCCGCGATGGTGGAGTACTCGGCGAGGTGGTCGGCGCCCCGGTCGGGGCGGACGACGATCCGGCCACCGGAGAGGCCCTTGCCGACGTAGTCGTTGGCGTCGCCCTCCAGGCGGAGCGTGACCCCGCGCGGTACGAACGCTCCGAAGGACTGGCCGGCGGAGCCGGTGAAGGTGATGTCGATGGTGTCCTCGGGCAGGCCCGCACCGCCGAACCTCTTGGTCACCTCGTGGCCGAGCATGGTGCCGACGGTCCGGTTGATGTTACGGATCGCGATCTGGGCCCGGACCGGCTGGGCGGCTTCGGGGCTCTCCGCGTTCAGGGCGTCGGCGGCGAGCTTGATCAGCTCGTTGTCGAGCGCCTTGGCCAGTCCGTGGTCCTGCTCGGTCAGCTGGTGGCGGACGGCTCCCTCGGGCAGGTCCGGCACGTGGAAGAGGGGCTTGAGGTCGAGGCCCTGGGCCTTCCAGTGCGTGACGGCCCGGTCGGTGTCGAGGAGTTCGGCGTGGCCGACGGCCTCCTCGATCGTGCGGAAGCCCAGCTCGGCGAGGAGTTCGCGGACCTCCTGGGCGATGAACTCGAAGAAGTTGACGATGTACTCGGCCTTGCCGGAGAACCGTTCGCGCAGCACGGGGTTCTGGGTGGCGATGCCGACCGGGCAGGTGTCGAGGTGGCAGACGCGCATCATGACGCAGCCGGAGACGACGAGCGGCGCGGTGGCGAAGCCGAACTCCTCGGCGCCGAGGAGCGCGGCGATGACGACGTCACGGCCGGTCTTGAGCTGGCCGTCGGTCTGCACGACGATGCGGTCGCGCAGACCGTTGAGCAGCAGGGTCTGCTGGGTCTCGGCGAGCCCTAGCTCCCAGGGGCCGCCCGCGTGCTTGAGCGACGTCAGCGGTGAGGCGCCGGTCCCGCCGTCGTGTCCGGAGATGAGGACGACGTCCGCGTGTGCCTTGGAGACACCCGCGGCGACCGTGCCGACGCCGACCTCGGAGACCAGCTTCACATGGATGCGGGCCGCCGGGTTGGCGTTCTTGAGGTCGTGGATCAGCTGGGCCAGGTCCTCGATGGAGTAGATGTCGTGGTGCGGCGGCGGGGAGATCAGGCCGACGCCCGGGGTGGAGTGCCGGGTCCTGGCGACCCACGGGTAGACCTTGTGGCCGGGCAGCTGGCCGCCCTCGCCGGGCTTGGCGCCCTGCGCCATCTTGATCTGGATGTCGTCGGCGTTGACCAGGTATTCGCTGGTGACGCCGAAGCGGCCGGAGGCGACCTGCTTGATGGCGGAGCGGCGGGCCGGGTCGTAGAGCCGGTCGGCGTCCTCGCCGCCCTCACCGGTGTTGGACTTGCCGCCCAGCTGGTTCATGGCGATGGCGAGGGTCTCGTGGGCCTCGCCGGAGATCGAGCCGTACGACATGGCGCCGGTGGAGAAGCGCTTGACGATGTCGGCGACGGACTCGACGTCGTCGAGGGGGACGGGTTCCCGGTCCGGCCTGAAGCCGAAGAGACCGCGGAGCGTCATCAGCCGCTCGGACTGCTCGTTCACCCGGCCGGTGTACTTCTTGAAGATGTCGTATCGGCGGTTGCGGGTGGCGTGCTGGAGGCGGAAGACGGTCTCCGGGTCGAACAGGTGCGGTTCGCCCTCGCGGCGCCACTGGTACTCGCCGCCGATCTCCAGCGCACGGTGCGAGGCGGCGATGCCGGAGGCGGGGTACGCCTTGGCGTGCCGGGCGGCGACCTCCGTGGCGACGACGTCGAGGCCGGCGCCGCCGATCTTCGTGGCGGTGCCGTTGAAGTACGTCGCGACGAAGTCCTCGTCGAGTCCGACGGCCTCGAAGACCTGGGCGCCGCGGTAGGAGGCGACGGTGGAGATGCCCATCTTGGACATCACCTTGAGCACGCCCTTGCCGAGGGCGTGGATCAGGTTCCGGATGGCCTGCTCGGTCTCGATGCCCTCGATGAACGTGCCGGCGCGGACCAGGTCCTCGACGGATTCCATCGCCAGGTACGGGTTGACGGCGGCGGCGCCGAAGCCGATCAGCAGCGCGACGTGGTGGACCTCGCGGACGTCACCGGCCTCGACCAGCAGTCCCACCTGGGTGCGCTGCTTGGTGCGGATGAGGTGGTGGTGGACGGCGGAGGTGAGCAGCAGCGACGGGATCGGGGCGTGTTCGGCGTCGGAGTGCCGGTCGGAGAGTACGACGAGCCGGGCGCCGTCCTCCAGGGCGGTGTCGACCTCGGCGCAGATCTCGGCGATCCGGGCGGCGAGGGCTTCTCCGCCGCCGCCGACGCGGTAGAGGCCGGACAGGGTGGCGGCCTTCATGCCGGGCATGTCGCCGTCGGCGTTGATGTGGATGAGCTTGGCCAGCTCGTCGTTGTCGATCACCGGGAACGGCAGGGTGACGCTGCGGCAGGACGCGGCGGTCGGTTCCAGGAGGTTGCCCTGTGGGCCGAGCGCGGAGCGCAGGGAGGTGACCAGTTCCTCGCGGATGGCGTCCAGCGGCGGGTTGGTGACCTGCGCGAAGAGCTGGGTGAAGTAGTCGAAGAGGAGGCGGGGGCGGTCGGAGAGGGCGGCGATCGGCGAGTCCGTGCCCATGGAGCCGAGCGGTTCGCCGCCCGTGCGGGCCATCGGTGCGAGGAGGACGCGGAGTTCTTCCTCGGTGTAGCCGAAGGTCTGCTGTCGCCGGGTCACGGAGGCGTGGGTGTGGACGATGTGCTCGCGCCCGGGGAGGTCCCCGAGTTCGATCACGCCGGTGTTCAGCCACTCCTCGTAGGGGTGCTCGGCGGCGAGGGCCGCCTTGATCTCGTCGTCCTCGACGATGCGGTGCTCTGCGGTGTCGACGAGGAACATCCTGCCGGGCTGGAGGCGGCCCTTGCGGACGACCTTCGCCGGGTCGATGTCGAGGACGCCGACCTCGGAGGAGAGGACGACGAGTCCTTCGTCGGTGACCCAGTAGCGGCCGGGGCGCAGACCGTTGCGGTCGAGGACCGCGCCGACCTGGACGCCGTCGGTGAAGGTCACGCAGGCGGGGCCGTCCCAGGGTTCCATCATCGCGGAGTGGTACTGGTAGAACGCGCGCCTGGCCGGGTCCATGGTGTTCCTGGACTCGGGGCTCTCCCACGCCTCGGGCACCATCATCAGCACCGAGTGGGGCAGTGACCTGCCGCCCAGGTGGAGCAGTTCCAGGACCTCGTCGAAGGAGGCCGAGTCGGAGGCGTCCGGGGTGCAGACCGGGAAGATGCGGTCCAGCGTCTCGCCGGTGAAGAGGCCGGACGCCAGCTGGGACTCGCGGGCCTTCATCCAGTTGCGGTTGCCCTTGACCGTGTTGATCTCGCCGTTGTGCGCGACGAAGCGGTAGGGGTGGGCGAGCGGCCAGCTCGGGAAGGTGTTGGTGGAGAAGCGGGAGTGGACCAGGGCGACCGCGGTGGCGAAGCGGCGGTCGGAGAGGTCGGGGAAGAACGGTTCGAGCTGCCCGGTGGTGAGCATCCCCTTGTAGACGATCGTGCGGGCGGAGAGCGACGGGAAGTAGACACCGGCCTCCCGCTCGGCGCGCTTGCGCAGTACGAACGCCTTGCGGTCCAGCTCGATGCCCGTCGCGGCGGCGTCGGCGTCCGCCACGAAGAGCTGCCGGAACTCGGGCATGGTGGCGCGGGCGCCCTTGCCGAGCAGGTCGGGGGCGACCGGGACCGGGCGCCAGCCGAGGACCTTCAGGCCCTCCTCGGCGGCGGTCTCCTCGATGGCCCGGACGGCTTCGTCCGAGTCCGTCGCGGGCAGGAACGCGGTGCCGACGGCGTAGGCACCGGCTTCCGGAAGGTCGAAGCCGGCCTCGTCGCGGAGGAAGGCGTCCGGCACCTGGAGCAGGATTCCGGCGCCGTCGCCGGAGTCGACCTCGGCTCCGGTGGCACCGCGGTGTTCGAGATTGCGCAGTACGGTCAGCGCCTGCTGCACCAGCTCATGGCTGGCCACACCGGTCAGGGTGGCCACGAACCCGACGCCACAGGCGTCGTGCTCGTTACGGGGGTCGTACATCCCCTGCTGGGCGGGGCGACCGTCCATGGGCGACCAGGCGTGGGAACGCATGGGCTCTCCCGTCGTCGTCGTGGCATGTGCTGTGCCGAGGGACGACGTTGGCCCTCTGCTGAAAGTTCGTGCAGGTTACATGATGGAACGTTTCTCAAAAAGGCCGATAATTCGTTCCAAAATGCGGACACCACAGTGGTGGTGAGACTGTGTCCGGGGGGTCGGGCCAACCGTCGTCCGAAGGACGTGAGGTGGTTGCCCGGGAGGGTGGTACAGCAGAGCGAGCGTCGTTGCCCGCGGTGTTTACGGGTCATTCCCAGTCACGGCGAGAACGAAACCGTTGAGGGATGACTAGTGCCGTGACCGGCAATGTTTGCCCGTCAAGGAGCGTCGTCCGGTGCGTGCGATCGCAAGGCGGCCGGAAGTCCTTGTAGCAGAGCTACCAGGGCTTTTGGCCAACGCGGCGAGCGTGCGTGCTGGGCGGCGCGACAGGACAAAGCTTGCCGGGAGGGGCACTACTTATGCAAGGCCCTGCATGGCGCTCCAGTTTACGCCGTCCGGGGGCCTCCCGCACAGTCACGGGGAGCAAGACGTACGTCACACGGACGGCCTTCGGCGGTGTGTGCGGTGACCGTCCCCGCTCAGCCTCCGACCGCCACGCCGAACAGCGTACCGAGACCGTAGGTGATCGCCGCCGCCGCGCCGCCGAGCACCAGTTGCCGGAGCCCGCTGAACCACCAGGAGCGGGCCGTCACCCGGGCGACGACCGCGCCGCAGCCGAAGAGCCCGAACAGCGCGAGCAGCAGCGCGGGCCACATCGCGGTCGCGCCGAGCAGATACGGGAGTACGGGCAGCAGGGCACCGAGCGCGAAGGCGCCGAAGGACGATCCCGCGGCGACCAGCGGCGAGGGAAGGTCGCCGGGATCGATCCCCAGCTCCTCACGGGCGTGTATCTCCAGGGCCTGCTCGGGGTCCCTCGACAGCTGTCCGGCGACCGCGCGGGCCAGCTCCGGCTCGACGCCGCGGGACACGTAGAGCGCCGCCAGTTCCTCCATCTCGTCCATCGGGTGCTTGCGCAACTCGCCCCGTTCGACGTCCAGTTCGGCCTCGACCAGCTCGCGCTGCGAGGCGACCGAGGTGTACTCGCCCGCGGCCATGGAGAAGGCCCCCGCGGCCAGCCCGGCGAGTCCGGTGATGACGATGGTCCGATGGGACACCGCCCCGCCCGCCACACCCGTCATCAGGGCCAGGTTGGAGACGAGCCCGTCCATGGCGCCGAACACGGCGGGGCGCAGCCAGCCGCCGTTCACATCGCGGTGGGTGTGGTTGTCGCGGTGCGCCTGGTGCGGCGCGGCGTCGGTCTCGATGATGGCCATGGCTCTCCCCTTCTCCAGGGGCGGGTTCCATGCGGTCCGCCCCCGCTCAACACCGAGAACGTACGCAGGAAAAAGGGCTCCCGCCAGCAAGGAAGGCCGTACTTACCGCGCCCCGACGGGCGTGGCGGGTGCGGGTGCGGGTGCGGGTGCGGGTGGAAGGGGAACATGGGCACAGGGACCGGCCGGATTCCCGGGCCGCCCGCCGCGGCCTCGCCCGCATCCACCAGGAGGCACTTCGCCCATGACCGGCATCGTGGTGCTCGGCAGCACCAACATGGATCTCGTCGCCTACGCGGCCCGCGCCCCGGAGCGTGGGGAGACCGTCACCGGACGGGAGTTCCGCACCGTCCCCGGGGGCAAGGGCGCCAATCAGGCGGTGGCCGCCGCCCGTGCGGGTGGCCGCGTGCTGATGATCGGAGCGGTCGGCGACGATGTGTACGGGCCCCGGCTGAGGGCCGCCCTGGAGGACGCCGACGTGGACACCGGGCTGCTGCGCACCGCCGAGGGTCCCAGCGGCACCGCGCACATCGTCGTCGACGACGGGGGCGGCAACGCCATCGTGGTGGTCCCCGGCGCCAACGGCACCGTCACCGCGCTCGGCCCCCGGGAGGTCGCCGCCGTCGCCGCCGCCGATCTGCTGCTGCTCCAGTTGGAGCTGCCGCTGCCTGCGGTGCTGGCCGGTGCGCGGGCCGGCCGCGCCCACGGGGTACGGACGATCCTCACCCCTTCCCCCGTGCAGCCGCTGCCGCCCGAGCTGCTCGCCGACATCGACCTGCTGGTCCCCAACGAGCACGAGGCGGCGGCGCTCTCCGGCTTCCCCGAGCCGCACGCGGCGGCGGAGGTACTGCTCCACCGGGTGCCGGAGGTCGTCGTCACACTCGGTGCGCGGGGATGTCTGTACGCGGCCCGGGACGCCGAACCCGTCCTCTTCCCGGCCCCCGAGGTCACCGCCGTCGACACGACCGGCGCCGGGGACACCTTCGTCGGCGCGCTCGCCGTGGCGCTCGGTGAGGGCCGCCCGGTGCCGGAGGCGGTGGCCTGGGCTTCGTCGGCCGCCGCGCTCTGCGTGCAGCGGCCGGGGGCGTCGACGTCCATGCCGTACCGCACCGAGTTCGACGCCTCCTGACCCCGGCCCCGGGCCCCCGGCCGGGTCGGTCGCCCGGTCCCCCGGTCCCCCGGTCGCTCGGTCGCTCGGGAAAGCGGAAGGGGCCGCCGGACCGTCTCCGGTCCGGCGGCCCCTCGGCGGGTGGGTGCGGTCAGCTCTTGCCGGCCGGCTCCGCCGGGCCGTTCGTGCCGTCCGACGCGCTCTGCGGAGCGCTGTCGCCACCGACGCGGTCGTCGGCTGCGACCGCCGCCGACGTGGTGTCCTCACCGGGGCCGCTCTTCGTGCCGGAGTCCTCGGATTCCCCGGCGACGCCGGTCCTGACGTCCGCGTCGGTCTTGGCCTCCGCGTCGGTCTTGGCCTCCGCGCCGGCCTTCGCGTCCGGGGTGTCCGCCGGCGTCGCCCCGGTCTCCGTCGTCCGTGCCGTCTTCGCCCCGTCCGCCTCCGGCTCCACGATCTCCTCGCGCCCCGGACGCACCTTCGACGAGACGACGATGTACGTCACGGCGAGCAGGAAGACGATGATCGCGGTCCACACGTTGAGCCGCAGGCCCAGCACGTGGTGGGCCTCGTCGACGCGCATGTACTCGATCCAGGCACGGCCCGTGCAGTACGCGGCGACGTACAGCGCGAACGCCCTGCCGTGTCCGAGCTTGAAGCGGCGGTCCGCCCAGATGACGAGGAGGGCGACGCCGACGCACCACAGCGACTCGTAGAGGAAGGTCGGGTGGTACGTGCCGGCGATCCGGTTCGGGCCGTCGCTGATCTTCAGCGCCCACGGCAGGTCGGTCGGCCTGCCGTACAGCTCCTGGTTGAACCAGTTGCCCCAGCGGCCGATGGCCTGGGCGAAGGCGATACCGGGTGCGAGCGCGTCGGCCCAGGCGGGCAGCGGGATGCCCCGGCGGCGGCAGCCGATCCAGGCGCCGACCGCGCCGAGCGCGATCGCGCCCCAGATGCCGAGGCCGCCCTGCCAGATCTTGAAGGCGTCGACCCAGTCCTCACCGTCGCTGAAGTACAGCTGGTAGTCGGTGATGACGTGGTAGAGCCGGCCGCCGACGAGTCCGAAGGGCACGGCCCAGACGGCGATGTCGGCGACGGTGCCGGCTCTGCCGCCGCGGGCGATCCAGCGCTTGTTGCCGAACCAGACGGCGACGAAGACACCGATGATGATGCAGAACGCGTAGCCGCGCAGGGGGATCGGGCCGAGATCGATCACACCGGTCGACGGGCTGGGAATGAAGGCAAGGTCCATGGCAGGGTCGACGCTACCGTGCCGGGCGGGACGTACGGCAACCCACCCGGCAACGTCTGGGTAACGAGCCGGGCCCCGCGCGCCGGGAAAGAGAGGCGCCAGGGGCCCGAACGGGGGACGGCAGGTCAGGAGCCGGTCGGGGAGGGTGACACCGCGGCGGGCTTCTTGCCCTTGTTGGCCTCGGCGACCCACTTCTTCAGATTCGCCACGGAGATCGCCTCGTCACCCTTCTTCGGGAAGATCGGCGTGCCGTTGAGCAGCGCGGTCGGAGTGCCCTGGAATCCGCCGTCCCGGAACGCGGTGTTGGACTTCTGGACCCAGCTGTCGTGCTTGCCGTCCTCCACACAACTGCGGAAGCCGGGCGTGTCGAGACCCTTGACCTGGCCCGCCAGATCGATCAGCCGGCTGTTCCTGCCGAAGGCGTCGTCGGTCTCCCCCGGCTGGTTGCGGTAGAGCACGTCGTGGTAGGCCGGGAACTTCCCCGCGTCCTGGGCGCAGGCCGCCGCGTTGGCCGCGCGCAGCGAACCGCTGCCGCCGAGATTGCCGTCGATGATGGTGGCGAGGTGGTACTCGACCTTGATCCGGCCGGTGTTCTCCAGCTGGTGGATCGTGTCCCGGAACGCGTTCTCGAACTGGGCGCAGACCGGGCAGCGGAAGTCCTCCCAGATCGTGAGCGTGGACGGGGCGGCGTCCGCTCCCACCTGGATGGCGAGTCCGTCCTTGCCGGTGGCGCCCGAGGGCACCACGGCGGGTCCCGCCTCGCTGTCCTGGTCGTTCTTGCCCGCGTTGGCGGCGATCAGGCCGACCACGGCGGCCAGTGCCAGCACTCCGACCACGGCGGAGGCGACGATCAGCGTGCGCCGTCGGCGCTCCCGCGCCTTCTCCCGCTCACGCTGCTGGACGAGCCGGTCGCGCGCGGCTCTTCTTCCCTCACGGTTCTTCTCGCTCACACCCGCAGCAACGAACCGGGGAGGCACCAGCGTGCCTCCCCGGTCCCAGACCACCCGTACGGGTTACGTCCGTCTCAGCGCTTTCGAACACCTTCGGCCAGTTCGGCCGCCAACGCGCGGACGTCGGCGAGGCCGGTCCGCTCGTCGGGGGCGGCGAGCATCCGCTTGACGAACGCGGAACCGACGATCACCCCGTCGGCGAACGCGGCGACCTCGGCCGCCTGCTTCGCGTCGGAGACGCCGAGGCCGACGCAGACCGGCAGCCCGGTGGTGGCGCGGGTGCGCCGCACCAGGTCGTGCGCCTGCTCGCCGACGGACTCACGGGTGCCGGTGACGCCCATCAGCGAGGCGGCGTAGACGAATCCGGAGCCGGCCGCGGTGATGGTGGCGAGGCGCTCGTCCTTGCTGCTCGGCGCGACGACGAAGACGGTGGCGAGACCGTGCTTGTCGGCGTGCTCGCGCCACAGCGCGGACTCCTGGACCGGCAGGTCGGGCAGGATGCACCCGGCGCCGCCCGCCGCGGCGAGTTCGGCGGTGAACCGCTCGACGCCGTACCGGTCGATGGGGTTCCAGTACGTCATCACGAGGATGGGCGCGCCGGTCGCCTCGTACGCCTCGCGGACCGTGCGCATCACGTCGGCGATCTTGACGCCGCCGCGCAGCGCGATGTCGTCGGCGGTCTGGATGACCGGACCGTCGAGCACCGGGTCGCTGTGCGGGAGGCCCACCTCGACGATGTCGGCGCCGCCGGCCAGTACGGCCTTGACGGCCTCGATGCCTCCGTCGACCGTCGGGAAACCGGCGGGCAGGTAGGCGATGAGCGCGGCCCGGTCCTCGGACCTCGTCTTCGCCAGCGTGGCGCCGAGCAGTGCTGTGTTCCCGGTGTGCTCGGTGTGCGTGGCTCTCGCGGTGGTGTCGGGCCCGGTCACTTCGCCCCCTCCTCGTACAGTCCGAAGTAACGCGCGGCGGTGTCCATGTCCTTGTCGCCGCGGCCGGACAGGTTGATCAGGATCAGCCCGTCCTCGCCGAGTTCCCGGCCGACCTCCAGGGCGCCGGCCAGCGCGTGGGCGCTCTCGATGGCCGGGATGATGCCCTCGGTGCGGGAGAGCAGGCGCAGGGCCCGCATGGCGTCGTCGTCGGTGACCGCGCGGTACTCGCCGCGGCCGCTGTCCTTGAGGTAGGCGTGCTCGGGGCCGATGCCCGGGTAGTCGAGTCCGGCCGAGATCGAGTACGGCTCGGTGATCTGGCCCTCCTCGTCCTGGAGGACGTAGCTGCGCGAACCGTGCAGGATGCCGGGCTCGCCCGCGGTCAGGGTGGCCGCGTGCTCGCCGCTCTCCACGCCGTGTCCCGCCGGTTCGCAGCCGATCAGGCGGACGTCCGCGTCCGGGATGAAGGCGTGGAACAGGCCGATGGCGTTGGAGCCGCCGCCGACGCAGGCCACGGCCGCGTCCGGCAGCCGGCCGGCCCGCTCCAGGATCTGCCGCCTGGCCTCGACGCCGATCACCCGGTGGAAGTCGCGGACCATGGCCGGGAAGGGATGCGGTCCCGCGACGGTCCCGAAGAGGTAGTGGGTGCGGTCCACATTGGCGACCCAGTCGCGGAACGCCTCGTTGATGGCGTCCTTGAGGGTCCTGGAGCCGGACTTCACCGCGACGACGTCGGCGCCGAGCATCCGCATCCGCGCCACGTTCAGCGCCTGCCGCTCGGTGTCGATCTCGCCCATGTAGATGGTGCATTCGAGCCCGAACAGGGCGCACGCCGTGGCGGTGGCGACGCCGTGCTGTCCGGCGCCGGTCTCGGCGATGACCCTGGTCTTGCCCATGCGCTTGGTGAGCAGCGCCTGGCCCAGCACGTTGTTGATCTTGTGCGAGCCGGTGTGGTTCAGGTCCTCGCGCTTGAGGTAGACCCGGGCGCCGCCCGCGTGTTCGGCGAAGCGCGGCACCTCGGTCAGCGCGCTGGGGCGGCCCGTGTAGTTGACCATGAGGTCGTTCAGCTCGGCGGCGAACGCCGGGTCGGCCTTCGCCTTGGCGTACTCGACGGCGACCTCGTCCACGGCGGCGACCAGCGCCTCCGGGATGAACTTGCCGCCGAAGGCACCGAAGTAGCCCTCGGCGCTGGGAATCAGACCCTCGGGGTCCGGGATGAAGAAGTCGGACGACATCCGGCATGCTCCTCGACATTGCGACGGGTGGGGTGCACGTGTGCGCCGTGGCGGAGCGCCGCCGCGACCGGTGAGCGGTCGGGGCGGTGCGGTACGCGGGTACGGGCCGCGTGGCCGGAAGGCTACGCGGGGGTACGGCGTCCGGGTCCCGCTACGGCGTGGGCCCGGTGCGCCATCGCATCCCGTTGACCTGACCGGGTTCGTCACCGATCACGTACCGCACCCGCCTGCCGTGCACCCGGCGGGCCGGGGCGCGGCAGCCACGGGGGCGGCAGCCGCGCGCCAGCGGCGCGTGCGGGACCCGGGCCGTCGCCCCGGCGGGGCGGCGGCCCGGCCGGACGCGGGGCACGGGCGGGCGGACGGGCGAGGACACGGGCGGGATCAGCCCCGTCCGTGCCGCAGCGCGGGATGGGTGCCCGCGGCGACCAGGTCGGCGACGGCGGTCCGCGGGTCGCGGCCGGTGACCAGCGACTCCCCCACGAGGACGGCGTCGGCTCCGGCGTTGGCGTAGGCGATGAGGTCGTGCGGTCCGCGGACACCGGACTCGGCGACCTTGACGATGCCGGACGGGATCTCGGGGGCGACCCGCTCGAACGTGGAGCGGTCGACCTTGAGGTCCTTCAGATTGCGCGCGTTGACACCGATGATCTTCGCCCCGGCGTCCACGGCGCGCTCGGCCTCCTCCTCGTCGTGCGCCTCGACGAGCGGCGTCAGGCCGATGGACTCGGCGCGCTCGATCAGGGAGACCAGGGCCTCCTGGTCGAGGGCCGCGACGATCAGCAGGGCGAGGTCGGCGCCGTAGGCGCGGGCCTCCCAGAGCTGGTACGAGGAGACGATGAAGTCCTTGCGCAGGATCGGGATGTCGACCTTGGCGCGGACGGCCTCCAGGTCGGCGAGCGATCCGCCGAAGCGGCGCTGCTCCGTGAGGACGGAGATGACGGCCGCGCCGCCCGCCTCGTAGTCCGCGGCCAGTGCGGCCGGGTCGGCGATCGCGGCCAGGGCCCCCTTGGAGGGGCTGGAGCGCTTGACCTCGCAGATGACGGTCACGCCCTCGCCGCGCAGGGCGGCGACTCCGTCCTTCGCCTCGGGGGCGCGGGCCGCGCGCTCCTTCAGCTCGTCGAGGCTGACGCGCGCCTGCCGCTCCGCGAGGTCGGCGCGTACGCCGTCGATGATCTCGTCGAGCACACTCACGCGAGAGGCCCCCTTCCGGAACGGTGATGAGGGAACAGGATCAACCATGACGATGGTATCCGTAGGACGGCGAAGGCTCCGCATCCGGTGGCCGTACGTCCCACCACCTGGGCGTTCACGGTGCCAGCGCGGCCCCGAACGGCAGGTTGCGGACGACGGTGAAGGCCACCAGCAGGGCTCCGACCGCCCACCAGTGGACGGGCCTGAGCACCGTCCGGGCGGGTACGCCCCGGTTCGCGCGGAGCGTCCACAGGACCCAGACGACGGCGAAGACGCCGTACCCGACGACGGCGACGGCGTTGGAGCCGAACGCCGCGGCGAGGTCGCCGTGCGCGAAGGCGTGCGCGCTGCGCAGCCCGCCGCAGCCGGGGCAGAACAGGCCGGTGACGCGGAGCATGGGGCACACCGGGTAGTGGCCCGGCTCGTTGGGGTCGACGGTGGCGACGTACCCGAAGGCGGCGACGACGGCGGCCATGGCCCCGACCGGGGCGGCGAGCCGCCGTGCCCGCGAGCGGTGCGCCGGGGCGGGCCGGAAGCCCTGGCCGTACGGATACGGGTACGGGTGCGCGGCCGGGCCGTCGGCCGGGAGGTTCCCGTGCCGGGGCGTCGGGTGGACGGCGGGGGCGCCGGGCGGGGTCGCTGCGGGCGTCGGGGACGCGTCGGGGGCGTGCGCGTCCGGCGCCGGGGCCGTCGGCTCGGGCTCGGCGGGTGGGTGTCCGGCGGCGGCCGGGGGTGTGGCCGGGGGTGCGTCCGCCGTGTGCGGGCCGGGCCGGGGGCCGGGAGCGGGGGCGGCGGTCGGGGCGGGCGAGGAATCCACCCGCTGATTGTCGCCGCTCACGACGCGAGGCGCAGCCCGGGGCCGGGCGCGCCTCGTGTCGTGATGTCGGCGGAGGTCAGGAGGACGTCTGCGCGCGACCGGCCTCGGCCCTGGCGCGGGCCATCTCCGGGGACTCCTTCGGCACGCCCAGTCCGGCGAGCTTCATCGCGAAACCGACGACTCCGCCGAGGAGGACGACCCCCATGCTGGCCCAGAAGCCGACCGGGTTGACCGCGACCATGAAGACGCCCGCGGCGCAGAAGCCGATGAACGAGATGATGACACCGGTCCAGGCGGCCGGGGTGTGTCCGTGGCTGCTGCCCGCCATGAGTTGCTCCTCGTTGGTGTTGCGCTGTGAGTATCACTAGGGGTGTCGCCGCACAGGCAGGCTGTGCGAAAGGCTCGTGACGCTGTCCGGTTCTGTCGCGCGCGGACGGCGGCTCACGGTCATTGTCCCGTACGGGCGGGTACGACGTGAGCTGGGGGTCATGCCTCGCGCGTCGGGTCCTCGCCGCGGTCCAGGGCCTTCCACAGGTCCTCCGGCCGGTCGGGGTCCACGCGGGCGGGGGCGGCCCTGCGGGGACGCGGGGTGCCGTCGCGCTCGTACCGTCCGGACATGGTCGGCCAGCGCTTCCCGTACCGCAGGGCGAGCAGCCCGGCAAGGAGGATCAGCAGGCCGCCGACGGCGGTGACGTAGGGCCAGGCGGTGTGGCCGAGGGCGCCGATGGTGGCCGCGGTGTCCCCGGTGGTCTTCGCCGCCTTCTCGTCGAGCGCCGCCCTGTCGAAGGCGCCGAGGAAGGAGCTGACGGCGGCGCCGAGGCCGCTGAGCGCGAGGAGTCCGGAGACGACCGCCCGGCCCCGGTCGCGGACGGCGAAGACCGCGACGAGGGCGGCGAGGCCGACGACGGCGAGGGCCGCCGGAAGCCCGGTGACGTCCTGGCCGTCGGCGGTCAGCGGCAGGAAGCCGCCGCCGACCGAAGCCCTGCCCCTGGCCCAGGTCTGGCCGGAGGCGAGCAGGACGACGGTGGCACCGGCCGCGCCGAGGAGCAGGCCGGCCGCCAGGCTGCGGCGGTTTCCCGCCGTGTCGGGCGCGGTGGCCGCTCGGGCCCGGGGCTGGGGTACGGGGACAGCACTCACGTCCTCCACTATCCCCTACGGCCTCAGCGGTCGCGGAGGCGGTTCGCCGTGTGGACGGCGCGGAGCACCGCCGCGGCCTTGTTGCGGCACTCGGTGTCCTCGGCGACGGGGTCGGAGTCGGCGACCACGCCCGCCCCCGCCTGGACGTAGGCGGTGCCGTCGCGCAGCAGCGCGGTACGGATGGCGATGGCGGTGTCGGAGTCCCCGGCGAAGTCGAGGTAGCCGACGCAGCCCCCGTACAGTCCGCGGCGGGTGGGTTCGAGTTCTTCGATGATCTGCATGGCGCGGGGCTTGGGCGCGCCCGAGAGCGTGCCCGCCGGGAAGCAGGCGGTGAGGACGTCGAAGGCGGTACGGCCCGGGGCGACGCGGCCGGTGACCGTGGAGACGATGTGCATGACGTGCGAGTACCGCTCGATCGACATGAAGTCGACGACCTCGACGCTGCCCGGCTCGCAGACCCGCCCCAGGTCGTTGCGGCCGAGGTCGACGAGCATCAGGTGCTCGGCGCGTTCCTTGGGGTCGGCGAGGAGTTCGTCGCCGAGCGCCTGGTCCTCCTGCGGGGTCGCGCCGCGCGGCCGGGTGCCGGCGATGGGATGGAGCATCGCGTGCCCGTCCTCGACCTTGACGAGGGCTTCCGGGCTCGATCCGACGATGTCGAAGCCGTCGAAGCGGAAGAGGTACATGTACGGCGACGGGTTGGTGGCCCTGAGCACCCGGTAGACGTCCAGCGCGGTGGCCGTGCACGGGGTCTCGAAGCGCTGGGAGGGGACGACCTGGAAGGCCTCACCGGCCCTGATCCGTTCCTTGACGTCCTCGACGGCGCGCTGGTAGGCGGCTCCGCCCCACAGGGCGGTGTACGGCGGGAGTTCGGAGGGCGGAAGCGCGGCGGGGACGTTCTCGACGGGCCGGGACAGGTCCCGTTCCATGGCGTCGAGGCGGGCGACGGCGTCGGCGTACGCCTCGGCGACACCGGTCTCCAGGTCGTTGTGGTTGATCGCGTTGGCGATCAGCAGGACCGTGCCGTCCCAGTGGTCGAGGACCGCGAGGTCCGAGGTGAGGAGCATCGTCAGCTCGGGGAGGCGCAGATCGTCACCGCCGTGCTCGGTGATCCTCTCCAGCCGGCGCACGATGTCGTAACCGAGGTAGCCGACCATGCCCCCGGTGAACGGCGGCATCCCGTCGACCAGGTCACGCGGCGTGTGCAGCGCCTCGATGGTGGCGCGCAGGGCCTGGAGCGGATCGCCGTCGACGGGCGCCCCGACGGGCGGGGTGCCGAGCCAGTGCGCCTGTCCGTCGCGCACGGTCAGGGTGGCGGCGCTGCGGACCCCGACGAAGGAGTAGCGGGACCAGGTCCGGCCGTTCTCGGCGGACTCCAGGAGGAAGGTGCCGGTCCGCTCCGCCGCGAGTTTGCGGTAGAGGCCGACCGGGGTGTCGCCGTCCGCGAGGAGCCTGCGGCTGACAGGGATGACACGCCGGTCGACGGCCAGCTTGCGGAAGGTGTCGAGATCCATGGCCGCTGACCTTACTGCGGTCGGGCCCGCGGCAGGACATCGGCGTCGAAACAGGTGCGGTCGCCGGTGTGGCAGGCGGCGCCCGTCTGGTCGACCTTGACCAGGACGGTGTCGCCGTCGCAGTCGAGCGCGACGGATTTCACCAGCTGGACATGGCCTGACGTGTCGCCCTTGACCCAGTACTCCTGGCGGCTGCGCGACCAGTAGGTGCAGCGGCCGGTGGTGAGGGTGCGGTGCAGCGCCTCGTCGTCCATCCAGCCGAGCATCAGCACCTCCCCGGTGTCGTACTGCTGCGCCACGGCCGGTACGAGGCCGTCGGCGCCGCGCTTGAGGCGTGCGGCGACGGCGGGGTCGAGCCGTCCGGCCGGGGGGGTGACCGGTCCGGACGGGGCGGCCTGGGAGGGCGGGGGCGTACGGGTCATGTGCCCATTGTGCCGTGGCGCGGCGGACCGTCCGGACGGGCGTCCACTGGGCGGACGGCGGGCGCGGGCCGTACGCTGGCGGGCATGTCGACCCATGCGAAGCGTGAACGACTTCTGCTCGCCGATCTGTTGGAGGCGGCCGGGCCGGAGGCCATGACCCTGTGCGCCGGCTGGCGGACCCGGGACCTGGCGGCCCATGTGGTGGTGCGCGAGCGCCGCGCCGACGCCGCGGCCGGGTTGGTGCTGGGAGCGCTGAAGGGCCGCCTCGAACGGGTGCAGGGCGAATTCGCCTCGAAGCCGTACGAGGAACTGGTCCAGCTGATCCGAACCGGCCCGCCGAGGATGTCCCCGTACGCGCTGAAGCAGGTGGACGAGGCGGCCAACACGGTCGAGTTCTACGTCCACGCGGAGGACGTGCGCCGGGCCCAGCCCGACTGGTCGCGGCGGGAGCTGGACCCGGTGTTCTCCGACACCCTCTGGTCGCGTCTGGAGAAGATGGCCCGGGTGCTCGGCCGCAAGGCGCCGACGGGGCTGGTCCTCCGCCGGCCGAACGGCCAGACGGCGGTCGCGCACCGGGGCACCCCGGTGGTGACGGTCACCGGGGAGCCGGGTGAACTGCTGCTGTTCGCGTTCGGCCGGCAGGACGCGGCGAAGGTGGAGGTGGAGGGCGACCAGGACGCGGTGGCGCGGCTGCGCACCGCGGAGCTGGGGATGTAGGGCGTCGCGGCGCTTCGGCGGGCCCGGTCGCTCCGGCCGGGGCCCCGCCGGGCCGGCCTCAGCGCGGGAGTTCGGCGCGTCGGAGGTGGCCGAAGGCCAGGCCGGTCAGCGCGCCCGCCCCGCACAGGGCGGCGCCGGCGGCGAAGACGGGACCGGTGCCCCAGAAGGCGACGGCCGCGCCGACGACCGGGTAGCTGAGCGGGGCGACGGCGTGGGTGAACAGCGTCGAGACCGAGGTGACCCGGCCCAGGTACTCGGGGGCGGCGGCGGTCTGGACGAGCGCGCCGGCCAGGGCGCCGCCGAGGCCGACGAGGAGCCCGATGAGGAGCCCCGCGGTGGCGGCCAGGGCCACCGAGGGGGCGTACGCGAGGGCCCCGATGACGGCCGAACCGGACAGCACCGTCAGACACATGGTGAGTCCGGCGCGCGGCAGTGTGCCCCGCACGGCGAGCAGCAGGGCGGCCACGCCCGCGCCCGTACCGAACGCGGCGATGATCCAGCCCATCCCCGACGCGCCCCAGCCGCGCTGCTGGGCGAGCAGGATCAGTCCGAGGTTGAGCGGTCCCACGAACCCCAGCTCGCTGAGCGCGATGACGATCATCAGGGGTCCGAGCACCCGGTGGCGGCGGATGTGGCGCAGTCCGTCGGCGAGTTCGTGCCGGGCGGTGTTCCGGGGCAGGCCGGGGCCGGGGGCGGTGAGGGGCGCGATCCGTACGGCGAGGAGCAGCGCGGTCGAGACGGCGAACAGTCCCCCGGCGGCGGCGAACGCGGCCGCCGGGCCGCCCACCGCCACCGCGAGGCCGCCCAGCGGGGCTCCGACGACGTTGGCGATCCGGGCGGCGAGTCCGCGCAGTCCCTGCACCCGGGCGAGTTGTCCCGTGGTGGTGATCCGCGGCGGCAGCGCGCCGACGGCGGGCAGGAAGAGGGCGTCGACCACGCCGAAGACGAGCGCGACGGCGATCAGCAGCCGGACGGTGGGCGAGGTCAGCAGCAGGGCGCCCGCCAGCCCCAGGATGACGAGGCAGCGGGCGGCGTCGCTGCCGATGACGACGCGGCGCGGGCCGACGCGGTCGGCGAGCACTCCCCCGCCGAGCATCAGCAGCGCCCTGGGTACGGAGCCGGCGGCGAGCACGAGTCCGGTCTGGGCGGCGCCGCCGGTGCGGGCGGCGGCCCAGGCGAGCGCCATGTAGTAGACGCTGTCGCCGACCATCGACGTGGTGTAGGCGCCGAGCCAGCGCAGGACGTTGCCGTCGCGGTGGGCGGGGTGTCCGGCCGCTCCCGGGACGGTGGCGGTGGTGGCGGTCATGGGCCCGGCCTCCGCGTGCGTCCGTCCACCGGTCTCAGGGCCGGTTCCGGAACGGGAAGCCGTACACGTGCAGGGCGACGTTCTCGCGGCCCTCGGTGTCGCCCGCCTCCTCGTGGGCGCGTCCGGCCGCCTCGTACCGCTGGATCAGTTCGTGCATCTCGCGGCTGAGCGCGGCCAGTTCCTCGGCGGTGAGCCGGGGGAGGTACTCGGAGGCGAAGGAGGCGCCGCGCCAGGACGGCGACCAGGACTGGTGCGAGTCGAGGTGGCGGCGGTACAGCTCGATGTGCTGGTCGAAGGAGAGCCGGCCCACGGCGGCGTGGGTGGCGACCTTCTCCGGCTCGTCCCGGAAGTCCTCGTCGTGGAAGCTCAGTCCGTGCGAGGAGGGCTGCCACCAACGTTCGCGGGCGTCCTCGCTCTGCTGCTCGGCCTCCTCGATCAGGCCGTGATCGGCGAGTCTGCGCAGGTGGTAGCTGACGAGGGAGACCGCCTCGTCGACCTGTTCGGCCAGCTGGGAAGCGGTGGCCTTACGGGAGACGAAGAGGGCCCGGTACAGCCTCATCCGCAGGGGGTGGCCGAATGCCTTGAGGGTGCCGAGGTCGCAGATGCGGCGCGTTTCTCTGCTTGCCATGCCGCTCACCGTAGATAGAAAAGAAAATCTGCGCAATATAAGTTGCGCAATAAAAGCTGCGGATCGGGCGCGGCCTCGCTCGGGACTCGTCGCCGGGACACACGTCAGGGGCGCACCGCCCGGACGCCGCCGGCGGATCGGCCGGCCGTGTCCGGGGCGGTGCGCCCCTGTGCGGGTGTGGTCAGCGGACCGGGTGCCCGGCCTCCCGCAGCGCGCCCTTGACCTCGGAGATCCGCAGGTCGCCGAAGTGGAAGACGGACGCGGCGAGGACCGCGTCGGCGCCCGCCTCGACGGCCGGCGGGAAGTCGGCCAGCCGGCCCGCGCCGCCGGAGGCGATCACGGGGACCGTGACGTGCCGGCGCACCGCCGCGATCATCTCGGTGTCGTAGCCGTCCTTCGTGCCGTCGGCGTCCATCGAGTTGAGCAGGATCTCCCCGGCGCCCAGCTCGGCGGCCCGGTGCGCCCACTCGACGGCGTCGATGCCGGTGCCCTTGCGACCGCCGTGCGTGGTCACCTCGAAGGTGCCGTCCGCCGTGCGCCGCGCGTCGACGGACAGCACCAGCACCTGACGGCCGAAGCGCTCGGCGATCTCCCGGATCAGTTCCGGGCGGGCGATGGCCGCCGTGTTGACACCGACCTTGTCGGCGCCGGCCCGGAGCAGCTTGTCGACGTCCTCGGGGGTGCGGACCCCGCCGCCGACGGTGAGCGGGATGAAGACCTGCTCGGCGGTGCGGCGCACCACGTCGTACGTCGTCTCCCGGTCGCCGCTGGACGCCGTGATGTCGAGGAAGGTCAGCTCGTCGGCGCCCTCGGCGTCGTACAGCTTGGCCATCTCGACGGGGTCGCCGGCGTCTCGGAGGTTCTGGAAGTTGACGCCCTTGACGACCCGGCCCTTGTCGACGTCCAGGCAGGGGATGACCCGTACCGCGAGAGTCATCGGGCACCTGCCCGGTACGCCTCGACCTCGACCTCGACGACCAGCCCCGGGTCGACGAACCCGGACACGATGATCATCGAGGCGGCGGGGCGCACGGCGTCGAACAGCTCCTTGTGGGCGCGGCCGACGTCGTCCGTGTCCCGGGCGTGGGTGATGTACATCCGGGTACGGACGACGTCCTCACGGCCCAGGCCGAGCCGCTTCAGCGCGTCGAGGGCGACGCCGAACGCGGTGACGGCCTGTTCGTACGGTCCGCCCGCGGAGATCTCGCCGCCCACCACCGACGTGCAGCCGGAGACGAGGACGAGGCCGTTGGGCAGCTCCACGGCCCGGGAGTAGCCGAACCTCTCCTCCCAGGGGGCGCCCGACGACACCCGGCGCACGGCGCCGGTCCCGCCGCCCGGCGCGACGGCCGCGGCGTCCGTGGAGCGCGTCGGGTCGGTGGAGCCAGTGGTGTCCGCGGAATCCGTCATGACGAGACCACCTCCAGCGCCTCCTCCAGGGTGAACGCCTTCGCGTACAGCGCCTTGCCGACGATCGCGCCCTCGACACCGGCCGGGACGAGCGAGGCGATGGCCCGCAGGTCGTCCAGCGAGGACACGCCGCCGGAGGCGACGACGGGCTTGTCGGTGGCGGCGCAGACGTTCTTCAGGAGTTCCAGGTTGGGGCCCTGGAGCGTGCCGTCCTTGGCGATGTCGGTGACGACGTACCGCGCGCAGCCCTCGGAGTCGAGGCGGGCGAGCGTTTCGTAGAGGTCGCCGCCCTCGCGGGTCCAGCCGCGGCCGCGCAGCGTGGTGCCGCGCACGTCGAGGCCGACGGCGATCCGGTCGCCGTGCTCGGCGATGATCCTGGCGACCCATTCGGGGCTCTCCAGGGCGGCGGTGCCGAGGTTGACGCGGGTGCAGCCGGTGGCGAGGGCGGCGGCGAGCGAGGCGTCGTCGCGGATACCGCCGGACAGCTCGACCTTGATGTCCAGGGTGGACGTGACCTCGGCGATCCGGTCCCGGTTGTCCCCGGTGCCGAACGCGGCGTCCAGGTCGACCAGGTGCAGCCATTCGGCGCCCGCCCGCTGCCAGGCGAGGGCGGCCTGGAGGGGATCGCCGTACGAGGTCTCGGAGCCGGACTCGCCGTGGACGAGACGGACCGCCTGGCCGTCGCGGACGTCGACGGCCGGGAGGAGTTCGAGCTTCGCCACCGGCGCGGTGGAGCCGGAGGACGTCGATGGCGTGGAGGACGGGGAGGGCATCAGAGGGTTCCGATCCAGTTGGTCAGCAGCTGGGCGCCGGCGTCGCCGGACTTCTCGGGGTGGAACTGGGTCGCCCACAGGGCGCCGTTCTCCACGGCCGCCACGAACGGCTCGCCATGGGTGGTCCAGGCGACCTTCGGGGCCCGGATCTTCGGGTTGGTGATCTCCAGGTCCCAGTCGTGCACGGCGTACGAGTGCACGAAGTAGAACCGGGCCCGCGGGTCGAGGCCGGCGAACAGCTGGGAGTCCGCCGGGGCCTCCACCGTGTTCCAGCCCATGTGCGGCACGACCGGCGCGGTGAGCGGGGCGACCGTGCCGGGCCACTCGTCGAGCCCTTCGGTCTCCATACCGTGCTCGATGCCGCGTTCGAAGAGGATCTGCATGCCGACGCAGATGCCCATGACGGGACGGCCGCCGGACAGCCTGCGGCCGATGACCCATTCGCCGCGCGCCTTCCTCAGCCCGTCCATGCAGGCCGAGAACGCTCCGACGCCGGGCACCAGCAGTCCGTCGGCGTCCATCGCCCGCTGGTAGTCCCGGGTGATCTCGACGTCCGCGCCGACGCGGACGAGCGCCCGCTCGGCGGACCGGACGTTGCCGAAGCCGTAGTCGAAGACGACGACCTTCTTCTTCTCGCTCACAGGTCTCTTCTCCTAGTCCCAGAGTCCCTGGATGCGCAGGATTCCCGCGACCAGGCACATCACGGAGCCGATCGCGAGCAGCACGACGACGCTCCTGGGCATCTGCTGCTTGATGAAGGAGTAGACCCCGCCCGCCAGGAAGAGGCCGACGACGATCAGGACGGTGTTGAGGCCGGTCACAGCGCGCCCTTCGTGGAGGGCAGGATTCCGGCGGCGCGCGGGTCGTGCTCACAGGCGTACCGCAGGGCCCGGGCGAGCGCCTTGAACTGGCACTCGACGATGTGGTGGGCGTTGCGGCCGTACGGGACGTGGACGTGCAGCGCGATCTGCGCCTGGGCGACGAACGACTCCAGGATGTGCCGGGTCATCGTCGTGTCGTACGCCCCGATCATGGGCGCCATGTTCTCGGGCTCGGTGTGCACCAGGTAGGGGCGGCCGGAGAGGTCGACGGTGACCTGGGCGAGCGACTCGTCCAGCGGGACGGTGCAGTTGCCGAAGCGGTAGATGCCGACCTTGTCGCCGAGCGCCTGCTTGAAGGCGGCGCCCAGGGCGAGGGCACTGTCCTCGATGGTGTGGTGCGAGTCGATGTGCAGATCGCCGTCGGTCTTGACCGTCAGGTCGAAGAGCCCGTGCCGGCCGAGCTGGTCGAGCATGTGGTCGTAGAAGCCGACCCCGGTCGACACGTCGACCTTGCCGGTGCCGTCGAGATCGACCTCGACGAGCACGGACGTTTCCTTGGTGGTGCGTTCCACGCGGCCTACGCGGCTCATGCGCTTACTCCTTGGTCGTGCCGGCTCGACACGGCCGGATCACGGTCGGCCCGGCGTCGGCCGGGGTCCGGGGGGTGTCGCTCCCCGGTCGGTGCGGCACGCGGCTCATGCGTCGTGCTCCTTGCGCTCCTTCTGGACTCCTCGTACCGCGTCGAGGAAGGCGTCGTTCTCGGCCGGGGTGCCCGCGGTGACCCGCAGCCATCCGGGTACGCCGAGGTCACGGACGAGGACGCCCCGGTCGAGGATCTGCCGCCAGGCGGTGCGGTTGTCGGCGAAGCGGCCGAACTGGACGAAGTTGGCGTCCGATTCGGTGACCTCGAAGCCGAGGCCGCGCAGCTCGTCGACCAGCCGGTCGCGTTCGCTCTTGAGCTGTGCGACGTACCCGAGCAGCGTATCGGTGTGCTCCAGGGCGGCGAGCGCGGTGGCCTGGGTGACGGAGGAGAGGTGGTACGGCAGGCGCACCAGCTGGACGGCGTCGACGACGGCCGGGTCGGCGGCGAGGTAGCCGAGGCGCAGTCCGGCGGCGCCGAACGCCTTCGACATGGTCCGGGAGACGACGAGGTGCGGCCTGCCCTCGATCAGCGGGAGCAGCGAGGGGCGGTGGCTGAACTCGCCGTACGCCTCGTCGACGACGACCATCGACGGCTTGGCGGCCTGGGCGGCGTCGTACAGCGCGAGGACGGTGCCGGCGTCGACGGCGGTGCCGGTGGGGTTGTTCGGTGAGGTGATGAAGACGACGTCGGGCCGGTGCTCGGCGAGGGCGTCGCGGGCCGCCGCCACGTCGATGGTGAAGTCGTCCTTGCGCGGTCCGGAGATCCATTCGGTGCCGGTGCCGCGTGAGATCAGGGCGTGCATCGAATACGAGGGTTCGAAGCCGATGGCGGTGCGGCCGGGGCCGCCGAAGGTCTGGAGCAGTTGCTGGAGCACTTCGTTGGAGCCGTTCGCCGCCCAGACGTTGGCGGCGGCGACCTCGTGGCCCGCGGTGCGGGTGAGGTAGCGGGCCAGTTCGGTACGGAGTTCGACGGCGTCCCGGTCGGGGTAGCGGTTGAGGTCGCGGGCGGCCTCGCGGACCCGTTCGGCGATCCGGTCGACGAGCGCTTCGGGCAGCGGGTACGGGTTCTCGTTGGTGTTCAGCCGTACGGGTACGTCGAGCTGGGGCGCCCCGTAGGGGGTCTGGCCGCGCAGTTCGTCCCGGACGGGCAGGTCGTCCACGCGGGTGGCGGGGGTGGTGTTGCCGGTCACTGCTGCGGAACCTTCCAGTCGAAGCGTGCCTTGAGCGCGGCGCCGTGGGCGGGCAGGTCCTCCGCCTCGGCGAGGGTCACGACGTGGTGGGTGACCTCGGCGAGCGCGTCGCGGCTGTAGTCGACGATGTGGATGCCGCGCAGGAAGGACTGGACGGACAGGCCCGAGGAGTGGCAGGCGCAGCCGCCGGTGGGCAGGACGTGGTTGGAGCCCGCGCAGTAGTCGCCGAGGGAGACCGGGGACCAGGGGCCGACGAAGATCGCTCCGGCGTTGCGGACCCGTCCGGCGACGGCCGCCGCGTCGGCGGTCTGGATCTCCAGGTGCTCCGCGCCGTAGGCGTCGACGACCTTGAGGCCGTCCGCCAGGTCGTTGACGAGGACGATCGCGGACTGGCGGCCGGCCAGCGCGGGTCCGATCCGGTCCGTGACGTGTTTGGCGGCGGCGGTCTGGGGCGCCAGTTCGGCCTCGGTGGCGGCGGCCAGCTCCTCGGAGTCGGTGACGAGGACGGCCGCGGCCATCGGGTCGTGCTCGGCCTGGCTGATCAGGTCGGCGGCGACGTGCACCGGGTCGGCGGTGGCGTCGGCGAGGATCGCGATCTCGGTGGGGCCGGCCTCGGCGTCGATGCCGATGCGTCCCTTGAGGAGGCGCTTGGCCGCGGCGACGTAGATGTTGCCGGGTCCCGTCACCAGGTTGACGGGGGCGCAGCCGTCGGCTCCCGTCGTGCCGTACGCGAACATCGCGACGGCCTGGGCGCCGCCCGCGGCGTACACCTCGTCCACGCCGAGCAGGGCGCAGGCGGCGAGGATGGTCGGGTGCGGCAGCCCGTCGTGGTTCCTCTGCGGCGGGGACGCGACGGCGATGCCCTCGACACCGGCCTCCTGGGCCGGGACGACGTTCATGACGACGGAGGACGGATAGACGGAGCGCCCGCCCGGTACGTACAGCCCGACGCGTTCGACGGGCACCCACTTCTCGGTGACGGTGCCGCCGGGGACGACCTGGGTGGTGTGCGTGGTGCGGCGCTGCTCGCGGTGGACGAGGCGGGCGCGGCGGATCGACTCCTCCAGCGCGGCCCGGACGGCGGGTTCCAGCCGGTCGAGCGCGTCGGCGATCGCGGCGGCGGGGACCCGGATCGAGCCGGTCCGTACCCCGTCGAGCTTCTCCCCCCAGTCGATCACTGCCGCCGAGCCGCGATGGCGTACGTCCTCGCAGATGGGCCGCACCGTCTCCAGGGCGGCTTCCACGTCGAACTCGGCACGGGGCAACAGGTCGCGCAGGGCGCCGCCCTCGGGGAGGGCATCGCCGCGCAGATCGATTCGAGAGATCACGTTCCAATTCTCGCAGACCGCTCTCGGCGCCCGGTCCTCCGTATCACTGGCTGATACATGTCCCGGCCGTACCGGCTGACCATCCGCGTTCATACGGTCACAGAGAGGGAAGAACAGCTTTACGGTCCGCTGTGCGGGCCGCGAGCGGAAGGAGTGCCGGTGACCGAGGCGCACGACTGCGAAATCCCGGACGGTCTCAGCGCGGCCGAGCTGGGCATGTGGCAGTCCTTCCAGAACGGCAGCACGTACGACCTGCGGACGCACGACCCGGCGCAGGACGATCCGTTCGCGCCCCGCATCTGGGGTCATGAGCGCAGTGTCGCGGCGCGGGTGGTGGCCCGGTTGCTGCTGAGCGGCCCGCCGGCCAGGCCGGGGCGGGTCGCGGCGCTGAAGCTCCGGGGCGTGCGGATCACCGGGACGCTGGATCTCGCGGGGGGCCGGGTGGCGCCGTACGTCGAGCTGACGGGGTGCCGGTTCGAGCAGGAGGTGGTGCTGCCCGAGTGTCACTTCACGACACTGCGGATGGTCGGCTGCGCGGTGCCCCGGCTGGAGGCGGCCCGGCTGCGCACGGAGGGCGATCTGCATCTGCCGCGCTGCCGGGTGGAGCGCGGGATCAGGCTCACCGACGCGCAGATCGGCACGGATCTGCTCCTCAACCAGATCGACATCGGTCCGGACCGGCAGGGCTGCGCCCTGGCGGGTGACGGTCTCGCGGTCGGCCAGGACCTCCAGGCGGAGATGGTCGAGGCGCGGGGCGAGCTGAGTCTGCGCGGGGCGAAGGTGGGCGGTTCGCTGAGCCTGCGCGGCAGCAGGCTGCGCGGCGCCGCGGGGCGGCGGGCCCTGAACGCCCCGCAGCTGTCGGTGGAGCGGACGCTGTACATGAGCGAGGCGTGGGTGAGCGTCGACACCGGCGTCCAGGGCACCACTCCCCCGTACGGCATCGTGCGCGGCGGGACCCCGGCGCGCGGCACCCGCTCGCAGAACTTCGCCTGCCGGGGCGGGGTGCGGCTGGACGACGGGCGCTTCGGGGACGCGGTCGACCTGCATCAGGCGCGGTTCGTGCTGGCGCCGCACGAGGAGCTGTCGATGCGCCGGATCGTCACTCCCGAGCTGCGGTTCAACGCCGAGCGCCCGGAGGAGGGCCGGGTCGTGCTGAACGGCGCGCGGGTGGTCACACTCATCGACATGTCGACGAGCTGGCCGGGGCCCGGCGGGCTGGCGATGGGCGGCTTCGTGTACGAGAACCTCGTCCCGTACGGGCACTTCCCGCTCTCCCGGCGGCTGGAGTGGGTGTCGGCGGCGACCCCGGAGTACGTACCCGATCCGTACGAGCGGCTGGCGGCCGTGCTCCGCGGCAGCGGGGAGGACTCGGACGCCCGGGAGGTGCTGCTCGCCAAGCAGCGGCGGCGGCGCGAGACGCTGCCGCCCGCCGCCCGGATGTGGGGTCACCTCCAGGACTGGACGGTGGCGTACGGCTACCGGCCGGGGCGGGCGGCGGTGTGGATGGCGGTGCTCTGGGCGGCCGGGACGGTGGCCTTCGCCCAGCACCGCCCGGCGCCGATCAAGGAGGACGAGCACCCGGAGTGGAATCCCGCGCTGTACGCGCTGGATCTGCTGATCCCGGTGATCAACCTGGGCCAGGACGGCTACTGGCGGATGGCGGGCCGCTGGCAGTGGGCGGCGGCGGTGCTGGTGATGCTGGGATGGATTCTGGCCACCACGGTCGCGGCGGGCGCGTCCCGGCTGCTGCGGCGCGGCTGAAACACCCGGGCCGCCCTTACCCCTCCCTTGGGGAGGTCGCTCCGGTTGGGCCGGATCAAGCCAGTTCCGGCAGGTTTCTTTACCCTCTCTTGAATCGATTCAGGGCAACCCGCCCACTCGGCACAGAAGCTTCACAGCGCCTCCCCGGTACGGCCCTCAGCAGCGCTTTTCAATGGTCGGCACCATGTCTCTTCGCGCCCTGCTCCGTACCGCGCGCACCGTCCGGCACACGCCGCGCCTGTCCGCCGGACTGCCCCCGGCCGAGTCGGTCCTGCTCGACGCCCCCGACGACCGGCTCTCGCCCGCGCTGGTGGCGGCCGCCCTCGGGGAGTACGAACCGGCCGGCAAGCTCCTCGCCACCACCCGCGAGGGCTCCGAGTGGGAGGACCGGGACCGCTATCTCGGCCGCCTCGTCACCTTCGCGCGCAACCGGGACGGCTGGCTGACCGACTGGCTCTCCGCCGCGCCGCGCGACCCCGACGCGCTGCTCGTCAAGGCGGAGCTGGCCGTCCGCCGGGCCTGGGAGTCACCCGTGCGCGCCGAACGGCTGATCGAGGCGGGTCCGCTGATCACCGCGGCGGCCGACGCCGATCCCCGGGACCCGGTGCCCTGGCGGCTGGCGCTCGACCACGCCCGCGGCACCCATGCCACGCACACCGTCTTCGAGGCCCTGTGGGAACAGGCCCTCCGGCGCTCCCCCCACCACTACGGCTGCCATGTCGCGGCGCTGCGCTACCTCTCCGCCGCCTGGTACGGCTCGCACCGCGAGTGCTTCGACTTCGCCGAACGGGCCGCCGAGGACTCCCTGCCCGAATCCCTGGCACAGGCGCTGCCGGTGCGGGCCGCGTTCGCACTCCTGCTCGACGCGGGTACGGGGGCCGTGCTCACCTCCGTACAGGAGGAGCGGATCGACTCGGCCGCCGATCTGGCGATCACGCTGTCCGCCTCGCACCGGCCGGGAGACGTCCGGACCGCCGAGGTGCGCAATCTGCTGGCATACGTGCTGGTCGTACGGGGTCGCTGGGCCGAGGCACTGGAACAGTTCCGGCTGATCGGCCCGTGCGCGACCTCGTTCCCGTGGACGTCGGTGTCGGACGATCCGCTCGGCAGGTTCCTCGACGCGAGGGACGGAACGCGTCAGCGGGTGGCCGCCATGAAGCCCCTGCGGGACAGCGGCGACCACGGCCGGTCCCGGGAGCACTACGCTTGACCGTTGTGACCACAGCTCGTCTCCCCCTCTTCCCGCTGAACGCGGTGCTGTTCCCGGGCCTCGTGCTCCCGCTGAACGTCTTCGAGGAGCGCTACCGCTCCATGATGCGCGAGCTGCTGAAGGCCGACGAGAACGAGCCGCGCCGTTTCGTCGTGGTCGCGATCCGCGACGGCCACGAGACAGCGCCGACGGCCACCGGCATGCCGGACCCGACGGCCCTCGCCCCACGGACCGAGCGCGGCCCGTCCGACGGTTTCGGCCCCGACCCCCTCCAGGCGTTCCACGAGATCGGCTGTGTCGCGGACACCGCGCAGATCCGGGAACGCGCGGACGGCAGCTTCGAGATCCTCGCGACCGGCACCACCCGGGTCCGGCTGCTCTCCGTCGACGCGAGCGGCCCGTATCTGACGGCCGAGCTGGAGGAGCTGGAAGAGGAGCAGGGGGAGGAGGCCGGGGCGCTCGCCGAGGGCGTCCTGCGTGCCTTCCGGAGCTACCAGAAGCGGCTCGCCGGAGCCAGCGAACGGTCCCTGACCACGGGCTCGGAGCTGCCGGACGACCCGTCGGTCGTCTCGTACCTGGTGGCCGCGGCGGTCGTTCTCGACATCCCGACGAAACAGCGGCTGCTGCAGGCACCGGACACCGCCACCCGGCTCCGCGAGGAGCTGACGCTCCTGCGCGCGGAGACCGCCGTGATCCGGCATCTGCCGTCGCTGCCCGCCGTGGACCTGACCCGGGCGCCGACGCACCCCAACTGACCGAACGGGACCGTTCCGTGCCGAAGAAGACGAAGAAGCAGCAGCCCGGCGGCACACCGGCGACGGTGGCGCTGACCTCGGCGGGCGCCTCGTTCACCGTCCACGCCTACGAGCACGACCCGGCGTCCGCCTCGTACGGCGAGGAGGCCGCGCGGGCACTCGGGGTCTCCCCCGACCGGGTGTTCAAGACGCTGGTCGCCGATGTGGACGGCGAACTCACCGTGGCGGTCGTACCGGTCGCGGGGTCACTCGACCTCAAGGCGCTGGCGGCGGCGGTCGGCGGCAGACGGGCCGCGATGGCGGACCCGGCGACGGCGGAACGCACGACGGGTTACGTACGGGGCGGCATCTCGCCCCTCGGCCAGCGCAAGCGGCTGCGCACGGTGCTGGACGAGTCGGCCCGCGCCCATCCGACGATCTGCGTCTCGGCGGGCCGCCGGGGACTGGAGGTCGAGCTGTCCCCGACGGACCTGGCGGCGCTCACGTCGGCGGCCTTCGCCCCGATCGGCCGGGGCTGAGGGGTCGGCGCCCAGGGCTCGGGCTCGGGGTTCAGGGCTCGGGCTCGGGGTTCAGGGCTCGGGCTCGGGCTCGGGATTCAGCGCTCAGGGCTTGGCCGGAGGCGTCGGTCCACCGGGATCGCCGGAGCCGTCCTCGGACCCGCTGCGGGGCGTGTCGTACGCGGTGTCGTGCGACGCCTCGTGTGACGCGTCCCGGGGCACGTCGGGGGGCGCGGCGCCCGCGCTCGCGCCCGTACCGCCGTCGCCCCCGGTACCCGTGGCCGCACCCGGACCGGTATCGCCGTCACCGCCACCGCCGGTACCCGCGCCCGGCGTGGCCCACGGTCCCGCGCCGGTCCCCACCCCGGCCCACGTCCCCGGCGCGCCCCCCGGGTATCCCCACTCCGGCATAGGCTCGCGTGGCGCGAACACCGCCGTCACCGCGAGGTGCACGATCATCGCCGCCATCGGCCACGCCAGCAGCACCCCCTTCGCGTTCAGCTTCAGCGGGGCGTCGAAGACGACGCCCTTGCCGACCGACCGCGCGTGGGCGACCACGTCCTGGGTGGGTCCGAGCCAGATGCCCAGCCGCCAGGCCAGCAGCGAACCGAGCACCCCGCCGATCGCCAGAGCGGCCACGACCGCGATGCCGCCGCGCCTGCGGAACCAGAAGACGAGCAACGCGGTCACCACACCGAAGCCCAGTGCGAGCAGGGCGAAGGTGCCGTCGGCCCCGATCGCCTCCTCGCCCTCGCTGTCCTGGAGGAACACGGCCTGGGAGTCCGCGATCAACGGCACCCGCGGCGCCAGCCACAGCCACAGCAGCCCGAGTCCGACGCCGAGGACCGTCACCAGCGCGGCGACCGCGGCGGCCTGCCCCAGCTCCGCCGGCAGATCCGTCTTCTCGCCGTCACCTGAGCCCGGTGCGGGGTGCGGCTCGCCTCCCCACCGCGGGGACTGCCAGGGATCGTGGGGCGGCGGCTGGTGAGGCGGCGTCAGAGGTGCGGTCACCGTGCCATGGTGCCAGGCGGACCTGTGCCCCGCCTCACCGGACCGCTGCCCGGCGGTACGCCCATGTGGCCACGGCCAGCGAGAGGACGCCCACCACGGCGCAGACCGCGAGATCGAGGCAGACGGCCGCCCAGTCGGGGTGGGCGTCGAAGGAGCGGGCCAGCGCCTCGACACCGTAGGTGGAGGGCAGCAGGTCCCGGGCCCAGCCGATCGGGGCTGGCAGCCGTTCGGCGGGCAGCACCCCGAGCAGCAGCGCGGCGGACATGCCCAGCTGGCCCAGCAGGGTGGCCAGCTCCTGCCGGGGCGCGAGCAGTCCGAGCGCGGCGCCCAGACCGGCGAGCGCCGCCCCGGAGAGCGGGATCACGGCGAGCAGCACCCAGAGGTGCGTCATCGGGAGCTGGAAGAGCACACTGCCCGTGACGGCCGTGACGATCGTGCCGGGCACCGTGAACGAGGCGTACGCCCCCGCCGCCCCGAGGACCACCGAGGCCGGCGGGACGGGCAGCGTGGCGTAGTGGTCGAGACCGCCGCTCGCCCGCAGCTGCCCGAAGTACTGGGCCAGCAGATTGAGCGCGACGAACGCCACCACCAGCACGCTGGACCCGGCGACCACCGCCCGCGCCTCCGAACCGCCGTCGACGACCCCGCGCATCAGGACCATGATCCCGACGGACTGGAAGGTCGCCACGAACAGCAGCGGGATGCGGGCCACCCTGGCCCGGGACAGCTGGGCCCGGTACACGGCGGCCAGTGACGGGAACAGCCGGGCGCGCGGCGCCAGCGGCGCGGCCCCCTCGCCCGTACCCGTACCCGTGCCGGAACCCGGCCCGGCCCCGGCTTCACGCCCCGGACCGGCGTCGGCCGCGGCGTGAGCGGCCCCGGTCCTCCCGGAGCCGGGCCGTTCACCGGTGCCCCGCAGCCGTCCGGACACGCTCTCGGCGGGAACGATGCTCGTCACCTGGCGCTGCTCCTCTTCGGTCGGTGCCCGCTCATGCCTTCACCAGCCCCTTGTCCGCGCCCCCGCCGAGCGCCAGGTACACGTCCTCCAGGCTGGGCGTGGCCAGGGTGAAGTCGTCCAGGGCCGCGAACGCCGCCCCGCCGGTCACCGCGGCGACCGCGGCCCGCGCCTCGTCCGGCCCCAGCCGCAGCACCCAGCGCCGCCCGGACTCCTGGGCCAACGCGCGCAGCGCGGCCACCTCGGGCACGTCCAGGGGCGCCCGGTCGCGCCAGACCAGCTCGACCCGGACCTCGCCCGCGACCCGCTGCTTGAGCCCGGTCGGGGTGTCGCAGGCGATGACCTTGCCGCGTTCGACGACGGCGACCCGGTCGAGGACGGTCTCCGCCTCGATCACGTTGTGGGTGACGAGCAGTACCGTGGCGCCGTGCTCGGCCCGGCGCCGGTCGACGGCGGCCCACACCGCGCGCCGGGCGACCGGGTCCATGCCGGTGGTCGGTTCGTCGAGGACGAGTACGGGCCGCTCCCCGACCAGGACGGCGGCGAAGCAGGCGAGCCGCCGCTGCCCGCCGGAGAGCTTCTTCAGCGGGCGTCCGGCGATGGCGGTGAGTCCCAGCTCGTCGAGCACGGCGTCCCGCTCGGCGCGGGCTTCCCGCACGGCGAGGCCGCGCAGCCGGCCGGTGGTCTCGGCGGCCAGTGACACCGTCAGCTCGTCCAGCGCCGTGGATTCCTGCCCGAGGTAGCCGATCAGCCGGGAGGCCCGCTCGGGGTGGCGTACGAGATCGTGCCCCAGGACGTCGACGGTCCCGGAGTCGGGGCGCATCAGCCCGGTGAGCTGGCGCACCAGGGTGGATTTCCCGGCGCCGTTGGGACCGAGCAGCCCGAAGATCTCGCCGCGCCGGACGTCGAGGCTGATCCCGTCGGTAGCGCGCACCTCGGGCGTGTCCGGTGCGCCGCGCCGGCCGCGGGCGGCCGGATAGGTCTTGACCAGGTCACGCACCGCGCACACGGTCCCGGCCTCCGTCTGCGCCTGTGCTGTGCCCGTACTCACGAGGTACGAGGGTACGGGGTGCGGCGCCCCCGACCGCGCCCGGGGCGGCCCGGGGCGGCGCACCGGGTGCGGCGCACCGGATCGTGCCCGGGGCGGATCGGGTCGGATTCCGGCCACCGCCGGACTATTCGCGCGCGGTGACCGGGTCGGCCGCGGCGCGCACGTCGATCTCGCGCCAGAAGCCCGCCCGGATCGCGTACCGGTCGTGCTCGTCGATCTGGTCGTCCTTGTGGGCGAGCAGGCCGAACCGTGCCGCGTACCGCAGCAGCTCGCCGTCGATGCGGTGCGGGATACGGGGGTACATGGTCGACAGCTTCTGGACGTGGACGGTCTCCGGCAGCCGTTCCATCCACCGTCTCGCGAAGACCTGGCCCACCTCGAAGGGGTCACCACCGACCGTGGTGATGTCCTCCTCGCGGTCCGCCCAGCGCTGTTCGGCGCTGGTGAGCTGGGCCAGCGTCGGCAAGGACGCGGTCTCGGCGGGCTCGCCGAGCGGTCCCCGCTCCACCCAGCCCTTGTCGGAGGACCAGCGCAGGGTCGCGGACGGGACCGGCTGTGGGGTCTGGGGCGGCTGCGGGGCGGCCGGGGCGCCGGGGCCGCGCAGGGTGCCCGCCAGGTCCTTCGGGGTGGGGACGGTTCTGCCCCCCTGGCCCCCGGGGATCTCGTCGGTCTCGTCGCCGGCCGGCGGCGCCGGTTCGTCGGCCGGGGCGGTGCGCGTCGCCGCCGCACGCTCGGCCGAGGCGGCGAGCGCGGCCTCGGGCAGCGGGGCGGAGAGGATCGCCGCGATCTCGGGACGGGGCGTGGGCGTCGGCGAACAGTATCCGCCGGTCTCCTTGGCCCGTACCGCCTTCGTGATCCACACCCGGTCGAGCACCCGCCGCTCGTCGGCCTCGGCGACCAGGTCCTCGGACTGGTTGTAGTCGCCGTCGGCGGCCTGGACGGCCCAGAGGTGCACGGCCACGCCGTGCTCCTTGGCGGACATCAGGCCCGGCAGCAGATCACCGTCCCCGGTCACCAGCACCACGTCGGAACAGGCCCGGTTCCTGGCCAGTTCGGTGAGTTCGGCGTGCATCGCCGCGTCGACGCCCTTCTGCGCCCAGCGTCCGTCGCTCCTGGTCAGCGCGCCCAGCCGGACCGTCACCCGGGGCATCACGCGCAGTCGTCGGTGCTCCGGCTGCGGGACGCGGTCGGGCGCGCCGTCGAACCAGTAGATCCGCAGCAGCGGCTGCCGGGTGTCCGCCTCCGCCCCCTCGCGCAGTCCTTGGATCAGAGCCGCGTGGTCGACGGTGATGCGGGACCGGGCGGGCTCTCCGGCCAGCAGACTGGCGGCTGCGCCCAGCAAATAGCCGGCGTCCACCAGGACGACGCAACGGTCCACGCGTTCCACCCTCTTCCAGGAATTCGGGAACGGGTCCCGACGGATCGGCGGGGAGGCGCGGCGTCACGGGGGCCGACACGTACCCGTAGTCACCGGTCCGTCTTACTCAGGGTTTCCTTCGAGTCTGCCCGACAGCGCTGGGGTTAACGGCCGGAACTGGATCATCGGCGTGGCGGAACGGGGAATCGGCAGATTATACGCCCTCACCTTGGGTGTTAATGATCCAAAATGCGGCGTTTCCTGCGCTATGTGAATCTGACAGCGGCCCCGGACCCTAGTCCCCTCACGGAGGCACACCATGGCCAAGAACAAGAACCGCAAACAGAGCGCCCAGCAGGACCGCGCCTCGGCCGCCGAGCGCGGTGCGCAGGAGGCGAAGTCGACCTCCTACGAGGCGCAGGCACAGGCGCGGCCGGAGTCGCAGAGTGGCGGCGATGTGTCCCGTAAGCAGCAGAAACGGTTCGGCCACAACTGACCGGTGTTCCGCCCGCGCACGGAGGGAGGGGCGTCCCGCCTTCGCGGGACCGCTCCTCCCTCCGTCGTGCGTCGTACGGTCAGCCGGCCAGACAGGACGGGCCGAGCAGCACCTTCAGGTCGCCGAAGAGGGCCGGGTCGGGCTGGACCCGGTGCCGGTCGAGCCGGAGCACGGTGGTCTTGCGGGGGCCCTGGAGCCTGATCCGTACCTCGGTGTTGCCCCGGTGACTGTTCAGGACCTCGCCGAGGCGGCTGACCATGGGCGGGGTGATCTTCACCGTGGGGATGGTCAGGATGACGGGGGCGTTGGCCCCGGCCGACGAGAGGTCGGGGACCTGCATCTCCATGGCGACCAGCCGCGGGACGTCCTCGCGCTTGTCGAGGCGGCCCTTGACGAAGACGACGGTGTCCTCGACCAGTTGGGTGGAGACCAGTTGGTAGGTGGCCGGGAAGAACATGCATTCGATGGAACCGGCCAGGTCCTCGACGGTGGCGATGGCCCAGGCGTTGCCCTGTTTGGTCATCTTGCGCTGGAGGCCGGAGATGATGCCGCCGATGGTGACGATCGCGCCGTCGGCGTGCTCCCCGCCGGTCAGCTGGGAGATCGCGGCGTCCGACTTGTCGGAGAGGACGTGCTCGATGCCGAAGAGCGGGTGGTCGGAGACGTACAGGCCGAGCATTTCCCGTTCCTGCGCGAGCAGGTAGGACTTCTCCCACTCGACGTCGGAGAATTCGACGTCGAGCCCGAAGCCCGGCTCGGACGGCCCGTCCTCCGCCTCCCCCATGCCGCCGAAGAGGTCGAACTGTCCCTCGGCCTCCTTGCGCTTGACCTGCACCACGTTGTCGATCATCGGTTCGTGGTGGGCGACGAGGCCCTTGCGGGTGTGGCCCATCTCGTCGAAGGCGCCGGCCTTGATGAGCGATTCCACGGTCCGCTTGTTGCAGACGACCGCTTCCACCTTGTCGAGGAAGTCGGGGAAGGTGCTGTACTTCCCCTTCGCCTTGCGGGACCGGATGATCGAGTCCACGACGTTCTGCCCGACGTTGCGGATGGCGGTCAGGCCGAACAGGATCGTGTCGTCACCCTGGGCGGCGAAGTTCGACACCGACTCGTTGACGTTCGGCGGCAGCACCTTGATGCCCATGCGGCGGCACTCGTTGAGGTAGACCGCCGACTTGTCCTTGTCGTCCTTGACCGAGGTCAGCAGCGCCGCCATGTACTCCGCGGGGTAGTTCGCCTTGAGGTACGCGGTCCAGTAGGTGACCAGACCGTACGCCGACGAGTGCGCCTTGTTGAACGCGTATCCGGCGAACGGCACCAGGACGTCCCACAGCGCCTTGATCGCCGCGTCCGAGAAGCCCTTCTCCTTGGCCCCGGCCTCGAAGAGGACGAAGTTCTTCGCCAGCTCCTCGGGCTTCTTCTTGCCCATCACCCGGCGCAGGATGTCGGCCTCGCCGAGGGAGTACCCGGCGACGATCTGGGCGGCCTTCTGGACCTGCTCCTGGTAGACGATCAGGCCGTAGGTGAGCCCGAGGACCTCCTTGAGGGGTTCCTCCAGCTCCGGGTGGATCGGGGTGATCTCCTGGCGGCCGTTCTTCCGCTCGGCGTAGTTCGTGTGCGAGTTCATGCCCATCGGGCCCGGCCGGTAGAGGGCCGAGACGGCGGAAATGTCCTCGAAGTTGTCGGGCTGCATCTGGCGCAGCAGTGAACGCATCGGACCGCCGTCGAACTGGAACACGCCGAGCGTGTCACCGCGGCAGAGCAGTTCGTAGGTCTTCGGGTCGTTCAGCGGGAGGGCCAGCATCTCCAGCTTGATGCCCTTGTTGGCCTCCACCATCTTGATGGCGTCGTCCATGATGGTGAGGTTGCGCAGCCCCAGGAAGTCCATCTTCAGCAGGCCGAGCGATTCGCACTGCGGGTAGTCCCACTGCGTGATGGTGACGCCGTCGCTGTGCCGCACCCAGACCGGGACGTGGTCGGTGATCGTCTCGCTGGACATGATCACGCCGGCCGCGTGCACACCCATCTGACGGACCAGGCCCTCCACGCCCTTCGCGGTGTCGATGACCTTCTGGACGTCGGGCTCGTTCTCGTACATCCCCCGGATCTCGCCCGCCTCGCTGTAGCGCGGGTGCTTGGGGTCGGTGATGCCGTTGAGGTCGATGCCCTTGCCGAGGACGTCGGCGGGCATCGCCTTGGTGAGGCGGTCGCCCATCGCGTAGGGGTAGCCGAGGACGCGGGCGGAGTCCTTGATCGCGTTCTTGGCCTTGATCTTGCCGTACGTGCCGATCATGGCGACCTTGTCGGCGCCGTACTTCTCCGTCACGTACCTGATCACCTCGACGCGCCTGCGCTCGTCGAAGTCGATGTCGACGTCCGGCATCGAGATGCGCTCGGGGTTGAGGAACCGCTCGAAGATCAGGCCGTGCTCGATCGGGTCGAGGTCGGTGATGCCCATGGCGTACGAGACGATCGAACCGGCCGCGGAGCCTCGGCCCGGGCCGACCGCGATGCCGTTGTTCTTCGCCCACATGATGAAGTCGGCGACGACCAGGAAGTACCCCGGGAACCCCATCTGGATGATGATGTCCATCTCGTACTCGACCTGCTTCTGCCGGTCCTCCGGGATACCGGCCGGGAAGCGGCGGGCCATGCCCGTCTTGACCTCTTCCTGGAACCAGGTGATCTCGGTGTACCCCTCGGGGACCTCGAACTTCGGCATCAGGTCGCGCTTCTCGAACCAGCCCTCGGTGTCGATCTGCTGGGCGACCAGGAGGGTGTTGGCGCAGCCCTGCTGCCAGGCGTCGGACGAGTCGACGGCGTACATCTCGTCGGTGGTCTTGAGGTAGTAGCCGGTGCCGTCGAAGCGGAAGCGGTCCGGGTCGGAGAGGTTCTTGCCGGTCTGGATGCACAGCAGCGCGTCGTGCGCCGTCGCCTCGTTGGCGTACGTGTAGTGCGAGTCGTTGGTGACGAGCGGCGGGATGTCCAGCTTCCGGCCGATTTCGAGGAGCCCGTCACGGACCCGGCGCTCGATCTCGATGCCGTGGTCCATCAGCTCCAGGAAGTACCTGCCCTCGCCGAAGATGTCCTTGTAGTCCGAGGCCGCCTGGACCGCCTCGTCGAACTGGCCGAGCCGCAGCCGGGTCTGCACCTCGCCCGAGGGGCAGCCGGTGGACGCGATCAGGCCTTCGGACCACTTGGCGATGGTCTCCTTGTCCATGCGCGGCCACTTCTGGAGCCAGCCCTCGGCGTACGCGTCGGAGGACAGCCGGAAGAGGTTGTGCAGCCCGGTCCGGTTCGACGCCCAGATCGTCTTGTGGGTGTAACCACCCGAGCCGGACACGTCGTCGCGCTTCTGGTGCGGCTGTCCCCACTGCACCTTCCGCTTGTGCTTGCGCGACTCCGGGGCGACGTACGCCTCGATGCCGATGATCGGTGTCACACCCGCCTTCTTGGCCGAGTGGAAGAAGTCGTACGCCCCGTGGAGGTTGCCGTGGTCCGTCATCGCGATGTGCGACATGCCCATCTCGTTGCACGCCTCGAACATGTCCTTCAGCCGCGCGGCCCCGTCCAGCAGCGAGTACTGGGTGTGGACGTGAAGGTGCGTGAAGGGCGGCTTGGTCACGGCGTCGGACCTCCGGGGAGCTGGCGATGACGGACTGGGGGGACAGCGTGGAAGTCTACGTCGCCGCGGTGACGGACGCGGGGCACTCCCGGTCCCGGCCGCGCGTTGTACGGATGCGGACACCAGTCCGATTTGTCATGGTCATCAGGCACGGGAGGCACCCAGCGATGTCGGTCACGCAGCTCGGCGCGGAGCAGCGCGGGGAGCGGATTCTCGCCGTCCTCGGGACGGCGTTCGGTGGGCTCCTGGCCGCCGATCCGGCCGCCTTCCGGGCCAGGTTCCGCAGGATGGCGGGATCGGCGTCCGCCTTCTACCGCGGGACGGCCTGTCTGTTCTACGACGACCTGGAGCGGGAGTACGGCGGCCCGGCGACGGGCCCGTATCTCGACGAGCGCACCTCGCGGGTGTGGATACACGGCGATCTGCACACGGAGAGCTTCGGCACGTACCTGGACTCCACCGGCCGGCTGGTCCTCCACGTGACCGGCTTCGACGAGGCGTACGTCGGTCCCTTCACCTGGGACCTGCGGCGTTTCGCCGCGTCCGTCGCCCTGTTCGGGCACGCGAAGGCGCTGTCCGACGACCGGATCACCGAGCTGGTCCGGATCTACGCGGGGGCGTACCGCGAGCGGGTGCACGCGCTGGCGACGGGCGCGAAGAACGACGAGACGCCGCCCTTCACCCTGGACACGGCCGAGGGCCCGCTCCTGGACGCGCTGCGGGACGCCCGGTCGCTGACCCGCTCCGGACTGCTGGACTCGCTGACGGAGATCCGGGACTTCGAGCGGCGGTTCGCGCCGGGGTCGGGAGCCGTCGATCTGGACGCGGCGGCGCGGTACAAGGTGCTGGCCGCGTTCGACGGCTATCTGGAGACGCTTCCGGAGTCGAGCCTGGCCCACCCCGACTCGTACCGGGTCAAGGACGTCGTGGGAAGGCGGGGCGTCGGCGCCGGTCCGGCCGGGCCGCCCTCGTACGACATCCTGCTGGAGGGCGGGAGCGACGCCCTGGAGCACGATGTGGTGATCCGGCTCGGACGGGCGCGGACCCCGGCGGTCTCGCCGCACGTCGACGACACGGCCGTGCGCGGGTACTTCCAGCACGAGGGGCACCGCGCGGTGGTCTCGCGGCGTGCCCTCCAGGCGCACGCCGACCCGTGGCTGGGCTGGACGGAGCTGGACGGGGCCGGGCAGCTGGTCGCCGAGGTGTCGCCGTACGCCGTGGACCTGGACTGGTCCGACATCGACGAGCCGGAGGAGATCGCGGCGGTGGTCGCCGATCTCGGGAGGGTGACGGCGACGGCGCACGCGGCGGCGGGCGACAGGAGCGGGCACTCGCTGGTGCCGTTCTCCACGGAACGCGCGATCGACGCGGCGATCGCGGCGGACGAGGAGGGCTTCGCGGACCTCCTGGTGGACTTCGCGCACGGCTACGGGGCGCGCGCCCGCGCCGACCACCGGATCTTCGTGGACCTGTTCCGCGGCGGCCGGGTACCCGGCCTGGACGGGTAGGACGGCGGACGGGCCGGGCGGACGGGAACGGGACGGACAGGGCGGACCGGACGGGCGAGGCGGGCGGGACGGGCGGGGGCAGGGGGCGGCGGAGGCCCCGGCGGGGCCGGTCTGTGCGGAGTCTGTGAGGACGACGGGCCCCTTGAGGTATCGCTTACGCGTACGCATGGCACACTCCTCGACGATGGACATCACCAGGACGCAGTTCAGGACGGTTCGCGCGGCGCTCTTCACAGCGCTCGTCGTGACCCTGTCCGCCGCGTCCCATGTGCTGCTCTCCCAGGTGCCGCTGCCGCTGACCATGGTCGGCGCGATGGCGGGCGCGGTCTTCGTCACGGCGTACGCGCTGGCGGGCCGGGAGCGGGGTTTCGGAGCGATAGCCGGACTCCTCGTACCGCTCGAACTGGCGGCGGACACCGTCTTCACCACCGGTCAGCACCTCTGTTACGGCGCGGCGGGCGGTCCGATCGCGGGCCCGCTGCGCTCGGTCGGCGTCGACGTGCTGTGCGGCGGCGGGGATCTGGGCCCGGCGCACCTCGCGTCGGTCGGCGCGGTGGGCACCCCGCTGGCCGGGGTGACCGGGGCCGGCGACGGGACCGCGGCCCTGCTCGCGTCCCCCGGCCCCGCCGTGCCGTGGCTGCTGCTCGCCGCGCATGTGACGGTCGGTCTGCTCGCCGCGGCCTGGCTGCGGCGCGGGGAGTCCGCGCTCGCCGGGCTCATGCGGACGGTCGCCCTCCTGGCGTTCCGGCCGCTGCTGACCGCGGTCGCCGTGGTGGGCACCGCCCGCGCCCTCGTGCGCCGGGGCGCGCGCCCCGCCCACCGGGCGCCGCTGCTTCTTCCGCAGGCCCGTCTTCTCGTGCACTCCGTGGGACGGAGGGGACCGCCGCGCTCGGCCTGTGCCACCGCCTGAGCACGCGTTTCCCGACCGACACCCCCCAGCATCACCACGGAGAAGACACCATGAGCAACCGCAACAGCCAGGCCAACAAGGCGGCGGCCCGCGACCGTCTGCGCGCCGAGCGCGAGCGCCAGGCCAAGAAGGACAAGATCCGCAAGCAGGTCGTCGTCGCCGTCTCGGTGGTCGCCGTCCTGGCGGTCGCCGGCGGCGTCGGCTACGCCGTGATGGAGATGAACAAGCCCTCCCACTGGGACTCCGTCGCGGACGAGAAGAACATCACGGCGCCGAAGAACACCTCGGGCGACGACGGCACGACGGTCGTCATCGGCAAGCCGGCGGCCAAGAAGACGCTGGAGGTGTACGAGGACTCGCGCTGCCCGGTCTGCGCCACGTTCGAACAGACCGTCGGCGAGACGGTCCGCAAGGACGTCGAGGCGGGCAAGTACAAGATCCAGTACATCGGTGCCACGTTCCTCGACGGCGACAAGTCCTCCAACGGCACCGGCTCCAAGAACGCCCTGAGCGCGCTCGGCGCGGCGCTCGACGTGAGCTCCGACGCGTTCCTCGACTACAAGGCGGCGCTCTACTCCGCGAAGTTCCACCCGGAGGAGACGGACGACAAGCTTTCCAAGGACGAGTACCTGATCGAGATCGCGAACTCGGTGGACGCGCTCAAGGGCAACGCCGCGTTCCAGAAGAACGTCAAGGACGGCACGTACGACGGCTGGGCGATGAAGATGTCCAAGAAGTTCCAGGACAGCGGTGTGACGGGCACACCGACGCTGAAGATGGACGGCAAGACGATCACCGCCGAGGGCCAGAAGAACGCCCCGATGACCGTGCCGGACTACACCACCGCGATCGCCAAGGCCCTCAAGGGCTGATCACACCGGTCGACGCCGGGGGCCCGCCGACCGCGGGCCCCCTTTCGGCGTCCGGTACCAGGCGCGGCACCAGGGCCGCAGCCCGTACCGGCCTCAGAGGGTGGCGAGGAAACCGAGCGCGACCTTCCACGTCTGATCGGCCGACGCCTTGTCGAAGTCCGGCAGGTCCGGGTCCGTGTACAGGTGCCCGGCGCCCGGGTAGCGGTAGATCTCCGCGTCGGCGCCCGCCCGCTGCATCCGCAGGTACCAGGCCGTCAGCCAGTCGTGCGTCTCGAACGCGTCCGGGTCCGCCACATGCAGCTGTACGGGCAGCTCCTCCACCGACGCGTTCTCCGCGATGTCCGACGTGCCGTGGAGCAGCAGCAGCCCGCGCGCCTTCGCGTCGCCGAGCGCCAGGGTCTGCGCGATGGCCGCGCCGAGGGAGAAACCCGCGTAGACCAGACCGGCGTCGGAATGGGGCGCGGCGGCCAGCACCGCGCGCCTGAGCAGCTCGTCCGTGCCCACTTCCTCCTTGAAGGCCATTCCCTCCTCGACCGTCTCAAAGGTGTGCCCCTCGAAGAGATCGGGCACGCGCACCTCGTGTCCGGCAGACCGGAGCCGGTCGGCGGCGGCGTGCACAGCGGGCCGCAGACCGTATGTCGAGTGGAAAAGCATGATGTTCATGGGAGTCATGGTGCCAGTCGGCATCCAGAGCATGCAGAACGAGGGGATGGCGAACGTGGTGCGTCCACTGCTGGTCATCGGCGGTTCACTGGTACTGACGGTGGCGCTGGGCTGGCTGGTCGACCTGCTGCTGCGGCGCGCCGACGCCCGGCACCACGAGACCCCGTTGTGGGGTCTGCTGCGCCGCTGCCGGCTCCCGCTCCAGATACTGCTCTGCACGGCGCTGCTGCGGGGTTCGTACACCCACACCCGGCTCGAACTGGTCAGAAGCCATCAGGCGGGCATCGGCCAGGCGCTGTCCCTGACGCTGATCGGGGCGACGGCGTGGCTGGTGGTGCGGATCGCGTCGGCGATCGTCGAGTCCACGTACTCGCGGTACGCGGCGGGCAGCCGCGACCGGGCGCGGGTGCGCCGGGTGCGTACGCAGGTGACGCTGATCCAGCGGGTGGTCATCGCCCTCGTCACGATCATCGCCATAGCGGCGATGCTGCGGACCTTCCCGGAGATGCGGACCTTCGGCACCTCGATGCTCGCCTCGGCGGGTCTGATCGGGATCGTCGCGGGTGTCGCGGCCCAGTCGACGCTCGGCAATCTCTTCGCCGGCCTCCAGATCGCGTTCGGCGACATGGTGCGGATCGGTGACACCGTGGTGGTGAACGGCGAGTGGGGCACGATCGAGGAGATCACCCTCACCTTCCTGACCGTGCGGACCTGGGACGAGCGGCGCATCACCATGCCCGTCTCGTACTTCACCGGGCAGCCGTTCGAGAACTGGTCGCGCGGCGGTGTCCAGATGAGCGGATCGGTGTACTTCCACCTCGACCACTCGGCCCCGCTGGCGGCGATGCGCGAGCAGATGCGGGAGATTCTTGGCGAATGCGCCGCGTGGGACGGACGGAACTGGTCCCTCGCCGTCACCGACACCACCCCGACGACGATCGAGGTACGCGCGGTGGTCACGGCCAAGGACGCGGACGACATCTGGACGGTGCGCTGCGCGGTACGGGAACAGCTCATCGGCTGGCTGCGCGACCACCATCCGTACGCGCTGCCGAAGGTGGCCACGGCCCCCGCGGCGCTGCCCCCGGGCGACCGGTGGCCGGAGCCGGGCCGGACGAACGGCGACGCGTCCGGGAAGAGGACCAGGCTGAGCAAGGCCCCGCACATGGGCCGCGGCTGACACAGGGCGGGGGCGGGCCGGGCCGCCCGGTCCGCCCCACCACTCCCCACGGCGTCGCCCGGTTCGGCCCGCCGCTCCCCACGCCGCCGCCCGGTCCGCCCCGCCTCTCCCCACGCCACCGCCCCTCCCACGCCGCCGATGCCCCTGGGGAACTCACACACCCGGCCCCGCCCGCTCAGCGCAGGCTGCGCACGTCCAGTTGCCGCAGCACCCGGTCCACGACCTCGGGGTCCGCCCCGGCCTCGCTGCGCGCCGAGAGCACCGCGTGGCGGGCGGCCGACATCATCTCCCGCTGGACCCGGCTGACCGCCTTGAACCGCTCGGCGCGCTGCGCGTACGCCTCGCGCCGTTCCTCGTCGACCATGTCCGGGCTGATCCGCGCCCCGATGTCGTACGCCGCGCGCTGGAGCCGGTCCATGACATCCTCGGGGAACTCCTCGGCCTCCTCGATCTCCCGGAGGCGGTCCCGCGCCGCCTTCGCGGCGCGGACGGCGAGGTCCCGTTCGAGCACCCGCTCGGCGGCGGTGTCCGCGCGTACCCCCAGCTTGCGCACCAGCCACGGCAGGGTGAGACCTTGGAAGACCAGGGTGGCCATGATCACCGCGAACGCGACGAAGATGATCTCCTCGCGACCGGGGAACGGCTTCCCGTCGTCCGTCGTCAGCGGAATGGCCAGGGCCAGCGCGACCGAGGCCACCCCCCGCATCCCCGCCCACCACATGACGACCGTCTCCCGCCAGCTGGTGGGGATCTCCTCGCTGTAGTCGCGGCGGGTGTGCAGCCGCTTGGCCAGCCAGGTCGCGGGCAGCAGCCACAGCAGCCGTACGCCGACGACGACCGCGACGACCGCCAGCCCCCAGCCGACCATCTGCCATTCGCGGCCGTCCGCGGTACCGAAGACGTTGTGCAGTTCGAGACCGATCAGCCCGAAGGCGACCCCGGTGACGAGGGTGTCGACGATCTCCCAGAAGGTACGGCCGGTGAGCCGGCCGAGCACGTCGTCCGCGTCGGCGGTGTGCTCGGCGAGGAAGAGCGCGATGGTGAGCACGGCGAGGACGCCGGACCCCATCAGCTCCTCCGCGAGTACGTACGCCACGAACGGCACCAGCAGGGTCAGACCGACCTGGAGGGTGGCGTCCCCGAGCAGACCCATCAGTTTGATGGTGAGCCAGCCCAGTGCCAAGCCGACCACCACGGCGACGACCGCGGAGAGGATCAGCAGCCCGAACGCCTCCGGCAGGGAGAAGGTGCCGCTCACGGCGGCGGCGATCGCCACGTGGTAGAGGACGATCGCGGTGACGTCGTTGAACAGCCCCTCGCCCTCCAGGATGGAGACGAGCCTGCGGGGCAGCCCGACCGATCCGGCGACGGCCGTCGCCGCGACCGGGTCCGGCGGGGCGACCAGCGCGCCCAGCGCCACGGCGGCGGCGATCGGCAGTCCCGGGATTATCGAGTTGGCGACCGCGGCGACGGCCGCCGTCGTCACGAAGACCAGAGCCACGGCGAGCAGGAAGATCGGCCGCCTGTTGGCCGTGAACTGCCGCCAGGAGGTGCGCTGCACGGAGGCGTAGAGCAGTGGGGGGAGCAGGGCGGGAAGGATGATCGCCGGAGGGATGTCGACGTTCGGGACGAAGCTGAGAAAGGCCATGCCGATTCCGGCGAGCGTCATCAGGACCGGGGCGGGCAGTCCGAGACGCTCCCCGAGCGGCACCGTGACCACGGCTCCGAGCAACAACAGGAGCAGCAGTGCCAATTGATCCACTATGTGCCTTCCGGGACATGCCGAACGTCGTCCCCGGGCGGCGGTGACCGGGGAATCAGGGACTCAAGCGTCGCAGACGGGCCCCGTCCGGCTCATGACCCCCCGCCCGGAAGGACCGGCGCCGACGGCTCCGCCGGGGATCTTCGGCGGCCGGGCGGACCGGTGAGCGGGGTCCCGCGCGTGCGACGGCGAGTCGGGCGGCGGCTCCGTACGGCTTCCGGCGCATCGCCCGACGAGCGGCCCTACAGGACCCGGCGCATCGCCCGGTGGGCGATGCCCGCGTCGGGGAACTCGGGGCCGTACGCCTCGTATCCGAGCCGCTCGTAGAAACCGAGCGCGTGGGTCTGCGCGTGCAGGTCCACAGCGGCCAGACCGAGCCCGCGGGCCGCGTCCTCGACGGCACGCACCAGGGCCGCGCCGACCCCGAGCCCGCGCGCGGACCGGACGACCGCCAGCCGGCCGAGCGAGCCGACCGCGGGGTCGCCACCGGTCCGGCCGGCCGCCCCGGCACCGTGCAGCAGCCGCCCGGTGCCGAGCGGCGTACCGTCCGGGGCGCGGGCGATCACATGCACCGCGTCCGCGTCGTGCTCGTCGTACTCGATCTCCTCCGGCACCCGCTGCTCGCCGACGAAGACCTCCTTGCGGACCTGGAAGCAGGCCGCACGGTCGTGCTCGTCGACGGCGGTCCGTGTGGTGTAGGGGACTGCCGCGGAGGTCATTCGCTCTCCGCCGCGATCCTGTCCAGGGCCTGCTGGAGATCGTCCGGGTACCCGCTGGAGAACTCCACCCAGCGGCCGTCCGACGGGTGCTCGAAGCCGAGCCTGACGGCGTGCAGCCACTGCCGGGTCAGCCCCAGCCGCTTGGCCATCGTGGGGTCGGCGCCGTAGGTGAGGTCGCCGACGCAGGGGTGGCGGTGGGCGGACATGTGCACCCGGATCTGGTGGGTGCGGCCGGTCTCCAGCTTGATGTCGAGGAGGCTCGCGGCGCGGTACGCCTCGACTAGGTCGTAGTGCGTGACCGACGGCTTGCCCTCGGCGGTGACCGCCCACTTGTAGTCGTGGGTGGGGTGGCGGCCGATGGGGGCGTCGATGGTGCCGCTCATCGGGTCGGGGTGGCCCTGGACCAGCGCGTGGTACTTCTTGTCGACGACCCGGTCGCGGAACTGCGCCTTCAGCAGGGTGTAGGCGCGCTCGGACTTGGCGACGACCATCAGCCCGGAGGTCCCGACGTCCAGCCGGTGCACGATGCCCTGGCGCTCGGCGGCGCCCGACGTGGAGATCCGGTAGCCGGCGGCGGCGAGACCGCCGATGACGGTGGTGCCGGTCCAGCCGGGGCTCGGATGGGCGGCGACGCCCACCGGCTTCACGATCACGACGATGTCGTCGTCGTCGTGGACGATCTCCATGCCCTCGACGGGCTCGGCGACGACCCGCACCGGAGCGGGTGCCTGCGGCATCTCCACCTCCAGCCAGGCGCCACCGCTGACCCGCTCGGACTTCCCGACCGCCGCGCCGTCCACCTGGACCTTCCCGGCTGCGGCCAGCTCGGCGGCCTTGGTGCGGGAGAAACCGAACATCCGGGAGATGGCGGCGTCGACGCGCTCGCCCTCCAGGCCGTCGGGAACGGGCAGGGTGCGGACCTCGGGATTCGTACTCACCTGTCGAGTATGCCTTGCGCGGGCCGGGCTCTGTTCTGCGGACCGCGATCGCGACTCCGACAGCGCGGCCCCGCCAACGCGGCGGACGCGCGTACCGGACCCCGCCCCACCGGCCCGGCCACGGCCGGACGAGGGGCCTCAGTCCTTGTGCACGGTCCCGTCGGGGTCCAGCCCCTTGAAGGAGAGGATCACGATCAGGATGCCGCCGCAGACGATCGCGGAGTCGGCGAGGTTGAAGACCGCGAAGTGCGCGGGCGCGATGAAGTCCACCACCGCGCCCTTGAACACGCCCGGCGCGCGGAAGATCCGGTCGGTGAGGTTGCCGAGCGCTCCACCGAGCAGCAGTCCCAGCGCGATGGCCCAGGGCAGGCTGTAGAGCTTGCGGGCGAGCCGGGCGATCACCACGATCACGATCGCCGCGATGCACGTGAAGATGACCGTGAACGCCTCGCCGAAGCCGAACGCGGCACCCGAGTTGCGGAGCGCGTCGAGCTTCAGCCAGTCACCGAGGATCTCGACGGGCCGCTGGTGCTCCAGTTTCGCGACCACGATCGTCTTGCTGATCAGGTCGAGGAGGTAGGCGAAGACCGCCACGGCGAAGAGCACCAGAATCTTCCGCCTGCCGTCGGCACGGCGCGCGGCGGTGCTGTCGCCCTCGTCCGGACCGACGCCCTCGCCGGGCCGCTCCGGCCCGGCCCCCTCGGCGTCAGGGATGTCCGGCGTACCGATGATGCGCTCCGCCTCTGCCACGTGAGTCCCTCAACCTAGGTGCCTGACTGAGGACGAGGGTACGACACACCGCCCGGATCAACCGCGCCGCTCCTGCTTCTGTTTGTCCTCCACACAGAGCGTCGCCCGGGGGAAGGCCTGCATCCGTGCCTTGCCGATGGGCTGGCCGCACACCTCGCACAGTCCGTACGTCCCGGCGTCCAGCCGGGCCAGCGCGCGTTCGGACTGCTCGACCATCTCCTCCGCGTGGGCGGCGAGCGACATCTCGTGCTCCCGGGTGATGTTCTTCGTACCGGTGTCCGCCTCGTCGTCACCCGCGCCACCGCCGGAGTCCCGCATCAGTCCGGCGAGCGCCTCCCCCGACGCCTCCAGCTCGCTCCTGAGCCGCATGATCTCGCTGGTCAGCTCGGCCCGCGCCTCGGCCACCTCGTCGGGCGTCCAGGGGTCCTCACCGGGGCGTACGGCCAGCTCGCCCGGTTCCGCCGCCTCCGCGGTACGGGCCGACGGGACCGCCGTGCCCTCCCCGGAACCCGATGCCCGGCCCGCGCTCTTCTTGGCTACCACCGTCTGGGCTCCCGTCTCATCGGCGGCCTCGGCCGCCCCCGTCGCCGCCGCAGCGGTCTTCTTCGATGTCTGTCCGGCCACGCTCTTCTTCGCCGCCGCCCGCTTCCTCGCGGGCGCCGCCGTCCCCTCCGCCGCCGCGGCCTTCTTCCCAGCGGCGGGCTTCCGTTCCTTCCGGTCCTTCCCGTCCCTCCGGGCGGCGGCGCCCTTCGGCTCCTTCTCCTCAGGCACCCCAGGACCGGCCCGCCCGTCCGCCTTGTCGGCCGTTTCCCCGGCCACCGCATCCGTGGAACTCCCGGACGCCGTCCGTTGTCCGGCGGTCTTCTTCGCCACCATGGCCGCGGCCCCTTCACATATTGTGATCTTGCACGCGAATCGTGCTGGGACGATAAATCGACCCCGGCCCCGCGGCAACGGGGCACGCCGCCGGATGGCCCCTCCCCCGCGCATGGAGGCGACGCGCCCGCATTCGTTGTGCCCAGCTCCCCGCCGGGTATTCCGCCCTCGGGCCGTCCGCTCGGCCCTTCGGGAACCCGCTCCCCGGTATGGCCGTTCGGGTCACGCCCGCGCCCCGGTGAAACCGGTGGGCCGCCGCCCCCACGGGCCCGTACACTGGCCGCAGCGAGAGGCGTGGATGGGACGAGTAGCGTCGTACGCGGCCAGGAGCGACCCGGGGACGGTGGAAGCCCGGGGGCGAGCGCGTCGTGAAGATCACCCGGAGCCGTCGGAAGAACGCCGCAAGGCCAGTAGACCCGGCATCGCGACCCCAATGAGGGGGCCACGGACGCACCCGTCCGGGGCCAAGGAGGGTGGTACCGCGGGAGCCGAAGGCTCTCGTCCCTCCGACGGAAGTGGAAGTCGTCCGCCGGAGGAAGCACACCCATGACATCGCCGACATCGCCCCGGTACCGCCCGGTGCCCGCCCAGGTCGACCTGCCCGCACTGGAGCACGCCGTGCTCGACTTCTGGCGCGAGAGCAAGGTCTTCGCCAAGAGCCTGGAGCAGTCCGAGGGCCGCCCCGAGTGGGTCTTCTACGAGGGCCCGCCCACCGCCAACGGCATGCCCGGTGCCCACCACATCGAGGCCCGCGTCTTCAAGGACGTCTTCCCCCGGTTCCGGACCATGCAGGGCTACCACGTCGGCCGCAAGGCCGGCTGGGACTGCCACGGCCTGCCGGTCGAGCTGGCGGTCGAGAAGGAGCTGGGCTTCAACGGCAAGAAGGACATCGAGGCGTACGGCATCGCCGAGTTCAACGCCAGGTGCCGCGAGTCCGTGACCCGTCACACCGACGCGTTCGCCGAGCTGACGACCCGTATGGGCTACTGGGTCGACCTCGACGACGCCTACCGCACGATGGACCCCGAGTACGTCGACTCGGTGTGGTGGTCGCTGAAGGAGATCTTCGAGAAGGACCTGCTGGTCCAGGACCACCGGGTCGCCCCCTGGTGTCCCCGCTGCGGCACCGGCCTCTCCGACCACGAGCTGGCCCAGGGGTACGAGACGGTCGTCGACCCCTCGGTCTTCGTGCGCTTCCCGCTGACGGGCGGCCCGCTGGCCGGTGAGGCGGCGCTGCTGGTCTGGACGACCACCCCCTGGACCCTGGTCTCCAACACCGCGGTCGCCACCCACCCCGACGTCACCTACGTCGTCGCGACCGACGGCGTCGAGAAGCTGGTCGTCGCCGAACCGCTGCTGGAGAAGGCCCTCGGCGAGGGCTGGGAGACCGTCGGACCGTCCTTCACGGGCCGCGAGATGGAGCGCTGGACCTACGAGCGCCCGTTCGCCCTGGTGGACTTCCCGGCCCCGGCCCACTACGTCGTCAACGCGGAGTACGTGACCACCGAGGACGGTACCGGCCTGGTCCACCAGTCCCCCGCGTTCGGCGCCGACGACCTCACCGTCTGCCGCGCCTACGGCCTGCCGGTCGTGAACCCGGTCCGCCCCGACGGCACCTTCGAGGAGGACGTGCCGCTCGTCGGCGGTGTCTTCTTCAAGAAGGCCGACGAAGCGCTCACCGAGGACCTCAGGGCCCGGGGCCTGCTGTTCCGCCATGTCCCGTACGAGCACAGCTATCCGCACTGCTGGCGCTGCCACACCGCGCTGCTCTACTACGCGCAGCCGTCCTGGTACATCCGTACGACCGCGATCAAGGACCGGCTCCTCCAGGAGAACGAGAACACCAACTGGTTCCCCGACTCGGTCAAGAACGGCCGCTACGGCGACTGGCTCAACAACAACATCGACTGGGCGCTCTCCCGCAACCGCTACTGGGGCACTCCGCTGCCCATCTGGCGCTGCGAGGACGACCACCTCACCTGCGTGGGTTCGCGCGCCGAGCTGTCCGAACTGACCGGCACGGACCGGTCCGGCCTGGACCCGCACCGCCCGTTCATCGACGAGATCACGTTCACCTGCTCGCACGAGAACTGCCAACTGGAGGCGTACCGCGTCCCGGAGGTCATCGACGCCTGGTACGACTCGGGTTCGATGCCGTTCGCGCAGTGGGGCTACCCGTACAAGAACAAGGACGTCTTCGAGAGCCGCTACCCGGCGCAGTTCATCTCCGAGGCCATCGACCAGACGCGCGGCTGGTTCTACACCCTGATGGCCGTCGGCACGCTGGTCTTCGACAAGTCGTCGTACGAGAACGTCGTCTGCCTCGGTCACATCCTCGCCGAGGACGGCCGGAAGATGTCCAAGCACCTGGGCAACATCCTCCAGCCGATCCCGCTGATGGACCAGCACGGCGCCGACGCCGTCCGCTGGTTCATGGCCGCGGGCGGCTCCCCGTGGGCGGCGCGGCGCGTCGGGCACGGCACGATCCAGGAGGTGGTGCGCAAGACGCTCCTCACCTACTGGAACACGGTCGCCTTCCAGGCCCTGTACGCCCGCACGTCCGGCTGGGCCCCGTCGGCGGCCGACCCGGCCCCGGCCGACCGCACGGTGCTGGACCGCTGGCTGCTCAGCGAGCTGAACGCCCTGGTGGACCAGGTCACCCAGGCGCTGGAGGGTTACGACACCCAGCGCGCCGGCAAGCTGCTGTCCGCGTTCGTCGACGACCTCTCCAACTGGTACGTACGCCGCTCGCGCCGCCGCTTCTGGCAGGGCGACAAGGCGGCGCTGCGCACCCTGCACGACGTCGTGGAGACGGTCACCCGGCTGCTGGCCCCGCTGACCCCGTTCATCACCGAACGGGTCTGGCAGGACCTGGTCGTCCCGGTCACCCCGGACGCCCCCGAGTCGGTGCACCTGTCCTCGTGGCCGAAGGCCGACCTGTCGGCGATCGATCCGGCGCTCTCCACCCGGATGACGCTGGTGCGCCGCCTCGTCGAGCTGGGCCGGGCGACCCGCGCCGAGTCCGGCGTCAAGACCCGCCAGCCGCTGTCACGCGCGCTGATCGGCGCGTCCGGATTCGGCGAACTCTCCCCGGAACTGCACGCCCAGATCACGGAGGAGCTGAACGTCTCCTCGCTCGCCTCCCTCTCCGAGGTCGGCGGCTCGCTGGTCGACACCACGGCGAAGGCGAACTTCCGCGCGCTCGGCAAGCGTTTCGGCAAGGGGGTCCAGGCGGTCGCGAAGGCGGTCGCCGAGACCGACGCGGCGGCGCTCTCGCTGGCGCTGCGCGAGGGCACGGCCACCGTGACGGTCGACGGCGAGACGGTCACGCTCTCGCCCGACGAGGTCATCATCACGGAAACCCCGCGCGAGGGCTGGTCGGTGGCGTCCGACTCGGGGGCGACGGTCGCCCTGGATCTGGAGATCACTCCGGAACTGCGCCGCGCCGGACTGGCCCGCGACGCGATCCGGCTGATCCAGGAGGCCCGCAAGAACAGCGGTCTGGACGTCGCCGACCGCGTCGCGGTCCGCTGGACGTCCACCTCCCCCGCCACCGCGGAGGCCCTGGCCGAGCACGCGACACTGATCTCGGACGAGGTCCTGGCGGTCGACTACGCGCAGGGCGAGGCGGACGACACCTACGGGACGCCGTTCACCGACGAGGGCCTGTCCCTGGTGTTCCGTCTGCGCAAGTCGGAGGTCTGACCCGCACACCCCGCCTCCCGCGGGGCCCGGCGCTTCTTCGCGGCGGACCACCCCGCGGGACGCACCGCGGAGCGCCATACCGCACGGCAGGCGGTCCCGCACACGGCAAAAGGGCCGGGCCCCGGGGAAATCCCGGGGCCCGGCCCTTTGCCTGCCGACGGCTACGCGCTCAGCGAGCGCCCGCCGATCAGTTGTCGTCCTCGTCGATCAGGAACCCGCGCATCGGCGACGGAGCCTGCTGCATCGGCTGCGGAGCCTGCGGCCGCACCGGCGCCATCGGCTGGGTCATCGCGGGCGACATCTGCTGCTGGCCGCCGTACGAAGGCCCGCCGCCCATGGACGAGTTGCCGCCCATCGGCTGGCCGCCGTGGTTCCCGTGACTGCCACCACCCATGCTGTGGCCCATGGCGCTCGCACCGGCCGGAGCCATCGAGGGCGACGGCGGCAGCGAAGCGGCGGCCGGAGTGCGCGGCGGGGCCAGGGAGTCGTCCGCCTGGGTCTCCAGCTGACGCAGCTGGCTCTCCAGGTAGGACTTCAGCCGGGTGCGGTACTCGCGCTCGAAGCCACGCAGGTCCTCGACCTTGCGCTCCAGCGTCGCGCGGGCCGACTCCAGCGAGCCCATCGCCACACGGTGCTTCTCCTGCGCGTCCCGCTCCAGCGCGTCCGCCTTGGCGCGGGCGTCGCGCTCCAGGCCCTCGGCGCGGCTACGGGCCTCGCCGACGATCTTGTTGGCCTCGGAACGGGCCTCCGCGATCGCCTGGTCCGCGGTCTGCTGCGCGAGCGAGAGGACACGGGCGGCGCTGTCGCCACCGGGTGTCTGCCCCGGCTGCTGCATCTGCTGCATCTGCTGCTGCGGCGCGTGACCGCCCATGGGTCCGCCCATCGGGCCACCCATCGGACCGCCCTGCATCGGACCGGGACCGTGCGGACCCTGGGGCCCGGGGCCGTGCGGGCCCTGCGGACCGTGACCACTGGGACCGGCGGGCAGCTGCGGCGCCCCGCCCGGCAGTTGGGGCGGGCCCATCTGCGGGGGCTGCTGCTGCTGGACCGGTGGTCCCGATATGGCGGCGGGCACGGGGGCGCCCGGCCTGTCCTGCGGCTCCGGCTTCCGCATACCCTGCTGCTGTTGCTGCTGCTGGTTCTGCGCGGCGGCACGCGTCGCGGCGGCCAGCTTGGCGCGCAGATCCTCGTTCTCACGGAGCAAGCGCGTCAGTTCGGACTCGACCTCGTCGAGGAAGGCATCGACCTCGTCCTCGTCATAGCCTTCTCGGAGGCGGACGGTCGTGAACTGCTTGTTCCGCACGTCCTCGGGGGTCAGCGGCATCTCTTCTTCACCTCTACGTAGTCGTCGGCAGTCGGCAAGACCGTATCGCTCACAACCTGGTCACGATGGTGATCAAGATGTAAACGATGATCATCAGAACGAAGAAGGACAGGTCGAGTGCCACGCCCCCGAGACGCAACGGCGGGATGAACCGCCGCAGAAGCCTGAGCGGTGGATCGGTGACAGTGTAGGTGGCCTCAAGAACGACCACCATCGGCTTGCCGGGTTGCCATGAACGCGCGAACTGGAAGACGTAGTCCATGACCAGCCGGAAGATCAGCACGATGAGGAAACACATCAGCGCGATATAGACCACATCGAGTGCGACGCCCATTCCCGCGCTTCCCTCTCCCCTGGCTCTCGTAGCTCCGGCCTCTCGGCCGGTTCGTTCCCGGTGTCGTGTTCTCAGCTCTGGTTGAAGAATCCGCCCTCAGCGATGCGGGCCTTGTCCTCCGCCGTGACATCGACGTTAGCAGGCGACAACAGGAACACCTTCTGTGTCACGCGCTCAATGCTGCCATGGAGACCGAAGACGAGTCCCGCCGCGAAGTCGACAAGTCGCTTCGCATCCGTGTCGTCCATCTCCGTGAGATTCATGATCACCGGAGTGCCCTCACGGAAGTGTTCCCCGATGGTACGGGCCTCGTTGTAGGTCCTGGGGTGCAGCGTGGTGATGCGGTAAGGCTCCCGCTCGGACACGACCTTGGGCATGATCACCGGCGCGTTCTTCTCCATGTTCGGACGTTCAGGTGTGATGGATGCCACGGGGGCGATTCGGGCGGGTCGTCCGCTTTCCACCGGGAGCTGAACCGGCTCGCGCTGGGCGGGTGGCTGTACCACTCGTGCCGGTTCGTCCCTCTCGCGGTCCCGCTCACGCTCCGCCTGATGCGCGGGCTGATGCCGTCGACGGTCCCTCTCGGGCTCCGGCTCGGGTTCGAATTCGTCGTCGGGGTCGAACCCCGGACCGTCGTACCCATCGTCCTCCACGAGGCCGAGGTAGACCGCCATCTTGCGCATCGCGCCGGCCATGCTCTGAGTCCTCCGCTCTGTGGTGGATCGGCATTCGTCACCAAGTGCCCGCGATCCACTGTGGTCTGCCCGTTCTTGAACGGAATGACCATATTTTCTGCTGTGGTCCGACTTGCTTCGCGACGTTACCCGAGCCCGGGTCGCTCGCCGAGTACCGCAGTACCGATGCGCACATGTGTCGCTCCGGCCGCCACGGCCTCCTCAAGGTCCGCACTCATTCCCGCGGAGACCATGTTCGCAGCCGGATGGTTCCGGCGCAGGTGTGAGGAAAATTCCATCAGCCGGTCGAACGCGGCCCGTCGGCGCCCCGCGTACGGCCCGGAGAGCGGCGCGACGGTCATCAGACCATCGAGCCGGAGACCGGGCGCGGCCTCGACCGCGGCGGCCAACTCCTCGATCCCGTCGGGCGCGACACCACCCCGCTCGCCCCGCTCGCCGCTCTCGGCGTCGAGCGCGACCTGGAGGAGGCAGCCGAGTTCACGGCCGGACCGCACCGCCGCCGCCGAGAGCGCTGCGACGAGTTTGATCCGATCAACCGACTGTACGACATCGGAATAACCCGTAACAGAACGGACCTTATTGGTCTGAAGCTGTCCGACAAAGTGCCAACTGAGCGACAGATCCGCACACTCAGCGGCCTTGGGCGCCGCGTCCTGGTCACGGTTCTCCGCGACGTGACGCACACCCAGTTCGTGCAGAATCCGCACATCGCTCGCGGGGTAGGTCTTGGTGACCACGACGAGGGTCACCTCCTCCCGTGCCCGGCCGGCAGCCGCGCATGCGGAGACGATACGTTCCTCCACCTCTGCGAGGTTTTCGGCGAGTTGCTTCCTGCGTTCCGTCATGCCCTATCCGTCCAGCCAGACATATCCGGCGAGCCGCCCCGTGGAGCGATCCCGGCGGTACGAGAAGTGGTCGCCCGACTCCCTTGTGCAGACCGGCGACGCGCGCCGGTCCGTCACACCGAGGGCTTCGAGCTGGGCGTGGACCCCGGCGGCGACATCCACCGCCGGAGTGCCCCAACCGGTCTCGGACCAGGAAGCGGGGACGGCCTCGGCGACCTCGGCCCGCATCCGCGCCGGGACCTCGTAGCACCGGCCGCAGACGGCCGGTCCGGTGAGGGCGGTGATCCGCGCCGGGTCGGCGCCGAGTCCGACCATGGCGTCGACGGCGGCCGGCACGATCCCGGCGACCAGTCCCGGACGGCCCGCGTGCGCCGCGGCCGTGATCCCGGCGACCGGGTCGGCGAGGAGTACGGGGGTGCAGTCGGCGGTGAGGACCGCGAGCGGAAGCCCGCGCCGCGCGGTCACGACCGCGTCCACGGCGGGGATCTCGGCGGTGTCGCCCCACGGGCCGTCGACGACGGCCACGTCACGCCCGTGTACCTGGTTCATCCAGACGACCCGCGCCGGATCGATCCCGAGGGACCGTCCGGCGCGTTCACGATTGGTGCGTACGGCGGCGGGGTCGTCACCGACCGCGCCACCGAGGTTCAACTCCCCGAACGGAGCGGCGCTCACTCCGCCCCACCGGTCGGTGAAGGCGAAGTGGGCGCCGTTCACAGCTGTCACAACGGCCTCCGGGACCGCCGCGTGTTGCCGGTCTATCACTTCAAGAAGTCCGGAACATCCAGCTCTTCGACCTGGGAGTCCTGGTACGGACGGGCCGGCGGGACGTGCGGCGAGGAGACCGGCGGCAACGGGCTGTCGTGCCCCGCCGACACCGGCTCGGACGTGCCCGCGCTCTCCTCGCGCGGAGGCACGGAGCCCAGCCCGCTCGTCTGACGCACCGGCTCGGCGGCCCGGGCCGGCGGCGGCGCCGGCTCCTCGCGCTTGTTCGCGCCCGCGCCCAGGACGTTCTCCCGGCGGGCCGGCGGCTGTCCGCCGTCGAAACCCGCCGCGATCACGGTGACCCGGACCTCGTCGCCCAGCGCGTCGTCGATGACCGCGCCGAAGATGATGTTCGCCTCCGGGTGGGCCGCCTCGCTCACCAGCTGCGCGGCCTCGTTGATCTCGAAGAGACCGAGGTCGCTGCCGCCGGAGATGGAGAGCAGCACACCGCGGGCGCCGTCGATGGACGCCTCCAGGAGCGGCGAGGAGATAGCCATCTCCGCGGCCGCCACCGCCCGGTCGTCGCCACGTGCCGAGCCGATGCCCATGAGCGCCGATCCGGCCTCGGACATGACCGACTTGACGTCGGCGAAGTCGAGGTTGATCAGACCCGGGGTGGTGATGAGGTCGGTGATGCCCTGGACACCCGAGAGCAGCACCTGGTCGGCCGACTTGAACGCGTCGAGCACGCTCACCTGGCGGTCCGAGATGGACAGCAGCCGGTCGTTGGGGATGACGATCAGGGTGTCGACCTCTTCGCGGAGTTCGGCGATGCCGTCCTCCGCCTGGTTCGCGCGTCGCCGGCCCTCGAAGGTGAACGGGCGGGTGACCACACCGATCGTCAGGGCGCCGAGCGAACGCGCGATGTTGGCGACGACGGGTGCGCCACCGGTGCCGGTGCCGCCGCCTTCTCCTGCGGTGACGAAGACCATGTCGGCCCCCTTGAGGACCTCCTCGATCTCCTCACGGTGGTCCTCTGCCGCCTTACGACCGACGGCCGGGTTGGCCCCGGCGCCGAGGCCGCGGGTGAGTTCGCGGCCGACGTCGAGCTTGACGTCGGCGTCGCTCATCAACAGGGCTTGCGCATCAGTGTTGATCGCGATGAACTCGACGCCCTTGAGACCGACCTCGATCATTCGGTTGATGGCATTGACACCACCGCCGCCGACACCGATGACCTTGATGACTGCGAGGTAGTTCTGCGGTGCTGCCACGTCGAAGGCCTCTCGCCTCGAGTTACGTGTCGTCGCTTGACGGTGGTCCCGCCGCGACGACGGATGCCGATTGGGACGGTCCGAACGCCGACCCGAACCCTAACGTTGAAGTTTAGGGTTACCAGTGTGTCTGCTCCATGGACTCTTCCGAACAGGACACTAAGTCGACAAGTGGCGCACGTTCAACGAACACGCCGAACCTCCCGTTTTTCTTTTCACCCTATGTGATCACCCGTAGCGCTGACCAACCAGGGTGCTGGCCAGGCCAAATGCCCGTCAACTGTCCGATACCGCAGGGGCGGTGGGGGCACTCACGTCGAAGTGCCCCGCTTTGGGCGCCGCTTTCATGAGAGCCGTGAGCACACGCGCCTTCACGGGACCTTTCTCACCACTGCCCCAGAAGACCGATCGCCCACGGCTCAGCTCCAAGGAGATCGAGTCGTACGACGTGACCTTCACTACCCTGGCGTCCTTCGCGACGCCTTCGGGGAGGTCGCCCGCGACCCGGACGGCCTCCCGCAACAGACGGTCACCGCCGAAACGGCGCAGACTCGACGACCGCTCAGGGGCCAGTTCCAGCAGCGGTACTCGGCCGGGCGCCTTGTCCACCGTCGCGAAGCGCACGCCCTTCGCGTCCACCTCGACGAACCGCGCGCCCTTCTTCACCAGCAGGACCGGCTTTCGTTCCGTCACCTTGAGGGCGATCCCGTGCGGCCATGTCCGCACGACGTCCACCGTGTCGATACGAGGCAGTTCCCGGCGCAGCCGCCGCTCCGTCGCGTCGACGTCCACGCTGATCAGCGGAGCCCCGACCGGCACAGCGGCGACGGCCTCCACCTCGGCCGGCGTCAGCACCTCGGTCCCCGTGGTCCGCACCCGCTCGACCCGGAGCCAGGAGGAACCGTAGAGCAGCCAGACGCAGCCGGTGGCGAGCAGCACCACCAGGACCGCGATCAGGATCAGCGTCCTCCGGCGGGGCAGTCGGCGCCCTCCGGGGCGGCCCCGCGACGAACGGTCCGTGTCCTCCTGCTGCTCCGCGCCACGCTGGGCGGTCGTCGGTCCGGCCACGCTCGCTCCTTCGCCGGACCCGGGGACGACGCCCCCGGGCCCGCACCGCCTCACGCCTGGCGGCGTGCGGCAATCGCCTCGTACACCATGCCGACGAGCAGGTCGTCGGCGTCCCGGCGGCCGAACTCGGCCGCGGCTCGGGACATTTCATACAATCGGTGCGGATCGGAGAGCACCGGGAGGACATTGCCCTGCACCCACTCGGGGCTGAGCTGGGCGTCGTCCACCAGCAGACCACCGCCGGCGTTGACCACCGGCTGGGCGTTGAGCCGCTGTTCGCCGTTGCCGATCGGCAGCGGTACGTAGGCGGCCGGGAGCCCGACGGCGGAGAGTTCGGCGACGGTCATCGCGCCCGCGCGGCAGAGCATCATGTCGGCCGCGGCGTACGCGAGGTCCATCCGGTCCACGTACGGTACCGGGATGTAGGGCGGCATTCCCGGCATGTTGTCGACGCGCGGCAGTTCGTTCTTCGGGCCGACCACGTGCAGGATCTGGATGCCGGAGCGCTGGAGCAGGGGCGCGACCCGCTGGACCACCTCGTTGAGGTGGCGGGCGCCCTGGGAGCCGCCGGAGACCAGCAGCGTCGGCAGGTTGGAATCGAGCCGGAAGGCGGCGCGCGCCTCCGGGCGGACCCGGGCCCGGTCCAGGGTGGCGATGGTGTGGCGCAGCGGGATGCCGATGTAGCGGGCACCGCGCAGCTTGCTGTCGGGGGTGGCGACGGCGACCCCCGCGGCGTACCGCGAACCGATCTTGTTGGCCAGGCCCGGCCGGGCGTTGGCCTCGTGGACGACGATCGGCACGCCGGCGCGCTTGGCCGCGAGGTAGCCGGGCAGGGCCACATAGCCGCCGAAGCCGACCACGCAGTCCGCCCGGGTCCGTTCCAGGACCTGCTCGGCCGCCTTGATGGTGCCGCGCAGCCGTCCGGGGACGGTGATCAGCTCGGGGGTGGGCCTGCGCGGCAGCGGTACGGCCGGGATCAGGGCGAGTTCGTACCCCCGCTCGGGTACGAGCCTGGTCTCAAGGCCGCGTTCCGTGCCGAGGGCCGTGATTCCCACGGACGGGTCCTGCCTGCGCAGGGCGTCTGCGAGGGCAAGCGCGGGCTCGATGTGGCCGGCGGTCCCCCCACCGGCGAGTACGACATGCACCGAAATTCACCGCTCTCCGGACGGACGCTTCTTGACGCGCCGTCTCATCGTCTTCCATCTGGCCCCGGGCCTCCGCATGGCCAGGGCAGCCTTCGCCCCGGGCTCCTCCCGCGCGAAGGCGATCAGGAGTCCGACGGCGAACATGGTCGGCAGCAGGGCCGACCCCCCGTAGGAGAACAGCGGGAGCGGGACCCCGGCGATCGGCAGCAGACCGAGCACCGCACCGATGTTGATCACGGCCTGAACCATGATCCAGGTGGTCACGCCTCCCGCGGCATACCTCACGAAGGGGTCCTCCGTGCGTCCGGCCACGCGGATACCCGCATAGCCTAGGGCCGCGAAGAGGGCGAGTACCGACAGCGTCCCCGCCAACCCCAGTTCCTCCCCGGTGATGGCGAAGATGAAGTCGGTGTGCGGTTCGGGCAGTTGTCCCCATTTTTCCACGCTGGCGCCGATCCCCGATCCGAACCATCCGCCGGACGCCAGGGCGTAGATTCCGTGGACGGCCTGCCAGCAGGAGTCCCCGGGGCCGGGTTCGCTCGCACCGACGCAGGCCAGTCTGGACATCCGGTTGGGACTGGTCTTGATCAGGACGACGGCGATGACGGCCGCGAAGGCGAACACACCGGCGAAGAGCCGGGTGGGGGCGCCGGCCAGCCAGAGCAGTCCGAACAGGATCGCGGTGAGGATGATCGCGGTGCCCATGTCGCCGCCGATCATGATCAGTCCGAGCAGCAGGAAGGCCACGGGGACGAGCGGGACGAGCATGTGTTTCCACTGCGTCAGCAGCCGTTTGTCATGTTTTCGGGCGAGCAGGTCGGCGCTCCACAGGATCAGCGCGAGTTTGCCGAACTCGGCGGGCTGGAGCTGGAACGGGCCACCGATGTAGATCCAGTTCTGGTTGCCGTTGACCGACATCCCTATCCCCGGGACCTGTACGAGCACCAGCAGGAAGACAGTGCCCACGAGCATCGGGTACGCGAGTGCCCGGTGGAGTTTGACGGGCACCCGGGTGGCCACCAGCATCAGCCCCGCCCCGAGAACGGCGGCGAGGAACTGTTTGCGGAAGAAGTAGGTGCTGGGTTTGGACAGTTCGAGCGCCTTGATCATCGAGGCGGAGTAGACCATCACGAGACCGAGCCCGGTGATCAGCAGAGCGGCCCCGAGGATCAGGTAGTACGCCGTCAGGGGGCGGTCCCAGGCCCGCCGCAGCCGCTCGTACAGCTGTCGCGGGCCCAGCCGCCGGGGCGTACGCGGGGTCCGGGGGGTTCGGGTGCGTCCGCCGCCGCCCCGGGCCGCCTGGGGCTTCCTGACCCCGGTCGCGAGCCGTCCTCGGGCGGCGATGCCCACGGGCGGCGCGAGGCCCGCCGGGACGAGCCCGGCGGGTGTCCGAACATGGGGCCGCGGCCTGCCGTCGGCGGGTGTGCGCGGGGCGCGGCCCGCCGCACGGGCCGGACCGCACGCGGCGGAACTCTCGTCGGCCGGCATTGTCGCTGTCCCCTCCACTGCTCGTGCGCCGGAGGCGTCACCGGGGCCGGGCCCGCGGCGATGCCGCACCCGGTCCCCCCGGGGACGGTCACGACGCGCGTGCCGTGACCGTCAGGCGCTCTCGGCGGCGCGTGCGCGGACCGCGTCCGCGAACGCCTCGCCCCGCTTGTTGTAGTTGACGAACATGTCCATCGAGGCGCAGGCCGGGGCCAGCAGCACGGTGTCTCCCGGCCGGGCGAGCCGTGCGGCCTCCCGGACCGCCTCGGACATCGCCCCAGTGTCGGTCCGGTCGAGGTCGACCACCGGGACCTCCGGGGCGTGTCGCGCCAGGGCTTCGCCGATCAGGGCACGGTCGGCGCCCATCAGGACGACGCCGCGCAGCCGCCGGGCGGCTCCGGCGACCAGGTCGTCGAAGGTCGCTCCCTTGGCGAGTCCGCCCGCGATCCAGACGATCGGTTCGTACGCGGCGAGGGATGCCTCGGCGGCGTGCGTGTTGGTCGCCTTGGAGTCGTCGACGTACGCGACCCGGTCGAGGTCGGCGACGTGCTCGATGCGGTGCGGATCGGGCCGGAAGGACCGGAGGCCGTCCCGTACCGCCGTGGGCGGCACCCCGAAGGAGCGGGCCAGCGCGGCGGCGGCGAGGGCGTTGGCGATGTTGTGCGGGGCGGGCGGCCGGACGTCCGCGACCTCGGCCAGTTCCTGGGCCTGCTTCTGGCGGTTCGCCACGAACGCCCGGTCGACGAGGATGCCGTCGACGACGCCCAGCTGGGAGGGGCCGGGGGTGCCGAGGGTGAACCCGACGGCCCGGCAGCCTTCTTCGACGTCGGCCTCGCGGACCAGGTCCTCGGTCGCCGGATCGGCCGCGTTGTACACGCAGGCGACCTGGTTGCCCTCGTAGATCCGGCCCTTGTCGGCGGTGTACGCCGTCATGGAGCCGTGCCAGTCGAGGTGGTCGGGGGCCAGGTTGAGCACGGCCCCGGAGTGGGCGCGGACCGACGGCGACCAGTGCAGCTGGTAGCTGGAGAGTTCGACGGCGAGCACGTCGTACGGCTCGTCGCCGAGCACCGCGTCCAGCAGCGAGACGCCGATGTTGCCGACGGCCGCCGTGCGCAGCCCGGCCGCCTCCAGGATCGAGGCCAGCATCCGTACGGTCGTGGTCTTGCCGTTGGTGCCGGTGACCGCGAGCCAGGGCGCCGGTTTCCTGCCGTCCAGGCCGCGCAGCCGCCAGGCGAGTTCGACGTCGCCCCAGACCGGGACGCCCGCCTCGGAGGCGGCGCGGAAGAGCGGCTTGTCGGGCTTCCAGCCGGGGGCGGTGACCACCAGTTCGGTGGACCCGGGCAGGGTCGCCCCGTCGCCGAGCCGCACGGTGACGCCCAGGGCCTCCAGTTCGGCGGCCTGGCCGCGGGAGCGTTCGTCGTCGCCGTCGCTGACGACGGTGACCTCGGCCCCCAGCTCACGCAGGGCGCGGGCCGCGGGGACACCGCTGACGCCGAGCCCCGCGACGGTGACCTTCCTGCCCCGCCAGTCCTGGTCGCTCACTTCTCCGCCGCCCACCCCGCGTAGAAGAGGCCGAGGCCGACGATCACGCACATGCCCTGGATGATCCAGAAGCGGACCACGACAAGGACCTCGGACCACCCCTTGAGTTCGAAGTGGTGCTGGAGCGGTGCCATGCGGAAGACCCGCCTGCCGGTCATCTTGAAGGAGCCGACCTGGATGACGACCGACATGGTGATCATCACGAAGAGGCCGCCGAGCAGGGCGATCAGGAACTCCGTGCGGGAGCAGATCGCCAGGCCGGCGAGGGCGCCGCCGAGGGCGAGCGAGCCGGTGTCCCCCATGAAGATCTTGGCGGGTGAGGTGTTCCACCAGAGGAAGCCGAAGCAGGCGCCCATGAGGGCGGCGGCGACGACGGCCAGGTCGAGTGGATCTCGTACCTCGAAGCAGGCGTTGGGGTTGGTCAGGGTCGCCGCGTTGGCACAGGACTCCTGGAACTGCCACAGCCCGATCCAGGTGTACGCGCCGAAGACCATCACCGACGCGCCCGTGGCGAGACCGTCCAGACCGTCCGTCAGGTTCACGCCGTTGGACATGGCGAGAATCATGAACAGCGCCCAGACCACGAAGAGCACCGGGCCGATGCGCCAGCCGAAGTCCGTGATGAACGACAGCCGGTCGGAGGCCGGGGTGTGGCCCCGCTTGTCGGAGAACTGGAGGGCGAGCACCGCGAAGGCGATGCCGACGATCAGCTGGCCCGCCATCTTGGCCTTGGCCCGCAGACCGAGCGAGCGCTGCTTGACGATCTTGATGTAGTCGTCGAGGAAGCCGACGACACCCATCCCCGCCATCAGGAAGAGCACGAGGATGCCCGAGATGCTCGGGTCCTCCCCGGTGATCACCTTGGCCAGCGCGTACGCGATGAGCGTGGCCAGGATGAAGGAGATGCCGCCCATGGTGGGCGTGCCCTTCTTGCTGCCGTGGCTGCGCGGGCCGTCGTCCCGGATGAACTGCCCGTATCCCTTGCGGGCCAGCAGCTTGATCAGCAGCGGGGTACCGACCAGGGTCAGGAAGAGCCCGATGGCCCCCGCGAAGAGGATCTGCCTCATCGGCCGGTGACCTCGCCCTCGGTCGAGTTCTCCAGCAGTGTCTGGGCGACCTGTTCCAGGCCGACCGACCGGGACGCCTTCACCAGCACGACGTCTCCCGGACGCAGTTCACTGCGCAACAGGTCGACGGCCGCCTGCGCGTCGGACACGTGCACCGACTCCTCACCCCACGAACCCTCGTTATATGCGCCCAGTTGCAGCCAGGAGGCTTCTCGGCCCCCGACCGCGACGAGCTTGCTGACGTTGAGCCGGACGGCGAGCCGTCCGACCGCGTCGTGCTCGGCGAGCGACGCTTCGCCGAGCTCGGCCATCCGGCCGAGCACCGCCCACGTGCGGCGCCCCCGTCCCATGGCCGCGAGCGCGCGCAAGGCGGCTCGCATGGATTCGGGGTTCGCGTTGTAGGCGTCATTGACGAACGTCACACCGTCCGGACGCTCGGTGACCTCCATGCGCCAGCGGGAGAGGGAGTCCGCCTCGGAGAGCGCCACGGCGATCTCGTCTGCGGACAGGCCCAACTCATGGGCGACGGCGGCCGCGGCGAGCGCGTTCGACACGTGGTGCTCACCGTACAGGCGCATGGTCACATCGCTGCACCCGGTGGGTGTGTGGAGGGCGAAAGCGGGGCGCCCATTCTCTGTGAGACGGACATTCTCGGCACGTACGTCCGCGTCCGGGGCCTCGCCGAAGAGCAGGATCCGGGCTTTGGTGCGGGTGGCCATGGCCCGGACGAGCGGGTCGTCGGCGTTCAGGACGGCGAGTCCGTCCTCGGGCAGTGACTCGACCAGCTCGCCCTTGGCCTGCGCGATCTGTTTCCGGCCACCGAACTCGCCGATGTGGGCCGTGCCGACGTTGAGCACGAGGCCGATCCGCGGCGGGGTGAGGCCGGTGAGGTAGCGGATGTGGCCGATGCCTCGGGCGCCCATTTCGAGGACGAGGTGCCGGGTGTCCTCGGTGGCGCGCAACGCGGTGAGCGGCAGGCCGATCTCGTTGTTGAGCGAACCCGGTGTCCAGACCGTTGGCGCCTTGCGCGCCAGGAGCTGGGCGATCAGGTCCTTGGTGGAGGTCTTGCCCGCCGATCCGGTGAGCGCGACGACGGTGGTGCCGAGGCGTTCGACGACGGCCCGGGCGAGCGCGCCGAGTGCGGCCAGGACGTCGTCGACGACGATGGCCGGGACGCCGACGGGGCGGGCCGCGAGGACCGCTGCCGCACCGGCCTCCACGGCCCCCCGCGCGTAGTCGTGGCCGTCGACCCGCTCGCCGGCGAAGGCGACGAACAGGCTGCCGGGTACCACCTCACGGGAGTCGATGACGACGGGCCCGCTGACGGTGGCCGTCCGATCCGGTATGTCGTGGGGCCGCCCGCCGACGATTTCGGCGATCTCGGCGAGGGAAAGGGTGATCACTTGGTCATCCCCGACTGTTGTTCTCGTGGTGACGGGCGCGGTCCGCGGTGCCCCGGCGGGCGTCGTCGGCGGTCTCGCGTTCCATGGACCGCGCGATGGCCGCGCGCAGGACCTTGCGGTCGTCGAAGGGGCGTACCACTCCGTGGATGTCCTGGCCCAGCTCGTGGCCCTTGCCCGCGATCAGCACGGTGTCGCCTGGTTCCGCGCGGGCGACCGCGGCGGCGATGGCCGCGGCCCGGTCGGCCTCGACCAGGACGTCGCCGCGTTCGTGCACGGGGACCTCGGCGGCGCCGGAGAGCATCGCGGCGAGGATGGCGAGCGGGTCCTCGGACCGGGGGTTGTCCGAGGTGAACACGGCGGTGTCGGCGAGCCGGGCGGCCGCGGCGCCCATCGGGCCGCGCTTGGACCGGTCGCGGTCGCCGCCGCAGCCGAGCACGATGTGCACCCGGCCCTCGGTGACCTTCTGGAGGGAGCGCAGCACGGACTCGACCGCGTCCGTCTTGTGGGCGTAGTCGACGACCGCGAGGTAGGGCTGTCCGGCGTCGACGCGCTCCAGCCTGCCGGGGACGCCGGGGACCTCCGCGATGCCGTCGGCGGCGGTCTGCGGGTCGATGCCCGCCACGGCGAGGGTGACGATCGCGGCGAGGGTGTTGGCGACGTTGAACGGACCGGGCAGCGGGGCCCTGGCGGCGATCCGGTGGCCCTCGGGGCCGATCGCGGTGAAGGTGCTGTCCTGCGGGCCGACCTGGACGTCCTCGGCGTGCCAGTCGGCGTCCGGGTGGCCCTCCGCGGAGAAGGTGACGACGGGGACGGTGGCTTCCGTGATCAGCCTGCGGCCGTACTCGTCGTCGAAGTTGACGATGCCCCGCCTGCTGCGGAGCGGGGTGAACAGCTGGGCCTTGGCCTGGAAGTAGTCCTCCATGCCGGAGTGGAACTCCATGTGCTCCGGGCTGAGGTTGTTGAACACCGCGACGTCGAAGACGCAGCCGTCGACGCGGCCCAGCACCAGGGCGTGGCTGGAGACCTCCATGGCGACCGAGTCGGCGCCGCGTTCGCGCATGACGGCCAGCAGGGCCTGGAGGTCGGTGGCCTCGGGGGTGGTGCGCTCGGACTTGACGCGTTCGTCGCCGATGCGCATCTCGACGGTGCCGATCAGTCCGGTGCGGTGTCCGGCGCGGCGCAGTCCGCCTTCGACGAGGTACGCGGTGGTGGTCTTGCCCGAGGTGCCGGTGATGCCGATCTGGAGGAGGCCGGCGCCGGGCCGCCCGTAGATCTCGGCGGCGAGTTCGCCCATATGGGCGCGCGGTTCGTCGACGACGAGGACGGGAAGGCCGGTGGCGGCGGCGCGTTCGGCGCCCGCCGGATCGGTGAGGACGGCGGCGGCGCCGAGGCGGGCCGCCTGGGCGGCGAAGTCGGCGCCGTGGAACCGGGCGCCGGGGAGGGCGGCGTACACGTCTGCGGGGCGTACCGCCCGTGAGTCGTGGGTGATGCCGGTGACCTCGCCGTATCCCGGCGGTTCGACCCCCAGCCGGGCTGCCAGCTCCGCGAGGGAGGTCGGCCTGAGCCGGTCCGGTCGGGGCGCTCCCGGGTAGTTCACAGGGGCGTCCTTCTGGGTGATTTGGGACTGATCAGCGTGGGACACGGCGGTGAGCGTACCGGGCGCACCCGGCCTCTCGCGAAGCGAGGGGGCCGGGTGGCGGTGGTTCCCGTTCCGGTTCCCGGGATCGGGGGTGATGGTTGTCACTGGAGGGTTCCCGGGTCATTCGTCCGGCTTGAAGGACACCGGCAGCCGGGCGGGCGCGCTGCCGGAGGGTGCGGTCTGGAGGGTCTTGAGCGCGAACTCCATGACCTGCTTGTAGATGGGCCCGCAGATCTGGCCGCCGAAGTAGCTGCCCTTGGTGGGGTTCTGGATCGCGCAGTAGACGGTGATCTGCGGGTCGTCGGCGGGGGCGAAGCCGGCGAACGAGGCGGTGTAGCCGCGGTAGCCGCCGTGTGCCGGGTCCACCCGGTTGGCGGTGCCGGTCTTGCCCGCGGCCCGGTATCCGGGGATTCGGGCCTTGGCGCCGGTGCCCTCCTCGTCGTCGACCACGGACTCCAGCATGGTGGCCAGTGTCCTGGCGGTCTTCTCGCTGATCACCCGGGTCTTCTTGGGGGCGGGCGCCGCGGTGAAGCGTCCGCCGGGGCCCTTCGTACCGCGTACGAGTGTGGGCTCGACCCGCACCCCGCCGTTGGCGATGGTGGAGTAGACGGAGGCGGCCTGCATGGCGTTGAGCGAGAGCCCCTGGCCGAACGGGATCGTGTACTGCTGCGAGGTGGACCAGTTCTCCGGCTGGGCGAGGATGCCGGGCGACTCGCCCGGGTAGCCGAGCCCGGTGGTGCTGCCGATGCCGAACTTGCGCAGGTACGAGTGGAGGACCCGGTTGGCCTCGGCCTGGGTCTTCCCGAGCCGGCCCGTGGCCAGGATGGTGCCGATGTTGCTGGACTTGGCCAGTACGCCGTTGAGGGTCAGGTACCACGTGGGGTGGTCGATGTCGTCGTGGAAGAGCCGGTCGCCGCGGTGCAGCGTGTTGGGCACGGTGACATGGGTGCCGGGATCGGCGACGCCCTCCTCCAGCACGGCGGCCATGGACATGACCTTGCTGGTGGAGCCGGGCTCGTAGACGTCCTGGAGCGCGGCGTTGCCGAGCGACGCCATGTCGGCGTGCGTGATGTCGTTGGGGTCGAAGCCGGGGGCGTTGGCCATCGCCAGCACCTCACCGGTCCTGGTGTTCTGCACGATCACGTAACCGCGGTCGGCCTTGGACTTCGCCACCTGGTCGGCGATGGCCTTCTGGGCGGCCCACTGGATGTCGCGGTCGATGGTCAGCTCGATGTCGGTGCCCGGGACGGCCGGGACCTCGCTGGTGCCCGCGGTCGGCACCCTGCGGCCGCCCGACTGGGCGTACTTGATCCTGCCGTCCTCGCCCGCGAGTTGCTTGTCGAGTTTCGATTCGAGGCCGCCGGCGCCCTTGCCCTCGGCATTGACGTAACCCAGTATCCCGGCGGCGAGGTCCCCGTTGGGGTAGACCCGCTTGGTGCTGGACTCCTGGAAGACCCCGGCCAGCACGTTGGCCCCGGCGCCGCCCTTCGCCTTGTCCTGGCTCGCCTTCTGGGCGAACACGGACTTGAGGTCCTGGATCTGCTTCCAGACCTGGGGGGTCTGGCGGCGGGCGAGCACGGTGTAGCGGCTCTTGGGGGTCGACAGCCGTTCGGTCAGCACCGCGGCGTCCTGGCCGAGGATCGGGGCGAGGAGCACGGCGGCCTGCTGCGGCGCGTCCGGTGCCTTGCTCTCCTGCGGCGTGAACATCTTGGGGTCGGCGGTGATGTCGTGGGCGTCGACGCTGGTCGCGAGGGCGATACCGCTGCGGTCGGTGATCTCGCCGCGTTCGGCGGGGATCTCGTAGTCCAGGTAGCGGTTCTTGTCGGCCTTGGCCGCGTAGGCGTGGGCGTCGACGGCCTGCACCTGGAGCAGCCGGACGACGAAGGCCAGCATGACGAGGGTCAGGCCGAGACTGACCAGCCGCAGTCGTGGACGGGGGCTGCCGAGGCGGAGGGTGCGCGCGGGCCGTCCGCCCGGCGCCCGGTCGTGCCGCCGGGCCTGCGGGCGGGCCGCGGGGCGGGGGCGCCGGCCGTCGGGACGGCCGACGGGCCTGGGACGGCCGGGCTCACCGCCCCGGGCGCCGCGGGTCCGGCCGGGGCCGGGAACCCGGCGGCGCGGTGGTTCCTTGGAGGGCACTGCGTCACCTGCCGGGGCTCGTCGGGGACGGGGGCGCCAGGGCCCCCGAGGATGCGTCGGGGGCGGGACCGGAGCCGGAATCGGGGGCAAGGCCCGGGTCGGCCGACGGCTGCGCCGGGGTGCCGTTCGCGGGCACGTCCGCCGCGCCGGAACCGGAGAGGGCCGGCGGGGACGCGGGTACGGAACCGGTCGGGGACGGCGTCGGCTCGGGGGCGGCCGCCGGGGACGGCATGCCGCGGACCTTGCCGTCCCGGCCGAGGAAGGCGGGGCTGCCGCCGGGCACCATGCCCAGTCCGCGCGCCCGCTGCTCCAGCGCGTCGGGCTCGGAGTAGCCGTCGACGTCGCGTTGCAGCGCCTGCTGCTCATCGGTCAGTTCGGTGGTCCGCTTCTTCAGCTCGCTGAGCCTGAACGATCCTTCGTTGAGCGCGGAGTTCAGCACCAGCAGCGTGATCAGGCCACCCCCGAGCAGCAGCACGACCAGCAGGACGAAGGGCGTACGGGCGGCGTTGCCGGACCCGGCCGGCAGCATCCGGGTGAGCCGCGCGGCCCGCCCCTTCAGCTGCCCGGCCTGCTTGCTCACCGTGCGGCCCCGGCCGTCCCGGGCGGCGCGCCCGCCGGGGACGGTTCCGATGCGGTCATCGCTCCTCCTCGCGGATGCGTTCGGCGCCGCGCAGCCGGGCCGGGGCGGCGCGCCTGTTCTCGGCGACCTCCGCCTCGGTGGGCAGTTCGGCGCCTCGGGTGAGCAGCTTCAGGCGGGGCTGGTAACGCTCGGGAACGACGGGGAGTCCGGGGGGCGCGGTGTTGGCTGCGCCGGCCGCGAGGACCTGTTTGACGAGGCGGTCCTCCAGCGACTGGTACGAGAGGACGGCGATGCGTCCGCCGACGGCGAGGGCCCCCACCGCGGCCGGGACGGCGCGTTCGAGGACGCTCAGCTCGCCGTTGACCTCGATGCGCAGTGCCTGGAACGTGCGCTTGGCGGGGTTCCCGCCGGTCCGTTTGGCGGCCTGCGGCAGCGCGTCGCGGATCAGCTCGACGAGCCGGGCGCTGTTGCTGAAGGGTTCCCTCTCGCGTTCGCGCACCACGGCCGAGACGATCCGCCTGGCCTGCTTCTCCTCGCCGTACGCGCGCAGAATCCGTACCAGTTCACCCGGCGGATAGGTGTTCAGGACCTCGGCGGCGCCGATGCCGGTCGTCTGGTCCATGCGCATGTCGAGCGGGGCGTCCCGGGCGTACGCGAAGCCGCGGTCGGCCTCGTCCAGCTGCATCGAGGAGACGCCGAGGTCGAAGAGGACGCCCTGGACCTCGGGGACACCCAGCCGGTCCAGTACGTCGGGCAGTTCGTCGTAGACGGCGTGGACGAGGGTGGCGCGGTCGCCGTACGGGGCCAGCCGTTCGCCCGAGAGGCGCAGCGCCTCCCTGTCCCGGTCGAGGCCGATCAGCCGGACGGCCGGGAAGGCGGCGAGCAGGGCCTCGCTGTGTCCGCCGAGGCCGAGGGTGCAGTCGACCACCACGGGCGGCCGGGGACTCGGCGCTTCCAGAGCGGGGGCCAACAGGTCCAGGCACCGCTGGAGCATCACCGGGACGTGTCGGGTCTGGCTCAATGCGCCCTCTCAGGCTCAGGTCCCGGGTGACCGTACGTGCGGCCGGGTCCCCGCCCACTCATGAAGGGGAGGTCCGCCGACGCCGGGGAAGGGGCATCGGCCGACCGGCGAGCGGGAGAGGGCCGGGCCGTACGTACGCCGCACACCCGGGGGAACTTCGGAGTGTTTCGGAATGTGCAGAGTGTGTCGGTAACTTCCCGTCACTTTAGTCCACCCTGCCATTCGATCGATTCCCGATCAATCAACCGGGCAGCGCGTCGCCGAAGGGCCGCCCTTCACCCGGCAGGGGGAAGGGGCCGGACCTGCGGCCGGACCTGTGGGTTACCTCACAACAAGTCCCGTTGACCTTCTTTGTCCCCTCCGGCCGCACACCGCGGCCCGCTTCGAGGTCTAACGTCTTGGGTATGTCGACTTCCGCGCATTCCGCCACCGAGCCCGTCGCCCCCGCCTCCGAGAAGGCCCGCCCCGGCGGGGTGGTCACCGACCGCCTCGTGGAGGCGAACGTCTCCTACGCCGCAGACTTCGTCGACCCGGGCATGGACGCGCGCCCGGTGCTGAACGTCGCCGTGGTGGCCTGTATGGACGCGCGGCTCGACCTGCACGCCGCGCTCGGCCTGGAGCTCGGCGACTGCCACACCATCCGCAACGCGGGCGGTGTGGTCACCGACGACGTGATCCGTTCGCTGACCATCAGCCAGCGGGCCCTCGGTACGCGCAGCGTCGTGCTGATCCACCACACCAACTGCGGCCTTGAGGCGATCACCGAGGACTTCCGGCAGGAGCTGGAGGCCGAGGTCGGCCAGCGGCCGGTCTGGGCGGTCGAGGCGTACAGCGACGCGGACCAGGACGTGCGTCAGTCGATGCAGCGCGTCCGGACCTCGCCGTTCCTGCTGCACACCGATGACGTCAGGGGCTTCGTCTTCGACGTGACCACCGGCCTGCTGCGGGAGATCCACTCCGTCTCCTGAGCCGTCTCCTGAGCCGTCTCCCCGCCCCTGGTCAAGGGGCGGGGAACGCCGGAATACCGGTAAGAACCGACATATCGCACCCACTTGTCCACAGGCGAGTGACACGACGCGGCAACGCCAACAAGAATGCGTGTGTGACCTCTCGCCGGGACCTTCCGGAGGGGTGTCCGAATTTCGGGGTGGGCCGGGCCGGTCGAGCGCTCGGGCCCGTGAATGATTCCTCCAGAGCTCCAGGGGCCGGGGGGAATGGGCCGAGGAGGGCCGGGTGACGACCTATGACGAGCGAGCGAGCCTCACAGATCTGACCACGACGGCGGAGCGGGTGCGCGGGTCGGTGGAGAGCGTGATCGAGGGCAAGCCCGAGGTCGTACGGCTTTCACTGACCGTACTGCTCGCGGAGGGGCACCTCCTCATCGAGGATGTTCCCGGGGTGGGCAAGACCATGCTGGCGAAGGCGCTGGCACGGTCCATCGACTGTTCGGTGCAACGCATCCAGTTCACACCGGATCTGCTGCCTTCGGACATCACCGGTGTGTCCATCTTCGACCAGCAGCGGCGCGAGTTCGAGTTCAAACCGGGTGCGATCTTCGCGCAGATCGTGATCGGTGACGAGATCAACCGCGCCTCTCCCAAGACGCAGTCCGCACTGCTGGAGTCGATGGAGGAGCGCCAGGTCACCGTGGACGGGCGGACGTACGAGCTGCCCGACCCGTTCATGGTGGTCGCCACGCAGAACCCGGTGGAGATGGAAGGCACCTATCCGCTGCCCGAGGCCCAGCGGGACCGCTTCATGGCACGGGTGTCGATCGGCTACCCCAGCCCGGAGGCGGAGTTCCGGATGCTGGACGTGCACGGCGGGGTGTCACCGCTGGCCGATCTCCGGCCGGTGGCCCACGCGCACGACGTGGTGAAGCTGATCGACGCCGTGCGCGAGGTCCATGTCGCCGATTCCGTACGGCGGTACGCGGTGCAGCTCGTCGCGGCCACCCGGGCGCACCCGGACCTCAGACTCGGGGCCTCCCCGCGGGCCACCCTGCATCTGCTGCGCGCGGCGAAGTCGTCGGCGGCGCTGAGCGGCCGGGACTACGCGCTTCCGGACGACGTGCAGGCGCTGGCGGTCCCGGTCCTCGCGCACCGGCTGCTGCCGACCGCGCAGGCCCAGCTGAACCGCCGGACGGCGGAGCAGGTCGTGACGGAGATCCTGCAGCGCACGCCGGTGCCCACGGCGGGCGCGCCGGGTCCGGCCCTGCCGCGGACCGCGCCGGCCCCGTCGGGTCGACCGGGCCGGCCGGTGTACGGCGGGCAGTCCGACCCCCGGCGACCGTGATGGACGCCCTGGGTGTCACAGCCGACCGCGGTGACGACAAGGGCGGTCCGTCGGCCGCTCTGCGCGGGCTGACCACGCGGGGGCGCTCCTTCCTGGCCGCGGGGGTGGCCGCGGTGATCTGCGCGTATGTGCTGGGGCAGGGGGATCTGCTGCGGGTCGGGCTGCTGCTCGGGGTGCTGCCGCCGGTCTGCGCGACGGTGCTGTACCGCACCCGGTACCGGGTCGCGGCCACCCGGCGGCTCTCACCGTCCCGGGTGCCGCCGGGGGCGGAGGCGCGGGTGCATCTGCGGATGGACAACGTGTCGCGGCTGCCCACCGGGCTGCTGATGCTCCAGGACCGGGTGCCGTACGTGCTGGGGCCCAGGCCCCGGTTCGTGCTGGACCGGGTGGAGGCGGGTGGCCGGCGCGAGGTGTCGTACCGGGTCCGGTCCGATCTGCGCGGGCGCTATCCGCTGGGGCCGTTGCAGCTGCGGCTCGGCGACCCGTTCGGGATGTGCGAGCTGACCCGCTCGTTCGACGCGTACGACACCCTGATCGTGCTCCCGAGGACGGAGGCGCTGCCCGCGGTCGGGCTCTCGGGCGATGCTTCCGGGTACGGCGAGGGACGGCAGCGTTCGACGGCCCTGGCCGGTGAGGACGACGTGATTCCGCGCGGGTACCGGCACGGTGACGACCTGCGGCGGGTGCATTGGCGTTCCACCGCGCGCCACGGCGAGCTGATGGTGCGCCGGGAGGAGCAGCCGCAGCGGGCCAGGTGCACGGTGCTGTTGGACACCCGCCGGGTGGGGTACGAGGGGGCCGGGCCGGACTCGGCCTTCGAGTGGGCGGTGTCGGGGGCGGCCTCGGCCCTGACGCACATGCTGGAGCGGGGCTTCGCGGTGCGGCTGCTGACGGATGTCGGCACGTCGGTGCCGGGCGAGGGGGCCGACGGTTTCACCGGGGCGTCGCAGGGGGCCGCCGAGTCGGCGGCCCTGATGATGGACACCCTCGCGGTCGTCGGCCACTCCGACGGCGGTGGCCTGTCACGCGCACACGACGTGCTGCGCGGCGGGACCGAGGGCCTGCTGGTCGCCTTCTTCGGTGACCTGGACGAACAGCAGGTGGCGGTGGCGGCCCGGATGCGGCAGCGCAGCCGCGCGGCCATGGCGTTCGTGCTCGACAGCGCGGCCTGGATGCCGGGCGACGGCGCCGTGCCTTCCGGGGCGCACGAGGAGCGGCTGCGGATGCTGCGCGAGTCGGGATGGACAGCCGTGACGGTACGGCCGGGGGCGGAGCTGGCCCGGTTGTGGCGGCAGGCCGCCGGGGAGCGGGACGACACACGCCCGGCCGGTGCGGGTGGCACGACGGATCTTTCGGGGGGACGGTCATGAGCGGTCGTGGTCGGCCGGCGCTGTGCGCCTTCGCGGCGACGCTGATGACGGCGGCGGCGATGCTGCCGCTGGTCCGCTCGTCGGGGTGGATCGTCCAGGCCGCGTTCCTGCTGGCCGTGCAGAGCGGGGCGGGGACGCTCGCCCGGCGGATGTCGCTGCCCCGGTTGCTGACGGTGGCCTCGCAGGCGCTGGTGACGGTGCTGCTGCTGAGCGTGGTGTTCGCGCGGGAGCAGGCGCTGGTCGGTGTGGTGCCGGGGCCGGACGCGGTGCGCCGGATCGCGGATCTGCTGACGGCCGGCGCGGACGACATCGGCGAGTACGCGATTCCGGCGCCGGCGACGGACGGCATCCGGTTGATGCTGATCGGCGGGGTCCTGGTGATCGGCCTCGTGGTGGACGTCCTCGCGGTGACGTTCCGCAACGCGGCCCCGGCCGGTCTGCCGCTGCTCGCGATGTACTCGGTGGCGGCGGGGCTGGCCGACGGGGGCGCGGGCTGGTTGTGGTTCCTGCTGGCCGCCTCCGGATATCTGCTGCTCCTGCTGTCCGAGGGACGGGACCGGCTCGCCCGGTGGGGGCGGGTGTTCGGCGCGTCCACGAGATCGTCGGGCGGGCTGACGGCGGGGATACAGGCGTCGGACCGCACCACGTTCGCCTCGGTCCGTACGGGCCGGCGGATCGGTGTGCTGGCCCTGGGCGTCGCGCTGGTGGTGCCGGCGGCGCTGCCCGCGCTCGACGGCGGTCTGCTGAGCGTCGGTCACGGGAGCGGTGACGGCAAGGGCGGTGGCGGCGGCACCATCTCGGCGGTGAACCCGCTGGTCTCCCTCCAGGACGACCTGAACCAGCCGGAGGACCGGGAGGTGATGTCGTACCGCACGACCTCAGGGAATCCGCAGGACTTCTATCTGCGGATTCTGGCCCTGGACGAGTTCACCGGGGACGAGTGGCGGGCGTCGAAGCGCGGCCTCACGGATGTGCCGCGGCGGCTTCCCGGACCGGACGGTCTCACCGGGTCGGTCGCCGTGTCCGAGGTGACCTCCGAGATCTCCGCGTCGAGTTCGTACCGGCAGACCTATCTGCCGCTCCCCTACCCCGCGACGGAGGTCGACGTCGCCGGGCGGTGGCGGTACGAGCCGGCCGGGCGCACGCTCGTCGGTGACTCGGGCCAGACGACGGGGGGCGTGCGGTACGAGGTCAGCAGCCTGGAGACAAGACCGTCGGCGGAGCAACTGGCGAGTGCGCCGGACGCGCCGCCCGAGGTGCTGAGGCAGTACACCCGGGTCCCCTCCTCGCTGCCGAAGGTGGTCGAGGAGACGGCGGCCGAGCTGACCCGGGGCATGACGAACGACTACGAGCGCGCGGTGAGGCTGCAGAACTGGTTCGCGTCGGACGGCGGATTCGCCTACGACACCTCGGTGAACTCGGGTACGGGCAGCGCCGCGATCGGCCGGTTCCTCAAGGACAGGCGGGGCTTCTGCGTCCACTTCTCGTTCACGATGGCCGCGATGGCGAGGACGCTGGGCATTCCGGCCCGGGTCGCGGTGGGGTTCGCGCCGGGCTCCCCGCAGCCGGACGGGCGGTACTCGGTCGGACTGCGTGACGCGCACGCCTGGCCCGAGCTGTACTTCGCGGGCGTGGGCTGGACCCGCTTCGAACCGACTCCGACCCGTGGTTCCGCCCCTGTCTACACGCAGCCGGAAACCCCCGCGGGGGACACGGCCGACCCGGCCCGACCCGAGACGTCTGCCTCGGCCGCGCCGTCGGCGGCCCCCTCCGCCTCGGACAACTGCCCGGCGCGGATGCGCAAGCAGGGTGAGTGCGGCGGTTCGACGGCGCCGGGCGCCGCACTGCCCACGGACCCGGGAACCCCCGTCGGCACGGTGGCGGGAATCGTCCTGGGCGCACTGGTGGTGCTGGTGCTGCCGTTCCTGCCGCTGCTGTGGCGGCTACGGGTGCGCAGGCGCAGGCTGACCGGCTCGCAGGGTCGCGCTCCCGCCGACACCGCGGCCCGGGTGTTGGCCGTCTGGCAGGAGGTCGTCGACTCGGCCTGGGACCACGGCATCCCGCCCGACGACGCCCGGACCCCGCGCGGAACGGTGGACCGGATCGTGCGGCTGGGGCGGCTGGACGAGAGCGCGGCGAACGCGGCCCATCGAGTGGCGGACGCGGTGGAACAGGTGCTGTACGCACCGCGGCCGATGTTCCGTCCTGGGCTGGTCGAGGACGTCTCGGCGATACGGGCGGGATTGCGCGCCGGGACCGGCCGGGGCACTCGGTGGCGTGCGGTTCTGGCGCCGCGCTCGGCCGTCCGGGTGGTCTGGGCGGTCTCGGAACGCTGGGCGGCGTACACCCACCGCAGGAGAACGGCCGGAGAGAACCGTCGTCTCCGCTGGGCGGCGCGGCTGCGCAGACCCTCCCGCCAGCAGGGCTGATCCCGGCCGCCCTCCGCGCACGACACCCGGACGGCTTCCCCGGACCGGGGCCTCGCCCGGCCAGGAAGCCCCCCCGTCTGCCCGTCGGTCCCACCACCCGTTCGGAAGAGCCGTTCCGGGGTCCTGCCCGGGGCCATCAGGGGGCTTCTCCGGCGCCCGTACGCGCCTCGACCCGGTCCGCACAGGACCGGCCCCCCGCTTCCGGGGCCTGGTCCGCACCGGCAGGTCGTCCGGTCGGGGCCGGTGCGGCAGATCCGGGCGGGCGTGATGCGGGACGGGTTCGGCCGTACGACCCGCCACCGTCGAAGCCGGTGGTACGGCAGACCCGAGCGGGCCGCTCCCCCATCCGGGTGGGCCGCCGCGGGTCGGCCACCCTCCGGGGCACCACTCCCGTACCCGCCCCGCGCGGCACAGCCCGCACGCCGACATGGGTGAGGGGCGACCGGAAAGTCTCGGTCGCCCCTCACCCATGAAACTTCCGCGTCCGCCGCGGTACCACCTGGCTCGTGTCTACTGGCCCTGCTCGTCGCGGCGACGCTGCCACCGCTGCTCGATCCGATTCATCACGGTCCGATGTTGCTTGGGCTGCCGGCGTTCGCCTCCGGCCGCGCCCGGCTGTTGCTCACCGGGCTTGGGCGCTTTGCGCCATCCGGTGACCGCCAGGACCGCGCAGCCCAGCATGACGAGGAACCCCACCACGCTGATCCAGATCTGCTGAGCGACCATTCCGGCCATGAGGAGCGCGATACCCACCAGGAAGCCTGCGACCGCCTGGTAGACCCGTCGTCGGGTGTACGTACGCAGCCCGCTTCCCTCGAGCGCTGTCGCGAACTTGGGATCTTCGGCGTACAGCGCTCGCTCCATCTGCTCGAGCATTCGCTGCTCGTGCTCCGAGAGCGGCACGGAGTCCTCCTCGTCGTCGGCCGCGGGGGCGACCGGTATGCGGCCCTTCCAGGATAGGCAGGGAATCGCCCCCGTGAAACCTGCCCACTTTTCAAACAGCCAGTCCGGGCCGCCACGTCGGGTCAGGTGTTGAGGCTTTGATTCCCCAACCTCCGATCCGTCATGCCGGATGGTGTCCCCCGATCATACGTGTCGCGGCGCCGGATCGGGGGCCCTGGGGCGTACTCCGTCTGCGGCTGCGTCGCTGATCAGCGACGTCCGGCCGGACTTCGGTCACCGGCCGAACACACTCCGGTCACACCAAGGCGCGACCGGTGGTGCGCCTTATGCGCGCTTCTCGCCCAGAACGTGCAGCTGAGTCGCCACCGAGTGGAAGGCGGGCAGCTCGGCGGCCGCGGCCTCCAGCTTCAGCAGCGCCTCCATGGCGCCGGGTTCGGCGTCGACCAGTACACCCGGGACGAGATCGGCGAAGACGCGTACCCCGTGCACCGCACGGACCTCGATGTCCGCGGCCGAGACCAGCTGGGTGAGCTGTTCGGCGGTGAAGCGGCGGGGCACCGGGTCGCCCTCGCCCCAGCGGCCCGCCGTGTCGGTGAGCGCCTGCCTGGCCTCGGCGAAGTGCCCGGCGAGGGCCTTGGCGAGAACGGCGCCGCCGAGTCCGGCGGCCAGCAGGCTCAGCGAACCGGCCGGGCGCAGCGCGTCGACGGCGTTGCGCACGCCCTCGGCCGGTTCGTCGACGTACTCCAGGACGCCGTGGCAGAGCACGGCGTCGTATCCCCCGCGCTCGACCACGTCGAAGAGGCCCAGGATGTCTCCCTGGACACCGTGGACACGGTCGGCGACCCCGGCCTCCGCGGCGCGGCGCTCAAGCGCGAAGAGCGCGTTGGGGCTGGGGTCGACGACCGTGACGCGGTGGCCGAGGCGGGCGACCGGCACCGCGAAGTTGCCGGTGCCGCCGCCGGTGTCCAGGACGTCCAGGGCGTCCCTGCCGGTCGCCTTGACCTGACGGTCGAGGGCGTCCTTCAGCACCTCCCAGACCACGGCGGTACGGAGGGAGGCGCGGGGGCGCAGCGGGTCCGACACGGCAGTTGACTCCTCGGCACGGTGCCGCCGCTGAGGGCGGAGCGCGAACGGCGCAGGTGGTAATGGGTGCTCTCCACCTTATTGCCTCGCGCCGCGGTCCCGGTCATCCCACGTCCGGCCTCCCGGCCCTGGGCTGCGGGAGCACCGGCTGAAGCATCAGCAGCCGTTCGACGAGACGCAGGAACATCGCCGCGTCCCGCAGCAGGTCGTCGGCGGCGCGGCTGTCGGCGGCGCCCGGTATGCCGGCCTCCGCCCGTGCCCTGCGGTCGGCGCCGGAGGCGAACAGGGCGCTCCATTCGGCGAGTTCCGGGGCGATCTCGGGCAGGACGTCCCAGACGCTGCGGATCACCTCCCGGCGGCGCCGGGAGGACTCGGGGCGGCCCCTGGCCGCGAGCACGGCGGCCGCCGTGTGCAGCGCGGCGAGGTGGGCGGTGGCATAGCGCTCGTTGGCCACGTCGAGCGCACCGGCCTCGTCCAGACCGGTGCGGGCCTTGGCGAGCAGATCGAGGGCGGCGGGCGGGGCGGCGGTGCGCCGCAGGACGGGGTGGACGTCACTCGCCGGTCCGGTGAGTGACGGGGCTGCGCCGGTCAGTGAGGGGGCAGGGCTGCCTGTGCGACGCCGGTGTGCGGCTGCCGCGGACGAGCTGGCCATGACGAACCTCCTGTCGTCGTGTGACGGCTCTGTGGCCGTATGTGTCCATCCTGAAGGCCACCACTGACAATGCCCCGGCTGACGCCCGCCATCCCCGGCTGACCAGGCACTTTGCGTCGAGCAAGGGTTCGGGTTAGTTTTTGCACTGACTGGTCAGTGCAAAGAATCGCTTCCCCAGGGAATCCACCGGGGTTCCCCCCTCGCCCCCTCGGGCGAATCCGTCGGGAACGGTTCCAGGAGAAGGAGGAGGCATCCGTGGACGGTCCGCACGGTGCGGCGGTCATCGCCGAGGACTTCGGCCTCAAGGGCCCACGCGGCTGGGCCTTCCGGCACGTACGGTTCGACGCGGAGCCGGGTTCGCTGGTGGCGATCGAGGGACCGTCAGGTTCCGGCCGGACCTGCCTCCTGCTCGCTCTCACCGGCCGTATGCGTCCCGGCGAGGGATACGCCGAGGTCGCCGGACACCGCGTACCGCGCCGGTCGGCCGCCGTACGCCGCGTCTGCGGACTCGGCCCGGTCCCCGGTGTCAGCGAACTCGACCCCGCCCTCACGGTCGCCGAGCACCTGCGCGAGCGAGCCCTCCTCCAACGCCGTTACGGCGGCGCGCTGCGCGCCTTCCTCCGGCCGCGTGCCGAGCGCTCCGCCGAGACCGGCTCCCGTGTCGACGGCGCGCTGGCGGCCGCCGGACTCGACCTCGCCTCCCTGCCCAAGGCGGAGCGGACCTCCGTACGCGATCTGGAGCGGCTGGAGGCGTTGCGGCTCTCCGTGGCCCTCGCCCTCGTCGACCGCCCCCGGCTGCTCGCCGTGGACGACACCGACCTCAAGCTCTCCGACGCCGAGCGCGCCGACGCCTGGGCGCTGCTGCGCTCGATCGCGGCCGACGGAACGACGGTGCTCGCGGTGTGCAGCCAGGCCCCCGAGGACACGATCACCGTGCGGACCCGGGAAGCGGCGACGGTCCCCGGCGCCGGTGACACCGACACCCCCACCGGCGCCACCGCCACCACCGTCGGCGACACCGACACGACCGGGAAGGGGACCGGCCATGCGTTCGCCCGGACTCGCCGCGCTTGAGCTGAAGCGCTTCGGCCGGGGCAGGCTGCCGCGCGCCGCACTGGCCGCCCTCCTGCTGCTCCCCCTGCTGTACGGCGCGCTGTACCTCTGGTCCTTCTGGGACCCGTACGGCCGCCTCGACAAGATCCCCGTCGCGCTGGTGAACGCCGACAAGGGCGCCACCACCGGGGGCGAGCGTGTCAGAGCCGGTGACGAGATCACCGAGAAGCTGCTCGACTCGAAGGTCTTCGACTGGCACGAGGTGAGCGCCACCGAGGCCCACAAGGGCCTTGAGGACGGCACGTACTACCTCTCCCTGACCATGCCGGCCGACTTCAGCCGGCGGATCACGTCCAGTTCGGGGGACTCCCCCGAGACCTCCGCGCTCCAGGTGCGGACGAACGACGCCAACAACTACATCGTCGGGCAGATCTCCCGGACGGTCTTCGCCGAGGTCCGCACCGCCGCCTCGACGAACGCCTCACGCGGCTTCCTCGACCGGATCTACCTCTCCTTCTCCGACCTCCACGACTCGACGGCGAAGGCCGCGAAGGGCGCCGGTGACCTCGAAACCGGCATCGGGAAGGCGAAGCAGGGCTCGAAGGACCTCACCGACGGGCTCAAGGACGCCAAGGACGCCAGCGGCCGGCTGACCGGTGGCCTCACCAAGCTGGACAAGGGCGCGGGCGACCTGGAAAACGGTTCACGGCAGGTGGCCGACGGCACCCGGCTGCTCGCCGGCAAGGTCAACGGCGTGGCCGCCGACGTCCGGCCCTTCCTGAAGGACAACGGCAAGGCGATCGGTGACACCGCCCGGCTGGTGGCCGACGGCTCGAAGACGGTACGGGACAACCTCGGCGAGCTGGTGAAGGCCGCGCCCACCGCCGCGGCGGCCGCCCACAAGGCCTCCGACGATCTGACCGCCGTCCACCGCACCCGCTGCGAGGAGCAGTCCGTGCCCGACGCCGAGACCTGCCCCCCGCTGAAGCGCGCCACGACCGCGGCGGCGGACGTCGCGAAGGTCGCCGACGATGTGAACACACTGGTCAAGGACCAGAACGGCGAGCTGACGAAGCTGCGCGGGCAGCTCTCGGCCCTGGAGAAGCAGGCCGCCGCCCTCGCCGAACGCTCCCCGCACCTCGACGAGGACCTGGAGGACGCGGTCGCCAGGATCAACGCCCTCGACACCGGCGCCCAGAAGGTCGCCAAGGGCGCCGGCACGCTCCACACCGACCTGGGCACCGCCAGGACCGGCTCCGGCGACCTGGACACCGGGGTCGGCAAGCTGAAGAAGGGCGCCACCGGTCTGGACGACGGCCTCGTCCGGCTCGGCGACGGTTCGGCCACGCTCGCCAAGGGGCTGAACGACGGCGTCGGCCGGATACCCGACTACGACGAGGACGACCGCGACCGGCGTACCGGTGTGATGGCCGACCCCGTGCGGCTGGCCTCGCAGTCGCTGCACGACGCGCCCAACTACGGCACCGGGTTCGCCCCGTACTTCATCCCGCTCTCCCTGTGGGTCGGCTCGATGGTGGCGTACATGCTGATCCAGCCGCTCAACCGGAGGGCGCTCGCCGCCGGGGCCTCCGCCTGGCGGATCGCCTTCGCGGGCTGGCTCCCGGTCGCCGCGATCGGACTGCTCCAGGTCGCCGCGCTGATGTCCGTACTGCACTGGGGACTCGGGCTCCGGATGACGCGCGCCGCCGGGACGATCGGCTTCCTGGCCCTGGTGACCTGCTGCTTCGCCGCGATCATCCAGTGGCTCAACGCCCGGTTCGGCGCGGCGGGACGCATCCTCGTACTGGCGCTGCTGATGCTCCAGCTCACCTCGGCCGGGGGCACGTATCCCGTCCAGACCAGCCCCGGGTTCTTCGGGGCGCTCCATCCGTATCTGCCGATGAGCCACGTCGTCGACGGGCTGCGCAGACTGATCACGGGCGGCGGTCTGGGTCCGGTGTGGCTGGCGTGCGTCGTGCTGACGGCCTTCACGGCCGGGGCCCTGGCGCTGACCGCGGTCTCCGCGCGGCGCAAGCAGATGTGGACCATGGAGCGGCTGCACCCGGAGCTCAGTCTGTGAGCGCCGCCGGACCTGTGAGAATCGACGCCATGGAACGCAGTAGCACCACGCGCCGCCAGGCCACCCGGCAGAAGCTCTACGAGGCGGCCGTGACTCTCATCGCCGAGAAGGGGTTCTCGGCGACCACGGTGGACGAGATCGCCGAACGCGCCGGGGTCGCGAAGGGGACGGTCTACTACAACTTCAAGAGCAAGACGGAACTGTTCGAGGAACTGCTGCGCCACGGCGTGGGACTGCTCACCGCGTCGCTGCGGTCCGCCGCCGACGGGAGCGCGGCGCGCGGCGGCACCCGGGTGGCGGCGCTCGACGCGATGATCCGGGCGGGTCTGGTCTTCATCGACCGCTATCCGGCGTTCACCCAGCTGTACGTCGCCGAGCTCTGGCGCACCAACCGGGCCTGGCAGGGCACGCTCCTGGTGGTGCGTCAGGAGGCCGTCGCCGTGGTGGAGGAAGTCCTGCGCGAGGGGGTCGCGAACGGCGAGCTGAGCGAGGAGATCGACATCCAGCTGACGGCGGCGGCGCTGGTCGGCATGGTGCTGGTGGCCGCCCTGGACTGGCAGGCGTTCCAGCCCGAGCGGTCGATGGACGATGTGCACTCGGCGCTGTCCCTGCTGCTGTACGGGCGGGTCAGCGGACGCCGGGGCTGAGATGTCGGACGGTCCCACCGCCGGACCGTCCCCACCCCCGCCCTCACCGCTGACCGCACCACCCCGGCGAGGTGTCCTCGCCGGGGGACGTCCGTGCGCGCACACGCCGGTCCGACGAGGCTCGATCCCCCCGAGCCTCGCCGGGCCGGCGTGTGCGCCGCGCTGTCGGAGGACCTTCCCCCGTGGCCCCGTTCGTCCCCCGTGGCCCCGTGCCCTCCGTCGCGCGCCCCCGCTGCCCCGGGGATTCAGCACCGTTCCGCCGCCCCGTGCCGGCGGTGCCGGTGCGGTGTCCCCGGCGTGCCCCTCACTCTTCCCTGCGCGCGGGTGACGGCCCATCCGTGCGTCTACTCATCTCCGGCCCTGAGTACGGGTACTCAGGGCCGTTTCCGTGACCCCTGGGAGAACCGGCCGTCCGCTGGATACGATTCCGCCCGTGTCCGTACTCCCCCTGGTCTTCACAAGCGGCTGGGCGAGCGGGATCAACGCCTACGCGGTGGTCCTGCTCCTCGGCGTGTTCGGCGCGACCGGTCTCACCGACGAGGTGCCCGCCGCGCTCCAGCGCACCGATGTCCTGGTGATCGTCGGTGTGCTCTTCCTGTGCGAGGCGGTGGCGGACAAGGTCCCGTACCTGGACACCTTCTGGGACGCGGTCCACACCGTCGTCAGACCGATCGCCGGGGGCGTCGTCGCGGCGCTGCTGGCCGGGCAGAGCGGTTCGCTGCCGGAGCTGGCCGCGGGTGCGATCGGCGGGTCGACCGCGCTGGTCAGCCATCTGGTGAAGGCGGGCACCCGGATGGCGGTGAACACGTCACCCGAGCCGTTCAGCAATGTCCTGGTGAGCCTCGTCGAGGATCTGGCGGTGGCGGGTGTCATCACCTTCGCGGTGTTCCATCCGGTGCTGGCCGCGACCGTCGCGGGGGCCTTCCTGCTGCTCGGCGTGGCGACCGTGGCGTTCCTGGCCGGCCGCATCCGCCGGTTCCTGCGGCGCCGGGCGCAGCGGCGTGAGGAGAGACGTGCGGCGGGGGCAGGCCTCGCCCGGCCTCTCGGCTGAGCTGTCGGTGGTGGCCGTTAAGGTCACTGACATGGCACGAATTGCGGTGATCGGCGCCGGGGCGGGCGCCATGGCGGCGGCCGCCCGGCTCGCCGTGGCGGGGCACCGGGTGACGGTGTACGAGCGGTCGGGGACGTACGGCGGCTCGGTCGGCCGGTACGCCCACGACGGCTTCACCTTCGACACGGGGCCCGGACTGCTGCGGCTGCCCGCGGTCTGGCGCGATCTCTTCGTGAAGACGGGCAAGGAGCCGCTGGAGCGGTGCGTCACGCTGACCCAGGTCGATCCGGCGAGCCGTCACCTCTTCACGGACGGCACGTCGGTCACCCTGCCGAACGCCTCTCGGGCCGGGGTGACCGCCGCGCTGGACACCGCGCTCGGGGAAGGCGCGGGGGCACGCTGGGGCGCGTTCCTGGACCGGGCCCGCGGCGCCTGGGACCGTTCGCGACGGCCGCTGCTGGAGGAGCCGTTGCCGCCCGACCCTCGGACGCTGGCCCACGATCCGTATCCGGCGCTCCGGCGGCGCCGGCTGCTGCGCGGCGCCCGGCGGGCGGGCACGGTGGCGGAGATCGGGGCCTGGGAGCTGGCGGACCCGAGGCTGGCCGCGCTCCTCGACGGATACGCCCTCGCGTACGGGCTCGACCCGCGGCGCGCGCCCGCGAGCGCCGCGCTGCTGCCGTACCTGGAGGAGACGTTCGGCAGCTGGTACGTCATGGGCGGGATGCGGGCGCTGGCGCGGGCGGTGTACGAGCGGTGCCTGGCCCGCCGGGTGGAGTTCGTGTTCGACGCGGAGGTGGTCCGGATCGTCGAGAAGGACGGCAGGGCCACGGGCGTCGAGCTGGCGTCCGGGACGGTCGCCGAGGCCGATCACGTGGTGCTGGGCGCACAGCCGCGCGCGGACCTGACGTTTGGTCAGGAGCTCTGGTCCGGCGGAGCGGTGACGCCGCAGCCGCGTCCGGGCGGCGGCGCCGTGCCGGGAAGGTTCATGGTCCTGCTGTCGCTGCGCGGAGGGCGGCACCCCGACTCCGCGCACCGGACGGTGGTGCACGGCGCGGACGGCGCGGCCGAGCGCGAGGCGGTGTTCGGCGGCCGGGTCGCCGACCGTCCCACGGTGACGGTGCTGCGCCCCGACGATCCGTCGACCCGCCCCGACGAGGCGCACGAGGCCGTCACCCTCGTCGCGACGGTCGCCCCGCACGACGGCCGGGTCGACTGGGCGGACCCGGAGCTGCGCGCGCGCTACGCGGAGGTGCTGATCGACGTGGCGTCCGCGGCCGTGCCCGGACTGCGGGAGCGAATACTGCACCGGGAGGTGCGGACCCCGGTCGAGACCGCGGCGGACACCGGAGCCGTGGGCGGTTCGGTGCCCGCACCCGCGCTGGCCGGGGCCGCGGGCGCCTATCTGCACGCGGGCAACCGCACGGGGCTGCCGGGGCTGTATCTGGCGGGCGGCTGGTCGCACCCGGGCGGCGGACTCGCGCACGCCGGGATGTCGGGGGCGCTCGTCGCCGGCCTGATCGTGGAGGGGGACGGCTTCCGCGGCTCACGGTGAGCCGGGAGCCTGGGCACCCGGTCGCGCCCGGCCCGGCTCTCAGTAGCGGAAGTTCTGTCCGTCGTAGTCGTTCGGGTACGGGTTCCGGTCGGCCGTCGGCGCGTGCGGCGGCAGCGGAACGTGCGGGGGCTGCTCGTTCTCCCGCTGCTGCGGCACCCAGACTCCGCCGGGCGGGGTGTCGGAGCCGTACTCCTGCGCGTAGGGGTCGGCCGCGTAGGGCTGCTGACCGGGGTGACCGTCGTGGTTCTGGTACGCCCCTGTGCCGTACTCCGGGCCGTACGGCCCGCTCGCGGCCGTCGTACCGGTTCCGATGTACGGATCGGAGTACGCGGGGTAGCGCTGCTGGTCCGTGCCGTAGTCGTACTGCCCGGCGTACGGGTCCTGGTCCGCCGGGGGCCGGCCGGTGTACGGGTCGTGGGCTGCGTACTGGGGCTGCGGCGCCCCGTGCCGCGGGTACCGGTCGCCGTCGTCCTGGCCGGCGGCCGGTCCGGTGCCGCCGGCGTAGACCCCGTACTGCCCGGTCTCGTCCGGCAGCGGCTGCGACTCGTAGAACGAGAAGTCCGGGATCGCGGAGGCCGCGGAGGGCGCCGGATTCGTCGAATCCGCCGGGTTCGTCACAGTCACGGACGGCGCCGGATTCGCCGGGCCGGAGGGCGGACCGGACGGCGGGGCGGGCTGCTCGTACGTCAGGTCCGACACCTCCAGTGTGGGCTTCCGGGTCGCGGCCCGGTTGCCCCCCGCCCGGCGGCGACGGCTCTCGCCCGGCTTCCCGCCGATCGCCCAACCGGTGGAGAAGCCACGTCTGAAGGAGAGCGTCACATACGTCTGACCGGTCGCGAAGGCGATCGCGCCGACGGCGATCACCAGCACGGACGGAATCAGGGCACCGATGACCACGCCGACGAAGCCCGAGAAGGCGAGCAGTCGCCAGCGCAACCGCGCCTTGTACTGAAGCAGCACCTCACCCAACAGCCACAGCGCGACGATGCCGAACGCGATGTAGAGGACCGTCCAGCCCATGCCCGCCCCCACTCCTACGGCTGCCGCCGCGGATGATGGCGGGCACAGCCGGTCACAACTGCTTGTGCAGTCCGAGATTCTCGTAGATCTCGAGTGTCGCCGTCGAGTTGTTGAGCGTGATGAAGTGCAATCCGGGCACGCCTTCGGAGAGCAACCTCGCGCAGAACTTCGTTGCGAACTCGATACCGATGGAGCGTACAGCGGCCGGGTCGTCCTTGGACGCGAGGATGCGCTCTCTCAGCGAAGAAGGGAAGGAAGCATTGCTCAGTTGCCCGAATCGTTCCAGCTGTCTGGCGCTGGTCACCGGCATTACCTCGGGAATGATCGGAGTTTCGCAACCGGCCGCGACCACTCGGTCACGCATACGCAGATACTCGTCCGGGTTGAAGAACATCTGAGTGATCGCATAATCGGCCCCGGCGCGGCACTTGTCGACGAAATACCGCGCGTCGGTCTCCCAGTCCGTCGAACGCGGGTGCATTTCGGTGAAGGCGGCGACACCGACGCAGAAATCGCCGGACTCCTTGATGAGGCGGACCAGGTCTGCCGCGTACCGCACACCCTGGGGGTGCTCGATCCACTCGCCCATCGGGTCGCCGGGCGGGTCTCCCCGCACCGCGAGGATGTTGCGGATTCCCGCGTCGGCGTACTGCCCGATCATGTTGCGCAGTTCGGCGACGGAGTGGTCGACCGCCGTGAGGTGGGCGACCGGGGTGAGGGTGGAGTCGGCAGCGATCTGCTGGGTGGCCTTGACCGTGCCGTCGCGGGTGGAGCCACCGGCTCCGTAGGTGACGGACACGAAACTCGGCCTCACCGCCTCGACACGGCGCAGCGCGTTCCAGAGGTTGCGCTCGCCCTTCTCGGTCTTGGGCGCCCAGAACTCGAACGAGTACGAGGTTTTGCCGGTCGCCAGCAGATCACGCACGGTACGGGCGCGATCGTTCCAGGTAGAAGGTGTGCCAAGGGCCATGCTGGCAGATTAACCAGGGTCGAACGGCCCCTGCGGCAAGCCCTTGTAAATTGTCCGAATTACACAGGTTGTTGTCCACCCTTCGGACAGCCGTGGACACTTGAGGCACCCGGGAAGGGACAACCGGGGGCTGCCACGGTCACTCCCCGTCCTCGTGACCGGCCTCGGAGCGGCCGGTCACCCGCCCCTGGAAGGGGCTCCCACCGCGTCCGGGACGACGCCGTTCCCCGGCCACGCGCCGGCCGCGGGTCAGGCGGGCACGTGACGGCACGGGCGGGCACGGGCGTCGACGGGCGGTCAGGGGCGGAGGCTCATACGTCCCGTGCCCTGATTCGCTCCGCCAGACCCGCGGCGGCCGAGGCGGGGTCGTCGGCCTCGGTGACGGCCCGCACCACGACGATCCGGCGCGCGCCCGCGTCCAGCACCTCGTCCAGATTGCCCGCGTCGATCCCGCCGATGGCGAACCACGGGCGTGGCCGGCCGAGCGAGGCCGCGTGTCGCACCAGGCCGAGGCCGGGGGCGTGCCGTCCGGGTTTGGTCGGGGTGGGCCAGCAGGGCCCGGTGCAGAAGTAGTCGACGCCCGGCTGGGCCATGGCAGCGTCGACCTCCGACTCGGCGTGGGTGGAGCGGCCGATGAGCACGCCGTCGCCGAGGACGGCGCGGGCGGCGGGCACCGGCAGGTCGCCCTGTCCCAGGTGCAGCACGTCGGAACCTATGGCGTGCGCCACATCGGCCCGGTCGTTCACGGCGAGGAGCTTGCCGTGGCGGCGGCAGGCGTCGGCGAACACCGCCAGGTGGTCCAGCTCCTCGGCCGCCTCCATGCCCTTGTCGCGCAGCTGGACGATGTCCACCCCGGACGAGAGCACGGCGTCGAGGAACGCGGGGAGGTCGCCCTGCCGCTTGCGGGCGTCCGTGCACAGATAGAGCCGGGCGTCGGACAGTAGCGCGCGAGGCGTGGACGTGGACATGGAGCGGTCCCCCCGTCGGTACGGCGGGGGCCGGGCCGCGCACGGCGGCCCGTACCCCGCGTGTGGTGGTCTCGGTCAGACGGCGAGCGCCTGGGCGCGACGCTTCACCTCCGTGCCGCGATTCTCGCTCAGCGCCTGGGCCGGGCTGCCGGGCAGGGTGGGGTCGGGGGTGAAGAGCCATTCCAGCATCTCCACGTCGGTGTAGCCGTCGTCCCTCAGGAGGGTCAGGGTCCCCGCGAGGCCCTTCACCACCTTGGTGCCGTCGATGAAGGCGGCGGGCACCTGGAGCGCCCGGTTCTCCCCACGTCGTACGGCGATGAGCTGGCCCTCCTTGACCAGCTGCCGTACACGCGTCACCTCGACATCGAGCATTTCCGCGATGTCGGGCAGGTGGAGCCAGGCGGGGACGAGAGCATCGATCCTTGCGTCAATCTCGGTCACGGGGACAAGCGTGCCATCCCGGACCGACAGTGGGTAGCCGGGCCGCCCGGACGGAGGTCCCCACCGGGGTGTACGGCCCCCTCGACCGCGGCCCGGCTCCCCGCGCCGCCGGGCCTCCCGCGACCGGTTCCGGAGTCCGTACCGCTCGGCCTTCCGAGCCGGCCCGCGCCTGCCGCTCGCCTTTCCGGAGCCGGCCCGTTCCTGCCCCCGTACCGCTCGCCCTTCCGGAACCGGCCCGCGCCTGCCGCTCGCCCTCCCGGAACCGGCCCGTTCCTGCCCCGTACCGCCCGTCCTCCCGGAGCCGTCAGGGCGCGTCGGTCCTGGTGGACTTCAGCGGCACGGAGGGGTCGGCGACCCGTACCGGATCGACCCGCGCCGCCGCCTCGACCAGCTTGCGGCCCTGCGCCAGATCGCGCGGGCGGCCGACCGCGAGGACCGCGACCAGCATCCCGTCGCGCAGCCAGCACACCGTCCAGGAGGGGTCCGCCGGGTCGCCGCGCCACAGCAGGGTGTCGGCGGCCGCGTGGTGGCCCGCGTACTGGACGAAGCAGCCGAACTGCTCGGACCAGAAGTACGGCACCGGGTCGTACGGCACGGGCGGCTCGCCCGCCTCGGCGCCGATGATGTTCGCGGCGACGGTCCTCGGGCCCTGGAGGGCGTTGTCCCAGTGGTGGACCAGCAGGCGTTCGCCGTAGCGGGCGGAGGGGAAGGAGGCGCAGTCCCCGACGGCGTACACATCGGCCACCGAGGCGCGCAGGGCGCTGTCGGCGGTCACCGAACCGTCCGGGCCGAGCCGGATGCCGGACCCGGCGAGCGGGCCGGTGGCGGGCCTGGCGCCGATCCCGACGACGACGGCGTCGGCCGCGATCACCCGGCCGTCCGCACCGGACGCGTCCCCGGCGAGGACGACCGCGCCCGGTTCGACGCGCGCCACCCGGGCGAGCGTGAGCAGTTCCGCGCCGCTCTCCGCGTACCAGGCGGCCATCGGGGCGGCGACCTCGGCCGGCATGGTGCCCGCGAGCGGCCGGTCGGCGGCCTCGACGACGGTGACCCGGCAGCCCGCCGCGCGGGCCGCCGTGGTGAACTCCGCGCCGATCCAGCCCGCGCCGACGACCACGACCGGGCGCCGCTCGTCGAGCACCGGCCGCAGCCGGGTCGCGTCGTCGAGGGTGCGCAGCAGATGGACGCCGGGGGCGTCCCCGGAGCCGGGGAGCGTGACGGGTTCGGCCCCGGTGGCGACGACCAGGACGTCGTACGGGACGGTCCCGGCGGCGGTGTCCACCTCGTGCGCCGAGGGACGCACACCGGTCACCTCCAGCCCCAGCCGCAGTTCGATGTCCAGCGCCGCGAAGTCGATGTCGAAGGCGGAGTGCTCGGCGGTTCCGAGCAGCACGGCCTTGGAGAGCGGGGGCCTGTCGTACGGCGGGTGGGGTTCGGCGCCGATGAGGGTGACCGAGCCGGTGAAGCCCTGCTCACGCAGGGCGACCGCGGTCCGGACGCCCGCCATGCCCGCCCCGACGACGACCACTCGGCGGCGGCTCTCTGTCTGCTGTTCGGTCTGCTCGCTCACCCGTCCACCCTAAACACCTGACGTGGCGTCAGAGACCGAGCTGTTCCACCACGCTCGTCCCGCCGCCCTCCCGCGACTCCCACTCCCACCGCTCGTCCAGCCGCACCCGTCCGTCGGCGAGCTCGACGACGGTGGAGACGCAGTGCCCGGAGGAGGTGGCCCCGTCCTGGGTGAGCTGGACGTAGCGGAAGTCCAGGGTGTCGGCGGTACGGGTGCCGACGAGATGGCCGCGGACCACGTCACCGCCCGCGTACTCGGCCCAGATCCGCCCCGCTTCCTCGTGGTAGGCGAACCGGGTGCGGGTGGAGACCTGGCCGGGGGCCTGGTCGGCGACCGGCGAGAGGACGAGTCCGTCGAGCGAGCGGGCCATGGCTGCGGCTCCCTTACTGCGCGTCAGGGCCAAGGTTTATGGTGGCCAACGTAAGGCACTCGCGGGAGCCCGGACGCACCGGGCTGAGAGGGGGGCTGGGCGGCCTCCGACCGTACGAACCTGATCCGGGTCATGCCGGCGAAGGGAGGGGCTGGACGCCCATGCGTTCTTCCGAGACCACAGGTGCTCGCGGGGATGGCCCCGGGCCCGGTGAAGAGACCGGGGGGCCGGGCCAGGACCGGTCCGGGCGGGGCCCCGCGCGGGGCCCGTGGTCCTCCGCCGGTTCCGACGTCCTCGTCATCGGGGGCGGGATCATCGGCCTGGTCACCGCCTGGCGGGCCGCGCAGCACGGGCTGCGTACCGCCGTCGCCGATCCAGGACCGGGCGGCGGGGCCGCGCGGGTCGCGGCCGGAATGCTCGCCGCCGTCACCGAACTCCACTACGGGGAGGAACTGCTGCTCGGCCTCAACGTCGCCTCGGCCGCGCGCTATCCCGCGTTCGCGGCCGAGCTGACGGAGGCGAGCGGCCAGGACATCGGCTTCCGCGCCTGCGGCACGCTGGCCGTCGCGCTGGACTCGGACGACCGGGCGCAGTTGCGGGAGCTGCACGAGCTCCAGCGCCGCTGCGGACTGGATTCCGACTGGCTCACCGGGCGTGAGTGCCGTCGGCTGGAGCCGATGCTCGCGCCGGGCGTGCGCGGGGGCCTGCGCGTCGACGGCGACCACCAGGTCGATCCCCGGCGGCTGGCCGCCGCGCTGCTGACGGCGTGCGAGCGGGCCGGGGTCCGCTTCCACCGGGAGCGGGTGGCACGGCTCTCGGTGGTACGGGACCGGGCGGTCGGCGCCGTGCTCGCGGGCGGCGCCCGGCTCACCGCCGACCAGGTGGTGCTCGCGGCGGGCAGTCTCAGCGGACGGCTCGCCGGACTGCCCGGCGGGGTGGTGCCCCCGGTCCGCCCGGTGAAGGGGCAGGTGCTGCGGCTGACCGTGCCGCCCGCGTACGCCCCGTTCCTCAGCCGGACCGTCCGGGCCGTGGTGCGCGGCGGCCACATCTATCTCGTGCCCCGGGAGAACGGCGAACTCGTGGTGGGCGCCACCAGTGAGGAGCTGGGCTGGGACACCACGGTCACGGCGGGCGGGGTGTACGAGCTGCTGCGCGACGCGCACGAACTGGTGCCCGGCATCACCGAGCTGCCGCTCACCGAGACCCGGGCCGGTCTGCGCCCCGCCTCCCCCGACAACGCCCCGCTGCTGGGCCCCACCGCCCTGCCGGGCCTGCTGCTCGCCACCGGGCACCATCGCAACGGGGTGCTGCTGACCCCCGTCACGGGCGACGCCCTGGCGCGGGCCCTGACCACCGGTGAGCTGCCCGAGGTGGCCCGCCCCTTCGCCCCCGGCCGCTTCCCGTCCGCGGCCGTCCCCGTATCCCAGGAGCAGCCCGTATGACCATGTCCGTCTCCGTGAACGGAGAACCCCGCGCCATCGCCCCCGGCACCACGCTGGACGTCCTGGTCGCGACGCTGAGCGCCGCGCCCTCGGGGATCGCCGCCGCCGTCAACGAGTCCGTCGTCCCGCGCGGCCGGTGGGCCCGTACGGCGCTCGCCGACGGCGACCGGGTCGAGGTACTGACCGCGGTCCAGGGAGGCTGACCGTGTCCGACGATCTGTTCGCGCTGGGGGACGCCACCTTCTCGTCCCGGCTGATCATGGGGACCGGCGGGGTGCCCAGCCTCGATGTGCTCGAACGCTCGCTGGTGGCCTCCGGCACCGAGCTGACCACCGTCGCGATGCGGCGGCTCGACCCGGGGGTGGCCGGCTCGGTGCTCTCGGTGCTGGAACGGCTCGGCATCCGGGTCCTGCCGAACACCGCGGGCTGTTTCACGGCGGGCGAGGCCGTGCTGACCGCCCGGCTGGCCCGGGAGGCGCTGGGCACCGACTGGGTGAAGCTGGAGGTGGTGGCCGACGAGCGGACCCTGCTGCCCGATCCGATCGAGCTGCTGGACGCGGCGGAGACCCTGGTCGACGACGGGTTCACGGTGCTGCCGTACACCAGCGACGATCCGGTGCTCGCCCGGAAGCTGGAGGACGTGGGATGTGCGGCCATCATGCCGCTGGGCTCCCCCATCGGCTCCGGGCTCGGCATCCGCAACCCGCACAACTTCCAGCTGATCACCGAGCGGGCCGGGGTGCCGGTGATCCTCGACGCGGGCGCCGGGACGGCGTCGGACGCGGCGCTCGCGATGGAGCTGGGGTGCGCGGCGGTGATGCTCGCGTCGGCGGTGACCCGGGCCCGCGAACCCGAGCTGATGGCCGCGGCGATGCGGCACGCGGTGGACGGTGGCAGGCTGGCGCACCGCGCGGGCCGCATCCCGCGCCGCCACTTCGCGCTGGCCTCGTCACCGGACGAGGGCGTGGCGGTCCTGGACCCGGAGCGCCCGGCCTTCCGGGCCGTCGCACCGTAGTGCCGGACCTTCCGGGCCGTCGCACCCTGATGCCGTGATGCCGTGACCGGCGGTGTCCGCCCGGGGGGACGTCGTCCGGTGCGTCCGGTCGAGAGGCGGCCGGAGGTCCTGGGTGGCGGAGCGTCTGTCACGGCCCGGCCGCGGTACGGACCCGGCTCGGCCCCGGGCGGCGGGCCGGGGCCGTCGCTGCTCGTAGACTCGCCTGCGTGGATACGACCCTCCAGGACCCTCTTGTCGGGCAGGTGCTCGACGGCCGCTACCGCGTCGACGCCCGCATCGCCGTCGGCGGGATGGCCACGGTCTACCGGGCCTTGGACACCCGTCTCGACCGGGTGCTCGCCCTCAAGGTGATGCACCCGGCGCTCGCGGCCGACGTCTCGTTCGTCGAGCGCTTCATCCGCGAGGCCAAGTCGGTGGCCCGGCTGGCGCATCCCAACGTGGTCGCCGTCTTCGACCAGGGGGCGCAGGGCGCGTACGTCTATCTGGCGATGGAGTACGTCTCGGGATGCACCCTGCGTGACGTCCTGCGGGAGCGGGGCGCGCTGCGGCCCCGGGCCGCGCTGGACATCCTGGAACCGGTCCTCGCCGCGCTGGGGGCGGCCCACCGGGCGGGGTTCGTGCACCGCGACATGAAGCCGGAGAACGTCCTGATAGGGGACGACGGCCGGGTGAAGGTCGCCGACTTCGGTCTCGTACGGGCGGTGGGTTCCGTCACCGCCACCACGGGCTCGGTGCTGGGCACCGTCTCGTACCTCGCCCCCGAGCAGATCGAGCACGGCACGGCCGACACCCGTGCCGATGTGTACGCCTGCGGTGTGGTCCTGCACGAGATGCTGACGGGCGCCAAGCCGCACACCGGTGGCACCCCGGCCCAGGTGATCTACCAGCACCTCAACGAGGACGTGCCCGCCCCGTCCGCCGCAGTCCCCGGGCTCGCGGCCGAGCTGGACGACCTGGTGGCGGTGGCCGCGGCCCGTGATCCCGAGGTCCGCCCGCACGACGCGGTCGCGCTGCTCGCCCTCGTGCTGGAGGCGCGCGCCGCGCTCACCGAGGAGGAGCTGGACGCCGTGCCCCCGCAGGCGCTCGCCGAGGAGCGTGACGGGGCCGACGACCGTACGAGTGTGATTCCCCGGGCGCTCGCGTCCGGGGCGGACGTCTCCGACCGCACCAGCCGTCTGGAGACCCCTCCACCGCTGTCCCCGCCGCCCGCCCGGAGCGAGCGGTGGACGCCGTTCGGCGGCACGCCGAGGCGGGGTGTGCTCGCCGCCGTGGTGGCGGTGCTGCTGGTCCTGGGCGTCGGAGGCGGGATCTGGTACATCAACTCCGGACAGTTCACCCGGGTGCCCGCCCTCCTCGGGCAGAGCGAGAAGGCCGCCGGGAAGCGCCTCTCCGACACCGGTCTCGATCTCGGCCGGGTCGACCGCGCCTACAGCGACACCGTCGAGCGCGGCACGGTCATCAGCAGCGACCCGAAGGCCGGCGAACGAATCCGGGGCAACGGCTCGGTGTCGCTCGTCGTCTCGCGCGGCCCCGAGATCGTGGCGGTGCCCGATGTGCGGGGCAGCACGCTCGCCGACGCCCGGCGGGCGCTGACGAAGCGAGGGCTGGCGCCCGGCATGGTGACCACGGAGTTCAGCGAGAGCGCCGCCCGGGGCGAGGTGATCCGCACCGACCCCGCCGGGGGCGCCGAGCGGCACCCCGACTCGGCGGTCGCGCTGGTCGTCAGCAAGGGCAGTCCGATCGACGTCCCGGACGTCACCGGCCGGTCGGCCGAGGACGCCACCGCCGAGCTGACCGAGCTGGGCCTCAAGGTCCGGATCGCGCCGGACCGGATCGACTCCGCCGAGGAGAACGGCGACATCGCCCGCCAGTCGCCGGCCAAGGGCTCCCGGGCGGCCGAGGGGGACACCGTCACCCTCACCGTCTCCAAGGGGCCCCGGATGATCGAGGTGCCCGACGTCGTCGGGAAGGACGCCGACAAGGCGCGGAGCGCGCTGGAGGACGCGGGCTTCGAGGTCAAGGTCGACCGTCCGTTGATCTCCTTCAGCGACACCGTCGCCAGCCAGTCCGTCGACGGCGGCGACCGGGCCCCCCAGGGCAGCAGGATCACCATCAGGATCAAGGGGCTCTGAGCACGCTGAGCAGGACGCGCAACCCGGTCGGCGGCCATGTGCCGGTCGTCGGCGGTCTCGCCAGGACCGGCCTCGCATACGCCCGCGGGATGGGCGCGGAGGCCGTCCAGGTCTTCGTCGCCAACCCGCGCGGCTGGGCGACCCCCGCCGGGAACCCGGCCCAGGACGAGCTGTTCCGGGCGGAGTGCGCCGCCGGGTCGGTCCCGGCGTACGTCCACGCCCCGTACCTGATCAACTTCGGCTCGTACACCGAGGCCACCGTCGAGAGGTCCGTGGACTCGCTGCGGCACTCGCTGCGCCGGGCCCGCGCGATCGGCGCGCTGGGCGTGGTCGTGCACACCGGCTCGGCGACCGGCGGCCGGCCGCGCGCGGAGGCCCTGGCGCGGGTACGCGCCCACATGCTGCCGCTGCTGGACGAGCTGACCCGGGACGACGACCCGTATCTGCTGCTGGAGTCCACCGCCGGGCAGGGCTCCTCGCTCTGCTCCCGGACCTGGGACTTCGGCCCGTACTTCGAGGCGCTGGACGCGCACCCGAGGCTGGGCGTCTGCCTGGACACCTGTCACATTTACGCGGCGGGCCACGACCTCACCGGCCCCACGGGCATGCGGCAGACCCTCGATCTGCTGGTGGAGACGGTCGGCGAGGGACGGCTGCAGCTGATCCACGCCAATGACTCCAAGGACGTGGTCGGAGCGCACAAGGACCGGCACGAGAACATCGGCTCGGGTCACATCGGCGAGGAGCCGTTCCGGGAGCTGTTCACCCACCCGGCGACCGAGGGCGTGCCGCTGATCATCGAGACGCCGGGCGGCAAGGACGGGCACGCGGCGGACGTGGCACGGCTGAAGGCACTGCGCGGACGCGGCTGACGCACGCCCGGGAGGGTCCGCGCGCCGTCCGTGACCGCGCGTCCGGGCCCGTCCCCGGGCCCTCTCCCCGGCCCGGGTCAGAGTTCGGGGCCGTCCCCCGGCCGTTCCTGGTAGGAGTAGCGCTGCTCGCTCCACGGGTCGCCGATGTTGTGATAGCCGCGCTCCTCCCAGAAGCCGCGGCGGTCGGCGGTCATGTATTCGACGCCACGGACCCATTTGGGGCCCTTCCAGGCGTACAGATGCGGTACGACGAGCCGCAGCGGGAAACCGTGCTCGGCGGTCAGCAGCTCACCGCCCTTATGGGTCGCGAAGAGCGTCCGCTCCGACGTGAAGTCCGCCAGACGCAGATTGGAGCTGAATCCGTATTCGGCCCACACCATCACATGGGTGACGTCCGGAGCGGGCGGTGCGAGTTCCGTCACCGTACGTGCGAGAACCCCGCCCCATTCGGCGCCGAGCATGCTGAATTTGGTCACGCAGTGCAGATCGGCGACTACCGAGGAGAACGGCAGTCCGGAAAACTCCTCGTGATTCCAGCAGTGTTTCTCGCCGTCCGCGGTGGCCCCGAAGACGCGGAATTCCCAGCGGTCCGGCTTGAACTTCGGAACGGGCCCGTAGTGGGTGACCGGCCAGCCGCGCTGCAGTCGCTGTCCCGGCGGAAGCCCGGACTGCTCCGACTCGCGGTATTCCCGGCTTTCCGGCTGACCCATGCCTCCATGGTGACAGACCGGCAGGGGTGGTGATGACCGGGGCGTATCCGATCGGGGGCAACTCCCACTAAGCCTGCACTTACTGGACGATCAAGAGGGGCGGTGCGAGGATGCGCCCACATGCCCAGTTCACCGCTTGGAAGGAGCGTCCGCGATGCAGGGCGACCCCGAGGTCATTGAGTTCCTGAACGAGCAGCTGACCGCCGAATTGACTGCCATCAATCAGTACTTCCTGCACGCGAAGATGCAGGAGAACTTCGGCTGGACGAAGCTCGCGAAGTACACCCGGGCCGAGTCGTTCGACGAGATGAAGCACGCGGAGATCCTGACGGACCGGATTCTCTTCCTGGACGGCCTGCCGAACTACCAGCGGCTCTTTCACGTGCGGGTCGGTCAGACGGTCACCGAGATGTTCCAGGCCGACCGCCAGGTCGAGGCGGAGGCCATCGACCGGCTGCGGCGGGGCATCGAGGTGATGCGCGGCAAGGGCGACATCACGTCCGCCAACATCTTCGAGTCCATCCTCGCGGACGAGGAACACCACATCGACTATCTGGACACCCAGCTGGAGCTGGTCGAGAAGCTCGGTGAGGCGCTCTACATCGCCCAGCTGATCGAGCAGCCGGACAGCTGATCCGGATCGGCGTCCCGTCCGGGCCGACGGCCGATCGCTCCCCCGGGCGCTCGGACCGGTGCTCGGGCGGACGTCCGGACCACTGACCGGACCGGACATTCGGAGCGGACATTCGGACCGGGCGTTCAGGCCGCGTCGGAGAGCCTGATCTCCGCGGGCAGTGTGTCGGCCACCACCGACGGTACGGCGAGGTCGGCCGTGACCCCCTGCTGCCGCTGGTCGAGGAGTTCGCGGCGCGGGCACCCGCCGCGCCCGAGCAGGGCCTGGATCGTGCGGACACAGCCGCCGCAGTCCGTGCCCGCCTTGCAGGCGGAGGCGATCTGGCGGGGCGTACAGGCCCCGGCGTCCGCATGCTGTCTCACCTGCTGCTCCGTGACGCCGAAACATGAGCAGACGTACACGCGGTTCACCTCCCGGACGGGATCGGTCGTGGCGCCGCCCCGATCTGTTCGGTGAGGCTAACCTAACCTTACCCGGCGTGCCCAGTGGGCAGAAGCCCCGGAACGCCGTGTGGGGCACGGATCACACAGATCCGTGCCCCACACCCCGTCCAGCGGGTCACTGGTCGCGGTACATCTCCGCGACCAGGAAGGCCAGGTCGAGCGACTGGCTGCGGTTGAGCCGCGGGTCGCAGGCCGTCTCGTAGCGCTGGTGCAGATCGTCCACGAAGATCTCGTGGCCGCCGCCGACGCACTCGGTCACGTCGTCACCGGTCAGCTCGACGTGGATGCCGCCCGGGTGGGTCCCCAGACCCTTGTGCACCTCGAAGAAGCCCTTGACCTCGTCGAGGACGTCGTCGAAGCGGCGGGTCTTGTGGCCGGAGGCCGCCTCGAAGGTGTTGCCGTGCATCGGGTCCGTCACCCAGGCCACGGTGGCACCGGACGCGGTGACCTTCTCGACCAGCTCGGGGAGCTTGTCGCGGACCTTGTCGGCGCCCATGCGCACGATGAACGTCAGCCGGCCGGGCTCGCGCTCGGGGTCCAGCCGGTCGATGTAGGTGAGCGCCTCGTCGACGGAGGTCGTCGGGCCGAGCTTGATGCCGATCGGGTTACGGATCTTCGAGGCGAACTCGATGTGCGCGCCGTCCAGTTGACGGGTGCGCTCACCGATCCAGACCATGTGGCCCGAGGTGTCGTACAGCTGCCCGGTCCGCGAGTCGGTGCGGGTCAGCGCGGTCTCGTAGTCCAGCAGCAGCGCCTCGTGCGAGGCGTAGAACTCGACCGCCTTGAACTCGGCCGGGTCCGTACCGCACGCCTTCATGAAGTTCAGCGCGTTGTCGATCTCCCGGGCCAGTGCCTCGTAACGCTGCCCGGACGGGGACGACTTCACGAAGTCCTGGTTCCAGGCGTGGACCTGGCGCAGGTCGGCGTACCCGCCGACGGTGAACGCGCGCACCAGGTTCAGCGTCGAGGCGGACGCGTGGTACATCTGCTTCAGCCGCTCGGGGTCCGGAATCCGCTCGGCCTCCGTGAAGGCGAAACCGTTGACGGAGTCACCGCGGTAGGTCGGCAGCGTCACCCCGTCACGGGTCTCGGTCGGCTTGGAGCGCGGCTTGGAGTACTGGCCCGCGATCCGGCCCACCTTGACGACCGGCACGGAGGCCGCGTACGTCAGTACGGCGCTCATCTGGAGCAGCGTCTTCAGCTTGGCCCGGATGTGCTCGGCGGACACCGCGTCGAATGCCTCGGCGCAGTCACCGCCCTGCAGCAGGAACGCCTCGCCCTTGGCGACGGCTCCCAGGCGGTTGCGCAGCTGGTCGCACTCACCGGCGAAGACGAGCGGAGGATACGAGTCGAGGTCCGCGACTACATCGCGCAGCGCCTCGGAGTCGGGGTACTCGGGCTGCTGCGCCGCGGGAAGGTCTCGCCAGGTGTTCTCACCGGCGACGGAGGTGTTGGCGTTCACGGTCACCTCGACAACCTTACGGGGTCTCGCAACGCGTCCATCCATACGCTCAACAGATGAGACGACCGCTCGAATGACGGCCGGAAATCCGCTAGGGTGCCGTGCATGTTCGCGCAGACGACTCAGAACTGGTGGTGGACCGCTCATCCGGCGGCCCACTGACTCATCGCGCGCGACAGACCACGCGAAGGCCGCCCGAGGGGCGGCCTTCTCCGCGTTCCGGGGGCCGTTCCTCTCTCCGGAAGGAACATCGCCATGCCCGTCCACCTCGTCGAGAGACTCCTCCGCGACGACTGCCCGCCCTTCGCGCTGCTGCGCCGCCGCACCCCGGGCCATGACCAGGACACCGTCGAGGTGCTGATCGGCCCGGTGCGGGAGGCCGGCCGGCTCGCCGACATCCCGGTCGGTGAGCGTCCCTCGCTCGCCCTGGTGCCGTTCCGGCAGATCGCCGAGCGCGGCTTCGACGTACGGGACGACGGCACCCCGCTGGCCGTGCTGGTCGCCGACGAGACGTACGAACTGCCCCTCGACGAGGTGCTGGACCGGCTGCCCGCCCATGAGGTGCGGGTCGAGGGCGGCGCCTTCGACGTCGGTGACGAGGAGTACGCGGACATCGTCGGACGGGTCGTCGAGGACGAGATCGGGCGGGGCGAGGGGGCCAACTTCGTGATCCGGCGCACCTTCCGGGGCGAGATCCCGGGGTTCGGCCGGGCGGACGCGCTGGCGCTGTTCCGTCGGCTGCTGGCCGGTGAGCGGGGCGCGTACTGGACGTTCGTCGTGCACACGGGCGACCGGGTGCTGGTCGGGGCCAGTCCCGAGGTCCATGTGCGGATGTCGGGCGGGACGGTGGTGATGAATCCGATCAGCGGGACGTACCGCTACCCGGCCGACGGGCCGACCGCCGAGGGGCTGCTGGCCTTCCTCGGCGACCGCAAGGAGACCGAGGAACTCTCCATGGTGGTCGACGAGGAACTGAAGATGATGTGCGCGGTCGGCGACATGGGCGGTGTGGTGATCGGGCCCCGGCTCAAGGAGATGGCCCATCTCGCGCACACCGAGTACGAGTTGCGCGGGCGTTCCACCCGGGACGTGCGGGAGGTGCTGCGGGAGACGATGTTCGCGGCGACGGTCACCGGCTCCCCGGTGCAGAACGCCTGCCGGGTGATCGAGCGGTACGAGCGGGGCGGGCGCGGTTACTACGCCGGCGCCCTCGCCCTGCTGCGGCGGGAGCCGGACGGGACGGCGTCCCTGGACTCGCCCATCCTGATCCGTACCGCCGACATCTCCGCCGACGGCCGGCTGCGGGTGCCGGTCGGCGCGACGCTGGTGCGGCACTCGGACCCGGCCGGCGAGGTCGCCGAGACCCATGCCAAGGCGGCCGGGGTGCTGGCGGCGCTGGGGGTGCGGCCGGGGCGGCCCCGGGACGAGGCGGCGCGGCCCCGGCTGACCGGCGATCCCCGGGTACGGGCGGCGCTGGACGCCAGGCGCGACGGGCTCGCGCCGTTCTGGCTGCGGATGCAGGATCTGCCCGCCGGTCGCGCGGGCCGGGCCGGGTCCGCCCTGGTGATCGACGGGGAGGACACCTTCACCGCGATGCTGGCGCATCTGCTGCGCGCGTCCGGCCTGGAGGTGGCGGTACGGCGTTTCGACGAGCCGGGGCTGCGGGAGGCCGCCCTGTCGCACCAGGGGCCGGTGGTGCTCGGTCCCGGACCGGGGAACCCCGGCGACCACGCCGATCCGAAGATGCGGCTGCTGCGCGGACTGACCGCCGAGCTGGTCCGCGAGCACCGGCACGGACTGCTGGGGATCTGCCTCGGCCATGAGCTGATCGCGGCGGAGCTGGGGCTGGAGATCGTACGGAAGACCGTGCCGTACCAGGGGGCGCAGACCCGGATCGATCTCTTCGGGCGTCCGGAGACGGTCGGTTTCTACAACAGCTTCACGGCGCGCTGCGACGAGGAGGCGGTGGGCGAGCTGGCCGCGCACGGCATCGGGGCGAGCCGGGACCGGACGACCGGAGAACTGCACGCGCTGCGCGGGGACGGGTTCGCCTCGGTGCAGTTCCACCCGGAGTCGGTGCTCACGCTGCGCGGGGTGGCGATCGTGGAGGAGCTGCTGGCGGGACTGACGGCGGGACTCCCGAGGCTGACGGGCTGACGGCGGGGCGGGCGGAGGCGGGGCGGGAGCGGGGCGGGGCCCGGGAGTGCCGGGTCCCGCCCCCGGTCAGCGGGCCGGCGGGGCGGGGACCAGGACGTTCTCGGTGCGGCGGCCGGCCAGGTGGTCGGCGACGTTCCGCACGGTCGCGTCGATGATCTGGCCCACGGCGTCGCGGGTGTAGTACGCCTGGTGCGAGGTGACGATGACGTTCGGGAAGGTGACGAGCCGCGCCAGGGTGTCGTCGTCGATGCCCTCGATGGACTTGTCGAGGAAGAAGAGCCCGGCCTCGGCCTCGTACACGTCGAGTCCGACGCCGGTGAACCGGCCCCGGCGCAACTCGGTGACCAGGGCCTCGGTGTCGACGAGCCCGCCGCGGCTGGAGTTGACCAGGATCGCGTCGTCCTTCATCGAGGCCAGCTGGGCGGCCCCGATGAGGTGGTGGGTCGACGGCAGCAGGGGGACGTGCAGGCTGACCAGGTCGGAATCGGCGAGGAGCTGTTCCTTGTCGACGTAGGTCATGCCGAGGGCGGTGCAGGCGGGATTCTCGGTGACGTCCCAGCCCAGCAGGTTCATCCCGAATCCGTGGGCGATCCGGGTGAATGCCTCGCCGATCTTCCCGGTGCCGACCACACCGACCGTCAGACCGTGCATGTCCCGGCCGAGCAGTCCGTCGAGCCGGAAGTCGAAGTCGCGGGTGCGGCTCGCGGCGCGGATGATCCGGCGGTTGACGGCCATCGCCAGGGTCCAGGCGAACTCGGCCACGGAGTACGGGGAGTAGGAGGAGACCCGTGCGACCCGCAGGCCGAGGCGTTCGGCGACGTCGAGGTCGATGTTGTTGAAGCCGGTGGAACGCTGGGCGATCAGCTGCGTGCCGCCCGCGGCGAGGGTCTGGAGGACCGGGCCGCCGAGGTCGGCGTTGACGCTGGTGGAGATGATCTCGTAACCCGCTGCGATGGGCGCGGTGTCCCTGGTCAGGAAGACATCGAGGCAGCGGACGTCGTGATGTCCGGCGAACGCCTTCTCGATGAGCGGCTTCTCGTCGGACTGCACGCCGAATGCCAGGATTTCCACGCGAACTCCAGAGGTGAGGGGGGGGGTGACGGGGCGGGGGCCCGGACATCGCGAATATACGGGCCCCGCCCCGGGGCCGCGCTCAGCCGAAGAAGACACCCGCCTCCGCGTAGAGCGCCGGATCGACCGTCTTGAGCCGGGCGGTGGCCTCGGCGATCGGCACCCGTACGATGTCCGTACCGCGCAGGGCGACCATGACACCGAAGTCCCCGTCCCGGACGGCCTCGATGGCGTGCAGTCCGAACCGGGTGGCCAGCCAGCGGTCGAAGGCGCTGGGGGTGCCGCCGCGCTGGACGTGACCGAGGACGGTGGTTCTCGCCTCGTTCCCCGTGCGGCTCTCGATCTCCTTGGCCAGCCACTCGCCGACGCCGGAGAGCCGGACATGGCCGAACGCGTCGTGTGTGGCGTCCTTGAGGACCAGCTCGCCGTCGGCGGGCACGGCCCCTTCCGCGACCACCACGATCGGCGCGTAGCTCGCCCGGAAGCGGGAGTCGACCCACGCGCAGACCTGCTCGACGTCGAAGCGCTGCTCGGGGATGAGGATGACGTTCGCACCGCCCGCCAGGCCGGAGTGGAGCGCGATCCAGCCCGCGTGCCGCCCCATGACCTCGACGACGAGGACCCGCATATGGGATTCGGCGGTGGTGTGGAGGCGGTCGATGGCCTCGGTGGCGATGGAGACGGCCGTGTCGAAGCCGAAGGTGTAGTCGGTGCCGGAGAGATCGTTGTCGATGGTCTTGGGGACACCGACGCAGTTGACGCCGTGCTCGCCGGACAGCACCGCCGCCACCCCGAGGGTGTCCTCGCCGCCGATCGCGACGAGCGCGTCGACGCCGTGCGCGGCGAGACCGTCCTGAATCCTGCGCACCCCGTCCTCGGCCCGCAGCGGATTGGTGCGCGAGGAACCGAGGATGGTGCCGCCGCGCGGCAGGATGCCGTGCACGGCGGGGACGGAGAGCGGGACGGTGATGCCCTCCAGCGCCCCGCGCCAGCCGTCCCGGAAGCCGATGAAGTCGTACCCGTACTCCTGCGTGCCCTTGCGGACGATGGCGCGGATGACCGCGTTGAGACCCGGGCAGTCGCCGCCGCCGGTCAGAACTCCGACCCGCATGGAAGCATCCCTTCGTCGAAGTGAGCTCACTGCGACCACGCTAAAGGTGACCCAGGTCACTCCGTGATGGGTCGGACGGTCAATTTCGTGGTGAACGGGGGCGGTTGAGGGGCCTCGGGGGCGGTAGGGGGCGGCCGGCCGGGCTCAGGCGTCGTCGAGGCCGCGCTCGATGGCGTACCGCACCAGCTCCACCCTGTTGTGCAACTGGAGCTTGCCCAGGGTGTTCTGGACGTGGTTCTGGACGGTGCGGTGCGAGATGACCAGCCGCTCGGCGATCTGCTTGTACGACAGTCCCTTGGCGACCAGGCGCAGCACCTCGGTCTCGCGATCGGTGAGCTGCGGGGCCTTCGGTTCGTCGGACGCCACGGGTACGGGTTCGGACGCGAGCCTGCGGTACTCGCCGAGGACCAGTCCCGCGAGCCCGGGGGTGAAGACCGGATCGCCGGCGGCGGTGGAGCGCACCGCCTCGGTCAGCTCCCGCGTACTGGCCGACTTCAGCAGATAGCCGGTGGCGCCGGACTTGACCGCCTCCAGCACATCGGCGTGCTCGCCGCTGGCGGAGAGGACCAGGACCCGCAGCCCGGGGTGCGAGCCGACCAGCTCCTTGCAGACCTGGACGCCGGGCATTCCCGGCAGATTGAGGTCGAGGACGAGGACGTCCGGGGAGACGGCCCTGGCCCGGCGCACGGCCTGCGGCCCGTCGCCCGCGGTCGCGACGACCTCGAAGCCGGACTCGGTGAGATCGCGGGCGACCGCGTCGCGCCACATCGGGTGGTCGTCGACCACCATCACCCTGATCGTCCGCTCCCCGTCCCCCGGAACCCGCCGCGAACCCGGTGCCTGCTCCGTCTGCCGCGCCCCCTGTGCCCGCGCCTGGGATGCCTGCTCGGCCTGCTGCCGCGCCCCTTGCGCCGGCGACGCCTGCTGCGACCGCTGTGTCTGCGCTGTCTGCGCTGTCTGCGCTGTCTGCGCTGTCTGCGCTGTCTGCGCTGTCTGCGACCGCTGTGCCTGTTCCGCGCTCATCGTGTCGAACCCGCCTTACCCCGTGAGACCTTCGGTACCTTCAACTCCACCTCGGTGCCCTGACCCGGGACCGAGATCAGCTCCGCCGTGCCACCCAGATCACGGAGCCGGCCGCGGATCGACTGGGCGACCCCGAGCCGCCCCTCCCCCTCGGCCTGCGCGAGCCGTCCCTCCGGGATGCCCGGACCGTCGTCCCGGACCGTCACGATCACCTCGTCCGGTTCGTCCTCGACCAAGATCCAGGTCCGGGCGTCCGGGCCCGCGTGCACCCGGACATTGTCCAGGGCCGCGCCGACGGCCGCGGCCAGCTCCCGCGCCGCCTCGGGCGCGAGCAGCACCGGGGTGCCCGGCTCCGCGAAGCTGATCCGGGCACCGGCGTGCGGGGCGAGCAGTGTCCGTACATCGCGGACGGCCGGTCCGTCCGGCTCGTCGTCGGTCTCGACGGTACGGACCACCGCGCCGTCGGCGGAGTCCTCGGAGGCCCGGGTGGGCGGCACCAGTCCGCTGGAGACCAGGGTGCGCAGGGCGATCTCCTGCTCGCCCGCCATCCGGCCCAGCTCGGCGGCCTCCCCGCCCAGGGCGGTGCCCCGGCGCTGCACCATCGCCAGGACCTGGAGCACGCTGTCGTGGATGTCCCGGGCCAGCCGTTCGCGTTCGCGGGTGGCCGCCTCGATCTCCAGGGCGCGGGCCAGGGTGCGTTCACTGGCGCGGGCGACCTCGACGACGTACCCGATGGCGATGGAGGCGACCCAGACCAGCAGGACGTTGTGGAAGGTGTCCCGGCTGGGTTCGCCGCGTTCGACGATGTTGGCGGCGGCCACGAAGGTCGAGGCGAAGGCCGCCCACCGCCAGCCGCCCTTGATCGCGAACGCGAGCACCGACCCCGCGGTCCAGATGGACGGCAGGGTCGGTCCGTCCATGTGCTGGGCGTCGAAGTCGGCGAGCGGGGTGAGGAGTATGCCGGCGAGCGCCACGGTGAGGTCGGCGCCGAGGAAGCGCTTGGTGCAGCTCGCCGCGTTGGCGACCCTCGGGAGGGTGACGACCGTCCACACGCCGATGAAGGTGAGCGTGACGACGGCCACCCACGGACGCTCGTACTTCTCCCGGCCGAAGACGGCGAGCAGCACGGCGTAGATCACGGTCAGGATTCGGTACCCGGTCAGCGCACGCCACAAGGGCTGCTCGACCGACATCCGTACGACCCGCTCGCGCTTGACCATTCCCCCGCTCCCCTGTCCCACTGCCCACCGCCCTGCGGCGCTCCCGTTCCCCCAGTCCGGCCGGCCGTCGGCGCTCCCGCTCCTGCCGCCGGTCCTGCCGTGGAACGCGTCAGGCGCCGGTCCCGTCCGGCCCCGGCCGTCCGCCCCGGTCCGCCGCGTCGTCCCCGGCAGCCGCGTCCGACCCACCGGCGGCCTCGGCCGTCTCAGCCGCTTCGGCGGTCTTCGCGGCCCTGGCCGCCTGCTTCGCCTCCTCCGCCCGGCGCTTCGCCTCCTCCGCGATCTGGCGTTTGGCGGCCGTCGCGTAGATGTCGACGTACTCCTGACCGGAGAGCTTCATGATCTCGTACATGACCTCGTCGGTCACCGAGCGCAGGATGAAGCGGTCGCCGTCCATGCCGTGGTAGCGGGCGAAGTCGAGCGGCTTGCCGATCTTGATGCCCGGCCGCATCAGCTTGGGCATGACCTTCCCCGGTGGCTGGATCTTCTCCGTGTCGATCATCGCGACCGGGATGACGGGCGCCCCCGTGGCCAGTGCCACCCGGGCGAGACCGCCGGGCTTGCCCCGGTAGAGCCGTCCGTCGGGCGAGCGGGTGCCCTCCGGGTAGATGCCGAAGAGTCCGCCCTCCTCGATGACCTGGATACCGGCCTTGATGGCCGCCTCACCGGCTCCCCGGGCCCCCGACCGGTCCACCGGGAGCTGTCCGACGCCCTTGAAGAAGGCCGCGGTGAGCTTTCCCTTCACACCGGGCGCGGTGAAGTACTCCGCCTTGGCGATGAAGGTGACCTTGCGGTCCAGAACGGCCGGCAGGAAGAACGAGTCGGAGAACGACAGATGGTTGCTCGCGAGGATCGCGGGCCCGTGCGCGGGAATGTTCTCCAGGCCCTCCACCCACGGCCTGAAGGCGAGCTTCAGAGAGCCACCGATGGAGAACTTCATTGCGCCGTAGATCAACTCGGGTGCCTCCTGTGTGCTGTCCGACAGACCTTAACCCGTACGACCTCCCGCGCCCCCGCCACGGGCTTCGGCGCCGGTCCCGCCGTAACCGCCCGTCCCGCCGGACCGCCGCGCCCGGGGAGCGCCCGGGAAACGTCCGGAGAACGTCCGGTCACGGTGGCCGTCACGTCGCGGGGCCTGTCCGGTGACGGCCCTGGTCGGTGTCGGCCCGGTCGCGTACGGTGAAGTAATCCTTGCCGCACGCCCCCCTTTCACTCCGTCCGAGCCCCAAGAACAGGAGTCCCCGGTGCCGGTCCTTCCCGGAGCCGAGCCGTTCCGCCATGAAGGCGGAGAGGTCGGCGTCCTTCTCTGTCACGGATTCACCGGTTCGCCGCGATCGATGCGCCCGTGGGCGGATCATCTGGCGGAGCGCGGGCTGACGGTCTCACTGCCGCTGCTGCCGGGGCACGGCACGAGGTGGGAGGACATGCAGATCACCCGCTGGCAGGACTGGTACGCGACGGTGGACCGGGAACTGCGTGAGCTGCGGGACAGGTGCTCCCAGGTCTTCGTGTTCGGGCTCTCCATGGGCGGCGCGCTCGCGTTGCGGCTGGCCGCGAGGCACGGCGACTCGGTCACCGGCCTGGTGCTGGTCAACCCCGCCAACAAGGTGCACGGACTCTCGGCGTACGCGCTGCCCGTCGCGCGCCACCTGGTGCGCACGACGAAGGGCCTGACGGACGACATCGCCCGGCCGCACACCACCGAACTGGGGTACGGCCGGGTGCCGCTGCACGCGGCTCACTCGCTGCGGGCGTTCTTCCGTCTGGTCGACGGCGAACTGCCGCAGGTCACCCAGCCGCTCCTGCTGGTGCACAGCCGGGAGGACCACGTGGTGCCCCCGGCCGACTCGGCCCGCGTCCTCAGCCGGATCTCGTCCACGGACGTCGAGGAGATCCTGTTGGAACAGAGCTACCACGTCGCGACGTTGGACCACGATGCGGAGCGGATCTTCGATGAGAGCTACCGGTTCATCGGCCGCCTCGCACCCAGTGTCGGGAAGAAGGGGAGCACGTCCGGTGGCTGAGCACGACGCGGAGCGCGCGGGGAGTGACGAGGAGCGCGAACCGCGCCCCGTCGAGGGAACGGCCGTGCCCGACGAGGGTCCGGACCAGACGGCACCGCTCGACGAGGACGCCATGTGGGCGGCCATCGTCAAGGGGTACGGGCAGGAGCCCCCGGACCCGCCGGGCGCCAGGCCCTTCCGGTCGATCGAGGACCTGGCCCTGCCGGACAACGGCCCCGAGGTCCTGGACCCCGACAAGGGCATGGACAAGGGCACAGGGAAGAAGTCGCCCACCCCGCCGCCGGAGAGGCCGCTGGGCAGCTCGGTGGTCTTCGCACCGGGAGTCGGCGGCCCCCGCGACTACGAGCTGCCGGACGCGCCCGCGGCCGGGTCCGGCAGCCCCGACGACTCGGACGACTCCGACGAGGGGCACTTCGTCCCGCCGGAGCCGCCGGCGCTGCCGGAGTCCGACGCCGCGGCAAAGTTCGCCTGGCTCGGGGTCATCGGCGGTCCGGTGCTGATGCTGGTCTCCATCGTCCTCCAGTGGGAGCTGACGTGGTGGCTCACCACCCTCTGCGTGGGCGGCTTCCTGGGCGGCTTCGCCACCCTGGTGGCCCGGATGCAGAGCGACGACGAGGACGACCAGGACCCGGGCCGCGGCGCGGTCGTCTGACGCCGGTCCTGACCGCGCGGCCGGGGACGGCCTCTTCCGGCGGGGACGGCCGCTCCCGGCTGAGGCGACCGCTTCCGGCTGATACGACGGTGGGAAGCGGCCGGGACGGGACGACCGCTCCCCGCCTTCGTCTCAGCCGCCCGCCGGGACCCGTAGCACCGCCAGCACCGGCAGATGGTCCGTCGCCGCGCGCAGATCCGCGTCCGTCACCCCCGGCAGCCCCCTCGGCACCCCGCAGCCGAGGACTTCGACGGCGTCCGTGGCGAGGACGGCGTCGATGCGCCTGCGTGGCGCGTCGGACGAGAAGGTGTGCTCGCCGCCCCACGGCCGGACCGACCAGCAGTCCTGGAGCCGGTCCGTCAGCTTCCGGAAGGCGGGCCCCTCCGGTACGTCGTTGAGGTCACCCGCCACGATCGCGTGCGGCGCCTCCATCGCGTCCAGCCGGTCGAGCAGCGTTCCCGCCTGGACCGTCCGCTCGGCGGCGTCCAGACCGAGATGACAGCTGAGCAGTCCGATCCGGGTGCCGCCGATCCGTACCACCGCCGTGGCGAAACCCCTCCGGTGCAGTCCGGGAGTACGCGGCAGCAGTACGTCCTCGACGCGTTCCACGGCGACGCGCAGCGAACTCAGGAGCAGCGGTCCGGCCGCGGTCGCCCCGCCGCCGAGGACGACCAGCCCGGCGCGGGCGGCGAGCCGGGCGGCCTTCTTGCGCCAGCGGAAGAAGCGCGGGGCCTCCTGGACGAAGACCAGATCGGGTACGCAGGCGCGGATCACGCGGACCAGCGCCTCGCGGTCGTCGCGCAGCGAGCGGACGTTGTAGCAGAGCACTCTGACGACGACCGAACCGTCCGGCTCGGTACGGGAGTCGGGCAGCGGTGTCGTGATCATGCGGTTCACGATACGGCGGACGCCCGCCGCTCCCCGAGGGGCGCGACGGGCGTCCGGTGATGTCCGTGCGACGGCTGCGAGCGGGGCCCTCAGCCCTGCCGGGCCAGGTCCGCCGCACCCACGAGCCCTGCCTTGCCGCCCAGTTGGGCCGCGAGCACCTGGGCGTGCGGTCGCCACTGGCCGCCGATCAGCCAGCGCCGGAACGACTTGCGGATGGGGTCGAGCACCAGCTCGCCCTCGTCCGAGACACCGCCGCCGACGATGAACGCCGACGGGTCGAAGAGCGAGGCGAGGTCGGCGAGTCCGGCGCCGGCCCAACGGGCCAGTTCGCGGAACGAGTCGACGGCCACCGGGCAGCCCTGCCGGGCGGCCTCACTGATGTGCGGGCCCTCGATGCCCTCGGGCGTCCCGTCGCCGAGCGCCAGCAGGATCGGGGCGTTCTCCGGGGTGGCGTTGGCGCGCTGCTTGGCGTACCGGACGAGGGCGCGTCCGGAGGCGTACTGCTCCCAGCAGCCCTGGCTGCCGCAGCCGCACAGCAGGCCGTCCGGGACGACCCGGATGTGGCCGAACTCGGCGGCCACCCCGAAGCGTCCGCGGCGCAGCTTGTTGCCGATGATGATGCCGCCGCCCAGGCCGGTACCGAGGGTGATGCAGATGACATCCTCGTGCCCCTGGCCCGCGCCGAAGCGGTACTCGCCCCAGGCGGCGGCGTTGGCGTCGTTCTCGACGACCACGGGCAGGCCGACGCGCTGCTCGACCTTGTCCTTCAGTGGTTCGTGCCGCCAGTCGATGTTCGGCGCGAAGAGCACGGTGGCACGCTTGTCGTCGACGTATCCGGCGGCTCCGACGCCGACCGCCTCGATCTCGTGTCCGTCGCTCGCGCCGCCCACCGCCGCGCAGATGGCGTCGACGATGCCTTCGGCCGTCGCGGGAGTCGGCACTTTGAACGTCGAGAGGATATGGCCCTCTTCGTCGACCACTCCCGCTGCGATCTTCGTGCCGCCGATGTCGACGCCGATGGTGAGTCCCATGAATCCCTCAGTTCCGGTCGAGCCCCGCTGACCGCCAACCGTACCCGAGCCGGGGCCCCGCAGCCGCCCGCACGGCCGGGCCCGGCCGGTCGCCGGGGGGCCGGACCGGGCCCGGCCGGTCACCCGAGCCGGGTGTCGGAGCCGGTTGCCGACGGCCGGTCCGTCAGGTCGATCCAGGACCGTCACGTCGGTCCAGGACCGTCACGTCGATCCAGGACCGTCACGTCGATCCAGGACCGTCGGGTCGGTCTCAGTCAAGGGGGATGTGCCCGCTGGGCTCCTGGCCCTCGTCACGCGGGCCCGCGTCGTCCCCCGGGCCCGCCCCGTCGCGCGGGCCGCCCTCGTCCCGCGGGCCGTCGGTTCCCTTGGCACCATCGGTCCTCGTGCCGGAGTCCTGGGACCGCGCGGCCCCGTCCCGGCCGTCCGCTTCCGCCCCGGTGCCCCGGCCGTCGCGATCCCCCCGGCCGTCGCGATCCCCCCGGCTGTCGCGGTCGCCCTGGCTGTCGCGGTCGCCCTGGGTCCAGCGGCGTTCCTGGGTCTCGACCGCGGAGCGGTACGCGGCGAGCAGTTCGCCGCCCGCCGCCGCGAGGTGGTCGAAGACGCCCGGATTACGCTCTACGACGGGTTCCACCACCGACCTGGCCTGCTTGACGACCTGCCGTACGGCGCCCTGGGCGGCCATCCCGAACAGCGGCGACCCGAACGCGGCGATCTTGTCCGCGACGGCGTCGACGAGCTTGCGCAGCTCCTCGGCGGCCGCGCCGGGCGGCGGACCGTACTCGGCGCGGCGGCGGGCCTTCTCGGCCGCCAGGTCCTCGGCGCAGGCGCTCGCCCAGGCGTCGTCGTCGACGGGGCGTTCGGTGGCTTCGCTCATGACGGACTCCTGCGGCACGGACGAGGGGCGGCGGCGGGCGGGGGAACATCCCGCACCATCGACGTTACCCGAACGCCGGTACGACGTTCAGTGGGTACGCGGCCACAGTGCGGGGTCCGGGGCGAACCGGACCCGGAGCACCCCTTCGGTCAGCGCGGCCCCGACGACCGTGCAGCGGCGCAGCCCGGACTCCAGGGGCATGATCCGACGGAACGGGCCGACGGTGAGGAACAGTTCGTCGCCCCGGCGCACCAGGTGGACGTCCTCCTTGACGGCTCCGGGCAGCGGCAGGTTCCAGACGAGGGTGCCCTCGGGCTCGTCCGGACGCGTGCCCGTCGTGATCCGGCCGTCCCGGGGCGCGTCGTCCGGCGCGGGAGGGTGCTCGATCCACCAGGGGGCGTCCGCGCGCCCCGGCGTACGCCCCGGGTCGAGCCCGGTCCCGGCGAGTCCGCCGCCGGCGGACGTGCGCTCACGGGCCCCGGGCGGTCCGGAGGTGTCACCGTCCGCCGCGGTGTCCAGCAGCGTGAGGTCGTCGACGCCCCTGGGGTCGCGGCCGATGTGGGGCACCTCGCACAGGGCGGTGGCGGGTGGCCACTCCTCGTGCCAGCGGCTCAGGCACTTGCGCTGCTGGGCGGCCAGGGTGGCGAGCCAGGGATCGCCGCAGTGGCCGGGCAGCACCCGGTTGGCCACCAGGGTGTCGACGCGCAGTCCGTGCAGGGCGAGCCCGGTACGGGCGGTGCGCAGGGCGTCCTCGGCGGCGGGACCGGGTTCGGCGACCAGCCGGACGGTGGTGGCGCGGTCCTCGATCAGGGTCTGGACGGCGGCCAGTTCGGCGTCCCGGCGGGCGGCGGTCTCGTACAGCCACTGCGCGGGCATCGGGACACCGGCGAGCTGGGCGAGCATCGGGCGCAGCGCGCGGGCGGCCTGCCGTTCGGGAGGCAGCAGCCGGCGCAGATAGCGGCGGAGCTGTTCGGGGAGGGCGAGCAGGGCGAGCGCGTCGGTCAGCGGTGGCAGTTCGACGACGAGGAGGTCCTGGCCGTCCTCCGTGAGCTCGCCGGCGGCGGCCCGGCGCAGGGTGTGCAGGAGGGCGAGCTGGGCGCCGCCGGGCAGTTCGGTGATCTCCTCGGCGTCGAGCCGCTTGCCGCCGAGCAGGTCGAGGACGCCGGACGCCTGGTCCTGGAGCGCGAGGAGTTCCGCGCGGAAGTGGGCGCCGGAGTCGACGCGGGCGTACCGGAGGTTGTCCGTGACGGGGGTGGGCGTCGTGGTCCGGGGGAATCCGGGTACCGGGTCCGCGGTGAGGAGCAGGGTGCGGTGGCCGCGGCGGGCCGCGGCCAGGGCGGTGGCCGCGGCGACGGTGGTACGGCCGGCGCCGCCGGGGCCGGTGACGAGGACCGTACGCACGCGGATCAGTCCTTCGGGACGGACTCGACGCGCTTCTTCAGACCGGCCAGCGCGCGGTCGATGATGACCTTCTCCGCCTTGCGTTTGATCATGCCGAGCATCGGGATCTTGACGTCGACGGTGAGCCGGTAGGTGACCTCGGTGCGCTCGCCCTCGCCGAGCGGGGCGAGCGCGTAGGAACCGTCGAGGGCGCGCAGCATCTGCGACTTCACCAGGGTCCAGCTGACCTCGGTCTCACCGGTCCAGGTGTACGCGAGGGTGTGGTCGTCCTTGATCGCCCCGGCGTCCAGGACGAGCCGGACCTTCTCCGCGCGGCCCCGGTCGTCGGTCGCGAGGACGTCGGCCTCCTTGACCTCGCCGGTCCACTCCGGGTAGCGGGCGAAGTCGGCGATCACTCCCATGACGTCGGCCGGTGCCGCCTCGATCGTGATGGTCGAGCTGGTGTGTTCAGCCATCGCCGTGGCTCCTCCAGTGCGGTGTACCGGTCCCGTTCGGCAGTGGGCTGCCGCTTGAAGGCTATCGCGTGGCGGACGGCGTCCGGTCCACGGGCCGGGAGGCTCCCGCGCTCACCATTCCAGGGCCCAGGGGCGGCCGGTGGACGCGAAGTGGCCGACGTTGACGCACTCGGTGGCACCGATCCGCATCCGGCGCGCGAGGGGCTGATGGACATGGCCGAAAAGGGCGTACCGGGGCCGTGTCCGGTGGATGGCGTCGAGCAGGGCCCGGCTGCCGCGTTCGAAGCGGCGGGCGACGGTGTCGTACGTCAGCTCGGGCACGTCGGGCGGGATGTGGGTGCACAGCACGTCGACCTCGCCGACCGCCTCGATCTTGGCCGCGTACTCCTCGTCGCCGATCTCGTACGGGGTGCGCATCGGGGTCCGCAGGCCGCCGCCGACGAACCCGAAGACCCGGCCGCCGATCTCGGCGCGCTCGCCGTCGAGGACGGTGGTGCCCGACCGGGCGTACTCGGGCCAGAGGCCGGGGACGTCGACGTTCCCGTAGGTGGCGTACGTCGGGGTCGGGAAGGCCGCGAACAGCTCGGCGTACTGCTTGCGCACGGCGGCGAGCGTGGCGGCCTCCCGGTCGAGCCCGGCCCACAGGCCCCGGCCGAACTCGCGGGCCTCCTCGAAGCGGCGCGCGGTGCGCAGTTCGACGATCCGGTCGGCGTTCTCCTTCCCGAAGAGGTCGGGGAAGATGCCGCGCGAGTGATCGGCGTAGTCGAGGAAGAGCACCAGGTCGCCCAGGCAGACCAGGGCGTCGGCGCCGTCCCCGGCGCGGGCCAGGGCCTCGGCGTTGCCGTGCACGTCGCTGACGACGTGGACGCGGGTGCGAGGCGGGGCGGTGGTGTCTCGGCTGTCCGGTCCTGCTGGCATGACGATCACCTTACGACCTCGTTCACACCGGGACCGGGCTGTCGGCGCCCCGGCGGAGGGGATGGTCGCGCGAGGCGCCGGCGGCCATGGAGCGGTGGCGCCTCGCGCGAGCGTCCCACCCGTGACCCGGTGGTCTTGCGCCGACGCCCCGGAGAAGGACTCTGGCGACCTGCGGACACTTCCGGGCGATATAGGGGGTGGACTACTCTGCGTCCAGAGAGCACCAATATGTGTGACGCATAAGACATCTCGCCGGGACCCCCTATCCGGAACCGAGTACTGGTGGGTAACGTCCGGGCAGTCCAGTCGTACTCACCCCCACTGAGCACCTGCCATTCCTGGACCGCAACCGGCGCATCACACAGAGCCGTGGCACCGGAGCCCGATGAGGAGCAGCAGTCTTGCGCGAGTTCAGCCTTCCGGCCCTGTACGAGGTCCCTTCGGACGGCAACCTGACGGATCTCATCCGCCGCAACGCCGCTCAGCATCCCGACGTCGCGGTGATGAGCCGCAAGGAGGGTGACTCCTGGGTCGACGTCACCGCCACCCGGTTCCTGGCCGAGGTGAGAGCCGTCGCGAAGGGGCTGATCGCCGCGGAGGTGCGGCCCGGCGACCGGGTGGCCCTGATGTCCCGTACCCGGTACGAGTGGGTGCTGCTGGACTTCGCGATCTGGAGCGCGGGAGCGGTCACCGTGCCGGTGTACGAGACCAGTTCGGCCGAGCAGGTGCAGTGGATTCTCAGCGACTCGGGCGCGGTGGCGGTGATCGTGGAGAGCGACGCGCACGCCGGATCGCTCGCCTCCGTCCGGGACGAACTGCCGGAGCTGCGGCGGACGTGGCAGATCGACAGGGGCGCGGTCGACGAACTGGCCTCGGCGGGCGCGGGCGTCTCCGAGGAGACGGTCGACGCGCGCAGCGCGGCGGCGCGGGCGGACGACCCGGCGACCATCGTCTACACCTCGGGCACCACCGGCCGCCCGAAGGGCTGTGTGCTGACGCACCGCAGCTTCTTCGCGGAGTGCGGCAATGTGGTGGAGCGGCTGAAGCCCCTCTTCCGTACCGGCGAGTGTTCCATCCTGCTCTTCCTGCCCGCCGCCCATGTCTTCGGGCGGCTGGTCGAGGTCGCGGCGGTGATGGCCCCGATCAGGCTCGGCTGCGTACCGGACATCAAGAACCTCACCGACGAACTCGCCTCCTTCCGGCCGACGTTGATCCTCGGTGTGCCGCGCGTCTTCGAGAAGGTCTACAACGCGGCGCGGGCCAAGGCGCAGGCGGACGGCAAGGGGAAGATCTTCGACCGGGCGGCGGAGACCGCGATCGCCTACAGCCGCGCGCTGAGCACTCCGCAGGGTCCGTCGATCGGTCTGCGGTTGAGGCACCTGGTGTTCGACAAGCTGGTGTACCGCAAGCTGCGGGCGGTGCTCGGGGGACGCGGCGAGCACGCGATCTCGGGCGGCGCCCCGCTGGGCGAACGGCTGGGTCACTTCTACCGGGGCATCGGCTTCACGGTCCTGGAGGGGTACGGCCTGACGGAGAGCTGCGCGGCCAGCGCCTTCAACCCGTGGGACCGGCAGAAGATCGGCACGGTGGGCCAGCCGCTGCCCGGCTCGGTGGTCCGGATCGCGGACGACGGCGAGGTGCTGCTGCACGGCGAGCACCTGTTCACGGGTTACTGGAACAACGAGCAGGCGACGGCCGACGCGCTGGCCGACGGCTGGTTCCACACGGGCGACATCGGGACCCTGGACGAGGACGGCTATCTCGCGATCACCGGCCGCAAGAAGGAGATCATCGTGACGGCGGGCGGCAAGAACGTCGCCCCGGCCGTCATCGAGGACCGTATCCGCGCGCACGCCCTGGTCGCGGAGTGCATGGTGGTCGGCGACGGGCGGCCGTTCGTGGGCGCGCTGATCACCCTCGACGAGGACTTCCTGACACGCTGGGCCGACGAGCACGGCAAGCCGGCCGGTTCGACGGCGGCGGCGCTGCGTGACGATCCGGAGCTGCTGGCCGAGGTGCAGCGGGCGGTGGACGACGGGAACGCGGCCGTGTCCAAGGCGGAGTCGGTACGGAAGTTCCGTGTGCTGTCCGCGCAATTCACCGAGGAGGCGGGGCACATCACGCCGTCCCTGAAGCTGAAGCGGAACGTGGTGGCGAAGGACTTCGCGGACGAGGTGGAGTCGATCTACCGGGGCTGAGCCGTCGCCATACACACCACGGGCGGGGCGCCCGCGCTGCCGGCGCGGGCGCCCCGCCCGTCCCCGTGGCCCACTCGTACTCACTCCGGCCCGCTCCGGACCCACTCGTACTCACTCCGGGCCCACTCCGGACCCATGGGTCACAGCAGGGACTTGAGCCGTTCGGCGAGCAGGTCCCAGCGCCATTTCTCCTCGACCCAGGCCCGGCCCCGCTCCCCCATCCGCCGGCGCAGCTCCGGATCGGTGAGCAGGGTGCTGATCCGGTCGGCGGACTCCTCGGCGGAACCTCCCCGCACCACCCATCCCGTCTCGCCGTCGAGCACCGCGTCGGGGGCTCCGCCGGAGTCGCCCGCCACCACCGGCAGACCGGTGGCGGACGCCTCCAGGTAGACGATCCCCAGGCCCTCCACGTCGAGTCCGCCGCGGCGGGTGCGGCACGGCATCGCGAAGACGTCACCGGCGCCGTAGTGGGCGGGCAGTTCCGACCAGGGCACCGGGCCGGTGAAGCGCACCGAGTCCGCGACCCCGGTGTCGGCGGCGAGCTTCCCCAGATCCCTGGCGTACGGCCCGCCGCCGACGATCAGCAGCACCGTGTCCGGGACCCGTGCCAGGATCGCGGGCATGGCCCGGATCAGCGTGTCCTGTCCCTTGCGCGGCACCAGCCGGGAGACACAGACCACGACGGGCCGGTCGGACAGTCCGAGCCGGGCCCTGACCAGGTCCCCGCCGGAGTCCGGGTGGAAGGTCTTCTCGTCGACACCCGGCGGCAGTTGCGTCATCCGGGCGGCGGCGCCCGGGGTGAGCGCTTCCGCGATCCGGGAGCGGGTGTACTCACCGAGGAAGGTGAGCGTGTCCGTGCCCTCGCCGATCCGGCGCAACAGCTGTCGGGAGCCGGGCAGTTGGGCCCAGCCCGCCTCGTGCCCGTGCGTGGTGGCCACGATGCGGCGGGCCCCGGCCCGGCGCAGCGCGGGGGCCATCAGCCCGAGCGGCGCGGCGGCCCCGAACCACACGGACGAGCACTCGTGTTCACGCAGCAGCCGCACCGCCCGCCGGGTCACCGCGGGGGTCGGCAGCAGCATCGTCGTACGGTCGCGGACCACGGTGAAGGGCTGCTCGGCGTCGAAGGCCGCTGTGGCCTCGGCGCCTTCCCGGCCGCGCTTCCAGGTGGAGGCGAGGACGACGAGCCGGTCCGGGTCCAGTCGCAGCGCCATGTTGTGCAGGAACGCCTGGATGCCACCGGGGCGGGGCGGGAAGTCGTTGGTCACGATCAGGGTCTTGTCCATCGCCGCCGACAGTACCGAACAGCCACGCCGCGTCGCCCCCGCACGGTCCCGCCGGGCATGATGGCTCCTCTTACGACCTTGCTCCCCTCCCTGACCTGGGCGAGGTCGTCACCACCGGCACGAGGAACGGAACGCAGTGATGGCGGCAGCACGCGGCACCAGGTCGACGCTCGCACCGGTCGCGGTGTGGGCCCTCACCCGCACCGCGCTGTTGCTCTGCGTGTTCAAGGTGGTCACGGTGCCCGGCCCCGACGTCACGAGCGACGTCTCGGCGATCTACCACGGCTGGTCCGAGGTGCTGCGGTCCGGCACCTACCCGCTGCACGACATCACCTGGCAGTACCCGCCGGTCGCCGCGCTGGCCGTGCTCTCCCCCGGGCTGCTGCCGTTCCTCGACTACACCTCGGCGTTCTTCGTGCTCGTCCTGCTCTGCGACGCGCTGGTGCTCGGTCTGCTGCGGCCCGCGGCCCGGCGGGGGCGCTCGGCGGGCGTCTGGGTGTGGGTGGCGGGGGTGCCGCTGCTCGGCACGACCTCGTACGCCCGGTACGACCTGATGGTGGCGGCGGTCGCGGTCGCGGCGCTCCTCGCCGGGGTACGCAGGCCGCGGGTGATGGGCGCGCTGGCCGCCTTCGGCGCGATGCTGAAGGTGTGGCCGCTCCTGCTGCTGGTGGGGACGCCGCGCGGGCGGGTGACGCGCCGGTCGTGGACGGCGGCGGTGGTGACCTCGGTGGCGCTGCTCGTGGCGTGCCTGGTGTCGGCCCCGGGCGCGCTGGCGTTCCTCGGCTTCCAGCGCGACCGGGGCACCGAGGTCGAGTCGCTGGGCGCGCTGGTCTTCCACGTGGCGCGGCAGTTCGGCTGGCAGGGGCGGGTGGAGCTGAATTACGGCTCGATCGAATTCCTCGGTCCGTACGTGCCGCTGGTGAGCGGGATCGCCCTGGGGCTCTCGGTGCTGGCCTTCGGCTGGCTGCTGATGTGGCGGTTGCTGGCCCGTACGTTCACACCGGGCACCCCGGCGGACGCGGCGTTCACGGCGGTGCTGCTGTTCACCACCACGAGCCGGGTGCTCAGCCCCCAGTACATGCTGTGGCTGGTCGCGCTGGCGGCGGTCGCGCTGGTCTCCCGGCACAGCCGAATGGGCCTGCCTGCCGGACTGGTGCTGATCGCCACGGGCGTCACCCAGCTGGAGTTCCCGCTCGGCTTCGTCCATGTGGTGACGAGCGACGCGACGGGCGTGACCCTGCTGTTCGTGCGCAACGGTCTGCTGGTGGCGGCGTGCCTGATCGCTGCCCGGCGGCTGTGGCGGCAGACCCTCCCGGCACTCGGGGCCGCCGACGGCCGCGCGGGGACGGCCGATGAGGGTACGGAACCGGCGCACGACCGCGCGAAGACGGACGGCCACGCGAAGACGGATGATCGTACCGGGACCGGCGGACGTACCGGGACCGGCGGACGTACCGGGACCGGCGGGCGTACGGAAGCGGCCGGCCGCGCCGAGCCGGACGAGCGCGACGCCGGACCCCTCAGGCGGTCAGCCGGTCGCGCAGATACTCCCGCCAGCGCGCCGTGAGGTCCTGCGGGGTCGTGGCCAGCACCTCGTGCGTCGCCCGCTCCACCGCCCCGTCCCGCTCCTGACCCGCCCCCACGGCCTTGTAGAAGGCGATCAGCTTCTCCTCGCCCCACCGGTCCGCGATCAGCGCGCAGGCCAGCCGGCCGCCCTCGTAGGCCCTCGCGAGCCGGTCCGCGTCACCGGCGAACCCGAAGTCCTCGTCGGTGGGGAGCGTGGCGGGGAGGTCGCCGCGCCGGACGGCGTCGGCCAGTTCGGGGGCGATCTCCGCATCCGTGCCGTGCTCGTCGCGGTAGGCCGCCCAGTCGGCGAAGCCCTCCGAGAGCCACAGGGGGGTGGCCGCCGAGGTGTCGGCGCGGGTGGCGACATGGGTGGTCTCGTGGGTGAGGACGACCCGCTGTCCGACGGAACCGAGCAGCGCGTACGCCTGCGGGTTCACGATCACCCGGTCCGCCGGGGCCTTCGCCCGGTCACCGCCCGTCTCCCCGGTGGTGACCGCCGCTATGCCCCGGTAGTTCGCGGCGGGCGACCCCAGCAGCTCGGCCATGTCCTCCACCGAGTCCGGCACCAGCACCACCACCCGGCGCGCCCATGTGCGCGGCCAGGCCGCCGAGACGGCCGGTACCGCCCGGTCCGTGGTGTCGGCGATCCGGCGCAGCTCCGCGGGCTCGCGGCCGACGCCGAGCACCAGACTGCGGCTGCCCCGCACGACCTGGACGTCGCCCTGCTGCCACAGCTCCCGGCCGCCGTCCCCGCCCGGCCGGTCGGCCGCGATGTACCAGCGCCCGGCCGGCTCGTCCCGCTCCAGGTCCAGTCGGCGGTCCGAGGTGACCGGGGCGTTGTCGTAACCGTCGATCCGGTAGCGCAGTTCGACGTCCGCGGTGGCCCGTCCGGCACCGCGCTCACGCACCGACCGCACCCGGTACGTCCACGAACTCAGCGGCACGTCCGCCAGGTTCCGCAGCTCCCTGCTCTGCGCGGCCCGCAGCGCCGCGTCCCGGGGATCGACGGCGGCGAGATAGCCCGCCGGGTCGTGGTCCAGCACGGCGGCGGCGCGGCGGTCGAGGACGGTGCGGATGTCCCGGGCGGTCGCGGAGCCCCGGGAGGAGTCCGGCACGGAGGGCGCGGACGAGCAGCCCACGAGCGGCAGCAGTACGACGAGTGCCACACCCACCGCGCGCCGGGCCGCCGCCCGTCGTGGGCCGCCCGACCGTCGTCGCCCCTCGTCCGCACCGCATCGCTGACCTGCCACCCTGCCGAGGGTAACGACAGCCCTCACGGCCGGAGCAGGCGGACAGCGGCGGGCGACCACGGCGCGGCCAGGGACCACGCCGGGCGTCGGGCACGGAGGCGGGCGACCCACGCGGAGGACGGCGGCGCCCCGCCGGGTGACCTCTGGTCTCCGGCGGGGCGAGACGTCAGCAAAAACGTGTGTGAATTCCCTCGTTCGAGGGGTATCAGATACGTACGCCGAACTGGAAGCTACCGAGGTAGCCCATCGACTCGTAGCGGACGAAAGCACCCGGCTTCGGGGCGTGCAGGACCGTGTTGTTGCCCGCGTACAGGCCCACGTGGGAGGTGTTGTTGAAGAAGACGAGATCGCCCGGCTTGAGCGCGCTGCGCCCGATCCGCGTGCCGTCGTTGATCTGGGTGTACGTGACGCGGGAGATGTTCACGCCCGCCTGGGCGTAGGCCCACTGCGTCAACCCCGAGCAGTCGAACGAGCTGGGTCCCGTACCGCCGCGGAAGTACGGCTTGCCCACCTGGGTGGCGGCGGCGGCGAGAGCGTTGGCGCCACGGGCCGAGGCCGGGGCCTCGTTGCCCAGTTCGACGCGTTCGCCCGCGTCGCGGCTGGCGCGCACGTCGTCCTTGCGCATCTGCTCACGCTCGGCGACCGTGAAGGTGTTGAGGAGGCGTTGCGCCTCGGCGAGCTTGCCCTGGAACTTCTTCTTCTTCTCACCGAGCGTCTTGCGGACGTCCGCGAGGTCGCCCAGCTTGTCCTGGGCCTCCTTGCGCTGCTGCGCCAGGGTGCGCTGCTTCGCCTGGATCTTGGCCAGCGCCTCGGTCTGCTTGGCGGTCAGCTGGTCGAGGGCCGAAGCCTTGTCGAGGAAGGTGTCCGGGTCCGAGGCGAGGAAGAGCTGCACGGACGGGTCGATGCCGCCGGAGCGGTACTGCGCGCTGGCCAGTGAACCGAGGCCGCCGCGCAGTGCGTTGAGCTCGTCCTGACCACGGGCGACCTTGTCCTGGAGCGCGCCGACCTGCTTCTCCAGCTTCTTCTGCTGCTCCTTGGCCCCGGTGTACTGCTCGGTGGCGGCTTCCGCCTCGTGGTAGAGCTTGTCGACCTCGGCCTTGGCCTCGCTCTTGGTCGGCTTCGGATCGGCGTGAGCAGCCTGGGAGGTGAGGGCGACGGCCGCGGCGGCGGTTGCGGTGAGCACGGTCACACGAATGCGGCTCGGCTGCTTGGGACGACGGTGGGACGCCACGAAGGCGAGCTCCTTCTTCCTCGAGCCGCCTACCGGGGTGGGGAGAGAGATCCCCGGCTCCGTACACGTCACGGACTCGGCGGTGCCTCCGCCGTCACCCCGGGTGGGTGATCAACCGTGCGAAGGTTCGAGCCCTGACCCTAGTGACCATCTTGTGATCAGTTCAAATCCTCGCAGCAAAAATCTACACCCGAACGGCACTTCTTTACTTACATCGCACTGGCTGTAGGCACGACTTGACAGTACGTACGAATAACTCCGGCATGTCGCACAAGTGCGACTAGACGCGCGAAAGCCGCTTGAGGAGCAAGGCGGACGCAACGGGCCTGGCCCCCGCCTTCGCCACCCCGTCGGCCACCTCACGGTCGGTGGAGACCACGACGACCGGCCGGCCGGGCGGCTCGGCCCGCGCCAGCTGTCTGATCAGCTCATCGGCGGTCACCCCCGCCTTGCTGAACAGCACCCGTACCCCGCGCGGCGGCGCCAGCAGTACCGGCACGGCCAGCTCCGCCCCGTCGAACACACAGGTCATCTCCGCGCCGGTCTGCGCGGCGAGCACCGAGAGACCCCCCAGCAGCCGCAACCGCTGCTTCTCCAGCGGCATCTGCGGATAGCCGGTCTTGGTGACGTTGTAACCGTCCACGATCAGATGCGCCTGAGGCAGTGCCAACAACTGGTCGAGCAGCGCCGGATCGGTGTCCGAAAGTGCCCTGGCGGCGATGTCCTTGGGCGACATCCGGCTCGGCTCGACCGCGTCCACACTGTCGGCGGGACGGATCGAGGACGGCGGCAGCGCCAGTTCCCTGCGCAGCCCGCGCGCCGCGTCGAGCACCGTGTCGAGGAGCAGCCGCAGCCGCATGTCCTCGACCGAGCGCCCTTCCCTGGCGGCCCTTCGGCCCGCCTCCACGGACGCCTCCGCCTCGCCGAGCCGTGCCTTGAGCCGCCGGGACTCGCTCTCGGCCGCCGAGAGCTGGGCGGCGGCCTCGGCCCGTGCGGTCTCGGTCTCGGCCCGGTGGCGCCGCAGCGCGGCCTCGCCCCGCTTCACGTCGCTGAGGGCGCTGCGGAGTTTGCGGTGGAGCGAGTCCGTCTCCTTGCGGGCCGCGTCGAGTTCCGCGCGCAACCGCTCGGTGTCGGACCTCGCCTGCGACCTGATCTGGCCCAGCTCCTCGCGCAGCCGCTCCAGTTCGCGCCGGTTCTCCTCGTCGATCCGCTCCGCGTCGGCCCGCTGGGCCTCCTCGCCCGCCGCGGCCACCAGCTTCACCCAGCCGACCGGCCGCAGCACATAGGCCGCGGCGGCCACGTCGAGGGGGTCGGCGGCGGCCGGCGGCGCACCGGCCTCCAGCGCCGCCGCCAGCTCGGGCTGGGCCAGCGCCAGCCGTTCGCCGATCCGGCGGCGGAACACCGCGTCGCCCTCCAGCGCCGCCGCCATCGCGTTCCCGGCGAACTTCGCACGCCTGCTCGGCGTGAATCGCGCGTACTGTCTCAGCTGCGCCGGGAGTTCACCGACGGTGAGCGCGCCGAACGCGTCCGAGACCAGCGCGACGACCCGCCGCCGTACGCCCTCGGGCAGCGGGCGGTCGAGCGCCTCGACGGCGTCGTCGGCCGAATCGGCCGACTCGGCGCCGCTAGCGGGCTGCTCCACCATCCGTCACCCCATCACGTGATACGTCCGCGCACGACTCCGTCAGGAGCCGGCACCCGGCCTGTCGACCAGTTCGATCTGATCCAGCGCGTTGCACCAACGGCAACGGACCGACTCGATGGTCTCACTGACCACCTCGCGCTCCTCGACGTTCGACTTCCCCGCCAGGTCCAGATGGACGTATTCCACGACCTTGGACGACCGGGTCACGTCGAAGCGGGTGAGATTTCCACAGAGCGTGCAGCGCCAGCGAGTAGCATCGGTCGGCAGGGGGACCGTCGTCATCGTTGCGTCCTCTTTCGTCGTCCGTCGTTCGGCATACGAATGTGTCGCCTCATCGGTATCCCGCGGTGCGCCGTCGAACTGCGGATGTCCTCCCCGTAACCCTACGGCCTCGCGCATACCCATGAACACGGCGAGGCGCTCTGTCCGGGTCTCCCACCGTGCGTCATGCTCTGGGACATGACCGAGCGGCGACGGGGCGTGGCCAGCAGACTGCGACGCGCGGTGTCCACCGGCGGGCCCCCCGTCACCGACGGCCTGATCGGGCTGTGCGGCCTGGTCTTCCTGATCAGCCCGCTCTCCGGCTTCAACTCCTCCGGACGGACCGAAGCCCTCCTCGCCGAGCAGACCGCGTACTTCGAGCGCTGGGGCGTGATCCCCGGCGAGCTGTGGGACGGATCGGTCCATGCGGCGCTCACCCCGCTGACCGCCCTCTTCGTGCACGGGAGCTGGCTGCACCTGCTCGGCAACATGCTCTTTCTGTACGTCTTCGGGGCGATGACCGAGGAGCGCATGGGGCACGTCGAGTTCGCCCTCTTCTACCTCGGCAGCGGCTGTCTCGCACTGGTCGCCTACGCGGCGGCGCACGCCGGTTCCGACCAGACCCTGGTGGGCGCGTCCGGTGCGATCTCCGCGGTGCTCGGCGCGTTCCTCTGTCTGTTCCCCAGGGCCCGGGTGACCAGTCTCTTCCCGTTCCTCTTCTTCCTGCCGCTGCGCTTTCCCGCCTGGATCGTGCTCGTCTTCTGGTTCGCTCTCCAGTGGCTGGCGGCGCGGGGCGCGGGCAGCGGTCCCGGGGTGGCCTATCTCGCGCACGTGGTGGGCTTCGGCCTCGGCTTCCTCTACGCGTGGGGGCGTTTCCGGCGTGGGGCTAGAGTGAGGACTCCAGCCACGGCCACCGAGGGAGAAAGCCAGCCGTGATCACCGCGATCGTGCTCATCAAGACCAGCGTGGACCGGATTCCCGAGATCGCCGAATCGATCGCCGCGCTGGACAGTGTCAGCGAAGTCTTCTCGGTCACCGGTACGTACGACCTGATCGCCATCGTCCGCGTGTCCGCGCACGACGATCTGGCGGACATCATCCCCGGCCGGATCAGCAAGGTACCGGGGGTCGAGGCCACGGACACGCATGTCGCGTTCCGTACGTACTCCCAGCACGACCTGGAAGCGGCGTTCGCCATCGGGCTCGACGCCTGACGACTGTCGGTACAACGGACCGCCGTACACCGGACTGTCCGTACACCGGACCGCCGTGCACCGGCTGTCGGTGACGCCCGGCCGGGAGCGGGTCGCCGCCCGCCCCGGCCGGTTCGTCATCCCCGGCCGCAGGGTCAGAGCTGCGCGGTTCCCCGGTCGGGGACGCAGCGGCCGCCCTCGGTGCGGTACTTCCACTGGGCACCGTCACGCACCAGCTCCCGCACCGCGCGGACGAAGCGCCGCACGTGCTCCTCGGGCGTGCCGGCGCCGAAGCTCACCCGGATCGCGTTCAGCGACCGCTCCCCCGGCTCCCCCTCCGGCGCTCCGCACTCGCCCGGGTCCTGGGCGTCGCTGCCGAGCAGGGTGCGGACCAGCGGGTGCGCGCAGAACAGACCGTCGCGCACCCCGATGCCGTACTCCGCGGAGAGCGCGGCGGCGAAGTGCGAGCTGTTCCATCCCTCGACGACGAAGGAGATGACGCCGACCCGGGGGGCGTCGTCGCCGAACAGCGAGAGCACCCTGACCTCGGGGACCTCCGCGAGGCCCGCGCGGACCTCGGCGATGAGCGCCTGCTCACGGGCGACCAGCCCCTCGAAGCCGGCCTCGGTGAGGGCCTGGCAGGCGGAGGCGATGGCGTAGACGCCGATGACATTGGGCGAACCGGCCTCGTGGCGGGCGGCGGTGGTGTGCCACTCGACGTCCACCCCGCCGTCGGCGCGCCGGGCGACCTGGCGCGAGGCTCCGCCGCCCGCGAGGTACGGCTCGGCGTCCCTCAGCCAGTCGGCGCGGCCCGCGAGCACTCCGGAACCGAACGGCGCGTACAGCTTGTGTCCGGAGAAGGCGATCCAGTCGACGTCCAGTTCCGCGATGTCCACCGGGTGGTGCGGCGCGAGCTGCGCGGCGTCCAGCACGATCCGGGCGCCGTGCGCGTGGGCCGCGGCGGCCAGTTCCCGCACCGGCCACAGCTCACCGGTGACGTTGGAGGCGCCGGTGACGCAGACCAGCGCGGGCCCGTAGGGGTCGCGGCCGGCGAGTGCCCGCTCCAGCGTCTCGACGGCCTGGGCCGGGGTACGGGGGGCGTCGAGGTAGGTCACGCGGGCATCGCGCCAGGGCAGCAGGGACGCGTGGTGCTCGGTCTCGAAGACGAAGACCTCGCAGCCGGCGGGCAGTACCGCGGCGAGCAGATTGAGCGAGTCGGTGGTCGACCGGGTGAAGACCACCTGGTCGCCCTCCGGCCGGCAGCCGAGGAAGTCGGCGACCGTTCGGCGGCTGTTCTCGAAGAGGTCGGTGGACAGCTGGGAGAGGTATCCGGCACCCCGGTGGACACTGCCGTAGTACGGGGCGTACGCGGCGATGTCGTCCCACACCCGCTGGAGGGCCGGCGCGCTGGCCGCGTAGTCGAGTGCGGCGTAACCGGCCTCGCCCCCGGTGACGAGCGGAACGGTGACATCACGTCCCAGAACGGGCAGCGGGGCGCAAATGGACCGGTCGGCGGCAACGGTGGGGACAGACATGGCGAACTCCCGTAACAGGCAGGCGAATTCCTCGCGCCGGCGGATACGCGGCAGCGCGGGAGGAAGAGAGAAAGGAAGAAAAGTGCGCGGAGGAGGGCCGATGGCCCTAGCGCATTCGCGTGCTCACAAGAGGCTCCCTGAGGACCAGGACCCCAAGGCTTCGAGGGGTCCGCGCTTGCCGCAGACCTCGCTGCCTGCGGCCTGGTCTTCACCCGGGGCACCCCGCCACGGACGGAGGGTTGCCGGACAGCGGGCCGGGGCCGTAGTCGCTGTCACTCATGACCTGCGCAGCATCTTGCCACACATGGGGACATGCGCAAGGCGCGGTCCAGGATTCGAACCGCGCCTCGTCGAGATCAAGCCGGTGCCGGTCAGGCGTTGCTGGCCGCCACCCACCGCTCCAGCGTCCGTTCGGCCGCCCCGGTGTCGATGGAGTCGGCGGCCCGCGCGATCCCGGCGGCGAGCTGTTCGTTCAGGGTGCCCCCGGCCGGGTCCAGCGCCACCAGCGCCGCCGCCGTGTTGAGCAGCACCGCGTCCCGCACCGGGCCCTTCTCGCCCGCCAGCACCCGACGGGCCACATCGGCGTTGTACGAGGCGTCGGCGCCGCGCAGCGACTCCACCGGTACCAGTGCCAGACCGACGTCACGCGGGTCGAACGGCTCCTCGCGCACCGCGCCGTCCCGGACGGTCCAGACCCGGGAGGTGGCGGTGGTGGTCAGCTCGTCGAGACCGTCGTCGCCCCGGAAGACCAGCGCGGAGTTGCCGCGCTCGGCGAGGACGCCCGCGACGATGGGCGCCATCCGCAGATCGGCCACCCCGATGGCCTGGGACCGCACCCGGGCCGGGTTGGTGAGCGGTCCCAGGATGTTGAAGGTGGTCTGCGCGCCCAGCTCCCTGCGGGCCTTGGCCGCGTGTCTCAGGGCGGGGTGGAACTTCACCGCGAAGCAGAAGGTGATGCCGGCCTCCTCGGCGACCTCGACGACGCGCCGCGGCGTCAGTTCGAGGTTGACGCCGAGCTTCTCCAGGACGTCGGAGGCACCGCTCGCCGACGACGAGGCGCGGTTGCCGTGCTTGACGACCTTGGCGCCGGTGCCCGCGACGACGATCGCGGACATCGTGGAGATGTTGACCGTCTTGGCCAGGTCGCCGCCGGTACCGACGATGTCGACCGTCCGGCCCGGCACTTCGATGGTGTGGGCGTGCTCGTACATCGCCCTGACGAGTCCCGAGACCTCGCCGACGGTCTCTCCCTTGGCGCGCAGCGCGACGGCGAAGCCGGCGATCTGCGCGTCCGTCGCCTCGCCGCTCATGATGCGGTTCATCGCCCACGCGGTGTCGTCCGCGCTCAGGTCCTCGCCGCGCAGCAGGGGGTTCAGCACGCCGGGCCAGGACCGGGCCGCCACGCTGTCGCCGCCGACCGGGGTCACAACGTTCATGGTCCGCTCCTGGGGGTCCACAGCCGATAGAAGGATCGGCCCCCACCCTATCCAGCGTCCGGGACAGCGAAGAGCCCCGTCCAGCGAATGGACGGGGCTCCGGCTGTGGCGTTCAGTTCAAGCGATCAGTGGTGACCGTGGCCGCTGGTGATCTCCTTGTACTCCTCGGTGGTGGGCTTGGGGATCTGCGCGTCCTCGCCGTACAGGCTCTTGCTGAGCCTGACCCGGAGCTTGCGGACCGACGACGCCTTGCGCTCGACACCGTTCTCGTCGACGATCGCGCCGATCTCCTCGGGCGTGTACTGCTCGTGCGCGGTGAGCGTGTGCAGCTGCCCCGGGCTGAGCGGCTCGTGGATCTCGACGAACTCACCGTGCGGCAGGCGCTTGATGATGCCGGACTCACGTCCGTGCAGCACCTTCTCCCGGTCGCGACGCTGAAGACCGAGGCAGATCCGCCGGGTGGCGACGAAGGCGAGCACCGGTCCGACGAAGAAGGCGACCCGGACGAACCAGGTGATCGCGTTGATCGACAGATGGAAGTGGGTCGCCCAGATGTCGTTGCCGCCACCGATCAGCATGACGAAGTAGATCGTCACCCAGGCCACACCGAGCGAGGTGCGGGTCGGAGCGTTGCGCGGACGGTCCAGGATGTGGTGCTCGCGCTTGTCCCCGGTGATCCAGGACTCGATGAACGGCCAGAGCGCGAGCGCTCCCAGCACCACACCGAAGATCACCAGCGGGATGAACACGCCCAGGACCAGCGTGTGGCCCCAGAGGTTGATCTCCCAGCCCGGCATCACACGGACGAAGCCCTCGGCGAAGCCCATGTACCAGTCCGGCTGGGCGCCCGTCGACACCTGGTCCGGCCGGTAGGGGCCGATCCCCCAGATCGGGTTGATCGAGGCGATCGCCGCGATGATCGCGATGAAGCCGAAGACCAGGAAGAAGAAGCCGCCGGCCTTGGCCATGTACACCGGGAGCAGCGGCATGCCGACGACGTTCTTGTTCGTACGGCCGGGGCCCGCGAACTGCGTGTGCTTGTGGTAGAAGACCAGGATCAGGTGCGCCACCAGCAGCCCGAGCATGATGCCCGGCAGCAGCAGGATGTGGATCGAGTAGAACCGGGCGATGAAGTCGCCGCCCGGGAACTCCCCGCCGAACAGGAACATCGAGATGTAGGTGCCGACGATCGGCACCGACAGGATCGCGCCCTGGGTGAAGCGGACACCGGTGCCCGAGAGCAGGTCGTCCGGGAGCGAGTAGCCGGTGAAACCGGTGAACATGCCGAGGACGAACAGCAGGAAGCCGAACAGCCAGTTGATCTCACGCGGCTTGCGGAACGCGCCGGTGAAGAAGACGCGCATCATGTGCACGAACATGCCGGCGAGGAAGATGACCGCGGCCCAGTGGTGGATCTGCCGGACCAGCAGACCACCGCGGACGTCGAAGCTGATGTTCAGCGTCGACGCGTACGCCTCGGACATCCGGATGCCCTGCATGGGCTCGTACGGGCCGTGGTACACGACCTCGTTCATGCTGGGGTGGAAGAACAGCGTCAGATACACACCCGTGAGGATGATGATGATGAAGCTGTAGAGGCAGATCTCGCCCAGCATGAAGGACCAGTGGTCCGGGAAGATCTTGCGCATGTTGGACTTGGCCAGGGAGTAGATCCCGAGCCGCCCGTCCGCCCAGTCGGCAACCCGCTCACCGGCGGGTGCCTTGCGGTTGTCCGCCGCGTCCGCGGCGGGCGTGTTCGATGTCGCAGTACTCATCCGCGCTCCCAGAAGGCAGGACCGACGGGCTCTTCGAAGTCCCCGAGCGCCTCGAGGTTGCCCTCGCTGTTCACACCGATCCGCAGCTGCGGAAGGGCGTGGCCGGCCGGACCGAAGATGACGCGGGCGCCGTCGGAGAGGTCGAAGGTGGACTGGTGGCACGGGCAGAGCACGTGGTGCGTCTGCTGCTCGTACAGGCTGATCGGGCAGCCGACGTGGGTGCAGATCTTCGAGAAGGCCACGATTCCCTCGTGGGCCCACTCGCGCTCACGCTTGTCCTTGATGTTCTCCGGCTCGATGCGGACGATCATCAGTGCGGCCTTGGCGATCTGCGTCTGGAAGTCGTGCGCGTCCTCCTCCAGGCCCTCGGGCATGGCGAAGGTCAGCGAACCGACGGCGACGTCCTCGGGGCGCAGCGGCTGCATCGTGTTCATGTTGACGAGCTGCTTGCCCTTCGCCCACAGGGTGGAGCGGAGCTTCTTCTCCGGCAGCGGACCGAGGTCGCGCAGCAGCACCACACCGGAGAGCGGCACCAGGGCCAGCGCGCCGAACATGGTGTTCCGGATCAGCTTGCGGCGGCCGAAGGCGGACTCCTCGGCGCCGGCCTTGAAGTCGGCGAGGACCTTGGACCTGACCTCGGGCTCGGCCGCGATCGGGTGCCGCTCGTCGGCCACTTCCACGTCGGACATCAGGGTGCGCGCCCAGTGGACGGCTCCGGCGCCGATCGCGAAGAGCGCCACGCCCAGGGTCAGCCCGAGCGAGAAGTTGAGCGCGCTCACGTGGCCGAACGGCCAGATGAACACGATCTTGTCGACCGGGAAGATGACGTAGGAGGCGATGAAGCCGACCGTCGCCAGCATGGACAGCGTGAACAGGAGCGCGACCGTGCGCTCGGACCGCTTCGCGGCCCGTTCGTCGATGTCCTGGATGCGCGGCTGGTGGGCCGGCAGCCCCGGGTCGGCGAACGGATCGCCCGCGCCCTCTACCGCGCCGTGCGCGGGGTCCTGCTCAGCGGGCAGGTTCTCTTCTGGATTCTCTTGGCTACTCATGACTTCTTGGCCTTAGCGGTGTGGGCCGCGACCCAGACGGCAACTGCGATCAGTCCACCCAGCCCGAAGATCCAGCCGAAAAGACCCTCGCTGACGGGACCGAGGCCGCCCAGGGACAGGCCCCCGGGGCTCGCGGTGTCCGAACCGTTCACCGTCTGGACGTACGCGATGATGTCCTTCTTCTCCTTCTCCGGCATCGTCGTGTCGGGGAAGGAGGGCATGCTCTGCGGGCCGGTCTGCATGGCCTCGTAGAGGTGCTTCGGGGAGACGCCTTCCAGGCTCGGGGCGTACTTGCCGTGCGTCAGCGCGCCGCCCTTGCCGGTGAAGTTGTGGCACTGGGCGCAGTTGGTGCGGAACAGCTCACCGCCCTTGGCGATGTCCGCGCCCTCGGGGCTGACCTGCTTGTCGGTCGGCGTGATCGGACCGGCGCCGAGCGACGCGACGTACGCCGCGAGCTGGTCGATCTCGGGCTGCGTGTAGATGACCTTCTTCTTCGGTACCTGGGCGCCCGGCTGCTGCGCGGGCATGCGGCCCGTACCGACCTGGAAGTCGACGGCGGCCGAGCCCACGCCGACCAGGAGTGGCCCGTCGGTGGTGCCCTGACCGCCGGTTCCGTGGCAGCTGGCGCAACCGACGGAGTAGAGCTTCTTGCCCTCCTCGATGGCGAGGGACTGGGCGGTGTCGTCGGCCTGCGCCTTACCCGCAGGCGCAAACGCGGCGTACAGCCCCCCAGTGGCCGCCAGCGCGAGGAGTAGTACGACGACGGCCGCCAGAGGATGGCGTCGTCGTGCGGAGAGCTTTTTCACGGATTACCCCGGTGTCAGGATCTTCTGCGTCGATGCTGGATGGGTGTCGGGTGCGAGCCCGGTTACTTGATCAGGTAGATCGTGGCGAAGAGGCCGATCCACACGACATCGACGAAGTGCCAGTAGTAGGACACGACGATGGCTGCGGTGGCCTGTTCGTGGGTGAATCTCTTGGCCGCGTATGTCCTGCCCAGGACGAGCAGGAAGGCGATGAGACCGCCTGTCACATGCAGACCGTGGAAGCCTGTGGTCAGGTAGAACGCCGAGCCGTAGGGGTCGGAGGACAGCGAGAGGCCGTCCTTCTTCACCAGCTCGGTGTACTCGAAGACCTGGCCTCCGATGAAGATCGCACCCATCACGAAGGTGATCACGAACCAGGTACGGAGCTTCTTCACGTCGCCCCGCTCCGCGGCGAAGACGCCGAGCTGGCAGGTGAGGGAAGAGAGCACCAGGATCGTGGTGTTCGTGGCCGAGAACGGAAGGTTCAGGCTGGACGCCATTTCCTTCCAGTGCTCGGGTCCCGTCACCGATCGCAGGGTGAAGTACATCGCGAAGAGGGCCGCGAAGAACATCAGCTCGGAACTCAACCAGATGATGGTTCCGACGCTGGTGAGGTTCGGTCGATTGACCGACGGGTGCGCGTGCCCGGTTTCTACTGTCGTTGCTGTCGCCACGACCGACATTATGTCGGTCGCTTATCCCGCCCTCACTCCGGGGGGTGCTGTTCGGTGTGTCAGCGGGGTGTGTCCTCCCCGAACGGCCCATCGAATCGGTGTCCTTACCGGTACTGACAGGCTGTCGGGCGGAGTACGATCCGCCCATCGGTTCATGCCCTGAAAGCCCCGAAGACACAGATGTCACGGAGGAACAATGCAGCCGACCGCCACGGTCCTGGTCTACAGCGACGACGCCAACACCCGTGAGCAGGTGAGGCTGGCTGCCGGGCGCAGGCCCGCGGCGGACGTGCCCCCTGTGAGGTTCCTGGAGTGCGCCACCCTGCCGGCCGTCCTCACGGCCCTCGACAACGGGGGGATCGACGTCTGCGTGCTGGACGGCGAGACGGCCCCGATCGGCGGTATGGGTGTCTGCCGTCAGATCAAGGACGAAGTTTTTCGCTGCCCGCCCGTGTTGCTCCTCATGGGACGCCCCCAGGACGCCTGGCTCGCCACCTGGAGCCGTGCGGACGCCGCTGTGACGCTCCCTGTCGAGCCGGTGGAGTTCGCGGACACCCTGGCCGCCCTGCTGCGTGCCAGGCTCTCCGTGGAGGCGTGACGGCGTCCTGAGCCCTCCGTGCGGCTCGGCCGGTCCTCCCGCTCGTGGTCCCGGTGAGCGGCGGCGCGCTCCCGGGGCCGGTCAGACCCCGGGGCGCAGTCGCGCCGCCTGGACGGTGCGGGCGCCGTCGGTGGTGTTGTTCAGCAGGGCGCTGCCCTGCTGCCACTTGTCCCACGACAGGTTCCAGTCCCCGTAGCCGTTGTCGAAGGGGGTCATCGTGTCGCCCTCGCTCCCGACGACCTCGACGATGTCGCCCTCGCGCACGGTGTCGAAGAACCATTCGGCGTCGCTGGTGCTCATGCCCGTGCAGCCGTGGCTGACGTTGGCGCTGCCCTGCGAGCCGGTGGACCAGGGGGCGGCGTGGACGTACTCGCCGCTCCAGGTGACACGGGTGGCGAAGTAGACCGGCAGGTCGTACGAGTCGGCCGAACCGGCGGCGATGCCGATGCTCTCGCCGCGCATCCGTACGTACCGCTCCTTGCCGAGGACCACCTTGACGCCGTTACGGGTGGAGAACCCGGGCTTGCCGGTGGTCACCGGCATGGTGTTGATCACTTCCCCGTTCCGTTTGACCGTCATGGTGTGGTCGGCCGCGTCGGTGACGGCTTCTATGCGGTCGCCGGTGGTCAGTCTCAGCGGCTTCGCGGGGGCCCCGTAGAGGCTGTCGGTCAGTTTTATGCCCGTCAGGTTGCTGCGGACCTCGATGGTGGCCTTGGCGGGCCAGTACTCCTGGGGGCGGTAGTGCAGGGTCTTGTCGTCGACCCAGTACCAGGAACCGGTGGCGGCGGGCGTCGAGCGCACCTTCAGTCCGCGTTCGATGGTGGCCCGGGCGGCCGGATCGGTGACCGGGACACTGAGTTCGGCCGTGACGGGCTGCCCGACGCCGTAGGTGCCGGCCTGCGGGCCGAAGGCGATCTTCAGCAGCTTCTTCGACGTGCCGGTCTCGAAGGAGACGGTGCGCCGGCCCGGGGCGCCGTCGCTGTCCTCGGTGCTGACCGCGACGGTGTAGCGGGTGCCGGCCGCGAGCGGGGCCGTGGAGTGCCAGCGCATCCCGTCCGCGGTGAGTTCGCCCGCCAGGTGTCGGCCCTCGGTGTCCATGGCCGTCACGTCCGTGATGCGCCCCTCGCCGCTCTCCGCGGTGACTTCGAGGGGTTTGTCGGCGTCGGCCCTTCCCTTGTCCACCGAACCGTTGAAGGTGATCTGGTCGGCGGCGTCGTACGGCTGGGCGGCGAGCGGATGGCCGTCGGGGCCTCCGCAGGCGGTGGCTGCCGCGACCAGAGTCACGACGAGCAGGGTGCAGCTCACTGCGTTTCGGGTGCGCGGCGTGTGGTTCATGAACCCACGCTAAGAAGATTCATCCGATCCAGCGCGTTCAACGACTGCAAACGAGGGCCGGGAGCGGCGTGAGGGGCCCGGACATCTCGTGTCGGAGATGTCCGGGCCCCTCGCCGAGGTGCCGCCGGGTCATATGGACCGTGCTGTCACTGGGTGCGGTTCTCACCGCGGTAGTACTCGAAGACCCAGCCGAACAGCCCGATCAGCAGGAGCGGGGCCGAGAAGTACAGCAGCCACCAGCCGAAGGCCACGCCCATGAAGGCGAAGGCGCCACCGAGGGCCAGTGAGAGCGGCTGCCAGCTGTGCGGGGAGAAGAACCCCACCTCGCCGGCCTCGTCCGCGACGTCGGCCTCCTTGTTGTCCTGGGCCATGACGTCGATCCGCCGGGCCGTGAAGGCCAGGTAGAAGCCGATCATGACACTCAGGCCGAAGGCGAGGGTGAGGGCGGTGGTGCCGACCGGCTCCTTCGACCAGACGCCGTAGGTGACGGCGACGGCGAGCAGGAAGACGCTCAGCCAGAGGAACATCTTTCCCTGGAGCTTCACTTGCCGACCTCCTTGCCGCCGACGAGCGCCTTCTCGTCCTCGGCGTGTCCCAACTGTTCGAGCGCGGTGATCTCCGGGTGGTGCAGATCGAACGCCGGGGATTCGGAGCGGATGCGCGGCAGGGTGATGAAGTTGTGCCGGGGCGGCGGGCAGGACGTCGCCCATTCGAGCGAACGGCCGTAGCCCCACGGGTCGTCGACCTCGATCTTCTTGCCGTACTTGGCGGTCTTCCACACGTTGTAGAAGAACGGCAGGATCGACAGTCCGAGCAGGAACGAGGAGATCGTCGAGATCGTGTTCAGCGCGGTGAATCCGTCGGCGGCCAGGTAGTCCGCGTACCGACGCGGCATTCCCTCGGCGCCGAGCCAGTGCTGGACCAGGAACGTGCCGTGGAAACCGATGAACAGCGTCCAGAAGGTGATCTTGCCCAGGCGTTCGTCCAGCATCTTGCCGGTGAACTTCGGCCACCAGAAGTGGAAGCCGGAGAACATCGCGAAGACCACGGTGCCGAAGACGACGTAGTGGAAGTGCGCGACCACGAAGTACGAGTCCGAGACGTGGAAGTCCATCGGCGGCGAGGCCAGGATGACACCGGTCAGACCACCGAAGGTGAAGGTGATCAGGAAGCCGACGGCCCAGAGCATCGGTGTCTCGAAGGACAACGAGCCCTTCCACATCGTGCCGATCCAGTTGAAGAACTTCACCCCGGTGGGCACCGCGATGAGGAACGTCATGAACGAGAAGAACGGCAGCAGCACCCCGCCGGTGACGTACATGTGGTGCGCCCACACCGTCACCGAGAGACCGGCGATGGAGATGGTCGCGGCCACCAGGCCGATGTAGCCGAACATCGGCTTGCGGCTGAACACCGGGATCACTTCGGAAATGATCCCGAAGAAGGGCAGGGCGATGATGTACACCTCTGGATGGCCGAAGAACCAGAAGAGGTGTTGCCAGAGCAGTGCGCCGCCGTTGGAGGCGTCGAAGATATGTGCCCCGAATTTCCGATCCGCCTCCAGCGCGAAGAGCGCAGCGGCGAGCACCGGGAAGGCGAGCAGGACCAGCACACCGGTCAGCAGGACGTTCCACACGAAGATCGGCATGCGGAACATCGTCATTCCGGGTGCGCGCATGCAGATGATCGTGGTGATGAAGTTGACCGAACCGAGGATCGTACCGAAGCCGGAGAAGGCCAGACCCATGATCCACATGTCCGCGCCGACGCCCGGCGAACGGACCGCGTCCGACAGCGGGGAGTAGGCGAACCAGCCGAAGTCGGCGGCGCCCTGCGGGGTGATGAACCCGGCCACCGCGATCAGCGAGCCGAAGAGGTACAGCCAGTACGCGAACATGTTCAGCCGAGGGAACGCCACGTCGGGCGCGCCGATCTGGAGCGGCATGATCCAGTTCGCGAACCCGGCGAACAACGGCGTCGCGAACATCAGCAGCATGATCGTGCCGTGCATCGTGAACGCCTGGTTGAACTGCTCGTTCGACATGATCTGCGTGCCGGGCCTGGCGAGCTCGGCGCGCATGAAGAGCGCCATCAGACCGCCGATGCAGAAGAACGCGAACGACGTGACCAGGTACATCGTGCCGATCGTCTTGTGGTCAGTGGTGGTCAACCACTTGATGACGACGCTTCCCGGCTGCTTGCGCCGGACCGGCAGCTGGTCCTCGTACGAGTCGTCTGCTGCCGCGGCACCCTGAGGTTCGTTGAGGATGCTCACAGTTTGTTCGTCTCCGCATTCCTGGCCGGGTCCGTCTGCGCGATACCGGCCGGCACATAGCCCGTCTGGCCCTTCTTCGCCAGCTCCTTGAGGTGCGCCTGGTAGCGCTCCGGGGAGACGATCTTGACGTTGAAGAGCATCCGGGAGTGGTCGACGCCGCAGAGCTCGGCGCACTTGCCCATGTAGGTGCCCTCCATGCTCGGAGTCACCTCGAAGGAGTTGGTGTGGCCCGGAATGACGTCCTGCTTCATGAGGAACGGCACCACCCAGAAGGAGTGGATGACGTCACGCGAGGTCAGGACGAAACGAACCCTCTCGCCCTTCGGCAGCCACAGGGTCGGGCCCGGGTTGCCGTTCTGCGGGTTACGGGTGCCGGGGACACCGATGTCGTACACACCTTCGGCTCCCTTGGGGAAGTCCTTCTGGAGCCTGTCCGGGATGGCCCCGATCTCCTTGGAGTTCTCGGACCCGGTGGCGGGGTCCCCGTCCACGTCCTCGATGTAGTTGAAGCCCCAGCTCCACTGGAAGCCCACCACGTTGATGGTGTGGGTGGTCTTCGGGGAGAGTTCGAGGAGCTTCGACTCGTCGCGGGCGGTGAAGTAGAAGAGCACCGAGACGATGATGAGGGGGACCACGGTGTACAACGCCTCGATGGGCATGTTGTACCGGGTCTGCGGAGGTACCTCCACCTTGGTCCGGCTACGCCGGTGGAAGATGACGCTCCAGATGATCAGTCCCCAGACCAGCACGCCCGTGGCGAGCGCTGCCGCCCACGAGCCCTGCCAGAGGGAGAGGATGCGAGGAGCCTCTTCCGTTACCGGTGTGGGCATACCAAGGCGGGGAAAGTCCTTGTACGAGCAACCGGTGGCGGTCGCAAGAATAAGGCCCGCAGTCAGCACCTGCGGCAGCTTCCGCCGCATCGGGCGCCGCGACGAGCGGTCGGAGCCGTTGGGACTCACGTAGCGCCTTCCCGAGAGTCTCGCCCGCGCGGTAGGTGCGGCCGTCTCACACGTCGGTCGCCGGCCCTGACGCGGGCAGGGGTTTGGATGTTTATGCGGACCAAACCCTACTGGACGCTATTTGGGGTCGCGCGGGGAGGGTGCCCAACGCGCCGCCCGACCCACCGAAGAGGTGGAATCCGGGTGTGCTGGAGCCATCTGACGCCTCCTCTTCCGGCCGGACCGGCGGCCCGCGCGGACCGGCGGAGGCCCGCGGGCTAGCGTGACCGTGTGCCCTACTTCGACGCCGCCTCCTCCGCTCCCCTGCATCCGGTCGCCCGTCAGGCGCTGCTTGCCTCGTTGGACGAGGGCTGGGCCGATCCGGCCCGGCTCTACCGGGAGGGGCGGCGGGCCGGGCTGCTGCTCGACGCGGCCCGGGAGGCGGCCGCCGAGGCGGTCGGATGCCGTCCCGACGAGCTGGCGTTCACCTCGTCGGGGACCGCCGCGGTGCACTCCGGAATTTCCGGAGCCCTCGCGGCGCGTCGGCGTGTCGGGGGCCATGTGGTGGCCTCGACTGTCGAACACTCGTCCGTACTCCACTCGGTCGCGGCCCATGAGGCGCGCGGCGGCTCGCGTTCCGAGGTGGCGGTCGGCCGGACCGGCGCGGTGACGGCGGAGGGGTACACAGACGCGCTGCGCGAGGACACCGCGCTGGCCTGCCTCCAGTCCGCCAACCACGAGGTGGGCACGGAACAGCCGGTGGCCGAGGTAGCGGAGGTCTGCCGCGCGGCGGGGGTGCCGCTGCTGGTGGACGCGGCGCAGTCGCTGGGGTGGGCCCAGGTGCCGGGCGCCTGGTCGCTGCTGGCGGCGAGCGCCCACAAGTGGGGCGGTCCCGCCGGGGTGGGGCTGCTCGTCGTGCGCAAGGGCGTCAGATTCGCGCCCCAAGGCCCGGCCGACGAGCGCGAGTCGGGGCGGGCGGCCGGTTTCGAGAACATTCCGGCGATCGTGGCGGCGGCGGCCTCGCTGCGGGCGGTACGCGCCGAGGCCGCGGCGGAGGCCGTACGGCTGCGGGCGCTGGTGGACCGCGTCCGGGCCCGGGTGCCCGAGTTGGTGCCCGATGTGGAGGTGGTCGGTGATCCGGTGCGGCGGCTGCCGCATCTGGTGACCTTCTCCTGTCTCTATGCCGACGGGGAGACCCTGCTCCACGCGCTCGACCGGGCGGGGTTCTCCGCGTCGTCCGGCTCGTCCTGCACGAGCGGCACGCTGACGCCGAGCCATGTGCTGCGGGCGATGGGGGTGCTGTCCGAGGGCAATGTGCGGGTGTCGCTGCCGACCGGTACCTCCGACGCGGACGTCGACCGGTTCCTCGATGCGCTGCCGGGGCTGGTGGCGGGCGTACGGGAGTCGCTGGGAGCTCCCGTACCGCGGACGCAGACGTCCGCGACGGCGGATTCGCTGGTGATCGACGTGCTGGGGGAACGCTGTCCGGTTCCGGTCATCGAGCTGGCGAAGGTGATCGGGGACGTGCCGGTCGGCGGGACGGTGACCGTCCTCTCCGACGACGAGGTGGCGGGTCTCGACATCCCGGCGTGGTGCTGGATGCGCGAGCAGGAGTACGTCGGCGAGCGGCCGGCGGACCGGGGCGTGGCCCATGTGGTCCGCCGGCTCAGCTGAGGGGTGTCCCGCGACCTCCGGCGGGACACCCCTCAGGTTCTTCCGTTCCGAACGGGCCGGGCGGGTCCGTCAGACGAGGTGCGTGCGGACCTCGTCGGCGGCCTCGTCCCCGTACGCCTTGGTGAAGCGGTCCATGAAGTGGGTGCGGCGCATCGTGTACTCCTGGGTGCCGAGCGTCTCGATGACCAGCGTGGCCAGCATGCAGCCGACCTGCGCCGCCCGCTCCAGGCCGACGCCCCAGGAGAGGCCGGAGAGGAAACCGGCCCGGAAGGCGTCACCGACGCCGGTCGGGTCGACCTTCGCCTCCTCGTCGGGGCAGCCCACCTCGATGGGGTCCTCGCCGACCCGCTCGATGCGGACGCCGCGGGCGCCGAGGGTGGTGACGCGGTGGCCGACCTTGCCCAGGATCTCCTCGTCGCTCCAGCCGGTCTTCGACTCGATGAGGCCCTTCTCGTACTCGTTGGAGAAGAGATAGGTGGCGCCGTCGAGGAGGATACGGATCTCCTCGCCGTCCATCCGCGCGATCTGCTGCGAGAAGTCGGCGGCGAAGGGGATGCCCCGGGAGCGGCACTCCTCGGTGTGGCGGAGCATCGCCTCCGGGTCGTCCGCGCCGACCGACACGAGGTCCAGGCCGCCGACGCGGTCGGCGACGGACTTCAGTTCGATCAGCCGCGCCTCGCTCATCGCGCCCGTGTAGAAGGAGCCGATCTGGTTGTGGTCGGCGTCCGTCGTGCACACGAAGCGGGCGGTGTGCAGGACCTCGGAGATCCGGACCGAACCGGTGTCGACGCCGTGGCGGTCGAGCCAGGCGCGGTATTCGTCGAAGTCGGAGCCCGCGGCGCCGACCAGGATCGGGGCGGTGCCGAGCAGGCCCATGCCGAAGCAGATGTTGGCGGCGACACCGCCCCGGCGCACGTCGAGATTGTCGACCAGGAACGAGAGCGAGACCGTGTGCAGCTGCTCCGCGACCAGTTGGTCGGCGAAGCGGCCGGGGAAGGTCATGAGGTGGTCGGTGGCGATGGAACCGGTGACTGCGATTCGCACGGGAGGCTGCTCCTGCGGAAGTCGGAGAAGCGGCCCGCACAGGGCCGCTCGCTCCGGGACGGCGTGACAGTTCACGCTACCCGCTGACGGGTCGCGTCCAGAAGTGGAGGAAACCACCCGTTAGCCGGACTTTCCCCCGAAGACGGGTGAGGAGCCTGGGGCAGGTGTGCCGGACCGGAGCGGCCCCGGGGCCCACCGGGCCGGTGAGCCGCCGGATTCGACAGGGGGGGAACCGCTCGCTCCGCCGCTCCGTCCCACCTCCGTCCCCCGTACCAGGGGGAGATGGGCACGTGACGACAACGCAGTCGAAGGAGCGATCCCGTGAGCACCGAGCGATCCGACAACGACGTGACCGGCACCCGGAGGCGACGTTCGCCGTTCGCCGTGGCCTCGGTGGCGGCGGCCGTGCTGCTGGCCGGGGGCGGCGGGGCGTACTGGGCCGCCGCCGCCTCGGGCGGTGGTGGTGACAGCGCGGACTCCACCCCGGCCGCCGGCACCGGTGGCACTCCTCCCGCACTGGTCCTGGACGGCCCCGGGGACGGCACCTCGCGGGGCATCGCGCCCGGTGAGCCGGACCCCACCGGCGGCGGGGTGGTCTACCGTGCGGCGGGTCCGCTGCCGGACGGTCCCGGCCGGGCCGCCGTACGGCACGCGCGGGGCACCGTGTCGGCCGACGAGGTGGCCCGGCTGGCGAGGGCGCTGGACGTGGCGGGCACTCCGGTGCGTTCGGGCACGGACTGGACGGTGGGGTCGGGTGGGGACGGCTCCGGGCCGTTCCTCCGGGTGGGACAACAGGCGCCCGGCACCTGGACGTTCGCCCGCCACGGCTCGGGCGGTACGGACAACTGCCGCAAGGGGCCGACGTGTTCGAGTGGCGAGCTGGGCGGGACCCCGGTGAGCGAGCAGGCCGCGAAGTCGGTCGCCGCGCCCGTGCTGAAGGCGCTCGGCCAGGGTGACGCCTCGCTCGACGCGGGCCAGCTGATGGGCGGCGTGCGGGTGGTGAACGCCGACCCGAAGGCGGACGGGCTGCCCACGTACGGCTGGTCGACCGGGGTGCAGGTGGGCCCCGGCGGTGATGTGGTGGGCGGCAGTGGACAGTTGAAGGGGCTGACGAAGGGGGCCGAGTATCCGGTGATCAGCGCGGGCGACGCGCTGAAGCAGCTGAACGGGCGCGACCGGAGGGGCGGGCACGTGGAGATCGGCGGTTGCGCCACTCCCGTACCGGATTCGAGTGACCTGAAGGCGCCCCGGACACCGTGCGCACCGCGGACCGGCACGACGACGGTGACGATCGACAAGGCGGTGTTCGGTCTGTCCGCCCAGTACGCCAACGGGCAGCGGGTCCTCGTGCCGTCGTGGCTGTTCTCCACCCGGCCGGTCACGGGCGGGCCGGGCAGCACCATCGCACAGGTCGCGGTGGACCCGGCGTCGCTGGTGATGCCGGGGCCGCCCGCGAAGGCCTCCCCCGCCGCACCGCAGTCGCGTGTCACGTCGTACGGCGTGGAGGGACGGACGCTGACGGTGACGTTCTGGGGCGGGGTGTGCGACACGTACCGGGCGAGCGCGGTCGAGGACGACGACACGGTACGGGTGACGGTCACCAAGTCCCCGTCGCAGACGAAGAGGGCCTGCGTGATGATCGCGAAGCAGCTGACCCGGCCGGTGACGCTGGACGCCCCGCTCGGTGACCGGAAGGTGGTCGACGCGGCGTCGGGCAGCGCGGTTCCGCTCGCCTGACCGCCCCTGCCGCGCCTCGCCCGCGCCCGCGCGCGGACACGACAGCGGCGGCGGCCCCGGGTTCCGGGGCCGCCGCCGCTGTCGTGTCCGCGCGGGTCCTTGAGGCCGGTGCCGGGCCCCGCCGAGGACGCGGTGCTCAGCTGAAGGAGTCACCACAGGCGCAGGAACCCGTGGCGTTCGGGTTGTCGATGGTGAAGCCCTGCTTCTCGATGGTGTCGACGAAGTCGATGGAGGCGCCACCGAGGTACGGGGCGCTCATGCGGTCGGTCACGACCTTGACGCCACCGAAGTCCTTCACGACGTCCCCGTCGAGCGAGCGCTCGTCGAAGAAGAGCTGGTAGCGCAGGCCGGAGCAACCGCCGGGCTGGACGGCGACGCGCAGCGCCAGGTCGTCACGGCCCTCCTGCTCCAGCAGGCCCTTGACCTTGGCGGCGGCGGCGTCGGACAGGAGGATGCCGTCGCTCACGGTGGTGGTCTCGTCCGATACGGACATCTGCTTCTCTCCCGGGTTGTACGGACTGCTTGCCGACGTGTGCAACCGTCGGGGCCGCGGATTCATTCCGGGCCGAGCGCTTGCCTGTTCCTTCATGCTCGCACACCGGGCGCGGCAGCGGGGGTGCGCGGGGGTCCCGATCGTCCGGGCCGGAATGCGTCACATCGACGCTATCGGCATCGTCAAAGTGACGTGAAGCGGTTATGATAGATAACGTCAATTAGACGAAAAGGCTTCCCGGTGCGGGCTCCGGCTCCCCGGAGCGGCTTCGCCGCACTGATCGATGAGAAGAAAGGGTGCGTGTCGTGACCACCGCCCAGCCCCGTCAGGAACTCGACGTCCAGCCGACGCCCCTCGCCCTGCTGCTGCTCGGCCGGCAGGCCGATCCGAGGAGCGAGCGCGGCGTGGAGTGCCCCGGCGACCTGCCCTCCCCGTCCGACCCGGACCTGGTGGAGCGCGCCCGTGCGGCCAAGGAGAAGCTCGGGGACAAGGTCTTCGTCCTCGGCCACCACTACCAGCGCGACGAGGTCATCCAGTTCGCCGACGTCACCGGCGACTCCTTCAAGCTCGCCCGGGACGCCGCCGCGCGGCCGGAGGCCGAGTACATCGTCTTCTGCGGTGTGCACTTCATGGCGGAGTCCGCCGACATCCTGACCTCCGACGACCAGAAGGTCGTGCTCCCGGACCTGGCGGCGGGCTGCTCGATGGCGGACATGGCCACCGCCGAGCAGGTCGCCGAGTGCTGGGACGTGCTGACCGAGGCAGGTGTGGCCGAGCAGGTCGTGCCCGTCTCGTACATGAACTCGTCCGCCGACATCAAGGCCTTCACCGGCCGGCACGGCGGCACGATCTGCACCTCGTCCAACGCGAAGCGCGCCCTGGAGTGGGCCTTCGAGCAGCGTGAGCCCTCGACGGCCAAGGTGCTCTTCCTGCCCGACCAGCACCTGGGCCGCAACACCGCGGTGCGGGACATGGGGATGTCCCTGGAGGACTGCGTCCTCTACAACCCGCACAAGCCGAACGGCGGCCTCACCGCCGAGGAGCTGCGGGCCGCGCAGATGATCCTGTGGCGCGGGCACTGCTCGGTGCACGGACGGTTCTCGGTGGAGTCCGTCAACGACGTGCGTGAGCGCGTCCCGGGCGTCAACGTGCTGGTGCACCCGGAGTGCACGTACGAGGTCGTCTCCGCGGCGGACCAGGTCGGTTCGACGGAGTACATCATCAAGGCGCTGGAGGCGGCCCCGGCCGGCTCGAAGTGGGCGATCGGCACCGAGCTCAACCTGGTGCGACGGCTGGCGAATCGTTTCGCCTCGGAGGACAAGGAGATCGTCTTCCTCGACAGGACGGTCTGCTTCTGCTCGACGATGAACCGCATCGATCTGCCCCACCTGGTCTGGACGCTGGAGTCGCTGGCCGAGGGGAACACGGTCAACCGGATCGAGGTCGATCCGGAGACGGAGAAGTACGCGAAGCTGGCGCTGGAGCGGATGCTCGCGCTGCCGTGACGGGCGGCGGCGCCCCACGGCCGGGGCCTCCGCGGACCTCACGGGGGACGACCGCGCGCCGGTCGTCCCGCCGGCATGGGAAGGGCCCCGGCACCGATGAATCGGTGCCGGGGCCCTTCCCATGTGTCAGGCCTTCGCGGGCTCGTGCTCCTCGGAGTCCGAGGAGTCCGCGGAGCTTGAGTCCGAGGCCGACTCCGGGGAGTCCGCCGCCGGGGCGTCCGACCGCCCGGCGCGCTTGGCCGCCTTCTTCCGGGCGCGGCGCTCCTTGCGGAGTTCGACCATCGCGTACAGCGTCGGCACCAGCAGCAGTGTCAGCAGCGTCGAAGTGATCAGACCGCCGATCACCACGACCGCCAGCGGCTGCGAGATGAAGCCGCCCTCGCCGGTGACGCCGAGCGCCATCGGCAGCAGGGCGAAGATCGTCGCCAGGGCGGTCATCAGGATCGGGCGGAGCCGGTGACGGCCCCCCTCGACGACCGCGTCGACGACGCTCATGCCCTGGGCCCGGTACTGGTTGATCAGGTCGATCAGCACGATCGCGTTGGTGACCACGATGCCGATCAGCATCAGCATGCCGATCATCGCCGGGACACCCATCGGGGTGCCGGTGACGATGAGCAGACCGATCGCGCCGGTCGCCGCGAACGGGATGGAGACCAGCAGGATCAGCGGCTGGATGAGCGAGCGGAACGTCGCCACCAGCAGCATGAAGACGATCGCGACGGCCGCCAGCATGGCCAGGCCCAGCTTCGCGAAGGCGTCGTCCTGGTCCTGGGAGACCCCGCCGATGCTCGCGGTCGCGCCGTCCGGCAGCTTGAGGCCGTCGATCTTCGTCTGGAGCGTGGCGCTGACCGCGCCGGTGTTGTCACCGACGGGCCTGCCGGTGATGGTCGCGGCCCGCTGGCCGTCGATCCGGGTCATCGAGACGGGCCCGGGGACCAGCTTCACGTCGGCGATCTCGCCGAGCTCGACCGGACCGAGCGGAAGGGCCTTCAGTTCGGCCATCGTGGCGGCCGGGTGGGCCGACCTGACGAGGACGTCACGCTCGGTGTCGTCCATGATCGCCTTGCCGGACGGGATGCCCTGCACGGCGGCCGCGACGGCCGCGCCGAGGGTGGTCTCGTCGAAACCGGCGTCCGCCGCCTTGGCGTTGGCCCTGACCGAGATCCGCGGCACGCTCTGCGACAGGTCGCTCTGGACGTCGGTGACGTCCTTGATCTTGGCGACCTCGGTCCGTACCTGCTCGGACGCCTTCTTCAGGGTGTCCGCGTCGGCGGCCTTGACGACCACGCTGAGGTCCTGGCTGCCGAAGCCGTCGCCGGCGGACAGGGTGGTGTCCCCGACGCCGTCGAGCTCGCTCAGCTGCTCCTTGAGGCGGTCCTGGGTGGCCTCGAAGTCGCCCGAGTCCTTCAGGGTGATCTGGTAGGACGCCTGGTTGGCTCCCGTACCGCCGCCGAAGGCCGCCATGAAGCCGGACGAGCCGACGGTGACCTGGTAGTCCTTGACGTTCTTGTCGTCGCTGAGGACCTTCTCGACCTTCTGCGCCGCCGCGTCGGCGGCGGCCAGGCTGGTGCCGGGGGTCAGCTCCTGCTTGATGGAGAGGACTTCCTGCTCGCCCTGGTCGAAGAAGTTGGTCTTCAGCAGCGGGGCCATGCCGAAGGTGCCGATCAGCACCACCGCGGCGATGGCGATGCTGGTGAGGCGACGCCGGGTGGCGAACCGCAGCACCGGGAGGTAGAGGCGCTGGAGCTTGCTGCTCGCCTCCTTCTCCTCGGCCGCGCGGCGGGCCTCCACCGGGTTCTCGGCGGTGCCCTTGGGGGCGCGCAGGAACCAGAACGAGAGGACCGGGACGACCGTCAGCGACACCAGCAGCGAGGCGAGCAGCGCGGCGGTGACGGTGAGCGAGAACGAGCCGAACAGCTGGCCGACCATGCCGCCGACCAGACCGATCGGCAGGAAGACCGCGACCGTGGTGAGCGTCGACGAGGTGACCGCTCCGGCCACCTCCTTGACCGCGGTGTTGATCGCCTCGTGGCGCTCCTCGCCGTAACCGAGGTGCCGCTTGATGTTCTCCAGGACGACGATCGAGTCGTCGACGACACGTCCGATGGCGATGGTCAGCGCGCCGAGCGTGAGCATGTTCAGCGACAGGTCGCGGGTCCACAGCACGATCAGCGCGAGGACCACGGAGAGCGGGATCGAGACCGCGGTGACCAGGGTGGAGCGCAGGGACGCCAGGAAGACCAGGATCACGATGACCGCGAAGAGCAGTCCGAGCGCGCCCTCGGTGGTCAGACCCGAGATGGCCTTGGAGACGGCGGGACCCTGGTCGGACACGACGGTCAGCTCGGCACCGGAACCGAGGTCCTTGCGCAGGTCCGGGAGCTTCTTCCGGACGGCGTCGGAGATGGCGACGGCGCTGCCGTCCTTGTCCATCGTGGCCATGACGGCCAGGCTCGGCCGGCCGTTCGTCCGGGTGATGGAGACCCGGGTGGCGGGCTCCTGCTTCACCGTGGCCACGTCACCGACACGGACCGGTGTACCGGACTTCCCGCCGGGTGCGGTGATCCGCAGGTCCTCGATCTGCTTGAGCGAGCCGAAGCCGCCGCCGACCTGCACCGTGCGGCTCTTGCCGTCCTCGGAGAAGGAACCGGCGGGGAGCGTGGCGCCGCCCGCCTGGAGGGCCTGGGCGAGCGACGGGGCGTTCAGCCCGGCCGCGGCGAGCTTCTTGTCGTCGGGGGTGACGGAGATCTGGAGGTCCTGGACACCGTCCACGGAGACCTGGCCGACGCCCTCGATGTCCTCCAGCGCGGGGACGACCGTACGGTCCAGCTGGTCGGCGAGCGCCTGCTGGTCCTTGCCCGAGGTCACCGCGAGGACGACGGTCGGGATGTCGTCCGTCGAACCGGCGACGACCTGCGGGTCGACCCCTTGGGGGAGCTGGTTGCGGGCCCGGTTCACGGCCTGCTGGATGTCGGCGACCAGTTGCTTGGTGCCGTCGGAGCCGAAGTCGAAGCTCGCCATGACGACGGCGTTGCCCTCGCTGGCGGTGGACGTTATGCCCTCGACGCCGTCGACGGCCTTGATGGCGTTCTCCAGCGGTTCGACGACCTGCTTCTCGACCACATCCGGAGACGCGCCCTCGTAGGGGGCCAGCACCGACACCATCGGGAGTTCGATGGTGGGCAGCAACTGCTGCTTGAGCTGCGGGATCGCGATCGCTCCGAAGACGAGCGCGACAATCGAGATCAGACCGATCAGGGCCCGTTGCGCGAGGCTGAATCTGGACAGCCAGGACATGGGTGGGTCTCTCTTCTGTGGCGTACGCGGCAGGTGGGACACGGCGGCTGAACGACACACCGCGCCCCCCTATACGATCCGCCATCCACCACCCGTGGTTCGTCGCCCCCAGGTCCCTATCTCAGGCGCCGTGTACCGCAGGTGGAGTACGCCGCTTCTCCACCTGTCAGTCCCCCCTGGGACGCACCAGACCCGATTCGTACGCGATTACCACCAATTGGGCCCGGTCCCGGGCCCCCAGTTTCGCCATCGCCCTGTTCACATGGGTCTTCACGGTGAGCGGACTGACGACGAGCTGTTCGGCGATCTCGTCGTTCGAGTGACCGCCCGCGACCTGCACCAGCACCTCGCGTTCGCGGCCGGTGAGGGCGGCGAGTCGCTCGGAGTGGGGGGTCCCGTCCGCGCTCCCCGGGTCCGAACTCCCGCCCTGGGCCAGGAAGGTGGCGATCAGCCCCTTGGTCGCGGCCGGGGAGAGCAGCGCCTCGCCGCCCGCGGCGACCCGGATGGCGTTGAGGAGTTCGTCCGGCTCGGCGCCCTTGCCGAGGAAGCCGGAGGCGCCGGCCCGCAGCGACTGCACCACGTACTCGTCGACCTCGAAGGTGGTGAGCATGACGACCCGGACGTCCGAGAGGTCGGGGTCCGCGCTGATCATGCGGGTGGCGGCCAGACCGTCGGTGCCGGGCATCCGGATGTCCATCAGGACGACATCGGCGCGGGTGGCGCGGACGAGTTCCACGGCCTCGGCGCCGTCGGCCGCCTCCCCGACCACCCGCATGTCGGGTTCGGAGTCGACCAGCACCCGGAACGCGCTGCGCAGCAGTGCCTGGTCGTCGACGAGCAGCACCTTGATGGGTGATGTCATACGCTCTCCCCCGCCCGGCCCGCCATGTCCGGACTGTCCGGCTCACCCCCACGGGCCTTGACCGGCAGGATCGCATGCACCCGGAACCCGCCTCCGTAACGGGGTCCGGCGGTGAGGGTGCCGCTGAGCGCGGTGACCCGTTCGCGCATCCCGACCAGTCCGTGGCCGCCGCCCCGGCCCGTGCCGTCGCCGCCCGCACCGTCGCGTTCGGGCCGTCCGCCGCCGTTGTCGAGCACGGTGATCTCGGTGGTCACCCCCACCCGTACGACGCTCACCTCGGCCTTCGCGTCGGGGCCCGCGTGTTTGCGGACATTGGTCAGGGCCTCCTGGATCACCCGGTACGCGGCCAGGTCGACGGCGCCGGGCAGCGGGGCGTGCCGGTCGGTGCGGGCGACCTCGACGGGGAGCCCGGCCCGGCGGAACGTCTCCACCAGTTCGTCGAGGAGGGCGAGCCCCGGGGCCGGTTCGGTCGGGGCCTCCGGATCGCCGGACTGGCGGAGCAGTCCGACGGTGGCCCGGAGTTCGTTGAGGGCGGAGCGGCTGGCCTCCCGGACGTGTGCCAGCGCCTCCTTCGCCTGGTCGGGGCGCTTGTCCATGAGGTGGGCCGCGACTCCGGCCTGGACGTTGACCAGGGCGATGTGGTGGGCGACGACGTCGTGCAGATCGCGGGCGATGCGCAGCCGCTCCTCGGCCACCCTGCGGCGGGCCTCCTCCTCGCGGGTGCGTTCGGCCCGTTCCGCGCGCTCCCTTATCGCGTCGACGAAGGCGCGCCGGCTGCGCAGGGCGTCCCCGCCCGCCCCCGCCATCCCGGTCCAGGCGAAGACGCCGAGGTTCTCCTGGCTGTACCAGGGAGGGGAACCGAAGAACATCGCGGCCGCGGTGAGCCCGGTCATGGTGAGCAGTCCGACCCGCCAGGTGGTCGGGCGGTCGGTGCGGGCGGCGACCGTGTAGAGCGCGACGACCGCGCTCATGACGACGGGGGCGGGGGGTTCCGTCACCACGAACTCGACGGCGGAGAGGCCGCCGGTCGCGGCGAGCACCGCCATCGGCCTCCGACGGCGCAGTACGAGCGCCCCGGCGGCGAGCACCATCAGGGTGATGCTGACCGCGCCGGGGGCGCGGGTGCCGAAGGTGGGTCCGGAGGGGCCGCTCGGGTCGGCGCACGATCCGACGGCCATGGAGACGAGTACGGCCAGGGCGAGCGCGCCGTCGAGGGCGAGCGGATGGTGACAGAGCCAGCGGCGCATGCCCGCGTACCCGGTTCCGAGGGTGGTCACGTCAAGCTACGTTACCGGCGTGTCCCGCACGGATCGGACCGAATCCGGACACCGGCTCCCGGAGGGGCGGGACGGGCGGACCTGTCCGGGCGGTCGCGCGGACCTGTCCCGAGAGCGTTGCCCCGCTACCCGCCACCCGTGCCCCGGGACCGGCGGACCGGTTCCGGGGCACGACGGGCGCCGGTCCTGGGGCGGGGTGACGTCAGCCGGGGATCAGCCCGTCGTCACGGAGCATGGCGCGTACCTCTTCGAGGGTCGCGTCGGGTGACGGCAGGATCAGCTCGGACGGTTCCAGGGAGTCGTCCGGCAGGGCCGTGCCCAGTTCGCGCACCTTGTCCAGGAGCGCGTTCAGGACGGCCCGGAAGCCGGGGCCGTCGCCGCTCTCCATCTCGGCGAGCAGATCGTCGTCGAGGCTGTTCAGCTCGGCGAGGTGACTGTCGGCCAGTGCTACCTGGCCCTCCCCCATGATCCGTACGATCATGACGCCGCCCTTACTGCTTGTCGAACTTGTTCGGGGACTGCTGCGGCTGCGCCTGCGACGCGTCCTGCGGGCCGCCCTCGATGGCCTGCTGCGGGGTGGAGCCGCCGGCCAGTTCGGCCTTCATGCGCTGCAGCTCCAGCTCTACATCCGTACCACCGGAGATCCGGTCCAGCTCGGCGGCGATGTCGTCCTTCGCCGTCCCGGACGGGTCGTCCAGGGCGCCGGAGGCGAGCAGTTCGTCGATGGCCCCGGCCCGCGCCTGGAGCTGCTGGGTCTTGTCCTCGGCCCGCTGGATCGCCAGGCCGACGTCGCCCATCTCCTCGGAGATGCCGGAGAATGCCTCGCCGATCCGGGTCTGCGCCTGGGCGGCGGTGTAGGTGGCCTTGATGGTCTCCTTCTTCGTACGGAAGGCATCGACCTTGGCCTGAAGCCGCTGCGCCGCCAGAGTGAGTTTTTCCTCCTCACCCTGGAGCGTCTGGTGCTGCGTCTCCAGGTCGGTGACCTGCTGCTGGAGCGCGGCCCGGCGGGACAGTGCCTCGCGGGCGAGGTCCTCCCGGCCGAGCGCCAGCGCCTTGCGGCCCTGGTCCTCCAGCTTGGACGACTGTCCCTGCAGCTGGTTGAGCTGCAGTTCCAGACGCTTGCGCGAGGTCGCCACGTCGGCGACGCCGCGGCGCACCTTCTGAAGCAGCTCCAGCTGCTTCTGGTACGAGTAATCGAGGGTCTCGCGCGGGTCTTCGGCCCGGTCAAGGGCCTTGTTCGCCTTCGCGCGGAAGATCATCCCCATACGCTTCATGACACCGCTCATGGGCTTCGCGCGCCCCCTTCTGACCGACTGAGCTCCAGCACTGCAACAGAACCCACAGTACGGGCCCTGCGTCTATTACCGCACTGTTCAGGTGCGGATGGGGTCCTCCCCAAGGACGAGTACGCCCCCCGTCCGCTCCGGCCCAGGGAGTAGGAGGAGGCCGGGAGAACCGGTGGCGATGTCCGGTGTGCCCCCGCTCCGGGTGCCGCGCCGCACATGTGGGGACGCGAGCCGTTGCCGGATCGTTCCCGCCCGGTCCGGGCGCCGGGCGATCGACCCCGTACCCTTGGGCCTTGTGTTCCGTAGCCGTTCCAAGGAAGAGAAGGCCCCCACCGGCAAGGTGACGGCGGACCTCTCCAAGCAGCCCCGCGACCCCCAGGCTCCCAAGGGTCGCCCCACCCCCAGGCGCAACGAGGCCCAGACGCAGCGGCGTCGTGCGTCGAGTGCGCCGACCGACCGCAAGGAGGCCATGAAGCGCCAGCGCGAAGCGCGCCGGAGTGATCTGGCCAAGCAGCGCGAGGCGCTGGCGAGCGGTGACGAACGCTATCTGCCGGCCCGCGACAAGGGCCCGGTGCGGCGCTTCGTCCGGGACTTCGTGGACTCGCGCTTCTGCATCGCGGAGTATTTCCTGCCGCTCGCGGTGATCATCCTGATCCTCAGCGTGGTCCAGGTCCGGAACATCCAGAACATCACCCTGCTGCTCTGGCTCGGTGTGATCGTGCTGATCGTCATCGACTCGATCGGCCTGGCGTTCCGGCTCCGCAAGCAGCTCGGGGAGCGGTTCCCGGGCACGCCGAGGCGTGGCGCGGTGCTCTACGGGCTGATGCGCACGCTCCAGATGCGTCGGCTTCGTCTGCCGAAGCCGCAGGTCAAGCGTGGAGAACGACCCTGAGTACGGATTTCTCCGGTACCGACCCGGCCGTCGGTCCGCCGACGGACATGACGGAGCCGCCGAGCGCGGCCGAGCCGTCGTCCCGGCCGGCCGGGCCCGAGGCGTCCGCCGGACCCTCCCGGGTTCCGGAACAGTCGGGGCGGACGCAGCGGTCGGGGCGGGCTGAGCAGCCCGTTCCGTCCGGCCCGTCTCCGCGGCGGTCCGCCGGGTCCCAGCAGTCGGAGCAGGCCGGGTCGCCGGCCGCTTCCCGGCCGCCCGCACCCGGTCGTCCCCAGCAGACCAGGACGGACCGGCCGTCCGGGTTCGCCGGGGCGTCGTCGGCGTGGCTGCGGGGGCTCGGCGGGCGGCGCAACGTGGTGCGGCAGGAGCTCGTGGGGCGGCAGCTGGACGAGCAGATAGCCGCCCGGTTCCCCGTCGGGCAGCGGCTGCGCATCCTCGACGTCGGCATGGGGCAGGGCACCCAGGCGCTCCGTCTGGCCCGCGCCGGGCACACGGTGACCGGTCTGGAGTCCGACGCGGCCATGCTGCGGGTCGCCCGTGAATCACTGGCGGGTGAGCCCGAGGGCATCCGGGAACGGGTCCGGCTGATCGAGGGCGACGGCCGGGACACCGGCGTGCACTTCCTGCCGGGCAGCTTCGACGTGGTGCTCTGTCACGGCGTGCTGATGTACGTCCCCGAGCCCGATCCGATGCTGGCGGGCCTGGCCCGGATGCTGGCACCGGGCGGACTGCTCTCCCTGCTCGTACGGAACGCCGACGCGCTGGCGATGCGGTCCGGGAACGCCGGGGACTGGGGCGCGGCGCTGGCCGCGTTCGACACGGACTCGTACACCAACCGGCTCGGCCTTCCGGTGCGGGCCGACCGGCTCGGCACGCTCACGGCCACGCTCGCCGGGATCGCGGCGCCGCTGCACGCCTGGTACGGCGTGCGGGTCTTCACGGACAACGTGAGCAACGACGTGGAGCTGCCCGAAGCGGCCGAACTGGAGCGGATACTGACGGTCGAGGACCGGGCGGGGCGCACCGATCCGTATCGCGGGGTGGCGGCGCTGCTGCATCTCTGCGGCGTCCGGGGGTAGCGCGTACGGTCCCCCGGAGGGACGGCGCGTACGTACCGCGACGGGGTCGCGGGACCGTACGCCCGACCGGACGTGTCCGACGGGCCGCCGACGCGGCCGGAGGTGACACTCCGGACATGGACGCATACCTCTCGCGCGGCCCCGCCCGCCGACTGCTGCCGCCCCTGGTCGCGGGCCTCTGCGTGATCGCCCTGGTGGGCGGTTGCGCGGGCACGGACACGAACGCGTCGGACACCGGCGCCGCGGTGCCGGGCGCCGCCCCGGAACGGGGCCCCGCGTCCCGGCAGCAGGCCCCGGCGCCCCGGGCCGCCACCACGGATCTGCAGAGCGAGTACCAGGCCGTCATCAAGGACGTGCTGCCGTCGGTCGTGCAGATCGACGCGTCCGACAGCCTGGGTTCGGGCGTCGTCTACGACGACAAGGGCCACATCGTCACCAACGCCCACGTGATCGGGGACGAGAAGAAGTTCAAGGTCAGTGTCGCCACCGGCGGCAAGGTGCTCGACGCCTCGCTGGTCGCGGCGTACCCGGCTCAGGACCTGGCCGTCATCAAGCTGGACGACGTCCCGGACGGGCTGAAGGCCGCGAAGTTCGGCTCGTCGTCGGAGGTCGACGTGGGGCAGATCGTGATGGCGATGGGCTCGCCGCTCGGCCTGTCCAGCAGCGTCACCCAGGGCATCGTCTCGGCGCTCGGCCGGACGGTGAGCGAGAGCCGGTCGGACGGCGGGACCGGGGCGACCATCGCCAACATGGTGCAGACGTCGGCGGCGATCAACCCGGGCAACAGCGGTGGCGCGCTGGTGAACCTGAAGAGCGAGGTCATCGGCATCCCCACGCTGGCGGCGGCGGACCCGCAGCTGGGCGAGGGCGCGGCGCAGGGGATCGGTTTCGCGATCCCGGCCTCGATGGTACGGACGGTCGCCGACCAGATCATCAAGAACGGCAAGGTCACGGTCTCGGGCCGGGCGGGGCTGAACATCACCGGCCGTACGGTCGTCGACGACCGCTACAAGCCGGTGGGCGTCGCGGTGGTCACCGCCGCGAAGGGCGGCGCGGCCGAGAAGGCGGGCATCCGGTCGGGCGACATCATCACGAAGGCCGGCGACACCGTCGTCACGACCATCACGTCCCTGGCGGAGGCCCTGGCCTCCGACAAACCGGGGCAGCGGGTGACGGTGACCTATCTGCGCGGCGACGCGAAGAGGACGGCCGAAGTGACGCTGGGCGAGATCTGACGCGCGGGAGGGAGCCGGGCGGGGGCGGGCCGGGGTGCTCCCGGTATCCGCGGAGCGCCCGCGCGACGGGCATCCGCTGAGCGCCCGCCCGGTGCGCGCCACTCGCCCCACCCCGCCCATCCCGGAGCGCTCGCCCGCCCCGGAGACGCGGGCGGGGGTGCTCCCGGTCCCGGAGACGCGGGCGGGGCCGGGGCCCGGTTTCCCCGGCTCCGGCCCCGCGCGGGGTCGTGCGTGTCGTCAGGCCGAAGCGGCGTCGTCCGGCTGAAGACTCATCGGGCCGTAGATCTTCGTCGTGTCCTCGAAGAGCGTCACCTGGGTCGCCCCGCCTTCGAGGAGTTCCTTCCAGAACTCACCGATCCAGGACTCCGCGTCGCCCTGCGTCGTGAATTCCTCCGGCTGAAGGGCCGGTTCCGTCTCCGTACCGTCGGCCTTCTCGAACCGCCACGTCCACGCCATGTCCGCCTCCTGGGTCACGTTGCTGTCCGAAGCGTAGCCGGGCGCGCACCGGACGCGGGGACACGGGAGGATCGGGGCGTGGAACTGACTCTGCTCGGCACCGGAGCCCCCGACGGGCTGCCGCGGCCCGAATGCCCCTGCGCCGCCTGTTCGACCGCCCGAGGAGGGCGGGCGCGGGCCGCGACCGCGTTGCTGATCGACGACGCGCTGCTGCTCGACCTGACGCCCGGCGCCGTGTTCGCCGCCGCCCGGGCGGGCCACTCGCTCAGCGGGGTGCGGCAGGTGCTGCTGACCCACCCGCACGACGGGCCCGCCGTCGAACTGCCCGCCGGGCTGCCCCCCGCCGGGCGGGTCCCGGACGGCCGGGTGCTGACGCTGATCAGCGGACACCGGGTGCGGGCGGTCCCGATGGACGCGCCGGGCACGGGGTACGAGGTGTCGTCGCCCGAGGGCGTCCGGCTGCTGTACCTGCCGCCCGGGGCAGCGCCCGCCGGGCTGCGGGAACCCGCGGCGGAGCCGTACGACATGGTCGTCGGCGATGTGATCGGCCGGCCGGACGCGGTGGCGCGGCTGCGGGCCGTCGGGGCGGTCGGGCCGGTCACCGAGCTGATCGCCGTCCACCTGGGCCATGACGCGCCGCCCGGGGCCGAGCTGGACCGTCGCCTCGCCGCGGCGGGCGCGCGGGCCGTTCCCGACGGGACGACCCTCGTGGTCGGCGACTTCCCCGCCGTACCGGACGTTCCCCGGCGCACCCTGGTGACGGGCGGTGCGCGGTCCGGGAAGTCGTTGGAGGCGGAGCGGCGGCTGGAGACGTTCCCGGACGTCGTGTACGTGGCGACGGGCGGCACCCGGGACGACGCGGACTGGGCGGCCCGGGTGGGGCTGCACCGGGAGCGCAGACCCGGCGCGTGGCGCACCGAGGAGACCTGCGAGCTGGCCGGGCTGCTGGCGGTGGAGGGGCCGCCGCTGCTGATCGACTGCCTGTCGCTGTGGCTGACCGACGCGATGGACCGGGTGGTGGCCTGGGACGACGCGAGGTGGGCGGACGGCGGCGAGGCGGCGCTGCGGGCGCGGACCGCCGAGCTGATCGGCGCGGTCCGCGGGACACGGCGCGTCGTGGTCGCCGTGACCAACGAGGTGGGGTCCGGGGTGGTGCCCTCGACGGTGTCCGGGCGGCGGTTCCGTGACGAGCTGGGCCGGCTGAACGCCGCGTTCGCCGCGGAGTGCGAACAGGTGCTGCTGGTGGTGGCCGGTCAGGCGCTGACCCTGCGGGGCTGAGGCGCGCGTACCGGCCGTACGGGATCGCCCCACCCCCTCGGGGTCTCCTCCCGCGGGGCGGTGTCCGGGCGCTCGGCCGTGGCCCCGGCCCCGCCGCGCCCAAGTGCTCAGCCGCGGCGGGGCCGGCCACGTCCCGGCCGCCCGGTCGCGCTCCCCCGCCGGGGACGCGCCCGCCGTCCGGGAGGCACCCCGTCCCCGGAGCGCCGCGCCCCGCCCTCCGAGCACCCCGCGTGGAGCGACCGGACGGCTTCCGCGCGGTCCGTTCGTCCGGAAACACGGCGGGTACTGTTCCGCACGGGGCCCGGCGCCGGGCCCCGGCCCACCACGTACCGACCCCGCGAGGCAGACCCCCGTGAATCTGGACGACTTCTCCGACCTGATCGAACGCCCCGACGGTGGCGTGCGGCGCGACGCCGAGGAACGCCGGGCGCGCCAGATCGTGCCCCCGGGCGCGCTCGGACGCCTGGACGAGTTGGGCGAATGGCTCTCGGCCGCGCAGCAGACCGTCGCCGTCAAGCCGATCGAGCAGCCGCGCGTGGTCCTCTTCGCGGGTGATCACGGGGTGGCCGGGCTCGGGGTGTCCGGACGGGCGGCCGGGAGCACGCACGAGCTCGTGCGTGCGGCGCTGGACGGCGCGAGCCCGGTCGCGGTGCTGGCCCGCCGGTTCGGCGTTCCCCTGCGGGTCGTCGACGCGGGTCTCGACTGCGATCCGGAGCTGTTGCCGGAGCACGTCGTGCGGCACCGGGTGCGGCGCGGCAGCGGTCGGATCGACATCGAGGACGCGCTCACGGCGGAGGAGGCCGAGCGGGCGGTACGGCTCGGGGTGGCCATCGCCGACGAGGAGGCCGACTCGGGCACCGATCTCGTGGTGCTCGGCGATCTGAGCGTCGGCGGGACCACGGCAGCCGCCACCCTCGTCGCGGCGCTGTGCGGCACGGACGCCTCGGTGGTCACCGGGCGCGGCGGCGCGGGCATCGACGACCTCGCGTGGATGCGCAAGTGCGCGGCGATCAGGGACGCGCTGCGCCGGGCCCGGCCCGTACTCGGTGATCAGCTGGAGCTGCTGGCGGCGGTCGGCGGCGCGGACCTGGCGGCGATGACCGGCTTCCTGTTGCAGAGCGCGGTGCGCCGGATGCCGGTGATCCTGGACGGGGTGGTCGCGTCGGCCTGCGCGCTGGTCGCGCAGCGGGCGGCGTTCCGGGCGCCGGACTGGTGGCTGGCGGGCCAGCTGAGCGGTGAGCCGGCGCAGGCGAAGGCACTGGACCGGATGGCGCTCAACCCGTTGCTCGACCACGGCGTCACTGTGGGAGAGGGAAGCGGAGCACTGCTCGCCCTCCCGCTCGTACAGGCCGCCGCCGCACTGGCCGCGGAGCTGCCCGAGCGAACACCTGAGAAGCCGGAAGAACCCGTGTCGGCCGAGGAGTCGGCGGGCACGGGAAGTGACGAGTACAGCAGAGGCGGGGACGGCGTCGGGAGCGGGAGCACGGAGGCCGTCTGACGGAGCCTCACCCGGCCGCGGGCGGCCGGGACGCGGGCCACGGTCCGCCTCTCCCCGACCGCCCACCCGCTCCGAGAACCGTGATGCCCCATATGATCACGTTTTATGGGAGAGGTCGGATTGGCCGGAGAGGAAACCGGACGGCACGCCGTCCGGTCGCAGCGGGGCGCGGCATTCGCGATCTGGTATCTGCGCGTCGTTTCGTTCATCAATTTCCTGAGCGCCGTCTGGGTCACCCTCGGGCAGGACCTGCGGCGGCACAACACCGAGAACTACTTCACGCCGTACCTGCTCTCCGCCGGGTTCTCCTCGGGTGTGGTCGCGCTCTTCCTGGCGATCACCATGCGCCGCCGCAAGCGGGCCGCCTGGATTCTGAACCTGGTGCTCGCCGGGCTTCTGCTGCTGCTGTTCGTCTTCGTGATGTTCTTCCCGGAGTTCCGGCGGTACCCGGTGAACTGGGTCTCGCTGGTGCTGACGGCCGCGTTCGTGCTGGCGCTGGTGCTCGGGCGGCGCGAGTTCTACGCGAAGGGTGACCGGTCCAACGTCCGGCTGGCCGCCCTGGTCGCGGTCGGCGGACTGCTCGTCACCTCCCTGCTGGCCGCCCTGCTGGTCAACCTGACCAACACCGCGCACGACGGCTACCGCTCGTCCTTCCTGGACCGCTGGCGCTACGGCCTGATGCGGCTGATCTCGCTCGCCACCGAGGACTCCCGGTTCCGGGACATCTCCACCCCCGGCTGGGTGGACGTCACCATCAACATCCTCTCCACCCTGCTGCTGATCGCCGTGGTGTACGCGGCGTTCCGGTCCCGCCGGGCCGTCGACCCGCTCACCGAGGAGGACGAGGAACGGCTCCGCGTCCTCCTCGACAAGCACGGCGAGCGCGACTCGCTCGGCTACTTCGCGCTGCGCCGCGAGAAGAGCGTGGTCTGGTCGCCGACGGGGAAGGCCGCCGTCACCTACCGGGTGGTCGGCGGGGTTTCCCTCGCCTCCGGTGATCCGATCGGCGATCCGGAGGCATGGCCGGGCGCGATCGAACCGTGGCTGGCCGAGGCCCGCGAACACGGCTGGATTCCCGCGGTGATAGGGGCCGGCGAGGAGGGCGGCACGGTCTACGCGCGCCACGGCCTCGACGCGCTGGAGCTGGGCGACGAGGCGATCGTGGAGACCGCGGAGTTCACGCTCGACGGCCGGGCGATGCGGACGGTGCGGCAGGCGTACAACCGGGTCGGGCGGGCGGGGTACGACGTCACCGTACGGCGGCACGCGGACATCCCCGCCGACGAGATGGCCGAGCTGGTGCGGCGCGCGGACGACTGGCGCGACGGAGCCACCGAGCGCGGTTTCTCGATGGCGCTGGGACGGCTGGGCGACCCGGCGGACGGCCGGTGCGTGATGGTCGAGTGCCGGGACTCCTCCCCCGGTACCGCGGAGGACGGCGGGTCCGGGGAGCGGGACGGCGACGCGCGGGGCGAACTGCGGGCCGTGCTCAGCTTCGTGCCGTGGGGCCCGCACGGCCTCTCGCTGGACCTGATGCGGCGTGACCGCGGGTCCGAGAACGGGCTGATGGAGTTCATGGTCATCGAACTCCTCCAGCACGCCGGGGAGATCGGGGTCACCCAGGTCTCACTGAACTTCGCGATGTTCCGGTCGGTCTTCGAACGCGGCTCGCGACTCGGCGCGGGTCCGGTGCTGAGGCTGTGGCGTTCACTGCTCAGCTTCTTCTCCCGCTGGTGGCAGATCGAGTCGCTGTACCGGGCCAACGCGAAGTACCGGCCGATCTGGGAACCCCGCTTCCTGCTCTTCGAGAAGAGCTCCGACCTGCTGCGCATCGGGGTCGCGGCGGGCCGGGCCGAGGGCTTCCTGGAGGCGCCCGGACTGCCCAAGTGGATGCACCGCTCACACCTCGGGACCGGCAGATGAACACGGCCGGCGTCCGGTGCGCGCTGCGCACCGCGGCCCGGCGCGAGTGGGGCCCGCTGCTGTCGGCGGTACGGAGCGGGGTGGCGCGCCGGAAATTCCGGGCGATTCCGCTGACGGTCGGCGCGGTCCTGCTGACGGCGCTGTTCCAGGTCGTGCAGAACCAGTCCTGGGGGCTCCGGCCGGTACGGGACATCGGCGCGGTCCGGGCCGACGACCCGCTGTGGCTCGCGTTGCTGCGTACCCCGCTCTCGCTCTTCGTCCCCGCGCTGGACCTCCCGGTGTGGGGCGCGCTGCTCCAGTTGCTGCTGGTGTTCGGGGCCGCCGAGATCTGTCTGGGCAGGTGGCGGACACTGACCATCGCGTACGTGGCGACGCTGGCCGGGACGCTGTACGCGCGGATCGGCATCGCGGTCGGCCCGGCCGGGGTGTTCGGGCTGCCCGCGAGCGACGCGAAGGTCGTGGACACCGGCCCGTCGGCGGCGGTCGTCGGACTCGCGGTGTACATGTGCCACGCCTACCGGGCCTGGTTCACCGGGGCGACGGTGATCGTGGCGATGGTGGTGGAGGTGGCCTGCAAGGACAACCTGGCGGGCAAGGAACACCTGGCGGCGATCGCCGCGGTGCTCGTGCTGTGCGCGTGCGCGGGCCGGCTGGACCACCGCCGGAGCGGGCGGCCGGGGAGGGGAAGCGGTTCGCGGGTCGTCCGCACCCACGGCCGGACGACGGGGCGCGACGGGAGGGCCGACGGCGACGGGGAGAACGGGCGCGAGGAGGCCGGGCGCGGGGAGAACGGGCGTGGGCAGGCCGGGCGCGGGGAGGCGCGTCGTACCCCTGGGGCGAGCGACGGGCCCGGACCCAACGGCCGCCGTCAGGGCTTGCGCACCGGCGCCGGCGCCGCGCAGACCGCCGCGGTCACCCCGTGCCGCTCGCCGGCGACCGCCCCGAAGCCGCCGCCGACGGTCAGCACCATCCCGGGCACCGCGTGGTGGACGTGCGCACCGCCGGGAGTCACGTCGCGCAGCGGCCCCTTCCCCGCCCGGATCATCCAGGTGATGAACCGGATGAAGGCGAAGGTCAGCACGAACGCCGTCAACGCGAGGAGCAGGGGCAGCTTCCCCGGCTCGGTGATGTCCCGGCGGAACCGGTGACCCACGCCACCCGCTCCCGATAAAGGCTCCTTGGGTGCTTTCGCCGCCTTTGGCCCGACCTACCGGCCGCACACACCGGCTAGCGTGCGCGCGGTGACCTCCTTGAACAGCCACGGCATACGTTTCGCCCTCGGCACCCTCACCGTGCTCCCGGTCCGCGTCACCCGCTGGGACCGGGAGACCGCCCGCGCCGGCATGCTGGCGGCCCCCCTCGCCGGACTGCTCGTCGGGCTGCTCTCGGCGGCGCTCGGCGGTCTCCTCCTGCTGGCCGGTTCGGGCCCGCTGCTCGCCGCGGTGGCCTCCGTCGCCGTACCCGCGGCCCTCACCCGGGGGCTGCACCTCGACGGCCTCGCCGACACCGCCGACGGTCTCGGCAGCTCCAGGCCCGCGGTGGAGGCCCTGCGGATCATGAAGCAGTCGGACATCGGGCCGTTCGGGGTCATCACCCTGCTGTTCACGCTGCTGGCGCAGGTCGCCGCGCTGTCCGAGCTGTACGGGCGGAGCTGGACGCAGGGGGCGGTGGCGGCGGCCGTCGCCGGGGTCAGTGCCCGGGTCGCGCTCACCCTCGCCGCCCGGCGGGGTGTGCCGCCCGCCCGTCCGGGCGGTCTGGGCGCGGTGGTGGCGGGCACGGTACCGGTCAGCGCGGCGGTGGCGGTGGCGGTCCTGGTCGTCGGGGTCTGCGCGGGCGCGGGGGCGTTCTTCGGCGCGTACGGGGCGATGCGCCACGCCCTCGCCGTCGTGTGCGCGCTCGGGGTCGCCCAGTCGCTGCTGCGGCACTGCGTCCGGCGGCTGGGCGGGGTGACGGGGGATGTGTTCGGCGCCCTGGCCGAGGCGGCGGCGGTGACCGCGCTGGTGGTGCTCACCCTCGGCGGTTCCTGACAGCGGCGGCGCGGAGTCCGCGCGCGGGTGGGGCGGCTCGGCGAGGGGACGTACGACAGGAGCCGAGCGCGGGCACGGGCGGCGCGGGGCGCGGGACCGCCATGGGCGGCCCGCCGCCGTGAACCGGCGGCGGCGGCGCGCGTAGGCTCGGTGCCAGGCGCGTCGTGGCGGCGTCCACGACACACCGGGCACGGTCGGCCCACCCCTCGACCGACACAGAACTCAACGGAAGCGAGATTTCACCACCGTGACTGCTCTCACTCTCAGCACCGCCGGTGCGGCGACGCTGCGCGCCGACGCCCTCGTCGTCGGCATCGGCAAGGGCGCCAAGGGTCCGGTCGTCGCACCGGGCGCCGGCGCCGTGGACAAGGCGTTCGACGGAAAGCTCGCCACCGTCCTGGAGGCGCTGGGCGCCTCCGGTGCCGAGGGCGAGGTGACCAAGCTCCCCGCCCCCTCCGGGCTGAAGGTCCCGGTCGTCGTCGTGGTCGGCCTCGGTCCGGTCCCCGCGAAGGGCGACGGCTACGACGGCGAGGCGCTGCGCCGCGCCGCCGGTTCCGCGGCCCGCGCGCTGGCGGGTGCCAAGAAGGCCGGCTTCGCGCTGCCGACCGGGTCCGTCGAGGACGCCGAGGCCGTCGCCGAGGGCGCCCTGCTGGGTGCGTACGCCTTCACCGCCTACCAGGGCGGCGAGAACAAGGTCGCCCCGAAGGGCAAGCCGCAGAGCGGCCCAAAGCTGCCGCTCGAAGAGGTCGCCCTGCTCGGCGCCAAGCCGCGCGACAAGGCGTACAAGGCCGCCGCCGAGCGTGCCGTCGCGGTCTCCGAGGAGATCAACCGCGCCCGCGACCTGATCAACACCCCGCCGAACGACCTCTACCCCGAGTCCTTCGCCGCGGTGGCCGCCGCCGCCGGCAAGGAGCACGGCGTCAAGGTGCAGGTGCTCGACGAGAAGGCACTCGTCAAGGGCGGCTTCGGCGGTCTGCTGGGCGTCGGCCAGGGCTCGACGCACGGCCCGCGCCTGGTGAAGCTCGCCTACACCCACCCGAAGGCGGAGAAGACCCTGGCCCTGGTCGGCAAGGGCATCACGTACGACTCCGGCGGCATCTCGCTGAAGCCGGCCGGTCACAACGAGACGATGAAGTGCGACATGAGTGGCGCCGCCGCCGTGTTCGCCGCCGTCATCGCGGCCTCCCGGCTCGGCCTGCGGGTGAACGTCACCGGCTGGCTGGCGCTCGCCGAGAACATGCCGTCGGGCAACGCCACCCGCCCCGGTGACGTGCTCCGCATGTACAGCGGCAAGACCGTCGAGGTCCTGAACACGGACGCCGAGGGCCGGCTCGTGCTCGGGGACGCGCTGACCCGCGCCTCCGAGGAGAAGCCGGACGCGATCGTCGACGTGGCGACCCTGACCGGTGCGATGGTGCTGGCGCTCGGCAACCGCACGTTCGGCATCATGGCGAACGACGACGCGTTCCGTACCGCCATCCACGAGATCGCCGGCGAGGTCGGTGAGGCCTCCTGGCCGATGCCGCTCCCGGCCGACCTCCGCAAGGGCATGGAGTCCCCGACCGCCGACATCGCCAACATGGGCGAGCGGATGGGCGGCGGCCTGGTGGCCGGGCTGTTCCTCCAGGAGTTCGTGGGCGAGGGCATCGCCTGGGCGCACCTGGACATCGCGGGTCCGGCCTTCCACGAGGGCGCCCCGTACGGTTACACGCCCAAGGGCGGCACCGGTTCCGCGGTCCGTACGCTGGTGCGGCTCGCCGAGCGCACCGCGTCGGGCGACCTCGGCTGATCCGGCTTCCGCGCGTACGGCCCCGGGCATAGGTCCGGGGCCGTACGCGTTGTCATCCACGGGTCCCTTTTTCTCCTCACCTTCGCTCAACGGCTGGTGCGGTCCGGGTTTCGCTCTGGACGAAATCCGTACGTCAGTACGCAGCAGTAACGGCCCGGGACGGACGATCATCGGTCCCGGACCACGGCCCCGCGTCCCGCCCCCCGTCAACAAGTGCGAAGATGGGTTCTCGGCAGGACAGGGCCCCCACCACAGGGCCGAACGACAAGCGGCCGAACACCAGCCGACCGGCCGGTCATCCCCCAGCGACGGGGCCCGGCGTACGGCGCACATGCATGGAGGACGTGACGTGGCGAACGACGCCAGCACCGTTTTCGACCTAGTGATCCTCGGCGGTGGTAGCGGCGGTTATGCCGCGGCCCTGCGCGGAGCGCAGCTGGGCCTGGACGTCGCACTGATCGAGAAGAACAAGCTCGGCGGCACCTGCCTGCACAACGGCTGCATCCCGACGAAGGCCCTGCTGCACGCCGGTGAGATCGCCGACCAGGCACGCGAGGCCGAGCAGTTCGGTGTCAAGGCCACCTTCGAGGGCATCGACATCACCGCCGTCCACAAGTACAAGGACGACGTCATCTCCGGCCTGTACAAGGGCCTCCAGGGGCTGGTCGCCTCCCGCAAGGTGACCTACATCGAGGGCGAGGGGCGGCTCTCCTCCCCGACGTCCGTCGACGTGGACGGACAGCGCGTCCAGGGCCGTCACGTCCTCCTGGCGACCGGCTCCGTGCCGAAGTCCCTGCCGGGCCTGGAGATCGACGGCAACCGTGTCATCTCCTCGGACCACGCGCTGACGCTGGACCGTGTCCCGCAGTCCGCGATCATCCTGGGCGGCGGCGTCATCGGCGTCGAGTTCGCCTCGGCGTGGAAGTCCTTCGGCACGGACGTCACGATCGTCGAGGGCCTCAAGCACCTCGTCCCGGTCGAGGACGAGAACAGCTCCAAGCTTCTTGAGCGCGCGTTCCGCAAGCGCGGCATCAAGTTCAACCTCGGCACGTTCTTCGACAAGGCCGAGTACACCGACAACGGCGTGCGGGTCACCCTCGCCGACGGCAAGACCTTCGAGGCGGAGGTGCTGCTGGTCGCGATCGGCCGCGGCCCGGTCTCGCAGGGACTGGGGTACGAGGAGCAGGGCGTCGCCACCGACCGCGGCTACGTCCTGGTGGACGAGTACATGCGGACGAACGTCGAGACCATCTCGGCCGTCGGCGACCTGGTCCCGACCCTTCAGCTCGCGCACGTCGGCTTCGCCGAGGGCATCCTCGTCGCGGAGCGGCTGGCCGGACTGAAGACCGTGCCGATCGACTACGACGGTGTCCCCCGGGTGACGTACTGCCACCCCGAGGTCGCCTCCGTCGGTCTCACCGAGGCCAAGGCCAAGGAGATCTACGGTGCGGACAAGGTCGTCGCGCTGAAGTACAACCTGGCGGGCAACGGCCGCAGCAAGATCCTGAAGACCTCGGGCGAGGTGAAGCTCGTCCAGGTCAAGGACGGGGCCGTGGTCGGCGTCCACATGGTCGGTGACCGTATGGGCGAGCAGGTCGGCGAAGCCCAGCTGATCTACAACTGGGAGGCGCTGCCGGCCGAGGTCGCGCAGCTCATCCACGCCCACCCGACGCAGAGCGAAGCGCTCGGCGAGGCCCACCTGGCACTGGCCGGCAAGCCTCTCCACTCCCACGACTGACCCTCAGGGCGCGACGACCACTTCCGCACCTCCCCTGGCATCCGGCTCCGCCCGGGCACAGGGGAGGCACCATCGTTAGGAGCAACTGAAACCATGTCGGTTTCCGTAACCCTTCCGGCGCTCGGCGAGAGCGTCACCGAGGGCACCGTCACCCGCTGGCTGAAGGCCGAGGGCGAGCGCGTCGAGGCCGACGAGCCGTTGCTCGAGGTCTCGACCGACAAGGTCGACACCGAGATCCCGGCCCCCGCGTCCGGTGTGCTGACCTCCATCAAGGTCGCCGAGGACGAGACCGTCGAGGTCGGCGCCGAGCTGGCCGTCATCGACGACGGTTCCGGCGCGCCCGAGGCCGAGGCGGCGCCCGAGGCCGAGGCGGCGCCCGCCGCCGAGGCCCCCGCGCCCGCCGCCGAGACCGCACCCGCGGCCGAGGCCGCTCCCGAGACCGAGGCCCCGACCGCGCCGTCCACCGAGACCGAGGCCCCGGCCCCGGCCCCGACCGCCGAGGCGGCTGCCGGCGGCAGCTCCGCCGAGGGCACCGACGTCACCCTCCCGGCGCTCGGCGAGAGCGTCACCGAGGGCACCGTCACCCGCTGGCTGAAGGAGGTCGGCGAGGAGGTCACGGAGGACGAGCCGCTGCTGGAGGTGTCGACGGACAAGGTCGACACCGAGATCCCGGCCCCGGTCTCCGGTGTGCTGCTGGAGATCGTGGTCGCCGAGGACGAGACCGCCGAGGTCGGCGCCAAGCTCGCCGTCATCGGTGCCCCCGGTGCCGCTCCGGCCGCCGCCCCCGCTCCGGCCGCACCGGCGCCCGCCGCCGAGGCACCCGCCCCGGCACCGCAGGCCCAGGCCCCGGCCGCACCGGCACCCGCCGAGCCGGCCGCCCCGGCCCAGCCCGAGGCTCCGGCCCAGCCCGCCCCGCAGGCCCCGTCCGCCCCGGCGCCGCAGCAGCAGACCACCCCGGCCCCGGACCCGGTTCCGTCGGCTCCGGTGCCCGCCCCGGCCCCGGCCGCCAAGGCCCCGGCCGCGACGTCCGGTGACGACGGCGCGTACGTCACGCCGCTGGTCCGCAAGCTCGCCGCCGAGAGCGGTGTCGACCTGGGCTCGCTCAAGGGCACCGGCGTCGGTGGCCGCATCCGCAAGCAGGACGTCATCGCCAGTGCGGAGGCCGCCAAGGCGGCTGCCGCTCCGGCCCCGGCCGCGGCCGCCCCGGCCGCCGCCAAGGCGCCGAAGCCGGAGGCGTCCCCGCTGCGCGGTCAGACGGTCAAGATGACCCGCATGCGCAAGGTCATCGGCGACAACATGATGAAGGCCCTGCACTCGCAGGCCCAGCTGACCTCGGTGATCGAGGTCGACATCACCAGGCTGATGAAGCTGCGCGGTCTGGCGAAGGAGTCCTTCGCCGCCCGTGAGGGCGTCAAGCTGTCCCCGATGCCGTTCTTCGTGAAGGCGGCGGCCCAGGCGCTGAAGGCCCACCCGGTCGTCAACGCCCGGATCAACGAGGACGAGGGCACCATCACGTACTTCGACTCGGAGAACATCGGCATCGCCGTGGACGCCGAGAAGGGTCTGATGACCCCGGTCATCAAGAGTGCGGGCGACCTGAACATCGCCGGCATCTCGAAGAAGACCGCCGAGCTGGCCGGCAAGGCCCGCGGCGGCGGCCTGACCCCGGACGACATGTCCGGCGCCACCTTCACGATCAGCAACACCGGTTCGCGCGGTGCGCTGTTCGACACGGTCATCGTGCCCCCGAACCAGGCCGCCATCCTGGGCATCGGTGCCACGGTCCGCCGCCCGGTGGTCATCGACCACCCGGATCTCGGCGAGACGATCGCGGTGCGCGACATGACGTACCTCTCGCTCTCCTACGACCACCGTCTGGTGGACGGCGCCGACGCCGCCCGCTACCTGACTGCGGTCAAGGCGATCCTGGAGGCCGGCGAGTTCGAGGTCGAGCTCGGTCTGTGACCTCCGAGCGGTACCGGCTGTAACCAGCCTCACCGGCGGTGCCCCCGCCCGGATCACTTCCGGGCGGGGGCACCGCCGTATTGTCTACTGCCGTGACCGGCAACGTTCGCCCGGAAGGGGCGCCGTCGGGCGCGTACGACCGCAAGGCGGCCGGAAGTCCTCGACGGGGGTCCCCCTGGTCCTCATGACCTCGGGGGAGGAACCACCAGGAGTTCCGGCCGGTACCGCGGGCGTGCGTACCGGAAGGCGCGACCGGGCAGAGCTTGCCGGGAGCGGCACCAGGCACCACCGGTCGTCCGGGCAGCACCGGCTGTCCCGGAAGCACCGGTTTCCCCGAAGGAGCGCCCCATGACCCCGCCCGTCGTCCACTCGCTGCGCGAACAGATCCGCGAGCACATCGTGGACGGGATCGTCAGCGGGCGCTGGAAGCCGGGCGAGCGGATCGTGGAGCGGCGCATCGCGACCGAGCTGGAGGTCAGCCAGACCCCCGTGCGCGAGGCGCTGCGCGAGCTGGAGACGCTGCGGCTGATCGAGTCGGCCCCGAACAAGGGGGTCCGGGTCCGGAATCTGACGGCGGCCGATCTGGAGGAGAGCTACCCGGTGCGGGCCGGTCTCGAACAGATCGCGGCGGAGCTGGCCGCGTCCGCGCTGGGCGACGACTGCTCGCGGCTGGCACCGCATGTGACGGCGCTGTACGAGGCCGACCGGCTGGCGGACGGTGAGGCGCAGGTGCGGCACACCGTGGCCTTCCACCGGGAGCTGGTCCGGGCCGCCGGGAACGCCGTGCTCCTGCACACCTGGGAGGGTCTGGGCATCGAGGTGTTCACGGCGCTGTCGATCCGCTGGCTGGGCACGGTCCAGAAGTCGTACGCGGAGGAGCACGAGGCGCTCATCGAGGCGTTCCTCCGGCACGACCCTCAGATCGGAGTGCTGGTGAAGGCACACGTCCTGGGCTGTGCGCCACGTGCCTGACCGGATTCCACCGCGGGGTCCCCGTACCGCACGCACCGCACGCACGGGAGCACCGGCCGGGCCGGCCGGAAGGGCGCGTCCCCCTGTCGGCGTTCGGCGTTCGCGACGCGTCGGCGTACGCACGAATGGCGTCCTCCCCGCTCGACCGAGCGGATGCGAGTCCGGAATGAGCCCTTTTATTCCGTCACCGCGTGCCCCGTTTCGCGGCACTGGATGCCACTTTCTTCATATCATGAAGTTTTTCCCTTCAACCCTTTGATCGATCATCGATCAGCGATTTAGAGTTCATTCGCGGGCCCACCGGCCCCATCGCCCTGTCCTGCCCGTCAGGGTTTTTTCTCCACCCCCCTCCTGTCCGGAAGGCGGCGATCATGACCGACCCCGTAGGAAAGCTTCCGAGCGAGCTCGACCAGCTCCCGGACCGCGACCCCGAGGAGACCGCCGAATGGGCGGCCTCCCTCGACGCCGTCACCAAGGCCGCGGGCCCGCACCGCGCCGCTTATCTGATGCGTCGTTCGCTCCAGCACGCGGAGGGCGCCGGTATCGCGCTGCCCAAGCTGCTGGAGACGGACTACGTCAACTCCATCCCGACCGCCGACGAGCCCGAGTTCGACGGCGATCTGGAGATGGAGTCCCGGATCACCGCCTGGAACCGCTGGAACGCGGCCGCGATGGTCACCCGTGGCTCCCGGCTCGGCGTCGGCGGCCACATCGCCACCTTCGCCTCGGCGGCCTGGCTGTACGAGACCGGCTTCAACCACTTCTTCCACGGCAAGGAGGGGGACGGCTCCGGCGACCAGCTCTACATCCAGGGCCACGCCTCCCCCGGCATCTACGCCCGCGCCTTCCTCGACGGCCGGCTGAACGAGCGCCAGCTCGACAACTTCCGCCAGGAGGCGGGCGGCGACGGACTGCCCTCCTACCCGCACCCGCGGCGGCTGCCCTGGCTGTGGGAGTTCCCGACCGTGTCGATGGGCCTCGGCCCGCTCTCCGCGATCTACCAGGCGCGCTTCAACCGCTATCTCACCAACCGCAGCATCAAGGACACGTCGAACTCGCACGTCTGGGCCTTCCTCGGCGACGGCGAGATGGACGAGCCCGAGTCGACGGCGGCCCTCGCCCTCGCCTCGCGTGAGCGGCTGGACAACCTGACCTTCGTCATCAACTGCAACCTCCAGCGCCTCGACGGCCCGGTCCGTGCGAACTTCCGGATCGTGCAGGAGCTGGAGGCCGCGTTCCGCGGCGCCGGCTGGAACGTCGTCAAGACCCTGTGGGGCAACGCCTGGGACGAACTGTTCCAGCTCGACACCACGGGCGCGCTGGTCCGCAGGCTCCGGGAGGTCCCGGACGCCCAGTTCCAGACGTACGCCACCCGGGACGTCGCGTACATCCGTGAGCACTTCTTCGGCGCCGAGCCCGCGCTCGTCGAGCTGGCGAAGCTGCTCACCGACGCGAAGATCATCGAGTGTTTCCACACCTCGCGCGGCGGCCACGAGGCCCGCAAGGTGTACGCGGCGTACAAGGCGGCCCTGGAGTTCAAGGGCGCGCCGACCGTGATCCTCGCCCAGACGGTGAAGGGCTACACGCTCGGTCCCGGCTTCGAGTCGCGCAACGCCAACCACCAGATGAAGAAGCTCTCCGGCAACCAGTTCCGTGCCATGCGCGACCTGCTGGAGCTGCCGATCCCGGACTCCAAGCTGGACGACGCCCTGGTCCCGTACGGCCACCCGGGCGCCGACTCCCCCGAGGTGCGCTACCTCCAGGAGCGCCGCGCCGCCCTCGGCGGCCCCGCCCCGGCCCGCCGGGTGCACGCGGTGGCGCTGCCGGAGCCGGACGAGCGCGCGTTCGCCGCGCTGAAGAAGGGCTCCGGCAAACAGGAGCTGGCCACCACGATGGCGTTCGTGCGGCTGGCGAAGGACCTGATGCGGGACAAGGAGACCGGCAGGCGCTGGGTCCCGATCGTCCCCGACGAGGCCCGCACCTTCGGCATGGAGGCGCTGTTCCCCTCGGCCGGCATCTACTCCCCGCTGGGGCAGACGTACGACCCGGTCGACCGCGACCAGCTGATGTACTACAAGGAGGCGAAGGACGGCCAGGTCCTCAACGAGGGCATCACCGAGGCCGGTTCGCTGGCCGACTTCATCGCCGCCTCCACGTCGTACGCCACGCACGGCGAGCCGATGATCCCGTTCTACATCTTCTACTCGATGTTCGGCTGGCAGCGCACGGGCGACCAGTTCTGGCAGCTCGGTGACCAGCTGGGCCGCGGTTTCGTGGTCGGCGCCACGGCCGGCCGCACCACCCTGACGGGCGAGGGCCTTCAGCACGCCGACGGCCACTCGCACCTCATCGCGTCCACGAACCCCGCGTCGCTCAACTACGACCCGGCGTTCGCGTACGAGATCGCGGTGATCGTCAAGGAGGGCCTGCGGAGGATGTACGGCCCCGAGGCCGAGGACGTCTTCTACTACCTGACGGTCTACAACGAGCCGAAGCCGCAGCCCGCGATGCCGGAAGGCGTCGAGGAGGGCATCCTCAAGGGCCTGTACCGCTTCAAGGAGGGCACACCGGCGAAGGCCGACGCCCCGCGCGTCCAGCTGCTGGCCTCCGGTACGGCCATCCACTGGATTCTGGAGGCGCAGGAGCTGCTGTCCGCCGACTGGGGCGTCACGGCCGACGTCTGGTCCGCCACCTCCTGGGGCGAGCTGCGCCGCGAGGCGCTGGAGTCCGACGAGGCGCTGCTCCGCGGCGAGCAGCGGGTGCCGTACGTCACCCAGGCGCTGGCCGGCGCCCCGGGTCCGGTCCTCGCGGTCAGCGACTGGATGCGGGCGGTTCCGGACCAGATCAGCCAGTGGGTGGAGCAGGACTGGTCCTCGCTCGGCACGGACGGCTTCGGCATCTCCGACACCCGGGAGGCGGCCCGCCGTCACTTCGGGGTCGACGCCCGGTCGATCGCGGTGGCGGCCCTGGCCCAGCTGGCCCGTCGCGGCGAGATCTCCGGGGCCTCGGTCAAGGAGGCCCGCGAGCGGTACGGCCTGTAGTCAGGCGCGGTGAGGAGGGGGTGCGCCCGGAGCGCGCCCCCTCCTCCGCGTTCCCGGGTCCGCGCCCGCCCCGCACAATGGGGTCATGCGCGCTGCCCGGCTCATCAAGATGGTGCTGATCCTCCAGTCCCGGGCCGCGATGACGGCCGCCGAGCTGGCGCGGGAGCTGGAGGTGTCCGAGCGCACGGTGACCCGGGACGCCCAGGCGCTCTCGGAGGCGGGTATCCCGGTGTACGCGGACCGGGGCAGGACCGGCGGATACCGGCTGATCAGCGGCTACCGCGCGCTTCCGCCGAGCCTGAAGGGCATCGGCGGCGGTCCGTTGACCGGTCTGACCCGTGAGGAGGCCCAGGCGCTGTTCCTCTCCGGTCTGCCGTCGGCGCTGCGGGAGATGGGCCTGGCGGACACGGCGAGCTCGGCCCGGCTCAAGGTGTCCGAGGCGCTGCTGCCCTCCCTGCGGGACGCGTCGGAGGCGGCGGCGCGGCGCTTCCACCTGGACGCGCCCGGCTGGTACCAGGACCCTCGCCCCCCGGGCCTGCTCCCGGAGATCGCCGAGGCCGTCCGCGGCGACCGCCGGCTTACGGCCCGTTACCGGCGCGGGGCCCGCGACGGGGAACGGACCGCTGACGCCCGCCCGGCCGGGCGGGAGGTGGAGCGCGAGCTGGACCCGTACGGGCTGGTCCTGAAGGCGGGCGTCTGGTACCTCGTGGCCCGTGTGGGGGACGACTTCCGGGTGTACCGGATCGACCGCTTCAGCGCGGCGACGGTCTCCGACGAGCGTTTCGTACGGGACGAGGGCTTCGACCTGGCCGCGTTCTGGGCGGACCGGTCGGCCGGGTTCGCCCGTTCACTGCTGAGGACCGAGGTGGTGGTACGGGTGTCGGCGGCCGGGGCCCGGCGGCTGCCGTACGCGGTGGACCGGGAGGCGGCCCTGACGGCACTGGACGCGGCGGACGGCCCCGACGGGGAGGGCAGGCTGACGCTCACCCTCCCCGTCGAGTCCATGGACGTCGCCTTCGGTCAGCTCCTCACTCTGGGCGCGCAACTGGAGGTCCTTGCCCCGGCCTCACTGCGCGACCGGTTCGCGGCGACCGCCCGGCGGCTGCGCGAGCTGTACGGGTGAGGGTGCGGCTCGACGCGGACCGCCGCCCCGCACGGGCGCCGGCACACGAACGCGGGCGCGACGGGTACGGGTACGGAGGCGCGGGCGCGACGCGTGGCCCCGCGTCTCAGCGGTAGTCCTCCGCCGTCGCGTCCCGCCCTTCGAGCACGACCTCCTTCATGTAGGCCCAGGCGTCCGGACGGCTGCCGTCCGCGTCCGTGAACCCGTACACCCTGGCCAGCTGTCCGCTGGAGAGCGACCGGCCGTTCCACCGGGCCCGCTCCGGGTCGGCGGCGACCGCGGCGACCGCGCGGCCGACGAGTACGGGGGACTCGGCGATGGCGAAGTGCGGGTCCTTGGCGACGCCCTCGCGCCAGGTCTCCTCCGTCACCCCGAACACGTCGAGCATCTCCTCCGACCGGAGGAAGCCCGGGGTGACGCAGACCGCCGTGCAGCCGAGGTCCTTCAGGTCCTCACCGAGGCCGTACGCCATCCGGATCGGGGCGTTCTTGGCGAGGTCGAAGTAAAGGTTCTCGCGGAAGGTGCGGTTGTTGTACTCGGCGGTTCCGTCGGTGACCTCGACGACCAGTCCGCCCCGGTTCCGTACCAGCAGGGGCAGCGCGAGACTGCTGGTGATCAGATGGGTCTTCACGCCCAGCTCCAGCATCCGCAGCCCGGCCGTCAGCTCGACGTCCCACATCTTCGTGTCGAATTCGAGCAGATGGTCACCGCCCCAGACGTCGTTGACCAGGATGTCCAGCCGGCCCCGCTCCCGGTCGACGCGCTCGGTCAGCGCCCGTACCTGCTCCACTTCCAGATGGTCCGTCGGTACGGCGATGCCTTCGCCGCCCGCCGCCGTGACCAGCTCCGCCGTCTCCTCGATGGTCTCCGTGGGCCGGCCGACCTCGCTGACCTGGGTACGGGTCGTGCGTCCGGTGACGTACACCGTCGCGCCGGCCTCGCCCAGGTGCACGGCGATGGCCCGGCCCGCCCCCCGGGTCGCTCCGGCGACCAGTGCGATCCTGCCTGTGAGTGCTCTGTCCGTCGTCATGGGACGAGCCTCCCGCGCAATCCCGACATCTGCTGTCCGGCTTCTTTTCGGTTTCTCCACGTGCGTCGCCGGTCCGCAAGGCCGATGCTGGACGCGTGATGGACGAGACGGAGTTCTGGGAGATCATCGACAGCACCCGCGAGGCCGCCGACGGCGACCCCGAGGACCATGCCGACCTGCTCGTCGAACGGCTGGTGCGGCTCGATCCGGAATCCGTGCTGGACTTCGCCCGGCACTTCGAGGCCCGCTACAACCGGGCGTACCGCTGGGACCTGTGGGGCGCCGCCGCCGTGCTGCTCGACGGGGCGGACGACGACGCCTTCGACTTCTTCCGGTACTGGCTGATCGGCCAGGGCCGGGAGGTCTTCGAGAGCGCGGTGCACGATCCGGACAGCCTCGCCGAGCTGCTGGACGACTTCGACGAGGAACTGGACGGCGAGGCGGAGGACCTGGGGTTCGCCGCCGACGAGGCGTACGAACAGCTCACCGGGGCGGTCACACCGGACCTCGGCATCGCCCCGCAGCCGGAGGAGCCGGAGGGCACGCAGGTCGCGCTGACGGACGACACGGCTCTGGCGGCGCGGTTCCCGGAGCTCTGGGAGCGGTTCGGGCCGGGCTGAGCGCGCCCGGGACGTGTTCCGGACACCGGTCGGGGTGTGCGGAACACCGGTCGGACGCGCCCCGGGCCCGGTCAGGGCACGAGCTCACGCCCCATCAGCACGTCGTCCACGTACCGCCCGTCGAGGAAGAACTCGCCGGTCATGACGCCTTCGACGGCGAACCCCTCCGACGCGTACAGGGCGCGTGCCGGTGCGTTGTGGCCCAGTACGCGCAGGGTGACGCGGTTCGCGCCCTGGCGACGGGCCTCGGTGAAGGAGGCGCGCAGCAGGGCCCTGCCGATGCCGTGGCCCCGGGCCCACTCCGCGACGGCGAGGCCCTGGATCTGGCGTACATGGGCGTTGCAGGCGAGCGGGGTGGGCGGCACCAGACGGATGTAGCCGGCGAGCCGCGCGGCCCCCCGGTCCACGGCTCCTGCTCCTGCCCGGGTTTCGGCTTCCGCTTCGGCCACGAGGTAGTCCTCGGGCCGGTGCCGGGTGTCGAAGAACGGCGCGTACGGGGGCAGCGGCCTCGGCTGGACGGCGTGCAGGGTCGACCAGGTGGACCGGTCCAGCTCTCCGAGCGCGGCTTCGTCGTCGGCCCGCGCCTGACGGATGGCGGGCGTGTACGGATCGGACATGCGGGCCACTGTGCCACGGGCCGCGACCCGCGCGGCGGGAGGGGCACCGTCCGTCGTCCGACGCGCGGCTGCGGCAGGATGGGGCCATGTCACCCTCCCGTATCGCCGTCACCGGATCGACCGGACTCATCGGAGCGGCGCTGGTGCGTTCGCTGCGGGCCGACGGACACGAGGTGGTCCGCCTGGTCCGGCGGCCCGCCGGGGCGGGCGACGAGGTCCGATGGGACCCGAAGCGTCAATATGTCGACACGGCGGGGCTGGTGGGCTGCGACGCCGTCGTCCACCTCGCGGGAGCGGGGGTGGGCGACCACCGCTGGACGGAGGCGTACAAGCGGGAGATCCGGGACAGCCGGGTGCTCGGTACGGCGGCGATCGCCGAGGCCGTGGCATCGCTCGACACCCCGCCGAAGGTGCTCCTGTGCGGTTCGGCCATCGGCTACTACGGCGACACCGGGGACCGTCCGGTGGACGAGAGCGCGCCTCCCGGCGAGGGGTTCCTGCCGTCCGTGTGCGTGGAGTGGGAAGAGGCGGCCGCACCGGCCGAGGAGGCGGGCGTACGGACGGTGTACGCCCGCACCGGTCTGGTCGTCGCCCGGGAGGGCGGCGCGTGGGGGCGGCTGTTCCCGCTGTTCCGGGCGGGGCTGGGCGGGCGTCTCGGCGACGGGCGCCAGTACTGGAGCTTCATCGCGCTGCACGACGAGATCGCCGCGCTGCGGCACATCCTGGACACCCCGTCGCTGACCGGCCCGGTGAACCTCACCGGCCCCGACCCCGTCACCAACCGCGCGGTGACGGCGGCGATGGGCCGGGTGCTGCGGCGCCCGACGCTCTTCACCGCACCGGCCCCCGCCCTGCGGATCGCGCTGGGCGAGTTCGCCGGGGACGTGCTGGGCAGCCAGCGCGTGCTGCCGGGGCGACTCGTGGAGACGGGCTTCTCGTTCGCGTTCCCCGACATCGACTCGGCGATCCGGGCGGCCCTGCGCTGATCACGGGCGGGCGCGGCCCGAGGACCGTCCCGCCTCGCCCCGGCACGACACGGGAAGCCCACCGGGTCACCGCACCCCGATTCATCGGTCCACCGGTCCACCGGTCCACCGAGATGCCGAGTTGCCGACCGGGGCACCGAGTCGCCGAACACATGAGCGGCGACCACGCGTGCGACCCCGTGCATCGGTGCTCCGGTGCACGCGCGACTGCGCCGGAATCGCCGCCCCTCTACCCTCGACCCGAACTCGGGCATTCCGGGGGCCTGATGGGGGCAGGAGCCGCCCACCAGTCGCGCCGACTCGGGGAGGGTACGTGCTCAGCACGGCACACCACGCGGACGTCGTCATCATCGGGGCCGGGGTCGCCGGCCTGTCAGCGGCCCATCGACTGATCAGTGCGGGAGTGAGCACCAGCGTCCTGGAGGCAGCGCCCCACGTGGGCGGCCGGATGTCCACCTACGACATGGACGGGTTCCGCCTCGACCACACCGGATCACTGCTCAGCACGTCCTGCCCCGAGCTGCGGGCCGCCCCCGGGCTCGGCGGACTCGTCGTGCGCAGCTTCGCGCCCGGGGTGCTCGTCCACAGCCGGGGCCGTCGGTACCGCACCGGACAGCCGGGGAGCGCACGGGGCGCACTCAAGGCGGCACGCGCCATGAAGGGCGCCTCCGGAGCCCCGTTGGGCGGGGCGATCGACCAGGCGAGGCTCGGGGCCGCCCTGTCCCGGCTCGCCGTCACCCCGGCCGCGCGGCTGCTCGCCCGCCCGGAACGGCCCACCTCGGAGTCACTGACCGACCGGGGTCTGCCGGCCCGTACGGTCGACGGCTTTCTGCGTCCGCTGCTGACGGCGCTGCTCGGCGATCCCGCGCTCACCACGTCGAGCCGGTGCGCGGACCTCGCCCTGCGCGACTACGCGCGCGGCCGGCTCTGCGTACCGTCCGGCGGCTCCGCCTCGCTGCCCGAACTGCTGGCGGCGACCCTGCCGCCCGGCACCGTGCGCACCGGTGTCCACGTCACGGCCGCCGACATCACCTCGGTACGCACCAAGGAGCACGGCGAACTGGGCTGCCGGTCCCTGCTGTTGGCCACGGGCGCGGAAGCCGCCGCCGAGCTGCTGCCCGGTCTGCGGGTGCCGGACTTCCACCCGTTGACCGTTCTGCACCACACGGCCCCCGCTCCCCCGCCGACCGGTGCTTCGCTGCTGCTGGACGCGGACCGGTCGGGCCCGGTCGCGTACACCGCGGTGATGAGCGAGGTGGACCCGTCGCGCGCCCCGGCCGGCCGGACGCTGATCAGCTCGACGGTCCTCGGTCCCCCGCCCGCCGACCTCGACCGCACGGTCCGCGCCCATCTCGCGGCGCTGTACGGAACGCCCACCGGCGACTGGGAGCTGCTGGCCGCCCACCACTCGCCGGAGGCGGTCCCCGCCATGCCGCCCCCGCACGATCCGCGACGCCCGGTGCGCCTGCTCGACGGGCTGTACGTGTGCGGGGACCACCGCGACACGAGCACGGTCCGCGGCGCCCTGCACTCGGGCCGCCGGGCGGCCACGGCGATCCTGGCCGACCTGGGCGTGCGGCCGGGCCACGACGGCGAGGGGCGGGAGCTGTCCGAGGCGGCGTGAGGAGGGCGGAGGACGGTCCGGGACGCCGCGGGGCCGCTCCCGGCGCCCCCGGGTCCCGGTCCCGTCATCCCAACGCGGCGACCCGCTCGCGGTAGGCGCGCACCGCGGGAGTGTCCCGGTACGCGTCCAGACGGCGCTCGAATTCCCGGACGTACTCCGTCGCCCGCGCCGAGCGCATCTCCGTCGCCTGCTGGGCCGCCTCCGCGCCGAGCGCGCACGCCTGGTCCAGCTCGCCCAGTCCGAGCCGGGCGCAGGCCAGCACCACCCGGCAGAACAGCCGGCTGCGGGCGTACGCGGGAGCGCGTAGTTGCAGCGAGCGTTCCGCGTGCTGCGCCGCCGCTCGGTACTGCCGCATGTCCCGGTGGCAGTGGCCGAACTCGTCGGCGAGCTGGGCCTCGTCGAAGTAGCGCGCCCAGTGCGGCACCTCGTCCCCCGGCCGGGACGACTCCAGGGCGCGTTCGGCCCGTTCCAGTGAGGCGGTGCAGGCCCGGACCTCACCGAGGACGCCGTGCCCGCGCGCCTCCACCGCGTGCAGCAGTGCCTGGACGACGGGCGGCGCCGAGGAGCCGATGCCCTGCTGGGCCACCCGCGCCAGCTGGACGGCCTCCCTGCCGTGCCCGAGGTAGACGGCCTGGCGGCTCATGGTGATCAGGACGTACGCCCCGTAGGCCCGGTCACCGGCCGCCTGGGCCAGCCGGAGCGCCTGGACGAAGTAGCGCTGGGCCAGACCGTGCGCCGCGATGTCGTACGAGGTCCAGCCCGCCAGCCGGGTCAGGTCGGCCGCGGCGGCGAAGAGCCGCCGTCCGGTCGCCTCGTTGTACGTTCCGCGCAGCATGGGCTCGGTCTCGTGCTCCAGATAGCGGACGAGGGCCTGCCGGGCGTGGCCTCCGCCGTAGGTGTCGTCGAGCGTGCGGAAGAGTTCACCGACCGAGCGGAGGGCCGCGATGTCGCCGTTGCCGACCTTCTGTCCCGGCGCCCGGTCGGTCTGCCGCTGGCGCGGCAGCGGTCCGGCGACGCCGGCCGGGACCGCGGGTCTCGACGGCGCCGCCGAGACCGCGGAACGCACCGACGCCGACGGAGGCCCCGAGGGCACCGCCTGCATCGGCGGGCGGGCTCCCGCGCCCCGGACACCGCCGCGGCCGCCCTGCCCGTACGGCCCGACCGGGCCCCCGGAGCCGGACGGCCCGTTCACCACGCCGACCGCTCGCGGCCCGCGCGGCCCCATGGGGGGCCCGCCGGGGCCGCCACGGCCCGCCGGTTCACCGCGCCCCACCCACTCGTCGGCCCGGCCGATCAGCCAGTCCCGGCTGGGGACCACCAGTCCCGCCGGGGTGAAGGCGATCTTGCGCAGCTCCGTCTGGCTGCCGGAGTCCTTCCGCCACAGTCCGCTCACGATGTCGACCGCCTCGGCCGGTGTCGCCGCGAACTCCAGTCCGGCGTAGACCGGGGCACACGCGTCGAGCCCCAGGTCCAGCGCGGAGAGCCGGCGGCCGAGCCTGCGGGTGAAGACCTCGGCGATCAGGGCGGGGGTGGTGCCGCGGGGCTGCTGGCCACGCAGCCAGCGGGTCACCGATGTCTTGTCGTACCGCAGGTCGAGGCCGTGTTCGAGGCCGAGCTGATCCACGCGGCGGGCCAGACCGGCGTTCGAGAATCCGGCTTCTGCGATGAGCGAGGCGAGTTGGCGGTTGGGGGTGCGCTGCGGAGGTCGTTCCGACATCAGCTGTACGGTCTCCTGCCTTCGGGGCCGGGCGGGCAGCCCTAATGGAACGGCGCGAATTTAGCGGCAGTTTCCACGTCTCCAGCTACCTTTGCCCCACATTCATCCGATCGTGTGAGGATTGAGGTCGATGCTGACAGCAGTGGCCTGACCGGATGACCGTTTCCGACCGGTCGTACAGTGGCTCGGGCGTTGAACGCGCATGGTGGCGGCCCCGGAGACACCCTTCGGGCTCCCGGCACCGCGACGAGGGAGGCATCTCCGTGAGAGAGCTGCGATTTGTCCGTCTGGGGTTCGGTGACGAGGCCGTCGAGTACCAGGCCGCCTGGCAGAAGCAGCGCGAGGTGCACGCGGCCCGGTTCGAGGACCGCGTACCCGACACCTGTCTGCTCCTGGAGCACCCGCCCGTCTACACGGCGGGGCGGCGCACCACCGACAGCGAGCGCCCGCTGGACGGCACCCCGGTCGTCGACGTGGACCGGGGCGGCAAGATCACCTGGCACGGCCCCGGGCAGCTCGTCGGCTATCCGATCCAGAAGCTGCCCCGCCCGGTCGACGTCGTCGCGCACGTCCGCCGACTTGAGGACGCGCTGATCCGCACGGCCGCCGACTTCGGCGTGGAGACGAGCCGGGTGGAGGGCCGCAGCGGTGTCTGGGTCCTCGGCGACCCGGTGGCGGACCGCCCGGCGCCCGGCGGTCTGTCGCTCGACTTCGACCCACGGCTCGCGGACGAGGAGTTCGACCCCCGGCTGAACGGCCCCGAGTACGCGCCGTCCAACGCGGGCCAGCGCCGCGAGGACCGCAAGCTGGCCGCGATCGGCATCCGGGTCGCCAAGGGCGTCACCATGCACGGCTTCGCGCTGAACGTGAACCCGGACAACACCTGGTTCGACCGGATCGTGCCGTGCGGCATCCGGGACGCCGGCGTCACCTCACTGGCGTACGAACTGGGCCGCGACATCACGATCGCGGACGTGCTCCCGGTCGCCGAGAAGCACCTGCGGGACGTCCTGGAGAACGCGGACCTGGCCCCCCGTACCGTCGAGTCCTCCGGGGCCGCGGCGGCCACGGCCTGAAGGGCCCGTACGACGCCGTCCCCGGACAGGGCCCGGCGGACACACGCTCCGGCGGCCACGGCTCCGGGCGGCCGACGGGACGGGGTTGCCGACGGCAGCGTAAGGCAGACTTGTACGACAAGAGGGAATAGGCCCTCCGTGCCTTAGGTTGGGCAGACGTAAAGCCGTGCGAACCACGGGCGTACCCTGGTGTTCGCCGAAGAATCCAATGCAGCGAAAGCAAAGGGGAGTGCCGGAGTGTCCGCTGTCGCACCCGACGGGCGCAAGATGCTGCGCCTGGAGGTCCGGAACAGCCAGACCCCCATCGAGCGCAAGCCCGAGTGGATCAAAACCCGGGCGAAGATGGGCCCCGAGTACAACCAGCTGCAGAAGCTCGTGAAGAGCGAGGGCCTGCACACGGTCTGCCAGGAGGCCGGCTGTCCCAACATCTTCGAATGCTGGGAGGACCGCGAGGCCACCTTCCTCATCGGCGGCGACCAGTGCACCAGGCGCTGCGACTTCTGCCAGATCGACACGGGCAAGCCGGAGGCGCTGGACCGTGACGAGCCGCGCCGCGTGGGCGAGTCCGTCGTCACGATGGACCTGAACTACGCCACCATCACCGGCGTCGCCCGCGACGACCTGGCGGACGGCGGTGCCTGGCTGTACGCGGAGACCGTGCGCCAGATCCACGCGCTGACGGCGGGGCGGGAGGCCGGCGGCACCAAGGTCGAGCTGCTGATCCCCGACTTCAACGCCGTGCCCGAGCAGCTCGCCGAGGTGTTCTCCTCGCGTCCCGAGGTGCTGGCGCACAACGTCGAGACGGTGCCGCGCATCTTCAAGCGCATCCGCCCCGGATTCCGTTACGAGCGTTCGCTGGAGGTCATCACCCGGGCCCGTGAGGCCGGTCTGGTGACCAAGTCCAACCTGATCCTCGGCATGGGCGAGACCCGTGAGGAGGTCAGCGAGGCGCTTCAGGATCTGTACGACGCGGGTTGCGAGCTGATCACGATCACGCAGTACCTGCGGCCGTCCGTACGGCACCACCCGGTCGAGCGCTGGGTGAAGCCGCAGGAGTTCGTGGAGCTGAAGGACGAGGCCGACGCGATCGGCTACTCCGGTGTGATGTCCGGGCCGCTGGTCCGGTCCTCGTACCGCGCGGGCCGTCTGTTCCAGCAGGCGATGGACCGGCGGAACGGGACGGTTCCGGCCGCGTCCTTGCCCTCCGCGGTGTCCGCGGCCTCCGCGGGCTGACCCCGCCGCCGCGCGTCCGAGGCGGGCGCACCGGGCCCTTCGGCGGTCCGGGCGCCCCAGGACCGCCGGTTCCCACCGGCTCGTGCGCGCCCCCACGGGCCTCGGGCCCGTACAGGCCGCGTCGGAGTGCGCGGGGACCCTGGGCCCTGCCGAGGATTCATCGGGCGGTGACCGGCCGGTCATCCGGAGTCAACACCGGGCGGCGACCCTGGAATCCGGGCGGACGGACCACGGTCGGGTGCCGGACGCGGGTTCCGGCGCACCGCCGGGTCCGCCCGACCGCTCTCCCTCTCTCCCCTCTCCCACGCCCTCGTACGTCCGTACTTCCGTACTTCCGCTCCGAGGAGAACGCCCCACGATGCAGGCCGCACCGGTTCGCGCCCTACCTCCCGTCGCCCTCGCCCTCCGCGCCGTGGAGACACTGCTGCTGCACGCCGGCCAGCGCACCGCCCGCCGCAACGCCTGGACGGCCGTCCTGGAGGACCGCCGCCGGGCCGAGGCGCGGGTCGACGCCCAGCACGTACTGGAGGCCGTGGCCGAGCGCGGTGCACGAGCCACGTAAACTCCTGTACATGGCGAGGAAGGCAAACACTGACAGCGCGGACAGCGCTGAGAACGCGGGGCGGCTGAAACAGATCGCCCTGACCTACAAGATGACCAGGCGGACCGACACCAAGATCGGTCTTGTCGTCGCGGGTGTGGGAATCGTCACCTTCGGTGTCCTCCTCGCGATCGGCTTCTTGTTCGGACACCCGATCTATCTGGGCATCATGGGCTTCGTGCTGGCCCTCCTCGCGATGGCGATCGTCTTCGGACGGCGTGCGGAGCGCGCGGCCTTCGGGCAGATGGAGGGGCAGCCCGGCGCGGCGGCGGCGGTACTGGACCGGGTGGGCCGTGGCTGGACCACGACGCCCGCGGTCGCGATGAACCGCAGCCAGGACGTCGTCCACCGCGCCGTGGGCAAGGCGGGCATCGTGCTGGTGGCCGAGGGCAACCCGAACCGGGTGAAGGGCCTGCTGGCGGCCGAGAAGAAGAAGATGGCCCGCATCGTGGTGGACGTGCCGGTGCACGACATCATCGTCGGCAACGGCGAGGGCCAGGTGCCGCTGAAGAAGGTGCGCACCAAGATGCTGAAGATGCCCCGCGTGCTGACCGGACCGCAGGTCACGGCCGCCAACGACCGGCTGCGGGCGATGGGCGACCTGATGAGCAACATGCCGCTGCCGAAGGGCCCGATGCCGAAGGGCATGCGGATGCCGCGCGGCGGAAAGATGCGCTGACGCCCCCGGCCTCCGCGCGCACCCGGGACGTACGGCCGGACGCGGTGGAGACCGTGGAAGAGGGCGGGGCCCGAACCGATCAGGTTCGGGCCCCGCCCTCTTCCACGGTCTCCACGTCCTGTCCGCTGCTCCCGCCGCTCGCTCGCTCGCTCGCGCCTTCCGCCACCACTGCCCGGCCGCTCGGCCTCGGCACCCGGACGGCCGGGAGCGGTCTCAGCCACGCACCTGCACGGCGCGGGCCAGCCGGTCGTGGAGCCCGCGCCCGTCGCGGTCCCAGACGAACGCGGGAATCGCCACACAGAGCAGCAGACTGCGGATCAGCACCCGGCCGAGACCCAGCCGCCCGCCGTCCTCGGCGACGACACGCAGACCGAGCAGGCGCTTGCCGGGTGTGCAGCCGACGGTACCGACGGTCAGCACGCTCATCACGAGGAAGACGGCCAGCGCCCAGTTGCTCGTCGCCTGCTGGTCACCCCGGGCGAACAGGCCGTACGCGATCAGCACGCACAGCGCCCAGTCGATGAAGAGCGCCCCGAAACGGCGCCCGAGCGGCGCGATCGACCCCGGTCCGTGCTCGGGAAGTCCCAGCCGCTTGCCCCGGTGGCCGAAGTCGACGCCCATGTCCTCGGCCGCCGCACGCGGCCCCGAGAGCCACGATCCGATTACTTGCCTGTTGTCCACCCGTCCACGGTACTGCGCGACCCCCGGCACCTCGGCGGGCGGGGCGCGGGTCGCCGGCACCGTTCGGGAACGTCACGAGGCACCGCTCACACCCGGCGCGGTTAACTTCGGCGAAACAAATGGGTCATGCTTGAGAAATCCGGCCTGCTTATGGTCGGGTCCGGCGTGTGCCACCGCACCGGCCGCACAGCGAGCTGCAACCCCGCCCCTCCCGGGTCGGGAGTAGGAGGAGTTGGATGTTCCAGAACGCCGACGACGCGAAGAAATACATCGCCGACGAAGACGTCAAGTTCATCGATGTCCGGTTCTGTGACCTGCCCGGTGTGATGCAGCACCTCACCATCCCGGCGGGAACCTTCGACCCGGCGGAAGAACTGGCGTTCGACGGCTCGTCGATCCGCGGTTTCCAGGCCATCCACGAGTCCGACATGGCGCTCCGCGCGGACCTGTCGACCGCCCGCGTCGACCCCTTCCGGCGTGACAAGACCGTCAACATCAACTTCTTCATCCACGACCCGATCACCGGCGAGCAGTACAGCCGTGACCCGCGCAACGTGGCGAGGAAGGCCGAGGCGTACCTCGCGTCCACGGGCATCGCCGACACCGCGTACTTCGGGCCGGAGGCGGAGTTCTACGTCTTCGACAGCGTGCGCTTCCAGACCTCGGCGAACGAGTCCTTCTACCACATCGACTCCGAGGCAGGCGCCTGGAACACCGGCGCGCTGGAGAACAACCGCGGTTACAAGGTCCGCTACAAGGGCGGCTACTTCCCGACCTCTCCGGTCGACCACTTCGCCGACCTGCGCGCGGAGATCTCGCTGGAGCTGGACCGCAACGGCCTCCAGGTCGAGCGCCAGCACCACGAGGTGGGCACCGCCGGCCAGGCCGAGATCAACTACAAGTTCAACACGCTGCTGGCCGCGGCCGACGACCTGATGCTCTTCAAGTACATCGTGAAGAACATCGCCTGGCGCAACGGCAAGACCGCCACCTTCATGCCGAAGCCGATCTTCGGTGACAACGGCTCGGGCATGCACGTCCACCAGTCCCTGTGGTCCGGTGGCAACCCGCTGTTCTACGACGAGCAGGGTTACGCGGGCCTGTCGGACATGGCCCGCTACTACATCGGCGGCATCCTGAAGCACGCCCCGTCCCTGCTGGCCTTCACGAACCCGACGGTGAACTCGTACCACCGCCTGGTCCCCGGCTTCGAGGCCCCGGTCAACCTGGTCTACTCGCAGCGGAACCGCTCCGCCGCGATGCGCATCCCGATCACGGGCTCGAACCCGAAGGCCAAGCGCGTCGAGTTCCGCGCCCCGGACCCGTCCTCGAACCCGTACCTGGCCTTCGCCGCGCTGCTGATGGCCGGCCTGGACGGCGTCAAGAACAAGATCGAGCCGGCCGAGCCGATCGACAAGGACCTCTACGAGCTGGCTCCCGAGGAGCACGCGAACGTCGCGCAGGTCCCGACCTCCCTCCCGGCCGTCCTCGAAGCGCTCGAAGCGGACAACGAGTACCTTCAGGCCGGTGGCGTCTTCACCTCCGACCTGATCGAGACGTGGGTCGACTACAAGCGCACGCAGGAGATCGCCCCGATCCAACTGCGCCCGCACCCGCACGAGTTCGAGATGTATTTCGACCTCTGATGCCGCTCCCGGCAAGCTTTGCCTTCCGGGCAAGCATTGCCGGTCACGGCGCCAGGAGGCGGGTCCGGGCGGTCCGGGCGGTCCGGGCGGAAGTTCCCGGAAACAAGCCGTGATCCGCGAAAGCCCTTCCGGCAGTTCTCGCTGTCACCGCTCGCCTTCCGCCCCCTCGCTCATCCCGGGCGCGCATCCGCCCGGCCGGTGCGCTGACGTGCCGTGAGGACTCACGACGAGGGCCGCCACCCCATGATCGGGGCGGCGGCCCTCGTCCGCTTGTCCACACTCCCGCGGACCTACGGGCCTGACGGGTGGGAGCGGGCCCCGGTCAGTGGCCGCCGCTGGGGGTGTCGCAGCCCGAGTGGTCGGGGTAGCCGCCGAAGGCGTGAGCCTCGGTGGCATCGCGTCCCATCGTGCCCTCCACGCACAGCGGGGCGGCATCGGCCTCGACGAGGAAGCCGACCGCGGTGGGGCCCATCTCGTACGATCGCACCTTCGCGGCGGGGTAGCCGAGGCCGGTGAGCGCGCGGCTGGTGCTTTCCGGGGCGAAGTCACCGCTCTCGCGCAGTGGTTCGAGCACGCCCTCGATGCGCCGGACTGCCGCGAGTCCGTCGCAGCGGCTTCGGCCGTGCAGGGGGAAGGGAACCCTGAAGCCGTGGTTCTCGGCATAGTGGTCGCCGGGCGCGGCCGAGATGCCCGCGGCCGGCGGTGGTGCCGGCGTGGGGCTCTCGCCGGGGCACGGGAAGTCCGCCGGTGTACTCGGTCTCGATATCCCGGTCGGCGTGGGATGGGTACGCCGGTACGCGTCTGCGGGGTCCTCCACCCGGTGTGTTCCGCATCCCGCCACCAACAGGGCCAACACCGCTGTCGCCGGCATCCCGAGCCGGGCCCCCGCTGTCCTGATCATCGTCATCCGTCGATCCTCTCCCACAACGCGGCGGCCGTCATGGGTGCTTGTACGCATGGGCGGTGCGGACGAGGGCCCCGACCATACGGTGGTCCGGGCCTTCGGCATCATGCGCCTGTGGGACGTCGGCGGAAGTCGACGGCGTGCCGGAAAGGTCTGTCGGTCGCGCCGTGCCGGTGGTCGACCACGGGCCCGCCGGCCGCATCATGGCCCAATTCGCGGCGAACCTCCTGGCCCCGGAGGGATGACCAGGGTGGTGGGAGCGGCATCGGGCGTGGGCGGTGTGCCCGCGCCGCGTCCTCGGGCCGGGCGGGTCGAGGACGCGGACTCGGGCTGTCGGTGGGTGGTCGGGGTGGGGTCAGCGGCCGTGACGGATCAGGGCGCGGACCATGCGGCAGGTGGCGTCGGACGGCCGGTGGATGCCGAGGCGTTCGGCGGTGGTGCGTATCCTCGCGTTGCCCGCGCTCGACGGCTGGTAGACGCCCGTGTCGAGCAGGGCGATCGCCAGGCGCATGGCCTTCAGGCGGCGGTTGTGCGAGACGTACCACTCACGGGGGCGGCCCGCGGGGAGCCGCTTCTTCCGCGGGGGTTGGTGGAGGGGCGTGGAGAGGGACTTTGTCGTGACTGTGGCAGCGGTCATCGGCAACCTCCTGGCGCGGTGGTGGGACCCTCACGAACTCCCTCCATTTTACGGCCCCCCACTGACAATCGGCCCTGGCCAGGAGCCCTTTCCCGTACCGTTGCGGGCATGGAGATCTGGATCGATCCCGCTTGTTCCAAGTGCCGTGGCGCGCTGCGGCTGCTGGACGAGGAGGGCGCCGAGTACACCGTCCGCCGCTACCTGGAGGAGGTGCCGTCGCCGGACGAGATCCGGGCCGTCCTCGACCGGCTCGGGCTGGAGCCGTGGGACATCACCCGGACCCAGGAGGCGGACGCCGAGGAGCTGGGGCTGAAGGAGTGGCCCCGGGACAGCGGTTCCCGGGAGCGGTGGATCACGGCGCTCGCGGAGCGTCCGAAGCTGATCCAGCGGCCGATCATCACCGCGGACGACGGGACGGCGGTCGTGGCCCGGACGGACGAGGCGGTACGGGACGCGATGGAGCGCTGAGCGACAGCCACCCGACGGGACCCGGCGCGGTCCGGAGCGGGGAGAGGCGGCGCCCGGTCCCCTCCTTCCCGTACGGGGAGGAAGGGACAGTGCGCCGCCTCCGGTGGGCCGGGTCAGGCCGGGCGCGGGGCCAGACCCGCCTCGGCCTCGGCGAGCACCTCCGTGAGACGGAGACCGAACCGTACGTCGCAGGGGTGCGGCACGCCCGTACGCACCGACTCGATGAGCGCGTCCACCGCCGCCCGGAACGAGCCGACCGCGTCGCCCCAGTCCGGCAGGGTGACGACTCCTCGCTCGCCCCTGACCTCGATCTCCGTACCCACCGCGCCCAGCGGCGCGTCCAGGCCCAGGGTCACCGTGCTCGACGCGCCGGAATCGTGGCGGAGCACCAGATGGGTGGTGTCGGCGGGGCCCCGGACCGAGTGCACCTCGGTCACCTCTCCGAGGATCGGCACGAGGACCGACAGCACGTGCGGACCCACGTCCCACAGTCCGCCCTTCTCCCGGCGCCAGGGGGAGGCCGCGTACTCACTGCTCGTACCGGGGGCGTAGAGGGCGCCGAGCCACTGGGCGCGCGCCGTGAACCAGCCGTCCAGGGAAGCCTGTTCGGCGATCCAGCCGGAGGTCTCGGCGGCGAAGCGCAGCGTGCAGAAGACGACGGACGCGACCCGGGCCTGTTCCGCCGCCTCCGCGACCTCGCGCGCACCGGCCACGGTCGTCGCGATCGGCTTGTCCAGCAGCAGATGGCACCCGGCCGCCGCGGCCCGGGCGGCCAGCGGGGCCTGCACGTCCGGAGGCAGGGCGAAGGCGACGGCGTCGCTGGTGGCGAAGAGCTCGTCGATCCCCGCCTCGCCGGTGTACGCGGTGGTGCCGTGGGCGGTGGCCAGTTCGGCCGCGGCTTCGGGGCGGCGGCCCCAGACGCCGCTGAGAACGACGTCGGGGTGGGTGGCGAGGGCGGGGGCCTGGGTGTTACGGGCCCACGGGCCCGCACCGAGCAGGCCGACGCGCAGGGGTCCGGTGGAAACGCTCAGCGGGCGAGGTGTCGTCATGTGTGCAAGTCTGCCCCGTCGGCGGCCCGCGGGCCGCGGTGGTGTCGCGACGCCGTGGCGCCTTGGGCGGTAACACGGGGTTCACACATGGGCAACGGACGGGAAATCGCGTGTTGCGAAGCTGCGTGCAGAGACCGCCACACCGCGAAGGATGGGTTCCGTGACGTTCAAGGCCGAGTACATCTGGATCGACGGCACCGAGCCGACCGCCAAACTACGGTCCAAGACGAAGATCATGCCCGGCGACTCCTGCCCGACGGCCGAGCTGCCCATCTGGGGCTTCGACGGGTCCAGCACCAACCAGGCCCAGGGCCACGCCTCCGATCTGGTGCTGAAGCCGGTCTTCTCGTGTCCGGACCCGATCCGGGGCGGCGACGGCATCCTCGTCCTGTGCGAGGTCTTCGGCATAGACATGACGCCGCACGAGTCCAACACCCGTGCGCTGCTGCGCCCGACGGCCGAGCGGTTCGCCGGTCAGGAGGCGATCTTCGGTATCGAGCAGGAGTACACCTTCTTCGACGGGCACCGGCCGCTCGGCTTCCCGGAGGGCGGCTTCCCCGCCGCGCAGGGCGGCTACTACTGCGGCGTCGGCGCCGACGAGATCTTCGGCCGCGAGATCGTCGAGAAGCACCTCGACAACTGTCTGCGGGCGGGCCTCGGCATCTCCGGCATCAACGCGGAGGTCATGCCGGGCCAGTGGGAGTTCCAGGTGGGCCCGCTGTCCCCGCTGGAGGTCTCCGACCAGCTGTGGATCGCCCGCTGGCTGCTGTACCGCACCGCCGAGGACTTCGGCGTCTCCGCGACGCTGGACCCGAAGCCGGTGAAGGGCGACTGGAACGGCGCGGGCGCGCACACCAACTTCTCGACGAAGGCGATGCGCGAGGGGTACGACGCGATCATCACCGCGTGCGAGTCGCTGGGCGAGGGCTCGAAGCCCATGGACCACGTCAAGAACTACGGCGCGGGCATCGACGACCGGCTGACCGGTCTGCACGAGACCGCCCCGTGGAACGAGTACAGCTACGGCGTCTCCGACCGTGGCGCGTCGGTCCGCATCCCGTGGCAGGTCGAGCAGGACAAGAAGGGCTACATCGAGGACCGCCGCCCGAACGCGAACGTCGACCCGTACGTCGTGACCCGGCTGATCGTCGACACCTGCTGCGCCGCGCTGGAGAAGGCCGGCCAGGTCTGATCCCCCGCCCGGCACCCCGCCGCGCACCTCTGTCGTTCGGCACGGATACGGGGGGCGTCCACCGAACCGTGGTGGACGCCCCCTTCGGCGTCCTCGGCGACCTCGGTCGATTGTCAGTGGTGCGTGCCACGCTCTGCACATGCTTGAGATCAAGATCGAAGCCGAGAACGGCCTGTACCACACCAGGGTTTCGGAGCAGGAACTGCGCGACCTGGTGCGCGGGATCGGTGGTGTGCGGGACCGGTTCCTGGTGGTGCAGCGCATCCCGGACCGGCCGGGATTCTTCGTGCAGACCTGGCACGAGCACGGCGGGAGCTATCAGTTCGAGTGCCGTTCCGGGACGGCCGTGACTCATGTGCGGGCGGACCTCGACTCCCCCGACCTGGTGGCCGACGCCATGGCCCGGTGGGCGCGCCAGGAGCCGGAGTGGGACGCGGGGATCGAGTGGGAGAGCGCGGGGATGTCCGCGGAGGAGCCCGCGCCGGAGCTCGATGACGAGATACGTGGGGAGCTGGAGGAAGAGATCCGGCTCGCGCTGCGGGGCGGTTACGACACGGTGGCGACGCTGACGGAGACGGCGGAGGAACGTCTCGCCGAAAAGAGCGCCGGCCCGGTCGGCGCGGCGCAGGCCCGGCAGTTGGTGGAGCGGCTGTGGCTGGAGCGCGTCGAGGAGCAGGAGCGGTGGACGGATGTGACGGGCGCGGACCGTCTTGAGCGGGCCTTCGCCGCGTTGGAGGAGGGCGGGATCACCGCGCGGGAGCACTTCGCCTGCTGCCGGTCCTGTGGGGTGGGCGAGATCCACGCCGACGGGCGCGCGGACGCTCGCGGCTTCGTCTTCTTCCATGCGCAGTCCACGGAGTGGGCGGTGAAGACGGGCGGTCTCACGCTGTACTACGGCGGGTTCGACGAGTCCGAGGAGACGACGGCCGCGGTGGGACGGGAGGTCGTGGCGGGGTTGCGGGCGGCGGGGTTGGCGGTGGAGTGGAACGGTGCGCCGGACCGGGCGATCGAGGTGCCGGAGATCGACTGGCGCAAGCGGCTGATCGGTTGAGGGTCGGGGGCCCCGGGGAAGGTGGCCGGGCAGGTCCGGGAAATCCGGACAGGTCCCGGGGAGGCGGGGAAGCGGCGGGAAGCGGCGGGAAGCGGGTGAACGGGGTGCCGGGCCACGGAGTTCGGGGAACTCCTGGAGCAGCGGCGGAGGGGCGGTGTGAGGAAGTTGACGCAAAGGGTCCGTATCGACGGGTGAGAGGAGTCTGCTGCTCCGCCGCATTCTCTGCTTCAATGGGGGCATGGCCAGCTTCCAGCACACCTCGACGGGTCGCAGCGACCTGGAGCCGTTCTGGCCTTCCCGTCAGCACCACGACTTCGACCGAGTGTGTTGCCGCGCGCTGAACGCGCCGGCCCCCTAAAGCCGCTCACCCCGGCCTTCGGTCCGCGCGCACGAGCAAGTCCGTCCCTCGACGACTCCTCCGCGCGAAAGAGCTGACCCTCATGGCGAACACCCGTACATTCTCCGCCTCGGCGGCCACCACGTCGTCCGCGGCGGCCGCCTCGGCCACCACCGCTCGTACCACCTCCCCGCATCGCCACCGACTCCGTGCCGTCGACCGTGACGAGGTCGTCCAGCCGGTCGTCGGCGTGGCGGAGTTCCTTCCACCGGGCGCCACCTGGCTGCCCGCACCCCAGCACACCCTTCCCTCGTTGCCGGGTCGGCCGCCGATGATCGGCTACCTGGTGCTCGTGCCCGCCGATCAGCAGCCGTTCGTCGCCGCCGCGGCAGCCGCCGCGGGTCAGCGGTTCATGGCCGACGCCGGACCCGGAGGCGCAGGGCCCCTGGGTGACGAACCGGCCGACGCTCCGACGACGGACCGGGCGGCCGTTCCGGCGGCGGACCGGGTGGCCGGGGGCGGGGAGGCGCGGGCACGGGCGGACGGTCCCGTGGTGATCGACGCCTCCCGCCGCACCGCCTCCGTGGACGGCGTGACACTCGACCTCACGTATCTCGAATTCGAGCTGCTGGCGCACCTGGTGGCCCATCCGCACCGGGTGCACACCCGCGACCAGTTGGTGACCACGGTCTGGGGTTACGGGCATGTCGGCGACGGCCGCACGGTCGACGTCCACATCGCCCGGCTCCGGCGCAAGCTGGGCGCCGACCACCGTCGGGCGATCCAGACCGTCCGACGCGTCGGGTACAAGTACACGCCCTGACCGCACCGCCTGCTCCTCCCCCGCCTTCTCCGTTCCTTCCCCGCCCCTCCCCTGATCCTCAGTTGCTCCTCCTCGCAACCGTCCCGCCCCTCCCGTCGTCCCGCACCGCACGAAGCCCCGAGGCCGGGTCCCACCGGTCTCGGGGCTTCACCGTCGTACGGCCTTCGCCGCACCGTGCTGTCCCCGGTCAGACGCGCCGAGCCGCCCGTACCTCGTGCTCCTCGGGCCCGGCCCCGGGCTCCGCCCCGGCCCCGGTGCCGGGCTCGCCGTGGTCCGTCTTCGGCAGCCAGGAAAGTCCTCGCGGAGTACGCCAGTTCCGCTCCCCCAGCAGCGCCATCACCGACGGCAGCAGGATCATCCGGACGACCGTCGCGTCGAGCAGCACCGCGACCGCCAGCCCCACACCCATCTGCTGCATGTCCTGCATGGACAGCGTCGCGAAGACCGAGAACACGGCGACCATGATCACGGCGGCACCGGTCACCGCGCCCGCCGTCCGCCGGATGCCCTCGTCGATCGCGGCCCGGGTGCCCAGCCCCCGCTCACGAGCCTCCCGAATCCGGGACACGACGAACACGTGGTAGTCCATCGACAGGCCGAAGAGGACCACCAGGACGAACAGCGGCATCCAGGACTCGATGGCACCGACCCCCTCCGAGCCGATGAGCGAGGCGCCCCGGCCGTGCTGGAAGACAGCGGTCATCACTCCGTAAGCGGCGCCCACCGAGAGCAGGTTGAGCAGGATCGACGTCACCGCGATGACGTACGAGCGGAAGCAGAACAGCATCAGCAGGAACGTCACCACCGTGATGAAGGCGAAGACCGGGACGATGCCCCGCTTCAGCTGATCGTTGAAGTCGACGGACCCGGCGAGTTCCCCGGTGACGTACGCCTCCGCGCCCGTGTCGCCGAACGCGGCGGGCACCCGCTTCTCGCGCAGCTCGGTCAGGTCCGCCTCACCGCCCGGCAGCGGCACCTCGATCTCCGCGATGTTCGCCTCCCGGTGCACGGTCACCTTGTCGAACGTACCGAGTGCCGCCCGTAGTTCGGGCGAGTCGATGGCGTCCGCCCGCACGACGACCAGCGCGGGTGCCGGGCCGCCGGGGAAGCTCTCCTCGATGTGGCGGTAGGCCACGGACAGCTCCGAGTCGGAGCCGAACTGCTTCTCCAGGCCGAGCGATTCGGTCTTCATTCCGAGCGCGGGCGCCGCCAGGGTGAGCAGGACGACCACCGAGGCGACCGCGAAGATCTTCGGCCGGGCCAGTACGGGCCTCAGCAAGGTGCCCGCGATACCGCCGCTGACGCGTACGCCCCGCTTGCCCCGCCGGTTCAGGAGCGGGACGCGCCCGGCGTCGATCCGGTCCCCCAGCCAGGACAGGAGCGCGGGGAGCACGGTCACCGAACCCAGTACGGCGATGAGGACGACCGTGATCGTGGCGATCGCGAAGCCGTCGAACAGGACCAGCCCGGACAGGAACATTCCGGCCATCGCGACCATCACCGTGACTCCGGAGACGAGCACGGACCGGCCGCTGGTCGACGCCGCGATCCGCAGGGCGGTCCCGGGGTCGCGCCCCGCCGCCCGCTCGTCACGTTCGCGCCGCAGGTAGAAGAGGCAGTAGTCGACGCCGACGGCGAAGCCCATCAGGAACATCACGGAGTACGTCGTCTGGAACAGTTGCAGCTGATGGCTGGCGAGCGACAGCAGTCCGAAGGCGGCCAGGCACGCGGTCAGGGCGAGTCCGACGGGCAGCAGAGCGGCCACGACCGCCCCGAACGCGACCAGCAGAATGCCCAGGGCCAGGGGTACGGCGGTGAACTCCGCCTTCCGCAGGTCCTCACCGAGGAGATCGCTGAGCCACTTGCCCGCGCTGGCCTCGCCGAACTGCTCGATCCGGACGTCCGGCCGGGCCTCCTTCACCCTGGACACCGCGTCGAGCACCGGTCGTACCCGATCGGGCGCGGTCGTGGCGTCCCCCTTCATGTCGAAGGTGATCAGCGCTTCCTTGCCGTCCCGTGAAGGGACCGGCGCCGCGAGGTCGCGTATCTCCCCGGTCTCCGTGACCGCCACCGACACGTCGTGGGCCGCCGCCTTCCAGTCGCCGACGCCGGCCGCCGAGACGAGGACCATTTCCCCGGCCGGGCGGTCGATGCCCGCGTCGTCAAGGATGCGGGCGGCCCGCACCGAGTCGCCCGCGCCGTTCTCCGATTCGGCCGCGTCGACCGTGCCGGCCGCCCCACCGATCCCCGTGGCCAGCACGACGAAGAGCAACCAGCCGAGGATGGCCGTCTTCCGGTGATGCGCGCTCCACACGCCGATGCGTGCCGCGAGGTTGAGCCTCATGGCGTTTTTCCCCCAATGAATCGAGTGCCGGACAGAGATGAATACGGAGAGACGAGGGCCGAACCGTACGGGCCGTTCGCAGCGGTCGGGCCGCTCCGGCCGCTGCGACCGGCCGGGCGGCGAGAACCGGGCCGGCAGGACGGGCCGGCAAGCAGGCCGGACCGGACCGGGCCGACGAGCAGAACGGTCGGCGCGACGGGACAAAGCCTGTCGGGAGCGGCACTGGTCCCCCAGCCGTCGAGGCCCCCTGCCGATACGTCGTAGGGCCAGGTCGGGGGTGGTGCCAGGTACACCCCCGACCGGGTGGCGGGACGGCGGGCGGCGGACGGCCCAGCCGGGTGAGACTGTTCCAGGACCGGACCCGCCACGGGGTTCCGGCGAGGGGAAGGACCCACATGAACGCGACGCGGAGTCGGATACGGACCGCGCTGACGGCCGCCGGACGCGGGGTCGTCCTGTCGATCGCGAGCCTGGCCGGTTCGATCACGCTCTTCGTGCTGGCCGTGGTCTCCCTCGTCCTCATCCCACTGGGCATCGGCCTGGTCACCACGCCGACCGTGCTGGGCATGGTCCGCAAGCACGCCAATCAGCGCAGACTGCTCGCGGCCACCTGGTCGGACGTACGCATCCCGGTCCCGTACCGGCCCTTGCCGAACGATGTGCGCGGCGGGTTCGTCGGGCGGGTGGAGCGCACCTCGTCGCTGCTGAAGGACCCGGCGACCTGGCGGGATCTGCAATGGCTGCTGGTCGACATGACGGCCGGGTGCGTCCTGGCGATCCTGGCGTCGGCGCTGATGATCTACCCGGTGGAGGGCTTCGTCCTGGCGGCCGGGCTGTGGCGGGTGTTCACGGACGACCGGTACTGGTACGCGTTCGTGCCGGTGGACAGCCAGGCGACCGGGCTGATGGCCGCCGGGCTCGGCGTGGTGCTGTTCCTGACGGGTCTGCTGGTCGGCGTGCCACTGCTGCGGCTGCACTTCCTGCTGGCCCGTACGCTGCTGGCGCCCAGCCACGAGCACGAGCTGGTGCGGCGGATCGACCGGCTCACCGAGACCCGGCACGAGGCGGTGGACACGGCCGCGTCCGAACTGCGCCGGATCGAGCGCGATCTGCACGACGGCGCACAGGCCCGGCTGGTCGCGATGGGCATGAACCTGAGCACCGTCGAGGCGCTGATCGAGAAGGACCCCGCCCAGGCCAAGAAGCTGCTGGCGGTGGCCCGCGCGTCCTCCGCGGAGGCGCTGACCGAGCTGCGCGACCTGGTACGGGGCATCCACCCGCCGGTCCTCGCCGAACGCGGTCTCGGCGACGCGGTGAAGGCACTGGCGCTGCGGCTGCCCGTCCCGTCGGACGTCGACGTGGAGCTGCCGGGCCGGGTGGACGCCCCGGTCGAGTCCGCGGCGTACTTCGCGGTCAGCGAGGTCCTGACGAACGTCGTGAAGCACGCGGAGGCCGGTCACTTCTGGGTGGACATCCACCACACCGGCGGGGCGCTGCGGATCTCCGTCACGGACGACGGCAGGGGTGGCGCCTCGGTGGGGGGTGGCTCGGGGCTGAGCGGGATCGAACGCCGGCTCGGTACATTCGACGGCATCATGGCCGTCAGCAGTCCCGCGGGCGGCCCCACCATGGTGACCATGGAGATCCCTTGCGAGTTGTCCTAGCCGAAGATCTCTTCCTGCTCCGCGACGGCCTGGTCCGGATGCTTGAGGCGTATGGCTTCGAGATCGCGGCTGCCGTCGAGACCGGGCCCGAACTCACGAAAGTCCTGGCCGAGTTGGAGCCGGACGTCGCCGTGGTCGACGTCCGGCTGCCGCCGTCCCACACGGACGAGGGGCTGCAGTGCGCGCTGGCGGCGCGGCGGGCCAGACCCGGGATGCCGGTACTGGTGCTCTCGCAGCACGTGGAGCAGTTGTACGCGCGCGAGTTGCTGGCGGACGGCAACGGAGGCGTCGGGTACCTGCTCAAGGACCGGGTGTTCGACGCCGACCAGTTCATCGACGCGGTGCGCAGGGTCGCCACCGGCGGCACCGCGATGGACCCGCAGGTGATCTCCCAGCTGCTGTCGCGTCGCTCGCAGGACAAGCCGTTGGGGGGTCTCACGCCCCGGGAGCTGGAGGTCATGGAACTGGTGGCGCAGGGTCGCTCGAACGCGGCGATCGCCTCGCAGATGGTGATCACCGAGCGGGCGGTGGCCAAGCACACGTCGAACATCTTCGGCAAGCTGGGCCTGCCGCCGTCCGACGACGACAACCGCCGTGTGCTCGCGGTGCTCGCGTACCTCGACCGGGGGCGGGAGGGCGGCGCCTGACGGAAGCCGGGCCGCGGGCCCGCCCGCCAGGACCTTTGACGGGCCCGGCCGGTCAGAGCAGTTTGGCCACCGTCAGCAGTACGGCGGAGTCCTCAAGGGCCTCGACCGAGTGCCGGCGGTCCGGCACGATGATCAGGTCTCCCTGCCGCCCCTCCCAGGACACGTCACCCGCGCTCAGCCGCACCCGCCCGTGCAGGACCTGTACCGTCGCCTCGCCCGGGTTCTCGTGCTCGGCGAGCCGGGCGCCCCGGACCATGCCGATGACCGTCTGACGCAGTACCTTCTCGTGGCCGCCGTGGACGGTGTCCGCGGTGTGGCCGCCCGCGGCGGAGGCCGCCAGACCGATCTGCTGACGGGCCAGGGCTTCGAGTGAGAATCGTTGCATGTCCCCAGTCTCCCGCATGAGCCCTTGCGGGCAACGCGAGCGGACGGGGGCGTACTCGGACGGTGCGACGCCACCGCCCGTGTGGCGCACGGGCGGGGCGGGACCCGGCTGGGCGCGTGGCGCGGTGAGGACACCGTTCCCGGACGCGCGGGGACCCGGGACGTCCGGCATCCGGAGTCGCCGTGTCCGGACCCGCGGTTCCAGCCGTTCGCCCCGGGGGCGCGCGTCCGACCCGGGCGCGGGGCCGGGTGGCCTCAGCGGATCGCCACGCTCAGGCTGACGACGTACCTCTCCTCGACCGTGCCGTCCGGGAAACACGCGGCCAACTGCTCGCGCTCACACGCCAGAAAGGCGTCGACGGCGGTCTCCCCCCGGACCAGGAAGTCCGAGTAGCTGCTGATGTTGGCCAGGTGCACGTCCATCGGGACCCGCCGGGACCAGGGCAGCCGCCGGTTGCCGAAGTGGAGCCCGGCGGGCAGTCGGCGGAAACGGGCCTCGGGATCGTACGGCGAGTCGTCGGCCCCGAGGAAACGGCGCATCCGGGCGTCCTGTCCGGCGATCCACCCGACCGAGGCGTCGGAGTCGTTCCACCAGAGCGCGAGGGCGCCGCCGGGCCGCAGTACGCGCAGTGCCTCCGGTACCGAACGGCTCGGGTCCGTCCAGTGCCACGCCTGGGCGTACGTGAGGAGGTCGAAGGAGGCGTCGGCCAGCGGCAGCCGGTCGCCGTCGCCCCGCACCAGCGGCACGGAAGGCAGCGACCGGCGGAACTCGGCGGCCATGCCGTCGCCGGGCTCGACGGCCACGACCCGGGCGCCCCGCCCGTCCAGGAGCGCGGTGCCCAGGCCGGTGCCCGCGCCGATGTCGGCGACCCGGGCCCCGCTGAGGGGACGGCCCGTCAAGGACTCCACGGCGTCCAGGAGGGTCTGCGGGTAGGAGGGGCGGGCGGCGGCGTAACGGGCCGCAGCCGCGTCGAAGGAGCGGGCACGCGGATCAGTGGTCATAAGGGCATCTTCGCGTTCCGGGCGGCTCTCCATGGGAGGAACGGCCGTGTACGGCCGCCGCGCGCCCGAGGGCGCCCGTCCCGCCGCGACGCGGCCCGGGGCGCATCGGAATGGCCGTCGCGTGACGCGCTCGTTCCGCTCAACGGACCGCCCCGGGCCGGGAGGTGCGGAAGGCGGTTTCCGCGGCCGGCCCACCCCGGCGGACCTCCCCGGATAGGGTGTCGGCATGACGACCGGGATACGGCGCAGGATGGGCGTCGAGGAACGCAAACAGCAGTTGATCGGCGTCGCGCTGGAGTTGTTCAGCCATCGCACACCCGACGAGGTGTCGATCGACGAGATCGCCGCCGCGGCCGGGATCTCCCGCCCGCTCGTCTACCACTACTTCCCGGGAAAGCAGAGCCTGTACGAGGCCGCGCTGCGCAGGGCCGCCGACGAGCTGGCCGCCCGCTTCCGGGAACCGCGCGAAGGGCCCCTGGGCGCACGGCTGTTGCGCGTCATGGGGCGGTTCTTCGACTTCGTCGACGAGCACGGCCCCGGCTTCTCCGCCCTCATGCGCGGCGGACCGGCCGCCGGTTCCACGACGGCGAACGCCATGATCGACGGTGTGCGGCAGGCCGCGTACGAGCAGATCATCAGCCACCTCGGCGTGGAACGCCCTCCGGCCCGGCTGGAGTTGGTTGTGCGGTCCTGGGTGTCGCTCGCCGAGTCGACCGCTCTGATCTGGCTGGACGGGCGGCGCGTCCCGCGCGCCGAGCTGGAGACACAGCTCGTGCACGACTTCGCCGCGCTGGCGGCGGTGAGCGCCGCGTACGACCAGGAGATGGCGGGGATCGTGCTGCGGCTCCTGGCGGAGGAGCCCGCGGACGGGCCGTTCGCCGATCTGCTGTTGCGGCTCACCGCACTGGTCCCCGACCCGCCCGCCGAGCCCGCCCACGTCACCGCCCCCACTCACGCCAGCGCGCCCGTCACCGGGGACGCCGCGTCCGCACCCGTCCTGCCTCCGCAGCGCCCGGCGTAGCCGTGCACCGCCTCCGTCCGGGCCGGGCGGGTCCCCGGTGAGCGGGACACTCGGACCGGCGCCCGGCGCCGCGGAACGCCGTGGCCGGACGCCCGCCCCGAACGACGGGCCGGGCGCCTACGCCCCCTGGAGAGCGGCCACCAGCCCGACCTCCGCGTTGTCCGCCTGTCCGCGCTCGAACGCCCGCTGGTACGCCGCGTCCCCCACCGCTGCGCGGGCCTGGCGCTCGCACATCTCGCGGACCGGGCGCAGCTCCGGCGTACCGCGCTGCGGGTGCCCGACCATGCGCCAGTACGCCTGCCCCGTGCCGTACACCCGGGCCGCCTGGGCGCCCGCGCCCTGCGCGGCGATCGCCGCCGCCAGGATGTCCAGGCCGAGGGCGATGCCGAAGCTGTCGTGGAGCTGGTGCTTGCCCGCGAGCATCGATCTGGCGTGCGCGGCCGACGCCTCCGGGCGCCCCTGGAGCAGGGCGATCAGCGCCAGCTGGTAGTCGGCGTACGAGCGGGTCCAGCACTCCTGCTGCGCCTCGCAGGCGGTCCGCAGCAGCGTCGCCGCGTCGGCGGCCTCGTCCAGCCTGCCCAGCCCGGTCAGCGCGAACACGGTGATCAGATGGCAGGGCAGCCGGTACACGGACTCGACCGGGGTGGGCATGCTGTGCCGGAAGGCCCGGTCGACCTCGTCGAGCGCCGCCTGCGGGTCGCCGGTCAGCAGATGGGTGAGGCCGCTGAGATAGGCGGCGGCGAGGATGCCCTCCTCGTCCTGGTCGCGGACGGCGGCGCGGGTGCACTCCTCGCCGAGGGTGAGGGCGGTCCCGCAGTCGCCCTGGAGGGCGGCCGTGACGCCGAGCACCCAGAGGACCAGGGTGTGCGCGGGTCCCTCGGACGGACCCACGCCGAGCGCCCGTCGCGCGTAGTCGTTGGCCTTGCTCAGATGCCCGCAGCAGGTCCAGAAGAAGCCGACCAGACCGGCGAGTTCCTGGGCGCCCTCCGGGTCGTGGGCGAGGAGGTGGTCGAGAGCGGCGCACAGGTCGAGGTGGGCCTCGGCGACGCGGTGGTACCAGGAGATCTGGTCGCGGCCCGCCCAGCCGGCCTGGGCGCGGCGGGCGAGGCCGAGGAAGGAGGCGGCGTGCCGGTCGGCGGCGGCGCGTTCCTCGCCGAGTTCGGTCAGCCACATCCGGCCGTAGTCGCGGAGCGTGTCGAGCATCCGGTGCCGGTCGCCGTCCCTGCGCACGACGGACTTGGCGACGAGACCGCGCAGCGCCTGGCTCACGCCGTTCGCGGTGAGCGGTCCGCCGGCGCATACCTCGCGTGCGGTGGCCTCGTCGAACTCACCGCGCAGCGGGGCCAGCCGGGCCCACAGCAGCCGTTCGAGCGGGGTGCAGAGTTCGTGGCTCCAGCCGACAGTGGTGCGCAGCGAGCGGTGGCGGCCGGAGCCGCGGGACTCGTCGACGAGGACGTCGAAACGCTCGTCGACGCGTCCGGCCAGTTCCTCCAGGGGGAATCGGCGAAGGTTCGCCGCGGCCAGTTCGATGGCGAGCGGGATGCCTTCGAGGTCGCGGCAGATGGTCTCCGCGGCGGAGGCCGTGGCCGGTCCGTCGAAGGTGACGGAGGGGGCGGCGGTGGCGGCGCGGTCCTTGAAGAGGGTGAGGGCGTCGCGGGCCCCCTCGACGGGCAGCGGGGACACCTCGATGCGCTGTTCGCCCCGGGTGCCGAGGGGCTGCCGGCCGGTGGCGAGGACGGTGAGGCCGGGGGCGGTGGTGAGGATCTCACCCAGCAGGTGCGCGCAGGCGTGGCGCAGATGGTCGCAGGAGTCGAGGACGAGCAGCAGCCGCTTGTCGGCGAGCCATTCGCAGAGGGCGTCGACCGGCATCCTCGGGGAGTGGTCGGCGAGTCCGACGGCGTCCGAGACGGTGGGGATCAGCAGTACCTGGTCGTGGAGCGCGGAGAGGTCCGCCCACCAGACCCCGTCCGGATGCCGGGGTGCCGCCTGCCGGGCCGCGCGTACGGCCAGTCTGGTCTTGCCCACGCCTCCGGTGCCGATGAGGGTGGTCAATCGGTGGTCGTCGAGCGCGCGCCCGATCCTGGCGAGTTCGGCCTGCCGCCCGACGAAGCTCGTCGTCTCCTCGGGAATGTTCCCCATCATGTCACCGTCGCTGTCCGGCACGTAGTTCGCTGGTGCCCGAACCGGCCGGGGCCGACCCCGGTCTCCCGTACGGGTACGGAGGGACGAGACCGGGGCCGGCCGAGTGGCGGTACGGGTGCGCCCGGGGGACTCGCGCGGTGGCTCGTTCCCCGGCTGCTGCGCTCAACGTAGCGCCGAGTGGGGCAGGGCGGCGAAAACACGGCCACGGTCCGACCCGGGATGGTGAAGCTCAGCCAACTACGCCCCTGGCCCGTCTGTTTGACGGTACGATGCGCGCCCGCTGACCGGCAGGTGGTGTGTGTGGCTGCGGGCCGGGCAGGACGCCCGGCCCGCGGCCTCGTTCCGTGGCGGATCAGCAGGAGATGGCGGAACCCGTCGGCACGCCGAGAATCCGCGTGAACTCCTTGTACCGGTTGACCCGGCTCTCGACCTGACGCGGGTTCTTGCCGTCGCACTCCAGTGCGCCGTTGATCGAGCGGATCGTCTGCCCGAACCCGGCCCCGCCGACCATGGCGTCGTGCCCGGTGATCGGGCCCGGTCCGTGCTGGGTGTTCCAGTACCACAGGGCCGTCATCATGGAGACGGCCGGATCGGTCTCCACCAGCCAGGGGTTGTTCAGCAGGTCGATGCCGAGGAAGTCACCCACCTGCTTGTAGTTGAAGTTCCAGCTCAACTGGATCGGGCCACGCCCGTAGTACGCCGACTGACCCGCCGGGCAGCCGTAGGGCTTGTCCGTGTCGCAGTAGTGCGGGTAGTTCGCCTCGTTGACCTCTTTGATGTAGTACAGCCCGGCGGTCTCGTGGCTGATGTTCGCGAGGAAGGCCGCGGCCTCCTGCTTGCGCATCGCGTCGGTACCGGTGTGGGCGAACTTGGGGAACGCCTTCATGGCGTCCACCACACCCTGGTACGTGTAGAAGGGATTGCGGTTCGGGAACATCTGGTCGAACTGCGCCTCGCTCACCACGAAGCTGTTCGGGGTCGGGTTGCCACCGGTGCCGCAGGTGTACGGAGCCCAGTAGTACGTGCTTACCGTGGGGTCGTAACCGGGGTTGTCGCGCTGGGCGACGTAGATCTTGCCATCGGTGTACTTGACGATGTCACGGGCCTGGTAGTTGGCCCCCTTGGACCAGTTGCCCGCTATCGCACACTCGTCCACCGGGGTGGCGGCGGACGCCGTCGCGGGCATGAGAGCCGTCGCGACCAGGGAGCCGGCCACCATCAGTCCGGTCAGCAGGGCCTTCACACGAGTTCTGAGCACGAGTTCCCTTTCGTGCGCCACGGGCATGACGAACAGGCCCAGTTGGAGGCTGGACCGTCCAATTCGCGCCACGGCGGAGGATGTTTGCGTCCACTGAACCCGTCTCTACCAGCGTCGTCAAGGTCTGGACCATTGCGTTTCACGGGCTGCAATGGTGGCTGGATACACGTAAGTTGACAGGGGCGCGGTATGCACTCAGTGCTGACGGTCGGACAACCGAGCGTCACGGGACGGGCTTTGCTGCAAAGCCCCGCCCCCATCACGACGGCCGGGCGGACCCGGGCCCGCTCCCGCTCGTGCTCACGGGCCCGCACCGCGGCGGTCAGGTCCTGGTGCGCCGGCCGCTCCCGGGCGCGTGCGCGGTCACACCGTCCACCACACCGTGGTGTCGGCGGGCACCTCGGTCTCCGTGCCCTCGACGGTCACCGGGGAGCTGGCGAGCAGCAAGGCGCCGGGCACGGCGACCCGCACGGCGTGGCCCGTCGTGTTGACGGTGCACACGAAGCCGGGGCGGGCGAAGCTCAGCAGGCCCTCCGGGGCGTCCAGCCACCGGATTCCGTCGCCCGCGCCGAGGCCGGGCCGCTCCCGCCGCGCGGCGATCGCGGCGCGGTAGAGCTCCAGGGTGGAACCCTCGGCGCCGGTCTGCGCCTCGACGGACAGCTCACCCCATCCGGCGGGCTGCGGAAGCCAGCTGCCGCCGTCGCCGAAGCCGTACGAGCTGCCCTCTCGGGTCCACGGGATCGGCACGCGGCAGCCGTCGCGGTAGCCGTCCTGGCCGTCGGCGCGGAAGAACGACGGGTCCTGGCGGGCCTCGTCGGGCAGGTCGGTGACGTCGGGCAGGCCGAGTTCCTCGCCCTGGTAGACGTAGGCGGAGCCGGGCAGGGCCAGCATCAGCAGGCTGGCGGCGCGGGCCCTGCGCAGGCCGAGTCCGCGGTCGCCCGCGGTGCGGATCTGGGTGCCGAGGCCGGGCGGGTTGGCGAACCGGGTGGCGTGCCGGGTCACGTCGTGGTTGGAGAGCACCCAGGTGGCGGGGGCGCCGACCGGGCGCATGGCGGCGAGGGAGGTGTCGATGATCTCGCGCAGCGCTCCGGCGTCCCACCCGGTGGTCAGGTACTGGAAGTTGAACGCCTGGTGCATCTCGTCGGGGCGTACGTAGTTGGCGGTGCGTTCGACGGTCGGCGTCCACGCCTCGGCGACGGCGATGCGGTCGCCGGGGTACTCGTCGAGGATGGTGCGCCAGCTGCGGTAGATCTCGTGCACGCCGTCCTGGTCGAAGAACGGCATGACGTCGTTGCCGAGCAGCTTCAGCTGTTCGTGGGAGCCCAGGTCGGGCAGGCCGTCGGCCTTGACCAGGCCGTGGGCGACGTCGACCCGGAAGCCGTCGGCGCCGAGGTCGAGCCAGAAGCGCAGGATCGAGCGGAACTCGTCGGCGACGGCGGGGTGTTCCCAGTTGAAGTCGGGCTGTTCGGGCGCGAACAGATGGAGGTACCAGTCGCCGGGGGTGCCGTCCGGGTCGGTCGTCCGGGTCCAGGCGGGGCCCCCGAAGACGGACTCCCAGTCGTTGGGCGGGAGTTCACCGTCCGCACCCTTGCCTGGGCGGAAGTGGTACCGGTCGCGCGGGGCGGAGCCGGGGCCCTCGGCGAGCGCGCGCCTGAACCACTCGTGCTGGTCGGAGGAGTGGTTGGGCACCAGGTCGACGATGATCCGCAGGCCCAGGTCGTGGGCGTCCCTGATCAGCGCGTCGGCGTCCGCCAGAGTGCCGAACATCGGGTCGATGGCGCGGTAGTCGGAGACGTCGTAGCCGGCGTCGGCCTGTGGGGAGGCGTAGAAGGGGCTGAGCCAGACGGCGTCGATCCCGAGGTCCTTGAGGTACGGCAGACGGCCGCGTACGCCCGCGAGATCGCCCATGCCGTCGCCGTTGCCGTCGGCGAAGCTGCGTGGATAGACCTGGTAGATCACCGCGCCCCGCCACCAGCCGGTGCGGGGGCCCTGGGCCGGGTCGGACGTGCCGGTGGAGGGGGCAGCAAGGTGCTGGGTCATGTCGTCCCTGGGTGTCGTGGGGTACGGCGCCGGAACCGGGTCGGCCGACTCGTCGATCTCGCGCGGGATGGTGCCGAAGAAGCCCTTCCGATCAGGCCGGTGCAGCTCTCGAAGGTGGTGTCCTTGAAGAAGTCCGTGGTCGTGCCATGCTCGGCCGGCTTGAGGGAGGTCAGCAGGACCCACGGCACCGGGAGGACGGCGACGACGGACGCCACGACCAGGGTGAGATGCGGGGCGACCGGCGCGGGCGGCGAGCGTTCGCCGCGCGGCCGGGGCCCGCGCGGCGGCTGCCGGGCGGGGGTTTCCGTGGCGGTGGTGGTCACCGGTCATCTCCCTGGGTGCGGAGCACTCGCCGGTGGATCACGGCGAAGAGCATCAGGAGTACGCGGACCAGCACGCCCCGGGTGGAGGACTGCGCGAAGTCGCGCGGGCTGCTTCATCACCCTCCCCCCGGCGGGGTTGTCGACGGTGTCGAACGGGGCGAGGTAGCCGAGGTCGGCGGACTCCGGGGGCCGGGCGACCCCGGCGCGGATCACGTCGGGGGCCCCGGAGGCGGGCTGGGCGGCGTTCTCGAACTTGTTCCGGGCCTCGCCGAAGGGCACGTTGACGTATGTGACGTCCACCTTCGGGTGCTTCTCCTCGAAGCCCTCCGCGATCTTCTTGAAGACCTTGTCCTCGCTGCCGACGCTGGAGGCGTCCCACCACGTCACGGTGCCGGAGAGCTCTCCCGGGGACTTCCCGGCCGCCGCCCTTCTCGCCGTCACCGCCGCAGGCGCTCGCCGTGAACGCCGGGGCCGCGACCAGGGCGGTGGCCGTTGTGCCACGTCGCATCTGAACTCCTTCAACTGCCGTACCGCTCCGTCGCGGCGCCGGGTCGACGTGAACGTCACAAGGTTGCAAGGACACCGAAAGAGCTTGCACGGATTCTCCGCAAGCACTGTCGGTCGTTACATTCGCGTGCCCTCAAGGTTGCCGTCAAGAGCCTTGACGTGGGCGGCCGATGACTGCCACAGGACGGCCACGCCCCGGCGCATGCCCCTGGAAGGGCCGATGAGGCCACAGTGGACGAAGACCGCAAGATATTGCAGTACATCGCCGCGTAGCACCTGAAAGTGGGGGCGCGAAGGGAGTGCGCCGGTGTCATGGCGCGGGTACGCGCGACCCGGTCGCCCCGGCCGGGACGACGGTCGGAAAGTGACCGGAAGGCGGTACCGCAACGAGCGCGCGAACCGGCACGGAAGGCCGCTCCGGGTCGCTCCGGAAGTCACCGGAATCCGGTCCCGGGGCCACCCCGGGACCGGCGGGAAGAGGGCCGGCGCGGGCGGCCCCGCGCCGCTCCGGGCCGCCCCGAACCGCTCGGGACCGGCCGGTCCCGAGCGTGGTGGGCAATCCGACATACGCCCGGTACAGTCCACTTCCATGACCGCACGGCTTGCCGATATCGCAGCTCAGGCGGGGGTCAGCGAAGCGACGGTCAGCCGCGTACTGAACGGCAAGCCCGGTGTCGCCGCGACCACCCGCGAATCCGTACTCGCCGCGCTCGACGTCCTGGGGTACGAGCGTCCCGTGCGGCTGCGCAGGCGCAGCGCGGGCCTGGTCGGTCTGATCACGCCCGAGTTGGAGAACCCGATCTTCCCGGCGCTCGCCCAGGTCATCGGGCAGGCGCTGACGCGGCAGGGCTACACCCCGGTGCTGGCGACGCAGACGCCGGGTGGTTCCACCGAGGACGAGCTGACCGAAATGCTCGTCGACCGGGGCGTGGCGGGGATCATCTTCGTCTCCGGGCTGCACTCCGACACCTCGGCGGACATGCGGCGGTACGAGCAACTACGCGCACAGGGCGTCCCCTTCGTCCTGGTCAACGGATTCTCCGCGAAGGTGCGGGCGCCGTTCATCTCGCCCGACGACCGGGCCGCCGTACGACTGGCGGTGACGCATCTGGTCTCGTTGGGGCATCGGCGGATCGGACTCGCGGTCGGCCCCAAGCGGTTCGTGCCGGTGATCCGTAAGATCGAGGGTTTTCACGCCGTCATGGGCGAGGAGTTGGGTCTCTCCCGGGAGGCGGTGGAGGAGTTGGTCCAGCACTCGCTGTTCACGCTGGAGGGCGGCCAGGCCGCCGCGTCGGCGCTGATGGACCGCGGTTGCACGGCGGTGGTGTGCGCGAGCGACATGATGGCGCTCGGTGCGATCCGGGCGGCCCGCGGGCGTTCGCTGGAGGTGCCGCGCGATCTGTCGGTGGTCGGATACGACGATTCGCCGCTCATAGCGTTCACCGATCCTCCGCTCACGACGATCCGGCAGCCGGTGACGGCGATGGGGCAGGCCGCCGTGCGCGCGCTGCTGGAGGAGATCGGGGGCACACCCGCCCCGCACAGCGAGTTCGTCTTCATGCCCGAACTCGTCGTCCGCGGCTCAACGGCCGCCGCTCCCGGGCCCGGTGCGCGGACCGCTCCCCCGTCCTCCTCAGGGTCGCACGCTCATCCCTAGGGCGCAGAACGTGCGTGCCTTGTCAGACCGGAGGATGATCGGGCAGAGGGGGACGTATCTGGCAGACTCTGTGCCTATGGGTGAATCGAGCGTGAAGCCAAAGGAAGGCCGGAAGGCGGCCGCCCCGTCACCCATCGTGGACGAGGCGCTCACCGAGGCCCAGCAAGACCCGAAGGACGCCGGGCGGACGGGACCACGCGGACGACGGTCCCCCCGCCGCCCTCGCCTCTGGTTCGAAATCCTGCTGATCGCGCTCAGTTACTGGGTGTACTCACTGGTGCGCAACGCCGTCCCCGAGCAGCGTACGGCGGCCCTGCGCAACGCCGACTGGATCTGGTCGACGGAGAAGACCCTCGGCATCGCGGTCGAAGAATCGGTCAACCACGCCGTGAATTCGGTGACATGGCTGATCATCTCGATGAACTACTACTACGCGACCCTGCACTTCGTGGTGACCGTCGGGGTCCTGGTGTGGTTGTTCCGCAGTCACCCGGGCCGGTACGCCGCGGCCCGTCTGGCCCTCTTCGCGACCACGGCGGTGGCCCTGCTCGGCTACTACCTGTATCCGCTCGCGCCACCCCGCCTGATGAACGGCGGGGACTTCGTCGACACGGTGCTGGTGCACCAGACCTGGGGCTCGATGGCCTCGGGGAACCTCAAGAACATGTCCAACCAGTACGCGGCGATGCCGTCGATGCACATCGGCTGGTCGCTCTGGTGCGGGCTGACCATCTTCGCGCTGACCTCCGCGCCGTGGGCGCGCGTCCTGGGCCTGCTGTACCCGATGGCGACGCTGCTCGTCATCGTGTCGACCGCCAACCACTTCTGGCTGGACGCGGTGGGCGGGATGGCGTGCCTGGCGTTCGGTTACGCGGTGTCGTACGCGTGGTACGGGGCGTTGCCGCAGCATCTGCCGAGGCGGATACCCGGGGGCCGGCGGACCCGGCGGGAACATCCGGACCCACCGGGCCGACCGGGCCGTCTGAGGGCGCTCACCGTGCCCTCCCCCTCCCCCGCTCCGGACGGCTCGCCCTCCTCGTCCGCCCGCGCCGGCCGGCCCTGAGGGTGATCCGCCGGTTCCGCCGGTCCTACTGACGTCGGGGCTCCAACATGCGGGTCACCAGGTTCTTGGTGGCGCGTCGGACATGCGGGTCGACATGTCCGCGCTGGCTCAGGGCCAGTGGCCAGTGGAAGGTTCCGGCGACGAACACGAGCGTGCCCACGGCGTTCTCGCACAGACCGGTGTTCTGGATCTTGCGACCGCGGCCCAGACTGTCGACGTACGGCGAACGCGACAACAGCGTCCGCGTGCTGTCCGAGGGGCGCGGCATGGAGGGGTCGAAGCCGTCGGCCTCCACGGCGATCAGATCGGGGATCGTGTCGCCGTCCCTCAGCCCGGTGCCCGCCCAGAACCAGTGACCGCTCTCGCGGACCACCAGGGGCGCGGGCTTCTTGAGGATGCCGTTGTACTGGGTACCGAGGAGTCCCTGCTCCGCCTCGCGGTGCTTCTTGCCGAGCGCGCGCCAGCGCACGGTGGGCCCCGCCGGCCCGGCGTCCGGGTCGGGCGCCTCCTTGTAGCAGGTCACCACCCGGTTCGGCCGGCCGTCGGCGGCCGGCTCCACCCGGATGTGGAAATAGATGTTGTTCGAGGCGAGGAAGGCCAGATGGGTCCCGGCGGCGACGGCTTTCTCCGCGCGGTCCCGCATGGGGCCGGACCAGTACTCGTCGTGCCCGGAGAAGACGATCGCGGTGTACCGGGAGAGATCGATCCGTCCCTCGTGGAGGTCGACGCTGCTGGCGTAGGTGACGTCGAAACCCTCGCTCTCGGCCCATCGGGCGGCGCTGGTGTCCATCTCGAACCAGCGCGGCATCCCGGACTGGGCGTAGGGCCGGTCGAAGGACACCTTGAAGGCGCGCTCCGCGCTGCCGCCCACCTGCCCGTCGGCCGTGTAGCCCTTGTAGAGGTTCTTGCCGGTGCGGCCGTCGAGCGGCCAGATGTTGTACGCCTGGTACGTCGCGAAGGGGAGGACGACCAGGATGTCGGACCGGCGCGAGGTGTCACGCACGACGAACGGTGTGTAGCTGCGGTGGCCGTCCTTCCCGGTGAAGACGGCGAGGAAGATCCCGGACACCCACTCGGTCGGGACGGTCAGCGTCCAGGTCACCGGCCAGTCGCAGGCTATGAGGCCGGTGGTGGCGTCGGCACGCGGCCGCGGCCGGGGCCGCACGGGTACCGGCTCGCCGGTCATCAGGTGGCGGGCGCCCACGCCTCCGTAGTGTCCGACGCGGTAGATCGCCACAGTGCAGTTCTGGGCGACGTGGGACGCCACGTGGAAGTCGATCGACTCGCCGGGGCTCACCGACGTCTTCGAGGCGTAGCCCTGCACCTGGGCGGACTTGTCGTCGACACCGCGGGTGCCGCCGTGACCGAGGGCCCAGCTCTTCGAGCCCGCCGCGCGGTTCTCCAGCACCACAGGGTTGTCACCGGTGCTCGCGGTCGGACGGTGCGGAACGGGCCCGGGGTCGTCGGCCATCTGGTAGCCGACGAGTGCCACGGCACCCACTCCGAAAATCCCCAGCGCAGCACGACGGGACACTTCAGGCACAGCCCACACTCCGAGACCCGGACGCCGGGCCTGCTGCCTCATGCGTCGTCATATCGCCGCGGGCGTAGTGGAGTTACCGACACGTCGCCTGGCAGCAGGCATCCATTCTACCGTCCCAGATACGCAAAAAAGTAGACGAAACCTACGGAACGGAACACCCGGAAATCGCATCTTCCCCATAAGGGCCGTCCCTGTCCGCGCGGCGGGGACGCCCACCGGCCGAGCCCGTCTCAGGCTCCGTAGAACCGCTCCTCCACCACCGCGCGAGCCCGGCGGGTGATGCGCCGGTAGTCGTCGAGCATGTCGCCCACGTGCCCCGGCTCGTAGCCCAAGTACCGCCCCACCGCCGCCAGTTCGCGGGGCCCTGCGGGGAAGGTGTCGGCGGGCCTGCCGCGTACCAGCATCACCGCGTTCCGTACGCGCGTCGCCAGCACCCACGCCTCGTCCAGGGTCTGCGCGTCCTCCACGGGGATCAGCTCCGCCGCGCACGCGGCGGCCAGCGCCACCCGGGTCCTGGTCGTCCGCAGTCCGGGCTCGGCCCAGCCGTGCTGCATCTGCATCAGCTGCACCGTCCACTCGACGTCGCTGAGGCCGCCGCGTCCCAGCTTGGTGTGGAGCGTCGGGTCGGCGCCGCGCGGCATGCGTTCGGACTCCATCCGCGCCTTGAGCCGACGGATCTCGCGGACCGCGTCGTCGCCCAGCCCCTCCATCGGATACCGCAGCGAGCCGATCAGATCGACGAAGTCGCACCCGAGGTCGGCGTCGCCCGCCATGGGCTCGGCCCGCAGCAGCGCCTGGCTCTCCCAGACCAGCCCCCAGCGCCGGTAGTACGCCTCGTACGACTTCAGCGTCCGCACCAGTGGTCCGCTCTTGCCCTCCGGCCGCAGGTCCGCGTCGATCAGCAGCGGCGGGTCGGCGGTGGGGAGCTGGAGGAGCCGGCGCATCTCGGTGACCACGGCGCCTGCGGCCCGGCTCGCCTCCTGCTCGTCGACGCCCTCGCGCGGGGCGTGCACGAACAGGACGTCGGCGTCGGAGCCGTAGCTCATCTCGTGCCCGCCGAACCGTCCCATCCCGATGACCGCGAACCGGGTCGGCAGGCTGTCGCCCCACTTCTCCCGCACGACGGCGCGCAGCGCGCCCGCGAGGGTGACCGCGTTCAGGTCGGTGACCGCGTCGCCGACCCGGTCGACGAGGGCGCCGGGGTCGGGTTCGGCGGGGTTCTCCTCCGTGCCGTACGAGCCGATCAGATCGGCGGCCGTCGTACGGAACAGCTCGCGGCGCCGGACGGCGCGCACCACCGCGATGGCGTTCTCCGCGCCGTCCGCCCGGCCCACGGCGGCCAGCACCTCCTGTTCCAGGTGGTCCCTGGTGCGGGGCCTGAGACCGCCGGGGTCGCCGAGGATGGCGACGGCCTCGGGCGCCCGCAGCAGCAGGTCGGGGGCGAGCCGCCCGGCCGACAGCACCCGGGCCAGGTTCTCCGCGGCGGCGCCCTCGTCCCGCAGCAGCCGCAGGTACCACGGGGTCTTGCCGAGGGCGTCGGAGACCTTGCGGAAGCCGAGCAGCCCGGCGTCCGGGTCGGCGGAGTCGGCGAACCAGCCGAGGAGCACCGGCAGCAGGGTCCGCTGGATGGCCGCCTTGCGCGACACCCCCGACGACAACGCCTCCAGATGGCGCAGCGCGGCGGCCGGGTCCTCGTAGCCGAGTGCCACGAGCCGGTGGGCGGCTGCCTTCGGGCTCAGCCGGGACTGGCCGGGGGTGAGCTGGGCGACGGCGTCGAGCAGCGGCCGGTAGAACAGCTTCTCGTGCAGCCGCCGGACGACGGTCGCGTGCCGCTTCCACGCCTTGTTCAGTTCGGCGATCGGGTCCGTGCGCATCCCGAGGGAGCGGCCGAGCCGCCGCAGGTCGGCGTCACCCTCGGGCACGAGGTGGGTGCGGCGCAGCCGGTAGAGCTGGATGCGGTGCTCCATGGCGCGCAGGAAGCGGTACGCGTCGTCGAGCTGCACGGCGTCGACGCGGCCCACGTATCCGGCCTCGGCGAGCGCCCGCAGCGCCTTCAGGGTGTTGCCGCTGCGCAGGGACGGGTCGCTGCGGCCGTGCACCAGCTGGAGGAGCTGTACGGCGAACTCGACGTCCCGCAGTCCGCCGGGGCCGAGCTTGATCTCCCGGTCGACGCGGTCGGCGGGGATGTTGTCGACGACGCGGCGGCGCATCTTCTGCACGTCGGCGACGAAGTTCTCCCGGTCCGCGACCTGCCAGACCAGCGGGGACACCGCGTCGACGTACTCCCGGCCCAGACCGAGGTCGCCGGCGACCGGGCGGGCCTTGAGGAGGGCCTGGAACTCCCAGGTCTTGGCCCAGCGCTGGTAGTACGCGAGGTGCGAGGACAGGGTCCGGACGAGGGGGCCGTTGCGGCCCTCGGGGCGCAGATTGGCGTCGACCGGCCAGATGGTGCCCTCGACGGTCGTGTCGGAGCAGATCCGCATCATGTGGGCGGCCAGCCGGGTCGCGGCCCGCACGGCCTCGCCCTCGTCGGCGCCGTCACGGGGCTCGGCCACGAAGATCACGTCGACGTCGGAGATGTAGTTCAGCTCGTGTCCGCCGCATTTGCCCATGGCGATGACCGCGAGCCGGCACACGGCGGCGTCCTCCGGGGCCGCGGCCTCCGCGACGGCGACCGCGGAGCGCAGCGTGGCGGTGGCCAGGTCGGCCAGCTCGGCGGCGGTCTCGGCGACGTCGATGGTTCCGCAGACGTCCCGGGCAGCTATGGCCAGCAGGCACTGCCGGTAGGCGACCCGCAGCGCGTCGGGGTCGGTGGCGGAGGCCAGGCCCTGTTCGAACTCGGGCACCCCGGGATGCAGGTCGGCGGCCTCGTAGGTGACGAGCGCGTGCCAGTCGCGGGGGTACCGCGCCAGATGGTCGCCCAGCGCCTCGGAGGCCCCGAGCACACCCAGCAGGCGGTCGCGGAGCGGCTTGGCGGTGACCAGGGTGTCCAGCAGGACCCGCCGCTCCCCCTCCTCCTCGGCCTCCACGATCCTGACGAGTCCGCGCAGGGCCAGATCGGGGTCGGCGGTCGCCCCGAGGGCTTCGAGGAGGACGGGGTCGCTGCGCACCGACGACAGGTCGGGCAGATCGAGCAGCCGCTCGGCGGCGGAGGGGTCGAAGAAGCCGTGCCGCAGCAGCCGGGTGAACGTGCTGCTCCTGCGACCCGGTGCTGTGGTCATTTCCGCGCTCTCCCGCTCGCCGGCCGATCTGGTCCCCGCAGGGCGAGCCTAACGGCCCCGCCCACGGGGGCGGTGGAGCGGCGAGCGCCCCCGGGAGCTGTCCCGTGATCCCCGACGGGTGCGCGACGACGGGCACGACACCTCACCGCGTTGCCGGAACCGGCCGACGCGCCCCGTGTGCGGACGCCCCCGCGCCTCGCGACGCGCCGCGTCCGACGTCGCCCGCCGCGCCCGCCGCTCGCCGCTTCACCAGGGACTACGGGACATCCCCTCACGCGGGTCTCGTTCCGACGACGACGGTCGCGTACAGCTCGTCGGACGTGAGCACGCGCGGTACGAGACCTCCCGCCGCGACGGTCTCCTCGGCCCGCGCCGCCTGCCGCTCGCTGGTCTCGACGAGCAGATGCCCGCCGGGCGCCAGCCACCGCGGCGCCCCGGCGACCACCCGGCGCAGGACGTCGAGTCCGTCGCCGCCGCCGTCGAGGGCCACCCGGGGTTCATGGACACGGGCCTCGGCGGGCAGCAGGTCGACGTCGTCGGTGGGTACGTACGGCACATTGGCCAGCAGGAGTCCGACGCGGCCCCGCAGGGATTCGGGGAGCGGGTCGAAGAGGTCGCCCTCGTACACCTGTCCCGTCCCCGCGATGTTGCGGCGGGCGCACCGCACCGCGGCCGGCTCGACATCGGTGGCGTGCAGTTCGACCCGGTCCAGCGCGTCGACGAGCGCCGCGCCGAGCGCCCCCGAGCCGCAGCACAGATCGACGACGACCACCGGGGCGGCGGGGCGGACGAGGTCGACGGCCTGGGAGACGAGGAATTCGGTGCGGCGGCGCGGCACGAAGACTCCGGGGTCCACGGCGATCCGCAGCCCGCGGAACTCGGCCCAGCCGAGGACGTGTTCGAGGGGCAGTCCGGCCGCTCGCCGCTCGACCATGGCGGCGAGTTCGGCGGGACCGGCGGCGTTGGCGAGGAGCAGTTCCGCCTCGTCCTCGGCGAAGACACAGCCGGCGGCACGGAGCGTGCGGGTGATCGCGGACGGGGAGAGCGGTGAGGGGAAGACCGACATGGAGCGGAGCCTTTCGGGATGCCGATGGGCGCTCCCGCGGTCACCTGTGCCGGTCGGCCGCACGTCCGTGTGGGGAGAGCACCCAGCCTGATACAGCGGTAATGGGTCTCACCTCCTGAGGACGTCCCGTACTGGGGTCGGTCACATTACATGAGCCGGGCCCGGCCGCGCCCGGCCGCTCCGGACGGCGTGGGCGGAGCCGCCGGTCGCATCCGCCGGGCCGTCACGGGAGCAGCAGCGCGGGACGCCATGGGGCGGTCGCGCCCGGTACGAGGTGGGGCCGGGCCCGGGGAACCTCGTCCGCGACCGCCGGCTCCCCCGCGGTCGTCAGCCCGTCGCCGAGCATGTGGAGCCGGACGGCGCCGCGTCCGTCGGCTCCGCGCACCTCGACCGTCGCGGGGCGCCGGGGCACGGGAAGACATGGCAGCCGACGGAACCGTGGACAGGGTCTACGGACGCGCTTCGCGGCCTCCGTCGATCAGCCGGGAGTGGACCGCCATCGAGTTGTTGATCCTGCGGGTCTCCCTGACCGCGGCGGACCGCTGCCGCTCGATCTCCTGGCCCTCGAAGTTCTCCGTCGGGCTGTTCCCCCGCCGGTTCAGCCATACGGTCAGCAGCAGCACCATCGCCAACAGCCCTGCCAGCAGCGCCAGTACAACGCCCATGAATCCCCCGTCCGGCCGTACGCCCCCTGCGTCGTCCGGTAATTGTGCGGGACGGCCATCACGGCGTCCACCGCGTCCACCACGTCCGCGGCGCCGGGCGGATCACGCGCCCGTCCCCGTACACGCGTGAACGCGCCCCGCACCAGGGCGCGTTCACATGGGTCGGGGTTCCTCCGGTGTTACAGGTCCACGCTGTCCCGGAGCTTGGTCGAGGTCAGGAACAGCGAGGCGATCACGCCGACCACCGCGATGGCGGCGGAGATCAGGAAGATGGTGCCGGTGGCGTCGCCGTAGGCGGCACGTACGACCTCCTGGATCTCGGGCGGCATCGCCGCCACGTTCAGCGTCGAGCCGCCGGAGCCGGAGGCCGCCGGGTCGACGCCCAGTTCGGCCAGACCGTGTGCGATCTTCGTGGCGACCTGGTTGGCGAGCACCGCGCCCAGCACGGACACGCCGATCGTGCCGCCGAGCGAGCGGAAGAAGGTGATCGCGCCGCTGGCCGCGCCGAGTTCGCTGAGCGGGACCGTGTTCTGGAGGACCAGCACGAGGTTCTGCATCGACATGCCGACCCCGATGCCGACCGCGAGCATTCCGAGCGAGACGAGGACCAGCGAGGTCTCGTGGTCGATGGTGGACAGCCCCAGGAAGCCCAGGGTCAGCACCACGACGCCCGCGATGATGAACGGCTTGACCTTGCCGGTCCTGGACACCAACTGCCCCGCGACGGTCGAGGCGACGAGCACACCGAGCATCAGGGGGATGGTCAGCATGCCCGCCTCGGTCGGCGAGTAGCCCCGGCCGATCTGGAAGTACTGGCCCAGGAACACCGCGCCGCCGAACATCGCCATGCCGACCGCGAGGCTGGCGACGATGGCGAGGGCGGGGTCCCTGCGGCGCACGACGTGCAGCGGGACGACCGGCTCCTTCACCCTGGCCTCGACCAGCACGGCCGCGATCAGGATGAGCGCGCTGGCGCCGACCATGACGAAGGTCTGCCAGGAGATCCAGTCGAAGTCGTTGCCGACGAAGGTCACCCACAGGAGGAGCAGGCTGACGCCGCCGGCGATGAGCGAGGCGCCCAGGTAGTCGACCTTGACGTCGGGGCGGCGGATCTCGGTGAGGTGCAGGGTGCGGGTCAGCATCACGAGCGCGATGAGCGTGAACGGTACGGCGATGAAGAAGCACCAGCGCCAGCCGAGCCACGACGTGTCGGTGATGAAGCCGCCGAGCAGCGGACCGCCGACGGTGGCGACGGCCATGACGCCACCGAGGTAGCCGTTGTAACGTCCGCGTTCCTTCGGGCTGATCATCGCGGCGATGATCACCTGGACGAGCACCTGGAGCGCGCCCATGCCGAGGCCCTGGATGGCCCGGAAGGCGATCAACTGCTCGGTGCTCCGGGCGAATCCGCAGGCGATGGACGAGATGACGAAGAGGCCGATGGCTATCTGGAGCAGCAGTTTCTTGCTGAACAGGTCGGCGAGCTTGCCCCAGATGGGCGTGGAGGCCGTCGACGCGAGCAGCATCGCGGTGACGACCCAGGTGTACTGCGACTGGGTGCCGTTCAGTGAGCCGATGATCTGCGGCAGGGCGACCGAGACCACGGTGCTGCTGATCATCGCCACGAACAGCACGATGAGCAGGCCGCTCAGCGCTTTCAGGACGTGGCGGTGGTCCATCGGCGCGACGTCGGTCGGCGCGGCCGTTTCTGCGCTCACGCGCAACCTCCGGAGGGTTCGAACAGAAGTGTGGGGTTCGGGAGTACCGAGACACCCTACATGCCCATCGGGCAATATTTCCCACTGAGCAATAATTTCCCGCCGGGGGATAATGGCGCCATGGAGAACGCTGTGGGACTGCGGGAACGCAAGAAGGAAGCCACCCGGCAGGCCGTTCACGAGGCGGCCCTGCGGCTGACGGTCGAGGTGGGCTTCGACAACGTCACGGTGGAGGCCGTCACGGACGCGGCCGGGATCTCCCGCAGAACGTTCTCCAACTACTTCACCGGCAAGGAGGACGCCCTCCTGTACGGGGAGGAGCAGCAGATCGGGAAGCTCGTCGAGCGGGTACGGGAGCAGCCGGCCGGGGAGTCGTCGTGGAGCGCGCTGCGGGCCTCCGTGAAGTCCTTCGCCGAACCGCTCTCACCGGAGCAGCGCGAATGGGCGATCCGCACCCGGCTCGCGATGCGGCACCCGTCCCTGCTCGCCCGCCAACTCGCGAACCACGCGGCGCTGGAGAAGGACCTGGCGAACGCGGTGGCGGCCCGCGAGGGCACTCCGGAGGGCTCGGTACGCCCCCGGGTCATCGCCGCGGCGTTCCTGTCGTCGCTGCGGATCGCGATGCGGATGTGGATCGAGGAGGACCTGGCGCGCGAGCCGGTCGAGGTGATCGACGAGATCCTGGACGAGATGGCCCGCAGCTTCGGGTGAGGGGCCGGAGGACGGCTGCTCGATCGCAAGAAGGCGGTGTGCCGGACGCGAAGAGTATGATCAGCCGACCCTGGATGAGGCACTTGGATAGGGGGTCACTCAATGGGTGGACAGGACCTCGATCCGTCCGATCACACCAAGAAGGACGTGAGGGACGCCCTCAAGGCGCTGACGGCCGCGGGATGGACGATCAGGGCGGCCGCTCACTGGGGCACCCTGAAATGCCCCTGCGGCGAAACATGTCTGACGATCCCGATACCAGGCACCCCCAAAAACCCCAGCTCAGCGGCCCGGAGAATCATCCAGGCAGCCAAGCGCTGCCCGCTGCCGCAGGACGACCCACGGCGGACCGTCCACTCTGTTGTCAATTGACAACAGACGTCGTCTCCGCGAAACTGGCCCCGTGGCACCGAGTGTGGAGGAAGCGGCAACGATGGAGTTCGAGTTCTCTTTTATCGTTGACGGAATCTCGGTCGACGACGAGGCCGTGGGCGTTCTGTACGAAAACTACGACGCCTTGTTGCTGTCGCAAGGAGGCCGGAGCGTCCTGGTCATCACCGGCGAAGGGCAGGATGCCGTCCAGGCGGCACATGCCGTGATCGGTTCCCTCAAGACCCTGATGCCACAGGTGTCGGTCATGCGTCTCGACGCCGATCTGGTCGGTGTGGCCGACATCGCGGACAGGGTGCAGCGCTCTCGGCAGAATGTCGCCCAGTGGGTCAACGGTGAGCGCAACGCCGGCGGCGTGGACGGTTTCCCCTCACCGGAGGGGACCATCGGACGGTCCCACGTCTGGCGCTGGGCCGAGGTCAACGAATGGCTGAGCACGGTCGGGCTCGGCGACGGAATTGTCCGGCCGAACCGGGAACAGGCTCTGATCATCGACCTGATGATCACGCAGTGGCTGCGGGCGATGAAGCAGGGCCGTCCGGCTCTTGAGATCATCGCGGAGCAGGACGACAGGGCCAATGACCGGGTGCGGGTCATGAACCTCCTGGGTGAGGCCATGCAGGACTCCGCCTTCATCGACCAACTGGCCTCTCTGCCGCGCAAGGACCCCCATCGCCTGAAGGTCGTGTGCGCCGTGCTCCTCGATCCGCTCTCGAAGATCATCGGCGAACTCGGTTCCGACGAACTGTCAGGGGCTCTCGCCGTCATCTCCGATGAAGGCGAGCTCCACATGACACCGATTGCGGCAACGCCGCTGCCGGGAACCGTTCCGGCGGCGAGTATCGGCCTCGGCCCGTACGCCACAGTCGGAGACCTGGTGCTTCTGCAGAGAAACGGCACCGTGGACCGCGAGACTCCGCTGTCTCTCGACTTCGTCTGACGTACCCGATACGCGGGAATGACGAGGCGCTGAACGGAACCGGGGCGGCAACGCCGTTACGAGCGGTACCGGCACCGCTGTCGTGACCGGCGATGTCCGCCCGGGAGGCACCGGACACCGACGGCCTGCGCATCCCCCACCTCAATCTCCGAGGACCGTTCCCCGGTCAGGGGCGGTCAGGGTGCGGAACCCGGTGCCCGTCGAGCGGTTGCCGCACTCTCCTGAGCGTCGAGAAGCTCGTCGCCATGCTCGATCGCCCAGCGTCCGAGCGCCTCCATCGGGCCGTCGACCAGGCTCCGCCCCAGGCCGGTCAGGCCGTACTCGACGCGAGGCGGCGCCTCGGCATGCGCATGACGGCCGATCAGGCCCCCGGCGAGCAGTCTGCGCAGTGCGTCCGTCAGGACCTTGTCGCTGATGCCGCCGATCGCGGCACGCAGTTCACGGCGCCGGCGCGGTCCCGGGCGAAGGGCGGCCAGGACGACGGGGTCCCATGTATGGGTGAACAGATCGGTGGCCGCGCGCAGACGGCAGTCGGCGACCCGCTCGTAGCAGTGGGCTTCGTGATCGCTCATCTCACCGGCCATCATCGCGTGTTCGAAACACACCGATCGGTGCGCAACGCCTTTTCTACCGTGGCTGTCCGAAGACCACCGTGTGAGAGGGAGCGACGATGCGCATCGGAATTCTGGGCACAGGAACGCTGGCGACCGCCCTGGCCGAGGGCTGGGCCCGTGCGGGACACGAGGTGGCGGTCGGCGGGCGGTCGCAGGCCAAGACGCGGAACCTCGCCGATCGACTGGGCCGGGGGGTACGAGCCGTCGAACCGCGCGAGGCGGTCAGGGATCGCGACGCGGTGCTGCTCGCCGTGTCGTCGGATGCCGTCGAGGACATGTTGGGCCTCGCGGACGCGCCCGACGGCTCGCTGGAGGGAACACCGTTGATTGATCCGACGAACTCTGTCGAGCACGGCGTCGGCGTGCTGCTCACCGAGCGGGGCGAGTCGACGGCGGAGCGGATCGCCGGTCTGGCCCCAGGAGCTCATGTCGTCAAGGCGTTCCACCTCTTCGCCGCCCAGCAGTGGGTGAGAGGTCCGGGCGGCGACGAGCCCCCGGTGACGGTGGCGATGTGCGGCGACGACCCGGCGGCGCTTGGGGTCGTCGGCGAGCTGGTACGTGCTGTCGGCGGGGCGCCGGCCGTACTGGGCTCGTTGGATCGCGCCCGTCAGCTTGAGGAAGTGGCCGGTTTCGTCATCGGGCTTGCCTTCGCCGGCGTCGATCCGAGGTCCGCGGTCCCGCACGTCCCGTCCCCGAACACCCCATCGCGCTCACCGAGCGCCTCTGTGTGACCGCCAGTGCCGTGACCGGCACCAGGGCGTGTCCGGCGGGTCATGCAGTCGGGCTGAGAAGCCGCATGAGCTGTGGAAATTCGGTGGACCGTCCTGGGCGGACCGTGCGATGGTCCTGGCATGTCGAGCGTGATCGAGATGTCAGAGTCCTTCGCGTCCTTTGAATCGTTTGAGTCCTTCGATGGGACCGCCATTAGCTGGCAACAGCTCGGTTCCGGGCCGCCGGTCGTCATGGTCCATGGCTCCGGCGGCGGCCTGCACTCCTGGCAGCCGGTGGCCGAACGACTCGCCGACCGGTTCGAGCTGTGGACGCCCGCCCGGCGCGGTTACGCCCCGAGCGGAGCAGGTCGGTCGCCGAAGTGCTTCACCGACGAGGTGGGTGACCTGAGGACACTGATCGACAAGATCGGGTGTCCCGTGCACCTGGTCGGCATGTCCTATGGCGCCACCGTCGCCCTGCACGCCGCGGCGGCTGGACTGCCGGTTCGCTCCCTGGTGCTGTGGGAGCCCCCGCTGTATGCAGCCGGCGAAAAACTGACTCCCGTACTCGCCGAGTTCGAGGACCTGACCGCACACGGTGACCGACGGCGGGCAGATCGGCTGCTGGCGGAGAAAGTGGCCCGCGTCCCGGCCAAGCTGCTGGACCTCATGGATGCGGTCGGGGCGGACGACGACGACCCCTCTGACGCGCCTGGCTGGTGCCGTGACCTCGAATCGATGGCCGCCGACTCGGTGGGAGTGGAACGCTGGTCTGCGGTCACCGTCCCAACGCTGTTGATGCGGGGCGCCGACACCTGGGAGCCGATGCCGGCGACGCTCGACCGGCTCGCGACCGCGCTGCCCCACGTCACCTACGTGACCTTCCCCGGCCAGATGCACTTCGCGCCGTCGCTTGTCCCCGAAGACGTGGCGGCGGAGATCACTCGCTTCTTGCCGCGTTCCTGAAGTCATCGTCCGCCGTCACTTGCGAGATGGACTTCGCAGGTCAGGCCGCCCCGGAAGCGTCCGAGTCCCCCGTCGGGGCGGTGCTGCCGGGGCATGCGTCCTTCCCCGGTGGCCTCGGGGGCTTCTTGCGTGCTCCGGCGGCGTGCTGGCGGGTCCGGCGGGAGGTGGCGTCCACGCTCACCATCAACCAGTCGATGCGGCCTTCCGCGTCAGCGTCGGCCAGGACAGCCGCGAAGCTCCTGTCCCAGGTACCATCCGCTGACCAGCGCCGATGCCGTTCGTACACGGTCTTCCACTTACCGAATCGCGCACGCAGATCCCGCCACGGCACCCCGGTCCGGTTCCGTTAGACCTCCGTTGATGATCCTGCGGTGGCTGCCCCAACGGCCTCCGCGTTGACCCGACTTCGGTAGCTGCGGCCTCAGCCGGGCCCATTCTTCGCTTGTGAGATCTCCCCGCCCCATGAGCATGCCAACGAAGCAAGACCGAGCCGGTCACAAGATCCGCCGGACACGCCCTAGCATCCACGGCATGATCAGCGATGCGATGACCGAGCTGCGTCTTCGGGATTCACCGACGAGCAGGCACATCGACTTCGGGGCCCTCGATGGATACCGCTTCGCAGACGGCGAGGGATTTCCCGCTTCCTACCGTGCTTTCGTCCGCTATGCGGGGTGGGGACGCACCTTCGGGCTGTGGCTGATATACCCACCGGTCCGACCGGGATACGCGGACGGCCTGCACGGCCGGGGCGCCCAGCTCACGAAGCGTTTCCGTGCGAGCTACCGAGACGGAGAGCGCGAGGCGTTCGACTGGATGGTGGAACCGGACGGCCACTGGTCCCTGGCTGCCACTCTGGAGGTCTTCGCGTGGAGCGAGAACGGCGACGCCCTGTTGTGGAACAGCGCATCACGCACCACGGACGGGGAGTTCCCCATCTGGGAGTCACGCGGTGTCGACTCCCTGCACCACCTCGGCACAGACCTCCGCGAGGCGCTACCACTGATGCGTGAGCGATCCGACAGCGTCTTCGGGCCCCGCCCGTTCGACGTGGAGCCGTTGCCCGCCACCCGTCTCTGAACGGGCTTCCGCTGCTGTCCGCGTCCGAGCACGCGGACAGGGCGTCCAAGGCCGTTCTGTGACAAGCGACCTGGACACCGCGTTCCATCCACGCGTGGACGCGCGTCGGTGGCAGGAGCTCGGGCGCGGCACGGTGCCTCGACAAGGTCGAGAAACCCGCGACAGCCAGCTCTACGCGTCGAATTCGTACTCAAGGATGTGGGACGCGGAGTCGAGCGTCATCTCGTTCACCTCGACGGGGCGGCCCTCGTCAGCGAACGCTGTGCGGCAGATCAGCATGACGGGAGTACCTGCCGGGAGTCCCAGCTCCCCGGCCTCGGCACCTGAGGGCATGCGCGAGCGGATCTCCTCCCGGAAGTGGACGGGCTCAAAGCCCAGTTCGGCAAGTCGCGCATATGTGCCACCGGGGCCGGTGTCTTCCCGTGTGATCGCGGACCCCGCCACCAGAGAGGCGGGGAGGTACGAGGTGGCCAGCAGAATCGGCTTGCCGTCCAGGACGAAGCGACGACGACGCACGCAGAGACGACTCCCCGGCTCGACCCCCAGCACTCCGGCGATGCGGTCCGGTGCCGGTTCCTCCGTGACGCCCACCTTGTCCACCACGAGGGTGCGGCCTTCCGCGTCCGCCGCCCAGATCGATCGGCCCTCGCCCCACCGCGACCGGGTCAGACGCTTGACACCCTGACGCCTCAAAGGGCGAAACGAGCGTACAAAAACCCCCGCACCCTGCCGGGACTCGGCAATGCCTTCGCTCTGCAGAACGCCCAGAGCCTGCCGGGCGGTCATGCGCGCCACGTCGTGTTCGGCCATCAAGTCGTTCTCGCCCGGCAGTCGATCGCCAGGGCCGTATCGACCTGCCTGAATGGCATCCCTCAGCGCATCGGCGATCCGCTGGTACTTCGGCTGCCGCTTGGCGCCTTCGGTGGCCATGAATGATCTCTCCCTTTCCTCTCCGGACAGCCTGGAAGTTCCTCCCGTGGGAGGGACCCACGTCCCGCGTGAAACGGCGCCGACCTGACGGACTCGCTTGTCCCCTGACAAGCTCGCCTCGATCGCCCGGGGTCGCAGCCGCACCGGACGGCCCACCGCAGACGAAACGGCCCCCAGCCCGGCGGTGTCGCACCGCCGGGCCGAATTCGCGCACGGGCGTCACAGCACCGGCAGCAGGTTCTTCAGCTCGAAGGCCGTGACCTCGCTGCGGTACTCCTCCCATTCCTGCTTCTTGTTGCGGAGGAAGAAGTCGAAGACGTGCTCGCCCAGTGTCTCGGCGACCAGTTCGCTCTTCTCCATCAGGGAGATCGCCTCGCCCAGGTTCTGCGGGAGCGGTTCGATGCCCATCGCGCGGCGTTCCGCGTCGGAGAGGGCCCAGACGTCGTCGTCGGCGCCCGCCGGGAGTTCGTAGCCCTCCTCGATGCCCTTGAGGCCGGCCGCGAGCAGGACCGCGTAGGTCAGGTAGGGGTTGGCACCGGAATCGATGGAGCGGACCTCGACGCGGGCCGAGCCTGTCTTGCCCGGCTTGTACATCGGTACGCGGATCAGCGCCGAGCGGTTGTTGTGGCCCCAGCAGATGTACGAGGGTGCCTCGCCGCCCGCGCCCGCGCTGCGGGCCGAGCCGCCCCAGATGCGTTTGTACGAGTTGACCCACTGGTTGGTGACCGCGGCGATCTCCGCGGCGTGGGTGAGCAGGCCCGCGATGAACGAGCGGCCGACCTTGGACAGTTGGTACTCGGCGCCCGACTCGTAGAACGCGTTGCGGTCGCCCTCGAAGAGGGAGAGGTGGGTGTGCATCCCCGAACCCGGGTACTCCGAGAACGGTTTGGGCATGAAGGTGGCCTGCACGCCCTGCTCCAGCGCGACCTGCTTCATGACCAGCCGGAAGGTCATGATGTTGTCGGCGGTCGAGAGCGCGTCGGCGTACCGCAGGTCGATCTCCTGTTGTCCCGGAGCGCCCTCGTGGTGGCTGAACTCGACCGAGATGCCCATGGATTCAAGCATGGTGATGGCCTGGCGGCGGAAGTCCATGCCGACGTTCTGCGGGGTGTGGTCGAAGTAGCCGGAGCTGTCGGCGGGGGTCGGCCGGGTGCCGTTGACCGGCTTGTCCTTCAGCAGGAAGAACTCGATCTCCGGATGGGTGTAGAAGGTGAAGCCGAGGTCGGAGGTGCGGGCGAGGATGCGCTTGAGCACGTACCGCGGATCGGCGAACGACGGGGAGCCGTCGGGCATCAGGATGTCGCAGAACATCCGGGCCGTGCCGGGGGCCTCCGCGCGCCAGGGCAGGATCTGGAACGTGCCGGGGTCCGGCTTCGCGATCATGTCCGATTCGTAGACCCGGGCGAAGCCCTCGATGGCGGAGCCGTCGAAGCCGATTCCCTCGTCGAACGCCTGCTCCAGTTCGGCGGGGGCCACGGCCACGGACTTGAGGAATCCGAGGACATCGGTGAACCACAGCCGTACGAAACGGATGTCGCGCTCCTCAAGCGTCCGGAGGACGAATTCCTGCTGCTTGTCCATAGCCACATCCTTGCAGTTCAGACGGCCTGTGCACCACCGCCCGGGGTAGGGGAGGGACTCCGGTGTCACGACCCGGGATGTCCCCCAGATTACGCACACGACAGGCGATGGGGCACCCGGCCACCCACTACGATCGGCGCCCGTGGTGTGCACGGGTCGTAGCCGTCTCGTGGCTGCCTCGCGCACACTCGTCGCCCGACCGTTCCGTCCCTTCCCAAGCCTTTCGCAGAAGGACCTGACGACATGAGCTTCGACCGCAGGACCCGCATCGAGCAGCTGCGCAACACCGAGCGCGCGCGGGAGCGCCGCAACCGTGTCCTCGCCATAAGCCTGAGCGCCGTCGTGGTCGCCGGGCTGGTCGGCTTCGGCTCCTACATGCTGCTGGAGAACTCCGAGGCGTCGGAGGCGAAGCAGACGGCCCAGGAGAGCGACGCCAAGCACCCCGACGGCGACCACGGTGACACCGACAGCACAGACAAGGCGCCCATCGAGGGCGAGAAGTCGTGGGACGCCAAGACGCTGACCCGCAATCACGTCACCACGGCGGTGACGTACCCGATGAAGCCTCCGGTCGGCGGTGACCACAACCCCGTATGGATGAATTGCGACGGGAAGGTCTACAAGAAGGCCATCCCCGACGTGAACGCCGTGCACGCGCTGGAGCACGGTTCGGTCTGGGTGACGTACACGGACAAGGCGCCGGACGCCGATGTACGGAAGCTGGCGGAGCGGGTCGAGAAGACCCCGTACTCGCTCATGAGCCCGTACGAGGACCAGGCCGGGACGATCATGCTGAGCGCGTGGGGCAAGCAGGTCACGGTGGACGGCGCGGACGACCCGCGGGTGGCGAAGTTCTTCGCTCGCTACGTGCAGGGGCCGCAGACACCCGAGCCGGGTGCCTCGTGCACGGGCGGGCTGGAGGGCGAGTGAGCCGGACATCGCGCACCCGGTGGGTGACGGGTTCCGCCGTCGCGCTGGCGCTGCTCTTCGCGGGGGCGGCGACGGTCGCCTCCGCGCGAGGTGACGGCCCGGACGGCGGGCACGCGCACGCCGCGTCCGCGCCGGTGGTGCGGGTGCCGTCGGACACGTCGGCCGACGCGGGATTCGCCCGTGACATGTCGGTCCACCACCAGCAGGCCGTGGAGATGTCGTTCATCGTGCGGGACCGTACGCGGGACGAGGACGTCCGGCGGCTGGCGTACGACATCGCCAACACCCAGGCCAACCAGCGCGGGATGCTGCTCGGCTGGCTGGACCTGTGGGAACTGCCGAAGGTCGCCACCGACGAGGAGCCGATGGCCTGGATGGCCGCTCCCGGGCACGGCGCGCACCACATGGACGGCACGGACGACATGGCGGGGATGGAGGGAATGGAGGGCATGAAGGGGGCCGGGGGCGGTTACCAGGCCCACGACGGCTCCCTGATGCCCGGGATGGCCACCAGGACCGAGCTGGCACGGCTCCGCGCCGCCGACGGCAAGGCCGCCGAGATCCTGTACCTCCAGCTGATGACCGACCATCACAGGGGCGGCGTCGACATGGCCCTCGGCTGTGTACGGCTGTGCACGGTCACTGCCGAGAAGCGGCTGGCGCGGGGCATGGTCGACGCACAGCGGTCGGAGCTGGACGCGATGGCCGCGATGCTGGCCGAACGGGGAGCGAAACCCCGGCCGTGAGGCGGGTCCCCGCCGGACCGTACGCACCCGAACGGGTGACAGCGGTCGCGTGCCCCGGGCGGGCCCATGACGATGGGTGCGCTCGGGGTCGTACGGCAGAGTCCACCGGTACGCAGGAGGAATCCCCATGACCACCGCCAAAGACATCATGAACCCGGGAACGCAGTGGATTCCGGCGCACGAGACGCTGGACCGCGCCGCGCAGCTGATGCGTGACCACAACGTCGGCGCGCTCCCCATCTCCGCCAACGGTGAGCAGGACCGGATGGTCGGCATCCTCACGGACCGCGACATCGTGATCGGCTGTGTGGCGAAGGGGCACGATCCGTCGAAGGTGACGGCGGGCGAACTCGCCCAGGGCACACCGCGCTGGATCGACTCGGCGGCGGAGGTGGGTGAGGTGCTGGAGGAGATGCAGAGCCACCGCATCCGCCGGCTCCCGGTGGTCGAGAACAAGAGGCTGGTCGGCATGATCAGTGAGGCAGATCTAGCGCAGCATCTCTCCGAGGACCAGATCGCCGGATGGGCCGAGATGGTGTACTCCAGCCGCTAGGGGGCGGGGCGGGGTGGGGTGGGGTGGCCGTCGGTCGGGCGCCTCGCCCCGAGTGCGTCGGCCGCGGCCTCGCCCCGTGGCTGGGGCCCCGGTGTCGCGGGTGTCGGTGTCGCGGGGGCCGGTGTGGCGCGGGTGTCGCGGGTCCCGGTGTCGCGCGGGTGTCGCGGAGGTCGCGGGGGTGGGTGTCGGGGCGCCGGTGTCGTGCCGGGCGGTTCCGTGTGCGCATACCCGGCGGGGGTAGGGTGATCCGCATGGCCGGGAGGAAGCGGGGCGCGACGTGCGGGCGGTTGCTGCTGTTCGCCGCGCTGCTCCTCGGCGTCTTCACCATGCACACCGTGGGGCACCCCGCCGGGCACGGTGACGCCGATTCGTCGGCGGCCGTCGTGACGGTGGAGCACGCCCCGCCCGGCCTGGTGTCGTCAGGCACGGCGCACGCGATGTCCGGAGCCGGCGCGGCGGACGACGCCATGCCCGGAGCGGACATGGCGGCCCCGGTCTCCGGGGCCGGCGCGGCGGAGGTCCAGGGCGCGTCGGACGTTCTCTCCCCGTTCTCCCCGTCGGGTGCCGAGCAGGTCTCCGGTCACCTCCCGATGAGCGGGACGGACCCGATGGCGGTCTGTCTCGCCGTACTGAGCACCTGGGGCGCCGCCCTGCTGGTGATCCGCCTGGTCGCGGCCCGGCGCCGGTCCGGGGACCGTCCCTCGCCGCAGGGCGTCGGGGCGAAGCTCTGTCGGGCACTGTGGCCCGATTCCCCACCCCACAGGACTGACCTCACCGAGTTGTCGGTGCTGCGCGTATAGGAGCGGGTGTCGCTCGTCGCCACGCGTTTCCCCAGCACACCACCAACACCACGAGGTGCACTCAGTCATGCCTACTCAGCACACCCGACGTGCCCTGCTCGGCGCCGGGATCGCCGTCGCGGGCGGCGGCGTCCTGGCCGCCTGTTCCGGCGGCCCCAGCGGCTCGGGCGGTTCCGGCGGTTCCGGCGGTTCGGAGAGCGGCGCGCACTCCGGCGCGAACGGCTCGCACTCCGGCGGCACCCCTCCCACCGGTTTCGTCCGCCCCGACGGCGAGGAGGTCACGGCGGCGGAGGCCGCCCGGGGCTCCGGTCCGGTACGGCGGGTCTCGCTCACCGCCACCACCGCCCGTCTCGACCTGGGCGGCGGCCGTTCCGTCGCGACCTGGGCCTACGGGGACCGGCTGCCGGGCCAGGAGGTACGCGTCACGGCGGGCGACACCCTGGCCCTGACCCTCGCCAACCATCTGCCGCAGGCCACCTCCCTGCACTGGCACGGTCTGGCCCTGCGCAACGACATGGACGGCGTCCCGGGACTCACCCAGCGGGACATCGCGCCGGGCACGGACTTCACGTACCGTTTCGCGGTGCCGGAACCGGGGACGTACTGGTTCCACCCGCACTCCGGTGTCCAGCAGGACCGCGGGCTGTACGCGCCACTGATCGTCGAGGACCCGAAGGAACCGCTCTCGTACGACAGGGAGTGGGTCGTCGTCCTGGACGACTGGGTGGACGGGGTGGACGGCTCGACCCCCGACGCGGTCCTCGCCGAACTCCGCCGGGGCATGGGAGGCCATTCTGGCGGGGACGGGGGCACGACCGATGACACGCCCGGGGACACGACCGGGGACACGACCGGCGGCATGGACCACGGCGGGCATGACATGTCAGGGATGTCCCTGCGCGCGGACGGCGCCGCCGGGAGCGGACCGGACGGCCCCTCCCGGATGATGATGGGCGCCACCAGTCCCCTGCTCGGTGGTGACGCGGGCGATGTCGCCCACCCGTACCACCTCGTCAACGGCCGTACTTCGCGGGCGCCTTCCACGTTCACCGCCAGGCCGGGCGACCGCGTCCGGCTGCGCATCGTCAACGCGGGCGGCGACACCGCGTACCGCGTCGCGCTCGGCGGACACCGGATGACCGTCACCCACACCGACGGCCGCCCGGTCCGGCACGCCACGACGGACGCGCTGCTGCTCGGCATGGGTGAGCGGTACGACGTGCTGGTCACCGCCGGGGACGGGGTGTTCCCGCTGACCGCGCTCGCCGAGGGCAAGAAGGCGTCGGCGCTGGCCCTGCTGCGCACCGGGAAGGGCGCGGCGCCCACCGCCTCCGTACGCCCGAGGGAACTGGACGGGAAGCTGCTGACGGCGGACGGCCTGTCCCCCGACGCGTCCGTGGCGCTCGCCGCCCGCACGCCCGACCGGACGATCCGGATCAGGCTCACCGGGGGCATGGCGTCGTACGACTGGGCCTTCGACAAGAAGCCGTACCGTTCGGACCAGCGCCGTCCGGTGGAGGCCGGGGAGCGGGTCAGGCTGGTCTTCGACAACGCCACGACGATGTGGCATCCGCTGCATCTGCACGGCCACACGTTCGCCCTGGCGGGCACGGCGGCCGGGCCGGGTTCGGCGAGCGGCAGGGGGACCACGGGCGGGGCGGGGACGGCGGGCGGGGCCCGCAAGGACACCGCGATCGTCCTGCCGAACCGCTCGCTGACCGTGGACTTCGACGCGGACAACCCGGGGCTGTGGATGGTGCACTGCCACAACGTCTACCACTCGGAGGCGGGCATGATGACGGTTCTCGGGTACCGCCGCTGACGTGGTCCTGGTGGGCGGTGCCCGTTCGGGTGCGGCCCACCAGGACATCGCGTCAGTAAGACGATTACACTGGGTGGCGTGCCTCAACTACGTCTCGCACTGAATCAGATCGACTCCACTGTCGGTGATCTCGCCGGGAACGCCGAGTCGATCGTCCACTGGACCCGGCACGCCGCCGAGCAGGGCGCCCATCTCGTGGCGTTCCCCGAGATGGTGCTGACCGGCTATCCCGTCGAGGACCTGGCCCTGCGGTCGTCCTTCGTCGAGGCGTCGCGGGAGGCGCTGCGCGCGCTGGCCGCCCGCCTCGACGACGAGGGCTTCGGCGAGCTGCCGGTCGTCGTCGGCTACCTCGACCGCTCCGAGAAGGCACAGCCGCGTTACGGCCAGCCCGCGGGGGCCCCGCGCAACGCCGCGGCGGTGCTGCACCGGGGGCGGATCGCGCTGGCCTTCGCCAAACACCATCTGCCGAACTACGGCGTGTTCGACGAGTTCCGGTACTTCGTGCCGGGCGACTCGATGCCCGTGGTGCGGGTGCGTGGCGTCGATGTGGCGCTGGCGATCTGCGAGGACCTGTGGCAGGACGGCGGCCGGGTCCCGGCCACCCGGTCGGCGGGCGCCGGGCTGCTGCTGTCGATCAACGCGTCGCCGTACGAGACGGAGAAGGACGACACCCGTCTGGAACTGGTCCGCAGGCGGGCCCGGGAGGCCGGCTGCACCACCGCCTATCTGGCGATGATGGGCGGTCAGGACGAGCTGGTCTTCGACGGGGACTCGATCGTCGTCGACAAGCACGGTGAAGTGCTCGCCCGCGCCCCGCAGTTCTCCGAGGGCAGCGTGATCCTCGACCTGGAGCTGCCGGCAGCCGCGCCGGACGCGCCGTCCGGGGTCGTGGACGACGGCCTGAGGATCGACCACGTGGTGCTCTCGGAGGAGCCCCTGGCGGCGTACGGGCCCGAGCTGGCGGGCGGGTACGCCGAACGGCTCGACGACGACGAGGAGCTGTACTCGGCGCTGGTCGTGGGGCTGCGCGCGTACGCCTCGAAGAACGGTTTCCGCAGCGTGCTGATCGGGCTCTCGGGCGGCATCGACTCGGCGCTCGTCGCGGCGCTCGCCTGCGACGCGCTGGGCGCGGAGAACGTGTACGGCGTCTCGATGCCGTCGAAGTACTCCTCGGACCACTCCAGGGACGACGCGGCCGAGCTGGCCCGGCGCACCGGGCTGAACTACCGCACGGTGGCCATCGAGCCGATGTTCGACGCCTACATGGGGGCGCTGGGGCTGACCGGGCTCGCCGAGGAGAACCTCCAGTCGCGGCTGCGCGGCACGACGCTGATGGCCATCTCCAACCAGGAGGGGCACATCGTGCTGGCGCCGGGCAACAAGTCGGAGCTGGCGGTCGGCTATTCGACGCTGTACGGGGACTCGGTCGGGGCGTACGGGCCGATCAAGGACGTGTACAAGACGTCGGTCTTCCGGCTGGCGAAGTGGCGCAACCGGGCCGCCGAGGAGCGCGGGCAGACGCCGCCGATCCCGGTGAACTCCATCTCCAAGCCGCCGAGCGCCGAGCTGCGGCCCGGTCAGATGGACACGGACTCGCTGCCCGACTACGACGTGCTGGACCGGATTCTGGCGCTGTACGTCGACCGCGACCAGGGCCGGGACGCGATCGTGGCGGCCGGGTTCGACGAGGAACTGGTGACGCGGACGCTGCGGATGGTCGACACGGCGGAGTACAAGCGGCGGCAGTACCCGCCGGGCACCAAGATCTCCGCGAAGGGCTTCGGCAAGGACCGCCGGCTGCCCATCACCAACCGGTGGCGCGAGGCGCCCGCCGGCTGAGGACGCGCGACGGCCCGACGGCCGGGCAGCCGGGCAGCGGCGGTGGGGACGGCCGGGGCGGTACGCGTGGACGCGTGTACCGCCCCGGCTGTCGGTCGTGGGTCGTCGGCCGTATGCCGTCCGTCAGGGCCGCGGATCGTCGGCCGTCGGTCGGCCGTCGGTCGCGGTCGGCCTTCGGTCGCGGTCGGCCTTCGGTCGCGGTCGGTCGCCGGTCGCCGGTCAGAGCTTGACGCGGGCGGCGATCGGGAGATGGTCGCTTCCCGTGGCGGGCAACGACCAGGACGACATCGGCTCGACGCCCTTCACCAGGATCTGGTCGATCCGCGCCATCGGGAACGACGCGGGCCAGCTGAAGCCGAAGCCGTTCCCGGCCGCACCCTGGGTGGAGCGCATCTGGGCGGTGACCGCGTTCAGCGCGCGGTCGTTCATCGTGCCGTTGAGGTCGCCGAGCAGGACCACCCTGGGCAGCGGCTCGTGGGCGATGGCCTCACCGAGCGCGTCGGCGCTCTTGTCACGCTGGTTGGCGGTGAACCCGGCGTTCAGCTTGACCCGTACGGACGGCAGATGGGCGACGTAGACGGCGACCTGGCCCTGCGGGGTGGTGACCGTGGCGCGCAACGCCCGGGTCCAGCCCAGCCTGATGTCCACGGGCGCGGCGCCGCTCAGCGGGTACTTGCTCCACAGTCCGACGGTGCCCTGCACCGAGTGGTGCGGATACCGGGCGGCGAGCGCCTTCTCGTACGCGGCCACCTGACCGCCCGGCAGTTCCTCCAGGGCGATCAGGTCCGCACCGGATTCCGCCACCTGCCGGGCCGTGCCCCCGGGGTCGGCGTTGTCCGCGTTGACGTTGTGCGTGGCGACGGTCAGCTCGCCGCCGGTCCCCGACTTGTCGGTGAGCAGCCCGCCGAAGACGTTGAACCAGATCACGACCGGCAGCAGCAGGGCGATCAGCGCGGTGGCGGAGCGGCGGACCAGGGCGAGGACCAGCAGGAGCGGTACGAAGACGGCGCACCAGGGCAGGAAGGTCTCGGAGAGGCTTCCCAGGTTCCCTATGGTGTTCGGGATCTGGGCGTGACAGACCATCACCAGGGTCAGCGCCACCGAGCAGGCCGCGAGGACGAGGCCGCGGCGCCAGATGCCCGGCGCCGTCCATCTGTCGCGCAGGCCCCGGAAGCGGGACCCGGTGCGCTGCCGGTCCGCACTGCCGTTCTCGGGGTCCGCCCTGTACGCCTGAACCATCGCGCTGTCCTCACTGCATTGCCGTACACATCACCGCGCTCACGACCCTAGGTGATGATCCAGGACTTTCCCGCCGCCGACGACGGCCGTACGTACTCAAGGACGGGGAGGGCGGGCCGACGGGTTCCGGCCATGGCGCGCCGGGGAGTGCTTGTGACAGAACGCTCACACTCGGGGCGGGCCCCTGGGCGTCAGCCGTGACCTGCGGTGGGACGCCGACGCGGCCGTGGCGCGAGCCCTTCGCCGAGCACCCGGATGATCCGGTCCACCAGGTCGTCGGGCAGCGGGGCGTCGTGCCGGTGAACCGTCCGTACGAGCATGGGGCCCAGGAACAGATCGTCCATCAGCTCCACGTCGAGGTCGTCGCGGAGTTCACCGAGGGCGACCGCCCGCCGCACGGCCGCGCGGAACGCCGTGCGGCGCGGGGCGATCACCGTGCGGTGGTATTCGTCCCACAGCCTGGGGTGGCTCTTCATCTGCGCGAAGACGTTGTGCAGGAAGACCGAGGACCGCTGGGCGAGGCCGCGTCCGCGCAGCGACTCCATCAGGACCCGCAGATCGTCGAGTCCGGCGGTACCGGAGACGGTGGGTTCCGGCGGTTCGATGTCGCGCAGGACGTCGACGAAGAGTGCTTCCTTGTCGCTCCAGCGCCGGTAGATGGTGGCCTTGCCGACGCCCGCGGTGCGGGCGATGTGTTCGATGGAGAGCCCGGCGAGGGGTTCGCCGGACTCCAGCAGTTCGACGACGGCGTCCAGGATGGCCCGTTCGGCGGCGGCGCTGCGCGGACGGCCGCGCCGGGGTTCGTGGTCGGGCGCCGGGGGCCCGGACCGGTCCGGTGCGGCCGCGGCGGGTGCGTCCGCCGTACGGTCCCGGGGGGGCACCCCGTCCCGGCCCTCTGCCCGGTCCGGCGTGTCCGTCCGACCGCGACCATGTGTCCGCACCTGTATCCGCCTCTCACCACCCCGTACCGACTGCCGGAACCGATTCTCCCCGACGGCGCCGCGCGGCGGGTCGGGTACCGGTGGACCCGCTCGGTCACCCGGTGTTCCCGGCCGGCCCGTCGGGGGCGGCGGCCGTGTGGTGCGCGGACGGGGCGGGACCGGCGTCCCGGCCCGTCCCGCCGCCGGTCCTCGTCAGCCTCGCGCGCTCGCCGACTGCCGGTCGCTCTCGCCGGAACCCTCCGGCTCGCCGCTGCTGTCGTCCGGTCCGGTGGTCTCCCGCGTGGCGGACGGCCTGCCCGGCAGGAACAGTCCGACCACCAGCGCGCCGATCAGCGCGACGACCGCCGAGCCGAGGGCCGCGACGTGCATGGCGCCGATGAACGCGTCGTGCGCGGCGCCGACCAGCGGGGCACCCCGCTCGGGGCCGAGCTTCGCCGCGACGGCGAGGGTCGCCTCGATCGACTCCCCCGCCGCGTCCCTCGCGGCGGCCGGGAGTCCGCCGAGGTGCTTCTCGATGTCCCCCCGGTAGACGGTCGACAGCACCGAACCGAGCACGGCGATGCCGAGCGCCGCGCCGACCTGCCGGAAGGTGTTGTTGATGGCCGAGCCGGAACCGGCCTTCTCGCGGGGCAGCGCCTGCATCACCGCGACGGTGACCGGCGGCATGATGTGCGCCATGCCCGTGCCCTGCACGAAGAAGACCAGGCACATCACCCAGACGGGGGTGTCCGCGTCGAACAGGGCGAAGGCCGCGAGACCGGCCGCGACCAGCAGCATCCCCACGGTGCACACCGCGCGGGCGCCGAACCGGTCGACGACCAGCCTGGCGCGCGGCGAGAAGACCATCTGGGACACGGCGAGCGGCAGGACCAGCAGTCCGGACTGGAGCGCGGTGTAGCCGCGCACGCTCTGCAGGTAGAAGGCGGAGAAGAAGGTCACGCCCATCAGCGCGAAGAAGACCAGCGCGATGGCGGCCACGGCGGCGGAGAACGCCGGCTTCCTGAAGTACGTGATGTCGATGGCCGGGTGGCTGCTGCGCTTCTCGTGCCAGACGAACGCCGCCAGGACGGCGAGCCCGCCGATGAGCGAGACCAGCACCGTGGTGTCGGTGAAGTCGGCCAGTTCGCCGCCCCGGATGATGCCGTACACCAGCAGGATCAGACCGACGATGGAGAGCAGCACACCGAGCGGGTCGAGCCGGCCGGGCTTCGGGTCCCGGGAGTCCGGCACCAGGATGATCATCGCGACGAGCGCCACGACCACCACGGGGACGTTCACCAGGAAGATGGAGCCCCACCAGAAGTGTTCGAGCAGCAGTCCGCCGGTGATCGGGCCGATGGCGATGCCGAGACCGACGCCGCCCGCCCAGATGCCGATGGCCTTGGGCTGCTCCTCGCGCTCGAAGACGTTCATGAGGACGGCGAGCGTGGCGGGCATCACGAAGGCCGCGCCGAAGCCCATCAGGGCGCGCCAGACGATGAGCTGGACGGGCGAGTCGGACATCGCGGCGAGCGCCGAGCCGAGGCCGAAGACGAGGATGCCGAAGAGGAGGACCTTCTTGCGGCCGATGCGGTCGCCGAGCAGGCCCGCGGTGAAGAGCAGACCGGCGAAGACGAGCGTGTAGGAGTTGATCGCCCACTCCAGCTCGCTCTGGGTGGCACCGATGCCGGTGGGCGCGGGGCTGGCGATCGTCTTGACCGCCACGTTCAGGATCGAGTTGTCCAGTACCACGATGAGCAGGCTGAACATCAGAACGACGAGTATCGCCCAGCGGCGGCGGTGGACCGCCTCCGGGACGCGGGGCGCGGCGGCAGGAGCGCCGGACGGTATGGGCATGGAGGTGAGCCTAACCCCTTTCCGATACGAGACCGTCTCGTATAGGAAAGTCTTTACCCGTGCCGGCCCACTTCCCGACCACCCGGCGGGGATGCGACGATGGGACTGATCCGGGGACGCCGTCAGGGCGCCTCGAGATGACGAAGGAGCCGTTGACCATGACGCTCAACGCTGCGCCGAACCAGCCCGCTGCCGCATCCGGGCCTCCGTCGCGCACATCCAAGCAGTCCTCCGCACCGAACGGCGAACGGCCGTCCACCGACAGCAGCAAGGCGCTGTACGGAGGCAAGTCGACCCGTCGCCTCACCGTGCACGACATCACCGCCGCCACCGAGCGCGGCGAGAAGTGGCCGATGCTCACCGCGTACGACGCGATGACCGCGTCCGTCTTCGACGAGGCGGGCATCCCGGTCATGCTCGTCGGCGACTCGATGGGCAACTGTCACCTCGGTTACGAGACCACCGTGCCCGTCACGATGGACGAGATCGCCATCCTCTCGGCGGCCGTCGTACGGGGCACCTCGCGCGCCCTGATCGTCGCCGACCTGCCCTTCGGGGCGTACCAGGAGAGTCCCGTCCAGGCACTGCGCAACGCCACCCGGCTGATCAAGGAGTCGGGAGTCGGCGCGGTCAAGCTGGAGGGCGGCGAGCGCTCGCACGAGCAGATCCGGCTGCTGGTCGAGGCGGGCATCCCGGTGATGGCCCACATCGGCCTGACCCCGCAGTCCGTCAACGCGATGGGCTACCGGGTACAGGGCCGCGGCGAGGAGGCCGCCCAGCAGATGCTGCGGGACGCCAAGGCGGTGCAGGACGCGGGCGCGTTCGCCGTCGTCCTGGAGCTCGTACCGGGCGAACTGGCCGCCGAGGTCACCCGTACTCTGCACATCCCGACCGTCGGCATCGGCGCCGGTCCCCACACCGACGCGCAGGTCCTCGTCTACACCGACATGGTCGGGCTGACCGGCGGCAAGGTGCCGCGGTTCACCAAGCAGTACGCCGACCTGCGGCGGGTGCTGGGCGACGCGGCCCAGGCCTTCGCCGAGGAGGTCGTCGGCGGAACGTTCCCGCAGCCGGAGCACACCTTCCATTAGGCGTGTCGTCGCACCGTCGTCCGGCGGACGGCGGTGCGACGGCACGGCTCCGGCACATCGAGTCCTGGACCACTGCCCGCAGGAACGACAGCCCGTCGACATCCCCCATCGGCGGGCTGTCGGCGTGCTGTCGGCGATATGTCGGTGAGCCGGTCGGCTCCGACGCCGGATGTCGGTGGTCTGTCGGTGGCGACTGGTCCCATGGTGGACATGACGCGAATCGACAAGAACCCCGGACGCGGCGCCAACGCCGTCGAGGTACGGGGGCTGGTCAAGCACTACGGCGCCACCAAGGCACTGGACGGCGTGGACCTCGACGTACGCGAGGGCACCGTCCTCGGTGTGCTCGGTCCCAACGGTGCCGGCAAGACCACCCTCGTACGCTGCCTCTCCACCCTGATCCTTCCCGACGCGGGACGGGCCACGGTGGCGGGCTACGACGTGGTGAAGCAACCCCGGCAGCTGCGCCGCACGATCGGTCTCACCGGCCAGTACGCCTCGGTCGACGAGAAGCTGTCCGGCTGGGAGAACCTGTACATGATCGGGCGGCTGCTCGACCTGCCCCGCAGGACCGCCCGGTCCCGGGCCGACGAGCTGCTGGAGCGGTTCTCGCTCACCGAGGCCGCCAAGCGCCCGGCGATGGACTACTCGGGCGGTATGCGGCGCCGGCTCGACCTGGCCGCCTCGATGATCGGCCGGCCCGCCGTCCTCTACCTGGACGAGCCGACGACCGGCCTCGACCCCCGGACCCGCAACGAGGTCTGGGACGAGGTGCAGAAGATGGTCGCGGAGGGCGCGACCGTACTGCTGACCACCCAGTACATGGAGGAGGCCGAACAGCTCGCGACCGAGCTGACGGTCATCGACAAGGGCCGGATCATCGCCAGCGGCGGGGTCGACGAGCTCAAGGCGAAGGTCGGCGGTCGCACCCTGCACGTCCGGCCGTCGGACCCCGCCCAGCTGCCCGCCATGGCGCGGGCGCTGGCCGAGGCCGGGCTCGACGGGACCGCGGGGTCGCACACCGTCCCCGACGAGGGACTGCTGTACGTACCGATCCTCAGCGACGAGCAGTTGACCGCCGTCATCGGACTGTTCGCCGCCCGTGGCTTCTCGCTCGCCCACGTGGCCACCGCGCTGCCCAGCCTGGACGAGGTGTTCCTGGCCGTGACCGGTGAACCGGCCACGCCCCCGACCGACACGATCCTGAAGGAGGCCGCGGCATGAGCACGGCCACGCTCACCCCCACACCCACCGACTCCGCGGTGGCTCCGCCCCTGACCGACGACGCCCGGATCGGGCTGCGCGGCAATCTACGGCACATCGGGGCCCTGGTCCGGCGCAATCTGCTCCAGATCAAGAAGGACCCGGAGTCGATGTTCGACGCGCTGCTGATGCCGATCATCTTCACGCTGCTGTTCGTGTACGTCTTCGGCGGCTCCGTCGGCGCGAGCCTCGGCGGCGGCCGGCAGGAGTACATCAACTACGTGATCCCCGGGCTGATGGCCATGATGGGCATGAACATCGCCACGGCGGTGGGCACGGGTGTCAACGACGACTTCCGCAAGGGAGTCATGGACCGTTTCCGTACGATGCCGATCGCCCGCTCCTCGGTACTCATCGCGAAGATCGTGGTCGAGCTGGGCCGGATGATGGTCGCCACGGCGATCCTGCTCGGCATGGGCTTCATGCTCGGCATGGAGCTCAAGACCTCGGTGTTCGGGCTGCTGGAGGCGGTCGCGCTGTCGGCGGTGTTCGGCGCCGCCATCATGTGGATCTTCATCCTGCTGGGGCTGTCCCTCAAGACGGCCCAGGCGGTTCAGGGAATGGGGTTCCTGGTGCTGATGCCGCTCCAGTTCGGCTCCTCGATCTTCGCGCCCCCGACGACGATGCCGGGCTGGCTCAAGACCTTCACCGACTACAACCCACTGTCCAACCTCGCCGACGCGGCGCGCGGGCTGATGCTCGGCGGCCCGGTCGCCCACTCGGTGTGGCTGACCCTGGCCTGGGCCGTCGGCATCACGGCGGTGACCGCGCCCCTCGCCGTCGGCAAGTTCCGCAAGAAGGCCTGACCCCGGTCAGTCCTCGTACGCGTCGGCCAGGGCGGCGGCCTCGTCCAGGGTGAGCCCGTCGCCCTCGGCGTAGGCCGTGTCGTAGGCGGCGGAGCCCAGGCGGGAGCGGATCAGCTCCTCAGCCATGACCCGGTTCTTGCGCTCCGCCGCCGCCTCCACATAGCCGTCGGGCCGGAGGCCGTCGCGGGCGCCGAGCAGCCGGGCCGCGACGGTGCTGCCGTGTTCACCGCTGTGACCGGCGAGGGCCCAGGCCACCGTGACCAGGTGGACCAGCGACATCTCGGGCGCCACCATCCGCGACAGCGGCTGCCGGGACTGCCGGAGCGCCTGACGGGAGCCGGCCAGGGCATCGGCGTAGCGGCCTTCGAGGTTGTCCAGCCAGGCGAGGGCGCCCACCACGAACCCCTCGAATATCGCCAGGGTCGGTGTGGTGAACTCGGCGCGCAGCAGTTGGAGTTGTTCGCGGGCCTCCTCGACGTGGCCGCCCCGGCCGAGCCACAGGGCGAGGAAGAGCCGGGCGATCGGCATCGCCTCGTGCCCGGCGTCGGGGCCCGCCGCGATCACCTCGCGCAGAATCCGCTCGCCCTCCTCGCCCCGGCCGGTCTCGGTGAGCACCGCCGCGTAGCGGGAGCGCAACAACGCGACCTGGGACTGGGCACCCAGCTGCTCGGCGTAGCCGATGGCGGCCAAAAAGTCGGCGGCCGCGCCGTCGTAGTCGCCGCGCCGCTCGTTGGCCTCGCCGCGGGAGGAGAGCGATTCGGCGGCTCCCCAGACGTCGCCGAGCCGGACGAAGATCTCCAGGCTCTCGTCGGCGTCCGCACGCGCCTCGCCCGCCCACTCCGGGCGGTTGGCCATCACATTGGCCCTGGTCTGGAGCGCGGCGGCCAGCTCCCATGCGTAGCCCAGCTCCCGGCAGGCCCGGACGGTCGCGTCGAGGAGTTCGCGCAGTTCGTCGACCTCCCCGGTGAGCAGCACGGCGAAGAACCACAGGGAGCCGGGGGTGCGGCAGGTCTGCGGCTGCCCCGGCTCGTACGTATCGGCGATGATCCGCAGCCTGGCCAGGTTCTCGTCCCTGGTCCAGTCGTCGTTGGCGTGGTCCAGGCTGACGGCCTGGATCAGCCGTACCCCGCGCCGTGCCTCTTCGAGCTGTTCGGGCACCATGGGCGGCGGCGCGGCGGTGCACCGCTCGTCGAGCCAGGGCGCGCGTCTGCCCGGCGGGGCGAACGGGTCGGGGCCCAGCTCCCCCACGGCGGCCGACCACTGCCGGGCGTCGGTGCGCAGATCGCGCATCTGCCAGTACCAGGCGAGCGAGAGGACGAGGACGAGCGCTTCCTGTTCGTCACGGGCGGCGACGGCGTGGCGCAGCGCGGTGCGCAGGTTCTCGTACTCCCGCTGGAACCGGTCGAGCGCGGTCCGCTGTCCGCCGCCCCGCAGCTCGGGGTCGGTGGTGCGGGCCAGCTCCCGGTAGTGGACCAGGTGCCGCCGCTCGACGGCGGCCCGCTCCCCGGCCTCTTCGAGGCGTTCGGCGGCGTACTCGCCGACGGTCTCCAGCAGCCGGTAGCGCATCTCGCCGTCGGTGAGGGGCGCGGCGATCACCAGGGACTTGTCGACGAGGGAGCCGAGCAGCGCGGCGACGTCCCGTGGGCCGACGGTGGTGGGACTCGGCCGGGGCACGGCGGCTGCCGCGGAGGCCGGGTACCCGGCGGGCGATCCGCCGGAGGGCGGCGCGGGGTGGTTCGGCGGGGCGGCCGGGGTGTCGGCGCAGACCTCTTCGGCGGCGGCGAGCGCGCAGCCGCCCGCGAAGACGGACAGCCGGCGCAGCACGGTGCGTTCGGCCTCGTCGAGGAGGTCCCAGGACCAGTCGACGACCGCGCGCAGGGTCTGCTGGCGGGGCAGTACGGTACGGCTTCCGCTGGTCAGCAGGCGGAACCTGTCGTCCAGCCGTTCCGCGATCTGCCGGGGGCCGAGCATCCGCAGCCGGGCCGCGGCCAGTTCGATGGCGAGCGGCAGGCCGTCGAGGCGGTGGCAGATCTCGGCGGACGCGGCGGCCGTGTCCGGGTCCGCGTCGATCCGGAAGCCCGGGTTGGCGGCCGCTCCCCGGTCGGCGAGCAGCCGCAGCGCCACCGGGTCGGGCAGCGGGTTGACCGGGCGGACGAACTCGCCCGGTACGCCCAGGGGTTCGCGGCTGGTGGCCAGGATGGTGAGTCCGGGGCAGTGACCGAGGAGATGGTCGACCAGCTCGGCCGCGGCGGCGATGACGTGCTCGCAGTTGTCCAGGAGCAGCAGCATCCGGCGCCGGGCGCAGTATTCGGCGAGGCGCCGGAGCGGGTCACCCGCGTGCGGTTCGGCGGCTCTCAGCTCCTCGGCCCCGGCGGCGCGCAGCACGGTCTCGCGGGCGCCGAGGGCGGTCAGTACGGCCTCGGGCACGTTCTTCGGGTCGTCGACGGGGGCGAGTTCGGCCATCCAGACGCCGTCCGGCCAGTCGGTGGCGACGGTTTCGGCGACCTCCTGCGAGAGCCGGGTCTTGCCGGCCCCGCCGGGCCCCAGCAGGGTGACCAGCCGGGCGCGGGTGAGGTCGTTCCCCAGGGTCCGGATGTCCGCCTCCCGGCCGACGAAGCTGGTGAGCCTGGCCCGCAGGTTTCCCCGGGGCGGGACGGGGGCGGCGGACGCGGGACCGGCGGACGCGAGGGCGGGGGCAGCCGGTGCGGAGGGGACGCCGGGGGCGGGGGCGGCCTGCGAGGGTGGAACGGCGGGGGCGGGGGCGGGGGCGGCCGGCGAGATCCGGGAACGCGCGCCGCCGGGCCGGGCGGCCCGCCCCGGGCTGTGCGCGGGAGCGTCGTGCGGGGCCCGGGTACCACCGGGCCGGTCGTCCGGGGGGTGCGCACCGGGGGCGGGTGTCCGCGCGTCCACCGCGTCCGGTACGGGCGCGTCCGCCACGTCCGGTACGGGCACGTCCGCCGCGTCCTTCACGGGTGCCGGACGCGGTGGCCGCGGTGTGTGCGGTGGCTGCGGTGTATGACCCTGCTCGTACGTGTCCGGGGCGGCCGTCGGCGCGTCCCGTACCGGTGTGCGTCGGGGCTCCGGCGGGGGCGTGCGCACGGGCGGGGACGCCGATGCCGGCACGGGCGTCGGTGCCGGATTCGGCGGCGCCGCCCGATCCGCTGCCGGGAGCAGCAACTCGGCGTGCAGCGAACGGAGTTCGGGTCCCGGTTCGGTGCCGAGCCGGTCGGCGAGCGTCCTGCGCACCTCGTCGTAGGCCGCCAGTGCCTGCGCCGGGCGGCCCGCGTCGCGCAGGGCTCTGAGCCGTAGCGCCTGGAGCGGTTCGTCGATCGGGTGGTCGTCGCAGAGCGCCACCAGGTCCGGCAGCGCCTTCTCCGCGTGGCCGAGCGCGAGGAGCGCGGCGAACCTGGTGCGGCGCGCGTCCAGGTGGCGGACGGCCCAGCGGGCCGCGAGGGCCGTGCGGTCGGGCAGGTCGGCGAGGGCCGGCCCGCGCCACAGGGCGAGGGCGTCGTCGAGGAGGGCCGCGGCCGTCGCCGGGTCGCCGTCGGCCAGCGCCCGCGTCCCCTCCCCCGCCAGCCGCTCGAACCGGTACAGGTCGACCGCGTCGGCCCCGGCGACCAGCCGGTAGCCGTTCTGCGCCGAGGACACCGCGGCGTGGCCCAGGGCCCGTCTGAGCCGGCCGACGAGCGCCTGGAGCGCGCCCACCGCGTCGGCGGGCGGCTCGCCGTCCCACACCTCCTCCACGAGCGACGACGAGGGGACCGTTCGGCCGGGGCGCAGCGCGAGGACGGTGAGCAGGGCGCGCAGACGCGCCCCGCCCAGGACGACGGCCGTACCGTCGTCGCGGAGTGCCTGGGTGGTGCCGAGGATGCGATAGTGCACGGGCCTATTCTCCGTGACCGGGGCCGAGGACCGAACAGGCGTACCGTGCCGCCCGGGTCCGCGTCACCACGATCGCCGTACGCGCGTCCCGCCCGGTGCCGAGAACCCGCGCGGCGCGCCCGCGGGTCCCCGTACCCCCGGAGGGCCCCGTACCCCCGAAGGCATCCGCACCCCCGAAGGCATCCGGACCCCCGACGCCACCGGTCCTTCCCGGCTTCGGCGTCTTCCCCGCCCCTTCCGCCTCCCTCTCCCCGACGTCTCCTGTGCCTCCGCGCGGTTCGGTGTCCTCTTCACGTGCGTCCAGCTGATCGGTCATGGGGACACCCTTTCCGGAACCCCGGCCCGAAGCGAGACGTTTTCGCCGTGTCGCCTGTACCGTCGGGCTCTGCGCCCGCCCGCCGCCGCGGTCCCGTACTCCGGGTCCACCACCGACGTACCAGGAGTGACCTCGATGACCAGTGCGGCCGCCCGCGACGACCGGAGGATCAGTCCGGTCTTCCTGGGGCTCCTCGCCGTCATGGCGGTCTCGGCCTGGGCTGTGTGGACGGGCTTCGCCGACGGATCGGCGTTCGCGGTGTTCCTGTTCGTGACCTCGGCGTGGGTCGTCTCGCTCTGTCTGCACGAGTACGCGCACGCCCGCACCGCCCTGCACAGCGGTGACACCTCGATCGGTGAGAAGGGCTATCTGACCCTCGACCCGTTCAAGTACACCCACGCACTGCTGAGCATCGTGCTGCCGGTGCTGTTCGTGATCCTGGGCGGCATCGGTCTGCCGGGTGGGGCGGTCTTCATCGAGCGCGGCAGGATCAGGGGCCGCTGGAGGCACAGCCTGGTCTCGGCGGCGGGACCCCTGACGAACGTACTGTTCGCGGTCGTGTGCACCGCGCCGTTCTGGCTGCACGCGCTGGACGGGGTGCCGCGGCCGTTCCGGTACGCGCTGGCGTTCCTGGCGCTGCTCCAGGTGACCGCGGCGATCCTGAACTTCCTGCCGGTTCCCGGCCTGGACGGGTACGGGGTGATCGAGCCCTGGCTCTCGTACCGAATCCGCAGGCAGGTCGAGCCGTACGCGTCCTTCGGGCTGATCGCGGTCTTCGCCGTGCTGTGGATTCCGGGGGTCAACGCGGTCTTCTTCGACGCGATCGACGCGCTGCTGCGATCCCTGGGCGTCCAGGAGTTCGAGAGGTACTGCGGTCTGGACGCCTACCGGTTCTGGGAGGAGCGGGACCCGTTCTGCCTCATGGCCCGCTGAGGGCCGTCCCCGCGTGACCGACGGTGTCCGCCGGCCGGGACCTACGAGCCGCTGCCCGCGCCCGCCGTGGCCGTCGCGCCCGCCGCACGCTGCTTGCGCAGGTAGAACCACGCCATGTTGGACGACAGCCCGGCCACCAGCACCCACAGGATGCCGAGCAGACTGCCCTGGACGAACGAGACCACGGCGGCCGTGACGGCGAGGGCGCAGACGACGACGGCGTAGACGGCGAGGCGGGGCATGGGGGGCGGCTCCTGTTCCGGGGTGGTGCGCGGTCCCGTCCAGTGTCCCTCATGGCCTCTTCCCGCCCGGCCGGGACCCCGGCCGCCGGGCCCGTGTCGCGGGCGGGGTTCCGCGCGCGGCCGGGTGCCGGGCGGGCCGGCCGGATCAGACGTCGGTGGTACGCAGCCCGGCGTGCGCCTTGTACCGGCGGTTGACCGAGATGAGGTTGGCGACCAGCGACTCCACCTGGTGGGCGTTGCGGAGCCGGCCCGCGAAGATGCCGCGCATCCCCGGGATGCGGCCGGCGAGCGCCTGCACGATGTCCGTGTCGGCGCGTGCCTCGCCCAGCACCATCACATCGGTGTCGATCTCCTCGATCTCCGGGTCCTGGAGCAGCACGGCCGACAGATGGTGGAAGGCCGCGGTGACCCGGGAGTCCGGCAGCAGCGCGGCGGCCTGCTGGGCCGCGCTGCCCTCGTCCGGTGTCAGCGCGTAGGCGCCCTTCTTGTCGAAGCCGAGCGGGTTGACGCAGTCGACGACGAGCTTCCCGGTCAGCTCCTCGCGCAGCGACTCCAGGGTCTTGGCGTGTCCTTCCCACGGCACGGCGACGATCACGATGTCGCTGCGCCGCGCGCACTCGGCGTTGTCCGCGCCCTCGACCCCGTGGCCCAGCTCGGCGGCGGCGGTGCCCGCCCGTCCGGCGTCCCGGGAGCCGATGATCACGCGCTGTCCGGCGCGGGCGAGCCGGTAGGCGAGGCCCCGGCCCTGCGGCCCCGTGCCGCCGAGCACGCCGACGGTCAGGTCCGAGACGTCGGGGAGGTCCCAGGGGTCCTTGGCGGGGGGCTTGGGCGCGCTGCCACTGTCATGGGTAGTCATGCGCCCGACATTACTGCCAGGTACGGAAGCGTGCGCCGGCAGACTCGGGGGCCCGCATGCGCCCGGCGCACCCGGGGACCCGGTCCGGTCCTGCCCGGCCCCTTCCGGCACCTGAGGTCTTCCCGTACGGGTGATGCGGCGCCGATCGCGCACGGGGGCGCGGGGCGCGAGGCAAGAGGCCGGAGGCAGGAGGCAGGACGCCGGGTCATGACGCCGTACGTGTCGCCCCGCTGCGTGAAGTGCTCACCGGTACCGAATGGCCCGCCGCGGCCCGCCGGTTCACCGGGGTGCTCCGGTCGTCCGTCGTCCCGCACGGCGGCGGTCTGCCGCTGTCGGGACCGCGGTGTACGCACCGTGGCATCTGGCCGCCCATCTGGTGGACGAGTCGACCTGGTCGGGGCTGCCCGAGCTGCGGCCCACGCTCGTACGCCACCGGGCGCCCCGGCGCATCTGGCGGTCGGCCTGGGCCGGATCGAGGCGGCGGGCCCGTGCGAGACGCTGCTCGTGGTGGCGCCGGAACGGCCCCGGAGCGGACTGCTGGAGCGGGTGCACGACGCGCGCGGGGCCGGGGCGACGGTGCTGTCGCCGGACGACGGCGATCCGGAGGTCGCGGGGGCTCGCCCGTGAGTCACGGGCGGTGACCGGCGCGGGCGGGGTCGGACTGGACACCGTGCGGCACCCGGTCAGCGCGGCGACCGGCGAGAACAGCAGTCCGTCACCGCGCGGCGGCGCCGGTTCCGGGACCGGCTGTCCCGGCTCGCCCACCGGCTCACCGCGCCGCCGCCGGCCCGCTGGTAAATCGGTTGCGGACGGCCGATCCACCGCCACACCATGAACGGTCGTGACCACTCCCCCGCCACCGCCACCGCAGCCGTCACCGGACCCGAGGCCGGACCCGAGACCAGCCCCGGAACCCGGGCCCGAACCGGCGAAGCCGTCGCGCCCCCGGTCGTCCTCGCTGCTTCCCGACCTCTCCCCCTGGCGTGCCTCGGCCGATTTCCGGCGCCTGTGGGTCCAGGGGCTGGTGACCCACTTCGGCAGCTCCATGGCCCTGATCGCGCTGCCGTTGCAGATCAAGCACCTCACCGGTTCCCCGCTGGCGGTGGGGGCGATGGGCGCGGTCGAGCTGGTGCCGCTGGTCGTCTTCGGTCTGTACGGCGGAGCGCTCGCCGACGCCGCCGACCGGCGCAAGGTCATCCTGGGCACGGAGGCGGGGCTGGGTCTGCTGGCCCTCGTCCTGCTGGTGAACGCCGTCCTGCCGGACCCGATGCTCTGGCCGCTCTACGTGGTCGCGGGCGGGGTCTCCGCACTCGCCGGACTCCAGCGGCCCGCGCTGGACTCGCTGATGGCCCGGATCGTGCCGCACGCCCATCAGACGGCCGCCGCCGCGCTGAACTCACTGCGCTGGCAGGCCGGCGCGATCGCGGGCCCCGCCCTCGCGGGCCTGGTGGTGGCGTACGCCGGGCACGCCTCGGCGTACGCGGTCACCGTGATCACGTTCGCCGTCTCCGTGATCCTCTGTCTGCGGCTTTCCCCGGCACCGCCCTCGCACGAGGCGCGCAAGCCGTCGCTGCGCGGGATCGCGGAAGGCGCCCGTTACGCCTGGGGGCGCCCGGTGCTCCTGGGGACGTACGCGATCGACATGGCGGCGATGCTCTTCGCCTTCCCCAACGCCATCTTCCCGTTCCTCGCGGACGAGCTGAACGCCGAATGGTCGCTCGGGCTGATGTACGCGGCGGGCTCGGTGGGCTCGCTGGCCCTGGGGCTGACCAGCGGCTGGACCTCACGGGTGCGGCGGCACGGCCTCTTCGTGGTGTTCGGCGCGGCGGCCTGGGGACTGGCCATCGCAGCGGCGGGCTGGTTCACCCAGGTGTGGCCGGTGCTGGCGTGCCTGGCGGTGGCGGGCGCGGGCGACATGCTCAGCGGCCTCGGGCGCTCCACGATCTGGAACCAGACCGTCCCGGAGGAGCTGCGGGGCAGGCTGGCGGGCATCGAGGTGCTGTCGTACAGCGTCGGCCCGCAGCTGGGGCAGGTCCGGGCCGGCGCGATGGCCGGCTGGACCGGCACCAGGCCCGCGTTCTGGAGCGGCGGCCTGGCCTGTCTGGCCTCGGTCGGGCTGCTGGCCGCCGCCCTGCCGAAGCTGATCGGCTACGACTCGGAGACGGACGAGGACGCGGTACGCCGCCGGGCGGCCAGGGAGCCGGAGGCCGGGGACGGGCCGGGCGGGGGCGGGGGCGCCGAGGAGAGCCCGACGGCCCCGGCCCCGGCGTGAGGCGCCCGCCGGGGCGGTCACCCGGCCGGGACCCGGATTCCGTACCCGCCGCGGATTCCGTACCGTTGCTCAGCCCCGGCCGTCCGGGTCCGGGCCCGGGGCGTTCCCGTCGTCCGTGGCGGCGGTCCTGTCGTGCCACTTGGGGTCGTTCTCCCACTCCAGGTTCCGCTCGGCCGCCGTCTCCATGGCGTGCTGCGCCTCCTGACGGGAGGTGTACGGGCCGAAACGGTCCTTCGCCGGGCACTCCGGCCCTTCCTCGACCTTCTTGTGCTCCAGGCAGTAGAACCACTCGCCGGGCCTGCCGACCGTGCGCTTCTTGAACAGGGCCATCGTCGGCTCCTTTCCTCGGGGTCATCGTGCCCCAATCGGACCGGTTGATGGCTGTGCCACGGTCCCCGGACCTCGGGGCTCACACCGCCGGTCCACGCGGGCCCGACGGGCCTCGGACCGGAGGCGCCGCCCCGGCCTTCCCTCCTGGGGTGACAGAGGCCGCGCACCTCGGGCCGACCAACCCTCGTCCGCTTCTTCACGGTGCCTCGATGCGACACCACACGGTTTTTCCACCACCGGGCATCGAGATACAGCCCCACTCCTTCGAGACGGCTTCGACCAGGAACAACCCCCGGCCGCTCTCGGCGTCATCACCAGGGCGACCGCGATACCGCGGTTGCTGCGAACTCCGGTCGGTGACCTCGACTCGCAGGCAGCCTTCGGCCGACACGTAGGAGAGAGTCAGAACCACCGGGACCGAGTCGGTGGCCGTCTGTGCGCCGGCCGAGTGCCGCACGGTGTTGCCGACCAGTTCGCTCACCACCAACTCGGTGTCGTCGCATCGGCCCGCGGTGATCTGCCACGCGTTCAGCGCATCGCGCACGTGCCGGCGGGCGGATCGAGCAGCCTCAGGGCGGGCAACCAGCTCGATGCGGGTGGTGAGCAGCTCACGCATCAGGGTGCACCGCCGACTCGGACGGCGTCACTGTCGGCCACCCAGACCCGTCCCCGGACGGCCTGGGCCAGTTCATCGCGCATGTACGAAGCCAGCTCCGGCCGGGCGTGAAAGTGGTCGAGGCTTGGCACGATCACGTGCGTGACTCCCTCGCCGCGGCAGTCGCCGACCAGGTCCCGCCAGACCCGCACCCGGCGCCCGACCCGCGACTCGTAGTGCACACCGGCCAAGGCGAAACCGTGCTGTTCGATGAAGGCGGTGATCTCCCGCACCGCCTGGCGGACTTCCTTACGACTCATACCGGGTCGGCGGCGGAGATAGGCGAAGGCATAGATGGTCAAGGGGACTCTCCCTCTGGGAACTCGGCCGGAGCCAACTGACACCGGAGGCAGAGTGCGGGAGCGGTGACGCGGAGTGTCATGGCCGTGCCGCATGAGTCGGTATACGCGGGACGCATGGACTGTCAGGCACCCTCCGGATACGGTCCGCGAGACTGAGCACGGGCCTCTTTGGCACCACCGCACCACTGGCACGGAGAACGGCACATGGCCCCTTGGCAGGCCCGACACTGCGCGTGCGGAACACGTCTTGCCCGTGACAACCAGGGCGAGTTGTGCGCGGCGTGCCTTCGTGAACGCCCGGCGAGCGCGGTCTCCGCCCCTCCCGACGTCCCCGCCGAGTTCTGGCAGGCCGACCGTATGTACGAGGCCCTTCAAGCGTGGCACATGGGCCAGGTGTTCTACGCCTACCGCACGCATCCGTGGCACGGCCGACCGCTGTCCCAGGAAACGCTCGCTGGATGGCTGGGGCTCACCCAGGCCCAACTCAGCCGGATCGAAAACGCTCGAACGCCGCCACAGGATCTTGGCAAGCTCATGAGTTGGGCGCATGGCCTGCGGATTCCGGGCGGCCTCCTGTGGTTCAGGCTTCGTCGTGGACCACTGCCGGTGCAGCGAACCGTCGAGCGTCCTGATCCACCTGCGCGTAAGGTCCTGCTCGACATGATCGCTCCTGGTGGCGACTGGTTGCCACTGTCGGACGATGCGCCGCAACACGGTGTCACCGGCTTCGACGGCATGTCGTTGCGGGCGACAGGCGAGCACCTGCTCCGGACCTTCCTCCATCTGGACGACGAACTCGGTGGTGACAGCCTCTACGTACCGCTCACCAGGTACGTGGCCCGGATGGCCGTCAGCGTCAAGGCCAATCCCCGTGCCGGCCTGGCCGCGTACGGGCAGCTGAACCAGATGGTCGGCTGGCTGGCCCTGGACGCCAACAAACACGCTCACGCCAAGCGCTACTTCGCGACCGCCGTCGAAGTCGGTCACGAAGTCGGCGATCCCGGTCTGGTCACCAGTGCGCTCGGCTACATGAGCTTGCAGGAGACGTACCGGGGACGCTCGCAACCCGCGCTTTCACTGGCACAGATGGCATTCGCCGTAACCACTGACCGCCTTACCCCCTTGGCCAGAACAGCCATGGGCGCGCGCCTGGCGCGGGCGCACGCCGCGCTGGGCGACGACACGTGCCTGCGGGTGCTCGACGCCTTGCAGGCCGGCTTCTCCCAGGCAGGCAGCGACGAGGAGCCGTCGTACTTTTCCTACATCGACGCCGTGGAGGTCGCCGCCCAACAGGGCGCCTGCTATCTCGACCTGGGCATGGCCGACGAGGCGATCACAGCGGTGTCGGAAGCCCTCGCACTACTGGGAACGCAGGCACCGCACCGTGCCCGCGACCGGGTGCACTACCTGTCGAGGCTGGCGAAGTGTCACCTCCTCGGTGGTGAGGTCGAGCGGGCCTGCCAGGTAGGGCACGACGCCCTGGCTCTCAGCCGGACGATCGGGTCGGCACGGATCACGGAACGCCTGAGTGAACTGGACAGCGCCTTGACCCCCTACGGGCGGCTCCCGTACGTGCAGGAGTTCAAGGAGCTGTTCCGGCTGGTCACCGCCCACACCGGAGTGTGATCACCACCCGAGTGCCGCACCGCAGTGGCCGGTGAAGTCCCGGAGGCCGGCCAGCACTATGTGGGCTCCGGCTCGGCTCAGCTCCTCGACGGTGCTGCTGCCACTGGCGACCGCTACGGCCAGCGCCCCGGCGTCCCGGGCGCCGCGGACGTCGTGGGGCGTGTCACCGACGACCACGGTCCGGGTGCCGACGAAGTCGTGACCGTATTTCGCCGCCGCTCGTTCGCGTGCCCGACGGACCAGATCAGCCCGGTCACTGCCGTCATCTCCGTAACCCCCCACAGCGAAGTCGAGGCCGTCGCCCACCGCCAGCGCGGTGAGCTTGGTCAGGGCGATGGGGCGGATATTGCCGGTGACCGCAGACTGGACAGCGTTGTGCGTCGCGCAGGAACGCAGTGCTTCCCGCGCACCAGGCAGGACGACGCCGATCTCTCGCATCCGGCCCGCCTGCTGTTCGGCGGCCCTCGCCAGCGCGGCGTAGAAGCCGTCGAAGAGGGCTTCCGGTTCATGGACGCCGTTCAGGCGCAACGTCTCCACCATGATGGCCTGCTCGGTCCGCCCGGACATGTCGGCCAGCGGACCCAGCGGGCGGCCGGTCACGCTCTCGAAGGCTTGGGCGTAGATGGCGCGACTCACCCCGCCACCGATGCTCACCAGCGTGTGGTCCACGTCCCAGAGAATGAGGTGTCGGCCTGAAGCGGCCTCGCCGGGGGCGGCGTTGTCCGTAGGCATGGGCGACAGCGTAGAGCGTCGGCTCATCGGCGCCCAGAGCGGTACGGGGCCGTACCGGCTCGCCAGATCGTGGCGCCCCCTCCCATGCGCCGACCGGCAAGTGCGCGGTGTCTCGCACAGGTGTGGGACAAGGTGGGACCCGATGCGCTTGATCACCTGAGGAGTGCGTCTTCCCTCTCAGTCGGCAGGACACTCGACAAGCCCTGCCGTCGCAGGCCAGGAGCGTTTCCCGGGTGTGCGTTCAAGCCTCTGACGGGGGCCCCGTACAGGCGCGAGGCTAAACTCGCTGCCATGTCTGGCCAGTCGCTGCTCGTACCAGGGGAGCTCTCTCCCATCCGTTCCGTACCCGGAAACATCCGGCGTCCCGAGTACGTGGGCAAACCCGCCCCCACGCCCTACACCGGCCCCGAGGTCCAGGACGCCGACACCGTCGAGCGGATGCGGATCGCGGGGCGGATCGCGGCTCGGGCCATGGAGGAGGCGGCCAAGCTGATCGCCCCGGGTGTGACCACCGACGAACTCGACCGGGTCGCGCACGACTTCATGGTCGATCACGGCGCCTATCCGTCGACGCTCGGCTACCGCGGGTTCCCGAAGTCGCTGTGCACCTCGGTCAACGAGGTCATCTGCCACGGCATCCCGGACTCCACGGTGCTGCGGGACGGCGACATCGTGAACCTCGACGTCACCGCGTACCTCAACGGCGTGCACGGTGACAACAACGCCACGTACCTCTGCGGAGACGTCGACGAGGAGTCCCGGCTGCTCGTCGAGCGCACCCGTGAGTCACTGAACCGGGCCATCAAGGCGGTCCGCCCCGGGCGGCAGATCAATGTGATCGGGCGGGTCATCGAGTCGTACGCCAAGCGCTTCGGATACGGGGTCGTGCGGGACTTCACCGGCCACGGCATCAACACCTCGTTCCACTCCGGTCTGATCGTGCCGCACTACGACAGCCCGCACGCCACCACCGTCATGCGGCCCGGCATGACGTTCACGATCGAGCCGATGCTGACGCTCGGAACGCATGAGTACGACATGTGGGACGACGGCTGGACCGTGGTGACGAAGGACCGGAGGCGGACCGCGCAGTTCGAGCACACGCTGGTGGTGACCGAGACGGGGGCGGAGATCCTTACTCTCCCGTAACTCCCCCTCCAGGAAGGGCCGGACGGGGTCAGGAGAGAATTCTTACCGACAGGTCGTCGGCAACCAGTTGACTTAGGTATGCCTAAGTAGGAAGATCGGAGCCATCGGCAAGCGCCGGCGCACCTCGCTGAGCGGTTGCCGATATTTCCGTCTCTTTCTGGACTTCCCGTCCCCCTCGGTCCCCGGAGGCCCGCCTTGGACGCAACCGCCATCGCCACCCCCTTCTCGACGCTGATCCGCACCGCGTCGCACGAGCAGCACACCGAGGCGGAGACCTCGACCTTCATGAGCGACCTGCTCGGCGGCCGGCTCGGGGTGGACGCGTACACGCGCTACACCGAGCAGCTGTGGTTCGTGTACCGCGCGCTGGAGGAGGGCGCGGAGGCACTGCGGAACGACCCGGTCGCCGGTCCCTTCATACAGTCCGAGCTGCTGCGCACCCCCGAGCTGGAGCGCGACCTGGCGCATCTGCGGGGCGCGGACTGGCGTACGGGCCTGGAGCCGCTGGCCGCGACCGCCGCGTACGCCGACCGGGTGGCGGAATGCGCCCGCGACTGGCCCGCCGGTTACGTCGCGCACCACTACACCCGTTACCTCGGCGACCTCTCCGGCGGTCAGATCATCCGCGACAAGGCGGAGAAGACCTGGGGCTTCGCGCGCAAGGGCGACGGGGTGCGGTTCTACGTCTTCGAGGAGATCACCAACCCGGCGTCGTTCAAGCGGGACTACCGCGAGCTGCTGGACTCGGTGAACGCCGACGACCTGGAGAAGCAGCGCATCGTCGACGAGTGCAAGCGCGCCTTCGCGCTGAACACCGCCGTCTTCCGCGAGCTGGGCGAGGTCTTCCCGCTCAGCGCCTGAGCGCGCGGGTCCGGCCGCCCGGCGCGGAGCGCCCGACAGGTGAAAGGTCCTCTCGTTCTCCGTACCGGGGCGGGAGGGCCTTTCGCGTGCCCGGGGACGCGTGAGGGCGCACGGGCACGTCCCGGCGCGCGTGTTCTTCAGACACCGATGCCCGTCGGCGGCCCAGCGAGCAGGCCCTGGCGGGTGCCGCGGCCGTGGACGGCCAGTCGGACGCGGCCCCCTGTCTCGACCGTGCCGTCGGGCGCGGGTGCCGTGATGAGCTGGGAGCCGCGCCCCTGGCGGACGTTGAGGGCGCGGCCCAGCTCGGCGGTGAGCAGCATCGCCGCGGCACCGGTCGCCTCGTCCTCCGTGACGCCGTCGTCGCGCCTCGGGAAGGCGCGTGCCCTGACCATGCCCGCCGTCTCGTCCTCCCAGGCCCACACGTACAGCCACCCCTCCCCGGGCGGCGGGCCGGTCAGCGCGTCGACCTCGGCAGCCGACGCGTACCGTTCCAGCCTGCGCGGCGGCGCCCATTCCGGGCGGGCGGTGATCCAGGTGAACTCACCGTCCTGACGGGCGAACACATCGCCGACGGCCAGTTCCAGGACCTCCAGGTCGAGCAGCCAGGCCACGCCGACGACCGGATGCCCGGCGAACGGCAGCCGCCGGCCGGGGGTGCGGATGTCGATCCGGCCGCGTTCGGGGTCGTCGACGAACACCGTCTCGCTGAAGCCGAGTCGGCGGGCGAGCCCCTGCCGGGACGCCTCGTCGGGATACGCACTCCCGTCGCGCACCACCCCGAGGGCGTTGCCGTGGCGGCCGTCGGGGCCGCAGAAGACGCGCAGGACATCGATTCCGCCGGGTACGTCGTAGTCGCTCACCCGCGCATTCAAGCATCGCGGCGAGGGCCGCACCGGCGGTTCGCCGGTGCGGCCCTCGTATGTGCCACATGTGCCCGCGGCAGGGGCGGTCGGTCAGGCGGTGGTACGGCGCCGACGCGCCATCACGACCACGCCGGCGCCGGTCGCCACGACCAGGCCCGAGGCGGCGAGCAGCGCGCCGGTCGGGACGTCAGAGCCGGTCGACGCGAGAGCGCCCGAGCCGCCGACGGAACCGCCCACCGTGCCGCCGCCGTCCAGCGAGCCGCCGCCCACGGTGCCGCCGTCGCCGGCCGAACCGCCCGCCGAACCGCCGGACGTGCCACCGGTCGTCGAGCCGTTGTCGCCCGAACCGCCGGGCAGCTGGGCGTCCTTGTCCAGCGCGACGGTCACCGTCAGGGCGTCGAGCTGCTCGCCCGCCTGGTACATGCCGCCGAACGCCTTCGTACCGTCGGCGGTGAGCGTCGCGGGGACGCCGGACAGGGTCACCACGCCGCCCTTGGCGGCGAGCTTGCCCGCCGGGAGCTTGAGATCGGCGACGGCCAGACCGGTGTAGGAGGAGACCTCCTTGGTCTTCCGGTCCTTGGTGGAGACGTCGGCGACGAGCTTGCCCTTGCCTCCGGCGACGTCGATCCTGACGTTGGTGAGGGAGAGGTCGAGCGTGTAGACGCCGTCCTCCTGGTGGCCGAGGAAGCGCACCTTGCCGCCGAACTTCGCGGCGAGGACCTGCTGCTTCGCGTCGAAGCTGCCGGTGGCGTCGGGGAAGCGGTAGCCGTCGCCGGAGGCGGTGGCACCGCCGGACAGCTCGACCTTGCCGTTGGCGATCGGGCCCGTGACGTACGTACGGAAGGACTTCCTGACGCCCCAGTCCATCGTCCCGTTGACGATCGCACCGTCCTCGGCGGCCGGCTTGGTGGCCGAGACGGACGGGGAGGGGGTCGGGTCCGTGGTGGGCTTCTGCGTCGGGTCCGGCTTGTCCGTCGGCTTCTCGGTCGGCCCGTCCGTCGGCTTCTCGGTCGGCCCGTCCGTCGGCTTCTCGGTGGGCTTCTCGGTCGGCTTCTGCGTCGGGTCGGGGTCGGCGGGCCGCACGGCGGTCACCGAGAGGGTGGCCGGGTCGAGCGCGTCGCCCTCCTTGTACTGGCCGTTGAACGCGTCGGAGCCCGCCTTCGTCAGCGTGGCCGGGATGTCCTTGAAGACCATCACACCGTCCGCGCCCTGACCGGGCCGCACGGCCGACAGGTCGAGTGCGGCGACCGCGACGTCGTTCTTGGTGCCCTCCGGGGTGGCGACGTCGGCGGTGATCGCACCGTTCGCGCCCGAGGTGGAGACCTTCACGTCCGTCATCGTGATGTCGAGGACGCCGTCGTGGGCGTAGAAGTTGACGCTGCCGTCGAAGGCGGTGTCGGTGGCGTGGCTGGTCGTGTCGTACGCGCCCTTGCCCCCCGTGAAGGTGAAGACGCCGTTGCCCGCGGCCTGGGTGACGCCGTCCTTCACGGTGATCTTCCCGCCCGCGAAGGGCGAGGCGAGGTACTTGCGGAAGGACTCCTTGAAGCCCCAGTCCAGCGTGCCGTCCTTCAGCTCCCACTTCGCTGCGGCGGCGGTGGTACCGGTGCTGTCGGCGGCGAGGGCCGGAAGGGCGAACGCGGTCGCGCCGAGCGCGGCGGCCGTGGCGACGGCCGCGGCGAGAGCTATGGGGCGGCGGGTGGCTGCCATGGTCGATGGTCTCCTCATGAACGGACGAGCGGAACGAACGGAAGGGGGTCGAGATGGGGTGGTGGCGCGGGGGGTGAGGAAGTGGGGTCAGCCGGACTGGCGGGTGCGGCCCCGGCGGGCCCAGAACACCGCGCCGGCCGCGCCGATGAGCACGACACCTCCGGCGACGGCGGCGTAGGTGCCGGTCCGGGAGTCCGACGAGGTGGACGCCGAGGCGGCGGCCGGCGCGGGGGTCGCGGCGGCGCTCTCCTCCACGGGCGGGGCGGACGGTTCGGCGGCGCTGCCCAGGTCGGGCAGGGCGGGGAGCTTCGCCTTCGTGTCGACGGCGACGGCGAGGGAGACCGGGTCCATCGCGGTGCCCGCCTTGTAGAGGGAGCCGAACGCCTTGGCGCCCCCGGCGGTCAGCGTCGCGGGTGCCTCGGTGAGGGAGGCGAGGCCGTTCTTCGGCGCGAAGTCCTTCGCGGTGAAGGTGATGAGCGGGACGGCCTTCTCGGTGGTGCCCGCGTTCACGACGTCCGCGGAGAGCGTGCCCGTGCCGTCCTTCACCCGGACGGCGACCCCGGCCAGGGTCAGATCGAGGCCCTGGGCCCCGGTGAACCGGACACTGCCCGCGAAGGAGGCGTCGAGGGTCCGCTTCTTCGGGTCGTACGTGCCCTTCCCCTTCGGGAAGCGGAACAGCGCGCCGCCGTCCTGGGCCCCGCCCGCCAGGGTCCACTTCCCCTGGCCGATCGAGCCGGTGACGTACTCGCGGTAGGTGCGGCGCACACCCCAGTCGACGGCGGCGTCCGTGAAGGCGCCCGCGGTCTCCTTCGGCTTCGCGCTCTTCTCTGCCGCGTCCTTCTCCGCCTTGTCGCCGGGGGGCTTCGGGGTGTCCCCCTTCTTCCCGGCGGGGGCCGAGGTGTCGACGGAGAGGCTGATCGGGTCGAGCGGGGTGCCCGCCGTGTAGTAGCCGGCGAAGGCCCGCGCGCCCTGTGAAGTGAGCGTCGCCGGGATGTTGTTGAGGGCGATCGGGGTGGAGCCGCCCCGCATGTCGATCCCGGAGAGACGGAGTGTGGCGAGCGGCACCTGGGAGGCGGAGCTGACACGGCCGCTCCCCCGGTCCTTGCTGACCATGTCGGCGTAGACCGTGCCGCCTCCACCGCTGATGCGGACGGTGGGGCGGCTGATCGTCAGATCGAGTTCGTACGAGCCGTCGGCCTTCTGGTGACCGCGGAAGCGGACGCCGCCGGAGAAACCGGACTGGAAGGCGCCGCTCGCGGGGTCGTAGGAGCCGGTGGCGGAGTGAAAGCGGAACTGGCTTCCACCGACCGTGGCGGCTCCCCCGGTGAGGTTCCAACTGCCGTGGGCGATCGGGCCGGTGACATAACTCTGGAACGAGGACTTGATGCCCCAGTCGAGTCGGCCGCCCTGCACCGTGCGGCTCGCCGCTTGCGCGGCCGTGGCGGGGAGCAGGGCTCCCAGCAGTACGGCGAGAAGCGCGACGGCGAACGCGCGGGCCGGTCTGGACGGCAACATCAGTACCCCTCCAAGGTCTGGTGGACCAGGTAAGGCTAACCTAAGCTACGTTCAGCCGTGTCGGTACCCCTACCGTCACATCAACCCCAAAACGTCACCCTCCACCGCTGCGGGACGCGGTACGGGCCGGACGAGCAGAACGACAGGACGGTGTGCCCAGTGCGCTTCCAGGAGGACGTGGCCCGACCGGGCCTGAGCGCGCGAAGGACCGCGCGCGGGCCACGAGGCCGTGGACCGGTGAGCGCCCTGGTGGCCGTGGTCGCCCTCGCCCTCGCCCTGACCGGCTGCGGCGGCTCGGACTCCCCGAAGGCCCAGGTGGCGGGCGCCGCGTCCGCGACGGCCGACCGGATCGAACCCCTTCCCGTACCGGAACCGGAACTTCCGGTCACCGTCACATCGGCGGACGGCACCCGCACCACCATCACCTCGGCGGACCGTGTCGTCCCGCTCACCGGCAGCCTGAGTGAGATCGTCTTCACGCTCGGGCTCGGTGACCGGGTGGTGGCCCGCGACATCACCGCCACCTTCGAACAGGCCGCGAAGCTCCCGGTGGTGACGCGCGCCCACGACGTGTCGGCCGAGAGCGTGCTGTCGCTGAGGCCGACCGTCGTCCTGGCCGACACCACCACCGGCCCGGCCGAGGCCATCGACCAGATCCGTGACGCGGGCATCCCGCTCGTCGTCGTCGAACCCGCGAAGGAACTCGCCGACGTCGGCCGCCGCATCGACACCGTCGCCCAGGTGCTCGGCGTCAAGGCGGCGGGCACCACCCTGAAGACGCGCACCCAGGCGCGCGTCGACGCCGTGCGCAAGACCGTCCCGGCGCCGAAGGACGGCAGGAAGCCGCGGGTCGCCTTCCTCTATCTGCGCGGTTCCGCCTCCGTCTACCTGCTGGGCGGCCGGGAGTCCGGCGCGAGTTCGCTGCTCGAAGCGGCGGGCGCGGTGGACGCGGGCAAGGCGTCCGGGCTGAGGAAGGACTTCACCGCCATCACCAGCGAAGCCCTCGCCAAGGCGGCGCCGGACGCGATCCTGGTGATGAGCAAGGGACTCGACTCCGTCGGCGGCGTCGACGGACTGGTGAAGATCCCGGGCGTCGCCGAGACCCCGGCCGGCCTGGACCGCCGGATCGTCTCCATCGACGACGGGGTGCTGCTCAACTACGGGCCGCGCACCGACCGGGTGCTCACCGAACTCGTCGAGCAGCTCTACCCGAAGAGCGGGGCAGGCGCGTGACGACCTCGTACGACGAACGCACCCGCGCGACCCCCGGCGCCGGGACCCCGCCCCCCGCCGGGCCCACCGGGAAGAGACGCGGCACCGCCTTCGCCCTGACCGCCGGACTGCTCGCCGCCCTGATCGTGTGCTGTCTGCTCTCGGCCGGGCTCGGCGCGTACAACATCCCGCTCGGGGACGTCGTCTCCTCCTTCCAGCACCGGATGGGCCTCGGCGGCTCCGCCCTCGACCGGGTCGGCGAGAGCGTCCTGTGGAACGTCCGGCTGCCGCGCGTCGTCCTCGCCCTGCTCGTCGGGGCGTCCCTCGGCTGCGCGGGCGCGCTGATGCAGGGCGTCTTCGGCAACCCGCTCGCCGAACCCGGAGTCATCGGGATCTCGGCGGGGGCGGCGGTCGGCGCGGTCGCCTCGATCGCGCTGGGGCTGAGCTTCTTCGGCAACTGGACCATCACCGTCTGCGCGTTCGCCGCCGGACTCGCGACCGTACTGCTCGTGTACACGCTGTCGCGCTCCGGCGGGCGGACCGAGGTCGTGACGCTGATCCTCACCGGGATCGCGGTCAACGCCTTCGCGGGCGCCCTGATCGGGCTGTTCATCTTCTTCGCCGACAACGCGCAGATCACCCAGATCACCTTCTGGCAGCTCGGTTCGCTGGCCCAGGCGACCTGGCCCAAGGTCCTCGCCGTGCTGCCGTGCGCGGTACTCGGACTGCTCGTCGCCCCTTTCTACGCGCGGAAGCTGGACCTGCTCGCGCTCGGTGAGCGCCCCGCCCGCCACCTCGGGGTGGACGTCGAACGGCTGCGGATCGTGCTGGTGCTCGTCGTGGCACTGCTGACGGCCGCCGCCGTGGCCGTCGCCGGGATCATCTCGTTCGTCGGGCTGCTCGTGCCGCATCTGCTGCGGATGGCGAACGGCCCCGGGCACCGCTTCCTGGTGCCCGGCAGCGCGCTGGGCGGTGCGCTGGTGCTGGTCGCGGGCGACCTCGCGGCCAGGACCGTCGCCGACCCCGCCGAGCTGCCGCTCGGTGTGCTCACCGCGCTCTTCGGCAGCCCGTTCTTCTTCTGGCTGCTCCGCAGGACCCGTCGCAAGCAAGGTGGTTGGGCATGAGGACCGCGAACGCCCTGAGGAATCTGTTCCGGACCCACGGCAGGGAGCTGCCCTCCCCCGTCCCGCACGGCTCCGCCGTCGCCGAGGTGCGCGCCCTGCGGGTGGGGCTGGGGGGACGGCCGGTGCTCGACGGCATCGACCTGACGGCGTACGCGGGTGAGGTGCTGGCGCTCGTCGGCCCCAACGGCGCGGGGAAGTCCACCCTGTTGGCCGCACTGGCCGCCGATCTGTCCGCCGAGAGCGGCGAGGTCCGGATCGACGGGCGCCCGGCCACCGGCTGGACACCGCCCGAGCTGGCACTGCGCCGGTCCGTGCTGCCGCAGTCCGCCGCGCTCTCCTTCCCGTTCCCGGTGGAGGACGTCGTACGGATGGGCAGGGCGCCCTGGTCCGGCACGGACCGCGAGGACGAGGACGATCCGGCGGTCGCCGAGGCGATGGCGGCCACCGAGGTCACCGAGTTCGCCGCCCGCCCGTTCTCCGCGCTGTCCGGCGGCGAACGCGCCCGGGTCGCGCTGGCCCGGGTGCTCGCCCAGCGCGCCCCGCTGCTGCTGCTCGACGAGCCGACCGCCGCGCTCGATCTGCGCCACCAGGAGCTGGTGCTGCGGATCTGCCGGGAGCGGGCCGCCGCCGGGGACGCGGTCGTCGTCGTGCTCCACGACCTCGGACTCGCCGCGGCGTACTCCGACCGGGCCGCCGTGCTGCACCACGGGCGGATCGCGGTGGTGGGGCCGCCCGCCGAGGTGTTCACCGGGGAACTGCTCGGAGAGGTCTACCGGCAGCCCGTCGAGGTGTTCCCGCATCCGCGGACCGGGGCGCCCCTCGTCGTCCCGAAACGGGCCGCTTGACCGCCACTTGACCCTTCGGTGGGTCGTCCATGGGTCGGATGTGATCGGCCCGTACCCCTGCTTCGCAGGTGAGAGCTGAATCACTGCCAAGTGGGGTACCGAGGAGGTAAGCCTCGGCTAAGTTAGGTCCGCCTCACCCGGCTTTGTCCGGCCTTCTCCGCCCCACCGTTCACTCCTCGCCCCGCCCCCTCCGTTCACTCTTTCGTCCCGTGTGGAGTCCGTATGCGACCGGTCCGTTCCTCCGTCGTCACCGCCGTCGCGGCCGTGGCCGCCCTGACCGCCGTCACGGGCTGCGCCGAGAAGAGCGACGGCAAGGGCGACGGCGCGGTCCAGGTCGTCGCCAAGGACGACTCCTGCGAGGTGTCGAAGACGAAGCTGCCCGCCGGCCATGTCGAACTCGCCGTGGAGAACAAGGGATCGAAGGTCACCGAGGTCTACGTCCTCTTCCCGGACGACCGCATCGTGACCGAGCGCGAGAACATCGGCCCCGGCACCAAGGCGAACATCACGGCCGAGATGAAGGCCGGTTCGTACGAGGTCGCCTGCAAGCCCGGCATGAAGGGCAAGGGCATCCGCCGGAAGATCGAGGTGACCGGCGGCGCGGCGGCCAAGCGCAGCCCGGAGATGGACAGGGCCGTCGCCGGTTACCGCACCTATGTGCAGGCCCAGGCGGACGAGACGCTGCCGAAGGTCAAGGTCTTCACGGAAGCCGTCGCCGCGGGTGACATCGAGGCCGCGAAGAAGGCGTACGCCGAGTCCCGGATCGGCTGGGAGCGCACCGAGCCGGTCGCCGAGTCCTTCGGTGACATCGATCCGAAGGTCGACGTCCGCGAGGACGGCCTGGAGGCCGGGCAGAAGTGGACGGGCTGGCACCGCCTGGAGAAGGCGCTGTGGCAGGACAAGAAGCTGGGCGCCGAGGAGAAGGCCCTCGCCCCGGTCCTGTACAAGGACCTCGCCGACTGGCAGAACCGGGTCGGCCGGGCCGACATCACCCCGACCTCGATGGCCAACGGCGCCAAGGAGCTGCTGGACGAGGTCGCCACCGGCAAGGTCACCGGCGAGGAGGAGCGGTACAGCCACACCGACCTGGTCGACTTCAAGGCCAACGTCGAGGGCGCTGAGCAGTCGTACCAGCTGCTGAAGCCGATCGCCTCGAAGAACGACGCCGCGCTGACCGCCTCCCTGGACAAGCGGTTCGCGGCGCTGAACACGCTGCTCGACAAGTACCGCGCGGACCGGAACGCGTACGACTTCACCTCGTACGAGAAGGTCGGCAAGGCGGACCGCAAGGAGCTGTCGGACGCGGTGAACGCGCTCGCCGAGCCGCTGTCCAAGCTGGCCGCGGCGGTCACCAAGTAACGCGTCACGGAGCGAGAACGACGAGCGAGGAGGCACCGCGCATGGCCGAGTCCGTGGACCCGGGAGACGTCGTCGCCGAGGGTGCCGGACCGCCGTCCCGCCGCAGGCTGCTCGGCTGGGGCGGCGCGGGTCTCGCGCTGGGCGCGGTGGCCGCGGGCGGTACGGTCGCCGCGGTACGCCCCGGCGGAGGGTCCGAACCGGCCGCGGACAGTGGCGCGGCGGTGCCGTTCCACGGGGAGCACCAGGCGGGTATCGCCACCGCCGTGCAGGACAGGCTGCACTTCGCCGCGTTCGACGTGACGACGCGGGACCGGGCCGAGCTGGTCGCCCTGCTCAAGGAGTGGACGCGGGCCGCCGAGCGCATGACGGCCGGGCACGCCGTCGGCGAGGGGGCGTACGGCGGTCTCGCCGAGGCGCCGCCGGACGACACGGGTGAGGCGCTGGGGCTGAAGCCGTCCCGGCTGACCCTGACCGTCGGGTTCGGGCCCTCGCTGTTCACCAAGGGCCGGTTCGGTCTGGAGGACCGCCGCCCCGATGCGCTGACCGATCTGCCGAAGTTCCCCGGGGACAATCTGGAAGCGGCCCGCAGCGGCGGCGATCTGTGTGTGCAGGCGTGCGCGGACGATCCGCAGGTGGCGGTGCACGCCATCCGCAACCTCGCCAGGATCGGCATGGGGCGTACCGCGATCCGCTGGTCGCAACTGGGCTTCGGCAAGACGTCGTCGACGACGCCTGGCGCCCAGACCCCGCGCAACATGATGGGTTTCAAGGACGGCACCCGGAACATCTCCGGTGACGACACCGCCGCCCTGGACCGCCACGTCTGGGTCGGCGCGAAGGACGACGCCGGCTGGATGACCGGGGGTTCGTATCTGGTGGCCCGGCGCATCCGGATGCACATCGAGACCTGGGACCGGGCCCCGCTCCAGGAGCAGGAGGACATCTTCGGCCGGGACAAGGGCGAGGGGGCGCCGGTCGGCAGGGCGAAGGAGCGCGACGAGCCGTTCCTCAAGGCGATGCTGCCGACCGCCCACGTGCGCCTCGCGCACCCGGACAGCAACGGCGGCGCGACGATCCTGCGGCGCGGCTACTCCTTCACGGACGGCACGGACGGCCTCGGCCGGCTCGACGCCGGGCTGTTCTTCATCGCCTATCAGCGTGATGTGCGCAAGGGCTTCATTCCGGTACAGCGCGGCCTCGCGGCACACGACGCGTTGAACGAGTACATCCAGCACGTGGGTTCGGCCGTCTTCGCCGTCCCGCCGGGCGTCCGTGACAAGGACGACTGGTGGGGCCGGACGCTGTTCTCGTAGCGGGACTCGTGGCAGAAAGGGAACCGAAACGTGTTCAGCAACTTCTTGATCGGCCTGCGTGAGGGCCTTGAGGCCAGCCTGGTCGTCTGCATCCTCGTCGCGTACCTGGTGAAGACCGGCAACCGGAGCAAGCTGCCGCCGATCTGGTTCGGTGTCGGTATCGCGATCGTGGTGAGTCTGGCGTTCGGCGCCGGGCTCGAATTCGGTTCGCAGGAGATGACGTTCAAGGCACAGGAGGCGCTGGGCGGTTCGCTGTCGATCGTCGCGGTCGGCCTGGTGACGTGGATGGTGTTCTGGATGCGGCGCACCGCGCGGCACCTGAAGACCGAGCTGCACGGCAAGCTCGACGCGGCGCTGGCGATGGGCACGGGCGCGCTGGTCGCGACGGCCTTCCTGGCGGTCGGCCGGGAGGGCCTGGAGACGTCGTTGTTCGTGTGGCGCGCGGTGCACGCGGCGGACGACGGCTGGCATCCGATGGTGGGCGCGCTGCTCGGCATCCTGGCGGCCGTGGTGCTGGGCTGGCTGTTCTACCGGGGCGCGCTGCGGATCAACCTGGCGAAGTTCTTCACCTGGACCGGCGGAATGCTGGTGGTCGTGGCGGCGGGGGTGCTGGCGTACGGGGTCCACGACCTCCAGGAGGCCGAGTTCCTGGGCGGTCTGCGGAACACGGCGTTCGACATCAGCTCGACGATCCCGCCGGACAGCTGGTACGGGACGCTGCTGAAGGGCACCTTCAACTTCCAGCCGGACCCGACCGTTCTCCAGGTCACGGTGTGGGTGCTGTACCTGGTCCCCACCCTCGCGCTGTTCCTCGCCCCGGTAGGGTTCGGACGGTCAGTGGGTGCGACGGACCAGAAGGCGCAGAAGGCAACTGATGAGAAGGCTGAGGCCGGTTCGGCGGACGGCGCTGCTCGCGGCGGCGACGGTGCTGGGCGTGACGGCGAGCGGGTGCGCGACGATTCACGGCGAGCGGGCAGTCGTGCCGGCGGCGACGAGGGCTGAGGCCGCACGGGCCCTGGAGACCTTCACCTCCGCGTACAACAAGGCGGACAGGGCCTACGACCCGGCGCTGGACGCGGGCGTGGTGACGGGTCCGCTCGGCGCGATCAACCAGGCCGGTCTGAGGTCACGGCAGAAGAGTTCGCCCGGCGGCAACAAGAACCACCGCCCGCTGGAACTGACCGACGCCACGTACATCATCCCCAAGAAGGCGGGCTGGCCCCGCTGGTTCGTCGCGAACACCGACGCCAACCGTGACCAGGGCGACGGGAAGCCGGCGACCCGCTGGCTCGTCACGTTCGTGCGGTCGGGTCCGGACGCCGTGTGGCGGGCCGCCTATCTGACCGTCCTGCCGCCTTCCGACATACCGGAGTTCGACCTCGACGACGACGGATGGGCGAAGCCGGTCGCCGTGGACGACACGGAACTGGCCGTCGCGCCGGGCGACTTGAGCAAGCAGTACACGCGGTATCTGCAGACCGGGGCGCCGGACGTCTTCGCGCCCGGTCCTTCGACCTCCCAGTGGCGGGATGTACGGCGCGACACCCGCAGGGCGGGCTTCTCGTACCAGTACCTCGACCAGGCCCTGGACACCGGGGCGTTCGCCCCACTCGGGCTGGCCGCCAAGGACGGCGGGGCGCTGGTCTTCTTCAGCAGCAAGCACTTCGAGCGGCAGACCGCGGCGAAGGGACTGCGTCCGCCGGTCAACGACGACGTGGCCGCGTTGCTGACCGGTGAGGTCGGCAGCAGCCTCACGAAGGAGCGGATCTCCAGTCAGACGGTGTACGTGCCCGTCCGGGGCGCGGCGGGGGGCGCGAAGGTGGGCGTGCTGAACCGGCTGTCGGGGCTGACGGCGGCGAAGGGCTCGTGAGCGTCGGCGGCGTGGTCGCGCGACGGCCTGCCGGGTCTCGGCTCGGCTGCGGGTGCCGGTTCGTCTGCCGGTTCGTCTGCCGGTGCCGGTGTGTGGGCGCGCTGAGGCGCGGCGGCGCCCGGGGCGCGCACTGACGCACAGCGCACAAGGCTCATGCGGGGCACAGGCTCCTGCGGGGCACGGGGCTCACGCGGGGCGGCTGACGCACGTCGCACGCGCGGCACAGGGCTTGTGGCTTACGCGGGGCGCACAAGGCTCACGCGGGGCACGGGGCGGCTGACGCACGTCACACCAGGCTTACGCGCGGCACAAGGCTTACGCGGGCACGGGGCGGCCCGGTGCGGCGGGCCGGTCCCGGGCCGGGCGGCGTTCCGCTCCGGGTCAGCGGCTGAGCGGCCAGGCCACCGCGTCGTGGTCGAGGTCGCTCTGGTCGGCGGTGTCCGCGTACTGCGCGCAGGCGTCGGTCAGCGTCTCCAGCAGCGTCAGCGGATCGGGCAGGGGGTTCTCGGGTCCGCGAATCCAGTGCACGTCCAGCTCACCGGGGAGCCGGGCGGGCGGCAGGAGCACATAGCTGCCCCGGCAGTGCCAGCGCAGTCCCGGGTGCTCGTCCATGGTCTCGGGGTGGCAGTCGAGTTCGCACGGCCACCACTCGTCCTCGTCCTCCGGGGTGCCCCGGGTGGCGGCGAAGAAGAGCATCCGGTCCTCGCCGGACTGGGCGACGGGACCGACCTCGATCCCCGCCGCGAGCAGCCGCTCCAGTGCCTGGCGCCCCGCCGTCAGCGGCACGTCGAGGACATCGTGGATCAGGCCGGTCGCGGTGATGAAGTTGGCCAGTGGCTGGCCCGCCGCCCAGCGTTCGATCTGGGCCCGGTCGGTCGTGGACTGCGTCTGCCAGGCGAAGGAGATGGGGTGCCTGGCGGGGGTGGGACAGCCGACGCGTTCGCACGAACATCGGTAGCCGGACGGGTGGGCGGCGGGTGCGATCGGCATCCCGGCCTCGGCGACCGCGAGGAGCAGCGCCTCCCGGGCGGCCGACTCGTCGGCCTCGCTCCGCCGCTCCTTGGGCCGCCGGCGAAGCCATTGGGAAATCCTGCTCTCTGTGCCGCGATAACGGCCGGAATCGGCGCCCATCAATCCCCTCACTTCAGCGTTGCCCCCGTCCATGGTCCCACCATCCTGCGCCTCGGGTGGCCGGAGTCTCCAAGCGGGGTGCGTGGGCCGTCGCGCCGAGGTGGGTGCTATCACCCCCAATAGCATGGAATGCCGGTCATCGGGTCCAACCGACGCGGGGTGTCGACGCAGGTGGGAAGGACGCCGGGGCCGTCACGCCCGGGTGGCCGGAACCGATCGTCACATGCGGGAACCACCCGATCGGTGCACAGCGCGCGTCGACGGTGTGACACCGCGACGTTCCGCCGTGCCACGGGAAAGGCCCGCCTCCCGTGGCTCCTCAGACGGGGTCCCCGGCCTCGCCCGCCTCCCCGTCCTCGGTGCGCGGCGGCCAGCCGTCACCCCAGGCGATGTCCCTGGCCTCGCGGTACAGGGCACCGTGCCGCTTGGTGACCGTGTCGCGGCGCAGCGCCTCGTCCCTGGTGCACAGGTCGAGCAGCACCTGGCCCTTGCGGATCTGCGGCTTGCGGGTGACCCGGGCGCGTACCGGCTCGGGGTCGAACCGGGTCGCCACGACATAGCTGAACTTCTCGTCCTCGTACGACAGCGAGCCGCCCTTCACCTGCCGGTGCAGCGAGGAGCGGCTGACCCGGGCCGAGAAGTGGCACCAGTCCGTGCCCGGTTCGATGGGGCAGGCCGCGTCGTGCGGGCAGGGGGCGGCGACGCGCAGGCCCGCCGCGATCAGCAGGTCGCGGGCCTCGATGATCCGGGCGTAGCCGTCGGGCGTGCCCGGTTCGACGATCACCACGGCGCGGGCGGCACGGGCGGCGGCGGTGACGAGGGAGGTGCGGGCGGCGGGGGTCAGTTCCTTGAGCACGTACGAGACGGTCACCAGGTCCGTGGGGGCGAGTTCCGGACCGGCGCCGATCCGGGCCCGCTGCCAGCGCGCGGCCTCCAGGGCCGGGACGCCGGAGGTCCCGGCGAGTTCCCTGCCGAGGGCGAGGGCGGGTTCCGACCAGTCCAGGACGGTCGTCGCGGGACCTTCCCAGGCACCCGCGACGGCCCAGGTCGCCGCGCCCGTGCCGCCGCCGATGTCGGTGTGGTCGGCGGGGACCCAGCCGGGGGCGGCCTCGCGGAGCGCGTCGAGTGCGGCCCGTACCGCTTCGAAGGTCGCCGGCATCCGGTACGCGGCGTACGCGACGACGTCCGAGCGGTCCCGCAGCACCGGGGCGTCGGTGGGCGTGGTGCCCCGGTAGCTGGCGATCAGCCGGTCGACGGCCTGGGCGGCCTGGCTGGGCGGCAGCCCGTCGAGCAGCCCGGCGAGGGCCGAGCGCAGCGCGTCCGCGGTGGAGAGGGTGACGTTCACCGCCGAATTGTAGGCGGAACGGGGCGGCGGCCGGGTCCGGCGGGGACCCGCCCGGCCCGGCCCGCGCCGGGCGGCCCCGCGATTCCGGTCAGCGGGCGGCCGTGGCCCCGGGCGACGGTCAGCGGGCGAGCGCGGTCCCGGGCGACGCTCAGCGGGCGGCCGTGGTCCGGGACGTCTGGTGCTGCCACGGCCGGCACAGGCCCACGAAGCTGGCGACCGCGCCGAGCGCGCACACCAGTTGCACCACGGCCATCGGAACGGCCGTGTGCTCCCCGGCGATACCGACGAGCGGCGAGGCGACGGCGCCGATCAGGAACGACGACGTGCCGATCAGCGCGGAGGCGGAACCCGCCGCGTGCTTGGTGCGCATCAGTGCCTGCGCGTTGGTGTTGGGAGCCGCCAGCCCCATCGCGGACATCAGCACGAACAGCCCGATCGAGATCGGCACCAGTCCCATCTCACCGAAGACCCCGGCCGTCATCAGCAGCAGCGCGCCGGCCGCGAGCACGATGGCGGCGAGCCCGACGGCGAGCACCTTGTCCAGGTCGAACCGGCCGACGAGGAACTTGCCGTTGATCTGGCCGACGATGATCAGACCGATCGAGTTGACGCCGAAGAGGATGCTGAAGGTCTGCGGGGACGCCCCGTAGATCTCCTGGACGACGAACGGCGACGCGGAGATGTACGCGAACAGCACCGCGAAGGCGAGGCCGCCCGCGACCGTGTATCCGGTGAAGACCCGGTCGGCGAGCAGTCCGCGCATGGTCCGCAGGGCGTCCCCGACTCCGCCGCTGTGCCGCTGCTCGGGCGGCAGGGTCTCGTGCAGCCACTTCCACACGACGAGGGTGAGGAGCACACCGACGACGGTGAGGACGACGAAGATGCCCCGCCAGTCGGTGATCCGCAGGACCTGTCCGCCGATCAGCGGGGCGACGACCGGCGCGACGCCGGAGATCAGCATCAGCGTCGAGAAGAACCTCGCCATCTCGACACCGTCGTACAGATCACGCACGACGGCGCGGGCGATCACGATGCCCGCGGCGCCGGCCAGGCCCTGGAGGAGCCGGAAGCCGATGAGCAGTTCGGCGGAGGGGGCGAAGGCGCAGATCGCGGTGGCGACGATGTAGACCAGCATGCCCAGGAGCAGCGGACGGCGTCGCCCCCACCGGTCGCTCATGGGTCCGACGACGAGCTGGCCGAGCGCCATCCCGGCGAGGCACGCGGTGAGGGTGAGCTGGACGGTGGCGGCCGGGGCGTGCAGTACGTCGGTGACCTCCGGCAGCGCGGGGAGGTACATGTCCATGGAGAGCGGGGGCAGTGCGGTGAGCCCACCGAGCACCATGGTGACGAGGAGACCGGCGCGGCGGGCGGCGACGTCGGGCGCCTTCGTGGTCGCCGCGGTTCCGGGCCGGGACAGGTCTCCCGGGGGGTCGGGTACGGGCACGGATGTGCCTTCAGGGGCCACGTGGGCTTCGGGGGTCCCGGGCCCGAACGCGTCGGTGGTCCTGTCCGCGACCGCGTTCTCGCAGGTGGATATGTGTGCTCGCTGGTCCCGGCTCGCGCCGTTGTCCGGCATTCTCATCTCCATGTCGTTGAATCCACATCCATGTTCTCAGCTCGGTCCGCGTGGTAACCACCGTTTCCAGCAGTGGGCATGAACAAGACAGTCCGTTGGGGTGTTCTGGCGACGGGCGCCATGGCCGCGACCTCCAGGCACGCCCAACGCCCGGGAGGAGCGGGAACTCGTCACGCTCGGCCGGCGCCGCGGCGCCTTCCTGACGGAGCCATGCGGACGTACGCCGACCCGGTCGATCGGCGCCCGACCGAGCTGGTCGGGGACGGGACCGTGGGTGAGATCCGTTCGAGGCCGCCGAGGTGACGCGGTGTCCGCGGGCGGGCGCGGCGCAGTCGCCGCTGGTGCCGCTGGACGGCACGCTCGCCGTGATGCGGACGCTCGACGCGGTACGGGACCGGATCGGCGTCCGCCACCCGGCCGACGCGGACCGGCGGACGGGGCCGGCGCCCCGGGTCCGAGGCGCGCGGCCGGGAGCCGGTGGGGCCCGGACCGGTCCGCCGCGGGGAGTCCGTCCGGGCCGAGCGGCCCTGGTACCGGCCACGGCGCCAGGGCCGCTCCTGGCAGGCCCCGCCGGTCACGGGCCGCCAAGGGCTGTTCCGCCGAGGATCACCGGGCACCCACCCCTCAGGCGGGCGTCAGCCCCGGGTTGCCCGCCTCCGTGACGAACGAACCCGCCGTGCGCACGGGGGCACCGGGCGTGGTGACGGCGGACACCGTGCGGTAGTCGGCCCGGGCGTGTTCGGTCCCGAGCGTGACCAGGACGTAGCCGCGCCGCCCGTTGTAGAACTTCATGTGCGGGTTGGCGCGCATCTGGTTGTTCCAGTTGGACGGCGTGTCCGATCCGTCCTTGCCGCTGGTGACGGAGGTGGCGACGATCTCCGTACCGACCGTGCGGGACGACGGGTCGTCGAAGTCCTTCTTGAGGTCGAAGCCGTAGCCGACGTGCACGTCGCCGGTCAGGACCATCAGGTTGGCGATCCCTGCGGCCTCCGCCCCGGCGAGGACGCGCCGCCGGGAGGCGGGATAGCCGTCCCAGGCGTCCATGGACAGCTTGAACGCGTCGGTCGGCACGTCGCGCCGCTGCGCGAACGTGACCTGCTGGGGTACGACGTTCCACCGGGCGCGCGAGGCGTGCCAGCCGTCGATCAGCCAGCGCTCCTGGGCGGCGCCGGTCATGGTGCGTGACGGGTCCTCGGACTCCGGGCCCGGCTTCTGCCAGCCGTCCCCGTACGCCTGGTCGCTGCGGTACTGCCGGGTGTCGAGGATGTCGAACTGCGCGAGCCGCCCGAACCGGAGCCGACGGTAGAGCCGCATGTCCGGACCGGTGGGCCGCTGCGGGGTGCGCAGCGGCTGGTTCTCCCAGTACGCGCGGTAGGCGGCGGCCCTGCGCAGCAGGAACTCCTCCGGCGGTACGTCGTTCTCGGGGGTGTCGCCCGCGTAGTTGTTCTCGGTCTCGTGGTCGTCCCACGTCACGACGAAGGGGTGCGCGGCGTGGGCGGCCCTCAGGTCGGGGTCGGACTTGTAGAGGGCGTACCGCAGGCGGTAGTCCTCCAGGGTGACCGTCTCGCGGTTGAAGTGGGCGGGGAGTCTGCGGTCGGTGTAGGCGCGGGCCCCGCCGGTCGCGGTCACCGCGTACTCGTAGAGGTAGTCCCCGAGGTGGAACACGGCGTCGACGTCCTCGTGGGCGAGGTGTCCGTACGCGGTGTAGTAGCCGTCGTGGTAGGCCTGGCAGGAGACGGCCGCGAGGCGGAGCGAACGGTTGTCGGCGCCCGGGGCGGGCGCGGTGCGGGTGCGGCCCACCGGGCTGGTCCAGGCGCCGGCGCGGAAGCGGTAGTAGAAGACGCGGTCGGGATCGAGACCGCGCACCTCGGCGTGCACGCTGTGGTCGAACTCCGGGTGGGCGGTCGCCGACCCGCGCCGGACGACCCGGCGGAACCTCTCGTCGCGGGCGAGTTCCCAGCGCACCTGGACGCGGGCGCGGGGCAGTCCGTTGCTCGCCTCGTAGGGGCGGGGCGCGAGTCTCGTCCACAGCAGGACCGAGTCGGGCAGCGGGTCACCGGAGGCCACGCCGAGGGTGAACGGGTCCTCCCGGATCTTCCTCGGGTCCAGCTCGGCGGCGCTCGCGGCGCCCGCGGCGGGCAGCTCGACGGCGAAGGCGAGCGCGGCGGCGGCTCCGGTGACGGTGAGGAACCGGCGGCGGCCGAGACCGAGCCGCTGGGCAGCCGCCCGCAGCTCTGCCGAATGGGCCTGTCGGCCGGGCGTGCGGTGAGCGTGTGCGGATGTCATGTTGCCCTCCCCTGACGGCTGGTGTCAGAGGTATTGCATTGCGGGCGGACAACCGCACGCTGTCGTGTACACAACATTCTTATGGCCACCCGATGATCTTCACGTGTCGTGCCCTCAGCACTGGCGGCACCGCATGGACCTCTACCGTACGAAGCCGGAGCGGCGGCGCCAACTCCGTTCCAAATGCACGGACTTGCAGGTTTTCCGACAACCTGACGGGGAGGCACCTTTACCCCGTATGCTCACGCTTCCCGGTATTCACGGAAACCACACGCAAGGAACACACACATGCGCATAGGCAGCGCTGCGCCTCTCGCACTGGCAGCGGCCACCGCCCTGGCGGGCTCGCTCCTCGCCACCACCCCCGCCTCGGCGGCCACGCACCAGGGCGGACTGCACCTCGGGAAGATCCAGTACGACAGTCCGGGCAAGGACACCCGGACGAACGCGTCCCTCAACGCGGAGTGGGTCGACATCCACAACAACGGCAGGACGAAGATCCAGCTCAAGGGCTACCGGCTGAAGGACAACACCGGATACACGTACACCTTCGGCAGCTACACCATCGCCGCGGGAAAGACGGTCAAGGTCCGCACCGGCAAGGGCAAGAACGCCTCGGGCAGCGTGTACTGGAACCGCGGTTCCTACGTCTGGAACAACACCGGGGACAAGGCACGGCTGATCAAGCCGGACGGGAAGCTGCTGGACTCCTGCTCCTGGACGAAGGCGAACAAGGGCACCCAGAACTGCCACTGATCACCACGGCCGACCGGCTGAGCAGCTGAGCAGCTGAGCGACCGACCGGCCGACCGGCCGACCAGTCGCCGCGCGCCGGTGCGCGAGCCGTACGAGCCGCGCGCCAGTGCCCCTGGTCCGCGCGCTCCCCCGCCGGCGGCGGCCGGCCGCCGCGTGCCCCGGTCCGGGAGTCATCCGGACCGGGGCACGGTTGACGTGGCGCAGGGCGGGACCTGAACGACCGCATCCGCCGCACACCATCGACCGGGGGCGATGCCCCCGGCTCCGGCGCCCGGGGCGGCGCCGCTCGACGGTCGTAGTCTGGGGCGCAGCAGCCGCTTCCACCTCAGGAGTCGTCGATGTCCGTCCGCCGGGTCGTTCCGAATCTGTCGACCGGGGCCATGGCCGAGAACGCCGAGTTCTACGGTCTGCTGGGCTTCGAGGAAGTCATGAACCACGGCTGGATCATGACCCTCGCCTCCCCCACCAGCCCTGCCGCCCAGGCCAGTTTCATGACCGCCGACAGAACGGCACCGGTCGCGCCGGACCTGAGTGTCGAGGTCGACGACGTGGACGCGGCGTACGCGGTGATGCGCGAGGCGGGTGCGGAGATCGTGCATCCGCTCCAGGACGAGGAGTGGGGGGTGCGGCGCTTCTTCGTCCGCGATCCGGACGGGCGTGTGATCAACGTACTGGGTCATCGCTGACCGGCGGGAGCGGCGCACCAGGGATCGGCGTAGCGGGGATCGGCGTAGCGGGGATCGGCGTAGCGGGGATCGGCGTACCGGTTGATTCGGGGATACGCCGGTCGGGGAAGCGGCTGAGCGCGGAGGCGGGGCGGGGAGTTCCGGGAGGGGTGCGGGGTCGCGTCCGTCGTTCCTCGTCCCTGTGCCGACGTACCGCCGTACCGCCGTACCCTCAAGCCGTCATGCCGTCGACCGCGCCATCACGATGCGGGTGATCTCGACGCGTGACTTGGCGCCGAGCTTGCGGTAGGCGCGGGTGAGCGCCGCCTCCACGGTCTTGACGCTGAGGACCAGACCGGCCGCGATCTCGCGGTTGGTGGCGCCCTGGGCGACGCGTGCGACCACGTTGCGCTCGGTCGGGCTGAGGCTTTCGGACCAGGAGCCTCCGTCGGGGAGCCGGATCGGACCGTCCTCGACCCGGTCGCGTTCGGCGCGGACCACGGAGACCCCGGTCCTGGCGCCCGCCCTGGTGTAGATCCGCAGGGCCTCCGTGAACGCGGCCTGGGATGCCCCGGCGTCGCCCAGACGACGGCGGACCCGTCCCAGCGCCAGTCTGGTGCGTGCCTCCTCCATGGGGTACCGGGCGGCGTGGAGGCGGGCCGCCGCGTCCTCGAATCCAGCTGCCGCCGCGTCGAGTTCGCCGCGGGCCTCGCTGACGGCGGCCGCCGCCCGGTCGAGCGTGGCGACGACGCCGGACCGTCCGAGCCGCCCGGCCTGGAAGCGTGCCCGGGTGATGACCGCGTCCGCCTCGTCCGTGGCGCCGCTGCGTGCCAGGGCCTCCGCCAGGTCGGCGTGCCAACGCCGCGTCGCGGGGTCCCGCTGCCCCTGCGCGGTCTCCATCTCGCCGGTGCGGCGCAGCAGTTCGGCCGCCTGCGCGCTCTGACCGCTGAACAGCCGGACCCGGCCCTCGGCGTGCAGGGCCCGGGGGAGGAAGAGCCGGTCGTCGTCGTCCTCGCTGTGCTGTCTGGCCGCCTCCGCCGCGGCCAGCGCCTGGCTCAGGCTGCCGCCCGCCGTCTCGGCGAGCGAGACCGCGTACCAGGCGGGTCCCTGGCTGAGCCCCGCCTGTTCGGCGATGCGCAGGCTCTGCCTCGCGATGGTCAGCGCCTGTCGGCACCGGCCGCGCTGGATCTCCACCTGGGCGAGGCCGATCAGGCACTGGCTCAGACAGTCCGCCGAGCCCCGTTGCCGCAAGGTGTAGACGAGGGTGCGCAGTTCGTTTCTGGCCTCGTCCAACTCGTCATGCACCAGATGGAATCGGTGCTTGAGGTAGATCGGGCCGTTGTGGTGGGTCATGGCGTACACGTCGTGCGGTTCGGCGAGCGCGGCGGCCAGGGTCTCCTCCGCCTCCGGGAACCCCAGGAAGAGTTCCAGGGCTGCCTGTTGGGTCAGCGCCAGCAGCTCGGTGCGCCGGTCCCCGGTGCGCGCCGCGAGCCCGGTGGCGCGGACGGCGTGGCCGTGGGCGCGGGCTGCCGAGCCTCCCACCATCCACTCGCGCCAGCTCATGCGGTAGTGGAGCTGGGCCAGCAGTCCCGGGTCCCGGCCCGCGTCGCGCATCGCCTCCGGGAACACGTCCGTGATCTCGGACATCGCCTGACCGCAGGAGTCGACGACCACGTTCCAGGCGCGTACCCGGTCGGCGGGCCGTTCGGCGTCGCCCAGGACCTCGTACGCGAGCTGCCGGGCGAAGTCGAGGTCCCCGGCGTCCAGCCCGTCCTCCGCGGCGGTGAGCCGGCGGTCGGTGTCGACGCCGGTCTCGTCGGCCGGGGTGTGTTCCGCGGCGAGCCGGCCGAGTCTCGCCGCCGTTCCCGGCGCCCCCCGACGGCGCGCGGCGGTGGCCGCGTCGGCCAGCCGGGCCGCCACCGCGGAGTCGGGCCCCTCGGTGAACCGGGCGAGGTGGTGGGCGCGTTCGACCGCGTCGTCGGTCGCGTCGGCCAGTGCGCGGTGGGCGTTGATCCGCAGTTCGTACGGGGTCTCCGCCTGGAGCACCATCGGCGTCAGCGGGTCCAGGAAGGTGATGGTTCCGTGGTCGGGCGCCTGGAGGATGCCGTGGCGTACGCAGGTGTCGATGTCGGCCGACGCGTGGTAGCAGCCCGCGCGTTGGAGCAGTTCCACCGTGGGGCGGACGGCGGCGCTCGCGGTGACCAGCGCCTGGCGGGCGCTCGCCGGGAGGGCGTCGATCCGGTCGAGTACCGGCCGGCGCAGGGACTCGGGAACGGGCAGGGGTTCCGCCAGGTCGGGCAGGGTGCCCCCGGTGACGCGGACGTGCTCGCCGAGAGCGGAGCTGAGTTCCAGTACCGTACGGGGATTTCCGCCACCGGTCCGGTGCAGGCGGGCGAGGAGCGGCCGGGGCCAGACCGGTTCGTCGTGCCCGTCGAGCAGTTCGGCGGTCTCGCGTACGGTCATGGGCGGCGCCGGCACCGTGAGTACCGGCCGCGGACACAGCTCCCGCGCCTGGGCGCTCCCCAGCTCCCCGGGGCGGGCCGCGGAGGGGCCCGGCCGGGCGTCGGCCTCGTGTCCGTGGCCGTCCGTGCGCAGGGCCACGAGTACCGCCGGTCCGGGGCCGGCGCGTCTGGCGAGGAAGACCAGGATCTCCGCTGTCGGCGCGTCCAGCCACTGGGCGTCGTCGACGACCAGCAGAAGCGGACCGGTGTCCGCCAGCAGGGTGAGGACCTTGCGGACGGCGACGCGCAGGACGAGCGCGTCACGGCCGCCGGTCGGATCGGTCCCGGCGGGCGGCGTGCTCCGCAGGAGCGCTCCTTCGAGCACGGCCCGCTCGTGGGAGCCGAGTCGGGCGAGGACATCGTCCCCGACGGCGGCCAGCAGGTCGATGAGCCCGAGGAAGGGGCTGTCCCGCTCGGAGGGGGACGGGGAACAGCGCAGGATTCGGTGGCCCCGGTCGCCCAGCTCCCGCGTCAGCCGGGACACCACCGTCGTCCGGCCGATGCCCGGCGGCCCGGTGAGGAGGACGCCGCCACCGTCCGCGAGGTGGTCCCGGACGGCGCCGTGCAGGGCGTCCCTGCCGACGGCTCGGCGGCGGGGCGGCCGGGGGTCTGCCGGGGTCTTCGCCAACAGGGTGGTCGGCTCAGTCATCGGGGCCCCTCCGCACACAGCCTCGTCCACGCTCCGAATCGGATCATGAACCTGCCACTCGTCATGCCGCGCCGAATGTAGGACTGTCCTGGACGAAGGTCAACACCTCTTGGGCGCTTGCGGGTTCGGGCCGGGCATACGACCGGGCCGGCAGTGGGGAGACTGCCGGCCCGGTGGTGTTCAGGTGCGCGGACGGAGGGACGCCCGGTCACGCGGCCGTGGCGGCCCCGTGTCCGGTGACGGCCGTGTCAGTGACACGGCCGCTCCCGGGTGTCCGGTTTCAGCAGGCTCCCTGGTCCTTCCAGACGGCCCAGGAACCGGGGGCGTCCGGCTGGGCACCGGTCGAGTACCACTGAGAGGCCCAGGTGTGACCGTTGTACGAGACCTGGTCACCCGGCGAGTAACTGCTGGTCGCGTTCCAGGCCGGCAGGTTGCCGCAGCCCTGCGGCGGGTTGCCGCCGCCGGTGGTGATGGTCCAGGTGAACGTGGCCTCACCGGTGGCGTTGTCGGTGTTCTTCGCCGTGACCTTCACGGACGAGGTGCCGGCGGTGGTCGGCGTACCCGTGACGCGGCCGGTGGAGGCGTTGATCGTCAGTCCGGCGGGCAGGCCGGTGGCGCTGTAGGTCAGTGCCTTGCCACCCGGGTCGCTCGCCTGGATCTGCAGGGAGACCTCGGTGCCGACGGTGCCGTTCTGGTTACCCGGGCTGGTCACCGAGGGCGAGCCGGGCTGGCTGTTGCAGCTGCCGGGGACCGGGTCGGCGCCGGTGACGCTGACCGCCGCCCAGGCGGCGTCGATGGTGTTGTACTCGGTGCAGTGGGCGCCGTAGAGGTCGGCCGCCGCGCGCAGCGAGTCGGTGCGGGCCTGGTGGAAGTTCTCCCGGCTGTTGGCGTAGGAGGCCAGCGCCTTGTACCAGATCTTGCCGACCTTGTCGTTGCCGATGCCGGTGACCGTGGAGTTGTTACAGGTCGGGCTGTTGCCGTAACCGTGGTTGCCACTGCCGACGGCGGCGAGGAAGAACCAGTGGTTGAGCGGGCCCATGGAGTAGTGCGGGTCCAGGTTGCCGTTGTTGCTGCTCCAGCAGTCGGGCGACTGGCCGTCGAGCGAGGGCTGGTTCATCCAGCGCAGCGGCTGGTTGTTGCCGCTGATGTTGATCAGCTCACCCATGGTGTAGTCCGGCGGGTCCACCGGGTTGTTGGCGTAGAACTCGACGAGGGTGCCGAAGATGTCGCTGGTGCCCTCGTTCATGCCGCCGGTCTCGCCGGTCTCGTCCCAGCCGGTGAGCGCGCCGCTCACGCCGTGGCTCATCTCGTGGCCCGCGACGTCGAGTTCGACCAGCGGACGGGCGTTGCCCTGGCCGTCCCCGTACGTCATCTGGCTGCCGTCCCAGAAGGCGTTCACGTACGCGTTGCCGTAGTGGGTCCGGGAGGGGACGCCCCTGCCGTCACCGAAGATGCCGTTGCGGCCCTGGGCGTTCTTGAAGTAGTCGAACGTCATCGCCGCGCCGTAGTGGGCGTCGACAGCGGCGGACGCGGGGTCGCTGTTGGACCCGTTGCCGAAGTTGCCGGTCGAGTTGGTGAAGGTGGTGCCGGTGCCGTTGGTGGCGTGGTTGAGGTTGGTCGTGTAGCCGTTGCCGTGCGACGGGTCCTTCATCGCGTAGCTGCTGCCGGACTGCGTCAGGTCGATCGAGACCTTGCCGCTGTAGATCGACTGGCCGGTGCCCGCGGTGTTGAGGCCGGAGGCGGGCTTCTGGGCGGCGGCGACCGAAGCGGCCACACGCGCGTCCCCGGAGGCCGCGAAGGTGTGCACCTCGTCGTTGGTGCGCACGACCTTGCCGGACCTGGCGTCCACCAGGACGTGGAGGCGGCTGGGCGTCTGGTCCGCGCGGACCCCGCTGACGACGCTCTCCCACACGAGGGTCGCCGCGCTGCCTTCCATCTGCACGGCGAGCTTCGGCGTGGAGACCGAGTCGACACGGCCCTCGAAGGCGCCCTTCGCGGCCTTGGTGGCGCCGGAGGCGGCCAGTTCGGGCTTGGTGGACACGGCCCCCGACGTCTGCGAGCCGGTCGCCAGCGACTCGTACGTCCCGTCCTTCTTCAGGCGTACGACGACGTCACCGCCGTAGGCCGGCAGGCCCTTGTACTTCCGGTCGAACCGGACGGAGGCGGAGCCGTCGCGGTCGACGGCCACGTTCCTGACCGCGAAGACGTCTCCGTCGGCCTGGTGCGCGGCGCCCGCGTGGGCCGCCAGCGCCTTCTGCGCGTGGTCCGCGACGCGGCTGCGGACCTCGGGCGTCGGGTCGGTCGTGAAGGGGGCCGCGGCGAAGGCGCTGGGCCCGGCCGTGGGCGTGGGCGCCGGCGCGGGGGCCGCGAGCGCCACGGGAAGGGCGATGGCGGAGGCGGACACGCACGCCAGTGTGGCCGTCAGGAGCCGGGCGGTTCTTGGTATGTACATAGGAGCGGGGGTTTCCTTTCACCTCATACACGGAGGCCGCGGCCGCTGGGTCGCGTGGGCGGTGACGGAGCCAGCGGTCACATGCGGATGTGCGGGCGACGACGCTCGTGGGTGGAGCGGCGCCGACGCATGAGTGTGCGGAGATGAGAGGTCCGGCTGCCAGGCACTGGGCGAATGGCGAGGGGTTTCCCTATCCCGGCGGGCAGGGCCGGGGGCAGGCGGCGGCCGGTTCGCCGGGCGGGCCGGTCTTCCCCCGGCCGCCGGTCACCCGGACCGCTCCGCGCGCGGACCCCGGCCCGCCGTCCGTGCCGTCCGTGCCGTCCGTGGGTCCCCGGGTTCACAGACCCAGGTCGCTGAGCCTGGCCTCGTACCGGACCGTGACGTCCTCCTGGTCCTCCTCGGCCGGGGCGTCCCACAGGGCGTCCAGTTCGGACCGTACGGCGGCGGGCAGCGCCTCGTACCGATCGGTCCAGGTCTCGGCGCCGGGCATCCAGTAGCCGACCACCTTGAAGCGTTCCGTGGGGAGCTTCAGCTCCTTCCGGAGGTGGCGGCGCACCTCCCGCAGCACGTCGGTCCGGCCCGCGACCCAGATGTACCCGCCGGCCGGGTCGGTGCCGGGCGGGACGGCGGCCTCGACGAGTTCGGCCAGCCGGCTGGGGCCGTGGCCGTTGCCGCCGTGGCTCCAGGTCGTCCTCGCGTGCGGCCGGTCCGGGAGCGGCTGCACGGAGGACGGGCCGGGCACCTCGATGACCGCCCGGGTGGTCACGCCGGCCGGGCTGTCCTCCATGATCCGGGCGACGGCGGGCAGGCCGGTGAGGTCGGCGACCAGGATCTGCCAGGTGAGGTCGGCGGGGGGACGGTAGAGGCCGGTGGGAGCGTTGAGGCCGATCACGTCGCCGGGGCGGGCGGCCGCGGCCCAGCCCGACGCCACACCGTGGGAGTGCAGCACGAAGTCGATGTCGATCTCTCCGGTGTCCGGGCGCACCGCCCGGACGGTGTAGGTGCGCATGGGGGCGGTGGGTCGCCCTTCGGGGGTCCGCCAGCCCCCGTTCTCCGTCGTTTCGGGCAGGGACAGATCGGCGCGGTCGGGGCCGTGCGGGAAGAAGAGGCGTACGTACTCGTCCGGGACGCCCGTGGAGGTGAACGCGGCGAGGTCTCCGCCGTGGAAGGTGATCCGGACCATGGTCCCGGTGAGTGGCCGGACCCGGGCGACGACGGCTCGGTGGATCGTCATGGGGGGGTGCTCCTTCGTGTTTCGGACGGGGTGGTGACGCGTTCGCCTGGGTGGGTCAGGGGCGGGCGGCGGGGTGGGTCAAGGGCAGGCGGCGGGGTGGTCAGGGGCGGGCGGCGGGGGTGTAGGCGTGCCAGAGGGCGGCGTACCGGCCCGCGCGGGACAGCAGTTCGTCGTGGCCGCCCTGTTCGGCGACCCTGCCCCGGGTGAGGATGACGATGTGGTCCGCGGCGCGTGCCTGTTCCAGGCGGTGCGCGACGATCACGCTGGTACGGCCCCGGGTGACCCGTTCAAGGGCCCCCAGGAGACTTCCGGTTCGTGTCCCCGATTCGGCGGTGGCCTCGTCGAGGACGACCACGGGCGGGTCGGCGAGCAGGACACGGGTGAGGGCGAGGTGCTGGACCGCTCCGTCGTCGAGGGGGGCGCCGCCGGGGCCGAGGGGGGTGTCGAGTCCGGATTCCAGCTCCAGTGCCCAGTCGGCGCCGGCCTCGCGCAGGGCGTGGCGCAGTTCGTCGTCGGTGGCGGTGGGCCGGGCGATCCGCAGGTTGTCGGCGAGGGTGCCGTTGAACAGGTGGACCTCCTGGGTGACGAGGTACCGGCCGGCCGGTGTCCCGGCGTCGCCGACGGTGATCCGGCCTTCGGAGGGTTCGCCCTGGCCCGCGATCAGCCGGGCCAGGGTGCTCTTGCCGGAGCCGCTGGCGCCGACGAGCGCCAGGCTGCTGCCTGCGGAAACGTGCAGGGAGACCTCGCTGAGCGCGGGGCCGCCCCCGTCGTACGCGTACGAGACGCCCTTCACCTCGATCTCCGGGGGGTGCGTGGCGCCGGCCTCGGTGGCGGTCCCGCCGGGGTCCCGGCCCAGGTCGGTGACGCCGACGAGGCGGGCCAGTCCGACGGTGGCCCGCTGGATGTCGTCGAGGCTGCCCAGGAGCGCGCCGACCGGGCCGAAGAGCCGGTGGAAGTAGAGGGCCGCGGCGGTGGCGGCGCCGAGCGTGACGGCTCCGGAGCCGAGCAGTGCGTAGCCGGTCATGAGGACGGCGGCGAGGCCCAGGAACTCGGCCGCGTGGAGCCATCCCGTGAAGCGGTTGCGCAGCCGTACCCCGTCGCGCTGCCGTTCGACGGCGAGCGCGCCGCGTCGGGCGACTTCGCCGAGGTGCTGGTCCTGGGTGCGGTACGCGCGGATGGTCTCGGCCCCGTGCACCGCCTCGATGACGGACTGTCCGCGTGCGGACTCCAGTCGGCGGACGTCCCCGTAGACCACGTGGGAACGCGTGAGGAACCGCCGGGTGGCGAGGACGTGGACGGGCAGGCAGACCAGACCGGCGAGGGCGAGCCGGGGGTCCAGGACCGCCAGCCCGACCAGGCTCAGACCGATGGTGAAGGCCGCGCCGGTGAGGTCGGGCAGCACGTCGGACGCGGCCTCGGAGATCGCCTCGACGTCCCGGGTGACCCGGGAGACCACGTCCGAACTGTCCGAGGACTCCAGGGTGCTGACGGGCAGATGGATCGCGGTCTCGAACACGTCCTCGCGCAGTGCGGCCAGGACGTCCTGGATCAGGGTGATCAGCATCCGGCCGCCCGCGAGGGCCAGGGCGGCGCCGGTGGCGGCGACGAGCAGCAGGGCGATGCCGAGGGTGGTGATCCGGTCGCGTCCGGACTGGTCGGTGACCGCGTCCACGACGCCGCCGAGGAGTGGCGGGGTGGCCAGGGTGACCGCCGTGCCGCTGAGCAGGGTGAGCAGCGCGGCGCAGAACCGGACGCGGTGGGCGCCGAGTCGGCGCAGCAGTTCCCGCCGGGTCCGGCGGGGGTCGGCGATGGGCAGGAGCCCGTGCGCGGGGGTCACCGGGGGGTTCCGTTCGGTTCGTGGTGGTCGGTGTCGAGGTCGACGACCCGGTCACAGGCGGAGAGCAGGATGCGGCTGGTGGTGATGAGCACAGTGGTGGCGGGCAGGGCGCGCAGTCCTTCGGCGATGCGCTGTTCGGTCACCGGGTCGACCGCGGTGGTGGGTTCGTCGAGGACGACGAGGTCGGCCCCGCTGTGCAGGGCGCGGGCGAGCAGCAGGCGCTGGCGCTGGCCGCCGGAGAGCCGGCGTCCGTGTTCGCCGACCTCGGCCTGGTCTCCCCCGATGTGTTCGAGCACGTCGTCGAGCATGGCCGCCCGGAGCACGGCGGGGTCGGCGTCGCCTCCCCGGGGGGTGAGGTTCGATCGCAGGGTGCCCGAGAACAGGGTGCCGTGGTGGGGCGGTGCGGCGATCCGGGTGCGGAGCCGGTCGGGCCCGAGGTCGACGGCGTCGGCCCCGTCGACGAGGAGTTCGCCCCGGCCGATGGGGACGCGGTAGCCGAGGCGGTCGCTGAGGTCGCGCGCGTGCCGGGGGTCGCGGGGTACGACGCCGACGAGTTCGCCGGGGCACAGGTCGAGGGGTTCGTGGTGGCCGGGCGGGTGCCAGCGCAGGGCCGGGGCGGCGGGATCGGTGGTACGGGCGCGCGGGGCGGGGTCGGGGCCGGCCGGCCGGGGGTCGACGAGGGGCGGTTCGTTGATCAGGTCGCTGAGCCGCCGGGCGGAGGCGCGTTTGTGGAGCCAGTTGGAGGCGAAGGTGCCGACGTGGGCGAGGGAACCCTGGAGGTACTGGGCGAGTCCGAGGACGGTGACGAGCTGACCGATGGTGATGTGCCCGTCGAGGGCGAGGTGTCCGGAGGCGGTGGCGAGCCCGGCGAGGAAGACTCCGGACAGCAGCAGGCTGACGCCGGAGTAGGTCAGGACAGCCCGTGCGGCGGCGATGGCGCCGCGCCGTGACTCGTCGCTGGCCGCGCGGTAGCGGCGGGCCGCCTCGGCCTGGGCGTTCATGCCGATGACCACCCGCAGCCCGGTGATCATGTCGGTGGCCACGTCGCCGGCCCGCGCCGCCGAACTCTGCTCGGCCAGTCCCCGGGCCTCCAGCGGCATCGAGATCCGCCGCATGAGGAGGAGCACCAGGACGGTGCTGGCGATGACGCCCGCGCCGAGGGGGACGGAGATCAGCAGCAGGGCGGCCGACGCCGTCAGGATCGCGGTGACGGTGGACGCCTGCTGGACGACGCTCCAGGAGACCCCGGCGACCCGGTAGGTGTCGGACGAGACCAGGGAGAGCGCTTCCCCCGCCCCGGGGCGCCGCCGGAGGGAGTACGGGGCGAGCAGCCGGGTCATGGTGCGTTGGCGCAGCTCGTGTTCGCCGTAGCCGTAGACGGTGACCATTGCCGCCGACGCGCGCTGGTAGGACAGGGACAGGGCGACGAACACCCCGGCGAGTACGGCGAGCCATCCGAACAGCGCCGGGCGGTCCGAGGGGGCGAGGGCCCGGTCGATGACGACGCCGATGAGGATCGGTACGAGGGCCTCGCACAGTTGGTGGACCATGAACGCCAGGGTGGTGAGGGCCAGTCGGCGGCCGCGTCCCCCGTGCAGGAGCGCGATGCGGAACAGCGTGGAGACGCTGCTGGGTTCGTGGGCCTGTACGGGTGGACGGGTGGCGGTGCCGGGCTCGTGCGCGGCGGTGCCGGGCTCGTGGGCGGCGGACTCGTGGCCGGTGCCGGACTCGTGGGCGGCGGCGGGTTTGTTCACCGTGCGTCCCGCTGCCGGGCCAGGGGGACGACCATGGGGGTACCGGTGACCGGATCGGGCACGACCTGGCAGGGCAGGTCGAACACCTCCCGTACGAGTCCGGCGGTCACCACCTCGTCCGGGGTGCCCTCGGCGACGACCCGGCCGTCCCGCATGGCGATCAGATGGGTCGCGTAACGGGCCGCGTGGTTCAGGTCGTGCAGGACGGCGACGAGGGTGTGACCGGCGCGGTGCAGATCGGTGAACAGCTCCAGCAGGTCGATCTGGTGGGCGATGTCGAGGAAGGTCGTCGGCTCGTCCAGCAGCAGGAGGGGGGTCTGCTGGGCGAGCACCATCGCCACCCAGACGCGCTGGCGCTGGCCGCCGGAGAGTTCGTCGACGTAACGCCCCGACAGTTCGGTGACGGAGGTGGCCGCCATGGCGTCGAGGGTGGCCCGCTCGTCCTGTTCGGTCCACTGGCGCAGCAGCTTCTGGTGCGGGTGGCGGCCCCGGGCGACCAGTTCGGCGACGGTGATCCCGTCCGGTGCCTGCGAGGTCTGGGGCAGCAGTCCGAGCAGCCGCGCGACCTCCTTGGAGCCGAAGCTCGCGAGGGACCGGCCGTCGAGCACCACCTGTCCGGCGGTGGGTTTCAGCAGCCGGGACACCGCGCGCAGCAGGGTGGACTTGCCGCAGGCGTTGGGGCCGATGACGACGGTGAAGGACCGGTCCGGGATTCGTACGTCCAGGTGTTCGGAGACGGGCCGCCGGTTGTAGCCGATGGAGGCGTCCCGCACTTCCAGCCGGGCCGGGTCCTGGGCCCGGGTGCGCTGTGCGGTGGTGGTCACGGGTACTCCTGGCGGCCGGGGGCGGTGGGGTGGTGGGGGCGGGAAGCGGTCATGGGCGGCGCCCCCGGTACTGACGGGCGAGCAGCCAGGCCAGGTAGGCACCGCCGACGCAGACCGTGACGACACCGACGGGCAGGTCGACGCGTTGGGCGACGAAGTCGGCGCCGACCAGGACGGCGGCCCCGGTGAGGGCGGCGGGGACGACGCGCAGGGTGGTGGAGCTCCTGGTCAGGCGCTGGGCGATCTGTGGTGCGGCGAGCGCGATGAACGAGATCGGGCCGACGGCTGCGGTCACCAGTGCGGTCAGCGCGACCCCGACGAGGGTGGCGGTGAGCCGGGCGCGCTGTGCGTTCACCCCGAGCGCGACGGCGGTGTCGTCGCCCATCTCCAGGTGGACGAGGGGGCGGACCACGGTGGCCGAGCAGACCAGGAGGAGAGCGAAGACGGCCGCGGTGGCCCGTAGTTGCTCGAAGCCGAGTCCGCTGAGGGAGCCGGCTCCCCAGGTGGCCGCGAGCATGGCCTGACGGGGGTTGACGGAGAGCAGCAGCATCGAGGTGAGGGAGCTGAGGAACGCGCCCACGGCGATGCCGACGATGATGAGCCGGAACGGTCGCAGCCCGTTCCGGTAGGCCAGCACGTACACCAGGACCGCGGTCACCGCCCCGCCGATCAGGGAACCCGAGGCGACGGCCAGGTAGTCGGCGGTGCCGAGCAGGAGCATCACGACGCTGGCGCCCGCGTACGAACCGGAGGCGAAGCCGATCACGTCGGGGGAACCGAGCGGGTTCCTGGTGAGCGACTGGAAGATCGCGCCGCTGATCGCGAGCGCCGCGCCGCAGACGATCGCGAACAGGAGTCTGGGCAGCCGCCAGGTCACCACGACGAGCCGGGCACGGGGGTCGGCGTCCGGGTCGAACAGGGCCGACAGGACCTGTCCCGGGGTGAGCGCGAGGGAACCGGTGCCCAGGGTGAGGACGCCGAGGACGGCCACGGTGAGGGCCAGTGCGGCGCAGACGAGGACGGAGCGCCGTTCGACGCGCAGCGCCACCCAGGTGCGGCGCAGGGTCCAGACGGTCCGGCCGAAGTCCGTCCGGTCGGGTACGGCTTCGGTCGTGGCTCCGGTGGTCACAGGGTGCTCACCTTCCGGCGCCGGACGAGGGCGACGAGGACGGGCGCGCCGACGAGCGCGGTGACGAGGCCGACCCGCAGTTCCCCGGAGGGGAGCACCACGCGTCCGATGATGTCGGCGGCCAGCAGGAAGGCGGGGGCGACGACGATCGTGACGGGCAGAATCCAGCGCTGGTCGGGGCCGACGAACCAGCGGACGATGTGGGGCACCATCAGGCCGACGAAGGCGATGGGACCGGCGACGGCGACGGCGGTCCCGGCCAGCAGGGTGACGGCGAGGATCACGGTCACCCGGGTGAGGGCGAGACGGGTGCCCTGGGACCGGGCGATGTCGTCGCCGAGCGCGAGGGCGTTGAGCGGGCCCGCGCTGAGCAGTCCGAGTACGAGACCGGCACCGATGAGCGGCAGCGCGATCGGGAGGATGTCGAGCGATCTGCCGCCGATGGAGCCGACGCCCCAGAACCGCATGATGTCGAAGGTGGTCGTGCTCTTCAGCACCATGGCGGAGGTGAAGCCGCCGCACACGGCGGTGAACGCCACGCCCGCGAGGGTGAGTTTGACCGGGCTGCCGCGATCGGAGCCGAGGGAGCCGAGGGCGTAGACGAGCACGGTGAGCCCGAAGGCTCCGGCCAGTGCGAACCAGATGAACTGGCCCGCCGCGGTGAAGCCGAGCACGGCGACGGCGAAGGTCACGGCCAGGCTCGCGCCCGCGTTGACCCCGAGGATGCCGGGGTCGGCCAGCGGGTTGCGGGTGAATGCCTGGATCAGCGCGCCGCTGAGGCCGAGGGCGGCACCGACGACCAGCCCGATCGTGGTGCGGGGCACCCGCAGTTCACGCACCATGACGTGTTCGTCGGAGTCGTCGAAGTGGAACAGCGCGTCCCACACCGTGCCGGGCGCGATGGAACGGGCGCCGACCATGACGCTGAGGACGGCCACGACGAGCAGCAGCCCGACGGCGGTCAGCAGGATCAGCAGGCGGTACCGGTTGCGCCGGGCCAGGCCCGCGCGCTCGCGCGGGCCCGGCACATCACGTTCCGCGCCGGTGGTGAGGTCACCCGGGGGTGAGGGGGTGGTCATGGTTGTCCTTGGAAGAGGGCTTCACCTGGGGAACGGCGGACGGCGGTCAGGAGCCCGCACCGGTGTTGCCCTTGCCCGAGACGGCGTCGGCGAGCATCGGCACGTACCGCTCGATCGCCCACGGGATGGAGAGCACCGACGGTCCGCTGGTGGCCATGCCCATGGTGTCGTCCTGGACGAAGGCGTAGTGCTTCTCCGCGATCGGCTTCCAGCGCGAGAACAGCGGGTCCTTGAGGGAGTACGCGACCTCGTCGGCGCCGTTGGCCCAGGCGACGTAGATGTCGGCGTCGATCGTGTCGAGCTTCTCCAGGCTGATTCCGCCGTACCAGTTGGTGCCCTTGACCGTGGAGGCGATCGCGCTCATCGACGGGGTGTTCTCGAAGCCCATCTCGGTCAGCAGCCGGACCCGCGCGTCGTAGTTGAGGTAGAGGCCGGCTTCCGTGGAGCCGGGTGTCAGGGCCACCCCGTAGGTGAAGGTCTTGCCCTTGAACTCCGGGTGCTTGTCGGTCACCGCGGTCAACTGCCCCTGTACGTCGGTGACCAGGCTCTCGGCCTTCTTCGTCTCACCGAGCGCCTTGCCGATGGTGCGGGTCATCTCCTGCCAGGTCCCGCCGTCCCAGGGCTTCTTCAGGTAGGGGATGGTCGGGGCGATCTCGGAGAGCCGCTTGTAGTCGACGTCCGTGATGCCGGAGTACAGACCGACGATGAGGTCCGGCTTCAGCGAGAGGATCTGCTCGAAGTCGATCTCGCCCGCGTCACCGTAGTTCAGCTTCTCGGGCAGGGGTCCGCCGAGCTTTTCGACGGTGTCGCGGAACCACGGGGTGTATCCCTGCTTGTCGCCGCCCCACTGCTCGTCGACACCGACCGGGACCGTGCCCAGGGCCGCGACCACGTCCAGCGACATCCAGCTGACCGCCACGACGCGCTTCGGCTTCTGCTTGATCGTCGTGGTCCCGTGGGCGTGCTTGATGCTCACGGGGAACCCGGCCGACGCGGCACCGGCCGTCGTCTTCGCCTTGCCGGGTTCCGACCCGTTGCCGCCGCAGCCCGCCAGGACGACCACGGCGGCGACCGTCACCGCCATGAGGCGGGCCAGGGCACCCGGTCCGCGTCGGCCCGGGATGAATATGGACATGTCTCTCCTTGAATCCGGACACCGTTCGTGGTGTGACGGCGAGGGCCGGGGTGCCGTCGCGGACGGTGCCGCACGCGGGCACACGGGCACACGGGTGAGCACCCCCGCACGACTGAAAGTTAGGTAACCCTCGCCTAACTAGACATTAGGAAGGGCGGGGGGCCACGAGGGTCGCGGACCGGCCAGGGTGCGTCGCGAATCGGCCAACCCCCGCCGCATCCCGCCGGACCGGCGGAAGGGACGGGAGGGGCGGCAGGGACGGGTGAGCGGCGGGAGTCGGGTGCGCGGAGGGAGACGGGTGAGCGGCGGGAGACATGAAGAGGCGGCACTCAGCGCGCGGAGGCATCCACGGCGGGAGCGACCCGGCAGGACACACAGCTCGATCCGGCACCGGCAGGACACGCCCGACCCGGCATCGGCACCCGCACCCGCACCCGCACCCGCACCCGCACCCGCAGGACACGCTCGACCCGGCGGGACACACACCTCCCGACCCGGCGGGACACACCCGGCCCGCCCCGGCGGGACGCGCTCAGCGGCCGGCCGGCACCAGGGCGGACTGCTCCCGCAGGTACTCGGTCGGGCTGGCACCGGTCACCCGGCGGAACGCCGCGGAGAACGCGCTCGTGGTGGAGTAACCGCAGCGGTGTGCCACCAGGTTGACCGGGTGCCCCTGCGCGAGCAGCCCGGTGGCGACGGACATCCGTACCAGCGAACGCCACCGCGTGAACGACATCCCGATGTCCCGGCCGAACGCCCGGGTGACGGTACGCACGCTCAGCGCGTGCCGGGCCGCCCACTCCTCCAGCGAGAGATCACTCTCCGGGTCGCGCATGACGTCGTCGGCCAGGACCCGGATGCGCCAGTCCTCGGGGACCGGGACCTCGATCGCCGGGCGCGGGTCCTCCTCCAGCATCTCGATGATGACGCGCTGCGTACGCAGCCGCAGGTCGTCGGACATCGAGTTCGCGTCGAGGTGGATCAGCATCTCCTGGAGCGCGCGGCCCACCCTCATCGGACGCGGCGACGACCACTGCGGCGGAATCGCCGTCCGCGCCACGTAGGTGTAGCAACTGACGCCGCCCGATTCGTGGAACGAGGCGTGCGGGGCGCCCGGCGGCAGCCACACCCCCTGCCCGGGTATGAGACGCCACACCGCGTTCCGGGTGTGCAGCGTCAGCGACCCGAGGTGCGGCCAGACCAGGAGCGCGTCGGTGTGGGTGTGCACCCCGGAGAGCGCCGCGCCCGCCGGCTCGGAGCCGTCGAAGATCGCGGTGGTGAGCAGATAGGGCTCGGCCACCAGCGCACCACCGGCCGAGGGTTCCGCCCATCGGAGCGGAACCGTCTCGACACGTTCACGACGGGGGACGGCGACTGGCATGAACTTAGGCTACCCTAACCACCCCTCGGAGCCGGGGCCCGCCCCTCCGGCCTCCCGCCCCCGACACGGCCGGAGGCGCGGCCCGGGGACCCACCCGAGCCCGGCCCCGAGGTGACGCCCCCTCAACTCGCCGCCCCGGCACGGATGTCCTCGCGCTCCGGAGCGGTACGACCCCTCGGGCATCCGGCGACGTCCGCCGACGAGGTCCCGCAGGGCTCCCCGGGCGCCGGGAGGGTAGCAAAAGTTCACCCCATAGTCACCCATTGACTATGGACATCACTGTACATACTCTCCAGTTGTTCATAGTTGTCCCCATACAACAAGGTGTGGTGCATCGGTGAAGATCGCTGTTGTCGGGAGTTACGGTGCTGGCCTCACCATGCGTGTGCCCAGGTCACCTGCCGCAGGAGAAACCGTCTCGGGCGGGGTGTTCGATCCCGGGCCGGGAGGCAAGGGGAGCAACCAGGCCATCGGGGCCGCCAGGCTGGGCGCCGAGGTGTCGTTGCTGACCGCCGTCGGGGACGACGACTTCGGACGGGAGGCCCACGCGCTGTGGCGGCGGGAGGGTGTCGACGCCAGGCATGTGGTGACGACACGGACCCCCACCATGGTCGGGTTCATCCTGGTCGAACCGTCCGGGGAGAACCGTATCGCCATCGCCCCGGGCGCCCTGGACGAGCTGGGAGCCGCCGCGGTCGAGCCGTTCCGCGCGGAGATCGCCTCGGCCGATGTCCTGGTGGTCTCCATGGAGATCCCGGAGGAGACCGTGGTCGCCGCGCTCCGCGCGGGCCGTGAGGCCGGGACCAGGACGCTGCTCAATCCGGCGCCCGCCCGGCCGCTGCCCGAGGACGTCTGGCCGCTCATCGACGTGATCACCCCGAACCAGACGGAGGCCCCCGTCCTGCTCGGCCTCGGCCCGGACCACGGGCTCGGGGACGAGCAGCTGGTCAGGGCGCTCCAGGAACGCACATCGGGCGCCGCAGTCCTCACCCGTGGCGGAGAGGGCGCGCTGGTCGCCCGGGCGGCCGGGGTGACCCGGGTGCCACCGCACCCGGCCGCGTCCGTCGTCGACACCACGGGCGCGGGCGACTCGTTCACCGCCGCACTCGCCGTGGCCCTCGCCGAAGGGCGCGACCTGGACCGGGCGGTGGGTTACGCCGCCGTGGCGGGCGCCCACACCGTCACCCTCGCCGGGGTCATTCCGGCGCTGCCCACCAGAGACCAGTTGAACGCCCTGATTGGAACCCCACGATGACCTCGACCACCGCACCGTCGCGGGAGTTCGTCCTCCCGTTCCGCAGACTGCTCCACGCCCGTGAGTCCGGCGTCTTCGCCGCCCTGGTGCTGCTCTTCGTCCTGGGTGTCCTCCTCTCGCCGAGCTTCGCCCAGTCGGACAACCTGCTCTCGGTCGGGCAGCAGGTCGCCCAGATCGGCATCATGGCCATCGGCGTGACGTTCGTGATCCTCAACGGTGAGATCGACCTGTCCGTGGGGTCCACCTACGCGCTGTCCGCGATATCCACCGGAATGCTGATCTCGAACGGCTGGAGCTGGCCGCTCGCCATGCTGGCCGGACTCGTCGTGGGCGCGGTCGCCGGACTGCTCAACGGGCTGGCGGTCGTGGTCCTCGGTGTGCCGTCCTTCATCGTCACCCTCGGCACGCTCAGCGTCTTCCGCGGCGTCGCCCTGCTCATCTCCGACGGCGCGCCGATCTCCCTCAGCTCCTCCCAGCCGGGCGTCGCGGACTTCAGCCTCCTCGGTCAGGGACTGCTGTTCGGTCTGATCCCGATGCAGTTCGTCATCTTCGCCGTCATCGCCGTCATCGGTGTGGTGCTCCTGTCCCGCTCGCGCTTCGGCTTCAACACCTACGCGGTCGGCGGCAACCAGGAGGCCGCCCGGCTCGTCGGCGTCAACGTCAAGCGGGTCAAGCTGACCGCGTTCGTGCTCTCCGGATTCACCGCCGGCCTGGCCGGTGTGCTCGGACTGTCCTTCCTGTCCTACGTCCAGGGCGTCACCGGGCAGGGCATGGAACTCACCGTGATCTCCGCCGTCATCATCGGCGGCGCGGCCCTCTTCGGCGGCTCCGGAACCATGTGGGGCACCGTCATCGGCGTCGCCTTCATCGGTCTGCTCCAGAACATCCTCAACGTCAAGGGGATCTCGTCCTTCTGGCAGACCGTCGTCACCGGCCTGGTGATCGTCGCCGCGGTGGCCGCCGACACCTGGCAGCGCAAGCGCAAGACCCGCGCCTGAGTCCCACCCGAAACCGCCCCCGGCCCCACATCCGGCCGGTGAGCGCGCGACCGCGCCGGACCACCCGGTGCGGACGCCGCACCCGGCCGACATCCACCACAGAGGAGTCCCGATGTCTCCGCGTACCCTCGTCAGAAGTCTCATCGCCACCACCGGCGCCCTGACCGCCCTGAGCCTCACCGCGTGCGGGGCCATCACCTCCGCCGACAGCGGCGCCTCCGCCGACGGCTCCTTCAAGCTCGCCCCGTACATCCAGAAGCGGATCGACGACGGCAAGCCGATGCGGATCAAGCTCAGCTACCACGACCCCTCGCTGGCCTTCGCCACCCCGATCGGCGCGGGCATGAAGAAGGCGGGCAAGGAGTTCAAGGCCGAGACCGCCCTCATCGGGCCCACCGGGGGTGACGCCGCCAAGCAGGTGTCGGAGATACAGACGCTGATCCAGCAGAAGTCCGTGGACGGTCTCGCGGTCTCCTCCGCCTCCAGCGACGCGCTGAAGCCGGTCATCGCCCAGGCGCACAACGCGGGCATCCCCGTCATCTCCTTCAACACCGACAACCCCGGCTCCCGGCAGATGGGCTTCGTCGGCCAGGACCTCAAGGCGTCCGGGGAGTCGCAGGCCGAGCGGCTCCTGAAGGAGCTGAAGGGGACCGCCAAGGGCAAGGTCGTGGTGTTCTCCGTGGACACCGGCGCGGGCTGGTCGCACGACCGCTTCGGCGGCTTCAAGAAGGGCCTTGACGGCAGCGGACTGGAGATCGTCGGCCCGGTGAACGTCGGCAACGAGCCCAGCGCCGCGTACAACACCGTCGAATCCACCATGTCCGGCCAGTCCGGCGTGGTGGCCGTGGCCGGGCTCGACTGCTGCTCCACGACCGCCGCGGCCAAGTGGGTGTCGGGGGCCAAGGGCAAGGGCGACATCAGGATGGGCGGCTTCGACCTGCTGCCGCAGACGGCCGAATACCTGCGGAGCGGGGTCCTCGACTTCACGATCAGCCAGAACCCGACCGAACAGGGCTACCAGGCCGTCAAGGTCCTGTCGGACTTCCTCTCCAAGGGCACGGCGATCACCGGCGTGAACACCGGAGCGCAGTTCGTCACCCGGGACAACCTCGGCGAAGCGACGGTGGAGAAGTGACGCCCGCCGCGCGGAGGCCGACGGCGCACGACGGGAGTGTCCCCCGGAAGCCGACGGCACCCGCCACGACCGTTCCCGCCGCGACCGTTCCCGACCGAACCGTTACCGATGATGCCCCCGCGTCCGGGACCGCCGTCAGCGTCCGCGGACTGTCCCGCAGCTTCGGCCCGGTACGCGCGCTGACCGACGTCTCCTTCGACGTCCCGGCGGGTGAGATCACCGCTCTGCTCGGTGAGAACGGCGCGGGCAAGTCGACCCTGCTGAAGATCCTGGCCGGCCTCCAGCCGCCCAGCGAGGGCACGGTCAGCGTCTTCGGCGAGGAGATCACCTCCTTCGACCCGAGCACCGTGCTGGACCGGCACGGGGTGGCGATCGTCCCGCAGGAGCTGTCGCTCCTGCCCGACCGCAGCGTGGCGGAGAACGTCCTGAGCGGTGTGGAGCCGGGGCACCGCTGGTTCCCCTCCCGGCGCCGGATGCTGGAGCGGACCGGCGAACTCCTCGCCGGAATGGACCTCCGGCTGGACCCGGCCGCCCCCGTACGGTCGTTGGACCTCGCCACTCAGCAACTCGTGGTGGTGGCCCGGTCCGTGGCCCGGGGATGCCGGGTGCTGATCCTGGACGAGCCCACCGCGATGCTCACCCCGGCCGAGGCCGAGAGGCTGTTCACCCTGATGGCCGGCCTCAAGGCGGCCGGTACGACGATGCTGTACGTCTCCCACCGCATGCCGGAGGTCTTCCGGCTCGCCGACCACATCCAGGTCCTGCGCGACGGCTCGCACGTCGCCTCCTGGCGGAACTCGGAGACCACCCCGGACCAGGCGGTCGCCGCCATGGTCGGCCGGGAGCTGGGCCGGTTCACCCGCCGCACCGGGCACAGTCCCGGACCGGAGGTCCGACCCGCCCTGAAAGTACGGGAGTTGAGCGGACGACGGCACCGCGAGGTGTCCTTCGATGTACGCCCCGGAGAAATCCTCGGAGTGGCCGGACTGCCGGACTCCGGCCGGGTGGAGATGCTGCACAACGTCTTCGGCGGCGAGAAGGGCACCGGCGGCGAGGTCGAGCTGCTGGGTGAGCCCTACGACCGGCGCGACCCGATCGCCAGCGTCGGGCGCCGCCTCGCGTTCGTCCCCGGCGAACGCCGCGCCCAGGGACTGCTGACGACCATGAGCGTCGGCGAGAACGTCGGCGTACTGACCACCAGGGCGTTCAGCCGTCTCGGTCTGATCAAACGCCGTCCCTTCGACCGGCAGGCCGCCGAACAGGCCCGCCGGATGCGGGTCAAGACCGCCACCATGGACCAGCCCATCACCAGCCTGTCCGGCGGCAACCAGCAGAAGGCCGTACTGGGCCGCTGGCTGGCGATCGACCCCGGCGTGCTGATCCTCGACGAGCCCACTCGAGGTGTGGACGTCGGCGCGAAGGCGGAGATCTACGAGCAGCTGTTCGGCCTGGCCGAGAAGGGCCTGGCGATCCTCTGCTCCTCCTCCGACCTCCCCGAACTCCTCACCCTCACCGACCGGATCGCGGTGATGAGCGAGGGCCGGGTGGTCGACGTCGTCGACACCGCCGGGGCGACCGAGGAATCGATCATGACCCTGGCGACCGGGGCGGTACAGGCCGCCTGACGCCCCGACACCCCCTCATCTCCCCACCCCCCGAAAGGAATCCCCCATGAAGCGAAGCGGAATTCTCCACGCCGAACTGAGCGGGGCCCTGGCCACGCTCGGCCACACCGATCTGCTCATGGTCGTGGACGCCGGCTTCCCGGTCCCCCGTGGCGCCCACCGCGTCGACCTGGCGCTCGCCGAGAACCTGCCCGACCTGCGTACGGTGCTCGGCCTGATCGCCGAGGAACTGGTCGTCGAGGGCGTGGTACGGGCCGAGGACGTCCCCGCCCGGAACCCGCGGCTCGACGAGTGGCTGCGCGGCAGGTTCCCGGACGCGGAGTTCACCACCCGTCCGCACGCCGAGGTCCTCGGCGAGCTGGCCCACCGGGCCAAGGTCGTCGTCCGTACCGGGGCCTTCGAGCCCTGGGGCAACGTCGGCCTCCTCTGCGGCGTCGACGCCCCCCGGTGGTTCGGCGGCGAGGGCGTCGTCGTCCCCGAGGAGTACGCCTCCCGCATCTGACCCGTTCGGTGGCGGGCACCCCACCGTTCCATCCCACTGGTTCCACCACAGGAGACAACTCCATGTCCGAAACCGTTACCGCGGCCGCCGAGCTGAAGCTCACCCCCGCCGAGCTCGCGCCCTACATCCAGCACACCCGCATCGAACCCGACGCGACCCGTGACGTCATGGTCGCGCACGCCCAGGAGGCGATCACCCACGGATTCAACGCCGCGATGGTTCCAGCCTCCTGGCTGCCCGTCGTCGTCTCCGAGCTGAAGGGCACCGGCATCGGTGTGGCCTCGGCGCTGGACTTCCCCACCGTCGGCGTCATGACCAGCGCGGGCAAGGCGGCCGAGGCCGCGGAGATAGCCCGGCTCGGCGCCACCCAGCTGGACATCGGCGTGCAGCTCGGCTGGCTCAAGAGCGGCCGGTTCGACGACTTTCGCGAGGACATCGCGGGTGTCGTCCGCGCCTCGGGCCTGCCCGTCAAGGTGATGCTGGAACTGCCGCTGCTCACCGACGCGGAGAAGGAGGCCGCCGTCGAGCTGGCGATGGAGGCCGGCGTGTCCTTCCTGAAGAACGCGAGCAGCGGACAGATCGAGACGGCGAATCCGACGAGCGTTCGGTACCTTGTTGACCGTGCCCGGGACGGCGTCCAGGTGAAGGCGTCCGGGGCGATCAAGACGTACAAGCAGTCCCTGGAGCTTCTGCGGGCCGGCGCCGTACTGCTCGGCACGAGTGCCGGGACGGCGATCGTGACCGACACCGGTGACGAGGCCACCGTCAGCTACTGATACTGATCGGCCGACGCCGTGCCCCGGGCCACCACGTGCCGGGGCATGGCGCATTCATTTCCGGAGAGGAGACATGTCATCCGTGACGGCCGACGAAGGAGGGCTCCCGGACATCCGGCGGGACGTCCCCACGGCGATCCACGTCCAGATCTCGGAGCACATCCGGCTGCGCATCGCGGGCGGTGAGTGGCCGGCGCACTACCGGCTCAAGAGCGAACCCGAACTGGCCCAGGAGTTCGGGGTCAGCCGCGGTACCGTGCGCCGTGCGCTGGCGACCCTGATCAAGGAAGGGCTGCTGCGGCAGGTACGGGGGCGCGGCACCTACGTCACCTCGACGGTGATCGAACCGGCCATCGCCCAGAAGCTGAGCACGCTGTCGGAGGACTTCGCCAGTCAGGGGGTCGTCACCTCGACCACGGTGCGGGAGTGCTCGTTGATCACCCCTCCCCAGCCCGTCGCCGCCCTGCTCGACCTGGGCCCCGGCAGCGGGCAGGTGCTGCGTCTGGTCCGGTTGCGCAGCACCACCGAGGGCCCGGTGGCCCTGTTGTTCAACTTCGTGCGCACCGATCTCGCTCCGGGCATCGAGAAGGCGGACTTCGCCTCGTCCAGCCTCTTCGGGACGTTGGAGGGCACCTACGGTCTGAAGATCGCGACGGCCCGCCGCACCTTCAGCGCGGAGGCCGCTTCGGCCGAGACCGCGGGCGCTCTCGCCCTGGCGCCGGGCAGTCCGGTGCAGTACCTCCAGCAGGTCACCTATCTCGCCGACGGCCGGCCGGTGGAGTACTCCGACGTGTGGATCCACAGCGGCCGGTTGCGGGTCACCTCGCTGCTGATGCGCAGATGAACGCGGCGAAGGGCTGAGCGGCCGACCGGCCCGACGGCCGGGTCGGTCGTTTCGACGGCCCGGTCGTTTCGGCGGCCCGGTCGTTTCGGCGGCCCGGTCGTTTCGGCGGCCCGGTCGTTTCGGCGGCCCGGTCGTGCGCGCCGACCACGGCGCACGACGGGCCGGACGGGCACAGGCCGGTGGCGGGGGCCGGTCACGGGGGCCGGTCACGGCGCGGTGGGCCGGGCTCGGCGCGAGGGAGCGCGCCCGGCCGACGAGGACCGGCCGTTCACGGCGGCCGGCCGCGCGGCCGGCCCCGCTCAGGAGAACACCGGCATCGACTCCTGGGTGGACCGGCTGCGGGTGCGCCGCTCGGCGACACCCACCAGGTGGGTCAGCGGCAGGGTCACCACGACGTAGATCACGGCGAGGGCGATGACCACGGGGATGACCTGATAGGTGCGGTCCATCTCCGCGCGGCCCGAGTGGAGGAGTTCGGGCAGTCCGACCGCCGCTGCGATGGCGGTGAGCTTCATCAGGGCGACGAACATGTTCAACGCGGGCGCGAGCAGCGGTTGGACGATCTGTGGCAGCACCACATGGCGTTGGACCTGAAGGGCGGACAGCCCGAGCGACTGGCCCGCCTCGCGCTGCCCGAGCGGCACGAGGTCGAGCGTGCCCCGCACCGCCTCGGACCAGAATCCGGCCTGGGTCAGGCCGAGGGCCACGACCGTGGCGCTGAACGGGGAGAATTCCATGCCGTAGTCGGTGAGGCCGAAGAACAACAGGTAGATCGCCAGGACCTCGGGCATGCCGCGCAGCACCGTGCTCACGAAGAACTGGCCCTCACGCACGGCACGGTGACGTGAGCCGCCGAGAAGCCCGAGACCCAGCCCGAGTACGGCGGCGACCAGCCAGGCACAGGCGCTCACCGACAGGGTGACCGGTAGTGCCTTCGAGATCAGGTCGAGGTAGATGTCCATGCCTTCTCCGTGTGCTGCGGTGACGATCCTGCGCTGTCCGGGAGGGCTCCCCGGCGGGAGTGCGGCCCCCGCTTCGGCCGGCCGCGGCCCCGGCGTCCGGTCATCGCACGGGTCACGTACGCCACGGGGACGGTGAGGAGCAGGTAGAACACGGCGATGAGCAGGTACACCTCCAGTGGTTGGAAGGTGTCGACGACCAGCCTGGTCCCGTACATGGTCAGTTCCGGCACGGTGATCAGGGAGGCCAGGGCGCTGCCCTTGACGAGGTAGATGATCCCGTTGGCCGTCTGGGGGCCCGCGGCGGTCGTCACCTGCGGGATGAGCACGTGGCGCAGGGTCTGCCACCGGGTGAGACCGAGGCTGGCCGCCGCGCGCCACTGGCCGATCCGGACCGACGAGATCAGGCCCCGGTAGACCTCGGCGAGATAGGCGGTCTCGTTCAGGACGAGTCCGAGGACCGCGAGTCCGAAGGCAGTGACGCCGATGTTCTCGAACTGCGGGCCGAAACCGAAGTACAGCCCGGCGAGGAGCACCGGCAGCGGGATGCTGCGGAACACCTCGACATAGACCCTGGTCAGCAGCCGGATCGATCGTCTGGTGCTGATCCGGCCCACGGCGACGACCGCCGCGGCGACGACGGTGATCACCGAGCTGATGGCCACGAGCCACAGGGTCGTCTCGAACCCGCGGATCAGAAAGCTGATCCAGCTTGTCTCCACCGCTGCCTCCTTTCCGTCATGGCCCGGTGCGGGGACCGGCGCCCGTGGTCATTTGCACAGTTGGGCGGGACGGGTCCTGGAGGGCAGGTACTCCTGGCCGCCGACACCCCAGGAGTCGAGCTGCTTCTGCCACTCGCCCGAGGCGATCAGCTCGTCCAGGACCCCGTCGACGGCATCCGCGAGGCCCGGGTTGTCGCAGCGGACGTAGTCGTAGGTGGGCGAGACGAGGATGTTCGGCGGCAGGTCCAGATCACCCTCGGCGAGGGGGTGCAGGGTGAGCCGGGGGTTCTGCTTGATGATGCCGGGGGCGGTTCCGGTGGACCCCATGAAGGCGCTCACCTGCTTGTTCATCGTGGCCTTGGCGGCTTCGGCGTAGGAGGGGAACAGCTTCACATTCGATTCGCCGTACGCCTTGATGAGGTAGTCGTTGTACGAGTAACCCGTCACCGAGGCGATCGGCTTCCCCTTCAGGGAATCGACGCCCGACCACGAGGTTTCCTTCAGCATCAGCGCGCCCAGCCGGTCATTGACATTGGGCCGGGTGTAGAAGACCTGCTTGGCCCGTTTGTCCGTGTAGTAGGTCCCGGTGCCGACATCGGCCTTCCCCTGGGACACGAAAAGAACCTGGGAGGCGAATTCGGTCGGCTTCAACTTCAGTTTCAGGCCGTACTTCTCGGCGACCTTCGTCAGCAGGAATCCCTCGTATCCGGTGAGTTTCCCTTCCTCTCCCGTTGCGATCTTCGGAAGGTAGCTCTCGGAATAGGTGACGGTCAGACGGCCCTTTTCCGCGGTCTTGAAGGGGGCGCCGTCGCCGTCGCTCCCGCCGGAGTCCGAACCGCCGCAGGCCGTGACCGTCGCGGTGAGGGTGACCAGGGCCGCGACGGCGGAGCCGACCATCCGCGGGTTGCGTGGGAAGAGGCGTTTCACCGATGTTCTCAGGTTCACTTTCCGACTCCTTTGTCGAGGTACGAGGTTCGGGAGGTTTCGGCACACTGTAGGTCCGGTGGAGCCGGAGTGGTCTTCGTCGATTCAGTGGAAGTTCCCGGCCCGGATTCGCGTGAAGGACAGGAGTGGGCGGGGGATTTTCCGTTTCCGCTCCGGCGCCCGTCTCTCCGCGCCTTCTTCCGTTACGGCGATCACGCGACCGGGAAGCGGTTCCGGCCGGGGAGGCCACGGACCGGCCGAAGGCACCGGAATGATCAGGTCATGGCCGGGTGCCCAGGAATCCGGCGGGCGTCCAGGTGGTCGAGGTGATGTCCGGTCGCAGCCCGGAGTACCGAGGTATCTCCCGTGCCCGCTCCCAGGCGGGGTCCTCCCTGAAGCGCCGCCATCCGTCGGCCATGGCGTCCTCGTCACTCCAGCCGACCGCGTACAGCAGCTCGTGCGCCGGGCCCGGTCCGGTGGGCTGCCACGCGCCTTCGACCCGGAACCCGTGAGCGGCGAACAGCGGCGTCACGATGTGCGAGAAGCGGTGCGTGAGATCGGGGAGGTCGCCCGGCGCGATCCGGTAGCGGCGGAACTCGGTGATCATGGCTGGTCCTTCCCGAGGTCCGCGGGCACCCCGGCGAACAGCACCTGTTCGGGCAGGAGGTCCGCCAGGCCGGCGACCTCGGCGGTGGTGGGGTCCTGGGGGAGGACGACGATGTCGGCGCGCTTGCCGGGTTCCAGGGAGCCTCGGGTGTCCGCGACGTCGAGGGCCTCGGCGGCGGAGATCGTGTGCATCGCCAGCGCCTCGGTCACGGTGACGCCTTCGGACGGGGCCACCACCTCGCCCGTGCAGGAGACCCGGCCGACCGCGCACCGGACCCCGAACATGGGGTTGAACTGGAGGAGTTCCGAGCCCGCGCCGTCCGAGCTGGACGCGACCGTCACTCCCCGGTCGAGCAGGGAGCGGAACGGGAACCGGGCGTCGGCCGCGTAGTCGCCCAGGTAGTCGGTGAGGAAGCTGCCCATCGTCCAGATGAACCCGGCCTGCGGCACGATGACCGCCCCCGCCTCGGCCCACCGGTCCACGGTCGAGGGGTCGGTGAGGACGTTGCCGGCGTGTTCGAGCCGGATACGGGGAGGGGGCGCGCCGACACGGCCGGAGCGGGCCGCGACGGCGGCCGCGCACAGCTCGGCCTGGGCGCGTTCGCCGTTGACGTGCGCGGCGACCTGGAGGCCCGCCCGGTCCGTACGGCGCACGAGTTCGGTGAGTGCCTCACGGTCGTACGCCATCCTGCCCCGGGAACGCGGGTCGGAGCGGTACGGCCGCAGGACGGCGGCCCCGGCGGCGGAGAACCCGCCGTCGACGAAGATCTTGACCCCGGCGACGTCGAAGGCCCCGGTGCGGGGCAGCTGTCCCGCGTCCGCGCGTTCGCACACCGTGGCGAGGTCCATCGTGCCGGGTGACCAGACGAAGGCCCGCACGTGCTGGGGCACCCGCGTGCCCGCGGCCTCGGCGAGCAGTTCGATGCCTTCGGGGGTGTTCGTGATCTCACCGATCGTCGTGACGCCGTAGCGGGTGAGATGCCGCTGCGCCGTGGCCTCCACCGCCGACCGCAGGTCGTCCCGGGTCATCACGGGGATGGGCAGCGCGTAGTACAGCTCGTGCAGGATGCCGGTCCAGCGGCCCGTGTCGTCGGTGCCGATGTGCGCGTCCCCGGTCTCCGGCAGGCCCGACTCACGGGCGATGTCCAGGGCTGCCGTGTTGAGCACGGTGACATGTGCGCCGAAGCGGATGGCGATCGGGAACTCCGTGGAGACCTTGTCCAGATCGTCCCGGGTGGGCAGGCGACCGTCCGCGAACCGCCGGTCGGCGAACAGGCCGCCCTGGCCGATCAGCCATCCTCCGCGCTGTTCCCGCAGGTCACGATGGTCGTGGAGCTGGCCGAGGAGTTCGTCGATGGAGGAGCACGGCGGGGTGTGGCAGTCGACCGTCCCCCACAGGGCGGCGGCGCTCATCTCCAGATGGACGTGCGGGTCGACGAAGCCGGGCAGCAGGGGCCGGTCGCCGTGGTCGGTCACGGGGACGTGGGCGGGCCCCTGCCACGGGCCTTCGGTGACGGAGACGATCCGGCCGTCGCGGATGTGCACATGACCGTCCACGATCCGGCGGTCGGCGTCCATCGTGAAGATCCGGGACGACCGGAGGACGGACTCGTCGGCCGGACGGCTGGTGGCGGTGATACCTGGTGTCATTCGAGATTCCCGACGGTGCTGGTGGCGGACATGTACTCGGACAGTCCCTCCGCCGCGTTCTCGCGGCCGTACCCGGAGTGCTTGACCCCGCCGAACGGGGCCGCGGGGTGGGACACGGAGGGGTGGTTGACCGCGACGAGGCCGGTGTCGAGACCGTTCGCGACGCGGGCCACTTCGGCGGGGGCGGTGCCGTAGACGTAGGCGGCGAGTCCGTACTCGGTGCCGTCGGCGATCCGTACGGCCTCGTCCAGGTCCCGGTAGGTGAGCACCGGAAGGACGGGGCCGAAGATCTCCTGCCTGGCGATGGGCCAGTGCGGCTCCACTCCGAGGACGAGCGCCGGGCGTACGTAGTGGCCGTCCTCCGGAGGTTCGGCGCGGGCCCTGACCACCCGTGCGCCCCGGGCGCGGGCGTCGGAGACCAGGGCCTCGACGCGTTCGGCGGCCTCCGCGCTGATGACCGGTCCGACCGGGGACGCCTCCGGGTCGAGGCTCCAGCCGACGCGCAGTTCCTCGAACCGCTCGGCCAGCAGCGTCCGTACCCGGCGGGCGTCGTCGGGGACGATCAGGCGGTTGGCCGCGGTGCACGCCTGGCCGTTGTTCGCCAGCTTGGCGGCGAGGACACCGGACGCGGCCTTCTCGGCGTCGTGCTCGGGACAGACGACGAACGGGGCGTTGCCGCCGAGTTCGAGCGAGACCCGCTGGAGGTTGCGGGCGGTCGCGCGCAGGACTGCCCGGCCGACCTCGGTCGAGCCGGTGAACGAGACCTTCCGCAGCCGCGGGTCACCGGTCAGCGCGTCGGTCAGCTCGGCCGACCGGGTGGTCGGCAGCACCGACACCGATCCCTCGGGCGCTCCCTCGCGGATGAGGTCACGCCCCATCAGCAGCGCCGAGGCGGGGGTCAGCTCGGACGGCTTGAGGATCACCGGACAGCCCGTGAGCAGTGCGGACGCCGTCTTGCGCGCGGCCAGCGACAGCGGGAAGTTCCACGGGGTGATCGCGAGGACCGGGCCCAGGGGGCGCTGCCGCACCGTGACCATGGGGTCCCGGCGTGTTCCCGGGCCGGCCTCCGTGAACAGGTCCTCCGCCGTATCGGCCAGGGCCTTCAGCGTGGCGACCGTGAACAGCGCCTCGCGGCGGGCCTCCGGCAGCGATTTGCCCGCCTCGACGGCGATCACGGTCGCGTACCGGTCCGTATCGGTCTCGATCCGGGCGGCCCAGCGCCTGACGAGCGCCGCCCGTTCGGAGACGTGCGTCGCCGCCCAGGCGGGATGGCAGCCCCAGGCCGCGTCCAGCGCGCGGTCCGCGTCACCGGGCCCGGCGTCGGCGCAGGACCAGGTCAGCGCGGGCATCCCCGGAGCGCTCACGGTGAACGACGAGGGCACCTCGGGGCGGCCTGAGCCACCCGCGACGACGAGCTCGGCGCAGAGTTCCGCGAGCCGGTCGCGGAGACCCTGGACGTCCTGCGTGGCGCGTGGTCCGTTCACCGGTCCACCTCGCCGTCCGCCACGACGGAGCGCAGCCAGCCGATGCCGCGTCCTCCGGTGGCCCATCCCGCGTAAACAGCGGTGTGCGCGATCAGTTCGTAGAAGTCGTCCGCGTCGATGCCCTCGTCCAGGCCCGCCCCGATGTGGAACCGGGCGGCCGGTTCGGCGCCGGAGGCCAGGAGCAGGGCGACCGTGACCAGCCGGCGCTCCCGTGTGGTCAGTCCCGGGCGCGACCAGATCCGGTCGAACACGATTTCGCGGGTGAGGGCGCTCCAGTCGGCGCTCCAGCCGCTCCCCCGGCCGCCCTGGTCCGTGCTGCCGGCGGCCCCCTCGGAACCACCGGGGCCGGCACGGTCCGGGGCGGAGCCGGGGTCGGTGGGATGAGTGGTCATGACAGGAACCGTGATCTCCAGTAGGCCAGGGGAGCACCGTCGTCGGCCGAGGTCCAGACCGGGGTGCCGAGGACGATCGCGTGGTCGCCACCGTCGTGCAGTGCCTGGACGGTCAGTTCGGCCTGGGCCACCGCTACGGGGCTGATGGCGAGGCCGGCGGGGCTGCGCTCCAGAGTGACCTGGTCGAAGGCGTCACGCCCGGGCCGGGCGAAGACCAGCGCGGTGCGGGTCGCCTGCTCCCCCTGGGCGAGCAGGCTCACCGCGAACCGCCCGGTCCGCTCGATCACCCGGAGGGTCCGTGACATGCGGTGCAGGCACACCATCATCAGGGACGGGTCCAGGCTGATACTCGACACGGAGCTGACGGTGCATCCGTGGTCGCCGTCCTCGTCCCGCGCGGTGACAACGGCCACCCCGGTGAGGAACGATCCGGCGAACTGCTTGTACTCGTGCACCGGTACGGCCTTGTCGGCGGTCTCCACGGCGCAGCTCCCGTGCTCAGCGGGTATGAACGGGCTCACCATGACCGCGGCCCTCCTCTGATGTCTCGGATTCGGCGTCGACCTCGGCGAGCAGTTCGCCGAACCGGCCGATGGTCTCCAGCGTCTCGTCACGGGGAGCGCCCCCCACGAGGTTGAGGTTGATCATGTCCACGCCCGCGTCGCGGTACCGGCGGAGCTTCTCCTTGATCTCCTCGGCGGTGCCGATGAACAACCGGTCGCGCAGGTCGTCGACGGTCGGTTCGTTCTCCTGCGGCATCGGTCGCACCCGGCCGAGCGGGTCGGCGTTCTGGGTGAAGTCATGGAGTTGCGCGTGAATGCGCCAGCCCTCCAGGACCTCCTCGATGCGCTGCTCGGTCTCCTTGTCGTCATGGGTGACGAACGCGTAGCGGGTGACGCCGAGCCGGGCGTCGTCGCGGGAGGACTGCGCCTTCCCCCGGTGGAACGCCTCGGCGACCGTGCGCATGTGGTCGTCGTCCCAGAAGAACAGGGAATTGAGTACGTCGTATCCGCGCCGGGCGGCGTCCTCGACCCCCGGCGGGCTCTGCACTCCCATCCACACCGGAGGCATCGGACGCTGCACCGGACGCGGCCACACATAGGCGTCCTGGAAGGAGGAGAACCGCCCGTCGAAACTGGCCGGGGCGTCCTCGGTACGCAGCAGCGTCTCGATCGCGGTCAGGTTCTCGATGAAATGGTCCCGGCTCTCGGTGAACGACAGGCCGAATTTCTCGAACTCGTAGCGGTACGCGCCCCGGGCCACCCCGAGGTCGAGCCTCCCGCCGAGGGAGGTGTCGGCCGCCGCGATCTCCCCGGCGAGCTGGAGGGGCTGGTGGAACGGGAGGACCACCACCCCGGTGCCCACCCGGCACTTCACGTGCTGTCCTATGTGGACCGCGGTGATCAGCGCCGAGGGCGAGGGCAGGAACTGCACGAGGTGGTGTTCCGGGGTCCAGACCCGGGTGAATCCGCTCTCGTCGGCCCGGACGGCGTATTCCACCATGCGGTCGTAGAGGCCGTCCATTTGTTCGTCGCTGTTGACCTGGTAGGCAAGGAAAAGCCCGAGTTCCATGTTGCGTCCAATGAATTCGAATCGGTATCCGCGTCATTCATCCTGCGGACTTGGTTTCGACACCCTGAACGCTATAGATCCGGCTCTCCCTTTCCTTCCTTCGTTTCCGACGAACTTTTGGCACTGTCTGCTGCCGTTGCTACAGGTCCGCCATTTCCGGCCGCGCCGGCAGCGGCGTCGACCATGTGCATCAGCCGGCAGGCGAGGGCCAGGGCGAACCGTTCCTCGGAATTCTTCAGATCCGTTCCGAGGATTTCGGTGATCCGGTCGAGGCGGTACCGCAGCGTGGACACGTGGATGCACAGGACCCGGGCCGTCTCCTGGAGCCGCGCCGATGTCTGGAGGTACACCTCCAGGGTCTCGACGAGCGAGCCGGAGTGGTCGCCGTCGTAACGGCGGAGCGGGCCGATCTGGGACTCGACGAATCTGACCGCCGCGCCGTCGTGGCAGGCGGTCAGCAGGAACGCGAGTGCGCCGAACCCGTCGTAGGCCACGATGTCCCCGGCCGCGCCCGACGCCCCCACCATGGTGAGGGTCTCGCACTCGGCCCACATCCGGGGACCGTCGGCGGGGACCGGTCCCGGACTGCTCACCACGGCGGTGAGCGTGGTCCCGATCCCGCTGACGCCCCGCAGCATCCCTCGGATCTCCGTCAGCGCCTCGTGGTGGTCGCCATGGGCGGGCAGCACCAGCACGACACTGCTGTCCACCCAGCCCACGACGACCCCGCTGACCCGCCGGGCGCGGAGCGCACCGTGCACATCGCTCAGCACCCGCCGCAGATCGGTGTCCACCGGGGAGCGGGCGGAGATCCGGACGATCCGGCAGCGCATCGGCGGTGGAAGTCCCAGCGCCGCCAGGCGTATCCGCAGCGCCAGAGGGTCGACGGGGGAACGACGGACCAGTTCGGTGAGGGCCGTGTCGGTCTCCCGGTCCTGTTCGGCGGAGGCCAGCAACGACCGGGCCACGACGATGCCGACCGCTACGTTCACGAGCGAGTCGAGCGCCGTCTCGACCCGGCTCACCGGTCCACGGCGCAGGACACAGGCCAGCAGGGGGCGCTCCGACTCGGGAAGCAGCTCGGTGATCTTGACCCGCATCCCGGACGGGTTCCGTACCCCGGACAGGCCCTGGGCCGTGAAGGCGTCCTCCTCCGTCTCGGCTCCCTCGGCGGCGGAACCACCGTAGGCGCCCGGAGTCTTCCCGCCCGCTCCGGTTCCGGGCTTCCCGGAGACACCGGGCCCGGCCGGGGCGGCCCGCTTCCTGGGCGCGTCCCGCTCCCCCGGCCGCCCGGCCGGGGATGCCTCGCCGTTCCTGCGACGGGCCGCGTTCCGCGCGAGGGACACATAGTCGGCGGCGCCCTCCCCCGCGGGCGCCCAGTTCCCGGCGACCGCCGTGAACATGGGGGCGAGCTGGTGGTTCACCACGACGATCGCGACGTCCAGCGCGTCGGCGACCGCTGTGAGAATCCGCTCCCCGTCCTGCCCCGCCAGGGTCCCCGCCAGTCCCGTGCGCAGGACAGCCGTGGCCCGGACCAGCTCCGCGATGTCGCGCTGCTCCTGCGCGACCTTGCCCGCGTTGGCGAGGGCGACGGACGAGAGGTCGGCGACGGCTTCGAGGAACGCGAGCGCCGCGCCGTCCACCTGCCCGGCCCGCGGACGCTGGACCGCGAGGACCAGGGAACGTCCGTCGAGGTCGGGCTCGCGAAGCGGCAGGAGGACACCGCAGCGATATCCGCGCCGACGGGCGTCGTCCGCGTAGAACCGGTACCCCGACTCGTGGGCGTCGTGGATGACGATCGGTTCCGTACCCCCCACGACGTCCCTCGCGGGGATCTCGTCGATGGGCCAGAACCGCTGCCGGCTGCTGCCCGAGTACGTGAGCCGGTCCTCGCGCGCTATGACCTCGGCGACCCCGGCCGGAACGTCCAGGGCGATGACCCAGCACAGCTTCCACTCGGTGAACGCGGACACCGCCGACACGATCGCGTCGAGTACGGTCCCCAGCTCCAGGTTGGAGTTGACCGTCGCGGCGATCCGGCGCAGCGCTTCGACCTCGTCACTGCCCGGCCGGGCGGAGTCAGGCGTACCGGGCGTCGTCATCACGTCACGCTGCCTGGCTGGACCGGGCGACGGCCTGGAGGAAGCGCTTCGTCCTGGGGTGGCTCGGTGCGTCGAACACCTGGTCCGGGGTACCGACCTCCAGGATCTTCCCGGCGTCCATCACCACGACACGGGTGGCCGCGTTGCGGGCGAACTGCATCTCATGGGTGACCACGATCATCGTCACCCCGGTGGTCGCCAGCTCACGGATGATCTCCAGCACCTCGCCGACCATCTCCGGGTCCAGCGCCGAGGTGGGCTCGTCGAACAGCAGCACCTGGGGTTCCATGGCCATGGCGCGGGCGATGGACACCCGCTGCTGCTGCCCGCCCGACAGTGTCGAGGGGCGGGCCCCGGTGAACTCCCCCAGTCCGACCCTCTCCAGCAGGCTCCGTGCCCTCTCCAGCGCCTTCTCCCTGGGCATGTCGCGCACCCTGACGGGCGCGAGCGCGACGTTCTCCTCGGCGGTCAGGTGCGGGAACAGTTCGAAGCTCTGGAACACCATGGCGGACCGGCTGCGCAGCTCCCGCAGAGCGCCGGAGCGACCTCGGCCCGTGGGCATCGGGTAGTAGCGGGTGCCGCCGACGTGCATCTCACCGCTGTCGGGGATCTCCAGGAGGTTGCAGCACCTCAGCAGCGTCGACTTCCCCGAGCCGCTGGGCCCGATGACGCACACCGTCTCCCCGGCCGCCACGTCCAGGCTCACTCCGTCGAGGACGGTGAACGTCCCGTACTTCTTGCCCACGTCACGCAGGCTGACCGCGACCCCGCTGTCCATCTGTTTGGCGCCTTTCTGTCGGCCGACCACCACCGGCCCGGCTGACGGGTCCGTCACAGGGGACGTCCGTCGGCGGCGGCTGCCGACCGGGCGGTGCCGTTCCCGTCACTGTAGGCACTGGCCGTCCGCAGGTCCCCGGCCGATTCGTAGCACAGGGATACGGTGGCGTCCTACTGTTCGTAGGACGGTCCCGGCCCGGGCGGCGGGGGCCGGGGTGTCCGACGTGACCGGGATGCACCGCCGCACCGCACTCCGCCGGGCCGAGCACCTCACAGCCGGGCGGACCCGGAAGGAGTCCTCATGACAGCGTCGAAGCGGATGGACGAAGAAGTGCTGGCCGGTGGTGGCGTCAACCGCGTCGTCCGGATCGGACCGACTGTTCGACGGCCCGCGGGACCGTGGACCCGAACGGTGCACGCTCTGCTTGATCACCTGCGGGCGGCAGGATTCGCCGGTGCCCCGCGGGTTCATGGCTTCGATGCCGATGGCCGGGAGATCCTCGATTTCCTTCCCGGCCACGTCGCCAACTATCCGCTGCCGGACCACGCGCGATCAGACGCGACTTTGCGGACCGTGGCCGTGCTGCTGCGCGACTACCACGACGCCACCGTCGGTTTCAGCCCCTCGGCGCAGGCCCGCTGGCACTTGCCCAGCCGTGAACCGGCCGAGGTGATCTGCCACGGCGACGTCGCCCCCTACAACTGTGTCTTCCGCGACGGGCGACCCGTCGCGTTCATCGACTTCGACACCGCCCACCCCGGTCCCCGCATCTGGGACCTCGCCTACGCCGCCTATCGATTCGTGCCCCTGACCGATCCGGGCAACGGCGACTTCAGCCTGCCCGTCGAGGAACAGGCCCGCAGGCTCCGGCTCCTCGCGGACACCTACCGGCTCGGCCACGACGACCGCGCGGCGCTGGCCCACACGGCCCGGGAACGCCTGGAACACCTGGTCCGCCACATGCACCGGCAAGCCGACGCCGGCACCGCGGCGTTCGCCGAGCACATCGCCGCCGGCCACGACTCCGTCTACCGCGCCGACGCGGCACACATCGCCCGCCACGCGACAACCTTCACGGCCGCGTTGACGCGAAAAATCCCACAGCGGTGAACGGCACCACCCGGCCCGGGAACCGTCCCGAAGGCGTCGCCGTTCTGCACGGGACCCATGCGCATGCCGTACCCGGTGAAGGCGCTGAGCCGCTGCCTGAGTACGCGAATGCAGCGCGGCCCCACTCCGCGCCTGCTCTGAACCTCGGTCCCTCAGATGCTTTCAGCGCCGTCCGAGGGATTTCCAAGGGACTCTTCGCCGCTCGAAGCGGTAAGCCCCCGAAAGCCCGGAAGGGGCCTCCGACGCAGGTCGGAGGCCCCTTCCATGGCAAAGCCGAAGCTACCGGCAGACGAGTCGGGCTGTACGCCGGGTTCTGTCGACCGGTCGCCTCGCGGCGGCCGGGGAGACGGCCATCCATCTAGGACCGGCATTGCTGCCGGCCTCGTGCGGTCTACCCGCGAACATCGGGCGGGCCGCCCTCAAGCGTTCGCGCAGGGCCGTCCTGGGACGGCCCCTCTTGACCTTGCTCCGGGTGGGGTTTACCTAGCCGCCTGAGTCACCTCAGGCGCTGGTGGTCTCTTACACCACCGTTTCACCCTTACCGAGGGCCGAGGCCCCCGGCGGTCTGCTTTCTGTGGCACTGTCCCGCGGGTCACCCCGGGTGGGCGTTACCCACCACCCTGCCCTGTGGAGCCCGGACGTTCCTCGGGAAGATCCGGAGATCTCCACGCGGCCGTCCGCCCGGCTCGTCTGCCGTGTGGTCCATGCTACCCGGCCGTGGGGGCGGGAGCGGTCGACGGGCGCCTCGGACGGAGGCGTACGGGCCGCCCGTCCCCGTACCCTGGCGCCGGGACGTGTACGGGTCCGGGGCTGCTCCCCGTCCGAGGCCGCGCCCGGCGATCCCCGTACACGCGAACATCCCGTACACGCGAAGGAGAACCACCGTGCTCGTGCTGTTGCCGCCCTCCGAAGGAAAGGCCGCCTCGGGGCGCGGGGCACCGCTGAAGCCGGAGTCCCTTTCGCTGCCGGGGCTCGCCGGGGCGCGGGCCACGGTCCTCGACGAGTTGGTCGAACTCTGCGCGGCCGACGAGGAGAAGGCGCGCGCGGTGCTCGGCCTGAGCGAGGGGCTGCGGGGCGAGGTCGCGAAGAACGCGGAGCTGCGGTCGTCGGGGACCCGGCCGGCCGGGGAGATCTACACCGGGGTGCTGTACGACGCGCTGGACCTGGCCTCGCTGGACACCGCCGCCCGGCGGCTGGCCGGGAAGTCTCTCCTGGTGTTCTCCGGGCTGTGGGGCGCGGTGCGGGTCGGCGACCGGATTCCGTCGTACCGCTGCTCGATGGGCGTGAGGCTGCCGGGGATCGGCGCGCTCGGTGCGTACTGGCGTGCCCCGATGGCGGAGGTCATGCCCGAGGCGGCCGGGGACGGACTCGTGCTGGATCTGCGCTCGTCGGCGTACACGGCGGCGTGGAAGCCGAAGGGCGAGGTCGCCGAACGGACGGCGAGCGTACGGGTGCTGCACTCCCAGCTGGTGGACGGGGTGGAGAAGCGGTCCGTGGTCAGCCACTTCAACAAGGCCACGAAGGGGCGGATGGTGCGCGACCTGCTGCTGGCGGGGGCGCGGCTGAAGGGGCCCGCCGAACTGGTCGAGGTCCTGCGGGAACTCGGGTACGTGGTCGAGGCGGAGGCCCCCGGGCGGGCGGGGCGTGGCTGGGCGCTCGACGTGGTGGTGTCGGAGATCCACTGAACCGGGCACGAGACTCCGTTTCGGGCGACGGGGGTGTACGCGCGTTGCATTCTGTGCAACGCTCGTTGCGTGTGATGTGGTGAGCGCGGCAGGATGGGCCCATGACCTCCTCTTCTGCCTCTTCCGTGCTCGACCTCGCGCCCGTCGTCCCTGTCGTCGTCCTCGACGACGCCGCCGACGCTGTGCCGCTCGCCCGAGCGCTGGTCGCCGGCGGACTCCCGGCGATCGAGGTGACGCTGCGGACGGCCGCCGCCCTCGACGCGATCAGGGCCGTCTCGGCGGAGGTCCCGGACGCGGTGGTGGGCGCGGGCACGGTGATCTCCGTGCGGAACGTCTCCGACACGGTGACGGCCGGCGCCCGATTCCTGGTCAGCCCCGGCTGGACGGACGCGCTGCTGGACGCGATGAAGGCGTCCGGGCTGCCGTTCCTGCCGGGTGTCTCGACGACGTCCGAGGTGGTCGCGCTGCTGGAGCGCGGGGTGAGCGAGATGAAGTTCTTCCCCGCCGAGGCCGCGGGCGGCACCGCCTATCTGAAGGCGCTCTCCGCACCGCTCCCCCAGGCCCGCTTCTGCCCGACGGGCGGCATCACCCTCACCTCCGCGCCGGCCTATCTGGCCCTGCCGAACGTCGGCTGCGTGGGCGGCAGTTGGATGGTCCCGGCGGACGCGGTGGCCGCCGGGGACTGGGCGCGGGTGGAGCGCCTGGCCCGCGAGGCGGCGGCCCTGCGGCGCTGAGCGACGGTGGTGATCCCCGGGTGGCGGCCCGAGGCCGGGTGGGGCCTTCGGGAACCGCGTCCATGCCTCGGGACCGGGGAGCCGATGGGGCTGAGCGGTGGTGATGGTGGTGGTGATTCTCGGGCGGCGGCCCCAGGCCAGGTGGGTCGTCCGGGAGACCCCGCCCATGCCCCGGACCGGAGGGACGGCGGCCCTGCGGCGCTGAGCGAGAGCAGTGCTCCGGGGTGGCGGGGCCCGAGGCCAGGTGGGGCGTTCGGGAACCGCGCCCATGCACCCGGACCGGGGCCGTCGCCGCCCTACCGCAGGTGCGAGGTGTCGTTCAGCAGCCTCAGGGACGCGTTGCCGTCCGCGTAGTACGCCACCGTCGACAGCGACGCCGGGGAGAGTTCCATCCGGAACAGGGATTCCGGCGGGGCGCCCAGGGCCAGCCGTGCCAGCGTCTTGATCGGGGTGACATGCGTGACCACCAGGACCGTCCGGCCCCGGTGTCCGGCGGTCAGGGCGTCGCGTGCCCCGGCGACGCGGCGGGCGACCTCGGCGAAGCTCTCGCCGCCGCCCGTCGGACAGGCGTCCGGTGAGGCCAGCCAGGCGTCCAGATCGGGGCCGTACCGTTCACGGACCTCGCCGAACGTCAGCCCCTCCCACGCTCCGAAGTCCGTCTCGCGCAGACCGTCCTCGATGTGGACGTCGAGGTTCAGCCGGGCGGCCACCGTCTCCGCCGTCTCGCGGCAGCGGCGCAGCGGAGAGCTGACGATCCGCTGGACCGTGCCGCGTGCGGCGAGGGACCGCGCCGCGCCCTCGGCCTGGCGTCGGCCGGTCTCCGAGAGCTCCGGGTCGCCGCCACCGCTGCCCGAGAACCGCTTCTCGGGCGTGAGGGCCGTCTCCCCGTGTCTGAGCAGGAGGAACGTGGTGGGTGTGCCGAGGTCGGCCGGTGCGCCCCAGCCGACCTGCGGGGTCCCGGCGGGCGCCCCCGGAGCGAGGGCCGTCGGGTCCATGGGCGCCGGGGCCGCCGGGTCCGCGGGGTCGGCAGGCGAAAGCGCCGCCGGGTCCGTGGGCGCAGCCGGCGCCGGGCCCGCGTCCACGGGTGACAGCGCCGCCGGGTCCCGGGGCGCACGGGCCGACGGGTCCTCCGTGGCCGTCCGGGCGGATGCCGTGGCGCGTGAGGACGACAGCGCGGCGCGGGCCCGTGCCGCGCCCGCCGTGGCGTCGCCGGGCGGGCCGGACACCGGCGGCAGCGCGTCGGCGACCGTCCCCCGGGGCGTGTCGAGGGCGGCCGTGGAGGCCGAGGGCTCCCAGCGCAGGCCCCTCCTGCCCGCGTCCATCGCCTCGTTGGCGAGCCGGTCCGCGTGCTTGTTCCGTTCGCGCGGAATCCACTCGTACGAGACGGACTCCGCGGGCAGGATGCCCGCCGCCTCGGCCGCGAGCGGCTTCATGTCGGGGTGCTTGATCTTCCAGCGGCCCGACATCTGCTCGACGACGAGCTTGGAGTCCATCCGTACCGTCACCCGCACCGGGGCGTCGGGGATCAGGGCCTTCGCGGACCTCAGGCCCGCGATCAGGCCCCTGTACTCGGCGACGTTGTTCGTGGCGACGCCGATGTACTCGGCGGCCTCGGCCAGGGTCTCGCCCGTCACCGGGTCGAAGACGACCGCGCCGTAACCGGCGGGCCCCGGGTTGCCCCGCGAGCCGCCGTCCGCTTCGATGACGAGCCGGCGGGGCTCCGGCATTACAGACCCGACTCCGAGGTGCGGACCAGGATGCGGCGGCAGTTCTCGCACCGAAGAACCGCGTCGGGGGCGGCCGCCTTCACGTCGTTGACCTCGGTGATGTTCAGTTCGAGGCGGCAGCCCTCGCAGCGGCGCTGGTAGAGGCGGGCGGCGCCGACCCCGCCCTGCTGGGCGCGGAGCTTGTCGTACAGCTTGAGGAGGTCCGCGGGGACGGAGCCCGCGACGATCTCCCGCTCCTTGGTGGCGGTGGCGATCTCGTCGTCGATCTCCCGCGTCGCCGCGTCCCGGCGGGCGGTCGCGTCGTCGACCTTGGCCTGGACGGCCGAGACCCGGGCGGTCAGCTCGGTGATCCGCTCCTGCACCGACTCACGGCGCTCCATGACTTCGAGGACGATGTCCTCCAGATCGCCCTGGCGCTTGGAGAGCGACATCAGTTCGCGCTGAAGGCTCTCCAGGTCCTTCGACGAGGTGATCTGACCGGAGTCCAGCCGCTGCTGGTCGCGGACGGCGCGCTGGCGCACCTGGTCGACGTCCTGCTCCGCCTTGGTCTGCTCGCGGGCGGTGTCGCCCTCCTCGGTCTGGGCGGCGACCAGGAGGTCCCGCAGCTGGGCGAGGTCGCTGCTCAGCGACTCGATCTCGGAGTGCTCGGGCAGGGACGAGCTCTTGTGGTCGAGCTGCGACAGACGTACGTCGAGGGCCTGGACGTCGAGGAGTCGGATCTGGTCGGCGGGCGCGGCGTTCAGTTGGGGGCTCCAGAAGAGTGGTGGGTGGTCCAGGGGTCGGTGACCCGCTTCGAGACATGGACCCGCAGGCCCCATCCGTGGCGGTCGGAGATCGCGTCGAGCTGGGCGGCGGCCTGCTCGCACCAGGGCCATTCGGTGGCCCAGTGCGCGGCGTCGACCAGACCGAGCGGTGAGTGCTGGGCGGCCTCGGAGGCCGGGTGGTGGCGCAGATCCGCGGTCAGGAAGGCATCGACGCCCGCCGCGCGCACCGCGTCGAAGAGGCTGTCGCCCGATCCGCCGCTCACCGCGACGGTGCGTACCGGCGCGTCCGGGTCGCCCGCGACACGGATGCCCTGCGCGGTGGCGGGCAGCCTCGCGGCGGCGCGGGCACCGAACTCGCGCAGGGTCTCCGGGCGGTCCAGCTCGCAGATCCGGCCGAGGCCGCGCCGGCCCCGGGGGTCGGTCGGGTCCGGTACGAGGGGTCCGGTGACCCGCAGGTCGAGAGCCCCGGCGAGGGCGTCGGAGACACCCGGGTCGGCGGTGTCGGCGTTGGTGTGCGCGACGTGCAGGGCGATGCCGTGCCGGATGAGGGTGTGCACGACCCGGCCCTTGAACGTGTCGGACGCGACCGTCGTCGTACCCCGCAGATAGAGCGGGTGGTGGGTCACGATCAGCTGCGCGCCGAGTTCCCGCGCCTCGTCGACGACGGCCTGTACGGGGTCGACGGCGAAGAGCACACGGTCGGTGGCGGCGGCCTGGTCGCCCACGTCTCCGCAGACGGTACCGACCGCGTCCCAGGCCTCGGCCCGCTCGCGGGGCCAGAGGGCGTCGAGTGCGGCGATGACTTCGGACAGACGGGGCACGGGGGAAAGGCTACCTTCCGCCGGTGCCCCGTCGGCCATGGCTACGGCCCACCGTGACCGCGCGACGGCCGTGACCCGTGGTCCGTGACAGCTGACCGATCGTCCGTCACGGAGGGTTACTTGACGAGGTCCGCGCGGAGGTCGTCCAGGACCTTGTCCGCGGCGGTGACGCCGAGGCCGAGGTACCAGGTCTCGTCCGGGACGTCCTTCGCCTGTCCGGCCTTGACCGCCTTGAGGTTCTTCCAGAGCGGGTTGGACCGGGCGGTGTCGCGCTTGGTGGCCTTCGGGTCGCCGTAGACGCCGGTGAAGATCCAGTCGGCGTCGGCCTCGTCGATCTTCTCGGGGCTGATCTCCGCGGCCAGCTCGTTGATCTGCTGGTTCTTGGGGCGGGGCAGTCCGGTGTCCTCCAGGATGGTCCCGATGAAGGACGCCTTCGCGTACAGACGAATCCTGTCCGGCAGGTAGCGGACCATGGAGATGGTCGGCTTGTCCGGGCCGATGTCCTCGCCGAGCTTCACGGCCTTGGCCCGGTACGCGTCGAGTTCGGCCTTCGCCTCGGCGGTCCTGTCCAGCGCGGCGGCGTTGAGCAGGTAGTTCTCCTTCCAGGTGAAGCCCGGACGGATGGAGAACACGGTCGGCGCGATCTTGGAGAGCTGCGGGTACTTGTCGGCGGCGCGGAGCCGGCTCCCGAGGATCAGGTCCGGCTTCAGCGCGGCGATCGCCTCAAGGTTGAGGTTGTTGATCGTGCCGACGCTCTTCGGGGTGCCCGCGTCCTTCTTGAGATACGAGGGGATGCCCTCGTCGCCCTCGGAGGGGGCGTAGCCGACGGGCTGCACACCCAGCGACACCACGTTGTCGAACTCGCCGACGTCCAGGACGACGACACGCTTCGGAGCGGCCTTGATCTCGGTCTTCCCCAGGGCGTGGGTGAGGGTACGGGGGAACTCGCCCGCCTTGGCGTCCGTGCCGTACTCCGCCGTCTTCTTCGACGCGTCGCCGAAGTCCTTGCCACCCGTCGCGACGGCCGCCTTCTTGTCCCCGCCCGCGTCGGACTTCGCCGAGCCGTCCGCCTTGCCGCCGTCGTCGCTCCCGCAGGCCGAGAGGGAGAGGGCGGCGGCCACGGCCAGGCCGATCGCGGCGGTGCTTCGGCGTCGTATCGACATCACGTGCTCATTGCTCCAGTCGAGGGTCACACGGGCAGCGCCGGGATGCCGCACGGGCACCGGCGGATCGACGCTTAGGAGTGCCTAACCTTAGACAGGCGCATCGATGCAGGATGCAGCCACCCCCTTCCCGGGCCTATCGGGCTTCTCGGACGCCTCCGGCCGTCCCGACCTCCCCCGTTCCTCCCGCTCCTCCGTTCCTCCCGCTGCTCCGTTCCTCCCGCTCCTCCGTTCCTCCCGCTCATCCGCTCCTCCCGCTCCTCCGTTCCTCCCACCTCTTCCGTTTCGCGGCCGGGCACGGGTATCAGCGCACTTCTTCCGGACACCGATAGCCGACATGTCCGTTCTCGCGGACATTCCGTCGCCCGTGGGGGGTGTGTGCCGCAGAGCCGGGAACCGCCGGTCGCTGTCACGCATCCCCCTGTACGCGAACGGTTTTCCTCGGCCCCGCCGCCTCGCGTCGGCCGTACCGCGTCTGTCTAGACTTTCGGGCTCGGGCCACGCGTCCGCACCGGGTGGCGGCCGACGGTGGTGACCACCTCGGAGGCGGTGTCGCGGTGGCCCTCGTGCGTACACACGTAAGCGATCACGACGGGGTGACTTCCCACATGTCTGAAGCCCGAACCGACACGACCCAGACGCGTCCGCCGGGGGCGGACGCCGAACGGGCCGGAGCCGGCGGCTCCGGAAGGCACCGAGGGGGTGTGTCGACGGAGAACACGACAGCGCAGCCACACGGCCGCCACCGCCGCCCCTCCGAGGAGGGCGGGCCGCGGAACGGTGGTCGCGGCTGAGCCGAAAGCCGTTGAGCCCAGGAAGCCGATGAACCCCGGAAGCCACTGGGCCCCGGGAGCCACTGAGCCCGGAAGCCACTGGGCCGAAGGCCGCTGAAGGACCGCTGATGACATGTGTCATCCCGGAGTCCGTACACATGCCTCTGCTCAGGCGGTCACCACGCTCCGTAGGGTCGTGGCCATGAAGCAGACAGTGGACGGCGACCCGGTGGCGGTGGCCCGGCCGTCGGCCGGTGGCGGCCCACGCCGTCGGTCCGCGAGGACCGTATGAGGCCGACGAGGAACACGCCCTGGTCGGGACCCCGGCGTGAGCGCCGCCGGCTGCGGCACGCGTCGAAGCGCCCCGGGCCGCCGGGGCCGTACGCCCTGCTGCCCTGGCTGTTGATGGGACTGGGCGCGTTCTCCCACCTCCTCCAGGGCAGGACCCCGTACCCGTGGCTCGGCGGCCTCGGGCTGGTCGCCTTCGACTCCCTCTACGTCGTGGTGGTGTTCCGGGGCTTCGACGAGGAGAAGCGGCGGAGTCCGGTCTCGTACCGGCTGCTCGCCGCGATGGGGCTGATCACGTTCGGTCTGGCGATCGGTTACGGCGGCAGCTGGCTGCTGTTCCTCCCGCTGTTCTCGCTGGCCTGCGGCACCATCCTGCGCGACCGGCAGCTCGGCTTCGGTCTGATCGCCCTGGCGGTGCTCGCGGGGGTCGTGGCCGCCTGGCGCGGGGACGACGCGTCAGGTCCGTGGACCATCGGATACGGCACCTTCATCTCGGGCGCGGTGACCGCCGCGATCCTCACGCTGTCGGAGACGGTGATGGAACTGCGCGCGACCCGGCAGGAACTCGCCCGCACCGCCGTGGAGAAGGAGCGGCTGCGCTTCTCGCGCGATCTGCACGATCTGCTGGGGCACACGCTCTCGGTCATCGTGATCAAGTCGGAGGCGGCGCGCAGACTGGCGCCTCGTGACATGGACGCGGCTCTGGGTCAGGTCGCCGACATCGAGTCCGTGGGACGTCAGGCGCTCGCCGAGATCCGGGAGGCGGTGACCGGCTACCGCGAGGGCGGCCTCGTCACCGAGCTGGACCGGGCCGGATCGGTGCTGATCGCGGCCGGGATCGAACCGGCCGTCCGCCGCTCGGGGCCGCCGCTGGACTCCCGGTCGGAGACCCTGCTGGGCTGGGTGGCCCGGGAGGCCGTCACCAATGTCGTACGGCACAGTGGGGCCGCGCACTGCGAGTTCGTGGTCGAGAGCACGGCGGAGCGGGTCCGGCTGACGGTGACGGACGACGGCCCGGGCCCCGGTGGCGACGCCGCTACGGTCCCGGACGGCGCTCCCGACGCCGCCCCCGACACGGACCCCGACCGCGCGTCCGGCTTCGGTCCGCGAGGTGTGGGCGGTACGGGGCTGAAGGGGCTCACCGAACGTCTCGCGGCGGCGGGCGGTTCGCTGGAGGCGGCCCGCGGACCCCGTGGCGGTTTCGTGGTGATCGCCGAACTACCGTTGTACGGGACGGAGTCGGCGGATTCCGGAGGCGCCAGGGACACCGGGGTCACGCCGGACTGAGGGCTGTCCCGTCGGGCGGTCCCGTGCGCCGGCCACCGGTCAGCGCCGGGCGCCCCGGTGCTTCGGCAGCCACAGCGTCATCAGCAGCAGTCCGCCCAGCAGCACCCCGCACGCGGTGCGGAACGCCATCGCGTACCCGGCGGTCAGCTCCGCCGCCCCCGTGGAACCCCCGGTGCGCGCCGCCGCGACCGTCGAGAGCACCGCGAGGCCCAGCGCGCCGCCCATGGTCCGGGAGGTGTTCACCAGTCCCGAGACGAGTCCGGCGTCCCCCGGCGCCGCCCCCGAGGTGGCGAGGGACGCCAGTGGGGTGGACGCCAGACCGGCCCCCGCCATCATCAGGACGCCGGGACCGAGGATCGATGTCGGGTACGAGCCGTGGGCGCTCATCATGGACTGCCAGCCGAACCCGGCCGCGGTGATCGCGACACCGGCCAGGGCCAGGTTCTTCGCGCCGACCCGCGCCATGATCCGGGGCGCGTACGTGGAACCGGCGACGACGGCCAGCGAGGTGGGCAGCAGGGCGAGACCGGCCCGCGTCGGCGAGTAGCCGAGGACGTTCTGCGCGTACACCGTCATGAAGTACCACATGGAGAACGTCGCCGACCCGATCACCAGCATCGCCGCGTTCGCCGACGACACCGCCCGTACCGCGAACACCTTCAGCGGCATCAGCGGCGCTGAGGTGCGCGCCTCGACCAGCACGAAGAGGGCCAGCAGCGCCGCCCCGCCCAGCAGCGGCACCAGCGTCACCGCCGTGCCCCAGCCCGCCGCCTCGGTCTGCACGATGCCGTACGCGACGAGCGCCAGACCCGCGGTCACGAGCACCGCGCCCGGGAGGTCCACCCGGCGCCGGTCGCCCGCCCGGCCCTCGGCGACCCAGAGCGCCGCACCGACCAGGACGAGCGCGCCGATCGGCACGTTGATCAGCAGGACCCAGCGCCACGACAGGGCGTCGGTCAGCGTCCCGCCGATCAGACCCCCGGCCGCGCCCCCGCCCGCGCCGACCGCCATCCAGGTGCCGATCGCCCTGGTCCGCGCGGCCCCCTCGGGCACGGCCGAGGTGAGGATCGTGAGGGTGGCCGGGGAGAGCACGGCGGCGCCGAGACCCTGGGCGGCGCGGGCGACGAGCAGTTGCCAGCCCTCCTGCGCCAGCCCGCCGCCGAGCGAGGCCGCGGTGAACAGCCCGAGGCCGATCAGGAACACCCGCTTGCGGCCGTATATGTCGGCCGCCCGGCCGCCGAGCAGCATGAACCCCGCGAAGGCGATCGAGTACGTGTTGACGACCCACTGGAGTCCCACGAGGCTGAGCCCGAGGTCGGCCCGCATGGACGGCAGTGCCACGTTGACGACGGAGACGTCGAGGACGACGAGGAACTGGCCGGTGCACGCGGCGAGCACCACGGCCCAGGTGCGGACTTCACGGGCGGGTATGAGGGAGCGGGAGGAAGTGGAGACATCGACCATGACCGTCATACTCGCAGCCGCCCCGGGCCCCGTACATCGGCACCGGTGGCGTCTCGTGCCCCTGGGGCGTACGACGTCTCCCGGGACCGCCGGGCCGGAGCCCGAATGCGTGCCCCTGACGCCCTGAGGGCATGGGCGTGCGCCGGACCGGCCATCAGGGACACGCGAGCGCCCGACGCGCCCCAGCACACGCACGCGCACACCTGACGCCCCGTCAAGTACCCGCCCGCCTCCGGCCGCACCCCGTTCGCACCGCGTTCCCCGGAATAACGTCGGCCTGCTGAAGCGTTCACCGTGCACACATTTGGCGGTCACCGCTGTCCGCCGCGCGACCGCACGCCCGCCCTTCCGTCATTTCCCGCTGCCCGGAGGCCGCACGTATGCCACAGACGACGAACGATCAGCAGACCGCGGTCCCACGAGAACCGGGCGGACGCGCGGCGGGCGGCATCGTCCCCGTGCTCGCCTTCGCCGGTATCACGGTCGCGGTGATGCAGACCCTGCTCGTCCCCGTCATCAAGGATCTGCCGGCGCTGCTCCACACCACCCCGTCCAACGCCACCTGGGTGATGACCGCCACCCTGCTCGCCGGCGCCGTGTCGACGCCGATCATGGGGCGGCTCGGGGATCTGGCCGGCAAGCGGCGGATGCTGCTCGCCAGCCTCGCCGTCATGGTGCTCGGTTCCCTGATATGCGCCTTCACGGATGATCTCGTGGTCATGATCGTCGGCCGCGCGCTCCAGGGCTTCGCCATGGGTGCCATTCCGCTCGGCATCGGTCTGATGCGCGACGGGCTGCCGCGCGAGAAGCTCGGTTCGGCGATGGGCCTGATGAGTTCGTCGATCGGGGTGGGCGGTGGACTCGCCCTGCCCGCCGCCGCGTTGATCGCGCAGCACCTGAACTGGCACGCGCTCTTCTTCGCGTCCGCCGCGCTCGGTGTGCTGGCGATGACGCTCACCGTCCTCTTCGTACCGGAGAGCCCGGTGCGGGCCCTCGGCAGCTTCGACGTCCCCGGCGCGATCGGCCTCTCGCTCGGCCTGGTCTGCCTGCTGCTGCCGATCACCAAGGGCGGTGACTGGGGCTGGACCTCGGGCACCACGCTCGGGTTGATCGCCGCCGCGCTCGCGATCCTGTTCCTGTGGGGTCTCTTCGAGCTGCGTTCCCCGGCGCCCCTGGTCGATCTGCGCACCTCCGTCCGGCGCGTGGTGCTGCTCACCAACCTCGCCTCGATCATGGTCGGGGTCGCGTTCTACGCGGTCTCGCTGGTCCTGCCGCAGCTTCTGCAACTGCCGCTGTCGACCGGCTACGGGCTCGGGAAGTCCATGGTGGTCGCCGGGCTGTGCGTGGCCCCGCTCGGTCTGACGATGATGCTCGTCGCCCCGCTCTACGCCCGGATCTCCGCCCGGCGCGGCCCCAAGGTGACGCTGATGCTCGGGATGCTGGTCATCGCCGTCGGGTACGGCGCCGGGCTCGGCCTGATGAGCGCCGCCTGGCAGACCGTGGTGATCTCGGTGCTGCTCGGGGCCGGGATCGGGCTCGCGTACTCCTCACTGCCCACGCTCATCATGGGGGCGGTCGCCCCGTCGGAGACCGGGGCGGCCAACGGGCTGAACACCCTGATGCGTTCCATCGGCACATCGGTGTCCAGCGCGGTGATCGGCATGGTGCTGGCGAACAGCTCGGTGCGGATGGGGTCGGTGACGGTGCCCACCATGTCCGGGTTCCGCACCTCGTTCATGATCGCGACGGGCGCGGTGCTGATCGGGCTGCTGATCGCCGCGTTCCTGCCGTCGCAGCGGGCCGGCGCCCGGCCGTCGCCGCGGGCGAGCAGCGCCGGCGACGCCCTCATGGCCGGACCGGCCGGCGCCCCGCCCGTCACCGGCACGGTCGTCGCCGGGTCCGGCGGGTTCCGGGGCCGGGTGCTGGACACCGGGGGCCGGCCGGTCGCGCGGGCGAACGTCACCCTGATCGACCGGCAGGGCCGCCAGGCCGGCCGGACCGTGGCGGACGCGGAGGGCCGGTACACGCTGACGGCTCCGAGCGGTGGCCCGTTCGTCCTGGCGGGCTCGGCGGCCGGGCACGCGCCGCACGCCCGCCCGGCCGCGTACCCCGGCGACGGACTGCCGGTGGAGGTCGATCTGGTGCTGCCGGTCAGCGCACCGGAACGTCGAACCTCGGTGCCCTCGTGAGGAGTTGAGAGACGTCCGATCCGGCGGGCAGCTCCTGGGGCGGCGCGCCCCGGGTGAACAGCCGTGCGGGCCGGTCGCCCTGCACATGGGCACGGTCCCCGGAGACCCGCAGCCAGGACCCCTCGCGCAGCCCGAGGACCGGTACGTCGTTCTCCTCAAGGAACTCGGTCAGCCGTTCCTCACGGGTCTCGCCCTTGTGCGTGCCGGCCGGATCGGGGTCGAGGTAGTGCGGGTTGATCTGGAACGGGACCAGGCCCAGCGTCTCGAAGGTCGGCGGCCGCACGATGGGCATGTCGTTGGACGTGCGCAGGGTGGGCGCCGCCATGTTCGTACCGGCACTGGCGCCCATGTACGGCAGCCCGCCGCGTACCGCGTCGCCGACCGCGTCCCGCAGTCCGGTGCGGCACAGCGCGCTCAGCAGCCGGAAGGAGTTCCCGCCACCGATGAACACGGCGTCGCAGGCGGAGAGTTCGGCGACCGGGTCGGCGTTCTCGTGGACGCCCCGGACGGTGATCGAGGCGGGTTCGAGGGCGGCGCGGACGCGCGCGGTGTACGTGGCGTGGTCGGCGAGCGCGTACGGCACGAAGGCCAGCCGGGCGCGGGGCGGCAGGAACGCGGTGACGGTGTCGAGGGCGTGTTCCAGGTAACCCTTGCCGTACTGCGTGGAGTTGGAGAGAAGCAGCAGATTCACGTCGTTCCTCGGATCGTTCGGTCGTTCGGGTGTTCCACACCGGCACCGGAGCGGCTGCGGCGCCGGGGCCGGGGTCAGTCGCGCGGTCGGCGGGCCCGGCTCTTCGGTCGCTGCGGGGGATGGGTGAGCCGCCGCTCCAGCGCCTGCGCCGCCTGCCGCAGCGCGTCGAGCCGGTCCTCCGGCGCCCCGCGGAAGCGTTCCTCCGCGCCGCCGAGGCTGAGGCTGCCGTACGGCTCCCGGCCCAGGAACACCGGTACGGCGACGGTCGCGATCCCGGTGTCGTACTCCCCGACCGTCCAGGCGTACCCCTGCGCACGGACCTTCAGCAGCTCCTGTTCGAGCAGGTCGGGGTCGGTCACGGTCCGTTCGGTGAAGCGGGCCATCGGACGGCCCCGGAAGAGCCGGTGGCGCTGCTCGTCGGGCAGACAGGCGTAGTACGACTTGCTGGTGGCCCCCGCGTGCGCCGGATACAGCTCGCCGACCAGCGGGTAGTAGCGCAGCGGCCCCGCCTCGCCCTCCTCGGCGGCCACGCAGCGCATGTGGAAGCTGTCCGGCAGACAGAACAGGACGGTGTCGCCGGTCGCCCGGCGCAGCTCCTCCAGCACCGGCCCCGCCAGCAGCTCCAGTGAGCCGGAGCGTTCCCAGAGCCGGCCCAGGCGCAGCACGGCGGGGCCGATGCGGTAGCGGCGGGTGGCCGGGTCGGAGACCAGGAAACCGCGTCCCGCGAGCGTCGCGAGCAGCCGCTGGGCGACGGAGGTGTCCCAGCCGAACTCCTCGGCGACCTCGGTCACACCCCAGTCGGGTCTGGTCCGCTCGAACGCGAGCAGCACCAGGAGGGCCCGGTCGACGGTCTGCAGGGCGCCGGCCGGGGTGCGTCGGTCGAGATCGAAGTCGGTCATCGTCATCTCACCATTCAGACCCGAGTTGCAAATAGCGGGAAACAGTTGCGTTCAACGCTATCCGATCCTGACTCTGCTCTCAGCACCCCGGCCCCCGGATCTGCTCGTCGGAACACCCGGGCTCATACGGGATCGTCCGGGTGTGTGCCTGATTGAGCGAGAAAGGCCCCCCATGTTGAAGTACGTGCTGGACATCGTCGAGCTCCTGGACGATCCCGAGGTCGACGGCAAGAGGGTCGTCGGACACCTCGACACCATGGCGGGCGCCGAGGGCTCGTCCGCCGAGGTCACCACGGTCGCGGGCGAGCGGGGGTCCACGGACTTCGTCGTCGTGCGCATCCCCGGCAGCCGGGGCCGCTCGGCCGGCGGCGACGCCCGCACGCTCGGTGTGGTCGGCCGCCTCGGCGGCATCGGCGCCCGGCCCGAGGTGACCGGCCTGGTCTCCGACGCGGACGGCGCCGCCGCCGCGCTGGCCGCCGCGGCCAAGCTCCTCGACATGCGCCGCCGCGGCGACGCGCTGCCCGGTGATGTGGTCGTCGCCACGCACATCTGCCCGAACGCGCCGACCGAGCCGCACGACCCGGTGCCGTTCATGGGCTCGCCCGTGGACATCGCCACCATGAACCGGCACGAGGTGACCGACGAGATGGAGGCCGTCCTCTCCATCGACACCACCAAGGGCAACCGGATCATCAACCACAAGGGGCTGGCCCTCTCCCCCACCGTCAAGGAGGGATGGGTGCTGCGGGTCAGCGAGCAGCTCGGCGAGCTGCTGGCCGTGGTGACCGGTGAGCCGTTGGTCACGTACCCCGTGACCACGCAGGACATCACCCCGTACGGTAACGGTGTACATCACATCAATTCGATCCTTCAGCCCGCCACCGCGACCACCTCTCCGGTCGTCGGCCTGGCGGTCACCTCGGCCGCCGCGGTACCGGGCTGCCAGACCGGCGCGAGCCACGAGACGGACATCGCGTCCGCGGCGCGCTACGCCGTGGAGGTCGCCAAGGCCTTCGGCGGCGGCCACCTGGACTTCCACGACACGGGGGAGTTCGACAACCTCGTCAACCGCTACGGGTCGCTGGCACACCTGCAGACCTTCGGCCGTACACCCCAGGAGTCCTGATGGCAGCCGCCCCGCGGCCCGCGGCCGAGGCCGGGGTCTCCGAGACCACCAAGAGCATCGGCAGCGACGACTACTCGCTCTCCCGCGTCCCGCGTGAGAAGCGGTTCGGCTTCTGGAGCATGCTGCTCCAGTGGCTGGCCCAGTCCGGGTCGATCTCGCAGTTCACCCTCGGCGCCACCATCGGTGTCGGCATGACCTTCCAGAACGCCTTCCTCGCCTTCACGCTCGGCGCGGTGACCCTGGAGATCGTGATCTTCGCGATCGGGCTGGCCGGAATGCGCGAGGGTCTGGCGACCCCGATGCTGACCCGCTGGGTGGGCTTCGGCAGAAACGGTTCCGCGCTGGTCAGCTTCGTCATCGCGGTCAGTCTCGTCGGCTGGTTCGGCGTGCAGAACACGATCTTCGGCAACAGCGTGTCCGCGCTGGTCGGCGGCCCGTCCTGGATGTGGTGCGTCATCGCGGGCATCGCCATCACCGCGCTGGTGATCTTCGGGTTCCGCTACATGGCGGTCTTCGCGAAGATCGTCACCCCGCTCTTCTTCGCCATGGTCGCCTGGTCCATCATCAGCACGCTGAAGGACCACTCCCTGACGGACCTGATCCACTCGCCCGCGCCCGGTCCGACGATCCCGCTGGCCGTCGCCGCCACCGCCATCGCGGGCGGCTTCATGACCGGCGCGATCGTGGCCCCGGAGATGACCCGCTACAACCGCAAGGGCTCGCACGTCTTCATCCAGAGCGCCTCCTCGATGATCCTCTCCGAGTACATCGTCGGTCTGACCGGTGTGCTCCTGGGCCATCTGGTGAAGAGCAACGAGGTCTCGCACATCGTGCTCTCCACCTCCGGCGCCTTCGGCGTCATCGTGGTCCTGATGTCCACCGCCAAGATCAACGACTGGAACCTGTACGGCTCCTCGCTGGGCGTCGTGAACTTCTTCCAGGTCGTGTTCGGCAAGCGGCTGCACCGCGGCGCGGTCACCATCGGCCTCGGCATCGCGGGCACCCTGCTCTCCGCGGTCGGCATCATGACCCACTTCACCGAGTTCCTGACCCTGCTGGGCGTCGCCATCCCGCCCATCGGCGGCATCATCGTCGCCGAGTACTGGGTGGTGCGGCGGATGCGGGCCCCGCTGGACGAGACCCGTGAGGCCGAGGTCCTGCCGAGGTCCTCGCCGACCTGGGTGCCGATGTCCCTGGTCATCTGGGCCGTCGCGTTCTGCGTCGGCAAGTTCTACGACGGCGGCATCCCGGCACTGAACTCGCTGGGCACGGCCTTCCTGCTGTACGTGGTGTTCGGCCTGCTGGGCTGGATCAAGCCGTACGGCACCTCCACCCTGGCCGACGAGGACAGCGCCGTCCCCGCCGACCACGCGACGACCCCCGTGGGAGCGGCATGAACACCCCCGACACCGAAACAGGCCCCGGCACCGGCAACAGCACCGCCCGGTCCCTCGTCCCCGCTTCCGAGGAGGCGCAGAACGAGGTCGTGGGGCTCTGCGCCGAACTGATCCGCTTCGACACCTCCAATCCCACCGGCACCGAGCGCGAGGCCGCCGACTGGGTGGTGGCCCGGCTCGCCGAGGTGGGCGTCGAGTCCGTACTGATCGAGTCCGCCCCCGGCCGGGCGAACGTCATCGCCCGGATCGCCGGCCGGGACCCCGAGCGGGGCGCCCTGCTGGTCCACGGGCACCTCGACGTGGTGCCCGCCGACGCCGCCGAGTGGCAGGTGCCGCCGTTCTCCGGTGAGATCCGCGACGGCTACCTCTGGGGGCGCGGCGCGATCGACATGAAGGACACGGTGGCCGTGATGCTGGCCACCGCCCGGGAGTTCGCCCGCACCGGCACCCGGCCCTCCCGGGACCTGGTGCTGGCGTTCCTCGCCGACGAGGAGGCGGGCGGGAAGTTCGGCGGCCACTGGCTGGTCGAGCACCGGCCCGAGCTGTTCGGGGGCGTCACCGAGGCGATCGGCGAGGGCGGCGGTTTCTCCTTCGCCCTCGACGACAGCCGCCGCCTCTACCCGATCGAGAACGCCCAGCGCGGCATGGCCTGGATGGAGCTGACCGCCACCGGCCGGGCCGGTCACGGTTCGTCGCCCAACGACGAGAACGCGGTCACCGACCTCGCCGAGGCCCTGACCCGGATCGGCCGCACCACCTTCCCGATCCGGCTGATCGAACCCGTCCGCGCGCTCCTGGAGGAAGCGGCCGGGCTGTACGGGGTCGACTTCGACGAGGACGACATCGAGGGCAGCCTGGCCAGGCTGGGCCCGGTCTCCGACTTCATGCAGGTGGTGCTCCGCAACTCGGCGAACCCCACCATGTTCCAGGCGGGCTACCAGACGAACGTCATCCCGGGGAAGGCCACCGCCCGCGTGGACGGGCGCTTCCTGCCCGGCCACGAGCAGGAACTGATCGACACGATCGACGCCCTGCTGCCGCCCTCCGTCAGCCGTGCCTGGGTCAACCACGACATCGCGATGGAGACGTCCTTCGACGGTCCGCTCGTCGACGCGATGTGCGCGGCGGTCCGCGCCGAGGACCCGGACGGCCACCCGGTCCCGTACTGCAACCCGGGCGGCACCGACGCCAAGGCGTTCACCCGGCTGGGCATCCGCTGCTTCGGCTTCAAGGGCCTGAAGCTCCCGCACGACCTGGACTACGGGCGCCTCTTCCACGGCGTCGACGAGCGCGTCCCGCTGGAGGGGCTGCGCTTCGGTGTCCGGGTGATGACCCGGCTCTGGCAGAGCTGCTGACCCCCTCGCCGACAGCCCTGCCCCCCGGGGGGCCGGACCCGACCCGAGCCCGCCCCCGCGTACGCCCCCGCCGGACTTCCCGGCGGGGGCGTACGGCACGATGGGCGGCCCACCAACGTACGACGCGGAGGAGCAGCCCGTGACCACCGAGCCGGAGACCGGGCCCGCACCGGAGACCCTCGCCGCCTTCGAGGCCGCCCAGGGCTTCATGCCGGTACGGGAAGGTCTCGCCCTGTACGCGGCCGCCGCCGGCGCCGCCGCTCTCGGACTGCCGTTGCTGGAGGTCGGCACCTACTGCGGGCGGTCCACGATCCTGCTCGCCGACGCCGCCCGCCGGGCCGGGGTCACCGCGCTCACCGTCGACCACCACCGGGGCAGCGAGGAGCAGCAGCCGGGCTGGGAGTACCACGATCCGTCGCTGGTGGACCCGGAGACCGGTCTGATGGACACCCTGCCCACCTTCCGGCGGACCCTGCGCCGGGCGGGTCTCGAAGCGCACGTCGTGGCACTCGTCGGGCGGTCCCCGCAGGTCGCGGCCGTGTGGAGCGGGGCGCTCGGCTTCGTGTTCATCGACGGCGGGCACACCGACGAGCACGCGAACGCCGATTACGAGGGCTGGGCGCCGCGCGTCGCCGAGGGCGGGCTGCTCGCGGTCCACGACGTGTTCCCCGACCCGGCGGACGGCGGGCAGGCCCCGTACCGCGTCCATCAGCGGGCGTTGGCCTCCGGAGCGTTCACCGAGGTCTCGGCGACGGACTCGCTCCGGGTGCTGCGGCGGACGGGGCCGGGGATCTGAACGCCTCCCCCACCACAGGGAGTGGGGCTCCCCGTCCCGGGGAAGGCCGTAGGGCCCGGTTAGCATCGCGTGGTGCCGTACGACGTCAGCGTTCCCCCCGTTCCGCGCGCCGCCGCGCGCCGCAGGCCCGCTCTCGCCGCCGCCGGGCTGGTGGCGGCCGTCTGTCTGACCGCCTCCGGGTGCGGGGGTGACTCCGGGCAGGCCCGTCCCCATCCCGGCGGCGGCGCCGCGTCCCCGTCCTCGGAGCCGTCGGCCGGTCCGTCGGCCTCCGCGCCGGGCGGGTCGGCCGCGGCGTCCGCCGCCCCCTCGTCCGGCCCGGCCGGCACCCCGTCCCCGCCGAGGTCTTCCCCGGCCGCCGAACGCCCGTTGCCCGACGGGCCGTTGTCGGGGCGGACGGTCGTCGTCGACCCGGGTCACAATCCGCGCAACTACCAGCACTCCCGTGAGATCAACCGCCAGGTGGACATCGGCACCACGCACAAGGAGTGCGACACCACGGGCACGTCCACCGACTCCGGTTACTCGGAGGCCCGGTTCACCCTCGATGTGTCGCACCGGCTGCGGACGCTCCTGGAGGCACGGGGCGCGCGGGTCGTCCTCACCCACGACGACGACCGCCCGTACGGTCCGTGTGTCGACGAACGGGCCCGGATCGGCAACGACGCGAAGGCGGACGCCGTGGTGTCGATCCACGCGGACGGTTCCGCGGTCGGCAACCGCGGTTTCCATGTGATCCTGCCCGCCGAGGTGCGCGGCGGAGCGGCGGACACCTCGAAGATCGTCGACCGGTCGCGTGATCTCGGGACCCGGATGGCGGGCCTCTTCGTCCGGGCGACCGGGAGCGCGCCCTCCAACTATGTGGGCGGCCGCAGCGGGTTGGACACCCGCAAGGACCTGGGCGGACTGAATCTGTCGACCGTGCCCAAGGTGTTCATCGAATGCGGCAACATGCGTGACCCGGCGGACGCGGCCCTGCTGACCGACGCCGGCTGGCGACAGAAGGCGGCCCAGGGCATCGCGGACGGCATCGGTTCCTACCTCAGGGCTGTCCCGTAATCCCTGGTGGGCGTGCGACGACAGCTACGGCACCTCACGGCGTTGTCGGAACGTCCACATACATCCAGTATGCGGACGCTCCTCCGCCTTGCGACGCACCGCATCTGACGCCGCACGCTGATCCACCACGGATTACGGGACAGCCCTTCGGCGGGTGACGTCCCCGGGAGTGATTTCCCCGCCACGACGGGGAGTTATGCGGTGGTATCCGAAGGGATGACCGCCCGTCCTGCGGACGGGTCCCCCACCCGGCCGGGCAACCGATAGATTCATCCGTACCATGGGGAGCCGCCCCCTTGTGCTGTGACCGGCAATGCCTGCCCGGAAGGAGCGTCGTCCGGTGCGTACGACCGCAGGGCGGCCGAAGGACCTGGTGGCCTGACCGCCTGATCCTCCGGCCGACGGCGTGAGTGTGCGTGCCGGGTGGCGCGACGGGGCAGGGTTCGCGGGGAGCTGCACCGGCTTCGCGCCGCGCCCGCCGTACAGCGGAGCGACGGACCGTCCCGACGAGACGAACGACTAAGGACCTTCACGTGGATATCCGCTCCCTCACTCGAGGCGATGGCGTGGTGATCGGAGCAGCGGTGGTGCTGTTCATCGCCTCTTTCCTCGATTACTTCTCCTTCGAGGGCCTCGGCGACGCGCCGAACGCCTGGGACTCGTTGGGCAACGCGATCGGCGTCTTCATGGTCGGAGTGATCGGTGCGGCACTGATCATCCTGACCCGTTCGCAGTCCCAGCCCCGCAAGGTGCTCGGCCTGGACCTGGGCGTCGTCGGTGTGGCCGCCACGGTGTTCACGGCGTGGGCCCTCTTCTGGACGATCATCGACCTCGGCCAGGTCGACGCCGGGGCCGGGCTCATCCTCGGGCTGATCGCCGCGCTGGTGCTGGCCGCGGGCGCGGTCGCCACCCCGCTGGTCCCGGCGCTGAAGGCGCCGCTGCTGGGCGCCCCGCGCCCGCCGGCCGTGCAGTCGGCCTACGGTCAGCCGCAGCCCGGTCAGGGTTACGGCTACCCGGGCGCGCAGCAGCAGCCGTACGGTGCGCAGCCGGGTCAGCCCCAGCCGTACGGTGCGCACCCGCAGCAGGCCGCCCGGCCCGAGCCGCAGCAGGCGCAGACGCCCGCCCCGCAGGACTCCTCGGCGCAGTCGGCGGACTTCGCGCCGTTCTGGTTCGCGGTGCCGGTGACTCGTCCGCTGTACGGGGAGGACGGTTCGGCGGCCCCGATCGCGGAGCTGGCTCCCGGTACGTGGTACCTCGCGGTGGAGCAGCGCGGTCCCGCCCTGGTCGCCCAGACGCAGGACGGCCGTCGTGGCGTGCTCCAGGACACCACGGGCATCCAGCGCGGCTGACCCGGTCCTCGTACGCGCACAGGACGACGTCCCCCGCCCCTTCCGGGCGGGGGACGTCGTCGTCCGTCCGGACCGGGCGCCAACCGGGGGCGTGATCGGGGTTTCACCCGGCGGGACGGGGCAACGTGGAACCCATGTCTCCAGCAACCGGCAATGGAAGCAGTACCGCAGCGCGCGTCATCGCTGCCGTGGCCGATGTCATGGCCTTCATCCTCGTCCTGTGGATCGCGATGTACCTGCTCGACGCGAACCGGGACAACAGTCTGGTGGACTTCGTCAGGGGCGCCGCCCGTTGGCTGGCCGGCTGGTCGTACGACCTGTTCACCTTCGACAAGGCGTGGGAGCGGGTCGTCGCCGGGTACGGGCTCGCCGCCGTGGTCTACCTCTTCATCGGGCACGCGGTGGCGGGCCGTGTCCGCCGGTACTGACACCGCTCCCGGCGAACGTCGCCGGCCACGGGACAGTCCTCAGTCCGTACCGCCGGACCGTGTCCCGTCGCAGCAGTCGGGTTCCAGGCCCGTCGGCAGCCGTTCACCGCTGAAGACCGCGGTGGTCGCCTCGTCCCCGCCGAGCGCGGCCACCGCGAGCAGCAGCGAGCCGACGGTCCAGGTGGTCTGCTCCTGCGGCCAGAAGTCGCGGTCGCCCTCGAAGACGTACCCCGTCCAGTACATGCCGCTGTCGGCGCGCAGGTGCTGGACGGACTGAAGGATCTCAAGGGCCCGGTCGGACTCCCCCATCATCCAGAGCGCCAGGGCGAGTTCGCAGCTCTCGCCGCCGGTCACCCAGGGGTTGGGCAGCACACAGCGCACGCCCAGGCCGGGGACCACGAACCGGTCCCAGCCCTCGTCGATCCTTCGCTGGGCGGCGGCCCCGGTGACGGCTCCGCCGAGGACCGGGTAGTACCAGTCCATCGAGTAGCGGCTCTTGTCCAGGAAGCGTTCCGGGTGGTGGCGGATCGCGTGGGCGAGCGCGCCGGTCGCCAACTCCCAGTCGGGCTGCGGTTCCTCGCGCCGTTCGGCGATGGCCAGGGCGCAGCGCAGCGCCTGGTGGATGGAGGAGCAGCCGGTCAGCAGGGCGTCCTCGACGGGGGTGCCGTCGGCCTCGCGCTTCCAGCCGATCTGGCCGCCGGGCAGCTGGAGCCGCAGGACGAACTCGACGGCCGCGTAGACGGTCGGCCACAGCCGGTCGACGAAGGCGTCGTCCCCGGTGGCGAGGTAGTGGTGCCAGACGCCGACCGCGACATAGGCGCAGAAGTTGGTCTCACGACCGCGGTCGACGGGCCGGTCCGGGTCGCCGTCGTGGTAGGCGGCGTACCAGGAGCCGTCGTCGTTCTGGTGCCGGGCCAGCCATTCGTACGCGCGGGCGGCGGCGGCGTGTTCGCCCGCCGCGTCCAGCGCCATGGCCGCCTCGATGTGGTCCCACGGGTCGAGGTGGTGGCCCCGGAACCACGGCAGGGCCCCGTCCTCGCACTGCCCGGCGAGCAGCGCGGTGACGGTCTCGGTGGCCTGCCCGGCGGTCAGGACTCCGGGCAGCACGAGGTGTTCGGTCCGCTCGGGAGTGGTCACGCCTCGGCCTTCGTAGGGTGCTGCTCGGGGAAGCCGGCCCTGGACGGGTGCGGCTTGGTCGCGTACGCCACGAAACTCTTGCCCACGACCGGGTTGAGCAACTGCTCGGCGACGCGGGTGGCCATGGGCTTCTTCATGATGTCCCATACCAGCAGTTTGTGGTAGGCGCGGACCGGCAGCGCCTTGTCGTTGTCGACGCCGAACGCGCATTTGAGCCACCAGTAGGGGGAGTGCAGCGCGTGGGCGTGGTGGGTGCCGTACGGCTTGAGGCCGGCGGCGCGGATCTTCCCGAGGAGTTCGTCCGCCCGGTAGATGCGGATGTGGCCGCCCTCGACCTCGTGGTACGCGTCGGAGAGCGACCAGCAGACCTTCTCGGGTCCGTAGCGCGGCACGGTGACCGCGATCCGGCCGCCCGGCCTGAGGACGCGGACCATTTCGGCGAGCACCCCCTTGTCGTCGGGGATGTGCTCCATGACCTCGGAGATGATCACGACGTCGAAGGTCTCGTCGGGGAACGGCAGGTTGAGCGCGTCGCCCTCCATCGCGGTGGCGGTGGCGCCCTCGGGTGCCTCACCGGCCTCGCGCATCGCGGCGAACCACCGCGCGACCTCGCGGATCTCCTCGGCGTTCCGGTCCAGCGCCACCACCTGGGCGCCGCGCCGGTAGCACTCGAAGGCGTGACGGCCCGCGCCGCAGCCCAGGTCGAGCACGCGGTCGCCCGCGGCGAGCGGGAAGCGGGTGAAATCCACGGTCAGCACGAGTGCCTGCTTTCGCAGTCGGAACGGTCGGAACGGCGGAGACGGCCGAGGAGGCGGCGGTGCTCGGAGCGGTCGAGAAAGTCGAGGGGGTCGGGGCGGTCGGAGGGGGCGGAGGAGCGGGGAGGGGCGGGAGCGGGCCGGGTCACCGACGGCTCCTGGCGGCGGGCCGGGCGGAGTGGGCCTCGATGGCCGCCCGGTAGTGCTCCGCCGTGTCGATCGCGGCCTGCTTCCAGGTGAACCGGGCCAGCACCCGCTCGCGCCCGGCGGTGCCCAGTCCCGCCCGCAGTTCCGGGTCCTCCAGCAGCCGGGCGAGCGCGGCGGCCAGCGCTCCCGCGTCGCCGGGCGGCACGGCCAGGCAGGTCTCGCCGTCCGGGCCCGCGACCTCGGGGATGGCTCCCCCGGTCGTGGCGACCAGCGGGGTGCCGGTGGCCATGGCCTCGGCCGCGGGCAGTGAGAAGCCCTCGTACAGCGAGGGGACGCAGGCGATCTGCGCGCCGCGCACCAGGTCGACGAGTTCGGCGTCGGTGACGCCCTTGACGAATTCGACGGCTCCCCGCAGCCCGTACCGCTCGATGGCCCGCGCGACCGGCCCGTCCTCGGCGCGTCGGCCGACGACGACGAGGTGCGCGTCAGGGTGCTCGGTACGGAGCTTGGCCAGCGCCTCGACGAGATGGACGAGGCCCTTGAGCGGGACGTCCGCGCTGGAGGTGGTGACGATCCGTCCGGGAACCTCCGCGACGGCCGGGTCGGGCGCCCACAGATCGGTGTCCGCGCCGATGTGCACCACATGGACCCGGTCCGGCCGCACGCCCAGGTGCTCGGTGATCTCCTGCTTGGAGGAGCCGGAGACGGTGAGCACGGACGGCAGTCTGCGGGCGACGCGCCCCTGCATCCGGGTGAAGGCGTACCAACGGCGTACGGAGGCGCGGCGGCGCCGGTTCGGCGCGGCGGCCAGGTCCAACTCCCGGTCCACGGTGATGGGGTGGTGGATCGTCGTGACGAGCGGGGCGCCCAGGTCGCCCAACAGGCCGTAACCGAGTGTCTGGTTGTCGTGGATGACGTCGAACTCGCCCCGGCGTGCGGCCAGATGGCGTCTGGCACGGAGGCTGAAGGTCAGCGGTTCGGGGAAGCCGCCGGTCCACATGGTGGCGACCTCGGCCGCGTCGATCCAGTCCCGGTACTCGCCGAACCCCGGTGTGCGGAACGGGTCGGGCTGGCGGTAGAGGTCGAGGCTGGGCAGCTCGGTGAGCGGGACGCCCTCGTCGAGCACGGGGTACGGCTGGGCGCCGATGACCTCGACGCTGTGGCCGAGGCGGGCCAGTTCGCGGCCGAGATGGCGGACGTAGACGCCCTGGCCGCCACAGAAGGGGTTGCCCTTGTAGGTGAGGAGTGCGATGCGCAGCGGCCGTTCGCCGGCGGGGGCCGACGCGTCGCGGCCCGCGTGAGGGCCCGTTTCTATGGCCTCAGCGGTCACACTCGGCCCCCTTCTCACTGCGTGTCCGCCGGAGCGTAACCGCTCGCGCTAATCTAGAACAAGTTACAGACTTAGGGCTGTCCCGCTACTCCCCGGCGGGCGCGCGACGGCAGCTACGGCACCTCGCGGCGTTGTCGGAACGTCCCCGTACATCCAGTATGTGGACGCCCCTCCGCCTCGCGACGCGCCGCGTCCGACGCCGCGCGCCACTCCACCGGGAGTACCGGACAGCCCTTCGCCCGCTCGATGAGCTTCGAATCTACCGGCAGGTAGCGTCGCGGTGTCGGTGCGGTCAGGTGATTCGCGCCACGGCCGGGACCCCTGGCATGCTGTGCGCCCCCTGGAGCACTCCGCCTCCCTCCGGTCGCGGACGGAAGCTCCCTCCGGTCGCGACAGAAGCCATGGACGGGGTCACATGACAACGGGAGCCAGACCGGCGGCGCCGGCCCTGACGGAGCGCCAGGAGGCCCGTCGCCGTCGCATCCTGGAGGCGGGCGCGCGACTGGCCGGCCGGGGCGGGTTCGAGGCCGTGCAGATGCGTGAGGTGGCGGAGGACGCGGGGGTCGCCCTGGGCACGCTGTACCGCTACTTCCCCTCCAAGGTCCATCTGCTGGTCGCGGTCATGCGGGACCGGCTCCAGCACCTGCACACCGCGCTCCGCAGACGTCCGCCGGCCGGGGACGATCCGGCGCGGCGGGTCGCGGACACCCTGATGCGGGCCTTCCGTTCGCTCCAGCGCGAACCGCAGCTGGCGGACGCGATGGTACGGGCGCTGACCTTCGCCGACCGGAGTGTGAGCCCCGAGGTGGACGCCGTGTCCCGGCTCACCACGACGATCGTCCTGGACGCCATGGGCCTCGACGACCCGTCGCCGGAGCAGTTGTCGGCGGTCCGCGTGGTCGAGCACACCTGGCACTCGGTGCTGATCAGCTGGCTCTCGGGGCGGGCGTCGGCCGCCCGGGTGCGGACCGACATCGAGACGGTGTGCCGGCTGATCGATGTCGTACCGGGGACCGGGTCCGGGGCGGGCGCGGCGGCCGGGGCGGGCGCCTCTGCCCAGGAAGGACCGGGTATCGACCGGTAGAGTGTGCGAGTCGTCATCATGCCCGTTCAGGGGGAAGCCGGTGCGAATCCGGCGCTGACCCGCAGCCGTGAGCCGCCTTCGGAGGCGGCGAGCCGGAATGCCCTGTCCTTGGTCGTGACCGGCTCGTGTCACCGGGGCCCCCGGTGACCGGCACCGTCGAGGTTCACGGAGCCGGAGCCTGGTACCCCAGCGTGCCTGTGCCCGGCTCCTCGCAGGAGAGGCCCAGCCCGCCATGACCGTACGCCGAAGCGCGGCAGCGCTCGCGACCGCCGCCGTGCTCTGTGTGGCCGCCGCCCCGGCGGCTGTCGCGGCACCGTCCCCCTCGCCCTCCCCCTCCGCCGCGCTGCCCGACGGGCTGTACGGGACGGCCGATCCGACGTACGACGGTGTCTGGCGGCAGTCGCTCGCCTTCCTCGCGCAGAGCGTGGAGCTGGTCACGCCCTCGGCCGGGGCGGTCGACTGGCTGGTCGGCCAGCAGTGCGACAGCGGCGCGTTCGCCTCGTACCGCCCCGATCCGTCCGTGCCGTGCGACGCGAAGACGATGACGGACACCAACGCCACGGCGGCGGCGATACAGGCGCTCGCCGAGCTCGGCCGGCACCGCGACGCCATCGACAACGGGGTCCACTGGCTGAAGTCCGTGCAGAACGCGGACGGCGGCTGGGGCTACAACCCCGGCAGCCCCAGCGACGCGAACTCCACCGCCGTCGTGATCGGCGCGCTGGCGCGGGCGGGCCAGAAGATGAACGACATCACCACGGACCGCGGCACGACCCCGTACGACGCGCTGCTCACATTCGCCCTTCCGTGCGGCGGCGCGGACGGCGGCGCGTTCGCCTACCAGCCCGACAAGGCCGGGAAGCTCACCGCCAACGCGGACGCCACGGCGGCGGCCGTGCTGGGTGGCATGGGCAAGGGCATGGCGGCGGGCAACACCGCGGCGGTCAAGGCCCCCACCTGCCAGAAGACGGCCGACCCGACGCCCGAGCAGGCCGCCCAGAACGGCGCGTACTACCTCTCGGGCGTGCTCGCGAAGACCGGGCACCTGGACCTTCCGCCGATGCCCGGCTCCGACGACACCGCGCCCCGGCCCGACTTCGGCAACACCGCCGACGCGGTCGTCGCCCTGTCCGCCTCCGGTCACCAGGACAAGGCGGCGAAGGCGGTCGGCTGGCTGGAGAAGAACGCCGGGCCCTGGGCCGAGACGAGCGGTCCCGCCGCGTACGCCCAACTGGTCCTCGCCGCGCACGCCACCGGTACCGACGCCCGTGACTTCGGCGGCGTCGACCTCGTCGCGCGGCTCAACGCGACCGGCCCCGCACCCGCCGCCACCCGGAAGCCCCGGACCGACGCGGCCGCCACCGCGAGTGGCGACAAGGCGGAGGAGGGCCGCGAGAGCGACGACGGCGGCCTCGGCGTCTGGTGGCTCATCGGGATCGGCCTCGCGGTCGGCGCGGGCGTCGGCTTCCTGATCAGCGGACGCCGGAAGAACCAGCAGCTGTGAGCCCGGCGGAACCAGCGGCCGTGAGGCCGGCCACGGGCACCTGGTCCTGGGGGCCGGGGACACCGGCCACGGACACCCGGCCCGCCGGTCCGGCGGCACCAGCGGCACCAGCCATGCATACCCGGCTCGCCGGACCGGGGACACCGGCCACTCACACCCGGACCACCGGATCAGGGACACCAGCCGCCCGCACCCGGACCACCCGACCACGGACACCGGCCACCCACACCCGGACCGCCGGACCAGGAACACCGGCCATCGACACCCGGACCGCTGAACCGGGGGCACCAGCCACGCACACCCGGACCACCGAACCACCGACACCGGCCACCCACACCCGGACCACCGGACCAGGAACACCGGCCATCGACACCCGGACCGCCCGACCGGCGGCCGGGATTCGCCGTGACGGGCGCCGGCGGCGCCCGGACGTCCACGCGGCCGTGCCACCGGCAGCCGCCCGTCCGGGGCCGCGGCCGGGCGCGCAGACCCAGCGGCCGGGCCCGCGACCGGCCCGTGGGCCCGCTCTTGCGCTCGCCGCCCTCCTCGCCGCCCTCCTCGCCGCCGTCACCGTCGTCCTCGGCTCGGGCACCGCGCAGGCGGCGGGCTACCGCTACTGGTCGTTCTGGGAGGGCTCCGGCACGACCTGGACGTACGCCACCCAGGGCCCGTCCCTGGTCCGCCCGGACGACGGCTCGGTGCAGGGCTTCCGGTTCGCGGTGAGCGAGGACTCCCAGGACGCCGCGAAGCCGCGCCACGCCCCCGACTTCGCGGAGATCTGCCGCGACACCCCCGCCAAGGGCGGTACGAAACGGGTCGCGCTCGTCATCGACCCCGGCACGGCGGCGGACGCGCCGGACGGTGAGACCCCGCCCCCGTCGCGCACGGCCTGCGCCCGGGTCGCCACCGACGCCAGCACCGCCGAGGCACTCGCGTCGGTCGCCAAGCCGCTGCGCTACGGCAACGACGCGCTGCTCTGCGCCATCACCCGCTACCCGGCGTCGGGGTGCGGCGAGCAGGTCTCCGGGAACGGCCACCGCGACAGCGCCGCGTCCCCCGGTGCCTCGCTCTCCCCCGGCGTCTCCTCGTCCGACAGCGCCTCCTCGTCCGACAGCGGCGGCGGCCCGTCGGCCGGGCTGCTCGTCGGCGTGGCCGCCGTGCTCGTCCTCGGTGTCGCCGGCGTCCTCCGGGCCCGCCGCCGGCGCGGATGACCGGCGCCACCGGCACGCCCCGGCTCCACCGGGCGCTGCGCGCCCCCGAGGCCACCCGCGCCAACGCCCTGCCCGCCGGGGCCTGGTGGCTGTGGGCGCTCGGACTCGCCACGGCCGCGTCCAGGACCACCAACCCGCTGCTCCTCGCGCTGCTGATCGGGGTCGCGGGCTATGTGGTCGCGGCCCGCCGCACGGACGCGCCGTGGGCCCGTTCGTACGGCGCGTTCATCAAGCTCGGGCTGTTCGTCGTCGCGGTCCGGCTGCTCTTCTCGGCCTTCCTCGGCTCCCCGGTCCCCGGCACGCACACCGTGTTCACCCTGCCCGAGGTGCCCCTGCCCGACTGGGCGAAGGGCGTCAGGATCGGTGGCCGGGTCACCGCCGAGCAGCTGGTCTTCGCGTTGTACGACGGGGCGAAGCTCGCCGCCCTGCTGATCTGCGTCGGCGCGGCGAACTCGCTCGCCAACCCGGCCCGGCTGCTCAAGTCGCTGCCGGGCGCGCTGTACGAGGCGGGGGTCGCCGTCGTCGTCGCGATGACCTTCGCGCCGAACATGGTCGCCGACGTGAGCCGGCTGCGGTCGGCGCGGCGGCTGCGCGGCCGTCCCACCGGCGGCGTGCGGGCGGTCCTCCAGATCGGGCTGCCGGTGCTGGAGGGCGCGCTGGAGCGGTCGGTGGCGGTGGCGGCGTCGATGGACGCGCGCGGCTACGGGCGGACGGCCCAGGTCCCGCCCGCCGTCCGGCACACCACGAACGTCCTGACGATCGGTGGACTGCTCGGGGTGTGCGCCGGTACGTACGGGCTGCTCGCCGCGCAGGGCGCGGTGTACGGGCTGCCGCTGCTGCTCGCCGGGCTCGTCGCCGCCCTGGCCGGGCTGCGGCTGGGCGGACGCAGATCGGTCCGTACCCGCTACCGCCCCGACCGCTGGGGCGGGCGGGCGTGGCTGACGGCCGCCTCGGGTGCGGCGGTGGCGGTGGCGATGGTCTGGGCGGGCGGCACCGACCCGGACGCGCTGCACCCCGGTGTCGTACCCCTGACCGCTCCGGTCCTCCCCCTGTGGCCGGCGGCGGCGACGCTGATCGGTCTGCTGCCCGCACTGGTGGCCCCCACCCCGCCCATGGCCTCCGCCCCGGGGCCCGAGGAGAAGACGTGATCCGGTTCGAGCAGGTCTCGGTGCGGTACGAGGGGACCGCGCACCCCACCCTGCACGGGGTCGATCTCACCGTGCCCGAGGGCGAGTTGGTGCTGCTCGTCGGCCCGTCGGGGGTCGGCAAGTCGACGTTGCTGGGGACCGTGTCGGGTCTGGTGCCGCACTTCACGGGCGGCCGCCTGGGCGGCCGGGTCACGGTCGACGGCCGCGACACCCGTACCCACAAACCGCGTGAACTCGCCGATCTGGTGGGCACGGTGGGCCAGGACCCGTCGGCCCACTTCGTCACCGACACCGTCGAGGACGAACTGGCCTACGGAATGGAGTCGTTGGGGCTCGCTCCCGAGGTGATGCGGCGGCGGGTCGAGGAGACGCTCGATCTGCTGGGCCTGGCCGAACTGCGCGACCGGCCGATCGCCACGCTCTCCGGCGGTCAGCGGCAGCGGGTCGCGATCGGCTCGGTGCTCACCCCGCACCCCAAGGTGCTGGTCCTCGACGAGCCGACGTCCGCCCTCGATCCGGCGGCGGCCGAGGAGGTGCTGGCCGTGCTCCAGCGCCTCGTGCACGACCTGGGCACCACGGTCCTGATGGCGGAACACCGGCTGGAGCGGGTGGTCCAGTACGCCGACCAGGTCGTCCTGCTGCCGTCCCCCGGGGCGGCAGCGGTGATGGGGGCGCCCGCCGACATCATGGCCGTCTCGCCCGTCCACCCGCCCGTGGTGGCGCTGGGGCGGCTGGCGGGCTGGGACCCGCTGCCGCTGTCGGTGCGCGACGCCCGCCGCCGGGCGACGGACCTGCGGAGCCGGCTGGCCACGGCGCACCCCCCGGCGGACGTCCCGGCCGGACCGGCCGGACCGGTGGCGGGCGTACCGCCACTGCCCGCGCCCGCCACCGGCCGGCGCGGCATGCTGACCCGGCTGCTGCGTCCCGGGGGCGCTCCCCCCGTCCCCGCTTCCGGGACCGCCGCACCCGACACCCCCACCACCGAGATCACCTCGCTCGGCGTGCGGCGCGGACGCGTCGAGGCGCTGCGCCGCCTCACCCTCTCGGTGGCCCCCGGCGAGACCGTCGCGCTGATGGGCCGCAACGGCGCGGGCAAGTCCACCCTGCTGGCCACCCTGGTCGGCACGATCGAGCCCACCACCGGGTCCGTCCTGGTCGGCGGCCGGACGCCGCACCGGACACCGCCGCGCGAGATGGTGCGCCGGGTCGGTCTCGTACCGCAGGAACCGCGCGATCTGCTGTACGCGGACACGGTCGCCGCCGAGTGCGCGGCGGCCGACACCGACGCGGGCGCCGAACCGGGCAGCTGCCGGGCCCTGGTCTCCGCGCTGCTGCCGGACGTGCCGGACGCCACTCACCCGCGTGACCTCTCCGAGGGGCAGCGGCTGGCGCTGGCGCTGGCGATCGTGCTCACCGGCAGGCCACCGCTGCTCCTCCTCGACGAACCGACCCGGGGGCTGGACTACGCGGCGAAGGCCCGGCTGGTCGGGATGCTCCGCGAGCTGGCGGCCGAGGGGCACGCGATCGTGCTGGCGACGCACGACGTGGAGCTGGCGGCGGAACTCGCCCACCGGGTGGTCATCCTCGCCGACGGGGAGGTCGTCGCGGACGGTCCGACCCGGCGGGTGGTGGTCTCGTCCCCGGCGTTCGCCCCGCAGACCGCGAAGATCCTCGCCCCCCAGGAGTGGCTGACCGTGACGCAGGTGCGGCGGGCGCTGGAACACCCGGAGCCGTCGGCTCCCTCCGTATGAGAGGCGACCGCACGCACATGAGAGACCGCCTCGGCGGGCGCACCGCCGCCCGCCCGGTCCGGCTGGGTCCGCGGGCGATCACCGCGCTGGCCCTGATCAGCGCGATCGGTGTGGTGGCCTTCGGCTGGCCGCTGCTCGCGGACGCCGACTCGGGCCTCGCCCACTCGCAGGACGCGCCCTGGCTGTTCGCCGCGCTGCTGCCGCTGCTGGTCGGGGTCGTCGTGGCGACCATCGCGGACTCCGGCCTGGACGCGAAGGCGGTGGCGATGCTGGGGGTGCTCGCCGCGGTCGGTGCGGCGCTGCGGCCACTGGGCGCGGGCACGGCCGGTCTTGAGCCGATGTTCTTCCTGATGGTGCTGAGCGGCCGGGTGCTCGGCCCCGGCTTCGGTTTCGTGCTCGGCTCGGTGACGATGTTCGCCTCGGCCCTGCTCACGGGCGGGGTGGGGCCGTGGATGCCGTTCCAGATGCTGTCGATGGGCTGGTTCACGATGGGCGCGGGCCTGCTGCCGGGTCCGGACCGGCTGCGCGGGCGGGGCGAGCTGCTGATGCTCGCGGTGTACGGGTGCGTGGCGGCGCTGGCATACGGCACGGTGATGAACCTGTACGGCTGGACGATCGTCCCCGGTCTCGGCTCGGGTATCGCGTTCCACCCGGGCGACCCGCTGTCGCAGAACCTGGTGCGGTTCCTCGCGTACTGCCTGGCCACCTCGCTGGGCTGGGACCTGGGCCGGGCGCTGCTGACCGTGGTGCTGGTCCTCACCGTCGGTCCTGTCCTGCTGAAGGCCCTGCGCCGGGCCACGCGCCGCGCCGCCTTCGAGGCCCAGGTCACGTTCGAGGGGCCGGAAGAGGTCCCGAAGGCGTGAAGGGCCCCACAGGTCCTTGGTCCCCTACCACCCGGCCTAGTAGCCGTCCCGGCCCTCGGCGCTTCCTCCGCGACTCCTGTGACCTGGGCTGACGTGCCGCGGTCCGGTCCGGGACCTTCGGCCCCCGCTCCGACGACGGGCCGTACCGGGGGTCATTGCGGTGCCCGGACGGCGCCGCTAAGACTGGTCCACGTCGCCGGTCACCGACAGGCCCACCGAACGGACCACGGTCACCGATCGCCGGAACTCCCCCGGAGCGGCGCCTCGCGTGGCGCTCCGGTTCCGGCTTCGACATCCCCCGTTCCCGACGTCAGGACTCCACGTGTCGTTCGCCCGTCGCATCCTCGCCCAGCCCCGCAAGTCCGCCGTCACCGGCGCGGCGGTTCTGCTCGGTGCCACCGGTCTGGCCATGGGCGCCGCCCCGGCCATGGCCGCCCCGTCCGCGGCTTCGGCCTCCACGTCGGACGCGCAGAGCAGCGCGAAGCGGATCATCGGCGATGACGCCCAGTTCCAGTGCTTCAGCAACATCGTGTCGCACGAGAGCGGCTGGGACATGCACGCCACCAACTCCTCCTCCGGTGCGTACGGCCTGGTCCAGGCCCTGCCCGCGAACAAGATGGCCTCGTCGGGCTCCGACTGGAAGACCAACGCGGAGACCCAGATCAAGTGGGGCGTCGACTACATGAACTCCCGCTACGGCAGCCCGTGCGAGGCGTGGAACTTCTGGCAGGCCAACAGCTGGTACTGAGCCGGCCCGCACTCCGCCGGGAGCGATCGGGCGATCGGCTGAAAGCGGCCCGGCGAGGGCATCCGCCCTGCCGGGCGCACGGCGAAGCCCCGACCGAACGGTCGGGGCTTCGCCGTGTCCGAGGGGACGACGCGGTCCCCGCCGGATCAGTACTGGGCGCGCCTGGCGAACTTCTGGCCACCGCGCGTGGCCAGCTCCTCGAAGTTCTTGTGACCCGACGGGTCGGACGGTATGTAGGCGATGCGGGTCACGCCCGTGCCCTGCCGGGCCACCAGCATGTCCGACTCGAACTTCACGTCCATCGAGAGGACCTCCAGCTTCATGCGGAAGGCGTGGGACTCCTCGGCCACCTTCGGGCCCGTCAGCTTTTCGAGCGTGACCTTGAACTTCGCGCCGTCGTCCTCGTACCCGAACGCGTCGCACTTCTCCAGCGCGGCACCGACCGTCTTCAGGTAGTCCGCCGCCCCTTCACCGGGGAAGGTGAAGACCTGCTGGCTGAGGGCGGTCTTGCCCTTGTCACCCGCGAAGTCCAGGCTGGCGCCCATCGTCGCCCCGGCGACCTTGTCGGCCAGGAAGGCGGCGAGGGGCTGGCACTCCGCCTTGTCCGCCTTGGGCTCGGTGGTCGGGTCCGCTTCGGTCTTGTCGACCTTCCAGCCGGCCGGAAGGTCCTCGACCGCCAGGGAGGCGGCCTTCATCTGCTCGACGGAGAGGGCCACCGCGGGCGCCTTGGACGGCTTCTCCGCGGACTGCGAGCTCTTGGCGTCGCCGCCCGACTTGTCCGAACTGTCCGACGAGTCGCTGCACGCGGCCATGAGGCAGAGCGAGGACGCCACGAGGGCTGCGGACAGGCCGCGTCGCAGATGGGTGCGCATGAGGTGTTCTCCCCTTGACATACGAATGATCTTGGGGAGTCCGTTTCCCCCTCCCCGGCCGATTGGCCGGGGAGAGACTACGCGCAGTCCGCGAACGGCCCGCCATCGGGGTCCTGACCTGCGCCACTGGCCGGTGGCGCGGTTACCGCTTTCCGGCCGGCGTCCCGTCCGGCTTCGGCTTCGGCTTCGGGACGCGTACGGAAGACGTCTGCCCGGACGCGGCTCCGGCCCCGCCGATGCTCTCGGACCCGGCCTTCGCCTCGCTCCCGGCCTTGCCCTCGGCCTCGGACCGGACCTCGTCCTTGTCCCTGACCCCGGTCCCGGCCTGGGACTCGGCTCTCGCCTCGGCCTGGGCCCTGGCTCCCGCCCCGGTCCCGGTCCTGGTCGTACGCATGGCCGCCCCCCGCGTCGACGCCGTGCCCGCCCGCAGTTCGCGCCGGCCCGACAGGGCGTACGTCAGCCCGAAGCCCAGCGAGACGACCGCCGCGCCGCCCACCGCGTCGAGCACCCAGTGGTTGCCCGTCGCGACGATCGTGGAGAGCGTGAAGAGCGGATGGAGCAGGCCCAGTGCCTTCATCCAGACCTTCGGCGCGAGCATCACGATCACCACACCGCACCACAGCGACCAGCCGAAGTGCAGCGACGGCATCGCGGCGTACTGGTTGGTCATCCCCGTCAGCGTGCCGTAGTCCGGTTTCGCGAAGTCCTGCACGCCGTGCACGGTGTCGATGAAGCCGAGGCCGGGCATCAGACGCGGCGGGGCCAGCGGGTACAGCCAGAAACCGACCAGCGCGAGGGCGGTGGCGAAGCCGATGGAACTGCGCACCCAGCGGTAGTCCGCGGGCCTGCGCACGTACAGCACACCGAGGATCGTCAGCGGCACGACGAAGTGGAACGTCAGGTAGTAGTAGTCGAAGAACTCCCGCAGCCAGGTGACCTTCACGACCGAGTGGTTGACCCAGCGCTCGATGTCGATGTGCAGCCACTGTTCGAGGGAGTGGATCTGCCGGCCGTGGTGCTCGGCGGTGGCGCGGCCCGCCGTCGCGGCGAGCCTGACGTGCTGGTACGCGGAGTAGACGATCCGGATGAGCAGGAGTTCCAGCAGCAGGTTGGGGCGGCTGAGCACACGTCGCCAGAACGGCAGGAGCGGCACACGTCCCCAGCGGGAGGCGACCGGGGACGCGTAGTCGGTGGGGACGGGTCTGCGCCAGTACGGCGAGGTACGCGGCAGGAAGGGGGCCGCACAGGCCGCGCCGAGCGCCGCGATGAGCAGCACGTTGTCACGTACCGGGAACAGCGCCTCGATGTTCGGGAGCAGCATCTTGCCCGGCAGGACGAGCACCAGCGCCACAGCCACCGGCCACACCGGCCGGTCGGAGGCCCGCTTGCCGACCCGGCCCACGACCGCCAGGAGCACCCACAGCAGCTGGTGCTGCCAGGCGGTCGGCGAGACGGCGACGGCGACGCAGCCGGTCACGGCGACCGCGAGGAGCAGCTGGCCGTCCTCGGCGTACCGCAGCGCCCGCCGCAGCCCGACGAAGCAGACGGTGACCGCGAGCACCACGAACAGCACGATTTCCAGCGGTCCCTCGGCGCCGAGGCGGAGCAGGGCGCCGTGCAGGGACTGGTTGGCGAGGCTGTCCGGACGGGCCCCGAGTCCGGCGCCCGCGACATGGTGCACCCAGTACGTCCAGGAGTCCTTCGGCATGACGGCCCAGGTCAGCCCGGTCAGCGCGGCGAAGGTGACGGCGCCGGTCACGGACGCCCGTCTGCGCCCGGTCAGCCGGAGCAGCACGGCGAACAGCAGGACCGTCGGCTGGAGCGCCGCCGCGACCCCGATCAGTACGCCGGACACGCGTGCGTCACGCGCGACGAAACAGCCGAGCAGCACCAGCAGGACGGGCAGGATGCTCGTCTGGCCGAGGTGCAGCGCGTTGCGTACCGGCAGCGACACCATCAGCAGGCTGATGGCGACCGGGGCGGCGAGGAGGGCGGTGCGGCGGGTGACCGGTCGTGGCAGGGCGCGGGCGACGACGACACCGATGACGGCGACGAGCAGCAGCGAGCCGAAGGTCCAGGCCACGCCGAGGGTCTGTTCCGCCGTCCGGGTCAGCGGTCTCAGCACGAGTCCCGCGAACGGGGTGCCGGTGAACCGGTCGGTCTCGTACAGCGATCCCGGCATGTGCAGGACGCCGTTCGTACCGGTCCAGGTCTCCAGGTCGATGATCCGCTCGCCAGGCGACTGCCTCAGCACCACCGCCATCTGCCGTGCCGCCAGCACGGCGACGATCAACCAGAGCGCGGCCCGGGTCATCCCGGTCCGCGCCCCCGTCGCCGCGTTTCCGCTCACGCTGTGCTCCGCATTCGCCACGCCGTGCCGACCCTCCCACCGTTCCGTCCGCGTCCCCTCTGCCGGGGGAGGCGATGATGAAGCCTCGCATTGCCCAATGAGGTAGACACAATCAACCCCCTCTTCACCTGTCACCCCCCTCGTGTCCGAGAGAGCGGCCCAGCCGTGGGGCGCGTCTCGGGGGCGCAGGCCGGAACGGAACCCCGGCGGCCCCCTCGGCGCGGGCATCCGCGCAGGCACGCGCCCGGCCGCCCGAATGTCAGAGCGAGGAGTGAGAAGCGGTGCGGGGCGTCACCGCGCCGGGTCCAGGTGACCGAAATTGGCTCGTCACCCGGTCATGCGCGAACCAGAATCGTCCCATGATGTGGACCGTGGCCCCCGAACGCTTCGACTCCCCCGGCGCGACCCTGCTGCGCCGGGACTACTACACCGAGGTCGCGAGCCGCTACTGGGACAGGCCCGCGACCGCCGAGGAGATCGAGGACGGGCTCACCGACGACGGCGCCGAACTGCTCACCCCGCCCACCGGGCAGTTCCTCGTCGGCCGCCACGGGAAGAGCGCGGCGGGCTGCGCCGGTCTGCTCGTGGTGGACGCGGACGCGGGGGTCGTGGAGCTGACGCGCGTATTCGTGCGCCGGGAGTTCCGGGGCACGGGTGGTGGCGGGGCGCTGCTGACGGCCGCCGAGGAGCGGGCGCGGGCGCTGGGGATGGCGCAGATCCGGCTCGACACCCGGAGCGACCTGGTCGAGGCGCGCGGGCTGTACGCGAAGCACGGCTACCGGGAGGTCCCCGCCTTCCACCGCAGGCAGTACGCCGAACACTGGTTCGCCAAGGAGCTGTGAGCGGAGGCGGGGAGCTGGCGGGGGCGGGGATCGCGCAGGGGCCGAAGACAGTTGTCGAGCGGGGTCGCGGCCCGACAGGACGGTGGGGTCCCGCCCGGACCGCGCGCGCCCGGACCCCACCGGGACCGTGCGTCCCGCCCGGACCAGTCCCGCCCGGACCCCATGGGGTGTCCCCCGGACCTCGCGGGGTCCACCCGAACCGTGTGATCCCACCAGGACCTCGCGGGGTCCACCCAAACCGTGTGATCCCACCAGGACCTCGCGGGGTCCACCCGAACCGTGTGGTCCCGCCAGGACCGTGTGTCCCGCTCCGGCCCCATCGCCGCGCCAGAAGCGGGACCCCCTCAGACCGCGTGGTCCCGCCGGGGCCCCGGCTCGTGCGGGCGTTCCCGGCTCGATCCGCTCGTCTCCGCCGTCAGCTCAGTCACCAGTCGGACCAGGTCCGTCGGCCGGTCCGGCCCCCACCAGTCCCCCAGCAGCTCCGCGAGGGAGTCCTCGCGGGCCTGCCCCAGCCGCACCACCGCCTCCTCGCCGGTCTCACTGAGCACCAGCTGTACGCCCTCGCGCCGGGCGAGCCCGCGCTCCTCCAGTTGCCGGGCGGCCTCACTGATCACCCGCAGCGGTACGGGGGCGACGTCGGCCAGCCGGGCGGGTTCGACGGCGCCGTGCCGCCGGATGCGCAGCAGCAGCCAGCTGGCGGCGGGCAGGAGGTCGTAACCCGCCCTCTCGGTGATCTTCTCGTAGACCTCGCGGCGGCCCTCGCGGGTGGCGAGCACGGACAGGGCGCGGGCGCATTCGTCGTACGAGGAACGCTGGACCGGGTTCGCCCCCACGGTCTGGCTGGTGTCGGGGGCGGTCACCGAGCCGCGCAGCCTGTCCTCCTTCAGGAACCAGGCGACCACGAAGGCGACCAGCACGACCGGGGACGCGTACAGGAAGACGTCGGTGATCGACGTCGAGTAGGCGCTGATGACCGACGCGCGCAGGCTGGGCGGCAGCAGGGACAGCGAGCGCGGGTCGTCGGCGAGTCCGGCGGCGTTCACACCGGGCGGCAGCGGGCGGCCGGCGAGCGCGTCACTGAGCTTGCCGGTGAGCCGGGTGGTGAAGATGGTGCCGAAGATGGCGACGCCGAACGAGGCGCCGATGGAACGGAAGAAGGTGGCGCCCGAGGTGGCGACGCCGAGGTCCTCGTAACCGACGGAGTTCTGCACGACGAGGACCAGGACCTGCATCACCAGGCCGAGTCCCGCGCCGAACACGAAGAAGTACGCGCTCATCTCCCAGGTACCGCTGTTCTCCGTGAGCCGGTGGAGCAGCAGGAGGCCGACGGCGGTGACGCCCGTGCCGACGATCGGGAAGACCTTCCAGCGGCCGGTGCGGCTGACGATCTGGCCCGATCCGGTCGAGGTGATCAGCAGACCGAACACCATCGGCAGCATGTGCACACCGGACATGGTCGGTGTGATCCCGTGCACCACTTGGAGGAACGTCGGCAGATAGGTCATCGCGCCGAACATCGCGAAGCCGATCACGAAGCTGATGAGGGCCACCAGGGTGAACGTCCTGATGTGGAACAGCCTCAGCGGCAGTACGGGTTCCTCGGCGCGCCGCTCGACGTGGACGAAGGCGACGGCCAGCAGTACGGCGAGCGCGGCGAGGCCGATGATCCGGGCCGAGCCCCAGGCCCAGGTGGTACCGCCGAGGGAGGCGACGAGGACGAGACAGGTGGCGAGCGAGGCGATGAGGAAGGTGCCGAGGTAGTCGATGGTGTGCTTGGTGCGGCGGACCGGGATGTGCAGCACGGCGGCGATGACGAGGAGCGCGACGATCCCGATCGGCAGGTTGATGTAGAAGACCCACCGCCAGCTGAGGTGCTGGGTGAAGAAGCCGCCGAGGAGCGGTCCGAGGACGCTGGTCACGCCGAAGACCGCGCCGAACAGCCCCTGGTACTTGCCGCGTTCGCGTGGTGTGACGATGTCTCCGACGATCGCCATCGACAGCACCATCAGTCCGCCGCCGCCGAGTCCCTGGAGCGCGCGGAAACCGATCAGCTGCGGCATGTTCTGCGCGATGCCGCAGAGCGCCGATCCGACGAGGAAGATGACGATGGCGACCTGGAACAGCTTCTTGCGGCCGTACTGGTCGCCGAGCTTGCCCCAGAGCGGTGTCGCGGCGGTCGACGCCAGCAGATAGGCCGTCACCACCCACGACAGATGGTCCAGGCCGCCGAGGTCGCTGACGATGGTCGGCAGCGCGGTCGAGACGATCGTCTGATCGAGCGCGGCGAGCAGCATGCCCAGGAGCAGCGCGCCGATGGCGATCAGGATCGTCCGGGTGGAGCGGTCCTCGCCCTGGGCCGGGGCCGGGGCATCCGACTGGTTGGTCATGAAGACATCTCCTCGATCCGCTGAGGGCTGTCCCGTCATCCCTGGTGGAGCCGTGGGCGGCGTCGGACGCGGTGGCGTCGCGAGGCGGCGGGACGTCCGCGTGCTGGATGTACGCGGACGTCCCGGCGACGCGGCGGGGTGCCGTGGCTGCCGTCGCGCGCCGCCAGGGATGACGGGACAGCCCTTACTCACCCATCCTGTCCGCTATGCGCCGTTATGGCCTGCGGAACGGGACCGGTCGGGGGCGGTGCCACGGGCACGGCATTGGGCTTCCGGTCGGCGGGCTGCATAATCGCAGGCAGCTCAAGGGGAGGGGACCCACAATGACCGGACATTTCTGCCCGGAGTGCGGTATGGGACGCCGCGTGGACGGCAGACCCGGATGCGGCTGCGCCGGTCGCGCGGCCCGGTACGCCGATGATCAGCGGCACGCCGAGGATCAGCGGCGGGCGGACCGTACGGCGCGGGAGATCGCGGCGGCGGAGGACTTCGACCCACTGCGCATCAGGCCGTACGTGACGCTGGGCGACGACGCCCCGGAGCCCTCCGGCAGACACACACCGGGGACGATGGGGGCGGCCGGATCAGCCGCAGCGGGGGCGACGGGTCCGGCGGCGGGCGACGGGTACGGGGGCCGCGGCGGTGTGGACGACGGCGCGGGCGGCGGCACGGATGGCGGCGGCACCGCACCCGGCGGCACGCACGGGGCCGACGGTGTTCACCGGGCCCATGGCGTGCACGGGGCCGACGGTGTCCACGGCGTCGGTGGTACGGGGCCGGGGTCCGCCGGGGACGCGGCTGCCACGATGCCGTTGTTCCTCGGGGCGGCGGGTCCGGCCGGTGCGCCGGGCCCCGGCGGCGCCGGGGCCCCCGGGCAGTCCGGCGGCCCGTCCGGTCTCACCCCGGCCGGTCCGCTGCCCCCCGCCGTGGAGCCGGGCGGACCGGGTCCCGTCGGCCACCAGCAGCACGGCGGCGCCCCGGGCCACCTCGTGGACCCCGTACAACCGCGCCGCGGCCGGCCCTTCACGGCGCTCGCCGTGGGGGTGGCGGTGGCGGTGGTGGTCGGTACGGCGGCGTTCACCGGCGGATTGTTCTCCGGCGACGGCGACGACAGCGAGGACCGGGCGCTGCCGCTTCCGACGGCGAGCGCCGCCGAGACCGCGAGCAGCCCAGAGCCTTCGGAGTCGGCGACCGCCTCCCCCTCTCCCTCCCATTCGTTCTCCGCCTCCCCGTCCCCCTCGCGCTCCGCGTCGCACTCGGCCTCCCCCTCGACCGGCCCGTCATCCTCCGCGCCGTCGTCCCCCGATCCGTCCCGTCCCGCTCATCCGTCGTCCCCGGCCGCCTCTGCCTCCGACGACGACACGGCGCCGCCCCCGCCGGCCCTGGCCGGCGGAACACTGCGGTCGGGCGACCGGGGTCCCGCGGTGGCCGACCTCCAGCGCAGATTGCAGGAGGTGTGGCTGTACGCGGGGTCGGCCGACGCCAACTTCGACGCCGGGGTGGAGGGCGCCCTGCGCGTCTACCAGTCGTACAAGGCCATCCAGGGTGACCCGCCCGGCGTCTACGGGCCGAACACCCGCCGCGCCCTGGAGGCGGAGACCACGGGCAAGGGCCACTGAACCGGGGGCGGGGGTGGCCCCGTGCGATCGGGACGGCTGGACGTGACACCGCCGACACGGTTGGACGCGACAGGCGACGGGACGGTCGGACAGGACAGCCGCCCGCACGGCGCACGGAACGGTCCGACGTCACAGTGGTGGGAGGGAGCGCCCCCGTGGAAGGACTGGCGTTCCTGGTCAGGTTTTTGTACCGTAGAGGAACAAAGTAGCCTCCGACCGTTCTCCCTGACCGGCGGCCGGAGGCTGCTTGTTCTCTTCCCCCGCGCCCAGGAGCCCGCCGATGCCGGCCACCGTCCTCACTACGCGTGCCGTCCTTCTCGACATGGACGGCACCCTGGTCAACTCCGACGCGGTCGTGGAGCGCTGCTGGCGCCGCTGGGCACTCACCGAAGGGCTGGACCCGGAGGAGACCCTGAAGGTCGTCCACGGACGGCAGGGTTACGCGACCATGGCACTGCTCCTCCCGGACCGCCCGATGGAGCTCAACCACGCGGACAACCGGCGCATGCTCGCCGAGGAGACCGCCGACCTCGACGGAGTGGTGCCGGTCGGTGGCGCTGCCGCGTTCATGACCTCGATCGCCGGACTTCCGCACGCCCTGGTGACCTCGGCGGACAAGGCTCTGGCGCACGCCAGGATGACCGCCGCCGGGCTGCCGATGCCGGACGTCCGCATCACCGCCGAGTGCGTCGGGGCCAGCAAGCCGGACCCGGAGGGCTTCCTCAAGGGAGCCGCCGAGCTGGGCTTCGACCCGGCGGACTGCGTCGTCTTCGAGGACTCCGGCGCGGGCATCGCGGCGGGCCGCGCGGCCGGCATGCGCGTCATCGGCGTGGGCCCGCGCGCGGGCGCGCACTCCCCCGACGCCCACATCGAGGACCTGAACCGGCTCCGCGTCGAAGCGGTGGCCGACGGCTCGCTGCGACTGCACATCAGCGCCGCCTGAGGACACGGCCGTCCACCGCGCCGGGCGCGGCCGGCGCCCGCGCGACGCCCGTGGCCAGGACCGGCGAGGGAGAAACCGTCCCGCCGAGGGGACACAAGCCGCGGGACCGATTCGGTGACGGCGCCCCGCCCCCATGACGGCTGACGGCTGACGGCTGACGGCTGACGGCTGACGGCTGACCGATCCCCCCTCACACCCCGTCATCACGCCTGCTCGATTCACCACCCCTGTTCCGATTCGCCACCCCTGCCCGGCGTTTCGAGCAGCGGGAGGGCGCGGAGGCAACCGGAACCGACAACTCCGCGCCCGCGCACCCGAGTCAGCCAAATCAACGGCCGACACACCGGCCCGGCACGCCCTACCCCTTGATGTGACGTGCGCATGTCGCCACGCTGTTACCTGGCGCCCACCCCACGGAAACCCGGCGCCGCCAGGATGGCCGGTGCCCCTCCGGGCAGGCCGAAATCCCCCCACATCAAGGGAGTTCACATGTCGGGCCTGATCAGCGCCTCACGTGTCTACGCGCGTCGAATCACCGTCACCCTCGCCTCGACCGCCCTCGCCGTCACCGCCGGGCTGCTCACCGCCCCCTCGGCCCAGGCGGCCATGCCCACCCCGGTCGACGCGGCCACCGCGCGCACCTATCTGGGTGAGCTCACCGTCCAGGCGGAGGGTTCCTCCAGCGGTTACAGCCGGGCGAAGTTCCCGCACTGGATCACCCAGTCGGGCGCCTGCAACACCCGCGAGGTGGTTCTGAAGCGGGACGGCACGAACGTCCAGCAGAACGCCAGTTGCGCGGCGGTCAGCGGGAGTTGGTACTCGGAGTACGACGGTGCGACCTGGACCGCCGCCTCCGACCTGGACATCGATCACATGGTGCCGCTCGCCGAGGCATGGCGGTCCGGCGCGAGCGGCTGGACCAACACCCAACGCCAGTCGTACGCCAACGACCTGACGCGTCCTCAGCTGATCGCCGTCACGGACAACGTCAATCAGGCGAAGAGCGACAAGGACCCGGCCGAGTGGCTGCCGCCGCGCGCCGCGTACCGCTGCACCTACGTACGCGCCTGGGTGCACGTCAAGCACTACTACGAGCTGACGGTGGACTCCGCCGAGAAGAGCGCGCTCCAGACCGCCCTCAAGGACTGCTGAATCCACCGCCGGGCCGCCCATGGACCGAAAACCGGTCCACTTCGAGGGCGCACACACCGATGACGGGCGGCCCGGCGCGGGACCGTGTCCATCGCCACCCCGTCTTACTTCGCCCGCCCCGCTCGTAGCGGATCGTCCCGGTACGTGACGGTGACGCGCGGCCCGGACACCATCGGCCGGTCCGGCTCCGACCGCCGCGACGGACGCCGGACCGGCCGGAACGTACGGAAGCCGACCGCGCAATTTCGGCCGAGTACGGCTCCTCGCGGTGGACAGCGCCTCGGCCCGTGTGCTCAACGGGTAGTGGCCTGCGGCACCCAACTCCGAGGGGCGCAAAGGTTCGTGCGAAGAAGCCCGCACCAACTCCCGTCCGTACGACCGAAGGCCGTTCGACACCTCGCCTCCCCCGCCACCGCTCCCAGTGGTACACGAACCCGGGGGCCGGGAGCCGTCGCACCCGCCCGGACACGCGCGCCGGTCCGGCGGGGCACCGACACCGCTCCGGCGAGAGGCCGCGCCGACGCTGCGACCTGGAGCGTTGACCGTCCTCCCCACCCACCCCTCCGCTCCTTCCCCCCTCCCGACGGCGCCGGGCGGGCGTCACGGGACGGCGAGGACGGCCCGGCGACGGTTTGCGCGATGTGGGGCGATGTGCGCCTTCCGTGCCCCACGGAGACGGGACGGCTCCGTCGATGCGCCCGACGGGGCCCCGGGGAACACACCCCCGGGCTGACCTGCCCTCCTGCGCGCACCCCGGCGCCGCACGCTTCGAAGCCCGCCCCGCCCACCGGTCGCCGCCGTCCCGGCGATCACTCCGGACCGGTCCTGGAGCCGGTCGGCCGGGTGAATTGACAGTGGTCCACCAAATGAAAACGCCCCGATCCGCAGTTCGGTGAGCGGTCGGGAAGCCTCCGCTCACATGGCCGAAAAACTGCGCCGTCATTGGTTCAGGCCACGAAGGCAACCACAGGTCCGCAGTTGAAAGCGGAACAGGCGCGAAATACCCGCCACGACGAGCCAGTTGTTTTCAGCCAGGGGGCAGGATGTTGAACTTGTAAGCATTAGTGAGGTGTCCCTAACCTTATGGCCCCAATCGGTTCTCGCCCCCCACCCCGACCGAAGGAGCCACCCCCCATGTACACACGTCTGAACCGTGCGCAGCCCTATGCGATCTCCCTGTTCCGCGTCGTGATCGGTCTCTTCTTCACCTGCCATGGCATCGCCTCGCTCTTCGGGGTTCTCGGCGGAGCGATGGGAGGCGGCTCCATCCCCGTCGGCACCTGGCCCGGCTGGTACGCGGCGGTGATCCAACTCGTCGGCGGCGCCCTGGTCACACTCGGACTGGGCACCCGCGTCGCCGCCTTCATATCGTCCGGCTCCATGGCCTACGCCTACTTCAACGTCCACCAGTCGCACGCCCTGCTCCCGATCCAGAACGGCGGCGAGGCGTCGGCGACCTTCTGCTGGGCCTTCCTGCTCCTGGTCTTCACCGGCCCCGGGGCGTTCGCCCTGGACCGGCTGTTCACGCCGCGCGGCGCGGAACGGAGCGAGGAGGAGCAGCCCGAGCGGATCACGGCCGTCACGGTCTGACCCCGCCCGTCCGCACACCGTGCGGGGCCGGACCCCACGTCCGACCCCGCACGAGCCGCCGCTCCTCCCCGCCCCCTCCGATCCTCGACGCCTACGTCCCCCCGTCCGTCACAGCGCCCCGTACGAACCGAACGGCACGGTGAAGCACGCCAGCCGCGCACCCGCACCGCCCGGAGCGTCATGGATCACCACCGAACCCGCGCCACCCGGCCGGAACCCCCATCCGTGCCGGGCCCGCGCCGAGCCCTCGCCGTTGGCGTCGGTCCTGAAGTCGAGCCAGACCTCGTTCCCCGGTTCGGCCGTCGGCGAGGAGCGGTGCTGGTAGTGCGGCCCCGCGTCCTTCGGGTCCGAGCCGCAGGGCGCGGTGTGCACATGCATCCCGTACGCCCGTCCCGGCACCAGCCCGCGCAGCCGCGCCGTCACCGTCGTCCCCGTGTCCACGGAGAACTGCCCGATCTCGATCCGGGCCGCTGCCGGTACGAGCCGCATGTCGTACGTCTTCGCGGGGGACGGGACGAAGGCGCTGGGCGGTGCGAAGGTCCCCTCGGCCCGCAGCCAGTACCCCCCGCCGTCGAGACGGCCGCTGCCTACCCTGCCGTTCCCGGCGGCGCCGCCCGCGCCGCCGCTGTCGCTCCCGGGCGTGCCGCCCGGCACCGCGCTCACAGTGCCCGCTCCGCCCACCAGTAGAGCCAGAGCCGTGATCACGGCCGGCACACCTGCCCCGCCGACCCGCCGCGCCCGCGCCGCGCCGACCACGCGCCGCTCCTCTTCCCCCTCTGCCGTATCCGCTGTATCCGCAGTACAGACCGCGTCAGCCGTACACGCCGTGTCAGCCGTTTTCGCCGTACGTGGTACCCGTGCCGTCATTGGTCGCGCTCCCTGTTGGGTGTGTTTGTCCGTGGCCCCCTTCCGTTCAACGCGCGTCCCCTCCCCAGGGGTGCACGTGAGGTGCACAACATAACCCGCTCTTTGGTGATGTCCAGGCAAACCGCGGGCGTACGCTGTACAGCTGGCCCTGCCGCTCCTGCCGCTCCCCTGCGACGTCGCGGCGTCGCTACGGATCGGGGAGTAAAGGTGCTTGAGAGTGTGGGTGCGCTGACCGGCAGCCCATGGATCTACGCGGTCGTCGCCCTCTCGGTGCTTCTGGATGTCTTCCTGCCCGTCCTGCCCAGTGGTGTGCTGGTGATCACGGCCGCCACGGCCGCCGCCGGTTCCACCACCGTGGTGAGCGCCGCGGGCCAGGTGCCCCGCGAGGTCCCCTCCCTCCTCGCCCTGATCCTGTGCGCGGCCACCGCGTCGGTGCTCGGCGATCTCGTCGCGTACCGGCTCGCCTGGCGCGGGGGCGAACGCCTGGACCGGGCCATCGCCGGCTCCCGTCGGCTGACGACCGCGCAGGAACGCCTCGGTGCCGCGCTCAGCCGCGGTGGCGGCCTTCTCGTCGTCATCGCCCGGTTCGCCCCGGCGGGCCGCTCGGTGGTCTCGCTGGGCGCGGGCGCCGCACACCGCAGGGCGAAGGAGTTCCTGCCGTGGTCGGCCCTGGCGGGCGTGGCCTGGGCGGGTTACAGCGTGGGCCTCGGCTACGTCGGCGGCCAGTGGCTGGGCGCGAGCTGGCTGGGCACCGCCGTGTCGGTCCTCGCCCTGTTCGTCGCGGGCTCCGTGGCGGCGTACGTGATGCGCCGCCCCGCGGCGGCCGCGGCGGCCGCCGCCGTACCGTTGACGCCGTCGGCCCGCCCCTGACGCCGGCACCGGCCCACCCCGGTGGCTCCCCGAGCGAAGACCGGCGGATGGGGAGTCCGGATGCGGCGGCACCTGTATGGGTCGCGGAACGACCGTTCACGCCACCGGCCTGTTGTGGTAGCTGCACAGGGCCCAGATCACGAAGACGTCGATGGCGACGGAGATGATCGCCCACACCGGCTGGTACGGCAGCCACATGAAGTTGGCGACGACGCTGAGCGCGGCCAGCCCCACGCCTGTCGCGCGGGCCCACAGGGCGCCCGACAGGATGCCCCAGCCGATCAGCAGGAGAACCACACCGAGCACGAGGTGGACCCAGCCCCAGGTCGTCACGTCGAACTTGAAGACGTACTGGTCGATGCGGGCGTAGACGTCGTCGGACGCGATCCCCGCGATGCCCTTCACGATTCCGAGGACACCGTCCACCATCAGCAGGACACCGGCGAACGTGATCCCGCCGGCCGCCCAGGGACTGCCGCCGTCGCCGGCGGGGACGCGCTGGCGCGCGCCACCGGGCGTGGGGGTCGACTGTGTCATGGGAAGCTCCTTCACCGGGACGGACACGACTCGGACCGACCCTGCCCGCCCCACCTCCGAGCAGCCAGCCGGGCACACCCGTACGGGTGACGGCGCCCCGCCCTCGTACGTCCGTCCGGGCTCCGACGACGACGGTTGCGGCGACGCGCCACCCCTCGTGGGGATCGTCGGCATTCGCCCTCGCACGCGCCGTGCCTCCTGCCACACTGGGGGCGCTGCGAGCCCGCCACGGTGAAAGGGAGCCGGTACGCATGGACGGCGAACAGGAGCGGCCCTACACCAAGGACGAAGTGCTGCACGGCATCGCGCTCATCCAGGCACACCTGGCGGAGGACACGGACGCGATAACGGTCCTGCACGGCGACGAGGAGGACCCGAAGGCGGCGTTCGAGATCGCGCGGGCGATGTTCGCGCTGACGCACATCATCGTCTACGGGGCGATCGTCCCGCAGATGTGGGTCATCAAGAAGGACTTCTCGTACGGCCACACGAACAACGTCCCCGAACTCAGCCTCGCGCTCCTGATGGTGGAACGCGTGGAACACCGCCTGGAACTGGCCGACACCCACCCCGTGGTCAACGCCCTGTCGATGGGCGATGTGATGGGCCTGATCGTGCGGTGCGCGGGGACCGACATGGACGACGTACCGGAATTCCTCGACTCGGTACGCGAACGGACCCTGCGCTCCATGCCGTCATGACTTGTGGGCCGGCGGGCCCAGCCGAAAGGACGATGATCCCAACACCGTAGATTACTCCCATGGTTGAGGGCACGCCGACTGCGGCGAGATCGGGTCCACGAGGCCGACGCACCCGTGGGCGCCATGCGGCCGTGAAGCCGGGCCCGGCAAAGGGCGGACTGATGCGCTCGTCCATGCTGATGGCAGCGGGGACGGTCGTTTCCCGGGCAACCGGGCTGCTCAGGACGGTACTTCAAGCCGGAGCACTGGGTACGGGGCTCCTCGCCACGACGTACAACCAGGCCAATGTGGTGCCCGCCAGCCTGTACTTCCTGCTCATCGGCGGTGCGCTGAACTCCGTCCTCGTACCGCAGTTGGTCCGGGCAAGGATTGAACACGCCGACGGGGGCAGGGCGTTCGAGCAGCGTTTGGTCACCCTCACGATGTCCGTACTCGGAGTCGGCACACTGCTGGCCGTATGGGCGGCGCCGCAGATCATCGGCCTCTATCAGAGCGACACACCGGACAATCACGAGGCGTTCCGGCTTACGGTGGTCTTCGCCCGGTTCCTGCTTCCGCAGATATTCTTCTACGGACTGTTCAGCATTCTGGGTCAAGTGCTCAACGCGCGGAATAAGTTCGGCGCGATGATGTGGACCCCGGTCCTCAACAACGTCGTGCTGATCGGCATGTTCGGCGTGTACCTCGGCATGATGACCGTCCCGGACAGGGTGCAGGACATCACGGGCGCGCAGGTCACACTGCTGGGCGCGGGGACCACGCTCGCCCTGGCCGTCCAGGCCCTCTCGCTGGTCCCCTTCGCCCGGGCCGCCGGGTTCCGCTTCCGCCCCCGCTTCGACTGGCGCGGCACCGGTCTGGGCAAGAGCGTCGGCGCGGCCCGCTGGACGCTGCTGTTCGTCCTCAGCAACCTCGTGGCGAGCACCGTGGTGACCCGCTACGCCTCCGCCGCGGACACGGCCCTTCCGCGCGGTGGTGTGGGCTTCTCCGCCTATACGTACGCACAGACCATCTGGTCACTGCCACAGTCCGTCATCACCGTTTCGCTGGTCACCGCTCTGCTGCCGAGGATGAGCCGGGCCGTCGCCGAACACCGCCTGGACGACATGCGGGACGACCTGTCACGGGCGCTTCGGATCAGCGGCGTCGTCATCGTCCCCGCCGCCTTCTTCTTCGTGGCCCTCGGCCCGCAGCTGGCGCAGGTGGTCTTCGCCCACGGGGCGGCCGACAGAACGTCCATCGTTCCGTTGGGGCAGATGCTTCAGGCATTCGGACTCGGCCTGATCCCGTTCTCGGCGCAGTACATGCTGCTGCGCGGCTTCTACGCCTTCGAGGACACCCGGACCCCGTTCTGGATGGCGGCCTGGATCAGCGCGGCCGACATCGTCCTGGCGACCGCCTGTCATCTCCTGCTGCCACCGCGCTGGTCGGTCATCGGCCTGGCTGCGGCCTACGCCGCCTCGTACGGCCTCGGCCTGCTCGTCACCGCGCTCCTCCTGCGACGGCGCCTCGAAGGCAGACTGGACGGCAGAAGGCTGTGCCGCACCTACGGCAAGCTGACGGCCTCCGCCCTCGTGGCCGGAGCCCTCGGCTGGTACGTGGCCCGCTCCTGTTCCACCGCCACGTCGACGACCTGGTCACCCGCACTGAGCCTGGCGGCGGGGGGCTTCACGATGCTCGTCCTGTTCGTGCTGCTCGCCCGGACCCTGAGGATCACCGAACTACGGAGCCTGCCGGGGCTGGGGTGAGCCTGGAGCGCCCCGGCGGGGCGGGGCGCGGGGAGTTGTGGGGTTCATCCTGCGAGGTGTCTCGCATATGGATCAGCAGGTCAGACCGCGGTGGTCAGGGCGGTCTCCTCCGGTTCGGCGGCCTGAGGCCGGTCTTGTCCTCGCGAGGCAGAAGCAAGAGGGTGGCCAGGAGCAGCACGCCGGCGACGCCGATCGCGATGCGGGTGCCGGTGACAGCGGCCAGAATGCCCTACGGCACGGTCAGCGCGGCAATCGCGCCGGTGCCGGTCACATTCCAGGCCACCAGGACCCGGCCGACCCGCTCGGACGGCACCCGCTGAAGGCGCTCGGTCACGAACAGCGGGTTGAACACCCCCCATGCAGGTGATCAGGGCGAATTCGACGGCGATGACCAGGACCACGCCGACGGTCCCGGGCATGACCATGAACAGCCCCAGGGGCCACAGGGCCCGCAGGGTCCCGGAGATCATCGGGCAGCCAGGCGCGGGCAGATCTGAGCCCCGAAGAATCCGCCGGCGCAGGGCAGGCCGAAGGCGAGCCCGTACTGCCACGCTGCCCAGACCAGTTCGTCCAGCAGCAGGACGGCTACCAGCGTTTCGGTGGCCATGATCAGCGCGTTGACGGTCACGGTGTTCCAGAGCAGCGGGCGCAGCCGCCGATCGTCGTGGATGAAAGTCCAGCCCTTGACGAGGTCCGAAGCCCGGAACCTCTCGCCCTCGGCCCGCTCCGGCCCGCGCTCCTCCTGCCGGATCGCCCCGATCCCGAGCGCGGACACCAGGAATCCGACGGCGTTGGCGATCACGGTGACCACGGGCCCCAGCAGGCTGATCGCCGCGCCACCCAGAGTCGGGCCGACGGCTGTGGCGGTCCAGGTGATCGACTCGAAACGGCCGTTGGCGACCAGCAGGTGGTCCGGACGCAAGAGCTGCTTGAGATAGGCGCCGCCGGCGGAGGTGAGCGCGACGTTCGCGGCGGCGCCGATCACAGAGACGATCAGGAGCTGGGTGTAGGTCAGCCGCCCGGAGAAGTAGGTGACCGGGATCGTCAGCAGGGCGCCGAACCGCACCGGATCAGTGACGACCATGACCGGCTTCTTAGGACGGGCCTCGACCCACGGGCTGAGCGGGAGCGCGAGGACCGCGCCGACCGCCAGGCCGACGGCCGCCAGCGTCGAAACCGCGGCCAGGCCGACGTGAAGCACCTGGATCGGGACGAGGGGAAACGCGCCGAACCCCAGCCAGGTACCGACCATGGACGCGGCTAACGCCACCCAGCAGGCGGTTTCCAAGCGCGTGGCGAACCTGGAACGCACACTCGGGGTGGCTCTCTTCGTCCGCACCGCCCGCGGTGCCCACCTCACCCTGGACGGGCATGCGTTCTTCCCGCACGCCCACGAGGTCCTGCGCGCCGTGGAACGCGCGGCCACCTCGGTACGCCCCGGTCAACGGGCCCTGCGGGTGGACGTGCTCAACCGAAGCATCGCCCCGGCCCTGGCCCTGCAAGGCTGCACCCGACTCTCGGGGCACTACGCAGGCACCTCCTCCGGACACGCCCGACGGCACCGGCTGAACTCTGGACACCGAGCTGGGCCCGTTCGCGCTCCTGACACCGCGCCTCCCCGCCCCCGGAGGCGAGGAGGCGCGTCGTAGGACGACCTGTGGACCGCATGCCGGCAGGACACCCCGGCCGTTACCGACCAGCCAATTGATGCCCGAAGCGGATGTCGGATCACGGGTTCGGCATCCGCTCTTCAGCCGCCCTACGCGGTCGTGCCAGTACTTCCGCCGCACGCCTGTCAGCTGCATGCTTTTGCTCTATGGAGGCCCGTAGTTCCCCAGGAGTCGGCCATGGTGCGCGCCGATGGATCATGCGGTGACAGTTGGCACATATGAGGGCGAGATCATTGAGCCTGGTCCGCCTTTCGCCGGCCTCGTGCAGAGGGACCACGTGATGGCACTCGATGTACCCGCTCCCGCGGTCGCCGTAGACCTGCTCAAAGTCGAAGCCGCAGGCTTCACAAGCGAGCTGACGGCCCTGGCGCAGCACTGCATCGATCTTCTTCTTGCGCAACGCCTTGTTCCGCTCCCGGCTCCGGTGGTGGCGCAGCAGCAGCCTGCCCTCGGGTGCGCCGTAGTCGTCTTCCTCCTCGGCCTCCGGGAGCAGGTCCAGGAAATCGCCTGAGACAAGGCCATGTCGGATGCGCCGGGCCACCTCCGCCATCTCAGCCGGCCGGACAAGGAAGTCGTTCATGACTTCGACATCAAGCGCGTTGCCGTTGGTGGGCTTCCCCCGGTAGTCCGGGTGTCGGGACGTGATGTCAACCGTTTTGCGAGCTACGCCGTTGGGATTCCGGAACAGCTCGTTCCGTAGCTCTTCCGGATGGATCGGCATGGTCTGTAGCAAGGTGGACAGCTCGATCACACGTGGATCGTCGAACTCCAGCCGCTTCCAACCGTTAGTCATGGCCAGGTCACAGGCGAGAATGATCTCGTCACGAGTCCAGTCGGGGCTCCGGGACGAGCGGATTACGAACCCGAGTCGGGCAAGCCACCTGGCAGCGTGCGACCTTCCCCCGCTCAATTCGTCCGGCCTCAACACTCGGCCTTGATCAAACTGGTGGGCCACGCCAGCGATGGCCTTGGAATCGTATGTCCGTTCCTCATGTACGAGGAAGTACCCGGTTGCTGGCTTGTATCCGTACTTGGACAAGAACCCTTCGCGGCCCAACTCATCGTACTCAGCTACGGCCTTGAGGACGCCATCCCTGGTGATCGCACCTTTGCGCATGGCGGAAGCGTACGTGCGGCCACCGACAGGCTGAGCGGCGTTGTGCGTCAAGACAAGCACCCGGCCTAATCGTCGGGGGCCTCGTCGCCCTCGGCTGACAGACCTTGACTCTGTGGCCTCGCCCTCATCAAGTCGATTGGGTAACGTCGGTGACGTTGGTCAAGCCATCGTGAGCCTTGGCTGTTCGTCCGCCAGGCTCGGCTCGGATCGCTGCCGTCCGTCCCCGTCGGTATCAGGTGCTGGGGCGCTCTGCGTTGGCGCGCGCGGCTCGATGTCCAACCCGCCGACGCCCTCGGCAACGACGAAGACCTCGCCGAACAAGCCGTGGCGTGCTACGTCGCCAAGTACGCCGCCAGAGCCGCACCGGCGACCACCGTATCGGCAACAGGGAAGCCCTGATCCTCCTCGGCATCCGACCACCCCGTCGGCTGATCGAGTCACGCCTCGACCTCCACCACGCCCACCCGGACCGCGAACTCCGCGACCGGGCCAGCATGCTCGCATTCCAACGCCACCTCTCCACCAAATCGCGCCGCTACTCCACCGCCCTCGGCGCACTCCGCCACGTCCGCACCACCCAACAACGCACCGTCCTCGACCTCCCCGGCCCCGACGACCACCCGAAGTCACCACGCTCACCCTCATCCACTGGGCTTACGCCGGACACGGCCGCACCCCCCTCGAATCCTGGCTCACGTCCAACATCCACCGCGACATCCAACCCTGTTCGCGGTGAGAGGTACGAGGACGACTCCAAGGTATGCCGCAGAAAGCAAACACTTCCCCCGCCCACTCTCTGCGTCGCTCCACTCCGCTGGGAACAGCTGCGGCAGGCTGCCACACCTGAAGCCGCCGGTGAGCAGTGGGAGGACACCGGCTACGTCTTCACCATCCTCACCGGCCGGCCGATCGGACCCCGCAACCTGTACCGCTCGTTCACCCGGGTCGCGGACCGCCGGGCTCCGCGTCATCCGGCTGCACGATGCCCCGTCACGGCTGCGCAACCCTGCTGACCGCCGCCGGCGTCCCGCTCCGTGTCGTGATGGAGATCCTCGGGCACAGCCAGATCGCGGTCACGACGAACATCTGCACCCACGTCGTCCAGGACACGCAGCGCGAGGCCGTGAGTCACCTCGACCGGATGCTGAAGCGGCAGCGTCCCGACCGTGGGTGACCGCGCCCGTTGATGTCGGAAGTGGATGTCAAAGACCCCCAACCATGATCGGTTGGGGGTCTTCGTGCTGGTGGGCGCGGACGGTTTCGAACCGCCGACATCTGCTTTGTAAGAGCAGCGCTCTACCCCTGAGCTACGCACCCGTGGACGAGGCAACAGGTTACATGGCTTCCGCCCTCCGCCCATAAACAGGTCTCCGGCCGCCCCAGGCGGGGTCCGTGCGGGGCGCGCGCCGAGAAGGCGGGGGCCGGGCGGGGACGCGCCGAGAAGGCGGGGGCCGGGCGGGGGGGCGCGAGGGAGTCCCGGCGAGGCGTGCGGGCCGGGTGCGCCTGGGAGCCGTGACGGGATGCGCGGAACGCGTACGGGGGATATCCCCACCCCCAAGACGGTAGGCGTCCGCATCGTCCGGGTCCCCCGGAGTACGTACCGTGATTCCCGTACCGGCTGGACTATCTGGGGGACCGATCACCGTGGCACTGCGCACCCGCACTCTCGTCGTCTCCGGCGGGGCCGTCCTCGCCGCCCTCGTCCTGAGTGGCTGTGGCACTACGGACGTCGAGGACGCGCCGATCGAGCACAAGTCGTTCGCGTTCGACGGCAAGCACCTGACGATCGACTCCGGCAACGCGGAGGTGGAGCTCGTCCCCGCCGACGTGACGAAGATCGAGGTGAGCCGTCAGGTGGACGGCTGGGTGGCGGTCGGCAACGGGCCGGAAGGGGTCTGGAAGCTCCGGGACGACACGCTCACGCTTCAGGTGAAGTGCAGTGGAATCGTCAGTGACTGCGAGGCCCTGTACCGGGTCAAGGTGCCGCGCGCCCTGGCGGTGGACGTGAAGGCCGACAACGGCAAGGTCACCGCCACCGGCTTCACCACCGCCCTCGACCTGCGCTCCGACAACGGCACCGTTCGGGTCGTGGACTCCTCCGGCCCGCTGTCGTTGACCAGCGACAACGGGAACATCGTCGCCGAAGGCATCTCGGCCGGGTCGGTGTCGACGAAGTCCGACAACGGTTCGTCACGGCTCACGTTCACCGGCGTGCCCGACCGGGTGGAGGCCGTCAGCGACAACGGTTCGATCACCATCACCCTGCCGTCCGGCAAGGAGAGGTACGCCGTCTCGACCCGGGCCAGGAACGGAAACGTTTCGGTCGAGGTGCCGCGCAGCGACCAAAGCGCGCACACCGTGGACGTCCGGAGCGACAACGGACAGATCAAGGTGCGAAGCGCGAACTAACCGGCCCGTGTGTTCGTCCTTACCTGGTGGGACAATGAACCAGGTGGGGCGAGAGAGCACGGGAGAGGGATGTGACGGCGACACACGCGCGGCCGCGGGCAGGAGCGGGTGGCAGTGCCGCCGTCAGGGACGTCCTCACACTGGTGCTGCTGCCGGTGCCGCTGATCGCCGCCGCGCTGCCGGCCGCCTTCGCGGGCGGCGGCACACGCCGCTGGTTCGGCGGGCGCGGCGAGAACCAGCGCGCCGACGCGCAGGCCGCCAAGGACGCGGCGGCGGCCGCCTTCTACGAGCTGGACACCGCTCAGCGTGATCTGCGGATCTCCATCGAGACCATCACCGCGGTGGACAGCTCTCCGGCCGCCCTCAAGGCGGTGGACGACTTCGCCGCGCTGGGGCGGCGGATCGACGAGGCCAGTCATACGTACATCACCGCGGTCGACGCCCACGACCTCGACCGGGACGATCTCGAACCCTCGGTCGCGACCCGCGCCAGGACGGAGCTGACCGCCGCCAAGGACGAGCTGGTACGGGTCAAGGGCGAGCTGGACCGTTTCGCCCAGGGCCTCGGGCCGCTGCTGGGCAGTGCGGAGACCCAACTGGCCCGGCTCGCACCCGCCGTGGAGCGGGCACGGCAGGCGCTGCTCGGCGCGAGCAACGCGCTCGACGCGGTACGCGCCTCGGGGCTGCGGGCCGACGACCTCGCGGCACGGCTGGCGGCGCTCGCCCCGGAGCTGACCAAGCTCAACCAGGGCGCGGGGCGGCACGGCGTACCGGAGACGTTGCAGCGTGCCGACCGAGTGCTGCGGGACGCCGAGGCGGTGCGGACGGAGGCGGTACGGCTGCCGGAGCGCGCCGCCGAGATCGACCGGCGGCTGGTGTCCCTGCGGACCAGGGCCCAGGCGCTGACGACCCGCGCGGGCTCGGTCGAGCCGATGCTGAGCGAGCTTCGGCGCCGGTTCTCGGCGGCCTGCTGGCAGGACCTCCAGTCGGTGCCGGAGCAGGCGGCGGTCAATGTCCGGCAGGCCGAGGCGAAGCTGAAGGAGGCTTCGCAGGCGCGGGACGAACAGCGCTGGGCCGACGCGACCTCCCGGCTGAGCACGGTCCGGGCGCTGCTCAACACGACGGACGAGGCGGTGTCCGCGGCGGGTGACCGGCTGCACCGGCTGGACGCCGTGGCGAAGGACCCCGAGCAGGAGATCCAGCGGACCCGGTTCGCGATCCGGGACGCCCAGCGGCTCGCGATGGCCGGGCGCAACACCCCCGATCCGCGGCACGCCCGTCCGCTGGACGACGCCGTGGCGCGGCTGGACCGGGCGGTCGCCGGGCTCGACGGGCGCCATCCCGACTACTGGCACTTCCTGACCGAGACCGAGGCCGTGCGGCGGACGGCGGCGCGTGTGGTCACCGAGATCCGCGAGGAACGCGGCGCGGGCGCCTGATCCGGAGCCGGAGCCCGGAGCCCTCGGCGTGATCGGCGTGGCAGGTCGGCACGGCAGGGCCCGGAGCGTGCGGAGTGCCTGAGCTGTTCCCCAGGCAGCGCACACCGCAGATCACCCCCCATACACAACCGCACCGCCCGGAGCGCCCGGACGCTCTCGGCGTGGCAGATCAGCGCGGCAGGGCCCGGGGGCGTCCGGAGTGCCTGGGCTGTTCCCCAAGCACGCACACGACGCAGCTCACCCCCGTGCACACCACACCGCCCGGAGCGCCCGTACGCTCTCGGCGTGGCAGGTCGGCACGGCAGGGCCCGGGGGCGTCCGAAGTGCCTGAGCTGTTCCCCAGGCACCACGCACATCACACCCGTACCACCGCACCGCACAGCACCGCGCTGAGTGTCCGGACGTTCTCGGGTGGCCCGTCGGCCGCCCCGGGCGGATGCTGTGAGGAGTACGCCGACAGGTCACCCGGCCCGTCGGCTGTCCCTCGCTGATTGCTCCGGGCCGCTCCCCCGCCCGGCCTTCCGCCCCGGCGCTCCCTCTCCTGCCGGGGTGGGCCGGGAAGCGGCGGCAGTGGCCCGAGGAGGCGGCATGGCCACTCATCTGTTGCGCCCCACCGGAAAGCGCCGGGCCCCCACCAGGCTCGACGAACACCTGCCGGTCGACCACCGGCTCAGCCGCGTCTACCGCGTCGGGGCGGGGCTGACCGGCCTGGTGCTGCTCGCGTTCGGAATCCTGGGGCTGGTCGACAAGGTCGGCTTCTTCGACACGGGCGGCGACACCGTCGCGGGCCTCAACACCAACGGCACGCTCAGCGTGCTGTCCATCTGCATCGGGCTGCTGCTCTTCGCCGGAATGGTGATCGGCGGCAACCTCGCCTCGACCCTGAACATGATCCTGGGGGTCGCCTTCATCCTGAGCGGGTTCGTGAACCTCGCCCTGCTCGACACCCGCTTCAACTTCCTCGCCTTCCACCTCCAGAACGTGCTGTTCAGCTTCGTGGTCGGGGTGATGCTGATGTTCTTCGGGATGTACGGGCGGGTCAGCGGTGGGCTGCCGCACGACAACCCGTACTGGCGGGCCCGCCACCCCGAGGAGGTCGAGCGGGAGCGCCGCCGCAGGCGGCCGAAGCCACCGATGCCGGTCGCCCGCCCGTAGCAGCCGATAGCCTGGCGCCATGCCTCGTTACGAGTACCGCTGCCGCTCCTGCGGAGACACCTTCGAACTCAGCCGTCCGATGGCGGAGTCCGCCGCTCCCGCCACCTGCCCCGCCGGGCACGCGGACACCGTGAAACTGCTCTCCACCGTGGCCGTGGGCGGTTCCGCCACGTCCGCCCCCGCACCGTCGGGCGGCGGGGGCGGCGGTGGTGGCTGCTGCGGTGGTGGCTGCTGCGGCTGAACCCGCCGCCACGGCCCGCACCTACGCCGGGCGGGGGACGGCCGTCAGCGCTTGCGGGAAAGCGTCAGGCCGTCCGAGATCGTCAGCAGGACGCTGTCCATGCGCGGGTCGGCGGCCACGTGGTCGTTGAACTCCCTGATCGCCGCCGCGCCCCCGGTCGCCGCCGGGTCGGTCACCCGGCCGTGGAAGAGGACGTTGTCCGTGACGATCAGGCCGCCCGGCCGCATCCGGGGGACCAACTCCTCCCAGTACGGGATGTAGTTGCCCTTGTCCGCGTCCAGGTAGACGAAGTCGATGTGCGGATCGGCCGGCATCGCCCGCAGGGTGTCGAGTGCCGGGGCGATCCGCAGCTCGATCCGGTCCCCGACCCCCGCCTTCTCCCAGGCCCGCCGACCGTGATCGGTCCACTCCTCGGAGACGTCACAGGCGATCAGCCGTCCGTCGGGCGGCAGTGCCTGGGCCATCGCGAGGGCGGAGAAGCCCGTGAACGTCCCGACCTCCACGATGTGCCGCGCTCCCGTCAGTCGTACCAGGAAGGCGAGCAACGGCCCCTGTTCCTCGGCCGACTGCATCCCGGCGTGATCCGGGAACCACGCGTACGTCGTCTCCACGAGTTCCCGCTGCACCGCGTCGAGCGGCGGGTTGTGCGCCAGCGCGTACGCGTACAACTCGTCCGTGATCTTGGTTTCGTTCCCTCTGGTCACCGCGTACCACTCCCTCCGGGGCACGACCGCCCCGCCCTGTGTCCACCCGTTACGTCCCGGCGTCCCGGCGTCCCCAGTGCTACCACGTGGCGCCCGACGGCTCACCGCACTACGACGGAGTGGCCACCCGGACGAGACGTCGCAGGATCTCCTCCCCCGCCGCGACGCCCTGTTCGGTCAGTACGTCGACGTGCGGGGCGGTCCAGCCGCCGTCCGCCAGTTCGCCGTGGCCGGGGCGCCAGGCGCGGTCGGCGGCGAGCAGCAGATCGGCATCGAGCAACGAGTCGCCCGCCGCGAGGGTGAGGGTGGCGCCGGTGCGGCGGGCGACCTCGCGCATCGCGGCGCTCTTGGTGAGCGGCTTGGGGACCGCGTAGATCTTCCGGCCCTGGAGGGACACGGTCCAGCCGCGCGGATCGGCCCAGACGGACAGTTCCTTGACCCAGTTCTCGGGCAGCAGCGAGCGTTCGACGACGAGGTAGGCGAACAGGTCCTCGGCGATCCGCTCCTTGAGCAGCCAGGCGGGGTCGGCCGAGGCGGTGAGGTGGTTCCTGATCTCGGTGAGCGGGGCGCATTCGTCGGCGAGCCGGGCGGCCACCCGCGCCCGCCAGCCGGGGTCGGACTCCCCGTCGACGAGGAGGTGTCCCCCGTTGGCGCAGATCGCGTACCGGGGCGGCGGGCCGGGGAGGTGGATGCGGTGGTACTGCTCGCGGGTGCGGGTGGTGGTCGGGACGAAGACCGTGGTGCGGGCGAGGGTGTCGAGCAGTCCGGCGGCCGTCTCGGTCAGGTACGACAGCGGCCGGTGTTCGTACACCTCGACGCAGAGCAGCCGGGGGGCGTCGGCGTCCGGCATCCGGAGCCCGAGGGCGGGTGCCGAGTAGATGAGGGTGCGGTCGAGGTCACTGGCGACCAGCGTGGTGGGTGCGGTCACTTCGCGGCCACCGCCCTGCCGTCGGCGCCGGTCGCGCCCCTGGTGTAGTGCGGGTGGATCAGGCCGACGCAGGTGTAGGGCAGCCCGTCGACCTCTTCGAGGGGGACGCCGCGTTCCCCGGCGAGCATCCGGATGTGGTCGAGGTCGGCGCCCGCGCCGCGCTGGGCGAGGATCTTCCACGGGACGCGGCGCAGCAGTACGCGGGTGGTCTCGCCGACGCCCGGCTTGACGAGGTTCACGTCGTGGATGCCGTACTCCTCGCTGATCCGCTCGACGGCGGCCCAGCCCTCCCAGGTGGGGGCCCGGTCGGCGGACAGCAGTTCCTTGACGTCGGTGTCCACGGTGTCCGCCACCTCGTCGAAGCGGGCGGCGACGGTGTCCAGGAAGTGGCCGGAGACGTCGGACCCGGCGAGGTCCCGGTAGAACTTCGCGCCGTGGAAGTCGTCCGGTCCGACCAGGTCGGAGCGCAGGACGGTACGGGAGATCAGTCCGGAGACGGTGGAGTTGAGGCAGGCGGACGGGATCAGGAAGTCCTCGCGGGTGCCGTAGGTCCGGACACAGCCGCCCGGGTCGGCGAGGACCGCGATCTCCGGGTCGAATACCGGGAACTCGGCCAGCGCGGCGGCCAGTTCACGGGTGATCGCGCCCTTGCCGGTCCAGCCGTCGACGAAGACGACGTCCGCCGGGTCGTGGTGCGCGGCGAGCCAGCGCAGGGCGTTGGCGTCGATGCCCCGGCCGCGCACGATGGACACGGCGTAGTGCGGCAGGTCCAGGCCGTGCCGGTGCCGGGCCCAGCGGCGCATCAGTACGCCGACGGGGGTGCCCGCCCTGGCGAGGGAGACGAGGACGGGGCGGGGAGAGCGTTCGGCGAGCACCGTCTCGGTGACGGTACCGACGGCGCGGGCGACCCGTGCGGCGGAGGTGTCGAGGGCGGCCTTGAACAGTGCCTGGTAGCGGGGGGTCGGCTGGTACTCGACGGGCAGCGATTCGGCGTAGTGCGCGCCACCACCCTGTATCGCCTCCTCGCGCTCCTCGGTGGGCGCCTCCAGTTCGGTGTCCGAGAGGTCCTGGAGCAGCCAGCCGACGTCCTGCGGCGCGTACGAGGAGAAGGCGGGGCCGCGAAGGGGCTCGGGCAGCACGGGGGGTTCCTGCCGTTCGGGAAGGTGTTCGGGAAGGCGTTCGGAGACGTTCTCGGCGGGGGAAGCGGCGGAGCGAGGGGTGGAGGGCGCGGCGGGGCGCGGCACGTAGGAGGGGACGACCGCGAGCAGCACCCGGTCCGTGTGCGCGGCGAGCTGGGCCAACAGCCCGTCGGGAGCGTGGAGTTCGTGGGTGTCGGCAGTGGAGTCGACGACGGCCACGACGGCGTCGAAGCCCGCGCCGGCGACGTTGTAGGCGTAGCGGTCGCCCGGGCCGTCGGCGGGATCGTCGTGGGCCGGGAAGACCAGGCGGCTGCGGATCGCGTAGCCGGGGTCGTCGACGGCGAGGACGGGTGACCTGGTGGTGGTGGAGTACCGCACCTCGGCGTCGGTACGGGCCTCCAGAGCCGTACCGAGCCGCAGCGGCGCGTACATCAGCTCCTCGGAGCCGAGGACGAGCACCCGCCGGGCGTCGCCCAGGGCGTCCGCGACGCGCGCGGCCATGTCCGGGAGGGCGTCCTCCAGGGCGGCGCGGTGGGCGGGGGTGAAGCCGTGGCGGCCTCCGTCGGGCGTTCCGGCGGGCCAGGCCAGCTCCACCCGTACCGCCGACGCGGCGACTCCGGCACGGGAGGGGACCGGGCCGTATGCGGTACGGGAGGTGGCCCCGTCCTCCCCGGGGCGGGACGGACGGGAGTGACGGGAGGGGGACGCGCCATCGGCGGTACGTGAGGGGAACGCGCCATTTCCGGTGCGGGAGGGGGACGCGTCGGCGGTGTGCGTGGGACCGGACGTCCGCGCCTCCTCGGCGGCGACCAGGGCCTGGCCCTTCGCCAGCACCCCGTCCGGCAGGACGACCGTGCCGGAGACGCGCGCCACCAGGTCGACGCGGGCGCCGATCTCCTCGGCGAACCCGGCCAGCCGCTCCCGGTCGGCCGGTGAACGCAGGTCCGCGAGCGCGACGACGACGTACCGCTCGCGGGGGCACAGCTCGTGCAGCGCGCGGATGGTGTTGAGCACCGTGTTGCCGGTGGAGAACTCGTCGTCGACGAGGACGAGCGGCGCGGCGTAGGGGGACGCACCGGAGGCGGCCGGGGGCACGGACGGAACCAGGCCGGCCGGGGACACGGACCGTACCGAAGCGGCCGGGGACACGGACCGAACCAGGCCGGTCGGGGACACGGACCGAACCGAAGCGGTCCCCGAACCATTCGCCCCGGACACCGGGTCCTCGCCCCCCGGCCCGGTCCGGCCGGTCCCGGCCGTCAGCAGCGTGGGGTCCTCCGGCAGCAGCAGATGCGAGGTCGCGTGCGAGTGGGACTCCTCGAAGCCGCCCGCCCGTGCCACGCCCGGGACCGGGCGGCGCGTCGAGTGGAGGTACGGGGCCGTGCCGAGTCCGTCCGCCACGGCGTGCCCGAGGCCGGTGGCCGTCTCCGCGTATCCGAGGACCACCGCCCTGTCGGCCTCTTCGTCGCCCAGGAGTCCGCGCACCCGGTGGCCCAGGGCCAGCCCGGTCCCGTAGACCACGGAGGGCAGCTGCGGCACATGCTTGCCCAGCACGTTCGACACCAGCAGGTGCGCCCGCCTGGGGTTGCGGCGCAGGGCGAGGCCCAGCAGTTCCCGGAGCTCTCCCTCCCGGCCGCCGTCACCGTCACCGTCACCGACGAGCCGCACCCCGAGCCGTTCAGCGACCCAGTCACCCGACCACACCACGTTCTCCGCCGTCTCTTTCCTCGCCGCGCGCTCGCTCGTCGACACGCGCTACTTCACCAGGCCCGCGGCCAGCAGCTCCACGAAGCCGACGTTCTCCCTGGCCACGCCGAACACCTCGGCCCGCCGCAGCGTGCGCTCGGCCCAGGCCCGGTGGGGCTTCACCTCGTTCATCTTGTTCGTGTAGGCCGACCGCAGCACACCGCCGCCGCCCCGCTCCGGCCGCAGGATGTCCTGCGCGTCACTGAACTCCTCATGACTGACCACGGACAGCGCGTGCACCGGCTGGACGTGGGAGGGGTGGATGCAGGTCTTGCCGAGCAGTCCGTTGGCCCGGTCCAGCTCGATCTCCCGGAGCAGCCCGTCCAGGTCGTGTTCGATGAGCGCGGTGCGCAGCTCCTCGGCCCGGCCCATGAAGGGGCTGCGGCGCAGCTGCGGTTTGAACATCCGCTCCTGGAGCCGGAAGTACTCCCAGACCGGGCCGGTGATCGTGAAGCCGGTGCCGTCCGCCCTGCCCAGCACGTTGACGACGTCGCCGATCACCGCGCCGACGACCTGGACGTCGTACGCCGTCATGTCCGGGGACCGGCGCAGCCCGTACGCCGAGCAGAAGTCGGTGACGCCGAGGCGCAGCGCGAGGACGTGTTCGCGGTACTTGTCGACGGTGCGGGCGATGCCCCGGAGCGTCTCGGTCCGGCTCTCCAGGTGCAGCAGCTCCGGCGATTCGAGGACCGGCATCGCGAACAGTCTGCGCCCGCCGGCCGTCTCCGCCGTGGTGAGCGCCTCCAGGAACGGCACCCCGCTGTCCTCGGTGAATTTCGGCAGTACGAATCCGGACAGCAGCCGGGCGGAGTCGCCCAGCCTGCGCACGAGGTCCGGTATCTGCTCCGGCGTGCGGACCCGGATGAAGAGCAGGGGGAGCCGGGCGTCGCGCGCGTGGAGGTCGGCGAACTGGGCGACCAGGTTCTCCTCGGCGCCCGCAACCTCGCAGTCGTCTATCGAATCCTCCAGGCAGAGGACCATGGAGACCACGCCACGCCCGGTCTGCTTGACGATGTCGTCCGCGAGCGCATGCCGGGTGGCGGGGCTGTAGAGGGTGGCTCCGAGGGCGGCCGAGAGCGTCGTGGCGGGTGACCGCGCGCTGAATTCGCAGGGCTCCTGGAAGAACAGCGCCTCCCGGACAGCAGGCGCGATGTGGCCGAAATGACGCATGTGTATCCCCCGTACCGCCTGAGAGGTCGAACAACGTATGGCCGGTAATAGTACGTACGGTCGGGTGTCAATGGTTCCGGTGCTCGGTGAATTCCGGGTGTCCCGTCCGATTTCCGACCCCTCTGTCCCGTATCCCCGTACGAATCGGTGGCCGCCCCCGCGTTGTCCGCGCGGGCGGCCAGCAGGCAGGATGACCGGCATGACGCACGCGATGCTGAAGGGCTCGAACGTCCCGCTCGACGCCATGGCCGTACGGGCCGTGCTGCGCTGGACCCCGGGCGCCGGGGTGCCGGATGTGGACGCCTCCGCCCTGCTGCTCGGCCCCGGCGGCCGTGTGCGCTCCGACGAGGACTTCGTCTTCTACAACCAGCCGCGCCATCCGTCCGGCCTGGTGCGGCGGCTGCCGAAGCGCAGCGTGCCGGAAGGGCTGACGGACACCATCGAGGCGGACCTGGGCAGGCTCGATCCGTCGGTCGAGCAGGTGGTCGTCGCCGCGTCCTCCGACGGGGCGGCGTTCGAGCAGGTACGCGATCTGCGGATCATGCTGTACGACGCCGCGGTGGCCGGTGGCGAGCCGCTGGCCGTGTTCGACGTGCGGGCGGAGACCGGCGAGGAGACCGCGATCATCTGCGGTGAGCTGTACCGGCGCGGGGACGGCTGGAAGTTCCGGGCGGTCGGACAGGGCTATCCGACCGGTCTGATCGGTCTCGCCACCGCCTTCGGCATCTCGGTGGACGACTCGGAGGCCGCGGAGGAGCCGGATCTCGCACCGGTGACGCCGGAGACCGCTCCGGACGCGGCCCCGCCGGAGACGGCTGCCGAACCGCCTCCGGCGCCGCCCGTACCCGCGTTCCCCGCGCCCTCGGCCGAGCCCGCGTTCCCCGTGCCCTCGCCCGGACCCGACGCTCAGCCCACGGTGCTGCATCAGCAGCCCGCGTACGGCCATCCACAGCCGGCCGTGCCGCCGCCCGTCCACGCGCCGCGGCCCGCCTACGGGTATCCGCAGCCCGCGCCCACCGGACCGGCGTACGGCTATCCGCAGCCCGCGGCGGCCGCGGCGCCCGCGCCCGACCCGCATTTCGTACTGCCGCCGCAGGGACCGCAGTTCATCCGGACGTGAGGCCGGACCCGAGGGACCGCGCCTGAGGGACCGCGCCTGAGGGACCGGGCCCGGCGGTCCGCGGCCGAGAGGAGTCCGGTCCGGCGGAGTCCGGCCTGAAGTGGCCGGACCCGGGGGAGAGTTCGGACCCGCGGCGCTCAGGCCCGGGTCTTGTAGCCGCGCCCCCACTGCATTCCGTAACCGTAGAGACGGTCCAGCTCCGACTGGAAGCCGTACACGAACTTCACCTCGCGCCGCACGATCAGTTCGTCCTTGACGTTGTCCACCGTGAAGACGGCACAGGAACGCGCCTGCGGGGCCCGCTCGTCGAGTTCGATCTCGATCCGCGGCCCGTTGCCGGGGTACAGCGTCACCTTGGCGTGGGTGCGGTCGAAGGCCGGGGTCTGGTCGTAGATGTAGACGAAGCACAGCAGGCGCTTGATCTGGTCGCGGTGGTCGAGGTTGATGTACAGGGTCTCCCCCGACGGCGCCCCGAACCGGTCGTCACCGCTGAGCCTTATGTACGGGGGCGCGTTCATGTCCCCCAGCAGATTGCCCAGCGGCTGCACCACGCCCCTGGTGCCGTCCGCCAGTTCGTACATGCAGCCGAGGTCCAGGTCGACGTTGACGACGCCCTGGGTGTGGGCCTGGACGACCTCCGGTTTGAAGAGGCTGAGCGGGTGCCGCAGACTGCCGCTGGTCCGGGACCGGCCCTCCATGTCGGAACTGCGCATCCGCCACGAGAGGTTGACGCGCAGATGCCCGGTCAGCGCGCCCTGTTTGGTCAACGACACCGTCGAGTGGCGTTTGGAGAGCACGATGGAGTTCGTCGCCGCGTTGCCCGACTCGAACTGAGATTCGCGCCCCGGCCACAGGTTGTCCCAGAAAGCCATCCCAACCCCCACATGCGTTGTCGTGTCCGGTCCCGCGCCCGCCCCGCCCGCCGCACCCGTCGCGTTCGACGCGCACACCGCGCGGGGCGGCCACCGGGCCGGGGTCCGGGGTGTTCCCCGGGAGCCGTCGCCGTGTGACCGCCCCCGCAGAGAGCGTTCCTCATTCCCTACCGGGTCACACCCCGGACGGGACTTCCGACCGGGATTCGGAGCCGTCTCCCCCGCCCCCGGCCTCCAGCTTCTTGTTGCGCCGGACCGACGACCAGAAGGACCAGGCGATCAGGACCACCCCGACCAGGCCGGTGATGATCTCGTTGATCTGGAACTGGATGGTGACGAGCAGGATCACGGCCAGCGCGCCGATGGCGTAGTGCGCGCCGTGCTCCAGGTAGACGTAGTCGTCGAGCGTGCCCTGGCGGACCAGGTAGACCGTGAGCGAACGGACGTACATGGCGCCGATACCGAGGCCGAGTGCCATCAGCACGATCTCGTTGGTGATGGCGAAGGCGCCGATGACCCCGTCGAACGAGAAGGACGCGTCGAGGACTTCGAGGTAGAGGAACATGAAGAACGCGGCCTTGCCGGAGAGCAGGATCGCCGAGACGTTCTTGCCGGACTTCTTGGCCGTCTCCTCGGCCTCGTGCTCGCGTTCCTCCTCTTCCTCCAGCTTGCTCTCGAAGTGTCCGGAGAGCCCGCCGACGATGAGGTACGTGATGAGACCGGCGATACCGGAGAGCAGGACGGTCTCCGCCTTGTCGGCGTGCCCCCCGCCGTGCTGGTGCGCCTGCGTGGCGAAGGTCATGGCGGAGATCAGCAGGACGATCAGCGCGACACAGACCGAGAGCATGTCGATCTTGCCGAGCTTGGAGAGCGGACGCTCGATCCAGCGCAGCCACTGGATGTCCCGGTCCTCGAAGATGAAGTCCAGGAAGATCATCAACAGGAACATCCCGCCGAAGGAGGCGATCGCGGGGTGGGCGTCCGTGACGAGTTCCTTGTAGCGGTCCGCGTCGTTGAAGGACAGGTCGACCGCTTCGATGGGTCCGATCTTGGCGCTGATGGCCACGATCACGACGGGGAAGATCAGCCGCATGCCGAAGACCGCGATGAGCACGCCGATGGTGAGGAAGATCTTCTGCCAGAAGGCATTCATCTTCTTCAAAATCCCGGCGTTGACCACCGCGTTGTCGAAGGACAGCGAGATCTCCAGGACGGTGAGGATCGCGACGATGCCGAGAGCCTGCCACCCCCCGTAGATCAATGCTGCGACCAGGCCGAGCGCGGTAATCGCGAACGACCAGCCGAAGGTTTTCAGAAGCACTGGCTACCCCATCGTGTATGTAACGGGTCTCCCCCGAGTGAGTACGGGGCTCCCCCGCGCCGAGCGCGGCTTTACGAAACGTTGACCCCGAAGTCTAGAGCGATACCGCGGAGTCCGGACGCGTACCCCTGTCCCACGGCACGGAACTTCCACTCGCCGTTGTAGCGGTACAGCTCGCCGAAGATCATCGCGGTCTCCGTCGAGGCGTCCTCGCTGAGGTCGTAACGGGCCAGCTCCTGTCCGTCGAACTGGTTCACCACCCGGATGAAGGCGTTGGCGACCTGTCCGAACGTCTGCCCGCGGTTGTCCGCGTCATGGATCGACACCGGGAAGACGATCTTGTCGCAGTGGGCGGGCACCTGGGTGAGGTTCACGATGATCGACTCGTCGTCGCCCTCGCCCTCACCCGTGAGGTTGTCCCCGGTGTGCTCCACGGAGCCGTCCGGGCTGGTGAGCTGGTTGTAGAACACGAACCACTCGTCGCCGAGCACCCGGCCCGACTGGCACAGCAGCGCGCTGGCGTCGAGGTCGAAGTCCGCGCCGGTCGTGGAGCGCGCGTCCCAGCCGAGCCCGACCAGCACCTGGGTGAGGTTGGGTGCGGCCTTGGAGAGGGAGACATTGCCTCCCTTGGCGAGTGTGACGCCCATGATGTGTGTCCTCCCCGATTCGTTGGACGGTCTGTCGAGCGCGTCCGGCGCCGCACGAGGTGCGGCGCCGGACGTGATGATGCTGGCGTGAGCGGATCGGTCCACGGCTCCCCCGCCGGGCGGGAACGCCGGTGACCGACCGGACGTGACGTCGTCAGTCGTGACGTCATGACGTCATGAGTCGTGACGTCGTCCTAGACGTTGACGCCGAAGTCCTGCGCGATGCCGCGCAGACCCGAGGCGTAGCCCTGGCCGATGGCGCGGAACTTCCACTCCGCGCCGTTGCGGTACAGCTCGCCGAAGACCATGGCGGTCTCCGTCGAGGCGTCCTCGCTCAGGTCGTAACGGGCGAGCTCGGTGTTGTCGGCCTGGTTGACGACGCGGATGTACGCGTTGCGCACCTGGCCGAAGCTCTGCTGGCGGGACTCCGCCTCGTAGATGGAGACCGGGAAGACGATCTTCGCGACATCGGCCGGCACTCCGGCCAGATTCACGTTGATGACCTCGTCGTCGCCCTCGCCCTCACCGGTGAGGTTGTCACCGGTGTGCTCCACGGAGCCGTCGGGGCTCTTGAGGTTGTTGAAGAAGACGAAGTTGGCGTCGTTGGCGACCTTGCCCTCGGCGTTCGTCAGCAGTGCGCTGGCGTCGAGGTCGAAGTCACCACCGGTGGTGGTACGAGCGTCCCACCCCAGACCGACGATGACCGCGGTCAGGTTGGGCGCGGCCTTGGTCAGCGAGACGTTGCCGCCCTTGCTGAGGCTGACTCCCACGAGTCCTCCCATAGGTTTCATTTAGGGGCCGGCAGATGCCAGCGCCCCCGTTGTGCGTTGGCATCGGATCAACGAGTGGAGCCTAGTGACCGGTTCCCGGCCAAAACAGGCTTTTGGCCGGGGTTCGGCCGCAGATCCACCTGATCACCGTCGGATCACCGGTCGGATCACCGTGGTGCGGTGGGACGGTCAGAGCGCGCTGAGCGCCTTGACGTACTCGTTCAGGTCACGTGCGTCGGGCAGGCCGTTCACGACGGTCCAGCGGACCACGCCCTCCTTGTCGATGATGAAGGTGCCACGCACCGCGCAGCCCTTCTCCTCGTCGAAGACGCCGTAGGCGCGCGAGGTCTCGCCGTGCGGCCAGAAGTCCGAGAGCAGCGGGTACTCAAGACCTTCCTGCTCGGCGAAGACACGCAGGGTGTGGATGGAGTCGTTGGAGACGGCGAGCAGCTGGGTGTCGTCGTTCTCGAACGCGGGCAGCTCGTCGCGGAGCGCGCAGAGCTCGCCCGTGCAGACGCCGGTGAAGGCGAACGGGTAGAAGAGCAGGACGACGTTCTTCTCACCGCGGAAGTCGGAGAGCTTCACGCTCCGCCCGTGGTTGTCCTTGAGCTCGAAATCCGGGGCCTTGGTACCGACCTCGATCGCCATGAAACGCGTCCCTTCGCTACGTCACCGGGCTGGTCCGTCCGGGTGACCCCCACCCTAAGGGCTGTCCCGCGATAGGGAGTGGATCAGCGAGCCGTCCCGGGCTTCCGCCGGCCGGTACGCCGGTCCACGCGGCCGGTACGCGTGCCGCCGGGCGCGTACGAAGGCCCCCGGCGGCTGTCGCCGACGGGGGCCCCGGATGGAGAGACGAGCGGTTCAGCGCTTGGCCTTGGCCCCCTTGGGGGTGACCAGACGGCTGCCCGTCCAGTCCTTGCCCGCGCTGATGCTCTTGGTCTGCGCGAGACCGGCTGTCTGCGCTGCCTCGTTGATGTCACTCGGCTCGACGTATCCTTCGCGGCCCGTCTTCGGCGTCATCAGCCAGACCGCTCCGCCGTCCTCGATCAGACCAATGGCATCCACCAGCGCGTCCGTAAGGTCGCCGTCCTCGTCGCGGAACCAGAGCAGGACGACGTCAGCGACGTCGTCGTAGTCCTCGTCGACGAGTTCCTGGCCGATAGTGGCCTCAATGCCCTCACGGAGCTCCTGCTCGACGTCGTCGTCGTAGCCGATCTCCTGGACCACCTGTCCGGGTTCGAACCCCAGCCGGGCGGCCGAGTTGGTCCGTTCCTCCGCGTGGTCCGCGGTCGCGCTCACGGGGTGCCTCCTGATCATGTTTCGGAAAATCTTCAGCCACGCGCGTGCGCGGGGCATTGGCCGTAGTCCACACGGGAGCGGCGGATCGCGCAAGTACCCAGCGTGCGAGACCGCCTGAACGGTGACGTTTCGTGCCACGCCGCCGCGATTTCCGACGTCTCCACCAGGTCCGCGATACGTCCGCGCCCACTACTTCCCTCCTCAGCTTATGCCGTTTCGCGCCTCCCGTTGGATTCGAACAGCTTTTGGGAACGTTTGGGCGGGTCGGGCGTATGGTTGCGGTTCGCCCCGGCCCGTCCTCGTACCCAGGACGTGGACTCCCGCCGAACCCGGCGGTTACCTCTCGGTAGAGATGACGTTTACGGCCCTGCGGTACACGATGGAGTCGGCGCACCAGCACATGTCCCGGGGGTGCCTGCCCGTGACCAGGCCCCGTAGTGCAACACCGAACAGCGAAGGAACAGCGTGGCTTCCGCAGATCGCAACCCGATCATCATTGGCGGCCTTCCGAGCCAGGTCCCGGACTTCGACCCCGAGGAGACCCAGGAATGGCTCGACTCTCTCGACGCCGCCGTCGACGAGCGAGGCCGGGACCGGGCCCGTTATCTGATGCTCCGCCTCATCGAGCGGGCCCGCGAGAAGCGCGTGGCCGTGCCGGAGATGCGCAGCACGGACTACGTGAACACCATCGCCACGAAGGACGAGCCGTTCTTCCCGGGCGACGAGGAGGTCGAGCGCAAGGTCCTCAACGCGACCCGCTGGAACGCCGCGGTGATGGTGTCCCGCGCGCAGCGTCCGGGCATCGGTGTCGGCGGTCACATCGCCACCTTCGCCTCCTCCGCCTCGCTGTACGACGTGGGCTTCAACCACTTCTTCCGGGGCAAGGACGCGGGCGACGGCGGCGACCAGGTCTTCTTCCAGGGCCACGCGTCCCCCGGTATCTACGCCCGCGCGTTCCTGCTCGACCGGCTGAGCGAGAAGCAGCTCGACGGTTTCCGTCAGGAGAAGTCGAAGGCCCCGGACGGGCTGTCCAGCTATCCGCACCCGCGCTCGATGCCGGACTTCTGGGAGTTCCCGACCGTCTCGATGGGGCTGGGCCCGCTGGGTGCCATCTACCAGGCGCGGATGAACCGCTACATGGAGGCGCGCGGCATCGCCGACACCTCCAAATCGCATGTCTGGGCCTATCTGGGCGACGGCGAGATGGACGAGCCCGAGTCGCTGGGCCAGCTCTCCATCGCCGCCCGTGAGGGACTCGACAACCTCACCTTCGTGGTCAACTGCAACCTCCAGCGGCTCGACGGGCCGGTGCGCGGCAATGGCAAGATCATCCAGGAGCTGGAGTCGCAGTTCCGGGGCGCCGGCTGGAACGTCATCAAGCTGGTCTGGGACCGGTCCTGGGACCCGCTGCTGGCGCAGGACCGCACGGGCATCCTGGTCAACAAGCTGAACACCACGCCGGACGGGCAGTTCCAGACGTACGCGACGGAGACGGGCGCGTACATCCGTGAGCACTTCTTCGGTGACGACCAGCGGCTGCGCGACATGGTGAAGGACCTCTCCGACGAGCAGATCCTGCACCTGGGCCGTGGCGGTCACGACCACCGGAAGGTGTACGCGGCGTACGCGGCGGCCAAGGCGCACAAGGGCCAGCCGACGGTGATCCTCGCGCAGACGGTCAAGGGCTGGACGCTCGGGCCGAACTTCGAGGGCCGCAACGCCACCCACCAGATGAAGAAGCTCACGGCCGACGACCTGAAGCGCTTCCGGGACCGGCTGCACATCCCGATCGCGGACAAGGAGCTGGAGGACGGCCGGCCGCCGTACTACCACCCGGGTCGTGACTCCGAAGAGATCCAGTACATGCACGACCGCCGCAAGAGCCTGGACGGCTATGTGCCGACCCGGGTGGTGCGCGCGAAGCCGCTGTCACTGCCTGACGACAAGGTGTACGCGACCGCGAAGAAGGGTTCGGGTCAGCAGTCGATCGCCACGACCATGGCGTTCGTCCGCGTCCTGAAGGACCTCATGCGGGACAAGGAGATCGGTAAGCGTTTCGTGCTGATCGCGCCGGACGAGTACCGCACCTTCGGCATGGACGCGTTCTTCCCGAGCGCGAAGATCTACAACCCGCTCGGTCAGCAGTACGAGTCCGTCGACCGCGATCTGCTGCTCGCGTACAAGGAGTCGCCGACCGGGCAGATGCTGCACGACGGCATCTCCGAGGCGGGCTGCACGGCGTCGCTGATCGCGGCGGGTTCGGCGTACGCGACCCACGGCGAACCGCTGATCCCGGTGTACGTCTTCTACTCGATGTTCGGTTTCCAGCGCACCGGTGACCAGTTCTGGCAGATGGCCGACCAGCTGTCGCGCGGCTTCGTACTGGGCGCGACCGCCGGCCGTACGACCCTGACCGGCGAGGGTCTTCAGCACGCGGACGGCCACTCGCAGCTGCTCGCCTCGTCGAACCCGGCCTGCGTCGCCTACGACCCGGCCTTCGGGTTCGAGATCGCGCACATCGTGCAGGACGGGCTGCGCCGGATGTACGGCCACGCCGCCCCGGGCGAGGACCCCGACGTCTTCTACTACCTCACCGTCTACAACGAGCCGATCCAGCACCCGGCGGAGCCCGCCGACGTGGACGTCGACGGCATCCTGAAGGGCGTGTACCGCTACCGGAGCGCCGAGAAGGGCGAGATCCCGGCCCAGATCATGGCCTCGGGCGTGGCGGTTCCGTGGGCGGTCGAGGCGCAGCGGATTCTCGCCGACGAGTGGAACGTGAAGGCGGACGTCTGGTCGGCGACCTCCTGGAACGAGCTGCGCCGTGAGGCCGTCGACGTGGAGCGGCACAATCTGCTGCACCCGGAGGAGGAGCAGCGCGTGCCGTACGTGACGCGGAAGCTCTCCGGCGCGCAGGGGCCGTTCGTGGCGGTCTCCGACTGGATGCGTTCGGTGCCGGACCAGATCGCGCGCTGGGTGCCCGGTCCCTACCAGTCGCTGGGCGCGGACGGTTTCGGTTTCGCCGACACCCGTGGCGCGGCCCGGCGGTTCTTCCACATCGACGCGCAGTCGATCGTGCTGGCGGTCCTGACCGAGCTGGCCAAGGAGGGCAAGGTCGACCGCTCGGCGCTGAAGACGGCGATCGACCGCTATCAGCTCCTGAGCGTGGCGTCGGCCGATCCGGGCCCGGCCGGCGGCGACGCGTGACCCGCGGCGCTCCCTGAGGGACGAGGCGGGCGGTGACCCGTTCGGGCGGTGGGGTTTTCGGGCCCCACCGCCCTTCGCCGTCCCCGCCTCACCTCGCCCCGCCTCGCCGTTCCCCGCCGTTCCCCGCCGTTCCCCGGCCGGGCGAGCGGCGGGCGTGAACCGGGTCCGCCGGTTCAGTTCTCCCAGACCTTGAAGGCCCGTACCTGGTACGGCGAGCGCGGCAGCCAGGTGCCGCCGCCCGGATAGGTCTCGAACTCACCGGTCTCGGCGCACTTCTGCGACTGGTACGTGGTGACGGGGCGCCCGGTGCGGTTGGCGAGGGCCTGCGCGGTGGTGCCCGGGGGCAGCGGTACGCAGCTCTCGATGTCGATGGTGGACAGTTCGTGGACCCGCCGGGAGCCGGTGAAGTCCGGCTTCTCCCAGAGGCAGAGCTGCCCGGCCCCGCAGTCGCCGAGCCGGGTGGTGGGCGCCGCGGCGGTCGCGGTGGACGGCAGGAGGACGGCCGCGGCCAGGGCGGCGGCGAGGACGGTCGTACGCATATGGATCAGCCCCGTTGTCGTGTGGATCGGTCGTCCGCACCCTGACCCGCCGGCCGGCGGCGCCGGAAGGGGGTGCCGGGCACACCACCCGGATAGGCGACAGCCCCGCCGGTACCGTCCGGCGGGGCTGTCGTCCTTGCTGTGTTGACGCGGGCGCGCGGTGGCGCTCCGGCGTCAGATGTGACCGGCTCCCGCGCCGGCCTCGGCGTTCTCACCGCGCTTGGTGAGTGTGGCGAACAGCGCCGCGACGACGGCGACCCCGCCCGCGACGATGAACGCGGTGCTCATCCCCGACACGAACGTGTCATGCGCGACGCCCGTGATCTTCGCCGCGATCTCCGGCGGGGTGTTGGGCGCGATCGGCGGCATGCCGACCTTGACGGCCGAACTCGCCTGTTCCAGCTGCGCGCCGCTCAGCGGCGGGAGCTTGGCGGCCACCCAGTTGTCCGCGAGCTTCGCGTCGACCTGGGAGGCCATCACCGCGCCGAGGACCGCGGTGCCGAGGCTGCCGCCGACCTGCATGGCGGCCTGCTGGAGGCCGCCCGCGACGCCGGACAGCTCCATCGGGGCGTTGCCGACGATGACCTCGGTGGCACCGACCATGACGGGTGCGAGACCGAGGCCGAGCAGCGCGAACCAGATGGAGAGGGTCACGGTGCCGGTCCCGATGGTCAGCTGGGACATCCCGAAGCAGGCGACCGCGGTGCAGACCATGCCGCCGACGAGCGGGACCCGGGGACCGAACTTGGTGATGAGGCCGCCCGCGACCGGCGAGGCGATGATCATCATCGCGGTCAGCGGCAGCAGGTGCAGACCGCTGTCGACGGGGCTCATCCCGTGCACGTTCTGGAGGTAGAAGGTGACGAAGAACAGCCCGCCCATGAAGGCGAAGGCCATCAGCACCATCAGGACCACACCCGCGGAGAGCGGTACGGACCGGAACATGGCGAGCGGGATCAGCGGTTCGCGCACCCTCAGTTCGAGGAAGGCGAAGGCCGCGAACAGGACCACGGAACCGATGAGGAAGAGCAGCGTCCTGGAGTCGCCCCAGCCCCAGCCCGAGCCCTTGATGAGGGCCCAGATCAGGCAGAACATGGCGCCCGACAGCAGCACGATGCCGCCGATGTCGAAGGAGCGCGGCGCGTTCAGCGCACGGTGGTCCTTGAGGATCAGCAGACCGAACACGAGCGCGATCACGCCGACCGGCACGTTGATGAAGAAGACGGACTGCCAGCTGACGTGCTCGACGAGCACCCCGCCGAGGATCGGGCCGCCGGCGGTCGAGGCCCCGATCACCATGCCCCAGATGCCGATCGCCATGTTCAGCTTCTCGGCCGGGAAGGTGGCGCGCAGCAGGCCGAGCGCGGCGGGCATCAGCAGGGCGCCGAAGAGACCCTGGAGCACCCGGAACACGATCACGAGCAGCACACTGTGGGAGAGCCCGATGGCCCCCGACGCCAGCGCGAACCCGGCGATGCCTATCAGGAAGGTCTGGCGGTGGCCGAACCGGTCACCGAGCTTGCCCGCGGTGATCAGGGAGACCGCGAGGGCGAGCATGTAGCCGTTGGTGATCCACTGGACGTCGGAGAGCGAGGCCCCGAGGTCCTGCTGGATCGCCGGGTTGGCGATCGCGACGATCGTGCCGTCGAGCGCGACCATCATCACGCCGATGGCCACGGAGAAGAGCGTCAGCCAGGGGTGGCCGCGCAGCCCCTTGACCGGTGCGGAAACGAGACTGTCTTCCGGTTCCCGCGGCGCTTGTTCGACGGTGGTCTCACTAGTCATGTGATGAGATTAATGTCAGTCGCTGACAGTTGACAAACGATTTCGCGGGTCGGTAACTGTCACGTGGCTCACAGATACGCTGAGCCGGAAGCCGGACAAAGCGGAGAAAAGAGGACCAGCAAGTGACAGGCGGGCAGAAGGCTGCCGGGCACCCGGCGGGATTGCGCGAGCGCAAGAAACAGCGCACCCGGGACGCCCTGCTCCGGACCGCCCTCCATCTTTTCACCACTCAGGGGTACGACGAGACCACGGTTGACGAAATCGCCGACGCGGTCGAGGTGTCCCAGCGCACGTTCTTCCGCTACTTCGCCAACAAGGAGGAGGCGGCCTTCGCCCTCCAGGACATGGTGGAGTCGCGCTTCGTCGCCGAGCTGCGCGGTCGGCCGGCCGCGGAAGCACCCTTCGAGGCGCTGCGCGGAGCGGTCCTCTCCGCCTGGAACGACGTCGGCACCGCCATCGAGGAGGTCGTACCGGTCGAACTCCACATGCGTGCGTACCGGATGATCGAGTCGACGCCGTCACTGCTCGCCGCCCATCTGCGGCGCAACAGCGCGCTGGAGGACGAGGTCGCCCGGCTCATCGCCGACCGCGAGCGGCTGGACATGGCCCAGGACCCCCGGCCGAGGGTCGCCGTAGCCGCGTTCTGCGGAGTGATGCGGGTGGCCGGCCGGCTCTGGGGGCGTGGTCCCGACACGGAGCTGGAGTCGCTGCGCGCGCTGACCGAGATCTATCTGGACCACCTCGGCCCCGCGCTCACCGAGGGCTGGCGCACCCCGTCGTCCGCCGCCGAACGCTGAGGGCTGTCCCGCGTACTGGAACGACCGGCCCGCACACGTCCGCCCGGCCGCACGCGAGCCGCGCCGTGGGTGCGGGCGCTACGCACACGGAGTGAGACATTCGATTTCAATCCTCCAAGTGTGGGTGATGTCCGTCACCCCTCCCACGACTGCCGCCGCCCGTCTCCTAAGGTGAGCCGCAGTGACTTCCTTCGACTCCTCCCCCACCATCACCGCGTGGCGAGCGCTGCTCGCCGTGGCCGTGGTGTTCGTGATGCTGACGACCACCGGCTGGACCGCCGTCCGCCACCAGGTCTCCGCGGGTCCGCGCCAAATGGCCCTCGCCTCTTGGGCAAAGGGCCGCATAGCGGGCCACGCGCTCCCGGATGCCGACGCGTCGCCGGCCCGGCTGGCGCGGTTCTTCGCCACGCTGAGCGCCGCCCAGAGCGACCGGCTCGCCGACGCCTACCCGCTCGTCGTCGGCAACATGAACGGCGCCCCGGTCACCCTGCGCTACCGCGCCAACCGGCGGGCCCTGGCCCAGGCGCAGGTGGTGGAGCAGCTGAGGACGCACGACAGCGGGCTCTCGCCCGACGGGCAGGGCCAGGCGCTCCAGCGGATGAACCGCTTCCGGTCGATGCTCGCCGAGGACCGTCAGTTCCTGGCGTTCGACCCGTCGGGCAAGGGACTGGCCGCCGAGGTCTTCGGCGATCTGGACCGGGCCGACCGGATCTCGGTGATCGTCCCCGGGGTCGACACCAATCTGCTGACGCTGGAGCGGAGCGGGCGCAAGTACAGCGCGCCGGTCGGCATGGGGCAGTCGCTGTACGCGGCGGAGCGCGCCGCACGCACCGGGACCCGTACCGCCGTCATCGCCTGGGCCGACTACACGGCGCCCGCCGGGCTCGGCATGGACGCGGCGCTCGGGAACCTCGCGAAGCACGGGGCGGTACGGCTGAACGCTTTGCTGGCCGCGCTGCCGGGCGAGGCGCCCGTCTCGCTGTTCTGCCACAGCTACGGCTCGGTGCTGTGCGGGGTCGCCGCTCACCGGCTGCCCTCCCGGGTGGCCGACATCGCGGTGGCGGGCAGCCCCGGGATGCGGGTGGACAACGCGGCGCAGCTGCGCACCCGGGCCAGGGTCTGGGCGATGCGCGACCGTGACGACTGGATTCAGGACGTGCCGCATCTGGAGGTCGGGGGACTCGGCCACGGTGCCGATCCGGTGGACCCGGCCTTCGGCTCCCGGATCGCGTCGGCGGGCGGCGCGGTCGGTCACAGCGGCTACTTCGAGCCGGGTACGGAGAGTCTCAGCAACTTCGCGGCGATCGGCGTCGGCGCCTACGACTCGGTCAGCTGCGCGGGCTCGGACGAGACGTGCCACAGCGGGATCTCCGGCGCGTAAGGCGTCCGACGGGCGCGATCGCGGCCTCCGCGCGTGGGTGTCGGCGCAGTTGCGGCGGGACACCGATGAGGCCGAAAAAGGACCGTGCCCCGGACGCGGCGGCGGGATCACGCCGGGCTTGCGGCGAAATCGGATGGCCGTGAAGGGGGACGTGTGGCGAAGTGCCGCATACGATGAGGCACATGGGTGATGTGCTGGCCGGAATTCATGCCACCTGGGAGTTCGACACCGACTCCGTGCTCATCCGCTTCGAACGGGGTATCCGCGCACCGAAACTCTTCCAGAGTCTGCGTGAGCGCCGTGTTCCGCACGCGGCGCTGTCGTCGGTGACGCTCACCCCGGGCAAGCGGGGCACGGTGGTGCTGCGCGCGGTGCCGAGACCAGGTGCCGATCCACTGCTGGAGGCAGCCGCCGGACAGCTCGACGACAGCCGCGACCCGTACCGGCTGGTGCTGCCGGCCGCCCGCGAACCGCTCGCCGAGTACTACGCGGGCGAACTGCGGGCCGCGCTCGGCCCCGGTTCGGCGTTCCCCGCCGAGCGGTTCCTGGTGGCGGCACCCGAGGCACCGATGCACTTCAAGGCGTACGACGGCAGGGCCGAGTTCGACGGCAGCCTGGTCTCCTTCCGGTGGTCCCGGACCGGCGCCTCCAGTGCCAAGTGGAAGGCCGGCGACCAGACCTTCCCGGTGACGGAGCTGTGCGGGGTCGAATGGCGCTCCCCCGAGGTGTTCAACGGCCATCTGCGGCTGGTGCGGCCGGGCACGGACCCGGCGCACCTCGGCGCGGCGGGCCCAGGCGCCTTCGCCCAGGCGGACCAGGACCCGGCCGCCGTGGTCTTCGGCCTCGGCTACGGGCCCGTCCATGAATCGCTGCCGTTCGCGGCGGCGGTGCTGCAGTCCGTCCGTACCACTCAGACCGTGCGTGTGCCGCAGGCCGTACGGGTGTCGCAGCCCGCGTCCCTCGTGGCCGCCGCCGTCCCGGCCGGGGCCGGGCGCCGCGATCCGGCGGAGATCGCCGAGCGGATACGTCATCTGGGAGATCTGTACGAGGCGGGCCTCGTGACGGACGCCGAGTTCACCGCGAAGAAGGCGCAGTTGCTCGACGAGCTGTGACGGCGACGGCCGCGGGGCGTTGCCCGCCGAGCTGTGACGGCCACGGCCACGGCGCCGGTGCCGGTGCTCGACGAGACGGGGGCGCCGACGGCCTGCTCACCGTTCCGCCGTGGCAGGTCGTACCCCGGTAGGGGTGGCCCGGGTCTCCGGTATGACGACACCGGGCCACCGCACTGCCCAAGGGCTGTCCCGTACACCCTGGTGGAGTGGCGCGCGGCGTCGGACGCGGTGCGCCGGAGGGACGTCCGCATACCGGATGTACGCGGACGTCCCGACAACGCCGCGAGGTGCCGTAGCTGTCGTCGCGCGCCCGCCAGGGAGTACGGGGCAGCCCTGACCCTGAGCGGGCCATGTCCACTTCCCCGCCGCCCTCAGAGCAGCCCACCGCGCGCCGTCACCCACGGACCACCGGCCCCTGAGTGTTATTCGCGGGCCGTCGCCGTGTTGCTCATGTCCGGGTAGCGGTCGCCCGCAACCCGGTCCGCGATCGGCTCCAGCAGCGCCAGCTCCTCGGCCGAGAGGACGAGCCGGGTCGCGGCCACGTTCTCCAGCAGTCGGCTGCGCTTGCGGGTGCCCGGGATCGGCACCACCGTCAGTCCGTACACCTGGGCGCGCTGGTGGACCCAGGCCAGGGCCACCTGCGCGGCCGTCGCGCCGTGCGCCGCCGCGATCTTGTGGACGGGCTCCAGCAGGGCGGCGTTCGTCCTCGCGTTGTCGCCCGTGAACCGCGGCTGGAACTTGCGGAAGTCGCCCTCCGGCAGGTCCTTGCCCGCGTCCGCGAAGGCACCGGTCAGGAAGCCGCGCCCGAGCGGCGAGTACGGCACCAGCGTCACGCCCAGCTCCACGGCGGCGGCCACCGAGCTGCGCTCCACGTCCCGGCTGAAGAGCGACCACTCGGACTGGAGGGCGGCGATCGGGTGCACGGCGTGCGCCTCCCGCAGCTCCGCGCCCGTCACCTCGCTCAGCCCGAGCTGCTTGACCTTGCCCTGCTGGACCAGCTCGGCCATCGCCCCGACGGACTCGGCCAGCGGGACGGCGGGGTCCCTGCGGTGCATGTAGTACAGGTCGATCGCCTCGGTGTTCAGCCGGCGCAGGCTCGCCTCGATCGCCTGCCGGATGTACGCGGGGTCGTTGCGCACCCCCCGGTGGGCCGGGTCGTCGGTCCGCTCGATGGCGAACTTCGTGGCGAGGGTGATCTCGTCGCGGTGCGCGCCGACGAAGGGTGCCAGGAACTCCTCGTTGGCGCCGCGCCCGTAGATGTCGGCGGTGTCGAAGAGGGTGACGCCCACCTCCAGCGCGGCCTCCAGGGTGTCCCGGGCGGCGGCCTCGTCCGTGGTGCCGTAGAACTCGCTCATCCCCATGCAGCCGAGCCCCTGCACGCCGACCCGGGGGCCGCCGCCCCCCAGTTCGACGGTGGTGATCCGGTCCCGGCCGGCGTTGGTGTCGGTGGCTGTCTCGTTGTCAGTCATCACGCACAGGACCCTTCCGGCGCCCGACGGGCGTCCGCGTAGAATTCGATCTTGTAGTCGAGTACGGCGAGTGTGTCCTGGAGTTCCGCGATCCGTGACCTCACGTCTCTGCGGGTCGCCTCAAGCAGCTCCTGCCGGGCCTCGAAGGTGTGCTCGCCCTCGCGCAGCAGTTCCGCGTACCTCACCATGTCGGCGACCGGCATCCCGGTGAGCCGCAGCTTGCCGATGAACGCCAGCCAGTCCAGGTCGCGGTTGGTGAACCGGCGCTGCCCGGTGTGCGAACGGTCGACGTCCGACACCAGCCCGATGCGCTCGTACCACCGCAGGGTGTGGGCGGTGAGCCCGGTGAGGGCGACGACCTCGCTGATGGTGTAGCGGTCCTGCCCGTCCGGCCTCGGGTGCGCCCTCGGGGCCGGCGCGCAGGCGTCCGTCCGTACGGAAGTGCTCTCCATCACCGTCATGTCCTCCACGCTAGAACCTTCGAGTGCGCTCCAGGCAAGCCCGCGCCGATCGCGAGCCCTCCCCGGCGACTCCGTTTCTCCCCGGGCCCACCGGTCTCCTCCGCGTCCCCGGTGCCCACCGGGACGAGGAGACAGCGCTCACGACCTCCCCCACGACGGGGGCGGGCTCCCGGCGCCCCGCTTGCCCGTCGGGGAGGTCGTTAGTCTCGTTCCCATGCAGAGCCTGGCGATGATCGAGAACTGGCCCGTCCCCACCGCCGCGGCGGCCGTCGTCCGTGCCGACGGCACCGTGGCCGGCACGCGTGGCCCCACCACGCACCGTTTCCACCTGGCGTCCGTCACCAAACCGATCGCCGCGTACGCCGCGCTCGTGGCGTACGAGGAGGGGGCGGTCGAGCTGGACGAACCGGCCGGGCCCGAGGGTTCCACCGTCCGGCACCTGCTGGCCCACACCAGCGGCCTCGCCTTCGACGAACACCGGGTGACGGCCACGCCCGGCACCCGGCGGCTGTACTCCAACGCGGGCTTCGAGGCGCTGGGCGACCACATCGCCGAGGCCACCGACATCCCGTTCCGCGACTACGTCCGCCAGGCGGTCCTGGAACCGCTGGGCATGGCGTCGACGACGCTGGACGGCTCGCCCGCCCGGGACGGCGTCTCGACCGTCGACGACCTGGTGCGGTTCGCCGCGGAGCTCCAGGCACCGCGTCTGCTGGACCCCCGCACGGTGCTGGCGGCCCAGACCGTCGTCCATCCCGGGCTGAAGGGAATCCTGCCCGGCTACGGTCATCAGAACCCCAACGACTGGGGGCTCGGGTTCGAGATCCGGGACGCCAAGTCGCCGCACTGGACGGGTGGTTCGTCGTCGCCCGCGACGTTCGGGCACTTCGGGCAGTCCGGGACCTTCCTGTGGGTCGACCCGGCCGCGGCGGGCGGCTCGGGGGCGGCCTGCGTGGTGCTCACCGACCGGCCGTTCGGACCGTGGGCGGTCGAGGCGTGGCCGCCGTTCACGGACGCGGTCCTCGCGGAACTGAGCTGACCCGTCCGGCGGTCCGGCGCGCGTCGGCCGGCTCGACGGGCCCGCGGGAGGGTGCGGTTCAGTCGGACAACTCCCACAGGAGCACCCGGGCCGGCTCCGTGGCGACCAGCTCCAGCCCCTCGGCCCCGGTGACGCGCGCCGAGTCTCCGGGCGTCAACTCCTCGCCCGCCAGCCGGACCTCACCCCGTACGACATGGACGTACCACCGCGGCGCGTCCGGCAGGGCCGAGCGCTCCCCCGCGCCGAGTCCGAGCACCCGCAGCACGGCGCCGGCCGCCGGGAGGGCGTACGGGGTGGAGTCCGCGAGGGACCGGACGATCCGGTACGAGGGCCCGCCACCCGGCGACAGCGGCGCCAGCCACATCTGAAGGAACGTCAGCGGCCGCGTACCGTCGTTGCGTTCGACGTGGCGCACCCCGGCCGCCGAACTGAGGTGCTGCACATCACCGGCCCGTACGACCGTGGCGTGGCCCGCCGAATCGCGGTGGGTCAGTTCGCCCTCGATCACCCAGGTGACGATCTCGGTATGGCTGTGCGGGTGTTCGTCGAAGCCCGCGCCCGGCGCCAGCCGTTCCTCGTTGCAGGCCATGACCGCGCCGAAGCGGAGATTGTCCGGGTCGTAGAAATGGCCGAAGGAGAAGGCGTGCAGGGAGGTGATGCCTGCCTCGCCGTCCCCGCCCTGGTAGCGGTCGCCCGACCGGTGTACGGAGATCACGGGTCCCACGGTAACGGGGCGGCTCCCGGCCCGGTCCGGTCGGTCCGGACGCGGCCCGGCCGCCGCCCCGCCGCCACGGGCACTTGCCCCGATAGGGCAATCTTGTGTGGTGCCTCGACCCGATCCTGAACAGCCCGCCACGAACGACGCCCACCTGCACGCCGCGACCCTGAAACGCCTGGAACAGTCCTCCGGGCGGCTCGCGGCCAACGCGATCGCCCGCATGGACGAGACGTTGCCGTGGTACCGGGCCATGCCCCCCGAGAACCGGTCCTGGATCGGTCTGGTGGCCCAGGCCGGCATCGCCGCGTTCACGGAGTGGTTCCGCCGCCCGGAGACCCCGCAGGCCATCTCCACCGATGTGTTCGGCACCGCCCCGCGCGAGCTGACCCGGGCGATCACGCTGCGGCAGACGGTCGAGATGGTGCGGACCACGATCGAGGTCATGGAGACCGCGATCGAGGAGGTCGCGGCGCCCGGCGACGAGTCGGTGCTGCGTGAGGCGCTGCTCGTCTACGCCCGGGAGATCGCCTTCGCGACCGCCCAGGTCTACGCGCAGGCGGCCGAGGCGCGGGGGGCGTGGGACGCCCGCCTGGAATCGCTCGTGGTGAACGCGGTGCTGTCCGGTGAGGCCGACGAGGGCGCCGTCTCACGCGCCGCCGCGCTCGGCTGGAACTCCCCCGACCATGTCTGTGTCGTGCTCGGCACGGCCCCGGACGGGGACAGCGAGCTGACCGTCGAGGCGATCCGGCGGGCCGCCCGGCACGCCAAGATCCAGGTCCTCACGGGCGTGCTCGGGAGCCGGCTGGTCGTGATCGCGGGCGGCAACGACAACCCGCTCCAGGTCGCCAAGGCGCTGATCGGCCCGTACGCCGCGGGCGCGGTCGTCGCCGGTCCCGTGGTCCCCGACCTGCTGGCGGCCACCCGGTCCGCGCAGGCCGCCGCCGCCGGTCTGAAGGCGTGCACCGCCTGGCAGGACGCCCCCCGGCCGGTGCTCGCGGACGATCTGCTGCCGGAGCGCGCGATGGCCGGTGACCCGGCCGCCCGGGACCAGTTGGTGGAGGAGATCTACAGACCACTGGAGGAAGCCGGTTCCGCGCTCCTGGAAACACTGAGCGTGTATCTGGAGCAGGCGAGTAGCCTTGAAGGTGCCGCGCGCATGCTCTTCGTCCACCCCAACACCGTGCGCTACCGGCTCCGACGTGTGACTGACGTCACCGGCTGGTCTCCGTCCGACGTCCGATCGGCGTTCACGCTGCGGGTCGCCCTCATCCTCGGGCGCCTGGCCGCCAAGGACACCCAGTCCTAGACTTTTGTAAGTATTCAACAATTCCCCTGACGGTTCTTCGTCCTTGTCCCCACGGGCGCTCCGGACCGTCCGCAAGAGAGAGTGTGAGGGTGCTCGTACTCGTCGCTCCCGGCCAAGGCGCTCAGACGCCCGGCTTCCTGACCCCCTGGCTCGACCTTCCCGGCGCCGCGGACCGCGTCGCGGGCTGGTCCGACGCCATCGGCCTCGACCTCGCCCACTACGGCACGGCGGCCGACGCCGACGCGATCCGTGACACCGCCGTGGCCCAGCCGCTGCTGGTCGCGGCGGGCCTGCTGTCCGCCGGCGCGCTCGGCGCGTCGCCCGGGGCCGTGGCGGGTCACAGCGTCGGTGAGATCACCGCCGCCGTGCTCGCCGGTGTCATCGACGAGGACTCCGCGCTGCGTTTCGTACGCCTTCGCGGCCTCGCCATGGCCGAGGCGGCCGCGGCGACCGAGACCGGGATGTCCGCGCTGCTCGGCGGCGACCCGGAGGTAACGATCCCGCACCTGGAGAAGCTGGGACTGACCCCGGCGAACGTCAACGGCGCGGGCCAGGTCGTCGCCGCGGGCACCGCCGCGCAACTGGCCGAGCTGGCCGGGGACCCGCCCGAGGGAGTGCGCCGCGTGGTGCCCCTCAAGGTCGCCGGCGCGTTCCACACCTCCCACATGGCTCCCGCGGTCGACAAGCTGCGCGAGGCCGCCACCTCGCTGAAGGTCTCCGACCCCACCGTGACGTATCTTTCCAACGCCGACGGGAAGACGGTCGACACCGGCGCCGAGGTCATCTCGCGTCTCGTCGGCCAGGTCGCCAACCCGGTCCGCTGGGACCTGTGCATGGAAACCTTCAAGGAACTGGGCGTCACGGCCCTCGTCGAGGCCAGCCCCGGCGGCACCCTCACCGGACTCGCCAAGCGCGCGCTGCCCGGTGTGAAGACCCTCGCGCTCAAGACCCCCGACGACCTCGACGCCGCCCGCGCGCTCATCGCTGAGCACGTGGGTGCCTAAGGAGCCCGCGAGCATGTCGAAGATCAAGCCCGGCAAGGGCGCCCCGTACGCACGGATCATGGGTGTCGGCGGTTACCGTCCCACCCGTGTCGTGCCCAACGAGGTGATCCTCGAGACGATCGACTCGTCCGACGAGTGGATCCGCTCCCGCTCCGGTATCGCCAGCCGGCACTGGGCCTCCCCCGAGGAGACCGTCTCCGCGATGTCCGTGGAGGCGGCGGGCAAGGCCATCGCCGCCGCCGGGATCGCCCCGGAGGAGATCGGCGGAGTCATCGTCTCCACCGTCTCGCACTTCAAGCAGACCCCGGCGATCGCCACCGAGATCGCGCACAAGGTCGGCGCGGGCAAGCCCGCCGCCTTCGACATCTCGGCCGGCTGCGCGGGCTTCGGCTACGCCCTGACGCTCGCCAAGGGCATGGTCGTCGACGGCTCGGCCGAATACGTGCTGGTCATCGGGGTGGAACGGCTCAGCGACCTCACCGACCTGTCGGACCGGACGACGGCGTTCCTGTTCGGCGACGGGGCGGGCGCGGTCGTCGTCGGCCCGTCGAAGGAGCCGGGCATCGGTCCCTCGATCTGGGGGTCCGAGGGCGACAAGTCCGAGACCATCAGGCAGACGGTGCCGTGGGACGACTACCGCGACGGCACGGTCGAGAAGTTCCCGGCCATCACCCAGGAGGGCCAGGCGGTCTTCCGCTGGGCCGTCTTCGAGATGGCGAAGGTCGCCCAGCAGGCGCTGGACGCGGCCGGGATCGCCCCGGAGGACCTGGACGTCTTCATTCCGCACCAGGCCAACATGCGGATCATCGACTCGATGGTGAAGACACTGAAACTGCCGGAGCACGTCACGGTCGCCCGGGACGTGGAGACCACCGGCAACACCTCGGCCGCCTCGATTCCGCTCGCGATGGAGCGGCTCCTGGCGACCGGCCAGGCGAAGAGCGGCGACACCGCGCTCGTCATCGGCTTCGGGGCGGGTCTCGCCTACGCCGCGACGGTCGTTACCCTCCCCTAGGCACTCGGGTCTTCCGGCCCGGACGTCCGATTCAGCAGAAACACACCGAAGGAGCGCCAAAATGGCCGCCACGCAGGAAGAGATCGTCACCGGTCTCGCCGAGATCGTCAACGAGATCGCCGGTATCCCGGTCGAGGACGTCCAGCTGGACAAGTCCTTCACCGACGACCTGGACGTCGACTCGCTGTCCATGGTCGAGGTCGTCGTCGCCGCCGAGGAGCGCTTCGACGTCAAGATCCCCGACGAGGACGTCAAGAACCTCAAGACGGTCGGCGACGCCGCCGACTACATCCTGAAGCACCAGGGCTGACCCGACCCGGCTCGTGTGTCGCCACCCGGCGGTGGCGCCGCTGATTCACGACCCCCTACACGTGGAGAAGAATTTCCAGTGAGTTCGACCAATCGCACCGTGGTCGTCACCGGTATCGGCGCAACCACTCCGCTGGGTGGCGACTCCGCATCGACCTGGGAAGGCATGCTGGCCGGCCGTTCCGGCGTCCGGCCCCTCCAGGGCGAACGCTTCGCCGAACTGCCCGTCCGGATCGCCGCCCCCGCGGCTGTCGACCCGGGCGAGGTCCTGCCCCGTCCGCTCGCCCGCAAGCTCGACCGGTCGGCGCAGTTCGCCGTCATCGCGGCCCGCGAGGCATGGGCGGACGCCGGCTTCACCGGCAAGGCCGGTGAGGACGACTCCGTCCGTCCCGAACGGCTCGGTTCGGTCATCGCCTCCGGCATCGGTGGCGTGATCACCCTGCTCGACCAGTACGACGTACTGAAGGAGAAGGGCGCCCGCCGCGTCTCCCCGCACACCGTCCCGATGCTCATGCCCAACGGCCCGGCCGCCAACGTGGGTCTGGAGATCAACGCCCAGGCCGGTGTCCACACCCCCGTCTCGGCGTGCGCGTCCGGCGCCGAGGCCATCGGGTACGCCGTCGAGATGATCCGTACCGGCCGCGCCGACATCGTCGTCGCGGGCGGCACCGAGGCGGCCATCCACCCCCTGCCGATCGCCGCCTTCGCGAACATGATGGCGATGTCCAAGCGGGAGGAGAACCCGGAGACGGTCTCCCGTCCGTACGACACGGCCCGTGACGGCTTCGTGCTCGGTGAGGGTGCCGGTGTCGTCGTCCTGGAGTCCGCTGAGCACGCCGCCGCCCGCGGCGCCCGTGCCTACTGCGAGGTGCTGGGTCAGGGGCTGTCCGCGGACAGCCACCACATCGCCCAGCCCGAGCCGACCGGCCGCGGTATCGCCACCGCGATGCGGAACCTGCTGGACGCGACCGACCTCAAGCCGAACGAGGTCGTGCACCTCAACGCCCACGCGACCTCCACACCGCAGGGCGACGTCGCCGAGATCAAGGCCCTGCGCCGGGTGCTGGGCGACGACCTCGACCATGTCGCGATCTCCGCGACGAAGTCGATGACCGGTCATCTGCTGGGCGGGGCGGGCGGTGTGGAGACCGTCGCGACGGTCCTGGCGCTGCACAACCGGCTCGCACCGCCGACCATCAACATCGATCAGCTCGACGACGAGGTCGACGCGGACATCGTGCGCGACGAGCCGCGCCCGCTGCCCGTGGGGACCATCTCCGCGATCAACAACTCGTTCGGATTCGGTGGCCACAACGTGGTGCTGGCGTTCCGTTCGGTCTGACCACGACCGCCCCACCGCGTGTGAGCGGTACGACGAAGCCCGCCTCCCCTGTCCGGGGAGGCGGGCTTCGTCGTGGAGGAGGGGCACCGGGGGCGCGGCCCCCGCGGTGGCCGTGCGCGGGCGCACGGGCCGGCGGGGCGGGGGGCCGGTGCGGCGGCACAACCGGCGCGGGCGCCGCGCAGGAGGCCGTCGTGCGGGACGGGACGGTCCTCAGACCACCTGGTGGAGCCACCGCACCGGCGCTCCCTCCCCCGCGTGCCGGAAGGACTCCAGCTCGTCGTCCCACGGCTTGCCGAGGAGCTTGGCGACCTCCACCTCAAGATCCGACTCCCCGCGCAGTGAGCGTGCCAGTGCGGCCCGCAGCCGGTCCTCCGGGACCAGGATGTCGCCGTGCATCCCGGTGACCGCGTGGAAGATGCCCAGCCCGGGGGTGGAGCTGTAGCGCTCGCCCTCCGCCGTCGCGCAGGGCTCGGCGGTCACCTCGAACCGCAGCAGGTCCCAGCCGCGCAGGGCGGAGGCGAGCTCGGACGCGGTGCCGATCCGGCCCTTCCAGGAGAACTCGGACCGCCAGGTGCCGGGGGCGGCGGGCTGTCTGACCCAGTCGAGCTGGACCCGCACACCGAGAACGCCCGCCACCGCCCATTCGACGTGCGGGCACAGCGCACGGGGTGCGGAGTGGACGTACAGAACTCCACGTGTCGTCACCGGGGCCTCCAGAGTGGGACGAGGTTGGCCTTCCGCTGCGGCCTCGCGCCCGTACCGCCGCTTCCCGGCCGGTCCCCGAGGTTGTCATCAGTTAACAGCATCGGGAGTTAATCTCCTGAAAGGGACAGTATGTGACGTGATGTAATTTACCGAAGCCACTCCGGCGGAGCCGGGCGGAAGCGATGCCGCTGGTCCGACGGGGGAAAAACTACCGTGTGGCGGCACCGGCAGTCTGACGTACGGTCGGCCTCAGGGCCATCCGTGCGGTCGGGCTTCCTCGGCCGGGACACGGGGTCCACGGCCCGGGGCCGGACAGAGTCGGCGGGGAGCCAGGGACCGGAGGGACGAGGGGATGCGGGACAGTTCCATACGCCGCCGTTCACGGACGGCGAGCGCGCCACGTCCGGTGCGTCGACGTTCACGGACCGTGACCGCCGCGCTCTCCGTGGTCGCGTTCATCGGTGTCGCGGCGTCCGCCGGATGTGACGCGGGACCGGCCGGGACGGCGAAGGGCCCCTCGGCCGAGCAGCGTCGGGCAGCCGCCGGGCCGCTCTGGGGCCGCAGCCCCGCCTCGATCGCCGCCGTCGGGGACTCGATCACCCGGGGCTTCGACGCCTGTTCGGTGCTGGTCGACTGCCCGGAGGTGTCCTGGGCGACGGGCACGGACAGCGGGGTGCGCAGCCTCGCGGTGCGGCTGCTCGGCCCGGCGAGGGCGGCCACGCACAGCTGGAACCACGCCACGACCGGGGCCCGGATCGCCCAGCTGCCGGAGCAGATGGCGCTGGCCGCGAAGGACCGGCCGGAGCTGGTGACGGTGATGATCGGCGCGAACGACGCGTGCCGGGACTCGGCGGACATCATGACGCCGGTCGAGAACTTCCGGGCGTTGTTCGAGGCGTCGATGCGGCAGCTGCGCGGGGCGGCGCCGAACGCGCAGGTGTACGTGTCGAGCGTGCCGGACCTGATGCGCCTCTGGTCGACGGGGCGCGAGAACGCGCTGGGCAAGCAGATCTGGAAGCTGGGCCTCTGCAAGTCGATGCTGGGCGACGCGGACGATCTGGGCCCGGCGGCGGTGGCCCGTCGGGCGCTGGTCCAGGAGCGGGTCGTCGCGTACAACGAGGTGCTGAGGGACGTCTGCGCGAAGGACCGGCGCTGCCGTTACGACGGCGGGGCGGTCTTCGACTACCGCTTCACGGGCGAGCAGCTCAGCCAGTGGGACTGGTTCCATCCGGGCCGCGACGGGCAGGCACGGCTGGCCGAGATCGCCTACCGCAAGGTCACGGCGGCCGACCCGCCCGCGTAACACCTCCCGGCGGACACCCGGGGCCCCTCCGCCCATTTTCTGACCGGCCGTCAATTCCCGTACATCACCGCGCGTTGGCTCCCCGCATGTCACAACGCCTCGCGCGCCGGACGTACTTGGCATCGATCCGATACGAACACCGTCCCCCTACGGGTGATTCCGGGGCGGGAGGCGCGCGTCCGTGAGGGCTGCCACCGTCGTTGCCCACAAGGTGAGTCGCATGAACTCACCATCCGCCGACCCTTCCCTCGGCCAGCCCTCCCGTCGCCATCTGATCGCGGGCGCCGCCGCCGGAGCCGCGGTGCTCGCCGCGGGTACCACGGGCACCGCCCAGGCCGCCGCGCCCGCCGCACCCGCCGCTCCCGGAACGCGGGAGACCGACTGGGAGACCTGCCTCACCATCGCCCGCGCGGTCCTCGTGCGTGACGACCACGACCGGCCCCTGGTGCCCCACTACCGCGAGGTGCTGCTGGGCAAGGGGCTGCCGCCCAACCGCAAGGCCCGCAAGAAGGTGCTGATCGTGGGCGCGGGACCGGCCGGACTGATCTCCGCGCATCTGCTGCGCGAGGCCGGACACGAGGTCACCGTCATCGAGGCCAACGGCAACCGCGTCGGCGGCCGTATCAAGACCTTCAGGACCGGCGGCCATGAGAAGTCCCCCGCCCCCTTCGCGGACCCGAAGCAGTACGCGGAGGCCGGCGCCATGCGCATCCCGGACAGCCATCCGCTGGTCACCGGGCTGATCGACAGTCTCGGGCTGAAGCGCCGCCGTTTCCATCTCGTCGATGTGGACGGCCAGGGCCGGCCCGCCTACCGCACCTGGATTCAGGCCAACGGCGTCCGGGTCCGCCGGGCCGACTACGCGGCCAGGCCGCAGGCGGTCAACCGCTCGTTCGGGGTGCCCGCGGCGTACGAGAACAAGCCCGCCGCGCAGATCGTGCGCGAGGCGTTCGCCCCGGTGCGCGCGGAGTTCGAGGGCAAGGAGGGACGGGCGCTCGTCGAGGGCTGGGCCCGGGTGGTGCAGAAGTACGGCCACTGGTCGATGTTCCGGTTCCTGACCGAGGCGGCCGGGCTCGACGTCCGGACCGTCGACCTCATCGGCACGGTCGAGAACCTCACCTCGCGGATGCATCTGGCGTTCGTGCACAGCTTCATCGGAGCCTCGCTGATCAGCCCGGACACCGCGTTCTTCGAGCTGCCCGACGGCACCGCCACCCTCGCCGACGCGCTCTACGAGCGGGTCAAGGGCTCCGTCCGGCTGGACCGCCGGGCGGCCAGGATCACGCACGGCCCGGACGGCGTCCGCGTCGAGACGGTCTCCGAGGGGCGCGACGGGCCGATCGTGCGCGAGACGTTCACGGGCGACGAGGCGATCATCACGGTCCCGTTCTCCGGGCTGCGTCACATCCCGGTCACCCCCGCGCTCTCGTACGGAAAGCGCCGGGCGATCACCGAGATCCACTACGACGCGGCGACGAAGGTGCTGCTCGAATTCAGCCGCCGCTGGTGGGAGTTCGAGGAGGCGGACTGGAAGCGGGAGCTGGAGGCGGTCCGTCCGGGGCTGTACGAGGAGTACCGGCTCGGCAAGGCCCCGGCCGACGGTTCCCTGCTCGGCGCCCATCCGTCGGTGCCCTCCGGGCATCTGCCGCCCGCCCAGCGCGTGCACTACGCCGCGTACCGGGCGACCGCCCGTGACCAGCCCGGGGCGGCCGGGGTGATCGGCGGCGGTTCGGTGACGGACAACCCGAACCGCTTCATGTACCAGCCGTCCCACCCGGTCCCGGGCAGCGGCGGCGGTGTGGTCCTCGCCTCGTACAGCTGGGCGGACGACGCGCTGAAGTGGGACTCCCTCGACGACGAGGAGCGCTACCCGCACGCGCTGGGCGGTGTCCAGGACGTGTACGGACAGCGGATCGAGGTCTTCTACACGGGCGTCGGCCGCACCCAGTCGTGGATGCGTGACCCGTACGCGTACGGCGAGGCGGCCGTGCTGCTTCCCGGGCAGCACACCGAGCTGTTCCCCGATGTGCGGACCGTGGAGGGGCCGCTGCACTTCGCGGGCTGCCACACGTCGATCAAGCCCGCCTGGATCGAGGGGGCGGTGGAGTCGGCGGTGCGCACCGCCCTGGAGGTCCACAGCGGCTGACGGGACGCCGGCTGCTTCGGCTGTGAGGGGCCCCCGGTCGCGTTGTGCGGCCGGGGCCCTGTGCGCGCGGGCAGGCCGCACCCCGGGGGGGTGGGCGGTCGTCAGTCCTTGTCGAGGGCGTGCGGGGCCGGGCGGGCGGTCTCCCGGGGCGGCGGCAGCAGATCACGGGCCAGCAGGGTGGCGCCCGCGACGGCCCCCGGCATCAGGAACACCGCGACGAACGGCACCAGGAACGCCAGTCCCAGCGGCACCCCGAAGCCGAGAACCAGCGCGCGCCGGCCGCGCAGCAGGGTGAGGCGGTCCTTCAGGACCAGTCCGCGGCGCTGGAGGGCGATGGCCGTCAGCTCCTCGGTGAGGAAGTATCCGGTGACGCCGAAGCCGATCACGGGGACCACGGTCTGGCCGACGACCGGGACGAATCCGAGGGCGAAGAGCAGGACGCCGTAGCCCGCGACCCGCAGCAGGACACGGACGCTGTCCCGGGCGGAGATCCACAGTTCCCGCCAGAGCGGCAGTCCGGGCCCGGGGGCGTCCCCGCCCTCGCCGCGGTCGACCTCCTCGGAGAGCGATTCGTAGAACGGCTGGCCGACCAGGAGCGTCACGGCGGTGAACGTGATCACGGCCAGGAACAGTCCGAGGACGAACAGCAGCGCCGTGAGGGCGCCGCGGAGCAGGCCGGGCCAGGGTGAGGCCCAGTCGTCGGCGAAGGGCGTCGCCAGGCCCACCAGGTCGTCGGCCCCGTATCCGAGACCGATGAGCGCGCCCGCGTACACGACGAGGGTGAGCAGTCCGGGCAGCAGACCGAACCCGAACCACCGGCCGTGCCGGGCGACCCAGCGCTGCCCCTTCATCAAGTAGCCGAACCCGGCCGTGAGATCACCCATGCGGTTCAGCGTACGGGCGCGGGCCGCGCCCCCGTGCGTGAGGACGCGGCCGTCGGGCGGTGGGATCAGCCGAGGGTGACGATCATCTTGCCGGTGTTCTCGCCGCGCAGCAGACCGAGGAAGGCGTCGAAGCCGTGCTCGATGCCCTCGACGGCGGTCTCGCGGTACTTCAGCTCGCCGGACGCGAGCCAGCCCGCGACGTCCTCGACGAACCTCGGCCGCAGCGCGGTGTGGTCGCCGACGAGCAGTCCTTCGAGGCGCAGCCGCTTGCCGATGACGAGGGCGAGGTTACGGGGGGCCGGGTTCGGCTCGGTGGAGTTGTACTGGGCGATCATCCCGCAGATCGCGGCGCGGCCGTGGGTGTTGAACGACGCGAGGGCGGCTTCGAGGTGGTCGCCGCCGACGTTGTCGAAGTAGACGTCGATGCCGTCCGGGGCGGCCTCGCGCAGCTGATCGGTCACGGGCCCGTCCTTGTAGTTGAACGCCGCGTGGAAGCCGTACTCCTCGGTGAGGAGCTTGACCTTCTCGTCGGAGCCGGCCGAGCCGATGACACGCGAGGCGCCCTTGATCCTGGCCATCTGCCCGACCTGGCTGCCGACCGCGCCGGCGGCGCCGGACACGAAGACGGCGTCGCCCTCCTTGAACGAGGCGACCTCGAACAGGCCCGCGTAGGCGGTGAGTCCGGTCATGCCGAGCACGCCGAGGTAGGCGGAGAGCGGGGCGACGGAGGCGTCGACCTTGGCGGCACGCTCGGCCGGGACGTCGGCGTACTCGCGCCAGCCGAGGCCGTGCAGGACGTGGTCGCCGACCGCGAACCGCTCGTCACCGGAGGCGATGACCTCGCCGACCGCGCCGCCGTCCATGGGCCGGTCGAGCTCGAACGGCGGGGTGTACGACTTCACGTCGTTCATCCGGCCCCTCATGTACGGGTCGACCGAGAAGTGGATGTTGCGGACGAGGACGTGCCCCGCGGCCGGCGCCGCCACGGAGGTCTCGCGCAGTGCGACGTCCTCGTTCGTGGGCCAGCCGTGCGGCCGGGCGACGAGGTGCCACTCACGGCTGGAAGTGGGAAGCGATGCGGACATGACCGTGTCTCCTCGGGTGGGGTTCGGGCGGGGGCCGTCGGTCGGACCTCGGACGGTCCGCCGATTTGATTCAGGTGCTGAAATAACCATGCGCCTGGATATTTCATGTTGTCAAACAATTCGTTACGATGGCGGCATGGCCACCACCAGGCGCACAGATCCGCTGACCCTTGAGGTCGTCGAACTCATCGGCACCGTCGTGGCGCGCTACTACGAGGAGTACGACCGGGCAGCCGCCGCGCACTCCCTCACCGCCTCGCAGGCCCAGGTACTCAGGCTCCTCTCCGCCGAACCGATGCCCATGCGCAGGATCGCCCAGAAGTTGAAGTGCGAGCCGTCGAACGTCACCGGCATTGTGGACCGGCTGGAGGCGCGCGGCCTGGTGGAGCGGCGGCCCGACCCCGACGACCGCCGGGTGAAGCTGGCGGCGCCGACCGACGAGGGCGCCGCCACCGCGCTGCGGCTGCGCGACTCGCTGGACTTCGCGCGGGAGCCGCTGGCCGGTCTCTCGGCCGAGGAGCGCGAGACGCTGCGGGACCTGCTGCGCCGGATGGTGGGCACGGACGGGGACACGGCCGGCTGAGCCACGCGGGTGCGTGGCGGCCCTGACGTCCGTACCGACCGGGGCGCTGGGAGCGCGGCGGCCCTGACACCCGTACCGACCGGGGCGCGCGGGTGCGCAGCCGGCCCGGCATCCATGCAAGCCGGACCACTGGGGCACGCGGCGGCCCAGGCGCGTGCCCCTGCCGGGCCCCGCAGGTGCGTGGCGGCCCCCGGCGCCCGCCGGGGCCACCCCCGGTGGAGGATGAACCCATGACTTCCGCCACCCCCTTCGGACCGCTCGAATTCCAGCTCGTCCTGTTGCGCCGAATGGCCGACCACCACCCCGAGCTGGTCGAGGACGCCCGTCAGGAGCTGAGCGCGTCACTCGCCGAGATGCGGGAGGCCAACCGCCGCTGGCAGAGCATGGTGCGCGCGCCCCGGGGCGGCCGCGGCTCGCTGCGCCGCTACCGGGCGGCGCTCGGCGAGCCGGAGACGTCCGTCCGCCGCCGGATCGGTGATCTGGAGTGCGACGCGCTGCTCTGGCCGGTGCCGCTCTGGCCGGAGCTGCGGTTCGAGGTGATGACCGCGCCCGGCGGAGCCGTGTGGAACGAATGGCTGGTACGCGCCCCGGGGGCGGCCGGGCCCGCGTTGCGTACGGTCGAGGACCTGACGCCCTGGTCCTGCACCGTCGACGAGGTGGCGCGGGCCTTCCCGCCGGCCCGCCCGATGGAGGGCAGCGCCCCGACCCGGTGGGCCCTGGCGGTCTCCGTGCCCGGCCCGGGGCGGCAGCCCGCGAAGCCGTACGTCGCCGAGTTCACCTGGGGCCTGTTCCAGCGGCTGCTGCCCGGCTGACCGCGCCGCCGCCCGTCCCCCGGCCGGGGGACGGTCACCCGGACGGCCGCTCCCGGCGGGCGGCGCGGCGGCGCGGCCCGCAGGATGCGGGGAAGAACCGGTGTGCCGCCGGTACCGCCATCCGCGCTCTCGGGAGACCCTGCCGTGACCGTCAGTCTTGAGCAGTTGCGCCGCTGCCATGTCGCCGTCGACCTCGGGGCCTCACGGACCCGGGTGTACATCAAGGGGGTCGGGCTCGTCGTCGACCAGCCGAGCGTCGCGGCCGTGAACACCCGTACCGGCTCGCTCATCGCGGTCGGCGCGCTCGCCGAGCGGATGACGGGCCGCACCCCCGACTACATCCGGGTGGTCCGGCCGGTCTCCGGCGGGACCGTCGTCGACATCGACATGGCCCAGCGTATGGTGCGCCATCTGCTGGGCGACAAGCTCCGCCGCCAGTTGCGCCGCAAACCCCGGCTGCGCGCGGCGGTCTGCATCCCGCACGAGAGCGACCCGATCGCCCGGCGGGCCGCCGTGGAGACCATGCTCGGAATCGGCGCCCGGCGGGTCGAGCTGGTGGACACCCTGATCTCCGCGGCCGTCGGCTGCGGGCTGCCCGTCGAGCAGCCGACCGCCACCATGATCATGGTGTGCGGCGCCGCGACCACCCAGATCGCCGTGCTGTCGCTCGGTTCGATCGTGGCGGCGGTGCGCGTGCCGGTCGGCGGCAACGCCATCGACCAGGCGGTCATCCAGTATCTGCGCCAGCACCACCAGTTGCTGCTGCCGGCCCGGTCCGTACGCCCGCTCCACCTCACGCTCAGCGGCAACGGGCTGATCCAGCACGGCCCCGCCCTCACCGAGATCCACGGCCGGGACACCGTGACCGGCCGGGCCCGCACGGTGGAGGTGGACACGGCGGCGGTCCGGGAGGCGATCCAGCATCCGCTGACCAGCGTGCTCGACGGCCTCGGCAAGGTCCTTCGCGACTGCCCGCCGGACCTGGTGGCCGACCTGGCGGACTGCGGGATCATGATGGTCGGCGGCAGCGCGCTGCTGCCCGGCCTGGACGAGATGCTGCGGACGACGACGGGGATGCCCGTGCACATCGCGGAACGTCCGGACGTCTGCTCGGTGCTCGGGCTCGGCGAGATGCTGGAGGGCAGAATCCGCCCGATGGTGCTCGACCCACTGGCCGGCTGAGGCCCCGGGGCCCGGCGGATGACGCAGGGGTACGGGCGGAACGACGGGACCGGGGCGGACGGCGCCGACAGCTCACCCGGGCCCGGCGGGTCCCCCCGGCTGCCGGAGCTGCTGGAGGCGGTGCTCGGCGTCGGGACCGAGCTGGAACTACGGGCGGCCCTCCAGCGGATCGTGGAGGCGGTGACCGCGCTGACCGGGGCCCGGCACGGCGCGCTGGGCGTCCTCGACCCCGAACGCGGCACGATCACCGAGCTGTTCACCACCGGTCTGAGCGATGCCGAACGCCGGCGCATCGGCCGGTTCCCGGACGGGCACTCGGGAATGCTCGGCGTGCTCGTCCGGGAACCCGGACCGGTGCGCTCGGACGATCTGGGCGCGGACCCGCGCTCCAGCGGGGTGCCACCGGGCCACCCCCCGGCACGCTCCTTCCTCGGCGCCCCGATCCGGGTCGACACCGAGGTGTTCGGCAACCTCTACCTCACCGGCAAGAGCACCGGGCACTTCACCGACACGGACGTGGCGCTGCTGCGCGTACTCGCCTCGCAGGCCGGTATCGCGATCGGCAACACCCGGTTGTACGAGACGGCCCGGCAGCGCGAGCGGTGGATCGAGGGCGCCGCCGCCGTCACCACCGCCCTGCTGGCGGGCGGGAACGCCTCGGACGCCCTGATGACCGTCGCCGAGCGGGCCCGCGTCCTGGCCGGCGCCGCGGCCGGGGTCATCCTCCAGCCCACCCCGGAGGGCGGAATGGAGATCGTCACCGCTTCGACCCTCGACGACCCGGCGGGCATCGTCGGCACCACGATCGCGCCCGGCTCTCCCGTACTGGTCCAACTGCTGGGCGGAGAGCCGGTGTTCCTCAAGGACTCGGCGACCGATCCCCGGATGACCACGCATGTCAGATCGCGTTTCGGACCCAGCATGATGCTGCCGTTGCAGAGCGGCGGACGGCTGATCGGCACGCTCGCCCTGCCCCGGCGGCGCGGCGAGCGCGCCTACACGGCCGTCGACCGGCTGCTGGCCTCGCAGTTCGCCTCGCAGGCCGCACTCGCGCTCGTCCTCGCGGACGCCCAGCAGGACAGGGAACAGCTGGCGGTGTACGAGGACCGGGACCGGATCGCCCGGGATCTCCACGACCTCGTCGTACAGCGGCTGTTCGCCACCGAGATGATGCTGGAGTCGACCCGGCGCCGCGCCGACGCGCCGGAGACGGACGAGCTGCTGAGCCGGGCGGTCGACGAGCTGGACTCCACCATCCAGGAGGTGCGGACCACGATCTTCGCGCTTCAGCAGCCTCCCGCCGAGTCCCCCGGCACGTTCCGGGGCCGGGTGCTGCGGGAGACCGGTGGGGCAGCCTCCGTGCTCGGCTTCCAGCCGTCGGTGCACTTCATGGGCGCGGTGGACGCGCTGGTGCGGGAGCCCGCGGACCAGGAGCTGCTGACAGTTCTGCGCCGCGCGCTCGCCGCCGCGCACCGGCGGGCCGGGGTGTCGGCGATCGAGGTGGAGGTGGACGCGACGGCGCGTACCCCGCGGGGGCGGCCCGCGCTGCGGCTGACGGTCGCGGACGACGGTCGCGAGGAGGACGGCACCCGGTCGTCCACCCTCACCTGGCAGACCCCCCTGTGAGGACACGGACGGCGGCGGCCGTACACGTACGGGCGTCGGACCGGAGGCGCGGCAGCGCGCGGCGCCCGGCCCCGGCGCCCCGCATGGAGCAACCCGACGGGCTCGCGGCCTTCCGGCGCCCTTGACTGGCGGTGTGGAAGCAGCCGTCAGACAGTCCCCCGCTCCGGCCGGCGAGCGGTCGTCCGCCGCGTACCGCAACCTGGTCATGGCCACGGTCGGATTCGGGCTCACCTTCTGGGCCTGGAACCTGATCTCGCCGATGTCCGGTGCCTACAAGGACCGGCTGGGGCTCAGCTCGTTCGAGCAGTCGCTGCTGGTGGCGGTGCCCGTGATCGTCGGCTCGCTGGGCCGTGTCCCGGTCGGCGCGCTGACCGACCGGTTCGGCGCCCGGGTGATGTTCCCGCTGGTCTCGGCGTTCACGGTCGTACCCGTACTGCTGCTGATCCCGGCGAAGGACTCGTTCGCCGCGATGCTCGTCGTCGGCTTTCTGCTGGGGCTGGGCGGCACGACGTTCGCGATCGGCATCCCGCTGGTCAACTCGTGGTTCCGGCCGGCCCGGCGCGGCCTCGCCCTCGGTGTCTTCGGCATGGGCATGGGCGGTGTCGCGCTGTCCGGCTACTTCACCCCGAGGATCGCCGCGCACGGCGACGACCTGCCGTTCTGGGTCGTCGCCGCGGCGCTCGTCCTCTACGCCGCGCTCGCGGCCGTACTGATCACCGACCATCCGGACCGGCAGCTGCCGACCGCCTCGCTCGCCACCCGGCTGGGCCGGGCCGGGCGGCTGAAGGTCACCTGGGAGCTGTCCGCGCTGTACGCGATCGGGTTCGGCGGCATCGTCGCCTTCGGGGTCTACCTGCCGACGTACCTGAAGACCTGGTACGCCCTGTCCCCCACCGACGCGGGCACGAAGGCGGCCGGGTTCGCCCTGGTCACCGTGGTCTTCCGGCCGATCGGCGGCTGGCTGTCGGACCGCGTCCACCCGGCGGCGGTCACGTCCGGGGCGCTCGGCCTCGCCGCGCTGACGGCGATCGTCCAGTCCTTCGATCCGGGCCTCGCGCCGGGCGGCACGATCGCGCTGCTGTGCATGGCCGCCGCTCTCGGCACCGCCAGCGGCAGCGTCTTCGCCCTGGTCTCGCAGGTGACACCGCAGCGACAGGTGGGCAGCGTCACCGGGATCGTCGGCGCGGTGGGCGGGCTCGGCGGGTTCGTGCCGCCGCTGGTGATGGGCGCGATCTACAGCGCCAAGCACTCGTACTCCATCGGGTTCATGCTGCTGTCCGACCTGGCGCTGGCCGGATGCGTGTACGCGTACGGCCGGATGCGGACCATCGACCGGAGCTGAGTCCGGCGGTCGCGCCCCGGCCGGTGCGTGACCCGTTCCTCCGGCCGGAGCGGCGGCCCGTCAACTGGCGGCCACGGCGGCCGGCGCGTACGGGGGGGCCGTCCGGGGCGCACTCCGGTCCGCACCGCGCCCTTTCGGTGGCGCGCGGCGCGGCTACGCTGCGACGGGTGACCTCTCTTCTGCCTTCGCTGGACCACGCATCCGCACCGGCCGCCTCCCAGGAGGCCGTCCGGTTCGGCGGAACGTCCCTGTCCCATGCCCAGTTGGCCGCCGCTTCGGGTGCGCTCGCCGCGCGTCTGGCGGGGGCGGGGCGGGTCGCCGTCTGGGCCACCCCGACACCGGAGACGGTGGTCGCGGTGGTGGCGGCGCTACGGGCCGGGGTACCCGCCGTGCCGCTCAATCCGAGGACCGGTGAGCGCGAGCTGGCCCACATCCTGGCCGACAGTGCCCCCTCGGCGGTGCTCGCCGGGGCCGCCGACACCCTGCCGCCCGCGCTCGCCGCCCTGCCCCGTACGGACGTCGACATCACCGCGCGCGGCGAGGGCGTGTTCCCTGAGCCCGGCCCCGAGTCCCCCGCCCTGATCGTCTACACCTCAGGCACCACGGGCCCGCCGAAGGGCGCGGTCCTGCCGCGCCGGGCGATCGCCGCGAGCCTGGACGCGCTGGAGGACGCCTGGCGGTGGACCGGCGTCGACGTCCTGGTGCACGCGCTGCCGCTGTTCCATGTGCACGGTCTGATCCTGGGCGTCCTGGGGCCGTTGCGCCGGGGCGGTTCGGTCCGTCATCTGGGGCGGTTCTCGGTCGAGGGCGTGGCGCGGGAGCTGCTGTCGGGCGGCACGATGCTGTTCGGCGTACCGACGATGTACCACCGGCTGGCGGAGGCCCTGGACGGGCCGGAGGGCGGCGAGACCGCGAAGGCGCTGGCCGGGGCGCGGCTGCTGGTGTCCGGGTCGGCGGCGCTGCCGGTCCACGACCACGAGCGGATCGCGGCGGCCACCGGGCGCCGGGTCGTCGAGCGGTACGGCATGACGGAGACCCTGATGAACACGGCGGTGCGGGCCGACGGCGAACCGCGCCCCGGCACGGTCGGCGTCCCGCTGCGCGGTGTGGAACTCCGGCTGGCCGAGGAGGACGGCACCCCGGTCCCGGACCCCGAGGGGACGGGTGCGATCGGCGAGATCCAGGTGCGCGGCACGAACCTGTTCTCCGGCTACCTCAACCGGCCGGACGCGACGGCCGCCGCGTTCACCGGGGACGGCTGGTTCCGTACGGGCGACATGGCCACCCTCGACGCCGACGGGTACGTACGGATCGTCGGCCGCAAGGCCACCGATCTGATCAAGAGCGGCGGTCACAAGATCGGCGCGGGCGAGATCGAGAACGCGCTGCTGGACCACCCGGGCGTCCGGGAGGCCGCCGTCACGGGCGAGCCGGACCCGGACCTGGGCGAGCGGATCGTCGCCTGGGTGGTGCCCGCCGATCCCGGGAACCCGCCCGGTGAGCGGGAGTTGGCGGACCATGTGGCAGGGCAGTTGGCCCCGCACAAGCGCCCGCGCACGGTCCGGTACCTGGACGCGCTGCCCCGCAACGACATGGGCAAGGTCATGAAGCGGGCACTCCATGACTGACCGGATGACGGCCCGTGAGGCGATCGCCGCAGTCACCGGGGAGTTCACCGAGTCCGTCACCCCCGGTGCCGGCACGGTGGGGGACGGCCCGCTCGGCTGGCACGGGTACGCCGACGCGCGGGCCCTGGCCGCCGGGCGGACCGGCGAGCAGGAGTCCGTGATCCATGGGACCGCCACGGTCGACGGCCGCCCCTGTGTGCTCCTCGCCTTCGAATTCGGCTTCCTGGGCGGCTCGTTGGGGCAGCGCACCGGGGACGCGATCGAGGCCGCGTACGGCTGTGCGGCGGAGCGGCGGCTGCCGCTGGTCGCGCTCGTGGCGACGGGCGGCAGCCGGATGCAGGAGGGCGTGGTCGCGCTGACGCAGCTCCAGCGGGTGGCGCGGGCCTCGGTTCGGCTGCGGGCGGCCGGGCTGCCGCAGATCGCGGTCCTGCGCGACCCGTCGACCGGCGGCGGCTGGGCCACGGTGGGGGCGGGCGCGGACGTGGCCCTGGCGCTGCCGGGGGCGCAGATCGGGTTCGCCGGATCGCGGGTGCGGCCCGCCGACGCCGATCCGGCCGCGTACACCGCCGAGGGACAGCTGGCGGCCGGGCACATCGACGCGGTGGTCACCCCGGCGGAGCTGCCCCGCACCCTGGGCCGCTGGCTGCGGGCGCTGCGCTCCTCCGGCCCCGCCGCGCCCGCACCGGTACCGCACGCGCTGCCGGGCACGGGCGCCCCGGGGACCGGCCGGGACACCCCTGCGGGTCCGCCCGACTCCGGCTGGGAGGCGGTGCGCAGGGCGCGTTCGGCGCACCGGCCGCGCGCCGCCGCGTATCTGGACGCGTACTTCGACGAGCGGCTGCCGCTCGGTGGCGACCGGTGCGGCGGCACGGACCCGGGTCTGCTCTGCGGGTTCGGACTGCGTGGCGGCCGGCCGGTCGCGTACGTCGCCCAGTGCGGCACCCCGACCCTCCCGGCCGGCTACCGCACCGCGAGCCGGGTGATCCGGCTGGCGGACCGGCTCGGCGTCCCCGTCCTCACCCTGATCGACACCCCGGGAGCCGCGAACGACGCGGAGGCGGAGCGGGCGGGCGCGGGCGCGGCCATCGCCGACACCTTCGCGGCGGTCGCCGCCGCCCGGGTCCCGGTGACGACCCTGGTGATCGGCGAGGGCGGTTCGGGCGGGGCGCTGGCCCTGGCGGCGCCGGGGAACATGTACGTCACCCCGGACAGCTACTTCTCCGTCATCGCACCGGAGTCGGCCGCCGCGATCCTGAAGCGCCCGGAGAGCGAACTGCGCCGCACGGCCGATCAGCTACGGCTGCGTCCGCAGGACCTGGTGGAGCTGGGTGTGGCCCGCGCGGTCGTGGGCCTCGCGCCGCCGGAGGACTGACGACCGGGGCGTGGGCCGGGCGGACGGCCGAGGCACGGGGCAGGGCGGGCGGCAGCGGGCGGGGCGGGCGGCAGCGGGCGGGGCCGGTTCCCGTGGACGCGCGCCCCCTCACGGACACGGGTTCTTCGCGTCGTACCAGAGGAAGCCCCGCCACCGCAGCGCCAGCAGTGCCACCGCGATCACGCACGCCACGCCTCCCCCCACGACCGCCAGTTCGGGGGAGGCGAGGTCGGCGACCGATCCGGCCAGGAAGTCGCCCAGCCGCGGCCCGCCCGCCACGACGACGATGAACACGCCCTGCAACCGTCCCCGCATGTCGTCCGGCACCGCCGCCTGGAGCATGGTGTTCCGGAAGACCATGGAGATGGTGTCCGCGCACCCGGCGAGCGCCAGGAACAGCAGACCGAGCCAGAGCTGCCGGGTGAGTCCGAAGACGGCGACGGCGCCGCCCCAGCAGGCCACGGAGATCACCACCGCGAGTCCGTGCCGTCTGATCCGGCCCAGCCACCCGGAGAACACCCCGCCGAGCAGCGCGCCCATCGCCGGGGCCGCGACCAGCAGTCCGGTGGTCTTCGCGTCGCCCCCGTACCAGACGACGGCGACGACCGGGAAGAGTGCCCGGGGCTGGGCCAGCACCATGGCGCACAGGTCGGTGAAGAAGGTCATCCGCAGATTGGGCCGGGTCCCGAGGAACCGGAGCCCGTCCATCACGGACGCCCGTCCGCCGCCGCTCCCCTCGCTCCGGTCGGGCAGCATCGAGGGCAGCCGCCACATCGCGTACAGCGAGGCGCTGAAGGTGGCGGCGTCGATGGTGTACGCGGCCCGGTAACCCCACCAGCCCACCAGGAGCCCGCCGATCATGGGTCCGACCAGTGCGCCGGTGGTGCTGGTCATGGAGTTGAGCGCGTTGGCCGCGGGCAGTTGCTCGGCGGGCAGCAGCCGGGCGATCATCGAGCTGCGGGCGGGCGAGTTGAGCGCGAAACAGACCGCCTGGAGCGCCACGACCGCGTAGAGCAGCCCCACCTGGTCGATCCCGGCGACGGTGATGACGACCAGCCCGACGGAGAGCGCGAACGAGCCGGAGGCGCTGAGCAGGCCGAGCTTGCGCCGGTCGAAGGTGTCGGCCACGGCGCCGCCGTACAGCCCGAACACGACCAGCGGTACGAGGGAACAGAAGCCGATCAGGCCGACCGAGAACGCGGACCCGGTGAGGTCGTACACCTGGAGCGACACGGCGAGCGCGGTCATCCCCTGCCCCACCCAGGACACCGTGTTGCCGAACCAGAGGCGCCGGTAGTCGGGGGAGGTCCGCAGTGGGGTCAGGTCGGCGAGTATTCGGCCGCGCGGTACAGCCGGTTCGGTCGTTTCGGTCACAGCGGATGGTAGCGACCGCCGCCGAGGCCCCGCTCGACCGCCCCGCCCCGCCCCGCCCCACTCACCGACGCCCGCTCCCGCGCCCCGCGCGGGCAGGGCGGGCCCGGGCCCTGACCGCTCCCGGACGCCGTCCGGATGCACCGGGGCACGGCTCGGTACACGCTGGGGGGTATGTCCGTACAGGCACGCATCATCGTCCACCCGCCGGATGAGCAGGGCGGCCGAAGGGTGCGCTACGACAGGCTCCTCGTCGGCATCGCCTACCGGCCCAGCGATCTGGTGGAGTTCCTGCGCAAGGCCGGCGCGCTGAGACCCGAGGACATCCGGCTGGACGACGACCGGCTCGTCGAGTGGCGCGGCGGCGGCCCGGAGCTGTGGGCGACGGCGCCGCCGGGACCGGAGTGACCCCGCCGGAACCGGAGAAGTGACCGGGGCCCGGCCGGACACCCCGTGACGTCTCAGGGTCATGCCACGAACGCACCTTTCATTCGTCTTTCGCCGCGCTTCGATTGAAATGGCCGCTCGGGTACGAAAAAGTTGCTGCCGACATTCGCCCGGTGAATGAGGGGAACAGCAACGTGCGCCTTTCCTGGAGGACGTCCGTGGTGGCGGTCTGCACCGCCCTGACACTCGCGACGGCCGGCGCCGCCACCGCGCGGACGGGACCCGCGGACCACGACGGCGCGCCGCACCGGACGGACCGGGCGGCTCCGCCCGGCGGCCGGACGTTCGTGGCCAGGACGGCGACCGCCGCCACGGAGACGACACTGCGTCTCACGCTGGACGCGACGGGCCCCGGCGGCGGGACACAGAAGCTCTCCACCGCCGACCTCGAACGGATCTCCGCGCTTCTGGGGGTGCCCGTGGGCAAGCCGGGCCGTTCGTCGGACGCCGCCGCCCCGACCGCCGCCCCGGCCACTGCCGCGGCCGCCGCGCGCCAGCCGGCCGCGAAGAAGGGACCGGCCACACTGCGCTGCGACAAGAACCCGAGCTGGAGCGATGCGCGCGGGACACTGTCGGCCCGCTTCAACTGCCACCACTCCACGATCAACTGGGGCTACAGGATCTCGGCGAAGCTACGGGCGGTCATCACGGGCAAGGTCACCGAACAGGGCGTCTCGTGGTGGAGCAACGGCAGACGGAAGCCGAGGAACGCGGGGCACGTGGTGGGGAAGAGCTACCACTTCCACGGCACGCTCAAGCCGGTGAGGCACGGGGACCACGTGCAGTTCCAGGACCACATGACGTTCCGGGTGAACATCGGCGGGAGGACCGGTACCGGTTCCCTCGCCTGGGCCGCGGACGTCAGGGCGAAGAAGTAGGCGGGCCGACGATGACCCCGAACGCCGACGCGGTACGCCACTGGGCGGAGACCGTCCTGCGGCAGCTGCGGGCCCCCCGGGGCCACACCCTGACCGTGACACCGGCCGACCCGCAAGGGGTGGAGGTCACGCTGGGCTGCCCGGACGGGACCTCGACGAGCGTGCTGCTGGAGCGGGGCATGGCCGAGGCGGAGGCGGTCGTCATGCTGGCCGGCCAGTTGCAGGACGGCGTCCTGGAATCCACGGGCGGCGCCCCGGCCCCGCCGTGCCCCGCCTCCGGCCACAGCCACCCGGCAGTGGCCGCGGTGGTGGACGGCGTCGCCTCCTGGACCTGCCCGCAGGGCGGCGGGACCCGGCCGGTCCTGCCGCCCCCGGCCGCCGCGTAGCCGTACCCGAACGGCGGTCGAGTGCGACTCGTACGGGTGGCGGGCGCCGTGGTCCGCCCCTCGCCGACGACGCGCTCGTACGCCCTGTGGGACACGTACGGCGGACTCCCGGCCCGGCGGAAGCCCTCAGGCGTACGGCGCGGACCGTGCCGGGTCCCTCAGGGCGCGCCCGTACGCGTCCCGGTCGGGCCGAGCGTCCACCGGGGGCCGCCCGGGCCGTCCTCGATGACGAGCCCGGACCGCCGCAGATGGTCGCGGATCGCGTCGGCGGTGGCCCAGTCCTGACGGCCGCGGGCGGCCTCGCGTTGCTCCAGCACCAGGCGCACGAGGGTGTCGACGGCCCCGTGGAGTTCCTGGCCCCGGTCGTCGTCACCCGCCCAGTGCGGGTCGAGCGGGTCGAGTCCGAGGACCCCCAGCATGGCTCGTACCTCGGCGAGCCGTGCGACGGCCGCCTCCTTGTCGTCGGCGGCCAGCGCCGAGTTCCCCTGCCGGACCACCGTGTGCACGATCGCGAGCGCCTGCGGGACGCCCAGGTCGTCGTCCATCGCCTCGGCGAAGGCGGGCAGGACCTCGTCGGCGGGGGCGACCTCGCCCCCGACCTTCTCGACGACCCGCTGCACGAACCCCTCGATCCGCGCGAACGCCGACTCGGCCTCGCGCAGGGCGTCCTCGCTGTACTCGATCATCGAGCGGTAGTGCGGGGTGCCCAGGTAGTAGCGGAGCACGACGGGGCGCCAGCGCTTGACCATCTCGCTCACCAGGACCGAGTTCCCGAGGGACTTCGACATCTTCTCGCCGCTCATGGTCACCCAGGCGTTGTGCACCCAGTACGAGGCGAAGTCGTCGCCGAAGGCCCTGGCCTGCGCGATCTCGTTCTCGTGGTGCGGGAAGATCAGGTCGATCCCGCCGCCGTGGATGTCGAACGCGTCGCCCAGGTACGTGTGGACCATCGCCGAGCACTCCAGGTGCCAGCCGGGCCGGCCGCGTCCCCAGGGCGTCTGCCAGCTGGGCTCTCCCGGTTTGACGGCCTTCCACATCGCGAAGTCGCGCGGGTCCCGCTTGCCGGTCTCGCCCTCACCGGACGGCTGGAGCAGGTTGTCCAGCTCCTGGTTGGACAGCGAGAGGTAGCCCGCGAAGGAACGCACGTCGAAGTAGACGTTGCCGTCGGCCTCGTACGCGTGCCCGCGTTCGATCAGCACGCGCATCATCTCGGTCATCTCGGGGATGTGCCCGGTCGCCCGCGGTTCGTGGGTGGGCGGGCGGCAACCGAGGGCGTCGTAACCGTGGTTGAACGCGCGCTCGTTCTCGTGCCCGATGGACCACCAGGAGCGGTTCCGCTCGGCGGCCTTCTTGATGATCTTGTCGTCGATGTCCGTGACGTTCCGCACGAACGTGACGTCGTGTCCCCGGTACTCGAACCAGCGGCGCATGATGTCGAAGTTCAGCCCCGACCGGATGTGCCCGATGTGCGGGGCCGCCTGGACGGTGGCGCCGCACAGGTAGATGGAGACACGGCCCGGGGTGAGCGGGACGAAGTCACGGACCTTGCGGACACCGGTGTCGTACAAGCGGATGGGCATGTCGGCTCTCCCCGTGTGGTCCGGTCGTCAGGCGGTGATGTCCATCGAGGAGCGGACGACGGCGTCGGCGCCTGGTGCCCCTCCCGGCAAGCCTTGCCGGTCACGGCATTAGGTGGCGTGGACCGCACACCTCGATGGACATCCCCTGCTCCTTGTCAGCGGCCGGCGACGGCCAGTTGGATGCCGATGCCGACGAAGGCGGCGGCGAACGTGCGGCGCATCCACGCCATGACCTTGGGGCGTGTGATCACCTTGTCCCGGACGGCCGCGGCGAATCCGCCGTAGATCGCGAACACGACGAAGGTCATGACCATGAAGACCAGGCTCAGCTGAAGCATCTGCGGGAGGGTGTTCGCGGTGTCCGCCGGCACGAACTGCGGCAGGAAGGCGAGGAAGAAGATCGACAGCTTGGGGTTGAGGAAGTTGATCAGGATCGCCGTGCCGGCGATCCGCAGGGACGAGGTCTCCTCCTTGTTCGGGTCCTCGATCTTGAGCGTTCCGGACTCCTGCAGGGTCCTCCACGCCATGTAGAGGAGGTAGGCCACACCGGCCCACTTGAAGACGCCGAACACCACCGCGCTGGTGTGCAGGATCGCGGCGAGCCCCGCGATCGCGGCAGCCAGGTGCGGGACGATGCCCAGGGTGCAGCCGAAGGCGGCGACCACGCTCTTACGGAAGCCGCGGGACAGGCCCGTGGCGATCGTGTAGAGCGCCCCCGTGCCGGGAGAGACGACGATGATCAGGGATGTGATGAGGAACTGAAGGCTCATTGACGCTCGCTGGTGTTCTCTGGCGCCGACGACCCGTGCCCGAATCGAAGGCGTCGACTCCAGCCGCGAGTGCGCTGCGCGTGCGTGTTACCGGTCGGCCGAAACGCTAGTACCTGACCGGCCCCGGCGCTGCCCCCGTCAGACATCGGAAGTGGCCAGAAGTTGGCGCGTCGCCAGCTTGACGTCCTGACTTCTCATCAGGGATTCACCGACCAGGAAGGCCCTGATCCCCACCTTGGCCATCCGGTCGAGGTCGGCGGGGGTGCTCAGTCCGCTCTCCCCCACCACGAGGCGGTCGTCGGGGACCTTCGGCGCCAGGGCCTCGGCGGTGTCCAGACTGGTCCGCAGGGTGTGCAGATCCCGGTTGTTGATGCCGAGCAGGGGGGACCGCAGGCGTTGCGCGCGTCGCAGTTCCTCCTCGTCGTGCACCTCCACCAGTACGTCCATGCCCAGGTCGTGGGCCGTGGCTTCGAGGGTGCCGGCGGATTCGTCGTCCAGGGCCGACAACATCAGCAGGACGCAGTCCGCTCCCCAGGCACGCGCCTCGATCACCTGGTAGGGGTCGTACATGAAGTCCTTGCGCAGGACCGGAAGCGACACCGCGGCCCGGGCCGACACCAGGTGCTCGCGGCTCCCCTCGAAGGACGGGGTGTCGGTCAGGACCGAGAGGCAGGCGGCCCCGCCGTCCTCGAAGGCCCGCGCCAGGGCGGGGGGATCGAAGTGGTCGCGGATGAGCCCCTTCGACGGGCTCTTCTTCTTGATCTCCGCGATGAGGGCGTAGTCACCCTGGCGGGTCCTGCGGGCCAGCGCGTCGAAGAATCCACGCGGAGCGGGCGCGTCGTCCGCCTGCCGCCGCAGCTGCGCGACGGGGACGGTCCGCTTGGCCGCCTCGATCTCCGCACGCTTGTAGGACTCGACTCTCTTCAAGAGGTCACTCATGTCATTCTCCTGACTCGTGTGAGGAAACGGCGAGCAGATCGAGCCGGTGCCGTGCCTGCCCGGAGTCGATGGACGTCTGCGCCATCCGGACTCCTTCGGCCAGGCCGTCCGCGGCGCCCGCGGCCACGAGCGCGCCGGCGGCGTTGAGGACGGCGACGTCCCGGTACGCGTTCCGCTCGCCCTCCAGCACCGCGGTCAGGGCCTTCGCGTTCTCGGCCGGGTCCCCGCCCCGCAGGTCGCCGGGCCGGCTGCGGGGCAGTCCGACGTCTTCCGGAGCGATCCGGTAGGTCGAGACCGTTCCCTCGTTCAGTTCGCAGACCAGGGTGGGTCCGCCTGTGGTCATCTCGTCCAGGCCGTCCGAGCCGTGCACGACCAGGGCGCGTTCGGAGCCCAGTTCGCGAAGGACGCGGGCCATCGGTTCGAGCCACTGACGGGAGAAGACACCGACGAGGTGGTGGCGGACCCCCGCCGGGTTGAGGAGCGGGCCGAGCAGGTTGAACAGGGTGCGGGTGGCGAGTTCCTTACGGGTGGGCGCCACGTGCTTCAGGGCCGGGTGGTGGGCGGGGGCGAACATGAAACCGATGCCCGCGGTGCGCACGCAGTGCTCGACCCCGGCGGGGGTGAGGCCGTTGCGCACCCCGAGGGCGGACAGGACGTCGGCGGCGCCCGACCGGGACGAGAGGGCGCGGTTGCCGTGCTTGGCGACCGGCACTCCGCTGCCGGCGACGATGAACGCCGCGCAGGTGGAGATGTTGTACGAGCCGGCCTCGTCGCCCCCGGTGCCGACGACGTCGACGGCGCCGGGCGGGACGTCGACGCGCAGCATGTGGGACCGGAGGGTGAGGGCGGCGCCGGTCAGCTCCTCCACGGTCTCGCCGCGCACCCGCAGCGCCATGAGCAGCGCCCCCATCTGGGCGGGGGTCGCCTCACCGGTCACCATTTTGCTGATCACATGGGACGACTCCTCGCGGGTGAGGGTGCCGCCGGAGGCGGTCTTGCTCAGGAGGGCCTTGTACTGCTCCATCACATCTCCCCTTGTGGCGTGTTCGCCGGCTGCGGCATGGGCTGGTCCCAGTCGAGTTCGACGTTCTCGCGCCGGAAGGGCGTGTGGTCGCTCAGGCCGGTGTCCAGTTCGCGGGCGAAGAGGTGCCCGCTGTGTACGGCGGCGGCGATGATCCCCGGGCCCAGGCAGTCGCCGACCCGCACGACGCGTCGGACGCCCGCCCGTGCCAGGGTGCCCTCCTCCAGGTTTCGCAGGTCGTGGAAGAGGGCGTCGCGCGGGACCATGCTCGTCACCAGGACGACCGCGTCGACGGCCACCCGCGTCTCGCGTCCGGTGTAGGTGCAGGAGAGGTGGACCGCTCCGGGTTCGGCACGGGCCAGCGAGGACAACGGGTGGGTGCTCGCGCAGAGTTCCATGAGCCGTCGGCCGACGCGCTTCTGTTCGGCGGTGAACTGGGTGAAGGCCGCCAGCAGGCTCTCGGGGGTGGCGAAGGTGATCTCGCAGCCGCTCTGGACGAGGAGTTCGGTGATGACGCTCGCCATGTAGTAGTGGTCGTCGTCGAAGACGAGGACCCGGCCCTGGGGCAGACGGCCGTCCATGATGTCGTCCGGTGTGTACACCGGAATCGACGCGAGACCTGGCACGGCGGCGATGTGGTGCCTTCCCACCCCGTCCCGGCGCCAGGTCGCTCCGGTGGCGACGGCGACGAGGGAGCACTCCGCTTCCAGGACGAGCTCAGCGGTGACCTCGTTGCCGGGCAGGATCTGCACGCCTGGCATGGTCTTCAGCTGTTGCAGCCGCCAGTCACGCACCCTGGCGTAGGTGGCCATACCGGGCAGCCGGCTCTCACGGGTGACCCGTCCGCCGAGTTCGCGCCCCTGTTCGGCGAGGATCACCTCGTACCCTCGTTGGCCGAGGGCACGGGCCGCTTCGAGTCCGGCCGGGCCACCGCCGGCGATGAGCACCTTGTCGGTGGTGTCGCGCACAGCGATGCGTTCGGGGTGCCAGCCCCGGCGCCATTCCTCACCCGTGGTGGGGTTCTGGGTGCACCGGAACGGGGCGCCCGCCCGGTCCCAGGCCACGCAGATGTTGCAGCCGACGCATTCGCGGATGTCGTCGATGCGCCCTTCCTCGATCTTGCGGGGCAGGAACGGGTCGGCGATCGAGGGGCGGGCCGCGCCGATGAGGTCCAGGGTGCCGTTGCGCACCATGGTGGCCATCGTGTCGGGGGAGGTGAATCGTCCGACGCCGACCACCGGCTTCGTGGTCACGCTCTTGACGAACTTGACGTACTCCTCCTGGTATCCCTCGCCGGAGAAGCGCGCGGTGGCCCCGTCGTTGTCGAAGTTGCTGATGTTCACGTCCCACAGGTCGGGGAGTTCGGCGAGCATCTCGACGACGTCGTGCCCCTCCCCCTTGGCGGTGATGCCCTGCTCGCCCATCAGTTCGTCGACGCTGAAGCGCACGGCGACCGCGCAGCGGTCCCCGACCGCCTCCTTCGCGTCCTCGATCAGCTCGCGCAGCAGCCGGGCGCGGTTCTCCAGGCTGCCGCCGTACTCGTCCGTCCGCTGGTTGCGGCGTCGGGAGAGGAAATTGATCGGCAGCGTCATGTCGTGGCCCGCGTACACGTAGACGATGTCGAATCCCGCGCGCTGCGCGTTCAGGGCCGCGTTGCGGTGCCAGCGCCGGAACGCGCGGATGTCGGACTTGTCCATGGCGCGGGCGGCCGCCGGGAAGAGGTCCCTGGTGGCCGCGACGCTCGGGGCGATGGGGACGGCCCGGCTCTCCAGATTGCTGACGTGAGCGCCGTTGTGCGCCAGCTCGACGCCGGCGAGGGCGCCGTGTCCGTGGATGAGATCGGTGGCGCGCGCGAGGTAGGGGATGTCCTTCTCGTCCCACAGCCTGAGTTCGCGCTGGTGGTTTCCCGAGTAGTGGATGTCGCACTGCTCGGTGCAGACGACGCCCCATCCGCCTTCGGCCTTGACGTGGCGCATCGCGGCCATGGCGCTGGGGAACGCCCTCCCCATCCCATTGCAGTGCGGTACCTGGTAGAACCGGTTCTTGGCCGTGACCGGGCCTATTCGGACGGGCTGGAAGAGGGCGTCGTAACGCGCGGGGCGGGACATGGCTTCCTTCTGCTGGGGCCTGTTCAGGCTGCGGGATACGCGCGGGCACCGAAGACGGCGCTGCCCACCCGGACGTGCGTCGCGCCGTGCGCGATGGCCGAGGTGAAGTCGCCGCTCATGCCCATGGACAGTGAGGGCAGCCCGTTCCGCTCGGCGATCTCCCGCAGTTGCAGGAAGTGCGCTTCCGAGGGCTCATCGACGGGCGGGATGCACATGAGGCCGATCACGTCGAGTTCGTGCTTGCCCCGGCAGATGTCCAGGAAGTAGTCCGTGTCGCTCGGGGCGACTCCGGCCTTCTGCCGCTCCAGCCCGGTGTTCACCTGGACGAAGACCTTGGGCCGCCGGCCCTGCTTCTCGCTCTGGCGGAACAGTGCCTCGCTGAGCGAGAAGCGGTCGACCGAGTGGATCACGTCGAAGAGAGCGACGGCGTCACGGGCCTTGTTCGTCTGCAACGGACCGATCAGGTGCAGTTCCACCCCGGGGTGTTCCGCCCGGAGAGCGGGCCACTTCGCCTGCGCCTCCTGCACCCTGTTCTCACCGTAGACGTGCAGGCCCCGGCCGATCGCCCGGCCGAGCACGTCCTGGGGCACCGTCTTGGAGGCGGCGACCAGGGTCACCGAGTCCGGGGACCGGCCCGCCCGCGCGCACGCCTCGGCCATCGCCGTTCGCGTACGCTCCAGCCCGTCCAGCGGGTCGGTACGGTCCGGCTCGTGGTCGCTGCTCACCTGACATCTCCTCAAGCTCAGACGAATTCGAAACGCTGTGGCGAACTCATCAGGGTCGATGACCCGATGCGCGCGCCGAGGGCCGGTAGGCCGACCCGTAGTTCGGCCTCCAGGGCCAGGAGGTCGTCGTGGGCGGTGGCGTGATGGGCCTCCGCCACAATCAGGACCTGGCCGGTGTCCGCGGACACCACGGACCTGGCGCTCTGCCGGTAGGTCCATCGCCGTGAGTGGGCGTGGCCCTCGGGATCGGCGAAGACGACCTCTCCCTCCCCGGGGTGCTCGGTGTCCCCCTGGAACGTCAGGTAGGTCTCGGTCCCGTCGGCCGGACGAACGGTGATGCCCTCGGCGACGTGCGCGCGGTCGAACGCCGCGATGGGGATGCCGAAGGCCATCGAGACGTGGTTCAGGTAGTCGACCAGCGGATGGAACCTGGGCATCTCCTGGGACTTCCGGTAGCGGCGCAACAGGGCTTCCGAGGCGCACCGGTACTGGGTGGGCTTCATGCCCATGCGGGAGAACGTCTCGCGCCACGCGGCGATCTCGGGCATCTCCGCTTCCGCCGCGCCGGCCTGCCGCTCCTTGATGACGGTGGCCAGTCGTTCGAGGACGGCGGGAGCCTCCTTGGTGTCGCGGACGTCCTCGGTGGCGACCGCGAGAGCCCGCAGGTTCGGGTGGAGGTTCCAGACGGCATCGGCGTGCGTGAAGTACATGGGCTTTCCCTACGGGTTCGTCTACTGCTCGATCAGGGGTAGAGGCGACCCTGGTTCCAGGTTCCCTCGGGCTTCTGTCTACTGAAAACGAACCGGTCATGCAGCCGAAACGGCCGGTCCGACCAGAACTCGACGTAGGTGGGACGCACGCGGTAGCCCGACCAGTGGGGCGGTCGCGGTACGTCCCCGGTGCCGAAACGCGCTCCTTCGCGGGCCACCGCGTCCTCAAGTTCCTGGCGGCTGCCGAGCGGGCGGGACTGCCGGCTGGCCCAGGCGCCGATCCGGCTGTCGGGGGCCCGGGAGGCGAAGTAGGCGTCGGCCTCGGTCTCGCTGACGCACTCCACCGGGCCCCTGAACCGCACCTGGCGGCGCATGGACTTCCAGTGCAGGACGGCCGATGCCCGCATGTTGGCCGTGAGCTGCGCGCCCTTGTTGGACTGCGTGTTCGTGAAGAAGACGAACCCCTCGGTGTCGTACCCCTTCAGGAGCACCATCCGGACGTCGGGAAGACCGTCCTCGTCTGCGGTCGCCAGCGCCATGGCGTTCGGATCGTTGATCTCGTTCTGGCCGGCCTCGGCGAACCACTGCTCGAACATGTCGAACGGTGCCTCCTCCGCGGCCTGTTCACTCATCGCTCCTGCGGCTGCGTCTGACTGCGGATCGAACATGGTGAAAACTCCCGGATGAGTCGCTCACGGTGCGAAGACTGTCGGGTACGCCGGGGTGCCGGTTCCGCCCTGGAGGCGGCCGGGCGTCACACCCGGCGGGCAGCTCTCAGGAGGCCAGTACCTGCTTGTCCTCAAGCACGTTGCGCCACTTGTCCAGGTCGTCGCCGGCCTTGGTGATCAGGTGCGTGGACCCGTCCGGCGTCACCAGTACCTCCGCCGCCGGGGGCACGTTGAGGAATTCCATGTGCTGAGTGGCGCAGTAGGCGCCCACGTCCAGGATCACCAGGAAGCTGCTCGCGTCGACGCCGTCGGGGACTTCGACCTCCCCGGGCAGGATGTAGTCGTTGCGCAGAATGGTGCGGCCACGGACCGCGGCCGTGGTCGTGCGTGCCGTCGTGACCTCGTTCATCCCGGCGTCGAGGAAGGCCACGTTGTGGTTCCGGTCGCGCAGTTGGGCCGAGGGCATGAGCATCCGGCACCCGTTGGTCACCAGGATGTTCGACACCGGGGTGGAGATGACACTGCGCTCGACGCTCAGCAGCAGGGCGCCCGCGTCGGCCAGGACGTCGCGCGCCGGCTCGAACAGGAAGGTCACGTCCTCGGGGATGCCCTGACGACGGGCCGCGTCGGCGAGGGCCTGGAAGTAGTTGTGCCAGTCGAAGTGCTTCTCCGACTCGTCCCAGGCGTCGTAGTCGAAACCGTGGCCGCCGGCGAAGTTGATCGACCGGGCCGTCGGGAAGTACTCCAGGTAGATGTCCATGACCTGCTCGACGATGCCGACCATCTCTTCGAGGGTGTTACCGCTGCCGCAGTACACCTCCAGGCCGGTGAGGTCACGCTCGTACTCCTTGAGCAGCGCGGCCAGTCGGCCCAGCTCCCCGTATTTGATGCCCGGCTTGCCCGAGTCGAGGCTGTCGATCCGCACGCTGATCGTCGGGGCGCCGGTACGCAGCGAGTACGCGACCTCGTCGAGACTGGCGAGGAACGTCGGGTGACCCGCGGAGTCCCAGAAACCGATCTCCTCGTCCGACACATGGCCGGGCGACACGATGAACTTGCTGAATCCGTGCTCACGCAGGAGGCGGTACTCACTGGGCAGCTGCACCAGGACGCCGACACCTTCCATGTCCTTGAGCGGTGCCATGAAGTGCGGGTTGGAATTCGGAAAGAACGGAATGTAAAGTTCCACTCTTCCCGCCAGGCCGGCCGCCGCCGCGGCCTCCTTCACCCGGCCGATGTTCTTGCGCATCCGTGCTTCGTTGTAGATGAAGACCGGCGTTCCGGCATGACGGGATATGTGGTTCAGATCCACGTCGGCGAGCCATGAATTGGTTAACGCAGTCACAGTGACGACCCCCATTTTGCGCTGCGCAGCGAGTACGCATCCGCGAGAAAGAGCAGGCTGAAGACGCCATGCTCGGCAGCACCCCCCGGACTGCGGACATCGCCGGCTGCGAGAGACTGGCTGACTGATCAGCGATGCGGTCACAAGTTCTATCAGCAGGCTTTCCGTAATCGCAAGGGTTTTTGAAAAAAGGCGTCACCGGGTGGCCTGAACCACTCACCAAAACAATGATCCTTTACATCGCCACAGCTCAGAGCGGAATGGAGGGTGCACGTTCCGGCCAAAGGGGTAAGTTCAATAAGTAACAATATCAGGATGTGAGACGTTGCTTGACGGGCGCGCGGTTCCCCCGCCTAGTATTACGGCAACATTAACGGGGACGCCGGGTACGACCACCCGGATAAGGCCCCGCAACGGCCGTGTGCCCGAGTGGCTCAGGGGATCGCCTGCAAAGCGATTTACATCGGTTCGAATCCGATCGCGGCCTCTTGCGTTTCAACCTCTTCAAGCTTCCACTCTTTTCGAGCGCGTCCGCACAGCCGGTGGAACAAGCGGCGGGGAAACGGACGCCGGACGTTCACCCGGTGTCGTACCGGAGTTTCCCCGCGCGGCTTTCGGAGAGCTCGGACATCCTCCGCGCCCGGCTCACGCGATTCGACGACGACGCCGGCGCACCTTCGTGTGTGACACCGTGCGCGCGTGCCGGCCGGTCACATCCACCGCACCGCACAGCCCTTCGGCCGGGACCCGGCACCTGCCGGTAACGGTCTGACGGACACGGAGGACAAAGGGGGACGTCGGGCCTCACGGCCGGGCACCCCCGCGCAAGACCTTCACCAGCCTTCTACCGGTGCCGCGAACAGCACCCGGTCGCGATCTTCCCCGATGGATAGAATCGCCTCTGCGAAGAAGGCTGTGGAGTGACGGTCGGAGGAACTGTGACGACAGGTGATGAGCACTCTGAACCGCAGGTGTCCGAACTCATCGGCGCCAGAGAACTCTCCGCGCTGGAACTCCTTCTCGGCTCGGGCAGACAGCTCAGCCGCGGCGACCTCGCCGAACAGCTCGGCTTGTCCGGGAGCGAGTCGCACGCGGCCGTGGAGCGTCTGCTGTCGGCCGGACTGATCCGGGAGAAGGGCGGCCACCGGCCGGGCGAGCGGTTACTGGTCCCCGGCGCCTCGGACCTCGTCCACGCACGGCTGCTGGAGATACAGCAGGAACGGCTCGCCGGTCAGATCCAGTTCCAGAAATCGACGACGTCGATAGTCAAGGCGCTCAGCGAGCGGCTGCACGCGGGGGACGACGACCATCCGCGGTGGAATGTGCTGCGCGGTTACGAGCCGATCTCGGCCGCGCTCGAAGGCGCCGCCTACCGCGCCCGCCGCAAGATCCTGAGCATGCACCCGGGCATACCGCTGTCGCCGGAGGACCTCGCCGACAGCCGGCCGCGCAATCAGCGTGCGATGGACCGCGGTGTGGCGATGCGCTCCATCCACCTCGCCTCGATGACCCGGGTGCCGCACGGGCGCGCTCATCTGGAGGCACTGGCCGAGTCGGGTGTCAAAGTGCGACTGGCGCAGTCGCTCCCCTTCCGGCTCATCGTGATCGACGACGTGATCGCCTATACCTCGATCAACGGAACGGACGGCGAGCCGACGGCACTTGAGCTGCGCGGCCCTGAGCTGGTCCCGATGCTGCGCGAAGTGTTCGAGTTCTGCTGGCTGGACTCCCAGCCCGTACGGGCATCGGAGTCCGAACCCGGGGGCCGGCTGCTGTCGGAGCGGGGGCTGGCCCTTGTGCAGCTGCTCTCCGAGGGACGCACCGACAGCGCGATGGCCAGGTCACTGGGGGTCTCGCCCCGGACGTTTCGACGGCTGATCGGTCAGGTCATGGAGCAACTGGGCGCCGAGAGCCGCTTCCAGGCCGGCATACGCGCCATGGAGCTGGGACTGCTCGGACGGTGGCAGCCCCCGGAGAGCGCTTCCCACTGATCGGCCGGGCGGGCGCGGCCGTCGTACCGCTGGGCCATGCGAGGTCCCCGGACGGACGACGTGCGCGACAGGAGTTCCGGTGAGGTGAGTTGTCCGCTGTGCGGCAGGAAAGACGTTGCCTGCCGGTCGTCTTGTGCACTTGCTTCCCCTATTCGATGCGGACGGACGGTACGCGTGCCGCGATTCCCTTCTGGTCCGGCGGTCGGCTGACTCCTCGGTTACATCACGATGGGTCAGGCACGCGGCACAGCGCGTGAGTGCGGAGCGGCATAAGTATGCATCGCCTCAGATGCGAGTCCAATAGGCCCTGGTGACTTGGCGAGTTCCTTGCGTCATCCATCAACAGATGGCCGAACGGCGGTCCGTCGCACGTCCGCCGGGGATCACGGGACACTCCTCCGGGGCTGGCCGTGGTGTGCCGTGACCGCAGCCGGACAGGCCCAGGTGCCGGTCAGGCGTTGAGGCGGCGGGCTCAGCAGTGATTGGCTCAATCGCCGGAAGCCAGGCGACGGGATCACAACTCGGCCCAGCAGGAGGAAAATTGAATTACTCGATTTCCTGGAACGGCGGAGAAGTACTCACCACCGATCAGCGTTCACTACCGCACAGGGCGAGCCCGCTGCGCCTGACCACCGTGGACGACGTCATCGACGCGATCCGCACCCTGGCGGTCAGGGGCGCACCCGCCATCGGCATCACCGGCGCGTTCGGAGTCGCCCTGTCGGCCTTCCGTCACGGCGCGGAAGGCGTGCTGCCGGACCGGGTCCCGGCCGGCCGGGACCAGCCGGGGAGCACTTCCGCGGCGGGTGCCCTGGACGAGAGGGCCCAGGACGCCGTCAGGGCCGACGCCGCCCGTATCGCGGCCTGCCGGCCCACCGCGGTCAACCTCTCCTGGGCGGTCGCCCGGGTGCTGGAGCGGCTGCCCGAGGGCCCGCAGGCGGTCCTCGACGAGGCCCGGGCCATCCTCGCCGAGGACGCCGAGGCGAACTCCGCGGCCGCCCACCGCGCCGCGGATCTGGTCGAACAGCTCTGCCCCGACCGTCCGTTGCGTGCCCTGACGCACTGCAACACCGGCCGCCTCGCCACGGCGGCGGGCGGCACCGCGCTGGGCGCGATCCTCGAACTCGCCGAGCGCGGGCGGATCGAGGAAGTGCTGGTCGACGAGACCAGGCCGCTGCTCCAGGGCTCGCGGCTCACCGCCTGGGAGCTGGCCGAGGCCGAGGTCCCGTACCGGATCTGCGTCGACTCGGCCGCCGCCTTCGCCATGGCGCGCGGCCTGGTCGACGTCGTGCTGGTCGGCGCCGACCGGATCGCCCGCAACGGGGACGTCGCCAACAAGATCGGCACCTACGGTCTGGCGCTCGCCGCCGCCCGCCACGGCATCCCGCTCGTGGTCGTCGCCCCCGAGTCCACCGTCGACGACAGACTCGAAACCGGCGGCGGCATCGTCGTCGAGGAGCGCGGCGCGGAGGAGGTGACCTCGGTCGCGGGCACGCGCACGGCCCCGGCGGGCGCGGGCGTGTACAACCCGGCCTTCGACGTCACCCCGGGCGAACTCGTCACCGCCGTCGTCACCGAGCGCCGCGTCATCGAACCGGCCCACGACGATCTGGCCGCGCGGGTGGCCGCGCACACCGCACACGTTCCCGACCACCCGGTCCCCGGCATCGCCTTCCAGGACCTGATGCCCGTCTACGCCCGTCCCCGGCTCGTCGACCGGCTGGCACGGGCCGTGATCACCCGCTTCCGCGGCCGGTTCGACCATGTCGCGGGCATCGAGGCCCGGGGCTTCCTGCTCGGCATGGCCATCGCCCAGGCGGCCGACCGCCCCTTCGTGCCGCTGCGCAAGCCCGGCAAGCTGCCGCCACCGGTGCACGCGGTGGAGTACGCGCTCGAATACGGCACGGACGCCCTGGAGCTGGCGGAGAAGGCGCTGCCGGCGGGGGCGCGTGTGCTGATCGTCGACGACGTCCTGGCGACCGGTGGCACGGCCGCCGCCGCCGTGAAGCTCGTGGAGCAGTCCGGAGCCGTGGCGGTCGGCTGCGCCGTGATCCTTGAGCTGGCCGGACTCGGGGGCCGGGACCGGCTGTCCCTCCCGCTCTTCGCCGTGCGCGAGGTCTGACCGGTCACCCGTCGGCCGGTAGTCCCGTCCGGCCGACGGCAGCGGCTCCTCACCAACTCGACGGTCCTCCTACCGGTACCGCTCGCGGTCCCGGGCACCCGAAGGAATCTGATATGTGTGGAATCGTTGGATTGTTCGTCGGCTGCAGCACCCACTCCCACTGTCCCAAGAAGCTGATCCTCGACTCGGCGGCTCCCGCCTCGGAAGAGGCCGAGGCGGGAACCCCGGTCGTCCCCGCCCCCGACAACTCCGGCTACAACAGCCCGTTCCGGTCCTGGGACACCCGCGCCAGCGTCCGCTCCACCGAACGGCGCACGCTGCGCGAGGGCGACGCGGCGCGGCCGTACTTCTCCCCGGAGCTGGTGCCGCTGGCCCGGCACAAGTACATCCAGGACCTGCGGCCCGACCTCTACGACGAGGTGCTGATCCAGCACCTCTACCGCTACCTCGACTTCACCATGAAGCTGGAGCACCTGGTGGTGAACCGGACGGCTCTGGGGATCGCCCAGGCAACCGTGGGCGTCGCCGTCCCGGAGGACATGCGGTTCGACGCGTACAAGGTGTACTGCGACGAGGCCTACCACGCCCTGTTCTCCATGGATCTGCTGCGGCAGGTGAGGCAGCGGACCGGCATCGAGCCACGGCTGCCCGAACTCCCGTACTTCCTCAGGCGGTTGCAGGAACTCCAGGAGGAAGCGGGGGCCGAGAACCGCCATCTCATGGAGCTGGTCTTCGTGATCGTCTCCGAGACCCTGATATCGGGCAGCCTGATGGAGCTGCCGCAGGACGGTGACGTCGTCCCCGCGGTCCGCGAGGTGCTGCGCGACCACGCGCTCGACGAGGGCCGGCACCACACCTACTTCGCGATCTTCCTGAAGTACCTCTGGGGACAGCTCGGCCCAAGCGAGCGGCGCACCGCCGCGCTGATGGTCCCGCGGCTCATCCACACCTTCCTGCGGCCCGACACCGACGCCATGCGCGCCGAGCTGGAGGGGTACGGCTTCGCCAGGGAAGCGGCCCGTCAGGTCGTCGCCGAGGTGCTGCCGGAGACCCTCATACGGGAGTCGGCCCGCTCCTCGGCGGCCCAGACGATCCGGCTCTTCTCCTCCCTCGGCGCCCTCGACCTCCCCGAGGTGGCGGCCGAGTTCCAGGATCAGGGCCTCACATGAGGGCCCCGGCACGGAAGGCCGCGCACCGTTGGAGGTAGGCGTCCATCTCCTCGGCGGCGAAGCGGTCGCGGTCCCAGTCGGCGGGCAGCACCGGACCGTCCGTGGCGCACACGTACGCGGACGCGAAGCCGCCAGGGACGAGCGCGAGCGTCACCAGGTCGTAGAACGGCCCCTCGAAGTCGTCCGCCGTCCGCCACTCCCGCTCGGTCATCGCGCTGAGCACCAGGCCGGTGACGACGCCGTCGCCGCGTACCAGCCCCGGGAAGGGCCGGTCGCGCAGCGCCGCGGCCCGCCATCCGGCGGCGGAGGCGGGCCGGTGCTCCGGCACCCGGCCCAGCACGGCCCGAAGGACCTCGGGGAACGTCAGGCTTCCATAGACGAACAAGGTGTTCTGACGCCTCGTCAGGCGATGTGCGGCCATGGACACAGCTCTCCTCCTCGACCCGTACCTCCGGCGTTCCCGGCCCCTCCCGGACGCCTTCCGCTCACGGTCAAGTTCACCAGCCGACACCCGCACGGCGCCGGAAAGAGGGTGGCCGCGTGCGGACGCGGCAGCAGACGGCCAGCCGGACCTGTGGACCGGGCCGCGCCACGGACAGAAAGATCCGTCCCATGACTGTGGAGCACGTCCTGCGAGAAACGACCCGAGTGGACGATGTCCTCGCGCTCGGCTGGGAAGACCTGCTGCGCCCCGAGGACCTCTTCCTCGGCGGCGACTGGCTGCGGGTCGCCCAGCGCACGGCCGGGTCCCCGATGCGCTATGTGGCGCGGCTGGGCGGGGACGGCGCGGCCGGGAACGGCGCGGGTGCGGGGACCGGACCGGACCGGCCCGTCATCGACGCCGCGTTGGCGACCGCCCTGGCGACCGAGAAGTCCCCGTGGGTCCTCGGACGCCCCGACACCCTGCTGCGGTTCAGCGCCGAGGCGGGCCGGGCGGGGGCCGCCGAGCTGCTGGCCGAACTGCCCGGCCCGCCCGCCGAGGCACTGCTGCCGAGCCTGGTCTGCGGGGGACGCCACATGGGGCGCAGCCGTGTGCCGCGCGGACCGGCGACCGGCCGTACGGCGGTCGCCCAACTCGTCGCCCGCGCCGAGGAGATCGCCGTGGAGCACGAGGCGGCCTCGGTGGCGTTCCCCTTCGTGGAGGGCGGCGACGAGGTGCTGCGCCAGGTGCTCGCCGACCGCGGCTACCGCTCGCACCTCTCCGGCCGCTACAGCTCGCTCCCGGTGACCCCGGGCGGCTTCGAGGACTACCTCCTGCGGCTCTCGGCGAAACGGCGGCGCAGGGTCCGCACCGAGCGACGACGGCTGGCCGAGGCCGGGGTCGAGATGCGGATGGAGACGCTCAGCACCGCGCTGATCCCGCGCCTCGGCCGCCTTGAGGAAGAGCTCATGGCCAAGTACGGCATCGCGTGGACGGCGGCGCAGACCGAGGAGGTCCTGCGCGAGATGGCGGCCAACTTCGGTGACGACGCCGTGGTGACGCTCGCCGTCGGTGACGGCCTGATCCGCGGCTTCGGCACCATGATCCGGTTCCGCGACCACTGGTACGCGCGGCAGGCCGGCTTCGACTACGGCTACCAGCGAAAGCTGGCCCTCTACTTCGAGACCCTCTACTACTTCCCCGTGGAGATGGCCGCCCGGAACGGCATCACCACCATCCACTACGGCCTGGGCAGCGAGGAGGCCAAGCTCTCCCGTGGCTGTGTGGCGGAAGACCAATTCGCGTATGTGCTGCGTCTGCGGCAGGAGGAGGCCCCTCATGACTGACCGGTCCACGCTCGCCGTGGTGGAGACGGGGCGCGGGGCCTACGGGCTGAAGCCGCTCGTACTGGCCAGGGATCTCGGGTTCCGGCCGGTCCTCGTCACCGACGACCTCAGCCGCTACGTCGTGTCCGACAGCTCCCGCGCCGTCGTCGACGGCTGCGTCCACGAGATCGTCCACGCCGACACCCGCGACAGCGTGTCCGTGCGCGAGGCCCTGCGGGGTCATCACGACCGGGGCGAGCTGGGCGGCGTGCTCGCGGTCATCGACTACTACGTGGCGGTCGTCGCCGAGGTCGCCGACGCCTTCGGACTGCCGGGCCTCGCGCCGAAGGCCGCCCACGCAGCCCGCAACAAGCTCCGTACCCGCGAGTTGTGCGCCCGTGCGGGCGTCCCCGCGCCGCGCTTCGCCCGGGTCCTGAGCCGGGACGAGGCCGTCGCGTTCGCCCAGGAGACCGGCTTCCCGTGCGTGGTCAAGCCCATGACCGAGGCGGCCAGCATCGGTGTACGGCTCTGCCGTACACCCGAGGAGGTCGCCGCGCACCACGACGTCCTGAGCGCCGCCCCCACCGATCTGCGCGGTCTCCCCCGGCCCGCGGGCGTGCTCGTCGAGGCGTATCTGACCGGCTACGAGGTGAGCGTGGAGGTCGTCACCACCTCGGCGGGCCGTCAGGTCCTCGGCCTCACCGACAAGACCCTCGGCCCGCACCCGGCCTTCGTGGAGATCGGCGAGACCTTCCCCTCCCAGCTCCCCGTGCGCCTCCAGGAGGAGGCCACCGCGGTGGCCCTGGCCGCGCTCGACGCCATCGGGCACGACTTCGGGGCCTCCCACGTGGAGATCAAGATGACCGCCGAGGGCCCGAAGCTGGTCGAGATCAACGCCCGGATGGGCGGTGCCCAGGTGGGCCGGAACATCAAGGAGGCCACCGGGATAGACCTCCAGCGGGAGGTCATCCGGATGCACGCGGGGCTCGAACCAGAGCTGCGCGCCACCGCGCGGGCCGCTTCGGCCTCCCGGTATCTGACCGCCCTGGACAGCGGCGTGCTCAGCGCGGTCGACGGCCAGGAGCTCGTCGGACGGCTGCCCGGCGTGTGCGACCTGGACGTCTACGCCCGGCCCGGGGACCGCGTGCGGCGGGCCCGGAGCAACGCGGATGTGCTCGGCCACCTCGTCGTACGCGCGAACACCCCGGCGGAGGCGGACCGTTGGGCCGACACCGCGCTGCTCCAGCTCACCCCCCGGGTGAGCGCGGACGAGCCGGCCGGAACCGGCACGCCACGGTGAGGGGGCTCGGCGAGTCACTGCCACGGGGGAAGGGGGTGCGGTGGTTCGGGGCCGCGTGCTTCGTCAACGCCGTCGGCACCGGCGCCTATTACCCCTTCGCTCTCCTCTTCTTCCAGGCCCGGCTCGGCTTCTCGCTCTCCCGCATCGGCGCGGGTCTGACGATCGCCGCGCTGATCGCGCTGCCGGCACTGCCGCTGGTCGGCCGGCTCATCGACCGGTTCGGCCCCAAGTGGGTTCTGCTCGCTGCCGCGTTGATGAGAGCCGCCGCCTTCGGCCTCTATCTCTTCGCGGGCGACTTCTGGGAGTTCGTCGCACTGAGTGTGGTCGTCGCGCTCAGCCTGCGTACGGAGCAGACCGCGTCCCCCGTGCTGGCGAGCGCCCTGGCCGGTGAGCGGCAGCAGGGGCGCTGGCTCGCCCTGTCCCGTTCGATGTTCAACGCGGGCTTCGGCTGCGGCGCGATGCTGGCCGGTCTCGCCGCGTCCGGGCGGGCGGCGGACCTCGCCGTGGTCGGCGCGGCCAACGCGGTCTGCATCGCCCTGGCCACCGTGCTCTATCTGCCGCTCGCCGGTGGCCGGAGCATGTCCGCGCCCGCCCGGGACGACCGCGGGGCGCTCGCCGAAAAGCCCTGGCGGCACGGGAGGTTCCGCGCCGTCGTCGCCGCCGGCGCCGGTCTGTGGATGATCGCCGTCGCGGTGGAGTCCGCCATGCCGGTGTACGTGATGAGGCGGCTGGACACCGGGCCATGGGTGATCGGCGTGCTGTTCGCCATGAACACCGCGCTGCTCGCGCTGTGCCAGGTGCCCGTCGCCCACCGCCTGGAGCGCCACCGGCCCCGCGCGCTCGTGGCGGTCGGAGCCGTACTGCACATCGGGCTGCTCGGGGCGCTGGGCATCGCCGGCGGCTTCGGCCCGGGAACACAGGTGGGCCTGCTGCTGTTCGGCATGGCCCTGTACACGCTCGGCGAACTCATCTCCTCCCAGTCGCTGCTCGTCCTTCTGACCTCCATCGCGCCCGAGCACAGGCGCGGTTCCTTCCTGGCCTTCAACCAGATGTTCGTCGGCCTAGCCAACGCCGTAACCCCGCTGATGGTGACGCTCTTCCTCGACCACTCGGCGACCGGCCTGTGGTGGGTGCTCGTGGCCTGCGCGGTCGCGGTCACCCTGATCGGCCGTCGCTCCCCGAAGACGGCGGAGCCGTCCCGGCCCGCCGTTCCGCGATCCCGGCACGACCCCAAGGAAAGGACCACAAGGTGACTTTCACCGCTTCGGACGTCTCCCTCGGCGGACCGGCTCATGTGCTGATCGACGAGGCACTGTCGAAGTACCCGCAGTACCGCGCGTTCCGGCGCGGCGAGCTCAGCCGGGCGGACTACTGTGCGTGGGTCGGCTCCGGCGCGGCCCCGCTGTCCGAAACCGGCCTGAACGAGGACCAGTTCAACCTCTCCACCCGGCTGCCGGTCAACGAGTGGGCGTACACCGAGCGGATTCTCGAAGAGCTGGCCGACGCCGGTGTGATCGGCTCCACGTGCTACCCGGCCGACGAGTTCGGGCCGCTGTACAACACCGTCGCCGCGACCTTCCGGCACGGCCCGTACAAGACGTACATCTTCCCGGAGGAGGCGCGGCTGCTCTTCGCCCTCGCGCACATCCTGGAGCCGCGCCGCACGGTCTTCCCCGGTTCCTACTACGGCTACTGGGCGGTCTGGGCCATGCCCGGCATCATCGCCGCCGGAGGCACCGCCACGCTCGTCGACATCAACACCGACACGATGCGCCGGGCGCAGGACAATCTGCGGGCCCTCGGTCTCGACGAGGGCGTCGACTACGTGACCGAGGACGCCATCGCCTTCGGCCGCACCCTCGACCGTGTCGACTTCTGCGTCCTGGACGCGGAGGGCCCCAAGGACGCCGAGGACCCGCTGCTGCGGGACAAGGCGATCTACGAGCCGATCATGCGGGCGACCAGTCGTGCCATCCGTCCCGGCGGCGTGCTGCTGGCGCACAACATGCTGCTCCAGAACCTCACGGAGAACCGCTACTTCGCCGGGCGGATCGCCAACAACGAGTCGCAGTACGCGGGCTTCCACAGCCACCTGGACGAGTACTACGACGTCCACGCCGTGTACCCGACGACCGAGGGCGTGGGCGTGTACCGCCGCTCGGACAAGGAATAGGGACCCGGTCGACGACGGCCCGGTGTCCTCTTCGGAAACCACTGCGGACTGCGCGATGACTGAGAACGGACAACGCCTGGTGATCCGCCGACTGGAGACCGCGGATCTCGCCGCGGTACGGGAGATCTACAACCACGCCGTGCGCCGGTCCACCTCCACCCTCGACACCGAGGAGAAGACAACCGCCCAGATGCGGCAGTGGCTGGACCATCACGACGAGCGGTATCCGGCGGTGGCGGCCGAGTCCGACGGCGTCGTCGTCGGCTACGGATCGCTCAGCCAGTTCGCCTCGCGCGGCGGCTACCGGGCCAGCGCGGAGATCTCCGTGTACGTCGGTCCCGGGTTCCAGGGGCGCGGTGTGGGTACCCGGCTGTGCCACTGGCTGACCCGGCACGCGGAGGAGACCGGGTTCACCGGCGTCCTGGCGGTCATCACCGCCGGCAACACGAGGTCGACACGTCTGTTCCGCGACGCCGGATACACCTACAGCGGCGTGCTGAACGACATCGGGTACAAGCACGGGAGTCTGGTCGACCTTGAGCTGTACCAGCGCGGATTCCCCGCCAACCGGGCCCGTTACGCGGGCCCGGAAACGCCGGTCACCGGTGGGCCGACGGGCACGGAGTCGGTGGCGGGGTCGGGGCCGGTGGTGGGGTCGGGGCCGGTGGCCGGCTCGGGCTCGATGACTGGGCCGGTGGCGGGATCGGGATCGGTAACGGGGCCGGTGGCAGGCTCGGGGTCGATGACGGGGCCGGTGGCGGGCTCGGGGCCGGTGGCAGGCACGCGGTCGGTGATTGCGACGGGGCCGGGGCCGGTGGCGGGCAACGCGGGCACGGGGTCGGTGGCAGGGCCGGTGACGGGCACGGGGCCGGGGCCGGGCGCACGCTCGTACGCGGGTACGGGCGCGGGCGCCGTCTCCCCGTACACCCGTGCCGTGCACGCGCAGGCCCACGCGGTCACCGAACTGCTCGACGGCGACCGGCCGCCCGCCCTGGACGCGTCCCGTCCGATCGTCCTGGCCGCCGCCGGGCTCTCCCTGCACTCCTGCCGCACAGCGGCGGCCTGGGCCCGTCTCCTCAGCGGGGGTCGGGTCAGGCCCGCCGTACTGCCCTCGCACGCGCTGACCGCGGACGAGCCGCTGCACCCGGACGACCAGGTGGTCCTGGTCGGCCCGGAGGCGTCGCGGGGGCCGCTCGCCCGCCTCGCGACGGCCGCGTACGTCGTCGACGGCGGCCCCGGCGGGCGGTCCATGCCACGGGCCGTCGCACGCGTCGGCGAACTGGCCGTACTCGCGCGGCTGATCGCCCGCACCCTGGGCGAGGACGCGGCGGGGCCGCTGATGAGCGGCCTGCGCGGCGTCCCGGACGCGCTGAGCCGCGCGGCGGACCTTCCGCTCTCGCCTGCCGCCGAGGAGGCACTGGCGTGCGGCCGGCGCGCGCCGCTGCTCATCGCGAGCGGCGCGCTCGACGCCCCCGCCGCGGCCGAGGCAGCCGCGGCCGTCAAGAGCGCCGCACAGCGCTGGGCGGAGGCCGTCTGCCTCGACGCGATCGACGACACGGGCCTCGACATGGGCCTCGACGCGGTGGGCGACGCGGCGGGCGGTGGCGAGGGCGGCCCCGCCACGGCCTGCCTCGTCCGACCGCCGGGACACGACGGGGCACGGGCCGACCGGCTGGCCGGCCGTCTACGCGCTCTCGGTGTACGCGTGGTCATCAGCAGCGACGATGAGGAGTCAGACATGCCCTTTCCGGAAGTCCCCTCCCTGGTACGGTCGTTCGTCATCACGACGCCCTTCCAGCGACCGCCGTCCACCGGAACGGTGACCCGATGAGCGTCACCGAGGCGTACCTCCAGGAGTGCCTGGCGGACGGTGGCGGCATGCGCGACGTGGTCAGCCGTACGCGCTTCCCACCGGCCTTCCAGGAGTGCTGGGGCGCCAGGATGCTGGCCCGGCCCATGTTCGTGCCGGAAGGCGAACTCGCCGCGGCCGTACGCGACATCGAGACCGTCTTCACCCTCCTCGGCTCGCTGCCCTTCCGGCTCTTCGACGGCGACGTGGACCACTACTGCTCGCTGCTGGGCATCGCCCCCGACAAGGCCGCCGTACTGCGCCGGTTCGCCGGCACGGGCCCCGTACGCTACGGCCGCGCCGACCTCTACCACGACGGCCGTGACTTCAAGCTGCTGGAGTTCAACGTCGCCAGCGACCTGGGCGGCACGGACCGGGCCGAGATGCAGCGGTCCCTGCTGGACACCGAGCCCTTCGGCGAGTTCGCGCGGCGGCATGGGCTCGGCTACGTCCACACCGGCGAGGAGATCGTCCGCGCCCTGCGCGGCGCCTGCCGGCCGACAGCCGGGGAGCGCACACCCCGGGTGGCGCTGGTCTGCGCGCGAGGCGGACTCGCCCGGTTCGGACACCTGTTGCTCGCGTTCCGGGAGACGCTGCACCGCCTGGGTCTGCCGATCGCCCTCGCCGAGCTCGACGACGTCACCGAGAGCGCGGGCGCGCTGCGGGTGGCGGGCGTGCCCGTCGACGCCGTCTTCCGGTTCTTCACGGTCGACGACGTCTGCGCGGACACCCGGGCCGCGCGGCACGCGGAGCCGATCCTCCGGGCGCACGAGGAGGGCAGGGCCGTCCTGTGGACGCCCATGGACAGCTCCCTCTACTCCAACAAGGGCGCGCTGTCCCTGCTCTCCGACCCCGGCCACGGCGCCGTGTTCACCGACGCGGAACGGCGGGCCGTGGACCGGCTGCTGCCCTGGACCCGGCTGCTCGCGGACGGTCCCACCCGGGTCGGCGACCGGACCGTCGACATGCTCGACCACTGCGTCGAGCGCCGCACCGAGCTCATCGCGAAGCCGCTGCGGGACTTCGGCGGTACGGGCATCCTCGTGGGCTGGGAGCTGAGCCCCCACGCCTGGGAGTCGGCTCTGCGGGACGCCGTGAAGGACCACTTCATCGTCCAGGAGCGTGTGACGCCCCGAACGGAGAAGGTCGTGGACCCGGGGACGGCGGCCGTCGAGGAGTGGATCGCGGCCTGGGGGGTGTTCATCACCCCGGGTGGATACGCGGGGACGGACGTACGGGCCTCGCCCGCCGGCTCCGGGGCCGTGGTGAACTACGGAACCAACCAACTGACCCGCACCACAGGCGTCTTCACCCACTGAGCGCCCACTGTGCACCCACCGGGCAGGTGCCGGACGCAACGGGCCCCATGGCACGGACCGCCGTCCCGCACCCACCGGGATCGGCGCGGAAATCCGTGGCGGGACCTTCGATACAGTGACGGAGCCACTGCCACACCATCACCAGGAGTCACGTTGTCGTCTCCCGCCCTCAGCCCCGAAGCCTGGCTCGCCCGAGCGACGATCGCCCCCGAGGTCATCGCGCTGCGGCCCGACTACCGCGCGCTGCTCGTCGTCGCCGAGGGACTGCGCCCCGGCCCCAGCGACGGGACCAGCGAGCGACTGCTGGCCGACGCCGAGCGCGTGGCCCGGGAGCGGTTCGCGGACACCGCGCTGGAGGAGCACCCGCACATCGCCGCATGGCGGGAGACGTTCAAGGCCGCCGGGATGAAGCCCCAGCGCACCCGCCCCAGCGCGGAGGCGCTGCTGCGCAGGCTCGCCGACGGGCTGCCGCGCGTCAACCGGCTGACCGACATCTACAACGCGGTGTCCGTCGCGCATGTGCTGCCGCTGGGCGGCGAGGACCTCGACCGCTATCAAGGCCCGGCCCGTCTGGTCCGGGCCACCGGTGAGGAGACCTTCGACACCACCGCGAAGGGCGAGGCGGTCGTGGAGTCGCCGGACGCGGGCGAAGTGGTCTGGCGCGACGACCTCGGCGTCACCTGCCGCCGCTGGAACTGGCGTCAGTGCACCCGGACGCAGCTGAGCGAGAAGACCACTCGCGCGCTGTTCATCCTGGACGCCCTCGGGGCGATGGACGACGCCGCGCTGGAGAGCGCCGGACAGGCCCTCGTCGACGGACTGCGCGAGGCGAACCCCGACGCGCGCACGGCCGTACGGCTGGTCACCGGCACGTCGAGCGAGCCGGTCTCATGCTGATCCACCCCTGGGACGCGGCGTTCAACGACGGGGAGTGGCGTCAATGGCTCGCCGCTGGGCGGGACTTCGGGCACTTCGCCGTCAACACCTCGCCGGGGAACCCACCGGAGGTCCTTCCCACCCACTTCCTCCTCGACGGTGACACGGTCCTGCTGCACTTCGCCCGGGCGAACCCCGTCTGGAAGGCACTGGAGGCCGCGCCCACGGTGCTGATCAGCATCGCCGACGACTACACGTACGTCCCGTCGTCCTGGCGCGCCAAGGACGACGAGCCGGCGGAGAACGGTGTGCCGACGTCGTACTACAGCGCCGTGCATCTGATCGGCGAGGCGGAGATCGTCGACGATCCGGTGGAGAAGGCGGAGCTGCTGACCCGCCAACTGGCCCACCACCAGCCGGAGGGCGGCCACGCCCCGGTGCTCGCGACCGAGCCCCCGTACGGACGCCAGCTCTCGGCGATACGGGGCATCCGGATACGTCTGACGTCGGTGGCGGCGAAGTTCAAGTACGACGACCACCGCCCCGCCGGACAGCGCGAACGCATCGCCGGACACCTGGTGGCCCGCGACGGCCTCAACGACGCGGCGGCCGCCCGCCAACAACTCCGCCGCCTGCACGAACAGCCGTGACCGGCCCGCCGCCCCCGGTGCCTGAGGCCGTGTCCTCAGGCACCGGGGGCGGCGCGCGCACACGACCGGTCGGTGCCGGAGCGGAACAGTCCCCGGCGAGCGCCGTGACCGGGGGCGTCGGCCCGGCGGGCTCGGCGGGCGCTGTGCCCTGCGGTCCGGGGCGTGGCCACGAAGGTCTCTTCGGGCTCAGGAAGTCGTCAGGGAGAGGAAGTTCTCCATCAGCTTCCGCACCTGACGCCGGTACGCGGAGTAGTACAGCGGTACGTCCGCCCGCGTGGCGGCGACCACCGGGGCGTCCACGGCCTCTCCGGGAGGCGCGTCCGCGGCGGCGTCCAGCCATGCCTCCAGCAGCCGGTCGTCGACTTCGACGTGATACTGCACGCCGTAGGCGCGTTCGCCGATACGGAACGCCTGATGGGGGGAGCCGGAATCGGAGTACGCCAAGAGCTGGGCTCCTGCGGGGAGTTCGAGCGAGTCGGCGTGCCACTGGAACATCCGCTGTTTCTCCGGCAGACCGGAGAAGAGAGGATCACGAGTGCCCGCTTCGGTCAAACCTACGGTCTGGAATCCGAAATTCACCCGTGTACCGCGGTGAATGACAGCGCCCATGGCATGAGCCAGGATCTGAGCGCCCAGACAGATGCCCAGGCAGGGCTGCCCTCGTTCCACCGCGTCCCGCAGCAGTTCCTTCTCCTCGACCAGACAGGGATGGAGATCGTCGTCCGCCGCGTGCTGCCCACCGCCCAGGACGATGACCGCGTCATGATCGAGGCCGTCGGGTATCGGCTCCTTCTGCGCGTGGACGACGTCGTAACCGACACCGGCCTCGCGCAGCGCCGAGCCGATGTCCCCCTCCGAAGCGGTGGCACTGTTCTGGACTATCAGAATCCGAGACAAGAGGGACGGCTCCTTAATGGCAGCGGATTATTTGTTGAAGTACGACACCAGAAGTCCGGCGGCGACCGCCCACATCATGCAGCCGACCGCGATGTCAAGAATTTTCCAGGCCAGTGGCTTCTTGAAGAAGGGAGCCAGCAGAGAAGCCCCGTAAGCGAGACTGAAGAACCAGACGACCGACGCGATCATGGCTCCGACACCGAATGCGAACCGGTCGAACCCAATGTAATGCGAGCCGACGCTCCCGACCAGTACGACGGTGTCAAGATATACGTGAGGATTCAGCAGACTGAGCGCAAGAGCGGCAATTACGGTGGTGCGCAGATCTCCGACCGGTGCGGCGGTCTCCACGTCCATGCTTTTCATCCGGGCAGCGGAACGAAATGCCTTGACGCCGTAGAAGAGCAGGAAAAGCGCGCCGCCCCAGGTCGCGATCGCCGTCACCGTGGAGCTGGCCGCGATGGCCGTGCCCACACCGGCCACACCGACCGCGATCAGCGTGACGTCACAGATCGCGCTGACGCTCGCCACGGCGAGGACGCGCTTGCGCATCAGCCCATGACGGATGACGAACGCATTCTGTGCGCCGATCGCAATGATCAGGCCGGCTCCGACGGCGAATCCCTGCACCAGGGGTACGGCAGTCAAGATAATCCCTTTCCATGCACGAAGCGCTTTTCCCTTGCGGAGAGCGCGCTCCGGCGACAGACGGATTCGCGACCCCCATTTGCGCCGACAGTCCCACAGATTGAATCATGTGGTTCGCTCGCGAACAGTGTCAAGCCTGATCAGCGCACGCCGCCCCTCTAATCCTCCGGCCGATGGTGGCCATAGCGGCCATGGCACCAACTGGCCAGTGCGGCGTGTGACGATTCCTGGTAAATGTCTGAGGGGCGGCTGCGAGGATCTTGCATGCGACCGACGGCGACCTGGAAGCGTGCGGGCCGTCTTCATCACGCCGAATCCTGAGGAGTGGCCTCCGTGGCAATCACAATCGATCAGGAAGCCCAGGCGGCCTTGGCACCCGGCCTGGTCTCCATGTCACGCGCGCTGTACCACCGCGGCTGGATGGAGGGTACCTCGGGGAACCTCTCCGCCCGCCCGGCCGGCGACAGGGATCTGGCCCTCGTGACCGCGAGCGGCCGTTCCAAGGGCGAGCTGACCGACGAGGACGTCGTGCCGGTGGAGGTGTCCACCTCGAAGCCGCTGCGCGACGGCGGACCACGGCCGTCGGCGGAGACGTCCATCCACACGGCGCTGTACCGGTCGGCCGCCGACTGCGAGGCGGTGATCCACGCGCACGCGCCGTACGCCACGGCCGTGGCCGGCGTCACGGCCCACCGCGGTGAAACGTCCGTACGCATCGAGGACTTCGAGCTCATCAAGGGCCTCGGACTGGCGGACCCCTCGTCGGTCACCGTCCCGGTCTTCCCCAACTGGCCCGACGTGGGGCGGATCGGCTCCGACGTCGAGACCCACTACCGCTCCGCCGGCGCCGGGGCGCCGCCCGTGCTGCTGATCGCCCACCACGGCGCCACGGTCTGGGGACCCACCCTGGAGGCGGCCCGCAACCGGCTGGAATGTCTCGAAGGCATCTGCCGACTACTGCTCCTGACGGGGCATCACCTCTGATCGACGCGACACCGCCACACCGCCACACCGCCACACCGCCACACCGCCGACGATCGAGCATCGGGCAGTCCCGAACCCGTAGCCGTAGCCGTAGCCGTACCGAACACCACAACGCGAGAGGACCGGACACCATGACACTGCTGCGCACCATGCCTGTGGACGACCCGAGCAGCACCCTGTCGCTCACCGAGGACCCCGCCGGGATCACGAAGTTCCTCGCGGACGCCGGCATTCGTTACGAACGCTGGGACACCGACCGCGGGCTGGCCGCCGACGCCGCCGAGGAAGCCGTCCTCGCGGCCTACCGGACCGAGATCGACGCGGTCAGCGCCGCCGGCGACTACCGCTTCATCGACGTCGTGCGGATGCGGCCCGCGCCCGACGACCCGACGTGGCCGGAGAAGGCCCGCACAGCCCGCTCCCGTTTCCTTGAGGAGCACCGGCACGCGGAGGACGAGGTCCGCTTCTTCCCGGCCGGCCGCGGCTGCTTCTATCTGCACATCGACGACCGCGTCCACGCGGTCGTCTGCGAAGCGGGCGATCTGCTGTCGGTGCCCGCCGGCACGGTTCACTGGTTCGACATGGGCACCGTCCCCGAGTTCACCGCCGTCCGCTTCTTCCAGAAGGAGGACGGCTGGGTCGGCGACTTCGTGGAGAACTCGATCGCCTCGCGGTTCCCGACGCTCGACCAGATCCAGGCCGAGCGGTGATCCGCGCGATCGTACTCGACATCGAGGGGACGACCAGCTCGCTCACGTACATGAGGGACCATCTCTTCCCCTACTCCCGGCAGCGGCTCGTCCCGTGGCTGCGCGAGCCCCCGCCCGGGGCGGCGGCGAACGTGGCCGGGATCGCCGCCGAGATCCGCGCACGCCTCGGCGCCCCCGATGCCTCCGTCGACGACATGGCGGACGCCCTGCGCGGCTGGATCGACGACGACGTCAAGGAACCGGCGCTCAAGTCCCTCCAAGGACTGATCTGGCGGCACGGCTACGCCTCCGGTGACCTCGTCTCGCACGTCTACGACGACGTGCTGCCCGCCCTGACCCGGTGGAGCGGGCAGGGCGCCGCGCTCCATGTCTTCTCGTCCGGCTCGGTGCTCGCCCAGCAGGACTGGTTCCGGCACACGGGCAGCGGGGACCTGCTGCACTTCTTCTCCGGCCACTTCGACACCCGCGACCCGGGCCCCAAGGCGGACCCCGCCTCGTACAGGTCGATCGCCGCCCGGACGGGGGCCGACCCGGCGGAGATCCTCTTCTGCTCGGACAGCCGACCGGAGCTCGACGCCGCGCGGGAGGCGGGCTGGCGGACGCTCGGTGTCCAGCGCCCGGACGGAGCGGCCACGAAGACCGAGGGTCACCGGACGGTCACCACCTTCGAAGGGGTGGAGCTGTGAAGTCCGTGTTCGCCGTCATGACGGCACTCGCCCGACGCACCGGCGCGCTCAACCTCGGCCAGGGCTTCCCCGACTCCGACGGCCCCGACTTCCTGCTCGACGCGGCCCGCCGCGCGATCGGCGAGGGCCTCAACCAGTACCCGCCGGTCAACGGTCTGCCCCGGCTCCGCCAGGCGATCAGCGAACAGCGGGAGGCGGAGTACGGACTCCGTTACGATCCCGACTCCGAGATCGTCGTCACGATGGGCGCGACGGAGGCGGTGGCCGCGGCCCTGCCGGCGCTCTGCGACACCGGCGACGAAGTGATCGTCTTCGAGCCGTACTACGACGCCTACGGCGCGGCGATCTCCCTGGCCGGCGGCGTACGCAGGACCGTGCTGCTCCAACGGGACGGGGACCGTTTCGTCTTCGACCCGGACGAGCTGCGCGGGACCGTCACCTCCCGCACCCGCGTCATCCTCCTCAACAGCCCGCACAACCCGACCGGCAAGGTCTTCGGCCTCCGCGAGCTGGAGCAGATCGCCAAGGTCTGCCGGGAGCACGACCTGATCGCCGTGACGGACGAGGTGTACGAATACCTCACCTACGACGGGGTCCGGCACATCACCCTGGCCTCCCTGCCCGGGATGCGCGAGCGGACCCTCGCGATCTCCTCCGCGGGAAAGACCTTCAACGTCACCGGCTGGAAGGTCGGCTGGGCGTGCGGCCCCGCCCGTCTCGTCGACGCCCTGGTCTCGGTCAAGCAGTACCTCACCTTCGCCGGCGGCGGCCCCTTCCAGGCGGCCGTGGCCGAAGGGCTGCGCAACCCCCGCCCCTGGGTCGACACGCTCCGCGACGACCTCCAGGGGCGCCGCGACACGCTGCTGACCGGACTGGCGGCGGCGGGCATCCGCACCTGGACCCCGGAGGGGACCTACTTCCTCCAGGCGGACGCGGCCTCCTTCGGCCACCACGACGGCGAGGAACTCTGCCATGTCCTGGCGGAGCGTGCCGGGGTGGTCCTGCTGCCCTCCACGGCCTTCTACGACGACAAGGAGGCGGGGCGGCCCCTGCTCCGCCTCGCCTTCTGCAAGCGGCAGCAGACCCTCGACACAGCGGTGGAACGGCTCACCGCCTTCGCCCTTGCCCGACCCCAGGAGACCCAAGCATGAGCCAGGCAACCGGATACGTCCGCGCCGAGATCGGCGTCATCGGCGGCAGCGGGTTCTACTCCCTTGTGCGGGACGCCCGTGAGGTGCCGGTGAGCACACCGTACGGAGACCCCTCCAGCCCCCTGATGGTCGCCGAGGTCGCCGGGCGCACCGTCGCCTTCCTGCCGCGCCACGGTCACGACCACGCCTTCCCGCCGCATCGCATCAACTACCGGGCCAATCTCTGGGCGTTGCGTTCGGTGGGCGTGCGGCAGGTGCTCGCCCCCTGCGCGGTGGGCTCGCTGCGCCCGGACTACGGCCCCGGCAAGATCCTCGTCCCGGACCAGTTGGTCGACCGCACCCACGGCCGCGTACAGACGTACTTCGACGAGGGCGCCGTACACGTGCCCTTCGCGGACCCGTACTGCTCGGCCGGCCGCGAGACGGTCATCAAGACCGCGGCGGACAGCGGCGTGCCGGGCGTCATCGACGGCGGCGCGATGGTCGTCATCGAGGGTCCCCGCTTCTCCACCCGCGCCGAGTCCCGTTCGTACGCCCGCCAGGGCTGGCCGATCGTCAATATGACGGGGCACCCCGAAGCGGTCCTCGCCCGCGAACTCGCCCTGTGCTACACGGCGATCGCCCTGGTCACCGATCTGGACGCGGGGGCCGAGGCCGGGCACGGAGTGAGCCAGGCGGAGGTCTTCGAGGCGTTCGGGAAGAACATCGAGAAGCTGCGCCGGCTGCTGCTCGACGTGATCGGCGCGATGCCGGCCGACCGCGACTGCGACTGCGTGCGGGCGCACGACGGAATCCAGCTGCCCATCGAGCTGCCCAACTGACCTCCATACCACTTACGTTGACCGAACGGCCTGCCGCGCCCCACCCGCACGTTCTCTCCGTACTTTCTCCCCGTACCTCCTTCCCGTACCTCCTGCCACCCGCACCCGTTCCATTCCGAGATACCGCATGTCCGAGCGAGAGGGATGAACCACCCATGTCACTGGTGAACGCGCACAACGAGTGGGACCCGCTGGAAGAGATGATCGTCGGTGTCGCGGAGAACGCCCGGGTGCCCTCACCCGACCCCGGACTCTTCGCGCTGGACTACTGCGAGCACCACGAGAGCCAGGACGAGATCCCGTCCGGCCCCTACAGCGAGAGGGTCGTCACCGAGGCCCACGAAGACCTCGAAGCCTTCGTCGATCTGCTCAAGGGCGAGGGCGTCACCGTGCGCCGCCCCGACATCACGGAGCACGCCAAGCCCTTCAGCACGCCCGACTGGCAGACGGACGGCGAGTACAACTACTGTCCGCGAGATGTGATCCTGCCGATCGGGCAGACCGTCATCGAGACTCCCATGGCGCTGCGCTCGCGCTTCTTCGAACCGTTCGCGTACAAGGAGATCCTGCTCGACTACTTCAGGAGCGGCGCGAAGTGGATCTCGGCGCCCAAGCCGCGCCTGCTGGACGACACGTACCGCGTGCGCCCCGAGTCGGGCCTGCCGCTGGCCAATCTGGAGCCGGTCTTCGACGCCGCCAACGTCATGCGCGTCGGCAAGGACATCCTCTACCTGGTCTCGTGCAGCGGGAACGAACTTGGCGGCCAGTGGCTCCAGCAGATCCTGGGCGACGAGTACCGCGTCCACTTCATCCGCGGCGCGTACGAAGGCACCCACATCGACACCACCGTCATGGTCGTCCGTCCCGGCCTGGTGGTGCTGAACCCGGAGCGCATCCGCGAGGACCAGATCCCGCCGGTCTTCAAGGACTGGGACGTCATCTGGGCCCCCGAGATGGGCGACACCGGCTACGCCTGGGACTACCCGCGCGCGTCGATCTGGCAGGGCATGAACTTCATCATGATCAACCCGGACCTCGCGGTCATCAACGACCAGCAGTCCCCGCTCATCAGGGAGATCGAGAAGCGCGGCGTGCAGGTCGCTCCCCTGAGGATGCGTCAGGCGCGCACCCTCAGCGGCGGATTCCACTGCGTCTCGGTCGATGTGAGGCGCCGGGGCACGCTGGAGGACTACTCCGCCTGAGCATCCGCACACCCGCCGCGCCCGCCTCCGACCCGCCTCCGACCGTCTCCCGACCGCGACCCGGTCCTCGGTCCGCTCACGGCCGGCGGAGGCGGGCGCGGCGCCGGACGGGCGCTCCCTCGGCTCCTCCGCCGTCTCCGGAGGCCCCTCCGCTTCGGCCCTTCCCCGGCGGCCCTCCGCTCATCGCGCCGGAACCACACCGCGTAGGAGAAGTACACGGCGAGTCGCCCCTGTTCACCTCGGACTCCGTGACCGAGGGCAGCCCCGACAAGATCGCCGACCAGATCAGCGGCCCCATCCCCGGCTGCCCCGTACTCCCTGACGGTCAGGCGCGTGCAAGTCCATGATGTACATAGCGATGACACATCACCAACGTTCGCGACAGCAGCTCATCGTGCACGGGGCGGACCGGGTACGGAGGGCAACGCCCCGCCAGCGCGATGGTGTGGACGGAGTGCAGCGTCTCCCTCAACGTCCGCGAGACCGTCTCACGACGCTCCTGCGGACGGAGGATCGAAAAGCCCAGGTCACACCCGCTCAAGGCTCGTCCTGGACGCCCGAAGCCCCACGTTCGCCGCACTTCCGCGAGACGTTCACGGCACGCAAAATGTCCCCGGAAAACGCGTTTCCCCAGGTCAGAACGATTCTGCCTAGGGCCGCTGGGTGGGGCGGGTGGGACTCGAACCCACGGCCGACGGATTATGAGTCCTTTGAGGCTCTTGGCGACCCTTGTCGATCTATGCTCATCTTGGCCGTTTTCCCAGGTCAGACGCAGTTTGGCGCATCAGCCCTCCTCTGCCCTTGTCAGTCTTTTCCGATCCTTGTGTCCAACCAGCGTCCAGAACGCGTCCTGCAAGGACAAGCCCAACCAGCTTCCGAGACGATCGCCCCAGCTCAGAAGTGCGCCTCGAACTCGCCCACAGCGGATTCCCCTGCCACCGGTCAACAGTTCGACCCCCGGCGCCGGGATGGAGTCTCGCGGCACCACGTCCGGCACAGCCTGAGAGCCAATCCGGAACGAGCGACCGCCGAACCCCGGGCTGGTGATCACCGCGGGGACGTAGCGGGCATTGTTGGCGGCGGCCGCCCCAGTGAGAGAGCGCCCGCCACGAGGAGGGACACCGAGTTCGGGCTTCTTGACGGCGCTGCGATCCTCGGTGTTGCACTCGGCCGGTCGGAGATGCCGCCCTGCGCTCCGCCGAGTACCCACCACGCCAGCGCAGGCCTCACAGCACAGGGTGAGGTCAGGCCTAGTGACCGATTCATATGGCATGTGTCGTAGCCCTGCTGTACCAATGCTCCTTATGGGGAGTGCAGCGGGGTTCAGCGAGCAGGAGACGTGTCGAGCCTTCGTCGTGCCGGCGTTGTCGGCTGCGGGCTGGGGCAAAGAGCAGGTCCGAGAGCAGTACCCGATCAACGACGGCAAGATGATCGCGTCTGCGCGTAGGCACCGCCGGGGGCCCGCGCTGGTGGCGGACTATGTGCTGGAGTATCGCGACGACGCGCCCATCGCTGTCGTCGAGGCCAAGCGAACCAGCATCGACGTAGCCGCAGGTATCGAGCAGGCCAAGCGATACGCGACACGCCTCGGACTACCGGTCGCCTACGCAACTAACGGATTGGAGATCTGGGAGATCGAGATCGGCGGCAACCGCCACAAGGTCTCGCATTTCCCCTCGCCGGAAGAGCTCTGGGCCAGGTACTGCGAGGGCAAGGAGATCACGTCCGACCTTGAGCGCGAACTCGTGCTCGCCCCATTCGACAACAGGTTGCGTAACACCGACCTCACTCCCAAGCGCCCGCGCTACTACCAGCGCCGTGCCGTGAACGAGGCCCTGCTGGCCATCGCTCGAGGGGAGAAGCGCATCTTGCTGACGCTCGCCACCGGCACCGGGAAGACCATGGTCGCCTTCCAGTTGGTGTCAAAGCTTCGCCGGAGCTCTTGGAAGGGGGGTGAGAAGCCTCGTGTTCTCTATCTCGCCGACCGTAACATCCTCGTCGATCAGCCGAAGGACGACTACTTCGAGCCAGTGTTTGGAGACGTCGTTCACAAGATCGGCGGTGGCCGTGCACAGCGAGCCCGGCAGATCTTCTTCGCCCTATATCAGTCCCTTGAGAGCGAACGCGGTGACGAGCAGGCTCTGTTCAGCCAGTACCCGCGGGGCTACTTCGACCTCATCATCGTCGACGAGTGCCACCGAGGCAGCTCCAACAGCGAGTCGAAGTGGCGCTCGATCCTGGAGTACTTCGAACCGGCCACCCAGCTCGGACTCACGGCAACCCCGATCCAGGAAAAGGAACGCGACACCTTCGGGTACTTCGGTGAACCCGTCTACGAGTACTCCCTCAAGGACGGCATTGAGGACGGGTTCCTCGCCCCTTACCGGGTCCGCCGAGTGCACTTGAACGTCGATCTGACGGGTTTTCAGCCCGAGCCCGGTCAGCTCGACGTCGACGGCGACGAGATCCCGGATAAGGTCTACACGCAGCGGCACTTCGAGAAGGCCCTGGCTATCCAGGAACGCACCGACGAGGCTGCCCGCTACATCACCGACTACCTGCACCAGACCAACCGCATGGGCAAGACGATCGTCTTCTGCGAGAACAACGATCACGCGCACAGGGTAGTTGCAGCTTTGAATCAGGCGAACCTGGACGTCGTCGCGCAGTTCCACGACTACGTCTGCAGCATCACCGACCGCGACGGTACGGCCGGGCTGGAACTCCTGGACAGGTTCCGGAAGGACTACACGGACGAGCCCGTGATCGCCGTGACGAGTCAGATGCTGACCACCGGCGTGGACATCCCCTCGGTGCGCAACATCGTGCTCCTGCGTCGGATCCGGTCCATGCCGCAGTTCAAGCAGATCATTGGACGGGGTACTCGACTGTGCCTGGACATCGAGAAGGGATCGTTCGACATCATCGACTTCGTCGAGGCGACGAGACTCTTCGAGGACCGGGAGTTCGACGGTCCACCGCTGCGCATCGTCAACGACCGGACAGATGAGCAGGGCTCGCTGATCGACAGCACCGACGATGAGGTGACGCCGGACAGCGTCGCCGAGGAGGTCGCCGAGCCGGACGCACCCTTCGAGTCGCAGGAAGGTGGGGCGCTACCGAGGGACGACTCTGATGGTCCCGTAGTCACCGACGAGGACGAAGCCGACGCGATCCAGAGCAGCAAGAAGCGCATCTACGTGACTGGCGTCGAGGTCTTTGTCTGGAACGACGTGCACTACCAGCTACAGTCCGACGGCCGGACCCTGAAGCTCGTCCGGTATCGCGAGTTCGTGCACGACCGGGTCCTGGAACTCGACCTGTCGCCGACCGACCTGCGCGCCCAGTGGGCGACGGTCAAGAGTCGCGAGGCACTCCGTAAGCGGTTGTACGACCAATGCGACATCACAGAGGACGACCTGCTCCGCAAATTGGATCACCCTGAGGTGGATCCAATCGATCTGCTGATCAACGCGGCATGGGAGCTTCCGCTCGTCAGCAGGGCCGAGCGGGCGCATCGGGTGCGGCGCGAGCACGCGGACTTCCTCACGAGCTTCGCCCCTGAGGCCCGAGTCATACTCGATGCTCTGCTGGACAAGTTCACCGAGCAAGGCGCGTCCGAACTGTCGCCGAGCGCCTTGCGGGTACCTCCGTTCCGGCAGATGGGAAGGGTCATCCAGTTGGCGAGTCACTTCGGCGGGGTCCAGAGCATGCACGGCGCCATTGACGAGCTCGGCAAGCGCATCTTCGATGTCGCATAACTCCATCATACTTTTAGTTTGGTGCGCGCGTGCCGCACCAAACTAAAGGAGAATAGGAGGATACTGACTGCTATCCTGGTGGTGTGCTCAGCGACGACACCGTACGTGACCGGCTATGGCGGCTAGCCAGCCGCCAGCGCGGCTACTTCACAGCCGCCCAGGCGCTCGGCGTCGGCTACTCATACCAGGCACAGCACTTCCACGTCCGGCACCGCAACTGGACCCGCATCGACCGAGGCATCTACCGCTTCCGCGAGTACGAGCACCTCCCCAGCTCCGAGACGGACAGCCTCGTCCGCTGGTCCCTGTGGAGCCGGGGCCGCGCGGTCATCTCTCACACCACCGCGCTGGCCGTCCATGACCTGGGTACGGCCAACCCTTCTGAGGTGCATCTGACTGTGCCGCCGGGATTCCGGCAGAAGGATCTCGCCGTCGTGCTGCACCGGGCGTCCCTGGCCGAGACCGAGATTGAGCAGCACGAGGGTTTCCGTATCACTACTCCGGTGCGTGCCATCGTTGAGTGCGCCGCGGCAGCCGTGGATCAGGACGTACTTGACTCCGCCGTGGCAGATGTCCTGGAGCGCGGGATGTCCAGCCGCCGTCGCCTCCTTCATGCCGCCCAGGAACTGGGGTCCCGGGCTGAACTGGGCGTGGAACGCGCCATGAGAGCCGAGCTGTCATGAAGGAGAAGGGCTATAAGGACGCCACCGCGCTCCGCCGGGCTCTGGAAGCCAGGTTGAAGCGGCAGTCCGACTCGGACGGTACGGATCTGGGCCGCCTGCGTCGGCGTGTCGTCTTCGACCGGCTAGCGGCACGCCTGTCAGCCGATCCGGACGGTGAGTGGATTCTCAAGGGGGGTGCTGCGCTCGAATTCCGGCTGCGTAACCGGGCGCGGGCAACCAAGGATCTCGACTTGGCCGTACGGGCGACGGATCTGGACGGCGACGCCATACGCGACGCCCTGCTCGACGCCGTGGGCGAGGATCCGGACGGGGACTGGTTCACCTTCCGTATCGCACCGCCGGTGGCTCTTGCCGCAGATGCGGCCGGGCGGCCTGCGTGGCGGTTTTCCGTGGAAGCCGGGCTGGCGGGCAAGCCGTTCGCCGGCATCCGGCTGGACGTCGCGGCGCGTGCCGAGGAGTTGGCGGCCACCGAGCCGCTGGCGCTGCTAGGAGTCCTGGAATTCGCGGGAATTCCGGCGCGCACGATCGAGGCAGTGGACCGGCGGCAGCACTTCGCCGAGAAGCTGCACGCCTTCTCCCGCGACTACGGCGACCGCCCCAACACCCGCGTCAAAGATCTCGCCGATCTCGTCCTCTTGATCGAGACCGGCCTGGTGCCCGATCGCGAACTGTACGACGTAGTCGAGCACGTCTTCACCGTCCGGGCCACTCACCCCCTGCCCAGCGCCCTCCCTGATCCACCGCCTCTGTGGCGCGAAACTTATCCGTCCCTCGCTGACGGACTGACCGAGACCACGCCTTCCCTGGATGCCGCGCTCGCTCTGTTGCGTGTCTTCTGGGACAAGGCTGTCGCCGACACCACCGGAACGGAACTCTGATGCCCACCAAGGACACGGACGGCCAACTAGCCATCGAAGTGCCTGCACAGCCCAGGAAGCGGACCCGTGCAGAGCTGCAGTCGGCCATCAAGTCGGCCCGCGACATCATGCGCAAGGACGCGGGCCTCAACGGCGACCTCGACCGCCTGCCTCAGCTGTCCTGGATTCTCTTCCTCCGCGCGTTCGACGTGTGCGTGGAGCAGGAGCGGGCCGCCGAGAACCTCGACTACGAACCTGCGATCGCTGCGCCTTACGACTGGGCGAGCTGGGGCGCCCGAGCCGAGTTCACGGGCGACGAGTTCCTGGAGTTCGTGAACACCGAGCTCCTCCCCTACCTGCGCGGTCTAAGCAGCGACAAGGAAGGCGACCCACGAAATGTGATCTCTACGATCTTCCAGGAGATCCATAACCGGATGCTCTCAGGCACCCTCCTACGTGACCTAGTTAACGTCATCAACGACATCAGCTTTGAGTCCGCAGACGACATCCACACGATGGCGTACGTATACGAGTCGATCCTCAAGGAGATGCGAGACGCCGCCGGTGACTCCGGCGAATTCTACACGCCTCGCCCTGTGATCCGCTTTATGGTTGAGCAGTCGTTTTTGAAGCTCGGCATGTCGATTCTCGACCCGGCGTGCGGGACGGGCGGATTCCTCGTCGAGGCGTACGACGAACTACGAGAACTGCCTCAATCCCAAGTACAGGTAGCGCAGCTACACCACAACATTCGAGGTTTCGAGAAAAAGCCCCTTCCCTATCTGCTCGTCATGATGAACCTACTACTGCACGGAATTGACGTTCCGAACATCGTCCGCGCTAACGCACTGGTACGGATGCGCGAAGAAAGCAGCCCTCGACACCGGGTCGATGTCGTTTTGACCAACCCTCCTTTCGGAGGCGAAGAGGAGAAGTCTGTTGCCGCGCGATTCGATAAAGCGGGTGTCGGCACTCAGGAGACGGCCTGGCTGTTTCTTTTCTCGGTGATCGAGCGCCTCAAGCCCGGGGGCCGCTGCTCAATCGTCCTACCGAATGGCTCACTTTTCGGTAGTGGTGTGGGCGCCAAGGTCAAGGCTAAACTCATGCGGGAATGCAACCTGCACACTGTGGTCCGACTCCCCCAGGGGGTCTTCGCGCCCTACACTCCGATCGCGGCCAACCTGCTCTTCTTCGATAAGACCGGCCCAACACAGGAAACTTGGTTCTACGAGATCCCTCTGCCGGAGGGGCGGCGCGGCTACAGCAAGACCAAGCCCATGCGGTATGAGGAGTTCGCTGACTGCGCCCAGTGGTGGGGAGGCGAGGGCCGTGAGGGACGCGAGCTGAATGAGCGCGCGTGGAAGGTAGCGGCAGAAGACATCCAAACGAGCGGCTACAACCTCGACCTGGTCAATCCCCACGTCGGCGACGACCTGGCCCACCGGTCACCAGGGGAACTCATCGACGATTTGATCAAGACAGAGCAGGAGATTCTGGGGCTACTAGGCGAGCTCAGGACGGAACTGGGAGGTGAGCAGTGAAAACTACTAGCCATGTCCTAGAAGACGTCATGTCTCTAGTGCGCAGGCCCGTAGCCATTAGCCCTGACGGAGAGTATCGCGAGATCGGGCTTAGATCATTCGGTCGTGGCGTCTTCCATAAAGACCCCGTCTCGGGCACTGAGATTGGGGAGAAGAGGGTATTTTACATCAAGCCCGACGACCTTCTATTCAGTAACGTATTCGCATGGGAGGGGGCCGTCGCACTTGCCACAGAACGTGAAGACGGTCTCATCGGATCGCACAGGTTCATGACTTTTAGAGTCAACGAATCCATCGCCGAGCCACGATACCTCCTCCACTATTTCTACGGCGGACCCGGGCTTACCAAACTCGTCGCCGCATCCCCTGGCTCAGCCGGCCGCAATCGCACATTGGGGATGAAAGCACTAAAAGTACAGTGCGTAGACCTTCCTCATATTGACGAGCAGCGCCGCATCGCCGACAAGCTCGACGCAACCCTCGGGCGGGCGAGCAGCACTATCTCATTGCGTCAAAAAATGGTCTCCCTCCAGGCAAACCTCGCTGCCTCACTCATCTCGTCCGCCGTCGAGTCTGTGACGGATTCCGTCCGCGTTGGCGAGGTCATCGCGTTCAAACGCACCGCCCTCGACATCGACCCCGAAACCGAGTACCGAAGTATCGGAATCCGCTCCTTCGGTAGAGGCTTCATCCGACACACCCCTGTCAACGGAGAAGATCTCAGCAAGCTCAGTTACTTCACCTTCCCCGAAAATGCTCTCGCGCTCAGCAATCTCATGGCCTGGGAGGGAGGAATTTCTGTCACCAGATCTGAGGACATGGGCTACATCGCATCCAACCGATTCTTCTTCTACCTTCCAACCGACGATCGGGTGAACACGAGCTACCTGCGGCACTTCCTACTCAGCAAGCCCGGCCAAGCTCTCATCGCCTCCGCCTGTTCAGCTGGAGCAGAGCGCAATCGCACCCTCGGCCGCAAGCGGTTCGAGGAGCTAACGTTCCCCCTGCCTCCTCGCCCCGTCCAAGATCATGTCGCCCACGTGCTCGATACTCTCGCCGAGCGGTTGAACTCCGCCTACTCTGAACCCGCCCTCAACGCACTCCGACCGTCGATCCTCAACGCCGCCTTCACGGGCCGTCTGTGACCCGGCGCCATGCGCCGTCCGTCACCACCACGTGATCCAGGAAGCGCAGCCCGACCACTGCAGCGGCCTCGCGGAGGCGGGTGGTCGCTTGGTGGTCGGGGGCGCTGGGAGTGGGATCGCCGGTGGGGTGGTTGTGGGCTACGCCGAAAGACGCACCGCCGGAGGCTAGGACGAGGGCGAGGACGTCGCGGACCGGGATGAGACTGCGGTCGGTCGCGCCCTCAGTAAGACGGGCCGTACGGAGCACCGCGCCGGACGCGTCGCAGACCACCACGATGACGCGCTCATGGCGCAGCCCTCGGAGCAGTGGCGCCGCGACGGCGGCGAGGTCGGCCGTCGCGGCGACACGACGCCGTTCGGTACCACCGACGTTGGCCACGCGGCGGGCGAGGTGGAATGCGGCAGCGACCCGTACAGCCTTGGCCGGCCCCATCCCTGGCAGCGCGACCAACGCGTGCGGATCCGCACGCGCCAACCCTCGGAGCCCCCCGTGCGCGGCGATCAACTCACCGGCCAGCTCCACCGCATCCCACCCTCGTCTCCCGGAACCAAGGAGCAGAGCGAGCAACTCCCGGTCGGCGAGCGCCTCCGCGCCCAGCTCCCACAGTCGCTCGCGAGGCCTGTCGCCAGCTGGCATGTCGGTGACTCGCATCTATCACACCCGCTCAGTCGGCGGAATCACGGTCGACCGGTTCCTCGCCAGCCTCGCCGTCATTCTCGGCTTCATCGGGCACTGCCACATACTCCCCGGCCCCGTCCGCCGACGTACCAATAAGCTGCATGAGCCGCTGGTGCAGCGTCTCAGAGCGGGCTTGCAGGAACCCCTCGTAGTCGTCCCGTTGGGCGGCATCGAAAGCCGCGTCATCGACGAGGCAGGTGGCGAGGCGCGTCCGGATCGTGGCCGTCCCCTGGGTCTCGCAGAGATCCTTGAGATACACCGACGGCGGCTGATCGCTGATATAGATGTTGGTCACCGAGCTGAGCATGATTAGGTTGGCGCAGACGTTCGCCCGGTTCTGCCCCAACCCCTGTCGCTTCAGGAACGCGCGGGGAAAGAAGTGGTGGAACTCCTTGTCGTTCTGCCACGACAGCGCCCTGTCCGTGTCGATACGCCGACCGTGGCGCAGGTCCAACGGGTGTGCCTCAGCAAGCAGCAAACCCAACAGCTTTGAGGGCGCGTTGGTGGTACGGAACTGGCTGCGCCGCCACAGCACGCTCCGTGGCAGACCCGCTCCGACCTCGATGTCGGCACTCTCGCTCCGTGCGAAGGCACGTACCGCCTCACGGTCGTCGGCCATCTGTCGAGAGTTCCACCCCTTGAAGTACTCGCCGCTGGCGGTCAACCAGAACCACCGCTCGATGGCGTCGAACTGGGCGGCCGTAGGCTTGGGCAACTGACGGAAGATCTCCACCAGGACCGCGAACTGGTTGTAGTAGGGCAAGGCGTTCGCCCGGGGTGTACGGATCTGCGTGGTCAGGAAGTCCACGGCGAGCTTCGCCGCCTCTCCCGCCGACTCAACTGCGCGCTCCAGCTCCTCACGGGACAGGTCCCGCATCCTGTTCATGTCGTCGCGGGAGAACCCGAAATCCGCCGCCGCCGAGATCGTGCGCAGCATGGTCTTCGTGTCGACTCGGCCATATCGTTTCCGGTCGAGTACGCCGAGGAGCTCATCGATCTCGTCTTTCAGATCGAACTCAGGACTCCATGTCGCGGCACGCATCAAGTCGACAACCGTGAGCGGGGTAGCCGTGCTGTTGATCCGTTCAAAGACCTTGGCAACCTCCGACGACGGCATCCCGCGGAGGGTGATGACGGCGATCTGATAGTTCGAGAAGCGGTTGTACAGGGCCTTCGCCCGCTCCTGAAGTTCCGCAGATCCAGCCTTCGAAGCACGGTCGGCGAACTCGAACCCGTCAGACAGCAGGCGCAGTGGCATCACGTGAGCTGGTGGATCGTCCAGCGTGTCTGCGTGGCGGAACTCCTGCTGCTCCAAGTCATAGATGACGTTCCAGAGGCTTTGCGGGTCATCTTGAGGCTCCCAGTGGAGGGCTCCGCAGATACTGGCGAGTCGCTGCTGACCGTCGAGGATGTAGTTGACTGGGTACCCGTGCCGCTGCTCACCTACCGCGAGGCCGCCCACGGTGCGCTCGCTGGCCAGCTGCTCGGTGCTCTGCCAGAGAAGGATGCTGCCGATGGGGTAATTGCGCGACACCGAGTCGAGCAGGTCCAGGATCTGCTGCCGCGTCCACACGAAGTTCCGCTGGAACTTCGGCAGTACGACATCCCCCTCCAGTACCCGGTCCACGACTGTCACGAGCCGGGGCACGTTGGAGTCCGGGTCCTGTGCCTTGCGCCCTTGAGCAGGTACGGCCGCCATACGAGTCCCCCTTCTGTCAGCGTGTCTGCAGCGTATGGGGCCACTCTGACATCAGGCCGTCCCGGACTCTGCGAGAGGTTCCATCCATCGCTCGTCGGTCGCTTCCGCTCTACCGGGCCTTTACCGGAGACGAGGACACAGCAGCAGACGACAGCCTGCCGGTCAGGCTCAAGCCCGTCCGCATCCGCCGCCCCGAGGAGATCGGCCTTCGCGAGCGACTCCACGCCCAGTCCCACCCGAACGAGCAGGCCCACCGCTAGCACCCACGATCAATCTCGCCGATAACCGCTGGCTCGCTGTTTTCCCAGTCCGTACCAGTCTGGTCACTGAAAGTGATCAGAGCTACCCCGCAAGGCCGTTTTCTGTTCGGGCAGTTTCCTTACCCCGGCCTGCGCACCAGACGGGCCGGCATCCACGGTCCCTCCGCTGCCAGCCCGGTACTCGACCGGCCGCGCCGCGGATGACAACCCCACGCGCAGACAGCAAGTAAATGGGACAACGAATCAGCCCGGAGACACCGTCGTCTGGACACGACTACGCCGCCCCGGCCCCTGTACAGCCCCTGGGGCTAGGTATCAGCTCTCAAGGCAGCCGCCCTGACCGCGAGCGATAACCTCGATCACCTACTCCGCCACAGGTCAGACCGCGCTGCGGGAAGTCACGGCCCGCTACCGGCGCCTGCGGGCACTCGATGAGGCCCGCGAACTGGTGGCCGAGGGCGCTCTGGACATCGACCTACTGCTGCACAAGCGCGTATACCGCCCCACAAGCGCGGGCGCGGCGACCGACGACCGCGGCACCGGGGCGCACGGGTGACCATCGCCGGCTACCTCATCGACACCTCCGCCCTCGCCCGCGTCCTCCTCCGCCAGAACACCGCCCAATGGGACAACAGGATCGCCGCCGGCCTCATCGCGATCTGCGACATCACCGAACCGGAAGTCCTCTACTCAGCCCGCTACGGACCGCACCTGCTTGAAGGCGGCCCTCGACGCCCACTACGCCTGGTGCCCCAAACCCGACGGCGTCTACCACCGCTCCCGCATCACCCAGGAACAGCTAACCGCCAAGGGAGAACACCGCAGCGCGGGCCCCGGCGACCTGCTGGTGGCCGCAGCCGCGGAAGAGGCGGGACTCACCCTCCCCCACTACGACCGCGACTTCGAAACCATCGCCCGCACAACAGACCAGCCGGTCCGCACGATCGACCTCAAGCAGTAGAGCTCGCGCGGCACCGACGAACACCGAGCCTCTGACCGACCCGCCCGCCTGGCGGTCAGTCCGCTGCGGCCCGGGCCGTCTCCCGCCACCCAGAGGTCACCGGGCGACACCACCTCCGGATCCTCGCGTCCAGCCAGCGTCCAGAATTCGACGTCCAGACGCTCACACAGCCCACCCACGACGCCATCCTCCAGCCGTGGGCCGATACGTCTACGCAGGTCAGAGTGACCTCAACTAACGCTGATGGCAACGGAGTCGAACTCACGAGCAGCGGATTCAGCCCCGTGAACCAACGCCCTGAATCCGCACCCCAGATGAGACGTTTCCGCAGGTCAAAGGCGCGCATGGTGGGGCGGGTGGGACTCGAACCCACGGCCGACGGATTATGAGTCCGCTGCTCTAACCGGCTGAGCTACCGCCCCTTTTCGGCGTGGCGCGTACAAGTGTGCGCGCCGTCTGCCGCAGCATAGCCGGTCATACGATTTCTCGCTTCGGACGGTCGGCATCACCTGCCCATGAGGACCGCGCTGCTCGCTGCCCGGTTCCGGACGGCTCGAAGTGGACGCGAAAGAGTCACCGCGAGCCGCCGGAAACCGGGTGAAAGCCGGGCGAAAGCCAGATGGAAACCCGGCTGTTCCGGTCGGCCGCTCACCGCGTCATCGTGAAGCCATGGACACGAAAAAGGACCCCGAAGGGTCCTCTTCCGTTCTGCTCCCCCGACTGGACTCGAACCAGTAACCCTCCGGTTAACAGCCGAATGCTCTGCCAATTGAGCTACAGGGGACCGCGCTCCCCCGACTGGACTCGAACCAGTAACCTGCCGGTTAACAGCCGGCTGCTCTGCCAATTGAGCTACAGGGGATTGCTGCATCGCCTCGAACGTACCTGCCTGGCTGCTGCCGGGCGGCGCGCGTTCGCTGCGACACATACATTAGCGCAAGCAGGGGGGTGCTCCGCCAATCGGTGTCGCGCGGGGTGATCCCGGGCTTCCCGGGGTAGGCGGGCAGCACACGTCACGGAGCTCACGGAACAAGGAAGGGTGGCAGCCATGCGGTACCGGCTCACGTTCATCGCCGGACTGGCCCTCGGTTACGTGCTCGGCACGCGCGCCGGGCGCGAGCGCTACGAGCAACTGAGGAAGTCCGCGCGCCAGGTCGCCCAGAACCCGGCCGTACGCAACGCCGCCGAGGCCGCCGCGCAGAGCGGCCGGGAGATCGCGGACAAGGCGTATCACTCGGTGAGCGAGAAGGTCGGGGACAAGGTGCCGTCCGCCGTGTCCGACCGGGTGCGTTCGCTGCGGGACCGGGGGCCGGGGGGCCGGGCCGACGACTGGGGCACCACCGCGACCTGAGGCGCGCGACGCGCCCACAGCGCCCGACAGCGGCGAGAGCGGCGACAGCGGCGAGATGAGAGTGGTGGGAGCGGAGGGTTCGATGATCCCTGTGGGGTCGTCGGCCCCTCCGTTCCGCGCGTCCGGCCCTCCGTTCTCCGCGTCGGACCTTCCGCTCTCCGCGTAGGCCCCTCGCGCTGCCGTGCCACCGGTTCGGGAAACCTCCGGCGGTGCGGCAGAATCTCGGTATGGGGATAGTCGCCGGATTGGACAGTTCTTCCGCCTTCACGCACATCGTCGTCTGCGACGCGGACACGGGCGCGGTGCTGCGGCAGGGGTATGCCGCACACCCCGTCGAGGCGAAGGCCACCGAGATCGACCCGCAGGTCTGGCTGCTCTCGCTCGGCGAGGCCGCCGGAGGCGGGCTGCTCGAAGGCGTGCAGGCCATCGGGGTGTCGGCGCAGCAGCACGGTCTGGTACCGCTGGACCACCTGGGCAATCTGGTCCGCCCCGCGCTGCTCGGCAACGACAAGCGGGCGCAGGCCGCCGCAGCCGATCTGGTCGACGGGCTCGGCGGGCGGCAGGCCTGGGCCGAGGCCGTGGGGGCCGTGCCGCAGGCCGCGCAGCCGGTGTCCAAGCTGCGCTGGCTGGCGCGGACCGAGCCGGAGGCCGCGCGCCGGGTCGCCGCGGTCCTCCAGCCGCACGACTGGCTCGTGTGGCAGTTGCTCGGGCGTCCGGCCCGCCGGACCACCGACCGGGGCGCGGCCTCGGGCACCGGGTACTGGTCGGCGGGCGACGCCGCGTACCGGCCGGATCTGGTCGAGCTGGCGCTGGGGCAGCCGGCCGCGTTGCCCGAGGTGCTCGGTCCCTCCGACGCCGCCGGTACGACGCCGGAGGGCCTGCTGATCTCCGCGGGTACCGGCGAGACGATGGCGGCGGCCTTCGGGCTCGGTGTCGGGGTCGGTGACGCGGTCGTGTCGCTGGGGGCCTCGGGGTCGGTGATGGCGGTGCACCACGAGGCGCTGGCCGATCCGACCGGGATGATCACGTCGTTCGCCGATGCCACCGGGATGCATCTGCCGGTGGTGTACACCTCGAACGCGGTACGGGCGTTGCGGGGCACCGCCGAGATGCTGGGCGTCACGGATCTGGACGAGTTGTCGGCGCTGGCGCTGAAGTCGACGCCGGGGGCCTCCGGGCTCGTCCTGCTGCCGTATCTGGAGGGCGAGCGCACCCCGCGCCTGCCGCACACCGCGGGCACGCTGAGCGGGCTGCGGCGTGAGTCGATGAAGCCGGAGCACCTGGCGCGGGCGGCCTTCGAGGGGATGCTGTGCTCGCTGGCCGACGCCCTGGACGTGCTGCGGCACCGGGGGGTCGGGGTGCGGCGGGTGTTCCTGCTCGGGGCGGCCGCCGAGCTGCCCGCGGTGCAGGCGCTGACGCCCGCGCTGTTCGGTACGCAGGTCGTCGTGCCGCAGCCCGCGCAGTACGCGGCCCTCGGCGCGGCCCGGCAGGCGGCCTGGGCACTGGGGGTCTCGCGGGGGATGCTCGATCCGCGCACTCCCCCGGCCTGGCGGGGCGCGGCGGCGCAGGTGCTGGAGCCGGGCGAGGAACTGGCGGTCGGCCAGGCCGTGCGTCAGCAGTACGCCGCCACCCGGGAGCAGATCCATCCGGAGGCGTTCGGTCCCGGGCACTGAGCCGGGGCGGTTGTGCAGCGGGGCAAGTCGGTTGTCCGGTGGGGCGGTTGATCAGGCCGTGACAGGGTGTGCGCGGTCCTGTCCGGTGCGTCCCACCCCCGGGTGGTTTTGACCCGGGCTTGAGGAAAAACGTTCGCGGTCGCGGTGTCGCGTACCGGAAACTGGGTCGACTCCCGACCTTCTTCGCTGCCGACTCGAGAGACACGCGTGCTCATAAAACTTCTACGGACCTATCTCGGGCCGTACAGAAAACCCATTCTGCTGCTGGTCGCCTTCCAGCTGTTGCAAACCTGCGCCACTCTCTATCTGCCCACCCTGAACGCCGACATCATCGACAACGGTGTCATCAAAGGTGACGCCGGGTACATCCTGGCCTTCGGCGGCATCATGCTCGCCGTGTCCGTCGTCCAGGTGCTCTGCAACATCGCCGCCGTCTTCTACGGAGCCCGTACGGCGTCCGCTCTGGGCCGGGACGTGCGGGCCTCGGTCTTCGACCGGGTGCAGTCGTTCTCCGCCCGGGAGGTCGGGCGTTTCGGGGCGCCCTCGCTGATCACCCGTACCACCAACGACGTCCAGCAGGTCCAGACGCTGGTCCTGATGTCGTTCACGCTGATGGTCTCGGCGCCGATCATGTGCGTCGGCGGCATCATCATGGCGCTCGGCCAGGACGTACCCCTCTCGGCGGTGCTGCTGGCCGTGGTGCCGGTGCTCGGCATCGCGGTGAGCCTGATCGTCAAGCGGATGCGCCCCCTGTTCCGCACGATGCAGGTGCGGCTCGACAAGGTGAACCGGGTGCTGCGCGAGCAGATCACCGGCAACCGCGTCATCCGCGCGTTCGTCAAGGACTCCTACGAGGAGGAGCGGTTCCGCGGCGCCAACACCGAGCTGACGGACGTCGCGCTGTCCACGGGCCGGCTGATGGCGCTGATGTTCCCGACCGTGATGACGGTGGTGAACGTGTCGTCGATCGCGGTCGTCTGGTTCGGCGCGCACCGCATCGACAGCGGCGGGATGGAGATCGGCGCGCTGACGGCGTTCCTGGCGTATCTGATGCAGATAGTGATGGCGGTCATGATGGCCACCTTCATGTTCATGATGGTGCCGCGCGCCGAGGTGTGCGCTGAGCGCATCCAGGAGGTGCTGGGCACCGATTCGAGCGTGGTGCCGCCGAGGAATCCGGTACGGGAGCTGCGCCGGCACGGTCATCTGGAGGTGCGCGGCGCCGAATTCGCGTACCCGGGTGCCGAGCAGCCGGTGCTGCGCTCGGTCGATCTGGTGGCGCGGCCCGGGGAGACCACCGCGATCATCGGGTCGACGGGCAGCGGGAAGTCGACGCTGCTGGGTCTGGTGCCCCGGCTGTTCGACGTGACGGACGGCGAGGTGCTGGTCGACGGCACGGACGTGCGGACGCTGGAGCCGACGCTGCTGGCGAAGACCGTGAGTCTCGTACCGCAGAAGCCGTATCTGTTCTCCGGGACGGTCGCGACGAATCTGCGGTACGGGAATCCGGACGCCACCGACGAGGAGTTGTGGCACGCCCTGGAGGTGGCGCAGGCCAAGGAGTTCGTGGAGCGGCTGGAGCACGGTCTGAACGCGCCGATCTCCCAGGGCGGCACGAATGTCTCCGGTGGGCAGCGGCAGCGGCTGGCGATCGCCAGGACGCTGGTGCAGCGGCCGGAGATCTATCTGTTCGACGACTCGTTCTCCGCGCTGGACTACGCGACCGACGCGGCGCTGCGCGGGGCTCTGCTGCGGGAGACCGCCGAGGCGACCGTGGTGATCGTGGCGCAGCGGGTGTCCACCATCCGCGACGCCGACCGGATTCTGGTGCTGGACGAGGGCCGGGTCGTGGGGACCGGTACCCATCAGGAGCTGATGGAAGGCAATGAGACATACCGGGAGATCGTGCTCTCCCAGCTGACGGAAGCGGAGGCCGCGTAATGGCCGGGCCTGGCGGGCGCATGATGGCGGGCGGAGCTCCCACCGAGCGGTCCATGGACTTCAAGGGCTCCGGCAAACGGCTGCTGGGGAGGTTCGGCAGCGAGAAGACCTCGCTGTACCTGATGCTCGCGGCGGGTGTGCTGAGTGTCGCGTTCTCGGTGATCGGGCCGAAGATCCTCGGCCGGGCCACCGACCTGGTGTTCGCCGGGGTCATCGGTGCCCGGATGTCGGCCGGGACGACCAAGGCGCAGGCGGTCGAGGCCGCCCGGCACAGCGACAACGGTCTGGCGGACCTGCTGTCCAAGGTGGACTTCGTCCCCGGGCAGGGCATGGACTTCGGCGCGATCCGTGACGTACTGCTGCTGGCGCTGGCGGTCTACGTGGGCGCGGGGCTGCTGATGCTGGTGTCGACGCGGCTGTCGATCCGGGTCATCAACCGGGTCGTCTTCCAGTTGCGCGAGGACCTTCAGACGAAGATGTCGCGGCTGCCGCTGTCGTACTTCGACCAGCAGAAGCGCGGGGAGGTGCTGAGTCGGGCGACGAACGACATCGACAACATCTCGCAGACGATGCAGCAGACGATGGGCCAGCTCATCAACTCGCTGCTGACCATCGTCGGTGTGCTGGTGATGATGTTCTGGATCTCGCCGCTGCTGGCGCTGGTGGCGCTGGTGACGGTGCCGCTGTCGCTGGTGGTGGCGACGAAGGTCGGCAAGCGGTCGCAGCCGCAGTTCGTGCGGCAGTGGAAGGTGACGGGCAAGCTCAACGCCCATATCGAGGAGATGTACACCGGGCACGCGCTGGTGAAGGTCTTCGGGCGGCAGGACGAGTCCGCGAAGGACTTCGCTGAGCAGAACGACGCGCTGTACGAGGCCGGCTTCAAGGCGCAGTTCAACAGCGGGATCATGCAGCCGCTGATGATGTTCGTCTCGAATCTGAACTACGTGCTGATCGCGGTCGTCGGTGGGCTGCGGGTGGCCTCCGGGGCGCTGTCGATCGGTGATGTGCAGGCGTTCGTCCAGTACTCGCGGCAGTTCTCGATGCCGCTCACCCAGGTCGCCTCGATGGCGAACCTGGTCCAGTCGGGTGTGGCGTCGGCCGAGCGGGTCTTCGAACTGCTCGACGCGGAGGAGCAGGGCGCCGATCCGTCGCCGAAGGCGGCCGAGCGGCCGGCCGAGGCGCTCGGCCGGGTCGCGCTGGAGCGGGTGTCGTTCCGTTACGACCCGGAGAAGCCGCTCATCGAGGATCTGTCGCTGAGCGTGGAGCCCGGTCAGACGGTCGCGATCGTCGGGCCGACCGGTGCGGGCAAGACCACGCTGGTCAATCTGCTGATGCGGTTCTACGAGGTGTCGGAGGGCCGGATCGCGGTCGACGGCGTCGACGTGTCGAAGATGTCGCGCGACGACCTGCGGGCCGGGATCGGCATGGTCCTCCAGGACACCTGGCTGTTCGGGGGGACGATCGCGGAGAACATCGCGTACGGCGCCTCGCGCGAAGTCGGCCAGGAGGAGATCGAGGAGGCGGCGAGGGCGGCCCACGCCGACCGCTTCATCCGTACCCTGCCGGACGGTTACGACACGGTGATCGACGACGAGGGGTCCGGGGTCAGCGCGGGCGAGAAGCAGCTGATCACCATCGCTCGGGCGTTCCTGTCCGATCCGGTGATCCTGGTGCTCGACGAGGCGACCAGCTCGGTGGACACCCGTACCGAGGTGCTGATCCAGAAGGCGATGGCCCGGCTGGCGCACGGCCGTACGAGCTTCGTGATCGCGCACCGGCTCTCCACCATCCGGGACGCCGACGTGATCCTGGTCATGGAGAACGGCTCGATCGTCGAACAGGGCACGCATGAGGGGCTGTTGGCCGCCAAGGGAGCGTACGCGCGGCTGTACGCGGCGCAGTTCGCGCAGGCGGTCGCCGAAGTGGACTGAGGTGGCGGCGGTTTCGGCGGTGCCGGTCCGGCCCGCTCCCGGGCGGTACGCCGTCCGGGAGCGGGCCGGAGGTCTTCGTACGGCTCCGGGCGTACGGTTCCGGGAGCGGGCCGGAGGTCTTCGTACGGCTCCGGGGCGGGCGTTTTCGTACGGGCTCGGGGCGCTGCCGGTCCCCGTGCCTGTACCGCGTTCAGTCGAGGTAGCCGCGGAGCTGGTCGGCGAAGGCGTGGTCGCGCAGCTTGTTGAGGGTCTTGCACTCGATCTGGCGGATGCGTTCACGGGTCACGCCGAAGATCCGGCCGATCTCCTCAAGGGTGCGGGGCCGCCCGTCGGCCAGCCCGTAGCGCAGTTGGATCACCTTGCGTTCGCGTTCGCCCAGTGTCGAGAGCACCACGTCCAGGTGCTCGCGCAGCAGCAGGAACGCGGCGGACTCGACCGGGGACGTGGCGTCGCCGTCCTCGATGAGGTCGCCGAAGGAGACGTCGTCCTCCTCGCCGACCGGGGCGTGCAGGGAGACGGGTTCCTGAGCGAGGCGGAGGACTTCGCCGACGCGCTCCGGGGACAGGTCGAGCTGGGCAGCCACCTCCTCGTTGCTGGGCCGGCGGCCGTGCTCCTGGAGCATTCCTCGCTGGGCGCGCACCACGCGGTTGATCAGCTCGACGACGTGGACCGGGACCCGGATCGTGCGGGCCTGGTCGGCGAGGGCGCGGGACATGGCCTGTCTGATCCACCAGGTCGCGTACGTCGAGAACTTGTAGCCCCGGGCGTAGTCGAACTTCTCGACCGCCCTGATCAGTCCGAGGTTTCCCTCCTGGACGAGGTCGAGCATCGTCAGTCCCCGGCCGACATAGCGTTTGGCGACGGAGACGACGAGCCGGAGGTTGGCCTCGATGAGCCGGCGCTTGGCCACCCGGCCCATCACGACCAGCCGGTCCAGATCGACGGCGAGCCGGGAGTCGGGATCGGAGGTCCGGGCCAGCTTCTCCTCGGCGAACAGACCGGCTTCGACGCGGCGGGCCAGCTCCACCTCCTCGGCGGCCGTGAGCAGCGGGATGCGGCCGATCTCCCGCAGGTACTGGCGGAACAGGTCGGAGGACGGGGGGCCGGTGTCCGGACGGCCGCGCCGCTCGGACGGTCCCGGCGGGTGCGCCGACTCCTCCAGCACCGTGGACCCGGGCGCGGGGACGGGTGACGGGCCGGGTGGCGGCGGGTCCACGGCTTCCGGATGGTGCGCGGGCCGCTTCTGTGTGGGGATCGCCGAGACGTGCTCGGTCTTGGTCACGGTCCGGGTCTGCACGGGGGCGACCTCCAGGTGATCGCTGCCGGACCGCGGGATGGGCGGCCCGCCGTCGGCGGGTCGGACGCGCTCCGATGACTCAGGCACCACCACCAGTGTGGGGTACGACACAGCGCCGCCACGAGGGGCGTGCGCCACCTTTTTGCGGCCGGTACGTGACCGCGTGGTCACCGGGGGCGTCGCCCGGGGACCTGAAGGGACGAGGCGGACCCGCGGGGGCGTCGGAGCGCGACGGGGTCACCGGGGCGCCGGGGGTGTCGGGGGCGCCGGGGCGGGGGTGCCGGGGCACCGGGGCCGGGGTGCTTCGGGCACCGGGGCGGGAAGCCGAGGTGTCGTCGGAGCACGACGGAGGTATCGGGACGCCGCCGCGAGCGCGGCGGAGATCGTGAGCGCGACGGGAGACCGGCAGAGGAATCGGGGGGCCGCCGGAACCCACAGAGACGGGGGGCCGCCGGGGCGCGACAGAGACCAGGGCGCCGCCGGGGCGCCACGAAGACCGGAGTGCCGCCGCGGCGCGGCGAAGGACCCGGGCCCTCAGAGCGCGGCGGTGCCGTTGTTGCGGAGCGACTGCGCGTACTGCTGGAGCACCCAGACCTCGTTCTGCGCCGCCGCCATCTGGTCGGGCGCGACCTTGCTGCCGAGACGGGCGAGGCTGCCCTGGACGTCGTGGATGCGGCGGTCGACGGCCCGCAGCCGGACCTGGACGAGCTGCATGCCCGCGTACGTCTCGTCGATCGTCTTGCCGTGGAAGACCTCGACGGCCAGCTCGGTGACGAGGTTGCGCACGGTGTCGTCGGGCGCGGCGTCGAGGACCTTGGCCAGGTAGTCCCGGGGCTCGGGCACGCCCTGCTCCGCGCCGCCCGCCTCCTCGATGCACCGGCGGACCGCCGCGTAGGGCTGGGCCGTGAACTCGTCCGTGCCGTACGCGTCGAACGCCGGGGAGACCAGCGCGGGCCGCTGGAGGGCGAGCTTGAGGAGTTCGCGCTCGGTGCGGTGGGCGGGGCTGCGGAGGTTGAGCGCCGGGCCGGAGAGCGCGGGGCCCGACTGGACGGCCGGGTGGGAGGAGCCGCCCCGGGCCGGGGTCCGGGCGGGTCGGCCGGTCTGCCCGCCCGGCCCGCGTTCGCCCCGGTCGCGGGCCCAGCGGGCGAGCTGGGCGACCCGCTTGACCACGAACTGGGTGTCGAGGATGCCGAGCATCCCGGCCAGCTGGACGGCGACCTCGTGCTGCGAGGAGGGGTTCTTGATCCTGGCGACGACGGGCGCGGCCTCGTCGAGCGCGGCGCCCCGGCCGGCCGGGGTCTCCAGGTCGTAGCGCCCGACGATCTGGCGGAGCGCGAACTCGAAGAGCGGGGTGCGGGGTTCGACGAGGTCGCGGACGGCCTCGTCACCCTTGGCGAGCCGCAGGTCGCACGGGTCCATGTTGTCGGGTGCGATGGCGATGTACGTCTCGGCCGCGAACTTCTGGTCGTCCTCGAAGGCGCGCAGGGCGGCCTTCTGGCCGGCCGAGTCGCCGTCGAAGGTGAAGATGACCCGGGCGCTGCCGTTGTCCATCAGGAGCCGGCGGAGGATCTTGATGTGGTCGTTGCCGAAGGCGGTGCCGCAGGTCGCGATGGCGGTGGTGATCCCGGCGAGATGGCAGGCCATGACGTCGGTGTAGCCCTCGACGACGACGGCCCGGCTGGCCTTCGCGATGTCCTTCTTGGCGAGGTCGATCCCGTACAGCACCTGCGACTTCTTGTAGATCGCGGTGTCCGGGGTGTTGAGGTACTTCGGGCCGTTGTCGTCGTCGCGGAGCTTGCGGGCGCCGAAGCCGACGATCTCTCCGGAGGTGTCGCTGATCGGCCACATCAGCCGGCCGCGGAAGCGGTCGATGGGGCCGCGGCGGCCGTCCTGGGAGAGACCGGAGGTGATCAGCTCCTTGTCGGTGAAGCCCTTGCCGCGGAGATAACGGGTGAGGTGGTCCCAGCCCGCCGGGCTGTAACCGATGCCGAAGTGGGCCGCGGCCGCCTGGTCGAAGCCCCGCTCGGCGAGGAACTTCCGGCCGATCTCGGCCTCCACCCCGTCCAGCTGCTCCACGTAGAACTGGGCGGCGGCCTTGTGCGCCTCGACCAGCCGGATGCGCTCGCCGCGCTGGTGGGAGGGGTTGTACCCGCCCTCCTCGTACCGCAGGGTGATGCCCGCCTTGGCGGCGAGGCGTTCGACCGTCTCGGAGAACGAGAGGTGGTCGATCTTCATCACGAAGGCGATCGTGTCGCCGCCCTCCTGGCAGCCGAAGCAGTGGAAGAGGCCCTTGCCGGGGCTGATCTGGAAGGAGGGGGACTTCTCGTCGTGGAACGGGCAGAGTCCCTTGAGGTTGCCACCGCCCGCGTTGCGCAGCTGTAGATACTCGGAAACGACGGCGTCGATCGGGACCGCGTCCCGGACCGCCTTCACGTCGTCGTCATTGATCCTGCCTGCCACGGGTGAAGTCTACGGGTGGCGTCGGACATCCCGACCCGGCGGGCGGGGAGGCGGGAATCCCGTGCCCCCGCCCCGCGCGGTACCGCCCGTGGCGGCCCGGAGACCGCTCAGAGCAGGGACTCCAGCGGCACCGAGGGGTCGGCCAGCGCGTCCGGGTCGATCCGCTGTCCGGCCCGTACGAGCCCTTGCACGGTCTCGGTGACGTCCCACACGTTGACGTTCATGCCGGCGAGCACCCGGTGGTCCTTCAGCCAGAACGCGATGAACTCCCGCTTGCCCGCGTCGCCGCGGATGACCACCTGGTCGTACGAGCCGGGCGGCGCCCAGCCCGAGTATTCGAGGCCGAGGTCGTACTGGTCGGAGAAGAAGTACGGCACCCGGTCGTACGAGACGTCCTGGCCGAGCATGGCGCGGGCCGCGGCCGGTCCGCTGTTCAGCGCGTTCGCCCAGTGCTCCACGCGCAGCCGGGTGCCGAGCAGCGGATGCCGTACGGAGGCCACGTCGCCGGCGGCGTGGATGTCCGGGTCGGAGGTGCGCAGCGAGGCGTCGACTGCGATGCCGCCGCCCTCCTCCCGGGGGGCGATGTCGAGGCCCGCGGCCTCGGCGAGGGCGGTGCGCGGGGCGGCGCCGATCGCGGCGAGGACGTCGTGGGCCAGGTGCTCCTCGCCGTCGTCGGTGCGGGCCGCGAGGACCATGCCGTCCTGGCCGACGATCTCGCTGAGCCCGGCGCCGAAGTGGAAGCGGACGCCGTGCTCGCTGTGCAGGTCAGTGAAGATCTGGCCCACCTCCGGGCCGATCACGTGGTGCAGCGGGGTGGCGGAGGGTTCGACGACGGTGACCTCGGCGCCGTAGCCACGGGCCGCCGCCGCGACCTCCAGTCCGATCCAGCCCGCCCCGGCGATCACCAGGTGGCCGTTGTCCCGGCCGAGAGCGGTGAGGACCTGGCGCAGCCGGTCGGCGTGGGCGAGGCGGCGCAGATGGTGGACGCCCGCCAGGTCCGTGCCCGCGATGTCGAGGCGGCGCGGTTCGGCCCCGGTGGCGAGCAGCAGCTTGTCGTACCGCAGGACGGTGTTGTCGCCGAGCTGGACGGACCGGGCCTCGCGGTCGATGGCGGTGACGGGCTGGCCGAGGTGCAGCTCGACGTCGGCTCCGGCGTACCAGGCCGGTTCGTGGACGTAGACGCTGTCGCGCGCGTCCTTCCCGGTCAGATAGCCCTTGGAGAGGGGCGGGCGTTCGTACGGGTGGTCGCGTTCGTCGCCGACCAGGATGACCCGTCCCCGGAAACCCTCCGATCGGAGTGTTTCGGCTGCCTTCGCCCCGGCCAGTCCACCGCCGACGATGACGAACGTCCGATGTGCCTCGACCACTTGTTGCCTCCTCGGTGCGTACTGCGCGGCGCCATCCAGGCTGCGAGCGTCCCGCACGCAGCGTAACGGCGAAAGGGGGTGTGGCCCGATCAGGTCACGCCCGGAGGACTTCCGTCCGGATCGGGCCGGACCTGGTCGGACCGCATCGGGATCGGCCGGGACAGGCCGGAGCGGGCCGGGACCGGTGAGCGGCGTGAGGTGTGTGGGGCCGGTGGGACGGGACCGGATGTGTGGGGTCGGTGGGCCCGTGGGGACGCGGGGAAGGTCAGTGGCGTGGGGCTGTGAGGGTTTCGTGGAGGGAGCGGGCCGACGCGTCGGTGAGGGCGGCGATCTGGTCGACGAGGACCCGCTTGCGGGCCCGGTCGTCGCGAGCGGCGTCGTACAGCGACCGGAACTGCGGCTCCAGTCCCTCCGGGGCGCGCGCCGTGAGCGCGGCGGCGAGTTCGGCGATGACGATCCGCTGGTCGGCGCGGATGGCCTCCTGCTCGGGGCGCTGCATGACGTAGCGGTCGGCGACCGCCTTGAGAACGGCGCATTCGTTGCGGGTCTCGCGGGGGACGACGAGTTCGGCGGCGTACCGGCTGAGACGTCCGGTGCCGTACCGCTCCCGGGTTGCCGTCTCGGCGGCGTAGCAGAACCGGCCGATGAGCTGGCTCGTCGCGTCCTTCAGCCGGGCCTGGGCGACGGCGGAACCGTCGTAGCCGTGCGGCCACCATTCCTGCTCGACGAGGCGGTCGAGGGCGTCGGCCAGCTCCTGCGGATCGGTGTCCCTGGGCACGTACCGCCCGATGGCGACGGCCCAGATGTCGAGGCGTTCCGGTTCGGCGAAGAGGCAGTTCGGGTCGATGTGCCCGGCGTGCAGCCCGTCCTCGAAGTCGTGCACGGAGTACGCGACGTCGTCGGCCCAGTCCATGACCTGGGCCTCGAAGCACTTGCGGTCGTGGGGCGCGCCCCGGCGGGCCCACGCGAAGACCGGCAGATCGTCCTCGTACACCCCGAACTTGGGTGACCCGGGGTCGGTCGGGTGCGCGGCGCGCGGCCAGGGGTACTTGGTGGCGGCGTCGAGGGCGGCGCGGGTGAGGTTGAGTCCGACGCTGACCAGCTCGCCGGTCCGCTCGTCGGGCACGAACCGCTTGGGTTCGAGCCTGGTCAGCAGGCGCAGCGACTGGGCGTTGCCCTCGAAGCCGCCGCAGTCGGACGCGAAGTCGTTGAGGGCCTGTTCGCCGTTGTGCCCGAACGGCGGGTGGCCCATGTCGTGGGCGAGGCAGGCGGTCTCGACGAGGTCGGGGTCGCAGCCGAGGGCGGCGCCCAGCTCGCGGCCGACCTGGGCGCACTCCAGGGAGTGGGTGAGCCTGGTCCGGGGGCTGGCGTCCCAGGCGGAGCTGCGGGTGCCGGGGGTGACGACCTGGGTCTTCCCGGCGAGCCTGCGCAGCGCGGCGGAGTGCAGGACCCGGGCGCGGTCGCGTTGAAAGGCGGTGCGGCCGGGGCGCTTGTCGGGCTCGGTGTCCCAGCGTTCGGTGTCGGAGTCCCCGTAGCCGGGGGCCTCTGTCTCGTGGGTGCCCTGCGTACCGTCCATGATCTCGACAGTAGACGGCCGGGCCGACGGTGAGGGGGTCGGGCGGATGTCGTGAGCGTCTCGTTCACCGGGAATTCGCGTAGGCGTGGGCGGGAGAGGGGGTGAGCAAGCCGGGGCGGTGGGGGCGCGGGACCGGGGACCGGGAACGGGTCGCGGGAGCGGGGACCGGGAACGGGTCGCGGGAGCGGGGACCGGGAACGGGTCGCGGGAGCGGGGACCGGGAACGGGTCGCGGGAGCGGGGACCGGGAACGGGTCGCGGGAGCGGGGACGGCGAAACCGGCGGTGGGCGCGAATCCGGACGGTGGGCGGCGAACTCTTTCGCTCCTTCGGTCGTCTGATCCTGTGGGGCGGTGCGACAGGGCGGGCCGCCGGAACCGGGCAGGACCCGGCAGGACTGGGCAGGGGGCTCCGTGCGACTGGAGAAGGAACGGCCGACGGGACCGCCGGCGGGGCGGTTCCCCGTCCGGTCGCGGCCTCGGCTGCCGCGCACGCGGCGGGGGCGGCGTCGGGTGGTCCAGGCGGTGATGATCCTGTGCGTGCTGGCGCTGACGCCCATGACGTGGATGTACACGGCGGCCGGGGCACGGGTCGGGACCACCGCCGACGCGCCCTCGCGGCAGGTCGCCGTGGTGTTCGGGGCCGGTTTGTGGAAGGGCAGGCCGTCGCCGTACCTCGCGCACCGGCTGGACGCCGCCGTCGAGCTGTACCGGACGGGGAAGGTACGGGTGGTCCTCGTCACCGGGGACCACGGGCGGGAGGAGTACGACGAGCCGGACGCCATGCGGACGTATCTCACCGCGCACGGCGTGCCGGACCGGCGGATCGTCAGCGACTTCGCCGGGTTCGACACCTGGGACTCATGTGTGCGGGCCAGGAAGATATTCGGCGTCGACCGGGCGGTCCTGGTCAGTCAGGGGTTCCACATCCGGCGGGCGGTCACGCTGTGCCGGGCCGCCGGGATCGACGCGTACGGGGTGGGGGTCGACGCCGTGCACGACGCGACCTGGTACTACGGCGGCGCGCGGGAGGTGTTCGCGGCGGGGAAGGCGGCGCTGGAGGCCGCGTTCAAGCCCGATCCGCGATTCCTGGGGCCGACGGAGGCGGGCGTGGGAGAGGCGCTGGCGGCGGGCTGAGCGTGAGCCGGGCGTGGTTTCGGGTGTGGGACCGAACAGGGGAAACCGAACGCAAATTCGGGTGTGGGACCGGGCGGAGCGGGATGGGACCGCGCGTGGATGCGGCGGGGACCGGATGTGGATGCGGCGGGGACCGGGTGTGGTCGTGCGGAGCCGGCCGGGAGGCCGCGAGGCCGCGCGCCCGGTGCGCCCCGGGTGGTCGAGCACCCGGAGCACCCCCGATGGTCGCGGCGGCGGGCACCGGTCACAGCGGTGCGATGGGAGCGGTCTCGGCCGACACCCAGCCGAGGTAGGCGGCGCTGCCGCGTACCACCGGCAGGGCGATGATCTCCGGGGTCTCGTAGTCGTGCGCCGCCTGGATGTGGGCCTCCAGTTCGTCGTACCGCTCGGACGTCGTCTTGAACAGCACCTGCCACTCCTCGGCGGTCTCGATGGCGTTCTGCCACCGGTAGACCGAAGTGACGGGCGCGGAGATCTGGGCACAGGCGGCGAGTCGTGCCTCCACGACGCCCTGCGCCAGCTCCTGGGCCTTCTCCTCGCTGTCCGTCGTGGTCAGTACGGTCAGCCAGGCGGACGGTGTCGTCACCTTCGGGCTCCTTCGTTCGAGGTCGGCGGGCCGGGTCCCCGCCGACCGGCACTCCCCGATTGTCGGTCCACGACGGCCGCCGTGCGGGCGTTTCAGGAACCGTACGGGCGCGCCGCCTTCGCCTCGCGCAGTGCCTGGCCCCACCAGACGAGCTGGTCGAGCAGCGTCTTCGCCGCCGCGTCGCAGCCCGCCGGGTCCAGGTGCCGGCCGTTGTCGTCGAACTGCGCGGCCGCGCTGTGGAACGACACCGTGTCCCGGATGCCGACGGTGTGCAGCTCGGCGAAGACCGTACGGAGGTGTTCGACGGCGCGGAGGCCGCCGGAGACTCCCCCGTACGAGACGAAACCGACCGGCTTGGCCTGCCACTCGGCGCGGTGCCAGTCGATGAGGCTCTTGAGCGACGCCGGGTACGAGTGGTTGTACTCGGGGGTGATGACGACGAACGCGTCGGCGGCGGCCAGTACCGGGGAGACCTTGACGAGTTCGTCGCGGACGCCCGCGGTGGGCTGGAAGGAGAGGGCGACCGGCAGGTCCACCTCGGCGAGGTCGACCAGCTCGGTGTCGATGTCCGAACGGCCGTCGGTGTGCGCGAGGAACCAGTCGGCGACGACGTGGCCGAACCGGCCATCGCGGTTGCTGCCGAGGATGACGGCCACCTTCAGTGGTGGGGTGGTGGGCGCGGACGCGGATGTGGTCGTGGGTGCGGTTACGGATGTGATCGTGGGTGTGGAGGTGGGTGCGGAAGCAGTGATGTCGTCGTCCATGCGTGCAGGCTCGTACATCGACCAAGGTCGAGGTCAAGCCACTTCCGACGTGGCCTCGGGACGGGTCGACGCGTTCCGGGAACGCGGCCGGACCTTCCGGCACGACCGGGAGGTCCGGAAGGGAGCGGGAGGTCCGGAAAGGGGCGGGCCGGGGTCCGGCGGGGGAACATGGCTTTCATGCGCATCCATATCGAAGCCACGGACCTCCCGGGCCGCACCTGCGGCCCCGACAGCGACTTTCCCGGCGTCGGCAACGTCCATGTCGGCGTACAGCGCAAGGACCGGCCGGGCGAACTCCTCGGCCTGTACCCCGGCGACGCCGACTCGGCCTCCTGGACCCTGGACTGCACCACGCTGATCACGCCGGACGGTGTCGAGGTCTCCGGCCCGTACGTACAGAACCGGCTCGGCGGCAGGTTCGTCTATCTGTCCTGGGGGTCGGTCGACCGGGCGGGGGACTTCACCATGTTCCGCCGGGCCAAGCTGATGTTCGCCGACATCGATCCGGCCGTCCTCGAAGCCGCCGTACGATCCGGTCATCTGACGGCGCGTCTGGGGCTCACGGACGCGAAGGGCGGGCCGCTCTGCGCCCGCGTGCGCCCGCCGCACGTAGCGTGGTCCGCCACCGAACGGACCGCCCGCGCGGACCACACGCGGCAGGCATGACACCGCCCTCACCAGCCCCGGGGGGACGGGTCGGTGAGGGCGGCAGCCGGGGGGCGGCGGAGGGGTGCCGTCCCGTGGGGGGTGTAAAACGTGTGCCCGGCACCCACAAGGTCACTCATGTGATGTGTGTCACATTTCATGCGGACTGCCACCCGATCGGCAGGACAGGGCCTCTGTGTTCCGCGCGATGCGCCCGTACGGCCCCGACCTGCGCGGACGGCCGGAGGACGGCCGCGGTACCGAACCGTACGAGGGGCCGCTGAAGCACGGTCGGCAGGCAGCGGAGCCGTACGTCCCGTTAGCTCGGAAGGCAGGACAGACCCACTCGCGCCGCCTTCACGGAGGAATCCCCCATGCGCAGCCCTGCCCGTCATGTGACCGGTACCGTCGCCACCGCGCTGGCCACCGCGGTGCTCGGCCTCAACGCCGCGCCCGCCGCGTACGCGGGCGTCCCCGGCAGGCCGACGATCACCATCCGGACGGGCGCTCCCGGTGCCGCGGTCACCGCCGGCCGCCTGGCCCCCGGGCCCGACGGGCAGGGAACGGGCGAGGGGGAACCGCTGGACGACGGAGGGCTCGTCCCGGAGCCCGCGCCCCAAGGGGAGGGCGAGGAAGATCTCGACGTGTCGGGCCTCGACGCGTCGGGTTTCGGCGCTGCGGAGCACCCGGAGCCGGGCGGTCACGACGGGCCCGGCGAGCGGCGACCGCCTGATGGACACCGGCCGCCCGACGGCCACCGCCCCCCGGGCGGACACCCCGAACCCGACGGCCACCGGCCGCCCGGCAGGCACCCCGAGCCCGGCGGGCACGACTTCCCCGGTGGACCCGTCGGCCCGGTAGGACCCGGCGGGCACGACAACCCCGAGGACCGCCTCAGACCGTCCGGACACGTCAAGGCGGGGGACGGCGGCAGCGTCCGGTCCGACACCGTTCAGGTCGCGGCGGGCGTCGGCGTCCTCGCCGCGGCGGCGGCCGGCGCGGGCGTACTGCTGCGCCGCAGGCAGAAGCCGAACCACGACCCTGACCGACCACAGCACGACTGAACGCCACCACGACCGACCACCGTGACGGCTGATCGCCGACCGACCACCGCCACGACCGATCACCACCGCCGACGCCCCACCCGCAGGTCTCCCCCGCACTCCCGGACGCCCCCACTCCGAAGGACGACGCACGTGTCGCAGAAGGCACGGACGGCCCAGCTCTGGCTGTTGGCCATCGCCGCACTCGTCGGCGTCTGGCTGGTCGAGAACGGCGCCGCCACCGAGCTGGTCCCGCCGCAGCCCACCACCGCCGAGGCATTCGCGGCCGGTCCCGGTCTCCGGCCCGACGCACCGGTCGCCGATCCGCTGCGCCCGTCGGCACCGGTCCGTGTGCGTATCGCCGCCATCGGCGTGGACGCCCCGATGACACCGCTCGGGCTCGGCCCGGACGGCAGCCTCGACGCACCACCCGTCGACACCCCCGATGTCGTCGGCTGGTACAAGGGCGGCACCCCGCCCGGTGCCAGGGGCACCGCGATCCTCGCCGGTCATGTCGACAGCGCGCGGGGCCGGTCCGTCTTCTACCGCCTGGGGTCGCTGCGCAAGGGCAGTACCGTCGAGGTGGACCGCGCGGACGGCAGCACCGCCGTGTTCTCGCTGGACGCGATCGAGGTGTACGAGAACGAGCGCTTCCCCGACGACCGGGTCTACGGCGCGTCGGAGCACGCCTCGCTACGGCTGATCACCTGCGGCGGCGGCTACTCGAAGGAGACCGGCTACCAGGGCAACGTGGTCGCGTACGCCCACCTCACCGATGTGCGCCACGCCCCGTCGCTCACCCCGTCCACTGATCGAAGGCGAGCTTGACGACCAGGGAGAACACGACGACCAGCAGCACTCCCCGGACGAACCCGCTGCCCTTGCTGAGCGCCATCCGGGCGCCGGACATCCCGCCCGCCAGATTGAACACGGCCATGATCGCGGCGAGCTGCCACAGCACCGTGCCCTGCCAGGCGAACATCGCGAGCGCCCCGCCGTTGGTGCAGACATTGACGATCTTGGCCGTACCGGACGCGGTCACCAGGTCGAGGTGGAGCACGGCCGTCAGCGCCAGCACCAGGAACGTGCCCGTGCCGGGCCCGAACAGCCCGTCGTAGAAACCGATTCCGCCGCCCACCAGCACGATCGCCGTGACGGTACGGGCCAGGCCGCCGGACCGCGGCCGCTGCCCCTCCCCCTCGGACACCGCCCTGCCGAACGACGGCCGCAACATCACGAACGCCGCGACGGCGAGCAGCACCACCATGATCATCGGACGTAGTACGTCACTGCTGATCCCGGCGGCGAAGAACGCGCCCGCCATCGACCCGGCCAGCGCCGCGAGCCCGATCCGCAGCGCCACCGATAGCCGTATCGGCGTCCTCCGCGCGTACGTCACCGCCGCGCCCGTAGTGCCGACGATCGCGACCGCCTTGTTCGTGCCGAGGATCTGGGCGGCCGGTACGTGCGGCAGCCCGAGCAGCAGCGCGGGCAGGAGCAGCAGTCCCCCGCCGCCCACCACCGCGTCGATCCAGCCCGCCAGGGCCGCGGCGAGGCAGAGGAGAACGAGAGCGCTCAGGGATATGTCGGGCATGATCGCGATTTTAGGGCTGGGGTACGAGCCACCGCCGTACACCCGTCGGCCATGAGCCGATCCTCACGGGCCACCGACGTACATCCGCCGACCACGAATCGGTCCGTACGAGTCACTGCTGTACGCCCCCGGCCATAGCCGATCCTTACCGGCCACCGCCGCACACCCGCCGACCACGAGCCGATCCTCACGGGCCACCGCCGTACCCCGACCCCCCACGCCCACCCCCACGACCCCGGCCGTCAGCCGGACCGGGGCACCCCCGGTGCCCGGCCTCAGGACAGCGCGAGCGGTGCGCCGCCCCTGAGCAGTGAGCCGCCCAGCGGGGTGAGCGTGTGCAGCACCGAGCTGCCGTGGCGCAGCGTGTGGACCAGACCCGCCTCGCGCAGCACACAGGCGTGCTGGCTGGCGGAGGCCAACGAGACCCCGGCGCGGCGGGCCAGCTCGCTGGTCGTGCAGCCGTCGCCGATGGACCGGAGCACCGCGGACCGGGTGTGGCCGACGAGTCGGCCGAGCCAGGGGCCGGGTTCCGCGAAGGTGGGGGCGCCGGGGTGGGTGACCGGGTAGACGAGGACCGGTGGCAGATGAGGGTCGCGGTAGACGACCGGGGTGCCCCGGCAGAAGAACGACGGCTGGAGCAGTAATCCCCGGCCGTCCAGGCGCAGTTCCCGGTCGACCGGGTAGTCCGCCTCCAGGACCGGTGCGCGCCAGCGCATCATCGGCGGCAGCGTGCCGAGGAGTTCGTCCGCGCCGCCGTCGAGCAGGGCCCGGCCCCGGACCGCGCGGTCGGCCTCGACGCTTGCCTGGATGTGCGGCCAGTAGGGCTCGACGGCGGCGCGGTGGTAGCCGCGCAGGGCGCCGATGAGGCGGCCCAGCGGTTCGACGCGGCCCTCGGTGAGCGCTTCGAGCCTGGGGTGCGGGGGTCGTTCCCGCACCGCCGTTCCATGTGCCGACCGGTTGCCGCCGAGGCCGCCGAGGCGCGTCTGCTGCGGTCGGCCGGACGCGACGAGCGACAGCTCGCGGTGCAGCCGCTCGGGCGGTGTGTCGCGCAGGGCCTCCATCCCCGCGTCCAGACCGAACGGCTCGCCGTTCCCCTGAGTGGGTGTCAGGAAATCCGGGAAATAGCCGCGCTGCGGAACGATCGCCGCCAGCAGCCGCGTCTCACCATTCAGTCGTGGCCGTGTTTCGGTTCGCCAGTCACCGAACACCGTGGAAGCCCGGCGGTCCCGCAGTCGATGGAAACTGAGAATGGTTTCCCACAATGCGTCCGGCCTCGCCGCCATGCGGACCTTGGACAGGTCCACCCCGGTGAAATGAATGCGCAACACTGAACCCCACCCCTTGCACCCGCAATCGCCCCCATCAAATCGTATGCGAGCCATCACAGGACGTCACCACGGGGTTTCAGCCACAGTTGAAACGTCTCGCCCCAGGGCGGTGTCACCCGAAAAGCTGTACGACGTCGGGCACGAAACCAGAGCCACCGATTGAACGAGTGAAGGCCGTGGGGGGCTTCGCGCGTTCGGCGGCGGTTGGCAATGGTGCGGCTCCGTGTCCGACGGGGGTAAGCCGGGTGCGGTTCGCGGATGGGGTATCCGCGGGCCGCACCCTGGTTCGTTCCGGCGGCGTTCCCATCCCGTTCCCCGGTCGTTCCGCGCTCATTTCTTTGCGCATCGAACGGAGAAAAGGATGGCGCTCAACTGTCCGCAATTCAACAGCTGACGCCTCGTCGAATATCGGATTCCATCGCCCCCCGGGGCCTCGCCACACTCCGGACGACGCGCGGTTCAATTGCCCTGGACATGACAAAAAGGCGGCACCCGCGCACGGGTTACCGCCACTTCGGGAGTTCCGGGGCCGCCGTCGGGATGAGGTGATCCGACGGCGGCCCCGGACGGGAGAGAGCACGGGCCCGGCCCGCGGCCGACGCGGGCCGGGCCGGGCCGACAGCGGGCACTGGCAGCCGACACAGCACGCGGGTCCGGTCGGCTGCGGACGCGGCCCGAGCCCCGCGGCCGACGCGGCCGAGCCCGCGGCGGGCACCGGTCCGGCCGATGCGGGACACGGGTCCGGCGCTGCTCGGGACGCGGTCCCGGCCCTGTGGCGAGTGCGGTCGCGGGGCTCGGCCCTGTGGCGAGTGCGGTCGCGGTCCCGGCCCTGCCGCGGTCGCGGTCCCGGCCCTGCGACGGACGCGGTCCCGGCCCCTCGGCGAACCGGTCCCGGTCCCTCGACGACCCGCCGCGGACGCCGTTCAGCGGCTGTCGCTGCCCCGGCCCTTCGACGCCACGGCGGCGGCGCGGCCCGCCTCCAGCCGCGCGACGGGGATACGGAACGGCGAGCAGGAGACGTAGTCCAGCCCGACCTCGTGGAAGAAGTGCACCGACTCCGGATCGCCGCCGTGCTCCCCGCAGACGCCCAGCTTGAGGCCGGGACGGGTGGCCCGGCCCGCTTCGACGGCGCTGCGCACCAGCGCGCCGACACCGTCCTTGTCGATCGTCTCGAACGGCGACACCCCGAAGATGCCCTTCTCCAGGTACGCGGTGAAGAACGACGCCTCCACGTCGTCCCGCGAGAAGCCCCACACCGTCTGCGTCAGGTCGTTGGTGCCGAAGGAGAAGAACTCCGCGGCCTCGGCGATCTGGCCGGCGGTCAGCGCGGCGCGCGGCAGTTCGATCATCGTGCCGATGGAGAGCTTGAGGCGGGTACCGGTGGCGGCCTCGACCTCGGCGATGACCTGGTCGGCCTCCTCGCGGACGATCTCCAGCTCCTGGACCGTGCCGACGAGCGGGATCATGATCTCGGCGCGCGGGTCGGCCTTGGCGTTCATCCGCTCGGCCGCCGCCTCGGCGATGGCCCGTACCTGCATGGCGAACAGACCGGGGATGACCAGTCCGAGCCGGACCCCGCGCAGCCCCAGCATCGGGTTCTGCTCGTGCAGCTTGTGGACGGCCTGGAGGAGCCGGAGGTCGTTCTCGTTGGCGTCCTGACGGGACTCGGCGAGCGCGACCCGCACCGACAGCTCGGTGATGTCCGGCAGGAACTCGTGCAGCGGCGGGTCGAGCAGCCGTACGGTCACGGGCAGCCCGTCCATCGCCTCGAACAGCTCGATGAAGTCGGCCTTCTGGAGCGGCAGGAGGGCGCCCAGCGCCGTCTCACGCTCGTCGTCCGTGTCGGCCAGGATCAGCTTCTCGACCAGCTCACGCCGCTCGCCGAGGAACATGTGCTCGGTACGGCACAGGCCGATGCCCTGGGCCCCGAAGCGCCGTGCCCGCAGCGCGTCCTCCGCGTTGTCCGCGTTGGCCCGCACCCGCAGCCGGCGCACCCGGTCCGCGTACGCCATGACCCGGTGCACGGCGGCGACCAGCTCGTCGGCGTCGTCGGCGCCCGCGTGCATCCGGCCCTCGAAGTACTCCACGACCGGGGACGGCACGACGGGCACCTCGCCCAGGTACACCTTGCCGGTCGAACCGTCGATGGAGACGACGTCGCCCTCCTCCACGACCCGGTCGCCGACGGTCATCCGCCGCCGCTTGGTGTCGACCTCCAGCTCCTCGGCGCCGCAGACACAGGTCTTGCCCATGCCACGGGCGACCACGGCCGCGTGCGAGGTCTTGCCGCCGCGCGAGGTCAGGATGCCCTGGGCGGCGATCATGCCGTCGAGGTCGTCCGGGTTGGTCTCGCGGCGGATGAGGATGACCTGCTCGCCGGAGCGTGACCACTTGATCGCGGTGTACGAGTCGAACACCGCCTTGCCGACCGCGGCGCCCGGCGAGGCGGCGATGCCACGGCCGAGCAGTTCGGTCTTCGCCTCGTCGTCGAAGCGCGGGAACATCAGCTGCGCGAGCTGCGCGCCGTTGACGCGTTGCAGCGCCTCGGCCTCGTCGATGAGCCCCTGGTCGACGAGCTGGGTGGCGATCCGGAACGCGGCGCCCGCGGTGCGCTTGCCGACGCGGGTCTGGAGCATCCACAGCTGGCCGCGCTCGATGGTGAACTCGATGTCGCAGAGGTCCTTGTAGTGGGTCTCCAGCGTCTCCATGATCGACATGAGCCGGTCGTACGACGTCTTGTCGATGGTCTCCAGATCGGCGAGCGCCACGGTGTTGCGGATGCCCGCGACGACGTCCTCGCCCTGGGCGTTCTGGAGGTAGTCGCCGTACACACCCTGGTGTCCGCTGGCCGGGTCGCGGGTGAAGGCGACCCCCGTACCGGAGTCGGGGCCGAGGTTGCCGAAGACCATCGAGCAGACGTTGACGGCCGTGCCGAGGTCGCCGGGGATGCGCTCCTGGCGGCGGTAGAGCTTGGCGCGGTCGGTGTTCCACGAGTCGAAGACCGCCCTTATGGCCAGGTCCATCTGCTCGCGCGGGTCCTGCGGGAAGTCACGCCCGGCGTCCCGCGTGACGATCTTCTTGAACTGCTTGACCAGCTTCTTCAGGTCGGCCGCGTCGAGGTCCACGTCGACCGTGACGCCCTTGGCCCGCTTGGCGGCCTCCAGCGCCTCCTCGAACAGGTCGCCTTCGACGCCGAGGACCGTCTTGCCGAACATCTGGATGAGCCGGCGGTACGAGTCCCAGGCGAAGCGCTCGTCGCCGGACTGGGCGGTGAGCCCGACGACCGACGCGTCGGAGAGACCGATGTTGAGGACCGTGTCCATCATGCCCGGCATGGAGAACTTGGCGCCGGAGCGGACGGAGACCAGCAGCGGGTCGTCGGCCTGGCCGAGCTTCTTGCCCATCCGCTGTTCGAGCGCGTCGAGGTGGGCGCTCACCTCGTCCCGCAGTGCGGCCGGCTCCTCGCCGCTTTCGAGGTAGACCTTGCACGCCTCGGTGCTGATGGTGAAGCCCGGGGGGACGGGCAGCCCGAGGTTGGTCATCTCGGCGAGGTTCGCACCCTTCCCGCCGAGCAGGTCTTTCAGATCCTTGTTGCCCTCGGTGAAGTCGTAGACGAACTTCTGCCCCTGGGACTCCGGGATGGATACGTGGGGATCTTTGTTTTCCGACACGGGTCTCGACTCCTCGAGGACGCGGTGGCTGCCCTGACGGCGAGGAACATACCCAGATCGAAGGCTTCTGGGTATGTCCACTTGTCTGTCATAGGGGCTTAACCACTCGTCCGCCAGCAGATCGAAAGTGCGTCGGAAGAGCCACACCGGAACCGTCACCTTCACTTCCCGAACGGACGGACACGGAGAGCAGTTGAAACGGCCGGAGATGGCCACGTTCGGTGACATGAAGGATGATCGATCGAAAAGAGAAAGGGTGGCACTGAGTGCCAACCTTTGAAAAGTGCACCCCGCCAAAAGCGCTCATGTGAGCACGCCCCCTATCAAGGGTGGCGAGGATCACGCTCATCGCGGTGCTCCGATACCACCATTCGGACGACCTCGGGTACGGCGAACGGGGGGTGGGGAAACGGATTCCGTTTCCCCCCCCCCCCCCCCCCCGCCGCGCGCCCCGGGAACCGATCCCTGGCCGCGCCCGGTGCCCGACCGGTGCCGCGCCTCGATCCCACATCCCGGTGCCCGCGCCTCGGTACCCGCGCCTCAGCAGCTCACCTCGGCCATGGGCCCCCGCAGCGCCTGGCGGCCTGGGCCGCCGCGCATCAGCCGCCCGAGGTGTCCAGCTCCGCGTCCGCGCTCACGCAGGCACTGTCGAACGGGTCCTTCAGCCAGCCGTCCGGCAGCACGACCCGGTTGTTGCCCGAGGTCCGTCCGCGCGGTCCGTCCGCGCCGTCCGGCCACGGCTGGTCCAGGTCCAGCTCGCTCAACTGAGCGCCCAGCTCGTCCAGCGACGAGGTGACCGCCAGCTTCTTGCGCATCTCGGAGCCGACCGCGAAGCCCTTGAGGTACCAGGCCACGTGCTTGCGGAAGTCGATCACTCCGCGCCTCTCGTCGCCGATCCACTCGCCCAGCAGCGTCGCGTGCCGCAGCATGACGGCCGCCACCTCGCGCAGCGGCGGGGCCTGCCGGGTCCCGGTCCCCTCGAAGGCGCTCACCAGGTCGCCGAAGAGCCAGGGCCGCCCCAGACAGCCCCGCCCCACGACGACGCCGTCGCAGCCGGTCTCGCGCATCATCCGGTGGGCGTCGTCGGCGCACCAGATGTCGCCGTTGCCGAGGACCGGGATCTCCGGCACGTGCTCCTTGAGCCGGGCGATGGCCTCCCAGTCGGCCGTGCCGCCGTAGTGCTGGGCCGCCGTCCTGCCGTGCAGCGCCACGGCCGTGACGCCCTCCTCCACGGCGATCCGGCCCGCGTCCAGATAGGTGAGGTGGTCGTCGTCGATGCCCTTGCGCATCTTGATGGTGACCGGGACGTCCCCCGCGTGCGAGACGGCCTCGCGCAGGATCGCCCGCAGCAGCGGCCTCTTGTACGGCAGTGCCGAGCCGCCGCCCTTGCGGGTCACCTTCGGGACCGGGCAGCCGAAGTTCAGGTCGATGTGGTCGGCCAGGCCCTCGTCCACGATCATGCGGACGGCCTCGCCGACGGTCACCGGGTCGACGCCGTAGAGCTGGATCGAGCGCGGGGTCTCGGTCGCGTCGAACCGGATGAGCTGCATGGTCTTCTCGTTGCGCTCGACCAGGGCCCGCGTCGTGATCATCTCGCTGACGAACAGCCCCTTCCCGCCGGAGAACTCACGGCACAGGGTGCGGAACGGGGCGTTGGTGATACCGGCCATGGGGGCGAGCACCACCGGCGGCTGCACGGTGTGCGGGCCGATCCGGAGCAGCGGGAGGGAGGGGGCGAGCGTGGTCATTCCCCCATTGTCGCGTACGCCGAAAGTTCGCCGCGTACGCGTGGAGCCCCCGTCGCGTACACCTGAGGCGGGTCGCGACCCGAAACCCGACGCGGGCGCCGCCTGAGGCTCCCCACGTACGCCCTCCGAGCCCTCCCGACCCACCCGGCCTCCCCGACCTTCCCGACCTTCCCGACCCGCCGTCCCGTCCCGTCCGGCCCGCGCTCAGTCCCCGGTCTCGCCGACCTTCCCGACCCGCCTTCCCGTCCCGTCCGGCCCGCGCTCAGTCCCCGGTCTCGCCGATCGCCAGCGCCAGCAAGCGCTCCAGCCGCTCCCTGGTCCGCTCGTCGGCGGGCACGTACGTCACCATGCGCGGCCCCGCGGAAGGACCCAGCCAGAAGTCGGTGTGGTCGAGGTGAAGCAGCCCCACACCGGCGTTGCGGAAGTGCTTGGTCGGGCCGCCCTGTCCCACCACTTCGTGCCGCGCCCAGACCTCGCGGAACTCGGGCGATGCCGCCTCCAGCCGTCCGAGGAGGGCTTTCCAGGCGGGCTCGGCGAGGTGACCGGCCATGGCGGCCCGGAACTTGGCGGTCATCAGCCGGTGCATCGCGGGGAGGTCGACGACGGACTCGCGCCAGTCCTGGTGGGTGTACGACAGGATCAGGCAGTTGCGGTCCTCGGGGGCGACCGCGTCCAGGTCGCAGAGCAGCCGACCGTAGGTGCGGTTGTACGCGAGGATGTCGTACCGGCTGTTCTGCACGCAGGCCGGAAACGGTTCCAGTCGCCTCAGCGTCTGCCGCAGCGCCGGGGTGATGCTGGGGCACTGCGTGCCAGGGGCGGGGTCGACGGCGCCCGAGAGCGAGAAGAGGTGCGAGCGCTCGCTGCGGTCGAGGAGCAGCGCGCGGGCGAGGGAGTCGAGGACCTGCGGCGAGACCTGGATGTCTCGGGCCTGTTCCAACCACGTGTACCAGGTGACGCCGACGGCGGAGAGCTGGGCGACCTCCTCCCGGCGCAGGCCGGGGGTGCGCCGGCGTCGCCCCCGGACGAGGCCGACCTGTTCGGGGGTGATGCGCTCACGGCGGCTGCGCAGGAAGGCCGCCAGTTCGTGCCGCCGGACCTCGGCGTCGGGGACCTCACGCGCGGGGCCTCCGGACGCGTCGGTGTCGGGTGCCGAGGGTTCCCCGGATGCCTCCGGGGCCCCGGTCCCGCTGTTCGCCGTCGTCCCGCTGTTCGCCATGGTCCCGCCGGTCGCCGTCATCGTCATGCCCCCAGAGTGCCGAACGGCCCGGCGGTGTGCCAGGTACTGCTGGTACCAGCATGAGAAGACTCTGGTACCAGGCTGGGGGCTGGACGATCCTCGTGGTCGTGAACGATTCCACCGCACTGACCACGGCCTCATCCACTCCCCCGGTCTCCCCGTCCACCGAACCCCCGTACCCGCGATCCCCGTACCCGGAATCCCGGGGCGAGCGCCATGATCACCGCGCGCCCGTGCTCGGCACGCTCGGGCTGTTCACCGTGCTGCTCGGCGCCGCGCTGCCGCTCGTGGACTTCTTCATAGTGAACGTCGCCCTGCCCACCATCGACCACGATCTGGCCGCGGGCCCCGCCCTGTTGGAGCTGGTCGTGGCGGGCTACGGCCTCGCGTACGCCGTACTGCTGGTCCTGGGCGGCCGGCTCGGCGACATGGCGGGGCGGCGCAGACTCTTCCTGATCGGGATGGCCGCCTTCGGCCTCACCTCGCTCGCCTGCGGGCTCGCCCCCGACGCCTGGTCCCTGGTGGGGGCCCGGGTCGCACAGGGCGCGGCGGCGGCCCTGATGCTGCCGCAGGTGCTTGCCACCATCCAGTCGGCGACCGCCGGGCACCGGCGTGCCCGTGCGATGAGCCTGTACGGGGCGACCGCCGGGCTCTCCATGGTCGCGGGCCAGATGCTCGGCGGGGTCCTGGTCGCCGCCGCGCCGCTGTCCTCGGTGTTCGGCGACAGCGCGGGCTGGCGCTCGATCTTCCTGGTGAACGTGCCGGTGGCGGCGGTCGGTCTGGTGCTCGCCGTCAGTACCGTGCCGGAGACCCGCTCGGACCGGCCCGCGCCGGTCGATGTGCGCGGCACGCTGCTGCTGGCGGCGTCGCTGGTGACGCTGCTCGCGCCGCTCACCGAGGGGCGGGCGGCGGGCTGGCCGCTGTGGACGTGGATCTCGCTCGGTCTGTTCCCGTTCGCCGCGGTGGCGTTCTACCGGGTCGAGCGGCGGGCGGACCGGCTCGGACGGACCCCGTTGGTCCCGCCGAGCCTGCTGCGGCTGGACTCGCTGCGCCATGGGCTGGGTCTCCTGGTGCCGTTCTCGGTCGGCTTCGGCGGTTTCATGTTCGTCATCGCCGTGGCGCTCCAGCAGGGGCTGGCGATGAGTCCGGCCATGGCGGGACTGTCGATGACACCGATGGCGGTGGCGTTCTTCGGGGCGTCGCTGGCCGGTCCCCGGCTGATCCGCCGCCACGGCAGCCGGGTCGTGACGGCGGGCGCGCTGGTCCAGGGCGTGGGGGTGGCCGTGCTCGCGCTGACCGTGTGGCGTGGCTGGCCGGGCCTGGGGCTGTGGGAGCTGCTGCCGGGCATCGCGATCGCCGGGCTCGGGCAGGGGCTCCAACTGCCGGTGCTCTTCCGGATCGTGCTCTCGGACGTGCCGTCCGAGCGGGCCGGGTTGGGCGGCGGGGTGATGACGACGACGCAGCAGGCGTCGCTGGCCCTGGGGGTGGCGACGCTGGGCACGCTGTTCCTGGCGCTGGTGCCCGGCGCGGGGATGCGGGACGCGCTGTCCGTGACGCTGCTGGCGCAGTTGGCGGCGATCGCCCTGACGGCGTCGCTGAGCCTGCGGCTGCCGCGCGCCGTGTCGTGACAGCGACGCGGGACGCCGGCTCGACATCCCCCGGAACGGACGAAGGGCAGGGTCCGGCCGCCCCGCGAAGCACGGGGGCGGCCGGACCCTGCCGAACGAAAGGCCCTGGTGCCGCTCCCGGCACTAGCTCCGGGGCGCGGACTCCGGCCCGGCCGAGTCGTCGCCCTGGGCGGGCGTCGCGGACTGCGCGCGCTCACGCATCTTGCGTACCAGCTCCTGCTTCTGGTCGGCCGCGTTCATGCGGTCGGCGTTGCGCTCGGGGCCCGCGCCCTGCTGTTCGGCGCGGGACAGCTTCTTGCGCTGTCCTCCGACACCGAGGAGGTTGTTGCGGCTCTTGGCCACGGAGTTCTCCCATCGTGGTGAGACCTGAGGTCTGAGGTGATCCGGAAACGAACCGTCGGGCGGCGGGTGGTCGGACCCGCCGCGCACTCACTCGTAGATCTGGAAGAACGAAGACATGCCGGAAACCGTACCCCGGGCCGATGGCGCCGGGCACCCACTTTTCCGGCCCGGCGGCCGGGCCGGTCCCGGCCGCCGCCGGCCGGAGCGCACGACGAGGCCCCCGGCTCCGGGACCGGAACCGGGGGCCTCGCTCTCCTGATCGACCGGTATCAGCGGATGATCAGTGGGTGATCGGCGGGATCAGCCCGAACGGCTCAGCAGCCCGCCAGACGGGCACCCAGGTACGCCTGGATCTGGTCCAGCGAGACGCGCTCCTGCGTCATCGTGTCGCGCTCGCGCACGGTCACCGCGTTGTCGTCGAGGGTATCGAAGTCCACGGTCACGCAGAACGGCGTACCGATCTCGTCCTGACGGCGGTAGCGGCGGCCGATGGCGCCCGCGTCGTCGAACTCGATGTTCCAGTTCTTCCGCAGGTCGGTGGCGAGGCCCTTGGCCTTCGGCGACAGCTGCGAGTTGCGCGACAGCGGCAGCACCGCGACCTTGACCGGCGCCAGGCGCGGGTCGAGGCGCATCACGGTGCGCTTCTCCATGACGCCCTTGGCGTTCGGCGCCTCGTCCTCGATGTAGGCGTCGAGGAGGAAGGCCAGCATCGCGCGGCCGACACCGGCCGCGGGCTCGATGACGTACGGGGTCCAGCGCTCGCCGGCCTCCTGGTCGAAGTACGACAGGTCGGTGCCGGACGCCTTGGAGTGCGCGGTGAGGTCGTAGTCCGTGCGGTTGGCGACGCCCTCCAGCTCGCCCCACTCGCTGCCGCCGAAGCGAAAGCGGTACTCGATGTCAGCGGTGCGCTTCGAGTAGTGGGACAGCTTCTCCTTCGGGTGCTCGAACCAGCGCATGTTCTCCTCGCGCATGCCGAGGTCGCGGTACCAGTTCCAGCGCTGCTCCATCCAGTATTCCTGCCACTGCTCGTCCTCGCCCGGCTTGACGAAGAACTCCATCTCCATCTGCTCGAACTCGCGGGTGCGGAAGATGAAGTTGCCCGGAGTGATCTCGTTCCGGAAGGACTTGCCCATCTGGGCGATGCCGAACGGCGGCTTCTTGCGCGAAGTCTGCTGCACCTGGCCGAAGTTGGTGAAGATGCCCTGCGCGGTCTCGGGCCGCAGATAGGCGACGGAACCGGAGTCCTGGGTGGGGCCGAGGTGGGTCGAGAGCAGACCCGAGAACTGCTTGGGCTCGGTGAAGGTGCCCTTGTTGCCGCAGTTGGGGCAGTTGAGGTCGGCCAGGCCGTTGGCGGGCGCGTGGTTGTGCTTCTCCTCGTACGCCTCCTCCAGGTGGTCCGCGCGGTAGCGCTTGTGACAGGAGGTGCACTCGGTCAGCGGGTCCGAGAAGGTGGCGACGTGCCCGGAGGCCACCCACACGTCGGACGCCAGGATGACCGACGAGTCGAGACCGACCACGTCCTCGCGGGAGGTGACCATGTAGCGCCACCACTGGCGCTTGAGGTTCTCCTTCAGCTCGACGCCCAGCGGCCCGTAGTCCCAGGCGGCCTTCTGGCCACCGTAGATCTCACTGCAGGGATAGACGAAGCCACGGCGCTTGCTCAGGCTGACGATGGAGTCGATCTTGTCGGCGGCCACGGTGCTCTCTTCATTACGACGACGACGAACGCGAAGCCTTCAGATTACCGGCGGGCGCACCCTTTGGATCAAATCGGTTGGCGGTCAGAGGGTCATCCGAGCATCTCATCATCCTTGTTGACAATCGTTTCCATTTTTGTTGAAAATGAGTGTCATGAACGTACGACGCCTCATACCCCTCGCCGCCGTCTCCGGAGCGGTCGCCCTCGGTCTCACGGCCGTCTCCGCCTGCTCCTCCGGCACCGCGGGGGACGATCACAGGAGCGGCGACAAACTGGCCGTGGTGGCGTCCTTCTACCCGATGCAGTTCCTGGCCGAGGAGATCGGCGGGAAGCACGTCTCCGTCACCGCGCTGACCAAGCCGGGCGTCGAGCCGCACGATCTGGAGCTGTCCCCCCGGCAGATCGGCGGGCTGAGCGACGCCGACTACATCCTCTACCTCAGGGGCCTCCAGCCCGCCGTCGACGACGCGGTCGAGCAGTCCGGGGCCCGGCACGCGGTCGACGCCGCGAAGTTCACCACGCTGGAGAACCACGGCGCGGAGGTCGACGGCGGCGGGGACGAGCACGCGCACGACGGCGGACACGACGAACACGACCACGGCGGGTCCGGCGCCGACCCGCACATCTGGCTGGACCCGGTGAAGTACGCCGAGGTCGCCAAGGGGGTCGGCACGTCCCTGGAGAAGGCCGACCCGGACCACGCCGCCGACTACCGCGAGAACACCGACGCCCTGGTCGGACGCCTCGGCGCCCTCGACACGGCGTACCGTACGGGGCTGAGGAACACCACCACCAAGACCTTCATCACCACCCACTCCGCCTTCGGCTACCTCGCCGAGCGGTACGGGCTGAAGCAGGAGGGCATCGCCGGTCTCGACCCCGAGGCCGAGCCGAGCCCCGCCCGGATCAAGGAGATCCAGGCGGTCGCGAAGCGGGACAGGGCGAGCACCGTCTTCTTCGAAGCACTCGCCAGTGACAAGACCGCCAAGACCCTCGCGGGGGACACCGGGCTGCGGACCGATGTCCTCGACCCGCTGGAGGGAATCACGGACGCGTCCCACGGCGATGACTACATCGAGGTCATGGAGTCCAACCTCGCCGCGCTGCGGAAGGCACTCGGCGCGAAGTGACTCACGTATCAGCGGTGACTCACGCATCAGCAGTAACGGAGGCACTCATGCCCGAGCCCACCACCCTCGAACCCACGTCCACACCGGACCCCCCGCCCGCCCGGCAGGCACCCCCCGGTACCACCGACCCCACCGGTACCGGTGCCACGCCCGAGTCCGGCCCCGACCCCCTCCTGGCCACCGGTCACCGCGGCGACCCGGTGATCGCCGTGCGGGGCGCGACCGCCACGCTCGGCGCCCGACCCGTGCTGCGCGGCGTCGACTTCACCGTCAACCGCGGCGAGGTCGTCGCCCTGCTCGGCGCCAACGGCTCCGGCAAGTCGACGGCCGTGCGCTCGGTCATCGGCCAGGTCCAGCTGACCGGCGGCGCGATCGAGCTGTTCGCCACCCCGCTGCGCCGCTTCCGGTCCTGGGCACGGGTCGGTTACGTACCGCAGCGCACCACCGCCGCGTCCGGCGTCCCCGCGACCATCCGCGAGGTGGTCTCGTCCGGCCGGCTGTCCCGCACCCGGCTGCGGTGGCCGGGCAAGGCGGACCGGGCCGCCGTCCAGCGGGCCATCGAGCTGGTCGGACTCGCCGACCGGGCGGGCGACTCCGTGGACACCCTGTCCGGAGGGCAGCACCAGCGCGTCCTGATCGCGCGGGCGCTCGCCGCCGAACCGGAGCTCCTGATCATGGACGAGCCGATGGCGGGCGTCGACCTGCACAGCCAGGAAATCCTCGCCACCACCCTGCGCGAGCAGGTCGCGGCGGGCACCACGGTGCTGCTCGTCCTGCACGAGCTGGGCCCGCTGGAGCCTCTGATCGACCGGGCCGTGGTGCTGCGCGACGGCTGCGTGATGCACGACGGACCGCCCCCGAAGGCCGTCGGCCAGCACGCGCTGCCCGGCCACGACCACGTACACCCCCACGCGGCTTCCGAGCCCGCCCGGACCGGACTGCTGAGCTGACCATGGAATTCCTCCAGCCCCCCTTCATGCAGCGGGCCCTGATCGCCGCCGTGCTGGTCGGCGTCATCGCCCCCGCCGTCGGCATCTATCTCGTGCAGCGCCGCCAGGCCCTGATGGGCGACGGCATCGGCCACATCGCGATGACCGGCGTCGGACTCGGCTTCCTGCTCTCCACCAGCCCGGTGTGGATGGCGACGGCCGTCGCGGTGGCCGGCGCGATCACGATGGAACTGATCCGCTGGTACGGACGCACCCGCGGCGACGTCGCGCTGGCCATGCTCTTCTACGGCGGTATGGCGGGCGGTGTGCTGCTGATCAACCTCTCCGACACCGGCTCCAACGCCAAGCTGAGCTCGTACCTCTTCGGCTCGCTCTCGACGGTCTCGCCCGGGGACATCACCGCGATCTGCCTGCTGGCCGCCTTCGTGCTGCTGGTCACCCTGGGCCTGCGGCGGCAGTTGTTCGCGATCAGCCAGGACGAGGAGTTCGCGCGGGTCACCGGGCTGCCGGTGCGCGCGCTGAACCTGCTGATCGCGGTGACGGCCGCGGTCACCGTCACCGTCGCGATGCGGGTCGTCGGCCTGTTGCTGGTCAGCGCGCTGATGGTGGTGCCGGTCGCCGCCGCGCAGCAGATCACCAAGTCCTTCGCGGTGACGTTCGTGCTCTCCGTGGTCATCGGCACGGCCGTGACCCTGGCCGGCACGGTGACCTCGTACTACCAGGACGTGCCGCCCGGCGCGACGATCGTGCTGCTGGCCATCGGCGTCTTCGTCGCCCTGACGGCGCTCGCCGCGCCGCTCGCGAGAAGGCGGGCGCGCGCGGGTGAAACGGCCGGGGAGGAGTGCACCCTGGGGGTACCGGCCCCACGCGCCGGCACGGACGACCTCCGGGTCTGACGGTGCCGCCGGGGCGGACTGGCACAATGGCCCGACATATGTACGGGCGACACGAGGAGGCTCCTGTGGCGACGGCGCCGATCAGTGGTACCAACACAGCCCCGGTACGCGGCCGGTCGACCCGGCAACGAGCGGCGGTGGCGGCGGCGCTCGACGAGGTGGACGAGTTCCGCAGCGCCCAGGAACTGCACGATGTGCTCAAGCACCGGGGCGACTCGGTCGGACTGACCACCGTCTACCGCACACTCCAGTCCCTGGCCGACGCGGGCGAGGTCGACGTCCTGCGCACCGACGAGGGGGAGGCGGTCTACCGCCGCTGCTCGACCGGCGACCACCACCATCACCTGGTGTGCCGGGTCTGCGGCAAGGCCGTCGAGGTCGAGGGACCGGCGGTGGAACAGTGGGCGGAGACGATCGCCGCCCAGCACGGCTATGTCAACGTGGCCCACACGGTGGAGGTCTTCGGCACCTGTGAGGAGTGCGCCAGGACCCCGCGGAGCTGATCCGGCCCGGCCGGCCGGACGGGAGGCCCCGCCCCGCGACGACGTACGGCCCCGGGCCGGACCCGCCCCCATGGCGGACCCGGCCCGGGGCCGTACGCGTTCAGCGGCGCTGGAGGTGGCGGTCGAGGATCGCCCGCAGCCGGTCCAGCTCGGCCTCGTCCCGCACCCCGCGCTTGGCCAGCACCGTCATACCGACGGCGTTCCTGTCGTCACTGACCAGCACGAACAGGTTCGGCGTCTCCACGAAGCGGGGCAGGGCCCGCCAGTAGGTGGTCGTGACGCTGTTGTCGTTGGAGAGGGTCAGACCCGTCTCGTCCGCCCGCGCCCGGAACCCGCCCTGGCGCTCGAACATCCGGTGGAACTGGCGCGCCTGCAACCACGGTGACAGCAGCAGGGCGAAGGCCACGACGAGGAGGACTCCGCCGGGAAGCGGGTTCAGCCCCGCCACCCCCGCCCCCACCGCGTACGCCACGCCCAGCACGAGCGACAACACGAGCAGGAGCCGCTGTCGCCTTCCGGCGGCGCCGACCCGGTTCCGCGCGCGCAGCGCCTCGGTCAGGTCCTGGACGGTCGGCCGGAACTCCAGCTCGACCGCCCCCGCCGCCGTCCCCGCGGCCTGCGGCGCCACGGGTCCTCCCGCCGGCTCCGGCTGATGTGCGTCGGTCACGGCCCCTCCCCAGGTGTCGATCACAGCCCCTCCCCGAGGACGAGCGAACCGTGATCATAACCACAGGTCAGCCCTGGGTCTCCGGGGTGCTCCCGGCCACCGCAGCCGCTTCCTCCGCCCCGCCGAACCGCCGGTCGCGCTTGGCGTACTCCAGGCAGGCCCGCCACAGGTCACGGCGGTCGAAGTCCGGCCACAAAACGTCCTGGAAGACCATCTCGGCGTACGCGCTCTGCCAGATCAGGTAGTTGGAGGTGCGCTGCTCGCCGCTGGGGCGTACGAAGAGGTCCACGTCCGGCATGTCCGGGTAGTACATGTACTTCGCGAAGGTCTTCTCGGTGACCTTCGAGGGGTCGAGCCGCCCCGCCGCGACCTCCCGCGCGATGTGCTGCGCCGCGTCGGCGATCTCCGCCCGGCCACCGTAGTTGACGCAGAAGTAGAGCGTCATCGCGTCGTTGTCCCGGGTCTGTTCCTGGGCGACCTGGAGTTCCTGGACGACCGACTTCCACAGCTTGGGCATCCGGCCCACCCAGCGGATGCGGATGCCGAGTTCGTTCATCTCGTCGCGGCGGCGGCGGATGACGTCCCGGTTGAAGTCCATCAGGAACTTCACCTCCTCCGGGGACCGCTTCCAGTTCTCGGTGGAGAAGGCGTACAGCGAGAGGTTCTTGACGCCCATCTCCAGGCAGCCCTTGAGGACGTCCATCACGACGCCCTCACCGACCTTGTGGCCCTCGGTGCGCGGCAGACCGCGCTCCTTCGCCCATCGGCCGTTGCCGTCCATCACGACCGCCACGTGCTCCGGGACCAGATCACCGGGGATCTTCGGGGGCCGGGCGCCGGAGGGGTGCGGCTCGGGGGTCTTGTACTCGCGCCGGGTACGTCCCAGAATCCCGCGTCGTGCCATGAGCTGTCTCGTCTCCCTGTGTCACTTCTCTACGTACCGCAGCGAGCGCAGTCCGCGCTCCAGATGCCAGTGCAGATAGGCGGACACCAGCCCGCTCCCCTCCCTGACGTGACGCGCCTCGCTCGCGTCCGCCGTCTCCCAGTCACCGGTGAGCAGCGCGCTCAGCAGGGTGACGGCCTCCGCTGAGGGTACGACGCTGCCGGGCACCCGGCAGTCGCCGCAGATGACTCCGCCCGCCGCGACGGAGAAGAACCGGTTCGGTCCGGGCATACCGCACTTCGCGCAGTCGACGAAGCTGGGGGCGTAGCCGTTGACGGCGAGGGAGCGCAGCAGGAAGGCGTCGAGGATGAGGTGCGGCGCGTGCTCCCCGCGCGACAGGGTCCGCAGCCCGCCGACGAGCAGCAGGTACTGCTGGACGGCGGGCTCCCCCTCGTGGTCGGTGAAGCGTTCGGCGGTCTCCAGCATGGCGGTGCCCGCCGTGTAGCGGGCGTAGTCGGCGGCGATCCCGCCTCCGTACGGGGCGATGGTCTCGCTCTGGGTGCACAGCGGGAGACCGCGCCCGACGAGTTCGCTGCCGCGTGCGAAGAACTGCACGTCCACATGGGAGAAGGGTTCCAGCCGGGCCCCGAACTTCGACTTGGTGCGCCGCACCCCGCGCGCGACCGCCCGCACCCGGCCGTGGCTCCGGGTCAGGATCGTGATGATCCGGTCGGCCTCGCCCAGCTTCTGCGTACGCAGTACGACGCCGTCGTCCCGGAACAAGCTCATGCGCCCATTGTCCGGTACGGGGAGGGGCCGGCGGCCCCGGCCCCCGCGCCACCCGCGCCCACCGCCGTGCCGGTGCCCGGTCCGGACCGGTCCGCCGCGTCGCCGGCCGGTGTGACCAGGCCCGACTCATAGGCGATGATCACCAGCTGCGCGCGGTCCCGGGCACCGGTCTTCCCCATGATCCGGCTGACGTGGGTCTTCGCGGTGAGCGGGCTGAGGCCCAGGGTCCCGGCGATCTCGGAGTTGTTGAGGCCCCGGGCGACGAGCCCGAGCACCTGGCGCTCCCGGCCCGAGAGCCCGTCCGGGCCACCGCTCACGGGCGGCTGCGGGCTGCGCAGCACGCGGGCGATCAGCCCGGCCGTCGGGCCGGGCGAGAGCAGGGCGTCCCCGGCCGCGACCGTTCTGATGGCGGTGAGGAGATCGGCGGGCCTGGTGTCCTTGACGAGGAATCCGGACGCTCCCGCGCGCAGCGCCTCGACGACGTGCTCGTCGGTGTCGAACGTCGTCAGGACCAGCACCTTCACCCCGGCCAGGTCCTCGTCGGCGGCGATCAGCCGCGTCGCCCCGATCCCGTCGAGGTCGGGCATCCGGATGTCCATGACGACGAGGTCGGCCCGCGCGGAGCGGGCCAGCTCGACCGCTTCGACGCCGGTGCCCGCCTGGCCCACCACCTCCATGTCGGGCGCGGACTCGACGAGCATCGCGAAGGCGGCCCGTACGAGCCTCTGGTCGTCGGCGAGCAGTACGCGGATCACAGGGCGGTCTCCTGGGGCTGGTTCCGGTGCTCCCGCTCGTGGAACGGCAGCAGGGCGCGGACTTCGAAGCCGCCGCCGGGGCGGGGTCCGACGGCCAGTGTGCCCCCGGTGCTGCGGGCGCGTTCCCGCATTCCCACGATGCCGAAGCCGGCCGGGTCCCCGTCCGCCCGTCGCCCCGCCCGCCTCCTCGACGCGCCACCCGGTCCGTCGTCGGTGACGGTGACGCGCAGCGCCCGGTCGCCGTCGGGCACCACCGCGACGCTGATCCGTACCCCGGGCCCCGCGTGCCGGACCGCGTTGGTCAGGGATTCCTGCACGATCCGGTAGGCGGCGGCGCCGGTCGCCGGGGGCAGCCGACCCTCCGGGGCGCGCACCGAGAGGTCGACCTGGGCCCCGGCGGCACGGGCGGAGCGTACGAGGGCGGGCAGTGCGGCCAGGTCGGGCAGCGGCCCGTCCGCCTCGTGGCTGTCGGCGCGCAGCACCTGGAGGGTGGTGCGCAGTTCGGCGCGGGCCTCGCGGCAGGTGTCGGCGATGTCGTCGAGGGCCTGGGCGACGGCCGCCCGGTCGAGGCGTTCCGGGTCGACGGTCAGGATGTGCGAGGCGACCGAGGTCCGCACCCCGATGAGCGTGATGCTGTGCGCGAGCAGATCGTGCAGATCGCGGGCGATCCGCAGTTGTTCCTCGGCGACCCGGCGGCGGGCCTCCTCCTCCCGGGTGCGTTCGGCGCGCTCGGCGCGTTCCACGATGGAGGCGACGTACTGCCGGTAGATGCGCACGTCCACACCGCAGAACAGCACGGCGACGATCCACCCCGAGAGGCGCAGCAGTTGCAGTCCCTCGTGGGCGCTGATGGTGAGCACCACGGACAGCATGGCGCCGAGGACGCCGATGCCGGTCAGCAGTGTGCGCAGCGGCCTGCCGGTCGCGGCCACCGTGTAGAGGGCGATCCAGGTCTGCGGTATCGGCGCCATGTGCGTGTTGTCGCACCCGTGGTACGCCATGAGGAACGGGATCATCACCACCAGGGCGAGCAGCGGCCGGACCCGCCGGCCCACCAGGGGGACGACGGTGCAGACCAGCAGCGTCCAGCCCAGGGCGTCGGGGGCCCGGCCGCCGTCGGCGGTGATGCCGAGGGCGACCGAGAGCGCACCGGCCCCCGCCGCGATGAGGGCGTCGTTGCGCACCTTGTGCGGCGCTTCCAGGGGATCGCGGTTGACGACCGTCATGACGCGCTCACTCAGCCGCGGGGTTCGAGAAGGCACGGTGTCATCCTCCGGTACGCCCGCGCCCGCTGTCAGGGGGCCGGTACGGGTTCGGACGCGGGCCGTTCCGCCGGGTCCCCGACCGGTCGGCTCAGCCGGCCGGGCCACCACACCCGGTGCCGCAGGGCCACGCTCGCGGACGTCACCAGATAGGTCCGTACGAGGAAGGTGTCGAGGAGCACCCCGACCGCGACCACGAAGCCCAGCTCGACGAGGGACACCATCGGCATGTTCATCAGGACCGCGAAGGTCGCCGCGAGGACGAGTCCGGCCGAGGCGATCACCCCGCCCGTCGCGCGCAGCGCGGTCAGCGCGGCGTCCGCGGGGTCGGCCCCGGACAGCGATTCCTCGCGCATCCGGTGCATCAGGAAGATGCCGTAGTCGACTCCGAGGGCGACCAGGAAGACGAAGGACAGCAGCGGCAGCCCGGAGTCGGTGCCCCCGAGCCCGAGGAGCGGCACCGCCACCAGTCCGGCGATGCCGAGCGCGGCGCCCCAGACGGCGACCACGGCGGCGACCAGCAGCAGCGGGGCGACGAGGCTGCGCAGCAGGGCGATCAGGATCAGCAGGACCGACAGGAGCACCAGCGGGACGACGACCCTCAGATCGCGGGAGTCGGTGTTCTCCAGGTCGAGTTGCTGGGCACTGGGGCCGCCGACATGGCTGCCGTCCAGTCCGTCCCGCAGCGCCTCGATGGTGGCCCGCTCCCCCGCCGTTTCGGGGCCGTCCGACGCGGTGACGGCGAGTTCGGTCCAGCCGCCGCCGCTGCGCCCGCGTTCGACGGCGGTGACTCCCTCGACCGTACGGGCCTTCGCCTCGGCCCCGGCCGCCCGGTCGGTGGGGGTGAGCACGGTGATCGGCTGGGTGCCGTGCTCGGGGTAGGCGGCGGCGAGGGTCTTCATCGCCGCGACCGAGTCGGGGGCGTCGGTGAACGAGTCCTCCAGCGTGAGCGCGCCGGGCAGGTTGAACGCGCCGAGGGCCAGCGTGCCGAGGAGTGCGCCGCCGCAGACGAGCACGGCGACCGGCCTGCGTCCGGCCGAGCCGCCCATCGCGGCGAAGGGCGAGCGGCGCCGGGCGGGGGCGCCACCGTGCTCGGGCACGAGCGGCCAGAAGACCCGGCGGCCCAGGACCACGAGCAGCGCGGGCAGCAGGGTCGTCATGGTGAGGAGCGCGCACAGCACACCGACGGCGGCGATCGGGCCCATGCCATGGCTGCTGTTGAGGTCCGCCGCGAGCAGGCAGAGCAGTCCGGCGGCGACCGTCCCGGAGGAGGCGATGATCGCGGGTCCGCAGCCGCGCAGGGCGGCGGCCATGGCGTCCGACGGCCGGGCGGAGCGGTACAGCTCCTCGCGGTAGCGGGAGACGAGCAGCAGCGCGTAGTCGGTGCCCGCGCCGAAGACGAGGATGGTCATGACGGCCGAGCTCTGGCCGGTGACGGTGATGTCGAAGCCCCGGTTGAGGGCGTGGACGACGGCCATGGAGAGCACGTCGGCGATCCCCGCGACGACGAGCGGCACCAGCCACAGGAACGGGCTGCGGTAGATGAGGACCAGCAGGATCGCGACGACCGCGACGGTCGTGTACAGCAGCGGCCCGTCGACCGAGGTGTACACCTCCTGCGCGTCGACGGTGAACGCTCCGGGCCCGCCGACCTGGACGCTCAGCCCGTCGCCGCCCTGGGCGGTGGCGCGGATGTCGGCGACGAACGCGGTACGGGCGTCGTCGTCGTGGCCCGGCCCGGTCGAGGAGACCGGGTACATGAGGGTCGTATCGTCCCTGGAAGGTATCCCTCGCACGCTGCCACCGAGGCCGTGGTCCCGGACCACGGTGGCGGTCTGTTCGGCCGCCGTGGCCCGGTCGGCGGCCGTGAGCCCACCGTCCCGGTGGTAGACGAGGACGAGGTCGGTGGACTCGCCGCCGGGCAGGGCGTCCTGGATGCGGGCGACCTGGGTGGAGTCGGCGTCGGCCGGGAGGTAGTCGACCGCCCGGTTGCTCTGTACGTCGCCCAGTCCGCCCGCGAGGGGCCCGGCGAACGCGATCACGGCGGCCCAGAACGCGACGACCGCCCAGGGCAGCATCCGCCGAAGCCGCCTCCGGCCGTCACGGCCGTCACGCGTCGCCCCGGACAGCCCCACCGGTCCCGGTGGCACGCCGTTCTGTTCCGTTTCCGCCCTCATCACGGGGTCCCCTCCTGGTCGGTGTCCGGTGGTTCCAGACTTCCGGCCGGGGAGGGCCGATTCATCGCGCGCCGGGGCGACTTCGGCGCTACTGCGACGGTGGGCGCACGCCGCTGGTTACTCCTCGGGGAGTACGCCCCGTACGAGCGCGGGCGCACGACCGCAGGCGTAGAAGGGCGGGCGCACGGCCGCGGGCGTAGGAGCGCGGGCGCACGAGCGCGGGCGTTACGGGCGCGGGCGCACTGGCGCGGCGTCACGAGCACAGGCACACAAGGACGGGCACACGAGCGCGGGCGTTACGAGCGCGGACGCGCACACGGAACGCCGGGCGCCACCCGCGCCCCCCGTACGCACGCGCGCACCCGGCGCACGGACGCACAGACAGGCGCCTCCGGCCCCACAAGGTCACCCGTCGAGGACTCCCGCGCGCTCAGGACGGCGTACGGGCCGCCGCGAGCAGCCGGACCGTGTCCTCGGCCCGCAGTTGCAGCGCGTCCCCGACAGCGGTCAGCACATCGCGTTCCGCCTGGCTGTACGGTCCGTCGGCGAGCGCGATCCTGGCGCCCTGGAGCAGCAGCGATTCCCGCCCGGTCGGGGCCAGGTGCGGGGCGAGCGGCTTCAGCACCTCGTGCAGTTCGATCGCGAGCGCGGCACCGCACGCCTCGGCGGCCGGGCCGCCGCCGCAGCCCTGCTCGATGTCGGAGGCGAGCACCTGGACGATGGTGGCGAGCTGTTCCTCCGTGCAGTCCTCGATCCCCGCGCCGCGCACGGTGGCGACGGCGGCCGTCAGGGACGGCCCGGAGCAGGAGCCCCCGGCGGCGAGCACGCCGAGCGCGACGGTGTGCACGGCGTCGCGCAGCATCGCGGAGAACCGGGTGGTGGTGGGGTGGTCCAGGGTGTCCGTGCCGAAGTGACGGCGGCAGGCGGCGCATTCGACGACCGGGCCCTCGCTCCCGCGCGCCATCAGGGGCACGCCGAGGACGGCGAAGCGCCGACGGCCGTTGAGGCGGCGGTAGTTGCGGTCCCCTCCGCAGCCGGGGCAGTAGAACTCACCGTCACCGACGGTGTCCCAGATGGTACGGATGCCACAGATGCGCAGCTTTCCAGCGCTTCGTCCCAGGGCTGACCGCACGACGCACACCTCCGTAACGCTCCGGCAACGTTGCCGTGTTGACGTGATGTTAACCACACCCGTGAGGCGGCGTCAGTACCCCGACGGTCACAACGCTCCGGAGATGGCCGAACCCCGCCCCCCTCGAAAGGGCGGACGGGGTTCTTCGAACGTGCGCTCAGCTTCCCTCGGCCGGCCGGACCCGCGGCGTCCTCCCGCGCCGACGGACGGCGGACCGGCAGGTCAGCGGGCCGCCCGGTTGACCGCCGAGACGACCGCCTTCAGCGAGGCGCGCGTGGTGTTGGCGTCGATGCCGATGCCCCACAGCACCTTGTCGTCGATGGCGCACTCGATGTACGAGGCGGCCTGCGCGCTCGCCCCCTCGCTCATCGTGTGCTCGGTGTAGTCCAGCAGACGGGCGTCGATGCCGATGGCCTGGAGCGCCTGGAAGAACGCGGAGATCGGACCGTTGCCCGTACCGGTCAGCACGGTGTCCACCCCGTCCACGGTCGCCTCGACGGTGATCGTGTCGCGGCCGTCGCCGCCGGTCGTGCTCTGACCCGAGCGGATCTGCACCCGGCCCCACCGCGCCGCCGCGTCGTCCGGGCTGGGCAGGTACTCGTCGCGGAACGCGGACCAGATCTGCGCCGGGGTGACCTCGCCGCCCTCGGCGTCGGTCTTGGCCTGAATGATCCGGGAGAACTCGATCTGCATCCGGCGCGGCAGGTCCAGCTTGTGGTCGTTCTTCAGGACGTACGAGATCCCGCCCTTGCCGGACTGAGAGTTGACCCGGATGACCGCCTCGTAGGAGCGGCCGACGTCCTTCGGGTCGATCGGCAGGTACGGCACGGCCCACTCGATCTCGTCGACCGTCCTGCCCCGGGCCGCCGCGTCCGCCTCCATCGCGTCGAAGCCCTTCTTGATGGCGTCCTGGTGGGAGCCGGAGAAGGCGGTGTAGACGAGGTCGCCCGCGTACGGGTGGCGGGGGTGGATCTCCATCTGGTTGCAGTACTCGCTGGTCCTGCGGACCTCGTCGATCTGCGAGAAGTCGATCTGCGGGTCGATGCCCTGCGAGAAGAGGTTCATGCCCAGCGTCACCAGGTCGACGTTGCCGGTGCGCTCACCCTGCCCGAACAGACAGCCCTCGATGCGGTCCGCGCCCGCCATGATCGCCAGTTCGGCGGCGGCCACGGCCGTACCGCGGTCGTTGTGCGGGTGGACCGACAGGCAGACGTGCTCACGGCGGGAAAGGTTGCGCGACATCCACTCGAACCGGTCCGCGTGCGTGGACGGCGTCGACCGCTCCACGGTGGCGGGCAGGTTGAGGATGATCTCGCGGCCGGCCTCGGGCTGCCAGACGTCACAGACGGCCTCGCAGACCTCCAGCGCGAAGTCCAGCTCGGTGTCGGTGAAGATCTCCGGGCTGTACTGGTAGCCGAAGATCGTCTCGTCGCCGAGGATCTTGTCCGCGTACTCCATGACCAGCCGGGTGCCGTCCACGGCGATCTGCTTGACCTGCTCCTTCGATCCGCGGAAGACCACGCGGCGGAAGGTCGGGGCGGTGGCGTTGTAGAGGTGGACGGTGGCGCGGTGGGCCCCGCGCAGCGACTCCACGGTGCGCTCGATCAGCTCTTCACGGGCCTGCGTCAGGACGGAGATCGTCACGTCCTCCGGGATCGCGCCCTCTTCGATGATGGACCGGACGAACGCGAAGTCGGTCTCGCCGGACGAGGGGAACCCGACCTCGATCTCCTTGTAGCCCATGCGTACGAGCAGATCGAACATCTCGCGCTTGCGGGCCGGGGACATCGGGTCGATCAGTGCCTGGTTGCCGTCGCGCAGATCGGTGGAGAGCCAGCGCGGCGCCCGGGTGATCCGGTTGTCCGGCCAGGTGCGGTCGGGGATCTCCACCGCCTCGTACCCGGCGTACTTGTGCACGGGCATCCCGGACGGCTTCTGCAGGTGCGTGGCGTTCGTGACGGGCGTGGGGCGGCCGACGGATTCGGTCGAACCGGTGGTTCCGGCCGAACCGGCGGGACCTGCGGAATCAGCGGAAGATACGGCGGTCATGGCGTGGGGCTCCTCGGGTCCAGCGGTGGGACGGCCGACTGTGTCGCTGCAACACCGGACTCCGCGGGGAGGGGGTCGGCCTACGACTACAGGCCCTCGCCGCGGCAGCTAAGAAGGAGCAGCCCGAAACGCATGATGCGAAGAGCGTAGCCGAGGGAGGCCGGGGACGACGGTTCCGTATCAGTATGCGGGATCACCCGTCCGAAAGGGTTGAACAGCGACCCATCACTCTATTTCGTCAATCACCGTCGCAACCCGTGACACTTCCATGACGCGGTGCAACAGTCGATCGTATGCACCCTGAACTGGACAACGGGTTCCGTCCCGTCTTCTGCACCATCGTGCCGCCCCACCTCCTCGACAAGCTCTCGCAGGCCACGGACCCTGTGCTGGCCGGGCCCGCCCGCCGCACCCTGGACGGGGACGCGGCCCGCCGTACCCATCGCGAGAGGGCGGCCGCGGCCGGTCCCCTCACCGCCCCGGCCGCCAGGGCCGCCGCGTCCGACAAACCCCGACGCACCATCCACGACTGCCGCCACGGCACGAAGCTGCCGGGGAAGAAGGTCCGCGACGAGGGCGGGGCCGCCGCGAAGGACGCCAGCGTCAACCGCGCGTACGCGGGACTGGGCGCCACCTTCGAGCTGTTCCTCAAGGCGTACGGCCGCCATTCGATCGACGACCGCGGGCTGCCGCTGATCGGTTCCGTCCACTTCGACGAGAAGTACAACAACGCGTTCTGGGACGGCAAGCAGATGGTCTTCGGTGACGGGGACGGCGAGATCTTCGTCGACTTCACCGTGTCCGTCGACGTGATCGGCCACGAGCTGACGCACGGGGTCACCCAGTACACGGCCAATCTGAACTACTCCGGCCAGTCGGGCGCGCTCAACGAGTCCGTGTCCGACGTCTTCGGCTCCCTGGTCAAGCAGTACTCCCTGGACCAGACCGCCGACCAGGCCGACTGGCTGATCGGCGCCGGGCTGCTGGCGCCCCGGGTCACCGGGGTCGCGCTGCGCTCGCTGAAGGCGCCGGGCACGGCGTACGACGACGATGTGCTCGGCAAGGACCCGCAGCCCGCCTCGATGGAGCACTACGTCGAGACGACCGACGACAACGGCGGTGTGCACCTCAACTCCGGCATCCCCAACCGGGCGTTCTACCTCTTCGCCACCGCGCTCGGCGGCAAGGCGTGGGAGCGCGCGGGACATGTCTGGTACGACGTGCTCACGGGCGGCAAGCTGACCGCGAACGCGGACTTCGCGGCGTTCGCCAAGCTGACCGTGGCCGCGGCGCGCAGCCGCTTCGGCGAGGGCGACGAGGTGGAGGCGGTGCTCAAGGCGTGGTCGGAGGTCGGGGTGCGGGCCACTTGAGCGCCGGCCCGGTCACCGGTAGACAGGGTGCCATGCTGATTCAGGTAAGCCGGACCGGTGGTTTCGCGGGCATCCCACGCGACTGCGAGGTGAACACCTCGGGGCGGCCGGACGCGGCCGAGTGGGAGGACCTGGCCGAGACCGCCCTGGCGGACGGCGCCGCCGCACCGCCGACCGGGGTACCGGACGGTTTCCGGTACCGGATCACGGTCGACGGCCGGACCACCCACTGCGCCGACCCGCAGCTGACCGACGCCCAGCGGGCGCTGATCACCCGCGTCCTGAAGGAGGGCGCGTAGCCACCCGCACCCGTCCGCCGGTTGGCCGACCGCCGGCCGCCGGACCCGGCTCAGCTCGGCTCGGTTCGGCTCAGAAGCCCAGCTTGCGCAGTTGCTTCGGATCGCGCTGCCAGTCCTTGGCGACCTTCACGTGCAGGTCGAGGTAGACCGGCGTACCGAGCAGTGCCTCGATGTGCTTGCGGGACTTCGTGCCGACGTCCTTCAGCCGCTTGCCCTGCGGGCCGATGATGATGCCCTTCTGGCTGGGGCGCTCGATGTACACGTTCGCGTGGATGTCGAGGAGCGGCCGGTCGGCCGGGCGGCCCTCGCGCGGCAGCATCTCCTCGACGACCACCGCGATGGAGTGCGGCAGCTCGTCCCGTACGCCTTCGAGCGCGGCCTCACGGATCAGTTCCGCGACCATGACCATCTCGGGCTCGTCCGTGAGGTCGCCCTCCGGGTAGAGCGGCGGGCTCTCCGGGAGCATCGGGGCGATCAGATCGGCGAGCAGGCCGACCTGCTTGTCGGCGACGGCCGAGACCGGGATGATCTCCGCCCACTCGAAGCCCAGCTCCTCCGCGAGCCGGGAGACGGCCAGGAGCTGTTCGGTGAGGGTCTTGTGGTCGGCCAGATCGCTCTTGGTGATGATCGCGATCTTGGGGGTCCGTTTGATCCCCGCGAGTTCCTTGACGATGTACTTGTCGCCGGGGCCGAGCTTCTGGTCGGCGGGCAGGCAGAAGCCGATGACGTCGACCTCCGCCCAGGTGGTCCGCACCACGTCGTTCAGCCGCTCACCGAGCAGGGTGCGCGGCTTGTGGAGGCCCGGGGTGTCGACCAGGATCAGCTGCGCGTCCGGCCGGTGCACGATGCCTCGCACCGTGTGCCGGGTGGTCTGGGGCCGGTTGGACGTGATCGCCACCTTCCGCCCGACCAGAGCGTTCGTGAGGGTGGACTTGCCCGCGTTGGGGCGGCCCACGAAGCAGGCGAAGCCGGCCCGGTGGGGGGCGTTGTTCTCAGGGGTACGAGCGCTCATGGCGCCCATTCTCCCCGATCCCGGCGGCGACGGCGCACAGCGGGCCGCGCCGGGGCCCGCCGGGCACGGCCGGGAGCCCCGCCGGGGACGGCCGGCTCTCTCCCGTCCGGCCCCCGGCCCCGGCCCGACCCCCGTCCGGTCCCGGACCGGGTCAGCCCGCCGTCACCCGGACCCGCAGCACCCCGTCCGGCCCGGCGAGCAGCACGGGAGTCCCGGGACCGCCCAGGTCACGTACGGCGGCCCGGTCGGTGTCCGAGGGGGCCTGGGCGTCGGCGACGACCGCAGCCGCCTCCAGCGACCTCGCCCCGCTGGCCACCGCCATCGCGACGGCGGTCTGGAGGGCGGTGAGCTTCAGGGATTCCAGCTCCACGGTGCCCGCCACGTACGTACGGCCCGTCTCGTCCCGTACGGCCGCCCCCTCCGGCACACCGTTGCGGGCACGCGCGCTGCGCGCCAGGGTGATGATCTTGCGGTCCTCGGGGTCCAGCTCGCGGTCCGGATCGGTGATCTCAGTCATGGGGTGAGCATACGAAGGGGGCGGCCGGGCACGGGACGCGGGCACCGGGCGGGTGTCAGCCCTTCAGCTGGGTGAAGCGGAGTCGGTTGCCGAAGGGGTCGCGGAGGCCGCAGTCGATGCCGTACGGCCGGTCGGTGGGCTCCTCCGTGAACTCGACGCCCCGGCCCAGCAGCGTCTCGTACGTCTTGCGGCAGTCGTCCGTGGTGAGGATGAGCCAGCCACCCCCCGCTCCCTTGGTGACCAGTTCGCGGACCTGCTCCGCCGTCTCCTCCGACATCGCCGGAGCGCCCGGCTTCTCCAGGAGGACCTGCCGCTCGGGGTGGCCGGGGGTGCTGACGGTCAGCCAGCGCATGGAGCCCATGTCGATGTCGGCGACGACCTCCAGGCCCAGCTTGCCGACGTAGAAGTCGAGGGCTTCGTCCTGGTCGAGGACGTAAATCTGCGAGTGCGTGATGGCGTTGAACATGTGCGTCACGTTACTGAGCGGACCGGCCGAAGACTTATCCGAATCTGCTCGGTCGCCGACCGGATCAGGCGTTCGGCCGCGTCCACGCCATCGTGAAGCAGGTGGGGACGCCGATGGCCGCCGTCTCCTTGCGGTACGCCCTCGGTGACCGGCCGACGATGTCGTGGAACGTGCGGCTGAACGTCCCCGTGCTGCCGAAGCCGACCTCGAAGCAGATGTCCGTCACGCTGCGGTCGGTCTCACGCAGCAGGGACATCGCACGCTCGACCCGGCGGCGCTGGAGGTAGCGGTGCGGGGTCTCGCCGAACGTCGCCCGGAAGGTGCGCGAGAAGTGCGCCGGGGACACCAGGGCGATACGGGCCAGGGCCGGGACGTCCAGCGGTTGCGCGTAGGCACGGTCCATGACGTCCCGGGCCCGCAGCATGCGGCGGTTGGTGTCTTCGGCGGCGCGGCTCACGATGTCATCAGACCACGGCCCAGACGGTTCCGGCCCCGCGTGACGGTCCGGCGACCGCAGAGGGCGATGGGTCGGCGGCGGAATCCACCAGTTCCGGCACATCTCGTCCACGCGTCGGCCGCATTCATGGACCTGGCCTTCGGAATGAAGGGATCAAGTCGCTCCTCTCGCGGCCCGTTGGGGCAGATCCACCCGGTGGGCACCGCACCGGTACGAGCATGCCAATGCCTGTACCGGTGCGGTGCGTCCGCTTCTGCCATCGTGACCCCGCCAGGACGACGGGACAGTTCTCAGCGGGATACCGAATCCCTCTGTTCACAGCCCGCGCAGTGGGCCGCGCCGCACACATGTTGCCGATGCTCCGGCTGCGAGAGCGAGAGCGGTCATCAGGAAAGCGAGGGATGAGTGGGCGGGGTGCAGGAGCCACGCCCAGTGCCGGGGAGCACCGGCCGGCGTCCAGCCTGTCGCGCCCAGCACAAGGGGCACCACCGTGGTTAGAAGGGCTGCGGTCCGGGTCCCTAGGAACGCGGCCACCAGCATGGCGATACCGATATATCCCGCGGTGTTGCGGCCGATGACGAGTGCGATGTCCTTGTCCAGGGACAGATCGACCCCTATAGCGGTCACGGCCGAGAGGGCAGCCACGGACAGCCCGAGCGCGGTGTCCCATCTGTTGATCGGTCGGGTCGCAACGGTCTCCAACCGTCTGTCCGCGCGCCCGATGCCGTGCATCAGGACGACGGCGGGAAGCACCGGGACGAGGTGACCCATGAGAAATCCGCCCGATTGCCCTGTCAAGATGGGGATGGGCAATTCGGCCTCGCCGACCACAAGGCCGACGCAGACCGTCACCGCAGAAGTGATCACGAGAGCCCAGGGCGCACGGATCTTGAGCCACCAGCTCACGAGCCGCCCCTTCTGGGTATCAGTTGCGGATTCACATCGCAGGCACCCATGGCCTGGAAATTCACCCGGTACCAGATGGTTTGGGTCTCACTGGGAAGACTTCTGATCTTCTGCGCAAGCGCTGTCGCTTCGGTCCCGGTGTGCCGAGTGGTGGTCTCGACCGTGGCGCCTGCGGTCAGCAGCATCCAGGCCGCTACCGGGGCAGCGGCCTCCGCAGCCGGATAGGACTGCCGAGCGGCACAGGCCGGCGTAGGAGGCAGCAGGCCGGAAACCACCCCCGCGGAAATGTCCTGCTGCCGGGCGCCTGGCGAGATGCCGAGCTTGGCTTCCTTGCCTGAGGCGTGAGCCGCCATGGTCAGAACGTCGGGGGTGCTCACACCAGCCTCATGAAGCGAGCGCACCACTCTGCTCGCCTGGCTCCGGACCATGGCGGGATCACGCACCTCGGGCCACAGGCACACCTTGAGCCCGGCCACGCTCTCGCAGCGCAAGTCACTGTCCGGCCGCGCGACCAGCGGCTCGCTGGACAGACCATGCGCGAAAGCCGTACCGACCCCCGTACCGACCAGGACGAGCAACAGGCCGGATACCAAAGCTTTTCGTGTCGCGTCGAAGCTGATGACCGTGACGCAGGCGAGCACGATACCCAAGGTGAAGGCGACGGCACTCCAGACAGCCCACACGTTTAGCACTTGGTCCGTCCCGCAGCAAGCACTCAGTCCGCCGCCCACCAGATGTCGTATCCAGAGAATGTTCCACGAGGCCGGATAGGCATTCGCCACAAAGGCGGACACAAGAACGGCGGGTACGGAAAGGACTGCCGTCCAACGCCGCCCTATGCAATATCCGACCAGGGTGTTGGAAGTCACCACGAGCAGTTCGACGGCAAGAATTCCCCAATCGGGCGACCCCCAGCCCACGGCAGCCGCGTTGGCCGACAAGCAGAGGGCGACCAGACAAGTGATCGCACCACCGGCGACCACCAGGGTCAGTACAGGAGCGCTGACACCAAGAGGGCTACGAACATGGGGGTGGCCGAAGACTCCACCCCGGCTCAGCCTCGCACCTTCCCAGGCCCCAAGCCCCGCGCAGATGGTCGAGACGAAGGGCAGAGCATAGGTGGAGCTTCCCGTGGCCGAGGGCCAGTAATGATCAGTGGTCCAGGACGTCAGGTCATGCCCGATCGCGAGCAGGACGAACACGACGAGCAGCGGAATGACATAGGTGGCAGCAGAGGAACGAAAGAGGGTACGCAATAACATGACTTACGCCTCCTGGCGGACAAGGTGGGCGTAGGCGGCTTCGGCCTGTTCCCTGACGCTGGGAAGGTGGGGCTGTCCGGCGAGGGCATGGAACGCTTCGGTACCACCCTGAAAACGGACATGCCCTTGGTCGAGTACAACGACCTCGGAGTAGAGGTCGGCGAGATCCTCGGTCTGGTGGGTGGACACCATCACATGCACGTCAGCGGTGAGTTGCTCAAGCAACCCCCGGAAGACCTTGCGTTGCGTCGGGTCAAGGCCGGCTGTTGGCTCGTCCAACAAGATGAGTTCACTCCGATGAGTCAGCGCTCCCGCCAAGCCCATTCTGCGCCTTTGCCCTCCGGACACCTGATGACTGCGTCGGTCCGCCAAGTCGGTGAGTCTCACACGGGCCAGCGCGTCGACCGAGGCGTCCCACGCGGACTTCCGTGACATACCTTTCAGCCAGCCCATATAGGCCACCTGCTCGCGTACCGTCAGGCCCGGTACGGCCATGACGTCCTGGGGCAGCCAAGCCACCCTCCGGACGTACTCCGCCCTCGACCGACGATCGGTCGGCTTGATCCCGCCCCAAGCGACACTGCCTTGGTGCGGGGCCAGTTGAGTCGCCGCCAGCGCCATCAGGGTTGACTTACCCGCGCCGTTGGGGCCCAGCAAGACAGTCGCCGGACTGTCGATGACAAGGTTCAGCCCCGTGAAGACCGACGACGTCCGCCGGTAGCGGAAGTCGATTCCGCTGAACTGCAGTGCCATGTGGAATAGCTCATTCTGTCGTGAGGGCGTACAGGTCCGGGGGCGAGAGAGCAGAAACTTGGGGTTCAGCTGAACCAACAGCTGAACCCCAACGAGTGCTACAGCCCGGCTACCACTTGATCGTCACGGTTGACGCCGAGAAGACGCTTCCTCCATTGAAGCCGCTCAGCTCGAAGTAGTAGGTCCCCGCCACCTTGTCCCCCCACGATGAGGTATTGCACGTGTTGGTTTTGGAACCCGAGCTTTTGTCCGGGGCGAGGCTGATGTCCTGCCACAGGACTAACGTAGCGGAAGTGAAGGACGAGTCGGTACTGCAGCCCTTGAGGCCGACTGACGTGCTCACAGCGTCGCTGTTGAGGTCTGACCAGCGGCTGGACTCGTGACCGCGCGTCCAGCCTGATATGTAGGACGTGCGACTGTCTTCCGCCTGGGCTGGAAGCGCTCCCAGACTCAGCAGAACAACGCTTCCCGTCAGGACCGCTGTAATCCTGCGCGCTCTGTTCATGGTTCCCTCCTGATGACTGGCCTATACCAGACCCATTGCACGAACACCCACGCACCGAGGGCCAGTTGACCGTCTGATCCTATCAACACACTGGGTGGTGAACTAGGGAATTCATTCGATCCACGGCGAATCGATGCGGACTTGATCGAGGTCTCGTTGTTCAGAGAAATTCTCTGCCTACCGATACTGGCCTACCAAGGTTGAACTGGTGAAGCCATAAGGGCTGACAGTAGGTTCCTGCCTGCGGTATCACCGGAGGGGGCGGTCTCCACGGAGTGGCGGGTTGGCCGCTGAGCGGCAGGGCAAGCGCGAGGACTTACGCGGCTTCAGGCGGGGCCGAGCGGTCGGTCCGGGGCGAGGGCAGTACATACATCGATGACCAGGGATCTGTGGAACAGCGTCCGCCCGGTGCGGCGATGGCGTCAGGCGTAGGCCGAGGGCGGCCCGCGATCCTTGCGGTCTCAGGGGCAACTCACCGCTGCGACTGGGCGAGAAGAAGTTCGCTCAGGTGGAGTCGGCACTGTCCAAGGGGCCGACGGTCACCCGGGCCAAGGACTGACGCTGCCGGTCCGATGGGCGCCCTTGGCGAGCCGGAGGGTGACCGAGATCATCAAGGACCTCGGTACCTGACGCGGGCGGAGACCGGCAGTGACGTCAGGCGCTCAACTCTCCCGTACACACGGCGGAGACGAACCCGGCCCACGCGCCGTCGGCGAGCACCAGCACCGGACCGGCCGGCACCTTGCTGTCACGGACCGGAACAACACCCGACAGCCCGGACCCGACCTCGACGCAGTCACCACCGTTGTTGCCGCTGTAGCTGCTCTTACGCCATGCCACACCGGGCATACCGTCTGTACTCATCATGCGTTCAGTTCCTTCATGGCTTTGACAATCAGGTCGATCGACCGACTGGTTGAGAGCGCGTCTGCTGTCAGCAGATCATAGGCACGCTCGGCCTCCTTGACATGTGCTGGCTCAGCAAGGATCTGCCCCTGCAAAAAGCCGTCCACGTAGACCACATCGGGTCCTTCGTCCAACCTGAGGGTGGAGAACGAGCCATCCACACCGGCATGGACACCACTGTCGTACGGAATCACCTGGATCACCGTGCTGGGAGTCTCGGCGGCCGTCACCAACTGCTCCAACTGGGCCCGCATGGTCTCAGGGCTGCCCACGCACCGGCGCAACGCGTTCTCGTCCAGAACGACCCACAACTCAGGCGCGTTCTTTCGATCCAGGATGTGCTGCCGCTCCAACCGAGCCGTCACCATCTCGTCAACGACATAGGGATTCGGTCGTCCCGCCGACAGCACAGCCCTCGCGTACGCCTCGGTCTGAAGTAGCCCCGGCATCACCTGAGCCTGGAACGACCGAATCACGGTCGCGGCCTCTTCGAGGTCGACGTACGGCCGGAACCACGCCGGATACGCGTACTTGATGACCAGTGGCCACAGCCGTTGGAAGTGGTCCACCAACCCGAAGGTCTCATCGCAGAGTTGGGACAGCTCCCTGCTCGGCAATCGCTTCGCCGCCTCGATCTTGTTGAGCAGCGAAGGGGCCATGTGCGCCCGTTTGGCCAGCTCCCGCTGGGAGATGCCCGCCGCCTCCCGGCGTCGTCGAAGCTCCGTTGCGTAGAACGAAAGAACGGATGACGAGGGGTCAAGCTCGTCTGCGTATGCCATGCGCGCACTTCCTTCCCATTGACATCACCCAGAGTCAACGCCAACTACCTGGCCGCCACGGTCGCGGAACGCGAGTCTAGGAGCACAGCAGGTAACTGTTCAAAGGGAAGGTACGGCAGCCATGGGCGAGAGGGCATCCCTCCGGCGGGAGGAAGGGAGCGCTGACGTGGGATGCGCCCCCGCCGACACGGGCGGTTCGCGGCGTCCGGTGCTCGGTGCGTTCGCTCGTACCGGTGACGCAGAGTTGTCCCCACGCGGTCCGGGAGCCGGGCGGTCGTGGTGAGAGGCAACGATTTCCGTCGGCAACGCGCCTTGCCCGAGGTCGACTCGGCGGTCCACCGGTGGCCGCCGTGCGAGTGCGGCGGCCCCAAGTGCCCGGACAGGAAGCAGCCTCCGGCCACCGAACTGGTACGCGTGCCCGAATCCGTACCCGTACCGCCGACGGAGAAGGACAGCGCGACGATAGAGCGGGTACGTCACCTGCTCCGCGAGTACAACCAGCGGCACGGGTTCAACAGGCGGTCCCGGTGACGGAGCGCGCGGAAGCACACAGGTCCGTACCGTCCGCCGGGACGCGGGAGCGCACCCCGCGTGAACGAACACAACGGCGCATCGCCGTGCGCGAGGGCGCGTTCGTCTTCGCCGGTCCGCACGAGATCACGCCCGGGGCGGTCCTGTACGACCGGGGCGACGACATGCCGGGCCGGGTGCGCGAGCGGGACGGCCTCTACATCTACCTGGAACGCCCCACCGGCCGCGTATGGCGTGTGCACTACCAACGCCTGCGCCCGGCGACGAGGTGGGAACACAGACAGCTCACGGCCATCGGAAGACTGCACCGGGACCGGTTGAAGGGAATGACATGGACTGCGTCATCTGCGAGAACCTGACCGCCGGACTGACGGCGGCCGAAGCGGCGGGAGACGCCTCCATGGCCGTGGACTGCCGGGTGCTGCTCCGTCGTCATCCGCAGCACGACGACGTCCCCGTACCGGCCGAGAACCTCCTCAGCCCTTGCTGACTTCCGCCACGCTTTGTGGCGTGCTGTGAAGGTGGCCGGAGACATCCGTCGTTCGTTGACCGCGTGCCGGGGTATGGAACCGGGCGGCCTCGGGGCCGGTGGCCAGGGCGCGGTGTCGAAGGGACCGGGCGGCCCGGGGCCGGTCGGTCAAGGGCGGTCCAGGCGCAGGCGTTCCGCCTTCGGGAGACCCGCCACCACCAGGTCGTACGAGTCCTCGACCAGTTCGCGCAGGCGACGGTCCGGGAGGCCGGAGACGGTGACCGTGTTCCAGTGGCGTTTGTTGAGGTGCCAACCGGGGACCACCGCGTCGTACGTCTCGCGCAGCCGGACCGCCTCCTCCGGGTCGCACTTCAGGGAGACCGTCAGGGGACGCTGCTCCAGTGCGCAGAACGCGAAGATCTTGCCGCCCACCTTGAAGACCGAAAGCTCCGGACTGCGCGGGAACGGCACGTCCCGCGACGCGCCGTTCAGGTCCAGGCAGAAGGCGCTCAGCTCTCCCGGGGTCACGCGGTCTCCGTCTTCTCCGGTTCCACCAGCACGGTGACGATCTTGTTGCGCCGGCCGGCCGGGGATTCGGCCGTCAGCCGGAGCACGCGGCCGTCGGGGAGGTCGACCACCGCCGTGGCCCCGGCGATCGGGACCCGACCCAATGCCTTCGCCAGCAGCCCGCCGACCGTCTCCACGTCCTCGTCGTCGTATTCGTCGAGGCCGAACAGCTCCCCGAGGTCGCCGATGTCGAGGCGGGCCGTCACCCGGAAGCAGCCGTTCTCCAGGGGCTCCACGGGCGGGAGTTCACGGTCGTACTCGTCGGTGATCTCGCCGACGATCTCCTCAAGGATGTCCTCGATGGTGACGATGCCCGCCGTGCCGCCGTACTCGTCGATGACGACGGCGACGTGGTTGCGCCGCTGCTGCATCTCGCGCAGCAGGTCCCCGGCGTTCTTGGTGTCGGGGACGAACACGGCGGGCCGCATCGCCGTGGAGACGAGATCGGCCTCCGACTCGCGGTTGATGTGCGTCTTGCGGACCAGGTCCTTGAGATAGACGATGCCGACGATGTCGTCCTCGTTCTCCCCGGTGACCGGGATGCGCGAGAAACCGGAGCGCAGCGCCAGCGTCAGCGCCTGCCGGATCGTCTTGTAGCGCTCTATGCAGACCAGGTCGGTGCGCGGCACCATGACTTCGCGTACGAGCGTGTCGCCCAGCTCGAAGACCGAGTGCACCATGCGGCGCTCCTCGTCCTCGATGAGGGATTCCTGCTCGGCGAGGTCGACCATCGCCCGCAGCTCGGCCTCGCTCGCGAACGGGCCCTTGCGGAAGCCCTGACCTGGTGTCAGCGCGTTGCCCAGCAGGATCAGGAGTTGCGGGACCGGGCCCATGATCCTGGCGAGCGGCAGCAGGACGTACGCCGCCGCGGTGGCCGTGTTCAGCGGGTGCTGGCGGCCGATGGTGCGCGGCGAGACGCCGATGGCGACGTACGAGACGAGCACCATCACGCCCATGGCGAGGGCCAGCGCCTGCCAGGTCTCCCGGAATTCGTTCAGGCAGACGTAGGTGACGAGCACCCCGGCGGACATCTCGCAGGCGACCCGCACCAGCAGGGCGACGTTGAGATAGCGGGTCGGGTCGGCGGCGACCTGGGCCAGCTTGGCGCTGCCGCGTCGGCCGGACCGGGCCGCCTCGGCCGCCCGGAAGCTCGACACCCGGGCGATGCCGGCCTCGGCGCAGGCCGCCAGCCAGCCGACGACGACCAGCAGCACCGCGCCCGCGACGAGTGGAAGGCTCACGAGAGGGTGGGGGCCGGGGACGGGCCTTCCAGCCCGTGCTCGGCGCGCCAGCCGTCGACGATCGCGGCCTGGAGGCCGAACATCTCGGCCTTCTCGTCCGGCTCCTCGTGGTCGTAACCCAGGAGGTGCAGCACTCCGTGGACGGTGAGGAGCTGAAGCTCCTCGTCCATGGAGTGCCCGGTCTCCGCGTCCTCGCCCTGCTTCTTCGCGACCTCGGGACAGAGCACGATGTCACCGAGGAGTCCCTGCGGGGGCTCCTCGTCGTCCTTGGACGGCGGGCGCAGTTCGTCCATCGGGAAGGACATGACGTCCGTCGGACCCGGCAGGTCCATCCACTGCATGTGGAGCTGTTCCATGGCGTCGGTGTCCACCACGATCACCGAGAGTTCGGAGAGCGGATGGATGCGCATCCGCGCGAGGGCGTAGCGGGCGATGTCGAGGATCGCCTGCTCGTCGACCTCGGTTCCGGACTCGTTGTTGACGTCGATCGACATGGTGCTGTCTGGTCTACTTCCCTTTTGGACCGCTTCGCCCGTTCCGACCGTCCTGGCCGCTCCGGTCGTCGCGGTTGTCGTACTTCTCGTACGCGTCGACGATACGGCCGACCAGCTTGTGCCGGACGACATCCTGGGACGTGAGCCGGGAGAAGTGCACGTCGTCGACGCCCTCCAGGATCTCCTGCACCTGACGCAGACCGCTCTTCGTGCCGCTCGGCAGGTCGACCTGGGTGATGTCACCGGTGATGACGATCTTCGAGTCGAAGCCGAGCCGGGTGAGGAACATCTTCATCTGCTCGGCGCTGGTGTTCTGCGCCTCGTCCAGGATGATGAACGCATCATTCAGGGTCCTGCCACGCATATAGGCCAGCGGCGCGACCTCGATCGTGCCGGCCGCCATCAGCCGGGGGATCGAGTCCGGGTCGAGCATGTCGTGCAGCGCGTCGTAGAGCGGGCGGAGATAGGGGTCGATCTTCTCGTAGAGCGTGCCCGGGAGGAAGCCGAGGCGTTCGCCCGCCTCGACGGCGGGGCGGGTCAGGATGATCCGGTTGACCTGCTTGGACTGGAGGGCCTGCACCGCCTTGGCCATGGCGAGGTAGGTCTTTCCGGTGCCCGCGGGGCCGATGCCGAAGACGATCGTGTGCTTGTCGATCGCGTCGACGTACCGCTTCTGGTTGAGCGTCTTGGGGCGGATGGTGCGGCCGCGGCTGGAGAGGATGTTCTGCGTGAGCACATCGGCGGGCGTCTCGTCGCCGTCCCCCTCGCCGCCCTCGCTTGCTCTGAGCATGGCGATCGAGCGTTCCACTGCGTCCTCCGTCATCGGCTGCCCGGTGCGGAGCACCAGTATCATCTCGTCGAACAGTCGCTGGATCAGCGCGACATCGGCCGCGGAACCCGCCGCGGTGACCTGATTGCCCCGGACGTGGATGTCGGCCGCCGGGAAGGCCGTTTCGATCACGCGCAGCAGGGCGTCGCCCGAACCCAGCACGCTCACCATCGGGTGTTTGGCGGGGACGGTGAAGTGGGCTCGCGCCTGCTCGGACGCGGGGGTCTGGGCTGTGGGTGTCTCCGTCATGGGCCGGCTCTGTGGCCTGCACATACCTCCCGTAAAGAGGCTTTCGCTGTTCGACAGCCTCTGTGACATCAAGCCTACGACTCGGCGCGGACAACGCCGAGGGCTTTTCCCGGGCGGACGGCTCCCATGTCCTGGGCGGACGGCACCCGGCTCCCGCGTGGAAGCGGCGGTGCGCGTACGCCTCAGGGGTGGCGGAAGCCGATCGTCGGGACCGCGCGGCGCAGTGGCCAGGGCCGGGCCGTCGCGGGCAGCAGTTCCTCCAGGAACGCGTACCGTCGCAGCGCGGCCGGGTCCTGGCCCGGGAGGGTCCGCACCCGCTGCCACCAGGCGGCGACCTCCGCCCAGCCGGGCGCGGACAGCGAGCCGCCGAACTCCTGTACGGAGAGCGCGGCGGTCAGCCCGGCGAAGGCCAGCCGGTCGGCCAGCGGCCAGTCCGCGAGGGTGCCGGTGACGAACCCGGCGACGAAGACGTCGCCCGCACCGGTCGGGTCCAGGGCCTCCACCTCGATGGCGGGCACCTCGGCGGTGACGCCGGTGGCCGCGTCCACCGCGTACGCGCCCTCGGCGCCGAGGGTGACCACGGCGAGCGGCACCCGTTCGGCCAGGGCGTGCGCGGCGGCGCGCGGACAGTCGGTACGGGTGTAGCGCATCGCCTCCTGGGCGTTGGGCAGGAACGCCTCGCAGTGCTCCAGGTCGGCCAGCGCGTCGAGGTCCCAGCGTCCGGTCTCGTCCCAGCCCACGTCGGCGAAGATCCGGGCGCCGCTCCGGGCGGCCATGGCGACCCAGGGCTCCGTGCGGCCGGGCACCAGTGAGGCGACGGCTGCGCGGGCCCTGGGCGGGCAGCGTGGAAAAGGTTCCTCGGGGGCGGCGGGCGAGGTGCCGGACGGGGTGGCGGGCGAAGTGCCGGTCGGGGCAGTGGGCGAGGCGGCGGGCGTCGTACCGGAGGGGCCGGCCGCGTCGGTGTCCACCGCCGCCGGGGGCGGGGCCTCGTGGCCGTGCGAGACCATCGTGCGTTCGCCCTCGTACGCCATGGAGACCGTGACCGGCGAGTGCCAGCCGGGGACGGTGTGCGACATCGACAGGTCGATGCCCTCGCCCTGTTCCATGGCGTCCCAGCAGTACTCGCCGTAGTGGTCGTCGCCGAAAGCCGCCGCGAGCGAGGTGTGCAGTCCGAGCCGGGCGAGCGCGGTGGCCATGTTGGCGACCCCGCCGGGGCTGGAGCCCATGCCCCGCGCCCAGCTCTCCGTACCGCGTACGGGGGCGCTGTCCAGGCCGGTGAAGATGATGTCGAGGAAGACCGTCCCGGTCAGGAACACATCGCAGTGCGGGTCCTGGGGGGCGCGCAGCCCGTCCAGCGGATCGATGCCTGGATTGTCTGTGTTCACGTGCGCTCCCCGGTGGTGGCAGATCAGGCCAGTGTGCACGATCCGGCCACCGGGGACAGACGAATCCGTGACACCTGCCCCACATGACTGACCTGCGGAAACTCATGCTGCTACCCATGATTTGAGACGATAAACATTCCGGTGACCCAGATCACATCGAGTCGTCTTTCGGTCAGCTGTGCGCAGTTGATACAAATTGGCCCGCGAGCACCATCGGAGCACGTTACCGACGAGTGACGCATCCCTCTCTCATGCCACCCTCTTCACGCATATCCGCGTGTATCGCCGCACCCTCCCCTGCCTTCTTCCCGCCTCCCCCAGGCATGTCCTCAGGAACGCCCATGTCCTCGCGCCCGCGCGCCGTGGGGCCCCTGGTCGCCGTCTTCACCGCCGGTCACCTCGCCTCGTACCTCCTCCCCACCCTCGTCGGACGGCTCAGCGCCGGGCTGGGGCTCAACCCGGCCCAGGCCGGTGCGGTCGGCAGCGCTCTCCTGCTCAGCTCGGCCATCACCGGCTTCGTGCTCGCGGGGCGCGTCGAAGGGGGCGGGCCCCGGCGGCCCGCACGGATCGGCCTGGCGCTGGCCACGGCCGGGTACGGCTGCGCCGCGCTGGCCGGGACCGTGCCACTGGTGGTCCTGGGCGCGGTGATCGGCGGCATCGGTTCCGGTACGGCGACGGTGGTCGCGGTCGCCGGTATCGCCGCCGGGAGCGATCCGCACCGGGGCTCGTCCCTCGGGCTGCTGAGCGTCTCCGCGACGGCGGGCGTCCTCTATCTGACGCTGCCGCACCTCGGCGGCGGACACCGGCTGCCGTTCCTCGCGATCGCGTTCGTCGCCCTGCTCGTCCAGCCCGCCACCGGACGCCTCGGCCGGGCCCTTCCCGCCACGGCCGTCACACCCGCCGCGGGCCGGCTGCCGCACCGCCGCTCGGGCCTGGTCCTGGCGGGCGGGATGCTGTGCTGGTCCATGGCGCAGAACGCCCTGTGGGGCGTGAGCGGCAGGATCGGTGTGGTGCGGGCCGGGCTCACCGAGGTGACCATCGGCGCGGTGCTCGCCGCCTCGCTCGGCGCCGGACTGCTCGGGCTGGCGGGGGCCGGGCTGCTCGGCGCGCGCCTCGGGCGGGCCGTGCCGATCGGGCTGGGCACGGTGGTGATCGCGGCGAGCATCGTGCTCTGTTCGTCGGCGCGCGGCCTGGGCTCGTTCGCGACCGGCGAGATCGTGTGGAACACGCTGTACCCGGTGGTCCTGACGTATCTGATCGGGCTGGCCGCCTCGCTCGACGCGCGCGGCCGGTGGGCGGTGTTCGCCGGGTCGGCCTCGTCCGTCGGTGTGGCGTGCGGCCCGATGCTGGGCAGCGTCCTCTCGGAGGCGGCCGGCTATCAGGGCATGGGGCTCCTGCTCGGGGCCGCCACCCTGCTGATCGCGGCGCCCTTCACGGCCGTGGCCCTGCACATCGGGGGCCGTCCGCTGGTGCCGGGCTCGGTCCGCCGTCGCGGTGGCGCGCCCACCGCCCTGCTGGCCGCCACCACGGGCAAACCGCCCGGGGCCGTGCCCAGGCTGGGCGCCCCCGAGCAGGCTGTCGCGGAACTGCGGGTGACCGCCCTGCGCCGTCGGCGACCCGCCAGGAACGCGTTCCGCCCGGCCGGTCCCACGAACGGGACGGGTCAGTCGAACTCGTACGCCTCGACCTCGGACAGATAGCGCGCCCTGCGCTCCTCGTCGTGATCGAGGAAGGCCGCCTCGAACGAGTTGCGGGCCAGGGTCCGCAGCTCCTCCGGGTCCAGGCCGAGCGCTTCCCGGACGGCGTGGAAGGTGTCGCCCGCGTATCCGCCGAAGTAGGCGGGGTCGTCGGAGTTCACCGTGCAGTGCAGTCCGGCGGCCAGCATGGTGCGCAGCGGGTGCTTCTCCAGGGTCTCGACCGCGCGCAGCCGTACGTTGGACAGCGGGCAGAGTGTCAGCGGCACCCGCTCGGCGACCAGCCGTTCCACCAGTTCCGGGTCCTCCAGGCACCTCAGCCCGTGGTCGACGCGCTCCACGCCGAGGACGTCCAGGGCCTCCCGGATGTACGCGGGCGGACCCTCCTCGCCCGCGTGGGCGACCTTCCGCAGTCCGAGTGCCCCGGCCGCCTCGTACACCTCGCGGAACTTCGCGGGCGGGTGGCCGACCTCGGCGGAGTCCAGTCCGACGGCGCTGATCCGGTGCAGGTACGGCTTGGCGGACTCCAGCGTCTCCAGCGCCGATTCGGCGGACAGATCACGCAGGAAGCACATGATCAGCTGGGCGGAGACGCCGTGCCGTTCCTCGGCGCGCTCCAGCGCCCGGCCGAGTCCTTCGACGACCGCGCCGATCGGGACACCGCGCGCGGTGTGCGCCTGCGGGTCGAAGAAGATCTCCGCGTGGCGCACGCCCTGGGCGGCGGCGCGGGCGAGATAGGCGTCGGCGAGTTCGGTGAAGTCGTCCTCGGTGCGCAGCACCGTCATCAGCGCGTAGTAGAGGTCGAGGAAGGACTGGAGGTCGTCGAAGAGGTACGCGGCCCGCAGTTCCTCGGTGTCGGCGTACGGCAGGGTCACGCCGTTGCGCGCGGCGAGCGCGAAGGCCAGCTCGGGTTCGAGGGTTCCTTCGATGTGGAGGTGGAGTTCGGCCTTGGGGAGGTGCACGGGTGTCTCACTTACGAACTGACGTTCAGGTATTCGTACGGTTTTGGGTTTTTACGAGGATACGGAACCCATCACCGGGGCCTGACGGGGACCGGGACCCGCGTCCGGTCCTCCGCAGGTCATCGGTGCCGGGTGGGGACCGGGACCCGCGTCAGGTCCTCGGCGACGGTGAGTCCGCCCTCGTACCCCGCGGCGCGGGCCTGGGCCGCGAAGACGCCGGGGTCGTCGTAGCGCTGCGAGAAGTGGGTCAGCACGAGGTGCCGTACGCCCGCGTCGCGCGCGACCCGCCCCGCCTGGCCCGCGGTCAGATGGCCGTGGTCGGTGGCCAGCCGTTCGTCCTCGTCGAGGAAGGTCGACTCGACGGCCAGCAGATCGCAGCCCTCGGCGAGCACCCGCACACCGTCGCAGAGCCGGGTGTCCATGATGAACGCGAACCGCTGACCGCGCCGGGTCTCGGAGACGTCGTCGAGCGTGACGCCGTTCAGCTCGCCCTCGCGCGCGAGCCGGCCGACGTCGGGCCCCGCGATGCCGTGCTCGGCGAGGAGCGCGGGGAGCATCCGGCGGCCGTCCGGCTCGACGAGGCGGTAGCCGTACGACTCGACGGGGTGCGAGAGCCGGTGCGCGGAGAGGGTGTACGCGGCGGTCGAGGCCAGTACCCCGTCGGCGGCGACCGGGGCCTCGGTCAGTTCGACGGTCTCGTGGTAAGCGGTGGCGTACCGCAGCCGTTCGAAGAAGCGCTGCCCGCTCGCCGGGTAGTTGGCGGTGACCGGGTGCGGGACCCGGTCGAGGTTGATCCGCTGGATCACCCCGGCCAGGCCCAGCGAGTGGTCGCCGTGGAAGTGCGTGACGCAGATCCGGTCGATGTCGTACGCGGCGACCCCGGCCCGCAGCATCTGCCGCTGGGTGCCCTCGCCGGGGTCGAAGAGGATGCCCTGGCCGTCCCAGCGGAGCAGATAGCCGTTGTGGTTGCGGTGCCGGGTGGGGACCTGGCTGGCGGTGCCGAGGATCACCAGTTCTCGTACGGACAAGGCGGACGGTTCCGTTCCGGTGCCGTGACCGGCGCTAACCGGGGGGCCACTGGAGGCCGCGGCCGCCGAGCACATGGGCGTGCGCGTGGAAGACGGTCTGTCCCGCGCCCGAACCGGTGTTGAGGATGATCCGGTAACCGCTGTCGGTGATCTTCTCGTCGGCGGCCACCTGCCCGGCCTCGCGCAGCACGTCCGCGGCGATCTGCGGTTCGGCGGCGGCGAGCGCGGCGGCGTCCGGGTGGTGGACCCGGGGGATGACGAGCACATGCGTGGGGGCCTGCGGGTTTATGTCGCGGAAGGCGACGGTCGTCGCGGTCTCCCGCACGACGGTGGCCGGGACCTCCCCCGCGACGATCTTGCAGAACAGACAGTCGGGCTGCGGTTCTCCCGCCATGTCCGGGCCTCCTCGGCTCCTCGGCGACCACGGCCGCGGCGCGGACATGGTCACTGCTGGTCGTCTCCGTACACACGTATGGTATCGGTCCGGTGTGGTCACCTCACGCCGGTTCCGGGCGCGGTACGCCGGGGGGCGGTACGCGGGGGCGGTACGCCGGGGGGCGGCCGTCAGCCCCAGCGTCCGGTGCGTCCCATCAGCAGCGCGGTGGCCGCCGTGCCCGCCGTGGAAGTGCGCAGCACGCTCGGTCCCAGGCGGCAGACCCGGGCGCCCGCCGCGGTGAAGGCGGCCAGTTCGTCCGGGGAGACACCGCCCTCGGGCCCGACGACCAGGACGATCCCGCCCTCGGCGGGGAGGTCCACGGTGGCCAGCGGTTCACCGGCGCACTCCGGGTCCTCGTGCAGGACGGCCGCGAAGTCCGCCGTCGCCAGGAGTCCGGCCACCCCCTTGGTCGTCATGAGGTCCATGACCTCGGGGAACAGTGCCCGGCGGGACTGCTTGCCGGCCTCCCGCGCGGTGCTGCGCCACTTGGTGAGGGCCTTCGGGCCCCGGTCACCCTTCCACTGCGTGATGCAGCGCGCGGCCTGCCACGGCACGATCGCGTCGACGCCGGTCTCCGTCATCGTCTCGACGGCGACCTCTCCCCGGTCGCCCTTGGGGAGGGCCTGGACGACGGTGATCCGGGGAGTGGGCGGGGGCTCCTCGGTGTACGCCCCCAGGCCGGTCACGACGAGCCGGTCCTTGCCCTCCGTCGCCTTGACCACACCTTCGGCCCGCCTGCCGCGGCCGTCCGTCAGGACGACGTCCTCACCGGCCCGCAGCCGCTTCACCGACACGGCGTGCCGGCCTTCGGGACCGTCCAGGACGAATTCCGGGGTCTGCGGGATGTTCTCGACGACAAAGACCGGGGCGGTCACCGGCTGCTCCTCGTGTGGCTCGTGTTCCTCGTGCTGCCCGTGTTCCGTGTGCTGTTCGGGTTCCTCGGGCGGGACGCCACCGCCGTCGCCGGGGCGGTCACGGCGCGCTCCTCCGGTCCGGTGCCGTCGTCGCGGTGTCCAGTTCCTCGGCGAGCAGTCCGGTCAGCCGGGCAGCGGGCAGTTCGCGGGCCAGCCGGTGGCCCTGGCCCGCCCACAGCGCCATGCCCTGGGCGTCCCCCGCCTTCGCGGCGGCCTTGCGCAGCCCGCTCGTCAGATGGTGCACCTGGGGGTACGCGGCCGGGGCGTACGGGCCGTGTTCCCGCATGAAGCGGTTGACCAGCCCCCGGGCGGGGCGCCCGGAGAACGCCCGGGTCAGGGCGGTCCGTACGAAGAGCGGATTGGTCAGCGCCTGCTTGTGCAGCGGATGGGCCCCGGACTCGGGACAGCCCAGGAACGCCGTGCCGAACTGCGCCGCCTCCGCGCCCGCCGCCAGCACCGCCGCGATCTGCGAGCCGCGCATCAGTCCGCCCGCCGCGATGACCGGCAGCTGTGAGGTCTCCCGGACCTGCGTGACGAGGGAGAGCAGCCCGATGCCGGTGTGGTCGGTCTGGGGGTCGTCGCGGTGCGTCGACTGGTGGCCGCCCGCCTCGATGCCCTGGACGCAGACCGCGTCGGCGCCCGCCCACTGGGCGGCCTGCGCCTCCTCGGGCGTGGTGACCGTGACGACGGTGAACGTACCGGTCCTGGCGAACGCGTCGAGGGTGTCGCGGGTGGGGCAGCCGAAGGTGAAGGAGACGACCGGGACCGGGTCCTCCAGCAGGATCGCCAGCTTCGCCTCGTAACCGTCGTCGTCGCCCGCCGCGTCCGGGTCGCCGAGCGGGGTCTCGTACCAGGCGGCCTCGCCCGCGAGCTGGTGCCGGTACACCTCGACGGCGCTCGGGTCGCCGAGACCCGACTGCGGCATGAAGAGGTTGACGCCGAACGGGCTACCGGTCAGCGCGCGTACCTGCTTGATCTCGTTGTACATGCCGTCCGCCGTCTTGTACCCGGCGGCGAGGAAGCCGAGCCCACCGCCCTCGGCGACGGCCGCCGCGAGCTGCGGGCATGACGCTCCGCCCGCCATCGGGGCCTGCACGATCGGATACCGGCAGAGATCGGTCAACGCGGAGGACATGTCAGCATCGTGTCACGTCCCGTGCGGGCCCCCGCATCAGGCCCCGCGGGCGCGTGGAGGAGGCGGACCGGGTCCCGGGCGGTCGTCGCCGGCCCGGCCCGGACACACCGACCGCCCGCCGGTCCATGACCTGCGGGCGGTACGGGAGTTCGGCCGGGCTGCCCGGCCATCGGGCGCGTCAGCGTCCGTTGAAGGCGTCCTTCAGCCGGGAGAACAGGCCCTGCTGCCCCGGCTGGAACTGCCCGAGGGGCCGCTCCTCGCCGCGCAGCTTCGCCAGCTCCCGCATCAGCCGCTCCTGCTCCGGGTCCATCTTCGACGGGGTGACCACCTCGACGTGCACGATGAGATCGCCACGGCCGCCGCCCCGCAGATGCGTGATGCCGCGCCCGTGCAGGGGAACCGACTGGCCGGACTGGGTGCCCGGCCGGATGTCGACCTCCTCCGGACCGTCCAGCGTCTCCAGCGGCACCTTCGTGCCGAGCGCCGCCGCCGTCATCGGGAGGGTGACCGTGCAGTGCAGATCGTCGCCGCGCCGCTGGAACACCGTGTGCGGCAGCTCGTGGATCTCGACGTACAGATCGCCGGCCGGGCCGCCGCCGGGGCCGACCTCGCCCTCACCCGCGAGCTGGATGCGGGTGCCGTTGTCGACACCGGCCGGGATCTTCACGGTGAGCGTGCGCCGGGAGCGGATGCGTCCGTCGCCGGCGCACTCCGGGCACGGGGTCGGCACGACCGTGCCGAAGCCCTGGCACTGCGGGCAGGGCCGCGAGGTCATGACCTGGCCCAGGAAGGACCGGGTGACCTGGGAGACCTCGCCACGGCCGCGGCACATGTCACAGGTCTGGGCGGAGGTGCCGGGTGCGGCGCCCTCGCCGTTGCAGGTCGCACAGACGACGGCCGTGTCGACCTGGATGTCCTTGGTCGTGCCGAACGCCGCCTCGGCGAGATCGATCTCCAGCCGGATCATCGCGTCCTGGCCGCGCCGGGTGCGCGAGCGGGGCCCGCGCTGCGACGCCGTACCGAAGAACGCGTCCATGATGTCGGAGAAGTTGCCGAAGCCCCCGGCCCCGAAGCCGCCCGCGCCACCGGCGCCGCCCGACGAGGACAGCGGGTCCCCGCCGAGGTCGTAGACCTGCTTCTTCTGCGGGTCCGACAGCACCTCGTAAGCGGCGTTGATCTCCTTGAACCGCTCCTGGGTCTTCGGATCGGGGTTCACATCCGGGTGCAGCTCGCGCGCGAGCCGCCGGAATGCCTTCTTGATCTCGTCCTGAGGTGCGTCGCGGCGCACGCCGAGTACGGCGTAGTAGTCCGTGGCCACTTACGACTCCGCCAGGATCTGTCCGACGTAACGTGCCACTGCGCGTACCGCTCCCATCGTTCCGGGGTAGTCCATGCGGGTCGGTCCGACCACGCCGAGTTTGGCGACTGCTTCGTCGCCCGAACCGTAGCCGACCGCGACGACGGACGTGGAGTTGAGCCCCTCGTGGGCGTTCTCGTGCCCGATACGTACGGTCATGCCCGGGTCCGTCGCCTCGCCGAGCAACTTCAGCAGCACGACCTGCTCCTCCAGCGCCTCCAGCACCGGCCGGATCATCACGGGGAAGTCGTGCCCGAAGCGGGTGAGGTTGGAGGTGCCGCCGATCATCAGCCGCTCCTCCGTCTCCTCGACGAGGGATTCGAGCAGGATCGACAGCACCGTGGCCACCGTGCCACGGTCCTCGCTGTCGAAGGATTCCGGCAGGTCCTGCACCAGCTGCGGGACGTCCGAGAAGCGGCGTCCGACGACCCGGCTGTTGAGCCGGGCCCGCAGATCGGCGAGAGAGGTCTCACCGAACGGCGCGGGGCAGTCGATCATGCGCTGTTCGACCCGGCCGGTGTCCGTGATCAGGACGAGCATCAGCCGGGCGGGCGCCAGCGACAGCAGCTCCACGTGCCGCACCGTCGAGCGGGTCAGCGAGGGGTACTGCACGACGGCGACCTGCCGGGTCAGCTGCGCCAGCAGCCGTACCGTACGGCCCACCACGTCGTCGAGGTCGACCGCGCCGTCGAGGAAATTCTGGATGGCCCGGCGCTCCGGTGGCGACAGGGGCTTGACGCCCGCGAGCCGGTCGACGAAGAGGCGGTAGCCCTTGTCCGTCGGAATGCGTCCCGCGCTGGTGTGCGGCTGGGCGATGAAACCCTCGTCCTCCAGCACCGCCATGTCGTTGCGCACCGTGGCCGGGGAGACCCCGAGCTTGTGCCGCTCCGTGAGCGCCTTGGAGCCGACGGGCTCCTCGGTGCCGACGTAGTCCTGGACGATGGCGCGCAGCACTTCGAGTCTGCGTTCACTGAGCACCGCGCACACCTCCCACTGTCGTTCCTCGGTGGTTCTCCGGAATTCCTTGGCACTCTGTGCGGGTGAGTGCCAACGAGTCCTCCGGTCAGTGTACGGGGGTGGGGTGGGGGCCGGGCAAGGGCGACCGGCCAGGCCACCCCGGGGCCCGGCGGACCACTGTCGATAGCGTCGTCGTATGAACGTCTCTTGGGAAGAGTCCGGCTGGGAGCGACTTGGTGAAGGCGTGGGCCGGCGACGGCTCCCGGGGTGGGACGCGACGGTCACGCTGGTGGCCGGAGCGGACGGGGTGCTGCTCTGCGACACCGGCTCGACGCTCCGGGAGGGCGTCGAACTGCGGGGCCGGGCCGAGGCGCTGCTCGGCCGGAGGGTGACGCATGTCGCACTGACGCATCCGCACTTCGACCATGTGCTGGGCACGGCGGCCTTCGCCGGGGTCGAGGTGTACGGGGCGGTCGGGATCGCGGACCGGCTGAGGCGCGGGTCGGAGGAACTGTACGCGGACGCGGTGCGCCACGGCGTGCCCGAACGGGAGGCGGCGGAGGCCGTCGACACGCTGGTGGTCCCGCGCCACGAGGTGTCCGGGGAACGGACGCTCGATCTGGGCGGTGGCCGTCGGCTGCTGCTCGCCGCCGTCGGACCGGGACACACCGGGCACGATCTGGCGGTGCTGGTGCCCGGGGCGGCGGGCGGCCCGGCCGTGGTGCTCTGCGGCGACCTGGTGGAGGAGTCCGGCGAACCGCAGGCGGGCCCGGACGCGGTTCCCTCCCGGTGGCCCGCCGCGCTGGACCGGCTGCTGGCGCTGGGCGGCGAGAGCGCGCTGTACGTGCCGGGGCACGGGGCGGTGGTGGACGCGGCGTTCGTGCGGGCGCAGCGCGATCTGCTGGCGGACCGCTTCGGCGGGTGAGGGGCGGGAACCGGGGCTGACCGCTTCGGCGGGTGAGGGGCGGGAACCGGGGCTGACCGCTCCGGCGGGTGAGGGGCGGGAACCGGGGCTGACCGCTCCGGCGGGTGAGCGGTGAGCGGCGGACGGCCGGGGACGGGGCGCTTCGGCGTGCCGTCAGCTTTCGCGATCCACGGCCGTTCCCGTCCCACGGCTCCCCCGCTTCGGGGAACGGGCTCCCGACACCCCGCGACGCCGCTCGCCGATCCGCACTCCCTGTCGCGGGAGAGGCCGTTATCGTCGTGCAATGCGCAGCTACCAACCGGACCTGACTCCGCCGTGGAAGAGGTCCGCCCCCGTGCCCGAGGTCCCCGCCGATCCCGATCTGGTCGTGGAGGAGGTCTCGACGGGCTTCTGCGGTGCGGTGGTCCGCTGCGAGAAGACCGCGCAGGGACCGACGGTGACCCTGGAGGACCGGTTCGGCAAGCACCGGGTGTTCCCGATGGAGCCGCGCGGGTTCCTGCTGGAGGGCAGGGTCGTCACCCTCGTACGCCCGTCGGCGACCGCGCCCGCACCGGTCCGGCCGTCCCGTACGGCGTCGGGTTCGGTGGCGGTTCCCGGGGCGCGGGCCAGGGTGGCACGGGCCGGGCGGATCTACGTGGAGGGCAGGCACGACGCGGAGCTGGTCGAGCGGGTCTGGGGCGACGATCTGCGGATCGAGGGGGTGGTCGTGGAGTATCTGGAGGGCATCGACGACCTCCCGGCGATCGTCCGCGAGTTCGCCCCCGACGCGGGGGCCCGGCTCGGGGTGCTGGTCGACCATCTGGTCCCGGGGTCGAAGGAGTCGCGGATCGCCGCCCAGGTCTCGGACCCGGACGTGCTGGTGGCCGGACACCCGTACATCGATGTCTGGGAGGCGGTGAAGCCGTCGTCGGTGGGGATCGCGGCCTGGCCGGTGGTGCCGCGCGGGCAGGACTGGAAGACGGGGGTGTGCCGGGCGCTGGGCTGGCCGGACAACACGGGCGCGGCCTGGCAGCACATCCTGTCGAGGGTCCACTCGTACCGCGACCTGGAACCGGCGCTGCTGGGCCGGGTCGAGGAACTGATCGACTTCGTCACGGCGCCGGAGGACCAGCGGCGGGGATGAGACGGGACCGGTGAGGTCCGTCGCCGGTCCCGGCCCCGTTCAGTCCACCAGGTCCCGCACCACCGCGTCCGCCAGCAACCGCCCGCGCAGCGTCAGCACCGCGCGCCCCTCCCCGTACGGCTGCTCCTGAAGCAGTCCGTCCCGGACCGCGCGCCCCGCCGCCGCGAGTCCCGCGGGGGCCAGCAGGGAGAGCGGGCAGCCGTCCACGAGCCGCAGCTCCAGCAAAATGCGTTCGACCCGGCGGTCCTCGTCGGAGAGGACTTCGCGCCCGGCACCGGGCGACCGCCCCTCGGACAGGGCCTGCGCGTATGCCCCCGGGTGCTTGACGTTCCACCAGCGCACCCCGCCGACGTGGCTGTGGGCGCCGGGGCCCGCGCCCCACCAGTCGGCGCCGCGCCAGTACAGCTCGTTGTGCAGGCAGCGGCCCTCGGGGGTGCGGGACCAGTTGGAGACCTCGTACCAGGAGTAGCCCGCGGCGGCCATCGTCCCGTCCGCGATGAGGTACCGGTCGGCGTGCGCGTCGTCGTCCGTCATCGGGATCTCACCGCGGCGGATGCGGCGGGCCAGCCCGGTGCCTTCCTCGACGATCAACGCGTACGCCGACACATGGTCGGGGCCGGCGCCGATCGCCGCGTCGAGGGAGGCCCGCCAGTCGTCGTCGGTCTCCCCCGGTGTGCCGTAGATCAGATCGAGGTTGACGTGCTCGAAACCCGCCTCCCGGGCCTCGGCGACGCACGCCTCGGGCCGGCCGGGGGTGTGCTTCCGGTCCAGGATCTTCAGCACGTGCTGCCGGGCGCTCTGCATGCCGAAGCTGATCCGGTTGAATCCCCCCTCCCTGAGCGTCGCCAGGTACGCCGGACCGACCGACTCCGGGTTGGCCTCGGTGGTGATCTCGGCGTCGTCCGCGAGCCCGAACTCGTCACGGATCGCCCCCAGCATCCGTACGAGATCACCGGCCGCGAGCAGTGTCGGCGTGCCGCCTCCGACGAACACCGTGCGGACCGGGCGCGGGTCGTCACCGAGGACCTTGCGGGCTTGGCGGACCTCCTCGATCAGATGCGCGGCGTAGTTGTCCCGGGAGGCCAGGGCGCCCCCGGAGCCGCGCAGCTCGGTGGCGGTGTACGTGTTGAAGTCGCAGTAGCCGCAGCGGGACGCGCAGTACGGCACATGCAGATAGAAGCCGAGCGGCCGGTCGGCGGCGCCTTCCAGGGCATGGCGGGGCAGGGCCCCGTCCTCGGGCACGGGTTCACCATCGGGCAGTACGGAAGGCATACCCACCATTGTCCCTCGCCGCCGACCGGACCGGGCCCGCCACCGGTTCGGCCGGCCCGCGCGGGCCGGCCCAGGGCGAACCCCGTCCAGGGCGGAGCCGGCCCAGGGCGGGACCGGCCCAGGGCGGAGCCGGTCCAGGGCGGGACCGGCCCAGGGCGGAGCCGGTCCAGGGCGGGACCGAATCGGTGGCGGGCCCGGTCCGCGGCCGGCCTTGTCCAGGGCGAACCCCGTCCAGGGCGGACCAGGTCCGGAGCGGGCCCGGTCCCGAGCGGGCCTGGTCCCGAGCGGCCTGGTCCGGAGCGGGCTTGGTCCGGAGCGGGCCCGGTCCCGAGCGGCCTGGTCCCGAGCGGCCTGGTCCGGAGCGGGCCTGGTCCCGAGCGGCCTGGTCCCGAGCGGCCTGGTCCGGAGCGGGCTTGGTCCGGAGCGGGCCTGGTCCCGAGCGGGCGGGCAGTGGCACGCCGCAGCGCCCGATCCACCGGGTCCCGGCCCGCGTGCCCGATCTCCCCGGGTCCCGGCCCGCGTGCCCGATACCCGGGTCTTCCGGCCCGCGTGCCCGCCCCCGGCCGCCGGTCTCAGCTCGGCCGGTCTCAGGTCGGCCGGTCTCAGGTCGGCCGGTCTCAGGTCGGCCGGTCTCAGGTCGGCCGGTCTCAGGTCGCCTGGAGCACCAGCAGCGCCAGATCGTCGTCCGGGGGCCGTTCCGCGAACTCGTGCACCGCCCGGTTGATCCGGTCCGCGATGCCCTCCGCGGTCAGCCCGGTGCAGCTCGCCAGCGCCTTGGCCAGGCCGTCCCCGTCGTCGAACATCACACTCCCCGAGCGGCGCTCCGTCACCCCGTCCGTGACGCACAGCAGGCTGTCCCCCGGCGCGAGGTCGAAGGTCTGGCACTCGTACGCGACGTCCTCGACGATCCCGAGGAGGACCTGCGACTCGGCCGCGGGGCGCACCGTCGCGTCGGGGCGCAGCAGCAGCGGCAGCGGGTGTCCCGCGCTGGCCAGGGTGCAGCGCGCGCCGCCCCCGGGAAGCGGTACCAGCTCCCCGTACAGCAGGGAGAGGAACCGGGACTGGGTGCCGTCCGGGATCTGCTGGCCGCCCGCGCCCGCCGCCGCGACCATCAGGGCGGCGGCCTCGGCGGCCTCCATGGCGTCGTCGAGGAGCAGCCGGTTGAGGCGGTCCAGGACCTCGCCGACGGCGTACCCCTCGCGGGCCAGCAGTCGCAGCCAGGGCCGGGCGAGGCCGGTGACGACGGCGGCCTCGGGGCCGCTGCCCTGGACGTCACCGAGGACGAAGCACCAGCGGTCGCCGGGGCACGGGAAGATGTCGTAGAAGTCGCCGCCGACCACACCGTCGTCGCTGGGTTCGTAGACGAGCGAGCTGGTGACGCCGGGGATCTCGGCGACCTTGCTGGGCAGCAGTCCGCGTTGCAGGATGCGGCTGATGGTGGCCTGCCGGGTGTACTGGCGGGCGGCGCCGACGGCGAGACCGACCCGCCGTACGAAGTCCTCGATGAGGGCGGTCACTTCGTCGGGGACCCGGGCGATGCCCTCCCGGCCGAGGAGCACGGCGCCGAGGACCCGGTCGCCGGCGGCTATCCGGTAGGCGAGGGCGACACCCTCGCCGCCCTTCAGCCCCGCGTCCTCGGGCCAGGGCAGCCGCACCGGGCCGGTCCCGACGATGCCGGGCAGCCGGAGGGGTTCCTTCTCCAGCGCCGCGCGCAGCTGCTCGGTGACCGACTCGTCGCTGTGCCAGACGCGGGCGAGCCGGGGCAGCGCCGCCGGGCCGCCGCCCTCGCTCTCCAGCCAGACCGCGCACCAGTCGGCGAGGCGGGGCACCAGCAGTTGCGCGGCGAGCGCCGCCACTATGTCCTCGTCGAGCTGGCCGGCGAGCAGGTCGGACGCCTCGGCGAGGAAGGAGAGGGCGCCGCGGCTCGCCCGGTCGGCGTCCTCGCGGGCGGTGCGCCGGGGCGTGGGGGCGAACAGCTCCTCGCCGTTCGGGCCGGTCCTGGTGCCGGGCTCCGCGGAGGGGTCCGGGTAGGCGTGCCAGTCGTCGACGGGCAGCCGGGCCCAGACGGTCTTGAGGCCGGTGCGGTAGGTGATGCCCCAGCATTCGGTGATCCCGGCGACGAGTTGCAGCCCTCTGCCGTACTCGGCGGGGCCGGGGCGGCCGCTGGGGTCGGAGACATGCGCCAGGTCGGGGCGTTCGCTGCGTACCGAGCGGGCGGGGTGGTGGTCGGCGACCTCCAGTACGAGGGCCGCGGGCTGCTCGTCGGTCGCGCCCTCCAGCCGGGCGACCAGCTCGACGGCGGTTCCGGCGTGCACCACGGCGTTGGTGACCAGCTCGTTGGTGACGATCGCCGCGTCGTCGAAGAGCCCTTCGCTGAATCCGGCGGCGGCGGGCAGGCCGGTCGCGGCCCACTCGGCGAGCACGGCCCGGACGAACTTGCGGGCGGCGGACGGGGCGAGGGAGTTTCCGGGCAGGCTGGTGCGGGCGACCGGCAGCGGCCCCTCCTGTCCTGCGGAACTCTCGGGACGGTGAACGGTGTCCCGCTGCAAGGGAATTGGTCCCACGGTGCGGCTCCTGACCGTTTCTCACTATGCGCGCCGCTGACGATACAGACAGAGTGACAGACTGACCCTGCCCATAAGCGTCGAGTTACCGAAGTGGGCGTGGGTCAACGGTTCACGGCTCGTGGGCCGAAGCGTGACACAGTGACGCGGACGGAGCCGGTGGCCCCGTCCGCGTCACGCGCACTCGACGGCTCCCGCCCAGATGGTACGGGCGGTGCGGGTGCGTCAGGTAGGGCAGGTGGGGTCAGGCCTCGCGGGCGCCCACGTACATGTCCTCGATCAGGTCCTTGTACTGCCGCTCGACGACCGGCCGCCGCAGCTTGAGGCTGGGGGTCAGCTCACCGTGTTCGATGTCGAGGTCACGGGGCAGCAGCCGGAACTTCTTGACGGTCTGCCAGCGCTGGAGTCCCTGGTTGAGCTGCCGTACGTACCCCTCGATGAGTTCCACGACCTGTGGTGAGGCGACCACGTCGGCGTACGAGGCGCCGGCCATGCCGTTCTCGCCCGCCCACTGCAGGATGGTCGGTTCGTCGAGCGCGATGAGCGCGGTGCAGAAGTTCCGGTCGGCGCCGTGCACCAGGATGTTCGAGACGAACGGGCACACCACCTTGAACCGGCCCTCGACCTCGGCCGGGGCGACGTACTTGCCGCCCGACGTCTTGATCAGGTCCTTCTTGCGGTCGGTGATCCGGAGGAAACCGTCCGCCGACAGCTCGCCGATGTCCCCGGTGTGGAACCAGCCGTCGGCCTCCAGCGCCTCGGCCGTCCTCTCGGGCAGTCCGTGGTAGCCCTCCATGATGCCGGGGCTCCGCAGGAGGATCTCGCCGTCGTCCGCGATCCGCACCTCGGTGCCGGGGAGCGGCTTGCCGACCGTGCCGGTGCGGTACGCCTCGCCCGGGTTGACGAAGGAGGCGGCGCTGGTCTCCGTGAGCCCGTATCCCTCAAGGATGTGGATGCCCGCGCCGGCGAAGAAGTAGCCGATGTCGGGGGCGAGCGCGGCGGACCCGGAGATGCAGGCGCGCAGCCGGCCGCCGAACGCTTCGCGGATCTTGGCGAACACGAGCTGGTCGGCGACCTTGTGCCGGGCGCCGAGGCGGAACGGTACGGAGGCCCGGCCGGTGCGCCGGAAGTTGTCCTGGGACACCTCGGCGTACTCGCGGGCGACGCCTGCCGCCCACTGGAAGATCTTGTACTTGGCGGCGCCCCCGGCCCGCGCCTTGGCGGCGACCCCGTTGTATACCTTCTCGAAGATACGGGGGACGGCGGCCATGTACGTCGGCTGGACGACCGGCAGGTTCTCGATGATCCGGTCGACGCGGCCGTCCACGGCGGTGACGTGGCCGACCTCGATCTGGCCGGACGTCAGCACCTTGCCGAAGACGTGCGCGAGCGGCAGCCAGAGGTACTGGACGTCGTTCTCGGTGATCAGTCCGGTCGCCACCGTGGCCTTGGCCATGTACGACCAGCTGTCCTGCTTCAGCCGCACGCCCTTGGGGCGGCCCGTGGTGCCCGAGGTGTAGATGAGGGTGGCCAGCTGGTCGGGGGTGATGGCGTCGGTCCGGTCCTTGACCGCCCGGGGGTTCTCGGCCAGGTGGGCGGCGCCGCGGGCCTCCAGTTCGGCGAGCGTGAGCAGCCAGCCCTCGGGGTCGTCGTCGTCGGGCTCGACGTCCGCCGGGTCGATGACGACGACATGGTCGAGACACGGCAGCTCGGCGCGGTGCTCGCGGGCCTTCGCCAGCTGGACGGCGTCCTCCGCGATGAGTACCCGGCTCTCGGAGTCGGCCAGGATGAACGCGGACTCCGAGGTGGTGGTGGAGGGGTAGATGGCGGTGGTCGCGGCGCCCGCGCAGCTCACACCGAGGTCGATGAGAATCCACTCGACGCTGGTGGCGGCGGCGAGCGCGACGCGCTGCTCGGGCCGCACACCCAGGGCGATCAGACCGGCCGCGACGGCGTACACCCGCTCGGCGGCCTCCGCCCAGCTCAGCGACCGCCAGTCGTCGGGGCCCTCACCGGAGGCGGCGGGCACCGGGTAGCGGTACGCCTCGCCGTCCGGAGTGGCCGCCACGCGGTCGATGAAGAGATTCGCCACGGAGGGCGGTCGGTTATCGATCAGGGTGTGTGTGTCGCTCACGACGTCCTCCGGTGCCTGCGGCAGTGCTTCACGACCGGTTGTGGTGATGTGGTGCGTGCGGCTGCTGTGTGGGGTGCTCGACTGCTGCTTCCGCGTGGTGGTTTCCGTGTTGTGGTGCGATGTGATGGTGGGTTGTGGTCGGTACTGTTCCACGCCGATCGGGTCACCGCGTGGTCCCGGGTGCGGGGTGGGCGGCGCCCCGGGCGTGGGAACGGCGCTTGTTTAACTGGCGAGTAACCACGAAGTCTGCTCAGGGTAGAGGGCCCGCGTCCCGCACGTAAGAGGCTGTGGACAGCCGCTTCATAACAAACGGGCCCCCGCGCCGCGGTCTCGCGGGGGTGCGGGGGCCCGTCGGACTACTGCCCGGTAGGAAACGGCGGGCTACTTCTTGGCCTTGCTCTCGCCCGCCGACTCGTCCGTGGACAGCACGGCGATGAAGGCCTCCTGCGGGACCTCCACATTGCCGACCATCTTCATCCGCTTCTTGCCTTCCTTCTGCTTCTCCAGCAGCTTCCGCTTACGGGAGATGTCACCGCCGTAGCACTTGGCGAGGACATCCTTGCGGATGGCGCGGACGGTCTCACGGGCGATGACCCGGGAGCCGATGGCGGCCTGGATCGGCACCTCGAAGTTCTGCCGGGGGATCAGCTCGCGCAGCTTCGCGACGAGCCGCACGCCGTACGCGTACGCCTTGTCCTTGTGGGTGACGGCGGAGAACGCGTCGACCTTGTCGCCGTGCAGGAGGATGTCGACCTTGACGAGCTGGGCGCTCTGCTCGCCGGTGGGCTCGTAGTCGAGCGAGGCGTAACCCCGGGTCTTGGACTTCAGCTGGTCGAAGAAGTCGAAGACGATCTCGGCGAGCGGCAGGGTGTAGCGGATCTCGACCCGGTCCTCGGAGAGGTAGTCCATGCCGAGCAGGGTGCCGCGACGGTTCTGGCAGAGCTCCATGATCGCGCCGATGAACTCGCTGGGCGCGAGGACCGTGGCGCGTACGATCGGCTCGTGCACCTTGTCGATCTTGCCCTCGGGGAACTCGCTCGGGTTGGTGACGATGTGCTCGGTGCCGTCCTCCATGTCCACGCGGTAGACCACGTTGGGGGCGGTGGCGATCAGATCGAGACCGAACTCGCGCTCCAGGCGTTCACGGACCACGTCCAGGTGGAGCAGGCCGAGGAAGCCGACGCGGAAACCGAAGCCGAGCGCCGCCGACGTCTCCGGCTCGTAGACCAGCGCGGCGTCGTTGAGCTGGAGCTTGTCGAGGGCTTCGCGCAGGTCCGGGTAATCCGAGCCGTCCAGCGGATACAGACCGGAGAACACCATCGGCTTGGGGTCCTTGTAGCCGCCCAGCGCCTCGGTCGCCCCCTTGCTCAGGGAGGTGATGGTGTCGCCGACCTTGGACTGACGGACGTCCTTCACGCCGGTGATGATGTAACCCACCTCACCGACACCGAGGCCGTCGGCGGGGGTCATCTCCGGGGACGAGACACCGATCTCCAGCAGCTCGTGGGTGGCGCCGGTCGACATCATCCTGATGCGCTCGCGCTTGTTGAGCTGTCCGTCGACGACGCGTACATAGGTGACGACGCCACGGTAGGAGTCGTATACGGAGTCGAAGATCATCGCGCGGGCCGCACCGTCGGCCGTCGCGACCGGGGCGGGGACGTCCCTGACCACCCGGTCGAGGAGCGCGCCCACACCGACCCCGGTCTTCGCGGAGACCCTGAGCACGTCCTCCGGCCGGCAGCCGATGAGGTTGGCCAGCTCCTCGGAGAACTTCTCCGGCTGGGCGGCCGGCAGGTCGATCTTGTTGAGCACCGGGACGATGGTGAGGTCGTTCTCCATCGCCAGGTAGAGATTGGCGAGCGTCTGGGCCTCGATACCCTGCGCGGCGTCGACCAGCAGGACGGTGCCCTCGCAGGCGGCGAGTGAGCGGGAGACCTCGTACGTGAAGTCGACGTGTCCCGGGGTGTCGATCATGTTGAGGACATGGGTGGTGCCCTTGTCCTCACCGGTGTCGGGCGCCCAGGGCAGCCGTACCGCCTGGGACTTGATCGTGATACCGCGCTCGCGCTCGATGTCCATCCGGTCGAGGTACTGAGCGCGCATCTGCCGCTGGTCGACCACACCCGTCAGCTGAAGCATCCGGTCGGCAAGGGTCGACTTGCCGTGGTCGATGTGCGCGATGATGCAGAAGTTGCGGATCAGCGCCGGGTCGGTACGGCTCGGCTCGGGCACGTGGGTAGGAGTCGCGGGCACGCAGGGTCCTGATTCTTGAGACGCCGAACGCCTTGTCTCGGGTCGATGTCGGGTCGGTCGGATCGATACGCAGCTCCCATCGTCCCACGCCTGACGGCCGGGGACCGGTTTGGGCCGGTCCGATCGCTGCTGGTACCGTGGACAGCTGTGCCTCGTGACTCTTCGGAGCGGCGGGGCGCACATCGAAGATCCAACGAACCTGCAAAGGCTCTTTCGTGGCGAACATCAAGTCCCAGATCAAGCGGAACAAGACCAACGAGAAGGCGCGCCTGCGCAACAAGGCCGTCAAGTCGTCGCTCAAGACCGCTGTCCGCAAGGCCCGCGAGGCCGCCGCTGCCGGTGACGTCGAGAAGGCCACCACGGCCGTCCGCGACGCCTCCCGTCAGCTCGACAAGGCTGTCTCGAAGGGCGTCATCCACAAGAACGCCGCCGCCAACAAGAAGTCGGCGCTGGCCAACAAGGTTGCCGCCCTCCAGGGCTGAGCCCTCTGATGTGATCGCCGGAACGGACTCAGCGGGCCCTCTCTTCCGCTCCTGACCGGCACCCCGCGCCGCACACCGAACCTGCGTTCGCCACGCGGGTGCGGCGCACCGAGCGTGAACCGCGAGGCCCCGGTCACCGTCCTCCCCAGGACGGCGACCGGGGCCTTCGGCGTGCCCGGGGTGGGTGCGTGGTGTGTGGTGCCTGGTGCGCGCGGTGCCTGGTGTCCGTACTCGTGTCCGTGTTCGTGTACGTGTACGTTTTGGTGCTCGTGCTCGTACTCGTGCCGGACGCTCAACGCGGACAGCAGGGACGGCACGGACGGCGGCCGGAGGCCGGAGGAACGGCAGCGCGGACCGCGCGGTCAACGGCGTCGGCACGGGGAGCACGGACAGCGGCCGAAGCGGACGTCGCGGGACAGCGCGGCCAACGGCCGAAACGGACGGCGCGGGACAGCGCGGTCAACGGCCGGAGCGGGCCGCTCGGGCGATGGTCACGACGGCCTTCTCCAAGGCGTACTCGGGGTCGTCCCCGCCCCCCTTGACCCCAGCGTCGGCCTCGGCGACGGCGCGGAGCGCGACCGACACACCGTCCGGGGTCCAGCCGCGCATCTGCTGGCGCACCCGGTCGATCTTCCAGGGCGGCATGCCCAGCTCCCGGGCGAGGTCGGCGGGTCGTCCGCCGCGCGCCGACGACAGCTTGCCGATCGCCCGGACACCCTGGGCGAGCGCGCTGGTGATCAGGACGGGCGCCACGCCCGTCGACAACGACCAGCGCAACGCCTCCAGGGCTTCCGCCGCCCGGCCCTCGACGGCCCGGTCAGCGACCGTGAAGCTGGACGCCTCGGCCCGGCCCGTGTAGTAGCGCCCGACGACCGCGTCGTCGATCGTGCCCTCGACGTCCGCCACCAGCTGGGACACCGCGCTCGCCAGCTCCCGAAGATCGCTGCCGATGGAGTCGACCAGCGCCTGACACGCCTCCGGGGTCGCCGAACGCCCCAGCGTGCGGAACTCGGACCGTACGAAGGTCAGCCGCTCGGCCGGCTTCGTCGTCCGGGGACAGGCGACCTCGCGCGCCCCGGCCTTGCGCACCGCGTCCAGGAGCCCCTTGCCCTTGGGGCCGCCCGCGTGCAACAGGACGAGGGTGATCTCCTCGGCGGGCGCTTCGGCGTACCCCTTGACGTCCTTGATCGTGTCGGCGGAGAGATCATGCGCGTTGCGCACGATCACCACCTTGCGCTCGGCGAACAGCGACGGGCTGGTCAGCTCGGCGAGCGTGCCGGGCTGGAGCTGGTCGGACGTGAGATCACGGACATCCGTGTCGGCGTCGGCGGCGCGGGCCGCCGCGACCACCTGCTGCACGGCGCGATCGAGGAGAAGGTCCTCCTGCCCCACGGCGAGCGTGATGGGGGCCAGCGGGTCGTCGGTGGAATTCTTCCTGGTAGCCATCGCCGACCAGCATCCCACGCACCACCGACATCCGATCCTGGCGGCTGTTCCTCCCGACCGTTCCCGGCGGGTCGATCCTGGCCGGCCGGTCCCCGGCAACAGGCCCCGACAACCTGCTCCGGCGGCGGTACCTCCCGACCGATCCTCGGCCGTCCGGCGGGCGCGCGCCGCGGCGCCGTCCCGGCCTGTGTCCGCACGTCCCCCGTACCCGAGAATGGGCGGGTGAGCGATGTGAGACACATGGATACGAGACATGTACTGGTACTGCCCGACCGGGACACCGCCGAGGAGGTGGCCGGGGAAGTCGCCGACCGGTTCGGGGTCGGCGAGGAGCCCCAGCTCGTACGGGACGCGCTGGCCGGCGAGGACGACGCCGAGGACGTCCAGTGGCTGGTGGTGGTGGAGGACCCGGCCGGGCTCCTCGATCCCGCGGCGCTCGACGCGTTCGCGGCGGAGTACGAGGGCTGGCTGGAGAGGCCGTGACGGACCCGGCCGCGGTCAGCTCCTCGGGACGATCTGGATGTCCATGTCGATGGCGATGCTCGAACCGACGGCCGCGATCCCCCGGGCCAGCATGGTCTGCCAGGTGAGGGTGAAGTCCTCCCGGTGCAGTTCCGTGGTGGCCCGGCAGGCAGCGCGAATCTCGCCCTCCAGACCGTTGCCCAGCCCCAGGTAGTGCGTCTCCAGCGTCACCGTGCGGCTGACACCGTGCAACGTGAGCGCCCCGGTCACGCCCCAGCGGCTGCCACCGCGGTGCGCGAACCGGTCGCCGTAGAACTCCAACGTGGGATAACGGCCGACGTCCAGGAAGTCGCTGGACCGCAGATGGTCGTCGCGCATCTGGACGTTGGTGTCGATCGACGCGGCGTCGATGACGACATGCATGGCGGAGTCCTCCATGCGGTCGGCGATCCGGACGACACCCGCGAAGGTGTTGAACCTGCCGTGGATACGGGCCATGCCGATATGGCGGGCGGTGAAACCTATCTGGGAGTGGTTCGGCTCGATCTCCCACTCGCCCGGATCGGGCAACTGCGGAGGCGGCGAAACCTGGAGGCGTACGTCCCCGAGTGCGGCGTGACCGCCCTCGGGCACGACGGCCGTCCCGTGGAACGGTGTGAAGCCCTCGGCCGTGACCGCGAGCCGGTACTCACCGGCCGGTACGGTCGCGACGACGCCACCGAAGGGGTCCGTCTCACCGCCCACGACCTTGCGGCCCGCGCTGTCGGTGACCACGAAGTCGGCCTGCCGCACGGGTTCGTCGACCGGGTCCAGCACCCGGCAGCTCAGCACGCCCGCCGACGGCGGTACGCCCAGGCCGGCGAACGGCCCGCCGCGCGGGCCTCCCGTCTGTCCCTTGCCTGACCAACGGCCGAACATCTCACTCACTCCAGAGGGCAGTTCACTCCTTGGGGCCCCTGACGGCTGGACGTCGTTGTCGGAGCAGCGGCCCGCCGACGATCGGCCATTCGATCACTCTTGCGGTATAGGGGGCAAATGCGCAGCTCGGAAGGGGTCAGGCCGGAGAGCTTCGCAGGCCCTCACAGGAGGGAGCGACCTCGGGCAGCCGGTCGAGCACGAGTCCGAAGTGGTCGCGGTAGGCCGCGACCACCTCGGCGTCGGTGGCGAGCGAGGTCTCATGGCGTTCTCCCCGCACCGTGGTGACCAGGCTCGTGCCGCTGAGCGTGATCCGTCCGGACCCGGTGAGCAGCGAGCAGACCAGGGACCGGGTGAAGTGCGAATCCGGTGAGGTGCGGTGGTACCAGGAACCGGCCCGGAAGTCCGCCAGCTCCCGGGGCCTCGGGTCGAGGCGGTACTGAGGCTCGCCGTCACACAGCACATCGAGGTCACCGTCGGGTGCCGTACGGATCAGGAACACCCCGCGCGGGTCGTGCTGCTCCGTACGGACGTCGAGCGCGAGCGGGTGGTGGGCGTGGTCACCGAAGCCGACATCGGCCAGCCACTCCCCCGCCCCCTCCTCGGTCCCGACACGCAGCACGAGATGGTCGTACGGGATTCCGAGCCGACCGTCGCGATCGAACACCCGTGCCTGTAGCAGGGACACCCGGAAGCCGAGGGCCCTCAGCAGTACGGCGAACGCACCGTTCAGCTCATAGCAGAATCCGCCACGGTGTTCCGCCACGATCTTGTCGAGCAGTGCCCCCTCCTCCAGCACGATGTCCTCGCCGAGATGGATGGACAGGTTCTCGAACGGCACGGTGGTCAGATGGCTCAGCTGCAAGGCGCGCAGGGCCGCCGCGTCGGGGCGTGCGGGGCGCGCGGCCCGGATGCGGTCCAGATAGACGTCGACGGACTTGGACGATTGCGGATCCATGCCGGAAGTCTGTCCCGCGGCACCGCCGAGCGCCATGAGTCACTGGTCGTAGGCCATTCGTCCGAGACCGCGCCGTCCTGCCTGCCTGTCTTCCCTGTCCTTCCTGCCCTCCCTAATCCTTCCTGTGTCCCGACCTGTCCTTCCCTGGCTCTCCTGTCCAGGTTCTCCGCTGTCGGGTTTCCTCCCGCCCGGCTTCTCTCCTGTCGGGGTTTTCTCCCCTCCGGCATTTCTCCTATCGGGGTCTCCCGTCTCCGGTTCGGGGCTCGGCTTCATCGGCGCCCCGTAGCCCGCAGCCCGGGACCGTCGCCCGTCACGGCGATCGCGCCGTCGGTGTCCGTACGCAGCACGGCGGCCCCGCTCTCTCTCAGCGCCTGGACGGTCCGTGCGGCCGGATGCCCGTACGGGTTGTCCCTGCCCACGCTCACCAGGGCGATCCTCGGGCGGACACTGCTCAGCAGCATGGGGTCCTGGTGGGCCGAACCGTGGTGCGCAACCTTGAGGACGTCCACCCGGGGCAACACCGGATGGGCGCGTATCAGCCCTTGCTGGGACATCGGTTCGAGATCGCCGAGGAGCAACAGGGTCAGTCGGCCGGTCCGGACGAAGAGGGTGACACTCGCGTCGTTCGGCTCGTGCGGTACGGGGCCGGGCACCGCCGCCGTGCCGTCGCCCGGCCACAGGACCTGCCAGTCGAGCGAGCCGAGGCGGCGGCGTTCGCCGTGCGCGGCGCGGACCACGGCGATGTGCGCGGCGGTGGCCGTCCGCCGTACGAAGGCGGCCTGCTCCGCGGGTTCGTCGAGGCTCGTCGTCTGGATCAGACCGACCGCCCTCCCGCGCAACACCCCGGGCAGACCCCGGACGTGGTCCGCGTGGAAATGGGTGAGCAGCAGAAGCGGTACGCGGGTGATCCCCAGGTCGTGCAGGCAACGGTCGACGAGCCGGGGCTCCGGTCCCGTGTCGACGACGATGCCCGCCCCGCCACCCGCAGCGAGCACCAGGGCATCACCCTGCCCGACGTCACATATCGCGAACGCCCAGTGCGGCGGCGGCCATCCGGTCAGCACGCGGGTGAGCGGCGCGGGACGCACCACCGCGAGCAGCAGCAACAGCGCCATGGCCGAACAGACCCACGGCCGACGCATGAGGCGAGGGGCGCACAGCACCGCGAGGACCGTGACGGCGGCGAGCAGCAGGGCGCCTCGCCAGCCGCCGGGCCAGCCGGCCGCGGCCCCGGGGAGTCCGGCACCGGTGCGGGCGACGGACGCGATCCATCCGACCGGCCAGCCGGCGACCCACGCCAGGAACTGGGCCACCGGCATCGCGAACGGTGCCACGGCGAGCGCGGCGAAGCCCAGGACCGTGGCGGGCGCCACCGCGAACTCGGCCAGCAGGTTGCACGGGATCGCCACCAGACTGACCCGCGAAGCGAGCACGACGACGACCGGCGCGCACACCGCCTGGGCGGCGGCAGCGGCGGCCAGTGCCTCGGCGAGCCTGGGCGGTACCCGGCGGCGCCGCAGCGACGCGCTCCAGCGCGGAGCAACGGTGAGCAGGGCCCCCGTGGCCAGTACGGAAAGCAGAAAACCGTAACTGCGCGCCAGCCAGGGGTCGTACAGCACCAGCAGCAGGACTGCCGCCGCCAGTGCGGGAATCAGCGATCGGCGGCGCCCGGTCCCGACGGCGAACAGGGTGACCAGACCGCAGGCCGCCGCGCGCAGGACACTCGGCTCCGGGCGGCAGACCAGGACGAAGGCGAGCGTGAGCCCGCAGCCGAGCAGTGCGGTCATCCGCAGTGAGAGACCGAACCGGGGTGCCAGACCGCGCCGTTCGGCCCGGACGGCGGTGCCCGGCGGGCCGATCAGCAGGACGAGCAGGATGCCGAGGTTGGCTCCGGACACGGCGAGCAGATGCGTGAGGTCGGTCGCCATGAAGGCGTCCTGGAGTTCCGGTCCGATCCTGGAGGTGTCACCGACGACGAGACCGGGCAACAGCGCCCGTGCGTCCGGGGCGAGCCCTTCGGTCGCCTTCCGCAGCCCGGCCCGCAGCGCTCCCGCCATGCGCTGAAGCAGGGTGGGCGGCCCGGTGATGTGCGGGGGCCCCTTGCCGTCGGGCCGCAGGACCGCGGCGATGTGTTGCCCGCCATGTGCCGGAGGTTCGAGCCGGGCCGTGATCCGCAGCCGGGTGGACGGCAGCAGCCGCTGCCACCGCGCCATCGACGCGCCGGGCTGGACGATCACCAGCACCGGGGTGCGGAGGCGGGTGGTGGAGCCGCCCGGAACCGTCAGCCGGGTCACTTCGGCGTTCATGAGGAGTGCGACGGGCGTGCTGCGGTCACCACGGACCGCCGGGCGGGTCTGCCGCGGATCGGACGTGACCGTCACGTCCGCCTCGGCCCGCGCGTGCGACCGGGCCAGGCCGGGCACCGGTCCCTGCCGTACATCGGCGCCGTGCAGCCCGCCGACCGTTGCCCCGGCCGAAGCGCAGAGCAAGGCGGCTGCCACAGCCGTACGCCTCGACCTCCACCTCACCGTCCGGGCCGTGTCGTCGTCCTCCGCGGTGGATGGTGCGAAGTCGTCCCGGCCCCTGCGACGTGTCGAGCGCACCGGCCGGATCGGTCCGTCCGGTCGGACGTGACCGTCCGTCCCCGGGCCGACGGGGGCAAGGAGATGGGGCGGCCGTCCCGGACGGGTGGTTCTCGCGGTCTTGTCCATCGAGGTGCCCCACACCGACACGGACAGCAGGAGCATCGCCACCGCCACGCAGATGACGGCGCCCATCGCCGCCCATGACCCCGGTGCGTCGACGGACAGGGCCGCGGCGGCCCAGGCCGCCAGTGCCGGGGGTACCAGACGCAGATCGAGCGGACCCTCCCGCGCCGGGTCTGCCGGGCCCGGTCGCCGGCCCGCCCCGTCGGGGGCGTCCTGGCCGCTCATGGCCGCACCAGAGGCCGGAGGTCGGCGAACCGGCCGTCGCCGATCCCCTTGACCTCACGGAGCTCGTCCACCGAGCGGAACCCACCATGCTGTGTGCGGTAGTCGACGATGTGCTGGGCGAGGACGGGACCGACACCGGGCAGGGTGTCGAGCTGCTCGATCGTCGCTGTGCCGAGACTGATCGGGTTCGCCTCCGACACCGTTCCCCCGGTCATCGCCGAACCCGCCTGGCCGCCGCCGGGCCCGGTGAAACCGGATGGCGCCCCGGGCTGCGTCCCGGGCGGGCCACCCACCACCACCTGTTCGCCGTCGGACAACAGCCGTGCGCGGTTGAGTCCGGTCACATCCGTGCCGTTCCTCACTCCCCCCGCAGCGCGCAGCGCGTCCTCCACCCGCGAGCCGGACGGCAGTCGCTGGACGCCCGGCCTCAGCACCTTGCCGCTCACATCGACGACGACGTATCCGGCCGGCCCCGCGGAGGGCGGTGCTCCGGCGGCAGGCGCCGGCGGGCGGTCCGAGGCGGGTAAGACCTCTGACCGTGACGGTGCGGGAGCAGAAGAGGCTCCTTCCGCCACCGCCTCCGGAGCGTGTACGGACCTGGGCCGCGCGGACCAGAAGTGCGACGCGGCGAAGATCCCCGCCACAACGAGGACCACGGCAAGGGCCGCGAGCGTACGTGGTTCAAGACCGCATCTGAGCTGGAGCCACATCGGCAGCCGTTCCCGCAACGCCGGAGTCACCCTCGCGCGCAGCCCGGTCGCCGCCCGCCCCCGTGAGGTCGTGTCCGGCTCAGCCGCCACGGTCCCGGGCACATCCTCAAGGTGATCCGCCAGAGCCTGCCCCGGTCCGGCCCCGGGCCCGCTCCACGTGGAGCACGCCTCGTACGCACCCCCGCGGCGGGTGTGGCGACCCCTCCTGCCGCCGTCGCCGTCCTTTCCGCGCCCGTTCCCGTTCCCAGGTCCGCCCCCGCGCCCGTCCCCGAGTCCGTGCCCGTTCCCATCACCCTCCCCGTCCCCGCTCCCGCTCCCGTTTCCCAGCAGGGCAGCCGCACGACGGCGCGTCGCCGCCGCCACGACCGCCCGCTCGTGCGCCGACCGACGACGGCCGGTCCCCCGTCTCCTGCCGGGGCCGTACCGCGTCCGCCCGTCCGACGCCGGGGCGCGTCCGGGCCCCGCGCTCGCGCGCCGGGCATGGACCACCCGTCCGGCTTCCCATCCACCGTCGATGGCACGCTCGCCCGTGGAACGCTCGATGAGCAGGGGCCCACCCAGGGATGGGCTCGCCGCCGAGCCGCCGCCCGAACCGGAGACGACGGGCGCGGAAGCGACGGACCGGGAATCGAGGGAGGCGGAAGGGAAGTCGGCGGGCGAGGAGCCGAGGAGATCAGCTGGAGCGACGGGCCCGGAACGCTCCGTCCCAAGCTGGTCATTCGCAGAGCGATCAATCGCAGGGCGGTCATCCGCGGAGCGATCAATCGCCGAGCAGTCCGTCGCAGGACGATCCATCGCCGAGCAGTCATTCGCGGGAAGCCCGACAGAATTGGTCACTGTGTGTGATCGAAGAGTCATGCTTCATGACGTTAGACGCCTCTCCCCGAACCCGCCGAGCAGACCCAATTCCGGTGGATAACCAACCAGTTGTGGATATCTCTGTCACTCTCCGGAGTGAGCGCCCAACTTCCCCCACCACCACATCAACGCGGCGAGATCACCGCTCCGAGCAATCCGGGCCCGGTGTGCGCCCCGATCACCGCGCCCACCTCACTGACGTGCAGATCGACCAGTCCGGGAACCCGCTCACGCAATCGCTCCGCCAGCCGCTCGGCCCGCTCCGGCGCTGCCAGGTGGTGGACGGCGATGTCCAGACTTCCCGTGCCCGCCCGCTCGACGACGATCTCCTCCAAGCGGGCGATCGCCTTCGAGGCGGTCCGCACCTTCTCCAGGAGTTCGATACGGCCGCCGTCCAGTTGGAGCAGCGGCTTCACCGCGAGCGCGGACCCCAGCAGTGCCTGTGCCGCACCGATACGGCCACCCCTGCGCAGATAGTCCAGGGTGTCGACGTAGAAGTACGCGGAGGTGCCCGCGGCCCGTTTCTCCGCGACCGCGACCGCGTCGTCCAGACTGCCGCCCGACTCCGCCGTCTCGGCCGCCGCCAGCGCGCAGAATCCCAGTGCCATGGCCACCACCCCGGTGTCCACCACCCTCACCGGTACGGGAGCCTCTTTGGCCGCGAGCACGGCGGCGTCGTACGTTCCGGAGAACTCGGCCGACAGATGCAGCGAAGCGATGGCGGTCGCCCCCGCGTCGGCCGCGGCCCGGTACGCGGCGGCGAAGACCTCCGGGCTCGGCCGGGACGTCGTCACGGAACGGCGTTTCTGTAGCGCCAGGGCCAGGGAGCGTGCCGAGATCTCGGTGCCTTCCTCCAGCGCCTGATCACCGAGGACGACGGTCAACGGCACCGCGGTGATGCCATGCCGCTCCATCGTCTGGGGTGGCAGGTAGGCCGTTGAATCGGTGACGATAGCGACATGGCGGGACATGAGCGGGAGGTTACCCGGCCTGGCGGAGGCACGGCAGTCCGGCCCTGGTCGGAGTGATCGTGTCCGGTCCTGTCAGGGTGCCCGGATACAGGCCGGTGACATGCGCGGACCCGACCGGCCGGACCGACCGGCCCGACGTGTACCGACCGGACGTGTACCGGCCGGACGTGTACCGGCCGGACGTGTACCGGCCGGACGTGTACCGGCCGGACGTGTACCGGCCGGTGTCAGTTCGTCGTCTCCGGGCGTGCCGTCTTCTGCCACGGATACACGGTCCGCCCGCGCGGATCGGCCGCCGTGATGGCTTGCGGTGCGTCGTCGGCGGACGGCTCTCCCCAGGGTTTCCCCGTCGCGCCACCGCTCGCACCCTCGGCCCCGGTCGCACCGCGCCGTTCGTCCGGCGCGGCTCCCGAGGCGTCCGGCGCGCGTTTCTCGCCAGCTCCCCCGGCCTTTCGGCCGCCCGTCGCCCCCTCCGCCGACGCGCGCGGTGCCCCGGTACGCCCACGCCCCGCTTCCGAACGCGCCTCCGGCTCGGGGCCCGGTTCCCGACGCCGGTCCTGGTCAACTGTCGTCCAGTGCCGCAGCGCGCCCGCCTCCATGTCGATCTGAGCCTTCAGCGCCGCCAGATCGTCGTCGGCGAACTGCCGCGCCCGATCGCGTGCCGCCCAGCGCAGTGCCTCCGCGGAGTGCGTGACGCGTTCCGTGCGTTCTCTCATGCCCGGCAGCAACGAGAGGACCGTCGCCCGGTCCGGTTCGTGTTCCAAACGCTTCAGTTCGTCGTCCAGCTCATGCCCGTGCACGCTGAGCCGCTGGAACAGTCCCAGCGACTCCGACAACGAGGCGTCCTCCGCCACGCCCGCGTGCAACGCGTCCTGGGTGGCCCGCATCGACGTGCGCAGGGCCAGCCTCAGCTGGGCCAGCTCCCCGGCAACGCCGGTCTGTCCGTAACTCTTCGCTCGCAGGGTGGTGTCCTCCACCGTGCGGCGTGCCTGCGTGATCGTGCGGTCCACGCCGCGCTTGGCCGCGCCGATGACCTTGACGCTGACGTACACGCCGAGTGCCACGAACGCGACGAAGAGCAGGGCCAGGATCAGGATCACGGCTTCCATGAGCGCCCCTCGGGTTCGGTCCAGCTGCCGATGTCGGCCTCTCCACCGTAAACGGCGCGGGCAGGTTGGGGGTTCCTCCCGGAACCCCCAACCTGCCCGTAGGGGATGGCCCTCACACCCCACCGGCCCCGGCTGTCGGCTCACGCTGCCGGTCAGGACCTTCGGTCCACGTCTCCGACCAGGGCCGTCGGACCGCCCGTCAGGCCGGGACGATGTTGACCAGCTTCGGCGCCCGGACGATCACCTTGCGCACGCCGGCCCCGCCGAGCGCCGCGACCACCGCGGGGTCGGCCAGCGCCAGCGCCTCCAGCTCCGCGTCCGCGATCGAGGGCGAGATCTCCAGCCGCGCCTTGACCTTGCCCTTGACCTGCACCACACAGGTCACCGTCTCGTCCACGACATACGCCGGGTCGGCGACCGGGAAGTCCTGGTGCACGACCGATTCGGCGTGGCCCAGCCGGCGCCACAGCTCCTCCGCGATGTGCGGAGCCAGCGGCGCCACCAGCAGCACCAGCCGCTCGGCCACGGACCGGGGCAGCGGGCCGCCCGCCTTGGTCAGGTGGTTGTTCAGCTCGGTGACCTTGGCGATGGCCGTGTTGAAGCGCATCCCGGCCATGTCCTGGCCGACCCCGTCGATCGCCTTGTGCAGCGCCCGCAGGGTCTCCTCGCCGGGCTCCGTGTCCACGACGGTGACCTCACCGGTCACCTCGTCGACGACGTTGCGCCACAGTCGCTGGAGCAGCCGGTACTGGCCGACGACTGCGCGCGTGTCCCACGGCCGCGACACGTCCAGGGGGCCCATCGCCATCTCGTACAGGCGCAGCGTGTCCGCCCCGAATTCGCGGCAGATCTCGTCGGGTGTCACGGCGTTCTTCAGGGACTTGCCCATCTTGCCGAGCACCCGGGTGACCTTCTCGCCCTGGTGGTGGAAGGTGCCGTCGCGCTCCTCGACCTCGGCCGCCGGGACGGCGATGCCCCGGCTGTCGCGGTAGACGAACGCCTGGATCATGCCCTGGTTGTACAGCTTGTGGAACGGCTCCAGGGACGAGATGTGGCCCAGGTCGTGCAGGACCTTCGACCAGAAGCGCGCGTACAGCAGATGCAGTACGGCGTGCTCGGCGCCGCCGACGTACAGGTCGACGCCACCGGTCGGCTGCCCCTCACGCGGCCCCATCCAGTACTGCTCGATCGCGGGGTCGACCAGCCGCTGGTCGTTGGTGGGGTCCAGGTACCGCAGCTCGTACCAGCAGGACCCGGCCCAGTTGGGCATCGTGTTGGTCTCGCGGCGGTACCTCCTCGGGCCGTTGCCGTCGCCCAGGTCCAGCGTCACGTTGACCCAGTCCTCGTTGCGGGACAGCGGGGTCTCGGGCTGGGTGTCGGCGTCGTCCGGGTCGAAGGTGCGGGGCGAGTAGTCGTCGACCTCAGGGAGTTCCAGCGGCAGCATCGACTCGGGCAGCGGGTGGGCGATGCCCTCCTCGTCGTACACGATCGGGAACGGCTCGCCCCAGTAACGCTGCCGGCTGAACAGCCAGTCGCGCAGCCGGAAGTTGACGGTGCCCTCGCCGACGCCGTGCGCCCGCAGCCACTCGGTGATCTTCGCCTTGGCGTCCACGACGCCCAGGCCGTCCAGCGAGAGCTCGCCGTTCGCGGAGTTGACCAGCTTCGCTTCGTACGAGGAGAAGGCGTCGTCCCAGGTCGAGGGGTCCGTGCCGCGGCCGTCCGACGGTTCGACGACACAGCGCATCGGGAGCTCGAAGGCGCGAGCGAAGGCGAAGTCGCGCGTGTCGTGCGCCGGCACGGCCATGATCGCGCCGGTGCCGTATCCCATCAGGACGTAGTCGGCGATGAAGACGGGCACCTTCTCGCCGCTGACCGGGTTGGTCGCGTACGCGCCGGTGAAGACGCCGGTCTTGTCCTTGGCCTCGGCCTGCCGTTCGACGTCGGACTTGGCCGCCGCCTGCTTGCGGTAGGCGGTGACCGCCTGGGCCGGGCTCGCGTGTCCGCCGGTCCACACCGGGTGGGTGCCCTCGGGCCAGGCGGCCGGAATGATCCGTTCGATCAGCTCGTGCTCGGGCGCCAGCACCATGTAGGTGGCGCCGAACAGGGTGTCCTGGCGGGTGGTGAAGACGGTCACGGAACCGGCTCCGTCGACGGGGAAGTCGACACGCGCTCCCTCGGAGCGGCCGATCCAGTTGCGCTGCTGGAGCTTGATGGCCTCGGGCCAGTCCAGCGTGTCCAGGTCGTTCAGCAGGCGGTCGGCGTAGGCGGTGATACGCATGTTCCACTGCCGCAGCTTGGCCTTGAACACCGGGAAGTTGCCGCGCTCGGAACGGCCGTCCGCCGTCACTTCCTCATTGGCCAGCACGGTGCCGAGCCCCGGCGACCAGTTGACGGGCGCGTCGGAGGCGTACGCCAGCCGGTGATCGCCCAAGAGGTCGGCGCGCTCGGCGGTGCTCAGCTCGCTCCACGGGCGGCCGTCCGGAGTGGCGCGTTCACCGCTCTCGAACTGGGCCACCAGCTCGGCGATCGGACGGGCCCGGTCCGCCTCCTTGTCGTACCAGGAGTTGAAGATCTGGAGGAAGATCCACTGGGTCCACTTGTAGTAGTCCGCGTCGATGGTCGCGAAGGAGCGGCGCCGGTCGTGCCCCAGCCCGAGCCTGCGCAGCTGGACCTTGATGTTCTCGATGTTGGCCTCGGTGGAGACACGCGGGTGCGTGCCGGTCTGCACGGCGTACTGCTCGGCGGGCAGACCGAAGGCGTCGAAGCCCAGGGTGTGCAGGACGTTGTGCCCGGTCATGCGCTGGTGCCGGGCAAAGACGTCGGTGGCGATGTAGCCGAGCGGGTGACCGACGTGCAGCCCGGAACCCGAGGGATACGGGAACATGTCCATGATGAACTTCTTGGGCCTGGCGGCCAGTTCCGTGCCGTCCGCCAGGTCACCGATCGGATTCGGTGCCTCGTAGGTGCCCTCGGCGTCCCAGAAGTCCTGCCAGCGTGCCTCGATGTCGGCGGCCATCGCTGCCGTATAGCGGTGCGGCGCAGCTGTCTCGGCTGCGGAAGCGGAATTCGTCTCGCTCATGATCCTCAAAGCTCCATCGATCGTCATCTGCCAGCGCTCACGGAAACGAAAAAACCCCTCGCACAGGAGGGGACGCCGCGCCGATTCCGACCAGGCATCGTCACCGGTCGGTGCTGATCAGCGCGGCTCACTAAGCAGAAGGCGTACGGCACGCATGGCGCCAGGGTACCGCACGGCCTCCGGCGCCGTCCGGCCCAGGGCGGCGGGCCGGGACCGGGCCGCGAGAACCGGATGCCGACGGGAGAAAGGCCGGCCGTCGGGGAGGTGCGGGCATGAACGAGGAACGATGACGTGGACGAAAGAAGCGGACTGCCCGAATTCGGACGGTCCGCTTCTTTCGTGATTGTGGAGCTAAGGAGAATTGAACTCCTGACCTCCTGCATGCCATGCAGGCGCTCTACCAACTGAGCTATAGCCCCGTGCTTCGTACCGCCCGGTTTCCCTCGGCGACATCGAGAACATTACACGGTTCCCCCGGTCGATCGCCAAATCGCTTCCCGCCCGTCCCGATATGACCGGGCATCGCCCGCTTGACCGTGGCCGTCGCGGTACCCGGGTCAGGCGGTGGCGAAGGAGTAGAACCGCTTGAGCGTGCAGTGCTCCTCCAGCAGCCGCCCGTAGATCGGCTCCCCCTCAAGCTCCCGGTACGTCTCGATGGGGTCGCCCTTTATGACCAGTGCGCGGGCGCACTCCTCGCACCAGTACTGATATTCCGGATTGATCGGATCCATGTCGCGGACGATGGGCGTACCACTGCCGCACCAGTCGCACTTCCGCCTGTGTGCACCCATCAGTCAGCTCCAGCTGTGGCCGCAGGCCGTGCACACGTAGGAGATTCCGCCGTTGTCACCGAGCACTTGGGCTACATGGGACGAACCGCAGGAGGGGCAACCGAGGCGGGCGCGATCTTCGTGAGTAACGCGGTGTTCCGGAGCGAGCGGCAGGTCCGGGACCTCTTCGCGACTCGCAGGCATCGCGCGCTCCCTCCCGTTCGGTCCGTCGCCCCCTCCGGCGGTCCGATTCTGCCATGGCCCCGCAAGAGGGTCAGCCCGGCGAAGAATCAGCCATCGAACGCCACCGGGCCGTTCACGCCGGGGCACCCCTCGCGTCATCCGCCGGGGAGTCCGCGAAGACGGCCGTGGGAGGGCCGTCGGCCGACGGGCCGAAGGGCCGTGGTGGACACGACGGAACGACGAAGATCCCGCCCCCAACCGGGGACGGGATCTTGACCGTGGAGCTAAGGAGAATTGAACTCCTGACCTCCTGCATGCCATGCAGGCGCTCTACCAACTGAGCTATAGCCCCGCTGTCCGCTGTGTTTCCCTGCGTTTCCGCGCTGCGAACAAGAAGAACTTTAGCCTGTGCTCAGCCGGAAAGTGAAATCCGGCCGACGGCTGTCCGAGCACCGCCCCGGACACCGCCTTAGTCGTCGTCCCCGAGCACCGGCTCCGGGAGCGTTCCGGCGTTGTGCTCCAGCAGGCGCCAGCCGCGCGCGCCCTCACCGAGCACCGACCAGCAGCAGTTGGTGAGCCCGCCCAGACCCTCCCAGTGGTGCGACTCCAGGCCGAGCAGTCGGCCGATGGTGGTGCGGATGGTGCCGCCGTGACTGACGACGACGAGCGTGCCGCCGTCCGGCAGCTTGCCGGCGTGTTCGAGCACGACGGGCGCGGCCCGGTCGGCGACCTCGGTCTCCAGCTCGCCGCCCCCGCGACGCACGGACTCGCCGCGCTTCCAGGCCGCGTACTGCTCCCCGAACCGCCCGACGATCTCCTGGTGGGTGAGTCCCTGCCAGGCGCCCGCGTACGTCTCGCGCAGAGCCGCGTCGTGTGCCACGCCGAGACCGGTGATCGCGGCGAGTTCGGCGGCCGTGGCCGCCGCCCGCCGCAGATCGGACGCGACGATCGCGTCCGGCTTCAGCGAGGCCAGCAGCCGGGCCGACCTGCGGGCCTGCCCGACCCCTGTCTCGGTCAGCTCGATGTCCGTGGAGCCCTGAAAACGGCGCTCCAGGTTCCACGCCGTCTGGCCGTGTCGCCAGAGGACGATCTTGCGGCCCCTGCCGCTGTCGCTGCCGTTCAGCGCGGGTCACCTTGCGCGCCGCCGTTGAGCTCAGCGTGCTCCACGGCCTTGCCCCGGGTCTTGACGGCGTCCTCGGGGAGGGGGATCTCGGGGCAGTCCTTCCACAGACGCTCCAGCGCGTAGAAGACGCGCTCCTCGCTGTGCTGGACGTGGATCACGATGTCGACGTAGTCGAGGAGAATCCAGCGGGCGTCGCGGTCGCCCTCGCGGCGCACCGGCTTGGCGCCCAGCTCCTTCAGGAGCCGCTCCTCGATCTCGTCGACGATCGACTTGACCTGACGGTCGTTGGGGGCCGAGGCCAGCAGGAACGCGTCGGTGATCGACAGCACGTCGCTGACGTCGTACGCGATGATGTCGTGCGCGAGCCGGTCGGCAGCCGCCTGAGCGGCGGCGTTGATGAGCTCGATGGAGCGGTCAGTGGCGGTCACAAGCAGGCTTTCGTCGGCGGTCAGATCGACCTCTAGGGTCTCACGGACCGCCGACAGCCCGTACGGCGATTATTTGATCTTGTAATCCTGGCCCAGGACGACCGACACGTCGGCGTTCGCGGCGGGCTTGCCCTGCTTCACCGCGGTGACCGGCAGCCCCAGGGTCTTGGCGACCTCGGTGGCCTTGGCCTGGTCCTCCGGTGTCTTGTACAGGATCTCCGAGGCCGCCTCGGCGTCGACCTTTCCGCCGTCGACGAACGCGTAGCCGCCGTTGAGCAGCTGGACCCTGGCCGCCTCCGTCCCGTCCTTGTTCCCGGTGGCGTTCCTGACGCCGACCCTGACGGGCGCGTCCTTGTCGGGCGCCTTCACCGTGCCGCCGAGGATGTCCTTGACGACGCTCTCGGTGGCCTGTTCGGTGAGACTGCCGTCGGGCTGCACCGGCAGCACGGCCGTCTTGTAGTCCCCGCCCTTGGCGTGCTGCGCCAGCTTGGCCAGGGATGCTCCCAGGTCCTTCTCGGGCAGCGACGGATCGAGGATCTGTGCCAGGGACTCGACCGTGGTCGTGGCGGCCTTCGGCTCGTCCGAGATCTTCCGCAGGACGCCCCGCATGACCTGTCCGAACCGCAGCAGTTGCTTCGCCTCGGCCTCACCGGGTGCCTGGTACGTCGCGTACGCGACGGCCATCGCACCGCTCAGCGTCTGCGCCTCACCCTTGTGCACCAGGGGCGAGGCCCCCTGCTTGGCGTCGGGGACGTCGATGTCGGTGTCCACCTCGATGTTTCCGACCAGCTCGACCAGATTCTCCAGGTACGGGGTGTCCAGACGCCACGTACCGCTGATCTCCGTGCCGAGCAGCGTGTCGATCGCCTCTCGGGTGCCGGCGGAGCCGTCGTCCTCCACGGACTTGCCGAGGGTGGTGGCCGCCCCGTCTTCGGTGGCGACGGAGAGCGAGTTGGGGAGCAGGACGGTGGTGCCCTGTTTCGTGGTCACGTTGTCGACGAGCAGCGCCGTGGAGGTGCCACCCTTCTTGGTGTTGTGCAGATGGACCACGATGACGTCCCGCTGCTGGGCGCCCGACGCCTCGGCGGCGGAATCGTCCGAACCGGAGAGCCCGGGGAGTTTGCCCGCGGACCAGAGATAACCGACCCCGCCGACCACGATCAGGGCGGCCACCACGATCAGCGCGACCATCCGGTGGCGGCCGCGCCGCCGGGCCTCCTCGCGCCGCTCACTGCGGCTCTCGGTGAACTTCAGCCAGTCGATGACGTCGTCGGAGTCCTCGTCCGGCTCCTCGATGAACGAGAACTGCTCGGTGCGGTAGTCCCGGTCGGAACGGCGCTGCGCGGGCACGGCCGGCTCCGGTTCGAGCTCCGGCTCCGGCTCCGGCTCGGGGGCCGTCGGCCGGGACGGCGGGGCGGCGGGCTCCGGTGTAGCGACGGGGGCCTGTTGCTGAACGCCCCACTGCCGCGCGGTGTCGACCGTGGACGGCTGCTGAGCGCTGTCGTAGCCGTAGCCGTCGTACCCGTAACCCTGCCCCTGCGGGAACTGCTCCGCCGGACGGGCCTGCTGGGACGAATCGGGGTGCTGGGGCTGTTGGGCCTGCTGTGCGTACGGGTCGTACGAGCCGTACGGGTCATAGGAGCCGTACGGCTGCTGGGACTGCGGCTGCTGGTCCTGGTACTGCTGTTGGTCCTGGCGCCGCTGCTGGTCCTGGTACTGCTGTTGGGCGTACGGGTCGTAGCCGTATCCCTGGTCCGTCTGCTGGGGCTCCTGAGACTGCTGGGCCTGCTGGGGCGCGTACGGGTCGTACGGCTGCTGGTACACCGGCTGCCCGTACTCGTCGTAGCCGATGACCTGCGGCTGCTGTTGGTACGGGTCGTACGGGTTCTGTCGGTCGTTCACCGGTGCCCCTCTCCGTGGCTCATTCGCCGCGGTACAGCTGGCGCTTGTCGATGTAGCGGACCACACCGTCGGGGACCAGGTACCAGACCGGCTCCCCCGCCGCGACTCTCCCACGGCAGTCCGTGGACGAGATCGCGAGCGCCGGCACCTCCACGAGCGAGACGCCGCCCTTCGGCAACCCGTCGTCCGTGAGCACGTGTCCCGGACGCGTCACTCCGATGAAGTGGGAGAGCGAGAACAGTTCCTCCGCGTCCCGCCAGGTGAGGATCTGCGAGAGAGCGTCGGCGCCGGTGATGAAGAAGAGGTCCGCGTCGCCGTGGACCGCGCGCAGGTCCCGTAGCGTATCGATGGTGTACGTCGGTCCGCCACGGTCGATGTCGCTGCGGCTGACCGAGAACTGAGGGTTCGAGGCCGTGGCGATGACCGTCATCAGATAGCGGTCCTCGGCCGGGGAGACCTGTTTGTGGCTCTTCTGCCACGGCTGCCCGGTCGGGACGAAGATCACCTCGTCGAGGTGGAACTGGGCGGCCACTTCGCTGGCCGCCACCAGGTGTCCATGATGGATCGGGTCAAATGTCCCGCCCATCACACCGAGTCGGCGTTTGCCGGGGCCGGTAGGCACTTCCTGCTCTCCCATGCGTGCAGAGCCTACTGGCACAGCTGTACGCCTCGGCCTCAGCGGTCGCGGTTGAAACGGGTGGTGATCCACACCAGGAGCAGCAGGACGAGGAGCGCGCCACCACCTGTGACGAAGGGACTGAGACTTTCGTGGTTGCCACCGTGCTCGCCGCCCTCGGAGGCGAGAGTGACCAGCTGGTGGGCGGTGCTCGTGAGGCTCATCTTCGACGGGACCTATCGCTCGGGAGTCGGAAGCAAGTCGTCGCGGACATCGTATGCGGGCGCTCCGGGCACGCTCACGCCGACTCAGTCGTTGTCATCGTTGTTGCGGTATCCGCGCAGCAGGAACCAACCGAGCAGTACGGCTCCGACGATCGAGGCGACCAGGACGATCCGGACCGTGTTGCCCGGCCCCTGACTGTCGGACGCGGCGGCGATCAGTGCGAACGTGTGCGGCATTTCGGGCGCTCCTTCGAGTTATCCACAGGCCCCCGCACACCGTAGCCCCAGCACCTAGGCTGGAATTTGTCAGGGGGACGGGCGACGACGACGTCTCGTACGAACACAGGGGGACTGATGACCGACAGCAGCCACGACAGCGCGCGTGACGGCCACGAGGGTGTGCCGGGCAGACAGCGCAGGCGTTTCCCGGGGATCTCCTCCCGGGCGTACGAACACCCGGCGGACCGCTCGGCCCTGGTGGCTCTGCGCAAGCTGAGTGGTTTCGACACCATCTTCAAGTCCCTCAGCGGACTGCTGCCCGAGCGCAGTCTGCGACTGCTCTTCCTCTCGGACTCCGTCCGGGTGAGCGACGCCCAGTTCGTCCATCTCAACGACATGCTGCGGGACGCCTGTTACATCCTGGACCTGGAGAAGGTCCCGCCGATGTACGTCACTCAGGACCCGCGGCCGAACGCCATGTGCGTCGGCCTCGACGAGCCGATCATCGTGGTGACGACCGGTCTGGTGGAGCTCCTCGACGAGGAGGAGATGCGGGCGGTCATCGGCCACGAGGTGGGCCACGCCCTCTCGGGCCACGCCGTGTACCGCACGATTCTGCTGTTTCTCACCGGTATCGCGCTCAAGGTCGCCTGGATTCCGCTCGGCAATGTCGCGATCATGGCGATCGTGACGGCGCTGCGGGAGTGGTTCCGCAAGTCGGAGCTGTCCGCCGACCGGGCCGGACTGCTGGTCGGCCAGGACCTCCGGGCGTCGATGCGCGGCCTGATGAAGATCGCCGGCGGCAATCATCTGCACGAGATGAACGTCGACGCGTTCCTCGCCCAGGCCGAGGAGTACGAGAAGGGCGGCGACCTGCGCGATTCCGTGCTCAAGATCATCAATGTGCTGCCCCGCTCGCACCCCTTCACCACGGTGCGTGCCGCCGAGCTGAAGAAGTGGTCCGAGACCCGCGAGTACCAGCGGATCGTGGACGGCCACTACCCGAAGCGCGAGGAGGACAAGGACACCTCGGTGACGGACTCCATACGTGAGTCGGCCTCGCACTACGCGGAGACCGTGCGCGGCAGCAAGGACCCCCTGATGAAGCTCGTCGGTGACATAGCGGGTGGTGCGGGCGACCTCGGTGGCAAGCTCCGCGACAAGTTCACCGGGGGCGGCGGCAACGGCGCGGCCAAGGCAGACCCGGGCACCGCAGGCGGCAAGGGCAGTGGTACGGGCGGCGACGGTGGCGCGCCGGGCGCCAAGGGTGGCGGCGCGTCCGGGACGAGCGGGTCTACGGACGAGGCGGACGGGACGTGGCGGCGAGCTGATCCCGAGGAGGGCTCTGGGCCACGGGCGGACTGATCGTCAGCGTCCCGCACAGCGCGGCCACGGGCCGGCCCGTGGCGTACGGGTCGGTGCCCGCCGGTCCGCCGGGGGCCGCCCGTTCTCCGGCGAGCAGCGGGCGCAGTGCCCCGACGGCGTCGGCCTCGTCGGCGGTGCACGCCTGTGGTCCGGCTTGTACATAGCTGCTGCGCAGCTCCAACCGGCCCAGCCGGAGGTCCTCACGGTCGAACCGGAAGTGCAGTTCGCGGCGGACGGTGAACAAGGAGACGCTGTCGGCCTCGCGGGGGCCGGAGGTGGTGGGGCGCAGGGCGTAGGTGAAGGTGTGGTCCGACACGACCTCCAGCATGTCGGCGCCTTCCTCGGCGTAGTCGAGGGTCCCCTGGACACGGATGTCCGGGGCGGCGAGGGTCACCCTCTTCGGATCGAACCTCACCAGCCAGCCGGTCGCGGCGTGCCTGCCGTCCGCCGAGGCGCCGGCGCTCCGGTCGAATTCGTCCATCTGGTCCGGGTCGAGAAGTGCCTTCACCTGACGCACCGCTCCGCCGGTGAGCACATCCGGGTCGAGCGAGGACTTCACCAGATAGTGCTTGACGGTGTCGAGGGCGGCGACGACCTGGCTTTCGGAGAAGTTCTTCGTCCGTGTCACGGCGGGAGGGCTGATACCCGCGGCTCCCGACCGGTGGCCGCCCGCGGGACTGCTCGCGAAGAGGTGGGCGGCTGTGCCACCGGGCACCCGGCCCCGGGGAGCGAGAGGAATCACGGTGGTCCGCAGTGGTTCGACGCGCCGACCGGACGACGTCGGGTACGGATGCCGGAATCCCATGAAGACCGCTGTGCCGAAAGCGAGGAGGATCAGCGCCATCAGGACGATGGCGGCCTTGGAACCGCCACGCATCACGCGCGGCGGGCGGGTCCTGACGGCTTGGGCGTGTTCACCCATCCGCTCCTGGGCGGAGAGTTCCTGGAGCCGGGCAGCACGGACAAAAGACTCGTCGAAGACGACGGAACGGTATTCGTCCTCACCGCCGCCGGGGAGCCCCTCGGGTGTCCCCTCAGGTGGGTCTCCACGCCCTTCCATACCTTCAGAGTAGGTCGGAGAAGGTGAACGTAAACTCCGAGCCGCCGGTCAAAAACCGGGCGCCCGGTGTCACGAGGAGGGGGGAACGGCCGAAACCGTGGGCCGGGACCGGTACGGGGAGGCCGGCGGGCCGACATCCCGGCCGAGCGCCGGCGGACCGCCGTTCGTGGGAGCCGGGGAGACATCGCGTCCCGAAGGACTGCCCACCCCGCTGGTGGGTGACGGCACCCGGTCCTGGCGGTTGTGCGAGGCGCCCCGGTACACGGCGGTGAAGGCGAGCGCGACCATCCCGATGCCCATCACCAGGGCCAGCAGCCAGGCCACCGGCCGGTGCCAGCGTGCCGAGCCCCGGTAGGGGCGCAGGGCACCGCCGTGCCGCCCGTAGGGGCCGTACGCGTATCCGCCGTCGTCGGGGTCGTCGGGGTCCAGGGAGTCGTCGTAGCCGCTGTCGCGACCGTAGGTGCCGTACTCCGAGCCGTAGCCGTCATCGTACGGATCGTCGTCCGCGGGGACCCGGCCCGAACGCGCTCTGGCCGCGTCGGCGGCGGCGCGGGCCTCGGCGGCGGCCAGAAGCCGCTCCACCGCGGTGGGTTCATGGATCTCGGCGGCCTTGACGAAGTCCTCGTCGAACACCACGGAGGCGAAGTTCTCATCCGCGCCCCCGCGGTCGTCGTCGGGCTCCCAGCCGTCCGGGAACGGCCTGCCCCCCACGTCGTCCGGCACGTTTCCAGCCTAGACCCGGACGGTCGTTTTGGGCAGGGACACCGCGCGTCCGGCGAACAGGACCGGCCACCGCCGGAAGGCCGGAACGCACCACCGCGCGGGCCCACGGTCCGCCTGGGCACGGCCCGGGGAAGCGGCCCCAGGACTGGTGCGGGACCGCTCCGCCACACGGGTGCCCACGGGTGCCGGGCCCCTCGCACGGGCGCCGGACGACCGACGGACCGACCGCCCCCGGGCGGTCGTCGGTTGGTCCCGAATGGCCGCCTGAACGGCCGCTCGAATGGCCGAGGGACGCCTACGGATGGCCGGTGTACGACCTACCGGCGTTCGGTCGGCCTCCGACGCACCTCCTCGCGGACCGTCGGCCGCAGGCGGACCCAGCGGTCCGCCTGCGGCCGGGACGTCTGCGGCCGGGACGTCTGCGGCCGGGACACCAATGGTCAGGCGTCAGGCCGTCGAGAGTCGGGACGTCCGGGGTCGGGACGTCAGGGGTGGAGACGTCCGGGGTCGGTCAGCGGACGTGGCCGTCGCCGGTCACGATGTACTTCGTCGAGGTCAGCTCCGGCAGCCCCATCGGCCCCCGGGCGTGCAGCTTCTGCGTGGAGATGCCGATCTCTGCGCCGAAGCCGAACTGGCCGCCGTCGGTGAACCGGGTGGACGCGTTCACGGCCACCGCCGCCGAATCGACCAATTGGGTGAACCGGCGGGCCGCCGCCTGTGACGTGGTGACGATCGCCTCGGTGTGGCCGGAGGACCAGAGCCGGATGTGCGCGACGGCCGCGTCCAGCGAATCGACGACTGCGGCGGCGATGTCGTACGAGAGGTACTCGGTCTCCCAGTCGTCCGGCGTCGCCGCGACGACCGTGGCCTTGGAACCCTCCGCGTACTCCAGCACCCGTTCGTCGCCGTGCACCGTCACCCCGGCTCCGGCCAGCGCGTCCAGGGCGCGCGGCAGGAAGTCCGCGGCGATGTCCTGGTGGACCAGCAGGGTCTCCGCCGCGTTGCAGACGCTCGGACGCTGCGCCTTGGAGTTGATCAGGATCTCGACGGCCATGTCGAGGTCGGTCAGGGCGTCGACGTACACATGGCAGTTGCCGGTGCCGGTCTCGATGACGGGCACGGTGGACTCCTCGACGACCGTGCGGATCAGGGAGGCGCCGCCGCGCGGGATCAGTACGTCGACGAGGCCGCGGGCGCGCATCAGCTCCCGTACCGAGTCGCGGTTGTCGCCCGGCACCAGTTGTACCGCGTCGGCGGGGAGGCCGGAGCCGCCGACGGCGTCGCGCACCACGCGCACGAGCGCCGTGTTCGAGGAACGCGCGGAGGAGGAACCGCGCAGCAGCACGGCGTTCCCGGACTTCAGGCAGAGGGCCGCCGCGTCGACCGTCACATTGGGCCGGGCCTCGTAGATGATCCCGACGACGCCGAGCGGCACTCGGACCTGACGCAGATCGATGCCGTTGGGCAGGGTCGAGCCGCGCACGACCTCCCCCACCGGGTCGGGCAGAGCCGCCACGTCGCGCACATCGGCGGCGATGGCACGGACGCGCTCGGGGGTGAGGGTGAGCCGGTCGATGATCGACTCGCCGGTCCCGGCCTCGCGGGCGCGCGTCACGTCCTCGGCGTTGGCCGCGACGATCTCACCGGCCCGTACCTCCAGGGCGTCCGCGATCGCCAGCAGCGCGTCGTCCTTCGCCGCACGCGGCAGCGGCGCGAGGTCGGCGGCGGCGGCGCGTGCCCGGTAGGCGGCCTGTGCGACCGGGGACATGTTGTCGTAGGGCGAAAGCGTGGTCATGCCCGCAGAGTAGTGCGCGCTCTGCGGGCATACGTCACGTATCCCGTGATGCGAGACGGCGTTCGGCCGACCGACACAGCCGGTTCACACGGCGCGCCCGGTACGGGTACGAATCAGCCTCATGGCCGGTACCGCCGGTCACCGGAAACCGGCGGACCGGCAGGCAGTCGGGCAGTCGGCCAGTCGGGCAGTCCATCCGCACACCGGCCCCGTGCGGGCCGGTCCGGTCGGTACGCCCGTGGTCCCGCGCTCCGAGCAACGCGGTCAGTACGCCGTCAGTAGACGGTCAGCACACGGTCAGTACGGGTGCACGCCCACCGGGGCGGCCGGGGGCGGCCCGTAGCCCTCGGCGATGCGCTGGTGGTACGTCTCCCGGTCGATGACCTCCAGGCCGACGATCTTCCAGGGTGGGAGCCTGGCACTGGAGCGGTGCTCGCCCCAAAGCCGCAGCGCCACGGCCGCCGCGTCGTGCAGGTCCCGCGCCTCTTCCCAGTAGCGGACCTCCGCGTGGTCGTTGGCGTAGCGGCTGGTCAGCAGGAAGGGGTGGTCGTGCGCGAGCTGTTCGAGGCCGCGTCTGATCTCCGTCAGCGGGGCCTCGGCGCCCGAGACGCTGAGGGTGACGTGCCACAGCTTCGACTGGGTGCGCTCCTCCTTCACCACTGCCCGCTCCTGCCCAGTGGTCCCGTTCTCGTCGAAGTCGGCTCCTGCTCCGACGCTGGTCAGGGCTCGGCCACCCGTTCCTCGGGGCGGTGCCCCCGGGCGCGCTCGTCTCACCGGCGGCCTCCTGTGAATGCGTTGCTGTGCTGTACCCCGTTGTGTCCCCGCTACAAAGTTGACCAGCCCGAGGCCGCGCATGGGGCGGTTTTGGTGAAGGTCCCTGTCTGTTGGCCGGACTTTCAGCCGTTTCAGGGGCCGGTCAGGGACCGAGGACCACCAGATCGTCCCTGTGTACGACCTCACGTTCGTAGGCGGGGCCGAGTTCGCGGGCCAGGTCGTGGGTGGAGCGGCCGAGCAGTTGCGGGATCTCCTTCGCGTCGAAGTTGACGAGTCCGCGGGCGACGGCCCGGCCCCGGAGGTCGCGCAGCTCGACCGGGTCGCCCGCGGTGAACTCGCCCTCGACCGCGGCGATCCCGGCGGGCAGCAGCGAGGTGCGGCGCTCGACGACGGCCTGTACCGCCCCGTCGTCGAGGGTCAGCGCACCCTGCGGGGTGGAGGCGTGGGCCAGCCAGAGGAGCCGGCCGGCGGACCGGCGTCCGGTGCGGTGGAAGTACGTACCGGTGTCGCGTCCGGCGAGGGCGTCGGCGGCCCGGCTCGCGGAGGTGAGGACGACCGGGACCCCGGCGGCGGCGGCGATGCGGGCGGCCTCGACCTTGGTGACCATGCCGCCGGTGCCGACCCCCGCCCTGCCCACGCTGCCGATGGTGACGCCGGCCAGGTCGGCGGGGCCCGTGACCTCCGCGATCCGGGTGGTGCCGGGGGTGCTGGGGTCGCCGTCGTAGAGCCCGTCCACGTCGGACAGCAGGACGAGCAGGTCGGCGCGGACGAGATGGGCGACGAGGGCGGCGAGCCGGTCGTTGTCGCCGAACCGGATCTCGTCGGTGGCCACGGTGTCGTTCTCGTTGACGACGGGAAGGGCGCCCATGTCGAGAAGCTGGTCGAGGGTGCGGTACGCGTTGCGGTAGTGGGCACGGCGGCTGGTGTCGTCGCTGGTGAGCAGCACCTGGCCGACGCGTACGCCGTAGCGCGCGAAGGAGGCGGTGTAGCGGGCGACGAGCAGCCCCTGCCCGACGCTGGCCGCGGCCTGCTGCCTTGCCAGGTCCTTGGGGCGGCGGGGCAGTCCGAGCGGGGCGAGTCCGGCCGCGATGGCGCCGCTGGAGACGAGGACGATCTCGCGTTCGCCGCCGCCTCTGACCTTGGCGAGCACATCGACGAGGGCGTCGACGCGGTCCGCGTCGAGTCCGCCGCTCGCGGTGGTGAGCGAGGACGAGCCCACCTTGACGACGATCCTGCGGGCGTCGGTCACGCCGGGCCTTGCAGCTGACACGTGCATCCTCACTCTGGCTCGCCCGGCGCTTGCCTGAGGACCCGTCGCGCGGGCCGGGGGCCCGGGGCATCCCCCCGGCACAGCACAGTACGCGAGCGCCCGCTCCCGGCGCCCGCCGTTTCGCACGATGGACAGCGGGACGGAACGGGACTGGACGGGACTGGACGGAAGTGGACGGGACCGACAGCTCGGGGCCGCGAGAGGACGTACGGCGGGCGCCGGGCCGCGGTGCTGAGGTACGTCCGGACCTCGGTACTGAGATACGTCCGGGCCGCAGTGCTGAGATACGTCCGGCCCCGGCACCGCCATCGGCGTCAGTCCAGGCCCTTGCCCAGGTCCAGCATCCGGTCGGCCACCCGGGCGGAGGCGAAGCCGTCGGAGGGCTCGCAGAAGTCCACCCTGAACTGCGCATAGTTCTCCCGGTGTTCCGCCGTCACGGCGTCGATGCCCCGGATCGCCCGGACGAGTTCCCCGGACGTCCTGAGCAGCGGACCCGGGGGGCGGGCGGTGAAGAAGTCGTAGGAGAAGCCGCCCAGACTGTCGCGGTGGTGCTCCAGGTCGTACGTCAGGAACAGCATCGGCCGCCCCGAGTGGGCGAAGTCGAACAGCGCGGAGGAGTAGTCCGTGACGAGCACGTCGGTGATCAGATAGAGGTCGGCGATGTCCGGGTAGTACGTGACGTCCCAGACGAATCCGTCCCCCGCTCCGGGGACGCCGCCCACCTCCTTGTGGTGTCTCCGGTGGAGCAGGACGTGGTCGTCACCGAGGGCCCCGCGGGCCGCCACCGCGTCGATCCGCTCGGCCGGGGCGGTGCGGTTCTCCGGGTCGGCGGACCCGCGTCCGGGGCGCCAGGTCGGCGCGTACAGCACGACCTTCCTGCCCTCCGGGATGCCGAGCCGTTCCCGTACCGCCGACGCGGTCCGCACCCGGTCGTGGGCGTGGAAGACGTCGTTACGCGGGTAGCCGGCCTCCAGGATCTCGCACTCCAGCCGCAGCGCGCGCTTCATGACCGGGGTGCTCAACGCGTTGGGCGTCACGAAGAAGCTGTACTGCCGCGAGCGCTCCTCCAGTGTGGCGATGTGGGCGAGGTCGGCCCGCTCGGTACCCAGCAGATCGGCGCCGACGCGTGTGAGCGGGGCGCCGTGCCAGGTCTGGACGACGATCTGGCCCTCCCTCCGGACGAACCACTCACCGAGGTCGTCATTGGTGACGATGTACCGGCTGCGCGCCAGGGCCTCGTACCACTCCTCGCTCGCCCACTCGACTCCGCGTACCCCGGGCGGCAGCTCCACCTGCTGGTCACGGACCACCACGAGGTGTTCGACATCGACGCGGCGGCGGGCCAGTTCCCGGTGGACGGCCCGGGGCGAGTCGGAGAACTGCCTGCCGCCGAAGCTGTCGTACAGCACCGTGTCGCGCAGCGGAAGCTTCCGCTGCGTCCGGGTGTGGGTCTCGCGCAGCCGTCGCTGCCGGTACCCGCCCCGGGCGTCCGCGCCGAGGACCGGGCCGGACTCGATGAAGATCCGGTCGTGGTCGGTCCGTTCCACCGTGTACGTCCGGCGGTCGCCCCGCCGGACCGCAGGGAGCGGTCCGGTCAGGTCGGGGCGGACGGTCATGGGGACATCGCGGGTGTGGTCCCAGGTGTCACGCGGGCGGAAGTACGGCAGCCAGCGCCCCTCGCGCAGGGGAAGCGTCCCGCCGTACCCGGGTACGGCGTCCGGCCTCAGCCGGGCGGTGAAGCGGCCGTCGACGCACTCGACCGGCACGGTCAGGTCCTCGCCGCGCCGTTCGTGACGGAGGATCAGTTTCATCGAGCCACCGCCGGGCGCGGGGTATGTGCCCGCCAGGAGCAGTTCACCGTCCTCGGCCCACTCGACCCGGTCAACGACGGGGCTCACCACCCGGACACGTGGGACGTAGGTGCGCTCGTCGTCGGCGGCCACGGCGAGTTCCTGACCGCCGGGCAGCGGGTGGACGAGGGGCCGCAGCCCCTCCACGGCGGTCGCGCGGCGCGTGGTGCCGTCGGCGAAGACGATGAACGCCCCCAACGTCCTCGCCCGGCCCGCGGCGACCCCGTCGACGGGCAGCCCCGCGAAGGGAAGACGCGCGGTGTAGCGCACCCAGCCGTCCCCGCCGACCCCGCGCTTCTCCAGCGGATGATCGGTCTCACGGCCGGTCGCCCCACGGCCGGCGGACTCGCGGCCGGCGGGCTCACGGCCGGTCGCCCCGTGGACGAGTCGCAGCGCCGTCGGGGTCCTCCCGTCGTCGGCGGTGCCCCGCGATCTGAGCGTCACGGTGAGGCCGTCGCCGTCCGCCTCCTGCGACTCGATCTCGGCCGGAACGACGTCCACCCTCAGCAGGAGCCGGCCGCGGTCGTGGCCCACGACCAGCCGGACGCCGTCCGCCAGTGTCCGTACCTGCCCGTGTCCCGCCGAACCGGCGTCGCCCTTCATCACCCCGCCGACCGACATCCCGCCCCGACGGGGGATGCCGATGCCCATCAGCCATTCGCCCGGCTGCCAGCGGCCCCGGCTGCGCAACCGGGCGGGGTCGACGGATATCTCGAAACCCGACCAGTCGTAGCGGTGTTCGTCCGCCTCGGCGGTCGCCCTGGGCTCCAGGACGGTACGCAGCCTCAGCGGGATGGTGCTCTTGGTGCCCCGGCGGCGGAGCGCGGCGATCCGCAGCGACCGTCTGCCCGTAGCGGACGGGACGTTGGGGATGTACGCGTATCCACGGGCGGTCAGGCGGCCGTTCTCCCAGGCCAGTTCGGTCAGTCTGCTGCGTACGGGGAGTTCGCCGCGGGTCAGGTGACGCACCGCCGGAGGCAGCGAGGAGCCGTCGACGCCGGGGAGTTGGGTGCGGGGCCGCCGCAGGCCCCGCACCGCGAAGACGCCCGGGTTGGCGCGCTCGTGGCGCAGCAGTTCGACGAGTTCGTCCCCGCGCCCGGTGGCCGCCAGGTGCCACTTGGCACGGGCCAGTGGCGAAAACCTCCGCACGAGCTTCGGATCGGCGCGCTCCAGGAAGTCCTTCGCCGCGGCGTGGAACGCGGGACGCTCCTCGGCCGGCGTCTCCGGGAAGAACCTCATGAGCCGGCTCAGCTCTTCGGGGATGCTTTCGAGGGGGCGGGACGCCACGGGGAAAGGGCCTTTCCGAGTAAACGCGGACGCACCCCGGGAGGTGGGGGTACGCGCAAGACGATCCACAACCTCTCATGGTTGCCCCGCGACACGCCATGACGACCGTGCCGGTGCCCGGCGGGGTCTGCGGGACGCGTCCGGGGCCCCGGACCCGCCCGCCCGAACGCGGTCCACGCCTGGTCCGCCCACACCCGGCCTACGCCCGGCTCAGAGCGGGATTCGGACCCGGTCCCCGCCCGGTCCGCCGTGATCCATGCCCGGTCCGCGCCCGGTCCGCCGTGGTCCATGCCCGGCGCGGACCCGGCCCGCGCCTGGTTCCGCCGTGCTGCGCGTCCGGCCCGAAGCCCGGCCTGAGCCCGGCTCTGAGCCGGCCCGCGCCGGGCTCAGGCCCGGTTCCGCCGTGGTGCGCGCAGCGCCGCCCGCACCGCCCTGCGGGCCTTGCCCACCAGGCGCCGCGCGGGCGAACCGGCGGGCTTCCGGGGTCGTGGGGGTGCGACGCGTTCGCCGCCGATCGTCTCGGTCACGGTCACCTCGTACGCCGCGTCGGGCAGCCCGGTGCCGTCGCCGAAGTGCGGATACGCGAGGTGGAGCCGGTCCGGGCGCTGCCGGGCGACGACCTCGGGGACCTTCTTCGCCGCCATGAACTCCAGGACGTCCAGCACCAGATCGAGCCGCCCCTCCGCCAGCGCGGCCAGCCGCAGCCGTTCGTGCACCTTGAAGCGGCGGGCGAGACCGGGCGTCCAGTACGCCGCCATCAGCGGCGCGGCCAGCTCCAGCTTCTGTTCCCGCACCTCCGGCGTCGCCCGCAGCAGCGCGGGCCCGAACTGCGGCAGCAGCGTGATCGCGAAGGGACGGACCATCAGCTGGTCCCGCTTGGCGCCCGGCGGCACGTACTCGGCGATCAGCCCCGTCAGCGCCCGCGCGGAGTCGAAGCGCAGGGTCCAACTGCCGCTCTTGGTCACGTGCTTGCCGTCGTCCCGGCCGACCAGGTAGTAGCAGGTGTAGTCGGCGACGACGGAGACGCCGTCGCCCCGCAGATACGCCTCCATGGTGAAGAGGGCGTCCTCGCCCGTCCTCAGCCCCTCGTCGAAGGACATCCCGAGGCGTACGAGCAGCTCGCGGCGGAAGAGCTTCTGGGCGCTCAGGGTGAACTTGATGTTGGAGGTGTAGAGGTCGGCGCGCTCGACGGTCTCCTTCCACATCGACTTGGCCGCGCCCCTGTTGACACCCTCGATCTTGCCGAGCACCACGTCCGTGCGGGCCCGGTCGCCCATCGCGACCATCCGCTCCAGGGCCTCGTCGCCGAAGTAGTCGTCGGCGTCGAGGAAGAAGACATAACGTCCGCGTGCGAGCCCGAGGCCGGTGTTGCGCGGGCCGCTGGGGCCGCCCGAGTTGGCCTGCCGGACGACGCGCGTGGGGATGCTCGTCCTGGCGGCGAACTCCTCCAGGTATTCCCCCGTGCCGTCCGTGGAGCCGTCGTCGACGGCGACGATCTCCATCCGTTCGGCACCGAGCGTCTGCGCTTCGACGGACTCCAGGCAGCGCACCAGATAGGGCATGGCGTTGTATGCCCCGATGATTACGCTCACGTCGGGTTCGGTGCTGTTCATCGGCCCTCCGGCCATGGTCTGCGAGATCTGGAACACGTGCTGGAAGTCCCGCCGCGCGACGCCGGGCACCGCCCGTCCCGTACCACCGGCGCACCGGACGGCCCATGACTCTCCCACGGGCGGGTCGTGGGCCGTTGCCGGGGCCGGTGGTACGGCGGTCGAGGCCGGTGTCACGGCGGCCGGGCGGGGTGCCGGAAGCGGTCCGGGCCGGAAGGACCGGCCTTCTCGATCAACAGACCCTTTCGGCCGGCAGGCCCTCGCGATCAACGGGGCCCTTTCGACCGACAGACCCTCGCGATCAACGGGCTTTCTCGGACCGGCCCTCAGGAAGGGTCCGGACGCCGGCGGTCCGGACGCCGGCGGTCCGGGCTCCGACGGGCCGGGCTCCGACGGTCCGGGCTCCGACGGGCCGAACTCCGGCGGCCCGGGCGGTCCCGGCGGCCCCGGCGGCCCGGGCGGTCCCGGCGGCCCGCGTCAGCGGACCACCGGGGGCTCCGCCGCGATGTCCGCGTCGAGCCCCGCGGTCTCCTCCGCGAGTCCCGTCGTGGGGTCGGCGGTGGCGTCCGGGGACGCGGTCGCCGTGGCGGCCACGTCCGCCTCGGCCGCGCCCGTACCGACGCCGCTGGTCCTCGCCTCACGGTCGAGGACGGCGGACGTCTGCTCGCCGAGCCGCTGTTCGACCCTGGCGTTACGGGCCTCCGCCTTGGCGCTCAGTGTGCGTACGGCGGTGTTGAACCGCTCCAGGGAGTTCGGCTCGTCCGGACCGAGCAGATAGCCCTTCAGCTCCCGGCGGGCCGCCGCCAGCGGGTCGGTGCCCCCGGCGGTGACGGCGTCCAGCAACTGCCCGATCTCCTCGGCGTCGTTGGAGAGGATCACCGCGGCCCGTACGGCGGTGTTCTGCCGCTTGAACTCGTCGGCGCCCAGTTCGGCCGAGTCGGTGACGGCGTACGGCTTGCCGCTCGCGATGAAGTCGGAGACCACGCTGGAGATGTCCGAGACCATCGCGTCGGACTCGTTGAAGCAGTCGTACAGCTTCGGCTGCGCCTCCGTCACGGTCCGGTGCTCCCACCAGCCGAAGGAGCGCCAGTACGCGGCGTTCCACTCGGCCCGCAGGGAGGCGATCTCGGCCTGGCGTGCCGGGTCGGCGAGCGAGACGCGCGACTCCTCCGCGTCGTCTCCGCCCGCCCTGCCGGGCTGGGCCAGCGCGTCGAGCCTGGCGCCGATCCGGACCAGATCGGCGCGCGCCGCACGCTGTCCGGCCTCGGCCGCGGCGGCCTCCTTCGCCCAGCGGGGGTCGCCCGCGCGCTCGGCGGCGGCCTTGTTCACCAGGGCCGTGATCCGGTCGTGGACGGCCTTGGCCTTCTTGTTCCGGATACCGGTGAAGGGGTGCGGCTTGTAGACGACCCGGACCGGCGGCTCGGCCGCCAGCAGCCGTCGCACGATGTTCTCGCCCGCGAGCAGCAGGGAGGTGTTGCCCGGGCTGTCGTCCCAGCCCTCCCAGGTGGGGGCGTACAGCACGGTCGGGATCGGGTTCTTCGTGGTGCCCGTCCAGGACTCGATCGGGGCCAGCTGGGGGCGGCCGACCTCGACGATGTCGTCGTCGCGGACGCCGACGTCGGCCAGCGCGTAGCGGTCGCGGCCCGCGCGGCCCGCCGTCCACACCTCGTCGTACACCTTGGAGAACGGGTTGACGCTGGCCAGTTTGTCGCTGTCCCCGTGGCCGATGAAGACGTGCTTCATCGTCGGGACGCGCAGCATGTGGATGTTCTTGCCGACGTTGGCCGCGTAGAGGCAGACCCGTACCGACGAGAGGTCCATGTTCATCAGATGGGTGCCGCCGGCCACGCAGACGACCGGTACCGCGGTCTCGCCGAGCTGGGTGATCAGAGCGCCTTCGCGCATGATGATCAGCGGGCGGCCCTCGATGTGCGCCATCGTGTCGAGCCACATGTTGACCTGGTAGGCCGACTCGTTGGACCCGGAGAAGTAGAGGACCACCGTCGGCTGGTACTCGCGCAGCCAGGTGCCCAGGGCCTTGAGCACGGCGGGCGCCGCGGGGGCCCGGCGGCTGCGGCGGAGGTACGGGGCGAGCACGACGGTGTAGAGGAGCCCCAGGCCCAGGGTGATCCCGGCGCCGACGAAGCCGACGACGTCGTCACCGGTCCCGGCGCCGATCAGCACGCCCACCATCGCGGGGATGTCCAGGTGCAGCATCTTCTCGCCGGAGCGGTGCAGCAGCCAGTTCGGCGGAGCGTCGGGAATGCGGACGGCGTTCAGGTCGACGTTGCGGGTGACGACCGGCATGGTGCGGCGCAGCCGGATGAGGGTGGCGAGGGCGCCCTGCGGTGCCTGGAGGCCGTAGAAGACGAGGAAGCAGCCGACCGCCACGTAGAAGAGCGGTTCCTCCGCGAGGTCCAGCCGGGCCAGCAGCAGGATCAGCATCAGCTGGCGAAGCAGGAACCGTATGGGCAGACCGGCGCGCACCTTGTTCAGCCGGTCGACCAGATAGCTGCCACGCTGATGGAGGTACCAGTCGGCGGCGTACGTGACGGCCGCTGCCGCCGCGAACAGCCAGAGGTGGGGAAGGAGCGCTGCCAGCATCACGCACGGATAGCCCAGCACCATCAGTGCTACGGCTGCCAGCTCTGACCGGCTGCCCACACGGGCCAGGCGAATGGCGGTGGAAATCACGAAGAACCTGCTCCAGAGAGGGTGCCGGTTGATTCACGTTCTAAAGGAAATGTGAAGAGATGCTTCACGCAGACGGGCCCCCGCGCTCGCTCAAGAGCGATCACAGAGGCCCGAATAAAGTACATTTATCAAGAATTATTACACATCTTCCTGGCGGTCCAGCACCGAGGCCAGGGCCTGTTCGAAGCCGGATGCCTCGGACGCCTCCCGCATCGGGTCCTGCTGGCGTACGTCGATGACGTGGCCGGTGAGTTCGGAGAGCAGGACGTCGAGCGAGGTACGCGCCACCGCCTCGGAGGAGAGCAGTGAACCCTCCGGTTCCTGTCCGAACGCCTTGGTGCGCATCGGGGTCGCCGTGCGCTCAGGGTTCACGCAGTTGACCCGGATGCCCTCGCCCGCCCACTCGTCGGCCAGCGCCTGGGTGAGGTTCACCATGGCGGCCTTGGTGGAGGAGTAGAGACTGTACTCGGCACGGCCCCGGGTGTAGCTGCTGGAGGTGTAGAGCAGCAACTGCCCGCGTGTCTCCGCGAGATACTTGTACGAGGCCCGGGCGATCTGGACGGGCGCCAGGTAGTTGACGTTCAGCGCTTCCTGGATCGTCGTGTTGTCGGTCTCGGCCAGCTTGCCGATGCGCAGCACGCCCGCGGTGTTGATCACGTAGTCGATGCGCCCCGTCTCGGCGTACGCCTTGGACAGCGCGTCGTCGATGTGTTCCGGGTTCTCGACGTGCGTACCGGTGGTGGAGCGGCCCAGCGCGTGGACGCGGGCGCCGTACTGTTCGGCGATGGACGCTATGTCGGCGCCGATGCCGTACGAACCGCCGAACACCACCAGGGTCTTGCCGGTCAGCAGCTCGCGGTAGGCGGCCTCGTCGGCCTGGCGCGGGGCGGCGCTGGAGGCCAGCTGGAACAGCTTGTCGGTGATGAAGACGTCGACCGGCTGCGTCACCTTCATGTTGTACTCGTCGCCCGCGACCACGAAGATCGGCACGTCGGGGAGATATCGCAGGACCACCGAACAGTCGTCGGTGGCCTGGAAGTTGGGGTCGCCCGCCGCGATCTCGTACGCCTTGCGGATCGTGGAGAGCTTGAACGCCTGGGGGGTCTGGCCGCGGCGCAGCCGGGAGCGGTCCGGGACCTCCGTGATGAACTCGCCGTCCTCGCCGTGCGTGCGGGTCACGATGATCGTGTCCGCCGACGGGATGGCGACGTCGACGGCCTGGTAGCGGCCGAGAGCGTCCACGCAGTCGTTGATGACGCGCTGTGACAGCAGCGGACGGACCGCGTCATGGAAGAGGACGTTGTGGTCCTCCCCCTCCGCGAGCCCCTCACCGAGGGCCGCGATGGCGCGCTCGGTGGTCTCGTTCCGGGTGGTGCCGCCCTCGATGACCCGGCTGACCTTCGTCAGACCGGCCTTGGCGATGATCCTCTCGACGTCGGGCACGAAACCGGGTGCCATCAGCACGATCACGTCGTCGATGGATTCCGCGTGCTCGAAGGCCGTCAGCGTGTGTTCGATGACTGCCTTGCCTGCGATCTTCAGCAGCTGCTTGGGGATCGACAGTCCCACGCGCTGGCCGGTGCCACCGGCGAGCACGACCGCTGTGGTCCGGAGCTTGGCATCATGCGGCACAGACACAGAAGACGACCTACCTTGCGAGGACGGGGGGACAGTGTGATGGTCGCACTCTGCGTGACCGTCTCGCAAGGCGAGACGGTGGCCTGCCGTACCCCTCCGAGACGCCCTGGGTTCACCGTTCCGCCAGGTGAATCGGGTGGGTTACGGCCGGAACATCGGGTGACCGGCACCACAGAGCTGCACATGATTCGCACACCCGCGCCATCTCCTGCCCTGGTGACCGGGGGTGGCCGGGGCGCGTGGACGCCACGGTACGCCGGTCCTCCGCCGGCCCGGCATCCGGGGTCGGAGGGCCTGCTCCGCGGCGCTCGCGCCCCGTGGGCGGCGTGAACAAATAACGAGATTCTCACCCCGGCCGGGCGAACGGCCCACGGCCCCGCCGGGGCGGGGCCGTGGGTCACGGGAGGCCGAGGTCACAGGAAGCGGGGCCGTGGTCACGTACCGGAGGGGGCGTGTGCGGACCGGCCGCGCGGGGCTAGGTGGGCAGCTTCCGCACCACACCCATGTCTCCCGCCCGCGCCCGCGCCCGAAAGACATCACCCACGTGCACCCCGCCCGGTCAGAACGGGTCGAACTCGTCGTACTCGCGCTGCGGGTCGTCGCGCTCGCTCTCCCGCTCCCGGCGGCGCTGCGCGGCGGGCCGCGGCGTTTCCAGCCGGTGGTCCTCGCCACGACGGCCCAGCATCTCGGCGCCGGCCATCACGGTCGGCTCCCAGTCGAAGACGACCGCGTTCTCCTCGGGGCCGATGGCCACGCCGTCACCCTCGCGGGCGCCCGCCTTCATCAGGGCCTCCTCGACCCCGAGCCGGTTGAGCCGGTCGGCGAGGTAGCCGACGGCCTCGTCGTTGTTGAAGTCGGTCTGCCGCACCCAGCGTTCGGGCTTCTCGCCGCGCACGCGGTAGAGGCCGTCGTCCTCGCGCGTCACCTTGAAGCCCGCGTCGTTGACGGCCTTCGGACGGATGACGATCCGGGTCGCCTCCTCCTGCGGCTTCGCGGCCCGCGCCTCGGCGATGATCCCGCCGAGGGCGTACGAGAGCTCGTTCAGCCCCTTGTGGGCGATGGCCGACACCTCGAACACGCGGTAGCCGCGGTCCTCCAGCTCGGGCCGGATCATGTCGGCGAGGTCCTGGCCGTCCGGGATGTCGATCTTGTTGAGGACGACGACGCGCGGCCGGTCGTCGAGGCCGCCGTACTGCTTCAGCTCCTCCTCGATCGTGTCGAGGTCGGAGACCGGGTCCCGGTCCGACTCCAGGGTCGCGGTGTCCAGTACGTGCACGAGCACCGAGCAGCGCTCGACGTGCCGCAGGAACTCCAGACCGAGGCCCCGGCCCTGGCTGGCGCCCGGGATCAGCCCGGGGACGTCCGCGATGGTGTAGACGGTCGAGCCGGCGGTGACGACGCCCAGGTTCGGGACGAGCGTGGTGAACGGGTAGTCCGCGATCTTCGGCTTGGCGGCGGAGAGCACCGAGATCAGCGAGGACTTCCCCGCGCTCGGGTAGCCGACCAGGGCCACATCGGCGACGGTCTTGAGCTCCAGGACGATGTCCCGGGACTCCCCCGGCTCGCCGAGCAGCGCGAACCCGGGGGCCTTGCGGCGGGCCGAGGCGAGCGCGGCGTTGCCGAGACCGCCCCGGCCGCCCTGGCCCGCGACGAAGGTGGTGCCCTCGCCGACCAGGTCGGCGAGCACATTGCCGCGGGTGTCGAGGACGACGGTGCCGTCCGGCACCGGCAGGACCAGGTCCTGACCGTCCTTGCCCGAGCGGTTGTCCCCCGCGCCGGGCTGGCCGTTGGTGGCCTTCCGGTGCGGGCTGTGGTGGTAGTCGAGCAGCGTGGTCACGGACTGCTGGACGACGAGGATCACATCGCCGCCGCGTCCGCCGTTGCCCCCGTCGGGGCCCCCCAGCGGCTTGAACTTCTCACGGTGGACGGAGGCGCAGCCGTGGCCTCCGTTACCCGCGGCGGCATGCAGCTCGACGCGGTCCACGAAGGTGGTCATGGTTGGTGCCTCCAGGTAAAAACGGGGTTGTCTCTGTGGTAACACGCCGAGGGCGGACCCGCTTCCCCGTTCGCCGGGAAAGCTGAGATCCGCCCTCGGAAGGTGCTGTGTCGTTCTGCGAGCGCCGGAAGTCAGACGGCGATCGGAACGATGTTCACGACCTTGCGGCCGCGGTGCGTGCCGAACTCCACCGCACCGGCGGTCAGCGCGAACAGCGTGTCGTCGCCGCCACGGCCGACGCCCGTGCCCGGGTGGAAGTGGGTGCCGCGCTGGCGGACCAGGATCTCACCGGCGTTGACGGCCTGGCCGCCGAAGCGCTTGACGCCGAGCCGCTGAGCGTTGGAATCGCGCCCGTTCCGAGTGGACGATGCGCCCTTCTTGTGTGCCATGTCTCCTCAGTCCCTTACTTCGCAGCCGCGGGGATACCGGTGACCTTGATCGCCGTGTACTGCTGGCGGTGACCCTGGCGACGGCGGTAGCCGGTCTTGTTCTTGTAGCGAAGGATGTCGATCTTCGCGCCCTTGTGGTGGTCCACGATCTCGGCCTGGACCTTGATGCCGTCCAGGACCCACGGGTCGCTGGTCACGGCGTCGCCGTCGACAACGAGCAGGGTCGAGAGCTCGACCGTGTCGCCAACCTTGGCAGTGGGAATCTTGTCAACCTCAACGATGTCGCCGACAGCAACCTTGTGCTGGCGACCACCGCTGCGCACGATGGCGTACACGCGGGTCTCTCTCTCGCTCGGAACGGAACCCCTGAAGCCAGCCACTCGCACGGGCCGGGGCCCGTGACGATCCGGAAGGACGAGCGGCCTCTCCCGACGGACGGACGGTCGGAACGGAAGAGAACGGACGCGATGCGCCGCTCCGGTCCGGACCACCGGGAATCCGTCAGGAGGGATGTGCTCAGGGGTAGGCGCGCATGGAAACACGCCGAGGGACAAGGCTACGGGGCGGCAGGTGAGGGGTCAAACCGGGTCGCCTCCCCGACCGGACGCGGCCGAGCCGCCCCGGCGGGCCGGGACCGTGCCGCGTCCGGCCCTCCCCGGGCGGTTTCGTATGCTCCCCCGGAGAACCGGACAACCGGCCACGCGAGAGGCAGCAGAGTGAACTACAGGGTCCAGCCCACCGCCCAGGTCGACGAGAGCGCCGAGATCGGCGACGGCAGCAGCGTCTGGGAGCTCGCGCAGATCCGCGAGGGCGCACGGCTCGGGACGGGCTGCGTGATCGGCCGCGGCGCGTACGTCGGCACCGGTGTGCGGATCGGCGACAACGTCAAGCTGCAGAACTACGCCCTCGTGTACGAGCCCGCCGAACTCGGCGACGGTGTGTTCGTCGGCCCCGCGGTGGTCCTCACCAACGACCACAACCCCCGCTCGGTCGACCCCCAGGGCAAGCAGAAGCGCGGCGGCGACTGGGAGGCGGTCGGGGTGAAGGTCGCCGAGGGCGCCTCCCTCGGCGCGCGCTGCGTCTGTGTGGCGCCGGTACGGATCGGGCGCTGGGCCATGGTCGCGGCGGGCGCCGTGGTCACCAAGGACGTACCGGACTTCGCGCTGGTCGTCGGCGTGCCGGCCCGGCAGATCGGCTGGGTGGGCCACAGCGGTGTCCGGCTGGTCCAGCGGGACGGCGAGCCCGGCGTGTGGGAGTGCCCGCAATCCGGCGCGGTGTACGAGGAGAAGGACGGGGCACTCGGTGAGCGGGCCGCCTGACAGCGCTCCGATCCGGCCACGAGGTCGAGGACCGGTCCGGCGTACGTCAGGATGTGCGGGTACTTCCCTCCCCCACCGCTCTCCGAAGTGACGTGTGATGCCACAAAGCGATGTTCAGGCTCCCGAAGACAAGCCGGCGGAGGCCCTTGCCCGGACGGCTCCACCGGGAGGCACTGAGCGGACCGGCCGGGCTCCCGTACGGCTCTACGCGCTGGACGGGCTGCGGGTCCTGGCCGCACTCGCCGTGCTGGCCTTCCACTTCACCGGGATCGACAAGGCGACCGGCGTCAACTGGGGCGAGAATCCACGGGAGTTGTTCCCGTGGCTCTTTCCCTTCACGCAGTACGGCTCCTACGGCGTCCAGCTCTTCTTCATCATCAGCGGCTTCGTGATCTGTCTGTCCGCGTGGGGGCGCACCCCCGGGCAGTTCGTCAGGGCCCGCTTCATGCGGCTCTTCCCGGCCTACTGGTTCTCCGTGGTCCTCGCCGTCCTGGTCTACCGGCTGCTCCCCGACGGCGTCCGGGACGCCCCCAGCTTCAGCGTCGCCCTGACGAACCTCACGATGTTCCAGGTGCCGCTCAAGGCACCGAACGTGGTGGGCGCCTACTGGACGCTCTGGCTGGAACTCTGCTTCTACCTGGTCTTCCTCGTCGTCCTGATGAAGGAGATCAGCTTCCAGCGGGTGTACGTCTTCTGCTGGTCCTGGCTGATCCTGTCCGCGCTGGCCCAGCAGGACACCGGCCTGCCGTTGCTGGGCACCATCGCTCCGGCGCTGAACACCGCCCTGTTCGTGGCCGGGATCGCGATGTACCTGATGTACCGCTTCGGACCGGACCTCAAGCTGTGGCTGCTGCTGGGCGCCAGCTGGCTGGTCATGCAGAGCGATCTGGTGGAGCACGGCGACCGGCTGCGGGACGAGGAGGGCTTCCACCGCAGCCCGTACATCGCCCTGGCCCTGGTCACGGTCTTCTATCTGCTGGTGCTCGCCGTCGCGCTGCACAAGCTCGACCGGGTCCGCTGGCGCGTGCTGTCGAGCGCGGGCGCACTGGTCTACCCGCTGTATCTGGTCCACGAGGAGCTGGGCTGGGCCCTGATCCGAGAACTGTACGGTCCGCTGGGCCCGTGGCCCACGCTGGCGGTCACCGTGGCCGTGCTCGTCCTCCTCTCCTGGCTGGTGCACCGCTTCGTCGAGCGGCCGTCGGTCCGCTGGCTGCGCACCAAGCTGTAGGCGCGCCCCACCGCAGAGCGAGGCCCCGTACCGGAACGTGTCCGGTACGGGGCCTCGTTCCTCCGCCGTCGGCCGCTCAGGCGCGCTGGGCGGCCTGCGGCTCGGAAGCGGCGGCGGGCAGCCGCGGCCGGTCCGGCAGGAGCCGGCTGTAGATGCCGTCCAGGACCTCGGCCTGGGCCTCCCAGGTCCACTTCTCCAGCAGACCCGGCTTGTCGTACGCGGCCCGGTAGCGCTCCGGGTCCGCCAGCACGGCCCGTACCGCCCTGACGTAGTCCTCGGTGTCCTGGGCGCGGAAGACCTCGCCCTGGCCGGTCGAACGGACCATTTCCGCCATCGTGCGGATGTCACTGACCACCTGGGGCAGCCTGGCCTGCGAGTACTCGAAGAACTTGTTGCTCAGTGCCAGCTCGTGGTTGGCCAGGTGGTGCAGCGGGCTGACGGCGGCGTCCGCGGGGGCCACGAACTCGGCCACCTGCCAGTGCGGTACGAACGGCAGGAAGTGCACCCGGTCGCCGACCCCCAGCTCGTCGACGAGCTTCTGGATCGTGGCGGTCGCCGCGTACGGCTTGCCGGGCGGAACGGAGACCATGGCGACGTGGACGTCCGGCATCAGGGCCAGGCCCTCGACGATCGTCTCCACACCGCGCACCGGGTTGATGCCGCCGACATAGGCGAGCAGCGGGGTGTCGGGGCCGACACCGCACAGGGCGCGCAGATCCGGTACGGGTCCGACGCCCGCCACCTCGTCGGGGTCCGGGGAGAGCACCGGGGCGTTCAGCACCACCGTGGGCAGCTCGGTCAGCCCGTGGCCGTCCTTCAGCAGCTCGGCCAGCGACGGGGAGACCGTGATCACCGCGTCGGCGAAGACCGCGTGCTCCTTCTCCCACGCGACGTGGGCGGGCAGCCAGCGGGCGTGCCTCGGGGGCAGTCCGGGGACGTACTCGTGGGCGTCCCAGACGAGCTTCACGGGGCGGCCCGCCGCGCGGGCGCGGACGGCGGCGCGGGCGCCCACGCCCAGCATCTTGAAGTCGTGCGCGTGGATGAGGTCGGGCTTCAGGTCGTCGATGTGCTTGGCGAACGCCAGCTCGAAGTCCCACAGATTGGGCATCAGGCGGCGCCAGGAGCGCTCTCCCATGAACGTCTGCCACATCGCGGTGGTCGCGCGGTCCAGCGGGGCGTCCATCATGGACCGCCGCTTGTGCAGGAGGCGCGTCTCGCGGGCGCGCAGCCTGACCCAGGTGCTGAAGACCTTCGCGCTGAGCCGGGGCACCAGGAGCCGGCCCTTGGAGCCGCCGGCGCTGCGTCCGGGGTATCCGGCCTTCGCCGCCTTCGCCGCCGCCTGCCGGAAGCTCAGGTCCGAGCGCCACGCCTTGGCCGTCTGCACCCGGTAGCGCGCCACCTGGGGCGACCGGTAGGCCAGCGGGCGGCGCGGGAACGGGCGGCGCAGCTCGTGTCTGCGGGGGTTCAGCGGGCCCGGCTTGGGGACCAGCCGGACCTCGGCGGCGCCCAGCTTCCAGGAGTGCGGCTCGCGGTCGGGCGAGACCCCGAAGAGCACGACGTCCCAGCCGGCGTCCGCCGCGGACCTGGCCGCCTTCTGCACCCGGGAGTCCCCTCTGACCCCGTTGTCGACGAGCATGACGACCCGTCCCCGGGATTCCTGCCGCGTGGTGCTGTCCGGCTCCATGTACGCGCCTTTCCTGATCGCCGCCGTCCCGGCCTTCTTCCTGCCGCGGACTTACCGCAGCCAGCGAGCATACCGGCCGTGCGGGACCCTGCGGTGCCCGTCCCCCACGGGGCTCCACGTACCATCGGGGACGGCCCGTTACGGGTCCGACAGCCCTCAAGGAGAAGAGCAACGTGAAGGTCCTCAGCGTCGTCGGGGCACGGCCCCAGCTCGTGAAGCTCGCGCCCATCGCCGCGGCCTTCGCGGGCACGCCCCACCAGCATGTCATCGTGCACACCGGCCAGCACTACGACGCCGACCTCTCCGACGTCTTCTTCGACGGGCTCGGCATCCCGGCCCCCGACGTGCACCTCGGTGTCGGTTCGGGCAGCCACGGCGTGCAGACCGGCGCGGTCCTCGCCGCCATGGACCGGGTGCTGGAGACCGAGCGGCCCGACTGGGTGCTGGTCTACGGGGACACCAACTCGACGGTCGCGGGCGCGCTGTCCGCCGTGAAGATGCACCTGCCCGTGGCCCACCTGGAGGCGGGACTGCGGTCCTTCAACCGGCGGATGCCCGAGGAGCACAACCGGGTCCTCACCGACCACTGCGCCGATCTGCTGCTCGCCCCCACCGAGGAGGCCATGCGCCACCTCGCCGCCGAGGGGCTGGCCGAGCGCTCCCGGCTGGCCGGTGACGTGATGGTCGACATCTGCCTGCGCATCCGGGACGCGGTCGCCGCCGGGCAGCACCCCGCGCCCGCGCTGCCCGAGGGCATCGACCCGGCCGCCCCCTTCCTGCTGGCCACCCTGCACCGGCCCGACAACACCGACGACCCGAAGCGGCTGTCCGCGATCCTGGCGTCGCTCGCCGCGCTGCCGGTCCCGGTGGCGCTGCTCGCCCACCCGCGACTGGTCGCCCGCGCCGAGGAGCACGGCATCAAGCTGGCGCAAGGCTCCCTGCACGTCGGCCGGCCGCTGCCGTACGCCGGTCTGATCGGCGCGGTCATGGCGTCGTCCGGGGTGGTCACCGACTCGGGCGGGCTCCAGAAGGAAACCTTCCTGCTGGGCCGGGCGTGCACCACGATCCGCCCGGAGACCGAGTGGGTGGAGACCCTGGAGGGCGGCTGGAACGTCCTCGTACCGGACCCGCAGGACATGTCGGCGGCCGAGTGGGCCGCGGTGGCGTCCCGGCCCGCCCCGGACGCGCCCCGCGGCACCCCGTACGGCGAGGGCACCGCGGCCGTCCGGGTCGTCGAGCTGCTGGAGGAGGCGCTGCGCGGCTGACCCCGCGCCGCCGGTACGCGAAGAGGCTCCCCCGCCGGGCGGGGGAGCCTCTTCGCACGTCCGGTCCGGTGCGTCCCGGCTACGGCGTGCCGCGTGCTACGGCGTGAGGAAGGAGTCCAGGGCGGCGGCGGTGGCCCGTCCGTCGTGGTACTCCCGCGCGAACGCGGCGGACTCGGCGCCGAGCCGCCTGGTGCCCTCGCGGTCCGCGACCAGCGCCTCGATGACCGAACCCAGCGTCTCCGGCGTGGCGTTGACGATCGGCGGGGTCACCCCACTGGCCTCGATGGGCTCCTTGTCGAGGTACGCCACGACGGGCTTGCCCGCCGCCATCCCCTCACAGGCGAAGGTCCCGTACGTACCGATGGCGAACTGGTCGATGATGATGTCGGCCTCCATCACCATCTCCCGCACCTTGGTCCAGGAGACCTGTTCGGCCAGCTGGAACTCGATCAGGCCCCGCTCGTGCAGCTCTTCGAGGACGGGCAGAATCCGGTCCGTCCCCTTGGTCCACCGCGCCGACGGGGCGTGCAGGACCACCGGCCGCTCGCGCTCCATGACCGGCCGGTCGCAGGTCCAGGCGTCCACGTCGACGACCAGCGGTGTCCAGATGGCCATCGGCAGGTCGACGAGCAGGTCGGGAGTGGTGACGAAGACGGGCAGCCCGCTCTCCTCGGCGATGCGCCGGTTGCGGTCCGCGATGACCGTCAGCTTCTCCTCGTACCCCTCCGGGGCGTCCAGGAAGAGGGAGTACGGGTTGCGCTTCTTGTGCAGCGCCGGACTGCGGACCTCGCTGCCGTGGGCGAGCAGCGCGACCTTCAGCCCGCCGTTGAGCAGCGCGGGCAGATCACCCTCGATGCTGTCGCCGTTCAGCCCGCCGAAGACGGGGCGGAACGCGTCGGCGATGAGGTGCGTGTAGCGCGGCACGATCCGCTGCACCTGTTCGAGCTGCACGTCGAGGTTCTTGAGGGCCCTGCCCTCCACGTAGACGTCGGCCGGGTAGTCGTGCGTCCGCGCGGTGCGGTGCTTGACCACCTCCGCGGACACGTCGGCCCGCTCCCGGGTGATCGCCTGCGCGAAGGCGGCGAGCTGCCCCGCGTAGTTGGCCGGCCCCAGTCCCAGCTTGATCGGCGTGTTGCCGAGAGGGGTCCAGCCCCGCTCCAGCTCCACGACCGGTTCCTCCTCCTCAGCGGTGACCACCCGCTCCACCGCGCCCCAGGAGAAGTCGGACCGAGGGGTCGGCGGGGTCACTCCGGAGATCTTGGTGTAGAGCTCCATCAACCCCTCGCACTGGTGCTCCCAGGAGAGCTCCGTGAGGATCGGCTCGGTGATGTGTGCCTTCATCTCGGCGAGTTTGTCGATGCCCCGCGTGACGGCCTCGGAGAACGAGTCCGCGTCGCCCGAGACGAAGACCTCGCCGACGCCGTGCTCCCGCACGAACGCGCTGAGCGTCTTCACGTCACTGGCGATGATCGGCAGTCCCGCGTGCAGATACTCCGCAGTCTTGGTCGGCAGCGACAGTTCGTAGTTGATCGTCCGCTGGGAGCAGATCAGACCGAGGTCGGCGGTCGAGAGGTAGTCGGCCACCTCGTGCTGCGCGACATAGGGCACGACGTGGATGCGGTCGCGTACCCCGGTCTCCTCGGCCAGCTCCAGCAGCCGCAGCAGCTCCGGGCTGCGCTTGCCCGCGACGATCGCCAGGTGGTAGTCGGGGAGCTGGGCCAGCCCCTCGACGGCCGTGCCGAGCCCGCGCTCGGAGGAGATCCAGCCGGAGTAGACGAGCAGGGGTACGTCATCGCCCAGCCCGCACGCGGCGCGCACCGATACCCGGCCCCCGGCCGTACCGATCGTCTCGCGGATCGGGGTGTTACGGACCACGAGAGGCGTCTTGGCCAGGCCGTAGTCCTTCCGGATCACCTCGGCGATCTCCGGGGAGACCGTCACCACGGCGTCGGCCCGGTGGATGAACTCCTTCTCCACGCCGGGGAAGGCGGTGGTCATCAGCGGATTGGGCCATTCGACGCCGGCCACGTATTCGTGCGCGTCGTACAGCCAGGCGCACTTGCGGCCGCGGGCTCGCAGCCGGGCGGCTGCCATGGCCCCCAGGTTGATCGCGGTGATGTCGTTGGCGTGGATGACGTCGGGCGCGAACTTCTCGATGACCGGTCCGAAGGCCAGGTCGAGGTCGAGCAGTCCTGGCCAGTCCTTGCGCCAGTCGCCGGTGGGCTGCTGCTCGGGCTTGCGCCGCTCCTCCCAGCGGTAGGCCTTGACCCTGAGCTTGTGGACGCCGCGACGGGCGCGCACCCACGCCTTGAGGCTGGCCGCGGCCGGGGCGGCGACGCCGGACGAGCCCCACCAGCCGATCTTGGCGGTCTGCTCACGCACCCAGGTGCCGTGCGCGGCCCGCACCTGGTGCAGGGTGCCGCGGTCCTTGATACCGAACTGGGTCAGCCGGGCACGGGGCCCACCGCGACGGGCCTGGGCCGCCACGCGCCGCTTCATGTGCGGGACGACCGGAACGCGTACGACCTTCACCGGGCCGAACCAGGAGTGCTCCTGACGCTTGGTGACGCTCTGGCCGATGAGCATGACGTCCCATCCGGCGCGCGCCGCCGCCAGGGCCGTCTTCTGCACCCGGGAGTCCCCGGTGATGCCGTTGGCGACGATGACCGCGAGTTTGGGCCGGGCAACGGACGTTGTCATAGCTGAATCCTTATAAAAACGAACTGGGTGGTACCGAGCATCTTCGGATCAGCCACCGATGACAACGCGGCGGACGCCCACCCAGTTGGCCGGGTCCGTGGTGCGTCGGCCGTCGACCAGGACCCGGACGTCCGGCAGGTCGGTGGCGGCGAGCTCGCGGTACTCGGCGTGGTCGGCCTGAAGGATGGCGGCGGTGACGGCCTGGTCGACGTGCGGGACGAGACCGTGCGCGGTCAGCTCCTCGGCCGTGTACATCGGGTCGGACACGAACGGCACCGCGCCGCGCGCCTTGAGCGCCTCGACCACTCCGAAGACGCCGGAGAACGCGGTCTCCTTGACGCCGCCGCGGTAGGCGGCGCCCAGCACCAGCACACCGACCCCGTCGAGGTCGCCGTAGGCGGCGGCCAGCAGGTCGACGGCGTACGCGGGCATCGCGGCGTTGGCCTCACGGGCCGAGCGCACGACGGTCGCCTCCGGGTCGTTCCAGAGGTACATCCGCGGGTAGATCGGGATGCAGTGCCCGCCGACGGCGATGCCGGGCTGGTGGATGTGGCTGTACGGCTGGCTGTTGCAGGCCTCGATGACCTTCTTGACGTCGATGTCGTTCTGGTCGGCGAACCGGGCGAACTGGTTGGCCAGGCCGATGTTGACGTCGCGGTAGGTGGTCTCGGCGAGCTTGGCGAGCTCGGACGCCTCGGCGGTGCCGAGGTCCCAGACGCCGTTCGGCCGGGGCAGGTCGTCACGGGCGTCGAAGTCGAGCACCGCCTCGTAGAACTCGACACCGCGACGCGTCGACGCCTCGTCGATGCCACCGACGAGCTTGGGGTAGCGGCGCAGGTCGGCGAAGACCCGGCCGGTGAGCACCCGCTCCGGGGAGAAGACCAGGTGGAAGTCCTCGCCCGGGGTGAGCCCCGAACCCTCGGCGAGCATCGGCGCCCAGCGGGTACGGGTGGTACCGACGGGCAGCGTGGTCTCGTAACTGACGAGGGTGCCCGGCTTCAGACCGGCGGCGATCGCCTTGGTGGCGGAGTCCATCCAGCCGAAGTCGGGAGTGCCGTCGGCGTCCACGAACAGCGGTACGACGACCACGACGGCGTCGGACGCGGCGACGGCGGCGGTGGTGTCCGTCGTCGCGGAGAGCAGACCCGCGCCGACGGTCTCCTTCAGCTTGACGTCCAGGTCGTGCTCGCCGGGGAAGGGCTCGGTGGCCGCGTTGACCAGGTCGACGACCTTGGCGTTGACGTCCGCGCCGATGACGCGGTGGCCCTTCGCGGCGAACTGCACGGCGAGCGGGAGGCCGATCTTGCCGAGTGCGACTACACAGATATTCATCGGGTCACTTTCTTCGTCAACCGGGACAGCAGATGGCGCAGCCGGGAGCCCGTACGGCGTTCGGAGGCCCAGAGGGGCCCCGTGACGACGACCATCCGGCCCTTCGGATTCGCGTGTGCCGCGACGCGGTAGGGGATCACGGCTCCCCAGCGGCGTGCCAGCGGCAGCGGCAGCCCGCCGGTCCTGACGGCGATCTCGTACGTCGAGCCCGCCAGGTCGACGTAGACCCGTACGGCGCATCTGGCCTTGACGGGCTGGACCGGGATGCGGGCGCGCACCAGGGTCCGCGTACCGTCCTGGACGGTCTCTCTGGTGAACTCACCCACGACGGGGGGGCGTTCGGTTCCCACGGGCAGCCTGCGGCCGCCCGTCTTCTCCGCGCCCTTGGGCATCGCCTTCGGGGCCAGGCCGATCACGGCCGACGCCGTGTCCCCGGTGATCCCGATCCGGACCGCCAGGGCGAGCGACAGGTCGTGCCCCTGCTGCACCCACTCGGCGGACTCCAGCTCGGCGTGTTTCGCGAGCCGCCCGGGGACCGCTTCGCCGATGACCTCGAAGTAGCGGTCGGGCAGGCCGATGGCGCTGTCCCGGAAGCCGGGGTAGGGCGCGAAGGCGCGGTCGCCCTCCAGGAGGAAGGGCGGTGCGCCGTGCTCGGCCTCCTCCGTGATGGCACGGCAGAGTTCGTCGACGGCGCCGCACCGGGCGAGGCCGAACCGTACCCGGCGGGTCACGGCGGTCGCGTCCCGCAGGCCGTCCGTGAAGTACTCGTCCATCAGCGCCGCTATGCCCGCGCAGACCTCGCGCCGGACCGCCGGGTCGAGAGCGGGGAAATCGTCCAGGAGAAGCTTCGAGAGCTCCCAGTCGAAGTGCCGTTTGAAGACGGCGTCGCGCTTCGGCCCGGCCTCGATCAGCTCGGCCGCGTGCCGCATGATCTCCGCGGTGCACCGCAGCCGCGCCAGGTGGTCCGCGCGGTAGGTGATGTTGCTCGCGTCGCCGCGCTTGACCGCGTAGTAGTACGTGTAGTCGGCGAGCACCGAGATCTTCCGGGCCCGGACGCACGCCTCGATGGTGAACGGCTGGTCGCTGCCGACCGGCAGGTGCTCGGGGAAGCGCAGCCCGTACTTCTCCACCAGCTCACGACGGAAGAGCTTGGTGTTTGCCAGCGTGAACGGCAGCGCCGAGTCGTACAGGCTGATGTCCGGGTCGTTCTTCTTGTACAGCGCCTGGTGGACGTAGCGGCCGTTGGTGCCGACCATCTTGCCGACGACCACGTCGGACTGGTGCTCGTCCGCGCAGGCGACCATCCGCTCCAGCGCTTCCTCGCCGAGGTAGTCGTCGGAGCCGATGAAGTACACGTATCGACCGGTGGCCTCCTCCAGGGCACGGTTGCTCGGCGCGGCGGGGCCACCGGAGTTCGCCTGGTGGATCACCTTGACCGTGCCGGGGTAGCGGGCCGCGAAGCGGTCCAGTTCCTGACCGCTGTCATCGGTGGATCCGTCGTCCACGGCAACGATTTCGAGCCGGTCGAGACCGATGCTCTGCCCCACGAGCGAGTTCAGGCACTCGGTGAGATAGGGCATGGTGTTGTACACGGCTACGACAACGGTGACAGCGGGTTCAGTCAACTTGCCACACCCTCTGGCGATGTCTCTCTGTCGTCCAGGAACACCGCGCGGCCGGTCGAGGCGGACTCCAGCACGGCCGCGGCGACCTCGACCGTGCGCAGCCCCTGGCGCAGGGTGCAGATGTCGTCCGTCTTGCCGAGCACGGCGTCACGGAACAGCTCGTGCTCGACGAGCAGCGGCTCGCGCTTCGGGATCGCGTAGCGGATCATGTCGCCCTCGGAGACACCGCGGAAGGCGCGCAGCGCCTCCCACTCGGTGGTGACCGCGGCGTTCGAGTGGAACGTCAGGTCGGCGGTGAGGGTGTCCGCGACGAAGCAGCCGCGCTCGCCGGTGACGGAGGTGAACCGCTCCTTGAGCGGGCTCAGCCAGTTCACCAGGTGGTTGACCATGGTGCCGCCGGTGAGCTGTCCGACCGCGGAGACCATGTCCTCGTGCGGGCGGCCGGACTTGGACACCGTGCGGGCGGCGATCGACGTGTACGCCTCGCCGGTGACCCAGCCGGTCAGGTCGATGTCGTGGGTGGCGAGGTCCTTGACCACGCCGACGTCGGCGATCCGGTGCGGGAACGGTCCCTGGCGGCGCGTCACCACCTGGTACACGTCGCCGAGTTCGCCGGCCTCCAGTCGGGCGCGCAGCGAGCGCAGCGCCGGGTTGCAGCGCTCGATGTGGCCGACCCCGGCCACCAGGCCGCGCGACTCGAACGCCTCGACGAGACGGCGGGCGCCCTCGACGGTGTCCGCGAGCGGCTTCTCGACGAGAGCGCAGATCCCGGCGTCGGCCAGCTTGAGGCCGACTTCCTCGTGCAGCGCGGTCGGGCAGGCCACGACGGCGTAGTCGACGCCCAGCCCGATGAGCTCCTCGACGGTCGACAGCACGGGGGCGCCCTGCGCCCAGCCGTTCTTGTCCCCCATCGGGTCGACGACGCCGACGAGGGTGACGTTGTCGAGACCGGCGAGGACGCGGGCGTGGTGGCGCCCCATCGAGCCGAGGCCGACGAGTCCGGCACGCAGTCCGGTGGCGGTCACAGGTTCTCTCCCAGCGCGTTCACGGCGTTCGCGATGCGTTCCAGGTCACCCTCGCCGAGCGACGGGTGGACGGGCAGCGACACGACCTCGGCGGCGGCCCGCTCGGTCTCCGGCAGGTCCCAGGTGCGGCCGGCCTTCTGGTCCGGCTCCCAGTAGGGCTTCAGCCGGTGGATCGGCGTCGGGTAGTACACGGCGTTGCCGATGCCCGCCTCGGTGAGCTTGGCCATCGCGGCCTCGCGGTCACCGCGCACCCGGATCGTGTACTGGTGGTAGATGTGGTGCGCGCCCTCGGCGACCGGCGGCGTGATGACGTTCGGCGCGGTGATGTGCGCGTCGAGGTAGGCGGCGTTGGCGCGGCGCTGCTCGGTCCAGCCGCCGACCTTGGCCAGCTGTACGCGGCCGACGGCGGCGGACACGTCCGTCATGCGCATGTTGGCGCCGACGATCTCGTTGGCGTACCGCTGCTCCATGCCCTGGTTGCGCAGCAGCCGCAGGGTGCGGGCCAGCTCGGCGTCGGCGGTGGAGACCATGCCGCCTTCGAGGGAGTGCATGTTCTTGGTCGGGTAGAAGCTGAAGGTGCCACCCGCGCCGAAGGCGCCGACCGGGGTGCCGTTCAGCGCCGCCGCGTGCGCCTGGCAGGCGTCCTCGACGACGGCGAGCTTGTGCTTCTCGGCGATGGGCATGAGCTTGTCCATCGCGGCGGGGTGGCCGTAGAGGTGCACCGGCATGATCGCGACGGTACGCGGTGTGATCGCGGCCTCGACGGCTGCCGGGTCGAGGCCGAAGCTGCCGGGCTCGATGTCGGCGAAGACGGCGTCGGCGCCGACCAGACGCACCGCGTTCGCCGAGGCGGCGAACGAGAACGACGGGACGATGACCTCGTCGCCGGGGCCGATGCCCAGGGCGAGCAGCAGCAGGTGGAGCGCGGATGTGCCCGAGTTCACCGCGACACAGTGCCGGCCGTCGACCAGCTCCGAGAAGCCCTCCTCGAAGGCCGCCACCTCCGGGCCCTGTACGACGCGACCGCTGCGCATCACTCGTACGACGGCCTCGATCTCTTCTTCACCGATGACCGGGCGGGCAGCAGGAATCGGCTGCTCGTTGATGCTCGTCATGGACGTCCTCCTTGAACACCGCAAGAGCTCTTTACAGGCAGAGATCAGGGATGCGGGACGTCTTACGAGGCCGCGCGTACCCCTCCGGCGCAATGCCGACGCCCTACCGAGGATTCTGGGGCCGGTCTGGTCCCGAACCGGGCCCCGTCACCACCCTGATTTCGAGGTGGAAACCCCTCACAGGACAGCGAACGCCGTCACATTATCAGGGATTTCTTAGGCGATTTCGGGTCTGTTGACAAGCTCATGCATCGATTCTGAAACAGAACACGTGTCCCACCCTGGCTCACCAGAGTGGGACACGTTTCGTCAGACTACTCGTCACTCATTCTTCAGTTGTCGGCCGGTCCCTCTCCCGCGGACTGCGCGGACGCCGTCACGGAAGGCGTCGAGGGCTGCTCGGCGGCGGACGTCTTCTTCGCCGTCGCCTTCTTGGCCGTCGTCTTCTTCGCGGCGGTCTTCTTGGCCGCCGTGGTCTTCTTCGCGGCGGTCTTCTTGGCGGGCGCCTTCTTGGCGGCCGTCTTGCGGACCGCCTTCTTGACCGGTGCCTCGGCGGCTTCCGGTGCCTCGGACGCCTCCGCGGTCGCCGGGGCCTCCGTCCCCTCGGCGGGAGCGGCACCGGATTCGGTACCTGCCCCGGCGTCCGCCGGACCGGTCACCACGACGACCTCGGCGGCGTCCGATCCCGCGGGCGAACCCGCGGGGGCGGTGGCCTTACGGGTCGCCCGGCGCCGGGCGCGCGGCGGGGCCGCCGGAGCGGTCACCTCGACGGGCTCGGCCTCGGGCTGCGGCGTCGGGGCCACCGGGTCCTCGGCGGCGACCGGGTCCTGGGCGGACACCGGCTCCTCCACGGACTCGACGAACTCGGCGGCCGGAGCCGGCGAGTCCGCCGACTTCGGCGAACCCGCGGGGGCGGTCGCCTTACGGGTCGCCCGGCGCCGGGTACGGCCCTGGGGGGCCGGGGCCGCCTCGGGCTCGGGCGTCTCGGGCGCCGGGGCCTCGATGACCTCGACGGCCTCGGCCGGTTCGGCGACGAACGGTGCCTCGACGACGGGCGTCTCGACCACCGTCTCCACGACCGTCTCGACGTCCGGCGCCGCCTCGTCCTGCCGCGGCTCGGCGGCGGAGGACCGTCCGGCGCCCGGAGCACCGGCCGGAGCCGACGCCTTGCGGGACGCCCGACGTCGGCCGCGACCGCGCGTGGCGGCGGCCTCGGCCTCGGCCGGGCTGCTGTACAGGTCCTCGTCGGGTACGAACTCCGGCTCGGACGACGCCACCGGGGCGGGCGCCTCGGCGGCCGACTCGGCCTCGCCCTCCGACTCCGGCTCGGTCACTGTCTCCGTCGTGTACTCGTGGTCGTGGTCGTGGTCCTGACCGGAGCCGCGACGCTTCTTGGCCCGCTTGCCACCGCCGCCACCGCCGACCGAGGTCGGCTGCTCCATGTGCACGATCACACCGCGCCCGTTGCAGTGGACACAGGTCTCGGAGAACGACTCCAGCAACCCCTGGCCCACCCGCTTGCGGGTCATCTGGACCAGGCCCAGCGAGGTGACCTCGGCGACCTGGTGCTTCGTGCGGTCGCGGCCCAGGCACTCCAGCAGGCGCCGCAGCACCAGATCCCGGTTGGACTCCAGCACCATGTCGATGAAGTCGATGACGACGATGCCACCGAGGTCGCGCAGCCGCAGCTGACGCACGATCTCCTCGGCCGCCTCCAGGTTGTTCCTGGTGACGGTCTCCTCCAGGTTGCCGCCCTGGCCGGTGAACTTCCCGGTGTTGACGTCGACGACGATCATCGCCTCGGTCTTGTCGATCACCAGCGAACCGCCGCTCGGCAGCCAGACCTTCCGGTCCAGCGCCTTCATCAGCTGCTCGTCGATCCGGTACGTCGCGAAGACGTCGACCTCGGAGGTCCACCTGGACAGCCGGTCCGTGAGGTCCGGTGCCACGTGCGAGACGTAACCGTGGATGGTCTCCCACGCCTCGTCACCGCTGACGATGACCTTCGAGAAGTCCTCGTTGAAGATGTCGCGGACCACCCGGACGGTCATGTCCGGCTCGCCGTAGAGCAGCGTCGGCGCGTTGGAGCTGCCGCTGCCCTTGGCGTTCTTCTGGATCGCCTCCCACTGCCCCTGGAGACGCTCGACGTCCCGGCGCAGCTCGTCCTCGCTGGCGCCCTCGGCGGCGGTGCGCACGATGACGCCCGCGTCCTCGGGGACGATCTTCTTCAGGATGGTCTTCAGCCGGGCGCGCTCGGTGTCGGGCAGCTTGCGGCTGATGCCGGTCATCGAACCCTCGGGCACGTAGACCAGGTAGCGGCCGGGCAGCGAGACCTGGCTGGTCAGGCGGGCACCCTTGTGGCCGATCGGGTCCTTCGTGACCTGTACGAGGACCGACTGGCCGGACTTCAGCGCGGTCTCGATCCGGCGCGGCCCGTGGGCCATGCCGAGCGCCTCGAAGTTCACCTCACCGGCGTACAGGACGGCGTTGCGGCCCTTGCCGATGTCGACGAAGGCGGCCTCCATGGACGGCAGTACGTTCTGCACCTTGCCCAGGTAGACGTTGCCGACGTAGCTGGTGGCCTGTTCCTTGTTGACGTAGTGCTCGACGAGGACGTTGTCCTCCAGCACACCGATCTGGGTGCGCTCGCCGCTCTGGCGGACGACCATCACCCGCTCGACGGCCTCGCGGCGGGCCAGGAACTCCGCCTCGGTGATGATCGGGACCCGGCGGCGGCCCTGCTCGCGGCCCTCACGGCGGCGCTGCTTCTTCGCCTCCATCCGGGTGGAACCCTTGATGGACTGGACCTCGTCGAAGCCGGTGCCGGGCTCGCGGTCGGCCGATTCCCTGGCACGCCGCTCACGGGGCTCACGGACCTTGACGACCGTGCGCTCGGGGTCGTCCGTGGTGCCGTTCTCACCGTCCGACGACGCGTCACCACTGCGACGGCGACGACGGCGCCTGCGACGGCTGCTGCTGGAGCCACCGGCCGACGACTCGTTGTCGTCGTCGGACTCCTCGTCGGTGTCGGAGTCGTGGCCGCCGTCCTGGCCGCTCTCCCGCGACTCGTCGGACCGGTCGGCGCTCTCGTCGTGCTGCTCCGAGGCGTCGTCCGCCTCGGTGGCGTCACCCCGGCGACGACGGCGGCCACCGCGACGGCGCCGGCGCGAGGGCCGGTCGCCGTACTCGTCGCCCTCGTGATCGGCGTCGCCCTCGTGGTCGGCGTCGGTCTCGGACTCGGCCTCCTCCGCGGGCCCGGCGGGCTCTTCGGCCTCGGCGGGCGCGGCCTGGACGGCGGCCCGCTCGGGCTCGGCGGACTCACCGCGACGGCGACGGCGACGGCGCGAACCGCCCTGCGGCGCGGTCTCGGCGACCTCGGCGGGCTCGGCGGCGGGTTCGGCCGCGGCCGTCCCGGTGGTCTCCTCGGCCTCGTCGGCCTCGTCGGTCTCGTACGTGTCGTCGTACTGCGAGGCGGCAGCGGCGGCGGCAGCGGTCTCCGGGGTCTGGAACATCGGCTCGGCGAAGACCGGTGCCTGGAACACCGCCACGGCGGGACGCGTCGCGCGCCGGCCGCGTACCGGCTCCTCGACCTTGCCGGTGAACTCGGGGCGCCCGGCGGCTGCCGTGGCCCTGCGGCGACGGCCACCACGCGGCGCGGCGTCGTCGGCGGTCTCCACCGGCGCCTCGCTCGCGGTGGTCGCGGTGTCCGCGGCGGACTCGGCCACGGGTTCCACGACCGCGGGGGTCTCGGGGGTCTCGGCGGCCTGCGGGGCGCCCGCCGGGGCGGTCGCCTTGCGGACCGCGCGCCGACGGCCACGCGGGGTCCCGGACTCGGGCTGCGGCTCGGGCTGCGGCTCATCGGCGAGCCGCGCGGCGAGCTCAGGGGTCTGTACGACGGTCTCAGGGGTCTGTACGACGGGCTCCGGGGCCTGCGCGGCCTCGTCGGTGCGCGCGGCCTCGTCGGACCGCTCGGCTCCGGTGGCCTGCGGGGTGCCGGCCGGTGCCGACGCCCTGCGCCGGGCACGGCCGCGCGGAGCCTCGGTGGTGGCGGGAGCGGCGGTCTCCGCGGCTTCTCCGCCCACCGGTCCGGCCGCCTCGGCTTCGGCGGCCTCGATCTCGGCGGCCTGCGAGGCCGTGCCGGCCTCGACACCGGTGGCCGGGGCGGTCGCCTTGCGGGACGCCCGACGGCGGGTACGCGGCGGCTCGACCTCGGCCTCGGGGGACGCGGCAGCCTCAGGAGACACAGCCGTGCCGGGAGCCTCGGCGGCGTCCTCGGTACGGGGCGCGCCCGCCGGGGCGGTCGCCTTGCGGACCGCGCGCCGACGCGCACGCGGCGCGGCGGCCGGTTCCGCATCGGTGCTCTCGACCGCCGGCGCCGATTCCACGGGGGCCTCCCCGGGGGCCGGGGCGGAACCCGTCGCGGGCTCCACCACCTCGACGGCCTCGGCGGTCTCCGGAGCACCGGCCGGGGCGGTCGCCTTGCGGACGGCCCGGCGGCGGGTGCGCGCCGGGGTGGCGGGCACCACATCGGTCCCGGCGGTGGCGTCGGCCGCCTCCGCGTCGGCCGCCGAGGCGGCGCGCGCGGTGTCCTCGGTGGTGGCGTCGGCGGCTCCCCCGCCCGGCGGACCGGCCGGGCGGGACGCGGCGCGGCGCCTGCGGCGCGGCGGCAGCTTGTCGCCGGGCGCGTTGTTGTCTTCGGTGTTTCCGGTCGTACCGGGTTCGTTCGGCTGAGGCATGCGGGCGGTTCTCCCGTCGCGCTCCCGGGCGCCGCGCCTGATTCCGGTCCGGCACGGTTCGCGTGATGGTGCGATACCGCCGTCCGGGGCGCGGGCGCCGCACGGGAGCTGAATGTCTGGCTCGCCGGTTCCGTACGCGATGTACGTGCGGCCTGGCGAAAGTCTTCTGGTCAGTGCGCGGCCCGACCCAGGTGGCTCCCGAGTCCGGGGGCTGCGCTACAACGACCGCCTTACGCGGAACCCGCACCTGCCGACGCCGTCGCGACGGCGGTCCCGGTGGCCGTGGGTAGCGCGGCCGGGGCTGCCTCGCGGTCAGGCGCGAGCGGGTCGGTCACCGTGCCGGTCTCCTCGTCGAAGAGCCCCTGCGCCAGCCTGGTCACCGCTGCGGGGACCGGCGGCGCCAGGTCGGCCACAGCTCGGAGACCGGACAGGACGTCGTCGGGTCGCACGGCAGGTGTCACGTGCCGAACAACCAGCCGCAGTATCGCACAGGGCTTGTCCCCGGGCCTATTGACGAGCGGGGCACCGGTCGTACCGGCGCCACCGGGGAGCGTCGCGGAGTCCGGTCCACCGGCCTCCAGGGCCACCACGGCGGCCCTGGCGTCGAAGGTCCGCACGCCGTTCTTCGTACGGCGCTGGACCTCGACGGTCCCGGCTTCGAGGAAGCCGGACACGGCCTTCTCCGCGTCCTCGACCGTGACCCCGTCCAGCCGCAGCTCCCAGACGGAAGCGGTCAGCCGGTCGGCGAGACCCGAGGTGCGGGCCTCGACGGCGTCGGTGATGTCGAGGCCGTCCGGCAGCGACGCGTCGAGCAACTGACGCAGCGTGTCGGGGTCCCGCGCCTCGGTGAGGGCCATCTCCAGAAACTCGGCCTCACTGCCCGTGCCGGTGGGAGCGGCATTGGCGTACGACACCTTCGGGTGCGGGGTGAAGCCCGCCGAGTACGCCATCGGCACCTCGGCGCGGCGCAGCGCCCGCTCGAAGGCGCGCTGGAAGTCGCGGTGACTGGTGAACCGGAGGCGGCCCCGCTTGGTGTAGCGCAGTCGGATGCGCTGCACCGTCGGTGCGGGCGGCGGGCCTTCGGGCTGTCGCTTGCCCAGTGGTTCTTCTCCTCGGTGCGGAGCGGACGCGGTGGCACGCCGCCCTCGGAATACGGGTGGCCCCGGGGTGTCCGCTCCGGGCTCACCCCCGCGGGTGCGGGGAGATCTCCGATTCGGGCGCCGCGCTGGGGACAGTCGTTGTACTACCCAGAGTACGCGCAGGCCCGCTCCCGGGTTCCCCGGGACCGTGGCGGACCCGGGGAACGCCCCGCCGACGACCACGGGCAAGGTGGCAGCGAATTACCACACGGGCCGCTTCGCCCTGGTGCCCGCGCTCAAGGCGGAACTGACCGTGAAGACTCCGGCCGACCGAAACCCCGGTAAGGCGCGGACACAGGGCGCTCCTGTCACACAGGTACCCGACGCGATACCGAGTGCAGCGATCCGGCTGGGCTACGCACGGTGCTCCACCGTTGGACAGGAACTTCAGTCCCAGTTGGCCATGCTTGCCCGTGCCGACTGCACCCGCGTCTTCTCGGAGAAGATCAGCACCCGTGTGAAGGAGCGGCCGGAGCTTGAGAAGGCGCTCGCCCTGGCCCGGGAGATCAAGGCAGCCGCACCGAATCAGCCGGTCATCCTGACCGTGGTCGAGATGAAGCGTCCTGCCCGCAGTGCGGCAGAGCTGATGACGCTGTCTTCCACCCTTCAGGCGGACGGCATCCAACTGGAACTCCTGTCCGGTCCGCTTCAGGGTGTGTACGACCCGAACGGGGCAGGTGCCATCGTGTTCGCCGTGCTCGCCGTCAGTGCAGAGGTGGAGCGGGAAGGCATACGAGAGAAGACGTTGGAGGGGTTGGAGGCTGCGGCCCGTAAGGGCAACGTCGGGGGGCGTCCCTCTGTCGTGGATGACGACAAGCTCGCCGTAGCCCGTGCCCGGCACGCCAAGGGTGACAGCGTCACAGCCATCGCGAAGGCCCTGGGAATCGGTCGTGCCACGTTGTACCGCCACCTGGGAGAGAGCGCCTGAGAGAGGCGCACACGGATGCAGGCAGGCCCTCGGCATACGCCGGGGGCCGCTCTCATGCGCGGGTCTGCCGGGCGGGGCAGGGCAGGTCGGGATCAGAGCGGTTCGGCGAGCACGTCACAAGGGCGACGGAGTGGAAGACAGCGCCCTTCAGGTAGTGGCCGAGGGACACGTCTCCTCCCCACGTCAGCCGCTCGACTGCACCCTTCACCAGGAGAACCAGTCTGGTCACTTCACGATCCTGCTCGGAGGCGAACCGGGGTGCGAACTCTGCGAGCTGGAGCCCCAGCCACTCGCCGGCCTCCTTGGGTTCCTCCCATGTCCCTCGGATCATCGAGGGCGGTTTCATCAGCCAGTGCGCCGTCTGGATCGGGGGCACGTCGGTCGTCGGGAACACGGCCACGGCTTCTCGGTACCGGTCGAGTACCTCCTTCTCGCTGCTCGCGGTCGGGGCTTGTCCGGCCGGTCTACGGACGCTCTCCCTGTCGAACGTCTTCTTCTCCCCCACCCATGCGTAACCGTGGTGGTGCACCGCTGCTCCGTTCCGAGAGATGACGACGGCCCCGCCCGTCGGCGTGAGGGCAGGGCCGTCAGTTCAGGTGGTGCCGTGGATCAGGCGGAGAGGTCGAAGCGGGCGGGGTCGATACCCGCCGCGTCCAGCTCGGCCGTGGTGAAGCGCAGCGGCTCGGCGCCCGGGCGCTTGCTGTCACCCATGGCCCACGCGTCCGGCCCGATCTTCGCGAGGGTCACGCACGCCTCGCCGTCGGGGTGGGTACTGCCGCCGCACGCCTTCGAGAACTCGGCTCCCTCGATGGGGAGCCCGTACAGGTCGGTCATCGTTGTGCCCTTCCTGATCTGCTGACGGCCCAGAGAGGGCCGTCCCCCGCCCGTAGCGGACGGAAGTCTTGGAGTGGCTGCCCCGGCTTCCCTGAGTCCTGAGCGATGCCCTCACCGCTCAGGGCGGCACTCCAGTCAAGGAGTGGACCGGGGGAGAACCCGAGCACGTCAGCTCAGACGGGACACGCCCTGTCCCTGTTCAAGCCTTGTCCGGTCGGGGGACTACCTGTCCCGCCGGGAGGGCGGCAGTGACAGGATTCTGTGAGAACTCAGGGCGTCGAGGGCACCCGCAGCGCCTCTGCGATCTGCTCGACCGCATCAGCGCGGATCATCCCGAGATGGACGTACGCCTGCCCGCTGTGCGTCACCACCGGCCGGACGCTGCTCCACGCGGACTCGGGAACTCCGAGCGCGCGAGTGCCGCGCGTATGGATTCCGTCGCGTCCGTCGCCTGCGTCCTGGCGTCCCTCCACGTCTGCATGTCCATCAGTGGCCGGTCCCGTGCATCCGAAGCAGGATGTCGCAGTCGGCAACCGTGGTGCTGTCACGCTCCATCCAGGCCGCCTTCCGGAGCTGACCGAGCCGCGTGCACTCGGGGCAGCCGGACACAGGGCGGGGCGCAGGGCGCTCCTCCCGGATCGGCAGCTCTACCGGCGCTTCCTGCCACCGCGTGGGTTCTGTCTTCGTCACCGTCGCGCCCTCCCTGCCGCTTCCGAGGTCGATGAAGAGACCGTAGGGAGCGGGGTTGCGAGGGGTCCACGCTGTTGCACGCGGTTGCACGGATTCACCCGAGGGCAGCGAGAGCCTTCGTGATCAGGGCGCGGGCACCGGCCCCGCGCACAGCGGATCGGGACAGCTCGGAAAAGGCCCGAAGGTACGTACGGATCTCGCCGGGCGTGGTCAGGTTGATCTCTGCGGTGAGCGTCTCCACCGCCACCTGTCGATCGTCGAAGGCGTAGAAGGCTTCGAGCGGCCAGACGGCGCGGCGGGCGCGGGCGGGGATGATGCCGAGGGATACGTTCGGCTGTCCCATCACCGAGAGCAGGTGTTCAAGCTGGGCCGCCATGGCGGCATCGTCGCTCACCCGGTAGTAGAGAACCGTCTCTTCGAGCACCAGGGCGAACCGGTGATCCCCCTCCCGGATCACGCGGGACCGTTGGGTCCGAGCCTGCACGGCGTCGGCCACGTCGTCTGGGGTTCCTTGAAAGGCTGTGATGGACCGTAGAAGCCCTGTCGCGTAGCCGGGGGTCTGGAGCATCCCCGGCATGACGTTCGAGGCGTAGACACGAAAGGAGCGGGTCCGCTGGTACAGCGGGACAGTCTGCTCATGAACCCGGCGCATCCCATCGCGATGGATCTGCCGCCACTCGACGTACATCGACTCGGCGTTTCGGGACGCAGCGATCAGATCAGCCGCGTGATCGTCAGCCCCGCAGGCAGCGCACCATGCACGGATGTCAGCATCCGAGGGTGGCGTCTTGCCCCGCGCGATCCGGGATGACTTCGACTTGTGCCAGCCGCACCGAGCGGCTAGCTCATGCCCTGTCAGGCCAGCGTCTTGCATAAGGCCCTGCAAGCGGGCAGCCACAGCGGCTCGCGCCGCTTGAGCGCTGGAGAGCGGAGAAGAAGGCATGAGCTGACCCGTAAGGAATCAGACGGCGTACTTCTCGTGCGGGATGGCTCGCTCCCACACCGCTTCGAACGCCGACGCACACAGATCAACTGCGGCAGGCTCTTCCGTCTGGTCAGTGTGGACCCACCGGCCGACGCCGTCGAAGACGTTGAACTGGACAAGACGGCCGTCGAACAACCAGAAGTCGTTGCCCGGCAGGGCAAGGTCCGAGGCGTTGCGACGGGGCAGCCAACGGATCTGCTCTCCGGCCGCTACGTTCGTAAAGGTGCCCGAGTGCTCGAAGGCGATGTAATCGCTGACCGGCTCCGAGACGATGCGGGCACGTCGGATGACCACACCCTTGGCCGTCACCTCTTGCACGAGGTCAAGCCAGGGACGCCACCATGAAGCCCGGTCGTCCGGGTTCAACCGGTGCCCCTGCTTCCATGCGGAGAAGCCTTCGATCTCGTTGTCCACGCCGTACCCGTCGCGCATCTCAAGATGCACGGCTGACTCCCGCACTGACCTGATGAGGTCAGAGAAGTCAGTCAGACTCTGCGACACGAAGCGCCTCCCTGAGAAGCGGGACCATCCGCTTCGGAACCCTGATCACCGACTCGTGTCCGGGGATCGACACATCCCGCGAGCTCTCGCTCGTGGTCCGCTCGTCTGCCGTCCACCCCTGGATCACAAGATCCTTCGACTCCTGGTCCACCCACACAGCGGGTGATCCGTGATCTCCGGACTCGGGATCTTTACCGACGAACCGTAAGGCCATGGTGTCCCTCCCTGTCGAGCGCGTCGCGCCTGGTTGCACGACCTTCACTCTGTCGGAACCTGCGGGTCAAGAGGGCGTCTTCACCCCGATCCGACCCGATGCTGTTCATCGGCGCCACGCACAAGGCGCCCGGACCCTTACGGCCCGGACGCCTCTCTTCAGCTACAGCCACTCGACCGCCGAGACGATGCCCGGATCTTGCCGAGGAGCGGGGAGCGGCGTACGCCGCACAGGGCGGGCAGCCTGCTCGCGCTCCTTCGTCCCGAGCCCTCGAAGGATCTCGGTACGCTCCGCCTCGCTCATGCCAGCGAGCGTCTCAGCCATCCTCTGGACGGCATCGCCGCTGGTCACGGCTACTGCTTGACCTCAAGCGGCAGCAGCGTCTTGCCCGTCGGTCCGATCTGGATGCTCGTGTCCATCTGCGGACAGACCCCGCAGTCGAAGCACGGTGTCCAGCGGCAGTCCTCGACCTCGGTCTCGTCGAGCGCGTCCTGCCAGTCCTCCCAAAGCCATTCCTTGTCGAGGCCGGAGTCCAGGTGGTCCCAGGGCAGGACCTCCTCGTACGTCCGCTCGCGGGTGGTGTACCAGTCGACGTCGACCCCGAAGCCCGGCAGGGTCTTCTCCGCGCAGGCCATCCAGCGGTCGTAGCTGAAGTGCTCGCGCCAGCCGTCGAAACGGCCGCCGTCCTCGTAGACGGCGCGGATGACGGACCCGATCCGGCGGTCGCCCCGGGAGAGCAGGCCCTCCACGATGCCGGGCTTGCCGTCGTGGTAGCGGAAGCCGATCGAGCGGCCGTACTTCTTGTCGCCGCGGATCTTGTCGCGGAGCTTCGCCAGCCGGGCGTCGGTCTCCTCGGCGCTCAGCTGCGGCGCCCACTGGAACGGGGTGTGGGGCTTGGGGACGAAGCCGCCGATGGAGACGGTGCAGCGGATGTCGCCCTGGCCGGAGACCTCACGGCCCTTGGCGATGACGCTGACCGCCATGTCGCCGATCTGGAGGACGTCCTCGTCGGTCTCGGTGGGCAGGCCGCACATGAAGTACAGCTTCACCTGGCGCCAGCCGTTGCCGTACGCGGTGGCGACGGTCCTGATCAGGTCCTCTTCCGAGACCATCTTGTTGATGACCTTGCGCAGCCGTTCCGAGCCGCCCTCGGGGGCGAAGGTGAGGCCGGACCTGCGGCCGTTGCGGGTCAGCTCGTTGGCCAGGTCGACGTTGAACGCGTCGACCCGGGTCGACGGCAGCGAGAGGCCGACCTTGTCGTCGGTGTACCGGTCGGCGAGGCCCTTGGCGATCTCGCCGATCTCCGAGTGGTCCGCCGAGGAGAGGGACAGCAGGCCGACCTCTTCGAAGCCGGTCGCCTTGAGGCCCTTCTCCACCATCTCGCCGATGCCGGTGATGCTTCGCTCCCGCACGGGGCGCGTGATCATGCCGGCCTGGCAGAAACGGCAGCCGCGGGTGCAGCCGCGGAAGATCTCGACGGACATCCGCTCGTGGACGGTCTCGGCGAGCGGTACGAGGGGCTGCTTCGGGTACGGCCATTCGTCGAGGTCCATGACGGTGTGCTTGGACACCCGCCACGGCACGCCCGACCTGTTGGGCACGACCCGGCCGATCCGGCCGTCGGGCAGGTACTCGACGTCGTAGAAGCGCGGGACGTAGACGCCGCCCGTCTTCGAGAGGCGGAACAGCACCTCCTCACGGCCCCCGGGCCTGCCCTCGGCCTTCCAGGCCCGGACGATCTCGGTGATCTCCAGGACCGCCTGTTCGCCGTCGCCGATGACCGCGCAGTCGATGAACTCCGCGATCGGCTCCGGATTGAAGGCCGCGTGGCCGCCCGCGAGCACGATCGGATCGTCCGTCCCGCGGTCCTTCGCGTCGAGCGGGATGCCCGCGAGGTCCAGGGCGGTGAGCATGTTGGTGTAGCCCAGCTCGGTGGAGAAGCTGAGCCCGAAGACGTCGAACGCCTTCAGCGGGCGGTGGCTGTCCACCGTGAACTGCGGGACACCGTGCTCCCGCATCAGCGCCTCAAGGTCCGGCCAGACGCTGTAGGTGCGTTCGGCGAGGACGCCCTCGCGTTCGTTCAGCACCTCGTAGAGGATCATGACGCCCTGGTTGGGCAGACCGACCTCGTACGCGTCCGGGTACATGAGCGCCCAGTGGACGTCGCACGAGTCCCAGTCCTTGACGGTGGAGTTCAGTTCACCGCCGACGTACTGGATGGGCTTCTGCACATGCGGCAGGAGGGCTTCCAGGCGGGGGAAGACCGACTCGACAGGCATCGATGTGGTGTCTCTCATCAGCTGGCAGGGCGGACCATTCAGCGTACCCCGGCGCCCGGACCCGCGACGCCGTCGCACGGACGGCCCTGCGGGCCCCCGGCCGGGGGCCCGGGTCATGCGCTTATCGGCCGTTGCACCCTGATCGACTGGAGCAGCCCGATGGCCACCCACACGGCGAACATCGACGACCCTCCGTACGAGACGAACGGCAGCGGCAGCCCCGCCACCGGCATGATGCCGAGCGTCATACCGATGTTCTCGAACGCCTGGAAGGCGAACCAGGCGATGATCCCGGCCGCCACGATCGTCCCGTACAGCTCGGTCGTCTCGCGGGCGATCCGGCAGGCGCGCCACAGGACGATCCCGAGCAGCACCAGTATCAGTCCGGCGCCGAGGAAGCCCAGCTCCTCGCCCGCGACGGTGAACACGAAGTCGGTCTGCTGTTCGGGGACGAACTGGCCGGTGGTCTGGGTGCCCTGGAAGAGCCCGGTGCCGGTGAGGCCGCCGGAACCGATGGCGATGCGGGCCTGGTTGGTGTTGTAGCCGACGCCCGCCGGGTCGAGCGCCGGGTTGGCGAAGGCCGCGAAGCGGGCGATCTGGTAGTCGTCGAGCAGCCCGAGCTGCCAGACCGCGACGGCGCCCGCGGCGCCCGCGCCGAGCAGTCCGAAGACCCAGCGGTTCGAGGCACCGGAGGCGAGGAGCACCCCCAGCACGATGACGGCCATGACCATCACGGACCCGAGGTCCGGCATCAGCATGACGACGGCCATCGGGATGAGCGCGACGCCGAGGGCCTTGGCGACCGACCGGTGGTCCGGGTGGGCCTGGTCCCCCGCGTCGACCCGGGCGGCGAGCAGCATCGCCATGCCCAGGATGATGGTGATCTTGGTGAACTCGGACGGCTGGAGGGAGAAGCCACCGCCGATGATGATCCACGCGTGGGCGCCGTTGACGGTGGCGCCGAGCGGGGTGAGGACCGTCAGGACCAGCAGCACCGACAGCCCGTACAGCACCGGGACGGCGCCGCGCAGGGTGCGGTGGCCGAGCCAGATCGTGCCGATCATCAGGGCGAGCCCGATGCCGGTGTTCAGGGCGTGCCGGAACAGGAAGTAGTACGGGTCGCCGTGGGTGAGCGAGTCACGGCCCCGGGTCGCCGACCAGACCAGCAGCGACCCGATGAAGGACAGCGCGAGCGCGGAGGCGAGCAGCGGCCAGTCGAGCCGGCGGGCGACGGAGTCGCGGGCGGTGAGCTTGCCCCAGGAGGAGCGTTCGGGCGCGTACCGCTGGACGGAGAAGCCCGCCATCAGTCCCTCCTCGACGTCAGCGGTCCGGCGAGCGGCTGCTCCCCGGGCGGTGCGGACGGCTTCCGCGAGTTCGGGTCGTACGGCTTGACGGCCGGGGCGTCGATCGAGCCGTCCGGCTGGATTCTGGGCAGGGCCTTCTGCGGCTTCGGCAGCAGCGCCCGCTTGAGGTCCTGCTTGCCGGTGGCGTCGAGGCCGTAGATGGCGTTGTAGATGTTGCGGACGGCGGGCCCGGAGGCGCCGGAGCCCGTACCACCCTGGGAGATCGTCATGACGATCGAGTAGTCCTTGGTGTACGTGGCGAACCACGAGGTCGTCTGCTTGCCGTAGACCTCGGCCGTACCCGTCTTGGCGTGCATCGGGATTCTGTCCTGCGGCCAGCCGCCGAATCGCCAGGCCGCGCTGCCGCGGGTCGCGACTCCCGCGAGGGCTTCGTCTATCCGGTCGCGGGTGTCCCCGGTGAAGGGGAGCTTGCCGTGCGACTTCGGCCGGATCTCCCGTACGGTCTTTCCGTCGCCGCTGACGATCGCCTTGCCGACGCTGGGGTCGTAGAGGGTGCCGCCGTTGGAGATGGCGCTGTAGATGGTGGCCATCTGGATCGGGGTGACCAGGGTGTCGCCCTGGCCGATGGAGTAGTTGACGGAGTCACCGGCGCGCAGCTTGTCGCCTTCGAGGCAGTTCTCGTACGCGATCTTCTCGACGTAGGTGCCGTCCTTCTTGCCCTGCTTGCACCACGCGGCCTTGTTCGCCTTGAAGAAGTTCTCCTTCCACTGGCGGTCGGGGACGCGGCCGGAGACCTCGTTGGGGAGGTCGATGCCGGTCTCCTTGCCGAGGCCGAACTGGTGGGCGGTCCTGAAGAACCAGTCGCCCGGGTGGGCCTTCGGCTTGTTGCCGCCGTCCTTCTGCCACTCCTTGTGGGCGATGCCGTAGTAGACGGTGTCGCAGGAGACTTCGAGGGCCTTGCCGATGGTGATGTCGCCGTAGCCCTGGGACTCGAAGTTCTTGAAGACCTGGTTGCCGATCGAGTACGAGCTGGGGCAGGGGTAGTTGCCGTCGAACGGGTAGCCGGCGTTGACGGCCGCGGTCGACGAGATCACCTTGAAGATCGAGCCGGGTGCGGCCTGGCCCTGGATGGCCCGGTTCAGCAGCGGGAAGTTCGACTTCTTGCCGGTGAGGGCGGCGTAGTCCTTGCCGGAGATGCCGCCGACCCAGGAGTTGGGGTCGTAGTCCGGGAGGGAGGCCATGGCGACGACGCGGCCGGTCCCGGCCTCCATGACGACGACGGCGCCGGAGTCCGCCTTGTAGTTCTCGCCGGTGTTCTTGTCGAACTCCTTGCGGGCCGTCTTCATGGCCTCGTTGAGTTCGTACTCGGCGACGTTCTGGACGCGGGCGTCGATGGAGGTGACGACGCTGGCCCCGGCCTCGGCCTTGTCGCTCCGGGCCTGTCCGATGACGCGGCCGAGGTTGTCGACCTCGTAGCGGGTGACGCCTGCCTTGCCGCGCAGTTCCTTGTCGTACGTGCGCTCCAGGCCGGAGCGGCCGACCTGGTCGGAGCGGAGGTACGGGGAGTCGCTGTCCTGGGCCTTGGTGATCTCCTCGTCGGTGACGGGCGAGAGGTAGCCGAGGACCTGGGCGGCGTTCGCCTTGGCGGGCGAGGGATAGCGGCGTACGGCGGTGGGTTCGGCGGTGATGCCGGGGAAGTCCTCGGCGCGCTCGCGGATCTGGAGGGCCTGTTGGGTGGTGGCCTCGTCGGTGACCGGGATCGGCTGGTACGGCGAGCCGTTCCAGCAGGGCTGCGGGGTCTTCGCGTCGCAGAGCCGGACCTTGTCCATGACCTCCTGCGGCTTCATGCCGAGGACGTCGGCGAGCCGGGTGAGGACGCCTCTGCCGTCGTCCTTCATCTTCAGCAGCTCGGTGCGGCTGGCGGACACGACGAGGCGGGTCTCGTTGTCGGCGAGCGGGACGCCCCGGGCGTCGAGGATGGCGCCCCGGACCGCGGGCTGCACGACCTGCTGGACGTGGTTGTTCTTGGCCTCGTCGGTGTACTCCTGGCCGTTGCGGATCTGGAGGTACCAGAGCCGTCCGCCGAGCGTCAGCAGCAGGGAGAAGACGAGGACCTGGATGACGACGAGACGGATGCGGACGCGTGGGGTGCGGCCGGTCTCGGGAATGTTGCTCATGGGGCGCCCCCGGTGGTGGTGGGGCGGGTCCCGGAGGGGTGCGGGCTCACAGGCGCTTGACTCCCTTGATCCTTCCGGCGCGGGCGGCGCGGTTGCGGGCCGCCTTGACGCGCAGTCCGCCGCGCTGGCCGCCGATGCTCAGCCCGGTGCCGGAGGCGGAGAGCCAGCCGGACGCGACGTCGTTGGCGCCGCCGGACGACTCGGTGACCGGGTCGTTCTCGGTGCGCCGGGCGAGCGCCATGATCAGCGGCACGGTGAACGGCGCGAGCAGCAGGTCGTAGATCACGGCGGTGATCAGCAGGCTGACCATGCCGACGTGACGGGCCGCGGTGTCGCCGACGAGGGCGCCGACGCCCGCGTACAGCAGGGTCGAGCCGACCGCCGCTCCGACGACGACGGCCATCGGGCCGAGCGCCGACGTGAGCCGGCCGTTGTCCGGGCGGGCGAGTCCGGCAAGATAGCCGATCACGCAGAGCACCAGGGCGTAGCGTCCGGCGGCGTGGTCGGCGGGTGGTGCCAGGTCGGCGAGCAGGCCGGCGCCGAAGCCGACGAGACAGCCGCTGACGGGCCCGTACACGAGGGCGAGGCCGACGACGACGAGGAGCAGCAGGTCGGGGACGGCGCCGGGGAGCTGGAGCCGGGCGAGGACGGAGACCTGGACGACCAGGGCGACGACGACGAGGACGATCGCGAGCAGAGTCCGGTTGAGACGCATGGGAAGCCCTACTCCTGCTCGTCGGCCGCGTTGTCACCGGTATCGCTGCCGGTGTTGTCGGTGCCCGTGGTGCCGGTGGTGTCGGTGTCCGTGTCGGCGCCCGGGGGCCGGCCGTTCGCCGACGGGGTGACCGTGACGGTGACCGTCGGGGTGGGCTTCGGCTTGGCCGACCTGTCCGGCAGGACCGTGTCGCGGGGGTCCTTGCGGGGTGCCTCGACGACGATGCCGACGATGTCGAGCTTGGTGAATCCGACGTACGGGCGGACGTAGACCGTCCTGGTCAGATCGCCGCCCGAGGGGTCGACGCGGACGACCTCGCCGACCGGCACGCCGGGGACGAACGGCTTGTCCCTGCTGGAGCCGAAGGTGACCAGCCGGTCGCCCTTCTTGACCTTGGCCTTGCCGTTGAGGAGCTGGACGGCGAGCGGGCGGTCGCCCTGGCCGGTGGCGAAGCCCAGTTCGTCGGTCTTCTCCATCCGGGTGCCGACGGTGAAGTCCGGGTCGTTGGCCAGCAGGACGGTCGCGGTGTGCGGGCCGACGGTGGTGACGCGGCCGACGAGTCCGTCGCCGTTGAGCACGGTCATGTCCCGCTTGAGTCCGTCGTTGCTCCCGGCGTCGATGGTGACGGTCCAGGAGAAGCCCTGCGCGGACCCTATGGCGATGACCTCGGCGGCCTTGATGCCGTACTGTCCGGCGCCCGACTTCTTCAGCATGCTGTCGAGCTGGCGGATCTTGCTGGCGTTGCGGTCGTCGCTGCCGAGCCGGGTCTTCAGCTCGGTGTTCTCGCGCTCCAGCGCGGCGATCCGGTCGTGCCGCTCACCGGAGTCCCGTACGGCCCCGATGGCGTTGCCGACCGGGTTCACCGCTGCCGCCATGCCGTTCTCGACCGGTCCGAAGACCGTCGCGGCGGCGTGCCTGGCGCCGTCCACCGGTGACTCCTCGCCACCGCGGATGTCCACGGTGATCAGTGCGAACGCGATGGCGATCAGCAGCACCAGGAGCAGCCGGCTCTCTCGTGTGTCCCTCACGTGCGGCGGCCGTGCCTTCCTCGTCGGAATACGGTTCTCTGAAACTCGAAACATCGGCATACCGGCATACCGGTGTGCCGCTGTCATGGTGTGCCGACGTCCCGCCGCGCCGGGAAACGACACCCGCGCGGCGGAACAGGTCGTTCTGCTACCTGCCGTGCCTGCGCGGCTGGGAGTCGAGCACCTGCTGAAGCGCCTCGAACTCCTCGACGCATTTGCCCGAACCGAGCGCCACCGAGTCCAGCGGGTCCTCGGCGATGTGGATCGGCATGCCGGTCTCGCGGCGCAGCCGCTCGTCCAGTCCGCGCAGCAGCGCGCCGCCGCCGGTGAGGACGATGCCGCGGTCCATGATGTCGCCGGACAGCTCCGGGGGGCACTTGTCGAGCGTCGTCTTGACCGCGTCGACGATGGCGTTGACCGGCTCCTCGATCGCCTTGCGGACCTCGGCGGCCGACACGACGACGGTCTTCGGCAGCCCGGACACCAGGTCACGGCCGCGGATCTCGGTGTGCTCGTCCGTGTCCATGTCGTACGCGGAACCGATCGTGATCTTGATCTGTTCGGCGGTCCGCTCACCGAGGAGGAGGGAGTACTCCTTCTTGATGTGCTGGATGATCGCGTTGTCCAGCTCGTCGCCCGCGACCCGGATCGACTGGGCGGTGACGATTCCGCCGAGCGAGATGACCGCGACCTCCGTGGTGCCGCCGCCGATGTCGACGACCATGTTGCCGGTGGCCTCGTGGACGGGGAGCCCGGAGCCGATGGCCGCGGCCATGGGCTCCTCGATGATGTGCACCTGGCGCGCGCCGGCCTGCGTCGACGCCTCGATCACGGCGCGGCGCTCGACGCCGGTGATGCCCGAGGGCACACAGACGACGACGCGCGGACGGGCCAGGTAACGACGCTTGTGGATCTTCAGGATGAAGTAGCGGAGCATTCGCTCCGTGATCTCGAAGTCGGCGATCACGCCGTCCTTCAGTGGCCGTACGGCGACGATGTTGCCCGGCGTACGGCCGATCATCTTCTTGGCCTCGGCGCCGACCGCCAGGATGCCACCGGTGTTGGTGTTGATCGCGACGACCGACGGCTCGTTGAGGACGATGCCGCGACCCCTGACGTACACCAGCGTGTTGGCGGTCCCGAGGTCGACAGCCATGTCACGGCCGATGAACGACATTGAGTTCCCCTTGTTCCCCATGAGGATGCGTCGGGCCTTCCCAAGTGAAGCGATGATGGCTTGTTTCAGGTAGGCGAGGTGAGCGCTGTGGGCGTGGAAGCTTCCATCGTAGTGCCGTATGCACGGACACAGCGCGAGGGTCCTGCGCCTGTACGGGCGGAACGGGTGCCCGTCCCGTTAAGGGTGACGTTGCGTCGGTGGGATGCGTTCCCGGGAACCCCGACCATATGCCGAAGGGCGACCGAATTACTTCGGTCGCCCCGGGTCGCGAGCGTTGTTCGGCTGATCGGGGGTCAGGAGATCCCCGGGAAGAACAACTTCAGCTCGCGCTCGGCGGACTCCTCGGAGTCCGACGCGTGGATCAGGTTCTCGCGGGTGACCGTGCCGAAGTCCCCCCGGATGGACCCGGGCGCCGCGGCGATCGGATCGGTGGGACCGGCGAGGGTACGGACGCCCTCGATGATCCGCTCACCCTCGGCGACGAGCGCGACGACCGGGCCGGAGGCCATGAAGTCGACCAGCGGCTCGTAGAAGGGCTTGCCCTTGTGCTCGCCGTAGTGCTGCTCCAGGGTGTCCTGGTCGAGCGTGCGCAGCTCCAGCGCGGTGATCTTCCAGCCGGCCTTGCGCTCGATGCGGCCGATGATCTCGCCCACGAGTGCGCGTCGGACCGCGTCCGGCTTGAGAAGGACGAGCGTGCGCTGGGTCATGTACGGCTCCTTGCGGGCAATGGCGAATGCGATGTCCCGAGGCTACAAGGGGCCGTGCGCGGCCCGGCACCCGGAGCACCCGGACCGCCGCCCGGCCCGGCGCCGGCTTCGGCCGCCCGCCCGGTGCGCGGCCTCGTCGGTGTCAGCCGCCCGTCGCCTGGGACGTCCCGGCCGCCTCCTGCGCCGCCCACCGCGCCTTCGCCTCGTCGATCTTGCGGCCGTAGTGCACCGACGTCCACCACAGCGCCCCGAAGACCAGGCCGAGGACGAACATCATGGGGACGAAGAAACCGCTGGCCACGAGGGCGATCTGGAGGACCCAGCCGAGCTGGATGCCGCCCGGGCGGCCGAGCGTCCCGCAGAGCAGCACGGACAGGACCATGCCGATGCCGCAGACCGTCCAGACCGTGCCCGACGACAGGTCGTCGGACTTCATGGCGACCAGACCGGCGAACCCGATCACGAAGAACTCGCCGATCAGTGTCGAGGCGCAGAGCGTACGCATATGGGGTCAGCCCCTTCCCAGGAGCAGCCGGGCCTCGCCGACCGTGATCACCGAACCGGTCACCAGGACTCCGGCGCCGGCGTACTCGTCCTCCTCCTCGGCGAGGGTGATCGCCGCCTCCAGCGCGTCGTCGAGACGCGGCTCGACCTGCACCCGGTCGGTGCCGTAGACCTCGACGGCGATCGCGGCCAGCTCGTCGGCGTCCATCGCCCGGTCGCTGGAGTTCCGGGTGACGACGACCTCGGCGAGGATCGGCTCGAAGGCTTCCAGCAGGCCCCGGACGTCCTTGCCGTCGCTGGCGCCGACCACACCGATCAGCCGGGAGAAGCTGAACGCCTCGGACACGCCGTCGGCCGCGGCGCGCGCCCCGGCCGGGTTGTGGGCGGCGTCCAGGACGACGGTCGGGCTGGACCGTACGACTTCGAGGCGGCCCGGCGAGAGCACCGTGGCGAACGCCGCGCGGACCGTTTCGTGGTCGAGCGGGCCGGTGTGCTCGGCGCCGATCCCGAAGAACGCCTCGACCGCGGCGAGCGCCACCGCGGCGTTGTGCGCCTGGTGGGCCCCGTACAGCGGGAGGAAGATCTCCTCGTACTCACCGCCGAGTCCGCGCAGCGTCAGCCGCTGCCCGCCCACCGCGATGTCCCGGGAGACGACGCCGAACTCCATGCCCTCGCGGGCCACGGTGGCGTCCGCCTCCACGGCCTTCTTCAGCATCACCTGCGCGGCGTCGACCGGCTGCTGCGCCAGGATGACCGTGGCGCCCCGCTTGATGATCCCGGCCTTCTCGCCGGCGATCTCGCCCGTGGTGGAGCCGAGCCGGTCCGTGTGGTCCAGGGAGATGGGTGTGACGACGGCGACCGAGGAGTCGATGACGTTGGTCGCGTCCCAGCTGCCGCCCATGCCGACCTCGACGACCGCGACATCGACCGGGGCGTCCGCGAACGCGGCGTACGCCATGCCGGTCAGCACCTCGAAGAAAGAGAGTCGGTACGGCTGCTGGGCGTCGACCATCTCGACGTACGGCTTGATGTCCTGGTACGCCTCGACGAAGCGTTCGGCCTCGATCGGCGCGCCGTCCAGGCTGATCCGCTCGGTGATCGACTGGACGTGCGGCGAGGTGTAGCGGCCGGTGCGCAGCTCGAAGGCGCCGAGCAGCGCCTCGATCATGCGGGCGGTGCTCGTCTTGCCGTTGGTACCGGTGATGTGGATCGAGGGGTACGCGCTCTGCGGCTCGCCGAGCACGTCCATCAGGGCCGCGATCCGGGCCACGGAGGGTTCGAGCTTGGTCTCGCCCCAGCGTCCGGCGAGCTCCCGCTCGACCTCGCGCAGGGCCTTGTCGACCTCGGGGTCGGTGGGCCGCGTGGGGACCCCGTCACCCTGCGGCGGTCCCGACCGGGTGCGCAGGGTGCGGCTCCCGGCCTCGATCACCGCCAGGTCGGGGTCGCGTTGGGTCGCTGCGTCGACGATCTCCGCGAAGGTGTCGTCGGACTCGGACGCGTCGTGCCTGTCGGAAGGGCGGGGATCACTCACGGGGCCAGTCTACGGATGGGGGCCGACATCCGACGCAGCGCCCGGCGCTGACGCGAATCGCCTGGGGAGGGCGGGTGCCCGCCGGCCGGGCGGCCGGGGAGCATGGTGGTGGGCGTGCGCCCCCCGCCCCTGATCCTGATCGCCGCACCGGCCGGTACGCATCCGGTCCTGCGCGACCTGTCGGCCGACGAGGACTACCGGACGCTCGCCGCCCACACCGGGGAGAGCGCCCTGCGCGCCCTGTACGAGCACCGGCCGGACGGGATGCTCCTCAGCCTCCGGCTGCCGGGCCTCGACCCCTGGGAGGTGCTGCGCCGGGTGCGGGCCATGTGCGAGGTGCCGGTCGTGGTCGTGGACACCGTGTACCGGCTGCCGGACGCCATCCGGGCGCTGCGGTCGGGCGCGGACGACTACCTGACGCCCGAGACGCCCCGCGAGCTGCGCAAACCGGTGCTGGAGGCGCGGCTGCGGCGGGGCGGAACCGGCACGGACGCGCCGCCCCGGTTGGCGGACGGCAGGCTGGTCCTCGATCCGGGCACCCACCAGGCGGTGCTGTGGGGGCATCCGCTGGAGCTGACGCCGATCGAGTTCGCGCTGCTGAGCGTGCTCGCCCGCAACGCGGGCCGGGTGCTCTCGGCCGAACGGCTTCTGGACACCGTGTGGCAGGTGGCGGACGAGGGCGATCCCTCACGGGTGAAATACGCGGTGCTGCGGCTGCGCCGGAAGATCACGGAGACGACGGGGCGGGACGCGCCGATCGAGACGGTACGGGGCGTGGGCTACCGCTATCTGGCACCGGAGCCCGCGGGCCGCTGACCGGGGCGGATCGCCCGAGGGACCCACCGGCCGGGGCGGGCCCGCGCGTACCGCGCCCGCGCCGGGACCTTGGTCCCGGCCGAAGACACGATTCGGCCACACACCGGAAACCGCAACCGTCGCGCACCCGGCACGCACTGCCCCCGCAACCTTCGTCACCGATCCTTCACTTACCACCCGGCGGAGTCGAGCGGAGAGGACACATCCCATGGCAACCGAACTCCCCGCACGCTCCGTCGCTCTCGTCCTCGGCACCCGCCCCGAGCTGGTCAAGCTCGCCCCGGTCGTGCACCACCTGGGCGCGGCGGCCCGTCTCGTGCACACCGGCCAGCACTGGGACACCGCGATGTCCGGCCGCTTCCTGGACGAGCTGGGGCTGCCCGAGCCCGAGCGGCTGACCGGGGTCGGCGGCACCTCGCGGGCCGTGCAGATCGGCCGTTCGCTGGAACAGCTCGACACCCTCTTCGCCGGTGACCTCCCCCGCGCCGTCGTCGTCCAGGGCGACACGAACGCCACCCTGGCCGGCGCCCTCGCCGCCAACGCCCGCGCGATCCCGCTCGTCCACGTCGAGGCGGGGCTGCGCAGCCACGACCCGGCCATGCCCGAGGAGCACAACCGGATACTCGTCGACTCGGTCTCCGACCTGCTCTGCGCGGCCACCCCGGAGAACCGGGCGAACCTGCTCGCCGAGGGCGTCCCCGCCGAACGGATCGCCGTCACCGGCAACACCGTCGTCGAGGCCGTACGGGACGCCCTGCCCTCCCCCGCGGTGCGCGCCGCGCTGCTCGCCCGCGACGGCCTCGTACCCGACCGCTACATCCTCGCGACCGTGCACCGCCCGGAGAACACCGACGACACGGCCGCCCTGCGCGCCGTCCTCACCGAGCTGGCCGCGCTCGCCGCCGCCGGCACCCCGGTCGTGCTCCCGCTCCATCCGCGCACCCGGGCCCGTGTCGCGGAGGCCGGGCTCGGCGCCCTGCTCGACGCCGTCCAGGTGATCGAACCCCTGGGGTACGGGGAGTTCCTGGCCCTCGCCCGCCACTGCGCCCTGCTGGTCTCCGACTCCGGCGGCGTCCAGGAGGAGTGCACGGTGCTGGGCCGGCCGCTGGTCGTGGTGCGCCGCTCCACCGAGCGTCCGGAGGCCATGGCGGACTTCGCGCACCTGGTCTCCCCCGGCCCGGAGATAGGCAGGCTGGCGCGGTTCCGCCTGGCCCAGGGCGCGGCCGGGCTGCACCGGCTGAGCCTGCTGCCCAGCCCGTACGGGGACGGACACGCGGCCGAACGCGTCGCGGCCCTCGTCACCTCGCTGGCCCTCCCCGGAGCCGCGCGGCCCCTCGCCGCCTGACCGCGCCACTCCCGCACCCGCCCCTCCCCCACGCCCGCCGTTCCAGGAAGCCGCATGCCCATGGACCTCGTCCCGGTGCTCGTCGTCTACCCCTTCGCCCTGCTGGCCTGCTTCCTCCTGTACTGGGCCGGGGCCAGGCACGCGTATCTGCGCAGGCGGCCCGACACCCCCGGCGACCCCGCCGCGTTCGACTGGCACTTCTTCGTGCCGTGCCGCGACGAGGAGGCCGTCGTCGGCACCACCGTGTCCCGGCTGCACCGGAGTTTTCCCGAGTGCCATGTGTGGGTGATCGACGACGCCAGTGAGGACGCCACCGGGGCCGTCGTCGAAGCGCTCGCGGCCGGTGACCCCCGGGTGCACCTCGTCCGGCGCCGCCGCCCGAACGCCAGGATCGGCAAGGGCGCGGCGCTCAACTCCGCGTACGAACAGCTCACCGCGTTCCTGCCCGCGGACGCCGACCGGTCCCGGGTCGTCGTCTGCGTGATCGACGCGGACGGGCAGCTCGACCCGCGCGCCCTCGGCCTGGTGTCCGGGCCGCGGGCACTGGCCGACCCGGACGTCGGGGGCGTGCAGATCGGCGTACGGATGCGCAACATCGGCGAACGCCGTCCGTTCCCCGCCCGCGGCCGGATCGTCAACGCCGTCGGGCGGGGCCTGGTCCGGGCCCAGGACATCGAGTTCGCGGTGTCCAACTCGGGCATGCAGCTGCTGCGCAACCGCACCGGCTCCACCGGGCTCGGCGGCAACGGCCAGTTCAACCGGCTCAGCGCGCTGGACCGGATCGCCGCCGCCGAACGCCGTCCCTGGCAGCAGGGCGCCCTGCTGGAGGACTACGAGCTGGGTCTGCACATGCTCCTGGCGGGCTACCGCACCACCCATGTCGCCGACACCTGGGTCTCCCAGGAGGCGCTGCCGAGCCTCCGCCGGCTGCTGACCCAGCGCACCCGCTGGGCCCAGGGCAATCTGCAGTGCGTGCGCTACGCGCCCCGGATCGCCTCCTCCCGGCACATCAGGGGGCGCGGTGTGCTGGAGACCACGTACACCTTCGGGCAGCCGCTCGCCCATCTGGCGACGCTGCTGCTGACCTTGGCGCTGCTCGGTTCGCTCGCCGTGGACGCGGCGCACGGGGAGGCGATGTCCGAGCTGGACCGGATGGCCGCGCAGTGGCCGCTGATCCTGGCCCTGACGGTGTTGTCGGTCGGGCCGTTCGTGCTGTGGGGCGTGGTCTACCGGCGGGACTTCGAGCCCGGCCGTTCCGTCTGGAAGTCCCTGGTGTGGGGGCTGGCGCTGTGGCTGTACACGTACCACGTGTTCATCGTGTCCTCGCGGGCCTTCGCCCGTACGCTGCGCGGCCGGACCGGCTGGGCGAAGACCCGGCGCAACGCCGAACACATCGAATCGGGCCCGGTCGCCCTGGAGTCCTGAGCCTCCCGGGCCGGGGACGGCAGGCGGCACGACGGAGCCCCCGTCCCCACCCGGAGGTGGGAACGGGGGCCCGTCATGGGTACGCGGCCTCAGCCCTGCGGCAGGTGCGCCAGCTGGGCGGTGATCCGCTCGATGTCGGCCTCGGCCTTGGTGAGCCGGGCGCGGATCTTGTCGACGACGTTGTCCGGGGCCTTCGCCAGGAACGCCTCGTTGCCGAGCTTCCCGTTCGCCTGGGCCTTCTCCTTCTCGGCCGCGCCCAGGTCCTTCGTCAGGCGCTTGCGCTCGGCCGCCACGTCGATCGTGCCGGACAGGTCGAGGGCGACGGTGGCCCCGGCGACCGGCAGCGACGCCGTGGCCTGGAAACCGTCCCCGGCGGGCTGGAGCCGCAGCAGCTGGCGGATGGCCGTCTCGTGCGGGGCCAGCGCCGTACCGGTCACGGTCAGCTCGGCCGGGACCTTCTGGCCGGGCTGGAGGCCCTGGTCGGAGCGGAAGCGGCGGACCTCGGTGACGACCTGCTGGACCAGCTCGATCTCCCGCTCGGCCGCGTCGTCGCGGAAGCCGGAGTCCGTGGGCCAGTCGGCGACGACGACGGACTCCCGGCCGGTGAGCGCGGTCCACAGCGTCTCCGTGACGAACGGGACGACCGGGTGCAGCAGCCGCAGCATGACGTCGAGGACCTCGCCGAGGACCCGGCCCGAGACCTCGGCGGGCCTGCCGCCCGCGAAGAACGTGGTCTTGGACAGCTCGACGTACCAGTCGAAGACCTCGTCCCAGGCGAAGTGCCGAAGCGTCTCGCTGAGCTTGGAGAACTGGAAGTCGTCGTAGTACGCGTCGACTTCGGCGACGGTCTTGTTGAGCCGGGACAGAATCCAGCGGTCGGTCACCGACATCTCGTCGGCGGGCGGCAGTTCGCCCTCGATCGTGGCGCCGTTCATCAGGGCGAACCGGGTGGCGTTCCAGATCTTGTTGGCGAACTTCGCGGAGCCCTGGACCCACTCCTCGCCGATCGGGACGTCGACGCCGGGGTTGGCGCCGCGGGCCAGCGTGAAGCGCAGGGCGTCGGAGCCGTACTTGTCCATCCAGTCCAGCGGGTTGACCACGTTCCCGAAGGACTTCGACATCTTCTTGCCGTGCTCGTCGCGCACCATGCCGTGCAGGACGATCGTCTCGAACGGCGGGACGCCGTCGTTGACGTACAGACCGAACATCATCATCCGGGCGACCCAGAAGAAGAGGATGTCGTAGCCGGTGACCAGGACGGAGTTCGGGTAGAACTTCGCGAGGCTGTCGGTCCGCTCCGGCCAGCCGAGCGTGGAGAACGGCCACAGGCCGGAGGAGAACCACGTGTCCAGGACATCGCTGTCCTGCGTCCAGCCCTCTCCCGTGGGCGCCTCGTCGTCCGGTCCGACGCAGACGACCTCGCCGTTCGGGCCGTACCAGACAGGGATGCGGTGACCCCACCAGAGCTGGCGGGAGATCGTCCAGTCGTGGAGGTTGTCGACCCAGTCGAAGTACCGCTTCTCCATCTCCTGCGGGTGGATCTTGACCCGGCCGTCACGGACGGCGTCACCGGCCGCCTCGGCGAGCGGGGCGACCTTGACCCACCACTGGAGGGAGAGCCGCGGCTCGATGGTGGTCTTGCAGCGCGAGCAGTGGCCGACGGAGTGGACGTACGGACGCTTCTCGGCCACGATCCGGCCCTCGGCGCGCAGCGCGGCGACGATCGCGGAACGGGCCTCCAGCCGGTCCAGGCCCTCGAAGGGTCCCGGGACCGTGATGACGGCGCGCTCGTCGAGGACCGTGAGGAACGGCAGGTCGTGGCGCCTGCCGATCTCGAAGTCGTTCGGGTCGTGCGCGGGGGTGACCTTGACGGCGCCCGTGCCGAACGCGGGGTCGACGTGGTGGTCGGCGACGACGGGGATCGTACGGTCGGTGAGCGGCAGCTTGATCTGCTTGCCGACCAGGTGCCGGTAGCGCTCGTCGTCGGGGTGGACGGCGACGGCGGTGTCACCGAGCATCGTCTCGGCCCGGGTGGTGGCGACGACGATCGTCTCGTCCCCGTCGCCGTAGGTCATGGAGACCAGCTCGCCGTCGTCCTCCTGGTACTCGACCTCGATGTCGGAGATCGCGGTCAGACAGCGGGGACACCAGTTGATGATGCGCTCGGCGCGGTAGATCAACCCGTCGTCGTACATCTGCTTGAAGACGGTCTGGACGGCCTTGGACAGGCCCTCGTCCATCGTGAAGCGCTCGCGGTTCCAGGCGACGCCCTCGCCCAGGCGGCGCATCTGTCCAGAGATCTGGCCGCCGGACTCGTTCTTCCACTTCCACACGCGCTCGACGAACGCCTCACGGCCCAGGTCGTGGCGGGACTTGCCCTCCTTGGCCAGTTCGCGCTCGACGACGTTCTGGGTGGCGATGCCGGCGTGGTCCATGCCGGGCTGGTACAGCGCCTCGAAGCCCTGCATGCGCTTACGGCGGACGAGGGCGTCGATCAGGGTGTGCTCGAAGGCGTGCCCCAGGTGGAGGCTTCCCGTGACGTTCGGCGGCGGGATGACGATGCTGTAGGGCGGCTTGTCGCTGTGCTCGTCGGCCTCGAAGTAACCGCGTTCCACCCAGCGCTCGTACAGCTTCCCCTCTACCTCGGCCGGCGCGTACTGGGTCGGCAGTTCGGGAGTGCTGGCTGGCTGCTGCTGAGCGTTCTCGGTCACGGGGACAGTTTAGGGGCGTCACAGCCCGGTACTGAAACGGGATTGTTCAGTAACGGTGTGACACCCGGCGCCCCGTGTCAGGGCCCGTTCCGTCAGGATGTCCGCACCGCGTAAACATTTCAGGAGGGGACCGCGCACATGAGCCACAACCAGCCAGGCCCGTACGGCGACACGCCGCCCCAGGGGCAGCCCGGCCCGTACGGGGCCCAGCCGCCGCAGGACGCGCCCGGCCCGTACGGTCAGCAGCCGGGACCTTACGGCCAGCAGCCCGGCCCCTACGGCACGCCGCCCCCGCAGGGCGGACAGCCGGGGTACGGCTACCCGCCCCAGCCGCCCCAGGGTGTTCCGCCGCAGCAGCCCCCGCAGCCCGGCTACGGCTACCCGCAGGCACAGATGCCGGGCCCGTACGGCCAACAGCCCGCGGCCCCCTACGGCCAGGCCCCGCCGCCGTTCGCGCCACCCGCGCCGCCCGCGAAGAAGAAGACCGGTCTGATAGTGGCCGCCGCCGTCGTGGCCCTGGCGGTCGTGGCCGGCGGTGTGTACCTGCTGACGGGCAAGGACGACGACAGCGGCGTCGCGGCCGGCACCAAGGGGTACAAGCTGACGCCCGCCGCCTCGTTCGACGGCTACAAGAAGGACTCCTCGGGCACCGAACGGCCCGGCCCCCTGACGGGCAAGGACAAGACGAAGACGGAGGCCATGGGGATCAAGGACCCCCAGCGGGCCGGCGCCAGCTACCTCTCGGGCTCCGACGACAACCCGCTCGCCCAGAAGCGGGTCATGCTCCAGGGCGTCTGGGGCACGGTCGACGACCCGGCCAAGGCCATCGACGCCTCCTTCCGGAGCGCCGAGGACTCGATGGCGAAGGACGACAAGGACACCGAGGTCTCACTCATCGGCAGCCCCAAGTCCGTGTCCCCGGAAGGGTTCAACGGCGCGCTGATGAAGTGCCAGAACATGAAGCTGGCCAACAACAGCACCACCAACAAGGGCCCCAAGGAGTTCGAGACCCCCGTCTGCATCTGGTCCGACTACAGCACCGTCGGAGTGGTCGTCGGTGTGGACGTGGCGCTCTCGCTGACCGGCAAGGGCATGGCCCAGGACGATCTGGCGGTCGTGACCGCGAAGCTGTACAACACGTCCCGCACCAAGCTCTGACCGTTACGTGACGACAGCCACGTGACGACAGCCGCCCAGCGGCAGCCGCGCCACGGCGCACCACGGAAGGGGCGCCCGGCCAGATGGCCGGGCGCCCCTTCGGTGCGCATGTGCTCCGACTACGCCGACTTCTCGTGCCGGCCGCCGTCGTTCTTGCCGATCGTGCGCGGCTCGCGCGGGACCAGCGTCGGGTTCACGTTGTTGCGGACCACGTCCGCCGTGATGACGACCCGGGCGACGTCCTTGCGGGACGGCACCTCGTACATCACCGACTGCAGGACCTCTTCCATGATGGCCCGCAGTCCGCGCGCGCCGGTGCCGCGCAGGATCGCCTGGTCGGCGATGGCCTCCAGCGAGGGACGGTCGAAGTCCAGCTCCACACCGTCGAGTTCGAAGAGGCGTTGGTACTGCTTCACCAGCGCGTTGCGCGGCTCGACGAGGATCTGGAGCAGCGCCTCACGGTCCAGGTTGTGGACCGAGGTCAGCACCGGGAGGCGGCCGATGAACTCGGGGATCATCCCGAACTTCACCAGGTCCTCCGGCATGACCTCCTGGAACTGGTCGCTCGCCTCGATCTCCCGCTTGGAGCGGATCGTCGCGCCGAAGCCGATGCCCTTGGCACCCGCCCGCGACTCGATGATCTTCTCAAGACCGGAGAAGGCACCGCCCACGATGAACAGGACGTTCGTCGTGTCGATCTGGATGAACTCCTGGTGCGGGTGCTTCCGTCCGCCCTGCGGCGGCACGGAGGCCGTGGTGCCCTCCAGGATCTTCAGCAGGGCCTGCTGGACGCCCTCGCCCGAGACATCGCGGGTGATCGACGGGTTCTCGCTCTTGCGGGCAACCTTGTCGATCTCGTCGATGTAGATGATCCCCGTCTCGGCCTTCTTGACGTCGTAGTCGGCCGCCTGGATCAGCTTCAGCAGGATGTTCTCGACGTCCTCGCCGACATAGCCGGCCTCCGTCAGCGCCGTCGCGTCCGCGATGGCGAACGGGACGTTCAGCATCCGGGCCAGGGTCTGCGCGAGGAGCGTCTTGCCCGAACCGGTCGGGCCCAGCAGCAGGATGTTGGACTTGGCCAGCTCGATCGCGTCCTCGCGACTCGCCCCGCCGCCGTTCTCCCCGGCCTGGACCCGCTTGTAATGGTTGTACACAGCGACCGAGAGGGCCTTCTTCGCGGGCTCCTGCCCGACGACGTACCCCTCAAGGAACTCGTAGATCTCACGCGGTTTGGGAAGCTCTTCCCACCGCACCTCGGAGGTCTCGGCGAGCTCCTCCTCGATGATCTCGTTGCAGAGATCGATGCACTCGTCGCAGATGTACACACCGGGTCCCGCGATGAGCTTCTTCACCTGCTTCTGGCTCTTTCCGCAGAACGAGCACTTGAGCAGATCGCCGCCATCACCGATGCGTGCCACGAGGTGCTTCCCCTTCGCCTGGGAGCAGCCTGGTTCAGCGGCTCCTGGTGCCTGTATCCGACGGTACCTTGCCTGGCCGCCCGTTCGGGCCCCCCTTGGCACGGTTCACACGGCCGCGGCCGGTGTGCGGACCGTACCAAGAGGTCACGAGCGACGTCAGGCCGAGGCTCCGGCCGTGCTCTTGCGGGTCGAGACGATCTGGTCGACCAGGCCGTACGCGAGGGCGTCCTCGGCGGTCAGGATCTTGTCGCGCTCGATGTCGTCGCTGATCTTCTCCAGCGGGGTGGTGGAGTGCCTGGCCAGCATCTCCTCCAGCTGGGTCCGCATCCGCAGGATCTCGTTGGCCGCGATCTCCAGGTCGGAGAGCTGCTCGCGGCCGGTCTGCGAGGACGGCTGGTGGATGAGCACCCGGGCGTGCGGCAGGGCCATCCGCTTGCCGGGGGTGCCCGCGGCGAGCAGCACGGCGGCGGCGGAGGCGGCCTGCCCCATGCAGACGGTCTGGATGTCCGGCTTCACGAACTGCATGGTGTCGTAGATCGCGGTGAGCGCGGTGAACGAGCCGCCGGGGCTGTTGATGTAGATGGAGATGTCGCGGTCCGGGTCCATCGACTCCAGGCACAGGAGCTGCGCCATGACGTCGTTGGCGGAGGCGTCGTCGATCTGGACGCCCAGGAAGATCACGCGCTCCTCGAAGAGCTTCGCGTACGGGTCGTACTCGCGGACGCCCTGCGAGGTGCGCTCCACGAAGCGCGGCACGACGTAGCGGTTGTCCACCTGCGGGCCGGTGTAGAGGCCGCTCGCGGAGGCGCCGGGGAAGTTGTTCATGTGGGTGTTCACCATCCTGGTGGCGTTCTGTGGGCTGGGGGTCTCGGCGTACGAGAGGCGCACGAGGGGCGTACGGAGCGGTGTGACCGGTCCGGTGCGAACCGGTCAGGCGCCGGTGCCGCCGCCGCCCGGGATGCCCGAGGCGAACGTGATGATCTCGTCGATGAGGCCGTACTCCTTGGCCTCCTCCGCGGTGTACCAACGGTCGCGGTCGCCGTCACGGATGATCGCTTCCACGGTCTGGCCCGAGTGGTGGGCGGTGATCTCCGCCATCCGCTTCTTCGTGCGGAGCAGGTACTCGGCCTGGATCTTGATGTCCGAGGCGGTACCGCCGAGGCCGGCCGAACCCTGGTGCATGAGGATGTCGGTGTTCGGGAGCGCGAAGCGCTTGCCCGCGCTGCCACCGGTCAGCAGGAACTGGCCCATGGAGGCGGCCATGCCCATCCCGATCGTGACCACGTCGTTCGGGATGTACTGCATGGTGTCGTAGACGGCCATGCCGGCCGTCACCGAGCCACCGGGGCTGTTGATGTAGAGGTAGATGTCCTTGTCCGGGTCGGCGGCAAGGAGGAGCAGCTGCGCGGTGATCTTGTTGGCGATGTCATCGTCGACCTGCTGACCGAGGAAGATGATGCGTTCGCCGAGCAGTCGGCTGTAGACCTGGTCACCAAGGCCACCACCGAGGGACGGCTCTCCGGCGGCGTAGGGCATCGGATTCGTCACGTATCCACCTGCTCGTCTCTGACGGCTCCGGCCGTCTCAGCGTCTTCGTACCGGGTGGGCAGGGACTCCCCCGCCCTTCCTCTTCATGGACCCTAACGCGCAGGTGGGACAACGCCATCCCGCTTCGGCAACTGTTCGCTGGGAGCGCAAGGTACGCAGTCCCCACAAGGGTCGCCGGGGTTCGGGGCGCCCTCGCCGGGGTTCACCGGGAGCCCGGCGCGCCTGCCGGGCCGCGGGGCCGACGAGGGGTCGGCCCGGGGGCTCCCCGGCATCGGCCCGGCCCCGGCCGGAAACGACGACGGGCCCCGGACGCCTGGCGTCCGGGGCCCGTCGCGCGGATCACGGGAAGAGATCGGCGCTGCGGGACGAGCCCGAGGCTCAGCCCTCGCTCTTCTCGACACCCTCCGCCGCGGACTTCTCCTCGGCGGGGGTCCCGGCGGACTCCTCGGAGGCGGTCTCGTCCGTCTCCTCGTCCTCCAGCTCGACCGGCTCACCGTTGGTGTCGACGACCTTGGCGGCCTCGACCACCACAGCGAGCGCCTTGCCGCGGGCGACCTCGCCGACGAGCATCGGCACCTGGCCACCCTCGACGACGGCCTGCGCGAACTGGTCGGGGCTCATGCCGGAGGAAGCGGCGCGCCGCATGAGGTGCTCGGTGAGCTCCTCCTGGTTGACGTTCAGCTTCTCCTTGTTCACGAGCTCGTCCAGGATGAACTGGGTCTTGATGCCCTTGACCGCCTGCTCGCTGGTCTCGGCGTCGAACTCCTCGGCCGTCTTGCCCTGGATCTCCAGGTACTTGGCGAGGTCAAGGCCCATCTGGCCGAGCTGGTGGTGCTCCAGGTTGTGCTTGCGGGTCTGGATCTCGTCCGCGAGCAGCTTCTCGGGGATCGGGACCTCGGCCAGCTTCAGCAGCTCGTCGAGGACGCGCTCCTGGGCCTGGGTGGCCTGGTCGTACTGCTTGGTGTTCTCAAGGCGCTTACGGCTGTCCGCCTTCAGCTCTTCGAGGGTGTCGAACTCGCTCGCCATCTGCGCGAACTCGTCGTCCAGCTCGGGGAGCTCGCGGGAGGCGACCGCGGTGACCTTGACGGAGACCTCGGCCTCCTTGCCCTCGGCGGAGCCGCCCTTCAGCTCGGAGGTGAAGGTGGCCTCGCCACCCGCTTCCAGGCCGGTGACGGCCTCGTCGATGCCTTCGAGGAGTTCGCCGGAGCCGATGGTGTACGCGACACCGGCGGCCACGCCGTCCTCCAGGACCTCTCCGTCGACCTTGGCCTCCAGGTCGATCGTCACGACGTCGCCCTCGGCGGCGGCACGCTCGACCGGGTTGGTGGAGGCGAAGCGGTCGCGGAGCTGTTCCACGGCCTTCTCGACGTCCTCGTCCGAAACGTCGATGGCGTCCACGGTGACCTCGATGCCGGAGTAGTCCGGGATCTCGATCTCGGGGCGGACGTCCACCTCGGCGGTGAAGGCCAGCAGCTCGCCGTCCTTCAGTTCGGTGATGTCAACCTCGGGCTGGCCCAGGACATTGAGCTCACCCTCGTTGACAGCCTCGGTGTAGAACTTCGGGAGGGCGTCGTTGACGGCCTCCTCCAGCACAGCACCACGGCCGAACCGCTGGTCGATGATCCGGTTGGGGATCTTCCCCTTACGGAAGCCCTTCACCGTGACCTGCTGGTTGATCTTCTTGTACGCCGCGTCGAGGCTGTCCTTGAGCTCCTCGAAGGGCACCTCGACAGTGAGCCGAACCCGAGTCGGGTTCAGGGTCTCCACGGCGCTCTTCACGGTTCGGTCTCCTTGGTGGCTGACTTCTGGGGTTCTGCTGGACCGCACGGTGGCGGCTTCGCGGATCGAGCCCGGTACATCAGACACACACGGGCACGCAGTTTGCATAGTAACGGCAAGGAGAACGACTCCCACAACGCGATCTTGCCGCTGGTCGGGCTGATGGTCGGGGTGGCCGGATTCGAACCGACGACCTTCCGCTCCCAAAGCGGACGCGCTACCAAGCTGCGCCACACCCCGTCGGTGCGACACGTAGGGTACATGGCCTCGGACGGTGCGTTCGCCGCTTTCCACGCCGACGGCCGGAACGCGGCGCGGCAGCGGTCTGCCGGTGTGCGCCCCGCTCCCCCGACCCGCTAGGATGCTCTTCGTGCCGCGGTCCTGGTGACCTGCGGTGCGGCTCATGCGGGCGTAGCTCAATGGTAGAGCCCTAGTCTTCCAAACTAGCTACGCGGGTTCGATTCCCGTCGCCCGCTCCATCGGCCTCGGGGCCGGGTCCGGATTCACTTCCGGACCCGGCCCCGAGGCGTTTCGCGAGGCATCACGGGAGCGCGGGCCGGCGCCCGGCACTTCCGGCGCGGACGCCGGAGGGCTGGGCACCGCGGCCGGACATCGCGGGCGACGGAACGGAGGGGCGGGCGTCTCAGAAGTTGATGTGGCTGACGGTGTCCGCCACCGAGTTGAGGAACCTGTTGATCGACGGCGCCATGCCGGACGACGCGAGGAAGAAGCCGAAGAGGACCGCGACGAACGCGGGACCCGGCTTGATCGACCCGCCACGGATCAGCACCACCATGATCACCGCCAACAGCACCACCACGGACAGTGAAATGGCCATAACTGATCACACCCTCGGTCGGTCCGCCTTGCCGGCCCGGTGGCGTGCGGCCGTGCGCGCCTCCGTTCCGGTCCATCGTGCACCAACTACCCGCCCGGCGGGGCGGGGTGACGGCACGACGCAACTGGTTCGCGCCATCCTCACGCCCCGCGCACACCCCTGAGGTGCGGATATCCCGGTCGTTCGCCGTCCGGGCGGCAACCTCCGCGCGGACGGCCGGCAATCCGGGCCGACGCACGGACAGGTTGCGCGGAACAGGTGCGCGAGCATGACCGTTTCCATATCCGCACATGTCATTCACAGGGAATTACCGGCCCTCCAAGGAATCCGCCGGAGTGAAATTCCCCTCCTTTGACTCCCCGCCCGCTATGCCCCGTTCAAGGGGGATTCATCGGTGCATAGCGGGCACCCTCCGGTGGTTTCGAATATGAATGCGCGGGAACGCGAGCCCTCTGTCGAAGGTTTTCACCAATTCCGTTCCACGGGTCCAGGGTGCTTGAGATGTCCCACGCTCCGAATGTTTTCCAGAGGGCTCCGCTCCCCACGGCGACCCGGGAGTCGGAACCCGCGGAACGCGCGGGACACGCCGTCGCGACTGCCACCGCGGCTCCCCCCGCACCCGTGGTGGACACGCCTTCGGCGCACGCGCCGACGAAGCGACGCGACGCCTACTTCGACAACGTCAAATATCTGGCGATCGTGCTTGTCGCGGTCGCGCACGCCTGGGAACCGGTGATGGACGGCAGCCGGATCACCCGGTCGCTGTACATGGTCGCGTACACCTTTCACATGCCGGCGTTCGTCGTCATCTCCGGATATTTCTCACGTACGTTCGACATGACCGCACCGAAGGTGAAACGCCTGGTCACCGGGGTGGCCGTGCCCTATATCGTCTTCGAGACGGTGTACTCGTTGTTCAAGCGCTACGCCGGAGGCGCCCCCGATCAGCCGATCAGTCTGCTCGATCCCTGGTATCTCACCTGGTTCCTGATCGCCCTCTTCGTCTGGCGGATCACCACCCCGCTGTGGCAGGCACTTCGGTACCCCTTGCCGGTCGCTCTCGTCATTGCCCTGCTGGCGTCGGTGACGCCGGATATCGGCGACGATCTCAATCTCCAACGCGTGCTCCAGTTCCTGCCGTTCTTCGTGCTCGGGCTGACGCTGAGGCCCGAGCACTTCCGGCTGGTGCGCGGGCGCGCGGTGCGGCTGTGGTCGCTGCCGGTGCTCGCCGCGGCCCTGGTGCTGGCGTACTGGGCCGCGCCCCGGATGCGGCTGGGCTGGTTCTACCGCAGCAGCAGCGTCCAGGACCAGGGCGCGTCGTGGGCGTCGGGCCTGCTGATGACGCTCGCCGTGCTCGGGTGCGCGCTGGTGCTGACGGCCGTGTTCTTCGCCTGGGTGCCGAGCCGCCCGATGTGGTTCACGGTGCTGGGCGCGGGGACCATCTGCGGTTATCTGCTGCACGGGTTCCTGGTGAAGGGCGCTGTGTACGCCGGGGTGTTCGACCGCTACGCCTGGCTCGCCTCGCCGGGCGGGCGGATCGTGGTGTCGGCGGTCGCGGCGATGGCCGTGACGCTGCTGTGCACGCCTCCGGTGCGGCGGGCGCTGCGCGGGGTGATCGAGCCCGACATGCGCTGGGCGTTCAAGCGGAAGTGATCCGGGCGCCCGGACAGGAGTGAGCGGGACGTCCGACAGGAGTGAGCCGGGCGTCCGAACGGAAGTGATCCGTCCGGCCCGGTGTTGGCTTGTTTCTTTCGGTCGGGAGGCGGTCATCGGCCGGTGTGCCAAGCCGCTCCCGCAGGTGCGCATAGTCGGCCGCTGATTGGGCAAGGGTGGCCGGTTCCGATGAATCCGGCCACCGCCCGTCCGCTCCCGTCCCCCTCCACCCGTCCTCGGTCACCTCTCCGCGCCTCCGCCTCTCCGCACCTCCGCGCCCGCCGCGCGGGCGGGCCGGCGCAGGGCCGACGCAGGGCCGACGCAGGGCCGGCGCAGGGCCGGCGCAGGGCCGGCGCAGAGCCGGCGCAGGGCCGGCGCAGGGCCGCTCGGGCGGGTACGGCCGTAGCGGTCAGGCCGAGCAGTACGGTCGCCCCCGCTCGGTCGATGCCTCGAACCTACGGGGCGGACCTCTGCGGACCATGGCGGGTGCGCGCGGATCGGTGACCGGGCAATTCCCACCCCGTCCCGGAGGGGGCCGGACAGCGGCGCACAGTTGCAACGTCAATCGTTCGGTAAACTAATTACTGACGATTTCTTGACGCCCCCTTGACCAATCGAAGGATCAGGCTCATCGGACACGCAGAAACCCTCATCGCCATGGGTGGCGCCTTCCTCGCCGCCGCCGTCCTCGCCCGCGTCGGCGCCCGTATCGGACTGCCGACCATCCCCCTGTTCATCCTGGCCGGGATCTTGCTCGGCCCCAACACCCCCGGCATCGTGCTGGTCGCCGACCCGCACGACCTGGAGATGCTCTCCGCGCTCGGCCTGGTCCTGCTGCTCTTCTACCTCGGCCTGGAGTTCCACCTCGACGACCTCAAGAAGGGCGGGCGCAAGATGCTCGCCGCGGGCTCGGTGTATCTCGCGCTGAACGTCGGCGCCGGGCTCGTCTTCGGCTTCGTGCTCGGCTGGGGCACCTCGGAGGCGCTGGTCCTGGCCGGAGTCATCGGCATCTCGTCGTCGGCCATCGTCACCAAGATCCTGGTCGACACGAAGCGGCTCGGCAGCCCGGAGACCAGGACGATCCTCGGCATCATCGTCGTCGACGACGTCTTCCTCGCCCTCTACCTGGCCGCCCTGCAACCGATCCTCTCCCGCTCGGACAGCCTGGGCGCCGCGGTGCTGGACGGCGGCAAGGCGTTCGGGTTCCTGCTGCTCCTCGCCCTCGCCGCCCGCTTCGGCACCAGGGTGATCAGCCGGCTGATCAACACCCGTGACGACGAACTGCTGGTCATCTCGTTCCTCGGTGCGGCGGTGCTGGTGGCGGGGGTCTCCGAGTGGTTCGGGGTCGCCGACGCGATCGGCGCCTTCATGGTCGGTCTGATGCTGGGCAGCACCACCTCGGGCGGTCGCATCCTGAAGCTGGTCCATCCGCTGCGGGACGCGTTCGGCGCGATCTTCTTCTTCGCCTTCGGCCTCTCCATCAACCCCGGTGACCTGCCGGGTGTGATGTGGCCGGTGCTCGCCGCCGTGGTGCTGACCGCCGCGATGAACGTGCTCTCCGGGATGTTCTCGGCCCGGGTGTACGGATTCGGCCCACTGGCCACGGCGAACGTCTCCACCACGCTGATGGCCCGGGGCGAGTTCGCGCTGATCCTCGCCACGATGGCGGCGGGCGCGGGCCTGGACGAGCGGCTTCCGCCGTTCATCGCCGGATACGTCCTCGTCCTCGCGGTGCTCGCGCCGCTCGCCGCGGGCCGCTCGCACTGGCTGGCCCGGGTCCTGCCGGGCGGTCGCGGGGGTACCGGGCCCGGCGCGCCGGGCGGTGAGGAACAGGGTGGCGGTGACGGGAGGAAAGCACCCGTACCGGCCTGACGTGAGGCGCGACACGGCTCCGGGGGTACGCGGTCCGACCGACCGCCGCACCCGGGGCCGTTCAGGTCAGGAACGCCGGCACAGGAGCAGCAGCGCCCGGTCGTCGTTGACGTCCTTCGCGCACGCCTCGATCAGATGCCAGGCCGCGCCCTCGAAGCCGGTCGCCACGTAGTGGTCGGCCTCACCGGTCAGCCGGTCGATGCCCTCGGCGATGTCCCGTTCGGACGTCTCCACCAGACCGTCCGTGAACAGCATCAGTACGTCACCGGGCGCCAGCGCCCCCTTCGCCGGGTCGAACCGCGCCCCGTCGTACACCCCGAGCAGCGGCCCCTCGGCCGCCTTCTCCTCCCACTGCCCGCTGCCCGCGTGGAGTTGGAGCGCGGGCGGATGACCCGCCGAGAACAGCTCGTAGTCGCCCGATTCGAGGTCGAGCACCAGATGGATCGAGGTGGCGAAGCCCTCGTCCCAGTCCTGCCGCAGCAGATAGCCGTTGGCCGCGGGCAGGAAGGCGTGCGGGGGCAGCGAGCCGAGCAGCCCGCCGAACGCCCCGGACAGCAGCAGGGCCCGGGAGCCCGCGTCCATGCCCTTGCCCGACACATCGGTGAGGACGACCTCCAGGTTCCGGCCCCCGCCGGTACGGGCCGCGACCACGAAGTCACCGGAGAACGACTGCCCGCCCGCCGGGCGCAGCGCCATCTCGCGGTGCCAGCCGTCCGAGAGCCGGGGCAGCGCGCTCTGCACCCGGATGCGTTCACGCAGGTCGAACAGCATGGTGCCGCCGCGCCGCCAGGGCACACCGACCCTGGCCCGGAACTGGGCGAGGACGAGCCCGAAGAACCCGCAGGCCGCGACCACCAGCACCGTGCCCGGCGTGACCCTCGCGGGGCCGTGCGGGTACGGGCCCAGGGCCAGGGACTCCACGATCAGGGCGGCGGCCGCCGCCGCGTACAGCCCGAGCAGACTGGCCGGGCGCAGCAGCAGTCCGCCCGCGACGATCGGCAGGACCAGCGCGGTCGGCGCGCACCACACGGAGTTGAACAGGGTGCCGCAGGTGATGGCGGGCACGGTCAGCAGCAGGCCGGCCAGGGCGATCCAGTCGGAGCCGTCGCCGCGGAAGTAGTCGACCCCGGATTTGCGCAGCCCGACGCGTGCCCGGTGCACCGATTTCCGCAATCGGGCCGGGTACGAGTCTGCTGCTGCGCGACGGGCCATTGCGGGGACCCTATCCACCCGGCGGCCTCCGGTGCAGGGGTACCCCCGTGACATTGCGTTCGAAATCGGGTCGACCGCCTCGTGCGCCCCTGGTAGGCATGGCACATGACGACAGAGCTGCGGGTGCTTCACCCCTCGGAATGGGACGACTGGTACACGAACTTCGAGCTGGCGTTCGGTGGCATCCCGACGGCCCCGGAGGAACGTGAACTGGTCGAGTCACTGACCGAGCACCGGCGCTCGATCGGCGTCTGGGACGGTCCCGACGTGGTGGCGACGGCGGGGGCGTACAGCTTCCGGGTGGCCGTGCCGGGCGGGGCCCTGGTGCCCGCCGCCGGGGTGACGATGGTGAGTGTCGCGGCCACGCACCGCAGGCGCGGACTGCTCACGTCGATGATGCGGCGTCAGCTGGACGACGTGCGGTCGTGGGGCGAGCCGATCGCGGTGCTGACGGCGTCGGAACCGGCGATATACGGGCGGTTCGGTTACGGGGCCGCCACCCAGCGGATGTTCCTGGAGATCGACTCGGACCGGGTCCGGCTCGAACTGCCGGAGGGCGTCGACGGGATACGGCTGCGGTCCGTGGACCCGGTGTCCGCGATCCCCGCCATGGAGGCGGTGTACGCGGAGCTGGCGCCCGGCCGGCCGGGGACGCCGGCGAGGGCTCCCGGCTGGGAGCGGGCGCCGGTCGTCGATCCGGAGAGCGACCGCAAGAGCAGCTCCCGGCTCCAGTGCGTGCTGGCCGAGCGGGCGGGACAGGCCGTCGGCTACGTGACGTTCCGCAACAAGCCGGACTGGGACATGGCCGGGCCGTCCGGCACTCTGCTGGTGCGTGGCATCGCGGGCCTGGACCCGGCGGCGTACGCGGCGCTCTGGCGCCATCTCATGGAGTTCGACCTCACGGCGAGGGTCACGTGCGACAACCGGCCCGTCGACGACGCCGTGCTGCATCTCGTCTCGGACGTCCGGCGGTGCAACGTCCGGCTGCACGACGGTCTGCACGTACGGCTGGTGGAGCTGGGGGCGGCCTTGGAGGCGCGCGCCTACCGGGCGCCGCTGGACGTGGTGTTCGAGGTGGCGGACGACTTCTGCCCCTGGAACGCGGGGCGTTGGCGGCTGATCACCGACACGAAGGGCGGCGCGTCCTGCGAGCGGACCCAGGAGCCGGTCGAACTGGCGCTTTCGGTGAGGGAGTTGGGGGCGGCCTATCTGGGCGGGGTGTCGTTCACCTCGCTGGCGGCGGCCGGGCGGGTGCGGGAGCTGCGGCCGGGTGCGCTGGCGGAGACCACGGCGGCGTTCGCCTCGGACGTGGCACCCTGGCTGCCGCACGGCTTCTGAACGGCCGCCTTCGACCACGCTCCTGACGGTACGTCAGCGTTGCTGGCAGCCGGGGCACCAGAAGAGGTTTCGGGCGGCGAGGTCGGCGGTGCGGATCTCGGCGCCGCAGATGTGGCAGGACTGACGGGCCCGGCGGTAGACGTAGACCTCGCCGCCGTGGTCGTCGACGCGGGGCGGGCGGCCCATGACCTCGGGCAGGTGCTCGGGGCGGACGGTGTCGATCCGGTTGTTCCGTACGCCTTCCCGCATCAGCAGCACGAGGTCGGCCCAGATGGCGTCCCACTCGGCGCGGGTGAGGTCCTTGCCCTGCCGGTACGGGTCGATGCCGTGCCGGAAGAGGACTTCGGCGCGGTAGACGTTGCCGACGCCCGCGACGACCTTCTGGTCCATCAGCAGCGCGGCGACGGTGACCCGGCTGCGGGAGATCCGCCGCCAGGCGCGTTCGCCGTTCTCGTCGGTCCGCAGCGGGTCGGGGCCGAGCCGGTCGTGTATCGCGCGCTTCTCCGGTTCGGTGATGAGCGCGCAGGTGGTCGGTCCGCGCAGATCCGCGTGGTGCGCATCGTCGGCGATGCGCAGCCTGACCGTGTCGGTGGGCGGCGGGGCCGGGGCCGTACCGAAGCCGAGCTTGCCGAACAGGCCGAGGTGGATGTGAATCCAGCCGAGGTCGCCGAAGCCGAGGAACAGGTGCTTGCCGTGGGCGTCGACGGCGGTGAGGGTCCGGCCGTCGAGCAGGGCCGCGCTGTCGGCGAACTTCCCCTGCGGGCTGGAGACGCGTACCGGCCGGCCCGCGAAGCGTTCGGCGTGGTCCGCGGCGAGGCGGTGGATCGTATGCCCCTCGGGCACGGCGGCACTCCTGGAGGACGCGACCGGCGGGTCACCGGCCGGCAACGACATGACCGTGCCGCCGGGGCGGACCCGGCGGCACGGGAGGACGGGTGGGTTCAGCCCTGCTGCGGGTGGTGCGCGGGGATCGGCGGGAGCTCGCCGGTCGCCTCGTACGCCGTCAGCATCTCGATGCGGCGGGTGTGACGCTCCTCGCCGGAGTACGGGGTGGTCAGGAAGATCTCGACGAACTTGGTGGACTCCTCCACCGTGTGCATCCGGCCACCGATCGCCACCACGTTGGCGTCGTTGTGCTCGCGGCCGAGCGCGGCGGTCTGCTCGCTCCAGGCCAGTGCGGCGCGGACGCCCTTGACCTTGTTCGCGGCGATCTGCTCGCCGTTCCCGGAGCCGCCGATCACGATGCCGAGACTGTCCGGGTCGGCGGCCGTGCCCTCGGCCGCCCGCAGGCAGAACGGCGGGTAGTCGTCCTGGGCGTCATAGATGTGGGGCCCGCAGTCGACCGCCTCGTGGCCGTGGGCTTTCAGCCACTCGACGAGATGGTTCTTCAGTTCGAAGCCGGCATGGTCGGAGCCAAGGTACACGCGCATGTGCCGAGTGTGGCATGAACATCCGGGCTCGACGGCCAGCGGGGTCGGCCCGCCGGGGATGGCCGGCGGTGTGCCGTTCGAACCGCCCGGCCCGCCCGGCGCGCGGACACGCGAGAGGCCCGCCGGTCCGTGGTCGTGACACGGGCGGACGGGCCTCTTCGCGAGTGCGTACGAAGACGTGCCGCGGCTGTCAGCCGCGGCGTCCCAGGAGCTTCCAGGAGGCGGGCAGCGCGCCCATCGCCAGGGCCGCCTTCAGGGCGTCACCGATGAGGAAGGGGACCAGCCCGGCGGCGATCGCGGCGCTCATCGACATGCCGGTGGAGAGCGCCAGGTACGGCACGCCGACCGCGTAGATCAGCGCGGAGCCCACCACCATGGTGCCCGCGGTGCGCAGCACCGACCGGTCGCCGCCGCGCCGGGCGAGGCCGCCGACCACGGTCGCGGCGAGCAGCATCCCCAGGACGTAGCCGAAGGAGGGGAAGCTCATGCCGGAGGCGCCCTGCGAGAACCACGGCATGCCCGCCATGCCGACCACCGCGTACACCGCGAGCGACAGGAAACCGCGACGGGCGCCGAGCGCCGAGCCGACGAGGAGCGCGGCGAAGGTCTGCCCGGTGACCGGGACCGGCGAGCCGGGGACCGGGACGGCTATCTGGGCCGCGACGCCGGTGAGCGCGGCGCCACCGACGACGAGGGCCGCGTCGACGGCGTACCGCGCCCTGGCGGCGGGCAGCAGGTCGGCGAGGACCGTTCCGGTGCGGACGGGGGCGGCGGCAGCAGTGCTCATCGGGACTCCGCGAGGTGAGGGCTTGAGGACGGACCCCGCTGACGCTAGCCCACCGAATATGGCTCGAACACCATCACCCGCCCACAAAGCACCGGTTGGCGAGTTGGTGGAGTTCATACAAAGCCTGGTACGCAACCGCGCGACGGGGTGACACTCATCACTGAAGTGAGCACGGAAAACAGCCGCTCCTGCGATGCGCGCGCCGGCTTCACGACTGTGGGGTCCCCATAAACGGCCGCTCCCGATGCCGTAAGGCGCCGACGGCGGCCGCACGGGAGACGCACGACGGGAGCGGGCCGGGGCCACCGCACGGCCCCGGCCCGCTCGCCTCACCCCCGCCGGCCCGTCGCGCCATCCCCTCCCCGGAGGCGCCGAGCCCGCACGCGCGCCTCTCAGGGGCTCGCCGCGTCGAACCCGTAACGCACCGGCCGGTCCTGGCCCGTGCGTCCCCGTACGTCCCGCCGGTACACGAACAGCGCCTGCACCCGCACCCCCTCGCCCGAGGATTCGCCCGGTGACCCGTCCGGTGATTCGACGACCGCGCAGGGGTAGGTCACCTGGAGCACCCCCGGCCGGTCGGCCACCCGCGTCCTCGTCCCGTGCGCGGGCCCCCCGTCGAGCACCGCCATCTCCCACACCGACCGCTCCGGCCGCTCCGACATATCCCCCTCCGTCATCCCGCCGCGCTCCCGCGGCTCGCCACCTGATGTCCCGTTCACCGACGCGTTGTCCGCATGCATGACCACACTTTAAAGGTTGCGCAAATCAACGACTATCCTGAGGAAGACTTGCCCTCGTCCCCCGGAAGTCCGGGTCAGGCGCACACGAGAGAAGGAGCGCGGAGCTGTGATGGGTGTCAGTCTCACCAAGGGTCAGAACGTCGTCCTCAACCAGGACGGCACGCCCCTCGCGGATGTCACGGTGGGTCTCGGGTGGGACGCGCCGCCGGTCGGCGGTTTCGACGTCGACCTGGACGCGGCGGCCGTGATCTGCGGGCCGGACCGGAAGGTCGTGTCGGACGAGCATTTCGTCTTCTACAACAACCTGACCAGCCCCGACGGTTCCGTCCGGCACACCGGCGACAACCTGACCGGGGAGGGGGACGGCGACGACGAGCAGATACTGATCGACCTGGACCGGCTGGACGAGAAGACCGGCGAGATCGTCTTCACCGTCTCGATCCACGACGCGGAGACGCGCGGCCAGACGTTCGGTCAGGTCGAGGACGCGTACATCAGGGTCGTCGACAACCTGACGAGCCGCGAGATGTGCCGGTACGAGCTCTCCTACGACGCCGCCGGGGAGACCGCGATGGTGTTCGGCGCGCTGTACCGGCGGGGCGGCGAATGGAAGTTCCGCGCCATCGGCCAGGGATACGCGACGGGCCTGGCGGGCATCGCCACCGACTACGGCGTCAGCCTCGCCTGACCCGCCGCGTCCGGCACGTCCTCGCTCCTTCCGCCACCGCTCACGGCTGTTCGGGCGCGTTGCGTACCGGTCCGGCGGAGTAGGACCAACGACTGATCACCTTCGGGCCCTCCTGCTGTTAGCCTGCACTTGCATATAGGTTGCAATAAAGCAGAGCAGCAGTCGGAGGGCTCGAAACCATGGCTACGTACACGCTCCCGGAACTCCCGTACGACTACGCGGCGCTCGAACCGGTCATCAATCCCCAGATCATCGAGCTCCACCACGACAAGCACCACGCCGCCTACGTCAAGGGTGCGAACGACACCCTGGAGCAGCTGGAAGAGGCGCGCGACAAGGGTTCCTGGGGAGCGATCAACGGCCTCCAGAAGAGCCTGGCGTTCCACCTCTCGGGCCACATCCTGCACTCCATCTACTGGCACAACATGACCGGCGACGGCGGCGGCGAGCCGCTGGCCGCGGACGGTGTCGGTGACCTCGCGGACGCGATCACCGAGTCCTTCGGCTCCTTCGAGGGCTTCAAGGCGCAGCTGACGAAGGCCGCGGCCACCACGCAGGGCTCCGGCTGGGGCGTCCTGGCGTACGAGCCGGTCAGCGGCAAGCTGATCGTCGAGCAGGTCTACGACCACCAGGGCAACATCGGCCAGGGCTCGGTCCCGGTCCTGGTCTTCGACGCCTGGGAGCACGCCTTCTACCTCCAGTACAAGAACCAGAAGGTCGACTTCATCGAGGCGATGTGGCGCGTCGTCAACTGGCAGGACGTGGCGAAGCGCTACGCGGCCGCCAAGGAACGCGCGGACGTACTGCTGCTCGCCCCCTGAACACCCCCGACGTCCTGCCTCGTGATCGTCTTCTCAACCTTCACCCGGCAGGCGGATGAAAGAAGAACCCCCGCGAGGACATGACTCGCGGGGGTTTTTCCATGCTGTCCGCGGGAGGCGGTCCCGCCGTGTGGGCGACCCTCAGCCGGTGCGGGACGGTCCGGGACTCGCGTGCCGCAACCGCTCGATGCCCAGCTGGTCGGTCCCCTCGGCGTCCCCGGAGAGCCGGTGGACGAGAACCCAGCGGCCGTCCGCCATCGCCCCGGCGAAGACGGACGCGTCCCCGGTGGCGCCGTTGTGCCAGAGCAGTGGACCGGAGGTCTGCCAGGAAGGCGCGGGTTCGCCCAGTCTCCGCTCCACGAGCAGCGCGGTCACCAGCCGGGCGGTGGCGCGCGGGGTGGCCCACAGTCCTCCGGCGGGCAGGATGGCGCCGTCCATCGTCCAGGGCCTGCGCGGTCGGCCGAACAGGCCGCGCGCGTACAGCCGTTGGTCCTGGGGCGGGTTCGAGGCCACCTCGGTGATGTCCAGGGGTGCGAGAACGTACTGATGCAGCAGTTCCGCGTACGGGGCTCCGGCCGCCGAGGCGAGTGCGGCGCCGAGGACGGCGTACCCGAGGTTGGAGTACTCCTCGGTCCCGTCCGGCGGACCCGTCACGAGGGAGTCGACGCGCCGTACGAGGGCGTCCAACCGCTGGGCGTCGAGGGAGGCGTACGGGTCGAAGCGCCGCAGTCCCGGTGGCAACCGGGGCAGGCCCGAGGTGTGCAGCGCGAGATGCCGCAGGGTGATGCCGGTGCCGGCGGGCGCGGGGAGATGGGTGTCAAGGGGGTCGTCGAGGTGGAGCACGCCCGTCTCGGCCAGCCGGACGAGCAGGGTTCCGGTGAGCGGCTTGGTCAACGAGCCGATCTGGACGAACCGGTCGGGGTCGTGGCCGTGTTCGGCCCTCGGGGCGTCGGAGCTGGTGAACACGCAGGTGGGTATCGCGGACATGGTGTGCCTCCGGTCGAAGGTGTCGTGGGGCGCCGTGGCGCGCGTGGCCGAACGGGCGGACCGTGGCGACCCGGACCTCGACTCTCCCACCGGCGCCGCACACCGCGCCGCTCGTTCGTCCACCACCGTTCCCTTCCCGCCTTCCTGCCCTTCCGGCCCTCAGCCGACGGGTGCGAAGGTGCTCGCGCTCTCCGGCCTGACGTCGACCAACACGTCGTCGCTTGACGCGTAGGCCCGAGGAAGGCGGTGGAGGACAGACCGGAGAAGTGGGACGCCGAATCCATTGCCCGCAGCGAGCGCGGCCGCCTGTGGGGCATGATCGCGGGCATGGGACATCCGCACCTTCCGACCACCGAGGCCGTGGTCGTCGCGATCCACGAGGTCGCGCACGAGTTCGACCTGGAGATGGTCGTCACCGACGACATCGGCGCGGACCAGACGTCCCGCCGTGTCTCCGCCGGAGCCTTCACGGTCCTCGACCCGGACGGCTCGCTGCCGCACGAGGCGTTCGTCGAGCTGGGCGGTCTGCCCTCGGTCACCGTCCAGGTGTTCCCCGAGGACGACGCGAAGATCACCGTCGACCAGGTCGAGTTCCACGACGTGCCCCGGGACGCGGTGCCCGCGTTCCTCCGTTCCGTCTACAGCGGCCTGGCCCATGTGAAGGGGAAGCGCTTCCCTCCCGGATACTGGCTGATCGTGCCGCTGCCCGGCGACGAGACGTACAGGGAGCTGGTCCCGCGCATCATGCTCAGCCCGTGGCTCGCCCGTAACGTACGAAGGTAAACGGGTGTCGCCTCCCGGACGACGGGTGCGACCCTGGCCCCATGTCCCACCACGCACCGCCCCCCGATCCCACCGTCCCGCACCCGATGACCGGGCAGCCGCGCGTCGTCCTGCTGAAGCCGCTGGTGACGTCCCCGCTGATCGAGGTCGGCGCGTACACGTACTACGACGACCCTGACCACGCGACCGAGTTCGAGACCCGCAACGTGCTGTACCACTACGGTCCGGAGAAGCTGGTCATCGGCAGGTTCTGCGCGCTGGGCACCGGGGTGCGGTTCCTGATGAACGGTGCCAACCACCGGATGGACGGCCCGTCGACGTTCCCGTTCCCCACGATGGGCGGCTCCTGGGCCGGCCACTTCGACCTGCTGACCGGCCTGCCGAACCGGGGCGACACCGTCGTCGGCCACGATGTGTGGTTCGGCTACGGCTCCACGGTGTTGCCCGGCGTACGGATCGGGCACGGCGCGATCATCGGCGCGGGTTCGGTGGTGGTCTCGGACGTGCCCGATTACGGGATCGTCGGCGGCAACCCGGCCAGGCTGATCCGTACCCGCTACGACGAAGAGGACATCGCCCGGCTCCTCGCCGTCGCCTGGTGGGACTGGCCCGCCGAACACATCACCGCGCACCTACGCACGATCATGTCGGGCACGGTGGCCGCCCTGGAGTCGGCGGCGCCCGTGTCCCGCCCAGGCGGGACGAGCAGTTGGTCCGTCTCGAACGGCACGTGAAGGGCCTCGTCGCCTCCCTTGCGACGGCCGAGGGCCGAAAGTCCCGCACCGGTACGCAACCTGGCGCACCCTGTGCCGACTTCGCCGACGCAGCCGCGGCAACTGCGTCCAGTGGCAGCAGGCATCAGGCGGGGACCGGGCCGCCTGATGCCGCCGACGTCAGACAGGGAGCGAGTTCGGGATCGGGGCCTATCGAGACCGAACGCATTCCTGGCCGAGCGCGATCGGGGGCCCGGTCGGACGACAGTCGACCGAGCCCCCTGATCGTGCTTTGCTGAGGTCGGGCAGAGAGGTCCATCGGGATGCTCTACCCGATCGTCACAGAGACACCACCTCCGTTGACGATCAAGAGGACTGCACCTGCGATGGCGCCCACCACCAGCAGGATGCAGATCAGGCGGGCGGTCCGGCGACGCTTGGCAATGGCCATCCGGACCGTCCTGCCGATCTCTTCAGAAACTGGCATTTCTCTCACCTCCCTTCGTGTCCCGGAGAGTTGAGAAACATCCTCTTGTACTCGTCGCGCCCATATGACGACCCATGACGCTGCGTTAAGCTGGCTGACGGCACATGACATGAGATGACACGAGGGGACACGAGGGGACACGGAGGAACGCGGATGGGACATCTCCGGTTCCCCGACCTCCGCCCCAGTCCTGTCCGCGATCTTCTGATCTGGATGCATGAACTGCATGGCCGAGCCGGAACACCTGGTGTCCGAACGATGGGCAAGGCCGTCGGATGCAGTCACCACAAGATTCACGAGATGCTGACCTCTGGCAAGTGCCCTCGTGACGGGAGCACCTTGTTCGATCTCGCCGAGTGGCTGGGCAGGCGGGGGTCGCGCCCGCGCCTGAGAGGCGGCGACGAAGACGACGAGCGGTTCTTCGCGGAGCTTGATGCGTTGTGGGCGGCGGCCATAAGATTCACCCTTCTGCAGCCGCCAGAGCCTCCACCGCCTGCCCCGCCACGACAGGGCACCCCTGACGCCTCAGCTGAGGCGTCAACCGAAACGCCCGACCGCCCCGGCGCATCCCCGGAGCCTACGGCCCAGCCCTCCTTCGCCGCGGTGGAGGACAGGACCCTCGGTGACAGAACTGTCAGTTCACGGCCATCGTCCGGAACGCGCGTCTTCCGCTACGCCGAAATGCCGGAATTGGCAGAGTCGCGGGCCGTTCTGGTGGCAACCGGCTCCTACGACGACGCCGGCCTTCCCGCTCTGCCAGGGGTACGCAAGGGGGCGCAGGCGCTGGCGGACGTCCTGACGTCGTCGCGGCCAGATCCCGCTTTCGCCGGTGACAAACTGCGACTGATGATCGACCCGGAAGACCCCCGGGACATCCTGCGAGCTGTCCAGGCGGCTGCGGATGAAGCTCGGGATGTACTGATGCTCTACTTCGCGGGTCACGGCCTTGTGTCGACACGAGGTGATCTTCAATTCGCCACCGTCAGCACTGAATCCGGCGTCAACTACACCGCAGTCCAGTACAACGACATCAGGGAGCTGGTGGCCTCCAGCCGGGCCAAGCGTTCGCTGGTTGTGCTCGATGCCTGCTACTCCGGCCGCGCGTTGGACGTGATGGGGCCTTATACGGGCATGCAAGAAGCACCCAGTACCTATCTTCTCGCCTCCGCTGGAGCGAGTAGTGCGTCCTTCGTCGACGGCCGAGGCATGCCGGTCTTCACCCAGCAACTCATCGACGTGCTCGCCTTCGGCGATCCAGACGCACCTGAAATCCTCACAGTCGAGGACATCTACCGGATACTGAGTGACCGGACGCAACGTGACGGGCATCCGCGCCCTCAGATGCGAGCTACCGGGACGGGCCAGGCGATTGCACTTGCCCGCAACCATGCTCTGGACCCGCCACAAAAAGATCTGCCATAGCGACGGCCGCCTCTCACGTGAGGTTGAGAGGCCCGGCTGCTTCGCACGCCCCGGCGGTGACGCCAAGGGCTCGTCGCGCCCAGAGCATGCGGACCTCCGGAAAGCCGAGTTGGCACCTGCGGGCGTCCTTGCGGGATGCCTTGTGGAAACGAACACGCCTGCTTATTCGATCAAGCATCGGACGAACCAGGTCGTGAAAGCCCGAGGCTGAAGGATCTCATTGCGTAGGACCGCCGGAACTGGGCGGTTCCGGCGCAGCCGGGCGCGATCAAACTGACGATCACCCCGATGTGCAGCGCGGGATGCGCAGACAAGCCTGCCTACGCATGGGACGGCAACCTGATGTGGGGCGGTTCGGTCGGCATCGACCCGCACGAGGAGTGCGGTACGTCCACGGTGAACTCGTCCGGAGGCGTTCCGGACGAGTCGGGAAAGAAGGACACGGATCTGTCACAGGATCTGGCATTCGCGCCCTTCGCGACCTTCTCCACCAGCGTGCCGGAGACCTTCCCGACGGACAACAGCCACGGTCTCATCGGGAATCCCGTCTACGCCCGCTGCGACATGGTGTATTCACCGGCAGGTTGCGTCTTCCGCGACTACATGCCCGGTTATGTGTTCAACACGGCCAAGACGCCTGCGGCCGCTGCACACGCATGGCTGATCAACACCCAGCTGTGACGAGTTCGCCTTCGCTACCAGCTACAACAGTGGCGGCATGCCCAAGGGCATGGAAGGCACCAACCCCGTCACCTCCGGCGACCAGTGCGTGCAGAGCTATGCCACCAAGCTCGCGGACGGGGCGTGGAAGCTCTACGACGACGAGCGCGAGGCCGGTCCCACGTGGAAGGAGGTCTGTGGCCGGTCAGCGATGTCCGAACGCGACCGACCAATCGGGGGCACCACTGGGGGCGGCGCCGCGCGCCGCCCCCAGTGTCCGACGGAGGAGACAAGAGATGAACGACGGAATCGCCTGGCTCGCCGAGGGTGGCACTTCAGGGACCGGCTACTGCGTCACGCTGGCACGCGGTCTGGAGCCCGAGGAGTTGGTCCGGCGTCTCGCGAGGGATTCGGCCCCTGTCTCGTTGGGGCAGTACACCGGCTACGACCTGGACACATACCTGGACCAGCGCGAGCGGGAGCGGCGCCGGAGCGATTCCGTCGCAGTCCGGTACGGCGCCAGTGGTGACCTCGCCTTCGCCGTCACGGACGGATACTGGCCCGGAGAGATGCCCACAGGCCCTCTCCTCGGCGCGTCGAAGGACGATGCCCGTGTCTTCCGCCTGTACTACGAGAGCCAGAACCCGAAGCTCCCGCCGCCCGAGTTCAGTTACTTCCACGACGGGCGCTACATGTGCGGGTTCGATATGTACATGCATACGTGGTCGCATGAGATCACCGGCACCAGCCCTGAACTGGTTCAAGAGGCCGTCCTCGCCGCAGGCATCCCCGACGAGCCGGAACGTGACGTGGCACACGCCAAGTCCCTGGATGTCGTGGAGAGAACGTTCCGACTCTCCCTGCCCCGGGAGCAGGTGCTGCACGGGAAACTTCCCTCCGCCCTGATTCAGGGACAGGCATCCGCCTGAGAGACCACTGAGGTCGGGGCGTTGGTTCCCGCCGTGTCGGGATCAACGCTTGCGCCGGGGCGGTCGGGCCGGTTCGGCGGACGCGGGCGAGTGCCACGGCGGGCCGGTCCGTCACGCCGAGAAGACTCCACGTAGTACATGGACTTTCCAATGATTGGAATTTCCATGTACTGTGCGGTCATGGATGATCGGCAGCTGACCGAAGAGCTTTACGACTGCCTGTTCGCGATCCGCACCCAGGTGCATGCCGAACTCAAGGAACTGGCCCGGGAAACGGGGCTGACCGACACGCAGGCCGATGCGCTGTGGAGGCTGAGTCGCGGGCGGGAGATGACCGCGCGCCGTCTGGCCGACCTCTTGCAGTGCGACGCCTCGACCGCCACGTCGATGATTGACCGACTGGAGAAGCGCGGCCTGGTCCGGCGTGTGCCCCACCCCATCGACCGCCGCGCGAAGGTCATCCAGCTCACCCCCGAGGGATGCGCGCTGCGCGATCGCGTCATCCAGCACACCACCGAGCACTCACCCTTCGCCCTCCTCGACCACGGGAGCAAGCTGCGCCTGCACACGCTTCTCCGCGAAGTGATCGACGGTCCCCGCCCGACAGGTAAGGCCGACGGCGTCAAGGACACCGAGGAAGAGGAGCAGCAATGAGCAGCGGGACCGTGGTCATCACTGGCGCGTCCTCGGGTCTGGGCCTGGTGATGGCACGTCACCTGATCAAGGCCGGCCGGAGCGTCGTCCTCGTCGGCCGGGACGTGACGCGCACCCGCGCCGCCGCCGACAGCCTGCGCGGCCTGGCCCCTGCGGGCGGTGACGCGGCACCGCCGAGGACGTACACCGCTGACCTGGAACAGTGGACGCGGGTACGGGCACTGGCGGCGGAACTGGCCGCCGACGGACACCCGGTGGACGTCCTCATCAACAACGCGGGGGCGGCGTTTCCCCGGTACGAGCAGACACCGGACGGCGTGGAACGCACCTACGCGCTCAATCACCACGCCCCGTTCCTGCTCACCCACGCCCTCCTGGCCGAAGGCGTGCTCACGCCCGAAGCGCGGATCATCAACATGTCCTCGTTCGTGGAAAAGCGCGGCAAGCTCGATGCCGCCGATCCGGATGTCGCGGGAACATCGTGGAGCAAGCGCTTCTACCACCAGATCAACGTCTATGCGACGAGCAAACTCGTCAGCCTCCTGGCCGCGCGCGAACTCGCCCACCGCCTGCCTGACGGCATGAGCCTTTACAGCGCCAATCCCGGCATGGTCAAGGGCACCGCGATGAACAGCAACGCCGGTGGTCCGATGCGGCTGACCGCCCCGCTGTTCCGTCCGTTCGCCATCACCCCGGACGAAGGTGTGCGGACCCCCGTCTGGCTCGCCGGCGCCTCGCCCGCACCGCGTCCCAGCGGTGGCTTCTTCAGCGGGTCCCAGCCCGACACCCCTTCGCGCCTGGCCCTGAACGACGACCTCGCCCGGACCGTCTACGCCAGAACCGCAGCCCTCCTGGGGGTGCAGCCCCTCACGAGGTAGGGCCGGTCCGGGACCGGTCGTCACGCCGGGGTTGCGGCCGCCTCCCCTTGCGGGGTACGCGGGCCGGGCGCCGTGGCCCGGATGGACAGGTCCAGGCCGAGGCGGCTGTTCATGTCCAGCTCGAACCGGCCGTACGGATCGCCGCGCGTCCAGAACAGCGGTGACAGCGCCCGGCGGTCCGCGTCGGCAGGTCGTCCTCCGGATCACGCCACCGACGACGGCTCGCTTCCCGCGGAGAGGGGATTCGGGTCAGGAAGCGCGGCGTCGCAGTGCGGGATCTGTCATTGAGGGCGCGGGAGTCGGGTTCTTCTCCTGTGCGGCAAGGTCCACTCCGGGTGCCACGATGGCATCGATGGCGTCGAGGACATCCGCGGACAGGGTGGTGTCGGCGGCGGCCAGTTGGGAGTGCAGGTGGTCCATGGTCCTGGGGCCGATCAGGGCGCTGGTGACTGCCGGGTGGGCGGTCACGAAGCCGAGCGCCATCTGGATCATGGTGATGCCGGACTCGTCGGCGAGCGCGGCCAGCTTCTCGACGGCTGCCATCTTGGCCTGGTTCTCCGGGACGGAGATGTCGAAGCGCTGAGGCATGAACGCGGACCTGCTCGTGGTGACCTCGCGGCCCTCGCGCACGGCGCCGGTCAGCCAGCCGGACGCCAGCGGGCTCCACACGAGCACCCCGAGGCCGTACTCCTCGGCGAGGGGCAGAACCTCGCTTTCCGCACCGCGTTGCAGGATCGAGTAGTTCGGCTGCTCGGTGACATAGCGACCCAGCCGGTGCTCGCGGGCGGCCCACTGGGCCTGCACGAGCCGGTACGCGGGGAATGTCGAGGTGCCGAAGTAGCGGATCTTTCCGGCGCGCTGGAAGTCGGTGAGCGCCGCGAGTGTCTCCTCGTCGCTGGTCCGCGGGTCCCAGCGGTGGATCTGGTAGAGATCGATGTGGTCGACGCCGAGCCGTCGCAGGCTGTCGTCGAGGGCCTTGGCGAGCCAGCGACGCGAGGCCCCCTGGTGGTTGCGCTCCTCGCTCATGGGCAGAGCGGCCTTCGTGGCGAGTATGACGTCGTCACGGCGCGCGGCGACCGCCTTGCCGACCATCTCTTCCGACTGACCACGGCTGTACATGTCGGCGGTGTCGATGAGGTTGATCCCGGCGTCCAGGGCGGCGCCGACGATCCGGTCGACATCGTCCTGGGTGGTGCGGCCGATCGCGCCGAAGTTCATCGCGCCGAGCGCCAGCGAACTTGTCTGAACACCGGTGCGTCCCAGTGTGCGGTACTGCATGTCGTCCTCCGAAAACAGGTCCCGGCCCTTGGCCACCGGAGAGTGCCAGGGACGGAGATATGACAGAATCAAAGCGGAACTTCGCTCCGCTTCTACGATACGGAACGCTGATCCGTTTTTGCAAGCCGAACGAGACAGGAATCGCGGTATGCCGGGTGACAAGCAGGAACAGGGATCGTCCCGCCGTCGGGTGGATGCCGTACGCAATGAGCAGGCACTGCTCGGCGCGGCGGCGGCCACGTTCGCCGCGCACGGGGTGGACGCGCCTGTGCGCGCCATCGCGGCACGGGCCGGCATGGGGATCGGCACGGTCTACCGCCACTTCCCTACGCGTGCCGACCTGGTCATCGCCGTATACCGGCACCAGGTGGACTCGTGCGCCGAGGCCGGACCGGTTCTGCTGGCCTCCGCCGGCTCGCCCCACGCCGCCCTGAAGCAGTGGGTCGACCTGTTCGTCGACTTCCTGGTCACCAAGCACGGGCTCGCCGAGGCACTACAGTCCGACAGCGCACGCTTCGAAACCCTGCACGCCTACTTCCTCGACCGCATGGTCCCCGCGTGCGCGGCGTTGCTTGAGGCAGCCGTGCGGGAAGACGAGGCCCCCGCAGACGTCACCGCGTACTCACTCCTGCGCGGCATCGGCAACCTGTGCATCGGAGCCGACTCCCAGTACGACGCGCGCCGCCTCGTTGACCTGCTGGTCATGGGACTGAGGCAGCAAGACGCCACCTGACGTTTCAAGGGCTGCCGCTCACGCACCGGCCGGACCCACCGCGTGTGGTGGGGCCGGGCGCCCTGTTCGGCCACACCACCACGACGGCCGCTGTCATCAGCAGGACGGCGCCGTCCTCGCCGACGCCCCCGACTCGCCTGTCCCTGACCGTCCTGCGCGAATGGCTCCAGCAGGGGGGGGCGCGACGTCCGCGCAGACCACGTGGATCAGGAATGGCGAGGAGGAACGGGGGAAACGCCACGGGCAGTGGTGCGTCCGGCCGCGCCCGGACCAGTTGCCCCAGGCCGCGAGGCGAGGGAGAAGACGCGGATGCGGATGCGAGCACGGGCTCGCTCGGTACTCATGCGACGTAGACACTCACGCGATCACCGGTACGGTGCCCGCACCCGTTTCCCTGCCCTCGCAAACCAGGCACGGCGCCACCACTCCACGGGACGCCCCCGACAGACCGGGCGTACCGCGAACACGCAATGCCCCTGGGCTGGAGTGGATGAACGAGGGCATCAGCGGTCGAACGCGCCCGCCTTCACCCCGCCGATGAATGCCGCCCACTCACCGGGAGCGAAGAACTGAAGCCCCGCTTCAGCGGACTTGCTGTCCCGGACGGCGCGACCGCCGTCGGCGGTGTGGGCGACCTCGACGCACTCGTTGGCCGACCCTCCGCCGGAGAACGATGACTTCACAAAGAGGCTGACGACTTCCTGACTGCTCACAATTCCTCGTTCTCCATGGTGATGCTGTTCATCGTCTTCCGGATGAAGGCAAGGCTCTCGTCCGGAGTGAGAGCGGCGGACGCGAGCGTGTCGAAGGCGTGGACGTATCCGGCCATGTCTTCATGATCTTCGAGAATGACGCTGTTGACCAACGTGTCCTGCACGATGGCCTCGGGCGAAGCCTCCTGGGCGTAGGAGAGCGCCACGAACGCCGGCGCGACCCTGGCCGCCGCCCACTCGCCGTGGGGAAGCACTTGCAGCGTCACATTCGGCTGTTCAGCCGTTCGGACGAGGTGAGCGAGCTGGTCCCGGTGGACCGTCGGTGACGGCATCGGACCGGATATGGCAGGTTCCCAAATGACCGCGGCGAACCTGGCTCCCGACTGGTCGAAGACCCGCCGCCTTTCCTGCCGTACCTTGACGACCTCTTCAGCCGCCTCTGCGGTGATGCCCTCGGGATTGGCTCGGGTCAATGCCCGGGTGTAATCCGGTGTCTGGAGCAGGCCCGGAATGAAGACAGGCTGCCATGCCCGAATGTACGTCGCGTCCGTCTCAAGCGAGAGAAAGTCACCCAACCTGTCGAGCGTGTTCGACTGGAAAGGGAAGTTGAGCCACCAGCCACGCTTGTTGCTGTCGCGGGCAAGCTTCTCCAACCGCCTGCGTTCCGCCACCTCCTCAACCCCGTAGAGGTCCAGGAGCACGCGTACATCACCCACGCGCGCGCTGACGACGCCGGACTCGATCCGGCTGATCTTGGCGGTCGAACATGCCACCGCTTCAGCCGCGTGTTCCTGGTCGAGGCGCGCGTCCAGGCGCAGACGCCTCAGCGTCGCCCCCAACCGCCGACTGCGCACCGTGGACTTCCCACCTGCGGGCATGCTCCCCCTCTTTCGCTCCGGGCCAGTCTGCCCGGCAACTGTCTACAGAGCCTAGCGACTTACCCCTCAAGGGTGAATGCAAGCTTGCACTAATGAATAGCTTGCCTCTCGCTGGGACTTACCTCTAGCGTGGCTTGCGTCACGAGAAGCGCACTAGCGCGCATCTACCGTGACCCGGTTCCGTATGCCACCACCCTTGGGGGACGCATGTCCGGCCGCACCCGCATCCGCAGATTCCGAGTCCGCAAGGACTCCGTCCTCGCCGTCCGACATCACGTCAGAGGCATCCTCGCCGAATGGAAGCTCAGCCAACTCGCCGACGACACCACCCTGTTGGCCAGCGAGTTGAGTACGAACGTCGTCCGCCACGCCAAAGGCACCGCCGACTTCTTCGAGCTGGCCTTACGGCGGCGCAACGGCGTGCTGGTCCTCGAAGTGACCGACTCCTACGAGTGGGCGATGCCCGAACTCCGCAAGCCCGCGTCGGACGAACTCTGCGGGCGGGGGCTGCTCATCGTCGATGCCCTCGCCGACAGTTGGGGCGTACGCCCTCGCGACCCCGGCAAGACCGTCTGGGTCCATCTGTCCATCACCCGTACGGGGAAGCCATGACGCCGCCCACCGAGCCGGTGCCGCCGGTCCGGCTTCAGGCCGCCTGGTGGTGCGAGTGTGTCGTCCGTACCGACATGGCCCCGGACGGCGTGACCCGCGTACGGGGCGAACGCGCCGACACCTCCCGCGACGCCCTTCGCTGGATGCGGATCGCCGTCCGCACCCTGCTGCCCGGTTTCGATCCCGTGGACCGGGACCGCGCGTTCCAGTGGCTCGTGCACGGTCAGTGGGAGGCGGCGGTACGGCTGGGAGCCGGTGAGCGGTACGCCTTCACGGCCAGGTCCGGGGCCACCGTCATCGAGTGGTCCGCCCGGGGCGTGCTGTGCGTGCCCCGGCTCGACGGCGGTTCCCCGTGCGCCGCACGACCGGTCACCGCCCGCACGTAGGCGCCTCAGGACAGGTCCTGCGCCCCCACCAGCACGTCCCCCGCCTCCGTGCGGAAGTACAGGACCGACCGGCCCGCCCTGCGGCGGCGGATCAGGCCCGCGTCGAACAGCACCTTCAGATGGCGGCCCACCGAGCCCAGCGCCAGGCCCGTCAGGGCGGTCAGGTGGGTGGTGCTCTTCGGGGTGTCGAGGAGGACCAGGACGGATGCCCGTGCGGGACCGAGCAGATTGCCCAGGCTGTCGGGGACCCGGGTCCGCTCCGGGTCGGCCAGGGCCCCGGTGCACGGGTACACCACCGCGTAACGGCCGCGGTCCGTGTCCCAGGAGACCCAGCCCTGTCGGCGGGTGACGGGGACGAACAGCAGCCGTGCGTCCGCGAGTTCGCGTGGTGGGTAGTCGTGGGCGTTGACCTGGAGCCGGCTGTCGCCCAGCCAGCGCATGCCCGGACGCAGGTCGTCCAGCGCGGCGGCCCAGCCGCCCTGGCTCAACTGGCGGGTACGGGCCACGACATCGGCCTCGATGATCCGGCGGCGGCGCGGCCATTCGGGCCGTACCGTCTCCGACCACACCCAGGCCAGCAGCTCGGCCGCCCGGTCGGGCAGGTCGGGGCGGCGCAGGAGGTCCGGCAGCGGGCCGCCGTGGGAGACCTCCAGGTCCGCGCGGGCCGCGCCGGGTGGGGTGTCGCTGACCCGGGACAGCTCCTTGTCGAAGGCGGGGTCGCGGGTGTCGTCCGGGGTCGGGCTGAGGAAGTCGGCGTTCCAGCGGCCACCGAGTCCGATCCGTACGAGCAGGGCGGTGACCGGGTCGGCCGCGAGCCGCGCCCGGTAGGCGGGCAGACAGGTGTCGAGCCAGCCCCGCTCCCCCGGGTGGGCCGCAGTCCCCCGCTCCAGGGTCTGCACGGTCGCGATCGTCTCGGACAGCGGTGACACCACGAATCTGCTCCGCGCGAGCGTGTCCGTGTTGATCTGCCACCAGCCCATGGTTTCGCCTCCACGCGAAACAGTACGTGGGGGACGAGGCCGCCACCGAGACTCCCGGCCATGCGCAGCTACCGAGAACTGTTCCGCGTCCCTCAATTCACCCCGCTCTTCGCGACCAGTAGCGCGCAGCTCGCGGGCTCGACCATCAGCGGGCTCGCTCTCGGCACCCTCGTCTACGACGCGACGGGGTCGCCGCTGCTGGCCGCCCTCTCGATGTTCGGGCCCTCGCTGGCCCAACTGGTCGGGGCGACCCTGCTGATGTCGGCGGCCGACCGGCTGCCGCCGCGTGGCGCGCTGAGCGGTCTGGCGTTCCTCTTCGCGGTGGGGACCGCCGCACTCGCCGTCCCCGGGCTGCCACTGCCCGCCGTCTTCGCGATCATCCTGGGGCAGGGAGCCGTGGGGGCGCTGGGCGGCGGGGTGCGGTACGGGCTGCTCAACGAGATCCTGCCCAAGGACGGCTACCTGCTGGGGCGTTCGGTCCTCAACATGTGCGCGGGCACGATGCAGGTCTGCGGATACGCGCTCGGCGGGGTCCTCGTCGTCGCGCTGTCGCCGCGCGGCACCCTGCTGATCGGTGCCGCGCTGTATCTGACCGGGTCGGTCGTCGCCCGGCTCGGGCTGGCCCGGCGGCCACCGCGCGCCACCGGGCGGCCGTCCGTCGGCGAGACCTGGCGGACCAACGCCCGGCTGTGGTCCTCACGGCCCCGGCGCCGGGTCTATCTGGCGCTCTGGGTGCCCAACGGGCTGATCGTCGGCTGTGAGTCACTGTTCGTGCCGTACTCGCCCGCGCACGCCGGGCTGCTGTTCGCGTTCGCAGCGCTGGGGATGCTCGTCGGGGACACGACGGTGGGGCGGTTCCTTCCGCGTGGATGGCGGGGGCGGGCGGCCCTGCCGCTCCAACTGCTGCTGGCCGCGCCGTACTTGCTCTTCGCGCTGCGCCCCGCGCTGCCCGTGGCGTTCGCCCTGACCGCGCTCGCCTCGCTGGGGTTCGCGGCGAGCCTGCTGTACCAGGAGCGGCTGATGGCGTTGACGCCGGACGCGATGAGCGGTCAGGCGCTGGGGCTGCACTCGGCCGGGATGCTCGCCATGCAGGGTGTGGCGGCCACCGTCGCGGGCGCGGTCGCGCAGCGGACCTCGCCGGGGACGGCGATGACGGTGATGGCGGCGGCGTCCGTCGCGGTCACGCTGGCGCTCGCGCCGGGACCGCGGCCGGAGTGCGCGGCGGCTCCGCTCATCGGGGAGGAGCGGAGCTGAGGGAACGGACGGCGGCGGGGCTCGACGGGAGGAAGCGGGTCCAAGACCAAGGGGCCGGGGCCGGTGGATCAGGTGATCCAACGGCCCCGGACGTACGGCGCCTTCGCGGACGAGGGGCGCCGACGTCAGTGGAACGTGAGCAGAACATCAGCGGAGGCGGTCAGCATGACACCTGCCGCGCGAAGCGCGGCTCGTGGCCGACGGGTGACACGGGGAGCCGTAGGGGGACACGCGTGAGTTCAGGACGGTCCGCGCGCACGGCGATGGGCCCGGTCCATGTCGGCGATGTCGGCACCGTCTGTCGATGACGTCCCCGCCGACGAGCTTCCGGGCCCGTCGCCGGACGGATCTCCACGTCGGCCGGGAACACGCTCCCCTCCTCAACGGCCTTCGGGCCGCCCCGTCCCCCTTCCACGTGATTCCGGAGAGGCAGGAATGTCATGGACAGGAGAATGTGTGATGCGGTTCCTCGGGCGTAGGGAGCGTCGCCGAGGCGGCGCTCTCCCCGTGGTGACGGCGGCCGTCTGTTCGGCCGCTGTCGCACTGGGGGCGTACGGCCTGGTGTCCCGGGTGGGCGGCCAGGAGCGGCCGCCGGAGGTCGAGCGGGCCGGGCCGGCCGGGATGGGGACGCGGGAAGGCGAGTTCACCCTGTTCGAACCCACCTGGACGACCGCGCACATCTACCAGAAGGGCATCAACGTACCGGAGTACGACACCGGGTTGGTGGTGTCGTACATCGGCCCTGCCGGCCGGAATCCAGGTGAGCACGACGACTGGGTCGGCATCTACGAGCAGGGCCGGCTCGACACGTCCCACCGCAAGGACTGGGACTGGGTCTGCCCGAACGAGCACGAGCGCTGCAAGTCGTTCGGATCGGCGATCGTGCCCGCCGGGAACGACGGGCTGGAATCCGGCAAGACGTACACCGTGGCCTACTGGCTCGACAGGGCGTCCGAATCCAGTGGGACTCCCGCTGTGACGATCGATTACGTGGTGCCCTGGTGACCCCGGACAGATCGTCCCGGAGACGGCCGATGAGAGAAACCCGAATCCCCCGGAGGGGCTTGTCCGCCATGCGCTTCCTCACACGCCGGGACGACGGACGGCGCGGGACGCTCACCGTCGTCGCGGCCGCCGTCTGCTCAGCCGCGATCGCCGTGGGCGCTCAAGTGCTGCTGTCCCACACGGCGGGATCGGACAGTGGGCCGGAGGTCCGGTCGGTCATGCCCGCGGCGATATCGGCCGACGGCAACGGTTTCGCCATCCTCGACGCGACCTGGACCACCGCGCACATCGACCAGAAGGGCATCAACATCAGCCCCAAGGACACCGGGCTCGTGGTGACCTACCTCGCCCCGGCCGGCCGCAAGCCGAGCGACCACGACGACTGGGTCGGCATCTACGAACGGAATCTGATCGACACGTCCCACCGCAAGGACTGGGACTGGGTCTGCCCGAACGAGCCCCAGCGCTGCATGTCGTACGGATCTGCGGTCGTGCCCGCGGGCGACGACGGTCTGGAATCAGGAAGGACGTACACCGTGGCCTACTGGGCCAACGGGGCGTCCGAGTCGAGCGGCTCCCCCGTCGCGACGATCGAATACGTGGTGCCGTGGTGACTCGTCCCCCAGCCGGAGTGCGCGGTCAGCGCCTCCTCAGCGTCCTCGTGCGCTGCGTCCTCGCCCTGACCCTCGCTCTGGGATACTCCGTCACCGTGCTGGAGAGGCCGGCCGGCGCGGTGGTCATCGAGGACGACGCGGAGGCGTACCAGCAGATCGTCGAGGCGATCCGTGAGGTCGCCCGCGCGGGCGAGGTCGTGACGACCTCCATGGCGGGCCCCGCGCGGGGCAGGCCCACCGACCTGGCCCAGCCGGGTCCGGTCCGCAGCGGCCACGCCCTCATCAGCCTCGACGCCCTCCGCATCGCCACCAACATGCCTTCGATCAGCCTGGTCATCCGCCGGTCGGACATGTACGTGCTCGGCTTCTACCAGATCGCGAACAGCCATCGCTTCTTCCATTTCGCCGACGTCGACCCGGCGTCGGTCGATTCGTCCGTCTTCGGCAATGTCACGGTGACGAACGTCAACCTCCAGTACGGAAGCCTGTACGCCCAGATGCACGGGCAGGACGTCTTCGACCAGTTCATCGCGGGAGGGGATCTGCGGCAGGCTGTCACACAGCTCGGCTTCGCGACGGACACCTACGCGGACAGGACGGCAGCGGGGCCGTACCTCGCGAGACTGATCCTGACCCTCCTGGAAGGGGCCCGGAACAGGGAGGTGGAGGAGAACATCCACAGGGCGTTCGACAGGTCGCAGCAGTGGTACGCGTTCGACGACGAACCGTTCATCCACAACTGGGGTGCCATGTCGGAGGCGGTCCGCAACGGGGTCCCGTACACGGTGCAACGGGGACCCGGACTTCCCACCACCTATTACCCCAGCGTCCTGAGACACATCCTCGCCATCCTCCAGATCCCGACCGGAAGCAATCCGCTTCCGATGTGCTCCGGAGCACCGTCCGTGCAATGCCCGGCGTCCCTCGCCTCGGGAAACCGCCGTGCCCCCCGCTCCGGCCTGCCGGACTGGTCCGAGGCCGGCTACCGGGGCGGCGGCACCCTGCCCGGTCACCAGCAGTTCACCACGGACGCGGCGTGCCGCGTCACACCGGAGAAGCTGGCCGGGACGTACGGGGTGCTGCCCGGCGACGGAGTGGACGACTCGGCGGGTCTGCAGCACGCCATCGACGACATCCGCGCCAACTGCAGCGGCAAGGCGAACTTCGACGACCTCTCGCTGATCAGCATGCCCGCGGGCACCATCGACATCACGAAGCAGATCGCCGTCGACGCCGACTACCTCGTGATCCGGGGTCAGGGCGACGAGTCGGCGAACGGCACCCGGATCGTGTTCCGTCCGGACGCCGACACCCGGTACGACACGCTGACACCCGACGGCAGCCGCTGGGACCAGGACTCGATGACCTACGGGTCGGGCGCCGACACCGGCAAGGGCGGCTGGCTCTGGCCGGGCCGGGGCCTGTTCCGGGTCCAGACCCGCGAGGTCGCCCCCCGCTACGCGGACGAGTGGGCCGCGGCCCCCGCCAACCGCAAGGATCTCTTCGAGGGGTCGGTCAACCAGCACTGGGCCTCGGGCGTGAAGGTGCGCGGCGCGGCGAACGACACCGCCTACGCGGCCAGGGAGGGCGACCGGGTCATCCACCTGGACACGAAGGCGGACATGTCCCGTTTCCCGAAGGGCAAGCACCTCTGGGTGGGAGCGGCGAACAGCCGTAAGTTCTACGAGGCGCAGGAGGCCACGGACACGAGCCGGTACGAGGACCTGCACATGCGTCAGCAGGTCTTCCGCATCACCTCGGCGGACACCGCCAACCGCACGGTCACGATCGACAAGCCCCTGGAGTTCGACCTGCCGGTCGACTCCACGTCGGACGGGTCCGCGCCGATCGGTGCCACCCCCTACACCAGCAAGGTGACTCCGCTGAAGATGGTGGTGGGCGTCGGCTTCGAGGACTTCTCGTTCACCCAGGACATGCCCGGACTCACCAAGGCGCAGGCGACCCACAACTACGGGAACCTGGCGCCCGCCGAGGCGATGCACGGCCTCGTCTTCAAGTGGGCCGCGGATTCCTGGGCCCGCGGTGTCCGCTCCGACATGACGGGTTCCCACCCGGTCGTCACGGAGGTCGCCAAGAACCTGCAGTTCGAGGGCAACCACTTCGACGGCGCGTGGAACAAGGGCAAGGGAGGCAACGGCTACTTCCGCGGCAGCCGCGTCTGGGACTCCCTGTACGCCTTCAACACCACGCGCAATCTGCGGCACTTCACCTTTCAGTGGTCGGCTTCGGGCAACGTCGTCTACGGGAACGACTTCGACTCGGACCTGAATCTGCACGGTGGCTGGGAGCGCCGCAACCTGTTCGAGAACAACACCGTGCGGGTGCCGTACGAGCACTACTCCGCGAACTGCACCGCCCGGTGCGGCGGTGAGGGCGGTGAGATCGAGGCCGGCACCTGGTACCCCATCTGGTGGGCCGCCGGCCCGAAGGCGGTGAAGTGGGCAGGCTCCTCGGGGCCGCAGAACGTCTTCCACGACAACGTCCTGACCAAGCAGCTCACCCCCGGTGGACCGTACGTCGACTACCTGCCCTACGGACGGACCACGAACGGCCCGCAGCCGGTCTACCAGTTCGGCTCCGACACCGCCGATCCGGGCCGCTTCCAGCACCTCGCACAGAACGGTGCGCCCATCGCGGACTGGAACGGCAACGAGACGGTGGACTACACGGGGGCCGATGAGGGTGTGAACACCTCCCACACGGCGCCGACCACGTCGATGTTCCTCAAGAGCGCCGATTGACGGTGACGGGGGCGGCCCCCGGCGGTTCTCCGCCGGGGGCCGCCCGGACCGGTCGTTCCCCGCGCCGGTCAGCCGTCACCGTCGGGTGATCCCATTAATGGGGCGACGAGCCGGGCGCACCCTTGTTACCGTCGTCGGCATGGCATACCGCGAGATCTACTGACGGGACACGGACGGTTCTCCGCCCGTACCGCACACCCGTGCGTGTGCGCCACGACCGGCCCCGCCGTCGTGATGCGTCGACGCACCGGCTCGTCGTGTCCTTCCCCCTGTGGATTCCGAAAAGAGTGATGTCCCATGTCCCGTCGCCGTGCCCATGTCGCGATGGTCGGCATTCCCGCCGTCAGCCATGTCCTGCCGAGCCTTGAGGTGATCCGCGAGCTGGTGGCCCGCGGCCACCGGGTGACGTACGCCAACGATCCGGCGATGGCCGACCGGATCACCGCGACCGGGGCGGAGTTCGTCCCGTACACCTCGGGACTCCCCGGCACCGACAGCGAGTGGCCCGAGGACCCGATCGGGGCCATGACCGTGTTCCTCGACGACGCCGTCCGGGTCCTCCCGCAACTGCGCGCGGTGTACGAGGACGACCCCGCCGACCTCTATCTGTACGACATCGCCTCCTATGCCGCGCGCGCCCTCGCCGAGGCACAGGGCCGCCCCCTCATGCAGTTGTCCCCGACGTACGTGGCCTGGGAGGGCTACGCGGAGGAGGTCGGCGCACAGTTGTGGGAGCTGCCCGGCGCGGACGCGTACCGGGCGAAGTTCACGCGGTGGCTCGCCTCGTGCGGGGCGTCCACCACCGACATGGACGCCTTCACCGGCCGTCCGTCACGGACCCTGGCACTGATCCCGAAGGCCATGCAGCCGCACGCGGAACGGGTCGACACCGGCACGGTGACGTTCGTCGGACCCTGCTCGGACGGGCGCGTGGAACAGGGCGTCTGGACGCGTCCCGCCGGCGCCGGGAAGGTGCTGCTGATCTCGCTGGGGTCGGCGTTCACCCGCCGGCCGGAGTTCTACCGGCAGTGCCTCGCGGCGTACGGCGAGCTGCCCGGCTGGCACGTCGTCCTCCAGATCGGGAAGTACACGGACCCGGCGGACCTCGGACCCGTACCGCCCAACGTCGAGGTGCACCCGTGGGTGCCGCAGCTGGCGATCCTGGAACAGGCGGACGCGTTCGTCACCCATGCGGGGATGGGCGGGAGCAGCGAGGGGCTGCTCACCGGGGTGCCGATGATCGCCGTGCCGCAGGCGGTCGATCAGTTCACCAACGCGGACCGGCTCGTCGAGCTGGGCGTGGCCCGTCGTGTGGACACCGAGGACGCCACGGCGGCCGTTCTGCGCTCCGCCCTGACCGAACTCGTCGACGACCCCGAGGTCGCCCGGCGTTCGGCGGCGCTCCGCGCGGACGCGCTCGCGGAGGGCGGGACCGCGCGGGCCGCCGACCTGATCGAGGAGGAGCTGGGCTGACACGGGGCCGGCGGTCCCGCCCGGCCGGGTCTCAGCCGCGAGGAGCGAGCGCGAACTCCAGCAGCGGCAGCATCCGCCCCGGGATCGAACCGGACGCGGTCTCGCCGATCCGGACGGCGCCCATCGCCAGGTAGAACGGCTCGGCGTTCGGGTCGGCGTCGATCGCCAGGCGGGTGAATCCGAGGCGGCGGGCCTCGGCCGTGGTGCGGTCGAACAGCAGTCGGCCGATCCCCCGGCCCATCGCGTCGGGTTCGACGAACATCATGCCGAGGACGCCCCGTGGCGGGGCGTCCTCCAGGGTGGTGAAACCCAGGAGGCGCCCGGCGTCCTCGGCGACCAGCGCGCGCCGGCGCGCCACCTCGGACGGGCGGACCGTCAGCTCCTCCCGGCAGGAGGCGAGGAACGTTTCGTCGTAGTCCCAGTACGCCTTCGAGCGCAGGGCCAGCTCCGTCAGCGCGCCCGCCTCCTCCGGCCGCGCCGCCCTCACGTCCACCACGTCCGTGCCCCTTTCCGGGCCCGGTTGTCAGACCCGTCGGTCATGCTGCACCACATGAACGGCACGCGCCCGTGGATTCTGATCGACGACGCCCGCGCCCAGGTCACGGACCCGGCGGACGCCGCGGCCGCGACCGCCCATGCCTCCGCCCTGCTCGCCGCAGGTCGGGTCGGGACCTACGGGCCGGGTCGCCGGGGCCCCGGGAGAAGGGGACGTCCGGCAGCCCGTACCGCGGGTGGCGGGCGCCGGTGCGTCAGTCGAAGACCGGGCCCTGGGTGCGGGTCCGCTTGATCTCGTAGAAGCCGGGGATCGACGCCACCAGCAGGGTGCCGTCCCACAGCCTCGCCGCTTCCTCGCCCTTGGGGGCGGGGGTGACGACCGGGCCGAAGAAGGCGATCTGCTCGCCGTCCGCGCCGGGCACCGCGATGACCGGTGTGCCGACATCCTGGCCGACCTTGTCGATGCCCTCCTGGTGGGAGGCGCGCAGCTCGGTGTCGTACGTGTCGGAGTCGGCGTACTCCAGCAGGTCGGCGGGGAGTCCGGCCTCCATCAGGGCCGCCGCGACGGCCTCACGGGTCGGTCCCTGGCCCTCGTTGTGGAAGCGGGTGCCGAGCGCGGTGTAGAGGGGGCCGACGACGGCGTCGCCGTGCTTCTGCTGGGCGGCGACGACGACCCGGACCGGGGCCCAGGCCCGCTCCAGGAGGTCGCGGTAGCCCTCGGGCAGTTCGTCGATCTTGTCCTCGTTGAGGACGGCGAGGCTCATGACGTGCCAGCGGACCTCGACATCGCGGACCTTCTCCACCTCCAGCATCCAGCGGGAGGTCATCCAGGCCCAGGGGCAGGTCGGGTCGAACCAGAAGTCGACGGGGGTCCTGCCGTTCGCCGTGCTGTTGTCGGTCATGTCTCTCCTCGGACGGGCATCGTGGACATCGGTCGCGTCGGGGGGCGCGTCGGGCGCGTTCCTCACGCGCAACGTCACCGGTGCGGCACGCCATTCCCGCGTGCCCGGCGTCCGAGCCACATGCGAGGATCAAACGTATTCGAACGTGACACAAAGGAGTGCACCCGTGCCCGGAGAGAACCTGTCCCGCGACGAGGCCCATGAGCGGGCCGAGCTGCTGACCGTCGACGGATACGAGGTCTCTCTCGACCTGCGTTCCGCGGTCGGTGAGCCCGAAGCGGGCACCGTCGGCGACGGTCCGCGTACCTTCCGCTCGGTGACGACGATCCGGTTCCGTTCGGCGCGCGCCGGCGCGTCGACGTTCGCGGATCTGCTGGCGCCGAGCGTGACGTCGGTGACGCTGAACGGCGACGCGCTCGACCCGGCGGCCGTCTTCGACGGCACGCGGGTGGCGCTGGACGGCCTGGTCGAGGGTGACAACGTCCTGGTGGTCGACGCGCGGTGCGCGTACAGCAGGACCGGTGAGGGGATGCACCGGTTCGTCGACCCCGAGGACGGCGAGGTCTATCTGTACACGCAGTACGAGCCCGCCGACGCCCGCCGCGTCTTCGTCAACTTCGAGCAGCCCGATCTGAAGGCCCCGTACCGCTTCGAGGTGACGGCGCCGCAGGGGTGGACGGTCTGGAGCAACGGGGCGGTCGAGGGGCGGGAGGGCGACGTCTGGCGGTTCGCGGAGACCAAGCCGATCTCGACGTACATCACGGCGGTCGTGGCGGGCCCGTACCACCACGTGACCGACCTCTACAAGCGGACCTTCGACGACGGCACCGAGCTGGAGATCCCGCTGGGCGCGATGTGCCGCAAGGGGCTGGCTCGGCACTTCGACGCCGACGACATCTTCCTCGTCACCAAGCAGGGCCTGGACTTCTTCCACGACAACTTCGACTACCCGTACCCGTTCGGGAAGTACGACCAGGCGTTCGTGCCGGAGTACAACCTCGGCGCGATGGAGAACCCGGGGTGCGTGACGTTCCGCGAGGAGTACATCTTCCGGGGGAACGTGACGTCGTCGTCGTACGAGAGCCGCGCCAACGTCATCCTGCACGAGATGGCGCACATGTGGTTCGGCGACCTGGTCACCATGCGGTGGTGGGACGACCTGTGGCTGAAGGAGTCGTTCGCCGACTTCATGGGGTCGTTCTCGATGGTGGAGGCGACCCGCTTCACCAACGGCTGGATCACCTTCGCCAACAACCGCAAGGCGTGGGCGTACCGCGCCGACCAGCTGCCGTCCACGCACCCGGTCACGGCCGACATCCGTGACCTGGAGGACGCCAAGCTGAACTTCGACGGCATCACGTACGCCAAGGGCGCGTCGGTGCTGAAGCAGCTCGTGGCGTACGTCGGCCGGGACGCGTTCCTGGAGGGTGCCCGGCGTTACTTCAAGCAGCACGCGTACGGCAACACACGTCTGGGTGACCTGCTGTCGGTGCTGGCCGAGACGTCCGGGCGGGACATGACCGCCTGGTCGCGGTCCTGGCTGGAGACGGCGGGCGTCAACTCGCTGACGCCGGTCGCGACGTACGACGCGGCGGGCCGGCTCACCGAGCTGGCGATCACGCAGGAGGCCCCCGACAGTCATCCGGAGCTGCGTCCGCACCGGGTGGCGGTCGGGCTGTACCGGCGCGAGCCGGACGGCGACCTGGTGCGTTACGCCCGCGCCGAGGTGGACGTGGCCGGGCCGCACACGGTGGTCGGGGAGCTGGCGGGGGCGGAGCGGCCCGAGCTGATCCTCGTCAACGACGACGACCTGACGTACTGCAAGGTCCGCTTCGACGAGGTGTCGCTGGCGACCCTGCGCGCGCACCTCGGTGATCTCACGGACCCGCTGGCGCGGGCGCTGTGCTGGTCGGCGCTGTGGAACATGACGCGGGACGGGCTGATGCCGGCCCGGGACTTCGTCTCGCTGGTGCTGGCCTTCGCGGGCCGGGAGACGGACATCGGTGTGCTCCAGATGCTGCACGCGTGGACCCGGTCCGCGCTCACGCACTACGCGGCGCCCGAGTGGCGCGCGGAGGGCGGCCGTGCCCTGGCCGAGGGCGCGCTGCGGGAGCTGCGGCTCGCCCCGCCGGGCAGCCAGGACCAGCTGAGCTGGGCGCGGTTCTTCGCGTCGGTCGCGGCTTCGGACGCGGACGTCCAGCTGTTGACGGGGCTGCTCGACGGCACCGCGCGCATCGACGGCCTGGAGGTCGACCAGGAGCTGCGGTGGGCGTTCCTGGCGCGGCTCGCGGCGCACGGATCGGCCGGTGAGGCGGCGATCGACGCCGAGCTGGCCCGGGACGACACGGCGTCCGGCAAGCGGCACCAGGTGCGCTGCCTGGCGTCGCGCCCCTCGGCCGACGTGAAGGCACGGGCGTGGGCGGACGTCGTGGAGTCGGACGCGCTGTCCAACGCGCTGGTGGAGGCGACGATCACGGGCTTCGTCCAGCCGTCGCAGCGGGAGCTGCTGGCGCCGTACGCGGCCCGGTACTTCGAGGTGATCGAGCGGGTGTGGGCCGATCGGTCGATCCAGATCGGCATGGACGTGGTGCGGGGGCTGTTCCCGGGGCTCCAGGACGATCCGGAGACGCTGGCGGCCACGGACAAGTGGCTGACGGCGCACCAGGACGCGGCGCCGGCGCTGCGTCGACTGGTCCTGGAGGCGCGTGACGATCTGGCCCGCGGGCTGCGCGCCCAGGCGGTCGACACGATGGCGGGCGAGGCGGCGTTGACGGGGGCGTGAGGGGCGCGCGTCGCCGGTGACGGGGGCGTGAGGGGCGCGTCGGGGGCGAACGGGGCGTCGTGGGACGCGCGCGTCAGCGGTGCACAGGGCGTGGGACGCGCGCGTCGGGGGTGTACAGGGCGTGGGACGCGCGCGTCGGGGGTGTACAGGGCGTACAGCGCGCGTCAGCAGGTCTGAGCTGACGGAAACCCGGCGGGACGCGCCTGACGGCGGGACGGCGGGCGCCCGTTGCGGCGTCGGCCGTCCCGGCGGTCGGCGGGCGGATCGGGGCGGGTGGGGACGGGCGGGACAGAACGGGTGGGACGGGCGGGGAACGACTCTCGGCGGGGTTCTCTCCGCCGAGCCGTACCGGTCCGTGCTCGCGGCCCCGCTCCGGTACGGCTCGGCGGTCGTCGGCGGTCCCGTGGCGTCAACCCGCTTTCGTATAGCGGCTGACGGGACGCGGCAGGCCCAGGTGGCCGCGGAGCGTGGTGGCGTCGTACGCCGTCCGGAACGCCCCGCGCCGTTGCAGCTCCGGGACCAGGCCACGGGTGATCGCCGTGAGGTCGTACGGCAGTGTGCCCGGCCGCAGCCGGAAGCCGTCGAGACCGGCGGCTCGCCAGTCGAGCAGCAGGTCGGCGAGTTCGCCCGGTGTGCCGGTGAAGATCTCGGCGTCGGATACGAGCTCGGCACCGGCCGCCTCGTCCAGGCGTGCCTTGCGCCGTGCGGCGTGGCCCGGCTTCTCGTCCAGGAGGACGAGGAGTTCCGCGAACGTCCGCAACGGCCGGTCCGTCACGTCCCTGCCGGTGCGTTCCACCGCCTCGTCGACCTGTACGAGGAGCGCCGCGATGCCCGGGCGGTCGTGCGGCGTGATGTGGACGACGTCGGAGCCACGGGCCGCGAACTCGTAGGGCGTGGAGGCGTGCGCGAGGCTGATCACCAGAGGCTGTCCCTGGGGCGAACGCGGCGTGATCGAGGGGCCCTTCACGCTGAAGTGCGTACCCCGGTAGTCGATGTGGTGCACCTTGTCGCGGTCGAGGAACCGGCCCGTGGCCGTGTCCCGTATCTCCGCGTCGTCCTCCCAGCTGTCCCACAGGAGCCGCGCCGCCTCCACCACCTCCGCGCCCTCCGCGAAGAGCCCGCGCAGCCGCTCGGCGGTCAGCTCCGGGTCGCGCACGTCGTCGTCGGTGAGCTGAGGCGTGGCGCGGCGGCCGAAGTGGGAGGCGTCGGCGGCGCGCGCGGAGACCTGCGGGCGCCAGCCGGCCCGGCCCTTGCCTGCGTGGTCGAGCGTGGCGATGCCGATGGCGAGGTGGAACGGTTCGGTGTGGGTGACGTTCGTGGCCGGGACCAGACCTATGCGCGAGGTGAGCGGGGCGAGGTGGGCCGCGAGCAGCACCGCGTCGATGCTGCCCCTGACCTGGTCGGTGCGGTCGTCCGGCCGGTGGGAGGCCGCGGACTGCGGTCCGAGGCCGTCCTCGAAGGTGACGAAGTCGAGCAGGCCCCGTTCGGCCTCGGCGACCAGATCGGCCCAGTACCCGGCCGTGAGCAGTTCACCGGACCGGGCGCCCTCCTCCCTCCAGGCGGCCGGGTGCCAGCCCGCGCCGTCGAGGGCGACGGCGAGGTGCAGCGGGGTCGCGGTCGTACCGGTCACGAGGACTCCTTCTCGTTCTCTTCGTCCGCGGGCCGTGCGCTCGCGGGCCCTTCGCCCAGGCGTCGTTCCGGGCGCTCGGGGGTGCCCAGTCCCAGGTGGTCCCGGAGCGTCGTGCCCGTGTAGTCCTCACGGAACACGCCCTTCTCCTGGAGCAGCGGGACCACCCGGTCCACCACGTCGTCCAGGCCGCCGGGCGTCAGGTGGGGGACGAGGACGAATCCGTCGGCGCCCTCGGTCCGCACGAAGTGGTCGATGGCGTCGGCGACCGTACGGGGGCTGCCGACGAAGGTCTGACGGCCGCCGACCTCGATGACCAGTTCCCGGATGGACAGGTTCCGTTCCTCGGCCAGCTCGCGCCACTGCCGCGCGGTCTCGCCGCGGCCCTCGCGGAACACGGAGTGCCCCTTCAGGAAATGGGCGTCGTCCTCGGGCTCGACGTCGGGCAGCGGTCCGTCCGGGTCGTAACCGGACAGGTCGCGGCCCCAGACCGCCTCCAGATGGGCGATCGCGGTCTGCGGGCTCACCAGCTCGCGGCTGATCTCCTCGGCGTACGCGGCGGCCTCCTCGTCGGTGTCGGCGACGACGGCGTTGGCCGTGGGCATGATCTTCAGGTCGTCCGGGGCGCGGCCGTACCGGCTCAGGCGCCGCTTCACGTCCCGGTAGAAGTCACGGGCGACGTCGATCCGGTTGTGCTTGCTGAAGATGACGTCCGCCTCGGACGCGGCGAACTCGCGCCCCGCGTCGGACTCGCCCGACTGGATGACCACCGGATGCCCCTGGGGGCCGCGCGGGGTCGTGAACCGGCCGGATATGTCGAAGTGTTCGCCGTGGTGGGCGAACCGGCCGGCCCCGGAGCGTACGAACTCTCCCGACGCCGCGTCGGCGACGAGATCGCCATCGGCCCAGCTGTCCCACAGCTCCCTCGCCGTGGCGAGGAATTCGACCGCACGGGTGTAGCGGTCGGCCTCGTCGAGAAAGCCGCCGCGCCGGAAGTTCTCGCCGGTGAACGCGTCATAGCTGGTGACCACGTTCCAGGCGGAGCGTCCGCCGCTGAGGTGGTCGAGGGTGGCGAACCTGCGTGCCACCTCGTACGGCTCGTTGAAGGTGGCGTTGACCGTGGCGGCGAGGCCGAGGTGCGTGGTGACGGCGGCCAGCGCGCTGAGCACGGTCAGGTTCTCCGGGCGTCCCGCGATGTCCAGGTCGTACACCTGGTCCTTGTGCTCGCGCAGCCGCAGCCCCTCGGCGAGAAAGAAGAAGTCGAACTTGCCGCGTTCGACGGTCCGCGCGAGCCGGATGAAGGAGTCGATGGAGATCTGGCTCCCGGACCGTGGGTCCGACCAGACGGTCACGTTGTGGATGCCGGGCAGCTGCGCCGCGAGGTGCACCTGTCTCTTCCGGGTGGCGGGCACGGTGCGGTCTCCTCCTGCGAAGGTCCGGCTGCGGGGTGGGGTGGAGTGAGGGCGAGTGAGGTGGGGCGGGGTGGTGGCTCCATGAGCGTGCCCGGGGCGGGTGGAGCGTGCACAGGCCAACAGGGCTGACTTCATGAGGTGTTCACGCTGTGGCGGCGGGTTTCGGTGCCGCGTCCGGTGCGGCCCCGGCGTGGGTTTCCTTTCAGCCATGATCGGCTCCGTTCGGGGCCGGTTCACGCAAGCCCGTTCGTACCGGCCCGTCAGCACAGACCCATCCGTACGAGTCCGTCCGTACAGCCCGGTTCGTACGGGCCCGTCCCTACCGGCCGATCCCTATGGGCCGGTTCGCCCCTTCCGGCGCAACGGGGCCAGTGGCGGATTTACGCCATGTACACATCTCGCCTCCGTCAAGTCTCCACAAACCTCTGTCATTTACGACAGGCTGAGCGGTCATCCGGTACCGAATTCCGGACTCTTTCCTTCACAAACAGGGATGCTGATGACCAAGGAATCCCCCGGCTCCATACCCGGAGCAAGACGTGCGGCCCGAATAGCCGCGGCCGCCGGCCTGGTGACAGCGCTCGCCGCCACCGGCGCCGCCCCGGTGTTCGCCGCCGACGATCCGGCCAACGCCCCCGTCAAGCCCGCCGCCACGAGCGACAGGACGGACAAGCTGGGTTCGGCCGACGCGGACGTCCTGGCGAAGGCCGAGGCCAAGGGCGAGAAGAACATCACGATGATGGTCGCCACCGCGCCCGGTGCGACCGCGCAGGTCGCCCGTCAACTGGACGCCGTCAAGGGCTCCGTGGTGGGACGGACGTACGACAAGCTCGGATACGTGCGGGCGACCGTGCCGACCGCCACCGCCGAGGCGACGATCAAGGCGGCGCAGAAGCTGCCGTCCGTCCATGGCATCGATCTCAAGCAGGAGATCATGCTGGACGACCCGACGCCGGCCGCGGACCGGGCGACCGGTGCCAAGACGCAGGCCAAGGTGACCGGCAGCTACCCGGCGCCCGGCAAGAAGACCGCCGCGAAGAACCCGTACAACCCGTCCTTCGAGACGGGCGCCGTCGACTTCGTGCAGCAGCACGCGAAGTTCGACGGCCGCGGTGTGACCATCGGCATCCTGGACTCGGGGGTCGACCTCGGTCACCCGGCGCTCCAGAAGACCAGCACCGGCGAGCGCAAGATCGTCGACTGGGTGACCGCGACCGACCCGGTGAGCGACGGCGACGGCACCTGGCTGCGGATGACGACCTCCGTGTCCGGCCCGGCGTTCAGCGTCAACGGCCGTACGTACAGCGCCCCGAAGGGCTCGTACAAGTTCGGTCTGTTCGCCGAGGCCGCCACCAAGGGCGGCGACATGGCGGGCGACCTCAACCGCGACGGTGACACCACCGACGTGTGGGGCGTGCTCTACGACCCGGTCACCGGCACCACCCGGGTCGACCTGAACGACGACGCGAACTTCTCGAACGACGCCGTCATGAAGCCGTACAAGGACAAGCACCAGATCGGCTACTTCGGTACGGACAACCCGCGCACCGAGGTCGTCGAGCGCATCCCGTTCGTCGTCGAGACCCGTAAGGACGTCGTCTACGACGCGGCGGGCACCAAGGCCGACTTCGTCAACATCGGCGTCATCGAGAGCGAGCACGGCACGCACGTCGCGGGCATCACCTCCGCGAACGGCCTGTTCGGCGGCAAGATGAACGGCGCCGCGCCCGGCGCCCAGATCGTCTCCTCGCGCGCCTGCACCTGGTCCGGCGGCTGCACCAACATCGCGCTGACCGAGGGCATGATCGACCTCGTCGTGAACCGCGGTGTCGACGTCGTCAACATGTCGATCGGCGGCCTGCCGCCGCTGAACGACGGCAACAACGCCCGCGCCGAGCTGTACAAGCGGCTCATCGACACCTACGGCGTGCAGCTCGTCATCTCGGCGGGCAACGACGGCCCCGGCCTCAACACCATCGGTGACCCCGGCCTCGCCGACCACGTCATCTCCGTCGGAGCGACCATCTCCAAGGAGAGCTGGGCCGCCAACTACGGGTCGAACGTCACCAAGGCGTACGACATGATGCCGTTCTCCTCGCGCGGCCCGCGTGAGGACGGCGGCTTCGCGCCGACCCTCTCCGCGCCCGGTTCGGCGATCAACACCACCCAGACCTGGCTGCCCGGTTCGCCGGTCAAGGAGGCGGGTTACTCGCTGCCCGCCGGTTACTCGATGCTCCAGGGCACGTCGATGGCGTCCCCGCAGGCCGCCGGCGCGACCGCGCTGCTGCTGTCCGCCGCGAAGCAGAAGAACATCGACCTGGCCCCCGCCGATCTGCGCACCGCGCTGACCAGCACCGCCACCAAGATCAAGGGAGTGCCCGCGCACGCCCAGGGCGCCGGTCTGATCAACATCGTGGACGCCTGGAAGGCGATCAAGAACGGCGCCACCGCGCACGAGTACACCGTGAAGGCCCCGGTCGACACCGCGATCGACTTCGCGCTGAAGACCCCGGGCTTCGGCACCGGCCTGTACGACCGTGAGGGCGGTGCGAAGGTCGGCAAGAGCAAGACGTACACCGTCACCGTCACCCGCACCACGGGCCCGGACCGCGCCGTCAAGCACAAGCTGTCGTGGAAGAACAACGACGGCACCTTCACGCTGTCCGGCGGGAACACCGTCTCCCTGCCGCTCGACAAGCCGGTGGACGTCAAGGTCCAGGCGAAGCCCGGCAGCGCCGGCGTGCACAGCGCGATCCTGGAGCTGGACGACAGCAAGACCACCGGGGTCGACCAGCAGATCCTGACCACCGTGGTCGCGGCGCAGGAGCTGGCGAAGCCCGGCTACGCGTTCAAGGCGTCCGGCACCGTGCAGCGCAACAGCAGCACGTCGTACTTCCTGAACGTCCCGGAGGGCGCGAAGACCCTGGAGGTCGCGCTGAGCGCGCTCCGCTCGGGCAGCCAGACCCGGTTCATCTCCATCCACCCGTACGGGGTGCAGATGGAGAACAGCTCCACGACCAACTGCTACCCGAACTACGACAACCCGGCCAACACCTGCCGGCCCGACGTGCGCTCGTACGCGGACCCGCAGCCCGGCGTCTGGGAGATCGAGGTCGAGGCCCGCCGCACGTCGGCGTACCTGGACAACCCGTACAAGCTGGAGGCCACCCTCCTCGGTGTCTCCTTCGACCCGGCCGTGCAGACGCTGCCGGAGGCGAAGATCGGTACGCCGACCGCTGTCGCCTGGACGGTCAAGAACAGCCTCGCCGCCATCGAGGGCAAGCTGAAGGGCGGCTCGCTGGGCTCCGCGAAGGTCGACCGCCCGTCGATCGCGACCGGTGAGCAGCGGCAGACGACGGTCACCATCGGTGAGGGCGTCGAGCGTCTGGACGTCGCCATCGGCTCCACCGCCGACGCCAACGCCGACCTGGACCTGTACGTCTACAAGGGCAGCGCCGTGGCCGGCCAGTCGACCACGGCCGGTTCCGAGGAGTCGGTCAGCCTGGTGAAGCCCGCCGCCGGTACGTACACGATCGTCGTCGACGGCTACTCGGTCACCACCGGGACCACCGCGTACGACTACCGCGACGTGTACTACTCGCCGTCGCTCGGCTCGATGAAGGTCGACGAGTCGAAGACGGTGAAGCTGGCCAACGGCGCGTCGGCGAAGGTCGGCGCGGACGTCGTCGTCGCCGGGGCGGCCCCCGAGGGACGCCAGTTCTTCGGCGAGGTCCAGCTGGTGAACGCCCGGGGCACCGCGGCGGGCGCCGGCAGCGTCGTGATCGGGAAGGTCACGCCGTAACACCGCAGCGGTGACCGTGTGATCCGTACGACGGACACCGAGGTGGGGCGGGCGCTCTCCGGAGCCCCGCCCCACTGCCGTGCCCGGCGGATTCCCCGCGCCCGCCCACCACCGTGCCCGGCCGTTTCCCAGCTCCCACAGCTCTCCCGCGGCCCCCTTCCCCGTCACTCCCCCGCCCCGCCGCGTACGCCCGCTGTCCGCCTCCCGGACAATGGATTGGACAAGAAAGCCGTGGACAGACACATCATGGACCGGTAACCGGGCCAATTCGAACGTCTCAAGGAGTCCCCGTGAAGGTCGGAATCGTCGGAGCCACCGGTCAGGTCGGCACAGTCATGCGCAGGATTCTGGCCGAGCGGAACTTCCCGGCCGACGAACTGCGGCTCTTCGCCTCCGCACGCTCCGCGGGCTCCACCATCGAGTGGCAGGGACGCGAGATCACCGTCGAGGACGCCTCCACGGCCGACTACACCGGTCTGGACATCGTGCTGTTCTCCGCGGGCGGCGCCACCTCGAAGGCGCTCGCCGAGAAGGTCGCCGCCCAGGGCGCCGTCGTGATCGACAACTCCTCCGCGTGGCGCAGGGACCCCGAGGTGCCGCTCGTCGTCTCCGAGGTCAACCCGCACGCGGTCCGGAACCGTCCCAAGGGCATCATCGCCAACCCGAACTGCACGACGATGGCCGCGATGCCGGTGCTGCGCCCGCTGCACGACGAGGCCGGCCTGGAGGCGCTGACGGTCGCCACGTACCAGGCGGTGTCCGGTTCCGGTGTGGCCGGGGTGGCCGAGCTGCACGGTCAGGTGTCGAAGGTCGTCGCCGAGGCCGACCGGCTCACCCATGACGGCGAGGCCGTGAGCTTCCCCGAGCCCGCCGTCTACAAGCGCCCGATCGCCTTCAACGTGCTGCCGCTGGCCGGTTCGATCGTGGACGACGGTTCGTACGAGACGGACGAGGAGCAGAAGCTCCGCAACGAGTCCCGCAAGATCCTGGAGATCCCCGGCCTCAAGGTGTCCGGCACCTGCGTCCGGGTCCCGGTCTTCTCCGGTCACTCGCTCCAGGTCAACGCCCGCTTCGCCCGCCCCATCGGGGTCGAGCGCGCCTACGAGCTGCTGAAGGCCGCCCCCGGGGTCGAGCTGTCCGACATCCCGACCCCGCTCCAGGCGGCCGGGAAGGACGCCTCGTTCGTGGGACGCGTCCGGGTCGACGAGACCGTGGAGAACGGCCTCGCGCTGTTCGTCTCGAACGACAACCTGCGCAAGGGCGCGGCGCTGAACGCGGTGCAGATCGCGGAGCTGGTCGCGGCGGAGCTGACGAACGGCTGACGCGGCCCGCGTACGGCGTTCGCTTGGACGCGTTGCCGTGGACGCGTTCGCGTGGACGCGCTTCTGTACGGGCGTTTCTGTACGGGTGTCCCAGTACGGATGTTCCAGTACGGATGTTCCAGTACGGATGTTCTCGTACGGACGTTTCCGTACGCGGTCGAAGGGGCGGGCGCCGGTGACGGTGTCCGCCCTGTCGGGTCCGTAGCCAGCAGGGCGGGCAGGGGACGGGACGGCCTTCAGGCCGAGCTGTCCGGGGCGCAGGACAGCTGATCGCTACCCACAGCCCCCTATACAGGATGCGCGAGCGGCGCCGCGATCCGAGGTGCCGGGATCGGCCTTGTCAGGCCACCCGGATGCGTTCCAGTAACTCGGGGACTCCGTCGACCTGCTGGTAGCGCTTGAACGCCGGGATGAGTTCACGTACGAGGCCGACACACCGATCAGCGCCGATACGAGTGGCGAGGGCGAGGGATTCGTTGGTGACGACCAGCGCTTGCTCGACCTCGCGGGCCCGCAAGAGACTGCGGGCCTCGTAGGTGAGGAAGATCCCGCGTGTCTTGTCGCGGGTCCTGGGCAGCAGTCTCATGCCCTCGTCGATCCGGGCGTGAGCTTCGTCGGTGCGACCGAGATCCAGCATGCACTGGCCGGAGTCCACAGCCAGGTCTGCCGAGCTCATCCACGAACACCAGCGGGGCGCCGGATCGGCAGCGTCAGTCAGCAACGCGGTCTCGGCGGCAGCCAGGTCGCGGTGGCAGTCCGCGCTCGCTCCGAGTGCGGCGTGAGCCCGGGCCCTGCGCAGATGCAGCAAAGACCTGGCAGTGGGGTGCCGGGTGTGGATCAGAGCCTGGCTGAGCGGCTCGATGGCCGCCGGCGGGTCACTCAGCCAGATGGACTGATAAGCGAAATCGGACAGCACCCCGGCGCCGAGGTCGCGATCACGAGCGGCGTGCGCGCTTGTCAGAGCAGCGTTCCAGTGCTTGCCCGCCGCGTAGTGCCGACCCTGGTCGAAGCGGTGCCAGCCACAGGTGCTGGCCAGTGACGCGGCCAGCAGGTGCAGCCGCCTGCCAGTGGCCTCGGCGTAGTTACCGGGTTCGATGAGGTCGGTAACGGTGACAAGGTGGGCGTCCATCAGCTTCGCTGTGTGCTGACGCTGTTCGGTCGGCAGCGAAGTGAGCTTCGCCGCGGTCTTCTCCAACCAGTCGACCAGTTCCGGGTCGACGCGCTTGCCGTCGAGGGCGGTGGTGAGCCTGTCGGGTTCGATCGAGGCCCATTGGGCTGAGAGGCCGGCCAGTGCGGCAGCGCCGAAGGTCATGAAGTTGCGACGATCCATCGCTGTTCTTTGGGCCTCTCGAAGTGCTTGGACGGTATACGCGGAGCCCAGAGGCAGCGGGGAATCATAGCCCGGAAGCCAATAGGGCCAACCAAGCAGCTCGACATGATCGGTCAGAACGTCAAGGGCCTCCGCGATCAGGAGTTGGGAGTCCATGTTGGGTTCCTTGATCCAGTTCTCCCACTTGCTGATCGCCTGCTTGTCCGCGCCGGAGCGAAGCCCGTGCCGACGAGCGGCCTGATCCATGCGGACGGCCAGTCCTGACTGCGAGAGGTTGCCGTGCAGTTGGCGGGCGTACGCGAGGGGGTGCCGGATCGGGTCGTCCACAGGACCAATCCCATCATTCGCAGTCGCCGAAAGCCTACTGCGCGCACAGGCAGGACTACCCCGGGACTACAGGCAAAGCCTGTTCGGCTGCGAGCAGTTGGGCTGTACTCGACACGCATCGACAAGTTCCTTCACGAAGCGGAAGGAGTCTGCTCATGAAACGACGTGCTGCGATCATCGGCCTCGGCCATCAGGCGCTCGAGGATCACCTGCCCGGCTTGCTCGGCTCCAGTAGGGCCGAGCTCGTCGCGGTCTGTGACAGTGATCCGAACGCCCTTCGCACCCAGCAGGAAGCGCACCAGGTCCCGGCGTTTACCCGCGCCGCCGACCTGCTGGACGCGGTGAAGCCCGACTTCGTGATCGTCGCAGTGCCGCACCACGCGGGCCGGTCCGTGATCGAGGAGTGCGCATCGCGGGGCGTGCACGTGCTCAAGGAGAAGCCTTTCGGCACCTCTCCCGAGGAAGCTCATGCACTCGCGGCGATCTGCGCGCGGGGGGCGGTGGAGTTGATGGTCACGCTCCAGCGGCGCTTCAACCCGATCTACACCTCGGTGGTGCAGTTCCTCGACCAGATCGGCACCCCTTTCCTGATCGACGGCCAGTACACGTTCCACACCGATGATCCCGGCGCCGGGTGGCGTGGAGACGTGAGACAAGCCGGTGGCGGCTGCATCATCGACATGGGCTACCACCTCGTCGATCTACTGCTGTGGTACTTCGGCATGCCCAACCGCGTCATGGCGGACTTCTCAACGGCCGCGATGCCAGAGGGTTGCTACGACGCCGAGGACACCGCCGTCATCCAACTCGGCTACGATACCGGCCTCTACGGCACGGTGCTCCTGTCGCGCTGGATGGCCCCGAAGACCGAGAAGCTGCACATCGTCGGGACCCTCGGCTCCGTGCTGTTGACGAAAGGGCAGGTCCAGCGGCTCGCCCTTGATGGCTCGGTGGTCGAGGAGCTGACCCGCCCGCAGGCCCCTGCCAGTGCGGCTACCGCCCAGATCGACCACTTCTGTCGGGTCCTGGACGGCGAGCGCCCCAACACCTCAGGCCCCCAGCAGCACCTCGCCCATGCCGCTTTCATCGCCTCCTGCTACCGGTCCAAGACGGCCGGACGTTACATCAACCCGAAGGAAATGCTGTGCCCAGCTCGTTAGCCCTGCTCGGAGGCCAGCCCGCAGTGACTGCCGACGGACCGCACTTCCAGTGGCCGCCGATCGACGACACCACCCGCGCCAAGGTCGCCGCCCAGCTCGACACCGCGTTGTCCATCCCCGGACGGACCGGCATCGTCGCCGAGCTGGAGGACGCCCTGCAGGAGTACTTCGGCGTCCGGCACGCGGTCACCTTCAGCTCTGGCACCGCCGCCCTGCACTCTGCCTACTCGGCCGCGCGAATCAAGGCCGGTGACGAGGTAATCGTGCCAGCCTGGACCTTTCACGCCACCGCCTCACCGCTGTTCCACTTCCGTGCCGTGCCGGTTCTCTGCGAGACCGGGTCGGACGGCAATATCGACCCGACCCGGGTCGAGGAGCTGATCACGCCGCGCACCCGAGCCATCACGGTGACCCATCTGTGGGGTAGGCCGGCCACCATGGCCGTCCTGCGGTCCATCGCCGAGGCGCACGGTCTGGCCCTGCTGGAGGACGGCTCGCACGCCCATGGCGCTTCGCATGGCGGGCAGAAAGTCGGCACGTTCGGCCTCGCCGGGGCCTTCTCCCTCAACGGCCCCAAGCCCCTGTCCGGTGGCGAGGGCGGCTTCGTCCTCACTGACGACCATGACACGTACTACCGGCTGCTGACGTTCGCCCACTACAACAAGCGGGCCAAGTCCGAGATCCCGGCAAAGCACCCGCTGGCCGGATACGCGGTCACCGGATCGGGCCTCAAGCTTCGCATCCACCCTCTGGCCGCCGCCCTCGCGCACGACCAGCTCGGCCGCATCGACGGCTATCTGGCCGGGCGGGCCGAGATCGCCGACTACCTCACCACCGAGTTCGCCCGCATCCCCGGCTTCGAGGTCACTCCCATGCCCGATGGGGTGGTCCCGTCCTGGTACGCGTTGACGCTCACCTACCGCCCCGGCGAGCTTGACGGCCTGAGCATCGAACGCCTCCACCAGGCTCTCATCGCGGAGGGCGCGACCGACTTCGACCGGCCGGGCTCCACCTGTCCCCTGAACCAGCTGCAGCTCTACCAGAACCCGACGATGCTGTTCCCCGACCATCCGCGCTCCCACCGCCCGTACAAAGCCGGGGACTTCCCCGTCGCCGAGCACACCCACGCGCACACGATCAAGCTCCCGGTCTGGCATCGTGAGCAGGATCGTCCGCTGGCCGAGCAGTACGTCCGCGCGGCCGTCAAGGTGAGCGACCACCACAAGGAGCTGCTGCTGTGACGTCCCCCTTCGCCGATCCCTCGTTCGCCCCGGGCCTGCTCCTCGACGCCCAGGAGTCGGGCATCACCCGGTTCGTCGTCGCCGCGGTCGTCACGGACGGGAACCGCGTACTCCTGCTGCGCCGGCCCACCGACGACTTCCTGCCGGGCCTGTGGGAGCTGCCGTCCGGGAAGGTCGAGCCGGGCGAGGGGTTCGAGAAGGCCCTGCTGAGGGAGACGGAGGAGGAGACCGGTCTGGTGATCGACCAGGTCGGCGCCTACCTCGGGCGGTTCGACTACACATCCGGGAGCGGTGCCCTGACCCGCCAGCTCACCTTCCGGGTGACCGTCGGGAAGACCGCGCCGGTCATCCTCACCGAGCACGACGACCACACCTGGGCCGACCCCGGCGAGCTGCCTGGCGTCAGCGACGCCGTCCGGGAACTGGTCGCCCGCTGACCGGTCGGTGCCCGAGCGGACCGGTGCGGAGGAACGCCGCGCCCGCAAGGCCGCCTTCCCCCTCTCCGCTCACGCCGTCTCCCCCGGCCCCGCCGGGCGGCGGACCTCGAAGTGGAAGCAGCCGTACTCGACGGCCCTGACGTGCACGAGCGCCACGTCCGGGTCGGCGAACGCCTCCTCGAAGGCCGTGTCGAAGCCCTTCTCCTCGTCGGCCGGGATCTCCATGAGCCGGCCGCCGACGATGTGGCCGTCGGTGTCGTACCGGCGCACGGTCCGCAGCGCCCCGGCCCGGCTGAACGGGTACCCGGCCCGCTCCGGGTCCGGGCCCTCGCACGGGTCGGCGTGGATGAAGACCGGGCCCTGCTCGTCGTAGGCCCCCGGCCGGGCCGAGGTGGCGGCGGCCCAGCGGCGCAGCGGCGCGTACGAGACGAGGGCGATCCGCTCGCCGGGCCGGGAGCCGCGCAGACAGCAGCGCAGGGGGTTCCCGTCGCCGGTCTCGGTGTACGGGTGGCAGGGGTGGCCCGCGTCGTCGATGTCGCGGAGCTGCTGGAGAGCGGCGGGGTCGATCGGGCGTGCCTGGTGGGTGGTGGTGGACCGGTTGCTGTTCATGGGTCCAGCCTTGTGCACGACGTCGCCATATACCAGCGGAAAACGGACATCGCGTTGGGGAGGTGGCCACCGGCCGCCCGGTGCGCGGCGGTGCTCCGATTCACCCCGCCGTGAGATCACCGGACGTGGAAGGATGGCCGGAAACGTCACCATTGAAGGAATTGAAGGAGATGACCGCGTGCCTGGCACGAATCTGACCCGCGAAGAGGCACAGGAGCGGGCGCGCCTGCTGACCGTGGACGCGTACGAGATCGGTCTCGACCTCTCCGGAGCGCAGGAGGGTGGGACCTACAGGTCTGTCACCACCGTGCGTTTCGACTCCGCCGAAGCCGGTGCGGAGAGCTTCATCGATCTGATCGCCCCGGCCGTGCACGAGGTCACACTGAACGGCGAGGCGCTGGACGTCGCCGCCGTGTTCCGCGACTCGCGGATCGCGCTGCCCCGGCTGGCCGCGGGCGCGAACGAGCTGAGGGTCGTCGCGGACTGCGCGTACACGAACACCGGCGAGGGCCTGCACCGCTTCGTCGACCCGGTCGACGAACAGGCGTACCTCTACACGCAGTTCGAGGTGCCGGACGCCCGCCGGGTGTTCGCGAGCTTCGAGCAGCCGGACCTGAAGGCGACCTTCGCGTTCACCGTGAAGGCCCCGGCCGGCTGGGCCGTGATCTCCAACTCGCCGACGCCTCGGCCCGTCGACGACGTGTGGACCTTCGAGCCCACACCGCGCATCTCGACGTACATCACGGCCCTGATCGCCGGTCCGTACCACGCGGTGCACAGCACGTACGAGAAGGACGGACAGTCCGTGCCGCTGGGCATCTACTGCCGTCCCTCGCTCGCCGAACACCTCGACGCGGACGAGATCTTCGCCGTCACGCGGCAGGGATTCGAGTGGTTCCAGGAGAAGTTCGACTACGCGTACCCGTTCGCCAAGTACGACCAGCTGTTCGTCCCGGAGTTCAACGCGGGAGCGATGGAGAACGCGGGCGCGGTCACCATCCGTGACCAGTACGTGTTCCGCTCGAAGGTGACGGACGCGGCGTACGAGACGCGCGCCGAGACGATCCTGCACGAGCTGGCCCACATGTGGTTCGGCGACCTGGTCACCATGGAGTGGTGGAACGACCTGTGGCTGAACGAGTCGTTCGCCACCTACACGTCGATCGCCTGCCAGGCGTACGCGCCGGGGTCGAAGTGGCCGCACTCGTGGACGACCTTCGCGAACTCCATGAAGACCTGGGCGTACCGGCAGGACCAACTGCCGTCCACGCACCCGATCATGGCGGACATCACCGACCTCGACGACGTCCTCGTGAACTTCGACGGGATCACGTACGCCAAGGGCGCCTCGGTCCTGAAGCAGCTCGTCGCGTATGTCGGCATGGACGAGTTCTTCAGCGGGGTGCAGTCCTACTTCAAGGCGCACGCGTACGGCAACACCCGGCTCTCGGACCTGCTCGGCGCGCTGGAGAAGACCTCCGGGCGCGATCTGCGGGCCTGGTCGAAGGCGTGGCTGGAGACGGCCGGGATCAACATCCTGCGCCCGGAGATCGAGACGGACGCGAACGGGCACGTCACCGCGTTCACCGTGCTCCAGGAGGCCCCGGCGCTGCCCGCGGGCGCCAAGGGCGAACCGACGCTGCGCCCGCACCGGATCGCGATCGGCTGCTACGACCTGGACGAGGCGGGGAAGCTGGTCCGTACGAACCGGATCGAGCTGGACGTCGAGGGCGAGCGCACCGAGGTGCCCTACCCGGCGGGCACGGCCCGTCCGGCGGTGGTCCTGCTCAACGACGACGACCTGTCGTACGCGAAGGTCCGCCTCGACGAGGAGTCGCTGCGGGTCGTCACGGCGCACCTCGGTGACTTCGCCGAGTCGCTGCCGCGCGCCCTGAGCTGGGCGTCGGCCTGGGACATGACCCGGGACGGCGAGCTGGCGACGCGCGACTACCTGGCGCTGGTGCTGTCCGGTGTCGGCAAGGAGACGGACATCGGCGTCGTCCAGTCGCTCCAGCGTCAGGTGAAGCTGGCGCTGGACCTGTACGCGGCGCCGGAGTGGCGCGAGACGGGGCTGACCCGGTGGACGGAGGCGACGCTGGCGCATCTGCGGGCGGCGGAGCCGGGCAGCGACCACCAGCTGGCGTGGGCGCGGGCCTTCTCGGCGACGGCCCGCAACCCGCAGCAACTGGACCTTCTCCAGGGCCTGTTGGATGGCCGCGAGGAGATCGAGGGCCTGGCGGTGGACACCGAGCTGCGCTGGGCGTTCGTACAGCGGCTGGCGGCGGCCGGTCTGCTGGAGGACGACGAGATCAACGCCGAGTACGAGCGGGACAGGACGGCCGCGGGTGAACGCCACGCGGCGGCCGCCCGCGCGGCGCGCCCGGCGGAGGACGCGAAGGCGGAGGCGTGGGCCTCGGTCGTCGAGTCCGACAAGCTGCCGAACTCCCTCCAGGAGGCGGTGATCAACGGCTTCGTCCAGACCGACCAGCGTGAGCTGCTGGCGCCGTACACGGAGAAGTACTTCGCGGCGGTCAAGGACGTGTGGGAGTCGCGCAGCCACGAGATGGCCCAGCAGATCGCGGTCGGCCTGTACCCGGCGCTCCACGTCTCGCAGGCCACGCTGGACGCCACGGACGCCTGGCTCGCCTCGGCGGCGCCGAGCGCGGCGCTGCGCCGGCTGATGTCGGAGTCCCGCGCGGGCATCGAACGCGCCCTGCGGGCCCAGGCGGCGGACGCGGCAGCGGCGTAACGCGCGGCTCGTCCGCTCCTCCGGGGGCGCCTCCGGTGACACGTCACCGGAGGCGCCCCTTCGCCGTACGGGCGCGTCCTCTCGGACCAGTGCGGTGACCGGTGATGTTGCCCCGAAGGAGCGCCGTCCGGTGCGTGCGATCGCAAGGCGGCCAACAGTCCTGGCAGCTCCGCTGCCAGGACTGTTGGCCAACGCGGCGAGGGTGGGGCCTCCCCTGGTCGAGCGAGCCGGGAGCTTGGGGAAGCACTGGGCGGCGCGGGGCAGAGCCTGCCGGCCGGTCTGCGGGAACCGCTTCGGCCGGTCGGCGTTCCATCGGCTACTCCGGGGTCCGGTCGCGGCCGGGCGTCCGGTGTGCGCGGCGCTTGAGTGCGCTGAGAAGGTATCCGGTCGCCGTGGTCAGAGCGGCGGCGGACAGGTTGCCCAGGACGTCGTGGAGCAGAAAATCGAGAAGCGGGGCGAGGTTCATGACAGGGTCCTCCCGGTGGCGAAGTTCCCGTTCGGCGGAGCGGGTTGAGAGGAACCATCCCGAGTGATCTGATTGACCGTCCGGCGCTGCCCCTATCGGTGCAGGCGGCGGCGGGTACGGCTAGCGGACAACGCCGGACGACGGCGGAGAACCAGAAGGGCCGGGAACGGGACATGAGTGGGCCGGGACGGCCGAGAAGGCTGAAGGGCGGGCCGAAGGCGAACGAGCTCGCCATGTTTCTGTCCGACCTGGGGGACCGCGAAGGGCTGAAGACGGCCTCGTTCGCCGCACGGTTCCCAGGAAGCAGCACGTTATGGGCGGAGTACCTGAACGGTTCGAAGGTCATCCCCGCACACGTCCTGGGACAGGTGGTCCAGGAGCTGTGCGGTACCGACCGCCGCCTGCTGGGGCCGACTCTCGTCCGGGCCCGCACACTGCAGAAGGAAGCCGCCGCGGAAGCCTCCCGCCCGCCCACCGCAGCAGCCGAACCGCAGGTCGCGGCCCGCGAGCTGATCAACGTCCAGCAGCGCCTGGTGGAATCCCACGAGAGGCTGAACAAGGCGACCGAGTTCGCCGAAGGCGCCCGCGCCACGATCACCACACTGCTGGGGATGTACGCCCGGGCTGAGAACTCCGTGCGCGAACTCACCACGCAACGCGACCGCAACCATGCCTTGAAGCGTTCCGAGACCGAAGCACGCCTGAACCAGGCCCGGTTGCGTCTGGAGCGCACCGAGGCGGAACTCGAGCGGGCCCGCCAGCACCGCTATACCGCCGAGCAGGCCCAGAAGGCCCTGATCATCGAGGCCGAGGAGGCCCGCCGGGAACTGGAAGAACTACGCCGAAGGGCCGCAGACCTCAGCCACGGCACCGGGAGCGTCGATGGTCCGGAGCCGGCTCCGCTGCCCGGCCGGCGGGAGGTGACCGGGCCGGACGCCGACGAGGACTTCGCGGACTTCGACGATGCGCTGGAGCGCATCACCAGCGAGAGCGAGGACCGCGAGCGGGACCTGATCGACCTCGCGGAGCACACGGGGACACCCGCGCCGGAGCAGCCCACGAGCGGTCCACAGATCATTACCGGCACCGTCGTGCCCACGCCCGGCCCCGCTCCCGAAGCCCGGACTCCGGACGGCGCTCCGCCCGATGACGGCGCCGAATCCACCTCGGGGCGCCCGTCGGAGTCCGCGGTCGGCATGGCACGCGCAACCGGCGTCGATGCCCCGGATCGCTCGCCTGCTCCCCGGACCGGGAGCGTCCGACCGCCTAGCCGTCCAAGCGATCCGTCGGCGCCGGAGGGCCGGTCTGCCGCCTCTTCGCCGCCCCACAGCCCGCCGCAGGTGGTCCGGCCCCGCTCCGCATCCATCGGTGCCACGTCGCCGGGGTTGTCCGGGACAACCCCGGAAAAACCCTCTACCAGCGAAAACAGCAGTCCGAAGGGTCCTCTGGCGGCCGACAGGATCTATCTCGATCCCGCGGACACCTACGAAGCCGCGTTCGTCCGGGACCTCGAAGCGCTGTTGCGCAAGACCAAGCTGCCCTTCGGGAAGCTGAAGGAACTCGCGCCCAACGAAGCGCAGCTCAGCATCCTCCTCAGGGGCCGCGTTCCCTCGCTGTCCTTCGTCGAAGAGGTCATCAGGCACGTCGCACACGACGACCTCACCACGTGGCAGGAGCTCTGGACCACCACGGACCGGACGCCCAAGGCCCCGCGCCCTCCCCAGACCGAGGCGTCCCCCCTGCCGCCCGGCGGGCCGGGGAAGACGGATTCGGTCTCCGCGCTGCTCTGGGCCTGGGTCTGCGGCGTACTGATCGTCGTGCTGGCGTACACCTTCACGGCGACCATCAGCGCGGGCATGCAAGCCGACCCGGGAGCCGGCATCGTGAACCTGGTCGTCTACACCGTCGTGGGCCTGCCGGCCCTGGTTGTCGTGGCACTCATCATGACGGGCTCGGTCCTGGTGAGGCCCGAGTCCGAAGTACCTTTCGGGAGTTGCTTCGTAGGGTTCTGCCTGGCGCTGCCCGCCGGCCTGATCGTTCCTTGGTGCTGGGCCGTCAACCAGCCCTGGCACTGGGTCGCCGACCACCTCGGCGTCATCTAGTGCCGCTCCCGGCGATGTTTGTGATGCGGTTCGGTGGCGCGGAGGAAGTCGGCAACCTTGCCAGGCATCTCAAGGGTGACCGCACCCCTGGCGGTCACCCAGTCCAGGACCCGGTCGCGCTCGCCCTCCCTGCCCAGGACCTCTTCGGCGGCGATGGCGCCCTGGAGGTGCTTGACCGGCCGCGCCCTTCGCCGCCGCCGACAGCTCCACCTCGGTCCGCGGCTCGTTCTCCCGGTACCACTCAGGTCCGGCGCTGACGGTCAATGTGGCGGTACTGCTGGCGGTCATCGTCGTTTTCCGGCTGGGTCGGCGTACCGGGGCACGCGGTCCGCTCGACGAGAAGACCGCGGGCGGCGGGCCTGCCTGTCACGGGGCGGCCGGCTGAGCGTGGCAGCCCTGGGAGTCAGCCGGAGAGTTCGCTGTGGTGGACCGGAGGAGTGCCGGGCGGCACGAAGCAGGCGATGACGGTCTTGCCTGATTCCTGGGGATGGGTGGCCCAGCTGTCGGCCAGCGCGTCCACGATGGCCAGTCCGCGGCCGCCGGTCCGGGTGCTGTCGGCCTTCTGCTGGGCCGGCGGGGCGGGGTCGCCGTCGTGGACGCTGACGTGCAGACAACGGCTGTCCCAGGTCAGGACCAGCTGCGCCTCACTGTGCGCGTGCACGTGTGCGTTGGTGATGAGTTCCGACACGCTCAGCAAAATGGCGTCCACGGTCTCGGGCGCGTCCCGCGTCCAGTCCAGGGACTCAAGGTGCTCCCGAGTCCAGTGGCGACCGGCGCGCACGCCGCGTGACACCGGGAACGACCGGGCCCAGCCCACCGCACGCATCGACGTGTCCCGGGGTTCTGTCACAACGTCTCCCTCACTCGGTTCCAGGAAATCCCAGGAGAAGGCGTCTCCCACGAACCGCGTCTACCCCTTCTTGCCCCGGTTACGGTGCGCCCGGGCAAGACGGCCCCGCCCTCGGGTGATCCCCACGGAGATTCGCGAGGCCGATCGGGGGCAGTCCCATGACAAGCTCGAATTCCGGCGCCGCACCGGACCGGCCGACACCCTTGGAGGGCCTGTGACCACCTACCTCATCACCGTCCCCGGCACATTCCTCCACGATGTCACGGACGACCAGCGCTCCGGTGTGGAGCGCAGACTGCGTCCGCGGGACCCGCACAACACCGAGCTGGGCGAGGCCGAAGAGCTGGACCTGCTGACGGTCCAGGAAGGCAACACCTTCTCGATCCGGCTGAAGATCGAGGCGCACGACCGTGCGGAGGCCGAAGCCCAGGCCGTACGCCTCGCCGAGGCCGCGTTGCGCGAAAACGGCCTCACCCCCGGGGACGCCCCGCTGGGACCGGCCGTCGTCACCGGGATCGACAGCGAGTACTGAGCCGCACGACACCGGACCCGGCCGGCCCTCTCGCACGACGCCTGGGCTACCTTCGCCGGGCATGCGGCGGCCTACGAGGTCTGATGAGGCCGTCCCCGAAATACGTATATCTGGCTGAATCCAAAAACCGGGACTGTGCTGCGGTGCGCGAATGTATGACGTGACCTACTCCACCGAGGGCATGACCGCGAGGGACGGAGCGCCACCACCCGGTTTCCGCGTTCTGCGGGTGCGCACTTCGTTGGGAGTCGGCACGTACGATCGTGCGGCCGAGGCCCTCTTCGGATGGCAGATGCACCGCGCCACACCGCTGCTGAGCGTTTCCGGAAACGTCGAAGAGGCTTCGCCCGGGATACGGGTGCTGCTGCGGATGGGGCCTTTCCGCGCACCATGTCAGGTCGTGTGGACCGTCAATGAGAGAAATCGGACCGGGTTCGCCTATGGAACGCTTCCAGGACACCCGGAATGTGGTGAAGAGGCGTTCATCCTGCAACGCAGTCCGGATGACTCGGTCGATTTCACGGTCTACGCCGTCAGTCGGCCCTCGGCCTGGTATCTGCGAGCGGCCGGACCCTGCGGGCATTGGGCACAGAGAGCCGTCGCCCGGCGATATGGCAGAGCATTGCGGCGCCTGTCTCGACCCTCCCCGGGTCGTCGTGATTGAGGGGTGGTCACCGCGAGAGCTGTCCCGGCTGTTCTCCGGCGCCCATGTCACGGGCCGTTGAGGCGATGTTCTGGAGTGCCGCGATGTGCCGGACGAGCGCCCGCAGCCCGACAGGGGTGAGGGAGAGCCAGGTCCGGGGCCGCTTGCCGACGTAGCCCTTGCGTACGGTGAGGTATCCGGCGGTCTCCAGCGCGGAGGCGGTCTTGCTGAGGACCGAGTCGGAGATCCGGCATCCGTCGCGCACGGCGGCGAACTCGGCCTCGTCGCAGGCGGAGAGAAAGGCCGCGACGGCCAGCCGGGTGGGGTGGTGAATCGTCTCGTCGAGGGTGGGGCGGTCCGGCCCCGGAGGGTCGTCGGTGGTCACGCCGGCTCCCGGAGCTTCTGTCTGATCGCGGCGTTCCGCATGGCGCAGACACTCCACGCGCCGAGTCCCCACACCGTGAACACCGTCATTCGGGTCACGGCCTCACCCGCTCCCGCTTGCCGGCACAGCACCCACCCCGCGATGCCCGCGACGAGGACCACCAGGAGTCCGAGCCATCCGCGTCTGAGACGTGAGAACCAGGTCCGGGTCACCACAACTCCCGTCGCTCGCCTCGCGGCTCGGACGAGTCCGACCGTCACGGCCAGGCCCCCGAGTGACAGCACGAGCGACACCAGCGCGCCCTGCGCTCCTCGGCCCACGCCCCAGGCGCCTCCGGCGCCCGGCACGATCAGAGCCGCCGCCGCTGCCGGGCCGTACCACGCGGGCGTCAGCCCCGCCCTCAGACGGGCCCCCGCCCTGGCCGTGTCGACGTTCCGCAGGGCGTCTGCCGCGCTGTCGACGGACATCGTGGCACCCCCGGAGTGTGCGGGACCGTCCTCGTGCGTCGCCATCAGGTGTTCCGGGCCTTCCTCCGGGCGTGCCGCCGGCCTGTCGCTTGCGACTCTGACACATACTTTCCATTCTGGAAAGTACAGCATGGTCGCCGCTCATGTTCGAAGCGGCAGGATGTCGGTACGTTCCGTGGGGGACCACCTGGGGCCGGACGGTCGGGTCCGGACATGCGTGTGCGCCGCGCGGCAGCGTCCACCGGCGGCGCACTCGTCAGGAGCGTGGGGTCAGGCGTGCTTCCTGGACTTGTCGAGCACCATGACCAGGCCCGCGATGATCGCGAACAGGGCGATGGGCGCCACGACGAACAGGCCGATGGTCTCCATCACGCTCAGGCCCGGACCCGGGTCGTCACCGTCGTCGCGGGTGAGCGCGAGCGCGGGGGACGACATGAGCAGCATCATCAGCGTCGTACCGGCCGCGACGGCGCCGGCGCGCATAGCGTTCTTCTTGTCCACGGTGCAAACGTAGCGAACCCCCGGACGGGTCGCGCGTCCGGGGTGCCGTTCGGTGGCCCGGCGACGGTGCGTGCGGGCAGCGTCCGGACGTCCGGGACGGGGTCGGAGCGGGGGCAGCGCGGGATCGGGGCTGGATCAGGGCTGGATCAGGGAGTGGCGGTGGACCGTTCCGGGGCGGTGTCGCGGTGCGCGGCGGCCCGGTTCGCGGGTGGGTCGGCGTCGCGGGGCTCGGATTCGGGGCGTGTGCGCAGTACGTCCATCAGCCGGTGCAGCCGGGGCGAGGCGGCGAGTCCTTCCAGGGACACCGGGTGGCCCGTGGCGTCGGCGACCGGCAGTCGCCAGTTCGGGTACTCGTCCGAGGTGCCCGGAAGGTTCTGCGGACGGCGGTCGCCCACCGTGTCCGGGAGCCAGACACCGACGAGCGCGGCGGGGGTACGCAGCAGGAAGCGGTGGACCGCGCGGACGGCGGCCTCCTCCTCGCCCGAGTCCTCACCCGCGCCCGCGCCCGCGCCCGAGCCCAAGCCCAAGCCCAAGCCCGCGATCGTGTCCCCGGCCGCGCCCCTGCTCTCGCCCTCGTGTCCGAACTCGCCCTCGCCCTCGGGCAGCAGGCCGAGGACCGCGAGCAGCGCGAGCCATTCGGCGGTGTCGGCGCGGTCCTGGGCGCGTTCCCGGGCCAGATCTCCGGTGAGCAGGCCCAGACGGTGGCGCAGCGTCACATGGTCGCCGGTCAGCCGGGCGGCGGTGGACGGCAGATCGTGGGTGGTGGCGGTGGCCAGACAGCCCGCGCGCCATGCCTCGGGGGGCAGTGGGCGGCCGGTTCCGTCCCAGTCGCGCTCGAACCAGAGCACGGAGGTGCCGAGCACGCCCCGCCGGGCGAGGGTTTCACGTACACCTGGTTCGACCGTGCCCAGGTCCTCACCGATGACGACGGCGCCCGCCCGGTGGGCCTCCAGGACGAGGACGGCGAGCATGGCCTCCGCGTCGTACGCCACGTAGGTGCCGTCGGTGGGCGGGTGGCCTTCGGGCACCCACCAGAGCCGGAACAGGCCCATCACATGGTCGACGCGCAGCCCGCCCGCGTGGGCGAGGACGCCGCGCAGCAGGGCGCGGTACGGGGCGTAGCCGGACGCGGCGAGGACGTCGGGGCGCCACGGCGGCAGCCCCCAGTCCTGGCCCCGCGCGTTGAAGGCGTCCGGGGGCGCGCCGACGGACATGCCATGTGCGAACGCCCGCTGCCGGGCCCAGGTGTCGGCACCCGTCGGGTGCGCCCCGACGGCGAGGTCGTGGATGATCCCGACGCCCATCCCGGCGTCGCGCGCGGCGCGCTGGGCGGCGGCGAGCTGGTCGTCGGTCAGCCAGGCGAGCCGGCGGTGGAGGTCGATCCTGTCGCTCAGTTCCGTGCGGGCCCCAGCGGCCCGGGGGGAGCGGGGGTCGCGCAGTCCCTCGGGCCAGGTGTGCCAGTCGGGGCCGTGGACCTCGGCGAGCGCGCACCACAGGGCGTGGTCCTCCAGGTCCTGTCCCTGCCGGACGAGGAAGTCGCGGTACTCGGCGTGGCGGCCGGGGGTGAGGGGGACCGCCGCCACGCGTTCGAGGGCCTGTCGCTTCAGGTCGCGTACGGCGTCCCGGTCGATCGACGCGTCCCCGTCGAGCACGGCGTCGTTCAGCGCGGCGGCCTTCTCGCGCAGGGCGTCGAGCGCGGCCGGGTCCGTGACGTGTCCGTACTCCGGGACGGACTCGACGCGCAGGTGTACGGGGTCGGGGAAGCGCCGTGACGACGGGCGGTACGGCGACGGGTCGGTCGGGTCGCCCGGTACGGCCGCGTGGAGCGGGTTGACCTGGACGAACCCGGCGCCGAAGCGGCGCCCCGACCAGGCGGCGAGGTCGGCGAGGTCACCGAGGTCGCCCATGCCCCAGGAGCGGGCGGAGAGGAGGGAGTAGAGCTGTACGAGGAAGCCGTGGGCGCGCGCGGGCGGCCGGGGCGCGCGGGCCGGCGCCACCACGAGCGTCACCCGCGCGTCCCGTCCGTCCGGTGCGCGTACGTCCAACCGGTGCACACCGAGGGGGGCTTGGACCCACCAGCAGGGCGCGCGCACATCGGCGGCGCCGGGCGGGGCGCCCAATGTGGGGCCCGACGCGGCGCCGGGGGCGGGGTCCGACGCGGCGCTCGGCGCGAGGCCGGACACGACGCCAGGCGCGACGCCCGGTGTGGGACCCGACGCAAGGTCCGACACGACGCCAGGCGCGAGGTCCGACACAGCATCCGACGCGGGGCCCGACGCGACACCCGGCGCGACGCCCGGTGTGGGACCCGACGCGGCGCCGGAAGCGGGGTCCGGCGCGACGCTCGGCGCGATGTCCGACGCGACGCCAGGCGCGACACCCGACGCGACACCCGACGCGACACCCGACACGGGGCCCGACACGGGGCCCGACACGGGGCCCGACGCGGCATCCGGCGCGGCGCCAGGCGCGCGCGCACCCGCCGCACCGAGCGCGGGGTCCGGTACGCGCATCCGGACCGGCCGCGCCGGGGGTGCGGCGTGCTCCGGGGTCAGCGTCAGCGTGGTGCCCGGCGGCAGCGCGGTCAGCGCGTCCGGCAGCGGGTCGCCCGACCACACCACCACCGTCGGCGGGAGCAGCCGTACCGCGGCCGTCGTCGCGGCAGCGGCCAGTGACTCCCGTACCGCTCGGGGAGTATCGGCGGGCACGCCCAGCGCGGCCAGGACCGCGACGACCGTGGCGTCGGGGACGGTGACCGTGGTGCCGGGGGTCGGGGAGTAGGCGGTGGCGACACCGTGCAGCGCGGCGAGCCGGGACAGGCCCAATTCGGACTCCTGGTTCAGATTCCTGGGGACTCCGTGCCCACATCCGTGCCCAGGGCTGTGCCGGGCGCGGTCGGCTCGCTGGTCAGGGGGGCGACGACGGCGAGCGGGGGTTCGCTGGTGAGCGGAGTGGCGTCGGCGAGCGGAGGCTCGCTCGTGAGGGGGGTGGCGTCGGCGAACGGGGACTCGCTCGTGAGCGGGACGCCGTCGGCGAACGGGGGTTCGCAGGTCGGCGGGGCGGTGGGGCCCGGTACCTGTTTGGAGAGGGCGGAGAGCAGAAGCTGCGCGGAAGCGGGCATGGTGGCCTCCTGGCCATGGAGAACAGGACAGGGCCAGCCCTACCCAACGGGCGCGACCGCAGACGTGGACGTTATGACAACGAGTTCAACGTGCGCCGGGTCACATCGCCGCACCGCCACGCCGGTTCGGTCCGCCTTCTCGCGTCCCGCGCGACCCGCGTCCTCGGTCATTCGCCCTTCTCGTGGCATAAGTGTGTACATCCGACACAACGGTCGGTTCCATTGACACCTTCGCGTACGGGTGGTGGGCTCGGAGCCCATCGGTGGGCGTCGGGAGTGAGGGGAGAGGTCTGTGCGGATCGGACGCGGTACGCATGGGGCGGCCGTCGCGGTCGCCGTGGCCGTGATCGCCGGGCTTCTCGGTACCGGCACACCGACCGCCCTCGCGGCACCGGTCGAACTCGCGGCACCGGCCGCCTTCGCGACGCCGGCCGCCCCCCGCCCCACCGTGGCCGCTCCCGGCCCGAAGGCCACCGCCACTCACACCACCATTCACACAGCCGCCCCCACCGCCACTACCGTCTCCGGCCCCGCCGCCCTCAGCCCGAAGACCGCCGCCGCCCCCGGTCCGAAGGCCCCCGCCCTTCCGGCCGTCTGGCCGAAGCCCCAGTCGGTCAGGGTGTCAGGCCCCGCCGTCCCCCTCACCATCGAGGTCACCGTCGTCGCCGGTCCGGGCGCCGACTTGTACGCCGTCGACACGCTCGGCGAGGTGCTGCGCGAGGCGGGTGTGCGCACCGTCCACCGAGCCCTGCCGGGGCGCGGCCCGGTCATCAGGCTGGGTGGCGCGGGTGCGGAGGACGCCCTGCGGACGCTGGGCGCGGCCGGGCGTACCGATCTGCCGGCCGGCGGCTACCGGCTCGCGGTCGGCCAGGTGGCGGGCCGTGGCACGGTCGCGCTGGACGGGGTCGGCGAGGACGGGCTGTTCCACGGAGTGCAGACGCTGCGTCAGCTGATCCACGCGGGCGGTGTCGCCGGGGTCACCGTCCGGGACTGGCCGGGCACCGCCGCGCGCGGCATGGCCGAGGGGTTCTACGGGGAGCCATGGACACCGGAGGAACGGCTCGCGCAGATCGACTTCATGGCGCGCACGAAGCAGAACCGCTACCTCTACGCGGCGGGCGACGACCCCTACCGGCAGGCGCGCTGGCGTGATCCGTACCCCGCCGACCGGAGTGCCGGGTTCCGGGCGCTGGCCGAGCGGGCGCGGGCCGAGCACGTGACCCTCGGCTGGGCGGTCTCCCCCGGCCAGGCGATGTGCATGGCGTCGGACAGCGACGTGAAGGCGCTGACGAAGAAGATCGACGCGATGTGGGCGCTGGGGTTCCGCGTCTTCCAGTTGCAGTTCCAGGACGTCAGCTACAGCGAGTGGCACTGCGACAAGGACGCGGACACCTTCGGCAGCGGTCCCGAGGCCGCCGCGAGGGCGCAGGCCCGGGTGGCCGGCGCGGTGGCCCGGCATCTGGCCGCCGCCCATCCCGATGCCGCGCCGCTGTCGGTGATGCCGACGGAGTTCTACCAGGACGGCACGACCGACTACCGCGAGGCGCTCGCCGCCCGTCTGGACGACCGGGTGCAGGTGGCCTGGACGGGGGTCGGGGTCGTACCGAGGACGATCACCGGGTCGGAGGTGGCCGGGGCCCGCGACACCTTCCGGCATCCGCTGGTCACCGTGGACAACTACCCGGTCAACGACTACGCGCAGGACCGGATCTTCCTCGGGCCGTACACCGGCCGGGACCCGGCGGTCGCCGCCGGGTCGGCGGCGCTGCTGGCCAACGCCATGGAGCAGGCGTCCGCCTCCCGCATCCCGCTGTTCACGGCCGCCGACTTCGCGTGGAACCCGAAGGGGTACGAGCCGGGGAAGTCATGGCAGGCGGCCGTGGACGAGCTGGCGGGCGGCGACGCGGGCACCAGGGCCGCGCTGCGGGCGCTGGCCGGGAACAGCTCGGCGTCCGTGCTGAACGCCGACGAGTCGGCGTACCTCAAGCCGGTGCTGGCCGCGTTCTGGGCGGCCCGCTCCGCCGCTGACACCGGCGCCCGGGACGGCGCGGCACGCGCGTTGCGGGCCGCGTTCACCGAGATGCGGAACGCGCCGGGGCGGTTGGCCGCCCCGGCGGGCGGGCGGCTGGACGACGAGGTGCGCCCGTGGCTCGACCAGTTGGCGCGGTACGGCAGGGCGGGCGAGCTGTCCGTCGATCTGCTCCAGGCACAGGCGAAGGGCGACGGGGTCGCGGCCTGGCGGGCGGCGCTGGCGCTGGCGCCGCTGCGCGCGGAGATCGGGGCGAGCGGGGCGACGGTCGGCAAGGGGGTCCTCGATCCGTTCCTGGACCGGGCGGTCAAGGAGGCCGACGCCTGGACCGGCGCGGACCGCACCGCGGGCACGGTGAGCAGGGCGCCGGGCGGTTACACGGTCCGGCTGGACCGGGCCCGTCCACTGGCGGCCGTGACCTCGATGACCGCGCCGGGCGGCAACGTGACGGCCGCGAGCCTGGAGGCCCATGTGCCGGGCGAGGGCTGGCGGGCCCTCGGCCCGCTGTCCGCGACCGGCTGGACCCAGACCGCCGTCAAGGGCCTGCGGGCCGACGCGATCCGGATCAGCTGGCCCACCGTGCCCGACTTCGGTCCCGGGATCACGCGCGGCGCCCCGCCCGCCCCGCCCCGCGCGGACCGTACGGCGGCCGAGGACCCGGGGGTACGGGCGCTGGTGCCGTGGTTCGGCGACGAGCCCGCCGCCCGGCTGGACCTGGCACGCGGGGTGACGTACGCCGAGATCGGCGGCGCACCGCAGCGGGTCGACGCCCGACTGGCGGCGGGGCGCCCCGCCGAGGTGCGCGGGGCGCTCACCGCGAAGGCGCCCAAGGGCATCGTGGTGACCGTGCCGAAGCGGACGACGGTGCGGCGCGGCACCCGTACCGACGTACCGGTGCGGATCAGTGTCCCGAAGGGCACCCCGGCCGGTGAGTACGAGGTGCCGATCGGTTTCGGCGCGGAGCGCAGCACCCTCACCGTCCGGGCGTTCCCCCGGACGGCGGGGCCGGATCTGCTGCGTACCGCGTCGGCGTCCTCGTCCGGCGACGAGACGCCCGACTTCCCGGCGGGGGCGGCGTCCGACGGCGACCCGGCGACCCGGTGGTCCTCTCCCGCGGAGGACGACGCGTGGTGGCAGGCGGAGCTGGCGGAGCCGGTCAGGCTGGGGCAGGTGGTGCTGCACTGGCAGGACGCGTACGCCTCCCGCTACCGCGTCCAGGTCTCGTCGGACGGCGAGGTCTGGCGCACGGCGGCGACCGTCACGGACGGCCGGGGCGGTCGGGAAGCGGTACGGATGGACGCGAAGGACACCCGGTTCGTCAGGGTGCGCGGGGAGAGCCGCGCGACGCGGTACGGGTACTCGCTCTGGACCGTGGAGGCGTACGCGGTCGCGGGCGGGCAGCCGTAGGAACGGACCCCGGACCGGTCGGCCCGGTGCCGACCGGACGACCGGACCCCTGTCCCCGGACGGCCGGACCCCTGTCCCAGGACCCCGGACCCCGGACCGGTCCTGGGTCCGGAGACGGCGGAGGCCCGGTTCTCAGGCTGATATGCCGTCGATCCGGGCCATCACGTCGTCCGCGCCGAAGGGTTGCAGGTACGGCAGCCAGCGCGGATCGCGATGCCCCGTCCCGATGATCCGCCAGGCCAGCCCGGTGGGCGGGGCGGGTTCGTGCCGCAGCCGCCAGCCCAGCTCGGGCAGATGGCGGTCCGCCTTCACGTGGTTGCAGCGGCGGCAGGCCGCCACCACGTTCTCCCAGGCGTGCTGTCCGCCACGACTGCGCGGGATGACGTGGTCGACGCTGGTCGCGACGGCCCCGCAGTACATGCAGCGCCCGCCGTCCCTCGCGAAGAGCGCGCGCCGGGTCAGCGGGACGGGCCCCCGGTACGGGACCCGTACGAACCGTTTGAGCCGGATCACACTGGGCGCGGGTACGGCGCGGGTGGCGCTGTGCATGAAGGCGCCGGACTCCTCAAGGCACACGGCCTTGTTCTCCAGGACGAGGACGAGCGCGCGGCGGAGCGGTACGACGCCGAGCGGCTCGTACGACGCGTTGAGAACCAGGACATGCGGCACGGGTGATGCCTCCTTGTACGCCGGCGGCGCGTGGCTCGCGCCGGGACGATCCGGTCTCAGTCTCCCCTCCTGCCTGGTCGTGGCGCCACCACGTCCGGGTAACGGGCCGGAAGGATTTTCCCCGGACCGGGCGGGGAACACCGCCCGGACCCGGTCCGACGGGCCGGAGAACGGGCGATCCGGCGCCCTCGCCGGTCCGGGCGACGGTCCGATGTGCGTTCGACCACACCATGCGATGAGCGTGCGGGTCGGACGAGGATTCCTTACCTTCCCCTCATCCCCGGGTGAGCCATGTCTCTCCCCCGCATCACGGCAACGGAGCACGGCCGATGCCCCGTTAGTGTGGTTCGTCAGCCACGCACACTGGAGGTACCCCGCCGTGTCCCTGTCCGCCCTGTTGGCCGCAGCCCCGACCCCCGAGCCGGGCAGCTCGCTGGACGACGCCGCCGAGCAGGCGGGCAACGCCGCGGGCTGGGTGGAGGAGAACTGGTCCACCTGGCTGAACACCGGTCTGCGCATCGTGCTCATCGCGGTGGTCGCCCTCGTCCTGCGGTACGCGATCCGCCGCGCCCTCACCAAGCTCATCGACCGGATGAACCGGAGCGCCCAGGCCGTCGCGGGCACCGCCCTCGGCGGACTGCTGGTCAACGCGGAGCGCCGCCGTCAGCGCTCCGAGGCCATCGGGTCCGTACTGCGTTCGGTGGCGTCGTTCCTGATCCTCGGTACGGCCGCCCTGATGATCCTGGGCGCGTTCCAGATCAATCTGGCCCCGCTGCTCGCCTCGGCGGGGGTCGCGGGGGTGGCGCTCGGTTTCGGCGCCCGCAATCTGGTGACGGACTTCCTCTCCGGCGTCTTCATGATCCTGGAGGACCAGTACGGGGTCGGCGACACCATCGACGCGGGTGTCGCCTCCGGCGAGGTCATCGAGGTCGGTCTGCGCGTCACCAAGCTGCGCGGTGACGGCGGCGAGATCTGGTATGTGCGCAACGGCGAGGTGAAACGGATCGGCAACCTCAGCCAGGGCTGGTCCACGGCCGGGGTCGATGTCACCGTGCGTCCCACCGAGGACCTGGACGAGGTGCGCGCGGTGATCACGGCCGCCGCCGAGTCCATGACCAAGGAGGACCCGTGGGCCGAGCGGCTGTGGGGTCCGGTCGAGGTCCTCGGTCTGGACGCGGTGCTCCTCGACTCCACCACGATCCGGGTCGCCGCGAAGACGATGCCGGGCAAGGCGCTCGCCGTGGAGCGGGAACTGCGCTGGCGGATCAAGCGGGCCTTCGACGAGGCGGGCATCCGCATGGTCGCGGGCAGCGACCACGAGGAGCACGCCGTGGACCCGACGGCCGGCATGGCCGCCCCCTCGGCGTACGCGTCGGCGACCTCGCCCCAGTCGCTGGCCACCGCCCCGATCACCCCACCCGCCCCGCCGACGAACGTCACCAAGTAGCGGCGGTCGGTGCGGCACGCGCCGCACCGACCGCGCTCAGGCGCTCCCCGGTCGGGGAACGGACCCGTCAGGGAAGGGGGAAGGTGATCTTCAGGCCGGCGAACCATCCGATCCCCGGGGCCGCCGACCCGCCGTACCAGTAGTCGCCCGTGCCCGACTGCGCCGTGGACCAGGTCGGCTCGTTCGGGTCGGAACGGGTGCCGACCGTGCCGCACACCCCCGGGCCTAGGCTCGCGCATCCCTCGACGCTGAACCAGGACTGGTCCGCGCTCTTCGCCGTCGTGGCGCCCCCGGTGGTGGCCCTGCCACCGAATCCGACCGCGCCGATCGAGAAGTAGCGGTGCCCGTCACCGGCCTGGCTGACCGCTCCGCAGACCACGAAGCACAGCTCGTACCCCACCTCACCGTGCTGGGCCGCCTCAGCGACGGGGCCCAGCCACGACGGCCCCACCTTCCCGTTGAGATCGCCCACGTCCCCGCAGCTCGTCCCCTGGTGGGCGTAGGACGTGCACGCGTTGAAGACGCCGTTCTCGTCCGTGAACATGTCCTCCCAGTTCTGGCCGTCGAAGGCCAGGTCGATGCACTGCCGCGTCCGCGGGTTCTTGGTGCACTTCTCCTCCAGCTCGTGCAGCGCCTGTGCCTGCTTGAACATCTCGGTGAGCTTCTTGAAGAGCGGGCCCAGGTCCGACTTCGACGTGCAGGCGGACGTCTGGTAGCAGGGCAGGGCCGTGTCGGGCGCCGGGCCGAGGAGCAACGGTGGGGTGCTGCTGCCCGAAGGGGTGCCGCCGAGCCGGACGGTGCCGCCCGAGCCACCGGTCCCTCCGCCACCGCCTCCGCCGCCGCCGGACCGGTCGCTGTGCGTGGTGCCGGGGAGCGCGCCGCCCTGGCCGTTCGGGTTGCAGCTCGCCGAGTGGTTGCCCGCGTAGCAGTTGTCGCTGCCGGGCGGATCGCCGCCCTGCCCGTTGGGGTTGCAGCTCGCCGAGTGGTTGCCGCCGTAGCAGGCGAGGCCGGTGGGGTCGCTGTGGGTGGCGGGGTTCTGGTTGGCGTAGCTGTAGCCGTTGAGGGACTGGTGCTCGTCGAGGCTGAGGACCGGGTCGACGCTCAGGAACTGTCCGTTGCCCGGGTCGTACTCCCGGGCCCCGATGTGGGTGAGCCCGGTCGTCGTGTCGGCGGGCTTGCCGAGGAACGCCTTGTCGTCCGGCCAGTTGGCGGGGGCGGTGCCCCGCGGGGCACCGAAGGGGGTGGTGCGGCGTTTCGTGACGTCCTGGGTGGTGGCGTCGACCGCGAGGCTGCTGGTGCCGTGCTGGTCCCCCGCGAGATAGCTGAGGCCGCCTGCCGCCGTGCCCGCCCGGGAGGTGCGCACCGCGAGTGTCTGGCCCGCGGCCGCGTAGTAGCGGGTGCCGGACAGGGTCGTGGACGCGCCCTTCTTGGTGAGGCGGATCTCGCTCGCGCCGAGGTGGAGAACGGTGTCGCCGTCGCCCTTCGTGGTGCGCCGGACGAGGAGTTCGCCGTCGGCGTCGTAGAGGTAGCCGGTGCCGAGCGCGGGCTTGGTGCCCGCCGCGGGTTCGGTGACCGTGGCGAGTCTGCCCTCGGTGTCCCAGGTCAGGGTCTGGGCGGCCTGGGCGCCGGGGCGGCCGGTGGTGTTGCCCGCCTGGTCGTAGGTGTACGCCCCGGCCCTGGAGCCGGTGGTCGTGGCGAGCGGATGGGGCTGGCCCGCGGTGGTGCCGTAGGTGTACGTGGTGGTGGCGGTGCCCGCCGCGGTGTGGGTGGTCTCGGTGCGCCGCTGGCCCGCGTCGGTGTACGTGTAGCTGGTCCAGTAGGGGGCGTCGCCGCCCAGCCCGGCGACGGTGCGGCCGGTGAGGGCACAGTCGGCGGTGACGGGCGTCCACGCCTCGACGAGACGGCGGTGGCCGTCGTAGCCGAAGCACTGCTTGTCGGCCTGCGCGGTGCCTCCGAGGGTGGCGCTGTCGGTGACGGACAGGACGTTCCCCGCGTCGTCCCGCGTGTAGCCGAGGTCCTGGAGCATGTACGGATGGGTCTGGTCGGTGACGTGACTGCGGGTGAGGCGGCCGGTGCCCTCCTCGTAGGTGTGGGTGACGTACATGTTCTTGGCGCCGGGTCCGCCGGTGCCGAGGGTCAGTTGCTGGACCTGTCCCAGCGCGGAGTAGTCGGCGTCGCGCAGATAGCCGGTGGCGCCGGTGAGCGAGGTCGCCTGGCCCAGGGCGTTGTAGCCGTATTCGACGGTCTCCTTGGCCAGTCCGCCGGCGGCGGGCTCGGTGCTGCTCCCGAGGGTGCCGTCGATGCGGTAGTTGCTCGCGAAGTCCAGCGTCGCGGGGACACCCGCCTGGACCAGGGGGTCGTCCGCCGCGAGTTCGAGCCGGCCGGCGGTGGGGTGGTACAGGCTGTCGTAGGCGGTGACCGACCGGGTGTACGCCTGTCCGCCCCTGCCTCCCACATAGCGGGTCGCGGAGGTGAGCCGGCCCTTGGCGACCGTGTCGTAGACCCGGCCGGTCATCAGCTTCGCGTCGGTCTTCGCGCCGTCCCAGGTGTGTTCGACGCGCCCGAGGTCGTCGTAGCCGGTCAGGATGGTCCTGTTCCGTGAGTCGGTGGCCTTCACCGCCTGGTCGAGAGCGTCGTACTCGGTCACCGTCAGCCCCTTGTCGGGGTCGACGGATCTGGTCCGACGGCCGAAGAGGTCGTACGTGTACGTCCAGCCGGCTCCGTCCTGGGCGCTGGTGACCGCACTCTGGAGGCCGTCCGGGGTGTAGGTGGTCCTGGTCGAGGTGTAGGAACCGCCGAGCGTGCCTCCGTAGGCGGTGTCGTCGGGGCTCTGCCCGGCGTATTCGCGGGTCTCGACCACGCGCCCGCGCGCGTCGGTGATGGTGCGGGTCGCGGAGCCGCCCTTCGGCGCGCCGGTCGCGGTCGAGTCACCGGTGTAGGAGGTCGTGGTCGTCCACTTCTTCACCCCGTACACGTAGAGGGAGTTCGCGGTGGCCCGGCCGGCGCCGTCGTACACGGTCTCCGACTGGGTGGGCGCCTCGCCGTACTCCGCGCGGGCGTACTCACCGTCCGGGGTGGTGGCGCTGTCGAAGATGCCGCTGTACGTCTCGTACGCCAGGCCCCGGCTGTCGTAGCGGGTGTCGGTGAGCACCCGGCCGCCGAGCGGGCTCGGGGACTGGGTCTGCAACGGCCGCAGGAGCGCGTCGTAGACCGTGTACGTGGTGTTGTACGTCTCGCCGTCCGCCTTCAGCGCCGAACTCGCCACCGAGGAGGGCATGGTGCGGCTGAGGTGGTAGGCGAACGTGGCGTTGGGGCTCTGGCTGCCCCGGACCCGGTTCGGCTTCCACACCTGGGTCGTGCGGCCGAGCGCGTCGTACGCCACCTCGGTCAGCTTGGCGTTGACGTCGTAGGCGCGCTGGGGCAGTCCGCGCCGGGGGTCGAGGAAGGTGACCGCGTTCTGCCCCTTGGCGTTGGTGACCACGGTCTTGGTCAGGGGGCCCGCGTCGGCGGGCGTGTAGGTGGTGGTGTTCGCGGCCTTGCCCAGGGCGTCGGTGACCGCCTTGGGGCGGCCGAGCGCGTCGTAGGTGGTGGTGGCGACCTTCTGCCATCCGGTGGGGTGGCGTTCACCGCCGGTGGCGGCGGCCGGGTAGGCGGTGGCGCGGCCGGCCCAGGTGGCGTCGCCCTTGGTGGGCCGCTGGTCGGCGGTCCAGGCGGTGGCCGCGGGCTTGTCGAAGACCGTCGCCGTGTCGGACAGCACGTCGCCCCGGTTCGCGCTGCTCGTCGGCAGGTCGAGCGCGGTCTCGGTCGTGACGCAGGATCTGGCGACCGTGCGGGCGCGTGAGACCAGCGAGGTCAGGCCCGTGGTCTCGTTACGGGCGTACCAGGTGCGGGTGCAGGTCTCGTCGCCGGAGACGGCGAGGTCGCCGTGGTCGGTGGTGGTCTCGGTCATGCCGTGGTCGTCGAAGGTGCTGGCGGTTTTGGTGGAACGCCAGGTCTTCGGGACGGTGAGATAGGTGTAGCGGGTGGTCGCCTTGGTGCGGACGTGGCGTGCGACGTGGTCACCGGCGTCGGGAACCGTCTGCCGGGCGGTCTCCTGCGACCAGGGTTCGTTCATGGTCGCGGCGATCGCGGTGGCGCCGCTGTGGACGACGCTCTGCCGGAGCTGTCCGGCGTACTGGTCGGCGTCCTTGACCGCCGCGATGCCGAGGGCCGGAGAGGCCAGGGCGGGGACGGTGACGGAGGCGGCGGTGCCGTTCTTCCGCTTGTCGCCGTCCATCCCCTGCATGTACACGGACACGCTCTTGGAGCGGGTGGTGTCCTTGGCGCCGCTGTACACGGTGACCTGGCGGTAGCCGCGCCAGTCGGACCAGGTGCGTTCGGCCTTGGGGGTGAACGGGTCGTCGGCGTAGTGCCAGGCCGCCCCGGCGTACGCGTACTCGTTCTCCACCGTGTCGTTGTGACCGGCCGGGTCGGAGATGGTCACCGCCAGCACCCGGTACTTGTGGAACCAGTCCACCGACGCGTCCGGGGCGCCGTTGATGTTCCAGAACTGCGGGTAGCAGGACCGGGTGTTGGTGTCCTGCGGGGCGTCGATGACCTGGGACCGGACGCACTCGGGAGCGGACAGGGTCACGGTGGTGATGGAGCCGGTCTCCGAGGTGACGGTCGACAGGCGCGGCCGGGTCAGCGGCAGGATGTCGTCGGTGGCGTCGACCCGGTTCGGGCGCATCTGGTAGGTGAACGAAACCGGGTCCAGGGCGATCGCGGTTCCGGTCCGGCCGGTCCGTCTGATCGACTGGAGGGTGAGGACGTGGTCGGAGGTGTCCCCGATGTCCCCGCCGTCGAGGTACTTCTGGGTGAGGGCCCAGGAGTCCACCGGTTCGAACTTCTTCGCCGACGCCGACCAGGAGAACGTGTTGACGCCGGTCAGCCGCTTGCGTGAGAAGTAGGAGGGCGACTCCGCGCGGCAGTCGGCGTCGTCCTTCGCGCAGAGCGTGTCGAACGGCACGTCCGGCCAGTTCGACGCGGTGGCCTTCGTCAGGTTCGAGCAGTCCGACGCGGTGCAGCGCTCGGCGTGGTCGAAGGTGACCTTGCCGTCCGCGTCGTCGGTGAACAGCGCGCCCTCGCGCAGCCCGTACGTGATCTCCTTCAGATAGCCGCCGCGGGTGTAGGCGGCGCCTGCCTTCGCCGACTTGTTCTTCTTGTAGTGGTTCGTCTCCTTCGCGTACCAGTACGTCGCCGCGTTGCCGTGGGTGTCGACGACGAGGTCGAGGTTCCAGCGCCACGCCTGGGTGAGCGAACGTCCGGCGAACGAGGTGCCCTTGTCGTAGCCGGGTTCGCCGCTGTCGTCACCGAACACGGGCACGGTCCAGGTGGAGTCGGTACGCCGGGCGCCCGCGCCGTCGAGCTTGTCCAGGCCGAATTCGTACCGCGTGCCGTCTCCCGTGACGACGGTCCAGTGCTCGCCGTCGTCGTCTCCGTTGTCCGCGCCCGTGGAGCGGGTGACCAGGGAGGCGTCGTCGCCCTCCAGCCGCCATGCCCCGCCGGCGGCCTTGACCAGCCGGGACGACTTGCCGTTCAGGACGATGCGGGCGTTGTCGTACTTCCAGCACTGGTCGAGCACGCCGTCGTGGCCGTCCTTGTCACAACTGCCGTAGGAGCGCTCGATGTACGACTCCGTCAGGGCGAATCCCTCGCCCACCGAGGAGCCCTGGTTGTTCGTCGTCGCGGTGCGTCCGTCGACGCTCCCGGAGTCGTAGGAGAGGCCGAGCGGCGGGGTGGGGCCGGCCGCCGCGGGCGGCAGGGAGAAGTCGTACGACCAGGCGAAGGAGCCCGAACTCGCCCCGGCCTGCCAGGAGGAGGAATCCGACAGACCGGTGGCGGTGTAGTCACCGGCGCCACCGGCCGACCCGCCGGAGTCCGCGGCGGCCGTCAGCGCCAGCACCGTGGGGGCGCCATTCGCCGATGTGGCCGCACGGCCCGCCGTGCCACCCGCTGCGTCGCCCGCCGACGCGGTGAACGGGACCTCGGCCGTCACCGTCCGCTTCTTCGTGCTGTTGCTCGATCCCAGCGGGGTCCGGGTGCGGCAGCGCGCCTCTTCCGGCGTGGTGAGGGCGCAGGCGGGCAGCCGCACCAGTTCCAGCCGGCCCGCCCAGCCGCCGCCCGAGGCGGAGGCGAAGGCGCTGTAGTCGATCCCGACCTCGGCCCGGCCCCCGGCGGCCGACTCGGCCGTCAGCACCACGCCCGTGATGCCGAGCCGGTCCGTGCTCCGCCGGTCCAGGACCGTCAGCCGGGCGGTGCCGGGAGCCTCGCCGCCACTGACCGCCGTGGGCCGGGTCACCGTCACCGGCAACCCGCCCGGGGTCGCCACGGCCCGCCCGGCCGGGGCCAGGGTCAGCTTCGCGGTCCCCGGTGCGGGCCAGACCGCGCGCAGTTCGGCGCCCGCCTCGTCGGCCTGCGCCGCGTTGGCCGCGCGGTCCTTCGCGACCCGTTCACGGGCCTGCTTCGCACCGGGTCCGCCGATCGTCCTGACCTTGCTGACCCGCTGTCCCGGCAGGTCCGGACGGCCCAGGCCGCCCGCTCCGGCGTACGCCACCGGGGCCAGCCCCACCGGTACCGTCAGCGCCGCGGCCAGAGCCATCGCGAGCAGCCGGGCGTCCAGGCGCCGGAACGCTCCCCGCCATCCGCTCCTGTGTGAGGTGCCTATGCCATATGCCACGTTTCGTCCCCGCCCCGAGTCCGTGAATGGAAGAAGAGGTCGCGCATCGCTCCGCCGACGCGCCCCCGGACGGGAGCCGCGACGCGGTGGGGCGGGGGCGGGGCGCCGGGCAGCGCCCCGCCCCCGCCCCGGGAATCAGTCGCCCACCAGGTCCTCGGCCTGGCTCTGGCTCGCCACGGCCCCGGCCCACACCCGGACCTCGGCGATCCGGCCGGGCAGGAAGTGCTTCCACGTCCCGCCGCCGAAGCCCTTGCCCACGGCGAACTCACCCGTTCCGGCCTTCGCGGTGAACGCCTTCGGCTCGCCGTTGAGCACGTATCCCACCCGGAGGGAGACCGTCCCGTCCTGGGCGTCGAAGATCCCCGTGAGCCGGACCGCGCTGTCCACGGCCGCCTCCTCGTCGGACACCACGGAGGTCGATGTGCCGTCCGCGTTCAGCCTGCCGAACCGCCAGAACCCGACCGGCACCGACCGCTCCTCCGCGGTCTCCTCGTCCAGGACCGTCCGGTGGCCCGTGACCTCGAACCACAGTCCCCAGGCCGAACCGTCCGCCGTCCGCTGACCCAGCACCTGCCCCACATAGCCGACGGACTTGGTGGCGAGCTTCGCCTCGTCCGGCGTCACCAGGGTGGTCACCGTGAACGAACCGGTGTCGTCCACCACGGGGGCCGTCGCGGTGGCCGCGTCGTCCACCCCGTCCAGGACCAGTTCCTCACCGTCCAGCGAGGCCCCGCCGGTGAGGGTCAGAGCGCGCCCGTATCCGGAGGTCGTGTCCCCGATCGTGGTGCCCGTGCCGCGTTCGGGCGACCAGTCCGCGACCAGTTCGGTGCCCGCGTACCCGGGGGCCGTCAGCGCCCGCGCCTCGTCGGCGATCTCCTCCGCCGTCAGGGCCCGCTGCCAGACGGCGACCTCGTCGATGCCGCCGGGGAAGTAGTACTGGTACACGTCGGCCCACTTGTAGCGTCCGATCTGGAACGCTCCCGCCGCCTCCCAGCCTCCGGTGACCGTCCGGCTGCCCTGCGCGACACCGTTCACGTACAGCGTCAGCTTCCCGGTGGCGGGGTCGTACGTCCCCGCGAGGTGCGTCCACACGCCGATGACCGGCGGGTTCTTGGCCACGATCCCGAAGTAGGCGTCGTTGGTGTCGCTCTTCTCCTTGGCCCCGAAGAACCAGGTGCCCATGTCCTTCGAGTAGCAGAGGATGAACGGTGAGTAGCGCGCGCCGTCCTGCGAGGCGACGATCCCCACACCCGTCGTACGGTCGATCCGCGCCCAGGCCGAGACGGTGTACGCGGACCGGGTCTCCAGGGCGGGCCCGCCGGTCGCGGCGTACGCGCCGGTGCCGTTGAGCGACAGTCCCCGGTCGGTGACCGGCGTCTCCAGCCGCTCACCCGTCGCGTCGCGGGTGATCAGTCCGAGGCGTCCCCGGTCGTCCCGCACCGCGCCGCCCGCGAGCGTGGCGTCGTCGGCGCCGTCGGCCGTGGCGGAGTCCTTGGCGACCCCGCTCGCCTCGTCGAAGTGCCACCGGCCGACCGGCCCCTCCCCCGCGGCGACCAGGAAGTCCACGAGGTTCTGCGCGCCCCAGCGGCCCACGGTGTCCTTCGCCCGGACGTACAGCCGGAAGGTGCCCGGTTTCTGTGGTGTGATCACCTGCTGGACCGAGGCACCGCTCCTCTCCGCCGACCACGCGGCGTCCCCCGACAGCCGGTACTGATAGGCCACATTGGTGTCGCCCGACGCCGCGGAGAAGGTGAACGTGTCCTTCTTCCCCGGTCCGCCGGCGGGCGCGCAGGCGTTGGTGGTGCACTCGGTGTACGTCGAACCGAACGTGATCTTCGGGGCCTTCGGAGCCGTCGGGTCGACCTTGAAGTAGCACCAGCCGGTCGTCGACCCGTTCGAGGGGCCGGGCAGCTGGCTCTTGCCCTTGTTGTAGTACGAGCGCGTCCAGGACCGGTACCGGTACAGCGGCCCCTCCGCCAGGGTCGTCGTCGACGCCGTCAGCTTCACGTTGTCCCCGACGTAGCCGCTGGTCGGACGCTCCATCTCGGTGATCGCGTTCGCCCAGGTGCCGTCGGCCGCCTTCTTGTCGACGTCCATCGCCACCCGCAGCTGCGCGTCCTTCTCACCGCCGGACGCCGTCTGCGGTGTGGACGTCAGCGTCGGGGTGGGGTCCGAGACGATCGCCGGGTCCGACTCCTTCGTCTCGCACACCGTCCCCGAACCGGTCACCAGCCCGATGCCCGTCGGCTTCGCCGGCAGCCCGACGAAGCCCACCGCCAGCACCGCGTCGTTCTTGAACCGCTTCCACGCCGACGTGTCACCCTCGTCGTGCGCCTTCAGCATGAGGGTCAGCCGGGAGAACTTGCCCGCGGCGAAGTTCTTCACGGTGGGGGTCAGGTTCTCGTTGGTCTCCGCCGGGTTGTCCTTGAACTCGATCGGTTTGGTGGGCGAGTTGGGGTCGCAGAGCGAACCGCGCCCGGCGGAGACGTTCCGGTCCACCATCAGGTCCAGGTCCTTGGGCCGGGAGGACCACTTGGTGGACGAGGAGATGTTGTCGGTGCGCACCAGGTCCACCCAGCGCGGTGAGCACTGGAACGCCCACGGCTCGGTGACCCGGAACGTCGCCGACAGCACCTGCTTGCCCTTCAGGCTCGCCGGGGAGAACTCGAAGTACAGCCGCTGGACGTAGCCGGGGCCGCAGTAGTACCCGCTCCACGTGCCGCACTTTCCGGCCCCCTTGCCCTGGCCGTCGTCGCCGTTGCCCCACCCGTACGACACGTAGCCGTCCGAGCGCAGCAGCGTCCGTTCCGACTCCCCCCAGGTCACCGTCGGGTCGATGAACAGCGGATACGCGGAGGGGGCCGTGCTCGTCAGCATCCGCGCGTCCGGCACCACCGCGAGCGTGTCGTCGTCGACCCTCACTTCCATCCCGGCGACGTTGTCGCCCTGGCCCGGCTCCAGTCCCGAGCCCGAGCCCGAGCCCGAGGCCACCGCCCCGGTCACGGACGGTGCGGAGAGCGCGGACGGCCCGGACGGCGTGGCGGTCCCGGGACGCGGCGCCGCCGTCCGCCCGGCCGCCGCCGCGCCCGCGGAGTCCCACATCTGAGCGGGCGGGGCGCGGAACACGGTCCGCCCGTCCCCGTCGACCGCCGCCAGGGTGCCCGACGCCCCCTCACGTACCGTCAGGCCCTTCGTTCGCATGGCGAACCTCAGTTCGCCCAGCCGGGGGTCGGCGGCGGCACTCGGCGACTTGACGACCAGGACCTCCTGGAAGCTCTCCGCCGTCGCGGTGACCTTCAGGTCCACGTCGGGCAGCACCTCGTGGTAGACGGCGCTCGGGCCGTCCAGCGTCGGGGTGGGGAGCTTCGTCGGCCATTCCAGCTCCAGCGAACGACCCGCGTCCGCGATCCTCACCAGCGGATCACCGGCTCCGCCCGAGAACGACATGTCCACCGCGGCGGCCCTGGGCCCCACCGAGCCGTCCGCGCGGCGCTCCAGCGTCGGATCGGGCTCCACCCACGCCCCGGCGCTCGCCACCCGTACCGGGACGGCCGACTGCTCCAGTGTGAAGGTGAATCCGTCCGGGTTCGCGAACACCGTCGTCCGCTCCGAACGCTGTTCCACCACCTCCACCCGGCTCCCCGTCTCCGCCGCGCGGGCCAGCGCGCGCTGCCCTTCGTTCGGCTCCTGGGACGTGGCGGTCCGGGACGCGGTGGGCGTCGCGGCCCCCGCGACCGGCCCCGGCAGCCCGAGCACCGACAGTGCGGCCATCGCGGCCACCAGACGTACGCGGCGTCTTCGCGCGCCGCCGAACCCCGTTCCCGTCCTCACAGTCCCCACCCCCGAGAGTCACACGGTCATCACAGACGGGCACGGAGTCAACGACAGCTCTCTACACGTGTCAAGGTCGCTTTCCGGCCACACTGACCTCAACTCGACATCTGCCAAACCCACTTGACTTTCAGCCAAAGCAGCACGTCGGGGGCCGCGAAGAGGCCGCCGACGGGTCTGGCCCGGGCTCGGCACGGCCGGTTCCCAGGGTTCGGATATGGACACTCCCGGCTGGTGGGAGGGGTGTCGGCGGGACCGGACGGCCGGCCCGGATAACGCTTTGGTTGCCGCCCGGGTGCAGACCATTGACGTTCCGGTGACGGGCGCCATACCTTCCTCTCAACCAGATAGGAAACTTTCCTAACAGAGGGCGGGAGCGTGCTGTCATGGCTGGAACCACACCGGGCACCCCCCGTGTTCTGCGCGCCATGAACGACCGCGCCGCCCTCGATCTGCTGCTGGAGCACGGGCCGTTGTCGCGGACGAGGATCGGGAAGCTCACCGGCCTCTCCAAGCCGACCGCCTCGCAGTTGCTGGCCCGGCTGGAGGCGGCCGGACTGGTCGTCGCCACCGGCACCACCGCGGGACGGCCGGGGCCGAACGCCCAGCTGTACGCGGTCAACGCCCGTGCCGCGCATGTCGCCGGACTCGACGTGAACGCGCGGCGGATCGTCGCCGCCGTCGCCGACGTGACCGGCGAGACCGTCGGCGAGTACGAACTGCGCACCCCCGGCCGGCGCACCGACAGCGTGGTGCGGCAGGTCGCGGAGGCGCTGGACGGCGCGGTGAAGGACGCCGGACTCACCCGGTCCGACGTGCACCGTGTCGTGATCGGCACCCCCGGCGCCTTCGACCCCGGCACCGGGCGGCTGCGGTACGCGTCCCATCTGCCCGGCTGGCACTCCCCCACCCTGCTGGACGAGCTGGCCGCCTTCCTGCCGATGCCCGTGGAGTACGAGAACGACGTGAACCTCGTCGCCGTCGCCGAGCAGCGGCTCGGCGCGGCCCGTGGGCACGACGACTTCGTCCTGCTGTGGAACGAGGAAGGGCTCGGCGCGGCCCTCGTCATCAACGGCCGGGTGCACCGCGGCTGGACCGGCGGCGCCGGTGAGGTCGGCTTCCTGCCGGTGCCCGGCGTCCCGCTGGTCCGCCAGGTCACCAAGGTCAACGCGGGCGGCTTCCAGGAGCTGGCCGGGGCCCAGGCGCCGGCCCGGCTGGCCCGGGAGCTGGGCATCGACGCCGGTCCGGACCTCGGCGGCGGCCACCACGAGATCGCGGCGGCCCTGATCGCCCGCGCCGCCGCCGCGGCGGAGCGGGGCGAGGACGGCCCGTACGTCCGGCTCCTCGACCGCTACGCCACCGGGCTGGCCACCGGAATCGCCGCCATGGTCGCCGTGCTCGATCCGGAACTCGTCGTGCTGTCGGGCGAGCTGATCGAGACCGGCGGCGAACAGCTGCGCACGCGGGTGCGGGACGAACTGGCCGAACTGGCCGCCTCCCGGCCCCGCCTGATCCTCGGGACCGTGCTCCGACGGCCCGTCCTGCGTGGGGCGTTGGAGAGCGCCCTCGTCACCACCCGTGACGAAGTCTTCGACACGTCCCGCTGACCCGAAGCCCCCGGCCCCGTATCCCGTACCTCCTCCCCGCCGAACCGCCACGCCCGTACCACCCGTACCACCCGTTCCCGCACCACCCCTTCCCTGTCCCAACCCTTGATCGGGAGACACCGCCATGTCCGGAAACCGCCGGAAGACGGCCGTCGCACTCGCCGCGACCGCCGCGATATCCCTTCTCGCCTCGGCCTGCACGGGTCAGAGCAGCTCCGGTGCCAGTGATGACGCGTCCAAGGACACGACCATCACCTTCTGGCACGGCTGGAGCGCCCCGAGCGAGGTCAAGGGAATCCAGGACACCATCGACGCCTTCCAGAAGGCGCATCCGAACATCCACGTCAAGGTCGTCGGCAACATGACCGACGACAAGATCAACCAGGCGCTGCGGGCGGGCGGTTCGAAGGCTCCCGACGTGGTGTCCTCGTTCACCACGAACAACGTCGGCAAGTTCTGTGCCTCGAAGGCGTTCGTCGATCTGAATCCCTTCCTGAAGAAGGACGGGATCGATCCGGACAAGACCTTCCCGAAGGCGATGAACGAGTACACCCAGTACGAGGGCGTGCGCTGCACGGTGCCGCTGCTCGGTGACGCGTACGGGCTGTACTACAACAAGGACGCGTTCAAGGCGGCCGGCATCACCGCACCGCCGAAGACCTGGTCGGAGCTGGCGACCGTCGCGAAGAAGCTGACCAAGGCCAAGGGCGACACGTACGAGCAGCTCGGCTTCATGCCGAACTACCACGGCTACGAGACGACGACCGAGCACTACCTCGGTGCCTGGAACCCGTCGTACTTCGACGCGGACGGCAAGTCGAACATCGTCAAGGACCCGTCCTTCGCAGCGATGTTCACCACCCAGAAGAAGCTGGTCGACGAGCTGGGCGGCTACCAGAAGCTGGAGAAGTTCCGCACCACGTTCGGTGACGAGTGGGGCGCCAAGCACCCGTTCCAGACCGGTCAGGTCGCCATGCAGCTGGACGGCGAGTGGCGGCTCGGGATGGCCGAGGAGAGCAAGCCGAAGTTCGAGATCGGGGTTGCCCCGATGCCCGTCGCCGACGACCAGGCGGCCACCTACGGCAAGGGCTATCTGACCGGCACCATCGCCGGTATCGCCGCCACCTCCACCAAGCAGAACGCGGCGTGGGAGCTGGTGAAGTTCATGACGACCGACACCGACGCGGTGGTGAACTTCGCCAACGCCATCCACAACGTGCCGTCCACGCTGGAGGCGCTGAAGTCGCCGAAGCTGAAGTACGACCCGCGCTTCAAGACGTTCCTGGACATCGCGCAGAACCCGAACAGCACCACCACCCCGGCCTCGGTCAACGGCGGCGCCTACCTGGTCTCCGTCCAGAACCTCGGATTCGACATCGAGAAGGGCACGCAGACCGACGTCAAGGCCGGTCTTGAGAAGACCGCGAAGGAAATCGACGCGGCCGTCGAGCAGGCGAAGTAGCCCAGCGATGAGTACGTACACGCTCCGTGCGAAGCGCCGCCGCGCCGCGCTTCGCACGGCCGCCTTCATGTCGCCCTGGCTGATCGGCTTCTGCGTCTTCTTCGCCTATCCGCTGATCTCCACGGTGTACTTCTCGTTCACCAGTTACGACGGATTCGGGGCGGCCGAGTTCGTCGGCGGGAAGAACTGGTCGTTCGTCTTCACCGACTACCCGCTGTTCTGGCCCGCCCTGCGGAACACGCTGTGGCTGGTCGTCGTCATGGTCACCTGCCGGGTGGTCTTCGGCCTCGGTGTCGGACTGCTGATCACCAAGATCAAGACGGGTGCGGGTGTCTTCCGTACCCTCTTCTACCTGCCCTATCTGGCCCCGCCGGTCGCCGCGACGCTGGGCTTCGTCTTCCTGCTCAACCCGGGGACCGGTCCGGTCAACTCGCTGCTCGAAGGGATCGGGCTGCCGACGCCGGGCTGGTTCACCGACGCCACCTGGTCGAAGCCCGCCCTGACCGCGCTCGCGGTGTGGGGCGTGGGCGACCTGATGGTGATCTTCATGGCCGCGCTCCTCGACGTGCCGAAGGAGCAGTACGAGGCGTCGGAGCTGGACGGGGCGTCCGCGTTCCAGCGGTTCCGGTACGTCACCCTGCCGAACATCTCGCCGATCGTGATGTTCGCCGTGGTCACCGGGGTCATCCAGACCATGCAGTACTACACCCAGCCACTGGTGGCGGGGAAGGTCGCGTCGGGTGTGATGGGCGGTTCCGGGCAGCAGTTCGAGCCCGGGTATCCGGACAAGTCGACGCTGACGCTTCCGCAGCTCGTCTACAACCTCGGCTTCCAGCGTTTCGACTACGGCTCCGCCTGTGTGGTCGCGCTCGTTCTCTTCGTACTCGCCATGGCGTTCACCGCACTGCTGATGCGGCGCCGCGGCGGGCTGATCCAGGCAGGTGAGTGACGTGGCGCAGGCTCTCGACACCGACAGGACCGCAGGCCGGCCGGCCATCCCGCCGGCCGCGCCGCCGGTCACCCCGGCGGAGCGGGTCGCCCGTCGCAAGGCGGCGCTGCACTGGATCGCCGTGCACTCCCTCGGGGTCGCGGTGGCGCTCTTCTTCGTGCTGCCGTTCGTCTTCCTCTTCCTCACCTCGGTGATGGGCGACCAGCAGGCGCTGACCCGCGATCTGTGGCCGCACCCCTTCGAGTGGGGCAACTACAAGAAGGTGTTCGACACCCCGGGCTTCCTGACCTGGTGGAAGAACACCCTGATGTACGCGGGCCTCGGCACGGTCCTCACGGTCGTGTCGTCGCTGCCCGTGGCGTACGCGCTGGCCAAGTTCCGCTTCCGCGGCCGGCGGCTGTCGCTGATGCTCGTCATCTCGATGATGATGCTGCCGCCGCAGGTCGTCGTCATCCCGATGTACCTGTTCTGGGCGAAGCAGCTGGACCTCTCCGGCACGCTCTGGCCGCTGATCATCCCGATGGCCTTCGGTGACGCGTTCACCATCTTCCTGCTCCGGCAGTTCCTGCTGACCATCCCCGCCGAATACCTGGACGCCGCCCGGGTGGACGGCTGCGGTGAACTCCGCACACTGCTGCGGGTGGTGATCCCGATGGCGAAGCCCGGCATCGCGGCGGTCGCGCTGTTCCAGTTCTTCTACGCCTGGAACGACTACTTCGGTCCGCAGATCTACGCGTCCGAGAACCCGGCCGCCTGGACCCTGAGTTACGGGCTGGAGTCCTTCAAGGGCGCGCACCACACCGACTGGAACCTGACCATGGCCGCGACCGTACTGGTCATGGCCCCGGTGATCCTCGTCTTCTTCTTCGCTCAGAAGGCGTTCGTCGAGGGCATCACCCTGACCGGAGTGAAGGGCTGACTTTCATGAAGCTCGCAGTAGTGGGTGGCGGTTCCACCTACACCCCCGAACTGATCGACGGATTCGCCCGGTTGCGCGACACCCTGCCGATCGAGGAGCTGGTGCTCGTCGACCCGGCGGCCGACCGGCTGGAGCTCGTGGGCGGTCTGGCCCGGCGGATCTTCGCCAAGCAGGACCACCCGGGGCGGATCGTCACCACCTCGGACCTCGACGCGGGCGTGGCCGGGGCCGACGCGGTCCTGCTCCAGCTGCGGGTCGGCGGGCAGGCCGCCCGCGACCAGGACGAGACCTGGCCGCTGGAGTGCGGGTGCGTCGGCCAGGAGACCACCGGGGCCGGCGGTCTCGCCAAGGCGTTGCGCACCGTCCCGATCGTCCTGGACATCGCCGAGCGGGTCCGCCGGACCAACCCGGACGCCTGGATCATCGACTTCACCAACCCGGTCGGCATCGTCACCCGCGCCCTGCTCCAGGCCGGGCACAAGGCCGTCGGCCTGTGCAACGTGGCGATCGGTTTCCAGCGGAAGTTCGCCCGGCTGCTCGACGTGACCCCGGCCGAGGTGCACCTCGACCACGTCGGGCTCAACCACCTGAGCTGGGAACTCGGTGTGCGGCTCGGCGGCCCGGACGGCGAGGACGTGCTGCCCCGGCTGATCGCCGAGCACGGTGACGCCATCGCCGACGACCTGCACATGCCGCGCGCGATCGTCGACCGCCTCGGCGTCGTGCCGTCGTACTACCTGCGGTACTTCTACGCGCACGACGAGGTCGTGCGGGAGCTGGGCACCAAGCCGTCCCGGGCGGCCGAGGTCGCCGCGATGGAGAAGGAACTCCTCGCGATGTACGGCGACCCGGCGCTGGACGAGAAGCCCGCGCTGCTCGCCAAGCGCGGCGGCGCCTTCTACTCGGAGGCGGCCGTGGACCTGGCGGCCTCGCTGCTCGGCGGGGGCGGCTCGGCGGTGCAGGTGGTGAACACGTACAACAACGGGACGCTGCCGTTCCTGCCGGACGACGCGGTGATCGAGACCCAGGCACGGGTCGACGGCACGGGCGCGACCCCGCTCGCGGTGCCCCGGCTCGACCCGATGTACGCCGGACTGATCGCGAACGTCACGGCCTACGAGGACCTGGCGCTGGACGCCGCGCTGCGCGGTGGCCGGGACCGGGTCTTCAAGGCGCTGCTGGCGCACCCCCTGATCGGCCAGTTCGAATACGCCGAGGCGCTCACCGACAAGCTGATCGCGCACAACCGGGAGCACCTGGCGTGGGCGTGACCGCGGTGGTGCTCGCGATAGACGCGGGCAACAGCAAGACCGACGTGGCCGTGATCGGCGCCGACGGGAGTGTCCTGGGCGCCGCGCGCGGCGGGGGCTTCCAGCCGCCCGTCGTCGGGGTGGAGGCCGCCATGAACGGTCTCGCCGAAGCCGTCGTGCCCGCCCTCGCGCAGGCCGGGCTGACCAGCGTCGACCATGTGTCGGCCTGTCTGGCCAACGCCGATCTTCCGGTGGAGGAACGGCAGTTGGCCGCCGCCCTGCGGGAGCGCGGCTGGGGCGGCACGGTGGAGGTGTACAACGACACCTTCGCGATCCTGCGGGCCGGGCTGCCCGGCGGCGCCGAGCCGCTCGGGGTCGCCGTGGTGTGCGGGGCCGGGATCAACTGCGTCGGGATGCGGCCGGACGGCCGGACCGCGCGGTTCCCCGCCATCGGACGGATCTCCGGTGACTGGGGCGGCGGTCTGGGGCTGGCGGAGGAGGCGATGTGGTTCGCGGCACGGGCGGAGGACGGCCGGGGCGAGCCGACCGAGCTGGTCCGCGCGCTGCCGGGGCACTTCGGGCTCGATTCGATGTACGCGCTGATAGAGGCGCTGCACCTGGGCCGCATCCCGATGGACCGCAGGCACGAGCTGACCCCGGTGCTGTTCGCGACGGGCGAGGCCGGGGACCCGGTGGCCCGCGCGCTGGTGGACCGGCTGGCGGAGGAGATCGTCGCGATGTCGTCCGTGGCGCTGGACCGGCTCGGGCTGCTCGACGAGCAGGCCCCGGTGGTGCTGGGCGGCAGCGTGCTGACGGCTCGTCACCCGGCGCTGGACCGGCGGATGTCGGAACTCCTGGCGGTCCGCGCCCCGAAGGCGGTGATCCGGGTGGTGTCCGAACGGCCGGTGCTGGGCGCCGCGTTGCTGGGGCTCGACCGCACGGGGGAACCGGCCGAGGCGCACGCCAGGCTGCGGGCGCAGTACGCCTGACCGGGCTCCCGGCGTCGGGCACGGACGTCAGGCACGGACGTCAGGCACGGACATCAGGCACGGACGTCGGGCGTCGGGCGTCGGGCGTCGGGCACGGGCGTCAGGCACCAGGCGTCAGGCGTCAGGCGTGAGGCGTCAGGCGTCAGGCGTCGAAGGCGCCCCGGTCGGCCGGTCACGGGCCGGGCGGGGGCGCCTTCGAACGCGCGGGCTCCGCGCGCGCCGATGGGACGGGGCCGCCGTTTTGGTCCGGCCCCGGTCCGGGCCCACCGCTTGGGCCTGGACCGGGCGCGCCACTTGGACCTGGTCCGCCCCCTGCGCCGTACCCGCCCCTTGGGCCTGGTCCCCCGCCCGCCACCGGGCCATGCCCGCCCTGGACCGGGCCCACCTGGACCGAAACCGGGCACGCCACTTGGACCTGGACCGAGCACGCCCACTTGGACCTGGTCCGCCCCCTGCGCCGTACCCGCCGCTTGGACCTGGCCCCCGCCCGCCCGCCCGCCGGGCCATGCCCACCCTGAACCTGAACTCGGCACACCACTTGAACCTGGTCCGCCCCTGCTCCGTACCTGCCGCCGGGCCGCGCCCGCCCCTGCGCCACACCCGCCGCCGGGCCCCGCTCGCCCCCGCGCCGTACCCACCGTCGGCTCCGCCCGCCCCCGGGCCGGGTCCGGACGACCGGCGCACGGACGACCGGCGCACCGGCGCACCGACGCACCGACGCACGGCGTTCGCACACGGGCGTTCACGCGCGGAGCGATCTCCCGCGACCCGTCGCGACCCTTCGCGCGGGAGACGCCGCGTCCCGCGAGGGAACCGATCCGTCGCTCCGCACGTGTTCCTGAAGAGGGGCCGAACTGTTCGGCCGGTGGCGCCCGGTGATCTCCACGGTCCGTGTCCGCACCCGGTGACCGGATGTCGTCGACGGGTGTGGTGACGGAGGCCCCACCCGGGTGCGAAGATCGCTCCCGAGAGCCGCGTCGCCCGTCGGCCGGTCCATCGATCGATGCAAGAACCAGGCGTTCCCGATGTGGACGCGGGTCCCTGCCGCCATACTTCTGGCCAGGTACCAGTCCCCCGGTCGGGTGGGGGGCCGGCCACCGTCACTGACCGAGGGGGAGGTCGAATGACACACCCGCCGAATGTGCGCACCGCGCCGGAGCCCGCGCCGGAGCTTGCGCGGGAGCGGCTGTCCGCGCCCGAGCCCGCACGGGCGCTCGCGCCGCGTGGGGGCGCGTGGTCCGGGCCCGCCGAGCGGCTGCGGACCGCCGCGACGACCGAACCCGGCCGGCTCCGGATCATCGGCGCCGTCCTGGCCCTGCTGGTCGTCGCGTTCGGGGCGGTGACCGCCTTCGAGGTCCACGACCGGGCCGCGGCCGCCGACGACGTGGTGCGTCACAGCAGGCCGGAGAGCGCCGACGCGGCCGCCGCCGCCGTCTACCGTTCGCTGGCCGACGCCGACGCGGCGGCGGCGAGCGGGTTCCTGGCGGGCGCGCAGGAGCCGCGCGAGGTCCACGAACGGTACGAGAAGGACATCAAGGAGGCGTCCCGGCTCCTGGTGAAGGCCGCCGCCGCCGACTCGGACGTCTCGACGGCCTCCGGCCGCGAGATCACCACGCTGAACGAGAAGCTTCCCGAGTACACCGGACTGATCGAGCGGGCCCGCGCCCACAACCGTCAGGGACTGCCCCTGGGCGGTGCCTATCTCCGGTACGCGAACCAGACGATGGCCACCGAACTGCTGCCCGCCGCCGAACGGCTGTACGCGGCGGAGACGGTCCGGCTCGACCAGGACTACTCCGACGCGCGTGCCTGGCCGTACGTCTCGCTGGTCCTGGGCGTCGTCGTGCTCGGCGCGCTGTGCTGGGCGCAGCGGCGCACGTATCTGCGGACGAACCGGGTCTTCAACCACGGGCTGCTCGCCGCGACGGCCGCGACCACCGTGGTCCTGCTGTGGCTGGCCGTGGGGCACACGGTCTCCAGGTCGGACCTGCTCGACGCCCGGGTGCACGGTCAGCAGTCCGTCGACGTGCTCAACCGCGCCCGCATCAGTTCGCTGAAGGCGCGGGCCGACGAGACCCTTACGGTCGTCGCCCGGGGCGCGGTGCTCACGCCGGACGGCAAGAAGGACAAGTACGAGAACGACTACACCACGGGCATGAAGGGCCTCGGCGAACAGCTGAGCGAGGCCGGGAAGCTCGCCGACGACTCCCAGGGGAAGGAACCGGTGGCCAAGGCCGTGACCGGCGTCTCCGAGTGGCGCGAACGCCACCGGGCCGCCCGTTTGACCGATGAGAACGGCGACTACGACCGGGCGCTGAAGCAGGTCATCGGTCCGCGGGGTTCCACGGGCGAGTCCTTCGACCGGGTGGACGCCGAGCTGGAGAAGGCGCTCGCCCACGAACGGGCCGAGTTCACCCGGTTCGCGGAAGGCGGGCACGGGGCGCTGGGCGGGTTGCCGGTCGGAGCCGCCGTACTGGCCGTACTGGGCGCCGCCGGGGCGGTCGTCGGGGTCAATCGCAGGCTCTCGGAGTACCGGTGAGGGGGCGGGCGATGACCAGGACAGAGGGCCGGGTCAGGCGCAACAGGCTGCGTGGCTGGGGCGGTGTGACCTCCATGGCGCTGGCCTGCGTGGTGACGGCGGCGTTGACCGTGCTTCCGCTGTCGACCGGTGGCGCCGACGCCTTCGTCGCCGACATGTCGGGGGTGGCAGGCGCCGCCCGGACGAAGGCCGACACCTGCACCGCCCCGGTGGCGAGCCTGCCGCCGTCGCGCGCGGACGGTCCCAGCATCGAGAAGATCCGGAAGCGGGGCCGGCTGATCGCGGGCGTCGACCAGGACAGTTTCCACTGGAGCTTCCGCGATCCGGCGCACGACAACGAACTCGCGGGATTCGACATCGATCTGGTGCACGCCCTGGCGAAGGACATCCTGGGCAGGCCCGATCTGGTGACCTTCCGGGCCATCCCCACCAACCAGCGCGTCCCGGCCCTGAGGAACGGCGACGTCGACGTGGTGGTCCGGACGATGACGATCACCTGCGAACGGGCCGAGGAGGTGTCGTTCTCGACGCCGTACTTCCAGGCCGGTCAGCAGGTGCTGGCACCCAAGGTCTCGACGATCACCGGATACAACAGCTCGCTCAAGGGCAAGCGGGTCTGCACGGCGAAGGGTTCCATCGCGTACGACGAGCTGGAGAAGCGGTCGTACGGGGCGGTCTTCCAGGACGAGTTCGAAGGCACCTCGCGGGACCGGGACCTCCTCACCGTCCCCAACCAACTGGACTGCCTGGTACGGCTCCAGCTGGGTGAGGTCGACGCGATCGTCACGGACAACGCCCTCGCCGCCGGACAGATCGCCCAGGACCCGACCCTGGAGCTGAAGGGCGCCGAGCCGTTCACCAAGGAGTACTACGGTGTCGCGACGAAGCTCGGGGCCGACGATCTGGTGGCCCGGATCAACCAGGTGCTGGTCGACTACCGCCGGGGCGGCACGAACAGCGCCTGGATGGAGTCCTACCGGAAGTGGCTGGCCGCGGGCCTGCCGGGGATAAAGGCGCCACCGGCACCGGAGTGAGTGACGGAGCGACCGGTGCCTCATGCAAGGACCGTGCCGGGCCCGGCGTGAGCCGGGCGGGGCCCGGGGGCCGCTCCGCTCCCGACAGGTCCGCCCGTCCCGGGAGCGGCACCCGGCCGTCCGGGAGCCGCACCCGGCCCTTTATCTTCCGCGCGGGCACCGGCCCGCACCATGAGAGCGCAGAGGTGATCGATGAGCGTCGCGGGTTCCTTCCCCGGCTACGCGGGGAGCTCCCCCGGACCGGTCATGGACCGGGACGAGGCGGACCGTGCGCTGGCCCGGCTCGGTGCGGAGCACGAGGCGATCGAGACCTCGCTCCTCGCCCTCCAGGACCACGCGGGGCGCCGCCTCCTGGAGGGCGCCGAGCTGACCGGTGCCACCCGGGACCGCTGGGCCACCACCGAACGGTCCATCACCCTGCTGTGGACGTATTTCGACGCCTATTCGGCGGCCCTCGGCACGGCCCGCGAGGTGCGGGCCAGAAGGCGCTGGCCCAACCGGGACGATCTGGTCGAGCTGACGGATCTGCTGCGCGGCGACGGCATCACGGTCGCCGGTTCGGCGACCGGTACCGACCCGGTGGCCGCTGGTCCGGCCAGGCTCTCCGAGCGGTTCACGCCCGCGGAGCTGGTGGGCCGGATGAACGAGCTGTACGCCCGCTCGCTGGACATGGTCGTCTCCTGCGACTCCGTGTGGTCGGCGCTGCCCGCCCGGATAGATCTGCTCGCGGCCGAGCTGCGCCGCACCCGTTCGCTGGCGCACTCCGTGGGGGTGCGCCCCGGGGAGCATCCGGCGGGCGACGACCTGGAGGGGATCACCCAGGAGCTGGGCACGCTGCGGGCGCAGGTGGTCTCCGACCCGCTGGCCTTCTGGCTGCCGGGGCCGGGCAGCGCCGCGCCCGGTGGCGGCCGTCCCGACACCTCGCGCTACGACCGCGCGGCCCGCGCGCTGGAGGACGTGCGCCGGGAGATCGAGGCGGTGCTCGCGGTGCGCCAGGACGCCGAGCAGCGGCTGGTGCACCTGCGGGACGTGCTGTCGCGCGCGGACCGCACGCTCGCCGAGGCCAGGACGGCGCGCGGCGAGGTGCTGGCGAAGATCGCCGCGTCCGAGGTGCCCGCGGTCAGCGGCCCGCCGACCGCGCTCCAGGAACAGCTCGTCGCCGCGTCCGACTACCGCAGGCGTGCCCAGTGGCACCGGTTGTCGCCGCTGCTGGAGTCGCTGGAGCGGGAGGCCGAGGACGAGTTGCTGCGGGCCCGTGAGTCGTTGACGGCGGTCACCGCGCCGCTGGCGGTGCGGGCGGAGCTGCGGGGCCGCCTCGACGCGTACCGGGCGAAGGTCGCGCGGCACGGTCTGGCGGAGGACCCGCTGCTGATCGAGCGGTACGACGCGGCGCGCAGGATGCTGTGGAGCGCGCCGTGCGATCTGCGCGTCGCCGAGCAGGCGGTGCTGCGGTTCCAGCACGCGGCGGCCGAACTGCTCTCGCCCCGGCCGCCGTCCGAATCGTGGGACCGGCGGGGCGGCTCATGACGGCCGGGACGCACAGGCAGGGCGAGGGGACCTCCGCGGGGGCGGGGCGAACAGGGGGAACGACCATGAGTGAACAGTGCCAGCGCCCCGCGTGCGAGGGCTCGTACGAGGACATGGGCGGCGGTGAGCTGTACTGCGACACCTGCGGTCTCGCCCCGGTCGTCTCGCCGGACGGGATGGTGAGTTCGCCGCCCACCGGCATGGCGGTCGGCGCCGCCTCCTCCACGGGGAGCGGTTCGCGGGCCTCCTCCCGGGCGTCCGCGCGGGCCTCCTCCCGCTCGTCGACGTCGCGGCGCTCGGTCTCCGGGCGGCTGTCGGTGGCGGGCGCGGCGGTGTCCTGCTCGGTGTCGGTGCGCTCCTCGGGAGCGTCGACGGGATCGTCCGGCCGGGGCAGGCTGGGCGCGGGCCTGGTGCTCGTGCCGGACGTGCCGCGCCCCGACCCGCGTTCGGCGGTGATGGAGAACCCGGAGGTGCCCGAGCGGAAGCGATTCTGCTCGCGTTCGGACTGCGGGGCCCCGGTGGGGCGGTCGCGGGGTGAACGGCCGGGGCGCACGGAGGGGTTCTGCACCAAGTGCGGTCATCCGTACTCCTTCGTACCGAAGCTGCGCGGCGGCGACATCGTGCACGGGCAGTACGAGGTCGCGGGGTGCCTGGCGCACGGCGGGCTCGGCTGGGTCTATCTGGCGGTGGACCGCGCGGTGTCCGACCGCTGGGTGGTCCTCAAGGGTCTGCTCGACACGGGTGACCAGGACGCGATGGCGGCCGCCATCTCGGAGCGCCGCTTCCTCGCCGAGATCGAGCACTCCAACATCGTCCGCATCTACAACTTCGTGGAACACCTCGATCAGCGGACTGGTTCGCTCGACGGGTACATCGTCATGGAGTACGTCGGCGGCAAGGCGCTCAAGGAGATCGCGAACGAGCGGCGCACCCCGGCCGGGCGGCGCGATCCGCTGCCGGTGGAGCAGGCGTGCGCGTACGGCATCGAGGCGCTGGAGGCGCTGGGCCATCTGCACAGCCGTAACCTGCTGTACTGCGACTTCAAGGTCGACAACGCGATCCAGACCGAGGACCAGCTCAAGCTGATCGACATGGGCGCGGTGCGCCGGATGGACGACGACGAGTCGGCGATCTACGGCACGGTGGGCTACCAGGCACCGGAGATCGCTGAGGTCGGCCCGTCCGTGGCCTCGGACCTGTACACGGTGGCCCGGACGCTCGCGGTCCTCACCTTCGACTTCCAGGGGTACACGAACGTCTTCGTGGACTCGCTGCCCGAACCGGACAACATCGAGGTCTTCCGGACGTACGAGTCGTTCTACCGGCTGCTGGTGCGGGCCACCGACCCGGACCCGGCGCGGCGGTTCGCGTCGGCGGCGGAGATGGCGGAGCAGCTGACGGGGGTGCTGCGGGAGGTCGTGGCGCTCCAGTCGGGCCGTCCCAGGCCCGCCCTGTCGACGCTGTTCGGTATGGAACTGCGGGTCACCGACACGCGGTTGTTCGCCGACCTGACGGACGACGTGTCACGGCTGGGCGTGCGCGCGACGCCGGCCGGCGGGGGCCGCCTCGGGCGACGGGGCCGGGCGAGGACCCGTGCCGGTGGGGCCGTGTTCCCGACGGGTACGGATACGGGCGGGCCGTTCGCCCAGGGGGCGCCGCGGGCCGCGCTCCCGGCGCCGCGCGTCCCCGCCACCGCGACCGCCGTCGGCGCCCCCGCGATCGTGGGCGCGCACGGCGGGACCGGCCCCCGGCCGGCCGGGCTCGACGCGCGGGCCACCGCGCTGGCGCTGCCGGTGCCCCGGGTCGATCCGGACGACCCCAACGCAGGTTTCCTGGCAGGGGTGATGTCGTCCGCGCCCGGCGAACTGGTCGCCGCGCTGCGGTCGGTGCACGCGCCGTCCCCGGAGACCCGGCTGCGTGAGCTGCGGGCGTATCTGGAGATGGGCGAACTCGGCGCGGCGGCCGAGTCGTTGACTACGCTGGAGGCGCGGCACCCGGACGACTGGCGTGTGGTGTGGTACCGGGGTGTCGCGTCCCTGGCGACCGGGGACGACGGGACGGCGGCGCTGTCCTTCGACGCGGTGTACGACGCCTTCCCCGGTGAGCCCGCGCCGAAGCTGGCGCTGGGGGTCTGCGCGGAGCTGCTGGGGCAGCTGGACAACGCGGCCGAGTACTACCGCCTGGTGTGGGCGACCGATCCGAGCTACGTGAGCGCCGCGTTCGGCCTGGCCCGGGTGCGGATCGCCGCCGGGGACCGGCCCGGCGCCGTGCAGGCCCTGGAGTCGGTGCCCGGGGCGTCGATCCACTACACGGCGGCCCGGGTGGCGGCCGTGCGCGCGCGGCTGCGTGAACGCGCCCCGCAGGACGCGCTGTTCGCCGATCTGACGGCCGCGGCCGATCAGGTCGCCGCGCTGCGCGACCTCGGCCTGGACGCGGTGCGGCGGGAGCAGCTGTCGGCCGAGGTGCTGGGCACGGCGCTGGACTGGGTACTCTCCGGTGGTTCCGGTGCTCCCCGCACCCCTGGGGCGGATGTCCCGCACGGACCGGGGAAGCTGCTCGGCAGTGCGCTGACCGAACGTGGCCTGCGGTTCGGGCTCGAACGGTCGTACCGGATGCTCGCCCGGCTGGCACAGCGTGGCGACGAGAGGATCGAACTGGTGGAGCGGGCCAACCGTTTCCGCCCCCGGACGTGGGTGTGAAGATGTCGCAGAGCCACCAGCAGCAGGCCCTGTCCCGGTGCCCCGGCTGCGAAGAACCGCTGGAGCCGGGGGACTTGTTCTGCGGTGCGTGCGGATACGACCTGTCGGCCGTGCCCGCGCGGCCGGAGGACCACCCGACGGTCGCCATCACGGTGCCGGGCGGCGAGCCGGGGCACGCGGCGGCGGACGGGCCGGCCCGGGGGACGGGACCGGCGGGGGCGACGGCCGGCGGACCCGGTTCGGTGGAGTGGCCCGCCGCCTCCGAGGTCGACAGCTCGGACACGCCCGCACCCGTGCTCCGGCCGACCGATCTGCCCGGCCTGGACTCGCACGGCACCCCGCTGCCGACGTCCGCCCCGGACGAGGGCGCGGCGCCGGACGACTTCGAACTCGCCGCGCCCGATCCGCGTACCGCCGCCCCCTCCGCAGCCCCGGCGGCCCCGCCGTCCGGTGCCCGGCTGTGCGTGGCGTGCCACGCGGGGCAGGTCGGCGACGACGGCTACTGCGAGCGCTGTGGTCACGCGCAGCCCCGCGAACGCGACCACATGGAACGCGAGTTGGGATCGGTGGCCGCCGTCAGCGACCGGGGGCTGCGTCACCACCGCAACGAGGACGCGTTCGCGGTGTCGTCCGCCGCGCTGCCGGACGGCTCACCGGCCGTCGTCGCGATCGTCTGCGACGGCGTCTCGTCGGCGACCCGGCCGGACGAGGCGTCGGCCGCCGCCGCGCACACCGCCAACGAGTCGCTGCTGGAGTCGCTGCCGCGCGGCACCCATCCGCAGCAGGCGATGCACGAGGCGATCGTCGCCGCGTCCGAGGCGGTCAACGCGCTGGCGGACCCGGCGGGCCGGCCGTCCGAGGGCGACCCGCACCGCCATCGGAACGCCCCGGCGTGCACCCTGGTCGGCGCGATCATGGCGGGCGGTCTGCTGGTCATCGGCTGGGTCGGCGACAGCCGGGTCTACTGGGTGCCCGACGACCGCGGCGATCCGCCCGCCCGGCTCACCGAGGACGACTCGTGGGCGGCGCAGATGGTCGCGGCGGGTCTGATGAACGAGGCGGAGGCGTACGCGGACGAGCGCGCCCACGCCATCACGGGCTGGCTCGGCGCCGACGCGTACGAACTGGAGCCGCACACCGCCGCGTTCGAACCGGACCGGCCGGGCGTCGTCATCGTGTGCACGGACGGGCTGTGGAACTACGCGGAGTCGGCGGCGGAGATGGCCGCCGCCGTGCCGCCCGACAGTCACCGGCGGCCCCTGCACAGCGCCCAGTCTTTGGTCCGTCACGCGCTGGACGGCGGGGGCCACGACAACGTAACAGTGGCGGTGCTGCCGTTCGCCGTACCGCGGCGAGGGGCAGGATCGGCCCACAGCGGCGCCTGAGCGCTGTCCGAGCCGGCCGAACCGCGCGGCGCCGCGCCCGGGTTCCGGCCGGTTCGGGGGCGCACCGCACGCCCGTCCTGTCCAGCGTCCTGTCCAGCCTCGTCTTCAGCCGACCCGTACGGAGCCTTGAGGAGCCCGCTCAGATGGCCAGATTCTCCAAGTCCAACGTGCCGCAGTTCTCCGTCGACGTGTACCAGAACGAATACCTGCCGGAGGGCGGCCGCGAGGTCAACGCGATCGTCACGGTCACCTCGACCGGCGGCGGCACGACCGGCGGAGTGCCGCTGACCGGTGCCTCCCCCTCGACTGGACGTGCGCCGGGGCAGGCGCCCGGGTCCGCCGTGGTGATCATGGTGGACTGCTCCGGTTCGATGGAGTACCCGCCGACGAAGATGCGCAACGCGCGGGACGCGACGGCGGCGGCCGTCGACACACTGCGCGACGGCACCCGGTTCGCGGTGGTCGCCGGGACGCATGTCGCCGCGGAGGTCTACCCGGGCAACGGCCGGCTGGCCGTCGCCGACGCCCGCACCAAGGCCGAGGCGAAGACCGCGCTCCGCCGGCTGAACGCGGGCGGCGGCACCGCGATCGGCACCTGGCTGCGCCTCGCGGACCGGCTGCTCGGCTCGGCCGACGTGGACATCCGGCACGGCATCCTGCTCACCGACGGCCGCAACGAGCACGAGGCGCCGGAGGATCTGCGGGCCGCCCTCGACTCCTGCGCGGGACGCTTCACCTGTGACGCGCGCGGGGTCGGCACCGACTGGGAGGTGAAGGAGGTCACCGGCATCGCGTCCGCGCTGCTCGGCACGGCCGACATCGTCGCCGATCCGGCCGGGCTGGCCGCGGACTTCACGCGGATGGTGGCGGACGCGATGGGCAAGGCGGTGGCGGACGTGGCGCTGCGGCTCTGGACGCCCGTCGGGGTCGAGATCCAGTTCGTCAAGCAGGTGGCGCCCACGGTCGTGGACCTGACCGGCCGCCGGTCGGACGCCGGCCCGCAGGCCGGGGACTACCCGACCGGTTCATGGGGCGACGAGTCGCGCGACTACCACGTCTGCGTACGGGTTCCGCAGGCCGGGATCGGCCACGAGATGCTGGCGGTCCGGGTCTCGCTGATCCTCCCCGACCCGGCGGGCGGGACCCCGACGACGCTGTCGCACGGGCTGGTACGGGCGGTGTGGACGAACGACATGGCGGCCTCCACCTCGATCAATCCGCAGGTCGCGCACTACACGGGCCAGGCGGAACTGGCCCATGTCATCCAGCAGGGACTCGACGCCCGCAAGGTGGGTGACTTCGACGGCGCGACGGCGAAACTGGGCCGTGCGGTGCAGTTGGCGTCGGCCTCCGGGAACACGGACACCGCGAAACTCCTTTCGAAGGTGGTCGACGTGGTCGACGCGGCGACCGGTACTGTGCGACTCAAGGGGAAGGTGGCGGAAGCCGACGAGATGATGCTCGAAACGCGCTCCACCACAACCGTTCGCGTGAAGAAGTCATGACGAAGTAGCCCCACCGCCCGCCGAGCGGCGACGCGGAGGACCAACGAGCGAGACGGCCCGTGGGCCGGACGAGGAGAGGGGGAAGCGCCGACATGCCGACCTGCCCGAACGGACACCAGTCGGGTTCCGAGGACTGGTGCGAGGTGTGCGGCCTCCGCATGGCCGCGCCGGGTGCGCCCGCGGGCGCGGTCCCCCCGCCGCCTCCCCCACCGCCCGCCCACGGCTACGGCTACCCGCCCCCGGCGGGCCCGGGTGCCGGGCAGGGCGGGCGGCCGGAGCTGTGTCCCCAGTGCCGCACCCCGCGTGAGCCGATGGCTCCGTACTGCGAGGAGTGCCGCTGGAACTTCCTCACCAACACGGCGACCTCGTACACCCCGCTCGCCCCGCCGCACGCGGGTCCGGGCGGTCCCGGTGGTCCTGGCGGCGGTCTCAATCCGCCGTCCGCCTTCCAGGGTCGGCAGGGTCCGCCGGCCCAGCAGCACGATCCGTACGAGTACCAGGGCTCGCGCCCCTCGCAGGTGAACCGTCCGGCCGAGCCGCTGTCCTCGGAACAGGGCAGGACCCCGGCCCCGCCGCCGTCGTTCCAGCAGCAGCGGACGGCGCCGCCGTTCGATCCCGGTCCCCCGCACGTCCCCCAGTCCCCGTCGCCGCAGCACGGCTCGCGGACCGGCGAGGACGACTGGATGCTGCCGCCGCCCTCGCAGCGCCAGGAGCAGCAGCGGTACGCGGAGCAACAGCCGTACGGGGAGCAGCAGTACGGGGAACAGCAGCCGTACGGAGAGCGACAACAGTACGGAGAGCAGCAGCAGTACGCGGAGCAGCAGCACGTGCGGCAGCCCCCGCAGCAGTTCCAGGGTCACCACCCGGACCAGGGCGGGTACCAGAACCCGGGACACCACCCTGACCAGGGGCACCACCCTGATCAGGGACACCTTCCGGACCAGGGCGGATACCGGAACCAGGAACAGGACCCGCACCGGGCGCCCCAAGGATGGACGGCCGTCATCGCCCCGGACCGTGAGTACTTCCTCGCGATGATGCAGCGCAGCGGTCCCGACGCGACCGGCCTCAATCTGCCCGCGTACTCCCCGGAACAGCAGCTTCCGCTGTCCGGCACCCAGATGACCATCGGGCGCCGCAGGCACAGCACGGGCGAGTCCCCCGACATCGACCTGTCCGTGCCGCCGGAGGACCCGGGCGTCTCGCACCAGCACGCGATGCTGGTGCAGCAGCCCGACGGCGGCTGGGCCGTGGTCGACCAGAACTCCACCAACGGCACCACGCTGAACGGCGCCGAGGACCCGATCCAGCCGTACGTCCCGGTCCCGCTCCAGGACGGCGACCGGGTGCATGTCGGCGCGTGGACGACGATCACGATCCGTCGCGGGTGACGTTCGCGGTTCCTCGCGGACAGCGCCTTCCGTCCGGCCACCGCCGGCCGGTGGTGTGCCGGACCGGTCCTCGGTCCTGAGGACCGGCACCCCGGCACCCTCCGTCGGCGCGTCTGCGACGATGGACGGGTGACAGAGATTCCGCGCGGCACGCTTCAGGAGCAGACCTTCTACGAGCAGGTCGGCGGCGAGGAGACCTTCCGGCGCCTGGTACACCGCTTCTACCAGGGCGTTGCGGAGGACCCGCTGCTACGGCCGATGTACCCGGAGGAGGATCTGGGCCCGGCCGAGGAACGGTTCACGCTGTTCCTGATGCAGTACTGGGGCGGCCCCCGCACGTACAGCGAGCTGCGCGGCCACCCCCGGCTGCGGATGCGGCACGTGCCGTTCCGGGTGGACCGGGCCGCGCACGACGCCTGGCTGGGGCACATGCGGGTCGCGGTGGACGAGCTGGAGCTGTCCCCGGAGCACGAGCGGGAGCTGTGGAAGTACTTCGTGCTCGCGGCCGGGTCCCTGGTGAACACCGAGGGCTGATCCGCGCCCTCCCCCTCCCCGGCCCGCTCCCCGGCCCGCTCCCCGGCCCCACCTCCCGCGATGACCGGAATCCGGTGCTCCGGCACCGGATTCCGGTCACGATCGAATCAAGGTCCACCCGTAGGTGGTTTCCAGCCGCTGTCACCCTCTGACAGCATCCGGAGAGAGCGTCGGGGGGCGTTTGTTCGAAATTGGTCGGACCGGGGGGATCACGTGGCGGGGTTCGTCTTTCTGCGGGTGCGTGCGCATCGGCTGCTGCTCGCCGCCGCCGTGCTCGCCGTCCTCCTCACCACCTCCGTACTCGCCGCCCTCACCGCGTTCTCCGGGGCGATGGGCGACGCCGCGCTGCGCCACACGCTCACCCACCGCTCGGCCGCGTCCGCGTCGCTCGTCGTGTCCGCCCAGGTCACGCCGGAGCGGCGGGCGTCCGCCGACACGAGGGCCCGCGAGGCGGCCCGCGCGACCTTCGACGGTCTGCCGGTGACCGTGCGGCGGCTGGAGCACTCGGGCCCGTACGCGCTCCCCCGCTCCCTCCAGCCGCCCGCCGCCCGGCGCGGCGACCCGGACCTCACCCAGTTCGCCGTCCTCGACCGCAGCCGTGTCCGGCTGACCTCCGGCCGGATGCCCGCCACCCCGGCGGACGCCGACGGGCCCGTCCAGGTGGCCGTGCCCGGCACGGCCGCCGAGATGCTGAAGCTGCGGCCCGGCGCCCGGCTCGACCTCACGGACCGGCTCACCGGCAAACCGCTCCGGGCGGTGGTCACCGGGCTGTACGAGGCCGCCGACCTGACCGATCCGTACTGGCAGCTGGACGCGCTCGGCGGGCGCGGGGTCCGCAAGCTCGTCTTCACGACGTACGGCCCGCTGCTGACCGACCCGGCCGCGTTCACGTCCGGCCGGATCAGCTCGGGCGAGATGTCCTGGCTGGCCACCGCCGACTTCCGTACGGTCACGACCGGCCGGATCGACGCCCTGCGCGACGCGGCGACCACCGGGCCCGAGGCGGTGCTCGCCGCCCCGGAGTTCAGGAGCGGCGGCCTGGCGCGGACCTCGCTGCCCACCGTCCTCGACCAGGCGGAACGGGCCCTCCTGGTCTCCCGTTCGACCCTGACGATCGTCGCCGTGCAACTGGTGCTGCTCGCCGGTTACACGCTGCTGCTGGTCGCCCGGCTGCTGAGCGGTGAGCGCGGCGGTGAGTCCGAGCTGCTGCGGGCCAGGGGCGGTTCGCGGGCCCGGATCGTCTCGTTCGCCGCGATCGAGGCGCTGCTGCTGGCGCTGCCCGCCGCGATCGCCGCACCGCTGCTCGCCGGGCCGCTGACCGGGCTGCTCGCCGACCGGGGATCGATGGCCCGGCTGGGGCTGCGGCTCGACGGCACGGCGACCGGCGCGGTGTGGGCGGTGTCCGCCGCCGTGGCCCTGGCCTGTGCGCTGGCGGTGGTGGCACCCGCGCTGTCGTCGCTGCCGGCCGGCGCCGGCCGCCGGGGCCGGGCGTCCGCGCTGCCGGGGCCGGTGCGCGCCGGCGCGGACCTCGGGCTGCTGGCGATCGCCGCGGTGGCGTACTGGCAGTTGGACCGGCAGACCGGCGGCTCCGGTGGCGGGGTGCTCAGCGGGGACCGGCAGGGTGGCCTCGGCATCGATCCGCTGCTGGTGGTGGCCCCGGCGCTGATGCTGCTCGCGGGGACCGTGCTGACGCTGCGGCTGCTGCCGCCCGTGGCCAGGCTCGCCGAGCGGCGGGCCGCGGGCGGCCGGGGGCTGCCCGCGGCGCTGGCGGGCTGGCAGTTCAGCCGTCGGCCGCTGCGTGGCGCGGGGCCGGTGCTGCTGCTGGTGCTGTCGGCCGCGATGGGGATGCTGGCGATCGGGCAGGGCGCGTCGTGGGACCGTTCGCAGGCCGACCAGGCCGACTTCAGGACCGGGGCGTCGATCCGGGTGACGGGCGGGATCAGCGGCGATCCGGCGCGGGCCGGGGCGTACGCGGCGCTGCCGGGGGTGCGGGACGCGGCGCCCGCGTACCGCACGAGCGTCGAGCTGTCCGGTGAGCGCACCGCGCAGGTGCTGGCGCTGGACCTCGCGCACGCCGGTGAACGGATGCTGATGCGCGGCGATCTGGCGGACGGGCGGCCCGGCGCGCTGTTCGCCTCGCTCACCCCGCCCGCCCCGGCCGGGGCGGCCCGCGTCGGACTGCCGTTGCCGGAGGGCGGCGAGCGCCTGGAGCTCGACCTGCGGATCTCGGCGGGCCCGGCGCCCGGCCGGGCGCCGGCGTCCGGGGCGGAGCCGCTGGTCACCGTCCTGCTGGAGGACCGGTACGGCATCGAGTACCGGGTCCTGCCGGGGACGGTGCCGGTCGACGGCGCTCCGCACACCCTGTCGCTGCCGGTCTCCCCCACCGGGGGCCTGGCCGTGACCGGTGTCGAGCTGGACGGTCCGCTGCCGGTGGACACCTCCGAGCACCACGTCCTCTCCGTCGACGCGGTCCGGACCGTCGCCGCCGACGGCGTCGAGAAGCGCGTCCCCGTGCCCGCCGCGCTCCGCTGGCGGGGGACGCTCGGCACCATCGGCGGCGGCGAGGAGCAGCCCGACATCACGCTGCGGCCCGCCGCGTCCTCCGCCGCGCCGCTGACGGTCGGCTTCGACACCGGGTTCGTCGCCGCCGAGCGGACGAAGTACGGCATCCCCGCGCTCAGCGTCCGGATCACCGCGGCCCGTCCGACGGCGCCCAGGGAGCTGAACGCCGTGGTGACGGACGACTACCTGAGGGCGGCGGGCGCCGAGGTGGGGCAGCACGTCGATGTGGCCCTGGGCGGTGAGACGGTACGGGTGAAGCTCGTGAAGGCCGTACGCGAACTCCCGACCACCGGCCCCGGCGCCGACTCCTCGGGCCCGGCCGGCTCCACGGCCCGGTCCAGGGACGGCGGCGCCATGCTGCTCGATCTGACGGCGGTCGCCCAGGTCCTCGCGGACCGGCCGAACACCACGCTCACCCCCTCCGAGTGGTGGCTGAGCACCGATCCCGGGCGGACCGCGCGGGTCGCCGCCGGGCTGCGCGCCCAGCCCGACACCGATCCGACGCAGGTGCTGGTGCGCGACGAGGTGGCCGCCGACCTCATCAACGACCCGCTGGGGGCGGGCCCGCGTTCGGCGCTGCTGGCCGTCGCGGTCGTCGCGGCGGCGCTGGCCGGCGTCGGTTTCGCGGTCAGCGCGGTCGGCTCACGGCGTGAGCGGACCGGTGAGTTCGCCGTGCTGCGCGCCCTGGGCGCCCCGCGCCGCCAGTTGGCCCGGATGATCGCCGCCGAACAGGGTGTGCTGATCGCGGTCGCGCTGCTGGTGGGCTGGGCCCTCGGGTCCGTACTGACCAGGGCCGTCGTGCCCCTCATCGTGCTGACCGGGCAGGCCGCGCAGCCCGTGCCGTCCGTGCTGGTGCGGCTCCCGGGAGGGCAGGTGGCGCTGCTGCTGGCCGGGGTCGCCGCGCTGCCGCTGCTGTGCGTCGCGGCGATCGCGCTGCGCCGGGCCGAACCGGTGGTATCGCTGCGACAGGGGAACAACTGACATGACCACGCGTTCCGGCCCCGCTCCCCGCGCCCTCAGCGCCTGCGCGCCCTGGGTCCGCACCCGGCTGCGCACCGCGCCCGGCGCCGCGTCCGCGCTCGCGGCACTCGTCCTGCTGACCGCGTTCCTGGCGGCCGGCTTCCCCCGCGCGGTCGACGCGTACGAGACCGACGGGCTCCGGGACGCCGTCACGTCCACCACCCCGCGCCGCAGCGTCCTCGAACTCTCCACGCCGCCGCCCGGTCTTGAGCACCCCCGGGCGGTCCGGGAGGACGCGCTGCGCGCCACCCAGCTCGCGGGGACGTACCGCGAGTCGCTGCGGAAGCTGCCGGAACCGGTACGGGCCGACGCGCACGAGTCCTCGTACGGGGTGCGGACCGCCCAGCCGATCGCCGCCGCCGATCCGGGCCTGCCCCGGCCGTACGGCCTCGACCCCCAGTTCACGTACGCCACCCCGTCCGCGCTCACCGGCCACAGCACGCTGCGGGCCGGCCGGTGGCCCGCCGTCCGGGGCGAGGTGACGGCGGCCACCGCGGAGGTGGAGGCCGCCGTCACCGAGGAGACCGCCGCCGCGCTGAAGCTGCGGCCCGGATCGGCCGTCACCGTGCCGAAGCAGAACGGCGCGTCCCTGACCGTCCGCGTCACCGCCGTCGTCGCACCGCTGCGTCCGGAGAACAGCTACTGGTCGGCGGAACAGCTGCTGCGCACCCCGTCCCTGGTCGCCAAGCCGACCAAGGAGACCCCCCGCTACTACTGGACCGCCGCGTTCCTGCTGCCGCAGGACGCCGGTCCGGTGCTGCTCGCCACCACCGGCGAACCGGAGCTGTACTGGCGATTCGCGCCCGACGCCACCCGTCTCACCGGCCTCGACGTGCCCCGGCTGCGGTCCGCGATCGCCTCGCTGGAGGGCGGCCCCGAACTGCTGGGGCTGCGCGATGTCGCGGGGCCGACGGCCACCCTGACCACGGACCTGGACGGGGTGCTCGCCGGATACGGGGCGACGCGTTCGGCGATCGGTCCGGTCGTCACGGTCGCGGCGGTCGGAACGGGCGCGGTCGCCGCGGTCGTCCTGCTGATGACCGGCGGACTGATCGGCGCCCGCCGCCACACCGAACTGGCGCTGCTGCGCTCGCGCGGCGGTTCGCTGCGCGGCATCGGCCGGCGGCTGTTCGCGGAGACCGCCGTGACCGTGGTCCCGGCCGCCGCGCTGGGCCTGCTGCTGGCCGTGACGGTGGTCGGCGGGGCCCGGCTGTGGCCCGCCGTGATCGGTGCGGCCGGGGTCGCCGCGCTGGTCTGCGTGGCTCTTCCGCTGCGCACGACGCTGAGCCACATCACACCGATGCTGCACGGGGACCGGGACGACGTGATGAACGCCCGCCCGTCCCGGCGGCGTACCGTCGGCGAACTCACCCTGCTGGTCCTCGCCGTGGGCGCGGTCGTCGCCCTGCGGCGGCGCGGCACCGGGGACGGCGGCACCGGGAGCGGGGCGGCGGGCGGCACCGACTGGCTGGTCAGCTCGGCGCCGGTGCTGGCCGGACTGATCGCGGCGCTGGTCCTCGTACGGCTGTACCCGCTGCCGCTGCGGCTCGCGTCCCGCGCCGCCTCACGCACGCGCGGAGCGGTCGGCTTCCTGTCGCTGGCGCGCGCCGGACGCTCCTCGGCGGACGGCACCCTGCCGCTGCTCGCACTGCTGATCGCGCTGACGACGGCGGCGTTCGGCGGATCGGTGATCGCGGGCGTCGCCCAGGCCAGGGACGACGCGGCGGTGCTCGCGACCGGCGCCGACGCCCGGATCGGCGGCCTCGGCGACACGGCCCCGCTCCCGGACCGCCTGCTGAGGTCGGTACGGGACGCCACCGGGGTACGGGACGTGGCGCCGGTCCAGATCGAGTACGGGGTCCCGCTGCCGCCGGACCCGAACGGCTTCGAGGACGCCAAGGGCACCACCCTGATCGGCGTCGACCCCACGACGTACGCCAGGCTGGCCGGGCGGACCGGCCTCGGGGAGTTCCGCCCGGACCGGCTGAAGGCGACCGGCCCGGCCGCACCCGAGGGGGCCGTGCCGTCCGAGGACCGGGTGCTGACCGCCATCGCGTCCCCGTCGGTCGCGGCGCGGCTCGGCGACCGGCCACGCGACATCCAGTCACTGGCGGGGGACTTCAAGGTACGGGTGGTGGGCACCGCGTCCCGTACCCCGGCCGTGGACGACACCGACTTCCTGGTCGTCGACGCGGCGTCCCTCACCCAGCGGCACACCACCACGCTGCTGGTGACCGGCGACCCGCTGGACGCGGGGGAACTGCGCGCGCTCGCCCACCGGGAGGGCAAGGACTTCACCGTCCAGCTGCGGTCCGAGACGCGGGAGGCGTTCGTCGACACCCCCTTGCAGTCCGGCGCCGAGCGGATCTACGGCTTCGCCGTCGCGGCGGGCGCGGGATACGCCCTGCTCGCCGTGGGGCTCTCGCTGCTGCGGACCGCACCGGAACGCACCACCCTGCTGGCCCGGCTGCGCACCATGGGCCTCACCACCCGGCAGGGCCGCAGGCTGCTCGGACTGGAGGCGATGCCACAGGCGTTGCTCGCGGCCGTCGGCGGGCTGCTGGTCGGCTGGGCGACGATCGCCCTGCTGGCACCCGGAATCGACCTGGCCGGGCTGGCACTGGCCGGGGCCCCCGGCTCCGGCGCGCTCACCGCCGCCCGGCTGCGGGCCGACCCGTGGTCGCTGACGCTCCCCGCGCTCGGCGTGGTCGTCCTGACCGCGCTGGCGGCCGGGGCACAGGCGTGGTGGGCGAGCCGCCGCGGAACGATCACCGAACTCAGGGCAGGAGACCCCCGATGACGTCGTCGTCGCCGACCGAGACCACTCTGGCGGAACTCGAAAGGCGGGCCGCCGCGCACCGCGACCGGCCGTCGTACGGTCATGACGCGCTGATCGCCTGCGACCGGCTGGTACGCGTCTTCACCACGGACGGGGTGGAGGTGCAGGCCCTTCAGGGTCTCGATCTGCTGGTCTCCGAGGGCGAGTTGATGGCGCTCGTCGGCGCGTCGGGCAGCGGGAAGTCGACGCTGATGAACATCCTCGCGGGCCTCGACGTGCCGACGGCGGGTTCGGCGAAGGTCGCGGGCCGCGATCTTCTGTCGATGGGCCCCAAGGAACGGCTGCGCTACCGGCGGGAGGTCGTCGGATTCGTCTGGCAGCAGACCGCCCGCAACCTCCTCCCCTACCTGACGGGCATGCAGAACATCACTCTGCCCATGCAGTTGCGTGGCCGGGGCAGCGGACGCGAGCGGGCCGCGCGGGCGGAGTCACTGCTCACGATGCTGGAGGTGGCGGACTGCCGCGACCGGCGCCCGCGGCAGATGTCGGGCGGCCAGCAGCAACGGGTGGCGATCGCGGTCGCCCTCGCCAACTCCCCGTCGGTGCTGCTGGCCGACGAACCGACCGGCGAGCTGGACTCGGCGACCGGCGAGCGGATCTTCGCCGCGTTCCGCCGCGCCAACGAGGAGCTGGGCACCACGATCGTGATCGTCACCCACGACCAGGCGGTGGCGAGCGAGGTGCGGCGCACGGTCGCGATCCGGGACGGCCGTACGTCCTCCGAGGTGCTGCGCCGCACCGAGGTCGACGCGGCGACCGGCCAGGAGTCCCAGGTGGCCCGCGAGTACGCGATGCTCGACCGGGCGGGCCGGCTCCAACTGCCCGCCGAGTACACCGAGGCGCTGCGCATGGAGCACCGGGTGATGCTGGAGCTGGAGCAGGACCACATCGGGATCTGGCCGGACGACGACCGGGCACCCTGACCACGGGTGCCCCGGGGCCGGGCGGCGTTCAGCCGGTGCTGGCGGTCACCCGGTGCTGACGGTCACCGAGAGGCCGCCGAGTCCGGGCCCGGGGCCCGGGCCGGCGCCGCGCAGGGCGACCGAGCCGAAGGGGGTGCGCAGCCGCAGCCAGGAACCGGCGGCGAGCAGGGCGACCGGGAGGTCGGGGGCCGGGCGGAGGAATCCCAGCGACTGGGCCGCGTGGACGGCGCGCAGCGGGAGGTCCGTGTCGCCGACGGTGCGGGACCAGATGTCGTGGCCGATCCGGTCGCGTTCCGTCCGGGTGCGGCGGTCCTCGGCCAGTGCGGCGTCGCGGGTCCTGAACTCCTCCACCGCGCCGGACAGCGCGGCCCGCAGGGCCGTCGGGTCCGGCAGCCCCGGCTGTTCGCGCCACCCGCCGCGCGGCGGGAGGAGGCCCGTCCACGGCGGCCCGGTGACGGAGGCGGGCAGCCGGCCCGAACCGGTCGACTCCTCAAGCGTTTCGAGGAGTTCCCCGGCCGAGACGGTGACGTCGAACGTGCCGGTCTCCGCCGTGTCCGCCAGCCTCGCCGTGCGGACGGCCAGCACCTCGAAGGAGGGCGGCCTCCCGAACACCGCCAGCGCTCCGCCGCCCGCCTGCAACCGGACCGCGGCGGCCCGGTCGTAGTGGAGCAGCCGGCCGAGGAAGGCGGCGAGATCCGCCGCCTCCCTCGCGTCGGCGAACAGCAGCTGCCGTACGGACACCGTCATACGGAGGCGGGCTCCTCTGCGAGGTACTCCTGGAGGAACAGCCGCTCCTCGGCGGTGATCCGCCGGGGCCGGGCCTCGGTCAGGTCGTACGGCACGACGACCGTCGAGGCGCGTACGTACACCTGCTCCTCGTCCTTCACCTCGTAGCCGATGGTCAGCGAGGCGGCGCCGATCCGCGTGACCCACGATTCGACGGTGACCGGCTCGTGCCGGTGGACCAGCGGGCGCAGGTAGTCGATCTCGTGCCGGGCCACGACGGACCCGCCGGAGAACGACGGCGAACCGTCCCCGGGCGCCAGCCGGAACATGAAGTCGATGCGGGCCTCCTCCAGGTAACGGAGGAAGACCACGTTGTTGACGTGCCCGAAGGCGTCCATGTCCGACCAGCGCAGCGGGCAGCTGTAGATGTGGCGAGCCAACGGGATCAGCCTCGGGTCAGCTTCTTGTAGGTGGCGCGGTGCGGCCGGGCGGCGTCCGCGCCCAGTCGCTCGACCTTGTTCTTCTCGTACGACTCGAAGTTGCCCTCGAACCAGTACCACTTGGAGTCGCCCTCGTACGCCAGGATGTGCGTGGCGACGCGGTCGAGGAACCAGCGGTCGTGGGAGATGACCACGGCCGCGCCCGGGAATTCGAGGAGAGCGTTCTCCAGCGAGGACAGGGTCTCGACGTCGAGGTCGTTGGTGGGCTCGTCGAGGAGCAGCAGGTTGCCGCCCTCCTTGAGCGTCAGGGCCAGGTTGAGGCGGTTGCGCTCACCACCGGAGAGGACACCGGCCGGCTTCTGCTGGTCCGGGCCCTTGAAGCCGAACGCGGAGACGTACGCCCGCGACGGCATCTCGACCTGGCCGACGTTGATGTAGTCCAGCTCGTCCGACACGACGGCCCAGAGGGTCTTCTTGGGGTCGATGTTGGCGCGGCTCTGGTCGACGTAACTGATCTTGACCGTCTCGCCGACCTTGATGGCGCCGGTGTCCGGTGTCTCCAGGCCCTGGATCATCTTGAACAGCGTGGTCTTGCCCGCGCCGTTGGGGCCGATGACGCCGACGATGCCGTTGCGCGGCAGCGTGAACGACAGGTCCTCGATGAGGACCTTGTCACCGAACGCCTTCGACAGGTTCTCGACCTCGACGACGATGGAACCCAGACGCGGGCCCGGCGGGATCTGGATCTCCTCGAAGTCCAGCTTCCGCATCTTGTCCGCCTCGGCGGCCATCTCCTCGTAACGGGCGAGGCGTGCCTTGGACTTGGTCTGCCGGCCCTTGGCGTTGGAGCGGACCCACTCCAGCTCCTCCTTGAGGCGCTTCTGCCGCTTCTCGTCCTTGCGGCCCTCGACCTTGAGGCGGGCCTGCTTCTTCTCCAGGTACGTGGAGTAGTTGCCCTCGTAGGCGATCGCGCGGCCCCGGTCGAGTTCGAGAATCCACTCGGCGACGTTGTTCAGGAAGTACCGGTCGTGAGTGACGGCGATGACACAGCCCGCGTACTTCGAGAGGTGCTGCTCCAGCCAGTTCACCGACTCGGCGTCGAGGTGGTTGGTGGGCTCGTCGAGGAGGAGCAGGTCCGGGGCCTCGATCAGCAGCTTGCAGAGCGCGACGCGGCGCTTCTCGCCGCCGGAGAGGTTGGTGACGGGCCAGTCGCCGGGCGGGCAGCCCAGGGCATCCATGGCCTGCTCCAGCTGCGCGTCGAGGTCCCACGCGTTGGCGTGGTCCAGGTCCTCCTGGAGCTTGCCCATCTCGTCGAGGAGCGCGTCCGAGTAGTCCGTCGCCATCAGCTCGGCGACGTCGTTGAAGCGCTTGAGCTTGGCCATGGTCTCGGCGGCGCCGTCCTGGACGTTCTCCAGCACGGTCTTCGCCTCGTCCAGCTCCGGCTCCTGCATGAGGATGCCGACGCTGAAACCGGGCGACAGGTACGCCTCGCCGTTGGACGGCTGCTCCAGGCCCGCCATGATCTTCAGCACCGTGGACTTACCGGCACCGTTGGGGCCCACGACACCGATCTTCGCGCCGGGCAGGAAGTTCAGGGTGACGTCGTCGAGGATCACCTTGTCGCCGTGCGCCTTGCGCGTCTTGCGCATGGTGTAGATGAACTCAGCCAAGAGAAACCGTCCGGCAGCAATAGATGTGTGGGCAGATACACCCCATCTTGCCTGACGTCCACCCCGGGACGAAAACGGGTAGGCCAAACCTCTCCGGCCGGGGCGCCGCGGCGGACCCGCCGCGCAGTCGACCGGTCGACGTCGGCCGTCACCGGTCGCCACCAACGGCTCTGGTACGGCCCACGGACGGCCCGGCGCCCTTGTGGGCGCCCTTGCGGGCGCCCGTGCGGACCTCCGTGCGGACCTCCGTGCTCGAAACCCGAAAAGTCTGGCCCGAGCGCCCGGCACGCGGGCTCTCCCGCCCCGATACGTCCTCCGTACTCCGGTTTCAGTTCCTGCGGAGGGCGAAGACCGCTCCGCCGCCGACGACGACCAGGACGAGGGCGATGCCCGCCGTCAGCGCGGTGCCGCTGGAACCGCCGGTCGCCGCGAGATCGCCCGCAGGGCCGCCCGAGCCTCCGCCGGCCGAGGCGGGGGCGGGCTGGTTGCCGCTCTGGGTCCCGACGCGGGACAGGTCGCCCGCATCCGTGACGGCGCTCGCGGTGGTCCTGCAGTCCAGGACGCCCTTGAAGGTCTTCTGGAGCCCACCGGGACCGATGACCGTCAACGCGTACGGCTGGTCCTCGGCGACCGGGACCGTCACCGTCCCGGAGCCACCGGCCGCGACGGTGTGCTCGATACCGACCAGCTCATAGGTGAACGGCTGGTCGCCCTTGTTGGTGGCGGTGACGTCCACGCTGCCCAGGGCGCAGTTCTTCCTCGCCGAGAACGCCGGGACCGCGCCCGTCGCCGCCCAGGTGGCGGTGGTGCCCGCGGAGACCGTGGAATCGCTGGACCCCGCCAGGATCTGGGTCTGGCTCTTGCTCGACGCGGCGAAGACCCGGCCGACCGGGACCGATGTCGTCGCCTGGACCGCCAGCGACGCGGAACCGTCGGCGGCGTCCGCCGGTACGTCGAAGTACAGCTGGGAGCCGTTGGCCGCCGCGACCACGGGTCTGCCGTTCCTGTCGGTGACGCGGACCCCGCTGGAGGAGTCGGCGGGCGGGGTCACGGAGACCTGGGCGGCGGCGGTGCGCACGGTGACCGGCCCGAGCCGCTGCCCCGACCTTCCCGAGACCGTGGTCATGTCGAGGGCGAGGGACGCCCCGGGCTCGGCGGTGTCGCGGGCGTGCTTCTGCAGCCAGTCGGCGAGCTTCTCGGCCTGCTTGTCGGCGGCGTTGACCGTGGCCTTGTCCGAGAAGCGCCAGATGGCGACCTGGGTGCCCGCCGCCGCGGTTCCCTCCGTGAGCGGTCCGGTGCCCGCCTGACGGGCGAGCGCCGAGAGGTCGTCGATCCGCGGGTAGGAGTGCTGAAGTATCCAGCGGATTCTGCCCGCGTTCCGGTTGGCACCGAGCGAGGTCTGGTCCCAGGACGTCTCCAGGTACCCCGCCTGGTCCTGGGTCGGGTTGTGGATGTCGACGGAGTACGTCTTGAGCCTGCCGCCGCCGTCGACGGTCATCTCGAAGAGCCCGGCGGGCAGCTCCCGCTTCCCGCCGTTCACCACGAGGACCGCACGGTCGAAGGTCTTCAGCCCGTCCAGCACGGCGGTCGCGCCGCCCTGGTGCTGAGGCGCGTCCTCCGCCGCGGCGGTGCCCGCGCCGGCGGCGACCAGCCCCGCCAGCAGTACCGAGGCGGCGATCCTCGCGGCACCTCCGCGCCCGGCGGTACGCGCGTCCCCGTCTCCCCCTGAACGTCCGCCCTCGCCTCTGCGGCGGCTCCGGCCCCGTACGGAAGAGGCCGCCACCAAGGACGAAGCAGACCAGCCGGACCGAGCGGACGCCGAAGACGCGAAAAACACAGAATTCCCCTCCGGGCGAGACCCTGACGCAGGGTGCGCATGTGGGAAATGCCTCGCCAGCAGACTCAAGTGCCCCGTGAGTACTGGGAAATCCTAAGGACGAAACGATCAACAATCCCCCGTCGTACGGTCGGACAACCATTCCGAATCGGAATCGTTATCGTCCGTACGGTCGACACACCGCCTTCCGGCCGCAAGGTCACGAAACCGTCTCCATGACGCGGTCCACGTCACCTTCGACGCTCCCGCCCCCCTCACCCTCACCCATTCCGGCTCTTTCGGCCCTTTCGGCCCCTCTTGCGCCTCGATGGCCGGTCACACCGTGTTCCCGCTGAGCCACATGCCGCGTCCACTGATCCTCGGCCGGTCCGGCCGCGCGGGTCAGCAGCCCTGAATCCGCCTTGACCACACGCCGGAACGCCGCCGTCCCGCGCGTCAGGTCGTGGCCCACCGAAATGGCCTCGACGTCGACGAACGTCTTTCGCTGCCCGTCCCGTTCCTCCTCACGCACTTTCAACCTGCCGTGCACGATGAGAGGTTCACCGACGGCGACGGACGAGGGCAGATTCGCCGCGAGTGCCCGCCACGCGAACACCGTGTAGAAGCTGGTGTGTCCGTCTGCCCAGAACTGTTTCTCCCTGTCCCACCGCCGGGCCGTCACCGCGAACCTGAACCGTGACATTCCGCCGGTCGCCGTATCCCGGAACGTCACACCCGTCGCCGCATTGCCCACCAGCGTCACCAACGTGTCATTCATGTCCCCGCCTCCCCATGCGTCGATACGCATCGATTCATCGACTTCGTCTACATCGTCAACGTCGCCGACTTCTCCGACTTCTCCGACTTCGAGCCCGGACCGGTCGCACGGGCAGAAGCCCGTCGACCGGTCCGACCCGATCGCCGTCGACCGCGGTGTCGCGGTCACTGATCTCATGCTGGGGGAAATACGGGAATCCCGCTGGTGCCTGTGGACTACCCGCCAGTTGTGGAAAACTCCGTCACCGCCGCATACCGCTCCCGCACCTCCCGGTAGCGGGCCAGCTCCGCCGACACCGGATCGAGCACCCTGGCCCTGCCGCAGCCCGCCGCCGCGTCCCGCAACCGGCGTTCCGCCTCCTGCCCGTACCGCCGGGCCGGCCCACGCGCCGCAGCACCGCACAGCCATTCGACCAGCGGACCGCCGACGGTCCCGCCCAGCACCACGACGGCCGGCGTGAGCAGACCGGATTCGAGCACCCCGACCAGTCGTCCGATCAGCCAGAGAGCGCCGAAGACCTGGAGCGACGTCATCGACACCTGCGCCAGTACGGCCACGGGCCACCACGTCGGCCTCGGCGGCCTACCCGCCGCGCGCGCCGCACGCGTCCCACGCGCACCACCAGCCCTGCCGCGACCGCTCACCGGGGCATTCGGCGCCCCCGCACCCACGTCCGCACCCGTCTCCGCCCGCCCGACCACGTCCGCCTCATGCCCGGCACCCACACCGCCGTCACCGTCACCGTCGGCAGTGTCGGCATCGGTGGTTTCCGCCCCCGCTCCTTCCCCCCCTCTTTCCCCCACTCTCTCCCCCGCGCCCGCCCCCACACCGGCTCCGGCTCCCGCCACCGCCTTCGCCGCCAACTCGTCCAGCGCCTCCGGCAGCCCCTCGGCGCCGTGCACCGCGGCCTCGCGCACGGCCTGCGCCCAAGGCGCGGGCAGCCCCTCCGTGGCATCGTCCGCGACCGCTCGTACCGCCTGTTCCACCCGCTGCCGCGCGGTCAGTTCCACCTCCACCGGGGGCGGGTCCTGTGCGAGCCGCTCCCTGGCTCCGGGCCGCCGCGTGCTCTCGTACCGGCGCCACAGGCGCAGCCACGGCGTTCCGCAGGCCCGTCCGGCGTTCCTGCGCCACTCGCGTTCCGCCGCCTGCCCCGCCGCCGCGGCGCCGACCGCCTCCGCCAGCCGGTCGGTGAACTCCTCGCGGGACCGCTCACCAAGACCAAACCGGCCCTCGGCGACGTACACCGGACGGAGTCCCGCCGCCACGGCGTCCACGTCGGCGGAGAGCCGCCGCGCCGCGGCCGTGCGCTCCTGGACGAAACTGCCGAGCAGTTCGCGCAGTTCGTCGACGCCCTCGCCGGTCAGTGCGGACAGGGCCAGGACGGTCGCACCGGGGTCGCCGTGTTCGCCGACCGCCATGCCGTCGTCGTCGAGCAGCCCGCGCAGATCGTCCAGGACCTGGTCGGCGGCGTCGCCGGGGAGCCGGTCGATCTGGTTGAGGACCACGAAGGTGATCTCGGCGTGCCCGGCCAGCGGTCGCAGATAGCGCTCGTGCAGGGCGGCGTCCGCGTACTTCTCGGGGTCGACGACCCAGATCACCGCGTCGACCAGACCGAGTACCCGGTCCACCTGTTCCCGGTGTCCCGCCGCGGCCGAGTCGTGGTCGGGCAGGTCGACGAGGACGAGCCCCTGAAGTGCCTCGTCCGCCTCTCCCCCGCCCGGGGACGGTGAGCGCCGCAGCCGCCCGGGGACGGCGAGCCGGTCGAGAAGTCCGTCCGCGCCGTCCGTCCAACTGCACGCGACGGGCGCGGCGGTGGTGGGGCGGCGCAGGCCGGTGTCGGAGACCTGCGCGCCGGCGAGGGCGTTGAACAGGGTGGACTTGCCGCTCCCGGTCGCCCCCGCGACGGCGACGACCGTGTGCCGGGAGGAGAGCCGCTGCCGCGCGGCGGCCTCGTCCAGCACCCGTCCGGCCTCGGCGAGGGTCACCCGGTCGAGGCGGGCCCGGGACAGGCCGACGAGTTCACGCAGGGCGTCGAGCCGTGGCCGGAGCGGCCCCCCGGACGCCCCGTACACCTCATATGCCTCGTACGCCTCGACCTCGGGGCGCACCTCGTTGTCGGACACGTCCGCCAGCTCGTCGGCACGCTCCTGGGCGACGACGGCACGTCGGGCGATGAGCCCGTCGTCCCAACGTCCACCCCGCCCACCCCGTCCGTCCCGCTCACCCTGCTCGTCCCACACGTCATCCCCATCCCGCTCGTCCCACGCGTCATCCCCGTCCTGCTCGTCCCGCGACTCGCGCGCGTCCCACTCGGCCCGAACCTCCCGTGCGTCCCACGTCTCCTGTGCCTCGCGTGAGTCCAGCTCATCCCGCACTTCCCGCGCGTCCCGCACTTCCCGCGCGTCCCGCACTTCCCGCGCGTCCCACTCGTCCTGAGCCTCCCGCGCGCCCCTCGTCTCCCGTGCCTCGCGTGAGCCCCACTCATCCCGCGCCTCGCGCGCCTCCTGCGCGTCCCATGCGTCCCGCCCATCCCGGCCGTCCGCGCCCACCCGCGCCACGCCCCGGTCCGGCTCTTCGTTCGTGAGGGCAGTCACCGCTGCCACCTCTCCTTCTGCAGTAGGGACAGCGCGGCGATCAGCTCTGCTTGCGATTCGGGGGTCACGTCGAGTGCGTCGAGCGGGGCGAGCCGCCGGTCGCGCTCGGCGTGCAGCACCCGGTCGACGGTGCCGGCGAGCAACGCCGCGCCCTTGTCCCGCAGTCTCAGCGCGCCCTGTGCGCCGATGCGTTCGGCGAGTTGTTCCCCGGCCGTACGGGCCCGGTGCCCACCGAGGAGCGCGGCGGTCAGCAGCGCGGCCACGGTCCCGGGATCGGGGGCCACGTTGCGCTCCAGTTGCCCGACCTCTTCCTCGGCCAGTTCCTCCACGACCCGTCGCCACCGCCGTACGGACACGGCGATCCGGCCCCGGACGTCCTCGGCCGGGCCCCAGCAGCCCGTCTCCCGGCCGGGCCCCCCGAAGCCGAACGCCCCGGCGGCGGGATCACTCGACCAGGCCGTGCGGATCTGCTCGTCGGCGGCGGCCACGGCGCACTGGAGGAGCGCGGACAGGCTCTCCACGAGGGCGTCGAGCAGTTCGTCGGCCGTGCTGTACAGCGGGTAGCCGCGCCATCGGGTGCGCGCGTCCCCGGCCAGCACGGCGCCGTGCCTCAGCCGTTCACCCACCCGGTCGCCCTCCGTGCGGTACGTGTCCTCGACCACCGCGGTCAGCCGTACGGCGGCGGCGTACTGCGCGGCGACGGCTCCGGCCAGCTCCGGCAGGCGGACGTTCAGCGAGTCGATGACCCCGGTCGCCGTACGCCCCACGGCCTGCTGACGGGCCGCCGGGTCCTGGGCGCGATGGCTGAGCCAGGCACGCAGCGGGGCCACGGCGGTGGTGGGCAGCAGCCCGCTGCCGCCGCCCGCCGACTCGGGCAGTTCGGGAATCGTGAACCGGGGCACCTCACCGAGCCCCGCCCGGGTGAGCAGCGCCCCGTACTGCCGTGACACCTCGCCGATCACCTGGTGCGGTACCCGGTCGAGGACGGTGACGAGGGAGGCGTCGTACTCCTTGGCGGTACGCAGCAGATGCCAGGGCAGGGCGTCCGCGTACCGCGTGGCGGTGGTGACCATGACCCATACGTCGGCGGCGCAGATGAGTTCCGCGGCCAGCATCCGGTTGCGTGCGACGAGCGAGTCGATGTCGGGGGCGTCGAGGAGCGCGAGCCCGCGCGGCAGACCGGCCGCCGTCTCGATCCGCAGGGCGGTGCCGGCCTCCTCCGCCGCCGGGTCCGGCTCCTCGTCCCCGGGCGCTCCGCCCGCCCCGCCGAACCGCCGGAGCCCGCCGTACTCGGCGCGCTCCCGCCCGAACTCCACGCACCGCGCCGGCTCCCCGAACCGTCCGGGTCCCGTCGGCTCCGCGGTTTCCTGGAGCGGCAGCCGGACCCGGGTCAGCCGGGGAAGCACCCGCGCCTGCGTGAACCAGTGCCGGTCGTCCGGGTGACACACCAGTACGGGGGTACGCGTGGTCGGCCGCAGCACTCCGGCCTCGCTGACGCGTCTCCCCACGAGTGAATTGACGAGCGTGGACTTGCCGGCGCCGGTCGAACCGCCGATGACCGCGAGCAGCGGCGCCCCGGGGTCCTTGAGCCGTGGCACCAGATAGTCGTCCAGCTGGGCGAGCAGTTCGGCCCGGGTCTGCCGGGCGCGCGTGGCCCCCGGCAGGGGGAGCGGAAGACGCACGCCCGCGACACGGTCGCGCAGGGCGGAGAGTGCGTCGATGAGCTGAGGTCGTACGTCCAAGGTCACCACATGTGAAGAATGCCCAATTTTGGAGCCTTTTTGAAGCGTATGGGCATGTCTGCGCGGCGGTTCTACCCGCAGGACGAGAGGGGACGAGTGGGGCGCAGGCATAACGAGTGCACAACACCCGGGGCGCGAGGCGTCAAAAGCGATGCATGAATCGCACCTACCTGCGATTATCGGTTCGCTTCACCGAACCTCCACATCGTGCCACGCAGGTGAAGCAACCGGGTCGAGGTGATCGGAGCCCTATCCTTGTCCCGGCAAGGTCACGGACCGGCCCGGTACCAGAACTCCAGGCCACCGAGGCCCACCGCCCGGCCCCCGTAGCTCAGTGGATAGAGCAGGCGCCTTCTAAGCGCTTGGCCGCAGGTTCGAGTCCTGCCGGGGGCGCACACAGCCTCTCACCAGTAACGACAGGTGAGGGGCTTCCTGTTCCCCACCGAGCCTGTTGCCCAACGGGCACGACGCGCTCACGCCAAGCGCCTCCGGCGTTTCGCGCATCGGGCGTAGCACCTGGGGACACCCGCGGCAGGGGGACACCGAGCACCGCGCCGGCTGGGCTTGAAGCCGCCGGTGGCTGAAGCCGGCGAGCGTAACGTGCTCATCGCGACCGCCGAGAAGAGGATGAGGCCAGGCCATGGGCGACTTCACCGAAAGGGATCTGCGGGTACTGGCAGGGCCGCGTTCTTACGAACGGGGGCTGGGCTACCTGGACGCGGTGACCGGTCTGGAGGTCGGGGACGGCTGGATCACCGCCACCGTCCACGGGACGGACGCGTATGAGGTCCACCTGTCGCTCGACGGCCCGGCGAGCATCACCGGGGACTGCGACTGCCCCTACGGCCTCGACGGCAACTTCTGCAAACACCTGGTCGCGGTGGGGCTCACCGTGCTCGGCCGGCCGGAGAGCCTGCCTCGGCAGCGCACCCGGGCCAAGGCCCGCACACAGAGGCTGGAGACGTGGCTGGCCGCACTCTCGCGGGAGGAGCTGCTGACACTCGTACGGGAACAGGTGGCGCGGGACCGGCAGTTGCGCCGACGCCTGGAACTGCGGGCCGCGACCGCGCGGGCCGACCTGGCCGAGATCCGCGCGCGTGTCACCGAACTTCTCGACATCGGCCCCTTCGCGCGCTACGGATACGTCGAATACGCGGACGCGCACGCCTACGGAGAACAAGCCGCACAGGCGGTGGCCGCGATCGCCGCACTCACCGAAGCCGGACAGCCCGCGGAGGCGATGATCCTCGCCCGGGACGCGATGCGGGAACTGGGCGGCGTCTACGAGCGGATCGACGATTCCCACGGCGCGCTCGGCTCGGTCGGGAGTGATCTCGCCGCGGTGCATCTCGACGCGTGCCGTGCGGCGCACCCGGACCCGGTGGCGACGGCGCAGTGGCTGGTCGGTCACCTGCTCGGTGACCTCAACGAGCTGACCGACATCGACCTGTTCGACTACCGGGACGTTCTCGGCGGACAAGGGCTTTCCACCGTGAGGGAGCTGGTGGTCGACGCCTGGCGCGGCAACCGGTCGGGCTGGGCGGAGAAGTACCTGATGGAGCGCCTGACCAAGGCGGAAGGAGACGTGGACGCCCTGGTCGCCGTGCACGCGGGCGACCTCGCCCCGGACGGCAGCACGCATCTGACCATCGCCCGAGAACTGGACACCGCCGACCGCCCGGAGGAAGCCCTCGTCTGGGCCGAGCGCGGCATCGAGGACACCCCTGACCCCGCCGACCTCGACAGCGGCCTGATCGACTACCTCTGCACCCGCTACCAGCGATCCGGGCAACGACCCCGGGCCGTCGCCCTTCGCCGCGACCAGCTCGCCGCGCGCCGCTCGCTGTCCGCGTATCAGGACCTGCGTGAGGAAGCGCGCGCTGCCGGGTGCTGGCAGGCGGAGCGGGAGGGTGCCCTGGAATTGCTGCGCGCCGACGCGGCCCACCGCACGAAGGGCCGGTACGGCGGCCGGGCCCTGGTCGACGCCCTGCTCGACGACGACGAAACCGAAGCGGCCTGGCAGGCCGCCACCGAGACGGGTGCCGACGCCCGACAGTGGCTCCTCCTCGCCGATCGCGTACGCGACACCCGGCCCGCCGATTCGCTGCGCGTATACCTGGAGCGCGTCCAGCCTCTGAGGCGCGAAACGGGGAACGCCGTCTACGAACAGTTGGTGGTCCTCCTGCTGAGCGTCCGCGACTGCCATCGCCGACTGGGATCGCCGGACGAGTTCACCGCCTACCTGGACGAGCTCCGCGCCGATCAAAGGCGCAAGCGCAATCTCATGCGTCTCCTCGACCAGCACGGGCTGTGACGCGGAGGTATCCGTTTCGACCACCGGGCCGCCCCGCCTCGTCACCCACCGCGCCCAGCACCCGGTCACGCCGAATCCGGACTCTCGGCCGTCCACGAGCTCGAACTGCTCGTCCCCGCGCACAGTCAGGCAGTCGAAACAGGTCCTCCCGGAAGCGTGACGCTCGCGCGAACGCTTCCCCGGGACCGGCGTCGGGCAGCAGACTCGCCTCCACGGCCAGCGACTTGACCGGTGCGCCCTGGTCGGAGCACATGATCGGACGATGGCCGCCCCAGCGTCCCGCGAATGCCCGGCCGGGCCACCCGGTTCGATACGCCGTTCGAAGTCAGTCAGGCAGCGCCACGGTGAGATCCACCTCGACGAGCTGGCCCCGGAAGCCCAGCTGGGCGACGCCCAGGAGCGTGCTGGCGGTGGTGAACGCCGGACCCAGGGCAGACTCGGTGAGCCGACGCCACGCGGCTCCGAGAACGTCCCTCTCATCGCTCCGCACGTAGATCACCGACCGCACCACATGTTCAGGCTGGGCACTCACCGCCGCCAGTGCGGCGAGCGCGTTCGCGACCACCTGGTCGACCTGCGTCTCCAGGAAACCGGAACCGACGAGGTCACCATTTCGATCAAGCGGGCACTGCCCCGCCAGATAGGCGGTACGGCCTGCCTCCACCACGGTGATGTGGTGGTAGCCGGGTGTCTCATGCAGCTGCTCGGGATTGATGCGGGTGATCTTCTCAGTCATGTCAGCGAGTCTGACCGGCGTGATGTCGACACGCACCACGTTTTCTCCACCGGCAAGCACTCCGCAGTGACGTGAGGTCGAAGGAAAGCCGAGCACCCGTCCCCGATCCCCAAGCCCTTGACTTTCCCACTGGGAAAGTGGGACGCTTACTTTCCCGATAGGAAAGTGAGGAATCGTCATGAACGACATCACTCCTGAGCAGGCCGGCAACGCCTTGGACTCGGTCGACCGTGTCCGGCGTCAGGTGGCCGAGGAAGTGGGCCTGCCCCGCGGTTACTGGTGGGCGATGGCTGCCGGCTGGCTCCTGCTGGGCGGGCTCGGTGGGCTGGCGTCGCCGTGGCTGGCCGGGATCGCTACCTCGAGTTTCGGCGTGGGACACGCGGTTCTCGCGTCGCGTCTGCTCGGCGGTCGCCGACGCACGGATCAGTTGCAGATCAGCATGGCGGTCGCCGGGCGCCGCGTGCCGCTGGTCGTGGTCGGCATGCTGCTCGGACTTGTCGCGGTCACCGTCCTCGCGGCGCTCGCGCTCGACGCCGACGGCGCCGACCATGCCGGCCTCTGGGCGACGCTGCTGGTCGCGGCTGTCATCGGGTTCGGCGGGCCGGAGATCCTGCGCGTTCTGCGTCGGTGGGCGCGGGCATGACGAAAGCGCGTTTCGACGAACTGATCCATCCCAGCACCCGACTGTCGCTGGTGGCGGCCCTGGCAGCGGTCGACTGGGCGGAGTTCGCCTTCCTCAAGGACCGGCTCCAGCTGTCCGACTCGGCGCTGTCCAAACAGCTCACGACACTCGAAGAAGCCGGGTACGTCACCACGGAACGCCGTCTCAGCGGCAGCCGCCACAGGCGCTACGCCCGGCTCACCAGCACCGGCCGGGAAGCCTTCAACGGCCACATCGCGGCCTTGCGGGCCATCCTCGCCGACGCGACGGTTCCCGATGACGGAGCTGGGCGGTCTGTGTGAGGGCGAGGACCCGTCGCCGCCCTCACGGGCTCCTCTCGGCCGTGGTCGAGGACAGCCCACGACCGGCGGCGAGCAGGCCCGTTCGCCGGTACGCCTGGCTGAGTGCCTGTGCCGACCCCGTACGCGGTGCCCGGTGGCTCGTGCCGTGACCGGCGGTGTCTGCCCCGTAGGTCACCCCGAAGTTCAGTCCTCGACGGCCACGCGTACCGTCCTGACCTCCGGGTCCGCGGAATCGGGCACCACCATCCCGGCGTCGACGCCGGTACGCAGATAGCGCAGTACGTCGACGGTCAGGCGTTCACCCGGCAGGGCCGCGGGGATGCCGGGCGGGTACGGGGTCATCATCTCGGCGCTCACCCGGTCGGCCGCCTTCTCCCACGGCACGTCCTCGACCCGGCCGAAGTACGCGTCGCGCGGCAGCAGGACCTGTTCGAGTCGGAGCCGGGCGGGGTCGGGCACCTCCACGTGCGGGGCGGGGCGGAGGTCCGGGGCGAGGGCGGGTACCGCTTCGAGGGCGGTGAGCAGGGTGTCCGTGGTCCGCTCGTCGTCGGCGTGGGTGAGCTGGGCGCTGATGCGGCGGTGGTCGGACAGGTGCAGGTTGACCCGGTACCGCTCGCGGAGCCGGTCGGCGATCTCGTACCCCGTCGTACCGAGGGCCGAGATGTCGATGATGACCTGGAGCGGGTCCATGTCCGCCGCGAGGTCCGGGCCGCAGAAGTCGGCCCGTCCGTGGACCCGCATGCCGTCGATCGCGTCGACGCGCGCCCGCACCGAGTGGGCCAGCGCGAGGGTGTCGTCGTAGAGCGCGCGTCCGTGTTCGACCATCTGGCGCCGCCAGCCGTCGAGGGCCGCGTAGAGGAGCACGGACGGACTCGTGGTGCCGAGCAGGTCCTCGCGGCTCTTGAGGACGGCCGGGTCGATCAGGTCGCCCTGGAGGTGGAAGACCGAGCCCTGTTCGAGGCCCGAGCCCATCTTGTGCACCGAGGTGACACAGACATCGGCTCCGGCGTCCATCGCCCAGGTCGGCAGGTCCGGGTGGAAGGGCAGGTGGGCGCCCCACGCCTCGTCCACGATGAGCGGTCTGCCGTGCCGGTGGCAGACGTCGGCGATCGCGGCGAGATCGGAGCAGGTGCCGTACGGGGTGGGGGTGGTCACCAGCGCCCCGCGCGCGTCCGGGTGCTCGGCGAAGGCCGCCGCGAAGGAGGCGGCGGCGGGCGGGTGCGCGAGGTGGCGTTCGGCGTCCCACTGCGGGTCCACCCAGATCGGTCGCATCCCCGCCAGCACCAACCCGGAGACCACCGACTTGTGCGCGTCCCTGCCCACCAGGATCTTCTCGTGCGGACCGGCCACCGCCAGCATGGCGGCCTTGACCGAGAGCGAACTGCCGCAGGTGGAGAAGAACGTGTGCTTCGCGCCCACCGCGTCCGCCATCAGTTCCTGCGCGCGCTCCAGCACCCGGTGCGACGACGAGCGGTCGTCGAGTCCGCTGATGGCCAGCACGTCCGACGCGAACACGGCGTCGCCGAGCACCGCCCGCACGCGGGGATCGGCGCCCCGGCCCTGCTTGTGGCCCGGCGGGGTGAACGGGGTCTGGCCTGTCCGGTGGTACGCGGCCAACGCGTCGAGCACGGGTGCCTGGGAGTGGTCCATGAGATGCCGACTGCCCGGCTCGCGCACCGGCATACCCCACGTCACCGGAACGGGTGGCGGCCAGGGGCGGTCGCGGAGGCCGGCAGACGTTCCGGGCCGGCTTCCGCGACCGCCCCTGGCCACCCCGTCCTCCGGTCACGGTGGTTCGTGGGGTGATCCGGTCACGGCTCGCGGGGCTCTCAGGTCACGGTTTCCGGGCCACCGCGCACCACATCGGGATCACGCCCGAGTCCGGGTCCCCGGCGGCCGGACGCCACTCCGGCAGGGAGACGAGGCCCGGGGCGAGCGGCTCGGTGCCGTCGAGGAAGCGGGTCACCTCGGCGCGGCTGCGCGGGGTCGCCGTGGCGTGTTCGGCCGCGCGTTCGTTGTAGATCCTCATCGACTGGGCCACCTCGTCGGAGGCGATGTCGGAGGCCGGGTGCGACAGGACGACATGGCTGCCGGAGGGCAGGGCGTCGAGCAGCCGGGCGACGATCCCGTACGGGTCCTCCGCGTCCGGGATGTACTGGAGGATGGCCACCAGCATCAGGGCGACCGGCTGCGAGAGGTCCAGGGTCTGCTTCGCCTCGGCCAGGATGGTGTCGACGTCACGGGCGTCGGCCTCGACGTACGCGGTCCGGCCCTCCGTGGTGCCGACGAGCAGCGCGCGGGCGTGGGCCAGCACGATCGGGTCGTTGTCCACGTAGACGACACGGGCGTCCGGGGCGACGGACTGGGCGACCTCGTGCGTGTTGTCCGCGGTGGGGATGCCGGTGCCTATGTCGAGGAACTGGCGGATGCCGACCTCCCCCGCGAGGTGGCGCACCGCCCGGCCGAGGAAGGCCCGGTTGGCGCGTACGGCGGGGACGATGCTCGGGTTGGCCGCGGCCGCGAGCTCGGCGGCCTCCTGGTCGACGACGTAATGGTCCTTGCCGCCCACCCAGACGTTGTACACCCGTGCGGGATGGGCCACCGCGGTGTTGATCTCCACCGGTCGCTCACTCATTGTGTCCACCTTCCGTAGATCGACTTCGATCTTGTGGTGCGGACTGTACCGAGTCCCGCTTCCTGCGGATACAGGTGTCAACTTCGGTTTTACGGGGGCGTTTCCCCGCGGTGGTTCGTCAGGGTGTTTCCCGCGCCGGGGACGCCGGTGCGGTGCCGCGAGGGCGCGGTGGTCCGCCGCGCCCCGTGCCGTCACGGGCCGGCCGTCAACGGGTGAGGACCAGGCTGACGTTGTGCCCGCCGAAGCCGAAGGAGTTGGCGAGAGCGGCGTCCCAACGGCCGGTGCGGTTCTCGCCGCGCACCACGTCCAGGCCGATCCGGGGATCGAGTTCGTCGACGTTGAGGGTCGCGGGGACCGTGCCGTCCCTGAGCGCCAGCAGCGCCGCGACCGCGCCCACCGCCCCCGACGCGCCCAGCATGTGGCCGGTCATCGACTTCGTCGCCGTCACCACCGGGTGGGTCCCCACCGCCCGGACGATCGCCTCCGCCTCCGCCAGGTCACCGGACTCGGTGGACGTGGCGTGGGCGTGCACGACGCCGATGTCCGCGGGGCCGACCCCCGCCGACCGCATCGCCTCCTCGATCGCGAGGACCTGACCCTCCGCGTCGGACGCCGTGATGTGTGCGGCGCTCGAACTCACCGCGCTGCCCGCCAGCGTCCCGTACACCCTGGCGCCCCGGGCGAGGGCGAAGTCCGCCCGCTCCAGGACCACCACTCCCGCGCCCTCCCCCATCACGAACCCGGACCGTGCCACGTCGAACGGGCGCGACACCGCCTCCGGGTTCCCGGAATCCGTGGACAACGCCTTCATCTGGGCGAACGCGGCGAGCGTGAACGGGTGCAGACACGCCTCGACTCCCCCGGCGACCACCACGTCCACCCGGCCGGCCCGGATCAGGTCCTGTCCCATCGCGATGGCCTCGGCCCCCGAAGCGCAGGCGCTGACCGGGGTACGGGCGCCGCCCTTCGCCCCCAGGTCCATGCTCACCCAGGCGGCCGGACCGTTGGGCATGAGCATCGGAACCGCGAACGGGGACAGCCTGCGTGCCCCGGAGCGCTCGAACACGTCGTCCTGGCCGAGCGTGGTGAGTACGCCGCCCGTACCCGTACCGATGACGACCACCAGCCGTACCGGATCGACCTCCGGAGTGCCCGCGTCCCGCCACGCCTCCCGCGCGCTGATCAGCGCCAGTTGCTCGCCGCGGTCCAGCTTCCTCGACGTGACCCGGGGCAGCAGCGCCGCGGGGTCCACCGGGAGCCCCGCCGCGACGTGGACGGGCAGGTCGGCCGCCCACTCCTCGTCGAGGGCCCGCACCCCGGACTTCCCGGCCAGCAGCCCCGCCCAGGACGACGGCGCGTCGGCGCCCACCGGGGTCATCGCCCCGATGCCCGTCACCCGTACCTGACCGTTGTCGTCCATCTCAGCCTCCACTGGCCTGGTAGGAACCGAACAAGGCTCATACCCATCCCGAGGCGGCCTTCCCTGGATCATGTCAGCCGGACGCACGGGGGACAGTTCAGGACTCGACCGATTCCCCGTCAGGGGTTTGTTCGACATCAACAAGGCCGAAGGGAACCGGGTACGCGTCGCACAGGGCCCGGCGGGGTCCCGGGAGGACCCTCCGACGCGCCCGTCAACGGCGCTCCGCCACCACCAGACGGGCGCGTGGGCTGCCGTCGGGCAGCTCCCCGAGGTCCGGCAGCGGCAGCAGCCGCACGTCGAACCCGGCCCCGCGCAGATCGGTGAGCACGTCCGGCAGCCGGAACGTGCGGTAGTACATGACGAAGCGCGGACGCCACACGGCGTTGCGGACCCGCATCGCGGCGTCGAAGGCCAGCAGGGTCCAGTACAGCGGCGAACGGAACCCCGGCGGGGCGGCCACCGGGAAGACGAACCGGCCTCCGGGGCGCAGCGCCCCGTGCACCTGGGCGAACAGCCCGGGACGTTCCCGGGGCAGGAAGTGGCCGAACGCCCCGAGGCTGAGCGCCAGGTCGAAGACGGGGGCGAAGGGCAGCGCCCGCGCGTCGGCCCGGACCCAGTGCACGGCGGCGGACGGCGTCCGCGCGGAAGCGGGCGGGGTCACGGAAGCGGGCACGACGGCGGAAGTGGGCTCGGCGGCTGAAGCGGGTCCGGTGACCGACGCGGATCGGGGCGCGGAAGCGGGCCCGGTCACGGAAACGGGCACGACGGCTGAAGCGGGCTCGGCGGCGGAAGTGGGCTCGGCGGCTGAAGCGGGTCCGGTGACCGACGCGGGCCGGATCGCGGAAACAGGGCCGGTCACGGGAACGGGCGCGGTCGCGGAAACGGGTCCGGTCGCCGCATCAGGCCCGGTGACCGGCGCGGGTCGGGTCACGGAAGCGGGCCCGGTCACGGAAACAGGCGCGGCGGCGGAAACGGACCCGGCCGCCGCATCGGGCCCGGTGGCCGGCGCGGGTGTCTCCCCCCGCGCCGCCCGGCCCACGGTCAGCATCCCCGCGCTGAAGTCCACGCCGGTGACCTGTTCGCGGCACAGCTTCCTCAGCACGTCCACGCCCGCTCCCGTACCGCAGCAGACGTCCAGCCCCGCGTCGAACGGTCCGAGCGGTTCCATCGCGCGGGTCACGGCGTCGAGCACCCGGTCCGGGGTGCGGTACGGCGTCAGGTCGAACTTGGGCGCGAGCAGGTCGTAGCCGCGCTCCGTGGAGGAGAGCGCCTGGACGGCGAGTTCGCGGACGGTGGGGCCCTGCGGAGTGAACATTCCGGTCAGCGTAACGCCCGTGTCCCCGCCGGAGGCGGCCGTCCCCGGCGGGCGCGGCCGGTCGGGTCACCGCCTCAGGACACGATGTCCTTCCGGCCGAACCCCCGGAACGCCAACGCGAACAGGATCAGCGCGTACGTCACCGAGATCGCCGCCCCCTTGACCATGCCGCCCCACTCCAGCTGCGGCTGAAGGGCGTCCGCCCAGGCGAACTGCCAGTGGGCGGGCAGGAATTCGCGCCACGACCCGAGTGCGGTGACCGCGTCCAGCACATTGCCGACGATGGTCAGCCCGACCGCTCCCCCGACCGCGCCGAGCGGTGCGTCCGTCCTCGTCGACAGCCAGAACGCCAGCCCGGCCGTGACCAGTTGGGAGACGAAGACGAACGCCACGGCGAGCGCGAGGCGCGGCACGGCGTCACCGGTCGACAGCGTTCCCCCGGTGGGTAGTTGGAGCGGGCCCCAGCCGTACGCCGCCGCTCCCGCCGCCAGCGCGACCAGCGGCAGCAGCACCATCGCGGCCAGGCTGAAGCCGAGCGCCACGACGAGCTTGCTCCACAGCAGCCGGGCCCTGGGCACGGGCGCCGCGAGCAGGTAGCGCAGCGACGACCAGCTCGCCTCGGAGGCGACCGAGTCCCCGCAGAACAGCGCCACCGGCACCACCAGCAGGAATCCCGCCGAGACGAACAGGCAGGTCGCGGCGAAGTTCGCGGCGGACATGGTCGCCGTGTCCATGAGCGTGATCCGGCCGCTGCCGCCGCGCGAGGACGGGGTGCCGCCGATCGCGAACGCGATGATCAGGACGAACGGCAGCAGCCCGAGGACCGCGCCCATCGCGAGGGTGCGGCGCCTGCGCAGTTGACGCATCGCCTCGACGCGCAGGGGAAGGGTGCGCCGGGCGCGGTAGCCGGGCGCCTCCGGCGCCTCGCAGGTGTGCGAGGTGTGGGGCGCGTGCTGCATGCCGGAATCGCTCATGCCGCACCTCCGACACGCGGAGTGAGCCCCACGACACGGCCCCAGACACTCGGGGTGAACCCCACGACACGGCCCCAGACGTGTGCGGTGAGCCCCACGACACGCGGGATGACTCCCACGACACGGCCTCCGGAGATCGGGGTGACGCTCATGTGGAACCTCCGGTGGTCGGGACGACACTCATGCTGAACCTCCGGAGATCAGGGTGAGGAACGCGTCCTCCAGGCGGCGGTGCGGCCCGACGCCGGTCAACGGCACGTCCAGCCTGACGAGTTCGGCGATCAGCCCGGAGGCCGTGGCGCCGTCGAGCCGTACGAGCAGTCCGTGTCCGTCGTCCGTGCGGACCGCCGAGCCGATCCCCGGCAGTGCGGCGACCTTCTCGGTGAGCGGTTCGGTGACCTCGTCGGCGGTGGTGACCAGCAGCGTGTCGCCCGAGCCGGTGATCTCCGCGACCGGTCCGGCCTGCACGAGCCTGCCGTGGTCCATGACGACCAGGTGCGTGCAGGACTGTTCCACCTCGGAGAGGAGGTGGCTGGAGACGATGACGGTACGGCCCCCGGCCGCGTACCGGATCATGACGTCCCGCATCTCGCGGATCTGCGGCGGATCGAGGCCGTTGGTCGGTTCGTCCAGGATGAGCAGGTCCGGCATGCCGAGCATGGCCTGGGCGATGGCGAGCCGCTGCCGCATGCCCTGGGAGTACGTCCGGACGGCGCGGGCCAGCGCGTCGCCGAGGCCGGCGATCTCCAGGGCCTCGTCGATGCGGGAGTCCTCGGCGGGGCGTCCGGTGGCCTGCCAGTACAGCTCCAGGTTGGCCCGGCCGGACAGGTGCGGCAGGAACCCTGCGCCCTCGACGAACGCGCCGACCCGGGACAGCACGGGTGCGCCGGGCCGGATCGCGTGGCCGAAGACGCGGATCTCGCCCTCGTCCGGCCGGATCAGCCCCATCAGCATCCGCAGGGTGGTGGTCTTGCCCGCGCCGTTCGGTCCGAGGAGGCCGAGGACCTGCCCCTTCTCGACGCGGTACGACAGGTCCCGTACGGCGTACCGGTCCGTGGACCCGGCGTACTTCTTCGACAGCCCGGTGATCCGCAGCGGTACGTCGGCGAGCGCGGGATCGGGCGCCGGGGTCGCGGTCCGGCGGCGGCCCGTGAGCAGCAGGGCCGCCGCGATCAGCAGGGCGACGGCGGGCAGCCCCCAGGTCCACCAGGGGAGGGTCGCCGACGCGGTCGTCACCTCCGGGGCGGTGGGGACGGTCAGGGGACCGTCGAGGGCGACGGTGTACGAGGCGGGTTCGACCGGTGACGCGTAACCGAGGTCGGTCGCGGACAGCACCAGGCGCAGCCGGTGCCCGGCGACCAGTTGGTGGTCGACGGCGGGCAGGGTCAGCCGGACGGGCCTTCCCTGCCGGTCGGGGCCGATGCGGTACGGGGTGACGAGCTGGGCGGGCAGCACCTGCTGCTTCCCGTCCGGCGACACGTCGTACACCTTGCCGAAGAGCACCGCGTCGCCGTGGTCGGCCCGCACGGTGACGCGGACGGTCGGCGAGCCGGTGACGCGCAGCGAGGTGTCCAACGGCTCGGAGTCGAAGCGCGCATGCTGTCCGGGGAAGTCGATCGACAGTCCGCCGACGCCGAGGGACGAGAGCTGCGAGAGTCCGCCGCCGACGCCCGGGACGGCGGAGATGGCGGGTGGTTCGGCTCCGGCCGGGTTGCGGAAGGTGCGGGTGCGGGTGTCGCCCAGCGCGATGTCCTCGCCGCCGCTCAGCAGTCCCGGGTAACGGTCTCCGCTCGCGCCCCGCTGGAGGGCGGCGCCGTCGGTGGAGTCGATGCCTCCGGTGCGGGTGACACGGAAGGCGGGGCCGGTGCCGACGCCCTTGTCGTCCTTGAGGTAGCGGTCGAACCAGTCGCCGATACGTTTCTCCACGCGCCCGGTCTCCAGGTCCCCGCCGTCGTGACCGCCCGCGATCCAGTCGACGGCGACGGGTGCGCCGTTGGCCCTGATCGTCCGGGCCATGGCGTCGGCCTGGCCGAGCGGGAACAGCGAGTCGGTCTGGCCCTGCACGATCAGTGCGGGCACCTTGACGCGGCTGCCGACCGCGACCGGGGAGCGCTCGGTGAGCAGCTTCCGGGCCGCGGCGTCCGGCTTTCCGGTCACGGCGACCCGCTCGTACATCCGGCACAGTTCCCGCTCGAACTTCTCGCAGCCGCCACCCGATGTGACGAAGATCCCCGCCCAGAGCTTCTTGAAGACGCCGTCGGGGAAGAGGGCGTCGGCGAGGTTCCAGTAGGTGATGCGCGGGGCGATGGCGTCGACGCGTTTGTCGTACCCGGCGGCGAGGAGCGAGACCGCGCCCCCGTACGAGGACCCGGTGACGCCCACCCTGGGGTCGCCTTCGGCGTCGAGCAGCACCTCGGGCCGCCGCGCGAGCCAGTCGATGAGCGCGGACACGTCCTTGACCTCGCGGTCCGGGGCGTTGAGCCCGATCTCCCCGGTGGACCTGCCGAATCCACGGGCGGACCAGGTCAGCACGGCGTATCCGTCCCCGGCCAGCTTCCGGGCCTGGTCCTGGACATCGTCCTTGCTGCCGCCGAACCCGTGCCCGATCAGCACGGCGGGCCGGCGTCCGCCACCGTCCCCGCCGCCGCCCGTACCGCCGCTCTCCGCGGTGAAGTACGAGGTGTCGATCCGCACCCCGTCCACGTTCATCATCCGGTCCGTCCGCCGCACGACGGGGGCGTCGTCGGCGGCGACCGCGGTCCACGTACCGGCGCCCGCGAGCACGGCGAGCGCGGCCAGGGCGGCGGCCCACCGGCCGCGCCCTCGGGGCCACCGGGGCTTGGGGATCTCCATACCCACCGACCCTAAGGGTCCGCCGCCCACCGCCCGCACGCCCACCGCCCGGACGTCGCGTCGCGGCCCGGGGACGAGGCCACCGTCGAGACGGGCCGCCCGGCCGGACTCCTCGCGCACGAGCACGTGTTCGCCGCCACCGACGGCCTCGCCCGGTGGCACGCGGCGGCGACGGCCGCTCGGGCGGCCGCGGGCATCCGGCCCGCCCGGAAGCCCGGCCCCTTCTGTCCCTGATGCGGCGAGGGCCGGGAAGAATCCACTATGCGCGGAGAAACACCACGAAAGCCGATCCGGAACCAGGAATTCCTTATGCCCGTAAATTCACCGGGGCCGTATTCGGCCGGCATGCCGCAGGTTGGATAAATCCTGCCCTCCGGATACGAGCGATATGCCCGAAGCATCACTCCATGATTGTCCGTATCCGGGTTGAAGGGTGAATTTTGCTACCGCGTGGCCTCCACACATACCTCGTTGACGGCTTGATTCAGTAGGCCGGATAGTCATCGCCACAGTATGAAAATTGCATGAGGGGATCGGCGTGGCTGAAAGAACGCGGGGGAGCGTCGCTGTGGGCGCGGTCTCCCTGCTGGTCGGGGCATTGCTCACCGGACAGCTACCAGGAACATCTCTGCCCGACGCGAGCGCGCAGACCCCGGGGACGGGCGGGGCGGACACCCGAGTCGCCGACGACCCCGCAGCGGACACCCTCTCACCCGACGTCGACCGGGCGCGGGAACAGGCCCGGCGGGACGGGAAGCAGGTCGAGGTCGTCTCCGAACGCGGGGCGAGCCGCGAGGTGTTCGTCAACCCGAGCGGCAGCCTCACCGAGATCACGCACATGGAGCCGGTACGCACCCGCCGGGACGGCAGGTGGGTCACGATCGACACCAGCCTGCGGCGGCTCGACGGGGGTGTCGTGCCGGTCGCCTCCGCCGCCGATGTCGTGTTCTCGGCCGGCGGCAGCCAGGCCCCGCTGGTCCGGATGACCAGGGCCGGACGGGAGTTGTCCCTGTCGTGGCCGGGCACCCTGCCCGCCCCGGTGATCTCCGGCTCCTCCGTGACGTATCCGGAGGTCCTGCCGGACGTGGATCTGCGGATGACCGCGGACCCCGACGGCTTCTCCCAGGTCCTGGTGGTCAAGAGCGCCCAGGCCGCGGCCAACCCCGCGCTCGCCGAGCTGAAACTGCCCTTGGAGGGCAAGGGGCTCACCGTCCGCGGCACCGACGCCGGCGGTCTTGAGGCGGTCGTCACCCAGGCGGGAGGCGTGGCCTTCGAGGCGGCGCAGCCGGTGATGTGGGACTCCGGCGAAGCCGAAGCCGGTACAGACGCCGAAGCCGGCACCGGCACCGACGCCCGGTCCAGGACGGCGGCCGCGTCCCCCACCAAGGCCGCCGGGTCCGCCTCACCGGCCGGCGCTCCGCGCACCGCGCCTTCCCCCGACCTGTACGAAGGCCCCGGCGAGACCTCGACGCGGGCGGACGTTCGCGCCTCGGTGACCCCGGACTCGCTCCTCCTCACCCCGGACCCGCAGCTCCTCTCCGGCGAGAACACCCGCTACCCGGTCTTCATCGACCCGGCCTGGTCCTCGCCCCGCGCGTCCGCCTACGCGATGGTCTCCCGCGCCCACCCCAGCTCCCACTTCTACAAGTTCGACGGCGCCGCCGACTCGGGCATGGGCTTCTGCCCGCCGAACTTCTCCGGCCTCAAGTGCGCGACGAACGACGCCAAGCGGCTCTTCTACCAGCTGCCGGTGACCAGCTTCGCGGGCAAGAGCATCACCAGCGCCGAGTTCGTCGTCCGCGAGACGTTCGCGTACAACTGCACCAAGCAGCCGGTGGAGTTCTGGCGCACCAAGCCGCTCACCACCACGACGACCTGGAACAGCCAGAAGGCCTCGGGCTACTGGATCGACCAGATGCCGACCGTGAAGGCCGCCAAGGGCGCCACCGCCTCCTGCCCGGACGGCGACCTGGAGTTCAACGCGAAGGACGCGGTCACCTGGGCCGCCGCCAACAAGCAGACCAAGCTCACCTTCGGGCTGAAGGCGCCGAACGAGAACGCCGAGTCCCAGTGGAAGCGCTTCGCCGGCAACGGCTTCCTGCGCGTCGAGTACAACAACCCGCCGAACCAGCCCAAGCAGTCGCAGCTGACCATGAGTCCGGGCGGCACCTGCACGCTGGCGCCCAAGGCGGTCAACGTCATCCCCAAGGCGACGGCCGTCCTGTCGGACCCCGACAAGGACCAGGTGTACGCGGAGTTCAAGGTCGAGTGGGACTCGGGCGACGGCTGGAAGGAGCACTGGAACTCCGGCCGGATCGGCCCCAAGGCGTCCGGACAGCCGTACACGATCTCGCTCCCGTCGACCATTCCGCAGAACGTCAGGACCAGTTGGAGCGTGCGCGCCTCGGACGGCAAGCTGTGGGGGCCCTGGAGCTACGCCGGTGACACCCAGACCGGCTGCTACCTGACCTTCGACTCCAAGCGCCCGGCGGCGCCGACCGTGGTCTCCCCGCAGTACCCCGTCTCGGACACCACCGACCCGCTCGACCCCTGGCTGGACGGAGTCGGACAGTACGGCCGCTTCACCATCGACTCGGCCGCGACGGACGTGACCAAGTACTGGTTCGGCCTGAACGCGGACCCGACCGCGGCCAACGAACGCAAACCGGCGACCCCCGGCGGGGCCGTCTCGGTCGACGTGATGCCCACCCGGCCGGGGCTGAACAACCTCTACGTCCAGGCCTGGGACGCCAACAACAACGCCAGCACCATCGCCAATTACCAGTTCCGGGTGGCCACCGGCCAGCCCGATCGCGCCGCCTGGACCCTCGACGCCCCGGCCGGCGCCACCCAGGACCCGGGCTCCGGCGGCGCCCGGCCCGCCGTGCTCGGCGGCACCGCGACGCTCGGTGAACCGGGCGTCCGCAACACGGCTCTCGCCCTGAACGGCGCGGGCGCCACCGACGGTTACGCGGCCGGTGGCCCCCACCTGCTCGACACCGACGGCGACTACACCGTCTCCACCTGGGTGCGCCTGGACTCGGACGCCGGCACCGCCACCGCGGTCAGCGTCGACGGCACCCTGCACGCGGGCTTCTACCTCGGCTACGAGGGAGCGAGCAAGCGCTGGGCGCTGCGCGTGCCCACCAAGGACGGTGCGGGCGCCGGATTCGGCGGCGTGCTGTCGCCGTCCCCGCCGGAGGTCGGCAGGTGGACGCATCTCGCGGCGGTCCGTGACGCGGCGGCCGGCAAGTACACCTTCTACGTCGACGGTGTGCCGGTCGGCACGGCCGCCTTCACCACTCCCTGGCACGCGGCGGCCAACCTCCAGTTCGGCCGCAGCAAGTACAACGGCGCCTACGTCGATCCGTGGAAGGGCGCGATCGACGAGACCGCCGTCTACGACCGCCCGCTGGGCGCGGCGGACGTCGGCCGGCTGGCCCGGCGCGAGGCCGTGACCACCGGCCGCCCCGCCAAGGCGGCCTGGGACTTCGACGACGCCGCCACCTCCCAGGTGGCGCAGGGCGCGAGCGAGGTCAGGCCCCTGGTGCTCAAGGGCGGCGGCACCTTCGGCGCCGTGGGCAACGTGGCCGGTGCCCTGGACCTCAGCTCCACGGCGAACGGCTACGCGAGCAGCGCTGGCCCGCAGCTCAACACCCTGCGCAGCTTCTCGGTCTCCGCGTGGGCCAAGCTCCCCAAGGCGGAGCCGTCCTCGGCGCAGGTCGTCGCGACCCAGGCCGGTGCGCAGCAGAGCGGCTTCGAGCTGTACTACTCGGGCTCGTACCGCCGCTGGGTCTTCAACCGCTACGTCTCCGACACCGCGGGCGTCCAGCCGGCCCGGGCCATGGCCAACCTCGGCAAGCCCGCCGCGGACCAGGTGTACCCCGGGGACAGCTGGCACCATCTCGTCGGTGTCTACGACAGCACGGTGAAGGAGCTACGGCTCTTCGTGGACGGCGGACTCGTGTCAACCGTGCCGTTCGCGCCCGCTCCCTGGGACGCCACGGGTCCGGTGCAGATCGGCGCGGGTTCCTACGGGGCGTTGCCCGGCTCGTTCTTCAAGGGACAGATCGACGATGTGCACCTGTACGACCGGGTGGTCTCCAAGGACGAGGTCGGTGACCTGTTCAAGCAGCACCCGCAGGTGAAGGGGCGCTGGAAGTTCGACGCCACGACGGCCGGCACCCCGGCCTCCAGCCCCGACGACAGCGCCGGCAAGCGGCCCGCGGTCCTGGGCGGCCAGGCGGCCGTCAAGCCGGGCGCGGGCTGGGTCGGCGCCGCGGGCCTGGTCCTGGACGGGGTGGACGACTACGCCGCCGCCGCGACCGTCCCGGTGAGCACCAAGGAGAGCTTCACCGCGACCGCATGGGTGAGCACCGCGAGCCGTCCGCAGAAGAAGGTCACCGTCCTGTCGGCGGAAGGCGCGGTCAACAGCGCCTTCACCGTGCGCTACACCCCGGACCCCGCGGACCCGGCGAACCAGGGTGGCTACGAGCTGGAGCTGCCCACCACGGACACGTCGGGCGCGGCCCGGCCCGCGGTCCACCATTCGAGCTTCCAGACGGACTTCGAATGGGACCACATCGCGGTCGTGTACGACGCCTTCTCCGACGAGGCGAGGCTGTACGTCAACGGCCATCTGGAGCAGGTCCTGGACGCCATGTCGTGGCGGGCCAACGTGCTGCCCTTCCAGGCGACCAAGCAGCTCCAGTTCGGCCGCAACAAGGAGAACGGGACGACCGGCGAGTACTGGCCGGGCGTGATCGACGACGTGTGGATGTTCTCCGGCGTCGCCAGTGACGCCCAGATCATCAAGCTCGGCAACGGAGAGAGCCTGAACACGGTCCCCGGGCCGTAGGGCCGCCGTCCCCGCGCGGCGGCGCCCGGCCCGCGGGCCGGGCGCGGCTGCCGCGCGGGCCCCGGCGCCGGGGCCCGTCCGCCGGACGGGCCCGCCATCCACGGGCCCGCGGGCCTCGGTCCACGGGCCCCCAGGTCCGTGGGCCTCCAGGTCCGTGGGCCTCCAGGTCCGCAGGTCCTCGGACCCGGAGATCCTCAGGTCCTCGGGCCCGGAGGCCCGGAGGCCCGGAGGCCCGGAGGTCCGCAGGTCCGCGAGCCCGCAGGCCCCCAGGTCCGCAGGCCCCCAGGTCCGCGAGCCCGGAGGTCCGCAAGCCCTCGGCCACCGCAGGGGCATCAGCCGCTCGCGGCGCGCATCCGGTCGCCGCGCGGCGGGACCCGCGACCCGAAGCGTCCGGGCCCGACCGAGCCTTCCCCTCCCGCACCCCGCTTCTCGTCTCCCGCCCCTCACACCCCGCACCCCGTACCTCACACCTCACACCTCACACCTCACACCTCACACCTCACACCTCACACCTCACACCTCACACCTCACACCTCACACCTCACACCTCACACCTCACACCTCACACCTCACACCTCACACCTCACACCTCACACCTCACACCTCACACCTCACACCGAAAGGAATCACCGGGTTGTCCAGACCCATACCGCCGCGTCGCGCGGCCGGCTTCCATCGCTGTGCCGCCCTCACGGTGGCCGTCCTGATGGCCGGCTCGCTGTTCCAGGCCGCGCCCGCGCTCGCCGCCCCAGGGACCGGCACCGGCGCCACGCGCCCACGCACCGTCGAGGCCGACCACCCCGTCCCCGGCAAGGCCCTCAAGGCCGCGCCGCGCAAGAAGGACGGGCTGGCCACCGGCCCCCGCCGCGCACCCCACGCCACCTGGCCGAAAGCCGGCACGGCGCAGGTCACCCTGCCCGCCGTGCCCGCGCCGGGCGCCGGTTCCGGCACGAAGGCCAGGGCCGCGGCCGTCGCGCCGACGCCCGTACCGGGCCTGCCCGTCCGGCTGCTGGCCGCCCCGGCGGAGCCCACCGGTTCCGCCGCGAACGCGCCCGCGACCGACGCCGTGCGGGCCCAGGTGCGTGTCCTCCCCCAGGACACCGCCCGCGGCCTCGGCCTCGACGGTGTTCTGCTCTCCGTCTCCGGCACCGGACCGGCGGACACCTCCGGCGATGGCCGCCGGGTCGGCGTCAGCCTGGACTACTCCGCGTTCGGCGAGGCGTACGGCGGTGACTACGGCGCCCGGCTGCGCCTGGCCACCCTCCCGGCGTGCGCGCTGACCACCCCTGAGCTGGCCCGCTGCCGTACGACCACCCCCGTCGCGGGCCGCAACGACGGTGAGAAGCACACGGTCTCCGCCGACTCCGTGGCGCTGCGCCCCGCCGCGTCCGCGGTCCTGCTCGCCGCCGTGGCGGACCCCGCCGGCGGCACCGCGGGCGCCGGTGACTACACGGCGACCCCTCTGTCTTCCTCGGCGGCCTGGCAGACCAGCCTGCAGACGGGCGACTTCTCCTGGTCGTACCCCCTGACGGCGCCGACCGTGCCGGGCGGGCTGCTGCCCAAGCTGTCCATCGGCTACTCCTCGGGCTCCATCGACGGCCAGACGTCCAACAGCAACAACCAGTCCTCCTGGCTCGGTTCGGGCTTCGACATGAACACCGGCTTCATCGAGCGGCACTTCAAGCCGTGCGGCGAGGACGGCGACTGGAGCCGGGACGAAGCTCCCGGCGACCAGTGCTGGGGGTACGACAACGCCACCATCAGCTTCAACGGCCGCGCGGGCGAGCTGATCCCGGCGGGCAAGGACGTCTGGCGCATCCGCAACGACGACGGCACCCGCGTCGAGAAGCTCAGGAACGCCACCGAGCGGGCCAACGGCGACAACGACGGCGAGTACTGGAAGGTGACGACCACCGACGGCCTCCAGTACTTCTTCGGCTACAACCGCCTCCCGAGCTGGAGCACCGGCAAGCCCGAGACCAAGTCCACCTGGAACGTGCCGGTCTTCGGCAACAACGCCGACGAGCCCTGCCACCAGGCCACGTTCGCCGCGTCGTGGTGCCGGCAGGCCTGGCGCTGGAACCTCGACTACGTCGTCGACCTCAACGGCAACGCCATGTCGTACTGGTACACCCCGGAGACCAACTCCTACGGCCGCAACCGGGTGGCCGCCGACGACACCTCGTACGAGCGCGGCGGCGTCCTCGACCACATCGAGTACGGCCAGCGCAGCGACACGTTCTTCACCGCCAAGGCCGCGGGCAAGGTCGTCTTCACCAACACCGAACGGTGCATCCAGCCCACCGCCGCCGCCTGCGCCCCCGCGGAGATCGACAAGAACGCCACGCGCTGGGAGGACACGCCCTGGTATCTGAACTGCAAGGCGGGCACCGACTGCGACAAGGGGCGTTTCGCCCCGTCCTTCTGGTCCCGCAAGCGGCTCACCAAGGTCACCACCCAGGTGCTCCAGCCCTCGGGCGGCTACGCGGACGCCGATGCCTGGGCGTTCACCCAGAAGTGGGGCGACGCCGACATCGACCGCTCCCTGCTCCTGGAGTCGATCCAGCACACCGGCCTGGCCGCCACCCCCTCGATCACCCTGCCCAAGGTGACCTTCGGCTACAAGCAGGGGCCCAACCGCCTCGACCGGCTCGGTGACGGCATCGCGCCCTTCATCAAGTACCGGCTCGCCAACGTCTCGGACGAGTCGGGCGGTTCGATCGACGTCGCCTACTCGGAACCCGAGTGCGACTTCGCCGCGCTGCCGGTGCCGGAGACCAACACCACGCGCTGTTTCCCGCAGTACTGGCAGCCCGCCGGTGCGCCCGACCCCGTCCAGGAGTGGTTCAACAAGTACGTCGTCACCCAGGTCACCGCGACCGACCGCACCGGCGGCAGCGACGACATGGTCACCAAGTACGCCTATCTCGGCGGCGCCGCCTGGCACTATGCGGACGACGACGGGCTGACCAAGGAGAAGTACAAGACCTGGTCCCAGTGGAACGGCTACGGCCGGGTCCAGGTGCGGTCCGGCGGCTGGGACGGCATGCGCTCGCTGTCCGAGCACTGGTTCCTGCGGGGCATGGACGGCGACCGCAAGAACGCCGCGGGCGGCACCAGGCCGGTGACCGTGTCCGACGGCGAGGGCGGCAGCATCCAGGACCACGAGGCCTTCCAGGGCACCGAGTTCAAGACGATCGACTACACCGCGCCGGGCGGCACGGTGGAGAGCAGGACCGTGAGCACCCCGTGGCGCAAGGAGACCGCCAAGAGGGTACGGGACTGGGGCACCGTCACCGCGAACCTGACCGGCACCGCCGCCACCCGCACCTGGGACCGCAAGCACGACGGCAGTTGGCAGGAGACCTCCACCGCCACGAAGTACGACGACCTGGGACGTGTCGTCGAGGACAGCGACCTCGGTGAGGCGGCGGCCGGCGACGAGGAGTGCACGATCACCTCGTACGCCGACAACGCCACCACCTGGCTGCGGGCCCTGCCCAAGCAGGTCGAGGTCCTCGACGTGGCGTGCGGTACCGGCGTCATCTACCCCGCGCACCTGCTCTCCCGCAAGCGCAACACCTACGACAACCTCGCCTTCGGCGCGACTCCGACCCGGGGCCTGCTCACCAAGCAGGAGGAGCTGACCGGTTACACCGGAACGACGCCCGCCTACCGTTCCAAGAACACGGCGTACGACGGCTACGGGCGGGTGAAGTCCACCTCCGACTCGACCGGTTCCAGCAGCACGACCGTCTTCACACCGGCGACGGCCACCAAGCCCGGCAGCTTCACCGTGACCGGTACCGAACTGGTCGCGGGCACCGCCTCCAGCGCGCAGTCCGTGGTGACCGAGTTCGACGGCGTCCGCTCGCAGCCCACCGCCACGGTGGACGCCAACGGCAAGCGCAGCGAAGCGCAGTTCGACGCGCTGGGCCGGCTCACCAAGGCCTGGCTCGCCAACCGGCCCAAGGCGTCCAGCCCGACGCCCAGTCTGGAGTACAGCTACCTGATCGCGGAGGGGTCCATCGCCGCGGTCGTCGCCAAGAAGCTGAAGAACGACGGCAGCCAGACGGCGTCGTACATCCTCTACGACGGCTGGCTGCGGCCCCGGCAGTCGCAGTCCGTCGGCCCGGACGGCGGCCGGCTGGTCGACGACACGTTCTACGACGAGCGCGGCCTGGTCGAGCGGACCTACGCGCCGTACTACGCCACCGGCGCACCGGAGGCCGAGCTCTTCGGCGTGACCGCGCAGGGCGCCGTGGACACCCAGACCGTCAACGAGTACGACGGCCTGGGCCGCCCGACCGTGACCAGGACGCTCCAGGGCAACGGAGTGGGGACGGAACTGTCACGCACCACGACCACCCACAGCGCCGACCTGGTCACCGTCGACCCGCCGACCGGCACCACGCCGACCGAGACGGTGCTCGACGCGGCGGGACGGGTCAAGGAGCTGCACGAGTTCCACGGGTCGGCGCCGACCGGCGCCTTCGACAGGACGCTGTACGAGTACGACAGCGCCGGCCGCCTCACGAAGGTCACCGCCCCGGACAAGACGGTCCGCTCGTACACCTACGACCTGCTCGGGCACCAGCTCACGTCCACCGACCCGGATTCCGGCACCACCCGGACGACGTACGACGACGCGGACCGGGTCACCACCGCGACCGACGGCCGTCAGAAGAAACTCGCCTTCGTCTACGACCGGCTCGGCCGGCACACCGAGACCCGGGAGAACTCCACCACGGGCCCGCTGCTCGCGTCCTGGACCTTCGACACCGTGCGCAAGGGCTACCTCAGCAGCTCCACCCGCTACGTGGGCGGCGCCGCCGGCGCGAAGTACACGCAGACGATCGACGCGTACGACAACCTGTACCGGCCGCTGCGCACCACGGTGTCGGTCCCGGCCTCGGAGCCCGGCCTCGGCGGCACCTCGGGCGTCAGCTACCAGACCACCACCGGCTACAACCTGGACGGGACCGTCAAGTCCGCCAGCTACCCGGCGGCCGGGAGCCTGCCCGCCGAGGTGGTGGCGCCGACCTACGACGCGCTCCAGCGCGTGGTGAAGTCCGAAGGGCTCAGCACCTACATCGGCGGCGCACGCTACAGCCTCACCGGGAAGCTGGAGGAGCTGGAGCTGGGCAGCGCGGGCAAGCGGATCTGGATCAACAACACCTACGAGCCGGGCACCCAGCGGCTCTCCACCAGCCGCGCCGAACGCGAAGGCGTCGCGGGTGTCGACCGGGCGGCCACCTACGCCTACGACGACTCGGGCAACGTCACGTCCGTCACCGACGCCTCGCGCCAGGGCACGGACCGGCAGTGCTTCCACTACGACTACCTCCAGCGGCTGACCGAGGCGTGGACACCGGCCGGTGACTGCGCGCCCACGCCCGGTGCGACCGCGCTCGGCGGACCGGCGCCGTACTGGCAGTCGTACACCTACACGGCGGCCGGGAACCGCGACACCGACACCGCGCACGACCCCGCGCTGAACGCCTCCCGGGACACCAAGCGCACCTACCGCTACGACGAGAACGGAAAGGGCCAGCCGAACACCCTGACGTCGGTCACCTCCGCCGGCGCCGTCACCGGGAAGGACACGTACACCTACGAGCCCGGCGGCGGCACCGAGTCCCGTACCCCGAGCGGTGCGGCGAAGCAGTCGTTCGCCTGGGACTCCGAGGGCAACCTCGCCTCGGTCACCGAGGGTTCGTCGGTCACCTCCTACCTGTACGACGCCGACGGCAAGCGGCTGATCAGCCACGGCCCCGGCAACACCTCGACGCTGTACCTGGGCGCCACGGAGATCACCTGGACCAAGGCCACCGGCAGGACGACGGCCCGGCGGTACTACGACCTCGGCGGGGCGAGCGCCGTACGGCAGGACAACGGCTCGCTCTCCTTCGTCGTCGCGGACCACCACGGCACCGGTGAACTCGCCGTCGACGCGAGCACCCAGACCATGGTCCAGCGCCGGAACATGCCCTTCGGTGAACCACGCGGCACGAGGCCGCCCACCGGCAGCTGGCCGGGGACCAAGGGCTTCGTCGGTGGTACGCAGGACTCCACCGGCCTCACCCACCTCGGAGCCCGGGAGTACGAACCGGGCACGGGCCGCTTCATCAGCGCCGACCCGGTGGTCGACCCGTCGGACCCGCAGCAGCTGAACGGCTACGCGTACGCGCACAGCAATCCGCTGCGGCGCAGCGACCCCTCGGGGATGTACGACCCGGACGAGCGGGACTACTGCAACAAGAACCCCGGGAAGTGCTCGGGCGGAAAGCTCATCCGGAGCAAGCCCAAGCCGTCCAAGCCGAAGAAGAACCCCAACCCGGGGATGGACAAGAAGCGCGCCCACATGCCGGCGGTCCAGAACGAGCGCCTCGAAAGGATCATCAAGGAGCTGTACATCCGGCCGCAGGTGGCGGACTCGGACGTGGTGGGCGACGGCAAGACGGCCACCGCCCTGATCGAGGAGCTGAACGAGGGCAAGGCGTTCGGCGGCGACGGGACGAAGTGGCACATCGAGAAGGCCACGGCGAAACTGGGCGGTCTGCGGGATCTGCTGGAGGACGACCGGAAGGCGAAGGAGAGCACCGGGAAGGGGATTCTCTCCGATTCCGACCGCAAGATCGCGCTCAACGAGTCGAAGGAGCTGTGGACGGCCATCAACGCGAACGACGTGGCCGGTCAGGTGACGAAGAACGTGAAGGCGTCACCGGCCTTCGCGAAGACGCTGTCCAAACTCGTCAAGACCGTCATCTCGTCGGAGTCGATGAGCGAGGTCACCGGCCAGAAGTTCGCGATCCCCGAGAACCTGCACCCGAAGGCCCCGCAGCGGGCCGCGCCCACCGGTGAACGGGTGCAGGGGCGTGGCTTCGCCAAGGCGTTCGGGGTGGTGGGCGGCGCCGCCAGTGCCGCGCAGTATCCGATGGACGTCTACAACTACGGGTTCGAGGAAGCCACGAAGAAGCTCACGGAATCGCTCACGGACCCGCTCGACATGATCCCCGACGGGCAGGGCGCGGGATGCGCGCTCTTCGGCGACTGCTACGTGGTCGTGCCGGTGATCTGACACCGGGCCGACCCGCGGGGAACACCAGAGGAACGCGCACGGCCGGCCGGGAATCCCTCCCGGCCGGCCGTGCGGTATTTTGCGCGAGACGAAGGAGTACGGACACATGCAGGGAATCTCCTCCCGGGACCTGGTCGGGCAGCTCGTCCGGCTGCTGCCGGAAGTGGAGCCGTACCTTGAGACGGCGGCCCGGCGGCACGGCAGGCGGGCATCCCAGGTGACCCACTGGGACCAGGTCAACACCCACCCCGGGACGCTGCTTTCCGAAGTCCTCGCCCATCCGCTGTTCCAGCCCAGGATGGAGTCCGCCGAGATCGACGGGGCGGACGAGGAATTCCTCGCGCGCTGCTTCGAATTCATCGAGGGCCTGGAGGAGAGTCCGGGGGGCGAACTCGTGGAGACGGCGTACTTCACCTTCGTGGAACCCCTCATGGAGAGCAGGGAAGTGCTCGATCGCGCCTTCCGGTTCGCCGGTCCCAGGACGCGTGCGGAGGTCCTGGCCATGCTGCGGGGCTGGAACGTCCCCGTGGATACCTCGTGGGAGCAGGAACGGCGGGCATAGCCGCGGTACCCGGCCGCCCGGACGCCCATTCGGTCCCCTGCCGTTGCGCGTTGCCGGTCCCCGGGGAAACGTGGTGCGCATGATCCGAACGGTGGGACGCGGCCTGCTCGCGGGCGCTGCGGGAACGACCGCGCTTAACGTGGTGACGTACGCGGACATGGCCCTGCGCGGCAGGCCGACCAGCAGCGCGCCCGAGACGACGGTGAGCAGACTGGCGGACCTGGTCGGCCGCCCGGTGCCGGGCGACGACGAGCATCGCGGCAACCGGCTGTCGGGGCTCGGCGCGCTGTCCGGGCTGCTGGTCGGCACGGGGGCCGGAGCGGTCGCGGCGGTGACCCGCCGGGCCGGACTGCGGCTGCCGGTGTGGCTGGGCGGCGTACTCACCGGGGCGCTGGTGATGGCCGCGACCGACGCGCCGATGGCCGGTCTGAAAGTGTCGGACCCCCGGACCTGGTCGGCCACCGACTGGATCTCGGACGCGGTCCCGCACCTGGTCCACGGCCTGGTCACGTACGCCGCCGTGGTGACGTACGAGGACCGGCGGTGAACGGGGTGACGCGCCCGTCGGCCTTCGCCGGCCGGACGGCACACACCGCGCTCGTCGGCCTCGCGTCCGGCCTCCGCAGCCGATTCGGGGTGGCGGCCGTCGCGCTGGTGGGGGCGTAGGCGACGATCCGTTCGTCCAGGGCTTCCCATATGACTTTCGCCGCTGCGTCCCACTGCTCGGCGGTCATCTCGTCGAAGGCCGACAGAAGCCGGTCGGCGAGGCCCACGCCGTCGCAGTCCAGGGCGGGGAGGACGGACGCCCCCATGTTGCCCGGCATGAAGTACGCCGTCCCGGACGCCTGCCAGAGCTTGAACCAGAAGTCCTCGTACGGTTCATCGGTCGGAACGGGGAGCCCGGCAAGCAGCGGCAGCATGTGCCGGGTGGCGATGTAACGGTCGCAGTGGGCTGTGGTCAGCAACGCCATCCTGCTGACGTTGTCGACCGAGAGCCGGACTCCCGAAGTCCGGCGGCAGGCCCGCATAGCGGTCCAGATACTCGGGCGGCCGCGGGGAGGAGACCATCACCACTTCTTCGGGACTTTGTGGAAGATCGTCCAGCGACAAGATCTCCCCTGGCGCCTGGCCTCCGCAGGTGAACCGGAGAAGTTGGCCGGTCTGCGCCGGCCGGGACGGAGTGGGTGCCGGACCCGCGCCCCGCCCGCCGCCCTCGGCCCAGGCAGTGCGATCTCGGTCATCGCCTACGCCCGGTTACTGGGCAAGCCGGTGCCGAAAGGGCCGCCGTGCCTCACGGACGGCGGCCCCCTCGTGGTGCTCGGACCTGCTACTCGCCAGGCTTCACCTGGAAGCGGCTGACGTGGGAGACCGGCGGGTCCGTCTGGTCCCGCTTCAGCCTTGGTGTGGGCTCAGGGGCACGGGTGGCCTCTGGTCAGCAGGACACCACGGCCGAGACGGTCGCGGTCGACGGGGGCCAGCCCCACTGGTTCACGGAGAAGCTGCCGGTGACCGTCGAACCGCACGGCGCGGTGGTGACAATGCTGCCGACCGAGGTCGTGCCCGCCGGCACGAGCACGGTCGGGTTGATGGGCGCGATCGGGGCGCCGCCGACGACCGTGCCGGAGACCGTGAAGCCGACCTGCTGGGGCTGCCACCCGGAGTTGATCGTGGCTGCGACCCCGTAGAAGCGGACCTGGTTGCCGGTCACCTCGACACAGGCTCGGGTCAGTAAGATCCCGGGCGCACCGGGGGTGCCGCAGGTGATGACGGCGCCGACCGGCCCGGTCGGCGCGGCGACGGCTTCCTGGCCGGTGGCCAGGGTGGCCAGGGTCGCAGCGGCGACCGCAACAGTGGCAAGACTCTTCACTGGGTCCCTCTCTCTTCCGTTGCCCTCACCAGAGAGCAATGTGAAATGTCACATACCTTTCGGGTGAATCATGGCAGTGCACCGAGATGGGCAGCGCCGGATTCCGAGGGGAAAGGTATGTTTCTACTATTTCCGGCCAATAAATGGCCTGAATTCCGCGTCAATGGCCACGCGAGAAGTTGCCGCACTCGTGCACGTGGCTGGTCCGGAGGCGAGCGGCGGACGTGGACTGGTCCTGGTCGACGCGCTGGCGGACCGATGGGGGTTCGGGGAGCGGGCCGGGGTCGGAAAGGTCGTCCGGGCGGAGCTGTCCGCGTCCGCGACGGGACCGGTGGACGGCTCCGGTGAGTGCGGGGACTGAACCGCGTCTGTGCGCGGTGACCGTACGACCCGGCGACCGGGTGCGGGTCCAGGGGCAGTGGCGTCAGATGCTCAGCTCGCGGATGGACCGCTTCCCGTCCGGTGGCTCGGCGGTCGTACTCGTCTTCACCGCCGGACACGCCTTGCGCGTACCCGCCTCCCAGGAGATGGCGATCTCCCGGTGACCTGGCGGATCACGTACGTGGTCGAGGTCCGGGGCGGCGGGGGCAGCGAGGCGGGCGCGACACGACGTTCGCGGGCCCGCCCGTCCGCACCGGAACGCGTACGGGCGGATACGACTCCCCCGCACGGAGTCGCCGCGAAGGCCCCGGCCTCAGCCCTCGTCCGCACGGGCGCCGGAAGGCCGCCGGGTGGGCCGCGTCCACAGCGCGCGCAGATGGGCGTGCAGGATGTCCCGCGCCTCCTGCGGGGTGATGCGGCCGATGAGGACGTGGGTGGTGAGGCCGTCCGCGAGGGCGAGGAGGGTGCCGGCCTCGCGGCGCGGATCGAGGACCGGCTCGGGGGCGGGGCCGGCGGCGGAGGCGCGGAGCGGGCCATGCCGTACGGCGGCGTCCCCGGGCCCCTCCGCCTGCCCGGCCCCCTTGCCGTCCTCCGCGTTCTTACCGTCCTCCGCGCCCTCGGCGGCCTCCGCGATGAGGGCGGCGAACGCCTCTTGCAGGGCTGCGTAGTTCGTCTGCAACGTCGTGGCAAGCGACTCACTGACAGCCGCCTGCGCGACGAACGCGAGCCACACCCGGGCCTCCGCGCGGTGCTCCTCCTCGACCAGCGCGACCTCGGTGACCGCGTGACCCAGGACCGTCGCCGCCGATTGGGCCGGGCTTTCGACGAGGCGGGCCCGTACCCTTTCGCCGATCCGGTCGCCGATGTGGCCGAGGGCGAACACGAGCATGTCGTCCTTGGTCCGGAAGCAGCGCTGCACGGCGCCCATCGACACCTGCGCACGGGCGGCGACATCGCGGAGGGTCACACCCTCCAGACCTCGTTCGCCCGCGAGCAGACAGACGGCCTCCGCGATGAGACGGCGTCGGCCCATGTGATCCACCTGCCTGGGCATGTCGGGCACCTCTCCCTTTACGTCCGTTCCGTTCGATCACGCGTTCACGCGACCCCACTGCGGGCCCGGACCCGGAGCCGTAACCCGTACCACGCGCCCCGTACCCGCGACCGTCCTCCGAACTTTATGCGATGCGACCGCATCGGTTCCCGGGCTACAGTTCCGGTGTTCCGATGCGATCGCATCGGAACGTATGGACGTACGGACGTACGGGAAGAAGGGGGAACGCCCATGCCGGACGACTTGTGGAGGATGTCGGCCGTCGAACAGGCGGAGGCCGTACGCGATGCGGATGTCTCGGCCGTCGAACTGGTCGACAGCCACCTGGACCGCATCGCGGAGGTCAATCCGCGCGTGAACGCGGTGACACAGCTTCTGGCCGAGCGGGCGCGCGAGGCCGCCGCGTTCGTCGACGCCCGGCGGGCCGCGGGCGAACCCCTGGGGCCGCTCGCGGGTGTGCCGTTCACGGTGAAGGAGAGCACCCCCGTCGAAGGGGTACCGACCACCTTCGGAGTGAAACGGTTCCGCACCCTGGTGGCGTCGGCCGACGCTCCCCCGGTGGCGCGGCTGCGCGCGGCCGGGGCCGTCCCCATCGGGCACAGCAACATCCCCACGCTGATCCTGGCGGGCATGCACACGCGCAGCGAACTGTTCGGCGACACGGTCAATCCGTGGGACCGTGCCGTGACTCCGGGCGGCTCCAGCGGGGGTGACGCGGTGGCCGTCGCCACGGGCATGGCGGCGTTCGGGCTCGGCAACGACTCCGGTGGGTCGGTGCGGATTCCGGCGCAGTTCTGCGGGGTCGCGGGGCTGAAGCCGTCCACGGGCCGGTTCCCCGCCGACCACCGTGCGCTCGGCCCGGACGATCCCGGACCGGCGTCCCAAATGTTGGTGACCGACGGCCCGTTGGCGCGGACCGTGCGTGATCTGCGGCTGACGTACGAGGTGCTGGCCGGGACCGATCCGCGCGATCCACGGGCCGTACCGGTGCCCGCGTACGGCGCACCGCTCCCCCGTCCCGTGAAGGTCGCCGTCGTGGCGAATCCCGGCGGGCACGGCGTCCACCTCACGGTCCGCCGGGCGGTCGGGACCGCCGCCGACGCGCTGCGCGACGCCGGGTACGACGTGTGCGAGGTGCCAGACGTGCCGCGTCTGGACGAGGCCCTTGAGGTGTACGGCCGGATCGTCGTGACGGAGTTCGCCCCGACCTGGCCCGCGGTGCGCACGCTGCTCGGCGAGGGCGGTGACCGCTACATCGCGATGACGATGGAGCGGACCCCGCCCGCGACCGTGGACGAGTTCATGAAGCTGATGGGCAGTTGGCTGGGCATCCGCCGGTCCTGGGCCGAATTCCTCCATGAGTACCCGCTGCTGCTCGGCCCCTCGTTCACGGAACCACCGGTCGAGCCGGGGCTGGAGTCGCGCGACCGGGCCGGCCTGGAACGCGTCGCGTCGGGGATGCGCCTGTGCACCGCGACCAGCTTCGTGGGCGTGCCCGCGATCGCCGTCCCGACCGGTGTGGTCGACGGCCTCCCCTGCGGAGTACAGGTCGTCGGACGGGCGTTCCGGGAGGACCTGTGCCTGGACGCGGCCCAGGCGATCGAGGACCGGCTCGGTGTCCTCACCCCGATGAATCCGGTCGGTCCCCGGGTGGGGAGCGGCCCCGGCGTCTGAGCCCGGCGCGGCGCGGGCGCACCCGCACTCGTCGGCTCGACAGCGGCGGACGGCCGGGCTGTCGATCACTCGACATGTGCGGCGATGGCCCGTGCGCACTCCATCGATTCGGCGCGCGTGGTGTCCACCTCCAGGTCATAGGCCACGCCCTGGTGGACGAGATCCGCCTGGGCCGCTGCCATCCCGATGATCCGGTCGCCGCGTGCGACCTCACGCCCCGTGGCAACCGCACTGTCACACCGCACGCCGACCCACAGCACCCGCAGGTCACGCAGAGCTTCCTGCCACCGCCGCTGTGAGTCCGCTCCGCCGAGGAAGACCTCGTCGACGATGATTCGGGCACCCGCGTGGACCATCGCCGCGACCCCCGCGATCCATGCCGCTTCCAGCGTCCGGAACTCCGGCCCGACGACCACCTCCCCGTCCGGAGCGAACTCGATCCCCGCGTCCGACGCCTGCATGGACGCGGGCATGGCGTCAACCAGCGTGTCAGTCCCCAGAGCCAGCCACGGCTCCGGAAGGACCGCCTGCAGGCACCGGGCGATCCCGGTCTTCCCCGAGCTGGAGCCGCCGTTGAGGACGATCACCGTAGTCATCACCGGGCCACAGTAGAGGTCCGAAGCGGCATCCCTTCGAAAAATCGTTCGGACACATCCCCCGCGTGGCCGATCATGGGCGCATGGCACCGACAGAAACCCTCGCGCGCGTCGACGCGGACCTCGCCGCCGGTCGCGTACCCGTGGCGCGGCAGCGGTTGCGCGGGCTGGTCTCCTCCTTCCCGACCGACCTGACGCTCCGGCGGCGCCTCGCCGAGGTCTACCGGCTGTACGGGGACGAGGCGGAGGCCGGGCGGTGGACGTATCTGGACGAGGACCGCGCCCCCGAGGAGGTCGCCGCCTTCGAGGCGAGGTACCGCACCCCCGTACGGCGGATGCGGGCGCTCGCCTGGCGCGGGCCCGAGGCGTTGGCCGAATCAGCCTTCGCCGCAGGGCAGTTGGCCGCCGTACGGGCCGAGTGCGCCGAGGCCGTCGGGCGCCCGGTCGACTGGGACAGCGTCCCGGAGGCGGACGACGACCGGGCGCACAAGTCACTCGGGGAGAACCTGGCGGGGCTCGGATGCATGGTGGCGGTGTTCGGCCTCCTGGCGATCTGGGTGTTCGGCCTGCTGACGCTCCTCGACGTCGTCGGCCTCTTCGAGCTGTTCGGCTGACCGGTCGGGGCCGGGAGCCGGGGGTACGGGCCGGGCGGGTGCGCCGCCTCGTACCGGCGCCGGCCGCCGCACCATCCGGAGCAGTACCGCCGTGACGGTCGCCAGGGCCATCAGCGCCGCACTCGTCCAGGCCGGGGCGCGGAACCCGTACCCGCCGCCGATCGCGAGCCCACCGGCCCACGGCCCCAGCGCGGCACCGATGTTGAACGCGGCGGTGGCGAACGAGCCCGCCATCGTCGGCGCGTCCGGCGCCGCGCGGAACACCCGGGAGATCAGCGCGGTCCCCGTGGCGAACGCCAACGCCCCTTGCACCAGGACGAGTACGAGCGCCGCCACCGGGTTCCCCGCGGTCAGGGCGAGGGCGGACCAGCCGAGGGTGAGCGTGACCGGTCCGACCGCCACCAGGGCGTCGGGGCGCGCGTCGCCGATCCGGCCCGCGACCGTGACACCGATGAACGAGCCCACCCCGAACAGCGCGAGCACCGCGGGCACCCACCCCGCGCCGAACCCGGTGACCCGTGTGACCAACGGCTCCAGATAGGCGAACGCGCAGAACGTCGCGCCCTGGACCAGCGCGCTGATCAACAGCGTCAGCAGGAGCCGGGGACGCCTGAGGGCACGCAGCTCGTGGCCCGCGCTCACGCCCGCGCCGGTCTCCGTCCCCGTGGTCGCGGGCCGCTCGTCCGGGATCGTCCGGGCGACCGCGACGAGCGCGGGCACGGAGACGACGGCCACCGCCCAGAACGCCGACCGCCACCCCCAGTGACCGCCGAGCAGCGCCCCGGCCGGAACACCCACCACGCAGGCGAGGGTGACCCCGCCGACGACGACGGACGTGGCACGCGCCCTGGCCGAGGGTTCGACCATGCCGAGCGCGGTCACCAGGGCGACGGCCCAGAAACCGGCGTTGGCGAGCGCTCCGACGACGCGGGTCGCGAGCAGCACCCCGTATCCGGGTGTGAGCGCGCCGATGACGTGGACGGCGACGAACACGCCCAGAAAGAACAACAGGGCCCGTCGCCGGGGCCAGTTCCGGCTGAGGAGCGCGGTCAACGGCGCACCGACCACCATCCCGACCGCGAACGCCGAGGTCAGCAGCCCGGCGTCCGGGATCGACACGTGCAGGTCGTCGGCGATGCCCGAGACCAGACCGGACAGCATGAACTCCGAGGTGCCCTGGGCGAAGACCGCGAGCCCGAGCACGTAGACAGCGAAAGGCATGGAAGAGCCCCCATGGGTGACTGACGACTGATGAACCGGTCAGGCGGGGAGGGGGTGCGGGCCGCGCCCACGCGTCGACGACGTGTCGCGACGTGTGGCAACGCGGAGGAGTGTCCGGCGTCCGGTGTGTTCACCGACGGAACGGGACGGGACGGGCAGGACACGACATGCCGGCCGGGCTTCGGGGCGGCCCACACCACGGTGGTCCGGTGGCGCCGACCATGGAGAACGCGCCGCGCGGCCTGAGGGCGGGGCGGCGTCTCGACAGCGGATCAGCCACCGGAGAACCGGTGGCTAGCCTCTGTTGGCCTCGGGGCTGGACATGCGCGCGAAGCTACCAGGCCGGGCTGGGGATCTCCACCTCCGGCGCGATGCCCGACCGGCTCAGGGGGGCGGTGGTCGATGGTCGAAAGCAGCGGTCAGGCGTTCATGAACGGGATGCACACCGCCGTGACCGTGACGGGTGTCCTGTGTCCGGCGGGGGCCGCCGTCGCCGTGGTGGGCCTGCGCGGCGCATCCGGTCCGGGACGCGCCGAGCCCCGGACCGGGGCCGGATGCCGGGCGGCCCTGGTCTCCTCCTCGTACCGGGCGGGCCACGGGCGGCCCGGCCGGTGGTCGGGGCCGGGCGGTGTCGGTAGTCGGTCAGTGCTGGTAGTCGGTCAGTGCCGGTGGCCGGGCGGTGCCGGTGGCCGGTCAGCGGTTGTGGGGGAAGCCCAGGTCGATGCCGGTCGGAGTGTCGGAGGGGTCCGGCCAGCGGGTGGTGACGACCTTGCCGCGGGTGTAGAAGTGGACGCCGTCGTTGCCGTAGACGTGGTGGTCACCGAAGAGCGAGTCCTTCCAGCCGCCGAACGAGTGGTAGCCCACCGGTACCGGGATCGGGACGTTGACGCCGACCATGCCCGCCTCGACCTCCAGTTGGAAGCGGCGGGCGGCGCCTCCGTCGCGGGTGAAGATCGCGGTGCCGTTGCCGTACGGGGAGGCGTTGACGAGGGCGACGCCCTCCTCGTACGTATCGACGCGCAGGACGCACAGGACCGGGCCGAAGATCTCGTCCCGGTACGCGTCCGAGTCGGTGGGGACGTGGTCCAGGAGCGACAGGCCGATCCAGTGGCCGTCCTCGAAACCCTCGACCGTGTGACCGGTGCCGTCGAGGACGACCTCGGCGCCCTGGGCGGCGGCGCCCGTGATGTAGGAGGCCACCTTGTCGCGGTGTGCCCTGGTGATCAGCGGGCCCATCTCGGACGTGGGGTCGTCGCCCGGTCCGATCTTGATCTTCTCGGCGCGTTCGCGGATTCGCCGGACCAGTTCGTCGGCGACGGAGCCGACCACGACGACCGCCGAGACCGCCATGCAGCGCTCCCCGGCGGAACCGTACGCCGCGGAGACCGCCGCGTCGGCGGCGGCGTCGAGGTCCGCGTCGGGGAGGACCAGCATGTGGTTCTTGGCTCCGCCGAGCGCCTGGACCCGCTTCCCGTTCGCGGAGGCGGTCGCGTGGACATGGCGGGCGATGGGGGTGGAGCCGACGAAGGAGACCGCGGCGACGTCCGGGTGGCCCAGCAGGCTGTCGACGGCGACCCTGTCGCCGTGCACGACGTTCAGCACACCGTCCGGGAGTCCCGCCCCGGCCGCCAGCTCCGCCAGCAGGTTGGCCGGTGACGGGTCCTTCTCGCTGGGCTTCAGCACGAAGGTGTTGCCGCAGGCGACGGCCAGCGGGAACATCCACATCGGCACCATGGCCGGGAAGTTGAAGGGCGTGATGCCCGCGACGACACCGAGCGGTTGACGGATCGACGCGACGTCCACCCGGTGGGAGACCTGGGTGGACAGTTCGCCCTTGAGCTGGGTGGTGATCCCGCAGGCCAGCTCCACGATCTCCAGCCCGCGCGCCACCTCGCCGAGCGCGTCCGAACGCACCTTGCCGTGCTCGGCGGTGATCAGCGCGGCGATGTCGTCGCGGTGGGCGTCGAGCAGTGCGCGGTACCGGAAGAGGACCGCGGTCCTGGTGGAGAGCGAGGACGTGCCCCAGGCGCGGTACGCGGCCTTCGCGGCGGCCACCGCCGTGTCCACCTCCTCCGCCGAGGCGAACGCGACCCGCCCGGTGACCTGCCCGGTGGCGGGGTCGGTGACCGGGCCGTGGTCGCCCGAGGTGCCCTCGACGGTCCGGCCACCGATCCAGTGGTCGACGGTCTTCATCCCATGCTCCATCCCGTACTCCATCCCGTGCTCCTTCAGAGGTGGCGGCGCCGGTCCGCGCGATGACGGTCGTACTCTTCCCGGGCCTCGACCGCCGCCGGGCGGGTGGCCGTCCCGGCGACGGGAACGTCCCACCACGCCTGCGCGGGCGGAGGCCCTGACAGCGGGGCGTCCGGCGCGGTCTCGACGTGGACGCAGGTGGGGCGATCGGACGCGCGCGCGTCGGCGAGGGCTTCGCGCAGTTCGCCGACGGTGTCGGCGCGCAGCACGCGCATGCCCAGCGAGGCGGCGTTGGCCGCGAGATCGACCGGCAGCGGCGGGCCGGTGAGGGAACCGTCCGGGCCGCGCAGGCGGTAGGCCGTACCGAGGCGTTCGCCGCCGACCGCGTCGGAGAGGCCGCCGATGGACGCGTATCCGTGGTTCTGGACGATCACGACCTTGATGGGCAGGTCCTGCTGCACGGCGGTCACCAGCTCGGTCGGGTTCATCAGATACGTGCCGTCGCCGACCAGTGCCCAGACGGGCCGGTCGGGGGCGGCCAGCCGCACGCCGATGGCCGCCGGGATCTCGTAACCCATGCAGGAGTAGCCGTACTCGACGTGGTACTGACGCGGTGAGCGGGCCCGCCACAGCTTGTGCAGGTCGCCGGGGAGCGAACCCGCCGCGTTGATCACGATGTCCTCGTCGGTGACCAGCGCGTCGAGGAGGCCGAGCACCTGGGCCTGGGTCGGCCGGGCCGCCGGGTCGTCGGCCGCGAACGCCGCGTCGACGCGCCGCTCCCAGCGGGCCTTCGCCTCGGCCCAGGGGGCGGGGCGAACGGCTTCGGCGCCGGGAGCTTCGGGGCGAACGGCTTCGGCGCCGGGGGTGTGTTCGGCGAGCGCGGTGGTGAGTGCTTCGAGCGCGGTACGGGCGTCCGCCACGAGCGGGAGGGCGGCGAGCTTGTGCGCGTCGAAGCCGGTGATGTTGATGTTGAGGAACCGCACATCGGGGTGGCGGAAGAGGGTGCCGGACGCGGTGGTGAAGTCGGAGTACCGGGTGCCGATCCCGATCACCAGGTCGGCGTCGCGGGCCAGTTCGTCGGCGGTCGCGGTGCCGGTGTGGCCGATGCCTCCGACGTCCGCCGGGTGGTCGTACCGCAAGCACCCCTTGCCCGCCTGGGTGGCCGCGACGGGGACGCCGGCGGCGGTGGCGAACGCGGCGAGTGCCTCCTCGGCCGCGCTGTGGTGGACTCCGCCGCCCGCGACGACCAGGGGGCGGCGGGCGGAGCGCACGGCCCGTACCGCCTCCGCCAGTTCGTACGGATCGGGGGCGGGTCTGCGGACGTGCCAGACGCGCTCCGCGAAGAACTCCTCCGGCCAGTCGTACGCCTCCACCTGCACGTCCTGCGGCAGCGCCAGCGTGACCGCACCCGTCGCGGCGGGATCGGTCAGGGTGCGCATGGCGTGCAGTGCGGCCGGGATCAGCGCCTCGGGGCGGGTGATCCGGTCGAAGTAGCGGGAGACGGGGCGCAGACAGTCGTTGACCGAGACGTCCCCCGCCGTGGGCACTTCGAGCTGTTGCAGTACGGGGTCGGCGGGCCGGGTGGCGAAGGTGTCGCCGGGGAGCAGGAGCACGGGGAGGTGGTTGACGGTGGCGAGGGCGGCCCCGGTGACGAGATTGGTGGCGCCGGGGCCGATGGAGGTGGTGACGGCGTGCGTGGAGAGCCGGCCGCACTGCCGGGCGTACCCGACGGCGGCGTGCACCATGGCCTGTTCGTTGCGGCCCTGGAGATACGGCATGGCGGCGCCGGATTCGAGGAGCGCCTGTCCGATCCCGGCGACGTTCCCGTGGCCGAAGATGCCCCAGGTGGCGTTGATCAGCCGGTGGCGGGCGCCGTCGCGCTCGCTGTACTGGCGGCAGAGGAACGCCATCAGGGCCTGAGCGGTGGTCAGTCTGCGGGCGCCGCGGGTGGTACGCGTCCGGGACGTCATCGGGACGCCTCCGGACCGTAGAGGGGCAGACGTGGGTCCACGGGCCGGGTGGGCCAGGTGTCGCGCATCCAGCCGTGGTCCGGATGGTCGCTGATCAGCCACTCCCGCCCGGGTCCCGGGCCCGCCATCACATTGAGGTAGTAGAGGGTGTGGCCGGGGGAGGCGATGGACGGCCCGTGCCAGCCGTCCGGGACGAGGACCGTGTCACCGGTACGGACTTCGGCGAGGACATCCGTACCGCCGGGGCCGGACGGAGTCACCCGGTGGTAAGCGACGGCGTCCCGCCCGTGCCCCGCCCCCTCCGCGCCGGGGTGCGACGGATTGAGGTGCGACGGGCCGGAGTGCGCTGTCCCGACGTGCGCCGCGCCCGTGTGCGCCGCGCCCGTGTGCGACGTGTCGGGGCCGTCGATCTCGAAGTAGTAGATCTCCTCCAGTTCGGACTCGACGCCGGGGCGGTGCTCGTCGTGTTTGTGGGGCGGGTACGAGGACCAGTTGCCACCGGGCGTCAGCACCTCCACCGCGATCAGCCGGTCGCACTCGAAGGTGTCAGCGGCGGCGAAGTTGTTGACCTGACGGGAGCAGTTCCCCGAGCCGCGCAGCTCGACGGGTACCTCCGACGCGGAGCCGTAACGGGCGGGGAGTCGTCGCTCGCACTTCGCTCCTGCCAGGGCAAAGCGGCCTCCCGCGTCGGAGGCGATCTGCGCGTGGGCGTCACGCGGTACGTACGCGAAGTCGGTCACACCGCTGAACACGCTTTCACGACCGAGTAGTTCAAAGATCTCATTCGCGAGCCGCACCGTACAGCCACCTGCCAGGGGCAACACGATCCATTCGCGTTCCCCGGTGGCCAGGGTGTGCGTTCCGCCTGGCTCCAGCTCCAGCACGCGCAGACTCGACCAGTCCCAGCCCGCTCGCTCCGGATCGATGTCGAGGGCGTACGGTCCACGCGCCGCACTGCCGGCCGGCAGGTGATGGCGGTGTCCGGGACGGTGCCCGGGGCGGTGCCCGGCGCGCTGACCGTCACGTCGGCCGTCGCGCTGGTCTTCGCGCCGGTCGGCGCCCTGATCGTCGCGCCGGTCGGCGTGCTGATCGTCGCGCCGGTGGTCGCGGTGATGGTGTGTCGTCATGAGCACTCCCTACCCGCCGTCGGCCGGGCCGTCCCGGCCGACCTGACCGTCTCGGATGGTCCGGCCGACCTGACCGTCTCGGATGGTCCGGCCGACCTGGCCGTCTCGGGCGGCCCGGCCGACCTGACCGTCTTGGGCGGTCGGGCCATCCCGGGGGGCCCGGCTCTCACACCTGGTCCGGTCGACCCGGACACCCCGGCTCTCACGGCCGGTCCGGCCGATCCGGCCCGCCCGCGCGGCCCACCCTGACGGTCTGCCCGGCCGCGCACCGCTCCTCGGCCAGGGCCGCTTCGACCTCGTACGCGTACGGCATCGCCGACGAACAGGCCAGTCGGGAGGCGACGATCGCACCGGCCGCGTTCGCGTACCGCACGACCCGCTCCAGATCCCAGCCGGCGAGCAGGCCGTGGCAGAGCGCCCCGCCGAACGCGTCGCCCGCGCCCAGTCCGTTGACCACCTCGACCGGTACCGGCGGTACGTCCGCGACCGTGCCGTCGCGGTGCATGGCCAGCACCCCACGCGGACCCTGCTTGACGACGGCCAGCTCGACTCCGGCGGCGAGCAGCGCCCTGGCGGCGGCGTACGGTTCGCGCTCCCCCGTCGCGATCTCACACTCGTCGAGATTGCCGACGGCGACCGTGGCATGGGCAAGGGCTTCCCGATAGCGCGCGGGAGCGGACACCGGGCGGGGCGGGGCGGACGCGCTGCGCGCCGGGGCGGACGCGCTGCGCGCCGGGGCTGACGCGGCGGGCACAGGGGCAGGCGCCGTATTGGGCGGGGCCGGGATGCCGGGGGCGGAACCGTTGCCAGGTCCGTTGTCTGAACCTGACCCGGGACCCGAGCTGACGTCAGGGCCATTGCCCGAGCTGACGTCAGGGCCATTGCCCGAGCCGACGTCAGGGCCATTGCCCGAGCCGACGTCAGGGCCATTGCCCGAGCCGACGTCAGGGCCATTGCTTGAGCCGGAGCCGAGGCCCGAGCCGACATCAGGGCCGTCGCCTGAGCCCGACCCGGGACCCGAGCCGATGCCGCGATCATCCGGGCCGGTGCCCGCCGCGCCCTCGGTCCAGAACATCGGCCGCCAGTCGAGGTCGAACACCGTGAAACGCCGACCCGGTCCCGGTCCCGGTCCGGAGCCGCGATCCGGTACGGGCCCCGGCCAGGACTCCGAACCGGAACCCGCGTCGGAGTCCTGGCCGGGGCCCGGGGCGCGGGCCTCGCTCCGCGCTCGCAGGGCGGTGAGCGTGGCCGAACGGCTCGGTTCGGCGCAGAGGCCCGTGCCCGTCATCCAGAAGATACGGGCGGCGCGGATCGCGTCGAGGTCGAGTTCCGGTGCGTTGATCTCCAGGTCGGGAGCCTTGGGCTGCCGATAGAAGTAGAGGGGAAAGTCGTCGGGCGGGAAGATCTCGCAGAAGGTGACCGGCGTCGGATACTCGGCGACGGGTGTCACCCAGCGATCGTCCACCCCGAACTGCCGCAGCTCCTGGCGCAGATAGTCCCCGAAGGCGTCCTGTCCGGTCCGGGTGACCACCGCCGCCCGGCGTCCCAGCCGGGCCGCCGCCACCGCGACGTTCGTGGGTGAACCGCCGAGGAACTTCCCGAACGTCTCGACCCGTGCCAGCGGGACCCCGCTCTGCAACGGGTAGATGTCCACCCCGATCCGGCCCATGGTGATCACGTCGTAAGGCTCGGCCATGCGTACCCCCTTCCCGACCGCGAAATCGACGCCCGGTGCGACGGTCGCGGGTCCCTGGGGCGCCCCGGGGACTCGCGACCGTTGGCGTCCTCTTCGTCTCACCTTCTCCGATCTTCGCTCCGAAATCCTGTCAACGCGTCGGCCGGTGCGTTGCCCGGTACGTGGTCGGCCGGTGAGCCGTCCCGTGACGGACTCTCAGCGCTTCGAGGATTCGGGGACCGTCACCTCCGCTTCGCTCGACGCGTCCACGGAGGCAGCCCCTGGGGAGAGGCCCTGACCTGCTTCAGGCCCGGAATCCGACCCAGGCCCCGGCCCCGCTCCCAGCCCCGGCCCCGAGCCCGATCCCGCCCCCGGTATCCGCTCGCCCCGGGCCCGGTCCTGCGGCGACGGCGACTCCCCCTCGCTCAGCCCGAACTTCCGGTGGAAGGCACGCAGTGGTGCCGGCGCCCACCAGGTGGCACGGCCCATCAGCTTCATCACCGACGGCACCAGCAGGCTGCGCACCACCATGGCGTCCATCAGCACCGCGAGCGCGATCCCCAGACCGAGCATCTTGGTGTTGGTCACCCGTGAGGTGCCGATGGCGACCATGACCATCGCCAGGATCACCGCGGCGGCGGTGATCAGACCGCCCGTGTGCCGGAGCCCGTAGGTCACCGCGTGCTCGTGATCACCCGTGCGGTCGTACTCCTCCTTGATCCGGGAGAGCAGGAACACGCCGTAGTCCATGGACAGCCCGAAGGCGACGCAGAACATGAGCACCGGCAAGGTCGTCTCGATGTCCCCGGTGCTGGTGAAGGAGAGCGGTCCGGACAGATGGCCGTCCTGGAAGATCCAGACGACCGCGCCGAACATCGCCGTCAGGCTCAGCGCGTTGAGCACCACCGCCTGGAGCGGGATCAGCACACTGCCGGTGAGCAGGAAGACCAGCAGCAGCGTCACGACGGCGATGATGCCGAGGGCCCAGGGCAGCCGGTCCCCGATGGCGTGCTTGGAGTCGACCAGGACGGCCGCCGTGCCGGTCACCGAGGTGTCGAAGGGGGCGGACTGGGCTCGTAGTTCCTTGACGAGCCGCTGGGAGTCCTCGCCCACCGACTCCCCTTCGGGCAGCACGCTGAAGTAGGCCGCTGTCGCGTCGGGAGGGGTGGCACCCGCCCGCTCCGCCATGACCGGGCCCTCGACCCGCCGTACTCCGGGGAGCGCTGCGATCCTGTCCCGGTACTCGGCGTACTGGCCGGGGCTCGCCTTCCCCTCGGCGAGGACCGTGAGGCCGCCGCCGGGACTGCCGGGGAAGCCGTCACGGATCTGCTGCTGGACGACGTGGGACTCGGCCGACGCGGGGAGTTGGCGATCGTCCGCGGTGCCGAAATTGACCCCGGCGAACGGCAGCCCGAGCAGCACGAGCCCGACCGTGGTGGCGACCGCGAAGACCGGAGCCCTGCGCATCACCAGTGCCGCGAGCCTCCCCCATCCTCGGCCCGGTCCGGCGTTCGGGCCGTCGGGCTTCGTGGCGTCACGCCGCCGTCGCAGCAGGCGGCGCAGATCCAGCGCGTCGACCCGGGGGCCGAGCAGCATCAGCGCGGCCGGCAGCAGGATCAGTGCGGCGGCGGCCGCCAGGGCCACGACGGCGATCCCGGCGTAGGCGAAGGACCGCAGGAAGTACTGCGGGAAGACCATCATCGCGGCCAGCGACACCGCCACGGTCAACGCGGAGAAGAGCACGGTCCGCCCCGCCGTGCGCAGGGTGATTCCGATGGCCGACCTGGGGTCCGCCCCGGCCGCAAGCTCTTCGCGGAACCGGCGGACGATGAACAGCGCGTAGTCGATGGCGAGGCCGAGACCGAGCGCCGTGGTGAGGTTCTGGGCGAAGACGGAGACGTCCGTGAACTCGGTGATCCCGCGCAGCACCGCGTTGGTCCCCAGGATCGCGACGATGCCCACCCCGAGCGGCAGCAGGGCGGCGATCGCGCTGCCGAAGACCATGACCAGCAGCACCAGCGTCACCGGCATGGCGATCATCTCGGCCCGCAGCAGATCGTCCTGGATGATCGTCTGCATCTCGTGCCGGACGGCGACGGGCCCTCCGATCGAGACGGTCACCGGTCCGTGCGCGCCCCGGTACCGGGGCGCCACCCGGTCCAGGGTCTCGCCCAGCTCCTTGTCGTGCCCCTCGATGCGGGCCGCGATCACCGCCTGGTGACCGTCCTCGGAGCGAAGCGCGGGTGCCCTGGTCCGCCAGTAGGAGCCGACGCCCGTGATGCCCTTCTCGGCCGTCAGCCGCTCGGTGAGCCGGGCGGCCTCCGCCGCGACCGCCGGATCGTCGACCGAGGCGGTTTTGGTGTCGACCAGCAACAGCAGATTCGGCTGGGACGCGGGGAACTCGCGCTCCAGCACCTGGGTGGTGTAGGTCGACTCGGCGTCCGGGTCCTCCCAGCCGCCGCTGCCCATCCGGTCGGCGACCCCACTGCCCGCGAACACCGCGAGGACCGTGATGACCAGCGCCGCCAGCAGCGCGAGCCGTGGCCGCGCGGTGACGAACCGGGTCCAGCCTCCGACGCTCGCCGGACTCTTGACTTCGGGCATGGTGCGGTAACCCCTCCCCTGGACCCGGGCAGCACAAGGCAGCATGGGGTCACTCATTGCCACGTAAACTGGCAAACACGAGCCATCACTCGCGTTTGCCAAGAATGCGAGTGACCGCTCGCGTTTGTCAACCGCGTCAGGAAAGCTGGGGATCACCGTGCCGGAGGCCAAGGGCGAGAACAGGGGCGGGACCGGGAGCAGGACCGGGGCCGGGAACAGGGGCGGGACCGAAGACAGCACCGGGGACGAGAACAGGACGGAGGCCGGGGACGAGGTCATGGGCGCGACCAGGAGAGAGACCAGGGGTGCAGCCCGGGACAGGACCGGGAAAGCGGCCAGGGACAGGGGCGGGAGCAGAGGTGAAGCAAGGGACGGGACCGGAGGCGGAACCCAGGACGGCGCCACCGGCCCGGACGAGACCCCCGCCCGCCCGCGCCGCCGTCAGGCCCGGGGCGAGGCCCGCGTCGCCCAGCTCCTCAAGGCGGCCGCCGACGTCTTCTGCGCCAGCGGATACAACGCGGCCAGCACCAACGCCATCGCCCGCGAGGCCGGCGTCTCACCCGGCACGCTCTACCAGTTCTTCCCGAACAAGGAGGCCATCGCCGTCGAGCTGGGCGGCGACCTGCTCGGCCGCTGGCGCGAGAGCTACGGGAACGCGCTCCTGCCGGTCCACCTCGCCCTTCCCCTCGACCAGATGCTCGACGCCACCCTGGACCCGCTGATCGCCTTCAACTGCGAAAATCCGGCGTTCACGGTCCTCATGCACGGCCCCGACGTGCCCGGCCTGCTCACCCAGGGGCACGACGCCATCCACACCACGATGCTGGAGCGGGTCGAGATGATCCTCGGCGACTACCTCCCGGACATCCCGCCTGCGCAGATCAACCGCATGGCCCACATGATCTTCATCCTCTTCAAGTCCGGTCTCGATCTGATCCTCGCCCACGAGGGAGCTGAACGGGAGGCGTACATCGCGGAGTTGAAGACCGTCATGTTCCGCTATCTGGAACCGGTGACGGGCTCCGACCCCTGCCCGGCGCCGAAGTAGGGCGCGTCACCGCGCACCTCGATGACTGGTACCCCCTAGGGGTATAGTGTCGAGTGTGTTCGGGCGCCTCGGGCTTCCCTCGGACCACTCCGACGGCATCCCGTCACACCGCCCGCCACCAACGCACCTGTCGAAGAGGAGAACGTCATGGCCGCCGAGACCGAGACCCAGCCCCAGACCCCCCAGTCCACCGGCTCCTGCTGCTCACCCACCGGTTCCTGCCACGACGGCGCGGCCGACGTCCAGGTCGGCGGCGTCACCACCGTCTACCAGGTGTCAGGAATGACCTGCGGCCACTGCGAGGGCGCGGTCTCCGAGGAGATCTCCGGCATCGAGGGCGTCACCTCGGTACGGGCCGACGCCGCGACCGGCCAGGTCACCGTCGCCTCCCGGGCACCGCTGGACGAAACAGCCGTACGGGCCGCCGTCGACGAGGCGGGTTACGAGCTCACCGGCCAGATCTGACCCACCCGACGCTCCACACCCACGCCACCCCAGCAATCCAGCCACCCCGGCCACACCCTCGCAACACCACGCCGACCCCATCGGGCCGGGCCCCGCCGACCGACTCCGGCGGGACCCGGCCCGGCCGCTTCCCGGAAGCCGCACACCGGAGAAGCCCCCGCCCCCTAAACCGCGCACAGGGACCACAGGGAGATACCGCACCACCGCACCCCACACACAGGGAGAACGCACCTCCGAGGCCGCACACAGGGTGACCCACACATGGAGATCCCGAGGTGGCGACCGGCGCACCCCACCCGTCCCGGCGGCACTCACCGACCCCCCGGCACCACCTGGATCAAGCCCCAGGACCCTTCGCGGCGACCCCGCCGACCGGGGTCCTCCGCCAGGTGACCCCCATGATTCCGGTCGCCGCCATGGCCCTGGCACCTCCGCCGGGAGAGCCGTCGCCCTCCACTTCGCAACCCTTCACGCAACTTCCACAAAGAGACTTAGATCACACTGTTTTCGGGGTAACCATCCGGCGAGTTCGCGAGTCTAAGAGTGCGATGCCAAGGATGTCTTGGGGGACGTCCATCGAAGTGTCTTGGGGGACGCTTCTGGCAAGCGTTGGCCGGGGCACGTGCACCGGGGAGCTATGAGCGGCCCACCCGTGCGTACGTACCCCGGCAGACCGCACAAAAGAAGAAGAAAACGCACCAAGAGGTACAGCGCACAGCGCCAAGGAGCTTCGGCTCCCGAAAGACGCCCGGCCGGATCCCGTGGGGGGAATCCGCTCCGGGACATGGGGAGCGCCCCGTCCGTCGACCCGTGGGGGGATCGGCGGCGGGGCGCTTCTCGCTGAGCGGGCCCGCCCCGCAAGCCCGCCAAGCCCGCCCCCACATCCCGTACACACACCCCGGAACGCCGAATCGCCCCGGCACACCGCGCTCTCGACGAGGCGCGGTACGCGGGGCGAAGGCAGTCGCACGGTCGGACGGTGCGGCGGACGTACGGCGTTGCTGTTCTGTTGTCGTACGAGAGCGGTCACAGGCTCGCGTGGTCGCCCACGGGCCCTGCCTCGTACTACTACTGCGTCGACCACGGGACCGACTCGTGCCACGGGAACGGTGGGCGCTCCCCCGGACCGGGGCTTCCCGCGGATCGGGCCGGACCGGTGTCTCAGCGGCTCTCGACCGGAACGAAGTCGCGCAGGACCTCGCCCGTGTAGATCTGGCGCGGGCGGCCGATGCGCGATCCCGGCTCCTTGATCATCTCGTGCCACTGGGCGATCCAGCCCGGAAGCCGGCCGATCGCGAAGAGCACGGTGAACATCTCGGTCGGGAAGCCCATGGCCCGGTAGATCAGACCGGTGTAGAAATCCACGTTGGGGTAGAGGTTGCGCGAGACGAAGTAGTCGTCGGAGAGCGCGTGCTCCTCCAGCTTCAGCGCGATGTCCAGCAGTTCGTCGGACTTGCCGAGCGCCGAGAGGACATCGTGCGCCGCCGCCTTGATGATCTTCGCCCGGGGGTCGAAGCTCTTGTAGACGCGGTGCCCGAAGCCCATCAGGCGGACGCCGTCCTCCTTGTTCTTCACCTTGCGGATGAAGGAGTCGACATCGCCGCCGTTGGCCTGGATGCCTTCCAGCATCTCCAGCACCGACTGGTTGGCGCCGCCGTGCAGGGGGCCCCAGAGCGCCGAGATGCCGGCGGAGATCGAGGCGAACATGTTCGCCTGCGAGGAACCGACCAGACGGACCGTGGACGTCGAACAGTTCTGCTCGTGGTCCGCGTGCAGGATGAGCAGCTTCTCCAGCGCCGAGACGACGACCGGGTCCGGGACGTACTCCTGGGCGGGGACCGAGAAGGTCATCCGCAGGAAGTTCTCGACGTACCCGAGGTCGTTGCTCGGGTAGACGAAGGGGTGCCCGATCGACTTCTTGTACGCGTACGCCGCGATCGTCGGCAGCTTGGCCAGCAGCCGGATCGTGGAGAGGTGACGCTGCTCCTCGTCGAACGGGTTGTGGCTGTCCTGGTAGAACGTGGACAGCGCGCTGACGACCGACGAGAGCATGGCCATCGGGTGGGCGTCGCGCGGGAAGCCGTCGAAGAACCGCTTGACGTCCTCGTGCAGCAGCGTGTGCTGGGTGATCTCGTTCTTGAAGGCCGACAGCTCGTCGACCTTGGGAAGCTCACCGTTGATCAGCGTGTACGCGACCTCAAGGAAGGTCGACTGCTCCGCCAGCTGCTCGATGGGGTAACCGCGGTAGCGCAGGATGCCCTGCTCACCGTCGAGGTAGGTGATGGCGGATTTATAGGCTGCGGTGTTGCCGTACCCGCTGTCGAGCGTCACCAGTCCGGTGTTGGCCCGGAGCTTCCCGATATCGAAGCCCTTGTCTCCGACGGTGCTGTCGATCACCGGGTAGGTGTACTCGTCATCGCCGTACCGCAGTACTACAGAGTTGTCGCTCACGTCATCCCTCACCGACGTAGTGCCTCTTCTTCGAGGTGCCCTGACTGGTTCCACCCTCCCCCATTTGGCGCAGGAGAGTGCACTCGGGGTCGTCCATTGGACCTACTGGCGGCACTGAGTGCCGCCAACTTACTCATCCTGCCCCCTTGCCTCCGGTTCCGGAAGACCTGCGTGATGTTTCCCACCGATTTGATCGATCATTTTTCGGTGCTTCCTCCTTCGGATTCTCCCCGCAGCCGGTGATCCAGCGCCGTACAGCGTCTCCCGGCGGAAACCGTACGCACCGCCTGGGCTATCGCCCTGCGCGAACCGACCAGCACCACGAGCTTCTTCGCCCTGGTCACGGCCGTGTAGAGGAGGTTGCGCTGGAGCATCATCCAGGCGCTGGTGGTGACCGGGACGACCACCGCCGGATACTCGCTGCCCTGGGAGCGGTGGATGGTCATGGCGTACGCGTGGGACAGCTCGTCCAGCTCGTCGAAGTCGTACGGGATCTCCTCGTCCTCGTCGGTCAGGACCGTCAGCCGCTGCTCGTCCGGGTCGAGCGAGGTGACCACCCCGACGGTGCCGTTGAAGACTCCGTTCTCGCCCTTCTCGTAGTTGTTGCGGATCTGGGTGACCTTGTCGCCGACGCGGAAGACCCGGCCGCCGAACCGCTTCTCGGGCAGCTCCGGGCGGGCCGGGGTGATGGCCTGCTGGAGCAGTCCGTTGAGCGTGCCCGCACCGGCCGGACCCCGGTGCATCGGGGCGAGGACCTGCACGTCACGACGGGGGTCCAGGCCGAACTTCGCCGGAATCCGACGGGCCGCGACATCGACCGCGAGCGCCCCGGCGTCCTCGGTCTCCTCCGCCACGAAGAGGAAGAAGTCGGCCAGTCCCTCGGTGAGGGGCGGTACCCCGGAGTTGATCCGGTGGGCGTTGGTGACGACGCCCGACTGCTGGGCCTGCCGGAAGATGCGGGTCAGCCGGACGGCGGGGACCGGGCCGCCCTCGGCGAGCAGATCACGCAGCACCTCCCCCGCGCCGACCGACGGCAGCTGGTCGACGTCCCCCACCAGCAGCAGATGGGCACCGGGTGCCACCGCCTTCACCAGCTTGTTGGCGAGCAGCAGGTCCAGCATCGACGCCTCGTCGACGACGACCAGATCCGCGTCGAGCGGCCGGTCCCGGTCGTACGCGGCGTCACCGCCCGGCCGCAGCTCCAGCAGCCGGTGCACGGTGGACGCCTCGGCCCCGGTCAGCTCCGACAGCCGTTTCGCCGCCCGGCCGGTGGGCGCGGCCAGCACCACCTTGGCCTTCTTGGCTCGCGCGAGCTCCACGATGGAGCGGACGGTGAACGACTTGCCGCAGCCGGGGCCGCCGGTGAGGACCGCGACCTTCCGGCTCAGCGCGAGCCGGACAGCGGCCTCCTGCTCGGGGGCCAGCTTCGCCCCGGTGCGCTGGGCGAGCCAGGCCAGCGCCTTGTCCCAGTCCACGTCCTGGAAGTCGGGCATCCGGTCCTCCGGCGCCCTCAGCAGCCGCCGCACCTGTCCGGCGAGGGAGAGCTCGGCGCGGTGGAAGGGCACCAGATAGACGGCGGTGACGGGGGCCCCTTCGTCGTCCGGGCCGGGGACCGTCTCGCGTACGACGCCCTCCGGGTCGGCGGCCAGTTCGGCGAGGCATTCGATGACCAGGCCGGTGTCGACCTGGAGCAGCTTCACCGCGTCGGTGATCAGGCGCTCCTCGGGGAGGAAGCAGTGGCCCTGGTCGGTGGACTGCGACAGCGCGTACTGGAGTCCGGCCTTGACCCGCTCGGGGCTGTCGTGCGGAATTCCCACCGCCTGGGCGATGCGGTCCGCAGTGAGGAAGCCGATGCCCCAGACGTCGGCGGCCAGCCGGTAGGGCTGGTTCTTGACGACGGAGATCGAGGCGTCCCCGTACTTCTTGTAGATGCGGACGGCGATGGAGGTGGAGACGCCGACGCTCTGGAGGAAGACCATGACCTCCTTGATCGCCTTCTGCTCCTCCCAGGCCGCGGCGATCATCTTGGTCCGCTTCGGGCCGAGGCCGGGGACCTCCACGAGGCGTTCGGGCGCCGTCTCGATGATGTCGAGGGTGTCGACCCCGAAGTGGGTGGTGATCCGGTCGGCCATCACCGGGCCGATGCCCTTGATCAGGCCGGAGCCGAGATAGCGGCGGATGCCCTGGATGGTGGCGGGGAGGATCGTCGTGTAGTTCTCCACGGTGAACTGCTTGCCGAACTGCGGGTGGGAGCCCCAACGGCCCTCCATCCGCACCGACTCGCCGACCTGCGCGCCGAGCAGCGAACCGACCACGGTGAGGAGGTCCCCGGCGCCCCGGCCGGTGTCGACCCGGGCGACGGTGTACCCGTTCTCCTCATTGGCGTAGGTGATCCGCTCCAGCACTCCTTCGACCACCGCGAGACTCAGCATGATCCGACGCTACCGCCGGGGTACGACACGCTCGTACCGGTCTGTGGAAACTCGTACGGGCCTGTGGAGAGCCGTCCGCCGCACCGGCCGCCGGGAACGGTCCGAGGGCAGGGCCGAGGAGGTGCGCGGACGGGACGTGCAGGACCGGGGGCAACGAAACGGGGCCCGGTCGACCGACCGGGCCCCCCTCGCTCTCCCCCTGCCGGAACTTCCCGAATCCCCCCGGATTCCTCCCCGGAAGCTTCCGACGAGAGTTACGACACGGTGGGGCCGGGAACGGTTGCACGGCTTGGCCATCTCTTGCCCCGAGGCAGTCCGATCTTTGACCGGAGCCATTGCCCCACGTCTTCGTGTCGGGTCCGGCAGGGGGTGGATGCCCGGATACAGGTGGATTGTGGCGGCGATGCGGGGTAGAGGGGACACGTCCGGTCCGCACCGGGGCCGAGGCCACAGGACCGATGCCACAGACCGGGGCCCCGAGGCCCGGGGACGACGGAAGGAACACGCGTGAAGCTCGCTTTCTCGACCCTCGGAGTGCCGGGGATGCCGATGTCCGACGTGGCACGGCTGGCGGTGAGCCACGGCTACCAGGGGGTGGAACTGCGCGCCGATCCCGAGGAGCCCGTGCACCCCGGGCTCAGCCCGGCCGAACGGGCCGCCGTGGCCGAGGAGTTCGGCAGGAGCGGGGTCGAAGTGCTCGCGGTCGCCGGGAACACCCGGGTGGCGGCCGAGGGCGACGACGAACCGTTCGTCGCCGAACTCGCCCAACTGATCGAGCTGGCACACGACTTGGGTGCCACCCAGGTCCGGGTCCTGCCGGGCGCCGACGAGCGGGACCTGGCCGAGGCGGACGCGGCGGCCGCCCGCCGCCTCGGCGCGGCTGCCCCGTACGCCACCGATCTGGGCGTACGCGTCCTCCTGGAGACCCATGGATCACATCCCGCGGGAGCCGACGCGGCCCGCGTGCTCGGCACGGTCGGGCACGGGCAGGTCGGCGCGGTGTGGGACGTCATGCGGACCTGGCTGGCGGGCGAGGAACCGGTGGCGAGCCATGCGGTCCTGGCCCCGCATCTGGGATACGTACGGGTGAAGGACATCGCCTCGGCCGAGGACACGGCCCCGCTGCCGCTGGGGGCCGGGGTGCTGCCGCTCAGGGAGTGTCTGGACACGCTGGGGCCGGACGGCTGGGTCTGCTGGGAGTACGAGAAGCGGTGGTACCCGGAGGCGGCGGAGCTGCCGGGACTGCTGGGCGCGGGCCGGGACCATCTGCTGCGGCTGGGCGCGCCGAAGCAGTAGGGGCAGTTGGGAGAACAAGAGGGGCGCGAGGGGCGCGAGGGGCAGGAAGGGCAAGAGGGGTGCGGGTGGCAGGAGCGGCGAGAGGGGCGGTGGAGGCAGGAGCGCCGGCAGGACGCGGGCCCGGGGCACCGACGGACCCCGGGCCGCCGACCGGCCCGTGGCTGCCGACGGGCCCGCGCCCCCGGCCCCCGGCCCACGAGGTCAGCGCCACCCCGCCGACCAGCAGCGCCGCCGCGCACCAGCGCAGCGGGGTCGGCGACTCACCGAGCAGCAGCGCGGCCGAGGACATCCCGAACACCGGCACCAGCAGGGTGAAGGGCGCCACGGACGACGCCGGGTAGTGGCGCAGCAGGAAGCCCCAGGCCCCGAAGCCGAAGACGGTGGTGATCCAGGCGACGTACAGGATGATCCCGGCGCCGCTCCGGTCCAGCGCCGCCAGCGCTTCGGCGTCCCGGTCCCAGCCCTCGAAGAGGAGGGAGAGGCCGAGCAGCGGGAGTACGGGCACGGTCGAGACCCACACCATGAAGTTGAGGGGGTCGGGCGGGGCGGCCTTGCGGGTCAGGACGTTCGAGACGCCCCAGCAGGCCGCCGCGGCGACGACCAGGACGAAGGCGAGTACGGGTCCGCCCGCGCCCTCGTCCACGGCGGCCACCCCGATGCCCGCGAGCGCGACGCCCATGCCCAGTACCCGGAGCCTCCCCGGCCGTTCGCCGAGTACCAGGGCCGCGAACAGGGTGGTGAAGACGGCCTGCACCTGGAGCACCAGCGAGGAGAGTCCGGCCGGCATCCCCCGGTCCATGCCGATGAAGAGCAGACCGAACTTGGCCACGCCCAGCGCGAGCCCGACGCCCACGAGCCATTTCCAGGCGACCTTCGGGCGGCCGACGAAGAAGACGGCGGGCAGCGCGGCGGCCAGGAAGCGCAGGGCGGAGAAGAGGAGTGGCGGGAAGTGGCCGAGACCGACCTCGATGACGACGAAGTTCACACCCCAGACGGCGGCGACCAGCGCGGCCAGGGCGATGTGGAGGGGGCGCATGGACCGAGCATCGGTCGCGTGGACCCTGTAGCACCAGCGCGGATTTCTGCATGGTGGAATTGAGCAACGCTACCGAGTGAGCGACGCCGTCGAGTCGAGCGATGCGGTCGGGCCGGGTGACGCCGTCGAGTCGAGCGATGCGGTCGGGCCGGGTGACGCCGTCGAGTCGAGCCGTGCGGCCGGGCCGAGCATCGTCGCCGGGTGACGCCACCCAAGCCACCCGAAGGCCCTCCGGAGGTCCCCGTGCTCGATCTCGCCCGGCTGCGCGCTCTGCACGCCGTCTCCGTCCACGGGTCCGTCGCGGGCGCCGCCGCCGCGCTCGGCTACACGCCGTCGGCGGTGTCGCAGCAGATCACCAAGCTGGAGCGGGAGACCCGCACGGTCCTCCTTGAGCGCCAGGGGCGTGGGGTCGCGCTCACCGAGGAGGCGCTGCATCTGGTCGCCGCCGCCCAGCGGTTGCTGGCGATCGTGGAGGACGCCGAGACGACGCTGGAGGAACGCAGAGGCCGGCCGACGGGACGGCTGTCGATCGGCGCGTTCGCGTCCGCCGCACGGGGGCTGCTTCCGGGAGTCCTGGCGGAACTGGACCGTGAACACCCGGCGCTGGAGACCCGGATGACGGAGGTGGACCCCCACCTCTCGGTCGATCTGGTCGCCAAGGGGGTGATCGATCTCGCGGTGGTGCACGACTGGGACATCGCACCGCTGCCCGTCCCGGAAGGGGTGGCGCAGGCGGTGATCGGTGACGACGGGTGCGATCTGCTGGTGCCCGAGGGGCACGCGCTCACCGCGCGGGACGCGGTGCGGCGCGAGGAACTGGCGAAGGAGCGGTGGATCTGCCAGCCGCCGGGGACCGTCTGCCACGACTGGCTCATCCGCACCCTGCGCGCCTCGGGCTACAAGCCGGACATCCGGCACCAGGCGGAGGAGAACCACACCCAGCTGGCACTGATCGCCGCCGGGCTGGGGGTGGCGATGATCCCCCGGCTGGGGCGCGGACCGCTGCCGCCGGGCGTGGTGGCGGTGCGGCTCGATCCCGTACCGGTACGGCGGCTGTACGCGCTGTGGCGTACGGGGGCCGCGCGGCGTCCGGCGATCACGGCGGCGGTGTCGGCGCTCCGGGCGCACGGTACGGCGCTCGGCCTCGCGTGACGCGCGAACCCCATCCGCACCCCTCGCCCCACCCCTCCCGCCCCACCCTCTCCCCTACCGGAGTGCTTGTCGGACTGTCCTCTTGACTGGAAGTTACTTTCCGGATATCCGTGACTCCTTGGCAGTTTCCTTCACCACCCCTCTCTCTCGCTGAGTACGGCCGGAAGGAGCTCACGTGCACCACCGCACCTCACGACGCACCCTTCTCACCGCTACCGCCGCCGCGGTCGCCGCCGGCGCCGTCGCCGCCCCGGGCGCGTCCGCCACCGCATTCGTCCCCGCCTCGACCACCCGACGCCTCGAACGGCTCATCGCCCGGATGAGCCTGGAGGAGAAGGTCGGCCAGCTCTTCGTGATGCGGGTGTACGGGCACTCCGCCACCGCCCCGGACCAGGCCGACATCGACGCCAACCTCGCCGAGATCGGGGTCAGGACCGCCGCCGAGATGATCGCGAAGTACCACGTCGGCGGGATCATCTACTTCACGTGGGCGCACAACACCCGTGATCCGCACCAGATCGCCGAGCTGTCCAACGGCATCCAGCGGGCCGGGCTCGCCGGCCCCACCCCGCTGCCGCTCGTCGTCGCCACCGACCAGGAGCACGGCATCGTCGCGCGGGTCGGCGAACCCGCCACCCTGCTGCCCGGTGCGATGGCGCTCGGCGCGGGGGGCTCCCGCTCCGACGCCCGGCTGGCCGGGCGGATCGCGGGCGCCGAACTGGCCGCCCTCGGCATCACGCAGAACTACGCCCCGGACGCCGACGTCAACGTCAACCCCGCCAACCCGGTGATCGGCGTCCGCTCCTTCGGCTCCGACCCACAGTCCGTGGCCGCCCTGGCCGCCGCCCAGGTGAAGGGGTATCAGAGCGCCGGGATCGCGGCCACGGCCAAGCACTTCCCGGGCCACGGCGACACCACGGACGACAGCCACTCCAAGCTGCCGTACATCCGTCACACCCGCGAGCAGTGGTCCCGGCTGGACGCGCCGCCGTTCCGCGCGGCGGTCGCCGCGGGCATCGACTCGATCATGACCGCGCACATCGTGGTCCCCGCCCTCGATCCGGCGGAGGACCCGGCGACCCTCTCCCACCCGATCCTGACCGGCATCCTCCGCGAGGAGCTGGGGTACGACGGCGTGGTGGTCACCGACTCGCTGGGCATGGAGGGGGTGCGGACGAAGTACGGCGACGAGCGCGTACCGGTACTGGCCCTGAAGGCGGGCGTCGACCAGCTGCTCAATCCGCCCAGCCTCGACCTCGCCTGGCACGCCGTGCTGAACGCCGTCAAGAACGGAGAACTCACCGAGCGCAGACTCGACGAATCGATTCTGCGCATTCTGCGGATGAAGACCCGGCTCGGCCTGTTCGACGACCCGTTCGTCACCCGGCGGGGCGTGGACCGCACGGTCGGTGTCCCGGAGCACCGCGCCGCCGCCGACCGGATCGCCGAGCGCACCACCACGCTGCTCGCCGACCCCGGCGCGCTGCTGCCGCTGTCGCGCCGCTCGCACCGGAGGCTGCTGGTCGTCGGCGCCGACCCGGCCTCCCCCTCCGGTACGACGGGCCCGCCGACCGCCACCCTCGCCGCCGCCTTCGGCGAGCTGGGCTTCACGGCGACGGCGCTGTCCACCGGCACCGCCCCCACCCCGGCGAAGATCGCCGACGCGGTGGCCGCCGCGCGGGACAGCGACGCGGTCGTCGTGGGGACGTACAACGTCACGGCGGGCGGATCGCAGCGGACCCTCGTCAGCGCGCTCGCCGCGACCGGGGTCCCGGTGATCACCGTCGCGATCCGCAATCCCTACGACATCGCGCAGCTGTCCGGGACCGGGTACGCGGCGAGTCTGGCCACGTACTCCTGGACCGATGTCGAACTCCGCGCCGCCGCCCGGGTGATCGCGGGTCACGCCCGTCCCCGGGGAAGGCTCCCGGTCCCGGTGCAGCGCGCGGACGACCCGACGCGGGTGCTGTATCCCGTGGGCCACGGGCTGTCGTACTGAGGGGCCGCCGCCCCCGGGCGCGGTCGCCAGGGGCGCGCCCCGTGCGGCCCCGGGGCGCGGCGGATGGCGGCCGGCTCCGTACCGCCGTTCCGCCACCGGCCGTCGTGGTCAGTCGGTGGCGGAAGGGCGGACCACGGAGCGTCCTTCCCGCATGACGAAGTCGACCCGGCCGGTGGCGTCGATGTCCTCGAACGGATCGCCGCGCAGGGCGACCAGGTCCGCGGTCGCCCCCGGCTCGATCCGGCCGAGATCGGGCCGGCCCAGCAGTTCGGCGGCGACACCGGTGGCCGCGCGCAGGGCACGCAGCGGGGACAGACCGTTGGTGACCAGGGTGCGGAATTCCCGCCAGTTGTCGGCGTGCGGGAACATCCCCGCGTCCGTACCGAAGGCGATCTTCACGTCGGAGCGGGCGGGCCGGGCCAGGCCCGCGCGCAGACGCTCGGCGTGTTGACGGTACGTACTCCGCATCCGGGGCGGGCGCCCGCGCCAGACGTCGTCGTCGTCCAGTCCCTCCAGGAAGTAGGTCTGCACGTACTGGGTGGGCACCAGGAAGGTGCCGGTGGATTCCATCAGGCGGTAGACGGACGGTGAGGCCAGACAGGCGTGTTCGACGCTCCGCACGCCCGCGCGGATGGCACGAGTGATGGACTCGTCGTCGAAGGCGTGGGTGGCGCAAGGGAGTTGGAGATCGGTGGCCGTACCCACCAGCGTGTCCATCTCCGTCTGGGAGTACGCGGTCTGGGAGGGCCCGTCGACCGGTGAGGAGAAGCCTCCGCTGCCCGCGAACTTGATCCAGTCCGCGCCCGCACGCGCCTGCCGGCGCACGGCACGGCGCAGTTCCTCGGGACCGTCCGCCAGGGTGCCGACCTCCGCGCCGTACCGTTCCGCGAGTTCGGGTGCCTTGTCGGCGTGCCCGGCGCGCGGCGAGAGGATGTTCGGCGCCACCACCATGCGGGGGCCGAGTGTGAGCCCTTCTTCGACCGCGCGCCGCAGCGCCGGGTTGAGCGCCTGCTGAGCGCCGCCCAGGTCGCGGACGGTGGTGAAGCCGCCCGCCAGGAGGGTGCGCAGCACGGGCAGGGCGCTGAGCACCTGGTAGGCCGCGGACGAGGTGTCCAGCCGTTCGTCGAGGCAGTGCACATGGCAGTCGATGAATCCGGGGAGGAGCGTACAGCCGGTCAGTTCCTTGATCTCGGCCCCGCCGGGCGGGGTGCCCAGCTCGGCCACCCGCCCGTCGCGCACGCGCACGGAGACGCCGTCGACGGGCGCGTCCGCGACCCCGTCCCACACGCGATCCGCCGAGAGCCAGATGTCACGACAGGGTGAGAGGTGCATGGTGTCCTCCAGTGGGCGGGCGCGGGGCCGGGGCGCGGGCGGCGGTCCGCCGTGGCCGTCACCTCTCGGTGCGGTGGGCCGTTCGCCAGGTGGTCATGGGGCTGAGAGCTGTCGGGCCGGGGATTGCGGGACACCCTCAACCCCTCGTTCCCTCGTGGGCGGCGGGGGTGAGGTCGGGGTCTCCCCAGTGATCGCCGGGGCCGGGGTTGCCGGGGTCGGACCGGCCGCCGAGCATCCGCAGCACACCCCAGGCCGCGTTGATGCCCGAGGCGAGGGCGTGGTCGAGCCAGCCCGGCGACCAGGCCGTGTCGTCACCGGCGAGGAACAGCGCGTTGGGCGGTTCGCCCGGTACGACGGGGTGTCCGGGAAAGTCCTTCATGAAGTGCGCGAACAGGTCCCACTGGTAGGGGTATTCGCCGGGGCGGGCCAGTCGGCACAGCCCCCGGAAGTTGCGCCGGGCCTCCCAGGAGATCGTCGCGGCGTCGGCGTCCGCCGCCTGCCTCGCCAGTTCGTCGGCGACGTCCGGATGCACCCGGCCCAGTTCCCGGGTGAAGAGCCCGACACGTTCGTCGAGGTCGGACGCGGCCACCTTCATGGCGTCCTGGGCCCAGGTGAAGCTGAGCACCAGCACCCCCCGCCTTCCGCCGTCCCCGCGCGGTTCGCCGTAGTCCATGGTGTACGTGGCCCGGGGCAACCGGTCCGTGAGGGTGACCCCGTCCAGACCGGTGCCCTCCCAGAACGGCTCCCGCGTGACCAGGGCGGTCTTCGACGACTCCCAGTAGCTCAGCCCCCGCACCGCCCGCCACAGCCGGGGGCCGAAGGGCGAACCGCCGGCCCGGGTGGACCGCAGGTCGACATTGGTTTCGAGCAGGTGCAGTTGGGGGGTGAAGACGGCCGCCGCGAAGCGCTGGGCGCGCCCGTCCTCGCTGTGCACCACCACACCGCGGGACGGGTCGTCCTCGACGTCCAGCGCCGTGACGCCGGGCCGGGGCGCGCCGCCGTTGATCTCCTCCAGGCTCGTGGACCCGCCGTCGGGGCCGGTGGCCCGGTGGGTCCAGAACCGCTCGGCGAGCGCGCTGACGCCTTCCTGGAGGTAGTACAGATCGGCCCCCTGGCTGGTCAGGAGCATCCGCACGATCTCCAGGAAGCTCACGTCGAAGAAGCAGTCCCAGGCGGCCGGTCCGATTCCCGCCGTACCCAGCAGGCGTGCCTGGTCCTGGGTGAGTCCTGCCCCCTCCGGAGCGCGCAGAAAGCGGTAGAAGCTCCAGTCCGTGTACCGCCGCAGGAGCGTCCTCCACAGTTCCGCGACCGTCGCGCGGTCGCGTGTCGCGAGTCCGCGCAGCAGTCGCGGAAGGCCGATGCGCTCCAGGGCGGCCTCCCAGCGCAGGTGTGCCTGGCGGAATTCCTCGTTGAGCGGGTAGAGGTCGGTGATCCGTTCTGTCTCGTACCGGTTTCCGTCGACCTCCAGGACGGTGCGCGGTGTGACGCCCGCCGCGTAGTTCTCCCGGAACGGCAGCCACCGCAGGCCGAAGGTGTCGGTGTAATGACGCAGGAGCCGTGCGGTGTCGGGGAAGCGCATGCAGCCCAGTTCCACCACCGCGCTGTCGGTCTCCGCCAGCCGCCGGGAGAACATGCGGCCACCCAGCCGGTGCCCTCCTGGCCCCTCCCCGTCCCGCTCGGCCTCGTACAGGATGGGGCGACAGCCCGCGCGCATCAGTTCGTAGGCGGCGGTGAGCCCGCTGCCGCCCGCGCCGATGACCGCGATCTCGGTCCCCACGGCGTCGTCGGGCAGTCGGCCGATCCCCCGGCCTTCCGAGACGTGGGCGGTGTAGTCGAAGGGGAAGTCGATCTGCAGGTCGGTCGCGACGGGGGGCTGCTCGGACATTGCTGTCACCTGTTCTTCTCCCGGGCCGGTACCGGCCAGGTGTGCACCGGACGGCGTGTCACGCTCAGCTCCGAGTAGGCGAGCACCAGCCGGCGCAGCGCGGACTCGTGGTCGTCATGCCTTTCGTACGCGTTCAGCGCGCGCCGCTGCCACACCGCACCGGTCTGTCCGGTGGACACCCGGTCCTCGATCACGCCCAGCGACTCCTCGGCCTCCGCCACGTCGACCCCGGCGGAGACCAGCCCGTCGAGGGCTGCGGGCAGCAACGCGCGGATGAGGTCCGGCGCCGGGCTCTGTTCCGGCGACGCCCTGCTTTCGCCGGGCCAGTGCAGCTGGGCGCCGAGCCCCAGTCGGGCCGCGCGGTAGAAGTTCTCCCGGACCGCCTCGAACGGCAGTGCGGCGTCCAGGTCTTCCGGCCGCGCGGCCAGATGGAGGGTCAGCCCGAGGAGGAACGCGGAGTTGGCGGTCATGTCGGCCGGAGTGGGGCCGCTCGGCAACGCGCGGAACTCGACGCGCAGATGGCCGGACGGGTCGTACACCGGGCGGTTCCACGTCCACACCGTCCCCTGGTGCAGGGACAGTTCGTCCAGGCGGGGGAACTCGCCGGGCGCCAGGGGGTGGGCGGGGTGCTGCTCGGAGAGCACCGGCAGCAGGACCTCGTGCCGGTGCACCGCGTCCGCGAAGAGCTGGACCGCGCCTCCCTTCAGCCAGCCGTCACCGAAGGCGACCCGGCCTCGCGAACCGGCCGGGTCCCCCGCGCCGCTCTCGCCGAAGCCCTGTTCGTACATGGGGATACGGGCCTCCTGCCACCCCCCGCGCCCCATCGGCAGGGACGAGTTGCCCGCCGCGGCGAGCACCGGGGCGATCGCGAGCTGGGCCGCGTTGTACACGCGGGTGAACTCGTCGGGACGCACCAGCAGATGGACCTGCCACGAGCAGTTGGCCCCCTGTACGGCGATGGAGTCGGCGATGAGCGTGCTGTGCTCGTCGTCGGGCAGCACGAGGGCGTACGGAGTGGCCCGGAGCCGGGTCAGGGTGTGGTCGAGGACGCGGAAGCGGCGGTCGGCCGTCAGGAACGGTCTGCCCAGATCCGAGCGGGTGAGGGTGGGCAGGGTACCGATCATCACCGGCGCCGCTCCGTGCGCGCCGGCCGCCGCGGCGACGGCGGACAGCAGCTCCTCGGTCTCGGACCGCATCGCGGTGAACGGTCTGCCCCGCAGGGGGACGGGTCTGAGATTCACTTCGAGGTTGAATTGATCGACTTCGAGAGCGACCCGGTCGTCCGCCACGGTTCGCCTGACTTGTTCGTTCAACGCGGTCGGGCGGCCGTCGTCCGTCATCAGGAACATTTCCAGTTCCGCGCCCACCGTGGTCTCGCACCGACCGAAGCCGGGACTGTCCACCACTTTTTCCAGAGCCGTGAGGCAATCCGTCAGACGCTCGCGGAAGATCGAATAATCGGACTCCTCGAATTCGCTCTGCTTGATCTCTTTTCCCATGCCGGGCTCCTAGTCCGAGGAGTGCGTACCGTGTCACACGGACCCGCCCATCCAAAGTACCCAGAAATCGGCGTGGGAATTTGATCACAATGCTTTTCGGCCTCTCCGCGAAGGCCGGGAAAACGCGGACGGACGAACGGCCGGGCGGGATTCCCGGTCCAGGAGTGGGCAGGCCGGCCCGAGCGAAGGGACGGCCGGAGGCAGGCAGCGGACGGAGGGAAGGGGAGGACAGCGAAAGGCGGGCCGGGCACGCGAGAGGCGCGTACCCGGCCCGCCGGGAGGAAACGCGGGGAGTCCCGCCGCGTCACGGACGCAGCGGACCGCCCAGCCGGTGCTCGGTCACGTCCCGCTTGTCGAGGCGCGCGTCGTACGTCGCGAGCGGCTTCGCCTTCGTCGGGTCGGCCTGCACGGCGGCCGGGGCGACGCCCGCCCAGCGCAGGATGGCCGCGGTGGCCTTCGCGTTGTCGGCGGGGTTCAGACCGGCCACGTTGGCGCCGTGGTTGGCACCGGGCGCGGTGAACACATAGCTGTCACGGGCGCCCGAGCCGAGGCGGAAGCGCTCGGAGCCCCACGGGTCGTTCTGCCCGTACACGTACATCATCCGGTCGGCGTGGTGCTTCACCCAGTTGTCCACGTCCCTCATCACCGCGGGCTGGAACCGCATCGGGATCGAGCGCGGCACGAAGGTGCGCGGCGGCTGGTAGCCGTACCTGCTGAGGTTGCCGAGCCACGGCTGCTTGATGTCGGGCGAGCCGAGCTGTGTACCGGCCTGGTAGTAGTACGGGGTGTACGTCTCCAGGCCCTGGTCGGCGTAGGCCGAGAAGCCGGAGATCGCGTCGATCGAGTCCCAGATCGCCTGGTCGGACGCGTGCCGGGCGTCGGCCGGGATGGTGTCGCAGTCGGCCAGCAGGCTGTACTGCCAGAACGCCCAGATGTAGTCGAGGACGACCGCCTCGTACGCCTTGTCGAGCGAGCCGACGGTGTTGAAGGTGTAGCCGTTGGCGGCGGCGTACTCCTTGTACTTCTTCTCCAGCGGCGCGCGGCGGATCAGTGCCTCGCGCTGCACGCCGTTCAGCTTGTCGCGGCACTCCTTGGTGCCGACGTTCCTGAAGAACCGGTCGTACGCCGAGTCCTCGTCGTTCACCACGTCGTTGGGCGCGACGTAGGCGACGACGCCGTCCATGTCACGCGGGTAGAAGCGCTCGAAGTAGGTGGCGGTCATCCCGCCCTTGGAGCCGCCCGTGGTGAGCCACTTCTTGTCGTAGATCTTCTTCAGCGCGGTGAAGACCCGGTGCTGGTCACTGGCGGCCTGCCAGATGTCGAGCTTGGACCAGTCCGCGGGGGACGGCCGGGACGGGGTGAAGAAACGGTACTCCAGGGAGACCTGGTTGCCGTCGACAATGCGGGTGGGCTCCGAACGGCTGGGATTGGTGGAGACGTTGTAACCGCTGGTGTAGAAGACCGTCGGCCGGGACGTGTCCTTGTGCAGCAGGGTGATGCGCTGCTTGAACGTCCCCTTGCCCGGGTGCCGGTGGTCGATCGGCTGGGTGTATTCGAGGACGAAGAATCGGTATCCGGTATAGGGCTTCTCCTCGATCAGGCTCATTCCCGGGATCGCCAGGATACGGTCCTTGATGTCCGAACTGCTGGCGTTTCCGCCGTTGCCGGTGACGCTGTTGCTGCTCCGCGTTGTGGCCGGTTCCGCGGCGGTGGCCGCACCGACCGAGGTTCCGGTCGCACCCACCGTGCCGATGAGCACCGCGAGCGACAGAATTCCCCTGAGCGCCTTGCGCATACACCCTCCACTTGGTTCACGACAGTCGCCGTGAACCTAGCGGGGTGTCACCCGCACCGCCAGACCCGGTCAGCAGAGAATCCAGCCGGTGTCGGCCGACTTCCCCGCTATCGTGCCGGACACCCGTACGCAGCGATTCAGCGCATGGACCGTCACCGGGCCCGCCTGGGAGGTGAATGTGCCGCTGTCGACGACGGCGCGTCCGCCGCGCGGCTGCACCCGTACGGTCATGGGGCGGGCCGCCCCCGGTTTCCTGGCGACGGCGAGGGCGCAGGCGTAGGCGCGGCTCTTGTAGACGCGCAGTTCCCCGGTGGCGAACGGCACGACCTTGGCGGGCCGTCCGGCGCAGACCGACACGGCACGCGCGTGGGGCGTGTCGAAGCCGGCGAGGACCAGTCCGAGAGCGGCGACCAGGGGCAGGACGAGGAACCGCGTCAGCACCGCCCCCCGCCGACCGCACGACGCCGTCCGGGCCGTGCGGGCCATTCCGGCCACGCGCGCCGTCCGGGCCACGCACGCCGTCCAGGTCGTTCGGATCGTCCGCGACCTCGGCGGTTCCACCATTGACGCTCACCCCATCGAACACTCTCGCCCTTGGCTGGCACATGCACGTACATGCGTACGACGCCCGGGGCCATCCGGAGGTTGCGCTCGGCGCGGTACCCACGCACAGTCACGAAAACGGACACCATGATTCCAACAGGACATACCCGTACGAGAGTTAGGAATCGCCATGCTTCGTTCGCCCAGTCCCCGCACCGCGGGCCGCGCGCTGCTCGTCTCCGCTCTGCTCACCGCCGTGTCGGCGCTCCCGGCCACCGCCGCCGCCCCGCAGGCGCCCACGGCCCCGGCCGCGCACAGCGTCGCACTCGCCCCGGCCGTGCAGCAGGTCGGCCACTTCTACGGCGCGTACATCGACGCGCTCGGCGGCCACGACCGGGCACTGGCCACCGCGCTCCGGACGTTCTACCTGACGCCGCGGCTCCGCGCCGAGCTGCGCGACTGGGAGAGCCGGCACCACGCCGACGGCGTGCTCCGCTCGCAGAACGTCCCGACGGGCTACCAGGTCACCCAGGGCAGCAGCGGCGCCGGGCACACCTGGTCGCGCGTCCGGCTCGCCTGGGGCACCGGCGAGCACCGCACGTACACCCAGCTGACCGTGCAGTCGGATCTGCGGACCGGGAAGATCTCGTACATCCGCTGACGCCGCCCCGACCGCACGGGCACGCCCCGGAACTCCGGCGGCCGGACCCCTCCGCCGCCGGACCGGGCCTCGCCGCCCGGACCGGGCTCCCCGGCCGGACCGGTTCCCGCCGCCGGGCCCGCCCGCGCTCTCACACCCCGCCGGTCACACCCCGGCGGGCTCGTCCTCCCCTATGAAGGTCCGCCACAACAGGGCGTAATGCCCTTCCCCGCGCAGCAGTTCGTCATGGGTGCCGTCCTCGACGACACGGCCGTGGTCCATCACCACGACCCGGTCGGCGCGGGCGGCCGTGGTCAGCCGGTGGGCCACGACCAGCGTGGTGCGCCTGCCGGTGAGCCGGTCGGTGGCCTGGTTGACCAGGGCCTCCGACGCGAGGTCGAGCGCGGCGGTCGCCTCGTCCAGGAGCAGGATGTCGGGATCGACCAGCTCGGCGCGGGCCAGCGCGATGAGCTGGCGCTGACCGGCCGACAGATTCCGGCCCCGCTCGGCCACCTCGTACAGATAGCCCCCGTCCAGGGTGGCGATCATGTCGTGGGCGCCGACCGCGCGGGCCGCCGCCTCCACCGCCGCGTCGGTGGCCTCGGGCCGTCCGTACGCGATGGCGTCACGGACCGTCCCCGCGAAGAGGTACGCCTCCTGCGGCACGACGCCGAGCCGGTGCCGGTACGCGGTGAGGCCCAGCTCGCGCAGATCGGTGCCGTCGACGGTGATCCGCCCGCTCGTCGGGTCGTAGTAGCGGGCGACCAGCTTGACCAGGGTCGACTTCCCGGCGCCCGTCTCGCCGACGAACGCGACCGTCTGGCCGGCCGGAATCCGCAGATCGACGTCGCTGAGCGCCTCTTCGGCGTCCTCCCCGGCCCCGTACACGAACGACACGTTCTCGAACGCGATCTCCCCGCGCAGCACCGTGACGTCCTTCGGCCGATCGGTGTCGGCGGTGGAGGTCGGCTCCCGCAGGAGTTCCTGGATGCGGCCCAGCGAGACCGTGGCCTGCTGATAGCCGTCGAAGACCTGCGAGAGCTGCTGCACGGGCGCGAAGAACAGGTCGATGTAGAGGAGGTACGCCACCAGCGCGCCCGTGGTGAGCGTGCCGTTGTCGACCCGGCCCGCGCCGACGATCAGCACGGCGGCGGCGGCCACGGACGACAGCAGCTGGACGAACGGGAAGTAGACCGAGATCAGCCACTGGCCGCGCACCCGGGCCTGCCGGTAGTGGTCGCTGCGCGCGGCGAACCGGTCGGCGCCGTCCCGCTCGCGCCGGAACGCCTGCACGATCCGCAGCCCGGACACGGACTCCTGGAGGTCGGCGTTGACGGCGCTGATGCGCTCACGGGCCAGCTCGTACGCCTTGACGCTCCGGCGGCGGAAGAAGAACGTGCCGACGACCAGCAGCGGAAGCGTGGCGAAGACGACCAGCGCCAGCTGCACGTCGAGCACCAGCAGCGCGAGCATGATGCCGAAGAAGGTGACGACCGAGACGAACGCCGTGACCAGACCGGTCTGGAGGAACGTCGACAGCGCGTCCACGTCCGTCGTCATCCGGGTCATGATGCGGCCGGTCAGCTCGCGCTCGTAGTAGTCGAGGCCGAGCCGCTGGAGCTGCGCGAAGATCTTCAGCCGCAGTGAGTACAGGACGCGCTCACCGGTCCGGCCCGTCATCCGGGTCTCGCCGATCTGGGCGACCCACTGCACGAGCACCACGACCAGCGCGAGCGCGGACGCCGCCCAGACGGCGCCGAGTGCCATCTTCGTGACGCCCTGGTCGATGCCGTGCCGGATCAGTACGGGAAGCAGCAGGCCCGCGCCCGCGTCCACGGCCACCAGGCCCAGGCTGACCAGCAGCGGCAGCCCGAAGCCGCCCAGCAGCCTGCGCAGTCCGTACGAGTCCTCGGCGCGCACCGCGCGGGCCTCGTCGATGGCGGGGGTGTCGGTGGCGGGGGGCAGCGCCTCGACCTGGGCGAGGAGTTCCGGGGTGGCCGGCATGCCCGCGGCCCCGGTGGACAGCGGTTTCTCGTCGCGAATCCACAGCTCGGGGGTGATGCCCCGTTCCGCGTCGAACTCGGCGTCCAGCTCCTCCTGGAGCGCGCGGTCGTCCTCGACGCCCGCCGGCCCTGCGGTCGCCGGCCGGTGGCCGGGCGAGGCGCCGCCCAGCTCGTCCGGATCGGTGAGCAGGCGCCGGTAGAGGGCGGAGCGGGCCTCCAGCTCCTCGTGCGTACCGATGTCGGCGAGCCGTCCCGCGTCGAGGACGGCGATCCGGTCGGCGAGGCCGAGGGTGGAACGGCGGTGGGCTATGAGGAGGGTGGTGCGGCCCTCCATGACGTGCCGCAGCGCTTCGTGGATCTCGTGCTCGACGCGGGCGTCGACGGCGGAGGTGGCGTCGTCGAGGAGGAGCAGCCGGGGGTCGGCGAGGATGGCGCGGGCGAGGGCGACGCGCTGGCGCTGGCCGCCGGAGAGGGTCAGTCCGTGCTCGCCGACCGTGGTGCCGTAACCCTCGGGGAGTTCACTGATGAAGCCGTGGGCCTGCGCGGCGCGGGCGGCCCGCTCGATCTGTTCCTGGGTGGCGTCGGGGACTCCGTACGCGATGTTGGCTCGGACGGTGTCGGAGAACAGGAAGCTGTCCTCCGGTACGAGGCCGATGAGGGCCCGGAGCGAGTCGTGGGTCAGTTCGCGGACGTCGTGGCCGCCGACCAGGACGGCGCCGCGCGTCACGTCGTAGAAGCGGGGCAGCAGGAGCGAGACGGTGGACTTGCCGCTGCCGGAGGCGCCCACGAGGGCGACGGTCTCACCGGGCTCGATGGTGAGCGAGAACCCGTCGAGGACGGGCCGGTCGTCGTCGTACCCGAACCGTACGTCGTCGAACTCGACGCTCGCCGGTGCGTCGGCGGGCAGTTCCTTCGTACCGTCCGTCATCGTCGGCTCGGTGTCGATGAGCTCCAGGACGCGCTCCACACCGGCCCGTGCCTGCTGTCCGACGGTGAGGACCATGGCGAGCATCCGGACCGGGCCGACGAGCTGGGCGAGGTAGGTGGAGAACGCGACGAAGGTGCCGAGGGTGATCTCGCCCCGGGTGGCGAGCCAGCCGCCGAGGGCGAGCATCGCGACCTGGCCGAGCGCGGGGACGGACTGGAGGGCGGGGGTGTAGCGGGAGTTCAGCCGGATCGTGCGGAGCCGTCCGGCGAAGAGCCTGCGGCTGACCTCGCGGAGCTTGCCGGTCTCCTGGTCCTCCTGCCCGAACCCCTTGACGACCCGCACCCCGGAGACGGCGCCGTCGACGACCCCGGCGACGGCGGCGGCCTGCCCCTGGGCGTACCAGGTGGCGGGGAAGAGACGGGTGCGGCTGCGGCGCGCGATGTACCAGAGGGCGGGGGCGACGGCGAGCGCGACGAGGGTCAGCAGCGGGGAGAGCCACGCCATGATCACCAGGGACAGCAGGAAGAGCAGGACGTTCCCGATGGTCATCGGGAGCATGAAGAGGAGCCCCTGGATCAGCTGGAGGTCGCTGGTGGCCCGCCCGACGACCTGCCCGGTGGACAGCTCGTCCTGCCGCTTCCCGTCGAGCCGGGTGATCGTGGCGTACATGTCGGTACGGAGGTCGTGCTGCACGTCGAGGGCGAGCCGGCCGCCGTAGTAGCGGCGGATGTACGTGGAGACGTACACGAGCACGGCGGCGCCGATCAGGAGCCCGGTCCAGACGGCGAGGGAACGGGTGTGGTCGCCGACCACGTCGTCGATGATGACCTTCGTGATGAGCGGTACGAGGGCCATCACCGCCATGCCGGCGAGCGACGAGCCGAGCGCCAGGAGGACGTTGCGCCGGTAACGCCAGGCGTAACCGCCGAGCCGCCGGCCCCATCCCTGGTCCTGGCGCGGCCGGCCGGTCGCAGGTGTCTCCCGTTCGAGCCCCTGCTCGTGGTCCTGGTCCGTCACCGGTGCCTCCCCGTTCGAGCTGTTCTGCCGCAAGGCAGCAACGCGCTGGGCAGCGCATTTCATCCCGCTGTAACAAAAGACCGGTCTTCTGACCTAGGTCCTGGGGGCGTTCCGGCGCGCAGAGGGCGCTTGTGGGGGTGGGGGCGCGGGATGGGGTGACGGCCGGCGCGCGGGGAGCGACGTCAACGTATGAGGGCGCGTCCACTCGTTCTGCTGACTTCACAGCCACTTCATGGCGTCATACAGTGAGAGATATATACGTTGCCCCATATGGATGCGCCTTTCATCATCGAGATCGAGCCGGAGGTCCGACTGTGGCTGACCAATCTGCCGAAACACGACTACGAGCGGGCTGAGCATGCCGCCGACCGCCTGGCCCGCAGCGCCAGGACACTCGGAGAGCCACACTCCCGGCATCTGGGCGACGGCGTGCGGGAGCTGAGATTCGAGATGGGACGGGCCCGCGAAGCAGTGCGAATTTCGTACTGGCTGGCCCCGGAGCGCCGGGTCGTGCTCCTGACCGTCTTCCGTAAGACGCGACAGCGCGAGAATGCCGAGGTCGCTCGCGCCAGACGCGCGAAGACCGCCTGTGAGGCGGAGCACAAGCCGGCACATGACACATTCACCCGCGACGTCTAGAAAGGAAGCGCCTCGTGGTCAGTCACGCGGAGTGGAAGCTCGCCCGGGATCGGAAGGTCGCCGAAAGCATCTCGGAGGGCGAGGACAACGCAGAAAGCGCGGAGCGCGTAAGGCGCCGCCAGGAGCTCGACCTGGCATGGGATCTCGGGCAGGCGGTGTACGACCGTCGCACCGCGCTGGGGATCGCGCAGACCGAGCTGGCGCGGCGCGCGAAGATGACACAACCGCAGGTCTCCAAGCTGGAGCTGGGCGGCACGATGCCCACGGTCCCGCTGCTCGCCCGGTTGGCGCGGGCCATGGACTCCGTCTTCACACTGGAGATCGACGGTGAGGCGATTCGTATCGCCTTCACCGCGCAGACGGAGTCAGGTGCCGCCGGCACCGCGGCACGGAGGCCCCACGCCGGGTCCGCACCCGGCACCGCCCATGCCGAGCCGGACGACGAGGAGGTCTCGGCGCCACAGGCTCGGGCCGTGGGCGGCTGAGGCGGCAGTGCGGGTGCGGCGGGCGGGGATCAGGGGCGCTCGGGCGCCGGACCGAGAGACGTACGCACGCCGGACCGTAGAGGCACGGCGCCGGACTCAGGGGCACTCGCGCACCTGACTCAGGGACACTCGCGCGCCGGACCGAGAGACGTACGCACGCCGGACCGTAAGGGCACGGCGCCGGACTCGCGGGCACCCCGACGCCGGACTCAGGAACACTCCGGCGCCGGACTCCGCGGGCACCCCGACGCCGGACTCAGGGACGCCCGGACGCCGGACTCAAGGGCGCTCGGGCGCCGTGATCAGCGTCCTACCGGGCGCCTCGGGCAGCGGCGGCACCGCCTCCTGCGCGACGGCGGGCGGGACGAAGACCGACGCGGTCTTCGACGCGGCCGGCTTCAGGTCCTTGTGCACGGCGCGGGCCACGGCCTGGATGGTGTTGATGCCGTCGTTCATCGTCCTGTTGTCCTGGGTGAGCACGGTGATCGCGTAGTCGTTCCCCTTGCCCGTGAAGGCGCCGATGCTGTGCACCCGCCAGCCGTGGCTCGCGCGCGACAGCCAGCCGTTCTTCACCTGTATCGCCGGCCCGGCCGGGGCGCCCGCCGGGGTGCCCCAGCGCTGCGAGGAAACCACGGCACGCATCAGCTTCAGCTCGTAGCTGCGCGCGTTGTCGCTCAGCACGGCGTTCTTCGTGGTCAGCAGAGTGAGCAGCCGCTGCTGGTCCTGCGCGGTGATCTGGGTCAGTCCCCAGTAACCGCCGGAACCGGGCACGGTCTGCGTCATCCCCGCGGCCTTGAGGAACGCCTTGACCTTGGTCACCCCGAGCTGCTTCCACAGGGCGGTGGTCGCGTTGTTGTCGGACTTCGTGATCATGGCGGTCGTGAGAGCGGTCTCGCGCGAGGTCAGCAGACGGTTGCTCCTCTTCGCGTCCCAGAGCAGCGTGGCGAGCACGGTCGCCTTGACGACGCTCGCCGAGTCGAACTTCTGCGTGGCGCGCAGGGTGCAGGTCGTCTTCGTCGTGCGGTCGTAGAGCGCCACGGCCGTCGTCGACTTGCGCCCCTTGAGCGCGGCGGTGATGTCCTTCGTCAGCTTGGCGGCGAGCCCCGCCCTGCCCGAGGTGCAGCTGACCGTGGCGGTCGCCGCCGTGGCCGGTGCGGCGCCCGCGGCCAGTGGCGCGAGCACACCCGCGGCGACGGCCACGGCCAGCGCGCCCCGGGTGCGGCGCGACACACGCGCATGACGCATGCGTATATGGGGTGTTTTCATGACGTTTCCCCGTCCCCTGAGCCAAGTGTTTCGGGGACGCCCCCGGCATCCCCGAAAGCTTGACTCCCAGGCACCCGAAAAGTTGTACGCATGCCATGCGTGGAATGGACACGAGTTCGGGTCCGGGTACCCGCACGGCTCAGCCGGCGCGGACCGCCGCGATCTGCCGGGACATGATCGTCGTCAGCTCGTACGCCGTGTGGGAGGCGGCGACGGAGGTGATCTCCGCGTGGTCGTACGCGGGCGCGACCTCGACGAGGTCCGCCGAGACCAGGTTGCAGGAGGACAGTCCCCGGACGATCTCCAGCAGTTCCCGGGAGGTGAGCCCACCGGCCTCGGGCGTGCCGGTGCCGGGCGCGTGCGCCGGGTCGAGCACGTCGATGTCGATGGAGATGTAGAGCGGGCGGTCCCCGATGCGCTGCCGCAGCTGGTCGGCGATCTCATCGACCCCGCGCCGCATCACATCGGCGGAGGTGACGATGCCGAAGCCCATCTTGGCGTCGTCGGTCAGGTCCTGCTTGCCGTAGAGCGGTCCGCGCGTGCCGACGTGGGAGAGGGCGGAGGTGTCGAGGATGCCCTCCTCGACGGCCCGGCGGAACGGCGTGCCGTGGGTGTACTCCGCGCCGAAGTACGTGTCCCAGGTGTCGAGGTGCGCGTCGAAGTGGAGCAGGGCGACCGGGCCGTGCTTCTTCGCGACGGAACGCAGCAACGGCAGGGCGATGGTGTGGTCCCCGCCGAGCGTCATCAGCCGGGCGCCGGTCGACAGCAGATCGTCGGCGGCGGCCTCGATCGTGTCGACGGCCTCGTTGATGTTGAACGGGTTCGCCGCGATGTCACCGGCGTCGGCGACCTGGGCGAGTGCGAACGGCGAGGCGTCCTGCGCCGGGTTGTACGGGCGCAGCAGGCGCGACGCCTCACGGATCGCGTTGCCGCCGAACCGGGCGCCGGGGCGGTAGGAGACACCGGAGTCGAAGGGCACGCCGACGACGGCGACGTCCGCCGTGCCGACCTCGTCGAGCCTCGGCAGCCGGGCGAACGTCGCCGGGCCCGCGAACCGGGGGACGAGGGAGGAGTCGACGGGGCCGCGCGGAGTCTCGTTGCTGCTCATGTGGGTGCCTTCCGGGTGCTACGGACGGTCTCCGGACGTCTCCGAACACTCTCGGACGTTTCCGAATACCCGTTCCCGAATACTTTCGGACGTCTCCGAACGCCTCGGGTGCCTCCCGAAGCCTTCGGACCTCTTCGGACCTCTTCGGACCTCTTCGGACCTCTTCGGACCTCTTCGGACAGTGGTACGTGTGGTCGAGGCTAGGCGCCCGCGCGACCGGCCAGAAGTGTACGTTTCATCCATCAGAGCCACCCGAAGTGGATGGACCGTCCATGCCGAACCACTCCACCCCCGCGACCCCACCGACACCGCCCGTCCCTCTGGCCGCCCTCCTCGCCGACGAGGACTTGGGGCTGCGCTCCCTCACGGAACCCGCCGACCCGGCGGACATCCTGTGGGTGCACGCGTCGGAGATGGCCGACCCGTACCCGTATCTGCTCGGCGGCGAGCTGGTCCTGACGGCAGGCGTGCAGCTCGGCGATCCGTTCGCCTACGTGACCCGGCTGGTGGCGGCGGGCGCGGTGGCACTCGGTTTCGGGGTGGCCCCGGTGCACGAGGCGGTGCCGCCGGACCTGGTGGCGGCCTGCGAACGGTACGGGCTGCCGCTGCTGGAGGTGCCGCCCCGGACCCCGTTCACGGCGGTCGCGCGGGCGGTGTGGCGGCTGATGTCCGAGGCCCGCCACCGCGAGCTGCGCCGGGTGACCCGGGCGCAGCAGGCATTGGCCACGGCGGCGGCCCGCCCCGACCCGGTACGGGCGGTACTGCACCGGCTCGCGGCCCGACTGGACGGCCACGCGGCGCTGTACGGGACGGACGGCGAGGTACTGCGCACGGCGGGCCCCGAGCCGGCGCCGGAGGTGGCCGCCGCACTGGCGCGCCTCGCCCGGCTGGTCTCCTCCACGACAGCCCGCGCCCCCGCCTCGGCGGCCGACACCCTCGGAGCCGTACACCTCTCCGCGTACGCGCTCGGCGGTGGCAGTGACGAACCGGCCCTCGGGATCGCCACGCCCCGACGCACCCCGGGCGACCACACGATCACCGCGGTCGCGACCGTCCTGCTCTCACTTCTCACGGCCGCGCCCCACCGGAGCACCGCCGGGACGGAGGGACGCGACGCCGCACTCGTACGGCTGCTGCTGGGCGCGGCACCGACCGAGGTGGCGGGCCTGCTGACGGAAACCCAGGAGTGGACGGTCGCCCACGCCCACCCCACAACTCCCACCGCCACGACCGAGACCCTGACCACCGCGCTGACCACCGCCCTGACCAACGCGTCGGGCCCGGCCCTGCTGGACGCGAACTCCGACTCCGAACCCGTACGCCTGCTGCTCCCCGGCCGCCCGGAGGTGCCCCGAGTCCCCGGCTGGACACTGGGCATCTCCTCCCCCACCCCCATGACCGAACTGCGCACCGCCGACACCCAGGCGGCCCGCGCCCTCGCCCACGCGAGGGCGACCCGCGCCCCCCTGGTCCACCACCGTCCCGCCACGGCCCTGACCGACCTGGTGCCCCCCGCCGAGGCCGCCGCCCGCGCCCGCACCCTCCTCGCCCCGCTGACCGCGCCCCTGCCGGAGACCCTGCGCTGCTGGCTGAGCCTCCACGGCAACTGGGACCGCACGGCGGTGGCACTCGGCGTCCACCGCAACACGGTCCGCCAACGCATCGCCAGATGCGCCGGGTTGCTGGACATGGACCTGGACGACATGGACGTACGTACGGAGTTGTGGTTCGCGCTACGGCACCTCTGAGAGCGCCGACGCTTCGAGCCGGGCGCCCCGGCTCTCGGCGATCCGGTGAAGATCCCGCAGCGACTCCCTCATCCGCGCCACCAGAAAGCGGAGCTGTTCCCACGTCACGCTGTCGTCGTCGAGCATGTCGGCCGCGTGGCCGAGGAGTTCGGTCGACATGGAGAGCTGCACGCTCTCGATCTCGTCCGCGAGCCGGGACACATAGCCGTCCCCGCCCCCGATGACGTAGCAGGGCTTGCCGTCCGGCCCGGCCCACGGCAGCAGCCGCACCGCACCGATTTGTTCGCTGATCATGCGAGTCACCTCTTTCGGTCTCTGTAGGTAGCAATCCACACACAGAGTGAGACAGTGCGAGCTAGGCTCGCCAGCAACTAGCTGGTGACATCGCATTAGTCGCAGGGGAGTTCACTGTGAGTAGCACCTATGGCGAATGGATCAGGGAACAGCGCGTGGCGGCGGGCCTGACGCAGCAGGACCTGGCCGACGCGGCGATCATGACGCGTTCGCACATCTCACACATCGAGGCGGGCCGCCGGGTGCCGTCGCAGGACGACGCACGGAGGCTGGACAAGGCACTGAACACGGGGAACGTACTCAGCCGCTTCCGGCCGCAGGACGACGTGGCGGTCGCTGACTACTTCGAGGCTGGACGTCAACTCGAACAACAGGCGACGACCATCCGAGAGTTCGCCCTGTCCTATGTGCCTGGAATCCTTCAGACCGAGGCATACGCGCAAGCAGTGCTGCGTATTGCGTATCCTCCCCGGGGCACCGAAGAGCGCGACAGGCTCGTTGTCTCGCGAATCGAGCGAGCGCGAATCCTTGACGACCCGTTGACCCCAGTAGTTTCAGTCCTGCTGGACGAGGCCGTGCTTCGCCGCCCGATCGGCGGGTCGACAGTCATGGCCGACCAGATCACATCCATGATCCACCTCGTGGAAAGGGAGAGGGTCCGCATTCACGTTCTTCCCTTTGGGCTGGGCGGGCACCCTCTCCTCCTGGGCATGATGACGCTCATGTGGTTCGAGGACCAACCCCCGGCCGTATACAGCGAAGGGGCGTTCATGGGAACGGTGCACGACTCCCCTGGCCTGGTTCAACGCATCCAGGGCACATACGATTTGGCTTTGGGAGACGCGCTTCCACTCAAGGAGTCCGTCGCCTTCATGAGGACAATTGCGAAGGAATACGGGCATCATGACTGAACACATCGTCAAGACCTCGGCAGCAATGCACGGCTGGCGCAAGTCGTCATACAGCAACAGCGACGGTGGCAGCTGCGTCGAGGTGGGGGACAGCCACCCCTCCGGCATCCCCGTCCGCGACTCGAAGAACCCCCACGGTCCCGCGCTCGTCTTCCCGACCGCCGCGTGGACCTCGTTCGTCACGAATCTCCGGGCGGGCACGTTCCCGTCCTGAGCCTCGTTCCACACTTCAAGCACTCCGTCTCCGCCCGTAGGCACACACACTGCCTGTCGAGGCGGAGACGATCCGCTCTTTCCGTCGGCGCTCCGATACGCAAGGGCTTCAACGCGCCGTGGTTCCAGGCCGCCGCGTCACGGCTCGGCCGACGAAACCTCTCGCTCAGGCTCTCCCCCCGCACCGCCGGATCGCGCGCCGCATCGCCGACTCCGCTCTCACGGGTGAACTCACGCGTTTCCGGCCAATAAATGCACACACGTTCCAGCCATAATGGATTTTGAGCCATTCAAATATGGCGCGAAAAAGCGTTGCGTGCATTTATCGCTAAGAAATTGAACGGAACTCAACATTCCACTGCGTGCGATAGATCACATGTGTACGAAATTGCTGCGCGGATTATGAAGAACCTCCAAGATCGGTCGGTGAGCAGGTTCGGCATGAGAACCGAACCGTTCAGTCGAGGAGCGGGAAATGAATATGCGTAGGATCAAGGCGATCGCCGGGATCATGCTGGCTGCCGGTATCGTCCTGCCGACCAGTAGCGCTGTGGCGCTCAGCGTCACGGGTGGCGGGGTGACCGCCACGAGCCCGTGGGACGGCGACAGTGGCCGGATATCCGTCTATGACGGCAGCGACGACGGCGATCCGGGCAAGGCGGAGTACTACCGGCAGGACAGCGCCGGTACCCTTCGTACGCTGTGGAACCAGAGCGGTTATAAGACCCGTGCGACCTCGGCCGGCGGGTCGAAGATCATCAAATTCAAGGCCTGCGACGACAACGACTGGGCCTCCGACGACTGCTCCGGCTGGGTCGCACCGTAACCCGGAGCCGCCATTTCGTCATTCCAGCGTTCGCCGGGCAAGCCGCACCAAGGCTTGCCCGGCGATTCCAGTTCCCCCAGCCTGCCCTCTTCAAAGATACGGACGTACTGTGACCCGCACACTGCCGCCGGACGGTGGCCTCCGGGTGGAAAGCCTGAGCTACCAGGTTGAAGACCGACTCCTTCTCGACAACGTCGACCTCACCGTGGCTCCGGGAGAGTCCGTCGCCATCACAGGGCCGAGCGGCTCGGGCAAGTCCACGCTCTTGATGTGCGTGCTGGGACTGGTCAAGCCCGACTCCGGCACCGTCACCGCAGGCGGCCACCGGGTTACCGGCCTGCTTCCGGGCGCTCTGGCCAAAGCACGCCGTAAGTACCTCGGCGTGGTCTTCCAGTTCGGTGAGCTGCTGCCCGAATTGACGCCCGTGGAGAACGTAGCGCTGCCGATGCTCCTCGACGGCTCCGACCATCGCCATGCCTACGCGAGCGCCGCTCAACTCCTCGACGAACTCGAAGTCCCCCACGGAAGTACTCCCACAGGTCTGCTCTCCGGTGGGGAACGGCAACGCACCGCCGTCGCCCGTGCCCTGATCGCGCAGCCTCCTGTGCTGCTGGCGGACGAACCCACTGGTGCGCTCGATCCCAAGGCGCGGGAGAACGTCGCCGACCAACTGTTCCGGATCTGCCGTGAACGTCGCTGCGCACTCCTGGTCGTCACGCACGACCCTGCGATCGCTGCCCGTGCTTCTCGTGCCTTCGAACTCGAGAACAGCGTCCTCGTCCCCGCTCATCAAGGGACACCCGCGTGAACACTCCATCGCGCGCACCGGTGCGACGTCCAGGACGACTGTGGCTCCAGCTCCTCAGGATCGGGCTGGCCGCAGCACGCGCAACTCCAGGTACACGGCTGCGGTTCTGGGCGTTGATGGCGGCCGCAGCGGCCTTGGCCTTGACAGCCCTGGCTCTTGTCACCGCGAGTGCCACCTTCGACGGACGCGCCCAGCGCGAACAGGCCCGCGGACCGATTATCGCCGAGGACCCCACGCGGGCCACCGCGCTGTGGAAGGAGGCCTACGACTCCTTCGGTGCCACACCGCACGGCGTCATCTACATCGAGCCCCTCACCCCTGACGCGGCACCGCCACCGGGTCTGTCACGTTGGCCCGCTCCGGGGGAGGCCTTCTTCTCTCACGAGCTGGCACAGGCCGCGCGAGAGTACGACAGCCTTGACCGTTACGGCCGATACGGCGGAACCATCACGGCGCAGGGGCTGAGGTCGCCTTCCGAACGCATCGTGTACGTCCGCGCCGCCCAGGCGCCGGCCGACCCCGTCGCGCAGTCCTGGCAGTACATCGCCGGCTTCGGCCAGACGTTCCCGATGAACCAGGAGATCTACCCCCGCACGCTGCCGGAGACCGCCGGGACGATCGCCGTCCTGATGGCCGTCCCGGCTCTCGCGCTGCTCGTGGTCGCCACCCGTGTAGGGTCGGCGACCCGCGACCGCCGCAGCCGGCTCGTCAACGCCCTGGGCGCCTCATGGACGCACCGGGCGCTGATCAACGTCGGGGAGGGGTTCGTCCCCGCCGCGTCCGGCACCCTGCTCTGCCTCATCCCGGCGGCCCTGCTGCTGGCCACCGACGTCCGGCTCCCTCTGACCGGTTACGTCATCAGCGCCGCCGACATGCGACAGATGTGGCCCCAGCTCGTCGCCGCCCTGTTCGCGTCTTTGGTGTTGACGCTGCTGCTGCTGGTCCTTCTGCACCGGGTACAGCGTTCCGGGACCGCGACCCGGCCGAGTGTCTCTTCCTCGCGTCTGCCGAAATGGCGCCTCGCGCTGTGTGTGGCCGGTGTTCTGGCGATCGCTCTGAGCCAGTACGCTCCCAAGGGTGCCGATGTCGGGATCTTCCTCTCCGGCACCGTCCTGATGTGGGCCATGCTCCCGTCGGTGATCGCTATGGTGAGCGTCGCCAACGGTAGACGCATCGCGGCCAGTGGCTACCGCAAAGGCAACCCCGGGCGTCTCATCGCCGGCCGCTGGACCGCGTCCCACCCCGGTGTCCTGGTACGGCTCTCCGTGGTCTTCATCATCGGTATCGGGCTCATCAGCCATCTCCAGGTCTGGAACAGCCGTCTGGGGGACAGCGCCGCCGCAGCCCAGGAGCTCACCCGACGCGTAGGCGACACCCTCTACCTCGTCCACAGCAGCACCCTGCCCCCCACCGCGGTCAAGGACCTCTCACGTTCCCTGCCCAAGGGCGCACACCTGCTGGCCGCAACGGCCCATCCCGAAGGGGATCGCCCTCGCATCGACCTGGTGGCATCCTGCCGCGACCTGTCAGCGCTGCGCCTGCCGTGCCCCACGTCGGCGCAGCGGATCACCACGCGTGACCCGCGGCTTGAGGAGCTGGGACGCCCCTACCACGGCAACCTCACTGTCCGGGCCACCAGCGGGGATCTGGATACCCCGCACGCCGACGGGTCTCTCATCGTGACCGCCGACGAGCCCGGCCACCGGGCACAGATCGAGAAAGCCGCCTACGCGGTACATCCCGGCATCAACGTCGACACACCGGGTGAGTCGTGGGTGATCGGAGCCCGGGAGAAGAACAGTCTGAACAACTGGCTCTTCTTCTTCGGCGGCCTGGGCCTGACGCTGCTTCTGATCGCCGGACTGATCAGCGCTGCCGCCGAGTTCGTCCGTATCAGAGCAGGACTGGCTCCCCTGAGCGTGCTGACCGGAAACGACCGGGTCTTCCGTGCGATCGCCCTGTGGTACCTGACGGTGCCGCTACTGATCGCGACCGCCGCCGCTACGCTCATCACCGACTGGCACTCCCTGTTCTTCGTCATCTCCCTGCGTGAGGGGAAGTTCTCCTGGCCGGTCCTTGCCACAGCATCCGCCGGCTTCGCTCTGGCCGCAGTGGCGATCGGAGTTCTCGCCGCGCGTTCCGCCCGCCGGGCCGCCCCGTCCTGGAGACCCCACGCCGACTGACCATCCGCGGTCGTCCTCCGCCGTTCGCGCGCCGTCACCGACGTGCGCACATCCGCACAGAGACGGCCGGTCCATGCGATTACGTGACTGAACAACGGTTCTTACTTGCGGACAGGAGCAGCGGTCCTTAACTTGCTGAACACACCGAACCGGGAGGGACCTCGGTGGAAGCGTTACGTGTGATCGCGGGCGGCCCGTGCGGCAAGGGTGACGAGGACACGTGCGGGAACGGCGACTGCCCGACCGTGTACGCCGTGCCGGAGCCCGGCATGTTGGCCATCCAGGGGTATGACGTCATTCACCCGACTCCGGACGGCGAGTCCGTGGTAATGGTTCCGGAGAAGATCCTGAAGGAGGCGGCCCGTGCCCGTGGATGGCTCTGATCGCGTGCTCCTGGACGGCGAGGAATGGCAGGCATACTTCCACGACTTCAAGCACTCCGCGTTCCGCTTGGAGGTCCACCAGACGTACACCATGCCCGCGGAGGCGGACACGGTCCGCTCCTTTCTGGCCGGCGCACCGATGCCCGAGGGTTTCAATGCGCCGTGGCACCGGACCGTCCGTGACCATGCCGCGGCCGGACGGACGATGACCCGGGCAAAGATCGTGCGCCGCCCCCTCACCCCCTACAGCCGCTATCTGTTCGAGTGGTGCATTCCCGGAAATGTGGCAGCGGGGGAGAACTATCAGATCACCGATGTCACGGATCGACCGGACTCAAGAATACCCGCACAGGACTTCTGGCTGTTCGACGAATCGATCGTGGTGCATCTCAACTACCGGCCCGACGGCACCCAGATCGACCGGGAACTGATCCGCTCCCCGGACATCGCACAGTATCTCGCCCGGCGGGATCTCGCCCTGGAAGGCGCCGTACCGTTCAGTGCCTATCGACCCTGATACCCAACTACGGGAACGGAAGAGTCTGGCGGAGGCCCTTCGGGGTCTCCGTCGCGCTTCCGGCCTCAGTGGTGAGCGCTTGGCGCTTCGCTGCAACATGAGTCAGACGAAGATCAGCCGTATCGAGACCGGTCGGGCTTTGCCGACCGTCATCGATGTCGACCGAATTCTCAAGGCACTCGCGGTGCCCGATGAAGTCGCCGACGAAATCCTCCGGATGGCACGCAGAGCAAATGTCTCCTATGCGTCCTGGCGTACCTACGCGCGTGTCGGTCTGTACCGCAAACAGTTGGAACTCGGCTCCCTGGAGTCCTCGTCCCGGGTGGTGCGCCACTTTCTTCCTGCCGTCCCGACGGGCTTGCTGCACGTACGCGAGTACGCCACGGAGACGCTGTCCCCGACCGTTCCCGGTGAACCGACGAGGGACGTGGAGAAGGCGGTGGAGGCACGTACGCGCCGTCAGACCATCCTGGATGACACGTCTCGTACGTTCTGGTTCCTGATGACCGAGCAGGCCGTCATGTGGCGGCGGGCCGGCAACGACGTCATGGCGGCGCAGTGCGCGCACATGGCCGAGGTCAACAGAAGACCGAACGTCGAGATCGGGGTAATCCCACAAACAGCACACGTACCTGGCACACCCATGAACATCTTCGTCATCTATGACGATCGACTGGTCACGGTCGAATTGTTTTCGGGAGAGGTCACGCTGCGCGACCCGAAGGACGTGACGCAACACCAAAACCTGTTTGAGCTCTTCTGGTCGCATGCCCTTACGGGCGAAAATGCGAGCGAATTCTTGAGTGCGGCCTCTCACTCTTTCATGCATCAACGTGACTGACCATTAATCATCACCGATGGGTGCGCAATACTGTCTTCACGGGAAGCTCGATGCGGCAGTTTCTCCCTCGGCTTCTGTTCACCGGGAAAAACCGGGGATGCTGATGGATTCTGTCCGGCACGGGCGAATGGGCGGTTACGTCGCCCGACCACCAGGAAGGCACACCCATGCAGAACGGCATCGATCTCTACGCGCTCGACATCGACATGGCCGCGTTCGCCAAGGCATGCGGCGGCAGTACGCACCCCGACGGCGAATCCTGCGTGACTCTCGCCCGTATCGGTGAGAACGCATGGGCGCTGGGTGACAGCAAGCGTCCCGGAACGGAGCCGCTGCGGTTCACCACCGAGGAGCTGGAAGCCGCCGGTATCCGACCGGCGCGCTTCGGGCTCTCCGTCTGACAGACCCCGCCCGGCCGGTCTCCTCTGAAGGGGATCAGCCGGGCGGGGAGGGCCGGGCGGCGAGTCGCTGCTGATCGTCGGCTCCAACCTCGGCGCCCCTCACCACCCGGACTGGTACCACAATCTGCTCGCCCACCCGGTGGTACGGGTGGAGGTCGGCACCCGCTCCTTCCAGGCCCTGGCCGTCCCCGCCGAGGGGGCCCGGCGCGATGAGCTCTTCGCGCACGCCGTGCGGACCGCTTCCGGATACGGCGACTACCAGGCCCGGACCACGCGGGTGCTGCCAGTCGTCGTACTGGAGCGCGCCGAACCCGACGGCTGGCAGGCTGCCCGCGAAGTGCGCACGCTCGCCGACAAGTTGATGGAGGTGCACACCTGGCTGCGTGGCCAGTTGCGCCAGGTGGGGGCCGAGGTGGACGCCTACTTCGCCGCACGCGCGGCCCACCAGGGTCCTGGCGAACCACCGGCCCCCGGCCTCGGACTACAGATCCGGCAGCGCTGCCTCGCGTTCTGCCAGGCCCTGGAGTTCCACCACATCAGCGAGGACGCGCACCTGTTCCCCGGAATCGCCCGCCACCACCCCGACCTGGCCGATGTCTTCGACCGGCTCCGCGACGAACACCGCGTGGTCGCACGCATCCAAGGTGAGCTGGTGGCCCTGCTGGCCGACATCGGCGCCACGGACCCGCGGCGTTTCCGCGCCGAGCTGGCGGGGATGTCCACGGAGCTGAACGCACACCTCGACCATGAGGAAGCGTCGATCCTCCCCCTCCTCGTGGACGTGCCGTGGCCGCCCGCTCCTCCCTCGAATTCCACGGCTCCCTCGGCTCCCTCGGCTCCCTCGGCTCCCTCGGATTCCTCCGGGACGGCCGAGGACGGAGGGGACGGTCCTCGCTGACGAGCGTCACGGCCGACGGGCTCGCCGGGTGGCCGGTCGCGCCCGGCGGGCCCCGTCGTGCCGCGACTCACCCTGGACAGCTCCATGACCCACGGGTAACTTCTACGATGAACTGAGCAAGCGCTTAGCCACATCGGACGCTCGCCGAAGGCCGCCGAGCTGCCGCAGCCGACCGAAGGAGGCACCTCCGTGCGCCGTACCGTGTACAACGAGGACCACGAGGCGTTCCGGGAGACCATCCGGGCCTTCATCGAGGCCGAGGTCGTCCCCGTGTACGACGAGTGGTACGCGGCAGGTCAGGCGCCGCGCGACTTCTACCTCACCCTCGGTGAGCTGGGGCTCTTCGGGATCGAGGTGCCGGAGGAGTTCGGCGGTGCGGGCGAGGAGTCCTTCAAGTTCCAGGCGATCATCTCCGAGGAGACGGCCCGCGCGGGTGTCTCCTTCGGCGGCTCCGGGGTGCATGTGGCGCTCTGCCTGCCGTATCTGAAGGCGTACGCCACCGACGAGCAGAAGAAGCGCTGGCTGCCCGACTTCGTGACCGGGAAGTCGATGTACGCCATCGCCATGACCGAGCCGGGCACCGGGTCCGACCTGGCCGGGATGAAGTCCACCGCGAAGCTCTCCGAGGACGGTTCGCACTACGTCCTCAACGGCGCGAAGACGTTCATCACCGGTGGCGTCCACGCCGACCGGGTCATCGTGTGCGCGCGTACCGCCGCGCCCACCGCCGAGGACCGCCGGCACGGCATCTCGCTGTTCGTCGTCGACGCCGGGTCGGAGGGGTACGCCGTCGGCCGCAAGCTCGACAAGCTCGGACTGAAGACCTCCGACACCGCCGAGCTGTCCTTCACCGACGTCAAGGTCCCGGTCGGGGATCTGCTCGGCGAGGAGAACAAGGGCTTCCACTACCTCGGGCAGAACCTCCCGCAGGAGCGGCTGGGGATCGCCGTCGGCGCGTACGCGCAGGCCGCCGCCGCCGTCCGGTTCGCCCAGGCGTACGTGAAGGACCGCACCGTCTTCGGTCAGTCCGTCGCGTCGTTCCAGAACACCAAGTTCGAACTGGCCGCCTGCAAGGCCGAGGTGGACGCCGCCGAGGCCGTCGCCGACCGGGCCCTGGAGGCCCACGACGCGGGCGAGCTGTCCCCGGCCGAGGCCGCGTCCGCCAAGCTGTTCTGCACCGAGGTCGCCGCCCGTGTCATCGACCGCTGCCTCCAACTGCACGGCGGCTACGGCTACATGAACGAGTACCCGATCGCCCGTCTCTACGCCGACAACCGGGTCAACCGCATCTACGGCGGCACCAGCGAGGTCATGAAGATGATCATCGCCAAGTCCATGGGCCTGTAGGGCGGTCCCCTCCCCCACCATGAACGCCGCACTCGAATCCCTGCTCGATCTGCTCGACCTGGAGCGGATCGAGCGGGACATCTTCCGGGGCGCGAGCCGGTCCTCGGTCGTGCCCCGCGTCTTCGGCGGACAGGTCGCGGCCCAGGCCCTGGTGGCCGCGGGCCGTACCGTCCTGCCGGACCGTGCCGCCCACTCCCTGCACGCGTACTTCCTGCGCCCCGGGGACCCGGGGGCGCCGATCATCTACACCGTCGACCGCATCCGGGACGGCCGCTCCTTCACCACCCGCCGGGTCGTCGCCGTCCAGCACGGTCAGCCGATCTTCCACCTCTCGGCGTCCTTCCAGGTGCACGAGGAGGGGCTTGAGCACCAGGCGCGGATGCCGGACGCCCCGGACCCGGAGTCCCTGCCGACCGCCGAGCGGATGCTGCCGGAGTACGCCGCTTCGTTCAGCGATCCGGGAGTGATGGAGCGGCTGACGGAGGCGCGGGCCGCGGTCGATCTCCGGTACGTCGACGCCCCGCCGTACGCCAGTGTCGGGCAGCGGCGCGAGCCGCGCTCCCAGGTGTGGTTCCGCACGAACGGCAAGCTGGACGGGGCCGGCGACGAACCGCTGCTGCACGTCTGTCTCGCCACGTACGTCTCCGACATGACGCTGCTCGACTCGGTGCTGCTCGCCCACGGGCGCGGCGGCTGGGCGTCCGGTGACGTGGTGGGCGCCAGCCTGGACCACGCGATGTGGTTCCACCGGCCGTTCCGGGCGGACGAGTGGCTGCTGTACGACCAGGAGTCGCCGTCCGCGTCCGGCGGGCGCGGACTCGGCCAGGCCCGGATGTACACGGCGGACGGGCGGCTGGCCGTCACGGTCATCCAGGAGGGTGTGATCCGGGTCCCCCGGGGCTGACTCCGCGTGCCGGTGGCCCGCCCCCGGGTGGGGGCGGGGACCGGCGGGGGCGGGGACCGGCGGGGGCGGGGACCGGCGGGGTTCAGCAGGGGCTGCGCCAGGTGTCGAGCTTCAGGTTCTTGCGCATCGAGGAGAGCCCCAGTCTGCGGCTTTCGGCGCAGAAGTCCTTGTTGGGCACGGTGTATTCGACGTGGAAGACGGCCTTGCGCGCGTTCACGAACGGCCGGTAGCGGTCGCACTCGTCGTACTCCGCGCACTCCTCGTTGACGGCGAAGTCGAAGACGCCCACCAGGGCGGGGATCTGCGGCAGGTCGTTCTTCAGGCCGACGGACATGCCCCGGTCGTGGGCGAGCCGGGCGATCATGCGGTTGTACGTGAGCTGGTGCGCGGCCGTGAGCGGGAATCCGGTGTCGTTGGAGTAGCCCTCGACCAGATCGGGTTCGACCGCGTCGAAGCCCTTGGCCCGGCACATGTCGAAACGCTTCGCCATCAGGGGTTCGAGCACGTCGACGCGCCGGATGTCGAGCCAGCGCTCGCCCTCCCAGCCGTTGGTGCCGCCCTGGACCGAGGCCGGGAACGCTCCGCTGTCCGGCCGGAAGCTCTCCCAGGCGCCGACGTTGATGTAGCAGATGACCTTGCGTCCGTCCCGGTGGAGCCGGGCGACGTCGGCGGCGGTGTTCTCGAATCCGTCGATGTCGTACACGGGCACGTCGACCGACGGGTCCACCCGGGTGTTCAGCTGCCACTGCCAGGCCGTGCCGGGCCTGGGCTGCCAGCGTCCGGCCCGTGCGGCGGGCGAGGACGGGGACGCGGGCGGGGACGTGGAGGCGGACGAGCGGGCGGAAGGGGTGGCGGAGGGGGTGTGAGGGGTGGTGGAGGCGGCCGGGGGCGGGGAGCCGGCGCCGGACGGGGTCGGGGACGGGGCGGGCGGGGCCGCCGGGGTCCCGGCGTGCGGCGGGGCCGAGATCTGCCCGTCGGCCCGCTGGGTGTCCGTCGAACAGCCCGTCAGCAGGAGCAGCGGGAGCAGCACGGCGGAGGCCACCAGCGGCAGGCCGCGGGCCGCGGGCCTGGACGGGGAACGTCGAATCCGGGTCATGAGGTCTTCCCGAGGAGAGCGGACGGCGGCGCCGCCCAGGGGTTGGGCAGTTCGCCCGGGACCGGACAGCACACGGCGGCCCCGCGTTCCCGGGCGGTACGGACGGCGACAGGGGCGAGGGAGGGCGGTACCCCGTACACGAGGTGGCAGAACCGTTCGGGCGGGTGCCGGCTGGTCCAGCGCGGGCGGACGAAGGCGGACAGATAGCTCGTCCAGTGTCCCTCGAAGGTGACGATCAGGTCGGCGATACGGGCGTATCCGGGGGCCGGGTGCACGCCGGGGTTGAGGACGACCGTGGTCGCTCCGCCGCGCCGCGCGACCCGGACCAGGCTGCGGCAGTGGCGCAGTCCCGCGGTGTCGGAGGGTGCCCGGTCGAAGAAGCAGCCGTCGGTGTCGTACAGCTCGCGGTGCCGGGCGAGGTCGTCCGTCACTTCGGCGTCGGGCCGTTTTCCGTAGTCGAGGTCGACGTATCCGAGGACCCGGGTGCCCGCTTCGCGGAGTGCGCGGGCCGCCGCCACGAACGACGGGTCGCGCAGTTCACCGGGGCCGCTGGCGGGGTTGAGCACCACGCCGTAGATCTGTTCGGCGGCCCCGGTGAGTTCCTGCCAGCCGTCGGGGTCGAGGACGGGGTGGGCGTAGAGGGGCACGAGCAGCGTCACCGGTTCTGGTCCTCGGTCCGTTCGGGGGCCGTGGCGTCCCACAGTGCGGTGAGCGAGTCCCGCAGCCGGTGCCCCGGGGCCCAGCCGAGCGCGTCGCGGGCGGCGGTCGGGTCGGAGCACTGCCAGGACACCTGGGCGGAGCGGACGGACCCGGCGGACGCACCGGTGGCCTCCTCGACCCTGCCCCGGAATCCGGCCACGTCGGTGAGCCCGTGAACCAACTCCCGTACGGGCACGGCTTTTCCGCCGCTGATGTTGAGTACGCCGGGCAGTGGGCCCGGTGCGGTGACGGCGAGGACGACCGCGTGGGCCACATCGCGTGCGTCGACGAAGTCGCGGTACGCGGACAGGTCGCCGAGCCGGACGACGGCGTCCGGTGCGGTGCCCGCCCGGCGCAGTTGCGCGGCGAGCCGGCCGGGCAGTCCGGCGGCCGGGGCGCCGGGGCCGACCGGGTTGGTCACGCGCAGGACGACGGCGTCGAGCCCGGAGGCGGTGACGGCGACGGTGCCCGCGAGTTTGGTGGCGCCGTAGGGGCCCTCCGGGCGGGTGGCGGCGTGTTCGGTGACCCTCTCCCCGTGCCCGGTCGGCCCGTACTCGGCGGCCGAGCCGAGGTGGACCAGCCGGGCACGGGGGGCGGCCTCGCGCAGGGCCGCGCAGAGCACCGCGGGCCCCCGGGCGTTGACCTCGGCGAGTGTCACTGCGTCACCGCCGACGGCCCCGGCGCAGTTGACGACCGCGTCCGGGGCGAACGCGGCGACCTTCTCGGCGAGCCGGCCGGGGCCGATCGTGGCGAGGTCGGCCTCGATGTCGCCGGGGCCCGGGGACCGGCCGCCGCCGAGCAGTTGGGCACCGGGCAGGGCGCGCAGCTGTTCGGCGGCATGTCCGCCCAGGTATCCGGAGTGACCCAGGACGAGGATGCGCATAGAGCGTTCAGGCTCCCTTGAGCAGGAGGGACCGGTAGGTGGTGAATTCGGCGTTGGCCCGGTCGTAGTCGTCGGGCCGTCCGATGTCGAGCCAGTATCCGTCGAATTCGTAGGCGTGCGGCAACTCTCCCTTGCCGAGGAGGTCGAGGACGAGTTCGTCGAAGCCGAGCGGCAGGCCCGGGGTGTATCCCTCCAGGGTCTTGCGGCTGAGGGCGTACACCCCCATGGACACCCGGTAGTCGATGCTGGGCTTCTCGGTGAAGGCGACGACCTTTCCGGCGTCCGTGGTGAGGACTCCGAAGTCGATGTTCACCTCGCGGGCGTAGGTGCTGATCGTCAGGGGTGCGCCGGAGGCCCGGTGGGTGGTCAGGACGTCGTGGTAGTCGAGGTCGGTGAGGATGTCGCCGTTCATCACCAGGAAGGTGTCCGGCAGCCGGTCGCGCATCGTGAGGAGCGGGCCGATCGTGCCGAGCGGGCTCTCCTCCGTCGCGTAGTCGATGGTCAGTCCCCAGCGCGAGCCGTCGCCGACGTACGCGCTGATGATGTGTCCGAGGTGGCCGATGGCGAGGGTGCAGCTCGTGAATCCGCCGGCGGCGAGCTGGCGGAGCACGATCTCCAGGATGGCGTGCTGGTCGCCGATCGGCACGAGCGGCTTGGGGAGCGCGGTGGTGTAGGGCCGTAACCGGACGCCCTTGCCTCCGGCGAGTATCACTGCGTGCATGGTGGCTTCCTGTCTCCTGTGGCTGTCGGGGTGGGGACCGGGCGGGCGTGCCCCGGTCCCCCACCGTTGCCGAACTGTCGGACGGCGTACGGCGGTCTGCCGGACGCCGGGGGCGCCGCACGATGGTGGTCCGTCGGGCGGCGCTGGTGCCGGACGACGGTCCGTCGTGCGGCGGGGGTGCCGCACGACGGTTGTCGTACGGCGTGATCGGCTGCCGATTCGTGCGGGTGCGGTGGTGCGTGTGCGGTTGTGCGGGATCGGACGCAGTACGTGTGCGGTCGTGCGGGATCAGACGTTGTAGACGCCGGTCTTGTACCGGGCGAGGTTGGCCGGGTCGCGGAAGAAGGCGGCCGTGGCGGCGAGGCCGCTCTCCAGGTTGTGCTCGGGTGCCCAGCCGGTGGCCTCGCGCAGCCGGGTGGCGTCCGCGACGAGGCGCATGACCTCGGAGTCGGCTGGGCGGATGCGCTGTTCGTCCTCGGTCACGGTCAGTTCCGCGTCCATGACCTTGCCGATCAGCCGGACGAGGTCACCGATCGAGATCTCCTCGCCGGTGCCCGCGTTGAAGGTGCGGCCCACGACGGCATCGGCGGGCGCGGTGCCCACGGCGAGGAAGGCGCGGACGGTGTCGGTCACGAAGGTGAAGTCACGGGTGGGGCGCAGATCGCCGAGTGTGATGGTGCGCGAGCCGGCGGCGACCTGGCCGATGACGGTGGGGATCACGGCCCGCATCGACTGGCGGGGACCGTAGGTGTTGAAGGGGCGCAGGGTGACCACCGGGGTGCCGAAGCTCGCGTGGTAGCTGTCCGCGAGCCGGTCCCCGCCCGCCTTGGACGCGGCGTACGGGGACTGGGTGTTGATCGGGTGGTCCTCGGTGATGGGGACGGTCCGGGCCGTGCCGTACGTCTCGCTGGTGGAGGTGTGCACCAGCCGGGGCGTACCGAGGGCGCGGATCGCCTCCAGGACGTTGAGGGTGCCGGTGACGTTGGTGTCCACGTAACTGTGCGGGGCCTGGTACGAGTACGGGATCGCGATCAGCGCGGCCAGGTGGTAGACGGTCTCGGCGCCGTCGGCCAGGGCCCGGACGGAACCCGGGTCCCGGACGTCACCGAGGACGACGTCGACCTGGTCGAGGACGTCGGGGGCCAGGGACTCCAGCCAGCCGTAGGAGGAGAAGGAGTTGTACTGGACCATGGCGCGGACGCGGTGGCCGGAGGCCACCAGGGCCTCGGTGAGGTGCGAGCCGATGAAGCCCTCGGCTCCGGTGACCGCTGCGAGCGGTGCGGATGTCACGGAAGTCAACTGGGTGTCCCTTCGATCTTGAGGTGGTGCGTCGTGCGTGGCCGGTGCCGGGCGACCGGTGGTGCGTGGTCGGTGCTGCGTGGCCGGTGCTCGGTGGTTCGGTGGGTACGGGGGTACAGCGGTACGGGGACGCGGTGTCGGCGGTGCGGGCGGCCCGGTCGGCCGTCGTGCCCCGTGCGGTCGTGCTCCGTACCGTGGCGTTCGTCGTATGCGCCGTGTGCGCCGTGCGTCACGTATGTGCCGTTCGTGTCGTGTGTGCCGTCCCGTCGGGGCAGGGGCGTCGTGCCGTGGTACCTGGGTCGGTGCCCGCGCCGGTCAGGCGTGGGCGGTGGGTCTGCCGAGCAGCCGCAGCGCGCACACGGCCAGCGCGATCGCCGCCCCGCCGCAGTACAGCCGCAGGGCGAGCGGCCCCTCCGGTACGTCCAGCAGGCGAATGAGCGCGACCCCCGCCGCGGCCGTGACACAGATCCCGGCCGGGAGCCAGGCGATGCCGAACGCCTGGAGCAGCAGCGCCGTCCACAGCGTCGCTCCCAGCGCGGTGAGCGCCACGGGATCGGCGCCGGTCAGCAGCGCCGCCGGGACCAACGGCAGCAGGTAGCACACCAGACAGAGCGCGAGCACGGCCGCCGACCGCAGTTGGAAGCCGCGCACGGTCTCGGCCGCGCGCAGCGCGGACACGGACAGGCCCCGGAAGCGGTACAGCAGCCACTCGGCGGGACCCATGCTGAGGGTGAGGGCGACGATCGCCAGGGTGTGGCCCTCTCGTCCCGCGAAGGCCACGAGCAGCCCGGCCGCCAGGCCGAACAGCCCGTACGGGACGGAGCGCAGGAGCGGGCCGGGATCGCCGGACACCGGCGGCGCCTTGAGCTTCTCCCGTACGACATGGGCCGCGGCCACCGCCGACGAGACGAGGGTGAGCAGCGGGATGCCGATCCTCAGCGGCGGGCCGGGCTCCCACCAGGGCAGCAGTGCCACGCCCACGACGAGCGGGACGAGGGTGCACAGCAGGAGGCGTTCCCTGCCGAGGACCAGCAGGACGCCCGCCGCCGCGAGGTAGCAGGACTGGCCGACCGCGAAGACGGCCGCGGAACCGGGTCCCGCGACGGCCAGCCCGGTCGCCGATGCCAGGGCGGCGCCGACCGGGGCGCCGATGAGCATGGTCCGGCCCGCCTCGCGCGGTCCGGTGGCGAGCCGCAGGTAGGTGCGGTGGCCGAGGGCCTGTCCCCAGGCCCAGGAGAACAGTCCGGCGGCGATCAGGGCCAGGGCGTCCCGGTCGCTGTGCCACATCTGCGGCATCAGCAGGTAGGCGAGCGCGGGCAGTGCGAACAGCGCCCCGCGCAGGGCGCACCGGATGTGGTCGGGTGCCCAGGGGTTGGGGGGCAGGGGCGGTTCGGGGAAGCTGCGCGGCACTCTGTCGTAGAGATCGGCGGCGAGCGAGAACAGGTCCGGGTGGCCGTACTTCTCCTGGATGACGTCGCTGGTCAGGCCCTCGGACTCCAGGACCGCCGCGACTTCGTAGGCGTGCACGGCGGGGCCGATCTGCTCGGCCAGTTCGGCCGCCAGCCGGTCCACGGGCGCGTCGGTGCGCGAGCGCTGCGCGGGGCGCAGGAGGCGGGGCAGCCGCAGCGCGAGGGTCATCTCCTTGGCGGGTACGCCGCGGGGGTTCGCACCCCCGCCCCTGGCGGTGCCCCGTCCGGCTGCCGGGTCCGGGAGCTTCGCCAGCTTCAGGGCGAGGGTGTCGTCGCGCAGCCGTTCGGCCGCCCGCTCCTTGGCGGTCCTGCGGTCGCCGGCCGGCGTGCTTCTGCCGCTTGGCGTACCCGGGCCGTTCGCCGTGCCTCCGCCGTTCGCCGTACCCGGGCCGTTCGCCGTGCCTCTGCCGTTCGCCGTACCCGGGGCGTTCGCCGTTCCGGGGCCGTTCGCCCTCCCCGGGCCGCCGCGTGCCGGGCCTTCCGGGTACGCCGGTCCCGCGGTGCGCGCCGGAACCTCGGGGCGCGCGGGCCTCCGGTCCCACCGCGGCCTGGGGGGCTTGGCGAGTCGCATGGCGAGGGTGTCCTCGCGTCCGCCGTCCGGTTCCAGGGACATCGGGCCGCTCATCCGGCCATCTCCCCGAGTTCGGCGGCGGCCGGGTGCCCGGACGGGGCCGCGGCCCCGACCAGTCTCGGCTGCCTGGCGGGGACGCGTACGGGCAGTGCGGACAGCACCGGTCCCGCCGGGTCGGTGGCGGCCGGGCGGGAGCCGTCGCGTGCGCAGAGTTCGAGGTAGATCGCCCGGAAGGTGTCCACGGTCTGCCGGAGGGTGAACTGCTCGATCACCCGCAGCCGGGCCGCCTCGCCCATCGCGGCGCGGCGCGGCGGATCGGCCAGCAGTTCCAGGGCGGCCGCCGCCATCGCGGCCGGGTCGCGGGGCGGGACCACCAGGCCGGTGGGGCCCACCGCTTCGCTCACCCCGCCGACGTCCGTGGAGACGGTCGCGCGTCCGCACGACATCGCCTCGATGAGGGTGAAGGGGAACCCCTCGCTGATGCTGGAGAGCATCACCACGTTGCCCGCCGCGTAGGCGTCCCGGATGTCGTCCACCCGTCCCTCGAAGGTGACGGCGTCGGCGTGGCCGAGGGAGGCGGCCAGCTTCTCGCACCGCTCGCGGTACGCCTCGCCACCGCGCGGGGTGCCGCCGAATATGCGCAGCGCCGCGTCCGGTCGTTCGGCGCGGACCTGCGCGAACGCGCGTATCAGCGTCTCCAGGTCCTTGATCGGGTCGACCCGCCCGGCCCAGCTGAGGGTCGGCCGGTCCGGTTCGGGTCCGGCGGGCGGGAAGGCGGCCGGGTCGACGCCGTTGTAGACGGTGCGGATGAGGTTCGGATCGGCGCCGCCCTGTTCCTCCCAGAGCCGGTTGTAGCGGTTCCCGGGGGTGATCAGCGCTGCCCTGCGGTACGTCTCCTCGGCCAGCAGCCGGAAGAAGCCGAGCAGGACGGCCTTGACGGGCCAGCGGTACGGGGCGGTCCGGTAGCCGAGGTACCGCTCGCGGAGGTAGACGCCGTGCTCGGTGAGGAGCAGCGGTACTCCGTGGAACTCGGCCGCGGCCAGGCCGGGGAGAGCGGCGACCCCGCCGCTGACCGCGTGGGTCACGCCCTGTTCGGGCGGGCGCGCGGCGAACGGCCGCAGCGCGTGTTCCAGGAGGCCGGTGGCCGTGACGGCGTCGTACAGGGTGGGGCGGGCCTCGCGGACGGGGAGCCCCTTCCGGTTCCAGACGGCGGTCAGGACGCGTACCGCCTGGTCGTCGCGCAGGGCGGGGCTGAGCACACCGTCCTGTGCGGCGCGGGCCAACTCGTAGAGCCCGGGGGCGAATCCGGCCTCGGCGTCGGGGTCGAGCAGTGCGGTGAGGAAACTCTCGTACGCGGCCATGAGCCTGCGCAGCCGACGGCCGCGCGGCGCGGAGCCGTCGGGGGCCGGTCCCCACATGGGGACCGAGGTGACCTGGGAGACCTGGGCGGGCAGGTCCCATACGGTGCTCTCACGACCGGTTCCGGTCACGGCTATGACGTCGAACTCGATGTCCGGCATTCCGGCGACGAGTTGATCGCACCAGACGCTCACTCCGCCATGGCTGTGGGGGTACGTACCTTCGGTGAGCAGGGTGACACGCGCGGCGTCGGCGCGCGGCGCGGGGTGACGCAGGGGCATGAATGCGCTCCACGGCGGGAAGAGTGCGGCGGGCGTGAGGGTCCTGTCCGCCGCGTGACGGACAGGACCCGGTTGCCGGGAGGATGTACGGACGTGCTGTCGCTCAGTGCCCGACGACGGCCATCGGCCGCAGCAGCGCGGCGGGGACGGGCGTGCGGGGGGCGATCCGCACGGGCGCGTGTTCCGCGCCGTGTGCGGTGCTGCCCCTGGGCGCGGTGGCGAGGGGAGCGAGGGCGGGGGGCAGGGACAGCGTGATGCCGCCGCTGCCGGCGGTCGGGGTGGCCCAGCCGGAGACGGTTCCCGCGTACGGCTGGCCGAAGGCGGTGGGACCGGCCGGCAGGTCGCGGACGCTGCCCGTGGGCATGGTGGCGGTGACGTCGAGGCCCGTGGGGGCGTTCACGGTCACGGCGTCGCCGATGCGGTAGGCGTTCGCGGTGCCGTTCTTGACCGCGGTGTCCCAGACGGCCCGCTTGCTCAGTTCCTTGCCGATGTCCTTCATCCGGAGGTTCACGAGCGGGGTGTTGGCGGCGTACAGGCCCTCGTACGTGTTGAGCACTCCGTCGAGCACCGGGTAGCCGATGCGGTCCTCGGCGAGGTTCGACTGGTGCATGAAGTGCGGGCGCGGGTCGTTGGCGAGCACATGGCTCAACGCGATCCGGGTCTCCAGCGGCACGATGTAGTCGTCGTAGCCGGTGGCCGTGTCCAGCGGGGCGTCGAGGCAGGTGGTGTTGGCCAGGTCCTCGCAGATGCCGCTGCCGCCCTGGGCGCGGCTGGTGTACAGCCAGTTGTACTCGTCGACCTGCTCGGCGACGTGGCCCGCGTTGTAGAAGATGTTGATCGGGTACCGGGCGACGGTGAGCGCGGGACCGACCGGGCGCTGGCTCGGGTCGCGTGACATGTCGGAGCCCAGCCAGGCGATGTTGTTCGCGGCGAGCGCGGGGGCGAGGTTGGGGTTGTCGTTCGGCTGCTGCGGCGACAGCTTCAGCCCGGAGTGCTCGCCGGTGACGAGTTCGTCCGCCTCCAGCGGGAGGCCGGCCTGCTCGCCCCACTGCTGGTTGTCGGAGATCTGGTGGGAGATGAAGGACTGGCTGACGTACCGGGTGCTGCCGTCGGGATTGGTGGCGCACTTCCACGGGACGACGGTGACGTCCTGCTCGCAGCCGAGGAAGGAGTGGTCGTACGTGTGGTTCAGCCAGCGGAAGTCGGCGCGCTTGGCGATGAACTCGTCGGCGGTGGCGTCGGTGTTGTCGTGCTCGTCGCGGTACTCGTCGCTGCCGCCGCCGTTGTACGCCATGTCGATCTTGAAGTTCCGCTGCTCGGACCAGGTGGCCGCGTTGCGGACGTCGTCGACCGTCATCCTGATCGGGTCGGAGGTGCCCTGGCCGGGCTGGCAGTCCACGTCACCGGGGGTGCAGTTGAGCGTGGAGTCCCAGCGGTCGTCGGCCGCGAACACGTCGTCCACGTGGACGGCGAAGTAGTTCCGGGACGCGCCGAGGCGCACTCCCTGGGTCATCCAGTCGACGATGCCCCGGGCGAGCAGCCGGAACTGCTGCTGGTACTGGCTGTACGCGAAGGTGACGACCAGTTCGCGGCGGTTGTCGTGGCGGTACTCACCGACGAGGGAGCCGCGGGTGGTGGTGCCGGGGACCTGCGCGTCGACGTACGAGGTGTAGTCGGCGCCGACCGCGGGCCGGGCCAGGTAGCCGTAACTCTCGGAGACAGTCGGTGAGTTGTCCTCGAAGGGGACCGCACCGTCGAGGTAGCCGAAAGCGCCGCTCTTGCCGGCGGTCGTCACCTGCGCCTGAAGGCCGTCCAGTGTGCCGCTGTAGCCGCCGCTGATGGGCACGGGCGTCTGGAGTCCGGCCTGGGGCCGGGGGTAGGTGTAGGCGTCGACCTGCGGGATCGCGTACGTCTTCTCGTAGTCGGCGAGTGCCGTCATCTCGTACGAACCGGAGCCGAACGGGCTGTCGTTGGGCAGGACGACGGCCTGGTACTTGGCCCGCGGCCGTCCGTCGACGGTGTCCGCCAGGAAGGCCGCGTTGATGACGGGCCGCCCGGTGTCGAGCAGGTTGACGAGCGTGTACGGGGTTCCCGCGCCGTCCAGCTCGGCGGCGATGGCGGAGGTGGCCGGTCCGCCGTCGGAGAGGATCAGGACGCGCAGATCGACGCGGGGCGCGGGTGCCGGTTCGTCGGCGAGCGCGGGGGCGTTCGGTAACGCCAGCGCGAGCGCCAGCACTCCGGCACTGAGCGCGGTCGCACGCAGGGTGCGTTTGGTACGTATGGAGCGTTTCATTCGGTGGATTCCCTCCCCAGTAGGGCCCGACCGGATCTCCCGGCCCACGGGCCCTCCCCCCAGCGCGACGCCCGCTCCCTCACGGAAGTCGGCGCCGAGCACTGACAGTTCACATAATGATCCAGTCGTGCGCGTTTCGTGTGACTGTTGTGAAATATGACAGATAATTGTGGGCGACTTCGCGACGACCGCGGGGCAACTCCTCCGGAGCGGCATCCGGAGGGCGGTCCGCGAAGGCCCACCGCGCACGGCCCGCCCCCCTTCGGAGCGGGCCGCCGATCGGCGAGGTCAGGAGCGGACGGCCTCCGGAGCGGGAGGAGTCACGCAGGTCACGCGGGTGCTCGGCGCGTTGAAGGTGCCGTCCTTCACGCTCTGGCCATAGTTGTACTCGTAGTACAGGTACGAGTAGAACGCGATGTCCGCGTTGCAGCCGGAGTCGGCGGCGATCTGATACGTGAGTGTGACAGTCCGGCTCGCCCCCGGGGCGAGCGGAATGGCGTAGTTGACGCCGAGGCTGGTGGTACCGGTGCCGGTACACGTGACGCCCTCGGAGGTGCAGGACGTGAAGCTGTACTTCACGTCGGTGCGCTGGGCGGTCAGCCAGGTCGGCTGGAGCGACTGGTAGACGAACCAGATGTCCGTCGTCTGGTTGTTGGTGAGCGTCATCGTGATGTCGACGCTGGACCCCGGGGTGGCGGTGGTCTGCGCCACGGCGAAGGACAGATCGGGGGTGTCGTCGGCGCTGGCGGGTTGCGCCATGCCGAGCATGGCGAGGGCGAGAGCGATGATCGCGGTGAGACCGAACCGTCTCAGGTGTGTGATTCGCATGGCGGGAGGCTAGGAGACCGTCCCGCCCGCCGTCTGCACCACGGCCACCCGGTCGGCCGTCCCGGTCGTCCGGAATTGGAGGGTTCCCCAACGGGTGAAAGTCCCCTCATTCATATGATCGCACCAGGTAGCGCGGCGCACACGGTGGGTAGGAGAGGCCGCCGCCGAAGTCGTCAGGACGTACGAGAATGGCGCGATCCGGTCCCGCGAGGGAAAAGTGGGGCGAAGAACGCCCGATATGCGGACATGACTGCACCGGCTTCGGCACATGCGGACCCGATGAACGGGGTCGCGCGGTGCCCGCGACAGCGGATTCCGGACACCGCCACGGCCACCGCGCGGAACGCGACCACCCGTGCCGGGCCCCGGGCGCCGTCCCTCCCGACTGTGCCACTGGGCACGCACGTGTGTCATGGGCACATGCCCACGTGCCCCGGACGCCAGTGGGACCGGTGTGACCAGCGGTGCGGCCGCGCGGCCGGGAGCCGGCGTACGCCGACCGGCCCCGGTCGTGCGCCCGGTCGGCCGGAAGGCGCGCACCCCGCCCGACGGGCACCACGCGCCGGTCCCGCCCGGACCTGACCGGTTTTCCGCCAATTCCGGACCGGGACCCGTGGCGGCGGTCCTTCCGGCCGCGTGGAGGACCCCGGTGGGCGGCTCGCCCGCCGTCCGACCGGGGCCCTCCACGCGGCCGGCCGAGGACGACGACGCCCGGCCCGCCCGCGCGTCAGAGCAGGCCCGCCGCATCCAGCAGATAGGCCGTCATCGGCTCGTAGAACCGGGGGTCGGCGACATGGTCGTCCAGCGGCACGGTGACCACGAGGGTGCCCTCCGCCTCGCCGAGGAAGAGCGCCGGGTCGTTGCAGTCCGCGTACCCGATCGAGTCGAGGCCGCGCTGCCCCGCGCAGCCCGCCCAGCCGTGGTCCGCGACGACCAGGTCCGGCATGGGTCTGCCGTCCCGCTCCAGACCGTCCAGGATCGCCGCCATCGGGGCCGGGGAATGGGTGTGCCAGAGGGTCGCGCCGCGCTCCAGGACCGCGACGTCCGCGAACTGGAAGACCATGCCCTCGTCCGCCGTGAGCCCCGCGGGAATCCGTACGATCTCGCAGCCGGCCGCCCGCAACGCGTCCGCCGTCCACCGGTGCACGTCCAGCAGACCGCCCGGGTGGCCGGTCGCGAACAGCACGCTCTGCGACCCCTCCGCCGCCGCGCGCAGCCTGGCCGCCATCCGCTCCAGGGCGTCGACGGTCAGCTCGGGGTCGATGGTGTCCTGACCGTGCCGGTGCCCGGGGTCGTCGTCGACCCCGCAGCGTTCGGCCATCACGGCGAGCACGTCCTGCTCGTCGGTCCAGCGGTCGCCGAGTTCGAGCCCCAGCCAGTAGTGGCGGTCGCCGTTGGCGAGCTTGCGGTAGTGGGAGAGGTTGTTGTCGCGCGGGGTGGCGACGTCTCCCGCGATGCGCGTACGGACGAGGTGGTCGACGAGGGCGGCGCGGCTGGGTATCGGCATGGACCCATTGTGCCGCCGACCGGCCGTGATCCGCCGGGGAAGCGACAGGCGCGAGGCGGCACCGGGGCGCGCCCGCCCTTCCGGCGCCCGCGCGCACCTTCCTCGGACGCCTCGCGTCACCCCCTCGGCACGGCCGAAGCGGCGGCGAACGCGCCGCGGGCCAGCCGGTGCAGCAGCGCCGCCGTCGCCGTACGGCCCGGCAGGGCTCCTGGGCGCCCCAGGTGCGGGGTGGAGTTCAGCAGCCCGAACACCGCGTGGACGGTCGCGCGGGCCTCGCTCTCCGGGAGGTCCGGGTACAGCTCGCGCACCACCTCCACCCACAGCTCGACGTACTCCCGCTGGAGCCGGCGGACCCGCTTGCGGTCGCTGTCGCGAAGCCGGTCCAGCTCACGGTCGTGGAGGGTGATCAGCGGGCGGTCGTCGAGCGCGAAGTCGATGTGGCCCTCGATGAGGGCGTCGAGCAGGGCATCCGGAGAACCGTCGCCGGAGGCCGCGTCCTCCGTGACGCGCAGCCTGCCGCCCGCGAGCAGCCGCTCGCTGATCCCGACGAGCAGTTCCGCGAGCATCGCGTCCTTGCCGGGGAAGTGCCGGTACAGGCCGGGACCGCTGATTCCGACGGCGGCCCCTATCTCGTCGACGCCGACACCGTGGAACCCGCGCTCGGCGAAGAGCCGCGCGGCCTCCTTCAGGATCTGCTCGCGGCGGGTGGGGGCCGCGACACGGGCGGTGGCATGGGGGCTCATGAGAGTTCATTCTAGACAGGGAGGTTAGCGCTCGTTAACCTGAGGACCAGGCGTTAACGCTCATTAACAGATGTTCCACCGGGGACGGGAACACCCGGTGACGGACCGGCCACGCACCGCGTGCGGGACCGGTCCGGTACGCCGTGCGGCACACGGGCCGCAGGCGGTGCGGCAGGCCGTACACGCAGGTCATACACGCGGCTCATCACGGGCCTCGTTACGGGCAAGGGGGCTCGACAGGATGCAGCAGGCACCGGTGCTGACGAGCGCGGCCGATCCCGCCTCGGCGGCCTGGCAGGCCAACGAGGCGGCGCATCACGCGCTCGCCGACGAGCTGCGGACGCGGCTCGCCACGGCACGGCTCGGCGGGGGTGAGAAGGCCCGCGCCCGGCATGTGGCACGCGGCAAGCTGCTGCCCCGCGAGCGGGTGGACACGCTTCTCGACCCCGGCTCGCCGTTCCTTGAGCTGGCCCCCCTGGCGGCCGAGGGGCTGTACGGGGGCGCGGCCCCGGCGGCCGGGGTGATCGCCGGGATCGGCCGGGTCAGCGGCCGGGAGTGCGTGATCGTCGCCAATGACGCCACGGTCAAGGGCGGCACGTACTACCCGATGACCGTGAAGAAGCATCTGCGGGCCCAGGAGGTGGCGCTGGAGAACCGGCTGCCGTGCCTCTACCTGGTGGACTCGGGCGGCGCGTTCCTGCCGATGCAGGACGAGGTGTTCCCCGACCGTGAGCACTTCGGGCGGATCTTCTACAACCAGGCCCGGATGTCCGGCGCGGGCATCGCGCAGATCGCGGCGGTGCTCGGCTCGTGCACGGCGGGCGGGGCGTACGTCCCGGCGATGAGCGACGAGGCCGTGATCGTCCGGAACCAGGGCACGATCTTCCTGGGCGGCCCGCCGCTGGTGAAGGCGGCGACCGGTGAGGTCGTCACCGCGGAGGAGCTGGGCGGCGGCGAGGTCCACTCCCGTACGTCGGGCGTCACCGACCACCTCGCGGAGGACGACGCGCACGCGCTGCGCATCGTCCGGGACATCGTCGCGACGCTCCCGGAGCGCGGCCCGCTCCCCTGGTCCGTGCGCCCGGCCGAGGAGCCGAAGGTGGACCCGGCGGGTCTGTACGGCGCGGTTCCGGTCGACTCCCGTACGCCGTACGACGTGCGGGAGGTGATCGCCCGGGTCGTCGACGGATCACGGTTCGCCGAGTTCAAGGCGGAGTACGGCACGACGCTGATCACCGGCTTCGCCCGTGTCCACGGCCACCCGGTGGGCATCGTCGCCAACAACGGCATCCTGTTCTCGGAGTCCGCCCAGAAGGGCGCCCACTTCATCGAGCTGTGCGACCAGCGCGGCATCCCGCTCGTCTTCCTCCAGAACATCTCCGGCTTCATGGTCGGCCGGGACTACGAGGCGGGCGGCATCGCCAAGCACGGCGCCAAGATGGTGACGGCGGTGGCCTGCGCCCGGGTGCCGAAGCTGACGGTGGTGGTCGGCGGTTCGTACGGCGCGGGGAACTACTCGATGTGCGGCCGGGCGTACTCACCGCGCTTCCTGTGGATGTGGCCCAACGCGAAGATCTCCGTGATGGGCGGTGAGCAGGCCGCCTCGGTGCTGGCCACGGTCAAGCGCGACCAGTTGGAGGGGCGCGGCGAGGAGTGGCCCGCCGAGGACGAGGAGGCGTTCAAGGACCCGATCCGCGCCCAGTACGAGCAGCAGGGCAGCGCGTACTACGCCACCGCCCGGCTCTGGGACGACGGTGTGATCGACCCGCTGGAGACCCGCCAGGTGCTGGGTCTGGCCCTGACCGCCTGTGCCAACGCCCCGCTGGGTGAACCCGGCTTCGGCGTCTTCCGGATGTGAGGGGAAGTTGACGATGTTCGACACCGTTCTGGTCGCCAATCGCGGCGAGATCGCGGTCCGGGTCATCCGGACCCTGCGGGAGCTGGGCGTGCGTTCGGTCGCCGTGTTCAGCGACGCGGACGCCGGTGCCCGGCATGTGCGGGAGGCCGACACGGCGGTACGCATCGGTCCCGCGCCCGCCTCGATGAGCTATCTGAGCGTGCCCGCCCTGCTGGAGGCGGCGCGCCGCTCCGGCGCGCAGGCCGTGCACCCCGGCTACGGCTTCCTCGCCGAGAACGCCGGGTTCGCGACGGCGTGCGCCGACGCGGGCCTGGTCTTCATCGGCCCCCCGGCCTCGGCGATCTCGCTGATGGGCGACAAGATCCGCGCCAAGGAGACGGTCGCGGCGGCCGGGGTCCCGGTGGTGCCCGGCTCCTCGGGCAGCGGTCTCACCGACGCCCAACTGGTCGACGCGGCACGGCGGATCGGCATGCCGGTGCTGCTGAAGCCGTCGGCGGGCGGTGGCGGCAAGGGCATGCGGCTGGTCCGCGACGAGACGCTGCTCGCCGACGAGATCGCCGCGGCCCGGCGCGAGGCCACCGCCTCGTTCGGCGACGACACCCTGCTGGTGGAGCGGTGGATCGACCGGCCGCGCCACATCGAGATCCAGGTCCTGGCGGACGCCCACGGCCATGTGGTGCACCTCGGCGAGCGCGAGTGCTCGCTCCAGCGCCGCCACCAGAAGATCATCGAGGAGGCGCCGTCCGTCCTCCTCGACGGGGCGACCCGGGCCGCGATGGGTGAGGCGGCCGTGCAGGCGGCCCGCTCGTGCGGGTACGTGGGCGCGGGCACGGTGGAGTTCATCGTGCCGGGCGCCGACCCCGCCGCGTACTGCTTCATGGAGATGAACACCCGCCTCCAGGTCGAGCACCCGGTGACCGAGCTGATCACCGGACTGGACCTGGTGGAGTGGCAGCTGCGGGTCGCCTCCGGGGAACGACTCCCGTACGAGCAGCGGGACATCACCCTCACCGGGCACGCCGTCGAGGCCCGGATCTGCGCGGAGGACCCGGCGCGCGGCTTCCTGCCGTCCGGCGGCACGGTCCTCGCGCTGCGCGAGCCGCGGGGCGACGGGGTGCGGACGGACTCGGGGCTGAGCGAGGGCGCCGAGGTCGGCAGCCTGTACGACCCGATGCTGTCGAAGGTCATCGCGTACGGCCCGGACCGCTCCACGGCCCTGCGCCGGCTGCGGGCGGCCCTGGCGGACACGGTGATCCTGGGCGTCCCGACCAACGCCGGCTTCCTGCGCCGGCTGCTGGCCCATCCGGCGGTGGAGTCAGGGGCGCTGGACACGGGCCTGGTGGAACGCGAGGCGGACGGGCTGATCCCGGACGGGGTGCCGGACGCGGTGTACGCGGCGGCGGCCGCGGTCCGTCTCGACGCGCTCGCCCCGGAGACCGACGCACACGGCTGGACCGATCCGTTCTCCGTGCCGAACGGCTGGCGGACCGGCGGCGAACCGGCCGCGCTGACCTTCCCGTTGCGCGTGGCGGGACTCGAACCCGTCGCTCGTCCCGCGCCCGGCGGGGCCCTGGTCGAGGACGGCCGGGTCACCGTCGAGGTCGACGGCGTCCTCCACCACTTCCACCGCGGGGCCGACTGGCTCGGCCGGGACGGCGACACCTGGCACGTCCAGGACCACGACCCGGTGGCCGCCTCGCTCGCCGGGGCCGCGCACGCCGGGGCCGACACCCTGGCCGCGCCGATGCCCGGCACCGTCACCGTCGTGAAGGTGTCCGTCGGGGACGAGGTGGCGGCCGGGCAGAGCCTGCTCGTCGTGGAGGCGATGAAGATGGAGCACGTCATCTCCGCCCCGCACGCCGGGACCGTCACCGAACTGGACGTCACCGCAGGGTCCACGGTCGCCATGGACCAGATCCTGGCCGTGATCACACCCGCCGACGACGGCCCCGGGAAGGAATCATGACCACACCCTCCGCACTGCCCATGACCGTGCCCGCGCCCGGACTGCCGGCCCGGGTCCGCGTCCACGAGGTCGGTGCGCGCGACGGTCTGCAGAACGAACAGGGCGTCGTGTCCACCGAGGTGAAGGCGGAGTTCATCCACCGCCTGGCCGGCGCCGGGCTCACCACCATCGAGGCGACCAGCTTCGTCCACCCCAAGTGGGTCCCCCAACTGGCCGACGCGGAGCGGCTGTTCCCGCTGCTCGGGGATCTCGGGGAGGGTGTCGCGCTGCCGGTGCTGGTGCCCAACGAGCGCGGTCTTGACCGCGCACTCGCCCTCGGCGCCCGCCGGATCGCCGTCTTCGGTTCGGCGACCGAGACGTTCGCCGCCCGCAATCTGAACCGTACGGTCGACGAATCGCTGGCGATGTTCGAGCCGGTGGTCGCCCGCGCGAAGGCCGACGGGGCACATGTGCGCGGCTATCTGTCGATGTGCTTCGGCGACCCCTGGGAGGGGCCCGTCCCGGTGCCCCAGGTGGTACGGGTCGCGAAGGCGCTGATGGACCTGGGCTGCGACGAACTCTCCGTCGGCGACACGATCGGTGTCGCCACCCCCGGCCATGTGCGGTCGCTGCTTGCCGAGTTGAACGCTGCGGGGGTGGCCACCGACACGATCGGGGTGCACTTCCACGACACGTACGGCCAGGCGCTCGTCAACACCCTGGCCGCGCTCCAGCACGGCGTGACGACGGTCGACGCGTCGGCGGGCGGCCTCGGCGGCTGCCCGTACGCGAAGAGCGCGACCGGGAATCTCGCCACCGAAGACCTCGTGTGGATGCTTCAGGGCCTCGGTGTCGAAACCGGGGTCGATCTCGGCGCGCTCACCGCCACCAGCGTGTGGCTCGCCGAACGGCTGGGCCGCCCCAGCCCCTCACGCGCCGTCCGCGCCCTCTCTCACAAGGAGTGACCCCCCTATGTCCCTGGACCACCGGCTGACCGCCGAACACGAGGAACTGCGCCGCACGGTCGAGGCGTTCGCGCACGACGTGATCGCCCCGAAGATCGGCGACCTCTACGAGCGCCACGAGTTCCCGTACGAGATCGTGCGCGAGATGGGCCGGATGGGCCTGTTCGGCCTGCCGTTCCCGGAGGAGTACGGCGGCATGGGCGGCGACTACCTCGCGCTCGGCATCGCCCTCGAAGAGCTGGCGCGGGTCGACTCGTCGGTGGCGATCACCCTGGAGGCGGGGGTGTCGCTCGGCGCGATGCCGGTCTTCCTGTTCGGTACGGAGGAGCAGAAGCGCGAGTGGCTGCCGAGGCTGTGCGCGGGAGAGATGCTGGGCGCGTTCGGTCTGACCGAGCCGGACTGCGGTTCGGACGCGGGCGGCACCCGCACCACCGCCGTACGGGACGAGGCCACCGGCGAGTGGGTGATCAACGGCACCAAGTGCTTCATCACCAACTCCGGCACGGACATCACCGGCCTGGTCACGGTCACGGCGGTGACCGGCCGCAAGGAGAACGGCGCCCCGCGCATCTCGTCGATCATCGTGCCGTCCGGCACCCCCGGCTTCACCGTCGCCGCCCCCTACTCGAAGGTCGGCTGGAACGCCTCGGACACCCGTGAACTGTCCTTCGCGGACGTCCGGGTCCCGGCAGCCAACCTGCTGGGCGAGGAGGGACGCGGATACGCGCAGTTCCTGCGCATCCTGGACGAGGGCCGCATCGCGATCTCGGCCCTGGCGACCGGGCTGGCGCAGGGCTGTGTGGACGAGTCCGTGTCGTACGCGAAGGAGCGCCACGCCTTCGGCCGCCCGATCGGCGCCAACCAGGCCATCCAGTTCAAGATCGCCGACATGGAGATGCGGGCGCACATGGCGCGCATCGGCTGGCGGGACGCGGCGTCCCGGCTGCTGGCGGGCGAACCGTTCAAGAAGGAGGCGGCGCTCGCGAAGCTGTACTCGTCGACGGTCGCCGTGGACAACGCCCGCGACGCGACCCAGATCCACGGCGGCTACGGCTTCATGAACGAGTACCCGGTGGCCCGGATGTGGCGCGACTCCAAGATCCTGGAGATCGGCGAGGGCACGAGCGAGGTGCAGCGCATGCTGATCGCCCGGGAGCTGGGCCTGCCGGCCTGAGGGGCGAAAGCGATCGGGGCGCGCCGCCGCCGTGTGCTCAACGGTCCGAACTCGGCACACGGCGGAGGCGAGGAGCCATGATCTCGGCGCAGGCACGGGCGGACGCCCGACAACTGTGGGACCACCACCTGATGCGGCACCGTCCGCGCCGATGCTCGGTGGCGATCGGGCTGGGAAGCCATGACCTCGGCGTGGCGGACACCACCGCCGGCCTCTACCGACGTGGCCTGGCACCGCTCATCGTCTTCACCGGCGCGACGAGTCCCACCACACGGGAGCGGATGCCGCGCGGCGAGGCCGTGCACTACCGGGAGCGGGCCCTCGAACTCGGCGTCCCCTCCACCGCCGTGCTGGTGGAACCCCGCGCCCGCAACACCGGGGAGAACATCCGCTTCTCGCGGGCCTCGCTCGAAGAGGCCGGTGTCGACGTCACCTCGGTGCTGCTGGTCAGCAAGCCGTACGAGGAGCGGCGCGCGTATGCGACGGCACGCAAGCTGTGGCCCGGCGTGGAGGTCGTGAGCGCCTCGGCCCCGATGACCTTCGAGGAGTACCTGACCTCGGTCGGTGACGACCGCCTGGTGATCGACATGCTCGTCGGCTCCCTTCAGCGGCTGCTGGTCTACCCGGGCCAGGCATTCATGATCGCTCAGGACGTGCCGGACGAGGTGACGGCGGCGTACGAGCGGCTGTGCCGAGCGGGATTCACCCGGCGGCTGGTGGGCAGCGGCGCGGGAGGAGCCGGGGCAACGGAGACCGGTGGCGCGGGGGTAAGCGGAGGACCGAATTCCAAGTGAGGTTAGGCTAACCTTCGCCCGGTTCGACGGAGGTCGCCCCTACCCGGACCTCCTCCCCTACGTACGAAAGCAGACACCGCCATGCCCCACGTCCGGACCACCTCCCTCTCCCGTCGCGGGCTGCTCGCCGCGGGCGGCGCCGTCGGCCTCGGGGCCGTGCTCGCCGCCTGCGGGGACAGCGACTCGTCGTCCGGAGCGGGGTCGGGATCGGACGCGGGCAAGTCCGGGCCGTGGAGCTTCGAGGACGACCGCGGCCGGACGGCGCGGGCCAAGGGCACCCCGAAGAACATCGTGGCCTTCACCGGCACCGCCGCGGCGCTCCACGACTACGGCATCGAGGTGAAGGCCGTCTTCGGACCGACGAAGACCAAGGACGGCAAGCCGGACGTGCAGGCCGGCGACCTGGACATCGACAAGGTCGAGATCCTCGGCAACGTCTGGGGGGAGTTCAACGTCGAGAAGTACGCGGCACTCGGCCCGGACCTGCTGGTCACCGCCATGTGGGAGAAGGACGCCCTCTGGTACGTACCGGACCAGTCCAAGGCCAAGATCCTGAAGCTGGCCCCGAGCGTCGCCCTGTGGGCCGCGCAGACCACCGTCCCGAAGGCGATCCAGCGCCACGAGGAACTGGCGGCCTCCCTCGGCGCCGACGTCAAGGCCAGGAAGGTCACCGACGCGAAGGCCCGCTTCGAGAAGGCCGCCGCCCGGCTGCGCGCCGCCGCCAAGTCCAAGCCGAACCTCACGGTCATGATCGGCTCCGCCAGCCAGGACCTGTTCTACGTCTCCCTCGCGAAGATGTCGGCCGACACCCTGTACTTCCAGGAGCTGGGCGTGCGGTTCGTCGAGCCCAAGGTGGACGCGGCGGGCTTCTTCGAGAGCCTGAGCTGGGAGAACGTCGACAAGTACCCGGCGGACATCATCATGATGGACAACCGTTCCTCGGCGCTCCAGCCGGAGTCCCTGACATCGAGGCCGACCTGGAACCAGCTGCCCGCCGTCAAGGCCGGCCAGGTCATTCCACGCACCAGCGAGCCGATCTACTCGTACGACAAGTGCGCGCCGATCCTGGAGGACCTGGCCAAGGCGATCGAGGGTGCCAAGAAGGTCAGCTGATCCGGCGTCGGGACGCCGGGCCTCTTCTCTTCGCGCGGACCTCTCGCTCCCCGCAGCGGTCCCACCCCCCTTCGCACCGGGGCCTCCGGGCGCCCGAATCGCACCGAGGGACGGCTGACAGAATCCAGGGCATGACGGAAATCACCCAGCGCGACGGCACCTGGTCCTTCGACGGCTCGGAGGTGCGCATCGTGCCGGGGCGGGGCAAGGGCATTCATCCGCTGCGGGAGGCGCTGGGCGAGATCGTCGTGCCGGTGCGGGCCGTTGCCGGGATCTCCTTCGAGCCCGACCGCAAGGGCGGCCGGCTGCGACTGCGGCTGCGCGACGGGGCGTGCCCGGTGCTCCGCGCGGCGGACGGCAGGCTCAAGGACGGCGCCGACCCGTACCAGTTGTCGGTGGAGAAGGACCGGACGGGCGTCGCGGAGTTCTTCGTCGAGGAGATACGGGACGTCCTGCTGATCGAGCAGGTGCCCACCGGCCCCGTGGACCGCTTCCTGCTGCCGGGCCCCTCGGTCCCGGTGGCCGGTGGTGGCGGGGACGGCACGGCGTCGTTCGACGGCGGGACGGTCAGGCTCACCTGGAACTGGAAGGCCAAGGAAGCCAAATCCTCGGGCGGGCCCGTCGCCTTCCTGGTGTCGGAGGTGACGGGCGTGAGCTGGGTGCCCGCCATCGGTCTGGAGAACGGCCGGCTGCGCTTCACGCTGCGCGGGCAGTGGTCGTCCGTCTCGACCCCGGCGGAGTCCGACCCGTACTCACTGGACCTGTGGGGTCTGTCCAAGAAGGAGTACACGGCCGTCCTGGTCGCCGCGGCGGTGCTGGTCCGGCTGCCCGAGCCGGCGCAGGCGAGCCGGAAGGAATCCGCACCGCCCGCCCCGATCGAAATCCCCGCGCCCACGCACGCGCCGGCCGAGGTCACCGCCCCCGCCCCCGTTCCCGCCCTCACCGCCTCCGCCTCCGCCTCCGCCGACGATCACGACGTGTTGCTGCGCCGGCTGCGCGAGCTGGGGGAACTGCACCGGGCCGGGGTCCTCACCGACGACGAGTTCAGTACCGCCAAGCAGGCCGTACTGAAGCGGCTCTGACCCGGCCGGGACATCCGCCGACCGTTCCGGAGGCGATCCCTGCCCGATATCGGGCAGATTTCTTGCATAAGCATCTCGCGCACCCCAGTATCAACGGGTGCCCGAACGCCGCTCGTCGCACGACGACCTCATTGACCACCTGGTGCGCAGCACCGCGCTCCAGCGCGGCGAGGCGGCCCGGGTGATCCTCGACGTGCTGGCGTACTTCGACGAGACGACCGACGACTTCGTCCGCCGCCGACACCGCGAGCTCCAGTCCGGTGGCCTGGTGAACGCGGAGATCTTCGAGCGGATCGCGGCCGAGCTGCCGCACCGCGCGGTGGCGCCGCCGGAGCTCTCGCTCCGTCAGCTGCGCCGCATCGTCTACGGCTGAGGCGGCCGAGGCGGCCGAGGGGCGGACGCGGTCGGTGCGGTTCGACGGCGTCCGGCGCGACGGCATCCGGCGTCGCCGGGCACACCCAGGAACGTCGATGGAGGGGCAGAGACTCTATGTGCGGGATCGTCGGTTATATCGGGAAGCGTGATGTGGCTCCCCTGCTGCTGGAAGGCTTGCAGCGGCTGGAGTACCGGGGTTACGACTCGGCGGGCATCGTCATCACCGGCAAGGCGGCGGCCGGGAAGCCCGCCGCGCTCAGGATGGTCAAGGCGAAGGGCCGGGTCCGCGAGCTGGAGGCCCGCGTCCCCAAGCGGTTCTCCGGCACCACCGGTATCGCCCACACCCGTTGGGCCACCCACGGCGCCCCGAGCGACGAGAACGCCCACCCCCATCTGGACGCCGACGGCAAGGTCGCCGTCGTCCACAACGGGATCATCGACAACGCCGGCGATCTGCGCGCGAAGCTCGTCGCCGAGGGCACCGTCTTCCTCTCCGAGACCGACACCGAGGTGCTGGTCCATCTGATCGCCCGCTCCGAGGCGGACACCCTGGAGGAGAAGGTCCGCGAGGCGCTGCGGTCGGTCGAGGGCACGTACGGCATCGCCGTGCTGCACTCCGACTTCAACGACCGCGTCGTCGTCGCCCGCAACGGCTCGCCGGTCGTTCTCGGCATCGGCGAGAAGGAGATGTTCGTCGCCTCCGACGTCGCCGCGCTGGTCTCCCACACCCGCCAGGTCGTCACCCTCGGTGACGGCGAGATGGCCACGGTCAAGGCCGACGACTTCCGTACGTACACGACCGAGGGCTCCAGCACGACGGCGACGCCGACCACCGTGGAGTGGGAGGCCGAGTCGTACGACATGGGCGGCCACGACACGTACATGCACAAGGAGATCTCCGAGCAGGCCGAGGCCGTGGACCGGGTGCTGCGGGGCCGGATCGACGACCGTTTCTCCACCGTGCACCTGGGCGGCCTCAATCTGGACGCCCGTGAGGCGCGCGGGGTGCGCCGGATCAAGATCCTGGGCTGCGGCACCTCGTACCACGCGGGGCAGATCGGCGCCCAGTTGATCGAGGAACTGGCCCGCATCCCGGCGGACGCCGAGCCCGCGTCCGAGTTCCGCTACCGGAACCCGGTCGTGGACCCCGACACCCTCTACGTCGCCGTCTCCCAGTCCGGCGAGACGTACGACGTGCTGGCCGCCGTCCAGGAGCTCAAGCGCAAGGGCGCGCGGGTGCTCGGCGTGGTCAACGTGGTCGGCTCGGCGATCGCCAGGGAGGCCGACGGCGGGCTGTACGTGCACGCCGGACCCGAGGTCTGTGTGGTCTCGACCAAGTGCTTCACCAACACGGTGGTGGCGTTCGCCCTGCTCGCCCTGCACCTGGGCCGCATCCGCGATCTGTCGGTCTCGGACGGGAAGCGGATCATCGCGGGGCTGCGGAAGCTGCCGGCGCAGATCTCCGAGATCCTGGAGACCGAGCCCGACATCAAGAAGCTGGCGGAGGACTACGCGGACGCCAGGTCGATGATGTTCATCGGCCGGGTACGCGGCTACCCGGTCGCCCGCGAGGCCTCGTTGAAGCTCAAGGAGGTCTCGTACATCCACGCCGAGGCCTACCCCGCGTCCGAGCTGAAGCACGGTCCGCTGGCCCTGATCGAACCCGCGATGCCGACGGTGGCGATCGTGCCGGACGACGATCTGCTGGACAAGAACCGTGCGGCGATGGAGGAGATCAAGGCCCGTGACGGCAAGATCCTGGCGGTCGCCCACCAGCCGCAGGAGAAGGCCGACCACACCATCGTCGTACCGAAGAACGAGGACGAGCTGGACCCCATCCTGATGGGCATCCCGCTCCAACTACTGGCGTACCACACGGCTTTGGCGCTGGGCCGGGACATCGACAAGCCGCGCAACCTCGCGAAGTCCGTCACCGTCGAGTAGGGCCCCGAGGCCCACCCGGACCCATCCGTCCTCCCTCTCCCGCCCCGTCACACCGAACGGCCCCACAGCGCGCCTCTCCGGGCGCCGTGGGGCCGTTCCCGTCGTCCGGCACCAACGGCACCCGCCATGAGGCGTGTACGCGGCCCCGAGCCGCCTTCCCCGGACCTCGGAGCGGCCTTCTCCCTGCCCCCGAGCGGCCTTCCCCGTGGCCGGGAGCAGACGTACCCGGCCGGTGAGGAGACGCCGGGACCGGGCGCCGGGTGCGGAAGAGTGCGCCGGGAGGGCGTGTCGCACGGGAGGGGAACCAACCAGGCCAAGCGCCGCCAATGCGCCCCACAGCCCCGTATCCGGCCCACCCACGGTCAATTCACCGCGTACGTCTCGTCGGAGGCATCGCAGTCCCGGTTTTGAGCGGCGAGTTGAGGCCACGTTCAACGATCAACATCGGCCTTCGGCGCCGCGCGGGCGCCCGGGGAGAGCGGCCGGAACCGGCCGAGGGGTCCGGCCGGGCCCGCGCGGAGACGGTAAGGGCGGTGGATCGCGATCGGGAGGTGACGAGACGGGGTCGCCGATGCTCGCGGAGCGCGGAGGTGTCCACGGGCGGGGAAGCCGGGAAGAGGCGGCGCCGGCACGAGGCGCGGAGCGAGCGCGAGCGGTGGAGGAGGGTGAGCAGGGGTGGGGGTGAGAGTCGGAGGGGTGAGGGGGAAGGCCAGAGGCGGGGGTCAGGGGATGACGACGACGGGACGCTGCGCGCGCCGTGCGAGCCGTCCGGCCACGGAGCCGAAGATCCGGCCGACGATGCCGTGCGTGGAGCCGACCACGATGGCGTCGGCCGAGTACTCCTGGCCGACCTCCTCCAGCTCGTGGCAGATGTCCCCGCCGCGCTCCACCAGCACCCACGGCACCTCGGCGAGATAGTCCGCACAGGCCAGCTCCAGGCCGAGGACTTCGGTGCGGTGATCCGGCACATCGACGAAGACGGGCGGCTCGCAACCCGCCCAGACAGTGGTCGGGAGCCGGTTGGCGACATGCACGATGATCAGACCGGAGCCCAGTCTGTTCGCCATGCCGATGGCGTAGGCGAGGGCCCGCTCACTCGATGTCGAGCCGTCGAATCCGACCACGACCCCGTGCCGGAACGCCGGGTCGCAGGAAGGGCGTGTTTCTTCGGCCGCCAGCGGGTCCGACAGTGGGTCGGCTACCTGCTTGCGGTCCGCGGGTTCGGGGATTTCGTGACCGGCCATCGGTGTCTCGGCGAAGAGAGTCCTCGTGAGGAGGGGCGACTTGAGGAGAGTATGTCAGCGAATGGTGGTGCTCTGTCCGGGAATCATCTTCCCAACCCTTTACCCTCAAGAGTACGGCGCCATTCCACCCCTGCCCAGACCCCCGCAAAGCGCATGCGGCATTGCAGGGAGCATGCCCGAGGCGGGCCCGGATGGCAATGCTCGATGCGCCGTACACACAGCCTCACCCGACCGAATGACAGGAAGTCAACCGGTTAACGCTCCGGCCGACGGCAGGCCGGTCCACCCCTGAGGATGGCCCGCCGCATCCCAACGGTCACTCTCCGTCGCCGAACGAGGCCGGCGGCAGCCACCGCCGCCCGGCACAAGAACCCCGGCCCGGCCACCCTGGCGACGTCCCGCCGCTCCGGCCCGCGCACCCCGGCGCGCTCCTCATGAGCACCGCGCGCCGGTCCGTGCGCGTCGGCCGGAGGGGGCCTCCGAACGGGACGGGGCGCACCGGGGCGGACGCCGTCCGGAGGGTGGTGCGCCGGGTCATTGACCGAATCCGAGCCGCACTACCATCGGTTTTCAGCCAACTTCATGGCTCTGCCCGAACCTTGGCGAAATGGCCGATCAACCCCCTTGCCACCAGGCAGGAAGAGACCGGGCGGTACGCTTTCACCCCATGGGGATGGGCCATGAATGCGAGACCCACTTCCCTACCGGCCTTACGAGTGGAACGCTTCGTGATCGAACGCTTCGCGCCAAGTTGCCTTGTCGACATAGGGCCGGATGGTGAACCTGTCATTCCGGCACCACGGGAAGCAGTAGATTCGATCATGGGTGTCGAAAACTGGGGACTCGTGCAAGACCGAGGGGAAACGTGCAGGAGCGACAGGCCCGTAAGGACCAGGGAGACGCGAACACCGAGGGGGGCTTAGCGTCATGAGCCAGGACTCCACTGCCGTATCGGAGGCTGCACGAAAGCTCGCGGGACGGCGACGCCGGGAAGTCGTCGCCGTGCTGCTGTTCAGTGGCGGCCCCCTCTTCGAGAGCTCCATCCCGCTCTCCGTATTCGGGATCGACCGCCAGGACGCGGGTGTTCCGCGTTACCGGCTGCTGGTCTGCGGCGGGGAAGAGGGGCCGCTGCGCACCACCGGAGGGCTCGAACTCAGCGCGCCCTACGGGCTGGAGGCGATCAGCAGGGCAGGCACCGTCGTGGTGCCCGCCTGGCGTTCGATCACCTCACCACCGCCCACCGAGGCGTTGGACGCGCTGCGCCGAGCTCACGAAGAGGGCGCACGGATCGTCGGGTTGTGCACCGGCGCGTTCGTGCTGGCCGCCGCAGGTCTGCTGGACGGCCGTCCGGCGACCACACACTGGATGTACGCACCGACGCTGGCCAAGCGCTATCCGTCGGTCCACGTCGATCCGCGTGAGCTGTTCGTCGACGACGGCGATGTGCTCACGTCCGCCGGCACGGCGGCCGGGATCGATCTCTGTCTGCACATCGTGCGCACGGACCACGGCACCGAGGCCGCCGGGGCACTGGCCCGTCGGCTGGTCGTACCGCCGCGCCGCAGTGGCGGTCAGGAGCGCTACCTCGACAGGTCTTTACCTGAGGAGATCGGCTCCGACCCGCTCGCGGAGGTCGTGGCCTGGGCGCTGGAGCATCTGCACGAGCAGTTCGACGTGGAGACGCTGGCCGCGCGCGCCTACATGAGCAGGCGGACCTTCGACCGGAGGTTCCGTTCGCTCACCGGGAGCGCGCCGTTGCAGTGGCTGATCACCCAGCGGGTGCTTCAGGCGCAGCGACTGCTGGAGACGTCCGACTACTCGGTCGACGAGGTCGCGGGCCGCTGCGGCTTCCGCTCGCCGGTCGCGCTGCGTGGCCACTTCAGGCGCCAGCTCGGGTCGTCGCCCGCCACCTACCGGGCCGCCTACCGGGCCCGGCGTCCGCAGGGCGGGGTGCCGGAGTCGGTGACGGCGGTGATGGATTCGGTCGTGCCCGCCCAGGGTGGCCAGCAGGCCCGCCGGGCAGCGGCGGCCGCCGCTCCGCTCGGGGCGTCGGCGACCGCGTCGCCGGTGCCCGCCGGCGCCCGGCCGGACCACGGGAGGGCGGGCGCCGAGGCGTACCTTCCCGGGCGCCCGGCCTTCCCCGGGCAGCGGAGCGCGTCCTAGTGCCGCCGGGACCGCTGCCGTCACGGCACCAGTGCCGTGACGGCAGCGGTCCCGGAGCGTTCCGACCCTGCGGGGCCGGAGCGGTGCGCGGCGTCCTGGCCGTCCCGCCCGGCCCGGCCCTGCCGGGTCGGCGGGGTGCCCCGTAGGGTGGGGCCATGAACGATCGCATGGTGTGGATCGACTGCGAGATGACCGGGCTCTCGTTGGCGGACGACGCACTCATCGAGGTGGCCGCGCTGGTCACCGACTCGGAGCTGAACGTGCTCGGCGAAGGGGTGGACATCGTGATCCGCCCGCCGGACGAGGCCCTGGAGACCATGCCCGAGGTGGTGCGGCAGATGCACACCGCTTCGGGTCTCCTCGACGAGCTGGCGGGGGGCACCACCCTCGCCGACGCGGAGGCGCAGGTCCTGGCCTACGTCCGCGAGCAGGTGAAGGAGCCCGGCAGGGCTCCGCTGTGCGGCAACTCGGTGGGTACCGACCGGGGCTTCCTCGCCCGGGACATGTCTGCGCTGGAGAGCTACCTCCACTACCGGATCGTCGACGTGTCCTCGATCAAGGAGCTGGCGCGCCGGTGGTACCCGAAGGCGTACTTCAGCAGCCCGTCCAAGAGCGGCAACCACCGGGCGCTCGCCGACATCCGTGAGTCCATCGCCGAGCTGCGCTACTACCGGGAGGCGGTCTTCGTACCGCAGCCGGGGCCGGACTCGGACCAGGCGAAGCGGATCGCGGCGCGCCATGTGGTGTCCGCCGAGTAGTCCACCGAGAAGCCGCTGGTCAGGGGTGCTTGTCGGCCCCTGAGCCAGGAAACGGGAATGAGGGCGCGAGCACCCTCCCGGACCCTGTACACTTTTTCTCGGCCGGTCGGAAAGACCGGACGCGGTGGGTATAGCTCAGATGGTAGAGCACCTGGTTGTGGTCCAGGATGTCGCGGGTTCGAGTCCCGTTACTCACCCTGATGGAAGGGCCCCGGTCTTCGGACCGGGGCCCTTCTCCTTTTCCCTTCCCCTTTCCCGTCGGCGGGGCCGGACGGGAAAGGGGGAGGGGTCCGGTCACGTCGAGTCACGTACCACCAGTTCGGTCGGCAGCACGATCTGCGGCCGTCCCGTGCTCTCCCCCGCGATCTCCTGGAGCAGCACCCGTGCCATGGTGCGGCCCATCTCCTCGATCGGCTGGCGCACGCTCGTCAGCGCCGGTTCCATGTGCCGGGCCACCGCCGAGTCGTCGAAGCCGACCAGCGCCACGTCCTGCGGGATGCGGTGGCCCGTCTCGCGCAGGACGTGGCGGGCGCCCGCGGCCATCACGTCGGAACCGGCGAAGACGGCGTCGAGGCCGGGGCAGCGGGCCAGCAGCTCCCGCATGGCGCGGGCACCGCCCTCCTCGGTGAAGTCGGCGGGCGCGATCAGCCGCTCGTCGGGGGCGAGCCCGGCCGCCGCCACGGCCGCCCGGTAGCCGTCGAGGCGGCGCTGAGCGCCGTAGACGTCCAGCCGCCCGGTGATCGTGGCGATCGTCCGGCGGCCCCGGGATATCAGATGGTCGACGGCGCAGCGGGCACCGCCGAAGTTGTCGGAGTCGACGGCGGCGAGCGTTTCGCCGGCCGATCGCCGGCCGCTCATCACCGCCGGCATCCCGAGCTGTTCCAGCAGGTCGGGCAGCGGGTCGTCGGAGTGCACGGAGACCATCAGCACCCCGTCCACGCGGTGTGCGGTCAGATACTGGGCCAGCCGGCGGCGCTCGCGGTCGCTGCCCGCCAGGGTGAGCAGGAGCTGCATCTCGGTGTCGGCGAGAGCCGCGCCCACTCCGCGCACGATGCCGGAGAAGTACGGCTCGGCGAAGAACCTGCCCTCGGGTTCGGGCACGACCAGCGCGATCGCGTCGGTGCGGTTGCCCGCGAGGGCGCGGGCCGCCCGGTTGGGCACGTACCCCAGCTCCGCGACGGCGGCCTCCACGGCCTCCCGGGTGGCGGGGCTGACGTTCGGCGATCCGTTGATCACCCGGGACACCGTCCCCCGCCCCACCCCGGCCAGGGCCGCGACCTCCTCAAGTGTGGGTCGCCGCCCCTGTTTTCCATGTGCAGCCATGGCCGCCCCTCCCAGTCGCCGAAACTTCTCACAGCCCGTCGGGTGAGACAAGTCTCGGTGGCCGGCCGCCCGGGTCCGGTCAGGCGGAGCGGAGCCGGCCGAGGGTGGCCTCCAGTTCGGTACGGGCCGCCAGGGCGGCCGCCTCGGCGTCCCCGGCGGCCACGGACCGCACCAGCTCCTCATGGGTGGCACGGCCGTGGTCCGGGTCGTCGGCGCGCAGTCGCAGCAGTTCCACCAGATCGATGAGCGCCTGTCGCAGGGCGGGGGCGAACTCGGCGAAGAGATCGGTGAGTACGGGGTTGTGGGCGGCGGCCACCACCGCCCGGTGCAGGTCGATGTCCCGGTCGACGAACTCGGAATCGGGTGCCCCCGAGGCGGCGTGCCGGGCCGCCAGAGCCGCGTCGAGGGCGGCCAGGTCCTCGTCCGTGCGGCGTTCGGCGGCCAGCCGGGCCGCCTGGACCTCGATCAGCGTGCGGACCTCGTACACGTCCGTGACCGCGGCCCTGCGCAGCCGTGTCGGCCAGTCCTCCGTGGGGCGGTCGGCGATCACGAACACGCCCGCGCCCTGTCGGGACCGCAGCAGTCCGGTCGCGGCCAGCGCGCGCACCGCCTCACGGACCGTGGAACGGCCCACGCCCAGTGTCCTGGCGAGGGTGGTCTCACCGGGGAGCCTGGTCCCGACCGGCCAGTGTCCGGTGGAGATCTGCTCCCGCAGATGGTCCACGGCCTGTTCGACCAGGGGGCTGGGGCGGAGCGGACCGAGCGGCACGGCGTACACCTGTCAGGTTGTCTGAGGAGTGGGCTTCTGGTTACTGTACCGGGATGACGCTCAGCGGTCTCCTTCTTCTCGGCTGCCGCGGCGGGGCCTGAAGCGATCGGCACCCCGCCGCGGGGTGCCGTGCTGCGCCGGTCGCGTACCGCGATCCGAGAAAGAGACCCCGTCCGATGAACGAGCTCCGCACCCCGGCCCCCCGGAATCCGTCGTCCCCGCCGAGCAGCCCCGAGGTGGACGCGACCGTCTTCCCCACGCTGCGTACGCCCAGCGGGCCGGTACCCGCGACCGCGCCCGCCTGGAACCAGCAGCGGGCCAGCTCCATGCCGTACCACCGCTACCGCTCCGCGTTCGACCGCGTCGAACTGCCCCTGACCGGGCGCACCTGGCCCGACGCCCGGATCGAGCGGGCGCCGCTCTGGGTGCCGGTCGATCTGCGCGACGGCAATCAGGCGCTGGCCGAGCCGATGGACACCCCGCGCAAGCGCCGGATGTTCGATCTGCTCGTGGCCATGGGGTTCAAGGAGATCGAGGTCGGCTACCCGTCCGCGAGCCGGACGGACTTCGACTTCGTCCGCCATCTCGCCGGGAGCGGGGCGGTTCCCGGCGATGTCACCGTGGTCGTCTTCACCCCCGCCAGAGCGGATCTGATCGAGCGGACCTTCGAGTCCGTCGTGGGACTGGACCGCGTGGTCGTCCACCTCTACATCCCGACCGCCCCCGTCTGGCGCGAGGTGGTGCTCGGCCGCAGCCGCGACGAGGTGCACGGGGTGATCCGGGAGGCCGCCACTCTGATGGCCCGGCTGGCCGAGGCCCGGCCCGGCGCCGACATCCGGTTCGAGTTCTCGCCCGAGGTCTTCATCCTCACCGAGCCGGACTACGTGCTGGAGATCTGCGACAGCCTGACCGAGCTGTGGGACGCCTCCCCGGACCGGCCGGTGATCCACAACCTGCCCGCCACCGTGGAGATCGCGACCCCCAATGTGTACGCCGACCAGATCGAGTACATGCACCGCCAGTTGGCCCGGCGGGACTCGGTGATCCTCTCCGTCCACCCGCACAACGACCGCGGTACGGGCGTCGCCTGCGCCGAACTGGCGGTGCTGGCGGGCGCCCAGCGGGTGGAGGGCTGCCTCTTCGGCAACGGCGAACGCACCGGCAACGTCGACCTGGTCAATCTGGCGCTCAATCTGCACGCCCAGGGCGTCGACCCGATGATCGACTTCTCCGACATCGACGAGATCCGCCGCACCGTCGAGCACTGCAACCGGCTGCCGGTCCCGCCCCGCCACCCGTACGGCGGCGATCTGGTGTACACGGCGTTCTCCGGCACCCACCAGGACGCCATCAGCAAGGGCCTGGCCCACCACGCGAGCAGCGGTACGGACCGGTGGGCGGTGCCGTACCTGCCGATCGACCCGGCCGATGTGGGGCGTACGTACGAGGCGGTCATCCGGGTCAACAGCCAGTCGGGCAAGGGCGGCATCGCCCATCTGCTCCGCGGTGACCACGGGGTGGACCTGCCCGCCCGGCTGCGCGCCGACTTCTCCGGGACCGTCCAGTCCGTCACCGACGACAGTGGTCTGGAGGCCACTTCGAAGGATCTGTGGGCACTGTTCGAGGCGACGTATCTGACCCCGGGACGCGACGGCCGGATCGGCCTGACGTCCTGGAGCACCGACCGGAACCCGGCCGGTGAGCACCGCTTCGTCTGCACCCTGCGGATCGGGGACCGCGAGGGTGACTACGAGGGGACGGGCAACGGCCCGGTCTCGGCGTTCACCCGGGCACTGGCCGCCGCCGGGGTCGAGGTGGACGTGGTCGACTTCAGCGAACAGGCGACGGCGGCCGGGCAGGGCGCGTCGGCCGTGGCGTACGCGGAGTGCCGGGTCGACGGGGTGCGGTGCTGGGGCGTCGGACAGGACACGTCCGTACTGACCGCCTCGCTCCTCGCGGTGCTGTCCGCCGTCAACCGGGCGGCGGGCGCGGCCGGCTGAGCCGACGGGCCGAGGAAGCGGGAAGGGGGCGCATCCCGGCCGGTAGTGGGGGGTGGGGGGCCGGCCGGGATGCGCGGGGAGAGATGGTCCGGGTGCGGCGGCGGTGGGGCGCCGCCGCTGGTCAGTGGTAGGCGCCGAACGCCTTGGTGAAGGCGAGCGGTTCCTGGACGATCGAGCTGCACGAGGCGTCGGCGGTGGGCTTCGCGCCGCCCGCGCACGGCTTGTCGCGCGTGCCGGACCACATGGCGAGCCATCCGAGCCGCTTCTCCTGGGCGAACTTCACCAGTTGGGTGGCGTCCTCGACCGTGAAGATCTCGGTGCTGACGTCGTTGACCCCGATCATCGGGGTGACCGCGACGGTCTTCCAGGCGTCGGCGTCGGAGAGTCCGAGCACCCCCTTGAGCTGGGCCTGGGTGGCGGTGGCCGCCTGGACGGCGTAGGTGCCCATGTCGCCGCTGTACGCGGGGCCGTAGTCCATGGCCATCACGTTGACCGCGCCGATGGTGACGCCGTTCGCCCTGGCGTCGGCGACCAGGTCCACTCCGGACCGGGTCAGACCCTCGGGCATGACGGGCAGTGTGAAGGAGACGTCGAGGCCGGGGTGCGACTTCTGGAGCTGTGCGATGGCCTGGGAACGCCGGGTGTTGGCGGCTGTGTCGGGCAGTGCCCCGCCCTCGATGTCGAAGTCGACCTTGGTGAGCCGGTAGGCGTCGATGACCTTGCCGTAGGCGGTGGCGAGGTCGGCGGCGGAGGAGCAGTGCAGGGCGAGTTCGGCTCCGGCCGCGCCGCCGAAGGAGACCCGGACGTCACCGCCCTTGGCGCGCAGCGCGCCGATCTGGGCGGCGACCTTGTCGTCGCCGAGGCCGGTGACACCGCCCCAGAGCGGGGCGCAACTTCCGCCGGAGGTGATGAAGGCGAGGGTGAAGTCCTTCACGCCGGTGCTGTTCGCGGTGGCGACCAGGTCGTACGCCGGATAAAGGGAGGTGTCGACGTAGGGGGTGAAGCGTGCCCCGGTCGTGCCACCTTCGCCACCGCCGCCCGTGCCGCCGCTCGCCGTGGGGGTCGGCGAGGGGGTCGGGTCGGCGGTGGCGGTCCCCGTGGGGGCCGGGGTGGTGGGGGGCACTGTGGGGGTGGGGGTGGCCGTGGGGGCCGGGTCGGGGATGGCGGTCGTGGTGGGGCGGCCGCTGGGCTCGGGGGTGGCGCCGGTGTCGGCGGAACAGGGGGCCCGGTTGATGAGGCAGCCGGAGGGGTCGGCCGCCGTGCCGTCGGACGCGGTGACGAAGCCGATGGTGACGGACCTGCCGGGTGCCAGTTCCTTGTCCCAGGAGGCGGGTTTCACGGTGACGTGGTTGCCGCTGAGGGTGTACTCGGCGTTCCACAGGGAGCCGATCCGTGTGCCCGCGGGGAGGTCGAATTCGAGGGTCCAGTCGGTCTGGACCTGGCCGGTGTCGTTGCTGAGGACGTACTGACCGGTGTAGCCACCGGTCCAGTCGCTGGTCCTGGTGTACGCGGCGCCGACCGACGCCGCCTGGGCCGTACCGGTGAGCGCGAACACCGTGCCGCCGACCACCGCCGCCGCGACGACGGCGCCGACCACCTTGGTCCTGGTGGTCACCGTGCGGCGGTGCGAAGTCGTGCCCATCGAGTGCCTGCCTCTGTCCTACGGGTGCCGGTGGTCGGAAGCAGTACGCTAGCGGTAAGGAATCCGACAAAAGGGACCACCGGCCGCCGCCTCGCTGTTCTTAGGGTTGGCTTAAGGGACGCATGGGGGCTGGTTAAAGAACCGGTCCGGAGCGCGGGACGTCCTGACCGGACCGGATCGGATCTGACCGGGTCGGGTCGGGTCGGACCAGGCGGGACCGGACCAGGCGGGACCGGAGCGGAGCAGGCCGGGGCGCGGACCGGCCGTCAGCCGTTCGTGCGCGAGAACCCACGGCGCCGGCGCCCCACCCGGTGGCCCCGCCGCCCCCGCTCGGCCCGCCGCCCGTGGAGCCCGATCCAGATCCGTACCTCCGCGCCGCCGAGCACCGACCGGCCGATCCGCACATCGCCGCCGGTGGACTCCGCCACCCGGCGGACGATGTCCAGGCCGAGTCCGGTCGAGCCGACCGCGCCGGTCGCTCCCCGGCCGCTGCCGCCGCGGGCCAGCGCCGCATCGGGGTCGTCTATGCCCTGGCCCGCGTCCGAGACCAGCACGATGACCGCGTCCCCCGTGTGGTGCACATCGACGGCGAAGGCGGTGCCCTCGGGGGTGTGCCGGAAGACATTGCCGAGCAACGCGTCGAGCGCGGCGGCGAGTTCGGGGCGGGCGACCGGGAGACGTACCGTACGGTCGACGCCCGCCAGGCTCACCTCGCGGCCCTCGTCCTCGGCGAGCGCCGACCAGAAGGCCATCCGTTCCCGGATCACCTCGGAGGCGTCGCAGCCCGCGCCGGGGCCGGTGAGCGGGCCCTGGGCGGGGCGTTGTTCGCGTGCGGTCCGGATGATCGTGTCGACCTCGTGCTCCAGCTGCTCCACGGCGGCCCGGGTCTGCTCGGCGGCGGGCCCCTCGCCCAGCGAGGCGGTGTTGAGCCGGAGCACGGTCAGCGGGGTACGCAGCCGGTGCGACAGATCGGCGGCCAACTCACGTTCGTTCGCCAGGAGCTGTACGACCTGATCGGCCATGGAGTTGAACGCGATGGCCGCGGAGCGCAGTTCGGCGGGGCCCTCCTCCGGGACCCGGGTGCCGAGCATGCCCTCGCCCAGGTCCTGCGCGGCGGCGGCGAGCCGTTGGGCGGGCTCGACCATCCGCAACCCGAGCCGGTCGGCGACGGCGACCGATCCGACGATCAGCGCGACGCCGACGCCCGCCAGCATCAGCCAGGCGGTGGTGACGCCGTTGGAGACCTCGTCTTCGGGGACGAACACCTCGACGACGGCGATGTCCCCGGAGCCGAGCGCGGTCGGCTGGAGGAGCGCCGAGCCTCCCGGCACCTCGGCCACCGAGGCACGGCCGAGGCGCCGGGTGGTCTCCAGGTCCTTGGCGGCGGCCCGCCGGTTGCCGATCACCAGGGGACGTCCACCCGGTTCCTCGGCGGCGGGGATGTGGACGGCGAGGCGGCCCGCGTCACCCGCTTCGGTGGAGTGGACGGCCCGCTCCAGCTCCTCCTGGTCGGTGGTGATGGAGAGGGTCGGGCCGATGGTCGCGGCCTGCCGTTCGGCGTCGGAGAACGCCCGGTCGCGGGCCATCTCCTTGACGACGAGGCCGAGCGGCACGGCGAACGCGACCACGACCATGACGGTGACGGCCAGACTGACCTTGACGAGCGCCCATCTCATGCGGGCGGCTCGACGCCGGGCCGTCCGCTACCGGCCCGGCCCGTCGCCGGGGCTCCCGCCACCGGCGGTTCGAGCTTCACCCCGACGCCGCGCAGGGTGTGCAGATAGCGCGGCCGGGCCGCCGTCTCGCCGAGCTTCCGGCGCAGCCAGGAGAGGTGGACGTCGATGGTCTGGTCGTCGCCGTAGGACTGCTGCCAGACCTCGGCGAGGAGTTCCTTGCGCGCCACGACGACCCCGGGCCGTCCGGCGAGGAAGGCCAGCAGGTCGAACTCGCGGCGCGTCAGGTCCAGTACCTCGCCGTCCAGTTCCGCCTGGCGGCGGAGCGGGTCGATGGAGAGGCCGCCGACCTGGATGGCGCGCGGCGGTGGTGCGTCGGTCCCGGCCGCACGCGAGCGGCGCAGGACGGCGGCCATCCGCGCCGAGAGGTGCTCCACCGAGAACGGTTTGGTCAGATAGTCGTCGGCGCCGTCGTTGAGCAGCCGGACGATCTCGTTCTCGTCGTCCCGCGCGGTCGCGATGATCACGGGTACGTCGGTGATGGAGCGGAGCATCTTCAGTGCCTCGGCGCCGTCGAGGTCGGGCAGCCCGAGGTCGAGGATGACCACGTCGAACCGGATGTGCGCCACTTCGCGGAGCGCTTCGAGCGCGGTGCCGACACTCCGTACCGTGTGGGATGCCTCGGTGAGGTGCCGGATGAGGGCGGATCGCACGAACTGGTCGTCCTCGACCACGAGCACACTTGCCATGGGCGGCACCGTACGCCATTCGGCCCTGCCCGGTCCCCTCCGGTGCGGCGCCCACCGTTCGTGGTGGAAGATGTCCCGGATGCAACGAGGACTCGTACACGCGCTCGCGTGGTCGCTCGCCACCGGGGCGGCCGTCACGCTGTCGTGGTGGGGAGTGCACACGGTGATGGCCGGGACGGCCTATGACCCGCCGCGCGCCCTGCCCATCTCGAAGAGCGCCCGTGGCGGCGGGGGTTCCGACGCGCTGTCGTCCTCGACGCACCGCCCCGAGCCGGTCGCCTCACCGTCCCCGAGCGCCACCCGGTCCCCGACGCCGCGTCCTCCGAAGCCGTCGGAGCCACCGCCGAAGCCCGCCGCGAGCACCCCGAGCAGCCCGCCCGCCCGGCCCAGACCGTCCGCGACGAAGACGAAGACGTCGAGCTCGGTGAGCAGTTACGGGACGGAGGGCGGCCGGGTCGTCCTGGAGATGGAGGACGGCGCGGCGAAGCTGGTCTCGGCGACGCCGCGGTCGGGCTGGTCGATGCGGGTCTGGACGAACACGACGTGGGTGCGGGTGGACTTCGCGGGGAACGACACGACGATCACGGTGTTCTGCACCTGGAACGACCACGAGCCACAGGTGGACATCGAGCGGCACTGAGCCGGGGCGGCCGGGCGACGGCTTCCGGATGACCGTGTTCCGGCGACGGCGTACCGATGACGGTGTCCGGACGGCGACTGCGTACCGATGACGGTGTCCGGACGGCGACTGCGTACCGATGACGGTGTCCGGACGGCGACTGCGTACCGATGACGGTGTCCGGACGGCGACTGCGGCCGGACGGCGACGGCCGGATGGCGGTGTCCGGGCGACGGCGTACCGATGACGGTGTGACGGTGTCCGGGCGACGACGTACCGACGACGGCATCCGGGAGACGGCGTACAGGAGACGGTATCCGGAGGCGACGTACCGCCCTCGTGCCGTCCCGTCAGTGGAAGGTGTCGGGCGGTGGCGCGGGGGACGGCCGGGCGTCCGCGTCGGTGACGGGCGCCGCGCCACCGGTGAAGTCGGTCAGCGCGCGGCCGTGTTCGACCCGTCCGGCGTACGGGTCGCTCGCCACCCGGCGGGTCAGTTCGGCGACCGGCAGCGGTACGGCGGACGCGAGCAGCACGGCGTTGCCGAATCTGCGGCCCCGCAGCACGGGCGGGTCGGCGGCCAGCGCCAGTTCGGGGAAGACGGTGGCGGCGGTGGCGATCTGGCCACGCAGATGGGTGAGCGGAGGTCCGTCCGCGAGGTTGGCGGTGTACTGCCCGTCCGGCTTCAGTACGCGGCGGACCTCGGTGAGGAATTCGGTGCTGGTGAGGTGCGCGGGGGTACGGGCCCCGCCGAAGACGTCGGCGACGACGAGGTCCGCCCAGTCGTCCGGGACCTTGCCGAGTCCGGCGCGGGCGTCGGTGGAGCGGACCCGGACGCGGGCCTGCGGGTCCAGCGGCAGTTCCCTGCGCACCAGCTGGACGAGTGGCCCGTCCACCTCGACGATCTGCTGGGTGGAGCGGGGGCGGGTGGCCGCGATGTAGCGGGCGAGGGTGAAGGCGCCACCGCCGAGGTGCACGACGTGCAGGGGCTGCTGGGGCGGGGCGGCGAGGTCGGCGATGTGGCCGAACCTGCGCTGGTACGCGAAGGAGAGGTGCGTGGGGTCGTCGAGGTCCACATGGGACTGCGGGGCGCCGTCGACGGTGAGCGTCCAGGCACGGGGCCGCTCACGGTCGGGTATCAGCTCGGCGAGACCGCCGTCCACCGGCTCGGCGAGGGGGTCCCGGTTGCGCTCCGGCCGCTTCCGGCCGCTCGGACCCCCTGTCGACGCTTCTCGACGTGCCACGCGTGTCCGCCCTCGCTGATCCGGTCCGGTCCCGGCTCCGGTCCGGTCCGGTCCCACTGAGTTCATCGTGGGCGGGAATCCGGCCACCTGGCCATTATGGGCTCAGCTGCGGTTGTCGGCCGCCGCGATCATCCGGGCCGCCTCGTCCAGGGCCTCGCGCAGCACGGCCGGGTCGGTGACCGGTGCGTCGCCCCGGGGCGGCAGCAGCCAGCCGGTGCCGGCGGCGGGCGGCTCGGTGGGGATGCGCAGTCCGCGGCCGTTCGTCTCCGTACAGGCACTGCCCGGTACGTCCCAGCCCGCGGCGGTGCCGGGCGGCACGAGGAAACCGAGCGTGTCGCAGGCCCCGTCGTGGATCACCGGGCCCACGGCCTCCTGGTCCGCGCCGCGGCGCAGGATGTCCACGGCCTCCAGCCCCTGACGGGCCGGTACGGTCACCAGATCGCAGGGCTCGGTGCGTCCGGCGTCACCACCGGACGCCTCCTGGGGTGTGCCGATTCCTTCGGTGGTCCGGCCGAGATGCAGCATCGGGACTCTCTCCTTCTTCGTCACCGGGCGGAGCCACGCCCCGTCTCCGCATGGACCAACGCCCCGAACACGTCAAGGGCTACGGCGTCGCACCGCTGCAAAGGGTGGCAGTTCATGGCGGATCGTGGGCGGGATGCCCCCTTTTGCTTGCAAACAGTGTGTGTACGCCCCGTCACAGACGGTACGTTCTTGCTCTGCCGGGACTGTCGAAACAGGCGACCGGCCGCTCCAGAGAGGGCTCCGCCATGGTGTCGACACGGGCAGTTCCCAACCTCGTCTTCCGGCGGCTGCGCGGACAGCGCTCCGCGGGGGAGTTCGCGGCGGCCGTCCGCAGGGCCGCTCGCGAGATCGGTGAGCAGGTCGCGTGTGACGCCCGGTACATCGGACGCGTGGAGTCCGGCGAGATCCGCTGCCCCAACTACGCGTACGAACGGGTGTTCCTGCACATGTTCCCGGGAACCACTCTGACGGATCTGGGCTTCTCGGCCCGCGAGTCCGTGCGCGGCCGAGCGGCGCGCACCTCGCCCCGGGCGGCCCTGCCGCGCCCCACGATTCCACCGCCCCCCACGCTCCACAGCGAAACCGACGAGGAGAGCGACGTGCTGCGTCGCGTATTCATCACCAGCGGCACCACCACCGTGGCCGCCGCTTCCCTGGGCCTCGGTCTCGGTGGCACCGCCACCGCGGCCGGACTGCCCGTACCACCCCTGATGGCCGCGGTGCCGGCCCAGCGCCGGGTCGGCGAGGCCGAGGTCAGCGCCGTCGAGAAGGCGGTCCGGGAGATCCGGGTGCTCGACGACCGGCTCGGCGCCGACGGACTCTACCGGCAGGCCGCCCAGCCGCTGCGCGCCGCCTACGCCCTGCTCGACACCGGGACGACCGGCCGCCGGGCCACCGCCGACCGGCTGCACTCGGGCGCGGGCGAACTGGCGATCTCGGTCGGCTGGCTGGCCCATGACTCGGGCCGCTTCGACGACGCGCGCTCGCACTACGCCGAGGCGCTCGCCACCGCGCGGGTGGCGGGCGACCCGGCGCTGGAGGCGCACGCCTTCTGCAACACGTCGTTCCTGGCCAGGGACACCGGCCGGCCCCGGGAGTCGCTACGGGCGGCGGAGGCCGGACTACGGGCCGCCGAACCGCTCGGTTCGGCCCGGCTGCGCGCGCTGCTCACCCTGCGCGAGGCGGGCGGCCGGGCCGGGCTCGGTGACCGGACGGGCTGCGAGCGGGCGATCGGCCGGGCGCACACCGCTTTCGGACGCGGTCCGTCCGACGCCGATCCGGAGTGGATGTCGTTCTTCCGGGAGGCGGAGCTGGAGATCCTGGAGGCCCAGTGCTGGTCGGCGCTGGGCGAATGGTCCCGGGCCGCCGGGCACGCCCGCCGTGCCACCCGGCTCCAGGACCCGCACTTCACCCGGAACATGGCCCTGTACCGCGCCGAGCTGACCATCGATCTGGCCCGCGCGGGCGTCGCGGACGAGGCCGCGGCGGCGGGCCACCAGGTGCTCGACCTGCTGGACCGGGTCCGGTCGACCCGCGTCCGGGGCATGTTGGCGGGCGCGGCGGACGTACTGCGCCCGCGGCGCGGGTCGGCCGAGGTCGCGGGCTTCCTCGACCGGTACGCGGAGTTCGTCGAGGCGGAGACCGCGCGGAGGTGAGGGCCGCGCGGAGGTGAGGGCCGCGCGGTCCACGAGGGCGGGGCTTGGCCGGCCGACGGACGCGGGGTCCGGTCGGTACGGGGGTACGGGAACCGCTCGGGACCGGGGTACGAGACCCGCCGCCCCGCAGGCGCGCCGCCCCGCAAGCACGAGACCCCGCCGCCTCGCAGGCACGGAGGCTGGCCGGTCCGCAGGCACGGAGGCCGCCCGGTACCGGGTTACGACATCCGGTCGGCGCACAGGGCCGCGACCGTTGGGCCGGCCGCTCCCCAGGACTCCACAGGCACTCCGCAGGTCCGATCCGTGCCCCCAGGCGCCACGGCCCGTCCGGCCCGCACGCGCCGGGGCCGGTCAGTCCGCGAGGTGTCCGGTGTCGTTCCAGCGCTCCACGGCGGGCGCGTCGTACGCCCAGCCCAGCACGGACAGTGACGTGGGGTCGAGCCGGATCTTCGCGCCGAACGACACGTCCTCGCCGAGCCAGCGGGCGCCCAGCGCCCGCAGGATGTGGCCGTGCGCGAAGACCAGGACGTCCCGGTCGGCCGAGCGGACCCGGTCGACGATCGTGTCGGCGCGGGCGGACAGCTCGGCCAGCGTCTCGCCGTCGGGCACCCCGTCACGCCAGATGAACCAGTCGGGCCGGTCCGCCTTGATCTGGGCGGGGGTCAGCCCCTCGTACGCCCCGTAGTCCCACTCCATGAGCGCGTCCCACGGCTCGGCGCGGTCCCCGAAACCCGCGATCTCGCAGGTCTCACTGGCCCGGACCAGCGGACTCGTCAGGATCTCCGTGTCCGGCAGGCCCGCCCACGGCGCCCGGTGCAGCCGCTCCCCCAGCAGCTTCGCGCCCTCGCGGCCCGAGTCGAGCAGCGGGATGTCCGTCCGGCCCGTGTGGTTGCCGTTGACGGACCATTCGGTCTGCCCGTGCCGGGCGAGCAGGATACGCGGTGCCATGACGGCTCTCCCTGAGACTTCCGAGACTGCGCTGACGTCGATTCCGATACTGCTGTGGTCGCTGCGATGACACCCGGCCACGGAGTCTGAGAGGGTGCTCCCGGGACCACGGGCCGGGCACGAGCCGGGTCCCGGACCATGCGGGGGGCCGGTTCGATCATCCCTCTCCATCATCGCGTACGCGCGGGAGAGGCAACCTCCGGGGCCCGACCGGCGTCCTCCTCTGCGCACGATCGAGGCGGACCGCGAGCAGATCCGTGCGGGGAGGGGTGTCCGGCCGGGGCACCCCAGCGGGAGACACGGCCCACACAGACCGTACGGTTGAACGCCCGCCGTCGGCCGCACGAAACACATGATGGAGAGCTTCCGGATGCCGCACGCCACCACCGCGCCCGTGCAACGCCACCGGCCCCGATGGTGGACCGAACTGCCGCTGATCGCGGTCGTGTACGCGTTGTACTCGGCGGGCCGGCTGCTGGTCCGGGGAGACGTCGCGACCGCCGTCGACCACGGTCTGGCCATCCTCCATCTGGAACAGACCCTCCGTCTGAACGCCGAGCACCCCCTGAACCGGCTGCTCACCGCCCACCCCTCCATCGGCGTCCCGGCCGACTTCGCGTACGCCTCCCTGCACTACGTCGTGACCCCGGCGGTCCTGATCTGGATCTTCCGGCGGCACTCCGCCGCGTACCGCGCCGCGCGCACCTGGCTGATGACGTCCACGCTGCTGGGGCTGATCGGCTTCACGCTGCTGCCGACGTGCCCGCCCCGGCTGCTCGACGCCGGGCACGGCTTCGTCGACACGATGGCCCAGTACAGCTCGTACGGCTGGTGGGGCGCGGAGGCGAGCGCGCCGCGCGGGCTCGGCGGGATGACCAACCAGTACGCGGCGATGCCGAGCCTGCACGTCGGCTGGGCGCTGTGGTGCGGGATTCTGCTGTGGCGGCACGGCCGCCATCCGGCCGTGCGGGCCGTGGGCGTGGCGTATCCGCTGGTCATCACCTTCGTGGTGATGGGCACCGCGAACCACTACTTCCTCGACGCCGTCGCGGGCGCCGCCGTGATGGGCGTCGGCGCGCTGCTCGCCACCCCCGTCGCACGGCTCGCCGACCGGGTCACCGCCCGGTGCCGGGACCGGGTCGCGGTCCGGTTCCCGAGCCGCTTCGCGACAGCCGGCGCGGGCGCGGGGGCGACCGTTGTCAGTGCCGGGTGCGAGACTTCGGCGGGTGAGCGAATCCCCGGCCAGCGGACCTCCTCCGCAGATCCCATCGACGCGGCGTCCCCAGCGGCCTCCGGCGGAACCGCGACCGCCGGGGACGCTCCGGCAGCGGCTCGCTGAGCTGCGCGGACCGGCCGTCGCGCCGCGTCCGCTGGACGCCCGCGCGCTGGCCGCCCTAGCCGCCAATCCGGGCTGCCGGCGCCGGGCCCTGCTGGACGGCGCCGGGGTCGACAAGGGGGCGCTGGCGAAGGCGCTCGGTTCCCCCGCCGCGTTCGGCCAGTCGCAGTTCGCCTTCATGCGCGGCAACGCCTTCGAGGCGAAGGTCAAGGCCGACGGCGGTACGGAGCTGCTGCGCCTGCTGTTCGAACGGCTGGGCGGCGACTGCCCGGCCCCGGACACCGTCCACGTACCCGATCTGAGCGCGTCCGGGCCGCAGGGCCGTGCGGCGCGCACCGCGCTCGCGCTGCGGGAGGCGACGGTGGCGGGCCACTGGGCGCTGCTCGACCATCCGCTGCTGGCCCTGGAGGTGGCGGGGTCGCCGGCCTATCTGGAGCCGGACGCCGTGGTGGTCCGGCCCGACGGGCGGTGGACGGTCGTCGAGATCAAGTCGTTCCCCATGATCGACAGTGCGGCGGACCCGGCGAAGGTGGGCGCGGCGGCCCGGCAGTCGGCCGTGTACGTGCTGGCGCTGGAGCGGGTCGCCGCGGTCACCGAGGGCGCGGAGGTCGGGCACCGGGTGCTGCTGGTCTGCCCGAAGGACTTCTCGAACGTGCCGACCGCCTCGGTCGTCGACGTGCGCAAGCAGCGGGCCGTCACCTCTCGCCAGTTGGCCAGGCTGACCCGGATCGAGGACATCGCGGCGGCCCTGCCTGAGGGCACCACGTTCGATCCGGAGGCCCCTGCGGAGGAGCTGACGGCGGCCGTCGAGTCGGTCGGCGCGTCCTACGCCCCGGAGTGCCTGGCCGCGTGCGAGCTGGCGTTCCACTGCCGGTCCCGGGCCCGGGAGGCGGGCGCGGTGGAGGCGTTGGGCCGGTCGGTCCGGGGCGAGCTGGGCGGTCTGACGACGGTCGGCGCGGTGCTGGCCGCCGCCGCGGGCAAGGAGGGCGATCCGGCGGACCCGGCGGTCGCCGCGCTGCGCCGGGCGGCTGCCCTGCGCGCAGAGGCGCTGGGAGGCGCCCGCACCCGGGCACTCGACGGCCCTGGAGCGCGGGCACTCGCGGACGTCCGCACCCGGGAAGGCGCACCGGCATGTCCCTGATCAACACGCTGGCCCGGTTCGAGGCCGTGGACACGGGCCGGGCGCAGCCCCTCGCGACGGTCCGGCACCGCCATCTCACGGACCGGCCGCTGGTGCTGGTGCCGCTGACCACCGCCGGGGAGGCGGGCGCCCCGCTCGGTGCGCTGGTCGGCACCGACCGGGACGCGCCCCGGCTGCTGACGGTTTCCCAGCCGCGCGACCGCGAGCTGCGGTTCGCGTTCCTCGCGGAGCTTGCCGAGGCGGTGCTGCCGCACATCGAGGCGTACGCCGACGTGGTGGAGCCCGCCGAGCGGAGCGAGACCGATCCGGAGACCGGGAAGCGGGTCAAGGTCGAGGTGGAGCTGTGCGCGGACGCGGCGCAGCTGATCGTGCCGAGCCGGGCGGGCATCGAGTTCGTACGGCTGCTGGGGCGCTCCATGCGGTTCCGGCGCACCGCCGAGGACGATCCGGACACGCCGTATCCCGCGCCCGTGCGGGTGCCGCTGCTGGGCCGCTGGCTGACGCACTACGGGGAGCGGGCCCGGGTGCCGGGCTCCTCGCTGCTGCTCGCCGCGACCGATCTGCTGAACCGGCACTGGGCGACCGGGCAGTCCACGCTGGAGGACCAGCATCTGGGCGCGCTGCTCGCCTGGATCACGGCCGAGGACGGGGCGGGCGCGGAGGCCGCGTTCCGGGCCGAGGTGGGCCGTGACCGCGATGGGCAGCTGAAGTGCCCGCCCGCCGGTCCCGCGACGGACCCGGCGTTCGACAACCGGCTGCTGGCACCCGCGATCGACCGGTACGACCGGGCGCGTACGGCGCTGGCGGCGGCCGAGGACGGGTCCGAGGCGGACAGCGGGCTGCGGGAGCTGGCCACCGCCGAGCGGGAGATCCGGTCGCTGCTGGCCGGGGTCATGCTGCCGACCTGGCACGCGGTGTGGCGGGGACTGGATCTGCTGCGGGAGCTGCCGGAGGGGGCCGCGGCCGGGGACCGCTGGACCCGGGACCGCTGGTCGTTCACCGGTCATCGGGACCGGGTGGCGGCCGGGGAGCCGCCGCAGCCGCGCCGGGACGACGCGGTGACGGCGGCGCGGAAGCTGGCGGCGCGGGAGACGGCGCAGGCCCAGTTGGAGGCCCAGGAGGCGCTGGACGATCCGCTGGTGCTGGCGGGGCGGCGGCTGACCGGTGAGGCGTTCGTGGCCGAGGTGACGGGGGTGGAGATGGCCTACAGCGAGTCGAAGCGGCCGTCGCCCCGCCCGCTGGTCACCGTCATGACCGGGGACCGGCCGCAGCTGGGTGAGCGGACGAAGGTGTACCGCTCGCTGGACGGCAAGCCGCAGACCGCGGAGTTCGTGCGCCACTGCGCGGCGGCGGACGGCCCGGGTGCGGAAGAGGACGGCCCGGGTCCCGGAGGGGCGGGGCCGGGAGGAGCGGGCCCGGCGGAAACGGGTCCGGGAGGAGCGGGTCCGGCGGACAGCCGGGGAGCGGGAGAGGACGGCCCGGGTCCCGGAGGGGCGGGGCCGGACGGAACGGGCCCGGGAGAAACGGGTCCGGCGGACGGCGGACGGGATTCGGACGCGGCCGGGGAGGCAGGGAGCGGCGGGGGTTCGCTGGTGCTGCGCGTCCTGGACCGGATGGGCCGGGGCCGGGAGCCCGCTCCGGGGTCCGTGCCGGAGCCCGGCGAGGTGATCGTCTGGACGCTGTTCGAGCACGATCAGCGCGGCGGGCCGAAGCTGCCCGATCCGGAGGAGACCCCGTGGACCCACGGCGGTCCGCCGGGCGCCGCCGGAGACCCTGAGCATCCCGACCCGGTGACCGCGGAGGACCTGCTGTGACGACCGTATTCGATCCGGGCGCGGCGGCGGGCCTGGCGACCGCGAAGATCCTGGACGACACGCTGAACGGCACGGCCAGGGGGGTCGTGGTGGACTCCCCGCCGGGTGCGGGCAAGTCGACGCTCGTGGTCCGGGCCGCGCTCGAACTCGCTGCGGCCGGACGGCCGTTGATGGTGGTGGCGCAGACCAACGCACAGGTCGACGACCTGGTGGTGCGGCTGGCCGAGAAGGAACCCGGGCTGCCGGTGGGGCGGCTGCACAGCAACGACTCCGATCCGTACGACAAGGTCCTGGACGGCCTGGACAACGTACGGAAGTCGTCGAAGGCCGCCGATCTGGCGGGGCTCGACGTGGTGATCTCGACGGCGGCGAAGTGGGCCCATGTGACGAACGTCGAGCCGTGGGGGCACGCGATCGTCGACGAGGCTTACCAGATGCGTTCGGACGCGCTGCTGGCCGTCGCCGGGCTCTTCGAGCGGGCGCTGTTCGTCGGTGACCCGGGGCAGCTGGACCCGTTCTCGATCGTGGGCGCGGACCAGTGGGCGGGACTGTCGTACGACCCGTCGGCCAGTGCGGTCTCCACGCTGCTGGCGCACAATCCGGAGCTGCCTCAGCACCGGCTGCCGGTCTCCTGGCGGCTGCCCGCGTCCGCCGCGCCGCTGGTATCGGACGCGTTCTACCCGTACACGCCCTTCCGCAGCGGCACGGACCACGGGGACCGGCGGCTGTCGTTCGGTGTCCCGTCGGACGGTTCGGGGCCGGACCGGGTGCTGGACGAGGCGGCGGAGTCCGGCTGGGGACTGCTCGAACTCCCGGCGCGCCACACCCCCCGCACCGATCCCGAGGCGGTGCGGGCGGTCGCCCTGGTGGTGCGCAGGATGCTGGACCGGGGCGGGGTGGCGACGAGCGAGCGCTCCCCGGACCCGGTGCCGCTCACCGCCGACCGGATCGCGGTCGGCACGGCCCACCGGGACCAGGCGGCGGCGGTGCGGGCCGCGCTGGCGGAGCTGGGGGTGACGGGGGTGGCGGTGGACACCGCGAACCGGCTCCAGGGCCGCGAGTTCGACGTCACGGTGGTGCTCCACCCGCTGTCCGGGCGTCCGGACGCGACGGCGTTCCATCTGGAGGCGGGCCGGCTGTGCGTCCTGGCCTCGCGCCACCGTCACGCCTGCGTCGTGGTGTGCCGGGCGGGCGTCGCGGACCTCCTGGACGAACACCCCTCGACGGAGCCGGTCCAGTTGGGCGTGACGGTGAAGTTCCCGGACGGCTGGAACACCATGATCACCACCTGGGAACACTGGTCCGGCCACCGGGTGTCCTGGCGTCCTTGAACGGGACGGGCAGGTGGGGGCGGACACGGCGGGACAAAGGCGGGGCGGACAGGGGGCGACAGAGGCGGGGCGGGCGAGGTGGTCGCCACGGCCCGGCCTACGGACCGGACCGGGCCGGGTCAGACCGGGTCGGGCCGGACCGGTCGGGCCGGACCGGACCGGGCCCGGGGCGGATTCAGACCGGCTCGGGCCGGGCCGGGATCGGACACGGTCCGGCGGCCGGAATACGGGGCGGCCCGCCCCTGTTGCACCCGGGTCGGCCCATGGTCGCGCGGAGCGGCCGGGGTCGCGCCCAGCGCCGTCCCCACGCGCCCTTGTGGCGGGTCGGACAATGGACGGTGGCCGTCACGGCTGCCCGGAGGAGGAGGAACACACCCATGGCACCACCCGAGCGGAACGAACGACAGCGGCTGCGGCCCGCGCCCCTGCTCTTCGAGCCGTCGGCGGACGTCGCCGATCCCGAGCACTTCTTCGACCTGGAATCGATGGACGATCCCAGGCAGTTGCTGAGCCGGGCGACCGAGCTGACGCACGCGTTCCGCGCGGCCACCGACCGGGCCGTGGAGTTCCAGGCGATCGCCGCCGCCCAGCTCGCCGATCCGCGCAGGTTCGACCGGCTCACCCTGGCGGACATCGCCCAGCGGGCGGAGTGGACCGAGGACTACGCGAAGAAGATGGTCGAGTTCGGCCGGACCCTGCTCAACGGCCCGACGCCCTGACCGCAGCGGCGCGGCGGGACGCCCTGGCACCGGCGTGAGGCTTCGTGACTGCGGGTCGAACCTCTGGCATATGCCCGCGCGCAAGATACTCCTCGGCACATGCCCCTGTCCCAGTTTTCGGAAACTCTCCGGTAATCAGCTGTAACTCCCGGTAGACCAGGGGTTATGAGTACTGCTTGGCTGCACGACGAGACGCCCCTCCGCCCCGGCGACGCCGCCTCCGCCCACGGCGGCGTCGACATCTGCGCGGCCGTACGGGAACGGCCGGGCGACCGGACCGCTCAGGTGACCGCCTCCGGAGCCGCCTGGCTCGCCACGGCCACGGCCTTCCCGCGTTCCACGCTCAGCCGGTGGGAGGCGAGCCCCGGCTGTCCCGCCGTGCTGCCGTGCGGCTCCGTCTTCGACGTCGTGAACGTGCCCGCGCTGCTGGGCCGGCACATGCTGGAGCACCTGTGGACGGACGGTCCCGGCTCGGGGCCCGTGGCCACGCACCGGGGCCGGATGCTGCTGTTCGCCGCGCCCGGCACCGCCCAGCGACTGCCCTCGCTGCTCGACTGGGAGGAGTGGGGCTCGGGGCGGGCGCGCGGGACGTCCCGGGAGGACCACCGGGTCCCGGGCCCCCGGCTGGGGAGCCTGCCCCCGCTGCTCTGCCACGGAACCGGCGACGCGGTGACCGTACCGCCGCTGGCCTGCGGTTCCCCTGCCACGGGACCCCGCTGGGTGGTTGCCCCCGACACCCGTACCCCCTGGCTTCCCGGACCCGATGTGCTGCTCTGGGCGTGTGTACGGGTGGCCCGGTCGACGCCTCCCGTACCGGACCGGATTTCGATTTTTCCTCCCGCCGATCCGGATGCTAATGTCTACGACGTCAGCAGGCGCCGCTAGCTCAGTTGGTTAGAGCAGCTGACTCTTAATCAGCGGGTCCGGGGTTCGAGTCCCTGGCGGCGCACAGACGGAAGAGGCCCCTCGCGGAAGCGGGGGGCTTCTTCGTTGCCGTTCACCCCCGCGCATGTCGTCCGCGCATGTCGTCGCCGATGCGCCGGCCTCGCCCACGTACCGGCTTCGGCTACGTGCCGGTGGTGATCCGGACCGTCCAGGCGCCCGACCGCGTCCGGTCAGCGACCTCGACCCGGACGTGCTCACCGGGCACCGTGTACCGCTCCCCGACGCCGAGCGGCGCGTCGGCGAGCGGCGGGTAGACCGAGCGGTCCCAGCAGGAGCCCGTTTCGGGGTGGGTGTCGAGGACCTCGACCGGTCCGCCGCCGGACGGCGCCTCGCCGCGCACCCGGTAGATCAGAATCCCTTCGGTGCACGTCAGCCGGTCGTTGCCGGTGGCACTGCGGGCCTCGATGCCCAGGGCGCTGTTCTCGCCGGTCCTGATCACCGCGAGCCGGGTGCCGAGGCTGCCGCCCGGCACGGGCGCGGCGGCCATCGGCTCCAGGGTCACGCTCTCGCTGCCCCGCACACACACCACCTGCCCGCTGTCCAGCCAGCCCAGCTTCCACTTGTGCCAGCCGAAGAGGTCGGGGGCGAGACCGAACTGGCTGCCCATGACGTCCCAGTCGCCGACATGGGTGTCCCAGTCGCCCTTGCCGTCGGTCGGCCGGTGATAGAGGTCGGCCAGGTCGAAGACGTGCCCGGTCTCGTGGGCCAGCACGTTGCGGTCCGGCGGATGATGTTCGAAAACGGTGACGACGCGTCGGATGTCCGTGCCGTCGGCGTGCAGCGGACGGTCGAAGTTGACGACTTTGGTGGCGTCGGAGTCGACGCCGGGCGCGTCCGGGTCGGCGACCAGATAGACGAGGTCGTACCGGGAGAAATCGACCTCGCCGTCGGCGGCGGCGATCGCGTCGCGCAGATAGGCGCCGCGCCGGCCGGAGTCCCAGTCGCGCTGTATCCCGTACCAGCCGGAGTCCTTCGGCATCTGCACCCATCGCCGCTGCGGGTGCGCGCGCAGGGTGAACCTGCCGTACGAGGCGCGCCGGAAGTACCGGGTGGTGGCCGGGAAGTGGTCCGCGGCGAGTTCGTCGGGCGTGGTGACGGGCCGGGAGTCCGGGAAGGAAAGGAAGATCATGACCGCGTCGAGGGCGTGGTCGGGGCGGGGATAGGCGGTGTTCCAGCTGTCCAGGCCGAGGGAGTGGTGGGCGGCGGTACGGGGCAGGGCGCACGCGGACGCCCCGTCGGAGGCCGCCACGGCCGGTCCCGCGACGAGGGAGGTGGCGGCGAACGCCAGCAGCGAGGTCAGGGCAGCGGCGAGACCGCGTGGAGTGGGCCGCACCACTCCCCCGGGTCTGTGCTGGCGCGGCACATCCACCTCCGGCTGGGGAACGCGGGACATCCCACCCACCCTGTGCCGGTTCAACCACGTACGCCCTGTTGTGCTGCCCCACTCGGGTGTGCGGCCGGTTCCCCCACACCCCCTCACTCCCCCTCACGGAAAGTCACAATCGATCACCGTGTCGGCGCGAGAGAGCAGAACCGCACAGAAACGATCAGGCGCGGGCAAACAGGGCTCCTGCCCGGAGGGGCCACCCGGTGCGCGCGAAGGGTTCGATCGAGCCGCCCGCGGCGCCCGGAACGGCCCGGCGAGCTGGAAGGGCCGACCCACCAGCATCTATGCTCAACCACGCTTTCCTGTGTGGTTCCCTGCCCCGAGGGTGGCCGGCCACTCGGCGGGCCAGTCCGACCACACCTGTTCACGACAGACTGCACAGCGGGAGCGAGCGGTGAGCGGAACCTCCGAAGGGCCGAGGCCCCCGGCGGGCAGACCCCCCGAAGCAGAGCGGCACATGATCACGGACGGTCACCTCACGGAGCGGAACGCGCGCGACCGCACCGGGCCGGGCGGTTCCGAGCTGCGCGACTACCGGGCGGCGTTCCGGGCGTCCACGCTCGCCATGGCCGTGCTCGACCGTGACGGCCGGGTGGTCAGGGCCAACGACGCGCTGGCCACGCTGCTCGGCCGCACCCGCGCCGAGCTGGTCGCGCGGTCCGCGTCCGACCTCGTCGACCTCACGTCGGACAGCCGGACCTGGCGCTCCTACCAGGAGGTTCTGCGCGGCCGGCACTCCCGGTTCCGCTGCACCCGCAGCCTCAAGCACCCCGACGGCCGCTCGCTGTGGGCCGAGATCACCGTCGTACCGATGACCACGACAGCCGCGACGACGGGGACGGCGACAGCCGCCACGGTCGCGACGACGAAGGCGGCGTCCGCCCCCGGCGACCCCGGTCCGGTCTCCGAGTCCGGCGATCCCGGGGTACTGCTCTCGATCGCCGACATCAGCGACCGGCACGAGCTCCAGGACCGGCTGCGCCACCTCCAGATGCACGACCCGGTGACCCGGCTGCCCAACCGCACCCTGTTCTTCGAACGGCTCTCCGCGGTGCTGGAGACCCCGCCGTACCAGGACGACAGCCTCCCCCGGCACGGCCGGATCGGGCTCTGCTACCTGGACCTGGACGGCTTCAAAGCCGTCAACGACACCCTGGGGCACCGGATCGGCGACCGGTTGCTGGCCGCCGTCGCCGGACGGCTCACCGACTGCGCCGAGCGGGCCGGTTCCCCGCGCGACGGCGGCCATCTGGTGGCCCGGCTCGGCGGCGACGAGTTCGCGATCCTCGTCGAGCGGTCCACCGGCACCCAGCAGCTCACCGACCTGGCCCGCGCGGTGCTCGCGGCGCTCCAGCAGCCGTTCGAACTGGCCGGGCAGCGGCTCTCGGTCTCCGCGTCGATCGGGGTGGTGGAGCGGGCCATGGCCGGGACGTCGGCCACCGGTCTGATGCAGGCCGCCGACACCACCCTGTACTGGGCGAAGGCCGACGGCAGGGCCCGCTGGACGCTCTTCGATCCGGAGCGCAACGCCCACCGGATGACCCGCCAGGCGCTGTCGTCCACGCTCAGGCCCGCCGTCGAGCGCGGCGAGTTCACCATCGCGTACCAGCCGCTCGTGGGCATGGCCGACGGAGTCGTACGCGGGGTCGAGGCGCTGGTCAGGTGGAACCACCCGCAGTTCGGGATGCTGTCGCCGAATCGGTTCGTCGGGATCGCCGAGGAGGACGGCTCGATCGTCCAGCTCGGGCGGTGGGTGCTGCGCACCGCGTGCCGTCAGGCCAGGCGCTGGCAGCTCGACCACCCCGACGAGCCGCCGCTGTACGTCAGCGTCAACGTCGCCGTACGGCAGGTGTGGGACTCCGACCTGGTCACCGATGTGGCGGACATCCTCGCGGAGACCGGGCTGACGCCCCGGCTGCTGCAACTGGAGCTGACCGAGTCCGCCGTGATGGGTTCGGCGGGCCGTCCCCTCCAGGCCCTTCAGGCCCTCAGCGACATGGGCGTGCGCATCGCCATCGACGACTTCGGGACCGGTTACTCGAACCTCGCGTATCTGAGCCGGCTGCCCGTGTCGGTGCTGAAACTGGACGGTTCGTTCGTCCGGGGATTCAGGTACGACGACGGTACGCACCCCAGCCCGGCCGACGAGACGATCGTCGAGGCCATGGTGCAGCTGGCGCACCGGCTGGGGCTCACCGTCACCGCGGAGTGCGTGGAGACCGCCGGGCAGGCGGAGCGGCTGCGGCGGATAGGCTGCGACACCGGTCAGGGCTGGCTGTACTCCCGCGCGGTGACGCCCGAGCGCATCGACGAACTGATCTGCGCCCGGCCGGGCGGACCGTCCGGGGTCTGATCGCCGTCCCCGGACCGGGTGCCCCGGCCGGAGGCTGCCCGGACCGGGCGCCCCGGACAGCTCCGGGGGCCCGGACGCCTCGGCGGCCGGCGCTCGGCCGAAGCGGTCGGCTCAGTCAGAGAGTGGGCAGCTCGGTCGAGGGTGGGCGGCTCAGTCGAGGGTGGGCGGCTCGGCCGAAGCGGTCGGCTCGGTCGAGGGTGGGCGGCTCAGCCGAGGGTGGGCAGTCCGTACGCGTCCGCGATCAGCTCGTACGAACGCAGCCGGGCCTCTCCGCCGTGCGCGTTGGCCGTGACCATCAGCTCGTCGGCGCCCGTGCGCCCGACCAGTTCGTCGAGGCCCGCGCGCACCTCGTCCGCCGTGCCGTGGACGACGTTGGACAGCCAGCCGTCGACGAACTCCCGCTCCATCGGCGAGAAGGTGTACGCCTCCGCCTCCTCCGGGGTCGGGATCAGGCCCGGACGGCCGGTGCGCAGCCGGACCATCGACAGGGCGCCGGTCAGCACCTGCCGACGGGCCTCCCGCTCCTCGTCGGCGGCCAGCGCGGAGACGCCGATCACCGCGTAGGGCGCGTCGAGCACCACGGACGGCTTGAACGACTCCCGGTAGAGGTCGAGCGCCGGGACGGTGTTCTGGGCCGAGAAGTGGTGCGCGAAGGCGAACGGCAGACCGAGGACACCGGCCAGCCGGGCGCTGAAGCCGGAGGAACCGAGCAGCCAGATCGGCGGACGGCCCGTGGGGCCCTGCACCGGTCCCGGCACGGCGTGGATACGGGCGTACGGGTGCCCGTCGGGGAAGTCGTCGTCCAGGAAGCGGGTCAGCTCGACGAGCTGTTGCGGGAAGTCGTCGGCGCCCTCGTTCAGCCGGTCGGTGCGGCGCAGCGCGGCGGCGGTCGCCCCGTCCGTGCCGGGGGCGCGGCCCAGCCCGAGGTCGATCCGGCCGGGGGCCATGGCCTCCAGGGTGCCGAACTGCTCGGCGATCACCAGCGGGGCGTGGTTGGGCAGCATCACGCCGCCGGAACCCAGGCGGATGCGCTCGGTGTGGGCGGCCAGATGGGCCAGGATCACGGCCGGGGAGGACGAGGCCACGCCGGGCATCGAGTGGTGTTCGGCGACCCAGTAGCGGTGGAAGCCGCGCCGCTCGGCGAGGCGGGCGATGTCCACGCTGGTCCGCACGGCCTGGGTCGCGGTGCGGCCCCCGCCGACCGTCACCAGATCGAGCACGGACAGCGGGACGCGCGCCGTGCCCAGGGCCGTGCCCCGGATTCGGTCGGTCCGGCTCTCGTCGGCCCGGTTCTCGTCGCCTCGGTTGTCGTCCACGTCCACGTGTCGGCCCTCTCCGGTGTGCTCGTACGTACCGGCTGTGGGTAACAGGAGGTGGACTCCGCTTATTCCCGTTCCCTCCCCGTCCGGCTTCGGTCCGGCTCCCCGGTGGGCACGGGTCCCAGCCTCACGCGGCGGCGGCCGTCGCTACTGCTCGCGCGCTATTCGCGAGCGGAGAACAGGGTGCCGACGGTCGGTGCCCACGCGCGGCGGCGGGCCAGCCGCAGCCCTTCCCAGACGGTGACCTGGTTCGCGGTGAGGACCGGTTTGCCGAGAAGTTCCTCCAGCTCGGGGACGTACGACGCGGTGTGGAGGGCCGGGTCCGGGAGCAGGACGACCTCGGCGTCGGGGTGGTTGCCCGCGACGGCGAGTTCCTTGACCCGGTCGGGGTCCCAGGCGGCGGCCTCGGCTGTGCCGACGACATCGGTGTGGGTGGCGACCACCTCGGCGCCGCTCTCGCGCAGAAAACCCGCGAAGTGTCCGGCGGCTTCGTCCGAGCAGACGGCGGCGACCGCGACCCGGGTGGCACCCAGCTCCCGCAACGCGTGCGCGAAGCCGAAGGAGGTGCTGGAGGCGGGCAGACCCGCCGCGCGGGCCAGGGCGGCGACCTGGTCGTGGGCGCCCTGGAGGCCATGTCGGAAGCCGTCCTCGGCGCCGCAGGACCGGACGACGGACTCGGCGCCCGCCATGCGCAGCTCGTCGAGACAGGTGGCCAGGCGCTCGGCGTCGGCATCGGGACCGGTGCGGCCGGCCGGGTCGGCGGCAGCGGCCGGATCGGCGGAGCCGGTGGGGTCGGCGGGATCGGTGCGGCCGCTGGAGTCGATGTGCACGACGGGCAGTCTGATATCGGTGTCGAGCAGCACCTCGAACCGCGGGAAGTCGTCCTCCGCCGCGTGGCCGGGGTAGAGAAGTCCGACGGTCGTCATGTCTCACCCTTCCTGTTCTCCGCTGGCGTCTTCCGCCTGTTCCGCGCCCCGGCGGCCTGCGGCGACCGCGGGCCCCGGGGAGCGATCGGAGACCGGTACCCCCGTCCCCGTCCAGTATTCCTCCGGCGGCGGTTCTCCGCCGCGCGTGGCGGGGGCCGGCGGGGAGGGCCCGGCCTCCGGCGCGAAGGGCGGATGCCGCAGGCCGGGCGCTCCACCATGTCCGAAGCACACCGAGGAGCAGGCCCCGGCCATGTCCGAAGAACGCCGAGGACCAGGCCCCCGCCACGACCGGAGAGCACCGGAGACCTCCCCGCCACGACCGGAGAACGCCGGAGACCTCCTCCCGCCACGGCCGGAGCCGGGGCCCCGCCGCGACCGGAGAACGCCGGAGACGCGGCTCCGTCACGGCCGGAGGACCGGCCCCCGCATGACACGGGAAGGTCACCCTCCGGCTTCTGTTCGATCACACCCTCCCGTTTTCCGCATAGGCACGCGGGATCGGGAAGGGGCTCACCCTGTCCGGACTGTTCGTTCTTCCAGAGATTGCGAATCCATGGCTGACTTTCCTCACCTTTCCCGTCGGGGTTTCCTCAATCGTTCCGCAGCCGTGGGTGGCCTGATCGTGGTGCCGGGCCTGCTCGCCGCGTGCAGCAAGACCAACTCCGGTGCGAGTGACGGCGCGGGAGCGCTCGACAAGCTCCGTAAGCAGGGCTTCGTCAGGGTCGCCTATGCCAACGAGGCACCGTACGGCTATCTGGAGGGCAGCCAACTCAAGGGCGAGGCACCGGCGTTGCACCGGGAGATCTTCAAGGCGCTGGGGGTCGACGAGCTGAAGCCCACCCTCTCCGAGTGGGACGGCCTGATCCCAGGTCTCCAGGCCGGGAAGTACGACGTGGTCAGTGCCGGGATGGCGATCACCCCCGAGCGCTGCGCCAACGCCCTCTTCTCCGAACCGGAGTTCATATCGCCCACCGCCATGATGGTGCGCAAGGGGAACCCGAAGAAGGTGACCGACCTGGCGTCCGCGAAGGAGGCCGGGATCACCCTCGGGGTGATGTCGGGTGCCGTCGAAGGCTCGTACGCCCAGGGCGCGGGCATCGACAAGGGCAGGATCAAGGCGTTCCAGAAGCCCCAGGACGGCGCCGACGCCGTCAAGCGTGGCCGGATCGACGCGTTCCTGCTCACCGGGATCTCGCTGCGCTGGCTGGCGAAGACGAACTCCGGGACCGAGGTCACCGAGGCGTTCGTGCCGGAGCTGGCCGGCAAGAAGCAGTACAGCCCGGGTGGCGCGGTGTTCCGCGAGGGCAACGAGGAACTGCGGGACGCCTTCAACCGCGAGCTGAAGAAGATCGTCTCGGACAGGTCGCGCTATGTGGGGCTGCTCCAGGAGTACGGGTTCGGGGCGACCGAGATCCCGCCGACGACGCTGAAGACCGCAGATCTGTGCAAGGGCTGACGGGGACGGACCGCACCGTATGAGCGACTTCTTCTCCGCGTTCCTCGACGACCTCCCCCAACTGCGCGCGGGCCTGTGGGTGACCCTTGAGGCCACGGTCCTGGGCTCGCTGCTCGCCCTGCTCCTGTCGTTCGTCCTCGGCCTGATGGCGGGCAGCCGCCTGCTGGTGGTGCGGGGCGTCTCGCGGGTGGTCGTGGAGTTCTTCCGCGGCACCTCCCTCTACATCCAGCTGTTCTGGCTGTACTACGCGATGCCGCAGCTGACCGGCTACGAACTCTCGCCGCTGCTCTGCGGTGTCGTCGCCTTCGGCCTCAACTACGGCGCGTACGGCGCCGAGATCGTGCGCGGTGGTGTCAACTCCGTACCGCGCGCCCAGTGGGAGGCCGCCGTGGCGCTCAACATGACACCGTTCCACCGGATGCGGAAGGTGATCATGCCCCAGGCGTGGGTGCAGATGATCCCGTCCTTCACCAATCTGCTGATCCAGCTGCTGAAGTGCACCCCGCTCCTGTGGCTGATCTCCGCGGCCGACCTGATGACCGTCGTCCAGCAACTGCGTGACCGTACCGGTGAGACCCTGACCGCCTATGTGACCCTGCTGGCCCTCTACTTCGTCCTCGCCTACGCCCTGACCCTGCTGATGAACCTGCTGGAGCGGCACGCCAAGCGGCGGCTCGGTCTGGGGACCGGTGCGGGCAGCCTGCTGCGCAGCCGCAGCGCGGCGACGACCGTGAAGGCCGGAGGCACGGGATGAACAACGGCTTCGACTGGGACGCGGCGCGTGACGTCCTGCCGCTCGTCCTGAACGGATTCCGGATCACCCTGCTCGCGACCGTGCTCGGCACCCTGGTGGCGGCGGTGCTCGGGCTGGCCATCGCGGTCGCCGGACGGGCCCCGACCCGGTTCGTGACCGTGCCGGTTCGGGTGGTGATGGAGTTCATCCGGTCCACCCCGCTGCTGGTCCAACTGGTGGGCGCGGCGGCCGTGTTCGGCTCGACGGAGCCGTTGACGGTCGGCATCGTGGTGCTGGGCGTCCACTACGCCACGTACACCTCGGAGGTGTACCGGGCCGGGATCGACGGCGTACCGAAGGGACAGTGGGAGGCGTGCCGCGCGCTCTCGCTGCCGCCCCGGCGGACCTGGCAGGCCGTGATCCTGCCGCAGGCGGTACGCAGTGTGCTGCCCGCCCTCGGCAACTACGCGATCTCGATGTTCAAGGAGACGCCGTTCCTCGCCGTGATCACGGTGCAGGAAATGGTCTTCGAGGCCCGGCGGTACGGGGCCGACCACTTCGCGTACACCGAGGCGTTCACGCTCGCCGGACTGGTCTTCCTGGTCGCGAGCTACCCGACCTCGCTGCTGATGAGAAAACTGGAGAAGCGCCTTGGCCACTGAACCCTCCCCGCCGCGGAAGCCCGCGGCCACGGCTCCCGAGGACGTCGTGACCGTGCCCGCGCCCGCCCCGGGCACCACCGGACCCGACCAGCCGCTGGTCCGCTTCGACAACGTCGTGAAGCGGTACGGTGACCACGTCGTCCTCGACCGGCTCGACTTCTCGGTGCGGCGCGGCGAACACGTCACCCTCATCGGCCCCAGCGGCTCGGGCAAGACGACCATCCTGCGGCTGCTGATGACACTGGAGAAGGTCAGCGACGGGGTGATCTGGGTGGACGGCGAACCGCTGTCCCACGTCCGGAGCCCGGACGGCGGCCTGAAGCCGGCGCCCGAGAAGCATCTGCGGGAGGCCCGGAAGAAGATCGGCATGGTCTTCCAGCAGTTCAATCTGTTCCCGAACATGAAGGTGCTCCAGAACATCACCGAGGCACCCGTCCATGTGCTGGGCATGGACCGCGACGAGGCCGAGACCCGGGCCCGCGAACTGCTCGACCTGGTCGGTCTGGCCGGGAAGATCGACGCGCATCCCTCCCAGCTCTCCGGTGGCCAGCAGCAGCGGGTCGCCATCGCCCGTGCGCTGGCGATGCGGCCGGAGATCCTGCTGCTCGACGAGGTGACGTCCGCGCTCGACCCGGAACTGGTCGCGGGTGTACTGGAGTTGCTGAGCGACATCGCCAGGAACACCAACATCACCATGCTCTGCGTGACCCATGAGATGAACTTCGCCCGGGACGTCTCGGAGAAGGTGCTGATGTTCGACGCGGGCCGGGTCGTGGAGGCCGGTACCCCGGAGAAGATCTTCACCGATCCGGAACACGAACGCACGCGCGAATTCCTGAACGCGGTGCTGTGACCTCGCGATCCATTACTTGGTCATGACGATGGCATATGCCAGAGAGGTGCGCCCCAGTTGGCGGGGCCGGGGCGCACCGGGAAGTCGTCGACACCACCCCCGAAAGGGGGCCTCGGCGGCTATCGTGGGGCGAAAGCTTGCGGTCACAACCTGGTTGGGGGAAACCGTGACACTGAAGCCCGAGCCGACGGCGCCGTTCCACTCGGTGCAGTACGCCCTTCGCGTTCTCGAAACGGTGTCCTGCCACGGCAGCGGTGTGACCGACGACCGGATCGCCCGCGAGACGGGGCTGCCCATCGGCCACCTCACCCCTCTGCTGCGCACACTGCGCCGCGAGGGCTACGTCGAACAGGTCACCGACGGCGCCTACGTGGTGGGCGCCTCGCTGCTGCTGCTCGGCTCCGGCGCGGCCAGGACGCGGGCGCTGGAGGCCAAGCTCCAGCAGACGCTGATGCAGCTGCGCGATTCGGTCGGCGCCGCCGTCTACATCAGCCGGTACGTCGACGGCGAGATCCGGATCACCCAGGTCGCCGACGGCCCGCAGACCCCGGCGGTCAACGAGTGGGTGGACTTCAGGTCCGCGGCGCACGCCAGCGCGATCGGCAAGTGCCTGCTGACCCAGCTCGACCAGAACGGCCGCCGCGATCACATCGCCCGGCACCGGACGGCCCGGCTCACCTCCCGGACGATCACCAACGAGAAGGTGCTCTTCTCCAAGCTGGACAGTCAGCCGGCGACCGTCCCGATGCTGGACCTCCAGGAGTACGCGGTGGGGACGGTCTGCGCGGCCGTCCCGCTGACGGCGGGCGCGGCGGCCGGTTGCCTGGCCCTGTCACTGCCGATCGAGGACGCCCACCGGCTGCGTTCGGCGGCGGACACGCTCAACCGCCGGGCCGCTCCGGTCCTGCTCTCACTGGCGCTGTAGCGGTCGCGGGGCGGATCGCGCGGGACGTGGCCGACCGTGTCGGCAGCACCCCTCGGGACCAGGTATTATTTTCTCGTCAGCAAGCGCCGCTAGCTCAGTTGGTTAGAGCAGCTGACTCTTAATCAGCGGGTCCGGGGTTCGAGTCCCTGGCGGCGCACAGACAAACGCACTGGGCGGTTTCCGTACGACGGGAACCGCCCAGTGCGTTTTCCGCCGCCCTCCCTCGCGCCTCCTCGCGCCTCCTTCGCGTCCCCCCTCGCCGCACCGACGGCCACCGAGCCATGCCCACACATCTGTACGCGTGTTTTAAACAAACGTTCTAGACGCATGTTTTAAACAAATGTACAGTCCCTCCATGACCAACTCGACGACCAGGGGCTTGAGGAACATCCATGTCAGATCGTGCGCTAAGCCCCCGTCGCCCCTGGTGGGCGGCTGACGGAGCATCGGTAGCGAACGCGATCTGAAGTCTTCTCGCGGATAACACCCCAATATCTGCGGTAGCTTGATTCGTCGCCTGCGGTGACGCTCTTCGGTTCCTACGCGAAGCGGCCCTGTTATCTGTTGGCAAGGGGGAAGCGGTGCCCACCGTCGTACAGCTGCCGACAGGCAAAGCGCTCACCGTGCGGACGGCGGCCGACCTCTTCCTCGATTCGCTCGGCAACCCCAACACGGTGCGCACCTACGGGATCGGGCTGGGCAAGACTGCGCTGCGACTCGGCGAGGGCCGCCCGCTCGGCTCGGTCACGGACGACGAAGTGGGGGAAGCCCTCGAACTGCTCTGGGGCACCGCGGCGGTGAACACCTGGAACTCCCGCCGAGCATCGGTGCTGTCCTGGCTGGCGTGGTGCCGCGAGCGCGGCTACGAGTGTCCGGCGGTCCCGGCCCGGGCGAAGCGGCTGGGGGTGCCGGACTCCGAGACCCCGGCCCGCTCGCGCATGGCCATCGACCGGCTGATCGCGCGGCGCGACGTGCACCTGCGGGAGAAGACCCTGTACCGGACGCTCTATGAGACCGCCGCTCGATCCGACGAGATTCTGGGCGTGAACATCGAGGATCTGGACTTCGCCGGACGCCGCTGTCAGGTCAAGGCCAAGGGCGCCCGGACGAAGGCCCGACGACGCGGCCAGACGCGCGAGGACTTCGTGCTGGAGACTGTGTACTGGGACGCGGGCACGGCCAGGCTCCTGCCCCGCCTGCTCAAGGGACGCACGCGCGGGCCCGTGTTCGTCACCCACCGCCGAGCCGGCCCAGGGAAGGTGGTGGGCCCGCGAGACGTGTGTCCGGACACAGACCTCGCCCGGCTCTCATACGGCCAAGCCCGCGCCCTACTGGATGGGCACACCGCAGTTCGTGGACCGGGCAGCGGTTGGGACCTTCACGAGTACCGGCACTCTGCTCTCACGCACCTCGGCGAGCAAGGTGCGTCACTGCTCATGCTGATGGCCAAGTCGCGTCACAAGAAGCCGGAGAACCTCCGCCGTTACTTCAAGCCCTCGCCGGCGGCCATCGCCGAGCTGACCAGCCTTCTGGCCCCCGGTGACAGCCGGCGGTGAGCCAGAACCTTGATCAACCTGTGCACTGACGGCAGGCGAGGTTGGATCGGACATGCGTGGATCGCGCACCGTCCGCCGGTGCTCGCTGTGCGGGGAGTCCGTCCACTCACTGGGATGTTGCCACCAGGCCCGCCTCATAGGCCAGGATCACTAGCTGCACCCGGTCACGGGCACTGAGCTTGGCGAGCAGGCGGGTCAGGTAGGTCTTGGCGGTGGCGATGCTGATGGAGAGCTCCCCTGCGATCTCCGTGTTGGACAGGCCCCTGCCGACGAGGGTCAGCACCTCGCGTTCCCGGGCGGTGATGCCGTCGAGCTCCGACCGCCGCGGCGGTGACGCTGCGGGTCGGGTCGTGAACTCTTTGATCAGCCGGCGTGTGACGGCTGGTGCGATCAGAGCGTCCCCGGCGGCAACGATCCGGATTGCGGCGAGGATGTCGTCCAGGGCCATGTCCTTGACGAGGAATCCGGAGGCACCGGCGTGCAGCGCCCCGTAGACGTAGTCGTCGTCGTCGAAGGTCGTGAGGACGACGACGCGTGTGGAGCCGGTGCCCGTCGTGATCAGCCGGGTGGCCTCGATGCCGTCCATGCCGGGCATCCGAAGGTCCATCACGACGACGTCGGGGGCGAGTTCCTCCGTCAGTCGTACCGCTCCCGTGCCGTCTTCTGCCTCGCCCACCACCTCGATGTCCGCGGTGTCGGTGATGACCATCTGCAGGGCGGCCCGGACCAGGGGCTGGTCGTCGGTGAGCACGACACGGATGGTCATCTGGCTCCCGTCTTTGCTTCTGCCGCGGTCCCTGCCGGTACCGGGAGTCTGGCCGCTACCAGGAAGCCGCCCCCGGGACGGGGCCCGGCCGTGAAATCGCCGTACAGCAGGGCGGCCCGCTCGCGCATACCGATCAGGCCGTATCCGGTGTCCGTGCTGGTGCCGCCGCCTTTCCCTCGGTCCGAGACCTCGACGGCGAGTTCGTCCGCGCGGTAGTCGAGGCGCACCTGGCAGGAATCGGCACCCGAGTGCCGTACGGCGTTGGTCACCGATTCCTGGACGATCCGGAACGCCGCGAGGTCGATGTCGGCTGGCAGCGGGCGGCGCCTGCCCTGCCACCGCACCTCCACGCGGACTCCGGCGGCCGTGGTCGTCGCGGCGAGCTGTTCCACGTTCGCCAGGCTGGCGGCCGGTCGCAGGGGCGCCGGCGCGTGCGCGCGGCCTTGGCGTTCCTCATCCTGGTCGGCCTGGCGCAGCGCGCCGAGCATCCTTCGCAGCCCGGACAGCGTCTCGCGGCCGGCCATCTCCACGGTGAGCATCGCCTCGCGGGCTTTGGCCGGCTGGGTTTCGGTGACCCGGGCCGCGGCGCCGGCCTGCAAGGCGATGATGCCGATGCTGTGGGCGACGGTGTCGTGCATCTCGCGGGCGATGCGCAGCCGTTCGGCGGTGACGGCCTCGGCGGCGGCCCGGGCGTGCAACTCTGCGGTGTGGGCACGGGCCTGATGCGACGAATTACCGATGAGCCAGGCGATGACCACGGTCAGGGCCACGAGCGGCTCCTGCGTGATGCTGGAATCGTCGCCCGTGGTCAACCGCAGGACGAGGTAGCCGGCGAGTGTGCCGAGCGCTGTGGCGGCCGCGGTGAGCGAGCTCCGCCGAGGCCGGGTGGCTGCGAGGTAGCAGAGGGCGATATCCACGGCCAGGAACTGCGTGGGCGGAATCTCATCCTGACGCCAGGCCACCGTCGAGATGACCGTACCGACGATCACCATGCCGTACGCCGCGGAGGTCCTGCGGCGCAGCACCGCGCTGCCGGCCAGGATCAGCACGAAGGCGACGGCGAGCAGCGCCCGGGCTCCGAGCGAGTCGAGCCCGTCCTGGGGGTAGTTGAGCGAGTACGTTGGCGCTTGCGGCATCACTACGTACTCGACGATGGGTTCGACTGCTGCCGCGTACCACGCCAGTGCCGTCCACAGGCCCGGCGGTATGCGTTTGAGCAGCGGCAACGGCAGCGGCGGTGAGGCGGACATGCACTGATCGTAGGCACCTGCATCTGGCGGCACATCCGACCGTGGCCGTACAACCAGGGTTGACACCCGTCCTCTCCGATTGTCATCGGTGGTCCGATTACGGGCGGGGTCGCCCACCGGCACCGTTGTCCCCGTGATCGAAGTCAACGAGCTCACGAAGCGATACGGCGGCACGACGGCCGTCAAAGATCTGACCTTCACTGTGCGGCCCGGCCAGGTGACCGGGTTTCTCGGTCCGAACGGCGCCGGCAAGAGCACCACGCTGCGGATGATCCTCGGCTTGCATGAGCCCACCAGCGGCACGGTCACCGTGGACGGCTGTTCCTTTCGCGACCGCCCCCGTGGCCTGCGTCTCGTCGGCTCCCTTCTCGACGCGCACGATGTGCACGGCGGGCGCAGCGCGGTGGCGCAGCTGTCCTCCCTGGCCCGCAGCAACCGTATCCCGCAGCGTCGGGTGGAGGAGGTGCTGCGGGAGGTCGGCCTCGCCGAGGTCGCCCGGCGCCGCATCGGCGGATTCTCGCTCGGCATGAAGCAGAGGCTCGGCATCGCTTCCGCCCTGCTCGGTGACCCACCGGTACTGCTCTTCGACGAGCCGCTCAACGGCCTTGACCCGGAAGGCGTGAGGTGGGTGCGTGACCTGTTCAGGCGTCTCGCCGCCGAGGGCCGCACGGTGTTCGTCTCCAGCCATCTCATGTCCGAGATGGAGCACACCGCCGACCATCTGATCGTCATCGGCCGCGGTGAGCTGATCGCGGCGGAAAGCCTCACGGAGTTCTCCGCTCGCGGCACTGGGCAGAGCGTCACGGTGGGTACGCCCGCCGCTGCCGTCCTGAGAGATCTGCTGACGGCCGAGGGCGCAGCCGTGGACACGGCGGGCGACCTGCTTGCTGTGACCGGTGTGACCGCGGTCCGGATCGGTGAGATCGCCATGGAGCACCGCATTCCGCTGCATCACCTCAGCACCCGGTCCGCCTCATTGGAAGAGGCGTTCATGGAGCTCACCGCCGACAGCGTGCAATACCTCGCAGGAGACCCTCAGTGACCACGACGTACGCTCCCGTTGGCGGACTTGGCGCCGACGAACCCCGTGCCCGCTTTTACGACCTGATGGCCACCGAGTGGATCAAGCTTCGGTCGCTGCGCTCGACCTGGATCGCGTACGGGGCCACCGCCCTGGCCGTCATCGCGTTCAACGCGGGGACCGCCTACGACACCTACAACTACTGGCCGGAGCGGAGCGCGGCGGACCGGGCCGACTACGTCCGGGCCGGAATTCCGCTGCAGGAGGTGTTCACGGCGAACTCCGCCATGGTCATGATGCTCGCCCTCGGTGCCATCGGCGCCGTCGCGATCATCGGCGAGTACAGCACGGGCACCATTCGTACGACGTTCGCGGCCGTTCCGGACCGCCGTTCGGTGATGGCCGCCAAAACAGTGGTCGTCACCGCGGTCGCCACCGTCTTCGGCTCGATCGTCGCGGGGGCCTCGTTCGGCCTGACGCAGGCGATCCTCGACGGCCGGGGCGCAGGCATATCGATGGGCTACCCGGGCGCCCTGCGTGTCGTAGTGGCGTCAGCCCTCCTTGCGCCCGTGTGCGCGGTCGTCGGCATGGCCATCGGCTCAGTCATCAGGCACACCTCGGCCACCATGATCGCCGCGGTGGCGGTCATCCTCGTGCTGCCCATCGTCTTCACCGAGGGCCGCCACTGGTCGGCGGTCGCCGGGCACGCCACGCTCTATCAGGCGTGGTTGCGGCTCGTGGAGGTCGGCCCCCGCCAGACCGACTTCCCGTGGACGACCGGCGGAGCCTGGACCGTGTACGCGGTGTGGGCGCTCACCGCAGCCGTGCTCGCCGTCACCAGCGCACAACGGCGCGACCAGTGAGAGGGCCGGTCGGCCAACTGCCCGGGTACGGACACTCCGGCCAAGGCGGACCACCGCCGCCGAGCGCGGCGACCTCGCCGGGCGCCGGGAATGGACCGCTTTCGTGGTCCTCCTGCTGCCCCTCCTCCTTGTCTCGATGGACGTCTCCGTCCTGTTCTTCGCCATCCCGTCCATCGACCGGGACCTGGCACCCAGCGCGACCCAGCAGCTGTGGATCTTCGACATCTACGCCTTCGCCCTGGCGGGGCTCCTCATCACGATGGGCTCGCTCGGCGACCGCGTCGGCCGTCGCAAGCTCCTGCTCATGGGGGCCGCGGCGTTCAGCGCCGCGTCCGTCGCCGCCGCCTTCGCCACCGGCCCCGGGATGCTCATCGCGGCGCGGGCGCTGCTCGGGATCGGCGGTGCGGCTCTGATCCCGTCGACGATGGCTCTCGTACGGAACATGTTCCGCGACGCGCGGCAGCGGGGGCGGGCCATCGGCATCTGGTCCGGCGCCATGGCGGGCGGCATCGCGCTCGGTTCGGTGCTCAGCGGGATCATGCTGCGGCACTTCTGGTGGGGCTCGGTCTTCCTGATCAATGTGCCGGCCATGCTGGTGCTGCTGGTCCTGGTGCCCCTGCTGGTACCGGAGTTCAAGGACCCGGCCCCCGGCCGCTTCGACTTCCTGAGCGTGCCGCTCTCGATGGGCGCGGTGCTGCCCGTCGTGTGGGGCGTCAAGGAGAGCGCGGCGCACGGTCCGGACGCGGAGCGGCTGTCGGTCGTCGCCGCCGGTCTGCTGGTGGGACTGTTCTTCGTACGCCGTCAGCGCCGCCGCGGTGACGCGATGATCAGCCGGGAGCTGTTCCGGGACCGGGCCTTCGCCACCGGGATCGGTCTCAACGCCCTCACCTCGTTCGCGATGATGGGCTCCGCCTACTTCACCACCCAGTACCTTCAGTCGGTCCTCGGCATGGGCGCACTGGAAGCCGCCCTGTGGAGCCTGGTCCCGTCGCTGGCGGTGGGTGTGGCGGCCCCGGCGGCCACCGCGGTCGCCCAGCGGACCGACCGCGCGCGGGTCATCTGCGCGGGCTTCGTGATCGCCGCGGCCGGGTTCGGTTCCCTGGCCCTGTGCGACACGGACTCGCTGGCACTGCTGCTCGTCGGCTCGGCGGTGATGAGCAGCGGCATCGTCACCGTGATGGCGCTCGTCTCGGACCTGGCGCTGACGACCGCGCCACCGGAGAAGGCCGGTTCGGCCGCCTCCCTGCTGGAGACCGGGCAGGAGTTCGGCGGCGCGCTGGGCATGGCCCTGCTCGGGGCGGTCGCGACCTCGGTCTACCGGGCGGACATGCCGGCCTCGGCGCCGAGCGCGGCCCGCAAGACACTGGCGGGCGCCGTGGCCTCCGGGGACGGCTCACTGATCACGCTGGGCCGGGAGGCGTTCACGCACAGCCTGCGGTACGCCTCGGTGTCGGGCGGGGCGCTGCTGCTGGCCGGGGCGGTCCTGGCCGCCGTGCTGCTGCGTCGCCGGACCGTGGAACGCGTGGAGCCGGGGCCCCGGCGGGAGGCGGTTCCCGTCCGGTGACCCCGGCACACGCGACAGGACCGGTCACCACGCCGATGACCGGTCCCCGCGCGTCAACTGGACGATCTGACGACCGTCCGTCAGAACTGCACGTCGGAGCAGGAGTAGAACGCGTTGCCCGTGTCCGCGATGTTCCAGACGCTCAGGATGATGTGCTTCCCGGTCTTCTGGGTGGGGATGGTGCCCTGCTGGGTCAGGGTCGACGGCGGCTGCTGGTTGCCGTACGGCACCGTCATGAAGGGCTGCGACTCAAGGGACGCCCTGGTGAGCGGCTTGGTCGGGTCCCATCCGTCCTTGGTGATGTAGTACCGGAAGTCGGTGGTGGCGTGCCGCGCGGTGAAGTTCCACCGGAAGCTGAAGCCCTGGCCCGCGGTGACCTTGGTGGCGGGCCATGCGCCGTTGCGCGGGTTGTCGAGCTCCGCGAAGGAGCCGTTGCCGCCCGAGCAGATCTTGCCGTCCGCGGGGCCCGCCGCCGGGAAGCCCTTCGGGCCCTCGACACTCTGCGGTTCCCACTGGATGTTGCCGCAGCCCGTGACCGTGCCGTTGGCACAGAGCTTCTGCCGGCTGATGGGGTTGTCCGTGTAGCCGTGGCTGCTGGCGCTGGTCGTCGCGAACATCGAGACGCCCGCTACTGCCAGCCCGACCAAAGCCGCGCTTGTCCTTTTCCGCATACTGACGCTCCTCAAGAACGTGGGGGGTGTTCCATGAGCACTACTGCCGCTGCGCGCGTGGTTGTGCGGTCTAGACCAAGGCTTAGATTATTGACATGGAGTGAACATGTCCAGACCAATGAGCGTACGAATCCGGATCGTTGTAGACACTCCGTCAGGAAGTCTCCCCACCGCCACGTCCGTTGTAGAAGGCCACCGTCAAGTCTCTGACCAGCGACTTTCGTTCGTAGTCGTCCAGCTCCACGATGCCCCGGTCGGTGAGCCGACCGACAGTATCGGCCACCGCGTCGACAACGGAGGTCAGAACGCTGTCCCGGTGCTTGGCGTCGATGGCCGCGATCCGGCGCCGCCGCATCGCCGCCGCGATCTCGGGCGCGTACGTGATCGAGGTCGGCTGGGCGGAGTACACCTCGATGCCGACGGGCACGCACTCCGCCTTCAGCATCCGGGTCAGCGCGGCACCGACCGCCTCCGCGTCGCGCAGGGTCGGGGTGTCCTCGTGGAACGCGTCGGCCGGGAGCTGTGAGAGCACCCGCGCCATCGCCGCGTCGACCTGCTCGCGCAGATACCTCTCGTGATCGGCGACACCGAGCGTGGCCCGCGCGGTGTCCACGGTCCGCCACACGACGAGGACGACGACACGCAGCGCGGTACCGTCCGCGTCGACCGCGGGCAGCGGCTCGCTCCGCCAGTGCCGCAGCCGTACGTCGACCCGACGGCGCAGCAGGAGCGGGCTGACCCAGACGAGCCCGGTGCGCCGCACACTCCCCCGGTACCTCCCGAAGAGCGTCAGCACCCGGGCGGAGCCGACCCGGCCACGCCCCAGCCCGCCGAGCGCGAAGAGCACCACGGTCAGCAGGGCGGCCAGCACCGGCCAGACTCCGACACCGATCCCGTCGAACGGCCGGGGGGCGAGGCCGAACCCGCTGAGCACGGCCGCCGGCAACGCCCCGATCCACCAGAGCGTGACGCCCCCGAGGGCGAGCCCGACCGCCGCGGTCAGCAGCGCGGTCCAGCCGGGCAGCGCCGGTCCGGGCCACTCCTTGATCCCCGGATCGGCGGGCGGGGCGGGGCGGGTGACCGCCCGCACCCGTGGCGATCTGGGCTGCGGCGTCCGCCGCGCGCCCACCGGCCGCTCGCCGGGCTGCGGCCGGGTCCCGACGCCCGGGAGCGGCACGGCGTCGGACCGGTCGTGATCGGCGCTGCTGAAATAGAGGTGCACGGGGGCGGCGGTCTCCGCGTGCGCGAGGACCGGCCGCTGCCGCGCGTCCCCGGGGGCGGGCAGGCGTACGGGGACGGCGTGGGCCGCCGCACCCGCCGACTCCTGGCCCCACGCGTCGCGGTCACCGGGCGCGGGCACCCGTACCGGGTCCGCCGGGGCCGTCGACGCGGTCGGCTTCTCGGGGTCCGCCACCTCTGCCGCCTCTGCCACCTCCGCCGCGTCTGCCGCGTCTGCCGTCCCCGCTTCCTCACGCGACGCGTCCTCCACGACGGGTGCGGATACGGGTACGGGCCGCTCGGACTCCTCCGTAGCCTCCGTGCCTTCCGTGCCTTCCGCGGCCTCGACGGGCTCCGGAGCCGAATCCGGCGCCGAGTCCGACGTCGGGGCCAGGGTCAGGCCCGGGAGTTGACGGGGCTCCCCCGTCCCGTACACCTCCTCGGCCCCCCAGGCCCCGTGCCCGCTTCCACGATCGCTCCCGTCCCCGGTCCCGGGACCGCTTCTGTGCCCCGGTTCACCGGGCGCGTTCGACACCGTGGTTCCCATCTGCCGCCTCCGTCCGATCCGTTCCGTTCCGTCACGCGAAGAGTCGTCGCCAGGTCTCCGGGCCCGGGTAGCCGTCCGCCGACGCGCCCCGCCAGCCCTGCGCCCGCTGGAACGCCTCGACGTTGCGGCGGTCCGCCTCGCTCCACCGGGTCCCGGGCCCCACCCGGTAGTGCGTGCCGTATCCCTTCTGCACCAGCCGCTTGCCGAGCCGCGCGACATGGCTGTTGGACGCGCCCCGCTTGAAGAAGCCCCGCCCCGGGAAGGCCGGAGCCTTCTGACTGCCGCCACCCTTGGCCCCGCCGGCCCCACCCCCCGCGCCGCCGCCCCCGGTTGCCGGGATGTCGCGGCCGGCCCCGCTCGTCAACAGGCGCCAGGTGCCCGGTCCGGGAAGACCGTCCGCCTGCTTCCCCTTCCACCCCTGCGCCTGCTGGAACGCCTGCGTGGCGCGTCGGTCGACGTCCGTCCAGCGCGGCCCGGGGCCCCGCTGGTAGAAGCGCTTGCCGCCCCGTGCGACGAGCAGCTTCCCCAGCTCGGCGACGTACGTGTTGTCGGCGCCCGGACCGAACTTCGCCGCGCCCGGGAAGCTTGTCGCCGATCCGGCGCCGCCCGAACCGGTGCTGAGACCCCGGTACCGGTAGGCCAGATAGCTGTCCGAGTGGGACCAGTACGCCATGGGCGTCTTCTGGGCGCGCGTGTGCGGGCGGGTCTGCTCGTACGCCGTGTACGAGGTGTGCGAGGAGTCGGTCCAGCCGCCGAAGATCGTGACGTGGGAGCCCTTGCCGGGGTCGGCCGGGTTGTGGAAGAGCAGGATGTCGCCGGGCTCCAGGGCGTCGCGGGAGATCCGGGTGCCGTACGCGGCGAGGCTCCCGGTCCACTCGTTGGAACCCAGGTTCCAGGCCATCGACACATAGCCGGAGCAGTCCTGCCGGTACCCGTCCGACCAGTACTTCTCCATGCTGTACGGGACCTGTTGGGACACCCACTTCTTCGCCCGGGAGATGATCTGCGCCCGGGTGGTCACGGGCAGCGCGTTCGTGCGGAACGCCTGGGAGATCACCGAACCGGCGGCCGAGGCGCCGCCGAGCGGCCCGACCGTCCCCTGCGGGCTGGCGGGTTCCGCCGCGGCCGTCAGCCGTCCGGCCGATCCGTCCGTCCGGGCGGGACCCGTCACGGGGGCGGCCGACACCGCCTCCGTACCACTGCCGAGCACCACTCCGGCGGCGGTGACCAGCACCAGCGCGCGTCGCGCGCCGTGCGCGGCGGGGTGTCCGCCGTACCTCGTCGGCAGGGCTCTGGCCGCGGTGCGTCGCTGCTCGGCGCACCCCGCGCAGCCGCAGTCGATGGCGGGTTCGTACTCCACGAAGACCGGCACAGTCATGCGATTCCCCTCCGTACTCGTCAAACCTCTGGGCTCAGCACGGATGCCAGCACGGCAACTGTCCTGACATACCGTAGTTTGACGGAACTAACGGAAAAAACGACTACCCGGTGGGGTGTGGCGGACGGGAATCGGTTCGGAGCACCCTCGTACGTCGGGTAGAGTTCTCCAGGTCAGCAGGCGCCGCTAGCTCAGTTGGTTAGAGCAGCTGACTCTTAATCAGCGGGTCCGGGGTTCGAGTCCCTGGCGGCGCACGCAAAGTCAAGGCCCTCTCACTCCTCGTGAGGGGGCCTTGCTCGTGCCCTCGACCGACCGGCGCCGAGTGGCCGTCCCGCGACCAGGAAGGCACCCGTTCCGTTTCTTGATCCGTCGGACGGCCCCCTGAGCAGGTCGTGGCGCTCCTCGTGGAACTCCTGCGGCGTGCAGCCGTCGGCCGGGTGGAGTACGGCGTCGGGCTCCAGGAGCACCGTGGCGCGGCGGTCACCGCTCCCGGTGGCGACCTTCTCCAGCCAGGCGCGGTACGCGTCGCCGTGGGCGGCGGCGCCCTTCGAGAACTGTCCGCAGTCGTGGCGCGGGATGTCGTAGAGGACGAGCAGGGCCTCCCGGTCGGTCTTCTCGGCCGCCTCGGTGAGTCCCTTCGTCTCCTTCTCGGAGTTGTCGGGGCCGATTCACTCGCCGACCGGCTGGAACGCGATCTTCTTGATCAGCTCGGCGTTCCGCCCGTCGCCGCCCTCGGTGTACGCGGCGATCCGTCCGGCCGCGCCGCCGTCCGGGTTGATCCCGTAGGGGCCGGTGGACCTGGACCGCTGGTCGACCGGGGCGGCGTTCTTCCCCTCGTCGTCCGAGGTGGAACACCCCGTCAGCGGCAGCGCGGCGGCCAGGGCCGCCGCGGCGACCGCCGCCGTCCCGCTCCCGGCGCGGGTGCGCGCACCGCGCCGGAAGGTGTGACTGCCGTGCGTGCGCTCCCCCTCGGCTGCTCCGGTCGTGCCGGCCGGACGTGTCGTACGGTCCGGACCGGACCGGTCGAATCCATCCAGGCACAGCCCGTCGGGGCCGCCTCGGGCGAACCGGCCGCACCCGCCGTGTCCCGGTGCGGGGGCGGCGGAGGACATCCGCCGGGCGTGGGGTCCCGGACGAGCGGGCGGCGGCGGGGGGTGCCGGTCGCGCCGGACAGTGACGGCCGATAATCGACGCACGGACAAGTCGCCTCTATGTGCGTCCCGTTGGCGGCTCTAGAGTGTCCGCGTGGCCCAGGTCCGGGGCCTCCGAGACAGGTGTGTGAGCCGCCCACGACCTCCCGTGCGGGTGTCGGGCCACTCCCGCGGCTCGTGATCACACGGTCGAGGACCGGCCCGGTCGGGGGCTCCGGGGGGAGCGTATTGCCGACCGGGCCGGGCGACCCGCCGCACTCCTGACCGGGGGAGCCGGGAGCGACCCCGGTGCGTGCCACGGGCCGGACGCGCGCGGTACGCCGACGGTCCCTTCCCGTCCGCGGCTCCGCGGCACACGCGGCGCCGTCACCCACCCGCGGCCCGTCCCCACGCGCCCCGCGACGCCGTTCCCGTGCCTGCCGCCGTTCCCGTGCCTGCCGCCGACGCCGTGGCTGCTCCCCGTACCCGTACGCGTATCCGCCCCCGGACTCGTCCGTCAGGCAGCCGCGCCGCTGCCGCCCGTCAGATACGCCGAGACCACCACGTTCGCCGTGTACTCCCGGGTGGCGCGGTCGTAGGTGCCGCCGCAGGTGATGAGCCGCAGTTCCGCCCGGCCGTCCTTGCGGGGCCCGTACGCCTTCTGGGCGTCGAAGTGTTCCCGCGTGAAGACCTGGACGTCGTCGATGGTGAATTCGGCGACCGAGCCGTCCGACCTGACCACCCTGACCTGCTCGCCGGGGTGGGCCGCGCTGAGCGGGTAGAAGACGGCGGGTCTGGTCTCCGTGTCGACATGGCCGACGAGAAGGGCCGCGCCCGCCGCGCCGGGCTTGGTGCCGCCGTCGTACCAGCCCACGGTCTGCGGGGTGTCGAACGACGGCGGTTCGATCCCCCCGCCCCGGTCGAGCCCGCGCGGCACGACGGGCGCACTGATCCCGACCGACGGGATCTCGACCCGTTCGGGCACCGCGGCCCTCAGCGGGGCGTGTGCCGGTGGCAGCCGTACGCCGAGGGGCCGGCCGACCGCGGCGACGTCCCCGGTCGTCGGGGCGGAACCGCCCGAGCCGTCGGTGATGTCCCGGCCCCACAGCCACAGGCCCAGCAGGAGAACGGCCCAGGTGACTCCGGTGAGCATCCTGCCGCCGCCCGCCGGGCGGTCCGGGGCCGCCATGTCAGTCGGCGGCCGGACGGCGGCGCCGTACGCGGAACGCGACGGCACCGGCCGCGACGGCGGCCAGGCCGAGCCCGATCGCCTCGTGCGTGATGCCGGGCCCCTCCTGCCCGGGTGCCTGGTCGGCGAGAGGCGCGGTGCCGCCGCCACCGGCCCGTACCGGTGCGACCGGCCGGCTGTGGTGGACGACGGTGAGCCTGCCGGTGGCGTGGCCTGCGCCGTCCTTGCAGGTCACCCAGATGTCGTAGTCGCGGGGCGCGGCGTCGGAACGAATCCGGGCCTCGGCGTGGAGCCCGGTGCGGGTGGGCGCGAAGTGGGCCTCGGACACGAAGGCCGCGGACCGGCCGATGGCCTCCTTGGCGTGCGGGCCGCGGCAGGCGTCCGTCCAGAGTTCCACCTCACCGCCGGGGGCGGTGGTGGACGGGGTCACCGAGAGCTGGGCGCGCGGTTCGGAACCGGCGAGGGCGGAAGAGATGGGTGTCAGGGTCGCCGCGGCCACCACGACGACACAGAAAGTGAGGGTTATGGAACGCATCGTGAACCTCCTTCTGGCAGGTTCACGTGTCCGGCGGCTTTTCGCATCCGCTGGGGGGCCGGGAGTGCGGGCGGGCCGACGGCCCGGCCTCCCCCGCCCCCCGTGGCGGTGGCGGGTGGCTCAGTCCGCGTCGACGTCGTCGGCGTCGTCGATGAGATCGACCAGGTCGGCGATGGAGTCGACGACCGTGGAGGGCCGGAAGGGGTACCGGTCGATGTCGGCGGTGCCGGTGAGACCGGTGAGGACGAGGAAGGTCTGCATCCCCGCCTCAAGGCCCGCCAGCACGTCGGTGTCCATCCGGTCGCCGATCATGGCGCTGGTCTCGGAGTGGGCGCCGATGGCGTTCAGTCCGGTGCGCATCATCAGCGGGTTGGGCTTGCCCGCGAAGTACGGGGCCTTGCCGGTGGCCTTGGTGATCAGCGCGGCGACCGATCCGGTGGCGGGCAGCGGCCCGTCGGCGGACGGGCCGGTCTCGTCCGGGTTGGTGCAGATGAAGCGGGCGCCGCCGTTGATCAGCCGGATCGCCTTGGTCAGCGCCTCGAAGCTGTACGTACGGGTCTCGCCGAGCACCACGTAGTCCGGGGCGTGGTCGGTGAGGACGTAACCGATGTCGTGCAGCGCGGTGGTCAGTCCGGCCTCCCCGATGACGTACGCGGTGCCGCCGGGGCGCTGGTCGTCGAGGAACTTCGCGGTGGCCAGCGCGGACGTCCAGATGTTCTCCACCGGCACGTCCAGGCCCATGCGCAGCAGCCGGGCGTGCAGGTCGCGGGCGGTGTAGATGGAGTTGTTGGTGAGGACCAGGAAGGGCAGTCCCGAGTCCCGCAGCCTCTTGATGAAGGCATCGGCCCCGGGGATGGGGGTGCCCTCGTGGATGAGAACACCGTCCATGTCGGTGAGCCAGGATGCGATCGGCTTGCGCTCTGCCATGGGTGGGACTCCTGCCGTACGCCGTGAGCGGGGACGCCGGCCGCACCGCGCTGTGCTCAGACCGGGCCCGCCGGGTCCCGCCCCGGCCCTCCGGGCACTGGGCGGACTCCGTGGACACGGTCTGGCGCCGACGCCCCCGATTTTAGGCCGAGCGTTCGACCGGCGGGCACCGGCCCGCAACCGGGCGTACCGGATGACCAGGTCCGGGACCGGTCCGGGACCCTTCGGCCGGCCCCGGGTCAGCTGCCGGTGGCGGTCTTCCAGGCGCCGACGTACGTGTCCAGGTTGGTGCCGATGTCGGACCAGTCCGGTGCGAAGACCTCGACGCCGTTCATCAGCTCGGCGAGGTCGGTGGCGTTGGCGTCGGTGGCTTTGACGTCCTTGCGGGAGGTGAAGCCGCCGCCGACGGCGCTGACGTCCCGCTGGGCCTGCTCGGAGAGCATGAAGTCGAGGAGCTTCCTGCCGTTGGCGGAGTGCGGGGCCTCGGTGACCAGTCCGGCCGCGTAGGGCAGCGCGAACGTGGTGGGCCGGCCGCCCTCCTTCGCGGGGAACCAGATGCCGAGGTTGGGCATGTCCTTGGACTGGGCGTAGTTCATCTGTACATCGCCGTTGGCGACGTGGAGTTCGCCCTTGTCGACCTTGGGGGCGAGCTTGCCGGTGGAGGCGGACGGGCCGACGTTGTTGGCCTGGAGCTTCTTCAGGTACTCCATGGCGGGTTCCTTGCCGCCGAAGTCGTGCATGGCCTTGATGAGGACGGCGGTGCCGTCGCCCGCGACCCCGGGCGTGGAGTACTGGATCTTCTCCTTGAACCCGCCGCCGAGGAGTTCTTCCCAGGTGGTGGGCGCCGCCTTCAGCTCCTTCTTGTTGTAGACGAAGCCGAAGTAGTTGTTGACGACCGAGGTCCACTTGCCGTCGGGCGCCTTGTCGGCGTCGCCGACCTGGTCGGCGCCGGCCGGTTCGTACGTCTGGAGGAGGCCCTTGGCGTCGGCCTGCTGGATGAACGGCGGCAGCGTGACGAGCACATCGGCCTGGGTGTTGGACTTCTCGCGGACGGCGCGCTGCACCATCTCGCCGGACCCGCCCTCCACGTACTTGACCTTGATGCCGGTCTTCTTCTCGAAGTCCTTGAAGACCTTGTCGTACCATCCGTCGCCCTTCTCGCCCTTGAGTCCGTCGGCGCTGTAGACGGTGACGACCTTCTCGTCGGCGGCGGCGGAGGAGCCGCCGCAGGCGGAGAGGGTGGCGGCGAGGGCGAGACAGCCGGTGACGGCGGCGATCGGCTTGAGGGTGTTCTTGCGCATGACTCTCGTACTCCTGCGGTTCAGGGGTTCAGGGGGTGGTGTGCGGGAGGGGACGCGGGTCTCAGCGGTACGAGGCCCTGGTGCGGACGCGGGAGACGGCGAGCAGCACGAGCAGCGTCGCCGCCATGAGGACCACGGCGACAGCGGCCCCGGTGAAGAGCGAACCGCGGTCGGTGGCCGCGAAGATCTGCACCGGCAGCGGTGTCCAGTCCGGCGGGTAGAGCATCATCGTGGCGCTCAACTCGCCCATGGACAGGGCGAAGCAGAGTCCGGCGGCCGCCGTGAGGGACGGCAGCAGGAGCGGCAGTCTGACGCGCCACAGGACGTACGAGGGCCGGGCGCCGAGACTGGCCGCCGCCTGTTCGTACATCGGGTCCAGTCGCACCATGGCGGCCGAAACCGACTGGTAGGCGAACGCGGTGACAAGAATGGTGTGCGCCAGGATCACGATCCAGCGCGTGCCGTTGAGGAGCATCGGCGGCTTGCTGAACGCGACGAGCACGGCGAGGCCGACGACGACGGACGGGACGGCGACCGGCAGCACGAACAGCGCGTCGAGGGCCCGTCTGCCGCGGCCGCGCAGCGCGGCGGCGGCGAGCGCGGCCCAGCCCCCGAGGGCGAGGGCGAGGACGCTGGCGGCCAGGGCGGTGACCAGGCTGGTGGTGAGGGCCTGGAGGGAGTCGCCGGTGGTGGCGGCGGAGTAGTGCTCGACGGTCGCTCCGGAGGGGAAGGCCCCGGACCAGTGGGTGGTGAACGACGCCGCGACGACGACGAGCAGCGGGACCGCGAAGAGCGGGACGAACAGCGCGGAGAACACGGCCCAGACGGCCCACTTCGCGGTACGGCTATGCACCAACACGGCGGCTCACCGTCCGGTACAGGCCGTAGAGGCCCACGGAGATCACGATGTTGACGACGGCGACGGCGCAGGCGGCGGGGTAGTCGGATTCCAGGATCGCCTTGCCGTAGACGAGCATCGGGAGCGTCGTGACGCCCTTCGCCCCGGTGAACAGCACGATCCCGAACTCGTTGAGACACATGACGAGGACGAGGCTGCCGCCCGCCGCGAGCGCCGGAAGCGCCTCGGGGAGGATCACCCGCCGCACGATCCGGCCGGGACCGGCGCCCAGCGAGGACGCCACCTCCAGTTGCGCGGTGTCCAGTTGGGAGAACGCGGCGAGCAGCGGTCGCATCACGAACGGGGTGAAGTAGGTGATCTCCGCGAGCAGGACGCCCCAGGGTGTGGTGAGGAAGTGGAAGGGCCCCTCGGCCGCCCCGGTGGCGTCGGTCCAGAGGCCGTTGGCCATGCCGACCGTGCCGTAGATGAACAGCAGGGCGAGGGTGATCAGGAAGGACGGGAAGGAGAGGAAGACGTCGATGAACCTGGCGACGGCCCTGCCACCGGGGAACGGTACGAAGGCGATGACCAGCGCGAGCACGAAGCCGAGCACCAGACAGCCGACCGTGGCACCGAGCGCCAGCCACACGGTGGTGGTGAGCGCCGAGCGGAACGACGCGGACGCGAAGACGTCCGTGTACGGGGTGAGCGAGACGCCGCCGCCGTCGGGGGTGACGGACTGCTGGACGACGAGGGCGAGCGGGTAGAGGAGGACGAGCGCGAGGACGGCGACCGGGGGCAGCGCCCAGACGAAGCGCGGGACGGTGGGGCGGGGTGCGGCGAGGCGGGGCACGGCGAGTCGGCGGACGCCGGGGCGGGTGGCGCTAGACATGGACGACTCCCCCGGCGCGCGCTCCGGCGCCCGTGGCCGCACCCGTGCCCGTACCGCCGCCCGTGTCCGTGTCCGTGCCCGCCGTGGGGCCGGTGGTTGTGACGTCGTCCGCCGGGGGGGCCCGATCCCGGGCCCACCGGGAGGAGTACGGCGTCCTCGGCCGCGAAGTGCAGGGTGATCCGGTCGCCGAGCACCGGGGTGTCGCGCAGTTCGCGCAGATCGGCCTTGATCCGGTGGCCGTCGACGTCGACGTACAGCCGGTGCGTGGAGCCCCGCCACTGCACCTCGGCGATGGTGCCGGACAGGGCGTTCGGCCCGTCGCCCATCGACACGAGGTGCGGGCGGACGCAGAGGGTGGCGGTGGCACCGCCGGCCGCGTCACCGGTCGGTACGGCGAGGCGCCGGCCGGCGAACTCGACCGTGTCGCCGTCCGGGTGGACGGTGACGGGCAGCAGATTGGCGTTGCCGACGAAGGACGCGGTGAATTCGGTACGGGGGCGGCGGTACAGCTCCCGCGGCGTGCCGCAGTCCTGGAGCCTGGCCCGGTCCATGACGGCGATCCGGTCGGCGAGGGTCAGCGCCTCGATCTGGTCGTGGGTGACGTACAGGATCGAGACGTTCGGCAACTCCCGGTGCAGCCGCGCGAGTTCGGCGAGCATGCCGGAGCGGAGCTGGGCGTCGAGCGCGGACAGCGGTTCGTCGAGGAGGAGGACGCCGGGGCGGACGGCGAGGGCGCGGGCGATGGCGACACGCTGTTGCTGGCCGCCGGACAGTTCGCGCGGGTAGCGCTTGGCGTACGCGGCCATGCCGACGAGTTCGAGGGCTTCGGTGACCCGGGCGGGCGTCTCCGCCCGGGGTGCCTTGCGGGCCTTCAGCCCGAAGGCGACGTTGTCCTCGACCCGCATGTGCGGGAAGAGGGCGTACTGCTGGACGACCATCCCGATGCCGCGCCTGTGCGGCGGCAGCGCGGTCACATCACGGTCGCCGAGGAACACCCGCCCGGACACGGGCCGCACGAACCCGGCGACGGCCCGCAGCGCGGTGGTCTTCCCGGAGCCGGAGGGTCCGAGCAGTGCCATGACCTCGCCGGGTTCGACGGTCAGGTCGAACCGGTCGAGGACGGTGTTCCCGCCGTACGCCACGCTGACCCGGTCGAACCGGATGCCACCGGCACGTGTCACCGCGCCGGTCATGCCTCGGCCCGCGCGATGAGTCCGGGGAGTTCGGCGACCGAGCCGAGCACCTGGCCCGCGCCGCCGCGCACCAGCTGGTCGCGGTCGTGGGCGCCGGTCAGCACACCCGCGACGACGCCGGCCCCGGAGCGTACGCCGCTGAGCATGTCGTACGAGGTGTCCCCGGCGACGACGATCCGGTGGACGGCGTCCACGGCCCCGGTGCGCAGGAACGCGGCGAGGACCATGTCGGGGTAGGGGCGGCCGCGGCCGCCCGCGTCGGCGGGGCAGAGCGTCAGGTCGGCCAGGTCCCGCCAGCCGAGCGCGGCGAGGATCGCGTCCTGGGTGACGCGGGCGAAACCGGTGGACAGGACGACGGTCCGGCCCGCCGCCTTCAGCTCCTCGATGGCCTCACGGGCGCCGGGGACCGGTGCGATCATGCCCGCGTCGACCAGCTCCCCGTACGCCTCCTCGAAGGCGCGGTTGGCCCGCTGGGCCCGGTCCTCGTCGCCGAAGAGGTGACGGAAGACGGAGATCTTGGACTCGCCCATGGTGGCGCGCACGTGGTCCAGCTTCTCGGCGTGGTCGGCGGAGCCGGGTTCGACCCCGAGCTGCCGGGCGGCGGCGCCGAACGCCTGCTCGACCAGGCCGCCGTCGGCGACGGTGGTGCCCGCCATGTCGAGCACGACGAGATTGAGCTTCTCGGTCAACGTCTTCACCTTCTGCGTGTGCGTGTGCTGCGGATACGTCGCTGGGGGCGCGGGGAGCGGTTGACGGGTCGTCGTCATGCACTCACCAGCCCAGTTCGTCGGCGGTCGTCTCCGCGATGGCGGGCGCGCACGTCATGCCGCGCCCGCCCGGCCCGGTGACCAACCAGACGCCGTCGCGCACCCGCTGGCGGTGGACGACCCGGCCGGTGTCGACGCACTGGGCGTAGACCCCGGCCCAGCGGCGGCGGATCTTCGGCAGCGGTCGGCCGAGGAACGACTCGACGACCCGGCCGAGGTGTTCGTACGGGTCCTCGACGACGTCGAAGGAGAAGGGGTGTTCGTACTCATGGGTGTCACCGATGGTGAGTCCGCCGTCGGCGCGCTGCACCATCAGGAGCTGCATGCGGTGCTCGGCGGCGGTCGGGGCCTGCGCCTGCCCGGAGTTGAGGGCGTCCAGGGCCTCGCCGCGGTACGCCGGGTAGTAGCGGAAGCTGTCGGCGTCGGCGACGGAGGTGGTGAGGGGTTCGCCGAGCGGCGCGGTCTGCATCATCTGGAGGCGGACCCGGCGTACGGGCAGGTCGGGCCCGGTCAGCTCGCGGACCAGACCGCCGAGCCAGGCGCCCGTGCACAGGATGACGGCGTCGCCGGTGTGCACCTCGCCGTGGTCGTCGCGCACGGCGTTCTCGCCGATCACGTCCCGCACCTCGCGGTCCGGCAGGAAGGTGTACCGGCCGGACGCCACCAGGGCGCGCTTGAGCGCGAGTTGGGCGGTGCGCGGTTCGACGGCCGCGTCCCGCTCGCACCACAGGGCGGCCTCGAACTCCCCGCGCAGGGCGGGGTTGACCACGCGGGCCTCGTCGGCGGTGAGCAGCTTGTAGCCACGGTCCGTGGCGTCGGGGCGGGCGACGGCGGCCTCGGCGACGGCGAGCTCCGGCCCGGTCCTGAGCGGGGTGAGCGAGCCGCAGGCCCGGAAGCCCAGACCCGGCACCCGGTCCCCGATGCCCTCCCACAGCTCACGGGCGCGCAGCGCGGTGTCCAACTCCTCACCCCCGGCCCGGCCACTGACCCATATCTGTCCGAAGTTACGGAGGGACGCCCCGCGTGCCTCGCTCTCGCGCTCGATCTGTACGACCTCGTGGCCGCGGTTCACTGCGTGCCAGGCGTGCATGGTTCCCACCACGCCGGCTCCTACGACGATGACTCTCACGACGGCAACGCTCCTCGGGGCGGGTGGCCCGCGCGGATCGGCCCGGCAACGGGAGGGTGAACTGGCCCCCAAGTTTGGACCAGACCCGTTACGTTTCCGTTATCAAGGAGGGGTGGGGCGAACCGCGTGGCACTCAGCCGGACCTCCGCGTGGCACCCATCCCGTGGCGTGGCCGCCACGCGGGAGTCAGCCGCGTCGGCCCAGATGCGCGGTGAAGGAGAACCGGTCGCCCCGGTAGAGCGTGCGTACGCGCTCCAGCGGCGCGCCCGCCGAGTCGCGCGAGACCCGGTGGAGCAGCAGCATCGGCAGTGCGGGCGGCGTACCGATCAGCAGCGCCTCGCGCGGGGTGGCGAGCACGGTCTCGATCCGTTCGTCCGCGTCCCCGAAGGACACCCCGAGCCGGTCGTGGAGGTAGGCGTAGAACGACGAATCGGGCTCGAACTCGGTGTCGAGGGACGGGACTCGGGCCACCGAGACGTAGGTGCTCTCCAGGCCGACCCGTTCGTCGTCGGCGAGCAGCACGCGTTCCAGGTGCCAGACCGGCTCGCCGCGCCCGATGCCGACCTCGGCCGCGAGCGCGGCCGGGCAGGGGAAACGTTCCAGACCGATGAGGTGACGGCCGGGCGTACGGCCCTGGCGGCGGACGCCCTCGGTGTAACTGGCCAGCGACAGCGGCTGTTCGAGCTTGGGTCCCGCGACGACGGTGCCACGCCCCCGTCGGCGCAGCCGCCCCTCCAGCAGGAGTTCGCGGAGCGCCTGGCGCACGGTCTCCCGCGACACCTCGTGGCGGACGGCCAGCTCGCGCTCGGTCGGCAGTAAGCCCCCCTCGCCCAACTCCTCGATGAGGAGCGAGACATGGGCCTTGACGGTGTAGTACTTGGGGATGCGGCCGTGCTCCGGGATGCCGGAGCGGATCGGTCCGCCAGGTGCCTGGTCGACGTACGGGTGGTCCACGGGCCGATGGTGGCAGACGGACATGAACACGGGTGAACGGTTCGGTGCCGGGCGCGTCCCGGGGCCGGCGTTCGAGGGGCTGAGCGCCGGAGGGTGTGCGCCGGGACCGACGCGCCGGGTGCCGGGTGCCGGTGCCGGGCGCGTCCCGGGGCCGGCGTTCGAGGGGCTGAGCGCCGGAGGGTGTGCGCCGGGGCCGGGGCGCCGGGACCGACGCTCCGGACGCCGGGCGCCAAGCGCCGGACGGAGGCTGAGTGCCTGGGCGCCAGGGGATTTCCGGGTTCCGGAGGCCGGCGGGGGGCCGACCGGGGGCCGGGGGCCGGATACGCGCGGGCGTCCCCGCGCCGGGCGCGTACCGGCGCCCGGCGCCATTGCGTACCGGTGCTCAGTGCCGGGCGCGGCGCCGACGCCAGGTCCACACCACCAGCGCCGTGCCCCCGAGCAGGAAGGTGCCGATCAGATAGCCGGCCCTCGCACCCGTTCCGATCCAGGGCGACACGGGACCGGTCCTGGCGAGCTCGGGAAGACCGCCACCCGGGGCGACGGACCCCTCGTCGCGGGCGGGGTCGGCCGCGCCGTTCGCCCCGGAGGACGGACCGGTGGTGTCGGTGGTGTCGCTGCCGGTGATACCAGTGGTTCCGGTGCGACCGCTGGTACCGGTGGTCCCGGCGGCCGGCCCCTCACCGTCCCACGCGGTGCTGTCGTCCAGGAGATCCCCGGAGCCCAGAGCGTCCCGAGTGCCCCCGGGGTTCCCTGCGCCCCGGGCCTCCCCGGTGTCCCCGGTGTCCTCAGTACTCCCGGTGTCCTCAGCGCCCCCCACGCCCTCCGGACCCTCGCCGCCCCCCTCGGCGATCGCGAAGGTGTAGTCGTCCGACTCGCCGACCCACTCGCTGTCGCCCCCCGATGCCTTCGTCCTGCTCTTGCCGGTGTCGTTGAGCCACTGGACGACCGCGGCGTTCGCCTTGATCCGGCCGGGCCCGACGTCGGAGGTGAATCCCATCCGTACCCGGACGGTGTACGTACGGCCTGCGGGAATGGTGAACCCGGAGAAGTTGGCGGCGTCGAAGACGCCGATCTGTTCGTCCCGGTCGGTTGTCTCCCAGTTGACCCGGTGTGCCACGGCGGGGTTCGCCTCCTCGTAGAACTGCAACTGGATCTGGTCGGGCCGTAGTTTCCGGTCCTGGTCGGTGAGGACCAGGACCGGGTGGATGGCCCGGCAGGGTTCGGACGTCGTGTTGGTCAGGTCGAGGTACCAGGTCCCGTGACCGCCGGGGGCGTAGGTGTCCGGGCCGCCGTGGATGCGGGTCTCGATGGGGAAGTCTGCGGCGGCCGGATCACCGCAGCCGGGCGCCTTCCCGCCCGCCGGGCGCGCGGGGGTGGTCGACGACGCCCCGGACGCCTGGCCGGCCGAGGCCGGGGCGGACGACGCCTGACCGCCGGTCAGGACGGTGGGTACGACGGTGGCGGCGGCCAGCCCCTGCGCGAGGGCGTTGCGCAGCCGTGCGGGGGGCGTGAGGGGCATGGACGGACACCCTTCGCTGGTCGGCGGAACGGTCGGCTTCCCGGTGCTGCTCCGGCGGTCACCGCACTCGGCGGTCACCACGCCCGGTTCCCCGGTCCCGGCGGTCACCACGCTCGGCGGTCGACCGGTCCCGGCGGTCATCGGCTGCGGGCGCTGTCCGGACCTGATCCGTCGGTGCACCGCCCGGTCGGCGACGCTGCCACGCCCGCGCGGGCGTGCGGACCCCGACATGCCGCGACCATGCCTGATGGAGCACCGACAACCCTCGTTCGGCCCAGCTCCCGGAGCCGTACGCCCGCGTACCACCGGGCCGCCGTCACCGCCCCGCGTGGCGCGGGGGACAATCCGGTCACCATGCTCCGGGCCACCGCCACACTGGACGTCCCGGAGGCCGCACGCCGCTCGGCCGGAACGGCGTCACCGTCGTCCCGGCCACCGGCGCGTACCCGAATCCCATCGACCCCGAGGAGCACACCGTATGAGCGCCACCGCTCCGACCATCTCCGAACTCATCGCCCAGGAGCGCCGCCTCACCCTCCCCCACTTCAGCTACGACGACGCGTACGCCCTCGGCGGTCTGCTCGTGTCGCTGGCCCGGGAGCGGCACGCACCGGTCGCGATCGACATCAGGCGCGGCGCGCAGCAGTTGTTCCATGCCGCGCTGCCCGGTTCGAGCGCGGACAACGACGCCTGGATCGACCGCAAGCGCCGGGTCGTCGAGCGGTACGGCGAGAGTTCGTATCTGGTGGGGACGCGGTTCCGGGCGAAGGGGACGACGTTCGAGGAGTCGTCACGGCTGGACCCGGACACGTACGCCGCGCACGGTGGTTCGTTCCCGATCTCGGTCGAGGGGGCGGGCGTGATCGGTTCGGTCACGGTGTCGGGCCTGCCGCAGGCCGAGGACCACGCGCTGGTCGTCGAGGCTCTGGAGGTCTTCGCCACCACCAGCCGCGGCTGAGGCGACCGGGGCGGGGCCCGGCCCCCGGCCCGCCCGAGGGGACGGCCCGCCCTGTCGGGCGGCCCTCGCATCCCGCCCCGTCCCGGCCCCCCGACCGGCACCAGCGCGCACTCCGGGGCACTGCGGGGCACCCACCCCGCTCCCGCCCCACTCCCCCGTTACGCGTCCTTCAACTGCTGCCGCTGCCGCCCGAGCCCTTCGACCTCCAGCTCGACGACATCGCCCGCGCGCAGGAACGGCCGCGGTTCCGGCTGTCCGAGCGCCACCCCGGCCGGCGTACCGGTGTTGATCACATCGCCCGGGTACAGCGTCATGAAGTGGCTGATGTAGCGCACCACCTCACCCACCGGGAAGATCTGGTCGGCGGTCGATCCGTTCTGCTTCAGCTCGCCGTTGACCCACAGCCGCAGTCCCAGCGCCTGCGGGTCCGGCACGTCGTCGGCCGTCACCAGCCAGGGCCCCAGCGGGCTGAACGTCTCGCAGTTCTTGCCCTTGTCCCAGGTGCCGCCGCGCTCGCTCTGGAACTCGCGCTCGGAGACGTCGTGGGCGGTCGCGTACCCGGCGACGTACCCCATCGCCTCCTCGGCGGACTCCAGACAGCGGGCGGTGCGCCCGATGACGACGGCGAGTTCGACCTCCCAGTCGGTCTTACGGCTGCCACGCGGCACGAGCACCGTGTCCTCGGGGCCGACGACCGTGTCCGGCGCCTTGAGGAACAGGACCGGTTCGGCCGGGACCTGTGCCCCGACCTCGGCGGCGTGGTCGTGGTAGTTCAGCCCGACGCACACGATCTTGCCGATCCGGGCGAGCGGCGGGCCGATCCGCAGCCCGTCGGCGTCGAGCGCGGGCAGCACTCCGGGCGTGCCCGCGGCGCTCCGCAGCCGCGCGAGCGCGGACCCGTCCGCGAGCAGTTCGCCGTCGATGTCGGTGACGATCCCCGACAGATCACGCAGGATTCCGTCCTGGTCCAGCAACGCGGGCCGTTCCGCACCCGCCGTACCCACACGAAGCAGCTTCAACGGTCTGTCTCCCCCAGGGTCTTTCGTCCGAACAGGTGGCGGCCATCGCAGGCCCGGCCGATCCTCCAAGACACCGGATCACTCCGCAAGCCCCCGTTCACGCGACGGACCGGGACGGTCACCACCGGTCAGGCGGCCGTGGTGGGGGCCGCCACGACCGTGCCCGCCGGGTGCACGTCCCGGTAGAGGACCGCGCGCTCGATCGCGGTCCAGGTGGTGCTCGTCACGACGTACAGGGCGGCGGCCAGCGGCACCACGCCCACGGTGAAGAGCGTCGCGAACGACATCAGCGGCATCAGCCTGGACATCGCGCCCATGCCCGGAACGGTCTCCCCGTCCGGTCCCGTGACGGGCGTCATCGGATTGGCGGCGAGCTGACGCTTCGTACGCCCGTAGTTGAACGTCGCCACGGCCGCGACGATCGCGAACAGCCCCAGATAGACCACGCCCTGCGCGCCGAACGGCCCGCCGTGCGCGAGCGCGTCGTGCCAGCGGTCGCCGAGCGGGGCGTCGAACAGCTGGTGGCCGAGGAGCCGATTGGGCTCGCCGCCGATGTCCCGGCTGGAGAACAGGTGGTACAGCAGGAAGAAGGCCGGCATCTGGAGGAGGCTCGGCAGGCAGCCGGACAGCGGCGAGACCTGCTCCTCGGCGTGCAGCTCGGCGACCGCCTTCCGGAGCCGTTCGGGGTCCTTGGCGTGCTTCTTGCGGAGTTCCGCGACCCGCGGCTGAATCCTGGTGCGGGCCTTCTGGCCGCGCGCCGTCGCCCGGGACAGCGGATGCACGGCGAGCCGTACCAGCGCGGTGAACAGGACGATCGCGGCGGCGGTCGCCGCGCTCTGGAAGAACGGGTGGAGCAGATCGGCCAGCGAGCCGACCAGGCTCGCGAAAGCGGACATGAAGGCGGACATGGATGAGCCCTCCGGGGGTCTCGTCGTGCCGGGAAAGGAGATGTCGACTCGGCAGGACGACCGCGCGGGCCCCGGACACGCGAGAGCGCGCCGGAGGAGGGGCGGGAGAAGCGGAAGTGGAGAAGGAAGCGGGTGCTGTGCTGCGCCCCGCTCTGCCCCTACGCGGCCGTCGGGAGACGGCGTCCGGGGGCTCGGGGCCTGGTGCGGCCCTTGGCGTCGGGATCACGCTGGGGCAGGAACGCGGTGCGTTTCTCCCGGTCGCGGATGGCGGTACGGACCCGGGTGCGCGGCACGGGCACGGCGCAGCGCGCGCTGATGACCGAGCAGACGACGAGCGCCGACCCGGCCGCCGCGGTGGCGGCGAGCGCGACGGCGGCGGAGAGGCCGCCGCCCTCGGCGAGGAGGACTTCGGTCAGGAAGAAGAGCAGCAGCCCGGCGGGCCGGAGCAGCCGGGCGAACCCGCCGCGGAGAGGACTCGCGCCACCGGGCGTGCGGCCGGTGACACCGCTGATGGTTCGCACGATCATTCCCTCCCTCCTTTCCTTCCGCCGTGTTCGAGCCGCGCAACTGTCGTTCGAGCCCTTCAGCCGTTATACACGACGGCCCGGGGCGGACCCCCCGGCCCGGCCGTCCACCCCCGCCACCCCGTTCTCCCGGTCGCCCCGGTCGTCCCCGCCGTCCCAGTCGTCGCGGGCGAGCACCTCACGGTCCGGCCGGTCGTCACGGTCGCGCGGCCCCGCGTACGTCACCGCGAGCGCCACGACGAGGTTGACGCCGAGCCCGACGATCCCCGCGTTCACCCCCCACACGGGGTCGTTGCCGGTGAACACGAGCCCGCACACCACCGCGACCCCGACGACCAGCCCCGTCAGCGCCCCGAGCCACGTCAAGCGCCGCCACACCAGACCCAGCAGCACCATGGGAAGCAGTTGCGCCATTCCCTCGTACGAGATGAGCGAGAGCCGCACCAGGGTGTTCGGCGCGGTGTACGTCAGGACGAGCGCGATCAGTCCCGCGACCACCACCACACACTGCGCGGCCCCCTTCTGCCGGTGCTGCCAGCGCGGTACGAGCGAGAGCACGCTGCGCCCCCACATGGTGCCGATGACCAGCATGAACACGGCCATCGGGACGATCGAGGAGAGCGCGGCGGCGACCCCGACGAACCCGACGGCCCAGGCGGGCAGCGAGTCCACGACCAGCTCGAAGAGCGCGAGGTTGGACTCGGCGCCGACCAGGCCGGGCACGATGAACAGGGCGGCCATCCCGAGCAGCATCGGCACGAACAGCAGGATGTTGTACGCGGGCAGCCACATCGCGTTGCGTCGCAGCGCGTCGGAGTTCCGCGCGCCGAGATAGCCGGCCACGGTCGTCGGGAAGATCACCACGGTGAGGGAGTTGAGGAACGACGTGGTGACGTACCACGCCTGCCCGAGTCCGCTGTCGCCGTGCCCGGGGAAGGTCAGCCAGTCGCTCTTCTCGGTCACGAGCCGGTCGAGGAAGGGCCCGTACCCGTCGAAGTAGTGCATCGGCACGTACAGCGCGAGGAACCCGAGCGTGGCGATGACCAGCACGTCCTTCAGCACCGACACCCAGGCGCTGCCGCGCAGCCCGCTCACCACGACGAATCCGGTGGTCACTGCGAAGGCGACGAAGTAGGCCCAGTCCAGGCTGATCGCGCCGTACGAGATGGTCGAGACGACCACGCCCATGCCGGTGATCTGGAGCTGGATGTACGGCAGCAGGAAGACCGTCGCGAGCACCGCGACCAGGGCGCCGAGCCAGGGCCGTCCGAAGCGGTGCGCCACCATGTCGGTGATCCCGACGAGGCCGTGCTCACGCGCGTACGACCACATCATCGGACCGACGACATAGCCGACGGCGTACCCGCAGGACATGTACGCGACGACGTAGAGCACCGGGGCGCCGTAGTTGTAGCCCCAACCGGCGGCGCCGAGATAGCTGAAGCTGGTGTACCCCTCACCGGCCATCAGCACCCAGATGAACACGGCCCCCAGGCTCCGCCCGCCGACCGACCACTCGGCGAGCCCGCCCGCCCCGCCACCGCGCCCGCGCACGGCGAGCAGCCCGAGGGCGACGGTCCCCACCATGAAGGCCGCGAAGACGGAGGTCGCGACGGCGGCGTTCACCGGCGGTCCCCCCGCCTGGTCAGCCACACCGCGACGGGGGTCAACAGGGTCGCCCCCAACAGCCACACGAAGAGGAACGGCAGCCCGAACACGACGGGCCGGACCCGGTTCACGAACGGCAGCGCCCCCAGGTAGAGGGCGTAGGGGACCAGCAACCACAACAGCTGAGGGCGTCTTCTGAGCACGTGAGGACCTTAAGGGCTGTCCCGCCACGGACCGACGAGGCCCACGCCACCACACCTCACACCCCCACGCCATCCCCACGCGCCCCACACCATCGCCCCGATCCCCACCCGGAGCCACCCGGCCATCCCCCGACCACCGGACCACCGCCCGCCCCACCCCTCCCCGGCCCCGTCACCTCATCCCCTCATCCCCTCATCCCCTCATCCCGTACTCATCACCTCCCCGTCCCCTCCCCGTCCCCTTCCCGCCACGGTGGCCCTCCGCCCGCTCCGCCACGGCGGCGTGCGGCAGTACGGTGTCATCCATGCGCCCCGACACGCCTGCCGACCACACCACCGAAGCCGAGCGCCTGATGCGCGCCGCGGCGCAGTACCCCGAGGACCACGAACCGTTGTTCCTCCAGGCCGCGGCCCATCTGGAACTCGCCGGCGACCGCGCCCGCGCCACCACGCTCTACGACCAGCTGCTCGCCGGTGACTCCCCCGCAACCGAGCACCCGCACCTCGTCAAGGCCCTCCAGGCGGCGAACCTCTGGGAATACGGTCACGCGGCGGAGGCCCGCGCGATCATCGACGGCATCCGCGCCGCGAGCCCCCTGGACCCGGCCCCCTGGGAGATCGTCGCCGAGACGCTGGAGTCCCACGACGAGCTGGAGGCCGCACACGACCACTTCACGGCCGCGCTGACACTGCTGCTCACCCCGGGCGAGGACGTCCCGTACGCCACCCAGTCCCTGCTGACCGGCCGCCACCGGGTACGCAGGCTGCTGGGCGTCGAGCACGACACCTGGGACGAACTGGCCGACACCCTGCACACAGCGGCCGTCCCCCTCGACGAACTGCACGACCCGAAGCGCCTCTGGTCGCTCGGCTCATCCGATCCGGACGAACTCCAGGCCGAGATCACCCGCCTCCGCGCCGAACTGGGCACCTACCGCACGGCGCTGTCCCGCCCGTTCCCGGTGGCGGTCCTGCACTGGCCGGCGGCCGAACTGGCGGAACTGCTCACCGCGTACCCGGGACTGCGCACGGAGTACGTCTCCCACGCCGACCACCTCTCCCGCCTGGAAGCCGCCCTCCGCGACCTCCACACCGCGGGCACCCCGAACCTCGGCATCGTCACGGGCACGGTCCCCTCGTACGAGGCGTTCGCCGCCTCGGAAGCCACGTCCCCGTCCGACCCGGACCTGCTCCCCCAGTACGCCACCACCCTCGCCGCCCGAGGCCGCGCCACCCCTTGGCCCCCGCCCCGCAACGGCCCTTGCTGGTGCGGATCGGGGCGGGCTTACGGGGACTGTCACGGGGTGAGCTGAAGCCGGCGCGCTCCTCCGGCCTCGGTCTCCTGACGCCGTAGTACGGCGGCACTCTGTTCCGTACCATCGAACCTCACGCATCGGTCCCGGCACGCGCAGGAGCCATGAACACAGCCAAACCGTCCTCTCCCGGAGTCTCCGCACGCATGAGTCGACAGGCTCGACGTGACACCGCTCCGGAGGTGGCGGTGCGCAAGCTCCTGCACGCGGGGGGACGCCGATATCGGCTCAACGTGCGGGTTCCGGACATGCCGCGGCGGACCATCGACATCGCGTTCCCCCGCGCCAAGGTCGCCGTGTTCCTCGACGGCTGTTTCTGGCACGGCTGTCCACAGCACGCCACACGGCCGAAAGCGAACGCCGAGTGGTGGCGGGAGAAGCTCGACCGGAACATGGCACGCGACGTGGAGACCACCGAACATCTGGCAGCCGCAGGATGGACGGTGTTGCGGTTCTGGGAGCACGAGGCGCCACTCCTGATCGCTGAGCGAGTGGCGGCAGCCGTCGACCGGACCCGGTCGGACGAGTAGACGGACACGGCAGGAACGGGGTGGGTACTGTGGGCGAGTTGCGGTTCGTGGATGTGTGCGCGGGAGCCGGTGGTCTGGCGCTGGGACTGGAGCGGGCCGGTTTCCGGCCGGTGCTGCTCCTGGACAGGAAACCGGTGGCTTGCGAGACCTTGCGCCGGAACCGACCGACATGGAACGTCCTGGAGACGGACCTCCTGGACTTCGACCCCGCCGAGCACCAGGAAACGTACGATGTCGATCTGCTGTCCGCAGGACTGCCCCGGGTGAAGTCCAGCGCGACCGTCGCCCGAGTCGGGACGGAGGATGAACTCCGTCTCCTGGAGGCGACGGTTCTGCTGGCCCACGCCGTGCGACCACGCGCCCTGCTCATCGAGAACGTGCCGGGGCTGGTGGACTCCCCGCAGTTCGAGACAGTGCGCGAGTTCATTCACAAGGAGCTGGAGCACCTCGGATACCGGTTCCGCTGGTTCGTCCTGAACGCGGCCGACTTCGGCGTACCGCAGGTCCGCAAACAGGGTGTGCTGGTCGCGTTGCAGGACCGCTACTTCGATGCGTTCCGACCGCCGCTACCGACGGTCGGAACGCATGTTCCGGTGGGTCGGGCACTGCGGGATTCCATGGGAGCTCGTGGCTGGCCCTGTGCGGACGCGTGGGCGGCGCAGGCGCTGAGTGTGGCGCCGACCCTCGTGGGCGGCTCCGACAACCGGGGAGGTGCGGATCTCGGACCGACGGGCTCCAAGAAGGCATGGGCCCGCATGGAGGTCAACGGTGGGGCTCTGGCCGACGAAGTTCCAGGGCCAGGCTTCGATTGGACACCCGGGGGACCTGTCTCGGGGATGGTCAAGCTCACCGACGGACAGGCCGCCCTTCTGCAGGCGTTTCCTCCCGAGTGGAGATTCGTCGGCCGGAAGACGGCTCGCTATCGACAGGTCGGTCACGCATCGCCGCCGCCGGTCGGAGAGGCACTCGGGCAGGCGATCAAGATCGCACTGAACGCCTGATCCGTCACACTATGCCGCGCGATGGGATCGAACTGCGCAGTCCCCTGAGCCGATACACTTCAAACCCATGACCCACGCACCTCATCGATCATTTCCGCCTGCGGATTTCCACATCGTGGATCTGTTCGCGGGTCCCGGTGGTCTCGACATCGCAGCGACGATCATGGGAGTGAAGAGCATCGGGGTCGAGTGGGACGACGCGACACGCGCCACGCGACAGGCGGCCGGCCTCCGGACCGCCACGGTCAAGGACGTATCCGATCTCGGGCCGGGGCATCCCGAGGTCTGCGAGGCGAACGTCCTGACCGGCGGACCACCGTGCCAGACCTTCACTGTCGCCGGGAACCGAGAGGGTCACAAGGCACTCAAGGACGTGCAGCGTCTGGCCGAGCGCATGGGGGGACACGCCGATTGGGCGTCGTTCTCCGAAGCTTGGGCCGAGGTCAAGGCGGAGACCGACGCGATGAGCGACCCCCGTACCGGGCTCGTGCTGCAACCGCTGCGCTGGGTGATGGAGGCAAAGCTTCGATACGGTCGCCCCTACCGGTCGATACTTCTGGAGCAGGTCCCGACGGTGATTCCGGTATGGCGTGTGTACGCCGCCATCCTGGAATCCGCCGGATACACCGCCGACGCGCAGATCCTGCGCACCGAGGAATTCGGAGTACCGCAGACCCGTCGGCGTGCCGTCCTCATCGCCCGCTGGGGCAAGGACGCGGAGGTCACCTTTCCCCGGCCGACACATCAGCACTATCGCCAGGGAGCGGTCCGCATCGAGGGCGAGGAGCGTCCCTCGCAGGACTCCATCCCCGGCATGTCGGACAACCATCCGGCGCCGCGAGGATGGGTCGCCATGCGGGACGTTCTGAGCAATCGCACCGGAAGCCTGGCGAACCGACCCGAGGACTTCGTCGTGGTCTCCAACTACGGCTCCGGGGGAAACCCCAAAGCACGCGGCAGGCGCACCTCCGACCAGCCGGCCGCGACCGTCACCGGCAAGGTGCGTCGTAATCGGGTTTTCCGTCTGAAGGGGGGAAAGATCGGAGAGGAGTTGGAACGGCTGTCGTTCGAGGAAGCGGGACTTCTCCAGTCGTTCCCAGCCGATTACCCCTGGCAGTCGACGGATGTGGCCCAACAGATCGGCAACGCGATCCCGCCTCGTCTCTCCCTGCACATTCTGAGCAGTGCGCTCGGGCTGGAGCAGCCGGGCCCGGAGCTGTTCGACAAGCTGGTGGCATGGAAGAGGCCGGAGAGGATGTCGTCCCTCGTGCCTGTGGCCAGGGTCTACGCCGAGGCTCACTGATCTGCCGAACGACGCCCGTTCATGCCTCGCTGTCGTCGGGCCTGACCTTCCCACGCACCGGGGCGTCCGTGAAGAGACCCGCGAAGTGATCGGCGAGCGCGGCCACGGAGCCCTCCGGTGCCCTTTCCTCTTCCGGTCCCTCGGGAAGGGTTCTGCGAGGAACCGCCATGGCTCCCTCGGCAGCCGCGATCCACTGCCGAAGCGGTTCTCCGTCCCGCTCCGTGTCAGGAGCGAGCACGTCGTACATCAAAGTCGCCGCGGACGTGTTGACCGCCCTCGCCAGAGCGTTGATCTCACGTCCGGTACGCACTGTCCCACGCTCGATGAGACGCACCATGGCCTGGGCCGTCGGTCGATGGTCGATCACGTCGAGTCGTAGTGCGGTGTTGAGCATGTCCTGATGCGTACATACCGTCACAGCCGGACCGTAGTCGGCACCGTTCCGGAAGAGTTCCGCCGCCCACCACAACCGGGCAAAGGCTTGGGTGTAGTGCGCACCGCGGAACCGGGCTCCGGCGACTCCCGACAGCTTTTCCTCCTCCTTGGTCTCCACCAGATGGCGCCAGACGACGTAGTCAGGGGCGACTCCCAGAGCCAGGTAGTTCCACACCCTGCGGTCGGCGGCCTCCCGGCGGTCGAGTCGTAGGGTCGCGTGGAGCCGGGGAGCGAGCCAGGCGTCGGCCTTCGTCGGTTTGTCGTCCTTGTACAGGTACATCGCGTCGTCGACAAGATCACGCACGGGGCGCGACGCCTTGCGCGCTTCCTCCCGAGGGAATGATTCGGCGTTCTTGTTGAGCGCGAGAGCGGGAACGTCCTCCTTGCCGGCGAGCAGCCCCTCGGTGAGGTACTGCGCCGCGTTGAGGTCGGAGAGCAGTGCGAGCTGTTCGGGCAGGTGGGCCGGCTTGTCGGTCATGCGTCGTTCTCCCGGTGGAATCGGTCCAGGCCTCGAACGGTGTCGGCCAGAGCCTTGGGCATTTCGGCCCTCCGCGTCGCGGCGAAGTGGATGCGGGGCTGGAGATCGATCCATCCGGACGCGCCGGTGCGGCGCAGATGGACATCGCGCAGCGCCTCCTCGACAGGACGACCGGGCACGACGTCCGGAAGCATCTCCCGGAGCACCTCTCCCCGCCAGTCTTCGGGGAAGAGCGGTGTGCCGTCCTCCTCGATCTCCAGGTCCCCGATGGCGGTGTGGAAGACCGCGGTCCACACGTCCGTACACATCTGGGCGAGAAGCAGGTCACGGACCAGACCCTCCACCGAGGAACCGTTGCCTCCGACGAGCTCGGTGATGCCCTCGAAATCGGTGTTCAGATGCACTGCGGGCAGTTCCCCCGAGGTGTCCACGATCCAGGGCATTTCCCGGAAGGGCCGCAGCCAGTCCGGTCCCTCACGGAATCCGACCTCGACCACGTCCAGTTCACGCCGGCGCAAAGGTGCCTCGGCGATCACGTCGACGATCCAGTCCTCGTCCGACGTGGCGATCGCACGTCCCGGCACACCATCGACCGTGGCGACCACGTGGACGGTCAGCGTCGCACGGTCGAGGTGATCGGCACGCCACAGCTCCAGGTTGCCGCTCCAATCGCGCCCGCCGGGCGTTCGCTGTTCGAGCCGGACGCTGACGCGCGCGTTGGTGGCCTTCTCCGTCAGCACCGCGACAACCGACACATCGGACCAGACGTCGCCGAACTCGGTCGCCTTGATCGGTACCGTGGCCGACAGTGTCAGGCGCGCGCTCTCCCAGTCGTCACGCTCGGCCTGGCCCAAGGCGACAACTCGCTCGACGACCGAGAAGGACTTGATGTCGAGTTGCTCCCGGTTGTCGCCGGGGCCCTTCAGGCGCACGGCTGTCACACGCAGCGACACGGCTCCGGCCAGACGCTTGTACGGATAGGCCCTCACGCCTTGTCCCCCTTGCCCGTACGAAGTTCGACGACAAGCCCGGTGAGTGTGGTCCGAACCGGATGGGTTGACACGTCGGTGACCCCTCGGAAAATGGCGTTCCGCGCGCCGGGCGTGAAGTGCAGGACACCGTCGACGAATTCGCAGTTGTGGACGGCGACGAGTTCCGACCACGCCAGGACGGGCCGGGGGCCGGAGCGCACGTCCAGCTTGGCCACCGGGGCCGGACGCCAGGAGTCGCCTCCGGCGGGCACCTTCACCTCGGCCGTGACACACCACGCACCGTCGTCACCGATCCGTGCGTCCAGGTCGTCCAATGTCGGCAGTCCGGCAGTGCCTTTGCGTCGAGCCCCCTTCTTGGCGCCCACGGCGAGACGCTCACGAAGTCGGTCGGTGCCGTCACGTGGCTTCCTGGGAACGCTGACCAGCCCCCGGACCGCCTTGTTCGTGTCACGCGTCAGGGCCGCGATACGACGGTACGCGGACGGCGAGTACGTCATCCGTAGCTCTTCCGTCTGCCCCCATTTGTTGTGCTCGGGGGGCTCGGCGGTCCGCAGGAACGCCTCCGCCTCGTCGGCGAACGGGGCGTCGTCGCCCGCGGCGTGGCCGGCGAGCAGTACCGCCTGGAACGGGTTCGTCCCCAGAGACAGGTTCGGGACGCCACCGATCTTGACGGTCATGCGGTTGCCCCGCATCTTCACCAAGGTGTTCGGCTTCCCGTCGGCGTCCTCGGCCTCTGTCACCAGGACGACCGCCCGGTGCTCGCCGCCGCTCCGGCCTCCGGTGCCCGGCACATCGAGTGTCACGGTGGCCATGGCCACTTCACCGGGTCCGGCCAGACGCTCCACTGTCGTGCCGTCCAGGAACGCCTGGAGCGCACGGGTACGCGACGGCTGGGTGGCGTACGGATCGACCCGCTCCTCCTCGATGATCTCGACACCGTTGCGCAACGTCCTCACGGATGCTTCGAGCAACGGTTGCCGATCTCCCCCCGTGGTCATCGCCGCCCAGAAGTTCCGCCCGAGGGCTTGAACGAGACGCTTGTGCATGTAATACACGCTCTCGTCGTCCTCACTTCCGTCCCCTTCGACCGTCGGGACGGCGTCGGCGAGGCTCGCCACGTCGTGGGCGCCGACGATCAGGAAAGAGGTGCCTGGTTCGGCGCTCTCCCTCGTGAGGTGCAGCCGCTCCACGATCTCCTCGTCGGCCCACCACGAGCGTGCGACATCCACGTTGCCCGAGCCGGAGTCCGGCCGGCCGAACCAGGCGGGGCCGGCCCATGGTTCGCCGTCGACCTCACGCCATGGCAGATCGAGACGCCCGATGAGCCGTCGCTCGGTACGTCCCTCGTGCGGCTCCGACAAGGTGGAGTTCATGAGCACCAGGCCGAGCCGGCTGGTCGCCCAGAGGGTCGCCTTTCCGAGGCCGTACGAGCCGCCGGCCCCCTTCCCGGACTTGTGACTGTCGAGCTGGCGCCGGACGACGGCCGCGAACCGCCCGGTCTCGTAGTCGTCGCCGGTCAGACCGGACGCGTTGTAGTCGTCGACCCGCAGCAGAACCAGCCGGTCGCGCTCGTACATGTCTCGCAGACCGGCGGCGATGACCCTCCCGACCTTCTGATCGTGCGCGGCTGCGGCCTGGTAATGGGGGAGGAGCTCGTCCCAGTGGATCGCCTCCCGGAAACGGACGAGCGCTTCTCCTGTGAGTTCGTGCAGTGTGTAGCGGACACGGACCGGCCGAGTGCCCGGGAGACGCTCGTCGAGGCTGTTCTGCGTGGCTTCACGGGCCAGCACCTCGACATCGGCCTCGAAGGCGAAGGCCGCGGCGTTACCGAAGTCGCGACCGCCGTCGGCATGGCCGGGGCGGTGGCACCAGGTGACGGGCGGCCCGGCCAGGGTGTCCACCGTGCGGGTGTGGATCGTCCCCAGGTCTGTCCCCAATGCCTCCGCGATCTTTTTGATCGTCTCCTCGCGGGGGGTCGCACGACCCGTGATCCAGGCGGAGACCGCGGCTCGCGTCAGTCCGATCCGTTGGGCGAGAACCGCCTGGTTCATGTCCGCCCGCTTCAACTGACGTGCCAGCCAGGGGCCGAACTCCTCACCGACGTCCAACGTCCCACTCCTTCGAGGTGCCGTACAGCCCGTATGCGGACCTACGATACACCCATCATTTGACACTTGTGGCCAGCGACAATCTTGTTTGACTTCTCGATCCGCCCCACCGGAAGGTCCCACTTCCGCAAATCAATCGAATGCCCCACATGTCCTTAATTCGCGAAACGCAACCTTTGCGCGAACGGCCCCTTATGCCCTATCGGCCGGAATCGTCCGACCCTGCTCGCGAAAACCGGAAGCGGTTATTCCATTTCATCACCGAATCTTTCCCTCAAGATTTATTGCCACTCCCTGACGGCTGGGGTAGCGTCCTCGGCAGCCCAACTTGCCCGCACGGGAAACGTGGACGAAAAGGGTTGCCTTGTTTGCTGCGCCCGAGAGCTGAATCGAGTCTCCCGCGAAGTAACACCGAAAGAGGGGCGATCCAACGGGCTTGATTTTCCCGATGAGACGGAGTTGAATTCTCACCAGCGGCCCCGCACCATCCGAAGAAACCTTTCTCCCGTCCGAGTAGAATTCACTCCCCCACCTCGTGTGTATTCGATTTCCCTGAACGTGCGCCATTTTTCGATCGACCCGCATCTGCCCAGTTCGCGAACATCGCACCACACGAGGAACAAGGGGACAACTCATGCCCGACATCGTCGCCCAGTACGACTCCAACGAGGACCCGCATCTCAGGTCCGAGTTCCTGGAGGCCGTGGGCATGACGCGCACCCAGGTCGAGTACCTCCGCCTCAGGCGGGATGCCGAGGAACGGGCATCGAAGTCCCCCATGACGTCGGACGACGCTCCGCCCCGCTCACCGGGCGAGGCGCCCGGCCCTCGCGGTCGCGGACCGCGTCGCGCTCCTCGCCGCTCTCGCGTGGCGGACTCCCGTCCGCCGAACCGTGACGCCATGAACCGTCGTAGGGCTCGGGGCACCACTTGGAGCATCGTCATCGTCATCGAACTCGACTGACCGGCTCGACTCCGGTCACCATCCGTCTTCTATCGTTCACCTCACGGGGTCGGTCGTTGTCTTCCTGTCGGCCGGCCCCGGCACCCTCGCACGCGATTTCTGGCCCAGAAACGGAACCCTTGTGAACCACCCGAAGGCGACGGGAAGTTCGGCCGACCTTCCTGTCATCCGGAAGATCATCGAGCAGTCGACGCGCGTATTGGAGACCTACCGCGTCGACCCGGGACTGGTCCTGGAACATGCCAACGGCGAGCGGCGGATCACTCAAGGTGGTTACGGGGACCGCCAGCTGTTCGAACTCGTCCAGAACGCGGCCGACGAGATCGCCGACGCGCCCGGTGGGAAGGTGCATGTCGTTCTCACGAACGACCACCTCTACTGCGCGAACGAAGGAACACCTGTAACTCCGGAAGGTGCGGAGACCATCCTCCGGATGAGCGTTTCAAGGAAGCGTGGCGGGCAGATCGGCCGATTCGGGGTGGGGGTCAAATCGGTTCTGGCCGTCACGGACACCCCTCAGTTCTTCAGCACATCCGGTTCGTTCGGTTTCGACCGGTCATGGTCGCACGAAGAAATCAAGAAGGCATCCGGGCTCGGCGAGGAATTCGAAGCCCCCGTCCTCAGGATGGCCCGTCCCTTGGACGCCACCAAGGAACGCGTCGCGGACCCCGTACTCGACATGTTGCTCGACTGGGCCAGCACAGTGGTGAGGCTGCCCCTGCTCAACGGGGCCGCCGAGCAGCTCGCTCACGACATGCACGGCAGCGGGCAGAAGGATGAACACCGAAAGGAGTTCCCCGCCCGGTTCCAGCTCTTCTCCCACCATGTCGGCACCGTGGTCCTGGAAGACCGTCGTTCCATGCCCCCGATCAGCCGACAGATCACCGTCGAGCACGACGGATACCGGCACACCATCAACGAGAACCGGACCCGTAAACCGGCCGTGAAAACTCGGTGGAAGGTGTTCACCCACGCCCATCGCCCCACCGAGAAGGCCCGTCTCAGCGCCGGCGAGATGCACGATCGCGGAACCATCGACGTCGCCTGGGCGGTGCCCGAGTACACGGGCGATACCGTGCTGACCGTCCCGAGGGGCCGAGGGGAGTTCTGGTCCTTCTTCCCCACCAAATACCCCATGACGCTCAGCGGCGCGCTCAACGGCGCGTGGAAGACGAACGAGGACCGGCAGAACCTGCTCGACGCCAGTCCCTTCAACCAGGAGATCATCCAGGTCGCGGCCCGACTCGTCGTCGACTCGTTGCCCCACCTCGCTCCCGCCGAAGACCCTGGTGCGTATCTTCCACTACTTCCCGGCCGGCCGAGGGAGTCGGAGACCCTGAACTGGGCTGACAGGTATCTGACCGAGCAAATCTGGGAGTTGACCGCACGACGCCCTTCGCTGCCGGATCAGGACGGCGTCCTGCGCGTCCCCCGCGACCTGCGGCTGCACCCTGACCATGGAAGAAACGGAAAGCTGAAACTGCGGTGGTTGGAGAAGTGGAACGCCTACCCAGGGCGCCCCTCCGACTGGCTCCACCCGTCGGTGGAGGCCACCGAAATCCGTTCGGGCAAGATCGAACACGTCATCGACGAGACACGGCAACGACGAGCCACCGCTCGGGAGTGGTTGGAGGCCCTCGTCTCCGACGGAAGCGCCGAGGCGTCGGCCGTCGCGATCGGCATTCTCGCCGAGATGATCCAGACGGACTCTCCCTTCGCCGAGGAAGCTCGTGCAGCACAGATCGTACTCACCGAGGAACACGGCATGGTCGCGCCTGTCTCCGGCAAGGTCTTCCGCCGGACGGTCCAGGACGGGCTCAAGGACGACCTGGTCTACGTCGCCCCCCAGTTGTCGGAAGACATGGCACTCACCAGCGCCCTGAACGAGATCGGTATCAGGGAAGCGGACGCCCGTGGTCGATTCGTGGGTGTGCTGGATCAGGGCTTCGACAACTACGGGCCCAGGGACTGGACCCGTTTCTGGGAGCTGTTCCACAGCGCGGGTGGGAGTCACGTCAGCATGGAGGTACGCTCCCGCATCCCCGCTCCGCTCACCACTCTCTTCGTCCGCACGATGGACGGACACTTTCACCGAATGAGCGACTGTCTCCTTCCGGGCCCCGTTGTGCCGGCGGACGGTTCGAGGGACGAAGCCGTCGCCGTCGACATGAGGTTCCACTCGGACGACACGGCGCTGTTCCGTGAGTTCGGCCTGCGTGATCGTCCGACGGCCGGCCATCAGCCGGCGGACGCGCCGTGGTTCGAGGACTACCGGGAAGCCGTCCACAAGAGCTATTGCAGAGCCCTGAGCAGCAGCGCGAGCAGGCCCTCCATCGCACGACTCAAGGTGGAGGGGGCTGCCACGGGTGGGCCGCTCCATCTCCTCACGCACCTCTCCGAGGAGGGACGGGCCGCTTTCGTGAAGGCCCTGCCGGACGAGAGCGTCATCGACTCGTGGACCCGGCAGATCGGAGTGCAGGCGGCGACCCGGGCACCGGTCGAGTCCCCCCTGCGCTGGATGCTGCGTCATCACGGCAGGGTGCCGACCTCTCAGGGTGTCGTCCGGCTCGCCGACGCGGTGGGCCCCCAGCTCCGGGCGTACGACGACGTGCTCCCGGTCGCGGACATCAGCGCCGAGAAGGCACGCAAACTGCATCTGCCGATAGTCGTGGACGAGGTTCCGTCAGGCCAGTGGGAACAGCTCCTCGCGGAGCTCGGGCGCAGCGAGGACGATGCCTTCGTCGGTCGCACGTACGTCATGCTCACCCGTCTCGGTGTGGCGTTTCCGGAGGACTCCCTGACCCGTTGCCGCGTCGGCTCGGAGTGGACCACACGCGAGGACGGCGAGATCGCCGTCGCCGCCACGGACGAGGAGTACCGAGCGCTGCGGGCGGAGCAGCTACCGGCACTGCTCGCGGGTCGGCCGGCGGATGCCGAGCTGCTGATCGACACGTGGGGCATGCTCCGCTACTCCGATGTCATCAGCAGGGAGACCCGTCATGTCGGAGAGGGGGAGCCGATCCCGCTCCGGGAGGAGTTCCCCACACTGCGGCAACGGCTCGGGAACGCCGTCACCGACTACAGCCTGCTGCGCTGCTCCGAGCTGGAGGAGGTGACACGTACGCCGCAGGGCACGCGGGCGACACCTCTGGCCAGTGCGCTCCAGGGCAACACGGTGCTCGTCCTCGAACCGAAATCCCGGCTCGACGCGCTGAAGGCAGCGGATCGGGAACTTCGTTGGCGGCTCGGAGAGGCCGGGTGCCGAGCCGTACTCGAAGCTCAGGAGCGGCAGGAGGCGGACCAACAGCTGCAGGAATCCCTGCGCGAGGTCCGGGAGGCGACAAGTGTCGAGGAGAAGCTGGAGCTGCTGATCGGCTCCGAAGCGTTGCGGGCCGGGCTGCCCCCGGGCCTGTTGGAGAGCGAACGCACCGAGCTCGACGGGGCGGAGCCGTCCGCGCGACGTATCGCGCGCATGGCTTACAACGCTCATGGTGACAGCGTCCTTCAGATGCACGTCAAAGACGTCCTCGCCGCTTATCCGAACCATGCCCCTTCGTCCTTCACCGGCTCGTCGACCGCGCTGAAGTTCGTCTCCGAGTTCGGTTTTCCCGACTCCTTCGCGGGGACGAGAACCCCTCCCTTGGCGCCACGCCTCGAAGTTTCCGGACCCACCGAGTTTCCTCGCCTGCATGACTACCAGGAGCGACTCGCCACCAACGTCTTCGCGATGCTGGATCGGGTCGCGCCACAGCGCGCCATGCTGTCGCTGCCGACCGGAGCAGGAAAGACACGCGTCGCCTCGGAAGCGGTCATTCGGTGGATCAAGCAGATGGGGCAGTTGGACGGTCCCGTGCTCTGGATCGGTCAGACCGAGGAACTCTGCGAGCAGGCCGTCCAGAGCTGGAGCTTCGTCTGGTCGAAGGTGGGCGCCGAGAGTCCCCTGGTGATCAGCAGGCTGTGGAGTTCGAACGAGGCCGGCCCGGTCGCGGACCGTCCACATCTGGTGGTCGCGACGGACGCCAAACTCCGCAACTGTCTGAGTACCGACGCGTACGGTTGGCTGCGTCAGGCGTCCCTGGTCATCGTCGACGAGGCCCATGTGGCCATCGCACCGCAGTACACCGAGATCCTGGCGCAGCTCGGCCTGACCGCTCGGGAAACCCGTCGGCATCTGCTCGGCCTGACCGCCACACCGTTCCGTAACACCAATGACGAGGAGACCAGGCGGCTCGTCCAGCGTTTCGGCACCTGGCGACTTGACGACGGCGTCTTCCCCTCGGGCAACGCCTATGGCGAGCTTCAGGAGCTCGGGATGCTGGCAAAGGTCACCCATCGCGAACTCCTCGGTGGCACGATCGAATTGACCAACGACGAGAAGTTGCGGGCCGATCAGATGAGCCTGCTGTCGAAGGCCGCCGAGCAACGCCTCGCCGACGACCACGACCGCAACAGCCGCATCATCGAGGAGATCGGCAAGATGCCGGCCGACTGGCCGGTCCTGGTCTTCGCCACATCCGTGGGGCACGCGAAGTTCCTCGCCGCCAAGTTGAAGGACCGGGGCATCTCCGCCGCGTCGGTGGACTCGGCGACGCCGACCGGAGAGCGCAGGCAGAGCATCGACGCCTTCCGTCGTAAGCGCACCCGCGTCCTCACCAACTACGGCGTACTCACACAGGGCTTCGACGCGCCGGCCACCCGAGCCGTCGTCGTGGCACGGCCGACCTACAGCCCGAACGTGTACCAGCAGATGATCGGGCGTGGCCTGCGCGGGCCGGGCAACGGGGGTGAGGAGACCTGTCTCATCCTCAATGTGCGCGACAACATCACGAACTACGGCAAGGCGCTGGCCTTCACCCAGTTCGAGCACCTGTGGAGGGCCAAGTGAGCGACGTGTACCTCGACAGTCCGCCGCTCACCGACGAGCAGCAGGCTGTGGTCGACCAGCCCTGGGACACCCGGCTGTTGGTCACCGCCGGTGCGGGCGCGGGTAAGACACATACTCTCGTCCGACGTCTCGACGCCCTGATGAGCTATGAGAACGAGGCGCTCGAAGCACACGAGATCCTGGTGCTCAGCTTCTCCCGGGCGGCCGTACGTGAGTTGCGCGAGCGGATCGCGTCGCACGCCCGCGACGCGATCCGGGTCAGGGTCCAGACCTTCGACTCATGGGCCTACGCCCTGCTGCGGAGCGAGCAGCCGGATCACGAGTGGGACGGCCTCCGCTTCGACGAACGGATCAGGGCGGCCACCGACGCGATCCTGCGCGGAGCCGTGGAAGCCGGTGAGGCCGGTGCACCGGCCCACGTCGTGATCGACGAGGTACAGGATCTCGTCGGCGATCGCAGGGACATGGTGGAAACCCTGCTCGACCACTTCCAGGACAGCTGTGGCTTCACCGTGGTGGGGGACGGCGCACAGGCGATCTTCGGCTTCCAGGTGTCGGACGACGACGCCCGCGCCGCGGAGACCAACTACTTCTTCGACTGGCTGCGGGCGTCGTACGTGGACGACCTGGTCGAACTGCACCTGTCGGGCAACTTCCGGGCGCGCACGGAGGAGGCTCGCACCGCGTTGTCACTCGGTGGTTCGCTCCAACGCCTCCCGTCCGAGAGCGCGGATTCGGACGCCGCCGGTGAGGACCACTACCGCAAGCTGACCGACCTCCTCCACTCATGCCCCGACCTCGGTACGTTGGATTCCCCGTTCACGCTCGGTTCCCTCCAGGACTTTCCCGGCACATGCGCCATTCTTTGCCGGGACAACCGTCAAGCGCTGGTGCTCTCGGACCGGCTGTCCGCTCTTGGCGTGCCCCACCGGACGCAGCGAGCGCTTCAGGACCGCCCAGTGCCCGCCTGGGTGGCCTCCGTTCTACGGAGCACCGGCTCCGCAACGTTGACCGAGGAGCGATTCCAGTCACTGCTCTCCGAGAGTCCGGTGTCGCCTGTCGGTGATCCCGGGAGGATCTGGCGTTCGTTGCGGAGTGCGGCACGCGCGCCCCGGGGACTCCTGGACGTCTCGGCCGTGCGTCGGCTCGTCGTCGAGAGCCGCTTTCCGGACGACTTGGCCGCTGTTGAGTCCGCAGGGCTGGTGGTGTCGACGGTTCACCGGGCCAAGGGACTCGAATTCGACCGGGTCATCGTCGTCGAGCCCGCGCCGATGGTGGAGCTGCGCAAGCAGCACAACCACGTCGACCCGGCGTCGGAGGCACGGGCCCTCTACGTCGCGATGACCCGGCCCCGGGACGACCTCCTCCGTATCGCGGCGCCCGACACGGCTCTCGTCCGCCGGGACAGAGCCACCGGCCGTTGGTACCTCGGAGGTTGGAGGCCCTACATCCGTGACGGCATCGCGGCTTCCGACCGGGATGTCTGTCGCGACCACCCGCCGGGCACGGACGGCTGGGCGGAGGACCCCCGAGCGGTTCAGGACTACCTGGGGTCCGAGGTACTTCCGGGCGACGCGTTGGTTCTGCGTCCTCAGCACGAGATGCCCGTCGCGTCGGACCAGAGCCCCCCGTACACCGTCCTCCACCGGGACCGTCCTGTCGGCGTCGTGTCGGAGCACTTCCGCAGAGACCTCTACTCGTCCCTGAAGGTCAACAGGACCTGGGAGATCAGCTGGCCGGTGGAGATCCACGGCTTCCAGGTGGACTGTCTGGAGAGCGTCGCCGGTAGCACGGCTTCCGGCGCACGAGCGGGGCTGGGCGATCACGGGATGTGGATGGTGCCACGTATGTCAGGACTCGGTCGGTACCGGCGAGTCAGGAAAGACGCCCAGGAGGGCCGTGACTGATGGAGAACGGTGCGAGCGCGCACGCGGCGCATTACGCGGTACGTGCGGAGTTGGTCGAACAGCTCCGCACGGATCTGCTCGGTCCTGGGTCTCCCGACGAGACCCTGACGCAGGACCCGCCGATCACGACGTATCCGATAGGAGTGTTGTTCCCTCGCCCGGCGGACGGTGCGGCCGAGGCCGAGCTCTCGGCGGAGGCGGCGGAGAACGACGGCCCTGACGACACGCCCGTACTGCGAGGCAGGAAGGACATCGAGGACAGCGCGCCCGACCTGGGCGTGTCCCTGGCCAACGACCGACGCCCGTCGTCGATGGGGCTCACCTTCGCCGTCGATCCCGCCGTCTCGTCGGCGGTCGTGGTGACAGCCGAGGCAGCCGTCTACGAGCCCGTCGACCCGGAGGGGCGCCCTGTCGCCGCGAGACGGGCGGAGGCCCGCAGCACCTCCGAGCAGTCGGAGCACTGGCGCCGCCGTGAACTGGTGCTCCGGCCCGTCACGATCGACGTGACCGAGCCCGGCACGCACCGTCCCGAGCCACTCGCGGAGGGCGTGGTCGTCCGGGCCTTGGTCCGCCGACCCTCGGGCCCGGCGGGCACCGTCACCGTCACGGTGACTCTGATCAACGACAGACGTGTCGAGGAGCGCGCGCTCCAGGACGCCTTCAGTCTCTTCCAACCCCGCCTTGTCGTGACCGCCCTATCGAACAGGCCCGCGTTCGTCGAACGTCCGGCCACCCGGGGCACCATCGATCCTGAGCAGGCCGCGAGCAGAATGTTCCACCGGCACGCGCCGACGTTCGCGATGGGTCACGGTTGCGCGGCCGCCTGGGACTGGACGCCGCCGCCCGTGGGCGCCCCGAACGTCGAGCGGGCAGCGATCAGCGAGGTCCGTACCGAATTCCTGCCGACCCATGACGTACTGCTGACCGACTCCAACCCGGAGATCGACGATTCCGCGCTCACGATGCACGGTCTGGCCACGCTGCCCGACACCGAGGTGCTCGGGGCACTCGGCGGGTTGATGGACGGATACGCCGCGTGGATCGACCGCAAGGAGATCGAGGCGAAAGCGTTCGTGGGTACCACCTACGAATCCCCGGCGCGGGAGCAGATCCAGCAGTGTCGCGTCGCTCTGGCCCGTATGCGCAGCGGTGTTCGCATGCTGGGTGCGGAACCGGACGCGATGACGGCCTTCCGGCTGGCCAACAAGGCAATGGCCCAGCAACGTGCCCGGGGGGAGTGGATGAGAGCGGGCCGTTCCGGGGAGCCCGACATCACGACGGGCCGATGGCGCCCGTTCCAGGTGGCCTTCATGCTGCTGTGTCTCGACGGCATCGTGACTCCTGAGCACGAGGACCGTGGAATCGCCGACCTGCTCTGGTTCCCCACCGGTGGCGGTAAGACGGAGGCGTACCTCGGACTGATCGCCTTCACCACCTTCCTCCGCCGTATGCGACTGAAGGAACGCGGCGCCGGTGTCACGGTCCTGATGCGCTACACGCTGCGACTGCTCACACTTCAACAGTTCGAACGTGCGGCTGCTCTGATCTGCGCGATGGAACGCATCCGGGTCCAGGAAGGGAACACTCTCCTGGGCCAGGAGCCGATCTCCATCGGCATGTGGGTCGGCCAGTCCGCCACCCCCAACACACTCATGGTGGCCGAGGACAGTCTGGCGGAACTGCGCAAGGGCAAGCAGCTCCAGGAGAAGAACCCGGTCCAGCTCCACGCCTGTCCCTGGTGCGGCACCCGCTTGGACGCCTATCAGTACGAGGTCGACCAGCAGGCCAGGCGGATGCACGTCTGCTGTCCCGACATCGAGTGCGAGTTCCACGACGGGCTGCCGGTCCACCTGGTCGACGAGGCGGTCTACGACGCCCGACCGACGCTCGTGATCGCCACGGTCGACAAATTCGCCGCCATGCCGTGGCGCGGACGGACGGCGGCCCTCTTCAACCGGGACCGCGCGGACGGCACCCCGCCCCCCGAACTGATCGTTCAGGACGAGCTGCACCTCATCTCGGGGCCGCTCGGCACCCTCACCGGCCTCTACGAGACCGCGGTGGACCTGCTCGCCGACAAACCGAAGGTGATCGCCTCGACGGCGACGATCCGTCGCGCCTCTCAGCAGGGCAAAGCCCTGTTCAACCGAGATGTCTCCCAGTTCCCGCCGGCGGGGTTGGACGCACGTGACTCATGGTTCGCCGTGGAGACACCTCGGGAACGAAAGGCGAGCCGCCTGTACGTGGGGCTGCTCACTCCCAGCACGAGCCAGTCGACGCTGTTGATCCGTACCTACGCGGCCCTGCTCCACCGAGCGATGCGCACCGACACCACCGAGGAGGTGCGTGACGCCTATTGGACGCTCGTCGGCTACTTCAACAGCCTCCGACTGCTGGCCGCCGCCGAACTCCAGGTGCACGACGATGTCGACGCCTACCTGGAGTACCTCGCCGCTCGGGACGGTGTCGATCCGCGTAAGGTGCGGGAGCTGACCGAGCTGACCAGCCGGGCCAATTCCAGCGAGGTGCCGACACGTCTCAAGCAGATCGAGCGACGGCTTCCGCACGACGAGACCGTGGACGTCCTGTTGGCCACCAACATGATCTCCGTCGGGGTCGACGTGGACCGACTGGGGCTGATGGCGGTGATGGGACAACCTCAGACCACCGCTGAGTACATCCAGGCGACCAGCCGCGTCGGACGACGCCACCCGGGGTTGGTGGCCGTCATGCTCAACTCGGCGCGCACCCGGGACCGTTCGCACTACGAGGGCTTCCAGCACTTCCACTCCGCTCTCTACCGGGAGGTGGAGTCGACCAGTGTGACGCCGTTCTCCGCCCGCTCGCGGGAACGCGGTCTGCATGCCGTCGTGGTCGCACTGGCCCGCATCCTCATCCCCGCCGCACGCCCCGACGACGGCGCGGGTCGAATCGACGAATATCGCGACGAACTCGAAACTCTGGTCGGGAAGGCGCTCGCCGACCGCGCCGAGGCGGTCGACCCGGCGGAACACGCCGCGACCATCCGGTCCTTCCACGAGTTCATCGACTGGTGGGCGGAGGAGGCACAGGTCCACGGCGGACTGACGTACGAACCCGCACGCGGAAAGAGGGCAGCGTCGTTGCTGTGCGCCTTCGACGACGAGGCGAACGACCGAGCCTGGCCCACCCTGTGGAGTCTGCGTGACGTGGACGCCGAATCCGCTCTCTTCATGGAGGCATCCCGATGACCCCTCCCCCCGCTCGGCGCCGGCGCGGTGGCATCCCGGAGCGCAGCTTTCCGCGCCGTGGCTCGGTACGCCGTTCACAGATGATCACGACGTACGGTGTCGGCTCGATGATCGCCGTCGACAACGAGTCGTTCATGGTGTCGGGTACCGACTCGTGGAACATCGGCGAGGCCCCGACCCTCCTTGAACACCGATTGGCCCGCGTGCTGGGAGTAAGGCACTTCAAGCTTCCCCCCGCGTCCGGCGACACGAGCAAGGACGGCGTGAGGGTCAGGCGTTTCCCCCTCTGGCACTCGTGTCCGAGCTGCGACGTCCTGCAGCACGTGCGCGGCTTCAACCCGCCGGTCGGCAGGAACGAATGCGGTGACTGTGCGGAGGAACTCGTCCCTTCCCGCTTCGTCATGGCGTGCCCGAAGGGACACATCGACGATTTTCCGTACTGGCGGTGGGCGCATCGGGACAACCGTCAGAAGGGTGAGACGGGTCTGTGCGAAGGAGAGATGCGGCTGCGCACCAGTGGCAAGACCGCGTCGCTCCGCTCGATTCTGATCTCGTGCACCTGTGGGATTCCGGAAGTCTCGATGGAGGGGGCGTTCCGCAGGAACGCACTGGCCAAGCTCCACGTCTCCTGCTCGGGCAAGCGCCCCTGGCTGAAGGACGCCCAGCCCGAACCGTGCACCGAAACGGCCCGTACCCTCCAACGCGGTTCGTCCGTGGCGTGGCAGCCCATAGTGAAGAGCGCGTTGTCGATTCCGCCATGGAGCGGTGGCCTCGCAGCACGCCTCGCCGACCACTGGGAGAGTCTCCGCGACATGGATCGCGCGGGCATCGAGGGCTACCTCAGGGCCATCGCCAAGGGGGAGAAATACGAGTTCTCCGCCGACGAGGTCATCGCGCTTCTGGAAGCGGAGAAGCACGAAGACCTGGAGGTGGACGAGGAGCGAGGACACGACGGCGTCTTCGTCGCACTGCGCAAACAGGAGTACAGGCGGCTGACCGAAGGCAACCCGGAGAGCGCCACCGACCGCGTGGAGAACTTCGTCTGCGAACCCCCTCGCTCCTCGGCGTCCGCTCTTGCCGCGTACGGCGTGACCGGCCCGATGTTGGTCAAGCGCCTGCGTGAGGTCCGGGCTCTCAAGGCGTTCTCGCGTGTCGACACTCCTGACGCCCGCACCGATGTGCACGAAGCGGCACTGTCCCTGGAGGCCCTCGACTGGCTGCCCGCCATGGAGGTCCAGGGCGAGGGTGTCTTCCTGCGACTCGACGAGACGCGGCTCGACGCCTGGGAGCGAAGTGCGGCCGTCGCCGCGCGCGCGGAACGGATCGGAAACAGCCATCGGCGCCAACTGCGCGAGCGAGCCGACGATTCCGCAGCTGTCATCGATTCTCCGGCGACCCCCCGGATGGTGCTGCTGCACACCCTCGCCCACGTGCTCATCAACGAGTGGAGTCTCGACGGCGGATACCCGACGGCTTCGCTGAGGGAGCGTCTGTACGCGAACGAAGTCATGGCGGGTCTGCTGGTGTACACAGCGACCAGCGACTCCGCGGGCAGCCTCGGAGGCTTGGTGGCTCAGGGAGAACCGGACCGTCTGGTGGGAACACTGCACTCCGCCCTGGACCGGGCCCAGTGGTGTTCGGCGGACCCGCTCTGCGTCGAGTCCGAGGCGAGCGGCGCGGGGAGTGTCAACCTCGCCGCGTGCCACGCGTGTGTTCTGCTACCCGAGACAAGTTGCGAGCAGAACAACGGGCTTCTGGACCGGGCGCTCCTCATCGGCACCCCGGAGGACCCGTCCATCGGCTTCTTCAGCGAATCGCTGCTCCTCTGACCGAGAGATCATCCGGTTTCGATCAACTCCGCCTCGAAGTGCGTCTGCGCACGATCCAGCGCCTCGTCCGGGTCGAAGCCGTGCGCGCGGAGCCAGTGAAGGAGGTCGGCGATCAGGTCGATCGCCGCCTCCTCCTGATGCGCGACATGGGTTCGTCCGGGAGCGACGCCGTCTCCTCGTGCCACACCACCCGCGTACAGCGTCAGACAGGCGTCGCTCTTGGTGACTCGCGGGTCGGTGACATGGCCACCGGGTGTGGAGAGTTGCGTGGGCAGGTCGCACCAGACGAGCTTGGAATCCGTGCCGAGAATGACGCCCCACCGGTCGGCCATGCCATCGATCAAGGTCAAGCCGCGCCCCGCCTCGTCGTCCGATCCGGCGGTGACCATCGTCGGCAGCGCACGGGTGTCGGGGTCACGAAGTCCGATCCGGACGTGCGTGCCGTTCATTTCGGCTCGGAGCACGCTCGGCGTACCCGCGCCGACGTGCCGGATGACGTTCGTGACCAGTTCGCTCACGCAGAGTTCGGCGGCGTCGGCCACGTCCGGCAGCCCCCAACGCTTCAGGTGCTGCCGCACGATGCGTCTCAGCGCCGCGACCTCCTCAGCCTTCGCCGGAAAGGGCAGTTCCCAAGCCTTCCGCGTCATGCAGCCGTCGGTTCCGTTCACCACGAGCACACGCCTTTCACCGCATCGGAGCCCCGCCGCTCACCAGGAGTGGGACGGCGGTGACTCTCGGTCTTCGTGAGTGACACAATGCCAACATCCGATCCCTTCGTGCAATATGCACGGCGAGATTCGCTCCTTGGAGTGATTGGCCGCGCGCCGCCACTTCCGATGGGATGGGATCTCCGTTACGTAGAAGGAGTTGATATGGCAGGTTCACCGACCGCGCGCCGCCGACGACTGGCGATCGAACTCAAGAAGCTCCGCGACGAAGCCGGCCTCACCTGCAACCAGGTAGGGCAGGAGCTGGACTGGAGCGGTTCCAAGGTCAACCGGTTGGAGACCGGCCAGGGGCGCGTGCAGCCCTCGGACGTGGATGCGCTCTGCCGCTTCTACCGCACGTCCGACGAGCTACGGGACCTGCTGAGATCACTCGCCAAGGACTCGAAGACCAAAGGGTGGTGGCACGCCCACGGAGATGCCGTCCCCTCATGGTTCTCGGTCTACGTGGGCCTGGAGCAAGCAGCCACCGACCTCCGGACGTATCAAGGGGAGTTCGTACCCGGGCTACTTCAGACGCCCTCGTACGCAGCTGAGTTGAGTCGCGTCTCCGCCGACCAGCCGCCGGAGGAGATCCAACGGTTGGTGGACGTCCGGATGCGCAGGCAGGAACTGCTCACCGCCGACACTCCGCCCGATCTCTGGGCGGTCGTCCACGAGAGTGCCCTCCGCCATGTCGTCGGTGACCGCTCTGTCATGTGCGACCAGCTCGAACGTATCCTTCAGATGGCCAAGTCGAGGAATGTGACCGTGCAGGTCCTGCCGTACGACGCCGGGGCGTATCCGGCCACAGGTCCCTTCACCATCCTCGGCTTTCCGGAACAGGAAGATCCGGATGTCGTCTATCGAGAGGGGTTGACCGACTCCGTCTATCTGGAGGACGCCGCCGATGTGAGCCTGTACACGAAGGCGTTCGACCACCTCAGGGCGCTCGCTCTCAGCCCCGCTCGATCGGTCATGATGATCCGAGACACCATGGAGGAACACTCTCGATGACCCCGTCCCTCAACGCGCCCCGGTGGCGAAAGAGCAGCCACAGCAATGGCACCGGCGGCGAATGCGTGGAAGTCGCCGACCTCGACGCCACTGTCGGCATACGTGACTCCAAATGGCCCCAGGGCCCCCACATCACGGTACGTCCCAGCGCCTGGGCGGGCTTCGTGACCGGCTTGCGGCAGGGCAACCGGTCGTCCTGAACATCACGGAAGCCCTTCACGACGCCGGTCGACACGAGGATGTCGCGTTCCTCCTCGCCGCCGTGGTGCCGGACGCCGGTTGACCGCTGCGGCATGGCGTCCCTGAGGGTCACGCCATCGCGAAGTGTGTCTGTGCCTGATCCAACAGGCCGTCCGAATCGCCGCTCCGGGCGGCGATTCGGTGCAGCAGGTCCGCGATACCCGGTCTTTCGCAGACTCGGGGCTGCAACACCGCCGTAGGAGGAAGAACTCGGCCGGTACCGGCTTGCGTTCGACTACCTACGCGCACAAGCGTTGGACATGGCCGCTTCCTCGGCCATGATCGAACGTGTTCGCGAGGAGATGTGATGATTCCGGTTGCCGAGTCCGGCCAGGCCCCCATGTGGTTCAAGTCGTCCCACAGCGGCGGCAACACCACCGAGTGCGTGGAGGTCGCGTACCTTCCGCACCTCGCGGCTGTGCGGGACAGCAAGGACAGTGACGGGCCCAGGCTGGCGTTCGGCCGCTCCGCCTGGGCGCGGTTCGTGTCGGCGGTCGGGGAAGGCCCGGCGGAGGCCGTCTGACGTTCGGAGAGGGGCCGACGTCACGTGTCCTGGTCGGCCGCTTCCCGCGCCACGCGTTCCAGGCGATTCCGGTGGTTCTCCCACCACCCCGCGTCGCCCGGCGGGATGTTGTCGTTGCTCTTGTTCATGCCCACGGCGCCGTCCATGAGTTCCCGGAGGATGTCGGCGTGCCCGGCGTGCCGCTGTGTGTCGCTGATCACGCGCACGACCGCGTGATGCAGCGTCACCTCGTTTTTCTCGCCCGGCCACCACGGCACTCTGCCGACCGTGTCCAGCGGCAGCGCGTCGAGCGTCGCGTCCGCGTGCGCCCATGCCCGGCGGTAGAACTCGACGATCTGCTCCCGCGTTTCGTCGGCGGTGGCCCACAAGTCGTCGTTGGGGTCGGCACCTTCTTCGAGCCAGGGCAGGGATTCGCCCGACGGCCGTCCGAAGGTGTCACCGAGGTATCCCACCTCCACGCCGGCCACGTGCTTCACCAGGCCGAGGAGGTTGGTGCCGGTCGGTGTCAGCGGGCGGCGGACGTCGTACTCCGGGAGTCCTTCGAGTTTCCACAGCAGGGCGTCACGAGCGGACTGGAGATAGAAGTGGAGGTCGGCCTTGGGTTCCGTTGCGGTCATGTGGCCAGTCTGCGGCTCACGTGATCTCTGTCCACCGCTTTTGTTCACCGCCTTGGCCACAGTGTCGCGTACCGCCGCTCGCGGTGTGCCGGTCCCACTGTCCCAACCACCTGGGTCGGGGCGCCTCTTGCTCCGGCGTGCGCGGTTTCCTGGTTCCTGGTCGCCCGCCGGACTCGCCGTCGACGGTTGAGCGACACCGCTTCATCGCAGCCTGGTGGTGGGCGAAGATCGCAGAGGACGAAGGGCACGGAAGCAACACCAGGGGGATCTGTGGGCAATCAGCTATGGGCCTTGGTCGGCGTCACCCTCGGCGCCGTCCTGTCGTACGTGGTGGGAATGCTGAACGAACGCACGCGCTGGCGAAGGGAGCAGGGGGCGCGGTGGGACGGGTTGCTCCTTCAGGCGTACGGCGACTACGGCCAGGCCGTCAAGGAGTGCGTCCTTGCGTACCAACGGCTCGCCGCCCAACGGGGGTTGACCGCCGAGACCATGCCCGCGGAGCCTACGGGCGCACCCCCACCCCCGGAGCGAGCGGCGCTGGCGGAACTGCGGCGCGCCGCCACGACCGAACCGCTGCGCCTGCTGGCCGATCCGGCCACCGCCGACGCTGTCCGCGAACTGAACGACGCCGTGTGGCACCTGGAGTGGCTCGCGCTGGGGCACCTGCCGGGAGACGCGTCCGCCTGGGAACAGGCGTACCGCGCCTACCGAACTGCGCGGCAGACCTTCTACGAGAGGGCCCGGACGAGTCTGCACGTGCCGGGCGGGGTCATTCCCGAGCGCGCGAGTTGGCCGCCGGACTGGCGAACGGGTGCGTGAGCGTGCGCCGTCCGGACTTGCCGACGCGCGCCCGTCAAACGTTGAGGGTCGGGCCGCGGAGGGGAAGGCCCGTCCGAGGGAGATGCCGAGGTCGGACGGGCCGCCGGGTGGGGCATCGCGACCCCGGCATGGCGAGCCCCCGGGCGGGCCTTACCCACGGCGGGCGCGCCTGGGACAGGACCCCGCGTGGGCAAGGCCCCGGGGCGGCGGAGTCAGGCGGAGTCAGGAGAGTTGTTCGTCGTAGTCCGGGAGTTTGAACCCGCGCTCGTAATTCACGTACTCAAGGTCACCCGGGCGGTTTCCGACGTTCGCTATCAGGGTGTAGCCGCTCGCGACGAATTCCTTGCGGCAGCGGATCTTCACGTCGACCGAGTGGCTTTCGTTCTTCTTCAGGCATATCGCGGTGATCGTCGGGTAGCCGGCCTTCTTCAGGTCGGACAGCGCACCGGACTTGCCGCTCTCCTTTCGGGCGGTCGCGATCAGCACGGAGACCCCGTTGGCTGCGGCGGCCTTCGCGAATTCCAGAACCGGCTTGTTCGGAGCGCCCGGGTGGTACTCCGTCTCCAGCGAGGTGTTGTCGATGTCCAGCACGATGGCGAGCTTCGAACCGCCCTGTTTCACCCGTTGCGTGAGGTAGGGGACGGATGGGTCCATGACCTTGCGTACGTCGGACTGCCAGGTCTCGTAGCTCGGCAGCGAGGCGGCCGCCGCGCTGGGGGCGGCGGTCGCCGTCGGGGCGGGGGCGGCGATTGCCGTCGGGGCGGTCGCGATGCCCAGTGCGAGCAGGCCCGCCGCCACCGTGGTGAGCTTGTGCGTCCTGGAATTCATTCCGTTCACTCTCCGTTCTCGTGCACGCAAAGAAAACGACGGATGGAACAACGTGTCGCGCCGAAAGGTTCCTCGACTTTCGCGCACGACGTTAGCAGTCCATTCCGGTGAGAGGACCATGTCTTTCGAGGACGGCTCATTCGCATCTTTGACATGCGTCGACGCCGGTGAACGCGAAGTGACCCCAGTGCATATACGAGGAAATGCCGAACTCACCGGAGCCCAGGTTCAGGAGCGTCGCGGGAGCAGGGGCGGGGCGTGAACATGACGTCCGACGCGTGGGCGACGATCTCGGCCTCGCTGCCCAGGGACCATTCCGCGACCCGCGAAGCCATCGCGGCCGGGACGGCGTCGCTGATTCCCTCGGCCGCCGGGATGTCGTGCGTGGCGTGGGCGTCGTGCGGCAGGACGACCCGGTAGTCCAGGTCCAGGGCCCGGCGCGCTGTCGCCCGTACACACATCTCCGACATCACTCCGCAGACGGCGACCGCCCGTACGCCCGCGTCGGTCAGCACGTCCCCCAGCGGAGTCCTCTCGAAGCCGTCGTCCTCGGGCTTGCGGATCACCGTCTCCGACGGGCCGGTCCGGGCGGGGTGGTGGAGCGCCCAGCCCGGGGTGTGCGGTTCGTCGTCCGCTCCGGCCGGTCCGTCGTTCTGGAGGTGGACGACGAGTGCCCCGGCCGCGCGGGCCCGGTCGATCAGGTCCGCTGTACGGTCGATGATCCGGGCGGCGTCCGGTACCGCCCTGGCTCCGGAGACGGCGGCCGACTGCACGTCCACCACGATCAGGGCCTCTACGGGCGACACAGGCTCGCTCATATGGTCATCCTGCCTGCGGCCGTACTCCCCGCGCACTCCGTTAACCAGGTGATGGATGGCAGCGGACGGGCCATAAGGACCGGGAGGAGCGGAAGGAGCGCGAGAGGTGGGAGAGGCGGCTGAGCACGGTCATCGACTTCGGCGGTACGGAGAGTACGAGAGGCTTCCGCCGAAGCTCGTAGAATCGCGGTGTGGCATTCATGAGTACCCCGCACTGCTGCTTCCTGTGATCGGAAGGCATTGAGGGCGTTGCCGGACGGCATCGCCCTCCTCGGTGTGCCTGCCGCGTGAACCACGTCCTCGGCGCTACCCGTACCCAGCCCAGGTGGCCGGACGCCGGGCCCGCTCCCTCCTGGGGCGGCGACTGCCGAACGCGCGTGCAGGCACGGTCCTTTCCTTCACCGTTGCCAGGAGTGCCTTGTGCCTGTGTCGCCTCTCCCCGCCCTCGAACCGTTCCTCGACCTGTTGCGCTGCCCGCCGTGCCGCGCCCGCCTCCACCCCGACGGCGGCACGCTGCGCTGCCCCTCGGGTCACACCTTCGACATCGCCCGTCACGGGTACGTCAGTCTCTTGACGGGCAGCCGCGCCACCAGCGGCGACGACGCGGCCATGGCCCGCGCCCGCGATCGGTTCCTGTCCACCGGCAGGTACGGGCCCGTCCGACAGGCAGTGGCCCGCCTGGCCGCCGGCGCCGCGTCCGAGCGGGGGCGGCAGCGGGGCACGGTCGTCGACGTCGGGTGCGGTACGGGCTACTACTTGGCCGGGGTACTCGACCGACTGCCCGCCGCCCGTGGTCTGGGGCTGGACACCTCGGTACGCGCGCTGCGCTCGGCAGCCCGAGCGCATGCGCGAGCCGCTGCGGCGACCTGGGACGTCTTCCGTCCCTTCCCGCTGGCCGACGGGGTGGCCGATGTCGTGCTGGACGTGTTCGCTCCGCGCAACCCGTCAGAGTTCCACCGAGTGCTGCGCCCGACCGGCCGGCTGGTCGTCGTACGTCCTACCGGGCGGCACCTGGACGAGCTGCGCGGCCGGGTGCCCGCAATGGTCACGATCGACCCGTTCAAGGAAGAGCGTCTGCACCAGGCGCTGGACCCCTGCTTCGTGGCCGCCGCCACCGAGCAGGTCGAGTACGTCACGTCCCTGACCGGACCCGAGGCACTTGACCTGGTGGGGATGACGCCGAGCGCGCGCCACGCGAACCGCGCAGACCTGGAGGATGCCTGCCTCCTGCCCGATCGGGTCACTGTCTCCGTGCTGGCCACCGCCTACCGGCCCCGGTGACCGGTGCCGTGCTCGCGGCGGTGATCACCTGGTCACGGAGTTGAGAGAATCGGCCTCGGCCGACGGGGCGGGCGGGGCGACCAGGGTGTCGGACTGGTCCGCACGGCGAAGGGAATCGGCGACGAACCCGTCCGCCTTCAACTCCTCGACCAGGTCCCGGAGGAACCGTACGGTCTCCGGCCGCCGGGTCGTGGTCGTCCCCAGCGCCTGTTGGATCTGCATGAACCGGCCCTCGATCAGGCGTACTTCGTGGTGCGCGACGACGTACTCGGCCAGCGGCTGCCTGATCCCGGCCGCGACCTCCAGGCCCTGGGCGCGGAACTCGTCGACCCCCTCGTCCCCGCGCACGACGCTCGCGTGCAGCAAGGTGCGGGTGAGGTAGAGGTCGTACGCGGAACCGCGCTTCACTCCGATGCGTACGCCTGCGCTGTCGACATCGGCGACCGTGGTGAGCGCCGAGTCCCGGGGCACGGCGAACACGCCCTCGATCACGACGTACGGCGCGGTGAAGGCGACCTCCGCCTCGCGCGCGGGCTCGACGGCCAGGAAGCAGATGTCGGCCCGCCCGGTCGTCATCGCCTCGAACGACTTCCGCGCCGCGTCGAAGCACAGGAACTCCACGGGCACGTCCAGCCGCGCACCGATCTCCCGGGCGATGTCGACCGTGATGCCGGTGGGGGCCGCCGGAGTCCCCTGGGCCAGCACCGGATTGCCCAGGTTGATCGAGGCCCGCAGAGTGCCGTTCGGCGCCAGGTCCTTGGTGATGTCGGCAGTCACATTCGCCATGGATCGGACTATAGGACACGGCCTGCCAAGGCCCTTGGCGGTTGGCGGTGGGCGGTTGGCCTTGGGGCTGTTGGCGATTGGCCTTGGGCCGTTGGCTGTTGGCTTTGGGCGGTGGCGGTGAGCCTTGGAGTGCCGGTCCTTGGCGGTCGAGGGGCCACGGGTCAGCCTTCGATGGCGGGCAGGCCGGCCGCCTCGTAGACCCGCGCGAAGCGCTCCCGCCAGGGGGTGTACTCGGTCGGCGGCTCGGCGGGGCGGGCGCCGCGCCTCCAGTTCTCGTACGCGATGGCCTGGCGGCAGGCGGCGCATTCCGTCTCCTCCGTCAGCGGGCGGAAGACGTGTTCCTCGCCCGGCCCGTCGCAGGTGACCAGTTCGGGCACGGGAGGGAACTGCGGTGCCCCGGGGGGCGGTTCGGGCGACAGGGTGGGCGTGGGAGGCTCGGGGAGTTTGTGCAGGAGGCGGTGGCGCAGGAACCCGACCGCCGACCGCACTCCGTCGTCGGGCAGTTCGGACGTCAGAACCCGCCGCAGCTCGGACGGCGAGACACCGTGCCGCAGCCAGGTGACGGCTTCCGCCGCCAGGGCGCGGGCCTCGATCACCCCCAGGTGAAGTTGGCGATGGGAGTGGCGCAACGACAGCAGCAGCCCCTCGGCCTCTGCGAGTTCGTGGTCGTGGGCGGGAGCCGGTTCGATCGCGCCCTCGGGTTCGGGGCGGGCCCCGGGCCCGGTGCCGGATTCAGGTACGTGTACGGGCTCGGGCTCGGGTTCGGTGTCCGGGGTGATGGGTGCGGGGGTGATGGTGAGCGTGAGGGCGGGGTCCGGCTCGTCGCGGGTGTGGGCTTCGGGGGGTGGGTGGGGAGTGCTCTTCTCACAGTGTTCTTCTACTGGTTCATAGCCACCGACCGTCCGACCGGTCGATGCACCGACCGCCGGAAACCGGACACCCGGTGACGAATCCACACCCGACCTCTCGCCCGATCCCTCGCCCGTCCCCTCGCCCGCCCCCTCGACCGGCCTCTCCCCCGATCCTTCCCGCAGCCCGGAGGCCGCCTCGTCCGACAGGGGGAGATTCGCCAGGAGTTGTTCGGTGACCCAGCGTCCCCGGTCGCCCTGGCTGCGCCACTCGTGTACGTAACCGTGCTCCACCAGTTGCTGCTTGGCCTTCTGGTACGCACGGCCCTTGATCCCGAGCCTTCGCGCGAGTTCGCCGAGGGACTTGCCAACCGCGTTGTCGGGGAGCCCTTGCACGTACAGCAGGAGGATCTTCGCGTCGCTGCTCAGCCGTGGATGGCGTACGACATCGTGCGATGCCTTGGTGAAGCGCCCGGACGGCGCGATAACATGCCGAAGCATTCCCGGTGGCCTTTCTTGGGTTCCCACTGGTGATGAAGGCCCTCGGTCTGGTGTTACCGCACCGCCGGGGGCCGCCCCATGCGCGCGATACGCGTACGCACACGGAGTGTGATGTTCCCGTCACCGTACCGCAGGAATTTTCCCCGCCGCCACGCGAACAAGTCTTCGGGTGCCGTTGCCATTTGGGGGACGCGGCAGCCTCCGTCCGGCCTGTCGAGGTGGTCGCGCGAGGCGTGTGTGGCGGCGGAGAATCAGGGGGATCGGGCGCACCCTCGGTTCAGAATCGGAAGACGGGACCGGTCGCCGCGTCGAGGGCACAGGCGTTGGGGAAGGTACGGGTCCACTCGACGGGACGGCCTTCGAAGCGGCCCTTCGCGGTGGCTGTGACGGGGTCGTACTCCATGGTGCACGCGTGCGGGTCGTCGGGCAGGGCGTCCAGATCGCCGTGCACCACGGCGACGGCCGCGCAGGCCGCCGGCCCGTGCGGGTGATGGCCTTCGGTGTAAGGGCACTTGAGGACCACGCCACGGACCCAGGTGTTCTCGGAACCGGAGACCGTCAGGAGGAGATCGCCGTCGGCGCGGCCGGCGCGGCCTGCGGGAACCATACCGGTCACACCGGCCGCGGCAGCCGCGCCGACGGTCTGCGGAAGCGGCGGCGAGAACGGGGGCGCGAGCAGAGGTGACAGCAGGGCCGCTGTGAAGAGCGCCACCCGGGCGAGGCCGCGGAGGGAACGGGAGTCGCGGGGACGGTGGGCGCGGGAGGCGCGGGCACGGGAGGCGCGGGCGCGGAGGGCACGGGAGGCGCGGGCGCGGAGGGCACGGGAGGCGCGGGCGCGGAGGGCACGGGAGGCGCGGGCGCGGAGGGCACGGGTGGCGCGGGCGCGGGCGCGCATTCGGAGAGGAGCGTTCATGCGCGGCTCAACGAAGGGGCCCTGGGGCGAGGCACGGGGGCAGAGCTGAGGCCGGGGCCGAGGCCGCGCCCCGCCTCCCCGCGTCAGCGGGTTACGCGCTCAGGGGCCCGGAACGTCAGGCGGGACGGGTCAGCGTAGTTCGTACTGGTCGTGCGGGACGGCGCGCTGCCATACGGTTTCGAATGCCGCTCCGCATTGCTTCGCCACGGTGGGCTCGGTGCACAGCTCCATGCCTGGCTCCTGCCAGTTTCCCTCTCCCGAAAAGTGGTTGAACAGCACTGTCTCCCCGTCGAAGATCCATAGGTCGTTCCCAGGCAGCAGGAGGTCGGACGTCAACCGTCGTGGCAGCCAGCGCACCTGCTCACCCGCGTGAACGTTGACGGAAGTACCAGCGTGCTCGTACCGGATGTAATCCGTCACCGGTTCCGATACGACCCGGGCCCGGCGCACCGAGACGCCCCTGCCGACCGCGCGGATAATGGGTCCACCCAGGGGCTCCAGTAAGGGGATTGGGGGTCAGCGTCGCGGCGGTTCGTCTCCTTCCACCGAGCGAAGTCATCGGCCTCGTCGTGGACTCCGTACACATCGCGCATCTCCAGATGCATGGCGGAGTGCCGGGCGGCCTCCATGAGTTCGTTGAACGGGGGCACGTGCGCCGCCATGGATGTCTCCTGAGCTCAGTCTTGATCGTTCACAGGGGCTAACAGGCCGGTCGTTTCCCGCGCCCCGTCCCGGCCCAACGCATCGATGGCCCGCACGATGAGGGACCTGGCCTCGGCCCCGTAGACGGCCATGCCGCGAAGTTCGCCGAACGCCCGCAAGTACAGCGCCACCTGACTCGGTTGAGTCACCTTCACCTGCGCCGACAGGAGTTCCACGGACACGAGTGAGTCATCGTAGATGTGGAACGTCTCCGTCGGCCATTGCTTCCGATCTGTCGTAGTCCGTGGGATGACTCCCAGAGAAACCGCAGGCAGAGCCCCTGCGGTCAAGAGGTGACCCAACTGAGCCGCCATGGCGTCAGCGTCACCAAAACGGTAGTACAGAGCGGCTTCCTCGATGACAAGAACGAACCGATGTCCATGTTCGTGAATCACGCGTGCCCGAGCGATCCGGGCAGCCGCCGCGTCCGCGCCGTCATCGGGAATCCCGCGAAAGTGCGCAATCGTGCTCAGCAGACCCGTCGCGTAGCCCTCCGTCTGCAACAGGCCGGGCACCAATGTCGCCGAGTAGACGCGGAAGAGCTGTGTCTCCCGGAAGAACTGAGCCGAACGGTCCTGGAGCTGCTTCAACCCGTTCCGCACCTGGTGACGCCACTCGTTGTACAACGATTCCGCGTTGAGCGACTGCGCGATCACGTCGTCGGCGTCCCGCTCGGCTCCGCACGCCCGGCACCACAGGCGTATGTCCTTGGCGGACGGAGCGGTGCGGGCGTTTTCAATGCGCGACGTCTTGGCGTGATGCCAGCCACACCGGCCGGCCAGCTCAGCCACCGTGAGCCCGGCTCCCTTTCGCATATCCCGCAGTCGCGTCGCGACAGTTTCGCGGGCAGCTTGAGCGGATGACGAAGGCGACTTGGGCATGAGCTGGCCTGGTCGGTGCTTTCTGCTAGCTGATCTCGTACTCTTCGTGCGGCGTGGCACGCTCCCATACTGCCTCGAACGCGGAGAAGCACAACCCAGCTGCTGCCGGCTCGTCGGTGATCTCCGCGCCCGTCGATGAACCGTCACCCGCGAAGTGGTTCCAGTGCACCCACTGGTCATCGAAGAGCCAGAAGTCATTGCCCGGCAGGGCGATGTCGGACGCATGCCTGCGAGGGAGCCACCGAACCACTTCCCCGGCAGCCACGTTGGTGAACGTACCCGAGTGTTCGTACCGGATGTACTCACTCACCGGCTCGGAGACGATGCGGGCGCGACGGACGACGACGCCACGGACGACCGTCTCCGACATCAGGTCCAGCCACGGGCGCCACCACGAGGCGCGGTCCGCCGGGTCATGACGGAAACCCTTCTTCCATGCGGCGAACGGGCCGTCCTCGTAGTCGACCGCGTAGGCGTCACGCATCTCCAAGTGCACCGCGGACCGCACGCACCCGTGAATCAGATCATCGAACGTTGGCACGCTCGACCGCATCGCACGCCTCCCTCACCAAGCCGACCATCCTGGCGGGAATCCGGATCACTGCCTCGTTTTCGGGAATCCCCGTGGCGTGTCCAGGGACCTCTGTGGCAGCGCACTCCGCTTCAAGCGCGGAATCCGGCTTCCATCCCTGGAAGACGAGCTCACCATTCTTCTCGTCGACCCACACTGTGGGGCTTTCTTTGTCAGCGGTGTTGGGATCGATCCCGACGAAACGTAATGTCACGTTCATCCCCAATCGAGGCTCGTGCACGTCCGTGCATGCTTGTGCAACAGAATCACTCGACGTTGGCACTTGTTCAAGGGCAGTTTGAAGCCACTTCATGAGGTGACCTCTTGTGCACGCACAATTCTGCACATGACTGGCGAGTCGGCCGTGGGATCTCCTAGCGTCACATGCACGGTCACGGACAAGCGGCTCCCGAGGGGAGCCCCGCTATCGCGTCCGGTGGCCCACCGGCCGACGTGGCCCGGCCGTCGTCGTCCGGAGGCAGACGACACATGGGATTCAGCCCGCGTGTCGGGAACTTGGCACTTGTCCGAGGAGATTCGCATGGCCCCACTCGTCGCCCCACAGCAGCACACACCTCGTCAACACGTCCTTCCGCAGGAGCACACGCGTCGTGAGTACGGCGTTCAGCGGCATGCCGTCGGCCGCAGTCTCGTCGATGGCGAGTTGTTCGATCGTCTCGTCAGTTTCCTTGAGCACGAGGACCGGATGGAGCGTCCGCTCGCCGAGCGGGTCATGGACCAGGCACTCGCCTTCCTCGCCATGACAGCGCGGCGCGGAGACGTTCCGTTGTCGCCGTCCAAGACGGTCGACCCCGGCTGGCACGCGTTCATCCTGCACTCGCGGGAGTACGCCGACTGGTGCCGACGGAACGCGGGGCGGTTCATTCACCACCACCCTTACAAGGGACAGCAGCTGCGTGACGGGGGCGCGATCCGGCGGACCGTGGAGGCCATCGAGGAGGCCGGCTTCGCCGTCGACCACGAGCTGTGGGGAACGGCCGCCGAGTGCAATCCGCCGACCTGTTGCGGCGACGGCCCCTGCCGCTGAACGCCGCATCGCCTTCCCCGGCGGGGTCGGGCGGGGTCGCCTCCGTCGCGCGTGTGGAGCGTGCGCGGTGGCGGCCGGCCACCGGCCGGGACACCGAGGGGCGGTTCGCGGGACTCGTACGGACTCGTCACTCGTGGAGAACGGACTCGTCGTGGGGGCCACCCAACGCGTCACCGGCCGCAGCCGCATCACGCTCTTTCCGCTGGACGGCCTCACCGTCGCGTACACCACCCGGTCCAGCGACTCGCGGGGGCTCGGTGATGTCGCGATCATCGGGGTCACCGCGCCCGAAGGTGCCACCGGGGTACACCTGTGGCGGCTCGCGGCCGGCATGTACACCAATCCGCCGCCCGCTCAGACGCAGGCCCGCTGGCTCCTCACGCAGTGCGGCCGGGCCCGGATGGTCCGGGCCGACGACCATCACGATCTGCCCGATACCCGGTGGACCGGGGAGCTCGACCGGGCGTTCCCGCTGGACGCCCTCTTCGCCAACCACACCAGCCTGCGCACCGGGCGGCTCGTCCTGGGCCGTTGACCGGTGAGCGGGTGCGTGGAGGAGAGCGGGGGCGGACGTTGGGCGGCGTGGAGGCGTGGGACGGCGTGGAGGCGTGGGGCGTAACCGATTCCCCACGTGGCGCACACAGTTTCATCACAGTTTCGCTTCCTTCCCTCGTATGCCCCTCCTGGCGCTTCCGCTCCTGCGAACATCACCTCCTTCGGTCACACAGAAATGCCTTGGGGGGCACCATGACTTCGCGAGTTTCCGGGTTTTCGAGAGCGGTACGCGGTCCGGTCGGGATATCGGCCGGAGTCCTCGCTCTGGCCCTGACCGTCGCCGGGTGCGAGGGCGGCGACGACGACAGCGGCAAGGACGCCAAGGCCGTGGCGGCGGCGTCCGCCGGTACCGCATCCGCCTCGCCCACTGCCCTGGTCGCGCGTCAACTGGCCCTCGTGGACGACACCGTGAGCACCGACGCGGTCGAGAAGGTCGCGGTCTCCGCGTTGCAGAACGACACGGTGCGGCTGGAGAACGACACCTCGGGTTCGCTGCTCACCTGGTACGGCGTGCCTGATCTCACGGCCGCCGTCGAGACCCCGCCCGCGCACGGCACGGCCACCGTCGTCGACGGGGCGGTGTTCGCGTACACGCCGACGGCCGGGTACTCCGGTTCGGACGAGTTCACGTACCGGGTCACGGTGAAGGGGAAGCCCGCGCTGACCGGTACCGCCGTCGTAAGCATCACGGTGACCGCACCCACCCCCACACCCTCTCCGACGCCCGAGGTGAGCAAGGCACCGGCCGCCAAGCCTAAGCCGAAGCGGACCGAGACGAAGGACTCGGTGTACTACAAGAACTGCGATGCCGTACGGGCCGCCGGGGCCGCGCCGATCCATCGCGGGCAGCCCGGGTTCGCGGCCCACCTCGACCGTGACGGGGACGGCGTCGGCTGCGAGCCGTACCACGGCAACGGCGGGTCGTCGAGTGGGGGCGGAAGCGGGAGCGGTGGCAGTGGCAGTGGTGGGGGCGGTGGCAGCGCGTACTACAAGAACTGCGCCGCCGCTCGGGCCGCCGGGGCCGCGCCGGTTCACGCCGGGGACCCCGGGTACGGGCGGCACCTCGACCGTGACGGGGACGGCGTCGGCTGCGAGTGAGCTGGGTTGCACCCCGAGTGACCTGGGTCGCACCCCAGGTGACCTGGGGTGCAACCAGTGATCGGTGATCGGTGGCGGCGATCGGTGGCGGCTTGGTGGTGTGTGGGGGCTTGGTGGTCCGCGAAGGCTCGGCGATCTGCGGTGACTCCGTGATCCGCGGCCGGCGATCCGCGGCTCTGCGACCTCGCGATCCGGCGGTGGCGCCGGGGACTTGGTCATCGCCGGGCGGTGGCGGAGGAAGGGACTTCCGCCGCCGCCCGGTCGGGATGACGCGAAAAGGCTCGGCGGCGTACGTCAGCGGTAGTCGTCCGGGTGGCCCTGCATCCAGGTGTTGATGCGGTCGCGGGTGCCGATCAGTTCGGACCTGTGCTTCTCCAGGTTGTCCACCGACCAGTCGTTGCCCAGCGACTTCCGCATCGCGCCCATCCAGGCCAGCGGTTCCTTGAAGTGGGCCGGGCCCTTCGAGTCCGCCCTCATGGCCTCGTCGAGTCCGCGAAGTTCGCCGTTGACGCGCCCCAGGAAGTAGTCGCAGTCCCCCGCGCCCGGAGTGCAGGTCTCCCCCAGGGTGGCCTGGAGGCCGGCGAAGGCGTCACGCACCGCCTCGGGGCCGGGTTCGACAGTGGAGGCGGAGTTCTGATCCGGGGAGTCCTGGTCCGAGCTCCGGCCCGCGGGGTCCGTACCGTTCTCCGGGTCGGTCGTGGCCTTCGCCGCGGTCTCCTTCGCCGCCGCCGAGGCGGGCGGTATGTCCGGGACGTCACCGCCCGGACCGTTCGTCGTGGTGGCGCTGGTGCAGGACACCAGGGCAGCCGCGAGGACCGCGGCGACAGCGGCGCCACGGAAGCCGGTACGGATGACGGACATGAGTTCCCCTCGTGCGCTGACCTTGGGTCCTGTCCGATGGTGTTCGGCCGGACTGGACTGGACCATACTTCAGCTCAGCGGGCCGGTGGCTGTCCCAGGAACGCCCTCAACGCCGTGTACAGGGCCGCCGGCTGGTCCAGGTGCACGTCGTGGGAGGCGTCAGGAACGATCCGTACGTCCGTGTCCGGATGGCGCACACGCATCTGCTCCGCCTCCTCCGCGCGCATCGAGCCGGACGCGCCCCGCACCACGAGCACCGGGCAGCACACCCGGTCCCACTCGTCCCAGAAGCCACGGCGGGCGTTCTCCGCGACCGTCGCCACCATCACGTCACGATCGACGCGTGGGTGCAGGCCGTCGGGCGTACGGGCGAGACCCGCGGCCCAGGCGTTCCCCACCTCGCCCCCGCCGAAGAACGCGGACGCGGCCTCGAAGGAGGCGAACGGCACCGGCCAGGAGTCCATCCAGGACCCGATCCGCTCGGGCAGCTCCGGGGCGGGTCCGTCCGGCCCCGCCTCCACGAGCACCAACGCCTCCACCCGGTCGGGGTGCGCCGCTGCGGTCAGCAGCGCGGTGAGGCCGCCCAGGGACTGCCCGACGAGTGTCAACGGGGTCTCCTCACCGACCAGTTGGTCCATCACTGTCTTCGCGTCCCGGACGTGTGCGGCGCGCGAGAGATCTACGGGGCAGCGGGTGGCGGCGCCATGGCCTCGGGCGTCGTAGGCAAGGACCCGGTGGTGGGAAGTCAACATGCCTGCCAGCGACGCCCATTCGCCGGCGTGGCCCGCCAGGCCGTGGAGCAGCAGGACCGGGGGGCCATCACCCCCGTAATCCACGCATGACAGGCGCACTCCGTCCGTGGTGGACAGGGATGTGGTGGACACGGACGTGGTGGTCGGTGTGACGTGTGGGCGGGGCGGCTGTGCCATGGGCCGGTGATTCTCCGTTCGCGGGCTTTCCGGGTTCGGGCTTTCGTTCAACGTGCCGGTGCGCACCGCCGGTTGACGGATGTCGGCCGCTCTTCTCCACCGTCCTGCGCGTCGTCCGCTGTTCTCCGCCGTCCTGCGCGCGGGACGGGTTCCGTGGTCCGAGTCAGTCAGCGGTCGGTACGGGGGCGGTGGCCGTACCGCCCGTGACCAGGGCCTGGATCGACGGCGCGTACAGGTCCGCGAGGTGTTCCGACGTGACCAGGGCGCCCGCGCCCTCGCGGTGCAGACTGAGGGTGGCGCCGAGACCCAGCAGGTGGCCCGCGATCAGTTCGGCCCGCAGAGCCCGCTCGTCGCCCCGGAGGCGGGCGGCCAGCCGGTCGGTGACCTGAGCGTGGAAGCGGTCACGCAGGAGGGAGCGCTCGTCGCGGTTGCCGAGCGAGAACACCACGCGCAGCAGCGGGTCCGAGTGCTCCTCCCGGCGGCGGCGCACCAGCGTCAGCACCATGTGCCGGCCGAGGCCGCCGAGCGGTGCGTCGAAGAGTTCTTCGGCGGCGGGGCCGAAGTCCGCGACGGTGTTGAAGAGTTCTTCCTTGCGGCCGAAGTGCTTCACCACCAGGGACGGGCTCACCCCCGCGTCGGCGGCGATGGCCCGGATCGTCACCTCCGCGTACGGGCGCTGCGTGAACGCCCGGCGCGCGGCCCGCAGAATCGCGTACCGGCCGGTGCCCGGATCGACGGCAGCCGGGGACGGGGTGGGCGCGGAGGCGGAGGGTGAGGCGGAAGCGGAGGGCCCGGCCGTGGAGGGCGGGGCGGAAGCGGAAGGCGGGGCGGAAGCGGAAGGCGCGGAGGCGGGGGCTCGGCCGGTCATGCGCTCTCCCTGGGCTTCGGTCTCATCGGGTGGTCGCCTCCGACCGTACCCGGGCACCCGCCTGCTCCGGACCCGGCGCCCGCCTGCCCGGCAGGAACGACGTCACCGCGAGCGCCAGCAGCGCCGCGCCCGACGCGATCAGGAACACCAGCTGGTAGGCGTGGAGCGTCGGCGCCGTCCGGCCGCCGATCCGGAACGTGATGTTGGCGAGCACCGCCGCCACCGTGGCGCTGCAGAACGCCTGACCGACGGACCTCATCAGCGTGTTGAGTCCGTTGGCCGCACCGGTCTCGCTGACGGGCACGCCCCGCATCACCAGCGCGGGCAGCGCGGAGTACGCGATGGCCGTGCCCGCCGCGACGACCGTCGCGCCCGCGATGATCAGCCACAGGCTGTGGCTGGTGAAGTAACGCACCACGTATCCGGCCGCGATGATCCCCGCGGCCAGGGCCAGGGAGACCTTCGGGCCGTACGAGGCGGAGATCCGCGCCGAGACCGGCGAGAGCGCCACCATGGCCACCCCGCCCGGCAGCAGGCACAGCCCGCTGACGACGAGGGAGGCGCCGAGCCCGTAACCCGTCGCCTTCGGCTCCTGCACCATCTGCGCGGTGACCAGGGAGTTCGCGTAGAAGGCGAACCCGATCAGCAACGCGGCGATGTTCGTCAGCAGGACGGCGGGGCGGGCCGAGATGCGCAGATCGACCATGGGTGACGTGACGCGGAGTTCGTACACGCCCCAGAGCAGCGCCACGACGAGGGCGGCGACGAGCAGGCCGACGGTACGGGGCGAGGTCCAGCCCCAGTCACCGCCCTGGGTGACCGGGAGCAGCAGACAGAGCAGCGCCGCCGCGAGCCCGAGCGCGCCGATCGCGTCGAACCGGCCGCGCGAGCGCAGCGGCGATTCCGGTACGCAGCACAGCACCAGCACGATGTCGAGGACACCGATCACGCCCGACACCCAGAACATGGTGTGCCAGTCGAAGTGCTCCACGACCAGGGCGGCGACCGGCAGGCCGACAGCGGCGCCGATGCCGAGCGTCGAACTCATCAGGGCCACGGCGGACAGCACGCGCTCGGGCGGGAGTTCGTCGCGCAGGATGCTGATGCCCAGCGGTACGACGGCGATGGCCGCGCCCTGGAGTGCGCGGCCGGTGATCAGTACGCCGATGTGGGAGCTGACCGCGCACAGTACCGAGCCCACGACCAGCACGCCGAGGGACGCGACGAGCACCCGTCGCTTGCCGTACATGTCACCGACCCGGCCGAGCACGGGGGTGAAGACGGCGCCCGTGAGGAGGGTGACGGTGACCAGCCAGCTGGCGGCGGTCGGGGTGGAGCCGGTGAGGGCGGGGATGTGCGGGAGCAGCGGGACGACGATCGTCTGCATGACGGCGACGACGACCCCGCAGAAGGCGAGCACGCCCACCGCGTAACGGGGGTGCGCCGGGTGGACGACCGGCTCGGGGGCGGCGGCGGGATCGGCGGGGAGGGCGGGTTCGGCCGGGCCTGGTATGTCTGCGGGCATGGTTCTCCGTACGGTGCTCGACGGCTGGGCGGACGGCGGACGCGGAGGTGCGGCAACGGAAGCGGGTGGGGGCGGACGGCGGGTGGGGGCGGACGGCGGGTGGGGGCAGGGCCGGGGCTGGGCAGGACGGAGCTGGATCGGGGGCCGGGACCTGCGATCGTGCGGAAGCAGATGCAGGCGGGTGCAGGCGGGTGGAGGGCAGCGGACACGGGGGTGCACATGTGTTCACCGTCAGGGTAAACGCTTGTGCACCCCTTCGGTGTCCGACTGGGGTGGGCGGGGGAAGGGGGGCCGATGCGCCGCGTTAGCCTCGAAGGCGCAGAGCCCCGACAGCGGGACTCGGCAACGGGCCCGACAGCGGGACCGGACGACGAGAAGGTGGCGGCAGTGGCAACGATGGCGAACGTTCCGGCGGCGGCGGTGGCGGCGACCGGACTGGTTGGTGGTTACGGGGTCGCCCGGTGGACCGGGAAGCGCCCGTTGGGCGGGGTCGCGCTCGCGGCGGCGGGCACCGCGGCCGCGTACCAGTGGCAGCGACAGGCCGGACCCCGCGCGGCCGTCGGGCTGACCGTCGCCTATGTCGCCGCGTTCGCCGGATCGCACCCGCTGGCCAAGAAGGTCGGCGCCTGGCCGGCCGTCTTCGCGGTGGCGGGCGGCGTGGCAGCCGCGTCCTGGGCGGTCACCCGCCGCGCCGCCTGAACACGGGCCGGGGGCCGGGGCCGGGGCCCGGGGTCAGGGGTCAGGGGTCAGGGGTAGTCGTCCGCGTCACCGCGTGGCGGCCGAGCCGGGCCGGTGACCGTACGGAGTCCGGGCCGAACGGAGTCCATGGAGCGCACGGAGTCCGGAAGCCGAACGGAATCCGGAGACCGGGCGGAGTCCGGCGGCCGAGCGGAACCCGGGCCGGGCGGAACCCGGAGGCCGGGCGGTACGGGAGTGGTACGCCCCCGGGGAGGAGTGCGAACCCCGGGGGCCGGGCGGTACGGAAGAGCCGGTGGCCGAGCGCTACGAACCCCACGGGCGAGCGGTACGGGCCCCGGGGAGCCGGGGCCGTTACCCGCCCAGCGCCCGCGACACCGTGTAGATCACCAGCCCGGCCAGCGCGCCCACCACCGTGCCGTTGATCCGGATGAACTGGAGATCGCGGCCGATGTGCGCCTCGATCTTCTTCGACGTGTGCTCGGCGTCCCAGCCCGCGACCGTGTCGCTGATCAGCGAGGTGATCTCGGCGCGGTACGTCGTGACGACGTACACCGCCGCGTCCTCCAGCCAGCCCTCCAGCTTCGCCCGCAGCCGCTCGTCCTTCGCCAGCCGCGTACCCAGCGACATCAGCGACGCGCGTGCCCGCAGTCGCAGTTCGCTCTGCTCGTCCTCGGCAGCCGCGATGACCATCGCGCGCACGGACGACCAGGCCGACGCGATGACGTCCTGGACCTCGCCGCGCCCCAGGATCTCCGACTTCAGCCGTTCCACCCTGGCCCGGGTGTCCGAGTCGGTCTGGAGGTCGGCCGCGAAGTCCCGCAGGAAGGTGTCGATCGCACCGCGCGCCGGATGGCCCGGCATGTCGCGCATCTCCGTAATGAAGCGCAGCAGTTCCTTGTAGACGCGGTCGCCGATCCGCTTGTCTACGAAGCGCGGTGTCCAGCCGGGGGCACCGCCCTGCACCGCGTCCATCACGGAGTCGCCGTGCTCCACCAGCCAGTCGTGGGCACGTACGCACACCAGGTCCACGACCTTGCGGTGACCGCCGTCCTCGACGACCTTCTCCAGCATCTTCCCCACGCCGGGCCCGACCTCCACCGAGCCCGCCCGCCGGGTGATCGCCTCCCCGACCACGGCCTGGACGTCCGCGTCCCGCAGCACGGTGAGCGCACCGCGCAGGGCGGTCGCCAGCTCAGCGGTGACCCGGTCCGCGTGGGCCGGCTCCGCCAGCCACGAGCCCAGCCTGGCCCCGATACCGAGCGCGTGAATCCTGTCCCGGACGACGTCCCCGGAGAGGAAGTTCTCCCCCACGAACGAGCCGAGCGAAGCACCCAGCTGGTCCTTCTTGGTGGGGATGATGGCTGTGTGCGGGATGGGCAGCCCGAGCGGGCGCCGGAAGAGCGCCGTGACGGCGAACCAGTCGGCCAGCGCGCCCACCATGCCCGCCTCGGCCGCCGCCGCGACATAGCCCGGCCAGCCACCCACGCCCGAGTTCTTCGCCCAGGTGGCAAGGGTGTACACGACCGCGACGAACAGGAGGAGACCGGTGGCGGTGATCTTCATCCGCCGCACGCCACGGCGCTTCTCCTCGTCGGCCTCGGTGAACGCGAAGGAGGCGAGCGGGGACTCCCGGGGCTTCGCCGGTTTCCCGAACGCGTCCGGTCTCCCCGACGCCCCCGGTTCCCCCGGTCCGTCGGGATTCCTCGGCGCCCCTGATCCGCCCGGCGTCCCTGGTCCGTCCGGTCTCCCCGGCTCCTCCGGTTTCCCGGCTCCGTTCCGTGCCATTCGTATCCGCTCCGCCCGTCTGCGTACACATCGCCCCGCGACCGTACGCATTGTCCCTGCCCGATCTACTCCCGGGCAGCGCGTCGAGTTCCCGCGCTCCGTCGCGTCATGCGCCCGGGGCCGATCACACGGACGGTCCGGGGCCGATCACACGGACGGTCCGGGGCCGATCACACGGACGGTCCGGCGCGGGCGACGCCGTCACGGCCGGGGGGGTCGGCCGGGCCCTAACGGTCCGTATTGGAGCCCGGCTCCGTACCGGAATCCGACTTCCCCAGCTCTCCCCGTGCCCGTTCCCGTTCCCGTTCCCGCAGCTCCCGCTGTTCCCGCTCCTCCTGCTGGTCCCTCTCCCGCTCCCGCAGCTCCCGCAGCCGTCGCTTCTCGGCCTTCGACTGCTTGCGCTCGACCCCGACCCCGCCCATCAGCGCGAATCCGGTGATCCGCACCCTCGGCGCGTCCGGGGCCGGATCGCCCTCGCCCGACGCGGAGTCACCGAATCCGCCCATCAGGCCGAAACCGCTGACCTCGACGTTCAGCTGGGGCGGCACCGTCACATGGATGCCACCCATGATCGTGACGCACCGGACGACGATCTCGCGGTCCTCGAACCGGGCGTCCCGGAGGTCGATCTCCCCGCCGCCCCACATCGCGAACGCGGTGAACTTCCTGGCCACCGTCCACTTGCCCTTGCGGCCGAACCCGCCCCAGAACGCCACGGCACCCGTCGAGGTGGCGGGCCCGCCGATCCGGTCCGCCCAGCCCGTACCCGTACCGGTCGACGCGGGCGAGGAACCGCCACTCAGCGTCACCGGAGCGGCGCCCGGAGCCGGAAGGTCACGCACCAGTGGTACCAACTCCCCGTGCGTACGCGCCTTGTAGGCGGCATCGAGGCGCTGCTCGAACTCCTCCATCTCCAGCCGTCCTTCGGCCACCGCCTCGCGCAGCGTCTCGGCGATCCGTTCGCGTTCGGCGTCGGAGGCACGCATGTCCGGAAGTTCGTTCGTCATGCGGTGAAGCCTATTGAAAGCCGACGCCCCGTCCTATCTCCCGCCCACCGGAGGCCGACCGACAGCCCGAGGCCGATCACAACCCGGCGCCGGAGGCCGACTCGTACATCCTCGCGATCACGGCCTCGATGTCCGGCTCCCGGACCGACAGATCGACCAGCGGATAGTCCGCCGCGATCCGTGCCACCAGCGGCGCCGCCGAATCCGCAGCCGGGAAGGCCAGCCACTGCCTGGGTCCCTCCACCTTCACCGTACGGACCGAGGGCGCCGACTCCAGGCGGATCGGCGGGAGTTCGCGTTCCAGGTCGACCACCAGGGTGCGTTCGCTCTCGCCCAATTCGTGCAGCCCGGCCAGCGCGCCGTCGTACATCAGACGCCCGTGATCGATGACCATCACCCGCTTGCAGAGCTGCTCGATGTCGGTCAGATCGTGCGTGGTGAGCAGCACGGTCGTCGAGTGTTCCGCGTTCAGGTCCCGCAGGAACTCACGCACCTTGGCCTTGGAGATCACATCGAGTCCGATGGTCGGCTCGTCGAGGTACAGCACCTCGGGATCGTGCAGCAGCGCCGCCGCGATGTCACCGCGCATCCGCTGGCCGAGCGAGAGTTGGCGTACGGGCACGTCCAACAGCTCGCTCAGGTCGAGGAGTTCGACACACCGGTCAAGGTTCTCCCGGAACCGGCGGTCCGGCACCCGGTACATCCGGTGCACCAGTCGGTACGAATCGCGCAGCGGCAGGTCCCACCACAGAGTCGTCCGTTGTCCGCAGCAGTATTGCAAAGGATGTGATCAATGTTACAATAAGTAACAGGAGATCACGCAGTGCAATCACAACCGAACATCATTGAGCGCGTCCAACGGGGCGACTTGACCGGCCTTCACATCGCCGGATTGGTTCGGCTCTCCTTCGAAACCCACCCTGACCGTGAAACGTCCGGTCCTCCGATGACCGGTGGGGACATCAACAACCGCGACGAACAAGAGGCGTTCTGTCGCAGGTACGTCGAGTCGCGCGGCGGAACGTACGTCGGCACCTATGACGAGCCCGACACCTCGGCGTGGAAGAAGAAGCGCATCAAGCAGGAGGACGGGAGCTACATCTACCGCGTCATCCGTCCCGTATTTGAAGGGATGCTCAGTGACCTCAAGAAGGGGTCTACTGAGTCGGCGCACTTCACCCCGGCCGATGGGTTCGACAAGACCACGGCTGTTGACGGCTCGGTCGTCTACGACATCGACCGCCTCACCCGCGACCACCGTCACCTTGAAGACGCGATCGAGGTAGTGCAGTACTACCACCGTCCCATCCTCGACATCCGAGGTTCGCTCGACCTACTGACCGACAACGGTCGGTCTGCGGCGCGCTACGTCTTGAACGCCCGCGCCAGCTCCTCAACCGACACGTCGCGCCGGTTGAGGGATAGCCATCTTTCACGCGCCATGCGGGGCATCCCCGTAGGCGGCAACCGCGCGTTCGGATGGGCGGAAGACAAGCGCACCATCGTTCCGCGCGAAGCTTGGCAGATCCGAGCAGCGGCAAGGTTGCTGCTGGCCGGCGTGAAGGCGACCACCATCATCCGGAAGTGGAACAAAGCTGGAAAGCTCACCACTAAGGGCAACCCGTGGCGTCGTAGGACGTTCGTCCTCATGATGACGTCACCCCGCCTGGTCGGGTATCGGGTCTATGGCCCGATGGATCAGCCGCACCACACGCGCTACCTCACCGACGACCAAGGAAACCCGGTCAAGGGTCAGTACGAGGCCATCTTGGACGAGCACACCTGGCACTCCGTCGTCGCCATTCTCGCTGGCCCCGATCGTCCCGAAGGTCACGCCAACCTCGGCAAGTTGGTGTACATGCTCAGCCGCATCATGCGGTGTGGAAACTGCGGTATCAAAATCTCAGGGGGTTCCAAGGGTGGAGGAAAATTCGACTACGCCTGTAGGGCCAATGACGGTGGGTGCGGGAAGTCAAGCGGGGCGGGGCTCGCCATTGATGCCATCGTCACAAAGCTCATCCTCGCTCGCTTGGAGGAGCAGCACGTAGAGGTCAAGTCCCAACCGTGGCCCAAGACCGAAGAGCTCGCCACACTCAACGTCAAAAAGGCGAACTTGTTGGCGCAGTTCAAAGAAAACCCGGACATGGGTTCTCACATTTGGCCGGAGGTACGGAAGAAGGAAGCGGCTATTGCTGTACTCGTCAAGGAGCGAGCAGCCTACGCCAAGAAGAACGCAAAGCCGAAGTCGTCCAACATGGTCGAGATGTGGCCTGATCTAGAAGTCGAACAAAAGAACGCCATCGCGGCAGAAATGTTCGAAACAATCATCCTGCATCCTGCCAGCAAGGGAAGCAATAGGTTTAACCCTGAGCGTCTACAGGTGGTGTGGCGCCAAGAATAGCGGCAATACGTTCAAGTTGAGTGGGTCGAAGTTCAGGGGCATTTCGCAACTGAGCTTCGACCCATTTTTGTTCCGCAACCTCGGATGCCGAGTGCGGTTTCGCTTTTGCCGCCGCCTTGAGTTGTCGTACTTCCATAAATCGTTTCTCCGCTTACATTTCCCATTGTACTCCATCATCTATTCTCTGCGTTCGTTTCGGTGTTGTAGTTCGGACAAACTCTATGGAATCATTCTTATGGGTAATGCATAATAAGTGTAGGGCCAAAAACAATCAGGCCCGGACCTACCCAACCAGTGGAGCAGAAATGGCAATCGTGAGCCAGAAGGTCTCTGACCTTTCCGGTAAGCAGGGCGACGACAAGCAGTTTGCTTCGGTCGTCGTTCGGCAACACCCGGACATCGACCAGCCGAAGGCGCTGGACGTGCTCGTGCCGGAACTCAAGCAGTTCAACGACATCAGCGCGGACCTGGTGATCCTGGAGGTCACCATGCCCAACGGCGCCAAGCAGGACGTGTACGTACCCCTGGAGGAGTTCAACAAGGCTGCGCCCAACATGGGCGAAGTTCTCAAGAACGCTCGGGGCACGCGCGGTCGCGTTCCTGGTACTCGTGTCGGCAACGGCAACGGGTAGCCCCTAACTCCGCCTCCCGCCACCGCTCCCGGCGGTTGAGGCGGAAATCCCGCTCCGATGACTTGAAGGTCGTCGGAGCGGGATCTTTCATTTCCACCTAAAAACAACAGCATTGCACCAAAGTCCATTAATTGTTATAAATAAGTACATGGAAAAATGGAAAAGAAGCGAGCCGACGACAGTGCACAAAGTCGGATGGCGAGAAGTAGTCACTAAGACCTACTTGATGCCAAACGGCCAAAGAGCCGCCTTCGATACCTTCGGGCCGGAGGGACAACAGTTCGTTGCCGTGATCGGGCTGACACTCTCGAAAAAGGTGATCATAGCTCGACAGTTCCGCGTAGGCCCCGAAAAAGTCATGGACGAACTTCCCGGCGGATTCGTCGATGAAGGGGAGGGGCTAGAAATAGCCGCCCGTAGAGAGTTCCAAGAAGAGACAGGCTACGCGGCAGGCGCAATGACATACCTCGGTGGCTACAACAAAGACACCTACATGAACGGCATATGGCATGTCTACCTCGCCACTGACTGCACATCTAACGGTGAGCAAGAGCTTGAGGACGAGGAGCACATAGAGATCGTTCTCATCACCATTAAGGAGCTGATCTCTAACGCCAAGTCAAATAACATGACGGACGCCATAGCCGTCCTGAAGGCGTACGACCATCTTCAAGAACTCGACCAGTAATCTTCTCACCACCCATCCATGCGGCTCACAAGAGCCGCTTTTTCTATCAGTGCCAAGGCGCAGAGCGCGCGTCCATAGCAAGCAAGCGCCCATGACTATATCGATACCGCAGTCACCCTTAAAACAACCACACCCAGTCGACGCCGGCGGGCGGGTGCAAAAGCGGAGCTACCAAGCCGATCTCGCGAAACGCTTATCAGGTCATAACCTACTGCTCTCGGCAAGAGGGTTGCAAACTGGCAAGTATGTGACATAGCTAGCACACTATAATTCGGCAGCTTCGCCATGGTGGACTCGGCCTGTCAACGCGGTAAAGATCATTCCATAGGCTCAAACACTCTGGACATCGGCTGTAGCCCGTGGTCTAGCTACTTCCTACCCCTGTGTACTGGTTATGAGGGTCGCAAAACATAGATTGTGCGACACAAAATCGATTCTGAGTGCTCTACCGCTCCAGCTCCACGTCGAAGAACTTCATCACCGACGTGGCAAGCATGAGGCCATAAATGGCATTGATCCGCGAGTACTGCGTACGCGAGACCCCGTGCGCGCTGGCATGCCTGGCGAACATGCGCGGAACTGGGTCGCCTTTGTCCGTCCAGTACTCCGCGTACGCGTACCAGACAGGCGCAAAGGTCAAGGCCACGCGCACGTCATGGTCGTTGAGATCGAACTTGGCCTTGCTCTTCTTGTTGGACGTCAGCTTGACCCTGTCGCTCTTCTCGAAGTGAGAGTGCATCAGGCTGTCGAGCAAGTTGGCAGCCAGGGCCTGGGCGGGGTTAGTGTGCCCCGCTCTCAGGGCAGCGACGCAGTCGAGGGCGAAGTCTCGCACTTCCAGTAGATTTGGGTGGTCTACGCTCTTGGCGGCGGTCTCGCAGTCGTTGACGATCCCTCGCCACCGACGTCCGATGATGCGGCGTCGCTCTACAGCGTCCTGCGCGTCTAGGAGAGCGCGCACCACCTTCGGCCCCGGCACCCACATGAGAGGGATGCCCTCTTCGAGAAGCAGTTCTTTTAGCTCCTTGAGGCGCGGCTCAGCGTCGCGCAAGTTCTCCGGATAAATCCGATCCTTCAGCGAACCGATCGATATGAAGAGGTTTCGCCACTGCTGTTGCAGGTGTTCGCTAGCGAACACCTCTCGGATTGGGGTGATTACACGAGAGAACTCCACGATCGACGGCGTCATCGCCTGCACGAAGCGATGTGTGGGCATGACAATTTCTGTCAGCCGCTTCATCAGCTCAGCATTCTGCGCCCAGATGAGGTTGGTCATCGGCGGCATCACGTTGATCAAGCCAGAGAGATAAGTTTCCTCCGGCTCAAGGCCCTCGTCGGGCTCGTTTGGCTCCTGGGTCACGGCACCATAGTTCCATGGCATCCAGGCTATGGACTAGTGGTTACTCCCGTTTGTACTGCTTGCCGTAGTGCTTCACGACGTACTCTTCGAGCGCGTCCTCGATGATCTTCCACGGTCGACGCCCCTCGATGTACGCGACGTCCCGGACGATCTGCGTGTGTCGCGTCGGGTACATGGCGAGTCCTCGACTGATGGGCTGTTCGTCGGTGTCGACTGGCGTCAGGTAGATCGGTCGCTCCGAGGCAGGCTCCTGGTCGCTCACTGCGGGGCGAACTGGCTCAGCGGGTTCTACCCGCTGCGGCACGGCGGGTGGTTCCGCTGGACTCGCCGTCGAGGCCGGCGCGGATTTGGGTGCCTCGGGATCGACCTGCGGGATGGCAACACGAGGTGCCGTCGTCTTCCGCTCTGTCATCTGCTTCTTGAAATCTCTAGCCATTAGTCAGTATCTCCGCGACCCGCTTATACCCTTGCGCGGCGTGACTCTGCGGGTCATAGATCACTACCGGCTGGTTCAGTTGCTCGGCTTCATCCACTGCGGTGGATTCCACGATGAGCTGAGGGATCACGAGGTCTTTGTACGCCTCCCCTATCCCGTCGAAGACAGCCGAGGACGCGAGCGTGCGCTTAAAGCGCGTGACCAAGATGCCCCGGAGCCGTAGCGAAGGGTTGTAGCTCCCCACTGCTCGCTCATACGCCTCGATGGTGCGAGCCAAGCCGTCTTGGCTGTACGCACTCGCTGCGGCTGGGATCACCAGCTCGTCAGCCGCCGCCAGGGCGTTGATAGTCATGTAGTTCAACGACGGTGGGGTGTCGAGGATGATGAAGTCGTAGTCATCTTCCAGCTCTGCGAGCAGTCCCTTAAGCGCCGCGATCGGATCAGGTGCCGTCGGATCAGTCCGTTGCAGCGCCATACCCGTTTCAGTACGCGACAAGTCCGGGTGCCCGGCTATCAGATGAAGGCCGTCAACCAGCGTCTTCACCACAGCCGAGGGCGTCTCGATCTCAGGACTCACGAACAAGTTGTTCAGCGTGACGGGTAGATCGGCGGGATCAATCCCCAGTCCTTTTGTGGCGTTGGCCTGTTCGTCCAAGTCCACCAACAGGGTTCGATGACCAGCAAGCGCCATCGCAGCAGCGATGTTCTTAGCGGTTGTCGTCTTCCCTACGCCACCTTTATGGATGGCTATTGCGATTTTCTTTGCCATTATTCATTTGTTCTCCACTTTCAAGATAACACGAGCACTCATCCCCTCACAATAGCTATCACCCTTTCCCGCGCGCATTCTCTAGTGAGCTATAGAACTCTATAGTTCTATAGCTCACTCTTTCTATAACGCGTGAGCTATTGAATTAACGCGCGCATTCAATTACAATAGAAAGCGTAAGAGAAAGCATGAAAGATGAAGCACAGTCACACGATCACTCACGACATGATTGGGACGCACGCCAGAGCCTTCGTAACAGGGGTGCTCGGCCTCGATCCAAAGCAGCACCAGCTAACCAGTCAGCCGACATGGATACGGCTCGCTGAACGGCTCTTAGGAGCTCCCAGACAAGCCGAGCCGGCCAGCACGCTAGGTCGGCGTTATCAAACCAAAGCAGAACGATAGGAGGACGGCGTGAACCAACCGACACTACTCAAAGACCACATGCCTACAAGTAGGGAAGTGGAGAAAACCGTAAAACCACTTGTGGTTAAGTACACAACGCATCTCCCCGCCGACATGGTGAAGCAAATCAAGCTTCGGGCTGTGGAACGGGAAGTGAAGGACTACCAGCTCGTAACGCAAGCCGTACGAGAGTTCCTGAGTAGGCAGGAGCTTGCCGCTTGATCTTCTCGGGAGGAAGTGCATAATGGGTAATATATGAGCGAAGATCAATTTACCAAAATTTTCAACCACATGCAAAGCGAGTTCGGCAAAGTACATGCGCGCTTAGACGACATGGCCACCAAGCAGCAGTTTGAATACCTCATCGAAATGGTGGACGGAATCGCCAAAGTGGTCGAGGACGACCAAACAGAAAGAGCAGCCCTTACCCAACAGGTCGGCCGCGTTGAAGACGACGTGCGAGCACTCCAGAAGCATCTAGGTCTCGCGCAGTCATAAAGCCGCAAATCCGTCAGCCATTTTCTAGGGTGGCTTTTGTTTTGTTTGCAAATTCAAGTAATTCCAATTATACTTATGGCAAGCTAGCGTCTAGCATTCAGTGCCAAAGAATTTATGCGCTAGCCTATCGGTTTTGGGGGTATTTTTCTATCCGTTCTTATTTCGCGCAAAAATAGACTTGCATGTTTTGTTGCAATTGTTTACTATTGAATTAGCACTGAAGTTAGACGCATTCGGAGCCCTCGAAAGAGGGCTCTTGTCTTTTCTAAGAACCCTTGCCACCACACAGGTACGCCGAGCCGTTCAAACCAACAGTTAGTACCCCCGTAATGGGGACGGTTTTGTGTTGCCCAAAATCGGGGGTGAGGAGAAACAGCATGGCTGAAAGCATCAAAGCAACATTAACGCGCCGAGAGTTCTATAGAAATAAGGCAAGCGAAAGCGCCTCCGTTACTTCTATAGAAGGACAGGAGATTCCACAGGAAGTAGACGACCTGATCGACAACAAGATGTACCGCAACAAGTTCAAGTCGCTCATTCGCAAGGGACACTTGCAAGACTTGATCGACCTGGCAGAAGTTGCCAAGGATAAGGACACGCCGAGCCGTTGGTTCGCCAAGTCCACCAGGACGACCCCTGTACCAGGGAGCGAGGGCAAGCCAACCCACTGGGAGCGCTCGTTGAAGTTCCTGGCCAAGCTGCGCAAGGTACGTCGTGTCGTGCAGCAGATCGGCGGCCGTCTCAAGGTGCCAGCGAACAGCGTGAACGCTGTCTTCAAGGCTGCGTGGAAACACCAGGACGCCGCCGTACGTCTGTCAGTCGAGGCGGCCGAGAGAGGGAAGACCGACTCGTTCAAGTACTTCTGCCGGATCGCGTTGAATCCCAAGACCACCGCTGCATAGCGCTGAGACCTCATGAGAGCGCGTGTGCGCGCGTCCAGCGTTGAAGACAGGTTCAGTCCCGTCTGACCCGCGCGCCCACCTTACAGAGCCTCTGAGACCGTCGTTCGCGCAGAAGACGGCCGAGTCCACCGACAGCCCCTCGTCGCGTAGATCGCGACCACCCAGGCCGCGCCGGCCACGGCCCTAGGTTGGGGTTGTTCAACGCGTACCGCGGTCCCCCTGATACGTCTCGTTCTACCGAGACTTCCTAGTGCTGATGATGGTTGCGTTCTTGCCGCAGTCGGCGCAGGCGGATGAACGCGACAGTCCCTCCGCCGCCTGGCGGCAAGTGAGCACCCGCGACTATCAGGCCCCGCAGGTCGCGGTAGAACGAGCCCACTCAGGCGACGCCGGCGGGAGCCTCCAGGTCGCCTCCACTCAGGGATGTGCCTGGCGGGGGTGGTCACGAGCGGTCGGCAGACTGTTATTCCTTGCTTGGTGAACGCCATGCGCTCGATGTCTCGTGGCCGAACAACTGCTTGTAGACCTCTCCCTCATGTTCCTGATTCAGGAGAAGGATTGAACGCGTCTGCAAGGTGGACTTCATGGCAGTACTGAGCATTAACGAATCTCGGTAGATCGTAAGGATCGCTTCGTTGGAGTCGTCGCGCGCAATCCTGTTGATCGAGACCTTGTGGCAACTAGCGCAGACGTGAATGAGCATCAGCTCACCTTGTTTGCCGTAACCCTCGTTCTTGAAAGTGAGACCAATCGGTTCCATACCTGCATGACAGGTCGCCTGGCGGTCACCCTTCGATTGGTCGACGTGCTTCGACCATAGGCAGTGATCGCAGTGGTTCCGGTTTGCCGTGCCTATGAACGGATTGATGACAACCCAGCGCTTGCAGTGAGAGCAACGGAATCCGCCAGCTCTATCCTCTTGTCGCCTTTGCAGCGACTTGTTTTCTTCATTTCCGTAGCGTTTATCATGGTGATGGTGTTTCACAAAATAGATCCTTAATCACAAAAACCAGCCGCTTGGCTGGTCGCTGGATAGCTAGATGCTATTTTGAAAAGATGTGAAGTAAAGTGACGTTAGAGGACCAGCCAAGAATACCCTTCTTCAAGGGCGACTGACACAATGATCATTTGTCGTCGATTACTTACCATACGTAGCTATTATCTCAAAATATCGCGCATTCGTCAATGGGGGAAATCACTTTGGGAAAGCACCAACCTTGACGTAGTTGGCGTGAGAGCTTATAGCTCAACGATCACGACCCGCGCGACTACTCTTCGAGCGAACTATCCTTCAGGTCGGCGCTGACGACAGTAGTTCCTTTCACCAGTGACCCGCAGACAATGCCGCCGCTGGTGACTTTAGCTGACTCGTAGATCCTGGCGTACTCCTTGACGATTGCCGTACCGGAGATCTGTGCCCGTTCGAACACCGCAGCGTTTCCCGAAACCGTGGCTTGGCCAAGGACTTCAGCTCTGCCGTAGATCCAAGACTTTCCAGAAACTTTCGCGTTCCCGTGAATCTCTGCGTAGTTCCAGGCCCTTGCGGCTCCGAAGACCTCTGCACAGCCCCACACTATGGCGTGGTCATATACGGCGGCGTCCTCATAAACGAGGGCGTTTCCGTGCACCTGAGCGTGTCCATAGACGATCGCGCTGTCGTACACCTTTGCGTCTTCTGACACGACGGCGAAACCCTCGACCACGGCTCGATCGGTGACGATCGCTCGGTCTTTGACCACCGCGTTGTCGCTGACGTAAGCACCACCAGTCACTTGAGCCGTTCCAAGCACCTTGGCCCGTCCGCTGACGCGAGCACCAGTAGTAACGCGTGCTTCGTCTGCGACGAAAGCTGTTTCGGCCACCCATCCGCCTCCGTTGCGATGACGGCGATAGCGAATACCGCTGATGTCACGCATCTCATTTTCCACGTTTTCGCCTTTCAGGTCGGATATTCTGCGGCGCAAGATTGCGCCGCAGAAGACCGACTTCAAAAACGAAAATGGGGCGGTACTGAGGTGACGGCTCAGAGCGGCGAGATCTGTCAGCTTGAAGCGGGCCTTCACCCTCGCGCCGGCCCTGCTGTCTTGGAGCACACGATCTAGAGCTAGGTGGTTGCTATCAAATATGCGCTGATGGTCGTCGCAATCATAGCCGCTAGGACGAAGTCGCTTTGAGTCTGGCGACTCTTCGCGCGGACTCGGCGCACTTGCACGCGTCTGCGGAGTGCTGGTTCCCGAGGTCCCCACGCAAGCATTTCGATCAGGGGTTGTTTACGTTCTCGGCGAGCCACGGTTCGTTTTCCTTGGAGAAGCCATTACTAGCGCTTGTCCGATATGTTTCGTATCTATTCTATTATAAACCTTCCACCTCTGTTGATCAACAACTTCTACCTCTGTTGGCGATGTAGAAAAAACATCACCATCAAAGCTGTATGAGCTGAGGTATTAATTCGGCAAACAGGAACACTCGCACCATCTCCTGTTGTTCTGCCGGTAGCCCACGGATGATACGTCCAATCTCCGCCTTACGAGCTTCGTGTCTGACGACGAAAACAACGAAAGGGAAGTCGTTGGCCTCGCTGGACTCAGCCGCTCGCCAATATCCTTGGATTTTTTCTCGGATGCGTATGGGCGCCTCGGTGCTCAGGTCGATCTCAAGAAAGTACGCCCCGCTGCGTTGTTGCTGCGGGAAGTCGACTGCCACGAACAAGTCGGCGCGAACTGAGGGAGGGACTGGGAGTTCTATCTCCCAGCGCGTGAGGTTGAGAACGCCCGCTTTCTCTGCCCGTCGAAGTTCGAGGTAGGTGTCAGCAATCATCAGGGCATGATTGTTGACGTTGGGCGACAAGCGCCCCTCGACGCCAAGTAGTGTCCGGCCGTACCGGCCAAGTTGATACGTATAAGCCCCTGAGCCGCCTTGTAGCCCTGTTGCGCGCCTTCCAACCCGTGACAGGTAGCGAAGACGCGTCAAACGTCCTAGAACCACGTCAGGGACGCTATGTGATCTATCGAAGAAGACCAGCTCTTTCAAATGCGTTGACGATAGTTGGGTGAAAGTGTGAACAAGTGACAGGATGGTGAGGTCTCGGGTAGTAAGTTCCATTATGTGTGCTCCGTGGATAGTCATGCGCTGATAGGTGGGGGCGTACCCCCTGGTCAGGGGGTACGCAGGTACAGGGATGCACCTAGGGCTGACCTGGGCTGATCCTGGGGGGCATCCCTGTACCGGGAACGACTACGGATGCCAGCTCCCGCCGCCGAAACGGCGTTTGATAGAACGCTTGGCTTTCACCTTCGCGCCGCGTCGTTGCGCGATCTCTCGTTCAACGTCGGCGATCGGCCGCCCGTAGCTCTTCCGTGAGAGTTGTCGCACCCTTTCGGCAATGCCAGTGGTATCAACCGGCGGCAAGGTCAGTGCCGTTGCGGGAGGACTCACGCCCGCGCTGGTAGCCAGCCGCATAATGACCTCGAACCGACCTTGGTTCATGAAGTCTTCATCTGTGACGTTACGGCCAAACTGGCGGGCGAAGTGCTTTGCATCGTCCGCCGAGGTCTGAAAGACCACTGTTGACCGGGCGTTGGTCTGCGTGGCTTCCTGCAACTCCTTCGAGAGCTGCCCGATGTGCTGGTGAGCAACGGTCATCGCCAGGCCAAGGCTGCGGGCCTGAGCGAACATGTCGGCCGGTGCAATCGGGAGGTTCAAGAAGTCTTGAAACTCGTCGAGGTACAGCATCGTCGGGTTTCTAGGGTTGGCCGCTCCACCCTGTACGGCGCTCCACACGTAGTTCAGGATGAGGCTGCCGAGAAGTCCGGCTGTCTCCTTTCCCTCCGTAGCGCGGCCGAGATTGACAAGCAGGATCTTTTTCCCTCGGATCACCTCGTGCATGTCGATGGTGCTTTGGCTCTGGCCGATGATGTTCCGCAACGACCGCCGAGACGTGAGCTGCCACGTTCTGTCGGTGAGCGGCTTGAAGTAATTCTCTCGCTGCTGTCGTGACAGGCGTTGGATGTCCTGCCACCAACCCGCCAGCTCCTCAAGGTGTGAGACGCCAGCAATCAGATTGTTCGCGAACTCCTCTTGGTCTACTCTCGGAACGCTGAGAGCCCCGATGTCCGCGAATGTCATGGGGCGCTCGGCGTTCGTGCTCATCAAGAGGGTCAGGATCAGGTGGTAGAACCCCTGTCTTACGCGCACTCCCCGGGCATCCTGTGGGTACAGGTGGTCGAAGAGTCGTTGAATCTCCGAGGCCACGGCGTAGGGGTTACCTTGTAGCAGGTTGAAGCCGACCGGATAGGCCGTGTCAGTCACGTCCAGGAGCACGACGTCTTGAAGCCGGTGTTCTGGTACCCGTGCGAGTGCTTCGTTGAACAGGTCGCCCTTACTCTCGATCAGGACAACCCCGCGGCCGGCTCGCATGTCCTGAGCAATCAAGTTGTTCAGAAGAACCGTCTTACCTGACCCTGTCGGGCCGACGACTTGAAGGTGTTGCGCAGACTCCACCGGGGTTAAGGCGAGAGGTCGTTCGCCTCCTGGGAAGTTGGACTCTCCGATGATCCGGCCCTTCAACGCGATCACAGCCGATGCCGGAAGGTGCCGCGTCCTTGAGCGGGGGAGCCGTGAAAGGTGTGGTGCCCCGATAGGCCAAGCCACCAAGCTCCCCAGTTCGCTCGCTGAGAGCTGCGCCGGGTAGACCATTAGCGAGCTTGCCTCGGCGACTCGCTTGATGGCCCCACTTTCCAACCCGATCCGCTTACGGAACCCGTTGTGAGCCGTCCTGATACTCGCAAGCGTGGCCTTGATCGGAGCGATCAGACTTGCCGCGTGCTGCTTGTTGAAGCCCTTCGCCGCGATGCGAAGAACTCCCACGAAGTTCGGCTCACTCAGCTTGGTTCGGCGGTCGGTAATTTCGTCATGTCCAGCGTTCTGTGAACCTGACAGGATCTGTCCGACCATGCTGAAGTGGTTGCTGTGCTGTTCGCGCCCGAGGGCGGGAGGAGCCTGACGTACAGCAGGCGCCACCACCCATTGATAGAGCAGTTCTTCACCCCTGCCGAGGCTGTCCATCGCTGTGAGAACACTTGTGGAGATGGTCTCGGCGTTCTGGATGTCGAGGGTGCGGTCTGGGTGCGTGTGGCCAAGCTCCACTGCGGCCATCCACTGGTGAGCTGGTTCATCCGTCTCCGGCGTTGCCGTCATCCCAGGCACAAGTGAGCGCAGTTGGGGAACGATAAACCGCTCTTGGTGACGCGGTACTCGTATCCAATGGCTGATCTCCCGATCGTTCGCGCGCACCTCGAAGACCACGGAGGGAAGGCCCATCAGTCGACGGGGGCCACTGTGGAGGGTGCCACTTATCCGTTTGATCCACTCAGTTACCTGAGCGGCGGTCAGGTCAGCCGGAAAAGTGAGCCGATAGGTCACTCGTTCATCGGTCTGTGCTGCCATGCCCTTGAGTCCCATCAAAAAGGCGCTGTATAAGAGCGCCAGGCCAACTGACGTGATGATGGAAGTGATGAGACTCATTCCCATCCATTTTCTCACATCAGCGTGTGTATGAGGTGTGTAACTTTTACTACCACCGCGTCATGCGGTAATAGACGAATCCCAGCACCATCACGATGGCGAGCATTCCGATCATGTAGGGAATGAACGGCTCAACCACCCACCACAGCACGCGGATCGTCAGCGCGGCGAGCAGCAGGGTCAGGAGGTAGCTCCGGGCTTTTTTCATGGGGTGGTCTCTCTGTTGGGTACCGCCGACCTGAGGGTCGGGGCCGGCGTGAGGTTGGTCGGCGCGGTTCAACGACGAGGCCCCCGCCCCTCAGGTCGCGGTGAGTAGGTGTGGCACTGGCCAGCGAGTGGCTGCCTTCACTTACGGGCGACGTGCGGGGCGGGGGCTGTTGTCAGATCCAGGGCGTTGGCTACGAACGCCGCTTGCCGCGTTCCTCCTTGGCGAGTTCGTTGAGGACTTCGCGGAAGAGGTCTGTGTCGCTGGAGCGGTTGCGGACGATGGTCTCTATCTCGCGTTTGCGCTGTACACGCTTGGGTCGTTCACTCGACGTGTCGAGTCGAGAAAGCGCCCAGAGCACCAACACGATCAGGATGAAGGCGACTACCCCACCTCCGGCTGCTTGGCCGCCCTCGCTTGCTGCGTGGAACATGAAGAACGATTCCCCTTACTCAGCTCGATGGTTCTTAGCGACGTCGCGCATCTGCCGCATCGTTTCGTGCTTGCGCTGCCGCATGTTCACGTACAGCTCGGTGGCGCTGCGTTCCATCTTCTTGCGCTGTTCGTTGCGTTGGGTCGTCCGCTCCCAAATCGCGGCGATGCCGAGCAATACACCGCTGAGAGCCAAGCCGCTCAGAAAGAGCAGGATTTCGACCGTCATCAGATTCCCAGTCCGTTGCCGAAGGAACGGATGTCGCGCCCAGTTTGACGCGCGTACTCCTGCACGATCTTGTGCAGCTCCGCGCCGATGTACGGGTCACCAGCCGCCAGTTGCTGGGCCAGCCCCACCACGTCGGTGATGTCGTGCATGGCGTTCTCGGTCAAGCGGGTGCGCAGTGCAGCGGTGAACTCCTGCTTCTGCGCCTCGTACAGCAGGTTCGTCCGGTCACGGTCGGCGCGAGCCTGGAGCGCTCGCTGCTCCTTGGACGGCCGGGCCAGCCAGCCGCCGCGTCCGCGTCCCTCCTGTTGTCCGCCTCCACCAAGCATCAGTTCGCTACCCATGGTGTTGCCTCCATCTCGCTGTCGTCGCTGGATCGTTTGATCCCTGCATCAACAGTTCGCCGGCGGGAGGGGTCTGGTCACTGCAACGGCACTGCAACGACCCAGCTTGCAGTGCCGTTGCAGTAGTGCTGTCGGTGCATACTGCGACTCAGGAACGACGGCCGCGGAGGGGTGGAACGTGGGCTTCTACGAGCTGGCGGTGACTGCCATCGGTGAACTGCGCAAGCGGCAGGGGCTGACGCCTGACGCGCTTGCCAAGCAACCCTTGCTGTTGCAGCTCCTCGACACCGATGACGAGTACGAAGGTGTCGAGCGCTTAGCTGCTCTCGCCCACCGCCTTGGCGACGACCAGGACGCCAAGATGCTGCGAGCGTCGCTCGCCATCGACGTGGATCGATTGAAGAACACGACCGCCAGGCGCAGCGCCGCAAGGGTGGACGGAACGTTTTACGGCAGCGAGCGCAGCATCTTTGACGCTGAAAAACGAGCCATTGACCGCCTGGTGAAGCTGCTACTTAAGGAAGCTGAGCAGACCGATGCCCTTGACCAAGAGGCCGCCGCCGAGGAGGAAGCCGAAACCCTGGAAGACAAAACACCTTCCCCGCAGCCTGTAGAGCGTGGATTACGCAGACGGCACCGGCTTGCTCTGCTTGCTATTGCGGTCGTGAGCGCGTCGCTGGTCGTGATTCAAGCGTGGCCAGATAAGTCAGACAAGGCCGCTGACCAAAAGGGATCGTCTGCCGCATCCCCTGTCGCAATCCCCGAATCAGATCTCGACCACACTTCGAGGTGGGGGCCAGTGCGGAAGATGTACTCGGTCAAGAGTCCGGCGCCGTACGCCGCATTTAACTCCCTCAAAGACGCCTACGGCTTTGGCGACGAGCGGGGATTTTTACTGTGCCATGACAAGAGAGAAAAGCAGGTAGATCAGCGACGATGGAGTAACCGCATCGCAGCCGAAGACGGCCACTACTACGACTGCTCGGCCTGGTTTTCTAACTCCGTGGCACCAAACCTGGACAAGGGTAACCCAGCCGCCCAGCTCCACGATGCACGCATGGAAATTCTCGTCCCAGAGAACCTACCCGTTTACAACCCGGGCTTGGTGGCACAGTTCACAGCGGATAACGCGCCGGACGTATGGGCCTCCTGTAACTTCTTGGCCGAGAAGCCACTAACCATCTATTACCTACCGGGGTCGACCTTCCTCACTACTCGGGACACCAAGAAAGCACATGGCGGCAAGGGACTGCGCATGGCTGACGGTGCGGCCCACTCTTCTCCGGGTGGTATCGCTGAAGCTGGCGGTGCCTTAATCGGCGAGAACAAACAAGATGGAATCGTGAGACAGGCGAGCGGGTGGGTACAGTTTACGATCCTCATTGAGTTTTCCAACAAATTCGGTTAGGGCACCTTTGGGTTGAAGCCGCTTATTCTTGCATTAATTTTCAATTCCTTCATAATACGCCTCGGCTAGATGCCGCGAGGATCTATGAAGGGGACTACCTGATGTTCCGCAGGCAACGCAACCGCAAAACCCAGGTCGAAGAATCCACAAACGCCATCGTTCTTGACGACGACCTCATGGACGATCTGACTACGGACCTACGCGCCATCGCAGCCCGCTACCGCCAGAACGGCCAACCTGGCCACGCCAGCGTGGTTGATCGAATCGTCAACGAGATCGATCCCACCACCAACAACTGACGCAACCCAACCGCGCCAGTCATCACAACCCCGCACCGCAACGAAGAACACCCCGTGTCCGTTGTGGACGCGGGGTGTTCTTCGTTTTGTGGTGCGGGCCAGAAATCACCTAAAGGCTTTCCCGCAAGCCGACCAGGACGCGTTCGATCAGAGCTGTTTCAACGAGCTCGACCAACGCATCGTCGAGGAGGGGAAACGTTCCAGGCACCCGTGTTGGAAGTAGCGGGGAAGACGATGCCGGACATGCCGACGTGGAAAGCCCCAACTCAGCCCAAACGATCTTGCCGCCCGCCGGCGAGCGATAGGTGCCCCACCTTCTACTCGACATCTCCACGAGCAGAAGACCGCGCCCACCCTCCGCATTCTCCGAAGCGTCTTGTTTTTCGGGGACTCCATCGCTCCCGTCCCATACCTCGACGTACAGTCGGGTGCCTGCGAGGCGCAGTTGCACGCCGATGACATGGTGAGCCCTTATGTCTTCCCATCCATGCGCCACACCGGCGAGACCTGTTTCCTTCACGGCGTTGGTCACCAACTCAGAGACCACTAGTTCCGCACTTTCGGTCTGGTCGGTAAGCTGCCAGTTCTTCAACGTCTGGCGGATGAACGCCCGCGATAACCCGACTGCCGTCGGCAACGCAACGAGTTGAATGTGCGAGAGGTGCACTGTGGTCGGGGCCATCACGATTTCGCCACCTCATGTACTTCGACTGTTGGGAATGCGCAGCGCACAACGTACTCGTACAGGTGGTCTTGCAAAATCCGGGAGTCACCGAAGTGTGCGATGGACGGCACCAACACCGCCTTGTCGCCGGTCATCTGAAGTTCTTGGACTAATTCGAGCAAAACCGCAATACTGCCTTCGTCTGTCTCCTGGTAGATGACGGATAGATCGCACCCCTCTGCCTGCGCCCAGCGGAACATTTGGAGCTCGTTTTCCATGATCTGCTCATCAGGCATGGAGTCGTACGCCCGCATGTACCCCAATATGGTCTGCTTCATTTCGCCTCCTGTGACGGGGCGTCGACGCCTGCCGCTCAAGCCACGGACGCACCCTGAATGACGAAGCGTGAACACCGCTGTTCGCCACGTCACAGAGTGAAGCACTGCGGAACTCGTCGTGCAAGACTTCGTTTGTGGGCAAGCTAATCGAGTTATTCGAACCCACATTCAGCATTGCGAAGCGAGCCATTGGCTGCTTTCATTCCGAGCGTGCAACATCCCCGATCTGCAAGAGGTGAGCCCATGACAGAACCGTCAATTGGATCAACGGTGCCGCGTCGACAGCTCGGCCGTCACCTGCGTGAGCTGCGGAATCGCTCGCGCCTGACAGTCAGAGCGGCGGCCCGTGAGCTTGAGTGGTCGGAAGCGAAGCTCTGGCGTATCGAGACGGGCCAGGTGTCGCTACGTAGCCACGACGTGGAAACTATGTGCAAGGTGTACGGAGCGCCGGTAGACCTGGCTGACGCCCTCAAGGGGTTGGCCAAGGAGACCAAGGCTCGCGGGTGGTGGCACGCCTACGGCGACGTCATCCCCAGGGACTTCGACATCTTCATCGGGTTGGAAGGTGCTGCGGCGAGCTTGCATCAGTACATCAACGACCTTGTGCCCGGACTCGTCCAGACGGAGGACTATGCACGTGCGTTGATACAGGAGGACAACCCCGACGTAGAGCGCGACGAGATCGAACGGCGAGTGCATGTCCGGCTGGCCCGGCAGGAGTTGCTGACCAGGGTGACCAACCCACCTACCTTGGAGCTGGCCATCAGCGAGGCCGTACTGCGTCAGCCGGTCGGTGGGCCCGAGGTAATGGGGCGGCAACTCAACCGCCTGGCTGAGACGATGGAGCTACCCAACGTGTCGCTACGGGTTGTTCCGTTCACGGCAGGCTTACACCACGGACTCATGTCCGGCCCGTTCACGATGCTTCGCTTCCCTCTGAACGCTGACGGATCACCGACAGAGCCGCCCACCGTCTACATGGACGGCTTCGTCGGAGACTTGTACCTCGACAAGCCGCATGAGGTCGAGCGGTACGACCAGGCGTTCACATCGATCTGGAGCGCTGCTCTGGATGGCAAGGACACCCTGAGTATCCTTCGACAAGCAGCAAAGGAGTTTTCGCAGTGATGAGTTCGGAACTGACGGGCGTGGTGTGGCGCAAGTCCAGCCGCTCCCAGAACAACGGCCAGTGCGTCGAGGTCGCCTTCCTCGACGATGGCCACGTTGCCATGCGCGACAGCAAGGACAAGGGCAACGGCCCCGCTCTCCTCTTCACGGCAGGTGAGTGGGACGCCTTCGCAACTGGCATGAGTGACGGCGAGTTCCAGCGGTCGTAGCTCGCCAGCTTGATCGTCAGCATCAAGAGCGCCCGACCAGGACGATAGGTCGGGCGCTCTTCGCTGTCCTCCTTGCAGGGTAGATGAGGCTTGCCTTAGCTGGCCCTAGCCGCGAGACCACGGCCCATAGGAGACCCGTTCCGCGCCGGTCGGGCCAAGCCTGCCGACAGGGGCCTACCGGCCGATACACTGGACTTGTCCAGCGCATCGTTTGGGGTAGTGCTGCCCGAACACCACGCCGATTCGATGCGCCAGCCGCGTACGCTCCCGGGACGGGTCGATGCCCGCGACCCGCAGCCGACCGCCGCTCGGGGTGAGGATGCCGGTCAGCATCTTGATCGTCGTGGACTTGCCCGCGCCGTTCGGCCCGATGTAGCCGACCATCTCGCCGCGCGGTACCCGGAAGCTGATCCCGTCCACCGCGCGCACCTCGCGCCGCTCACTGCGCATGAAGCCGGTCCTGCGGCGCACGTCGAAGACCTTCTCCACACCGTCCAGCACGATGAAGTCCGCGTCGGACTCCGGTCCCGTACCCGTCATGTCTCCTCCTCGCCCGTGTTCGTCCGTCTGTCCGTCCGTCTGTCCGTCCGACCGGACGCGGCCCGCTCAGTCACCTCGTACGACCGACCCGCCGTTCAGCTTCCCGTGCTGCGGTACGCGCGCAGGCCCGCCCGCCACGCCGTCCCCGCGATCAGCCAGCACACGCCCGCCACCACCGGCGACAGGAACGCCACCCACTCCGGCAGCCCCAACGGGTCCTGCCTGCCCAGCACGTAGAGCGCGGGCAGCCAGTTGACGAAGGCCAGCGGCACCATGAACGTCACCCCGCGCACCAGGTCCTTGCCGAAGATCGACGGCGGGTACTGGAGCAGTGTGTTCCCTCCGTACGTGAAGGAGTTCTGCACCTCGGACGCGTCCTGCGCGAAGAACTGGAACGCGGCGCCGGCCACGAACACCGCCGCGAAGATCGCCGCCCCGCTCAGCAGCATCAGCGGAATCATCAGGACCTTGAGCGGCGTCCAGCCGACGTCCAGCGTCGCCAGTGCGTAGCCGAGCACCAGCAGCCCCTGGCTGATCCGTCCCAGCCGACGCAGCGCGAACCGGTCCGCCGCCACCTGCGCGATCACCGGCACCGGGCGCACCAGCAGGGTGTCGAGCGTGCCGTCGCGCACCCGCCGCCCCAGCCGGTCCATCGACCCCATCAGCAGATCGGCCAGCCCGAACGCCGTGCCCGACGCCCCGTACAGCAGCGCGATCTCGGGCAGCGAGTAGCCGCCCAACGCGTCGACGTGCGAGAACATCAGCAGGATCGTGACGAAGTCGAAGCCGGTCGCGACGAAGTTGCCGAGCGTCGACATCACGAACGAGGCGCGGTACGTCATCGTCGAGCGCAGCCACATCGCCACGATCAGCCCGTACGCCCTGACCCCCTCGACGAGCCGCGACCGGTCACCGAACGCGATCTCCGTACCGTCGTCAGCCACCCTGCACCACCACCCTCCGGGTCGCCACCGACTGCAACGCCCGCCCGGCCGCCAGCAGCACCAGTGCCCAGCCGGCCTGGAACGCGTACGCCTCCACCAGCCCCCACCCGGTGCGCTTGCCGAGGAAGACGTCGGCGGGCACCTGGAGCAGCGACGACCAGGGCAACGCCCGCGCCACCTCGCCGAGCGCTCCGGGGAACACCGTCAGCGGCAGCAGCATCCCGGAGAAGAACAACCCGGCCAGGAACGCGACCTGCGCCGCCCCCACCCCGTCCATCAGCCAGAACGCCGAGAGCGCCACCAGATAGCGCACCGCGAAACTGACCACCACGCCGAGCGCCACCGAGACCAGGAAGGCGAGCCAGGTCCACGGCGAGCCGGGCAACGCCAGATCGAACGCCAGCGAGCCGATCAGCATCGGCACGATGCCGCGCCCCAGCAGGTGGAACGCCGCCCGTCCCAGGTCCCCGGCCAGCCACCAGAGCTGGAGGTCGACGGGCCGGTACAGGTCGATGGCGACATCGCCGGTACGGATGCGCTCCATCAGCTCGTCCTCGAAGCCGCCGCCCATCATGGCGCAGGTCATCAGGAGCGCCTGTCCGAGCCAGACGTAACTGAGCGCCTGCGGCAGGTCGTACCCGCCGAGCTGGGGGCGTTCGTGCCAGAGCGCCGTGTAGGTGTACGCCATGATGAAACCGAAGACGGTGTTGGTGAACACCCCCGCCGCCGTGGCGATCCGGTAGGTGGCGTACCGCCGGAACCAGCCCGCCGCGACGACCACGTACAACCGCACTCCGTAACCCCCGATCCCCGGCTTCCGGGCTTCTCCGACTTCCGGACTTCCGGACTTCCGGACTTCCGGACTTCCGGACTTCCGGACTTCCGGGCTTCCCGACTTCCGGACTTCGGCCCTCCTGAGCCAAACGCGTGATGCTAGTCCGGCCGGGGCAGCCGTCGCGATCGGTTTTCCTGAGCGCCGCGGTCGGCCCGGTCGGCCGACCGCGGCGCTCAGCGGGGGGTGCCGGGCAAAACGGCCTCGGCGGGCGGGCCGCCCCGGTCTCCGGTCAGCCGGCGGCGAGGAGCTGGAGGGTGTCGATCACACGGTTCGAGAAACCCCACTCGTTGTCGTACCAGGCGACCACCTTGACGTGGCGGCCGTCGACGCGGGTGAGGGCCGAATCGAAGATCGCCGAGACCGGATTGCCCGTGATGTCGGACGACACGAGCGGGTCGTCCGAGTACTCGAGTACGCCCGCGAGCGCCCCCTGCGCCGCGGCGCGGTACGCCGCCAGCACGTCCTCGCGCGTCACGTCGCGAGCGACGGTCGTATTGAGTTCGACGATCGATCCCACCGGAACCGGTACGCGGATCGAGTCGCCCGACAGCTTGCCGTCGAGGTTCGGCAGCACGAGGCCGATCGCCTTGGCGGCGCCTGTCGTGGTCGGCACGATGTTGACGGCGGCGGCGCGGGCGCGGCGGGCGTCGCGGTGCGGACCGTCCTGCAGGTTCTGCTCCTGCGTGTAGGCGTGCACCGTCGTCATGAAGCCGTGCTCGATGCCGGCGAGACCGTCGAGCACCGCGGCCAGCGGCGCGAGCGCGTTGGTCGTGCACGAGGCGTTCGAGACGATCGTGTGGGCGGCCGGGTCGTACGCCTCGGTGTTGACCCCGAACGCGAGGGTGACATCGGCGCCGTCCGCCGGTGCGCTGATGAGCACCCTTCTCGCGCCCGCGTCGATGTGGGCGCGGGCGGCCGTGGCCGACGTGAAGCGGCCGGTCGCCTCAAGCACGATGTCGACGCCGAGCCGGTCCCACGGCAGCCGCGCCGGTTCGCGCTCGGCGAGCACGGTGATGCGACGGCCGTCGACGACGAGGGCGTCCCCGTCGACAGTCACCGGGCGGCCGAGCCGGCCCGCCGTCGTGTCGTAGGCGAGCAGCCGCGCGAGGGTGGCGGGTTCCGTGAGGTCGTTGACGGCGACGACCTCCAGGTCGCTGTCGCGTTCGAGCAGCGCGCGCAGCACATTGCGTCCGATGCGGCCGAATCCGTTGATGGCGATGCGAGTCATGAGTGGTGTCCCTTCGGGTTCGCCATCAGGTTCTCCCGCGGCGTCCGCCGGTGACAGCGGCGTGATCGCCACGGTCCGAAAGGATCACGCCACGGGGTGGTGACGGGCTACTGCCCCTGGGCGAAGGTGCGCCGGTACTCGCTCGGCGTGGTGTCGAGGATGCGCTGGAAGTGCAGCCGCAGATTCGCGCCGGTGCCGAGACCGACGTCGGCGGCGATCCGCTCGATGCCCCGCTGCGAACGCTCCAGCAGCTCACGGGCCACGTCGACGCGGGCTCGCATGACCCACTGCATCGGTGTGTACCCCGTGTCCTCGACGAAGCGCCGCGAGAACGTGCGCGGCGACACCGCCGCGTGCCGGGCGAGCACTTCGAGGGTGAGGGGCTCGCCGAGCCGGTGCAGCGCCCACTCCCGGGTGGCGGCGAACCGCTCGCCGAGCGGTTCGGGCACACTGCGCGGCACGTACTGCGCCTGGCCGCCGCTGCGGTAGGGGGCCGCCACCAGGCGCCGCGCCGCGTGGTTCGACGCGGACACCCCCACATCGCCGCGCAGAATGTGCAGGCACAGGTCGATGCCCGAGGCGGCGCCGGCCGACGTCAGCACGCTGCCCTCGTCGACGAACAGGACGTTCGCGTCGACCCGCACGAGTGGACGCTTCGCCGCGAGTGCCCGCGTGTAGTGCCAGTGCGTGGTGGCGCGCCTGCCGTCGAGCAGGCCCGTGGCGGCGAGCGCGAAGGCGCCCGTGGAGATGGCGGCGAGCCGCGCGCCCCGGTCGTGGGCGGCGATCAGCGCCTCGACGACGGCCGGCGGCGGGTCGTCACGGTCCGGGTGCCGGTAGCCGGGGACGAAGACGATGTCGGCCCACGCGAGTGCTTCGATGCCGTGGGCCACGTAGTACGACAGGCCGTCGCCACCCGCCACGGGACCGGGCGCCGCACCGCACACCCGCACCTCGTACGGCATACTCGCGCGGGTCGTGAACACCTGCGCGGGAATACCGACGTCGAGGGGCTTCGCGCCTTCGAGCACGAGGACGGCGACGCGGTACGGGGGTGAGGCCGACACGGGGACGAGGGTACGTGGGTACCTGGGTGCGGGGGTACGTCAACCCCGTTCAGGGAGCCGCGCGGGCCCGCCGTGAACCGTGTCGATGTCGATTGCGGGCGCGGGCACCGCCGCTCGGAGGCGAGCAGGCGGACCCGGCGATGGTGGCGCCGTTCCGGGCCGACGGCACGGCGCTGCTCGCGCCGGTCACTTCCGCTCCGACGCGGCCAGCCGTAGCTCAAGCTGGTCGACCCGGTGGCGTAGCAGCGCGACCTGGGCTTCCAGGCTGACCTCCCGTTCCGCCCTGCGTCGAATGCGCGGTGACGCGGCGGCGCGCTCGATCACGGCGTCCAGCTGAACCAGGCGCTGCGGCCCGTTCGGGCCGTCCGCCAGCCGGGACCGGATCTCGCCGTTGCGGTACCAGGACCGCAGGGCCGAGCGGGAAACGCCGGTCTCGGCTTCCGCCTTGGCCAGCGTGACCCAGGGCGTCTCGTCCAGCCGCTCGAACAGCTCCAGCTCGTTCTGCCAGCGTGTGAGCCGGTCCTCCCAGTCCGACGGTGTCTCCATCAGACCCTCCCTTCGACACAGTGACCCTGTCAATAACAGTGTATTGACAGGGTGTGGACCATGGAACCATGAGTTTTGAGAGGTTCACGGTCGAAGCCCGCAAGGTGGTCGTCACGGCTCAGGAGGAGGCGAGGCTGCTCAAGCACAACCACATCGGCACGGAGCACATCCTGTTGGGGCTGCTCGACGCACAGGGCGGCACGGCGGCGAAGGTTCTGCACCAGCTCGGATACGACAAGCAGACGGCGCAGGCCGACATCGCCGCGGTGGTCAAGCCGGGCTCGCAGGAGCTCAAGGGCCATATCCCGTTCACGCCGGGCGCCAAGCGGACACTGGAGCTCGCCCTGCGCGAGGCGATGCAGTTGCACCACACCTCCATCGGGACGGAGCACATTCTGCTCGCCCTGGCCGCAGAGGGGGAGGGCGTCGGCGCGAAGGTGCTTGCCGGGCGAATCCATCCGATCAGCAGAATCCGGGCCGCGGTGCTGGCATCGGCGGACGGACCGCGGGACGTCACGGCCGGCCCATGGCCGGCCGGCACACCCGCCACCGAGGACACCGTGTCCGTCGCGAGCGCGCTGGCCGGTGGCGCACCGGTCGGCAGCCATCACCTGCTGGAGGCGATGCTGCGGGCGGAGAACAGCATGGCGTCCAAGGTGCTGCGCGAACTGGGGGTCGATCCGGACGCGGTCGCCGCCAAGATCGACGAACTGAATCCGGAGACGACCACGGACGCGAACCCGGAGGAGGCCGCGGCGCGCACGATGGAGATCCGGCTGGTCGACGACGAGGTACACGTCATCCTGCGGGACCCGGCAACGCTCACGATCGCCAAGGAGGTCACCGAACTGACCGGCGGCCCGCTCCAGGGCGTCGGGCCGGTCGCCGGCATGTTCGTCCCGCTCTGGCGGTCGACCAACCAGCTGCTGCTGAAGATCCAGCACGTGCTGCGACCGGACCCCGACGAAGAGGACAGATCCACCGCGAGCACCACGGACAAGGCCGTACGCGCGGTCCTCATGCCCCGGTTCCGCCGATGAACCGACTGATCAGCACGGTGAACCGGAGGTTGCCATGACCATCACCATCGTCGGAGCCGGCCTGGGCGGCCTGGCCCTCGCCCGTGTGCTGCACGTGAACGGCATCGAAGCCGTCGTGTACGAACGGGAACCGTCGCGCGGCGCGCGCGGTCAGGGCGGCATGCTCGATCTGCACGCCGGGACCGGTCAGCGGGCGTTGCGCGAGGCCGGCCTGATCGACCGGTTCCACAAGATCGCCCGTGGTGAAGGCCAGGACCTGCGGCTTCTCGAACCGGACGGCACCCTGCTGTTGCGGGAGGACACACCCGACGACGCCCCGCTCGAACGACCCGAGGTCGACCGTGCCGAGCTGCGCGATCTGCTGCTGGACTCCCTCCCCGAACATGCGGTGCGCTGGGGGCACGCGGTCGAGTCCGCCGGTAACGGCCTGCTGTCCTTCGCCGACGGCAGCAGTGCGACGTACGACCTGCTGATCGGCGCCGACGGCGCGGGCTCACGGGTCCGCGCGCTGCTCACCGACGCCCGTCCGGCGCACACCGGACACAACGTCATCGAACTCGGCATTCCCGACATCGACCGTACTCACCCCGACCTCGCGGCGATGGTCGGGCGCGGCAACTACTGGGTGCTCGGCAACGGGCAGTCCCTGTCGGCGCAGCGGAACGGCGACGGCCGCGTACGCGTCTACCTCAGCTTCTACAACACCGCCGAGGACTGGTTCGCGACCAGTGAGATCCCGTTCGGCGACCCAGCCGCCGCCCGGACGCGGCTGATCGACCTGTTCACCGGCTGGGACTCACGGTTCACCGCGCTGATCGCGGCCTGCGACGACACGGTACTGCCGCGGTCGATCAGCACTCTCCCGGTCGGCCTGACCTGGCCGTCGGCGCCGGACGTCACGCTGCTCGGCGATGCCGCGCACCTGATGCCGCCGGTGGGGCAGGGCGCCAACATGGCGCTGCTCGACGGCGCCCTGCTCGGCCTCGCGCTGGCCGCGCACCCGGACGACCGTCCCGCCGCCGTCAAGGAATACGAACGCGAGATGTTCGAACGCACCAGCGCCGCCGGCCGCCAGTCAGCGCACATCCAGGAAGTCCTGGCGTCGCCGGACGCCGGCCGGAGAATGCTCGCATTCTTCCAACCCGGCTGAACGCAACCGCTACGACGAGACCCCCGGCCGAGCATGCAGCCGCCGTTCGGCAATTCGACGACCCCGAGCGGTTCGACATCGACCGGACGCCCAACCCGCACCTTTCCTTCGGCGCCGGTCCCCACTTCTGCCCCGCCTCGCTGATCTCCCGCGTCCATGCCGCGGAAGCGCTCACCGCCCTCCTGGAACGTCTGCCGACGCTGCGCCTGGCCCTACCAGCGGACCAGCTCGTCCGGCGCACCGGCAACATCAAGCGCGTACCCGAACGACTCCACGTCCTGTGGTGAGACCACCAGAAACTGCGGCCGCGGAGTGATCACGATCTGCGGCCGGGGTGCCGGTGCGGGAGCTTGCCGGAGTACGGGGTACTAGTCCGCTGGGGCGACCGCTGCGATCGGCTTTCGGTGGAGGTATCAGGAGTTATCCATAAGAAAAGTGCACTATAGGAGGACTGACCACTGCCGAGGAGTCCGCACGCACATGACCGACGACGCGCCACAGCAGCCGCCCGGCGAAGGCCGAGCGGGACGCGAGGGCAGCCACGAGGACGGTGCGGAACAGCCGGCGGGCCCTTCCGGCCACAAGGCCGAACAGCCCGACGAGGCCGACGCCGCAGGAGCCGCCGACGAGCCCGGCAAGACCGGTAACGCGGAGGCCGCCGACGAGGCCGACGCCACCGACGTAGCCGGACCGGAAGGGCCCGGCCCCGAAGCGGCCGGCCCCGAAGCGCCCAGGTCCGACGCGGCCGGAGCAACCGGCGTGGCCCCCCTCAGCGCCTCCGCCGTCAACCGCGACAGCGGGATCGCCGACAGCAACGGCAACGGCGACAGCAGCGCCGACAGCCCCAACAGCCCCAGCGGCAACGGCAGCAGCAGCGACAAGCCGAAGGGCCGCCAGAAGCGGCCCAAGCGCACCGGATGGCGCCGGGCCCTCCCCACCTGGCGCATGGTCCTGGGCGGTGTTCTCCTCCTCGCGCTGCTGCTCGTCGGCGGTTTCATCGCCGGATACAAGATGGTCGACATCCCGGCAGCCAACGCCGCCGCCGAGGCCGAGTCCAACGTCTACCTGTACGAGGACGGCAGCGTCATCGCCCGCGACGGCGAGATCAACCGGGAGAAGGTCCGGCTCTCCCAGGTCCCCGCCCACGTCCGACACGCCGTGCTGGCCGCCGAGGACCGGGACTACTACTCCGAGAGCGCCGTCGACGTGAAGGCCATGCTCCGGGCCGGCTGGAAGACCCTCACCGGCAAGGGCAAACAGGGCGGCTCGACCATCACCCAGCAGTACGTGAAGAACTACTACCTCGGCCAGGAGCAGACCCTCGCCCGCAAGAGCAAGGAGTTCTTCATCGCGATCAAGCTCGACCGCGAGGAGAGCAAGGACGACATCCTTGAGGGCTACCTCAACACCAGCTACTTCGGCCGCAACGCCTACGGCATCCAGGCCGCCTCACAGGCGTACTACGGCAAGGACGTCGGCAAGCTCACCACCGCCGAGGGCGCGTACCTCGCCTCCCTGCTGAGCTCCCCCAGCGCCAACGACGTCGTCGCCAACCCCGGGAACAAGCCGGAGGCGGTCTCCCGCTGGAACTACGTGGTCGACGGCATGGTCAAGAAGGGCTGGCTCAAGGAACGCGAACGCACCGCCATGACCTTCCCGCAGCCCGGCAAGGTCAAGCCCGCCACCGCCCTGTCCGGCCAGCGCGGCTACCTCGTCCAGGCCATCCGGGACTACCTCACCCAGTACGGCGGGATCGACGAGAAGACCCTCGCCACCGGCGGCCACCGCATCACCACCACCCTGGACAAGAAGAAGCAGAACGCCCTCGTCAAGGCGGTCGACGACAACGTCATGTCCAAGACCGACGAGGACCGCAAGGCCGACCGCAACGTCCGCGTCGGCGGCGCCTCCATCGACCCCCGGACGGGCGCGGTCGTCGCCATGTACGGCGGCAAGGACTACACCCAGCAGTACGTGAACAACGCCACCCGCCGCGACTACCAGGTCGGCTCCACCTTCAAACCGTTCGTCCTCACCTCCGCCATCGACAACGGGTCCAGCCGCGGCGGCCACCGGATCACCCCCAACACCGTCTACGACGGCACCAACAAACGCATGGTCCAGGGCCCCGGCGGACCCACCGGATACTCCCCGGAGAACGAGGACAACCGCTCGTACGGACCCATCACCATCCGTACCGCCACCGACAAGTCCGTCAACGCCGTCTACGCGCAGCTCGCCCAGGACGTCGGCCCCGGCAAGGTCAAGCAGACCGCCATCGACCTGGGCATCCCGAAGAACACCCCCGACCTGACGGCGTCACCGTCCATCGCGCTCGGCCCGGCCACGGCCAGCGTCCTCGACATGACCCAGGCGTACGCCACCCTCGCCAACCACGGCAAGCACGGCACGTACAAGCTCGTCGAGAAGGTCACCAAGAACGACGAGAACGTCCCGCTCGCCGCGCGGGCCGGAGCCAAGCAGACCGTCAGCCGCCAGTCCGCCGACACCACCACCTCCGTCCTGCGCAGCGTCGTCGACGGCGGCACCGGGACCGCGGCCCGCGCCGCCGGCCGCCCCGCGGCGGGCAAGACCGGCACCGCCGAGGAGGACAAGGCCGCCTGGTTCGCCGGATACACCCCCGACCTCGCGACCGTCATCGCCGTGATGGGCCAGGACCCCGACACCGGGGTGCAGAAGCCCCTGTACAACGCGCTCGGCCTGCCCCGCATCAACGGCGGCGGAGCCCCCGCCGAGACCTGGGCCCAGTACACCGAGGCAGCCCTGCGCGGCACCGCCGTACAGAACTTCCACCTCGACCTGGAACCGGGCGCCGACGAATCCTCCGCCCCCACCGACGAGGCGAGCACCCCGGGCGACACGGACACCCCGCCCGCGTCCCGGAACCCGTCCGACACCCCGTCCCGCGACCCGGACAGCAGCACCCCGCCCGGCACGCCCACGACCGGCGGCACCACCACCCCGCCCGGTGACGCCGACGGCGGCACCGGCACGGACGGCGGTGACGACGGCGGCGCGGACACCGGGGGCGACACGGACGGCGGTACGAGCACGGGAGGGGACGACGGCAACAACGGCAACGGGAACGGCGGGGGCGACGGCGGAGGGAGCGAAGGCGGCTTCACCGGAGGCGCGGGCCCCTTCTGAACGGACGCCCGACCGACGGGCCTCCCCCGAAGCGACGCACCACCCGCTCAGTGACCGGACGTCGCCTTCAGCCCCACCACGGCCACCAGCAGCAGACACACGAAGAAGATCCGGGCCGCGGTCACCGGCTCGTGCAGCACCACCATGCCGAGGATCGCCGCACCGGCCGCGCCGATGCCGACCCACACCCCGTACGCGGTACCGATCGGCAACGTCTTCGCCGCGTGCGACAGCAGCACCATGCTCGCCACGATCCCGAGACCGGTGAACACACTCGGCCACAGCCGGGTGAACCCCTCGGTGTACTTCATCCCGATCGACCAGGCCACTTCCAGCAGACCCGCGATCAACAGCAGAACCCACGCCACGACAGCACCTCCGACAGCACGGGGCGAACGCGCGCCGCCGAAACACGGACGCGGAACGCCGACAACAGGAAGTGCGTCGTCTTTGCGAAGCCCGGTACGGCGCGTCTCGTCGGGGTAGCCCCAACCTAGCAAAGAACAGAGGAAAGACCTGGTGAACAAGGTCACCAGGCCACACACCGCACCCGCACCCCGCCGACCCGACCACCGACGCGAGGCCCCCACCGACGTGAAGCCCCCCGCTGTCGCGAGGCCCCTCGTATCGCGAGGCCGCAGACCGCCCGGCTACAGATACAGCCCCGTCGAGTCCTCCGAGCCCTCGAACCGGTCCGCCGCCACCGCGTGCAGATCCCGCTCCCGCATCAGTACGTACGCCACGCCCCGCACCTCGACCTCGGCACGGTCCTCAGGGTCGTACAGCACCCGGTCCCCCACCTCCACCGTCCGGACGTTCTGCCCGACCGCCACCACCTCGGCCCAGGCAAGGCGCCGACCGACCGCGGCCGTCGCCGGAATCAGGATGCCGCCGCCCGAACGCCGCTCGCCCTCGGGCGAATCGGACCGGACCAGCACGCGGTCGTGCAGCATCCGAATGGGCAGCTTGTCGTGGGTGTTGTCGCTCACGCCCCGAAACCTACCTGCCCACCGACCCCGTACACCCGTCCGGGGTACAGCGGCGCCGCACCCGCCGCGATCAGTGCTTGCGCCGGCGCGCCGACACGACGAGCAGCCCCACCACACCCACCGCGAGCAACGCCACCGGAACGATCCGCTCCGGACGAGGCGAGCCGTCCTCCGCCACGAACTGCGCCTTCACGTCCGACACCGTCCGGTTCACCGCGACGTAAGCCCGCCCGGCCGTCCGGTCCACGCGCTCCGCCACCTTGGCCTTCGCGTCCCCGATGATCGTCTTCGGGTGCACCCGCACCCCGATCTCGTCGAGCGTCACCGCAAGCCGCTCACGCCTGCTGACGATGTCCGCCTCGATCTGCGCAGGGGTCCTCGTATCCGACACTGCGCCGCCTCCGTGGTCGTGGGTCCGGTAAACCTTCATCGACAGTCTGTCAGCTCCACCCGCCACGTACCCGTCGGCACCCCCATTACGCTCGGCGGTGCACCACCCCGTCAGCCCTGCCACACACCCGACCCACCCCGCCACACCCGAGGAGAACCATGAGCGAGCGACTTCAGCCCGGCGACACCGCCCCCGCATTCACCCTCCCCGACGCCGACGGCAAGGACGTCTCACTCGCCGACCACAAGGGCCGCAAGGTCATCGTCTACTTCTACCCGGCCGCCCTCACCCCCGGCTGCACCAAGCAGGCCTGCGACTTCACCGACAACCTGGAGGTGCTGGCCGGCGCCGGATACGACGTCATCGGGGTGTCCCCCGACAAGCCGGAGAAGCTGGCGAAGTTCCGCGAGCAGGAAAACCTCAAGGTCACCCTCGTCGGCGACCCCTCCAAGGAGACCCTGGAGGCGTACGGCGCCTTCGGCGAGAAGAAGCTCTACGGCAAAACGGTGACGGGCGTCATCCGCTCGACCGTCGTCGTCGACGAGGAGGGCAAGGTCGAGCGCGCCTTCTACAACGTCAAGGCCACCGGACACGTAGCGAAGATCATCAAGGACCTCGGCATCTGAGAACCGGTGCCCGACGGCAGGCCCCCGACGCACCGCCAAAGCCTTACTTTTCAGCCACGTCTGCCCCTGATGGCTGAATACATGTGACAGACATCCCAATCCCTCGGCAGTTCGGTTTGCAACCGCCATGACCGCGCAGAAGCCTCTCCTGGACAACCACCGAGGAAAGGACCCCGGCCATGGCGGCCTCCGACCCCCACCAGGCGGCCGACCCGGATGCGGTCAAAAGACACCCCGCACTCTTCCGCGCCATCAAACAGCGGAAGAACCCGAGGCTGCGCCGCTCGGACATCACGGTCGCGGACGACCAGGCGGTCAAACGCGCCGTGAAGGCGGCCTCGCTCGGCAACGCCATGGAGTGGTTCGACTTCGGGATCTACTCCTATCTGGCGGCCACTCTCGGCCATGTCTTCTTTCCCTCGGGAAGCGACACCACCCAGCTGCTGTCGTCGTTCGCCACCTTCGCCGTCGCCTTCCTCGTACGCCCCCTCGGCGGCATGTTCTTCGGCCCCATGGGCGACAAGATCGGCCGCAAGAAGGTCCTCGCCCTCACAATGATCATGATGGCGATCGGCACCTTCGCGATCGGGATCATCCCGTCCCACGACGCCATCGGCATCTGGGCACCGGCACTGCTGATCTTCTTCCGACTGGTCCAGGGCTTCTCCACGGGCGGCGAGTACGGCGGCGCGTCCACCTTCATCGCCGAGTACGCCCCCGACAAGCGACGCGGCTTCTTCGGCAGCTTCCTGGAGTTCGGCACCCTCGCCGGCTACGTCGGCGCCGCGGGCCTGGTCACCGCACTGACCGCGGCCCTCAGCACCGGCCAGATGGAATCCTGGGGCTGGCGCGTCCCGTTCCTCGTCGCGGGCCCCCTCGGCCTGGTCGGCCTCTACCTGCGACTGCGCCTGGACGAGACCCCCGCCTTCCAGAAGCTGGAGGGCGGCACCGTGCACGCCACCGACGCCGCGGACGCCGTCGAGACCACCGCCAAGGGCGACCTCGCGAAGATCTTCCGCGATTACTGGCCGCTGCTGATCCTCTGCATCTGCCTGGTCGGCGCGTACAACATCACCGACTACATGCTGCTGTCGTACATGCCGACGTACCTCTCGGACGAACTCGGCTACAGCGAGACCCACGGCCTGCTCATCCTGCTCGCCGTCATGGTCTTCCTGATGCTGATCATCAACCAGGTCGGCAAGCTCTCCGACCGCTTCGGCCGCAAACCCCTGCTGATGACGGGCATGCTCGGCTTCTTCTTCCTCTCCCTCCCCGCGTTCCTGCTGATCCGCGCGGGCGGCATCCCGGCGATCACCATCGGCATGCTGATGCTGGGCCTCTCGCTGGTCTGCATGCTGGGCACGATGTCCGCGGCGCTCCCGGCCCTCTTCCCCACCCAGGTCCGGTACGGCTCCCTCTCGATCGGCTACAACTTCGCGACCTCGATCTTCGGCGGCACCACCCCACTGGTGATCACGGCCCTGATCAGCTGGAGCGGCACGAACCTGATGCCCGCGTACTACGCCATGGCGGCGTCCCTGGTCGGCATCATCTCGGTGGCCTGCATGAAGGAGACCGCCAACAAGCCCCTGGACGGCTCCCCGCCCTCGGTGGCGACCCCGGAGGAGGCCACGGAAATCCTCCAGGCCCAGTCACCGGACCCGAAGTTCTGACGAAGCCCCGCCGGAACGAACGCGCCGCCGGAGCGTGGGCGATTGGTCGGCGGCATGCCCGTTCAACTGCCGCCCGGCTCCCGGTACCATGGCATGCGGCCCGCGGCGGTGGTGCAATGGCGACACAGCAGACTTAGGATCTGTGGCCCGTGAAACGGCTTGAGGGTTCGAATCCCTTCCGCCGCACCGGAACGGCCTGCGTATCGAAGGTTCGATGCGCAGGCCGTTTCTGTGTTTCCGGACTCAGCCGAGCAGTTCGGCCACCACCGGTACCAGCTCGCGGAACGCCTTGCCGCGGTGGCTGATCGCGTTCTTCTCGGCCGGGGTCAGTTCCGCGCAGGTGCGGGTCTCGCCGTCCGGCTGGAGGATCGGGTCGTAGCCGAAGCCGTGCGTGCCCGACGGGGTGTGGCGGAGGGTGCCCCGGAGGCGGCCCTCGACGACGCGTTCGGTGCCGTCCGGGAGCGCGAGGGCGGCGGCGCAGGTGAAGTGGGCCGCGCGGTGTTCGTCGGCGATGTCGGAGAGCTGGGCCAGGAGCAGCTTCAGGTTGGCCGCGTCGTCGCCGTGGGTGCCGGACCAGCGGGCCGAGAAGATGCCCGGGGCGCCGCCCAGGACGTCGACGCAGAGGCCGGAGTCGTCGGCGATCGCGGGGTGGCCGGTGGCGCGGGCCAGGGCGTGGGCCTTGAGGAGGGCGTTCTCGGCGAAGGTGACGCCGGTTTCCTTGACGTCGGGGATGTCCGGGTACGCGTCCGCGCCGACGAGTTCGTGGCCGAGGCCGGCGTCGGCGAGGATCGCGTGGAGTTCGGTGATTTTCCCGGCGTTGCGGGTGGCGAGGATCAGGCGGGTCATGCCCACCAGTATCGGGGGCCGGTCCGGTGTGCCCGTGCGTGGCCGGGCGCACGGGGTGGGCCGTGCGCCCGGTGCGCGCTTGTGGGGTCGGCGCGGTGCGGTGTCCGGGGGGGGTGGGGCCGGTCAGCCGGCGAGTGCGGTGTTCTGAAGGGCCGTGAGGTCCGCGCAGCCGCCCGTGGCGAGGTCGAGGAGGGCGTTGAGTTCCTGGCGGTCGAAGGGTTCGGCCTCGGCGGTGCCCTGGACCTCGACGAAGCGGCCGTCGCCGGTGCAGACGACGTTCATGTCGGTGTCGGCGCGGACGTCCTCCTCGTAGCAGAGGTCGAGGAGGGGGACCCCGCCGACGATGCCGACGCTGACGGCGGAGACGGTGCCGGTGAGGGGCTTGCGGCCGTGCTTGATGATCTTCTTGCCCTGGGCCCAGGTGATGGCGTCGGCGAGGGCGACGTACGCGCCGGTGATGGCGGCGGTGCGGGTGCCGCCGTCGGCCTGGAGTACGTCGCAGTCGAGGACGATCGTGTTCTCGCCGAGGGCCTTGTAGTCGATCACGGCGCGCAGGGAGCGGCCGATGAGGCGACTGATCTCGTGGGTGCGGCCGCCGATCTTGCCGCGTACGGATTCGCGGTCGCCCCGGGTGTTGGTGGAGCGGGGCAGCATGGAGTATTCGGCGGTGACCCAGCCTTCGCCGCTGCCCTTGCGCCAGCGGGGGACGCCCTCGGTGACGGAGGCGGTGCAGAAGACCTTGGTGTCGCCGAAGGAGATGAGTACGGAGCCCTCGGCGTGCTTGCTCCATCCGCGTTCGATGGTGACGGGGCGGAGCTGTTCGGGGGTGCGGCCGTCGATACGAGACATGGCGTCGACCCTATCGGGTGGGCCGTGCGCCTTGTCCCGGTGTGGGCGGGGGACGTGGGTGGTGGGGGTGGGGGCGTGGGTGGCTTCCACGGGGGCCGCGTTCCGCACATGCCGCGGGTCCCGTCCGGGCGTTGCCGCGGGCCCCCGTCCGATCCGGACGTGCCGCAGGCCCCGTCCGGGTGGGGGCGGGGCCTGTGGGGGTGGACCTCAGTGGGTCACCGTCACATCATGTCTTCGATGTCGGCGGCGATCGGGTCGGCGTCGGTGCCGATGACGACCTGGATCGCGGTGCCCATCTTGACGACGCCGTGGGCACCGGCGGCCTTGAGCGCGGCTTCGTCGACCTTGGCGGGGTCGCGGACCTCGGTACGCAGGCGGGTGATGCAGCCCTCGACCTCTTCGATGTTCTCGATACCGCCGAGGCCGGCGACGATCTTCTCAGCCTTGCTGGCCATGTCGTTCTCCCTGTTTTTTTACGTGTCCTGTCGGCCCACCACGGGTCCGTTTCGTCACGGTAACGCACGGTTGGCCCAACTTCACGGGCGAGCTACCGGGTCATCACCAATGATGACGATCACCGGCGCCCTGCCTTTCGGGCGGGCTCCGCACCGTACCGCAACTGGTCTACACCAGTCTTCAACGACTGTCAGACCTGGCTTGTTCCAGGAGGACGCCGATATGAGTTCCAGCAGTGACACCGTGTCCCACAACAAGACGTGGTGGAACGGCCTGTTCCAGGGTCTCCAGAAGATGGGGCGCAGTCTCCAGCTCCCCATCGCGGTGTTGCCCGCCGCGGGTATTCTCAACCGGCTCGGCCAGCCCGACGTCTTCGGTGACGACGGACTGGGCTGGACGAACGTCGCGAAGGTCTTCGCGTCCGCGGGCGGGGCGCTGCTCGACTCGGGGCTGGGGCTGCCCCTGCTGTTCTGTGTCGGTGTCGCGATCGGCATGGCCAAGAAGGCGGACGGTTCGACGGCGCTGGCGGCCGTGACCGGGTTCCTCGTCTACTACGCGGTGCTGCACGCCTTCCCGGTGGACTGCGCGGGGGGTGCGAAGTTCGTCCCCGGTGGCACCTGGTCCGGTACGTGTGTCACTCCGGACGCGGAGGTGACGGCTGCCGAGTACCAGAACCCTGGGGTGTTCGGCGGCATCGTGATGGGTCTGATGTCGGCGTGGTTCTGGCGGCGGTTCCACCGCGTCAAGCTCGTCGACTGGCTGGGCTTCTTCAACGGCCGCCGGCTCGTCCCGATCATCATGGCGTTCGTCGGTCTGCTCTTCGCGGCCCTGTGCGCCTGGGTGTGGCAGCCGATCGGTGACGGTCTGACGGACTTCTCGAAGTGGCTGGTGGACCTGAACTGGCTGGGCTCGGGCATCTTCGGTGTCGCCAACCGCGCGTTGCTGGTCATCGGGCTGCACCAGTTCCTGAACACCTTCGTCTGGTTCCAGTTCGGTGACTTCACGAAGCCGGACGGCACGGTCGTGCACGGTGACATCAACCGGTTCCTGGCGGGCGACCCGACGGCCGGGCAGTTCACCACGGGGTTCTTCCCGATCATGATGTTCGCTCTGCCGGCCGCGGCGCTGGCTATCTACCACTGTGCCAAGCCGCATCGGCGCAAGGCGGTCGGCGGCATGATGCTCTCGGTCGGTCTGACGTCGTTCGTCACCGGGATCACCGAACCGATCGAGTACTCGTTCGTCTTCATCGCGCCTCTGCTGTTCGCGATCCACGCGGTCCTCACCGGTGTCTCGATGGCGGTCACCTGGGCGCTCGGCGTGAAGGACGGTTTCAGCTTCTCGGCGGGTCTGATCGACTACGTCATCAACTGGGGGCTGGCGACCAAACCGTGGATGATCATTCCGATCGGGCTGGCCTTCGCGGTCGTCTACTACGTGATCTTCCGGTTCGCGATCACCAAGTTCAACCTCCAGACACCCGGGCGTGAGCCCGAGGAGGTCGAGGAGGAGGTGGAGGGCGAGATCACGAAGTAGCGCCCGCCAGGGCTTCGGCCCCGTACCGCACAAGGCCCCCGGACCTCCTGGTCCGGGGGTTTTCGTCGTGCCCTCGGCAGGTGACCGAGGGTGCCGGATGAACTACTGCGAAGTTGTCGGAAATTGCAGGTTCCTTATCTAACCCTCACCGTGCTAAAACTGGTCTACACCACTCAGTGGTCCAGACCACGCGACCGGATCGAGTCGCGTTCTTGAGTCGCCGCCTCCCCCGAAAAATCCTGTCCCCGGCGGCGCCTTGCCTACTGGAGGAAGTTGATGAGTACGGCCACCGCTTCGGCGGCCCCCGCGAAGAAGCGGGGCTCCGGCCTGTTCCAGGGCCTGCAGAAGGTCGGGCGCAGCTTGCAGCTCCCGATCGCCGTGCTGCCCGCCGCCGGCATTCTGCTCCGTCTCGGCCAGGACGATGTCTTCGGCAAGGACGGCCTCGGCTGGGGCAAGGTCGCCACAGTCTTCGCCACCGCGGGTGACGCGGTCTTCTCCAACCTGCCGCTGCTCTTCTGCATCGGCGTCGCCATCGGGTTCGCGAAGAAGTCCGACGGTTCCACCGCGTTGGCCGCTCTGGTCGGCTTCCTCGTGTACCAGAACGTGCTCAAGGCGTTCCCGGTGACCGAGGCGAAGATCCAGCCCGGGGCCGACATAGCCGCGACGTACAACGACCCGAAGGTCTTCGGCGGCATCATCATGGGCCTGATCTCCGCTGTCGTGTGGCAGCGGTTCCACCGCACGAAGCTGGTGGACTGGCTGGGCTTCTTCAACGGCCGTCGTCTCGTGCCGATCCTCATGGCCTTCATCGGTACGGCGATGGGTGTCGTCTTCGGTCTCATCTGGGAGCCGATCGGCAACGTCATCACCGACTTCGGTGAGTGGATGACGGGTCTCGGCGCCGTCGGTGCCGGAATCTTCGGCCTGGTCAACCGCGCCCTGCTGCCCGTCGGCATGCACCAGTTCGTGAACACGGTCGCCTGGCAGGAGATCGGCAGCTTCAAGGACCCGGCCGGCGCGGTGTGGCACGGTGACCTGAACCGGTTCTTCCACGGTGACCCGACCGCCGGTCAGTTCATGTCGGGCTTCTTCCCCATCATGATGTTCGCCCTCCCGGCGGCCGCGCTCGCCATCGCGCACGCCGCCCGCCCGGAGCGTCGCAAGGCCGTCCTCGGCATGATGGTGTCGCTGGCCCTGACCTCGTTCGTCACGGGTATCACCGAGCCCATCGAGTTCGCGTTCATGTTCATCGCTCCGGTGCTGTACGCGATCCACGCGGTCCTCACGGCGCTCTCGATGGCGCTGACCTGGGCGCTCGGTGTGCACCACGGCTTCACGTTCTCGGCCGGTGCGATCGACTACTTCCTGAACTGGAACCTCGCGACGAAGCCCTGGATGATCATCCCGATCGGTCTGGTCTTCGCGGTGATCTACTACGTGGTCTTCCGCTTCGCGATCACCAAGTTCAACCTTCAGACCCCGGGCCGTGAGCCCGAGGAGGAGGTCGAGGACCTGACGAAGGCGTAGTCCTTCCGTCCCTCGGACACCGCACACACCAAGGACCCCACCGTTCACGGCGAACGGTGGGGTCCTTGGTGTGTGCGGTGTTCCCCCGGCGTACATGGCAGTGTGCGCGGCGGGGTGTCGGGCGGGAGGCGGCTGTGACGGCTGTGGCGGGAAGTGTGCGGTGGGGGCGCTCAGATCTCGTAGACCGCGCCCGGCACGGCCAGTTCCGCCGGTCCGTCGAAGACCTCGCGGGCGTCGGCCAGATTGCGTTGGGCGTCGGTCCACGGCGGGATGTGGGTGAGGACGAGCCGCCCCACCCCGGCGCGCGCCGCGTACTCCCCGGCCTCCCGGCCGTTGAGGTGGAGGTCCGGGATGTCCTCCTTGCCGTGGATGAACGATGCTTCGCAGAGGAACACGTCCGCGCCCTCGGCGAGCTCGTCCAGCGTTTCGCAGATCCCGGTGTCGCCGGAGTAGGCGAGGGTGCGGCCGTCGTGCTCGATCCTGATGCCGAAGGTCTCGACAGGGTGGCAGACCTTCTCCGTACGGACCGAGAAGGGGCCGATGTCGAACGAGCCCGGCTTGAGCGTGTGGAAGTCGAAGACCTCGCCCATCGCGCCGTCGGACGGGGTGTCGGCGTGTGCCGTGGTCAGCCGTTGTTCCGTGCCGTCCGGGCCGTAGACCGGGATCGAGGCGGGGCGTCCGCCGTCGTGCCGGTAGTAGCGGACGACGAAGTACGCGCACATGTCGATGCAGTGATCGGCGTGCAGATGGCTGAGGAAGATGGCGTCGAGGTCGTACAGACCCACATGGCGCTGCAGCTCGCCGAGGGCACCGTTGCCCATGTCGAGGAGCAGCCGGAAGCCGTCGGCCTCTACGAGGTAGCTCGAGCATGCCGAACCCGCGGACGGGAACGAGCCGGAGCAGCCGACGACGGTGAGCTTCATGGAGCGTGAACCTCCGAGGCGCGGGAACGGGGAGGGTTCGTGCGGTTTGTTGAGCGTAAGGCGCCGGGGACCGGGCCGCTCCTCCGTGGCCTGCCGTTGTGGGCGAACTCACCTGCCCTGTCACCGGTTCGACGGAAGGGGTGCGGGGCGGGGGCGCGGGGCGGGGCCGGGCGGGGGTGGCGGTACCGTCGGGCGCATGGACAGCTCCTGGTGGCCCGCGGTCGTCGTCGTCGTGTTGCTCGCGTTCGTGGCGGCCGTGGTGGACGGACGTGGCCGGCTCGGCCGTCGTGGGCGGCGGTCCGGAGATCGTCCGGGGCGGCGGCCGGGGAGCCGGTCGGTCCGTCGTCCGGAGGGCAGGACCAGGCCGCCGGCCGGGCCGTCCGGGCCGTCGACCGAGCCGGGCCGGGGGCCGCGGCCGGCTGAGGTGTGGTGGGCCGAGGTGCCGTACGAGGACGGGCCGGGGTCGAAGGACCGGCCGTGTCTGGTGTTGTCGGTACGGGGTGACACGGCGCTCGTCGCCAAGATCACCAGCAAGCGTCACGAGGGGCGGCCGGGTGTGATCGCGCTGCCGCCGGGGACGGTGGCCGATCCGGCGGGACGGGCGAGCTATCTGGAGACGGACGAGCTGCGGGACGTGCCGGTGCGGGGGTTCCGGCGGCGGGTGGGGCCGGTGGACCCGGGGGTGTGGAAGCAGGTCCGGAAGCTCGGGTAGCGCGGGCGGTCCGGGGCGGACGGCCGGTCCGGGGCGGGCGGGCGCGGCGCTGGTCCGGGCCGGTGAACGCGGGCAGGCGGTACGCCGGGACGGTCCGGGCCGGGTAGTGCGCGCGGGCGGGCACGACAGCGGGCGGGCATGACACGTGGGGCGCGGGACGGGCGCGAAGCCGGGCCGGGGCAGGCGGGCGCGGCGCCGGCCTGCGCCCGGCGTTCCGCGCCGAACAGTGCGCAGGGCCGGGCGGAGCACAGCGCGAGGTGCGTCCGGGACGGTTCGTGCCGGACGGTGCGTGGGGGCGGGTGGTACGCGACCCGGAGTGCGCGGGGCGGGCGGGGCGGGCGGGGCGAGCCGCGCCCGACGGTGCACGCATGCGGGTGTTACGCGACGCGAGGTGCGCGGGACGGGCGTGATGCCGAGCCGCGCCCGACGGTGCACGCATGCGGGTGTTACGCGACGCGAGGTGCGCGGGAGTTCCGCGCGGGACGGTGCGTGGGCCGGCCGCCTCGCGCGGGCGCCGTAACGGTGAAGCGCCGGGCAGGCGGTGTTCCCGTCCTGCCCGGCGCTCGGATGTACGTTCCGGTCGGATGTACGTTCCGGTCGGATGTCCGTTCCGGTGTCGCCCGTCGGCTACGCCCAGAGTTGTCCCTGGAGCGCTTCGATCGCCGCCTCCGTGGTGGCCGCGGTGTAGACGCCCGTCGAGAGGTACTTCCAGCCGCCGTCCGCGACGACGAAGACGATGTCGGCGGACTCCCCCGCCTTGACGGCCTTGTTGCCGACGCCGATCGCCGCGTGCAGGGCGGCGCCGGTGGAGACGCCCGCGAAGATGCCCTCCTGCTGGAGGAGTTCGCGGGTGCGGGTGACGGCGTCGGCCGAGCCGACCGAGAAGCGGGTGGTCAGCACCGACGCGTCGTAGAGCTCGGGGACGAACCCCTCGTCGAGGTTGCGGAGTCCGTAGACGAGGTCGTCGTAGCGCGGTTCGGCGGCGACGACGGCGACATCCGGCTTGTGCTCGCGCAGGAAGCGGCCGACGCCCATCAGGGTGCCGGTCGTGCCGAGGCCCGCCACGAAGTGGGTGACGGAGGGCAGGTCGGCGAGGATCTCCGGGCCGGTGGTGGTGTAGTGCGCGCCCGCGTTGTCCGGGTTGCCGTACTGGTAGAGCATCACCCAGTCGGGGTGCTGCGCCGAGAGTTCCTTGGCGACCCGGACCGCGGTGTTGGAGCCGCCCGCCGCCGGGGACGGGATGATCTCGGCGCCCCACATGGTGAGCAGGTCGCGCCGTTCCTGGGAGGTGTTCTCGGGCATGACGCACACGATGCGGTAGCCCTTGAGCTTGGCCGCCATGGCGAGCGAGATGCCGGTGTTGCCGCTGGTCGGCTCCAGGATGGTGCAGCCGGGGGTGAGCCGGCCGTCCTTCTCCGCCTGTTCGACCATGTGGAGCGCCGGGCGGTCCTTGATCGAGCCGGTGGGGTTGCGGTCCTCCAGCTTCGCCCAGATGCGGACATCGGCGGAGGGCGACAGCCTCGGCAGGCGGACCAGGGGCGTGTTGCCTACCGCGGCTAGTGGGCTGTCGTACCGCATATCAGCGCATACCCCCGGCGACCGCCGGGAGGATGGTGATGTTGTCGCCGTCGCTGAGCTGGGTGCTGATGCCGTCGAGGAAGCGGACGTCCTCGTCGTTGAGGTAGACGTTCACGAAGCGGCGGAGCTGGTCGCCGTCGACGATGCGCTCACGGATGCCGGTGTGGCGGGTCTCCAGGTCGGCGAAGAGGTCGGCGAGGGTCGCGCCGCTGCCCTCGACCGCCTTGGCGCCGTCGGTGTAGGTGCGGAGGATGGTCGGAATGCGGACCTCGATGGCCATGGCGTGGGCTCCTGTCGGAAGCGGAGAGGTGGCGTGGGGCGCGCGGCTCTGCCCCCGCGCAGGGGTCGATGCGTGAATGGCGCCCTCGGGTGCGGTCGTCAGACCGTACGGCCGGGGGGCAGGCTCGGATGGTCCGTACACATCGCGCTGGAGAGCCTGCACAGGTCGACGTGCAGCCTCGCGACGAGCAGCGTGCCCGGCGTCCTGTCGCTCACGTCATGGGGAACCATGCGCTCATCGTATCGATTCCCGGCCGTGAATCCGGAAGGGCGTCTCACCTGATGGATGATCGGTGTTCGCCTGGTGGACGCGTGACCGGTCGGGGCGGTGTCGGCGGGGCGGGGGTGTCATGGCCGTACGAGGTCTGCCGGACCGGGTACGCCGCCCCGACCTGGGCCGGGGCGGCGTACGCCTTCGCGGGGGCGGGGGTCAGTCGGTCGCGTACGCCTCGACGACCTTGACGTCCTCCTCGGTGATCTCACCGTCCACGATGCGGTACGAGCGGAACTGGAAGGGGCCCGCGCCGTCGCTGTCGGCGGTGGAGACCAGGACGTAGTGGGCGCCGGGCTCGTTGGCGTACGTCACGTCGGTGCGCGAGGGGTATGCCTCGGTCGCGGTGTGCGAGTGGTAGATGATCACCGGTTCCTCGTCCCGGTCGTCCAGCTCGCGGTAGAGCTTGAGCAGGTCCGCCGAGTCGAACTCGTAGAACGTGGGCGACCGGGCGGCGTTCAGCATGGGGACGAACCGCTCGGGCCGGTCACTCCCGGCCGGTCCGGCGACCACGCCGCACGCCTCGTCGGGGTGGTCGGCGCGGGAGTGCGCGACTATCTGGTCGAACAGCGCCTGGGTGATGGTCAGCATGGCGCCAGGATAAGCAGACCGCGCCGGGCCGGGGCCGGACCGGTTCAGCGCCGGGCGAAGGAGGCGTTCTCGGGGTCGCGGGCCCGCAGCACCAGATACGCGACGGCGAGCAGCAGCGCCCACAGCGGGGCGCAGTAGAGCGAGATCCTGGCGTCCTCGTCGATGGCCATCATCACGATGACCATGCCGATGAAGGCGAGGGCGAAGACGCTGGTGTACGGGGCTCCGGGGGCGCGGAACGAGGACTGGGGCAGTTCGCCCCGGTCGGCCTTGGCGCGGTAGCGGAGCTGGCAGATCAGGATCATGATCCAGGCCCACATGCCGGAGATGGTGGCGAAGGAGACGACGTAGGTGAAGGCGTCCCCGGGCCACTGGTAGTTGATCCAGACGCCGACGAGCATGAGGGCGGCGGAGACGGTGGTGCCGACGAGCGGGGTGCCGCTCCGGGTGAGCCGGGTGAAGACCTTCGGGCCCTGGCCGTTGAGTGCGAGGTCGCGCAGCATCCGGCCGGTGGAGTACATGCCGGAGTTGCAGGAGGAGAGGGCCGCGGTCAGGACGACGAAGTTGACGATCGCGGCGCCGAGTCCGAGGCCCATCTTCTCGAAGGCGGCGACGAACGGGGAGACGCCGGGCCTGAACTCGGTCCACGGCACGACGGAGAGGATCATGATCAGGGCGCCGACGTAGAAGACGGCGATGCGCCACGGCACGGTGTTGATGGCCTTGGGCAGGACGGTCTGGGGGTCCTTGGACTCGCCGGCCGTGACGCCGACCAGCTCGACGGCGAGGAAGGCGAACATCACGATCTGGAGGGTCATCAGGGTGCCGCCGATGCCCTTGGGGAAGAAGCCGCCGTCGGACCAGAGGTGGGTGACGGACGCGGTGTCGCCCGCGTCCGAGAAGCCGATGGTGAGGATTCCGGCGCAGATGAGGATCATGCCGACGATGGCGGTCACCTTGACCATCGAGAACCAGAATTCGAGTTCGCCGAAGAGTTTGACGGAGATCAGGTTCACGCCGTAGAGGATGACCGTGAAGATGAGCGCGGAGACCCATTGTGGAATGGTGAACCAGTACGTCATGTACTGGGCGGCGGCCGTCACCTCGGTGATTCCGGTGACGACCCAGAACAGCCAGTACGTCCAGCCGGTGACGAATCCGGCGAACGGGCCGATGAATTCGCGGGCGTACTCCGAGAAGGAGCCGGACACGGGTCGGTACATGAGCAGTTCGCCGAGTGCGCGCATGATGAAGAAGATGACCAGGCCCGCTATGGCGTAGGCGAGGATGAGGCTGGGACCGGCCTTGGCGATGGCCTTGCCGGCGCCGAGGAAGAGGCCGGTGCCGATGGCTCCGCCGATGGCGATCATCTGGATCTGGCGGGAGCCCAGGCCGCGCTGGTAACCCTCACCCGCTGGGGCGGCCTCCGCCCCTTCCTGTCCCGCGTTTCCCTGGTCGAGCTGCGCCGATGTCATGGTGGTGCGCCTTTCTCCATGCTGATCCGCGCCTGCTGAGGCTACGGATCAGGTCCTGATCCCCCCGGATACGGATGGAGTCACGACCGGCGGTGGCCGGTTTCAGCGCCCCCGGGGACAGGGGTGGCGTCCCCGGTGGTCGTGCACATCTATCACGGCGCTGCGGGCGTTCCGCGTGGCATTGTGTGGCGCACACCACAGGTAAAAGCGGACAAGGGGTTTCGAGCCGCTGCAAAAAAGGCCGTTCGAGTAATGCGATCGTTATTCGGATTTGAGCGTCCGCTGAGATTGGGGTACCAGCATCCACCGGGTCCGGCCGTCCCGCAATCAGGGGCGGGACGTGCGGGACACGTACGGAACGGCGGGTTCAGGACGCCGGGCGGTTTCCGCCGCCCCGGGCGTCCGGGCATCGGCTTACGGCATCAGGGTTTCGACCAGCGTCTCCTGGAGCGCGCCGAGCCAGAGGTAGGCCATCACCATCGGCTTGCGCGGGTCGCTGTCGGGCAGCCGGTAGAGCGAGCCGTCCTCGCCCTCCTCCTCCTCGGACACTTCGAGGCGGGTGCCGATGGTCAGCCGGAGGTCGTTGAGGGTCCCCAGCCAGCCACGGGACTGGTCGGCGGTGAGGGCGAGGACCGCGCCGCCGTCCCCGGCGGGCGAGAGGGCGTCGAGGCTCTGTACGACGGTGAGGGCGTCCTCGCGCTTGCGGGTGCGCAGGTCGTTCTCGGTGAAGCGGCGGAACTCGGCGGACGCGGCGCGCAGTTCCCTGTCCTCGTCGCCGTACGCCTCGGGGAAGAGGCGGGCCAGGGCGGGGTCGGCGGGCGGTTCGCTGGGGCCCTCGGTGAAGAGCGCGGCGAGCGGGTCCTCGCCCTCGGTGGGCTCCTCGCCGGGACCGATCAGTTCCAGCAACTGGACGGCGAGGGAGCGCAGGATCGCGATCTCCACCTCGTCGAGCGCGACGGCCGCGCCGCCGTCGGGGGTGGCCTCGAAGTGGCCGGCCATGGGTTCTCCGATGATGGGTCGGGCGTGGAGCCGGGGACGTACGGCAGCGGGACGGGTCAGTCGCGGTCCTGGGTGAGGGTGGCCCAGAGCCCGTACCCGTGCATGGCCTGCACGTCGCGTTCCATTTCCTCGCGGCTGCCGCTGGAGACGACGGCGCGGCCCTTCTGGTGGACGTCGAGCATCAGCTTGTGGGCCTTGTCCTTGGAGTAGCCGAAGTAGGTCCGGAAGACGTACGTCACATAACTCATGAGGTTGACCGGGTCGTTGTGGACCAGCGTCACCCAGGGGACGTCGGGCTCGGGGGCGACGAAGGTGTCCTCGGCCGATGCGGGGCTTTCGATCTCTGCGGGGGCGACACTCACCTGCCCCATGCTGCCACCCGGGAGGGGTCATCGCACAAACGGCGGCAGATCTCGTCACTCTGACGAGATAGGGGTAGCATCCCTGACATGAACTCTGCGGACCTTGGGCGGCGGGTCGGCGTTCCGTCGACCGCGCTCTTCACCGACCAGTACGAACTCACGATGGTGCAGGCGGCTCTGAAGGCGGGCACCGCGGACCGGCACTCGGTCTTCGAGGCGTTCACCCGCCGGCTGCCCGAGGGACGGCGCTACGGCGTGGTCGCGGGCACCGGGCGGGTGCTGGACGCGGTGGAGAACTTCCACTTCGACGACGAGATGCTGCGCTTCCTGCGCGACCAGCGCGTCGTGGACGGGCCGACCCTCGAATGGCTGGCGGACTACCGCTTCAGCGGCGACATCTGGGGCTATCCGGAGGGCGAGGTGTACTTCCCCGGCTCGCCGGTCCTGCGGGTCGAGGGCTCCTTCGCGGAGTGCGTACTGCTGGAGACGGTGATCCTGTCGATCCTCAACCACGACTCGGCGATCGCCGCGGCGGCGTCCCGGATGTCGGCCGCCGCGGGCGGGCGCTCGCTGATCGAGATGGGCGCCCGGCGCACCCACGAGCTGTCGGCGGTGGCGTCGGCGCGCGCCGCGTACGTCGGCGGCTTCGACACCACGTCCGACCTGGCCGCGGGCTTCCGCTACGGCATCCCGACCGTCGGCACGAACGCGCACGCCTTCACGCTGCTGCACGACAGCGAGCGGGACGCGTTCCGGGCGCAGGTCGATTCGCTGGGCAGCGGCACGACGCTGCTGGTGGACACGTACGACGTGGCCGAGGCGGTCCGTACGGCGGTCGAGATCGCCGGGACGGACCTGGGCGCGGTACGGATCGACTCGGGCGATCTGCTGCTGGTCGCGCACCGGGTGCGCCAGCAGCTGGACGAGCTGGGGGCGACCCGCACCAGGATCGTGGTGACGTCGGACCTGGACGAGTACGCCATCGCCTCACTGGCGGCGGCCCCCGTCGACGCGTACGGGGTGGGGACACAGTTGGTGACGGGCAGCGGGCACCCCACCTGTTCGATGGTCTACAAGCTGGTGGCCCGTGCCGCCTCCGGCGATCCCGGCGAGCCGTTGCGGCCGGTCGCGAAGAAGTCGATGGGCGCGAAGTCGTCCAGGGGCGGACGCAAGTGGGCCGCGCGCAGGCTGGACGAGCACGGGGTCGCCGAGGCGGAGGTGATCGGCACCGGCCGGGTCCCGGACGGGCCGGCCTGCCGGCAGCTGCTGGTCGAGCTGGTCAAGGAGGGCGCGGTGGTGGCCCGCGAGCCGCTGGAGGCGGCCAGGGAACGGCACATCACGGCCCGCGCCGGGCTGCCCCTGTCGGCGACGCAGCTGTCGCGTGGCGAGGCGGTGATCCCGACGGAGTACGTATGAGCCGGCGCCCCGCGGCCCCGGCCGGGTCCGCCCCGGAACGGACGCGGCCCACGGTCCCGTTCACGTCCGCCCCGGAACGGACGCGCATGAATCCCGGGAGCCCGGGAAGGTGACGATCGGCATCAGGCGATGTCCGCGAAACCCCCGCCCGCCGTCCCGCCCGCCCCACGGGCCCCGGCGGGACCGCGTGGACAGGGACCCGCGTGGACACGCCAGGCGGCCCGACCCCCTCCCCCGGGGCGGCCGGAGTGCTTACGCTCGTCCCCGGCCGCACACCCCGACCCACGACCCGCACGCCCCCGCCGTCCGCCACGCCCCGCGGTCCGCACGCACACAGGACCCGTGCGCCCCGCCATCCCGCTCGTCCCCTCCACCGAAGGACAACCGCCATGCACCGCGCCCTGATCGTCGTGGATGTTCAGAACGACTTCTGCGAGGGCGGCAGCCTCGCGGTCGCGGGCGGCGCCGATGTCGCCGCCGCCATCACCGATCTGATCGGTGAGGCCCAGGCGGGTTACCGCCATGTGGTGGCCACCCGTGACCACCACATCGACCCGGGCGACCACTTCTCGACGCGGCCGGACTTCGAGCACTCCTGGCCGGTGCACTGCGTGGCCGGTACGGAGGGAGTGGGCTTCCACCCGAACTTCGCTCCGGCGGTCGCGTCGGGCGCCATCGAGTCGGTCTTCGACAAGGGGGCGTACGCCGCCGCGTACAGCGGTTTCGAGGGCACCGACGAGAACGGCGCGGGGCTGGCCGAATGGCTGCGCGACCACGACGTCACCGAGGTCGACGTGGTGGGCATCGCGACCGACCACTGTGTACGGGCGACGGCGCTGGACGCGGCCCGGGAGGGGTTCACGACGCGTGTGCTGCTCGGTCTGACGGCCGGCGTGGCCGAAGCCACCACCGAGCGGGCGCTGAAGGAACTGCGCGAGGCCGGCGTGGAGCTGTCGGGCACTCCCGTCGTCTGACACGGGAGGAAACCTGGGCAAGGCCGGAATCAGGGCTCATAGGCAGGGCCATGAGCGGACCCGGGGCCAGTCGTCAGAGGCGGGTCACCGGCAGTCCGGGGCCCGGCAGGGCGCGCATCGGGTGCCAGAGTTCCTGGGCGCACCCGGGTCTCGCCCGCCAGAGGACGCCGTCCGGATGGTGCAGCACGGCGGTGATCTCGTCCGGCGTCGGCGGTTCGGCGTTGCCCCGGAGGTAGACGGACCGCAGCCCCAGATTGCGCAGCCGGGTCAGCGCGCGGGACCGGTTGACCGCGTGCACCAGGACGCGTACGGAGCCATCGGTGGCCATGACGCCGGCCCGGCCCTCCCAGCCGAACCGGCCCTCCCAGTCGGCCTGACCCTGCCGGGCCGTCCGGCCCTCCCCCGTCGCCCGGACCGCGCCGTCGGCCGTTCCCCGGGCCGCTCGGCCCGGCGCCGTGCCGGTCGGGCCGGGCAGGGTGAGTGCCACCACCACGCTGCCGCTCGGCAGTGTGCAGAATCCTCCACCAGCCATGCTCCGCGCTCCCGTAAGACATCGTGTCAATAAGATGTGGACAGGACGCACCTAAACACGATCGGCCGCCGCCCACCAGTGGGCGACGGCCGATCATGGCCTGACCTGCGCTGTCAGTTGATCACCAGCGCGAGGGGGTGACCAGCAGGGTCATCGACGAGCCGTTGAGCGGCTCGCTGAGGATGCTGATCCGGGTGTTGGTGTCAGGAACCTTCACGCTTCCGGTCGGGTTCTCGGCGTACCAGTAGGTACCCCGGTGGTCGTCGAAGTACGGGACTCCGAGCTGCGACTTGATCTTCACCGCGACATCGGCGTTGTGCAGCGTGAAGCTGTCGGTCGGCCACCAGCTGAACGGAGCGTCGAACGGCTGGATCTTGTTCCTGATGACCGTGCCGTCCTTCCACTTCAACGGCTTGGCGTGCGCGTCGACCGGAAGGATCAGGCCCTTGCCCGGGTGGGCGGAGACGTTGTTGTCCTTCTGCGAGGTGTCCCACAGCCAGACGAGCAGACCGTTCTGGTACGGGTAGTGCTCGACCCACTTGGGCCGCGTGGTCGAGAAGCCGAAGTTGTACGGACCGGTCTTGAGCTGCTGGTCGTACGAGACGTACTGACGGTTCTCGGCCAGGTAGTACTGCGGGTAGTTCTTGGTGAAGGACTCGCCCACCCGCGTGAAGCCCTTGGCGGTCCAGCCGTTGTCGTCGCCCTCGGCGTTGTCCGAGAACAGCGTGGCGCCGTCGGCGGTGACCGAGATGGTGTCGGCCGCGAAGCCCACCCCGCCCGCGCCGCCGTCGGTGGCGTAGCGGAAGCGGATGTCGATCTTCTTGCCCGCGTAGGCGTTCAGCGGGAAGGAGAGCTTCTGGTAGGCGCCGGAGACGTCCGTCAGGGCCGGCTTGTCACTGGCGTCGCGCGGGAGCGCCTTGCCGTTGGCCGTGCCGTCGAGCGTGGTCCAGCTGGTGCCGCCGTTCTCCGACACCTCGGTGTAGAGGAAGTCGTAGTCCTTCTCGATGTCCCACCAGCCGGCGAGGTCCAGGGAGGCCGTGGACTTGCCGGTCAGGTCGACCGAGCGGGTCAGCGTGTTGGAGAGGTTGTCGCCCGCGCCGCTCCACCACTGCTTCGAGCCCTCGGCGGGCTTGGTGACAGCGGTGCTGACGGCCTTCTCGGGCAGCTCGACGACGAGCGCCTGCTTGTCCTTGGTGTTGTACTCCGAGACGCCCAGCTTGTGCGTGGACGTCTTCGCGGCCTTGGCCGTGCCGTAGTTGAGCCAGCCGAGCTGGAGCTTGTCCCAGGCGGTCATGTCGCCGGGCGTGTCACCGATCTGGCCCTGGCCGGTGCCGAGCCAGGAACCCGCGGACATCAGCGACCAGAAACCGACCGAGTTCTCGGCGGTGTTCGTGGTGTCGTAGAGGTCGGGCAGACCCAGGTCGTGGGCGTACTCGTGGGCGAAGACGCCCAGGCCGCCGTTCTCGGGCTGCGCGGTGTAGTCACCGACCCAGATGCCGGTGTCGCCGATCTGCACACCACCGGCCTTGTTGTCGGCCGGACCGGTCGCCCCGGCGTTGGTGCCGTACGCGTACCAGCGGTGCGCCCAGATCGCGTTGGTGCCCTCGACGCCGCCGCCGGCGGACTCGTCCTCACCCGCGTGGACGATCTGGAAGTGGTCGATGTAGCCGTCCGGCTCGTTGAAGTCGCCGTCGTTGTCGTAGTCGTTGCGGTCCCACTGGTCGTACTGCGCCAGGTCCGCCTTGATCTGCGCGTCCGTCCGGCCCTTGGCCTTCTGGTCCGCGGCCCAGGCGTTCACTCCGTCGGCGACCATGTCCCACGCGTTGGCGCAGTTGGACGATCCGCAGTAGTTGGAGCCGTAGCGGGCCTCGTTGTACGGGACCTTGACCCAGTCGGAGACCTCACCGTCGACCGAGTAGCGTCCGGAGGACGTCTTCTCGTAGTAGGTCTTCAGGGAGTCCTTGCCGCTGCCCTGGCCGAAGTACAGGTCCTGGAAGTGCTTCTGGTTGTAGTCCTTCTGCCAGGCGGTGCTGTTGTCCTTCTTCGGGTCGGGCTTGGCGATCCCGTTGTGCAGCGGGCCGGGCGTGCCGCCGTACTTCTTGACGGGCGGCTTCGGGCCGTCGCCGTCGGGGTCGTACATGGTGGTGTTGTCGACCTTGTCACCGAACTCCACCAGGACGGTGAAGATCTTGTCGGTCTTCTCGCGGCCCAGCTCGACGTACTTCTTGTCGGCGAGCTTGACGACCTTGGAGCCGCCGCGCGTCGTCACCTGCTTCTCGCCGGATATGACCTGCTCCAGGGCGGCCTGGCGCTGGGCGTCCTGCTGCTTGCTGTAGGGGCCGTCCAGGTTGTGGGCGCCCCCCTTGGCCGAGCCCGGGTCATGGGCGTCGGCGATGGAGGTTCCGGCTTCCGGTGCCTTGCCATCCGCCTGTGCGGTGGCGAAAGCTGACCCTGTGGCAGCTGTGGCGGCCATGACCGCCACAACCGCCGTGGCGCGAAGCGCCCGTCTCTTGATGGTCACTTGATGCAGTCCTCCCCGGCGCCCGCGTCAGCGGCCGAGGGTGGAGGGGCCGCGCGCGGTTACGCGTCACAAGTGACGACATTTGATCGGAGTTGGAAGAGAAAAGACAGATCTTGACTTGGACACACCAAGTGCACTATGCGGGGGCGAGTCTCCGGTATGCGAACGCCCTCAAGTGTCCGCATACAGGACAACCGGCGCACGCGAACAACGGTTCGGAATTTTCCGTGACCCAGTGCGCCCCCCGTGCACCGGTACGGAGGGTTAGGTCACGCTTACCACCCGTCCCGGTCGGGCATCTCCGTCGTAGAGTCGATTGACAGTACGACCGCGTTGCACGACCGCGGCGAGACACCGCGGTGAGAGACCGACCCACCCGACGTCCCGAGGACGGAAATCGCCATGCCGCGTCCGACTGCCGCACAGTTCTTCTACGGTTCGGTCACCGTCGTCGCCTCGACCCTCGCGATGCTGCTGCTGTCCCGCACGTCCTCAGGTGCCGGGGTGGCCGTCATCTGCGTGGCGGCCCTCGCCCTCGGACTGCTCGTGGCCATGACCGTGCCCCTGCCAGGCCGGGCGAGGACGGCGCGGGCGGGCACCACGGCCCGTACGGCCCGTACCACCGCGGCGACCACCGCCACCGCCGACGCCGCCCCGGGCCGGACCCCCGGCGCACGCGCCGAGGTGCGGACCGGCGCACGGACTCCGGCCGACCGGATCGGGCACCACTCGCTGCGGCGCTGAGAGCCCACCGCCGACACCCGCGCCGCCGAGGTCACCTGGCGCCACCGGGCCACCGGAGCGCCCCGGTTCAGCGGGCCTGCACCACCACCGTCTTCGCGGCCTTGTCCTGGAGACCCTGCCGGTACGGCTTGTCGGTGAACATCAGCACGATGTTGATGAGCCACCACAGACACGGACAGCACAACAGCGCGGGCAGCCACAGCACCACGGCCCGGACGAAGGACGTCCGCGTCTCCGGCACCCTGCCGTCGCTGAGCATCGCGACCCGCAGCTTCATCAGCCGCTTGCCGATGGTCCGCCCGTCCTTGTGGGTGAGATACGTGTCGTACGCGACGTAGATCGCGAGGCCGATCAGCGACCAGATCAGCTGATGGCCGTTGTACGTCTGGTTGAAGGCCCCGGAGACGCTGTTGTCGTTGTTGTCCGACGACATGTCGATCGCGCCGCCGAAGATCAGCGAGATCAGATACAGCGGGATCGAGATGATCAGGAAGTCGACCAGCCGCGCCACGATCCGCCTGCCCGGTTCGGCGAGCGGCGGCATCCCCGCCAGCGGGTCCACTCCCCCGTACGGGCCCCCGCCGTAGGAACCGGGGCCGTACGGCGGTGGCGGAGGCGGGGGTGGCGGCGTCGCGCCGCCGAACGGGGACCCGGCCGGCGGCGACGGTGGTTCCTGCGGCCTCTTGCGGAACGGATCATCGTCCTCGGGCGGCTGGCCGGACGCCGGCTGATCGTTGCTCATGGGGGCAGTGCATCCCGGCCGACCGGCCCCCGCAAGGGCTCAGGTGCGTTCGGGGGACGGCCGGCGTCCGACTGCCCTCGTCCGACGTCCGCACACCCGACGCCCCCTCACCCTGCCACCCCCCGAAGGCTCTCGGCGCGCCGTCACCCGACGGCCACTCACCCGACGGGGCGTCACTCCCCCGTGCCACGGCCCGCGACGAAGGTGTGCGCCACCTTGTCGTGCCAGCACTGGCGCCACGGCCGGTCGATGAGGCACCACAGCGCGTCGAACACCCCGATCCCCGCCACCCCCAGCACGCCCTGGAACAGCCAGCGGCGCAGCGCGGCCCCGAAGGCGGGCGACTCGTGGGACTCGATGTCCCGTACGTCGAGACCGCAGAGCTTCTTGCCGAGCGTGCGCCCCCACCTGGCGGTCGGAACGGCTTCCAGCACGACCCCGAACACCAGGAACGCGGCGACGACTCCGCCGAACAGCCCGGCCGTGGTCGAGTCCACCAGCCAGACGGTGACCGTCTCGCCGGACAACCGGGCCGCTTCGATCTTCTCGTCGACGTGGTCCATCGCCCGGGTGGCGAGCGGGAATCCGGCCGCCCCGGTGAGCGCTGCCAGCACGACCGCGTCGACGGCCCGGGCCGCGAACCGCCTGCCGAGCCCGGCGGGACGCGCCGACGCCTGGGCACGGGCGGCCTGGAGGAACGGGTCCTCGACCGGGGGCTTCCACGGGACGACGGGCTGATCGGACCGGCCGGACCGATCGGACCGCGGAGCCGGATGCGGCCGCGGGTGCGCCGGGGACTGGACCTGCGGTGACTGCTGGACCTGCGGTGACTGTTGGGCCTGCGGTTGCTGCTGGACCTGCGGTGACTGCTGGACCTGCGGTGACTGCTGGGCCTGCGGTTGCTGCTGGGCCTGGTCGGGTCGGGCGAGCTGGTGGACCTGCTGCGCCCAGGGCGTGGCAGAGGCCGGGCCCGTACCGGCGCGCGGCTGCGGGGGCCGGCGGAGCGCGGGCCGGGAGTCGGCGGAATCGGCGGAGGCGGGGAGTTGCGGGGTGGTGGGCGCGATGGAGGCGGGCGGCTGCGAGACGGTCGGACCGGCCTGGGCGGGCGTGGTCCGCATCGGCGGCATCGCGGCGTCGGCGGGCGCGGGACCCGTGCCGGCGCCCTGGCCGCCCCCGGGACGCCCCTGCCGGTCGGCCCGCAGCGTGACCGTGCCGTCGGACACCCGGTTGCTACCGTCCCGCATCCCGGGGAACGCGTCGCGTCGCGGGCCGTGCGCATCCTGCGGACCCGGCAGGGCCTGCGGGGAGGGCGGGGAGGGCAGGGCCTGCGGGGCGGGCCGGCCCGGGAGCGCCTGCGGGCCGTGCGTGCCCGGGAGGACCGCGCCCGGGAGGGCCTGAGGCCCTTGCGGGCTCTGCTGTCCCTGGGGGCCTTGCGGAGCCGCCGGGATGGCGGGGGTCGCGGGGGTGACAGGGGTTCCCGGAGCGGCCGGAGCAGGGGTACGGGGATCGGCGGGCACACCGGTGGCCGGTGCGCGCACGAAGGGCGCGCGGCGGTCGGCCGGTCCGGTGTCGGCGGGCGCGCGGACGACGGGCGCGCGGTCAGCCGAAAAGCCGTCCGCGGGCGCGCGGTCGGCCGGTGCTCGACCGACCGGACCACCGTCCACGGCCGCCCGGCCGTCCGGTGCGCGATCGGAGTGCGCCGCACCGGACGGTGTCCGGTCGACAGGCGCCGCACCGGACGGTGTGCGCGCGTCCGGGACCGGGGCGGAACCCCCTTGCCCGGACGGCCCGTTGCCGCCCCAGGAGACGCGGCGGTCCTGGTCCGCGCCGAAGCCCGCCTGCCGGGAGGTGTCCGCCTGCCAGGAGGGCGCCGGTTCCGGGCGTGCTCCGGTGACCGGCTCCTCGTCGAGGAAGACCGGACCCGTCTCGTCCACCGGGCCCGGAGCCTGGCCCGGTGCCGGACGGGAATCGTGGAGCGGTCGGCGCGGTTCCCGAGGCGGCCCCTGACGCTGTTCACGGCGTGCCTCGTCGCCGATCTCCGCCGCCCGGCCGGGCGGTCGGGGCGCGGAGGGGCCCGGCCCGGTCGTGGACGGCGGGTCAGGCTGGGGCGGGGCGGGCCGGCTCGTGCCGGGCACCCACGCGGCGCCGTTCCAGTAGCGGACGTATCCGGGGATGGACGGGTCGGGGTAGTACCCCTCGCGGGGGCTTTCGTCACCGGGTGCCGGGGTTGGGGCGCTCATCACCGTGGTCCCGTATCTCTTCGAGGCCTCAATTCAAGGGTCCACATCTATCAGACGGCCGGCCACCCCCGGGCCCGTCCGCCCCTTCGGGCCGTCTTTCGGCCGCCGAGAAATTTCTTCCGTAAGTCGCGTAATAGGTGAGGGCGTGGGCTCTCTCCCTCTGTGCGGCCGGTCGTGGGACCGGCTCACGGACAACGGAAGGACGCGCACTCATGCACACCGTCGTGGAACGTGAACTCGAACTGAGACTCGTGCTGTCGCCGGAACTCAGCATCCCGGTCCCCGCCCGGCTGACGTACCGCACGGCCGATCCGTACGCCGTGCACGCCACCTTCCACATCGGTTCGGAGTGTCCGGTGGAGTGGACCTTCGCCCGTGAACTGCTGGTGGAGGGCGTGTTCCGGCCGTGCGGGCACGGGGACGTGAGGGTCTGGCCGACCAAGGTCGGACAGCGTGGCGTCCTCTGTTTCGCGCTGACCTCCCCCGAGGGGGAGGCGCTGCTGGAGGCCCCGTCGGCGGCGGTGGCCGCGTGGGTGGAGCGGACGCTGCGGGTGGTGCCGCCCGGCACCGAGGGCGAACTGCTCGGCATCGACGACGGTCTCGCCCAACTCCTCGCCCCGCTCCCGGCGGACGATCCGTGGCTGAGCGACCCGTGGCCCTCGGAGGAGTCCGAGGACGGCGACGCGTGACGCCATCCGTCCTCCTCCTCAGCGCCGCACGCGCACGCGCCGCACGCATCCGTCGGCAGGCGCTGCGGCGCGTCCCCCGACGGGCTCCGCCCGGTGGGGGACGGAAGACGGGTCAGACGACCTTGCCCGGGTTGAGCAGCCCGAGCGGGTCGAAGGCCCGCTTGATGCTCCGGTGCAACTCGACGCCCACCTCGCCGAGTTCGCGTGCGAGCCAGTCCTTCTTCAGTACGCCGACGCCGTGTTCGCCGGTGATGGTGCCGCCCAGCTCCAGGCCGAGCGCCATGATCTCGTCGAAGGAGTCCCGGGCCCGCCGTGTCTCGTCGGCGTCGGCGGGGTCGAAGCAGACGACGGGGTGGGTGTTGCCGTCGCCGGCGTGGGCGCAGACGCCGATCGTGAGGTCGTACCTCCGGGCGACGGCCGCCGTCCCTTCGAGCATCGCGCCGAGCTTCGAGCGGGGCACGCAGACGTCGTCGACCATGGTGGCGGGCTTGATGGTCTCCAGGGCGGTGAGGGCCGTCCGCCGGGCCCGGAGCAGCAGCTCGGACTCGGCGGTGTCCTCGGCCGGGACCACTTCGGTGGCCCCGGCCTCGGTGCAGAGCGCGCCGACGGCGGCCAGGTCGGCCGCCGGGTCGGGGGTGTCGAAGGCGGCGAGCAGCAGTGCCTCGGTGGAATCGGGCAGGCCCATGGACATCGTCGCGTTGACGGCCCGGACGCTCGTACGGTCCATCAGTTCGAGGAGTGACGGAGTGTGTCCGCGCTCCATGATCCGGCAGACCGCGTCGCACGCGGCGGCCACGGAGGGGAACTCCGCGGCGAGCGCCAGTTGGCGCGGCGGTCGGGGCCTCAGGGCGAGTACGGCCCGGACGATGACGCCGAGGCTGCCCTCGGAGCCGACGAACAGCCGGGTGAGGTCGTATCCGGCGACGCCCTTCGCGGTGCGGCGGCCGGTGGTGAGGAGCCGGCCGTCGGCGAGGACGACGTCCAGTCCGAGTACGTATTCGGCGGTCACTCCGTACTTCACGCAGCACAGGCCGCCGGACGCGGTGCCGATGTTGCCGCCGATGGTGCACGTCTCCCAGCTGGAGGGGTCCGGCGGGTAGCAGAGGCCGTGCTCGTTCGCCGCGCGGGAGAGCGCGGCGTTGACGACGCCCGGTTCGACGACGGCGATCCGGTCGACGGGGCTGATCTCCAGGATGCGGTCCATCCTGACCAGGGACAGCACGACGCAGCCGTCGGAGGCGTTGGCCGCGCCCGAGAGTCCGGTGCGGGCGCCCTGGGGGACGACCGGGACGCGCAGCGCGGTCGCGGTGCGCATGACGTGCTGGACCTCCTCGACCGTGCGGGGCAGGACCACGACGGCGGGGGCGCCCGCCTCGCAGAAGCTCGCCATGTCGTGCGCGTAGGAGGCGGTGATGTCCGGGTCGGTGATCAGGGCATCGGCAGGCAGGCCCGCGCACAGTCGTTCGAGGAGATCGTCCACGGTCCAAGACTGGCATCCGGGGCCAGGGGTGTGAACCCGTCAGCGGCAGCCTTCACCCAGTGCGGTGTGTTCTTATGACGGACGCAGAGTCATCGGTAGGGATGTCATGCCTCGGCAGCCCCAGGAGTCCCGCGAGCCGCGCCCGACGCGGTGCGGGGCGGCGCTCGGAGCCATGGCCGGCCCCGGCCCCGTGCCGACCGGCGGCGGACGCCGTGGTCGCCGTACCGGACGGCGGTGGTCCCGCGCCGCCACCCGCGCTCGTACCCGCGCCCGCCCGCCGCATCCGTCAGAGGTTGCCGCGCCGCTCCTGCTCCCGCTCGATCGCCTCGAACAGGGCCTTGAAGTTGCCCTTGCCGAAGCCCATCGAGCCGTGCCGCTCGATCATCTCGAAGAAGACCGTCGGGCGGTCCTGGACCGGCTTGGTGAAGATCTGGAGCAGATAGCCGTCCTCGTCGCGGTCGACGAGGATCTTCTCCTCGCGCAGGATCTCCACCGGGACCCGGGTCTCGCCGGCCCACTCGCCGAGGGTGTCGTAGTACGAGTCGGGGGTGTCCAGGAACTGCACACCGGCCGCGCGCATCGTCCGGACCGAGGCGACGATGTCGTTCGTGGCGAGCGCGATGTGCTGGACGCCCGCGCTGCCGTAGAACTCCAGGTACTCGTCGATCTGCGACTTCTTCTTCGCGACGGCGGGCTCGTTGATCGGGAACTTCACCTTGAGGGTGCCGTCGGCCACGACCTTCGACATCAGGGCGGAGTACTCGGTGGCGATGTCGTCGCCCACGAACTCCTTCATGTTCGTGAAGCCCATGACCTTGTTGTAGAAGGCGACCCACTCGTTCATCCGGCCCAGCTCGACGTTGCCGACACAGTGGTCGACCGCCTGGAAGGTCCGCCTGGACGGCCCCTCGACGAGCGGGGCGGCGGCGGTGTAACCCGGCAGGTAGGGGCCGTCGTAGCGGGAGCGGTCGACCAGGGTGTGACGGGTCTTGCCGTACGTGGCGATCGCGGCCAGCACGACCGTGCCGTTCTCGTCCTCGACCTCGTACGGCTCGGCGATGCCGGTCGCACCGTGCTCGACGGCGTAGGCGTACGCGGCACGCGCGTCCGGCACCTCGATGGCGAGGTCGACGACGCCGTCGCCGTGCTCGGCGACATGGTCGGCGAGGAAGCGGCCGTGGTCGGTGGCGGCCTTGATGACGGACGTGAGGACGAAGCGGGCGGAACCGTTCGTCAGGACGTAACTCGCCGTCTCCCGGCTGCCGTTCTCCGGGCCCGAGTAGGCGACCAGCTTCATGCCGAAGGCGGTCGAGTAGTAGTGCGCGGCCTGCTTGGCGTTGCCCACCGCGAAGACGACGGCGTCCATTCCCTTGACCGGGAAGGGGTCGGCCTGCCGTGCGGTGTCGGGGGTGTGATCCACAGTCTCAGTCATATCCGCAGGCTCTCTCCGTATCGCAAGGTGCGCAATAGTTTGCGTATTCACTGGACAACATGTACAGCGCTTCACCAGACTCATGAGGCGATCTGTACAGGATGACCATCAGGAGGAGACCCATGGCGATCGATCATCTGGACGGCCGGCTCATCGTGCTTCTGGCGCGTGAACCCAGGATCGGCGTCCTGGAGGCATCGCGCCGCCTGGGCGTGGCACGCGGGACCGTGCAGGCACGGCTCGACCGTCTTCAGTCGAATGGAGTCATCCGCGGATTCGGCCCCGCCGTCGATCCCGCCGCGCTCGGCTACCCCGTCACCGCGTTCGCGACGCTGGAGATCAAACAAGGCCAAGGGGCCGATGTGCGCGAGCACTTGGACGGCGTACCCGAGGTGCTGGAGCTGCACACCACCACCGGTCACGGCGACATGCTGTGCCGGCTGGTGGCCCGGTCCAACGCCGATCTTCAACGGGTGATCGACCTGGTTGTCGGTTTTGATGGCATTGTCCGGGCCTCCACGGCGATCGTCATGGAGAACCCTGTTCCGCTGCGCGTCATCCCGCTCGTGGAACAGGCCGCCGAGGACACCGACTGATCCGGTCGGGCGCGGTCCGTTCCGGCGATCCGGGCCGCGCCCGACCGGATCGCCGGACACCTGACCTGTCCGTCCGGACCACCCGTCCGGGCGGACACCCGGACCGGCCGGACGGCGGACCGGACCGGCCGACACCCGACCGGACCGGCCGACACCGGTCCGGTCGTTCGACCGACGGCTTGTCCATGGCACGCGAGGGGACGGCGAGTGAGCTTCTGGGACTATCTGGCCAACCGGCACCAACAGCTGCTCACCGACGCGCTCCAGCACGTCAGCGCCGTCTTCCAGTGCATGGTGATCGCGACCGTGCTGGGGGTCGCGATCGGCGTGTTCACGTACCGCAGCGGCTGGGCCGGCTCCCTGGCCATCACCTCCACGGCGGCGGTCCTCACCGTTCCCTCGCTCGCCGCGATCGGACTCCTGATCCCGCTGGTCGGGCTCGGTGTCGCGCCCACCGTGATCACCCTGACGCTCTACGGGCTGCTGCCCATCGTCCGTAACTCCGTCGTCGGCCTGCGCGGCGTCGACCCCGCGCTGGTCGACGCCGCGAAGGGCATCGGGATGTCACGCACCGCCCGGCTGTGCCGGGTGGAGCTGCCGCTCGCCTGGCCGCCGATCCTCACCGGCATCCGGGTGTCGACGCAGATGCTGATGGGCATCGCCGCCATCGCCGCGTACGCGTCGGGTCCCGGCCTCGGCAACGAGATCTTCCGTGGCATCGCCTCCCTGGGCAGCGCCAACGCGATCAACCAGGTGCTGGCGGGCACGCTCGGCATCGTCGTCCTCGCCCTGCTGTTCGACGCGGTCTACATCGTGCTCGGACGGCTGACCATCCCGAGGGGAATCCGTGTCTGAGACAGCTGCGGGCCCGGCCGCCGAGGACGCCCCGGCCGACGCCACCTCCGGGGCCCCCATCCAGCTGGAGAACCTGACCAAGGTCTACCCCGGCAGCCCGACTCCGGCCGTCGAGAACGTCTCGATGGACATCAGGGCCGGCGAGACGGTCATCTTCGTCGGCCCCTCCGGGGGCGGCAAGACCACCCTGCTCAAGATGATCAACCGGCTGATCGAACCGACCTCCGGCCGGATCAGGATCGGCGACGAGGACGTCACGGACATCGACCCGGTGAAGCTGCGCCGCAAGATCGGTTACGCCATCCAGTCGTCCGGGCTGTTCCCGCACATGACGGTCGCGGAGAACATCGCGCTCGTACCGAGGATGGTCGGCTGGTCGAAGTCGAGGGTGAAGGACCGGGTCGAGGAGATGCTGGACCTGGTCGGGCTGGACCCCCGGGAGTTCCACGGAAGGTATCCGCGCCAGCTCTCCGGCGGCCAGCAGCAGCGCGTCGGGGTGGCGCGGGCGCTGTCCGCCGACCCCCCGGTGCTGGTGATGGACGAGCCGTTCGGCGCGGTCGACCCGATCACCCGCGACCACCTCCAGGACGAGCTGATCCGGCTCCAGCACGAACTGCACAAGACGATCGTCTTCGTCACCCACGACTTCGACGAGGCGATCAAGCTGGGCGACCGGATCGCGGTGCTGCGGGAGCGGTCGCGCATCGCCCAGTTCGACACCCCGGAGGCGATCCTCACCAACCCGGCGGACGACTTCGTCTCCGGGTTCGTCGGCGCGGGGGCGGCCCTCAAGCGGCTGAACCTGACCCGGGTGCGGGACGTGGGGATCGCCGAGTTCCCGACGGTGACGGTCGACGACCCGCTCCAGTCGATCTTCGACAAGCTCCGCAGCGGCCCGTACAACGAACTGCTGATGCTGGACCGCAGGAACCGCCCGTACAAATGGCTGCGGCGCGGTGATCTGTTGCGGGCCCGAGGCTCGCTGGCGCGCGCCGGGCAGCTGGTGCACGACACGGTCACCCGGGACGCGACGCTGCACGACGCGCTGGAGGCGGTGCTGATCGACAGCGGCGGGCGGGTCGCGGTGACCGGCAGACGCGGCGAGTTCACCGGGGTCGTCGATATGCACACCCTGATGAACTCCGTCCAGGAACTGCTGGAGGCCGACCGGCTCGCCGCCTTCGAGCACCAGCACGAACTGGACGAACTGCGCGCCGAGCAGGGCGAGTCGGAACCGGGGGGCGGTGCGGACGGCGCATGAACTCCGAGCGGAACTCCCCCGAGCGCGACCGGCCCCCCTCCCACGACCGGCCGTCCCCCGCACGCGTACGGGAGCCCGGTGAGCACGACGTCAAGGGGCTGCCGTTCCGCGACCGGGAGGCCGAACCACCGTCCGAACCGGCCGGCCCGCCGCGCCGGATCACCTGGCGCAAGCTGGTGGTGGTGCCACTGGTGCTCGCGGTCGTGCTGGCCCTCACCTATGTGTGGATCACCGGCATCCACCTCGACTCGATCGCGAAGAACTCGCTGGACAACGGCAATGTGCGGCTGCGGCTGTGGCAGCACGTCAAGCTCACCGCGATCTCGACCTTCTGGGTGCTGGTCATCGCGATCCCGTTGGGGATCGCGCTCACCCGGCGCGGGCTGGTCAGGATCGCCCCGGTGGTCACGGCCGTCGCCAACGTCGGCCAGGCGGCCCCGGCGATCGGTCTGCTGGCGCTGCTGGTGATCTGGCTCGGCATCGGCCCGTCCACGGCGATCGTCGGGATCGTGATCTACGCGGTGCTGCCGGTGCTCTCGAACACGGTGGCGGGCCTCCGGGCGATCGATCCGACGCTGGTCGAGGCGTCGCGCGGCATCGGCATGTCGGGGATGGGGACGCTCACGAAGGTCGAACTGCCGCTGGCGGTCCCGCTGATCCTGGCGGGTGTGCGGACGGCGCTGGTGCTCAATGTCGGCACGGCGACCCTGGCGACGTTCGGGGGCGGTGGCGGGCTCGGCGACCTGATCACCTCGGGCATCCAGACCCAGCGGATGCCGGTGCTGGTGCTGGGGTCCGTGCTGACGGTGGTGCTGGCGCTGCTGGTGGACTGGCTGGCGTCACTGGTCGAGGTGTCGCTGACACCGCGCGGACTGGAGGAGCGGTGACGGCGGTACGGGGGAGGCGGACGCGGGACGGCGGTGCGGGGGCACGGGTACGCGTACGGGGACGGGGCCGCGTACGAGGACGAGGACGACACCGGGCGCGCGGGGCGTTGGCGGGGGCGCTGGCGCTGCTGGCGGTGGCGGTCGCGGGGTGCGGGCTGAAGAGCGGGTCACCGATGGTGGACGACGTGTCGCCGGGCTCCGTCGGCGCGGGTGAACCGCTCAAGGGCGCCTCGCTGACGGTCACTTCGAAGAACTTCAGCGAGAACATCATCCTGGGCCAGATGATCGGCCTGGTCTTCAAGGCGGCCGGGGCGGAGGTCCTGGACCGGACGAACCTGCCCGGCTCGATCAGCGCGCGCGAGGCGATCGTCAAGGGCGACGCGGACGCGATGTACGAGTACACGGGCACCGCGTGGATCACGTACCTCGGCCACCAGAAGCCGATCACGAACCCGCTGAAGCAGTGGGAGGCGGTCCGGGACGAGGACCGGAAGCACGGGGTGACGTGGCTGCCGCAGTCCACGCTCGACAACACCTACGCACTGGCCATCAGCAGGAAGAACAACGCGAAGTACAGGCTCAGGACGCTCTCGGACGTCGCCGAGCTGTCGCGGAGGGACCCCTCGGCGGTGACGGTCTGCGTGGAGAACGAGTTCGCCTCCCGCGACGACGGACTGCCCGGCATGGTCCGGGCGTACGGGATGCGGCTGCCCGCCTCGCAGGTCAAGAAGATGGACGCCGGGATCGTCTACACCCAGGTGTCGAAGTCCAACTCATGCCTGCTGGGTGAGGTGTTCACCACGGACGGCCGCATCAAGGCGATGAACCTCGACGTGCTGGAGGACAACAAGCACTTCTTCCCCAACTACAACGCGGCGCCCGTGGTGCACACGAAGACCTTCGAGAAGTATCCGCGGATCGCGGGGCTGCTGGACCCGGTCACCAGGAAACTGACGACGGAGGTCGCGCAGGTGCTGAACGCGAAGGTGGACGTGGACGGCGAGGACCCGCACGAGGTGGCGAAGGACTGGCTGGTGAAGGAGGGGTTCATCAAGAAGGGATAGCCCTTCTTGATCGCCGGTGTTCGGTGCTTGGTGTTCGGGGCTTGGTTTTCGGGGCTTGGTGCCTGGCGATCGGTGCCCGGCACTCGGCCCTCGGTGTGCGGGAACGCCGGCGGACGCCGTCGGACCCAGCCCCAGCCTCGACCTCAGCCCCAGCCTCGACCCCGGACCCGGCCCCGGGGTCAGCAGCTCGGGACCTTGCCGCCCTGGTCCAGCGCCCGGAGCGAGGACACCGCGTCCTTCAGGGTCGTGACCGGGACCAGCCGGAGGCCCTTGGGGCGCTCGGCACGGGCCGCCGCGCACTCGTCCTCGGGCACCAGGAAGACCGTGGCGCCGTCGCGCCGGGCGGCCTGGGTCTTCAGCGACACCCCGCCGACGGCTCCCACGCTGCCGTCCGCGCTGATCGTGCCCGTACCCGCGACCGTACGGCCCCCGGTGAGGTCACCACCGGCCCCGTCGCCGTCGAGCTTGTCGATGATGCCCAGCGCGAAGAACAGCCCGGCGCTGGGACCACCCACATCGGCGAGGTGCAGCGTGACCCGCACCGACGAGGGGTCCTTGCCGAGGTACTTCATGGCCGCGTCCACGGCGACGTTCTGCGACTTCCGCATGTCGTCGAGGTTGTGCTTCTCGATCTCCGTGTCGGAACCGCCGGAGGGGTAGACGGAGTCGCGGGGCATCACCGCCCGGTCGCCCCTGAACCACCCGTCGACCACGTCGACGATGCCGACGTCCGCGGACGGCCCGGTGGCCAGGATGGTGGTCATCCGCAACTGCCCCTGGGTACGCCGGGTCGGGGCCCCCTCGATGCTGATCACGGCCTGTCCGTGGTCGTCGCCGAGCACGTTCGCCGTGGTGCCCGGCTGCGCGACGGTGAACGGCAGCGGCGCGAAGGCGGCCACGCCGAAGAGCGCGAGCACGGGCAGGGCGCAGAGGGCGAGAGCGCGGGGGCGCGAGTGACGAGTGAACACCCGGCCAATCTATCGGCCCCGTGGCACCCGGGACGGCGGGGGCGCGGCGAGGGCCGCGGGCCGACGGGGACGGATACGGGTCCGTGCCCCTGACCCGGCACACCCGGCGGCCGGCCCCGGTCCTCCCCCGCGTATCACCTCACCTCAGCGCGTCCGCCACCTCCCGGGCCGCGTCCACCACACGGGGCCCGACCCGTTCCGGTACGGAGTCCGCGAGCATCACCACGCCGACGCTGCCCTCCACCCCGGTAACCCCCGTCAGCGCGGCGGCGGCGCCGCTCGCACCCGCCTCCAGTTCGCCGTGGGTGAGGGTGTAGCCGGGCCCGTTCGCGCTCCCGTTCGCGTTCTGCCGGCGGGCGGCCAGGATCGCCCGGCCCGCCGCGCCCCGGTCGAGCGGATGGCGGAACCCGGCCCGGTACGCCACGTGGTAGTCGGTCCAGGTCGGTTCGACCACCGCGACGGCGAGCGCGTCGGCGCCGTCGACCAGGGTGAGGTGCGCCGTGGCGCCGATGTCCTCCGCCAGCGAGCGCAGCGCGGGCAGCGCGGCCTCCCGGACGAGCGGATGCACCTGGCGGCCCAGTCGCAGCACACCCAGGCCGACCCGGGCGCGTCCGCCCAAGTCGCGCCGGATCAGGGCGTGTTGTTCCAGGGTGGCGAGCAGACGGTAGACCACGGTGCGATTGACGCCGAGTTTGTTGGACAACTCGGTGACGGTCAGGCCGTGATCGGTGTCGGCGAGCAGTTTGAGGACACGCAGTCCCCGGTCGAGCGTCTGGGAGGTCTCCGCGGTCACGTCGCCCTCTCCTCTTTGGTGAGTGGCGGGGCTCTCTCACGGGGTACCGCGAACGCCGGTCCCAGCGGCGACGCACGGAGAGAGGGCCGCCGGCTGGCCATGGCACCGGCTGCGCCCCGCGGCGGCATTGCCACGGAGCGTTCACGTTTCGGGGACATTAGCGAGCTGGTCCGCTCAGCGGAAGACCTCGTCCAGAATCCGGGCGTTTCCCGTTCCCCTCTGCCGAAGCTCCCACAAAAGCGCCGGTCAGCGCGGCGTCGATCAAATCGTGGACATCTACGCGCGTCCAGGTCGGACGACGTCTCCGCGACGCTCCGTGTACGAGTGTGAACCGACGTTAACCCACCGTGAACGACCCGGCACATAAATTTCTGGCACGGGCGGACCCGGGGGCCGTGACCGAGGTACGGGGGTGAACGCGCAACGGCCTCACCCCCGGCCCTGGCCTGGGCCCCGCGCCGCCGAAAGGGGAGGGCCGGTGGTCCGTCCCCAACCACCGGCCCTCCCCCGGAGCCCCGGAGCCCGGCCGTGCCGGGCCCCGGGTCACGTCATGCGGGTGGCCCACTCCTGGACCTTCTTGATCCGCTCCCGGATCTGCCCCGCCGTCGCCTCCGCGCTGGGCGGACCGCCGCACACCCGCCGCAGCTCGGTGTGGATCACGCCGTGCGGTTTGCCGCTCTGGTGGACGTACGCCCCCACCATCGTGTTGAGCTGTTTGCGCAGCCCCAGCAGCTCCTTGTGCGAGACCACCGGCCGACGCTCGGCGGGGAGTTCGACGAGATCCGCCTCCTCGTCCGGCTTCCTCCGGCTGTGCGCGATCTGCCGGGCCTGCCGCTTCTGGAGCAGCAGCTGCACCTGGTCGGGTTCGAGGAGCCCGGGGATGCCGAGGTAGTCCTGCTCCTCCTCGCTGCCCGGATGGGCCTGCATCCCGAACTCGGCCCCGTCGTACAGCACCCGGTCGAACACCGCGTCGGACTCCAGCGCCTCGAACGGCAGCTGGTCCTGCTCGCCGGTGTCCTCGTCCTGTTCGCGCTCGGCCTCGGCCAGCTCCTTCTCGGACTCGGCGTACGGGTCCTCCTCGCCGTCCTTCTTCGGCTTGTCGAGGACGTGGTCGCGCTCGACCTCCATCTCGTTGGCGAAGTCGAGCAGCGACGGAATGGTCGGCAGGAACACCGACGCCGTCTCGCCGCGCCGCCTGGACCGCACGAAACGGCCCACCGCCTGCGCGAAGAAGAGCGGGGTCGAGATCGTGGTGGCGTACACACCGACCGCCAGGCGCGGCACGTCGACCCCCTCGGAGACCATCCGGACCGCGACCATCCAGCGGTCCTGGCTCTCGCTGAAGTCGTCGATCCGCTGGGAGGAGGACGCCTCGTCGGAGAGGACGAGGGTCGCCTTGGTGCCGGTGATCTCGCGGATCAGCTTGGCGTACGCGCGGGCCGACTCCTGGTCGCTGGCGATGACGAGTCCGCCCGCGTCCGGGATGCCCTTGCGGACCTCGGACAGCCGCCGGTCGGCGGCGCGCAGCACGTTCGGCATCCAGTCGCCCTTGGCGTCGAGCGCGGTCCGCCACGCCTGCGAGACGGCGTCCTTGGTCATCGGCTCCCCGAGCCGGGCGGCGATCTCGTCGCCCGCCTTGGTCCGCCAGCGCATGTTGCCGCTGTACGAGAGGAAGATGACCGGGCGGACCACGCCGTCGCCGAGGGCGTTGCCGTAGCCGTAGGTGTAGTCGGCGGCGGACCGCCGAATCCCGTCGTTGCCCTCCTCGTACGTCACGAAGGGGATGGGGTTGGTGTCGGAGCGGAACGGCGTACCGGTGAGGGCGAGCCGGCGGGTGGCCGGTTCGAACGCCTCCAGGCACGCCTCGCCCCAGGACTTGGAGTCCCCGGCGTGGTGGATCTCGTCGAGGATGACGAGGGTCTTGCGCTGCTCGCAGCGGTTGCGGTGCAGCATCGGCCGGACCCCGACACCGGCGTACGTCACGGCGACACCGTGGTACTCCTTGCTGACGGGGCCCGCACTGTAGTCGGGGTCGAGCTTGATCCCTATCCGGGCCGCCGCTGCGGCCCACTGCTTCTTCAGATGCTCGGTCGGCGCGACGACGGTCACCTGCTGCACGACGTGGTGGTGCAGCAGCCATGAGGCGAGGGTCAGCGCGAAGGTGGTCTTTCCGGCGCCTGGCGTCGCGACCGCGAGGAAGTCGCGCGGCTGCTCCTGGACGTACCTCTCCATGGCGCCCTGCTGCCAGGCTCGCAGCTTTCCGGCGGTGCCCCAGGGGGCCCGGCCGGGGAAGGCGGGTGAGAGGTGGTGGGAGGCGGTAGTAGTCACGGTCTCCGGTTCGGGGCTCTCGGGTGCGTGGTGCGCTGTCCGTACGGGATACGACAACCGGGCCACCCTACCGGGGGCCCGGAGCCGGGCCGCCCGGATCGGCGCGGCTCCCGAGGGAAGTGCGACCGCTCTCACATCGCGTCGGCGAGGAGTTCGCGCAGCCCCCACGCGATGAGCTTCACCTCGTCGGCCGCCCCGGTGGCCACCTCGATGACCAGACGCTCGGCGGCGTCGATGTCCGGGCGCGGATCGGCGCCGTTCATCGCGAGGAACGTCACGCAGGACAGCCAGGCGGTTCGCCTGTTGCCGTCGAAGAACGGATGGTTGATCGCCAGCGACTGGAGCAGCGCGGCGGCCTTGTCCAGCAGGTCCGGATACGCCTCCTCGCCGAGCATCGCCGCCGCCGGCCGGTGTGCCGCCGATTCGAGGAGGCCGATGTCCCGTACGACGATCTGCGTGTCCGGGCAGGCGTGCTCGGCGATGACGAGGATGTCCTCGGAGGACAGATGGACGCAGGTCACTTCAGGCGCTCCATGAGCTCGCCCCACTTGGCGGCCTGCTCCTTGGCGGTCTTGCGGACGATGGCCTGCTGGGCCGTCCTGGCCAGGTAGTCGTCGACGGCCTGGAGGAGGAGGGCGTGCATGCTCGTGCCCTCCTGCTCGGCGCGCTGCTTGAGTGCTTCGGTCTGGTCGTCACGAAGACGCAGGTTCATGGCCATACCGGAACGGCACCACCGAGTGGGGCCAGAGTGGTACCGCCGGAGTGGTACCGCCCGCGCTACCCCTTGGCCCGCACCCGGGTGGCCACCCACGCGCCCACCAGCGCCACCCCCGCCATCGGCAGGAACACCGCCGCGAACGCCCCCGGGTGGGAGCCGGAGGCGCCCGAGGCGCCCGCCGTGTGCACCGCCCCCACCGCGCCACCCCCGAGCGCCGCGAACGCCGCGCCGCCCGCCGCGAGCAGCAGGACGTTCGAGAGGCCGTCGGAGATCTGGAGCGCGGCCGAGTTGGCGCCCGCCTCCGAGGGGGCGGACAGCTTGAGCAGCAGCACGCTCGTCGACGCCATGACCACGCCCATGCCGAGGCATCCGACGCCCCAGGCGACCGCGACGATCCACACCGGCACCGCGTCGATCAGCACGGTCGGTGCCGTGGCGATCGCGGCGGCCACCATCACCATCCCGATCACCATCAGCCGCTCCCGGTGCGGCTCGGCGCGCGGCCTGGACTGCGCGTACGAGCCGAGCGCCCAGGTCGCACCGCCCGCGGCCAGCGACAGTCCGGCCATCGTCGGGGACAGTCCGCGCTGGGTCACCAGCATCAGCGGTACGAAGGACTCCGCCGCGATGAACGACCCGGCCGCGACCCCGCGCAGCAGCACCACGGCGGGCAGCCCACGCGCCGCCCGGCCGGTGCCCGGGGGCAGCAGCCCGCGCACGGCGGGGACGAGCAGCGCGACCCCGACGGCGGCCGGGACCAGCGCGAGCCAGTTCAGCTCCTGCCCGGCGTACTGGAGCAGCCCGGCGCCGACCGAGATCGCCAGGGCGAGCCGGATGCGCCGGCGGTCGTACGGCCGCACCGGCGCGTCCGGGTCCGCCGGTCCCGACGCAATGCGCCGGATCGCGGGGAGGGCGATGGCCAGGGGGAAGACGACCAGCAGCGGGATGCCGATGAAGACCCAGCGCCAGCCGATGTGCTGCGTGACGGAACCGGAGGCGAGCGGTCCGACGACGGACGGGATCACCCAGCTCGCGGCGAACGCGGCCATGATCGACGGGCGCAGGTGTTCCGGGTAGGCGCGGCTGATCACCACGTACAACGCCACGATCACCAGCCCGCCGCCGAGCCCCTGGACGGCCCGGCCCGCGATGAATATCCACATGCCGGTCGCCGTCCCGGAGAGCAGCAGCCCGGCCCCGAACGCCCCGATGCCGACCGCCACCGGCACCAGCGGGCCACGCCGGTCGGCCCACTGCCCCGACAGCACCATGGCGAACAGGCTGGTGGTGAAGTAGGCGGAGAACGCGAACGCGTACAGCGGGATGCCGTGCAGCTCCCGGGCGGCGACCGGCATCGCGGTGCCGACCGCGGTCGCCTCGAAGGCGATCAGGAACACCACGGAGACGATGCCGATGCTCAGCGCCCGGTGGGTCCTGCCGAGCACGCCGCCCTCGCCGGTCCGGGGCGGACCGGCCGGGTTCCCGCTGTCCTTGATGTCGACGAGATCGGCGAGATCCGCGAGATCCGCGAGGGGCAGATCGACATCGGCGGCCGCGGCGGCGTCGGGGGGTTCCAGGGCACTCATGAGCCAAGAGTAAGGGGCATGAACCGGTATGAACCCTGTCCTGGGACGGGCCCTCACTCCTCCCTTGGTCGTAGGCCGACGCCCCCTCGATGTGAACGCGGTGTGGCAGTCGCGTTGCGGCCCTCGGACACCCCTTCCGCCCTGGGGACAACCGCCCGTACGGTCGGGAACACAGCACGACGGAGCAACGTAGGAGAACCGAGCGACACCGAGAGAAGAGAACGGCACGGCCGTGTGCCCGAGTGGTTGAGGGACTCGCCTGCAAAGCGGGTTACGCCGGTTCGATTCCGGTCACGGCCTCCACGTACGGATCACGTACGGATTCTGTGCGGACGAGAGTGGCCGCCCCCATGGTGCGGGGGCGGCCACTTCGTCGTGCGCGGACGGGCGGGCGCCGCCCCGGCCGGCAGGCCCCGGCCGTGCGCCCGCCCTCGCTCAGGCGCACCCCTGGTGGTCGAGGGCGTGCGGCAGATAGGACCGCAGGAACGCGTCGAGTGCCGCGCGGCGCTTCTCGACGTCCCCCGGGACCGGTTCGTCCGGCACCAGGTCGACCAGGACCACGAACTTCCGGGCCTGCCCCTTGTAGGTGCACGCCTTCACCGCCAGCGCACCGTCGTCGGCGATCCGGGCGGCGGCGCCCAGCGGCGGCCCCGCCTGCGCCGGGTGGCCCATGCTCTCCAGCGACCGGCGCTTGACCTCGAACGGGTCGACGTCGGGGGTGACCACGTCGCCGCTGATGTACAGCACCCGCTTCTTGTCCACGGTCACCTCGCAGCGCGGGCTCTCAGGTCCCTGGTCGTACGTCCGCCGGCCGAGCTTCGAGCCGTCCGGCAGGAAGGGGGCGAGGGTGTCCGCGTCGACCGCGACCCCGCACAGCTCGTCCGGAACGGCGTAGTCCCGCGAGTCCCCGCAGCCGGCCGCCGTGACCGTCAGCGCGGCGGTCAGCACCGCGGCCGCCACGGCCCTGCCCCGGGCCCTCACTGGTCGCCCGACAGACCGCGCGCACGGGCGTTCCCGTCGAACGCGGCGCCGTTGATCTCGCTGGTCAGGGTGTACCGGTTGTTCGCGCTGTCCGGGTTGACCCGCGCCCACTGGTCGGCGAGCCCCTGGAGCTGGTTCTCCCGCGCCGTGAACACCTCGCCGTTCTGCCGGTGGTTCTCGCCGTCGATGCGGGCCTGCTCGTCCAACTGCCACTGGTACGCCAGCGCGTCGATCCCGCGCTGCACGGCGTCCCCGGCCACCGGAATGAAGTTCGCCGCCCCGCCGAAGCCGTGGTAGAGCCACTTCGCGTCCCAGGACGGGTCCTTCTTGTCGGTGTCCAGGGCCTGGTACCTGGCCTCCTCCAGGAATCCGGTGGTGTGTCCCGCGCGCAACAGGGTCTCCTTCGGGTCCTTGGGGTGGTCCTCGTAGATGTCGCGGACCATCTCCTGGTTCAGGGCCTCGTTGAGCATCCCGTACGCGTTCTGGTCGCGGGACACCTGCTTGGTGACCTCCAGCAGCTGGTGGCGGTCCAGCAGCTTCGGGTCGCCCTTGTCGTCGGCGAGGGAACTCGCCGTGTGGTGGACCTCGTCGGCGTGGTTGCCGAGCACGATGGCCATGTCGTCGCGCATCTCGGACGGGAAGTCGTCCCCCGACTCGGAGATGTACTTCAGCGAACGCTCCAGCACCTGCCGGTGTTCGGGGGTGTGTTCCACCGGCCGGGCGTCCGGGTCGTTCGGATTGACCCCGGTGGCCGCCGCGACGAGCGCCTTGCCGGTCGCCTCGTACGCGTGGTTGGAGTCGCCGTGGTCGAGCGGGGTGTCGTCGAAGGTGTCCCGCCGGCCGAGCACGTACTGCGCGTTGTCCTGCGGCTCCTTCGTGTTGAAGAAGTCGGTCGCCGCGTCCGGGCTGTTGGACAGGGCCGTCATGAACCCGGTCATCGGGTCCCGGCCGAACTCCTCGCCCATGAAGTTGAGTTTGGGGATGCCGGGGCCACCGAGGGCGTTCTGCCAGTAGTGCGAGGGGAGCTTCATCTTCTTCTCGGTGGCGACCAGCGCGTTCCCGTAGTCGTTCAGGAACCTGTCGTCGTAGTCGCCGACCCGCATGAAGTTGCTCATCAACTGGAAGCCGTAGACGCTCGTGCCCCGGGTCTTGATCTGTTCGCCGCCGAGCTTCACCATGTCGTCCTCCCAGGCGCGCATCGCCGGGCTGTCGGACTGGGTGGCTCCGGCCAGTGTCAGGCTGAAGTTCTTCTGGAACTCCGCCAACTGGTCCCGGCGGGACCGCACCAGATCGCCTCCGTCGGACACGTCGGTGAGGTCGGCCCAGAAGTCCAGCGTGCCGCGCGGACCGAGCGTGGTCGCGAACTTCTCCTGGAACAAAGGGTCGTTCTTGTACGTCGACAGCGTCCGGTTGAACATGTCGAACTCCTCGGGGGTCATGTCGTCCCCCTTCTTCCTGGCGAGTTCGGCCATGTCCCCGGCCGCCTTGAGCGCCGCCGCCGCCGAGTCACGGTCCGCGTAGGAGGCGTCGGAGAAGCCGTACGGGGTCTGGTCGACGAGCCCGCGCAGCGCCTCCGCCGCGCTGTTGTCGCTCTCGGTGGCGCTGTCCAGGATGACCTGGACCTCGTCGCGCAGCGCCGTGACGTCCGACTCGCTGTGCTCGGGCACCTCGTGGCCCTTGGCGGCCCGGTCCGGGTGGATGTTCATGGTGACGGTGAAACCGCCGCCGCCCGTGCTGGTCACGGTGAGGTTCTTCTTCAGCCCGCGGTCGATGGCGGCCAGCAACTTGGTCTGCTGGGCGATCAGTTCGTCCCGGGTGTCCTGGAGGATGTTCCGGATGCTGGTGGCCTCCGTCGCGGCGTCCGAGAACTCCTTGACGGTCTTGGTGATGAACTCCCGGGTGACGGTGGCGTTCACGCCCGCCCAGTTCGCCTTGTCGGCCTTGGCGGCGAGGTTGTCACGGGCGTCGCCCTTCAGCTCCTCCAGCTTGGTGACCATGGCCGACCAGTCGGTGACGGCCGTACCGAGCTGGGTGAACGTCCCGTATCTCAGCGCTTCCAGGTCCATACGTCTCCCCCGTGTCCCACGGCTGCGGATAGGTGCGGCAGAGTGGCCCACCACGGCTCGGGAGCGTCCTTCGGCCACGCCGGAGCGAGTCCTCCTGCCCTCTGCGACTGCCACGCCATCGTAGATCAGGGGGCGTTGACAGCCGGTCGGCCGCCTGACGGAGCGGTACGGGTACGGCGGCCGGCCGCGTCCCGCCGGCCGGGCGCGGTCGCGGCCCCAGGACGCCGGGCCCGGCCGCTACCGGTCGGCCCTGGGTGCCGCGACCGCCGCCTGGGGGCGGATCGGCAGCCGGCTGACCGGCCGCCCGGTCGCCGCGCGGACCGCCGAGGCGACCGCGGCGGGGGACGTCACCACCGGTACCGCCGAGGCCGCCTTGGCGCCGAAGGGCGCGACCACGTCCCGTTCCTCGATCAGCCTCACGATCCGGATGTCCGGGGCGTCCAGGGCGGTCGGCAGCGCGTACCCGGTGAGGTCGGGATGCCGGATCACGCCACGCGCGGTGCGCAGGTTCTCGGTGAGCGCGGCGCCGATGCCCTGGGTGACGCCCGCCTCGATACGGGTGGCGAGCTGGGCCGGGTTCAGCACGCGGCCGACGTCCTGGGCGACCGCCATCTCGACCACCCGGACCGAGCCCAGTTCGATGTCCACGTCGACCACGGCCCGTACGGCGCAGAAGGCGAGACCGACGAACGCGTCACCCTGGCCCGACTCGTCGAGAGGTTCGGTGGGATGCGGGCGGCACTGGGCGGTGGCCCAGAGCTCCTTGCCGTCCATCGCCTCCATGACCGTCGTGGACAGCACCCCGTCGTACGAGGTGATCTTGCCGTCGGCGATCTGGAGCAGTTCCGTGGACATGCCGAACTTGTGGGCCAGCGGCTGGAGAAGCTGGGTCCTGACCATCTTCGCGGCCCGTTCGACGGCACCCGCCGACACCCAGGTGTGCCGGCCGTGCGTGGCCGGACCCGCGGGCGGCTGGTCGGTGTCGACGGAGGCGACGTGCACCTCCTCGACCCCCAGGACCTCCTGGACGACCTGACGGGCCAGGGTGGAGAAGCCCTGCCCGGTCTCGACGGCGGCGCAGATGACCGTGGCGACCCCGTCGTTCACCCGGACGGTGGCGGTGGAGACCTCGTCGGTGCCCTCGGCGCCCAGTACATGGACCATGCCCAGGGCGTAGCCGACCCCGCGCCGGATGGCTCCCGGCTCGCCCGCCCCCTCCGGTCCGCCCGGCAGCAGCCAGTCGTCCTCCGAGGTGTCCTTGGGCAGCACGGGAAGCCTGAAGTCCCTTACGGATTCGAGGAGTTCGGCCACCGGGGCCGGACAGGTGACCGTCTGTCCGGTGGGCAGGATGTCGCCCGTGGCGAGCGCGTTGCGCAGCCGCAGTTCGGCCGGGTCCAGGCCGAGTCTGGCGGCCAGCTTGTCCATCTGGCCCTCGTAGGCGGCGCAGACCTGCATGGCGCCCTCGCCCCGGACGTGCCCGGACGGCGGGTTGTTCGTACGGACCGCCCAGCCCTCGATGAAGGCGTGCGGGACGACGTACGGGCCGCAGGCGAACGCGACGGCGGCGGCCAGCGACTCGGACGAGGAGTCGGCGTACGCCCCCGCGTCGAGCAGGATCTGGGCCTCCACCTTGACCAGCCGGCCCTCCGCGTCCGCGTGGTGGCGGTAGCGCAGCAGCGTCGGATGGCGGTGGGCGTGGCCGAGGAAGGACTCCTCGCGGGTGGCGGCCAGCTTGACCGGGCACCCGGTGCGCAGCGCGAGCAGGCCCAGGGGAAGCTGGAAGCCGGGGTCCTCGCGGTCGCCGGTCGCGCCGGGGACGCCGGTGACGACGATCTTCACCCGGTCGGGTTCGAGTCCGAAGCAGGCGGCGGCGAGGTCGCGGTCGGTGTGCGGGTCGGTGGAGGCGGTGTACAGCTCGACGCCGCCGTCCGGCCGGGGCACGGCGAGCCCGGCCTCGGCGCCGATCGGGGCCGGGTCCTGGCGGCCGATGCGGTAGAGGCCGTCGACGACGACCTCGCCCGTGACGTCGGGGTCGCCGTAGCGCAGCGGGATGTGCCGGATGAGGTTGCCGTCGGGGTGGAGGGGTTCGGCGGCGAACGCCTTCTCCGGGTCGGTGACCGGTTCCAGCACCTCGTACTCGACGGTGATGGCGGCGGCGGCGAGCCGGGCCGTGTCGGGGTGGTCGGCGGCGACGGCGGCGATCGGCTCACCGTGGTGGCGGACCAGGTCGGAGGCGAAGACGGGACGGTCGACGACCCGGCGGCCGTACGCGCCCTCGCCGGGGACGTCCTGGTGCGTCACGACCGCGCGTACGCCCGGCATCTCCGCCGCCGCGGAGGTGTCGACGGACAGGATGCGGGCGTGTGCGTGCGGGGAGCGCAGCACGGCCGCCCAGAGCAGTCCCTCGGCCCAGAGGTCGGCGGCGTACGGGAAGGTGCCCTCGGTCTTGGCGCGGAGACCGGTGGGCGGGAGCGAGGCACCGATGCCGAACTCGGGCGGGCCGGGCTCGGGGCCCTCGCCGTTCGCCGGGTTGGTGGTACGGGCGGTGCCGGTCGGGCCGGCAGCGGTGGCCGCGTCGCTGGTCACGCCATGCCTCCGTCGTGCGGGTGGGGCTCGTGCTGGGGCTGGTGCTGGTGGTGCTGTTCGCCCCCGGCGCCGGGGGCGGTGGCCTGCTGCGGGACACGGGCCGCGTCCGCGGCGGCCTCCGCGCTCGCCTCGCGGGCCGCGATGACCTCGCCGACGGCGTCGAGGACGCCCCGGTAGCCGGAGCAGCGGCAGAGGTTGCCGCAGAGGGCCTGCCGGGTCTCCAGCTCGGAGGGCGCGTGGTTGCCCTCCAGCAGGTCGTGGACGGTCATGGCCATGCCGGGGATGCAGAAACCGCACTGGACGGCGCCGCAGTTGGCGAGGGCGCGCTGCACGTCGGAGGGTTCCCCGTCGACGGCGAGTCCTTCGACGGTACGGACCTCGCTCCCGGCCGTGGTGGCGGCGGGCACCAGACAGGAGGCGACGAGGCGCCCGTCGACCTGGACGTTGCACGCCCCGCATTCGCCCTGCGAGCAGCCGTCCTTGGCACCCGCGAGGCCCAGGCGCTCACGCAGCACGTAGAGCAGCGACTCGCCGATCCAGGCGTCGGTGACGGGACGGTCGACGCCGTTCACGTGGAGGAGGTAGGAGGCGGCGGGGTGCTCGCTGGGGGCGCCGGGGTGGACGGCGACCGTGGTGTCCGTGGTGTCGGCGAGGGCCGGGGCGTCCGGAACGTCCGTCGTGCCCGGGGTGCTCGCGGTGTCCAGGCCGTCCGTGGTCTCCGGGGCGGGCGCGTCGGCGGTGGCCCCGACGGCGTCGGGGCCGTCCTCGGTGACCTCGGTGACCTCGGCCTCGGCGGTCTCCCCCGCGTCGCTGTTCCCCGCGTCGGCCGTCGCGTCGGCCGTCGGTCCGGCCGTCTCCGTGGCCCCGGCGGCGACCGGTGGCTCCGCCTCGGCCCCCGGCTCCGCCTCCTGACGGGCGGAAACGGCCGTGCCCTCGTCGGCGGGGTGCGGCAGGGCGTCCGGTTCGGGCGCCTGCGCGGCGTCGGGCCGCTCCGGCTCCGCCAGGTGCTCGGACCCGTCGTGCTGAGGCTCCTCCGGCCTCGGCTCGTGCGGCGCCTCGGCCTCCGGTTCGGGGAGCGTGGCCCAGGGGGCGGGCGCCCCGCCCGGCAGCGTCGCCGGCCTGGACGCGTCCCCGTACCACGGGGCGGCCACCGACGACGTCGCGAACTCGCCCGAGTCCTCGGGCAGTTCACCGTCGGCGGCCGGGACCGCCCACTGGCCCGTACCACCGGCCGGAGCCTCGGACGTGGCCTGGGAGAAGTTCCAGTGCCCGGTCGCGGCCGCCGTGTCCTCGTACCGCGACGGGTCCTCGTACCCCGTCCGCTCCCCGTACGGGTACGGGTACTCGGGCCGGTGACCGTGGGACTGCTCGTGCTGTTCGTACTGCCCGTACGGTTCGTGCTGTTCGTTCGGGTCCGGCCAGTGCACCGCGTCGGGCGACGCCGACCGGTCCGCGCCCACACCCGTGCCCGGGTCTGCGTGGGTGCCGGACGCGTGCTGCTCCTGCTGGTTCCGGGTCTGCACGACCCAGCTGCCCATCGCCGCCGGGTCGAGGCCCGCGGCCGGGGTCAGCGGCAGGATCATCGGCGGTACGTACCCCTGGCCGGGCGCGGCCAGCGGGTCGTTCGCCAGGTCCTCGGGGGACAGATGGACGAAGGCGGTCGCCTCGGCGTCGTAGTCGCCGCCCTGCGGGATCGGCTGCCAGCCCCCGTGCCGCTGCTGCTCGGGGTTCTCCTCGGTGCTCACGACAGTGCCCTCCCCAGTGCGCGTCGGGCGAGCGCGGCGACGGTCCGCCGCAAGTGCAGTACGGCCGGCGAGAGCGGCGGCGCCTCTCCCCCGTCGGCGGGCGGCGCCGGGTCGGGGATGCAGGCCGCGGCGACGTACTCGCCGAAGGCGGCCAGCGCGTCGGGCGCCAGACCCCGCGCCCCGTCCCAGTCGATCAGCGAGGCGATCCAGCGCTCGGCGTCCAGGGGGCGCAGCGGCATCGGCGCGATGGCGCCGACCGCGCAGCGCACCCCGCGCCTCGCCGGGTCGAGGACGATCGCGACGGAGGCGGTGGCGCGGCCGGGGCCGGTGCGGCCGGTCGCCTTCAGGAAGACCTGCGGGGCGTGCAGCAGCGGTACGCGTACGAAGCCGATCAGTTCCCCGGGCTCCAGCATCTCGCGGCCCGCCAGCAGGTGCGAGACGGGGATCTCGCGGCGGGCGCCGGACGGGCCCGCGATGACCAGTTCGGCCTCCAGCGCGGCCAGCACCGGCAGGGCGTCACCGGTCGGGGCCGCGGTCGCGATGTTGCCGCCGAGCGTCCCGGCGTTACGGATCTGCGGTGGTCCCGCGGCGCGCGCGGACGCGGCGAGCGCGGGGATGAGGGCGGCGAAGTCGGGCCGCCCCATGCGCGCGTGCGTGAGGCCCGCGCCGAGCAGCGCGTGGCCGTCCTGGTAGTGCCAGCCGCGAAGCTCGCTGATCCGGCCCAGGCCGACCAGACCCGAGGGGCGCAGCAGCCCCTTGTTCACGGCCGACATCAGGTCCGTACCGCCTGCGACGGGCACGGCTGCAGGCATGGCACCGAGCGCCGCCACGGCCTCGTCGAGCGAGGCCGGCAGCGTCACGGACTGCGTCGCCTGCGGTGCGTGCGTGGTCAACCCAGCTGCCCCTTCCCGGTCTCCCGGCTGTCCGCCTGTTCCGCCGTACGGTACGTGCTCACAACCCGGACGTGGCAACTCTGGCACATCTTCGGAGCGGAACGGCGCGAGGGTCCGCGAAGGGCGTATCCGTCCCTGACCTGCGAAATGCTCCAATTTCACGGCTTTTCGGTGGCACGCGTGAATTGCCACTCCTGAGGGTTTCCGGCCGTGACCGTCCCGGTGTGACTGTTCAGTTCGTACGCTCGCCCGGGGGCGGCGGTCCGGGCCCGGACGAAGCGCACGGGTACGGGCCACCGCGCTCCCCGGGGGATCGCGATGGCCCGTACCCGTGCCGGTACTCGTGCCCGTGTCGGTACCCGTACCCGTACCGCCGCCGGGATCACACGTTCGGGGGCGGACCTTCGAGCGGGCGTCCGGCGACACCGGGGCGCTTCTGCCAGGGCAGCGGGCCGCTCGGTCGCCGGTACTCGACGCCGAGCGCGTCGAGCCGGGCGTAGTGCTCGGTCATCCGGCGTTCGAAACCGGCGAAGTCCCGGTCGGCCGAGGCCGGCAGGGCGGACCAGGCGACCTCGGCGAAGGCCGCGAGCCGCGGGAACACCTGGTAGTCCATGCGGGCGCGGTTCTGCATGACCTCGGACCAGACGTTGGCCTGGGTTCCCATGATGTGGTGAACGGCGTCGGGCGACAGGTTCGGCGGAACCGGCTCGAAGCGGTAGACGTCCTCCAGGGTGCGCACGAATCCGATGGGCATCGGCTCGTCCGGGCCGTCGTGCTGACGGTGGTCCAGGTAGACCTGCTGTTCCGGGCACATCACCACGTCGTGGCCGGCCTCGGCGGCGGCGATCCCGCCCCCGTAGCCGCGCCAGGAGGACACGGCCGCCCCGGCGGGCAGGCCGCCCTCCAGGATCTCGTCCCAGCCGATGAGCCGTCGGCCGCGCTCGGCGAGCCAGGTGTTGAAGTGCCGGATGAACCAGGACTGGAGTTCGTCCTCGTTGGCCAGGCCGTGTTCGTCTATGCGGGCCTGGGCGGTCGGGGAGTCCTTCCACTGCTCCTTGCGGCACTCGTCGCCGCCGATGTGGATGAACGGCGAGGTGGCGGCGGGGAAGAGTTCCAGCACCTCTTCGAGGACGCCTTCGAAGAACCGCAGGGTGTTGTCGGTGGGGGCGAGTACGTTCGCGTTGATGCCCCAGGTGTCCCAGACGGAGAGAGCGGTGGTGTCGATGACGTCGGTGTTGCCCAGTTCGGGGTACGCGGCGATGGCGGCCTGCGAGTGGCCCGGGATGTCGATCTCGGGGACGACGCTGATATGCCGTTCGGCGGCGTACGCGACGATCTCGCGGATGTCGTCCTGGGTGTAGAAGCCGCCGTACGGGGTCTCGTCCCACAGCTCCGAGGCGCGGTGGCCGTACTTGGTGCGCGACCGCCAGGCGCCGACCTCGGTGAGCCGGGGGTGGCGCTTGATCTCGATGCGCCAGCCCTGGTCGTCGGTGAGGTGGAAGTGGAAGACGTTCAGCTTGTGCGCGGCGAGCAGGTCGAGGTAGCGCAGCACGTCCTCCTTCGGGAGGAAGTGCCGGGCCACGTCGATCATCAGACCGCGCCAGGCGAAGCGGGGCCGGTCGCTCACGGAGCCGCCCGGGATCGACCAGGTCCGGTCCTGGTCGACCGGCGCGCGCCGGTACGCCTCGGGGCCGAGGAGCTGACGCACGGTCTGGGTGCCGCGGAAGACGCCCGCGGCGGTGACGCCGACGAGGGTGGCGCCGTCGGCGTCGACGTCCAGCCGGTAGCCCTCGGGGCCGAGTTCGTCGGCCGCGGCCGGGTCGAGGCGGAGGCGGATCGCTCCCCGGCCGTCACCGCTGCCGGGGTCCAGCGGCAGTCCGGTGGCGGCGCCGACGGTGGCGCGCAGCAGCCGGGCGACCCCCTCGGTGCCGGGGGCCGCGTCGATGACGGTGTTCTGATCCAGTGCGAAGCTGCCCGCGTCGGCAGGCGTGTCGACGCTCAGGGGCGCCGGAATCAGATGGTGCACGTCAGTCAGTCCTTAACCGCGCCGCCGAGTCCGGAGACCAGGCGTCGCTGTACGAGTACGAAGAAGACCAGGACGGGGATGGTCATCACTGTCGAGGCTGCCATGATTCCTCCCCAGTCGTTCTCATCGGGCTTGAAGAACACCAGCAGCGCCATGGGGAGCGTCGACTGCGAGGTGTCGCTGATGATGAACGACTTGGCGAAGAGGAAGTCGTTCCAGGTGGAGATGAACGAGAAGACGCTGGTCGCCACGAGACCGGGGAAGACCAGGGGGAAGAGGATCTGCCACAGGAAGCGGGTCCGGCTCGCCCCGTCGATGTAGGCCGCCTCCTCCAGGGCCTCCGGGACCGCCTTGACGAAGCCGCGCAGCATCCAGATCGCGAAGGGCAGCGAGAAGGCGAGGTGCGGCAGGATCAGCGAGCCGAGGGTGTTCAGCTGCCCGAAGTCCCGCATCAGGAAGAACAGCGGGATGGTCAGGGCCTCCACGGGCACCATCTGCGCGACCAGGAACATGATCAGCAGCGTGGTGCGGAACTTGAAGCGGAACCGGGTGACGGCCGTCGTCGCGAGGAAGGCGATCAGCGCGGAGACGACGACGACCGTGCCCGCGACGAACAGGCTGTTGAGGAAGTAGCGGCCGAAGTCCTGCTGCGCGAAGACCCGGTGGAACGAGTCGAGCGACGGGTTCAGGGTCCACGGCCTGGGGTTCGTGGACTGGATCTCACCGGCCGGCTTGACCGCCGAGAGCACCATCCAGTAGAGCGGGAAGGCGACCAGGACGGCGATGACGAGCGCCGCGGCCTCGGCGGCCAGCCGTCCGGGCCTGCGGATACGGAGCAGGTTCACAGTTCCTCCCCCTGGCGCCGCATCAGGCGCAGGTAGACCAGCGTGACGGCCAGCAGGATGATCAGCATCACGACGCCGATCGCCGAGCCGAGGCTGTACTGCGAGGACGCGAACGCCTTCTGGTACGCGTACACGTTGAGCACCAGGTTCTGTCCGGCGATGCCGCCGCCGTTGGTCATCACGTAGATCTGGGTGAAGACCTTGAAGTCCCAGATGATGGACTGGATGGTGACGACGACGAGGATCGGGCGCAGCATCGGCGCCATGATCGACCGCCAGATCCGCCACTGCGAGGCGCCGTCGAGCGAGGCGGCCTCCAGGACCTCGGTGGGGATGGCCCGGATGCCCGCGTAGACGGTGACCATCACGAACGGGAACGAGCACCACAGGACTTCGAGCAGGACCAGCACGAACGCGCTGTAGCGCCCGTACGTCCAGGAGAAGTCGCCGAGACCGAGCACCTTGTTGACGGGGCCGAAGTCCGGGTCGAAGAGGAACACCCAGACGGTGGAGCCGGTGATCGCCGGGGTGGCCCAGGCGCCGAGCGCGGCCATCATGAGGACCAGCCGGGGCAGCGCCCTGATCCGGGTCAGCAGGACGGCGAGGGCGCAGCCCACCAGGAGGGTGGAGAGCACACAGGCCGTGGCGAAGACGACGGTGGCGATGAGCACCTGCCAGAACTGACTGTCCTGGAAGAGCTCGGAGTAGTTCCCGAATCCCACGAAGGTGGTCGGCTCGCCGCCGCTCACCTGGGCCTGGGTGTACTCCAGGAAGGAGATCAGGCCGAGCTGGTAGATCGGGTAGACGAGCAGCCCGGCGAGCAGGAGGAGCGCGGGCAGCAGATAGAGCCAGGGGGTCCAGCCGGCCCGCCGCGCGGGCGAGACGGACTGCCGGCGGGGCTTCCCGGGCGGCGTCGAGGGTTCCGGCGCCCCGGCCGGGCCGGTACCGCGGGCGGACGGGACACCCGTCACGCCCGCGGCTCCCGCCGCACCCACGGTCACGGGCTCCGGCACTGGTTGGTTCGCGGTCATGATCAGCCCGCGGCAGCGAACGCCGCGTCCATCTTCTTCGCCGCGTCGTCCGATGCCTTCGCGACGTCCTTACGGCCGCTGACGACCTCCTGGAACATCGTCGGCAGCACCAGCGAGGAGTCGATCTGGCCCCAGCCCGGGGACGCCGGGACGAACTTGGTGCCCGCGCCCAGCGTCTTGACGAAGGGCTCGACGTACGGCTTCTTCTTCGCGACGTCGGCCCGCACGTCGGTGAACGTCGGCAGGAAGCCCATCGCGTCGAACATCTTCGCCTGCGACTGCTTGCCGGTCAGCGACTTCATCAGGTCCACCGCCAGCGTGCGGTGCGAACTGCTCTTGAGCACGCCCAGGTTGTTGCCACCCGCGAACGCCGGGGCGATCGATCCCTCGGCCACGCCGGGCAGCGGCACGACCTCGTACTTGCCCTTCACCGTGCCCGCCTCGACGGCCGCGTGGTTGAAGTCGCCGCCGATCGCCATGGCGGCCTTCCCGCTCGCGAACGCGGTGACCGTCGCGTTTCCGCCCATGGACGCGCACTTGGCGGCCGGGCAGTTGTCGTCGCCGAACAGCGAGGTGTACGCCTCGATCCCGGCGCGGGCCTTCTCGCTGTTGATGGCCGCCTTGTACGTACCGCCGCTCTCGTCGGCGAGTTCGCCGCCGTTCGACCAGATGAACGGCATCGCGCCGTAGGTGTAGGCGCCGCCGACCGCGAGGCCGTACAGGTCCGGCTTCGCCTTGTGGACCTTCTTGGCGGTGGAGATCAGCTCGGCCTGGGACTTGGGGACCGTGATGCCGAGTTCCTTGAAGACGTCGGTGCGGTAGTACAGCGCCCGTACGCCCACGAAGAGCGGCGCGCCGTACACCTTGCCGCCGACCGTCACGGACTGCTTGGCGGTCGGGTCGGTGTCCTTCGCCTCGTCCCAGGCGCCGAACTCGTCGGTCACATCGGCGAGCCCGCCGTCCTTCACGTAACCGGCCGTGTCGGTGTTGCCGTACTCGATGAGGTCCGGCGCGCTCTTCGGGTCGTTGAAGGCGGCCTTGATCCGCTGGGCGCGGGTGTCGACCGGGATGTACTCGACCTCGACCTTGGCGTCCTTGTGGGTCTTCTTGAAGTCGGCGACGGCCGCGTCGACGACCTGCTCCTTCGGCTTGTTGCTGACCTCCTGGAAGAGCCAGACGCGCAGGGTGCCGGACTTGTCGTCCCCCTTGGCGCTGGTGTCGGAGGTCTGCGGCGCGCAAGCGGTGGCGGTGAGGCCCGCCAGCACCAGCGCCGCGGCCGGGGCGGCAATACGGGCAGAAAACTTCATCCGGAACCCCTACCGGTTGGTGTTGCAACATACGCAACGGTCGTTTCGTTCTGCACAACTGGCAGGAGAGTAGGTCCGCGCGCGGAGTCCGACAAGTGGTCTCAACCACTCTGTGACCAGGGGAAGCACCCCGTGCAACGCGAGAAGCCGGTGAAGGGCCTGATGAGGGCGGTACGGAGGCCGATCGGCGAGGGGTGCGCCGACTGCCGCGGAAGCGCGGCGCGGGTGCGTGGTCCACCGGAAAAATCGGCACTCGGTCACCCAGGGAGGCGCGGCGTCACCCGCGGAACGCGGCGCGGCGGAAACGCGAACGGTCCCCGGGCCGCACACACGAGGTGCGCGTCCCGGGGACCGTGGAACGACCGGCCGACCCGGCCGCGGGCCGACCGGCGGCCGCTACTTCTTGTCCTTGCCGCCGCCCTTGCCGTCCTTGCCCTTGTCGCCGCCGGCGCCCATGGACTCGTAGATCTCCTTGCACATGGGACACACCGGGTACTTCTTCGGGTCCCGGCCCGGGACCCAGACCTTTCCGCACAGCGCCACCACGGGAGTGCCCTCCAGGGCACTCGCCATGATCTTGTCCTTCTGGACGTAATGGGCGTAGCGCTCGTGGTCGCCGTCGCCGTTCGACACCTGCGGGATCGGCTCTACGAGGGTTCCCGTACCTGTCCCGCGCTCGGGCTCAAGAGTGCTCATGACCACCAAGGGTACTGAACACCGGGAGGGCTCCGGAGCATCAGTTCAGCGAAGGGTCGTCGGCGTACGTCGCGAACATCGCCAGCTCGCTGCGCTGACGCCGCAGGACCGCCCGCCACAGTCCCTCGGGGTCGGGCGACGAGACGTCGCCGGGCTCCGACTCCACCACGTACCAGGCGCCCTCGGTCAGTTCGTTCTCCAGCTGTCCCGGCCCCCAGCCCGCGTACCCGGCGAAGATCCGCAGCGAGCCGAGCGCGGCGGCCAGCAGCTCGGGAGGGGTCTCCAGGTCCACCAGGCCGATCGCCCCGTGCACCCGCCGCCAGCCGACCGGGCCGGCGCGTTCCGCTCCTCCCGGCCCCGACGGGGGCCCGGGGCGCGGCCCCTCGCCGCCGGGGATCACCGCCACCCCGAGCGCCGCGTCGAGCGAGACCGGGCCGCCCTGGAAGACGACCCCGGGTTCGCCGATGAGCCCGGCCCACGATCCGAGGATGTCACCGACCCCGATCGGGGTCGGCCGGTTCAGGACCACGCCGAGGGAACCCTCCTCGTCATGGTCGAGGAGGAGTACCACCGCGCGCGCGAAATTGGGATCGGTGAGTGCGGGTGTGGCCACGAGCAGTCGCCCTGTGAGCGAGGACACCTCGGTCATGGCAGAAATGATCCCGCATCTTCACGGCCCGCGGGGCCCGGGACGCCCCGCCGGGCGCGGGGCGCCGACGGGCGCAGCTCAGAAGCGCCTCGGGGCGCATCGACGCACGCGGGAGCGCACGGCCGGGCGCCCGCCGGACGGTGACCCTGTGCGAGGCTGCTGGAGCGGAGCGTGTTGTGGCTGTTTTCTGACGTTCGGACACCGCCCTTCGGCCGACGGCGGGAGACCATGGGCCCATTACCCTTTTGGCTGGCCCCCTGTCCGACCACTCCGGAACGCGAGATACATGACCGGCAACGATGTCCTGCTTGTCCACGGCGGCACCCCGCTGGAGGGCGAGATCCGCGTCCGAGGCGCCAAGAACCTGGTCCCGAAGGCGATGGTCGCCGCGCTGCTCGGCAGCGGTCCCAGCCGGCTGCGCAATGTGCCCGACATCCGCGATGTGCGGGTCGTCCGCGGCCTGCTGCAACTGCACGGCGTGACCGTCCGCCCGGGGGACGAACCGGGCGAGCTGGTCCTCGACCCCACCCACGTCGAGAGCGCGAACGTCGCCGACATCGACGCCCACGCGGGCTCGTCGCGCATCCCGATCCTCTTCTGCGGCCCGCTGCTGCACCGGCTGGGCCACGCCTTCATCCCGGGCCTGGGCGGCTGCGACATCGGCGGACGGCCGATCGACTTCCACTTCGACGTGCTGCGCCAGTTCGGCGCGACGATCGAGAAGCGGGCGGACGGGCAGTACCTGGAGGCCCCGCAGCGGCTGCGTGGTACGAAGATCCGACTGCCGTACCCGTCGGTGGGCTCCACCGAGCAGGTGCTGCTGACGGCCGTCCTGGCCGAGGGCGTCACCGAGCTGTCCAACGCGGCCGTGGAGCCGGAGATCGAGGACCTGATCTGCGTCCTGCAGAAAATGGGCGCGATCATCTCCGTGGACACCGACCGGACGATCCGGATCACCGGCGTCGACCGGCTCGACGGCTATACGCACCGGGCGCTCCCGGACCGCCTGGAGGCGGCCTCCTGGGCGTCCGCCGCGCTGGCGACCGAGGGCAACATCTACGTCCGCGGGGCCCAGCAGCGCTCGATGATGACCTTCCTGAACACGTTCCGCCGGGTCGGCGGGGCCTTCGAGATCGACGACGAGGGCATCCGCTTCTGGCATCCGGGCGGTCCGCTGAACGCCATCGCGCTGGAGACGGACGTGCACCCCGGTTTCCAGACGGACTGGCAGCAGCCGCTGGTGGTGGCGCTGACGCAGGCCGCGGGTCTGTCGATCGTGCACGAGACGGTGTACGAGTCGCGGCTCGGCTTCACCTCGGCGCTCAACCAGATGGGCGCCCACATCCAGCTCTACCGCGAATGCCTCGGCGGGTCCGACTGCCGGTTCGGCCAGCGGAACTTCCTGCACTCGGCGGTCGTGTCCGGGCCGACCAAGCTCCAGGCCGCGGATCTGGTCATCCCGGACCTCCGGGGCGGGTTCTCGTACCTGATCGCGGCCCTGGCCGCCCAGGGCACCTCACGGGTGCACGGCATCGACCTGATCAACCGGGGTTACGAGAACTTCATGTCCAAGCTGGAGAAGCTGGGCGCGAAGGTCGAGCTGCCCGGCGGCTCGCTGGTCTGACACCCGGTCCCCCGTCCTGGACCACGCATGACGAAGGGCGGCCACCCTGGTCAGGGTGGCCGCCCTTCACTGTGCCCGGTGCCGTGACCGGCACCGAAGGACCTACTTGCCCTTGGCGGCTTCCTTGAGCTTCGAGCCCGCGGAGACCTTCACGCTGTAGCCGGCCGGGATGTTGATGGGGTCGCCGGTCTGCGGGTTACGTGCGGTGCGAGCGGCACGGTGGGTGCGCTCGAAGGTCAGGAAGCCGGGGATGGTGACCTTCTCGTCGCCCTTGGCGACGATCTCACCGACGGTCTCGGCGAGGGCGGCCAGCACGGCGTCGGCGTCCTTGCGAGTCACCTCGGCACGGTCGGCCAGGGCGGCCACCAGCTCACTGCGGTTCATGTTGTTACTCCCGTGTTCTTCTTGCCTGTGAGGCGTGAGATCAAAGCCGATGCTGCCAGGGCCCTCGGACAGTCCCCGGACCCGGGTCTGACCTTCGCAGACCTCGCGCCCCATGGGGTCTCCCCTGGACGTAGTCCTTGGGGAAGCATCCTGCCCCCACCTGTGGCGGGAACGCCAATCCGGCGTCCTCCGGGATAACCCGAAGATCACCACTGCCTCGTCGTAGTGACGTTACGTCGACTCCCCGAGGCGGTCCGCAGCGGGTGCGGGGTCTGTCGGGCTCGCTGCCCGCCCACCCTAAAGGGGCGTTTGGGACCCCGCGACCCACGACGCGCCGTAGGTCAGGCCGAGGTGGGCCCCGTCACAGCCACTCCCTCGGCCTTGGCGGCGGCCCGGACGGCGCCCGCGACCGCGCCCGCGACCTTGTCGTTGAAGACCGAGGGGATGATGTAGTTCCGGTTCAGTTCGTCCTCGCCGACGACATCGGCGAGGGCGCCCGCGGCGGCGAGCATCATCTCCGTGTTGACGGCGCGGGACTGGGCGTCCAGCAGCCCCCGGAAGACGCCGGGGAAGACCAGCACGTTGTTGATCTGGTTCGGGAAGTCGGAACGCCCGGTGGCGACGACCGCCGCGGTCTGGCGGGCGACCGCCGGGTCCACCTCGGGGTCCGGGTTCGCGAGCGCGAACACGATCGCGCCGTCCGCCATGGCGGCGACGTCGTCGCCGTCCAGGACGTTGGGCGCGGAGACGCCGATGAACACGTCGGCGTCGACGACAGCCTCCTTGAGGGTGCCGGTGATGCCCTTGGGGTTGGTGTGGTTCGCGATCCAGCACAGCGGCGAGTCGGGGTCGGCGGAGACCAGGTCCTCGCGCTCGGCGTGCACCACACCGTGGATGTCGGCGACGACGGCGTGCCGGACGCCCGCCGCGATGAGCAGCCGCATGATGGCCGTACCGGCCGCCCCGGCGCCCGACATGACGACCCGCACGTCCCCGATGTCCTTGCCCACCACGCGCAGCGCGTTGGTCAGCGCGGCCACGACGACGATCGCGGTGCCGTGCTGGTCGTCGTGGAAGACGGGGATGTCCAGGGCCTCGCGCAGCCGCGCCTCGATCTCGAAGCAGCGGGGTGCGGAGATGTCCTCCAGGTTGATGCCCGCGAAGCCGGGAGCGATGGCCTTGACGATCGAGACGATCTCGTCGGTGTCCTGGGTGTCGAGGCAGAGCGGCCAGGCGTCGATGCCCGCGAACCGCTTGAAGAGGGCCGCCTTGCCCTCCATCACGGGCAGGGCGGCCATCGGGCCGATGTTGCCGAGGCCGAGCACGGCGGAACCGTCCGTCACGACTGCGACGGAGTTGCGCTTGATGGTGAGCCGGCGGGCGTCCTCGGGGTTCTCGGCGATCGCCATGCAGACCCGGGCCACGCCGGGGGTGTAGATCATCGAGAGGTCGTCACGGTTGCGGATGGGGTGCTTCGACTGCATCTCGATCTTGCCGCCGAGGTGCATCAGGAACGTACGGTCGGAGACCTTTCCGAGCACCACGCCCTCGATGTCGCGCAGACCTTCGACGATCTCGTCCGCGTGCGCGGTGGAGCTGGCCGCGATGGTGACGTCGATCCGCAGCTTCTCGTGGCCGGAAGCGGTCACGTCGAGGCCGGTGACCGAACCGCCGGAGGACTCCACGGCCGTGGTGAGCTGGGAAACCGCCGTGCCGCTCGCGGGTACCTCCAGCCTGACCGTCATCGAATACGAGACGCTGGGCGCCGTTGCCATGGCCGTGTCCTTCGCTTTCCTTAGCTTCATTGCTAACGCGGTCGGGCCCACGCCGCGGCCACGCGTTCCGATATTCGCACCTACTGGCCGGTAGCCGGTAATTAATGCCGCACTTCGGAATCTCTTTTCCACGATACGGGAAGCTGTTTCACCTCATGCGGGAGGCCGCCCGCCGACGCGACAGCGGCCCTGGGGCCCGCGCCGGCGAGGACCCCGAAAAGGCCCCCCAACACGGACAGACCCGCGTCACCAGAGGGTGACGCGGGTCTGTTCTCACTGCTTCGTTCACTGCTGTGTCTTCAGTGCTTGGGTGACACCGGCCCGCCATGCTCGCCTCGCGGCAAGTGGTCGCTCGAAGCGACTAAGGTTGGGCCCGGGGGCTTGGATCGAGCCGGTGCCAACACCAGGCTAACAAACCACCCGGGGAAGTGATTCCTCCACGACGGGTTGACCTGAGATCAGTCTCTGAGCAGATCCGGAATTCCGTCCTCGTCCGGCAGATCGCGCTCCCCCGACACCACCGTGAGCTGCTGCGTCGCCCGGGTGAGCGCCACATAGAGCACCCGCAGCCCGGCCGGCGACTCGTCCGCGATCTCGGCGGGCGAGACGACGACCGTCGCGTCGTACTCCAGGCCCTTCGCCTCCAGACTGCCCAGCGCCACCACCCGGTCGCCCAGCTCGGCGAGCCACTTGCGGGCCTGACCGCGCCGGTTCATCGCGACGACCACCCCGACCGTGCCGTCGACCTCGGCGAGCAGCCTGCGGGCCTCCTCGCGGACGGTCGCGGCCAGATCGCCGTCCCGTACGGTCTCGAAGCGCGGCCGTACGCCGGTGGAGCGGACCGCCGCCGGGGACTCCATGCCGGGCATCGCCAGCGCCAGCACCTTCGCGGCCAGCTCGGCGATCTCCGCCGGGTTGCGGTAGTTGACGGTGAGCGTGAAGCGGCGGCGCGGCCGGTTGCCCAGCGCCTCGTCACGGGCCTCGGCCGCCTCGTCCGGATCGGACCAGGAGGACTGCGCGGCGTCCCCGACGACCGTCCAGGTGGCGTGGCGCCCCCGGCGGCCCACCATGCGCCACTGCATGGGCGTCAGGTCCTGCGCCTCGTCGACGATGACGTGCGCGTACTCGGTGCGTTCCGCCGCCAGCCGTTCGGCCCGCTCCCGCTGGGTCTCCTCGCGCTGCGGCATCAGCTCCTCCAGCCCGGTGAGCTGGTCCAGCGGGTCGTACTCGCGCTTCTTCTTCGGGCGGCTCGGGGTGCCGAGCAGGGTGTGCAGCTCGTCGAGGAGCGCCACGTCGTGCACGGAGAGCGGCCCCCGCCCGTCGGGGCCGAGCCGCTTCAGCGAACGGGCCAGCCGGCGCACCTCACCCTGGTTGAGGACCCGGCGCGACCAGCGCGCCAGCCGCCTCTCGTCGGACATCGCGGCGAGCACCGAGCGGGGGGTGAGTTCCGGCCACCACGCGGCCAGGAAGTCGAGGAAGTCGTTCTCCGTCGAGACGTCCTCGTCGAAGGAGGAACGCAGCTCGGCGGCCAGTTCCGGGTCGGTGTAGCGGCCCCGGCCGGACGACTTGTTCCACAGGGCGTCCAGAAGCAGTCTGCGGGCGCGCGGGCGCAACAGGTTGACGGGGGCGGTCCCGCCGAGGACGGACTGCCGGATGCGGTCCAGCTCGTCGGCGTTCAGCTCGACCCTGGTCCCGAAGGCGACCACCCGGAGCCGGGTGAGGGCGCCGGTGGGCCGTCGGGCCGCGGGCTCCTCGTCGCCGAACGCGAGCTGACCGTCGTGGGCCGGGGCCGTCCGGTCCGCCCCGGACCGCTCCAGGGCGCCCCTGGACGCCTTGCGGAGCACCTGGAGCATCCGGGAGGAGCCCTTGATCCGGGCGACGGCCGGTTCGTCGTACGTGGTGGCGCCTTCGGGCGCCGCCTCGTCGGCCAGCGAGCCGACCGCGCGGATCGCGACCTGCCCCTCCTCGCCGAGCGAGGGCAGCACTCCCTCGGTGTACGCGACGAGGAGCGGGGTGGGCGAGACGACGAGGATGCCGCCCGCGTACCGCCGCCGGTCCTGGTAGAGCAGATACGCGGCCCGGTGCAGCGCCACCGCGGTCTTGCCGGTGCCGGGGCCCCCGGCGACCTCGGTGACGGAGGCGGCGGGCGCCCTGATCACCATGTCCTGCTCGGCCTGGATGGACGAGACGATGTCCCGCATGGTGTGGCTGCGGGCCTGGCCGAGCGCCGCCATCAGGGCGCCGTCGCCGACGACCGCCAGCCGGTCACCGTTCAGGTACGCCGTCAGCTCGGGACGCATCAGGTCGTCCTCCACCCCGAGGACCTTGCGGCCCTTGGAGCGGATGACCCGGCGGCGTACCACCCGGCCCGGGTCCTTCGGCGTCGACCGGTAGAACGGCGCGGCGGCCGGGGCCCGCCAGTCGATGACGAGCGGCGCGTAGTCGGAGTCGAGGACCCCGATGCGGCCGATGTGCAGCGTCTCCGCGATGTCCGCGGTGGCGTCGTCGCGCACGGCGTCGTCCGCCGGGGCGACCGAGGTGAACGCGCCGTCCGGGCCGCGTTCACCGTCCTTGCCGAGCAGCAGGTCGATCCTCCCGAAGAGGAAGTCCTCGAACTCGCTGTTCAGCCGATTGAGGTGAATACCGGCCCGGAAGACCTGGGCGTCCCGCTCGGCGAGTGCTCCCGGGGTCCCCACCTGGCCGCGCTTGACGGCATCGTGCATAAGAAACTCAGCCTCGTGGATCTTCTCCTCAAGGCGGCGGTACACCTGGTCCAGGTGCACCTGCTCGACACCGATTTCCCGGTCCCGCAACGAATCGACAGCGGCATCCTGCGCGGCCACCGAGGCCCCCTTCTGACGTGCGTTGGGCAGCCGTCAACCGTACGCGACAAAGGGCCCGCAGCGCACCTGCGGAGAAGATTGCGATTACGCGTCGGCCACGCGCCCGAGCCGGCCGCCCTCCCGGGGCCCCGCCCGCCCGCGCCCACCGCGCCAGGGGCCCGCACGCCCAAGCCGACCCCCACCCCCACCCCCACGACCCCCGCCCCCACGACCTACGCGCCCGTGCCCACCGCCCCCGGGACCGCACCGGACAGCGCCGCGACCCGTCTTCGGTGCCTCGCCACCCGCTCCCGGTTGCCGCACACCTCGCTGGAGCACCAGCGCCGCCGTCGCCCGCGCGAGGTGTCCAGATACAGCCGTCGGCAGTTGTCGCCCTCGCAGCGGCGCAGCCCGCCCCGCGCCACCGGGTCCGTGAGCAGTTCCACGGCGTCCCGCGCGACGGCGGCCAGCAGTGACCGGCAGTCGGGCTCGGCGCTGAGGGTGCGCACCAGCACCCCGCCCTTGCCGCGCTCCGCCCGCCACACGGGCGGCGCCCCCGCGGCCAGGACGTTGATCCGGTCCAGTGCGCCGTCCGCGCCGTGTCCGGCCAGCTCCGCCGACATCAGCCGGTCGACGCACATCCGCAACTCCTGGAACCGCACCACCCAGTGGTCGTCCACCAGGTCCGACGCGCGGTCCACCGGGAGCAGTTGGTTGGCGACCAGCCAGTGGGCGAGCCGGTCGGGCCCGTCGAGCCGTTCGCACGCGCCGGAGGTGTCGACCCCCGTCGCCACCAGGTCGAGGCAGGGCCGCCCCGCGTCGAATCGCCAGTCGTACGAGCTGAGGCCCGCTGTCATGCGCCTGCCACCGCCTTGGATCGCGGGTACGGAGTCTCCACACCCTGGGTGCCCGTCACCGGTCCCGGCCGGAAGCCCCGCCACCGCGTACCCCGCGGCCGTGCGCTCCCGTACGGTGTCGCAATGCGCATCGATCACCGAGGGACCACTCTCTCCGTGGGGCGGCTGCTTCTGCGCCCCTGGCATGACGGAGACATACCCGCGATCGTCGCCGCGTACCGCGATCCGGCGGTACGGGCCGGGGCGCGGGCCCCGGTGACGGGCGAGCCGGAGGCGCGGCGATGGCTCGAACTCCAGGACGAAGGGCGCGAGTCGGGCATCCGTCACAGCTTCGCCGTCGTGGAGGGGGCCGACGACGGACGCGGTGGCGAACCCGTCGGGAACGTCACGCTGAAGTACCCGGACCCCGGCTCCGGCCGGGCGGAGGTCGGCTACTGGACGGTCGCGGGCGCGCGGGGCCGTGGAATCGCCCCCCGCGCGCTCGGCGCGCTCACCGACTGGGCGTTCACGGTCTTCGCCGACGACGGTCTCGTACGGCTCGATCTGCTGCACCAGGTGGACAACGCGGCGTCCTGCCGGGTGGCGGAGAAGAGCGGGTACGCCCTCGTGGAAGTCCTCCCGGCCGTACCGTCCTGGCCGCAGAAAGGCCATCGGCACCGGAGATGCGCCCCGGCCTCCGGCGGCTGACCGGCCGCCCCGGCCGACGGGTCCGTGTCGGCCGGTCAACGGCCGACGGACGCGGATCAGCCGGTCACCGGTCACCGATCACCGATCACCGATCACCGGCCGATGGACGCGGATCAGCCGGACACCGGCCGTCGGGGTCACCGGCCGTCGGGGCCACCGGCCGTCGGGGTCACCGGCCGTCAGGGCCACCTGCCGTCGGGCGTGTTCATCCCGTCAACGGCGCGTCGTGCAGGATGCGCTGGAACAGCCGGTGGTCGGCCCACTCCCCCGCGATGTGCAGATAGCTCCGGGCCGTACCGATCTCCTCGAAGCCGGTCTTGGCGAGGACCCGCTGTGACGCCGTGTTGGTGAGGACCGTGCCCGCCTCCAGCCGGTGCAGGCCCAGCCCGTCCCTGGCCGTCTCGCAGATCCGCCGTACGGCGGCCGTCGCCAGCCCCCGGCCCGCGTGGTCGACGTCGACCCAGTAGCCGAGCGTGGCGCTGTGGAAGGCGCCGAACGTGATGTTGGACAGGGTGAAACCGCCGACGACCAGGTCCTCGTCGTCGGCCAGCACCCAGGGCATGCCACGTCCGGCGGCGCGTTCCGCCAGCAGGCCGGCCAGGCGGTCCCGCTGCCCCTGCTCGGTGTAGTAAGCCTCCGGTCGTACCGGTTCCCAGGGACGCATATGGGCGCGGCTGCGGGTCAGGGCCCCGGCCATGGACCGGGCGTCACCGGGCGCCGCGGGCCGCAGCCGTACGCCCGGGGCGAGGGGGTGTGATTCGTCGGTCATCCCCGCACGGTAACGCGGGCCCCGGGCGGTCCGGAACGCCCGGCAGCGACCGCGGGGCCCGGTGGCCCCGGTGCGTCGGCCCGGCTCAGGAGTCCTCGGGCGCGGGCCCCGGACCCCGTACCGCCCCGGCCCTGGCCGGGAGTTCCCGGCACAGCACCTGGACCAGCGGACCGAGCCGGAACCGCTCCGGCTGTACGGTCTCGACGCCGTGGTCCCGCAACGGCACCGCGGTGACCGGCCCGACGCACGCCGACAGGACGTCCCCGCGCAACGCCTCCAGCACCCTCGGCAGCAGCCCGCGCTCCTCGGCGCGGTTCAGGAGCGACGCGGCGGCCGGGGCACTAGTGAAGGTGAGGGCGTCCAGACCGCGCGCGACGGTGACGTCGATCAGCCGGTCCAGGGGGGCGATGTCCTCCGGTGGCATCCAGCGGTAGACCGGTACGCCCACGACCTCGGCGCCCGCCCCGCGCAACGCGTCGATGAGGCCGGGCAGGGGTTCGCCGTGCAGTTGGAGCGCGATCCTGCGGCCCTCGACGCCCTCGGCGAGGAGCCGGTCGAGGACTTCGGCCATCGACTCGGAGGCGGGCGACCACCGCTCGGTGAGCCCGGCGGCCCGGACGGCGCCCTTGACCTTGGGGCCGCGTGTCAGCAACTCGGCGCCACGCAGCCGGGCCAGCAAACCGTCGCCGAGCCCCCAGCCCTCGGCGGCCTCCAGCCAGCCCCGGAAGCCGACCGCGGTGGTCGCCACCACCACATCGGGCGCCTTCTCGACCAACCGCTTCGTGGCGTCCAGGAGTTCGCCGTCGTCCGCGAGCGGCACGATCCGCAGCGCCGGAGCGTGCAGGACGGTGGCGCCCCGCCGCCGCAGCAGCGTGGCGAGTTCCTCGGCCCGGCGGGCGGCGGTGATCCCGACCGTGAAACCGGTCAGGGGCCCGTCCCCCGATCCGGCCCCGGTCCCCGCTTCGGCCTCCGACGAGGGTGCGTGTCGTTCGTCTTCTTCGCGCATGGTGCTTCCCGGCTCCAAGTCCCGCTGCTGCTCCTGCGACCTCCCCACGACAGGGAGTGGAGTGGATCAGACCTTGGCCGTCGCGACGGCGGCCTTCCCGGAAGTGCCGTTCGGCCACAGCCGGGGCCTGCGCTTGGCCGCGACGTCCTCGACCCATCCGAACAGGAGGATCGCCATTCCTATCAGCGGCCAGATCAGGATCAGCATGAGCACATTGCCCGACGCGTCGATGTACGTACCGAGGTGGTCCCCGACCCAGGGCACGCTCCACAGCTGGTCGATGATCAGGCTCGTCCCCATGAACAGCAGGTTGTGCCAGAGGTAGATCGTCACGGCCCGGTTGTTGGCCAGCGTGACCAGGCTGTCCCAGGCCGCGAGCCTGCCGGGCAGCTTCTGCCAGGACGGCGCGTACTGGAGCAGGATCACGCAGAAGCCGAGTGACCAGGTGGCCTGGGCGAGCGGGATCTCGTCGAGGTTCCAGCCCTCTTCGGTGAGGTGGCCGGACGCCCACCACAGACCGAACGCCATCATGATCGCGGCGGAGGAGACCGAGATGTAGCGCGGGATCTTCTTCAGCAGCCCGTCGTTGTGCGCGAAGCCCAGAATCCAGCAGGCGCCGAACACCGCGAAGTCGCCGACGGCCTCACCCGTCGCACCGGGGATCGTGACGACGCCTGTGCCGATCACGGCGGTCAGCGCGACCGGGGCGAGCAGCGTCGCCCAGGGCAGCTTGCGGAACGCCTTCAGCAGCAGGGGCGAAGCGAGGACGAACCACAGATAGGCCCGGATGTACCAGAGCGGGCCGGCGGCCTGGTCGGCCCAGCTCTGCTCCAGGAAGCCGCCCTCGGAACCGTTCTCCCAGGGGTACGGGGGCGAGCCGACCGGGAAGATGTAGCAGCCCAGCTTGATGAACCACCAGATCCCCTCCCCCCGGACCGGTTTCCAGCTCAGCGCGAACATGACCGGCACCACGCACAGCGAGAACGCCCACATGGGGGGCAGCAGTCGCCGCATACGGCCACGGATGACGCCCCACGCCGGACGGGCCAGCGAGCGGGCCATCAGCGAACCGGCCAGCGCGAACATCACGCCCATGGACGGGAAGAGGACCGTCAGCCAGGCCCAGCCGAACAGGTGGAAGACGACGACACGGACCAGTGCGACGGCGCGCAGCAGGTCGAGATAGCGGTCACGGCCGCCCTTCTTGGGCGGGGCCGGGGCCTCGGGCGGCTCGGGAGCGGGCTCCGTCGCGGTGGCGGTCATCGTGGTGGTGGCGGTCGCCGTCCCACCTGCCCCGGCGGGGAAGGGGTCCCCGCCGTCGGCCTCGAACTGTCCGGGATACGACGCCTCGAACCCTGCCTGGTCCTGCCCCGGGTACGAGGCGAACGGCTGCTCCTGGGCGCGCCCGGGGTACGCGGCCCCGGACTGTCCCGGGAAGGGGCGCTGCCCAGCGGTGGGGTACTGCCCCTGGACGGTGTCCTGGCCCGGGAACGGCCCCTGCCCGGGGAACGGACGCTGCGGCGCCGTGCTCCGGTCCCGGTCCGCGAAGGGATCGAAGGCGCCCTGCCCCTGACCTGCGGACGGGCCGCGGTCCTGGCGCGCGAACGGGTCGAAGGCGTCCCGCCCCGATGGCCGGCCCTGGCCCTGGCCCTGATACGGGTACGAATCCCCGCCCGGGTCCTCACCGGAGAACGCCCCCCTCTCGGAGAGCGCGCCCCTCTCAGGGAACGCCCCCCTCCCGGAGAACGCGTCCCCCTCGGGGAACGCCCCCCCGTCGGCGTACGGCTCCGGCGTGCGGAACGGCTCCGTCCCGTCCGGGTCACGGGGCTGCCACGGCGTGCCGGGCGGCTGGTCGGGATACGTCACGCGACGGGCCTCCGGTCGTTGCTGCCGGCCCTCAACTGGTTCGGTACCGAGCCGGAGGCGTCCAGCGCTCCCGTGCGGCGCAGCTTCTGCCAGCGCAGCCGGCCGCCGGTGAGCGCGGTGATCCAGGAGTTGAGCAGCACCACGTACATGAGCTGCCGGTAGAGGATCTGCTGGAGGGGCAGCGAGATGAGATGGGTCATGCGTTCCTTGTCGAGCCGGAAGGCGTACGCCGCGCAGATGCCCTGCACCACGAGGACGCCGAGCCAGGCGACGACCGTCTTCTGGGTGGGGCCGAAGACCAGCCCGTACAGCAGGAAGACGTCGATGAGGGGCGCGAGCAGCGGTGCCACGACCATGAACAGGGAGACGAAGGGCAGTCCGACCCGCCCGAACCGGCCGGAGGGGCCGCGCTCGATGAGTGATCTGCGGTGCTTCCAGATCGCCTGCATGGTGCCGTACGACCACCGGTAGCGCTGCGACCACAGCTGCTGCACGGACTCCGGCGCCTCGGTCCAGGCGCGGGCGTTCTCCGCGTAGACCACGCGCCAGCCGTCGCGGTGCAGGGCCATGGTGACGTCGGTGTCCTCGGCGAGGGTGTCCTCGCTCATGCCGCCGACCCGGTCCAGCGCCTGCCGGCGGAACGCGCCGACGGCGCCCGGGATCGTGGGCATGCAGCCGAGGATGTCGTACATCCGGCGGTCGAGGTTGAAGCCCATCACGTACTCGATGTGCTGCCAGGCGCCGATGAGCGAGTCGCGGTTGCCGACCTTGGCGTTGCCCGCGACGGCCCCGACCCTCGGGTCACCGAAGGGCTGCACCAGCTCGCGGACGGTGGACGGTTCGAAGACGGTGTCGCCGTCCATCATCACCACGACGTCGTACCGGGCGTGCGCGATGCCGTTGTTGAGGGCCGCGGGCTTCCCGCCGTTGCGCTGCCGCACCACGCGTACGTTCGGCAGTCGCAGCGCCTCCACGAGGTCCGCCGTGCCGTCCGTCGAACCGTCGTCGATGACGATCACTTCGATGGGGTGGTCGCTGGACATCAGCGAGCGGACGGTGGCCTCGATGCACTTGCGTTCGTTGTACGCGGGCACCAGCACCGAGACCGGTCGGGTGAACGGCTCGCCCCAGCGGAAGTTTCGTTTCCGCACCTTCCTGGCGTGCAGGAAGGACAGCAGCAGCATCAGCCCGAAGCGGGAGAAGACCAGCACGCCGATGACGGCGAGACCGGCGACCATGACGCCGGTGATGTGCTCCGAGACGTCGACGGCGTAGACGAACGCCTTGCCCTTCACCAGCGCGAAGCCGGTGACCGGGGTGTGGGCGCTCGGTGCGCCGAGAGCCGTCGTCAGGTTGTCGAAGGTGTAGCCCCGCTCCTGCATCCGCGGCAGGAACTTCCCGAGCGCGGCCACGGTCTGGGACCGGTCACCACCCGAGTCGTGCATCAGGATGATGGCGCCCTTGCCGCCCTTGGGCGTGGCCCGCTTGATGATGGAGTGGACCCCGGGGCGCTTCCAGTCCTCACTGTCGGTGTTGTTGACGACGGTGAGGTAGCCGCGGCTGCCGACGTACTGCGTGACCGGCCAGGACTTGTCGTCCATGGCGTCGGCGAACGAGGAGTACGGCGGGCGGAACAGGGAGGTACGGATACCGGCCGCGCCCGCCAGCACCAGCTGGTTCTGGGAGAGTTCCCAGTCGATGCGGTCGGTGGACTGGTACGAGAGGTCCGGGTGGTTGAAGGTGTGCAGCCCGACCTCGTGCCCCTCGTCGACCATCCGCTTGACCAGGTCGGGGTAGCGCGAGGCCATGGTGCCGGTGACGAAGAAGACGCCGTGCGCGTCGTGCTCCTTCAGCTCGTCGAGGACCTTCGGCGTCCACTCGGGGTCCGGCCCGTCGTCGAAGGTGAGGACGATCTTGTGGTCGGGTATCCGCAGCGACTTGGGATCGTCCTTGGCCCGCGCGTCGATGACGGGGCCGCCCTCCATGATCTTCTGGGGGACCGTGTCGGTGGCCGCCGGAGGCTGGACGCGGTAGTCGGCGAGGATCTCGCTGTGCACGTACCCGCGCAGCATCAGCATCGCGAGCAGGGCGACAAGGAGCAGGGCGGGGAGCAGGTAACGCATGGGGAGCCTACGGCGCTGCCTCGGCTTCTTACGGTTGCTCTTGCCCCGCGGGGCGGGGGGTGTCATTTACGGGCTGCCTTCTGGAGGAGTGACGGTCTCACCGGGCGCCGACGACGTCTCGCCGGTCGGCGGTTCGACGGGCGGTGTCGAGACGCCCGGCGACGAGACGGTGTCCGAGGCCCCGGGCGTGGGCTTCGTGCCGCCGCCCGTCCCGCCCTTGGGTGGTACGACGACGGAGGACGACGCACCGCTGCCGCCCGGCTTCTTCGGCACGTGGGCGGCCGAGCTGCTGCCCGAGGGATGCGTGCTGGGGCCGACCGACGAGGTCGAGAGGGTCGCACTGGGTGTGACGCCGGGCGACGCCGGGTCGGAGGAGAGACTCGGGTCCGGCTCGACCTCCACCGGCGCTGTCTTCTTCTCCGGCTGACCTGAGATCGGCAGCCAGGGCGCGCTGGAGTTGCCACCGAGCACGGAGACCACCAGCGTCACCGCGTAGCAGGCACAGATGATGGTGAGGACCCAGCCGAGCCGCCGGAACGTCTTGCTGCGGCGCCCGCTCTCGTCCACGAACACCGGCCCGTCGGAGCCCTCGGACGCTTCCGGTTCCTTCGGCAGTTGGGAGAGCTGACGCCCCACGTCCAGTTGGAGCGTCATCTCGCTCGGCTCCTGGGTATGCCCGGAACGGGCACTTTCACGCCGATTTTCCACAGGTGTTCGCACATCCCCCACTCAACGGATCGGGCACGCACAACTGTCCGGCCTCGTGTCGCTGGACCGGGCCCCCACCCTGTCCAGGCGCCCCCTACCACAGTGCACCCGAACCACGAATGTAGCGCACCCGGACGACGCGGTGGCCGGGAGACAGCCGATGTTAGGCATCAGTGCTGCATCGATTTCCGGCAGTCGGCCACCGGGGAGTCGTTTCGGCCAGTTTTCCCCGGAGGCAAGAAGCCGCCTCCCGGCTCGGAACACGTTCGCGGCCGGGGCGGCGCGACCCTTGCCCAGGCCGCCGCGCGGGCCCGTCACCAGCGGGACGGCGGCAAAGGCCGCGGCAACGCCTCGACACACTGCCCGGTATGGCCGGAAATCTCACCAAGGCGCGTGTGAAGGGTGTGTTTTTGGCCATGCCCGCGACGCGCTTTCTCCACATCCAGGGCGAGCGGCGCGGGCGACGCGGGCAGCGGACCCACAGTCTTCGAACAACAGTCGGACGAAGTCGGTCCGCTTTCGGATACGGAGCCCGCCCGCCCCGGGCGCGGGCGGTCCGCGCACCGGCCCGCACGGCTCTACGGAACCAGCCAGATCCACACCCGCCCCCACCGGCACCTCGCCCGCGTTTGCCCCCTTTCACCCCCTCAGGCGCGTGCCCGAATCCATGCCGCCAGCTCCCGTACGAGTTCCGCCGACGCGCCGCCGAGCTGTACGAACGGCCTGTCGGTGACCGTGGGGAAGTCGCCGCGCAACGAGGGCAGGGTGACGCCCGCGAGCTTGAGCGCGTCGGCCAGATCGCGCGCCGCCAGGTCACCCTCGCGGAGTGCCTGGCCGTTCGCCGAGTCGGACATGGGTGCGGCCTTTCGTTGATGACGGACCAGTGGTTCGTGCGGCGGGGGCCGGACGACGGGGTTCGCGCGCGGCGAGGTTCACGCGACGGGGGCGGGACGACGGGCGTCCGCGCGCGGCGGGATGCACGCGACCGGGGGCAGGCCGACGGGTCCGCGCGCGGCGGCAGTCCACCCGGCGAGGTGCGGGCGGCCGGGCCTCACGGCCGGCGGCGGGGGCGCGCCGAGATCACCAGGCCCAGTTCATGGGCCGCCTCCACCACCAGCGTCATGAGCTGAGCGGTGGTAAGGGCCTCGCGGCGGTCAGCCCGCTCGCCGAAGATCAGGACATGACTGCCGGACTCCCCCGGAGCGAGCGGCACGCGTAACCCCGGCGTGATGCCCGGCGTGTCCCCCATGAGGCTCCCTCAGGTCGTGTCGGCCGCCGGCCGTCCCCCGTGGCACGGACAGGACGAAGTACGTCGCCTTGCCCCGCGGGGGCACGGTCCGCACACCCCAGTCGTCCGCCAGGGACTCCACGAGGAACAGCCCCCGGCCGTGCGTCGCGGTTCCGGAGCCGTGACGCACGACAGGGACACCGCCGCCGTGATCGACGACCGTCACGGTGAGCGCCGCGTCCGACAGCGCGCAGATCACGCGGTACGAGGCTCCGCCCACGGCGTGGATGACGGCGTTGGTCGCGAGTTCACTGGCCAACAGTTCGGCCGTATCCGAAAACTCGTCCGAGAAACCCCAGTTACGTACGGTTCCGCGTACGCGTTTCCGGGTTTCCCGCACGGATTCTTCGGCGGAGGGAAATTGGAACGTCTGCTCATCGTTGGGCACCAGAGTTCACCTCTCGGCGTGTGACGGGGGCGAACGGAGGGTCCCGCGTCACCGGATTTGCCACGCTTCGCCACCGTCGAGTGACGATCCGTGACCGACGGGGACACAGTAGCGGCGCCTATACCCTTCTTGCAAGTACCCTCTACGCATATATGCATGTCTACTTGCTGGCGCTCGTGGCGGACCAGCGGGCAAACTGACAACCGACATCAATCGAGGAGCGTGATGGGCCAGACGATCAGGAGCCGACGCCTGGGGTCGGACCTGCGACAACTGCGCCGCAGGGCCAACCTGACGGCCGAGGCGGTGGGGGACGAACTCGGTTTCTCCCAGTCCAAGATGAGCCGCATGGAAAAGGGGGAGGTACGTGTCTCGCGTACCGATCTCAAGGCGCTCCTGGCCCTGTACGGCGTCACCGACGAGAAGCAGGTCGCCGCGTTCCTCGAAGCCGCGAAGGACGCCAGGACCCGGGGCTGGTGGATCGCCTACGAGGACGCGTTGCCGCGCGAGTACCGGGACTTCATCGCACTGGAGGGCACGGCGGCGGGCATCCGCACCTTCGAGGGCATGATCGTGCCCGGTCTGATGCAGACGCCCGACTACACCCGGCACATCATCACGGCCGGGCCCGCGGTGCTGCCGCCCGGCCATGTGGACTCGCTGATCAAGGTGCGGATGGAGCGCCAGTCCATCCTGGAGGGCGAACACCCGCCGAAGCTCTGGGCCATCGTGACGGAGGGCGCGCTGCGCCAGGTCGTCGGCGGGCACACGGTCATGCTCGACCAACTGCACCATCTGACCCGGCTGACCGAGCGCAGCAACCTCACCCTGCAGGTCCTGCCGTTCGAGGCGGGCGCGCACGCCGGCGTCCAAAGCCCGTTCGTGCTCTTCGACTTCCCGGCTGATCCCAG